>NZ_JACSPM010000010.1 GCF_014837165.1 Microbacterium gallinarum
TACGCTCGCATCGAACCGGTTGAACAAGCCGGCTGACACCAGCAAACCGCTCTCCGGACATGCCGGGGCGAGTCACGGAGACACCAGCCGACGGGTTCGGCGTCACGTGAGTGGCGAGCGGGCCGTGGTCGCGCGCGCCGTCCCCGTGTGCGCGATCAGCCGCCCGGGGGTAAATGAGCTGGTCAATGCACGGGAGGTCCACAGATGGTTCTACGCGGACTCGATTGCGACGATCGCGCCAACATGCGCTTCATGATCGCTCGACGGACCCTGTGCGAGACGATCATCGGCGATCCGCCGACGGTGCCCGCTGAGCGATCCCTCAGCGGTCACTGGAACCGGAATGGTTGACAATCGTCTCGCTGAGCGGGGGTCCAAGAAGGATCCACGATCCGCTCGTTGCTTGGCGCGGTTCAGTGGGTGCTGCCTGCGGTGCTCGGGTCGGATGAGCGCCATCCCGCCTTCTCGATCACTTCCCTTGCAGTAGCGGCGATGGGTTTCTGATCCGTGGAGACGAGGAAGTGGCGGATGCGGTCAAGATCCGTTCGCCGGTGGTGCAGGTCCACGAAGTCGCGGAGGGCAGTGCGCCAGCACACGATGATCCTTGAGCCCGGCATTGCGTCGCGGAGCTGCCTGAGGGCGTCCTCGTCTGCGATGACGGTGTCGATGATCATCTTCACGTTGGGGACGGCCGCGTAGTTCGGCCAGATCGCGCGGAGGTTTGATACCGCGAACCATCCCGCCGGGTAGGGATGGATCAGGCCTAGCTGATCCAATTCGATCACCCCGTGCGGGGTACCCGAGGCGCGGAGGTCTTCGGCGATCGCGCGAGTCAGTGTGGTCTTGCCGGACCCTGGTGAGCCGTGCAGCACGAGGACGTCCACAGCAGCCATAGCTCGACGCTACTCACTGGTCCGCTGGTCGGAATGCACCAGGCGCGACGAATGCAGACCGTTGGAAGGGGATCGGCCCGCGGGACGCCCTGTGCTGGGCTATGGACGCTCCGACATCTGCCTCACGGCGTCCTTGACGGTTCGGAAGATTTGCTCTCCGAAGTGTCCTTCGCCGTCGATCTCGATCAGAGTGCTGTCGGGCCACGATTGACTCAGGTCGGAGGGCACGGACATGGTGGAGCTGATGTCGAGGCGGCCGTGGACCATCGTGCCGGGGATGCCGGCCAGCCGGCTCGTCTGGTTCATGATCCCCGCTTCCCCCAAGAACGCGTGATGGCTCCAGTAGTGCAAGACGAGGGTCGCCATCTCAAGACTTCTGCGCGGATCCTGCCAGCGTGGGGAGGGCACGAAGTTGGCGTCGAGCGAGGGATGCGTCTCTTCCCACTCTCCCCACGCAGTCGCGACGCCTTGCCGCTCTGCGTGGTCGGGGCTGATGATGCCGCGGTACAGCGCTTCGACTAGACGCTCGCCCGGAACAGGATGCGCCACAGCAGCCAGGCGTCCCCACTGCTCCGGAAAGACGTGACGCAGATCCTGGGTGAGCGACTGCACCTCGTCCCGGCTCGTCGTTGTCACGGCACCGAGCACAAGCCCCGACACGCGGTCGGGGTGCGCTTGCGCGTACGCCAATCCCAGCGTGGCGCCCCAAGACAGCCCCACGACGAGCCAACGGCCGATGCCGGCGTCTTCTCGCAGGGCTTCGATGTCTTCGATCAGTCGCTGAGTGGTGTTCTGCACGAGCGATTGAAGGTCGTCGACGACCGAGGGGACACTTCGTCCGCAACCACGTTGATCGAAGGCGACAACCGTATGCAGATTCGGGTCGAAGTAGGAGCGGTAATGCGAACTCAGCCCTGACCCGGGGCCTCCATGCAGAAAAAGCGCCGGCGCCGAACCGGACCCGTATCGTTCCCAGAACAGCTCGACACCGTCCGGCCTTCTGATCCAACCGCTGATGAGCAACGCATCTGCCACGGGCTGAGCGTAGTCACCCATTCATCCGTTTGTCTCGGACCTTGAGTACCCCTTGAATCGCCGACTGCGCACCAGTCGATACCCCCACGGCGCAGCGGCTGGCACCAACACCTGCGCGAGGCGGCTCCACCTCGCTTCCCGGAGGGATCGTCTTGCGCTACACGGAGCTCCACGCGGCTCTGTCCCGCTGTCAGAGTATATAGGTCACTGGATGCTGTATAGTCAGTCAATGCTGACCTTATCTTCGCGTGTCGATGTGATGAATCGGTTGGGCCGTGCGATGTCCGACCCCACCCGGTCACGGATCCTGCTCTCTCTCCTTGACCAGCCCGGCTACCCGGCGCAGCTGGCACGCGACCTCGATCTGACCCGGACGAATGTGTCCAACCATCTCTCCTGCCTGCGCGGGTGCGGCATTGTCGTCGCGACGCCGGAGGGGCGGCAGACCCGGTACGAGATCGCTGATCCGCACCTCACCCATGCGATCGGCGCGCTGGTGCAGGTTGTGCTCGCGGTCGACGATGGCGTCCGATGCGTGGATCCCGACTGTGCCCTCCCGTTGTGCTGCGGGACGGGGGCCGTGGCGTGAGCGTCACGACCGACCCGGTCCGCGTGGGCATACTGCGTCGGCGGATCCGTTGGATCGTTGCGTTCACGATCACATACAACGTCGTCGAGGGCATCATCGCGCTGATCGCCGGAGGAATCGCATCCTCCGCCGCCCTGATCGGCTTCGGGCTCGATTCGTTCGTCGAAGTCCTCTCCGCGGCTGCCATTGCGTGGCAGTTCGCCGCCAAGGACCCGGAGACGCGGGAGAAGCCCGCGCTGAGGATCATCGCCGTGTCCTTCTTCGCCCTGGCCGCCTACGTGACCGTCGACGCCGTGCTTTCGTTGACTGGGCTCCGGGAGCCGGAGCACAGCCCGGTCGGGATCGCGCTGGCCGCGATCAGCCTGGCCGTCATGCCGTTCGTGAGCTGGCTGGAGAGGCGTGCCGGTCGGGAACTGGGCTCCGCCTCAGCGGTGGCGGATTCGAAGCAAACCCTGATCTGCGCCTACTTGTCTGCGGCGCTCCTGGTCGGCCTGCTTCTGAACAGCCTGTTCGGCTGGGCATGGGCGGATTCCCTTGCCGCCCTGTTCATCGCCGGGTTCGCGGTGAAGGAGGGGCGCGAAGCGTGGCGCGGCGACGCGTGCACCGTGCCGGTCGCCGCGCTGACCGGTGAACTCGAAATAGACGACCACCACCACGACCATGACGGGCAGCACGAGCACGCGTAGCCTGGAATGGTGCGACTGACATCCCTGCGCAACAGCGGCGTGCAGGCCGCTCTGGCCGCGGCGGTGCTGTTCGGTGCGGGTACCCCCATCGCGAAGCTGCTGCTCACTGATGTGAGCCCCTGGATGCTCGCCGGCCTGCTCTACCTCGGGTCCGGGATCGGCCTGGGTGTGTACCGGCTGATCCGCCGAGCGCCTCGGGTGCGTCTGGAGCGCCGGGAGCTGCTGCCTCTGGCCGGGGCGGTGCTCTTCGGCGGCGTCGTCGGCCCAGTGCTTCTGATGTTCGGACTTGTTGGGATGCCTGCGTCCGGCGCGTCACTTCTGCTGAACGCGGAGGGGGTGGCGACCGCTCTGCTGGCGTGGTTCGTGTTCAAGGAGAACTTCGACCGTCGCATTGCGCTCGGTATGGCCGCGATCGTCGCGGGCGCCGTCGTGCTCTCCTGGCCCGGCCAGGCCGACTTCGCCGGCATCCTCCCGTCAGTGGCGATCCTCGGCGCGTGCCTCGCCTGGGGGATCGACAACAACCTCACCCGGAAGGTCGCGCTCCACGACGCGACCTGGCTCGCCGCTGTCAAGGGACTCGCCGCGGGACCTGTCAACCTCGCAATCGCTTTCCTGCTCGGCGCGTCGCTCCCGCCGCTGCTGAACGTCGGGGCGGCGATGGTCACGGGGTTGCTTGCGTACGGGATCAGCCTGGTGCTGTTCATCGTCGCCCTCCGTCATATCGGAACCGCCCGCGCAGGCGCGTACTTCTCCATCGCCCCGTTCTTCGGCGCTCTCCTGGCGATCGCGCTAGGCGACCCGATCACGATCCCGCTGATCATCGCCGGCGCGCTCATGGCGCTCGGGGTCTGGCTGCATCTCACCGAGCGGCACGAACACCCACACACCCACGAGCCGCTCGAGCACGACCACTGGCACACCCACCCCGACGAGCATCACGACCACGAACACGTCGAGCCAGTCTCAGCCGGCACACGCCACACGCATCCACACCCCCACGTCGAGCTCACCCACACGCACGAGCACTACCCTGACAGCCACCACCGGCATTCGCACCCCACCGCATGAGTCGCGCGGCTGGCGTTTTTTCAGCCCGGCCGCTCTCCTCAAAGCCTCAGCAAGCCCGGTCGACTATTGCGTCAGTTGCGGCTGATTATCAGGTATCGCTCGTCGGAGATTGGGCCACCCCAGTAGGACGGGTCGTCCAGCATGAGAACTTGGACGTCGTCCCGTCGATCGCTGACTAGCTGGATGCATTCTTCAGCAGTCAGCCCGACTCCGGTGTGCCATCGCCCTTCAACGAGGATTAGGAGACCGGTTGGCGCGAGGAGCCCGATCCAGTTTTGTAGAGCCGCCGCGGGATCTGGCGGAGCCTGACCCGGTTTCCCGGACGGTTCTTGTGTGTTGATCATGCCGCGATTTCTGCGGCGGTGTGAAGTGCTTC
>NZ_JACSPM010000011.1 GCF_014837165.1 Microbacterium gallinarum
CAGCAGGCATCTCACGGACTCCTTCCGAGACGATCATCGCCTCAACTCAGGTGTCCGGGAAAGCGGGTCAGGTTCCGACGACACGCTCGGGTCGTTCGCGGATGGTGAGTCGGCGGGCCGCGACGATCGCGATGACGGGGGTGACGTCGACGGGTTTGCGGGCCGCTTGGGTGAGGAGTTTCGCGGCGCGTCGCGCTTCGAATTCGGCGTTGCGGAGATGGTCGGTGCGCTGCCCGTTCACGAGGAGTCGCCGGGAGGCGACCCACACGTTGCCGCCTTCGTGGAACTTCGAGTTGATCGTGAAGACGCCCCCGGGGCCGATGACGATGTGGTCCAGGTCACTGCCCGCGCTGCCGACGGGCACAGCGTGCATCGCGAACCACTCGGGGCCGAGCTGGTCCAGGAGTCGGGCGACCTCCAGCTCGCCGAGGGCCCCCAAGTACCAGGGTCGGCTTTCGGAGTTCAAGGGGCTGCGGCCGAAGAACCGCTGTGTCCCGGTTCGGGCTGGTACGGATGATTGGACGCGAAGGGCCTCGGCGATCACCGATGACGCGGGAGCCCGCAGACGAAGCACGTCAGGATTCTCGGCGTGCTGCTCTGTGCGCTTCACCACTGGGGGGATCTCTGTGGGCGGCGTGACTACCGGAGCGCACTCAACGCACCGCACCGTCCGACGATTGCGCTCGTAGATCGCATCCGTTCCCGCGGTCAGTGTTGCGCCGCACAGCCGGCAGCGCCCGGTGTATCGGAGCAGCAGACGCCGGTCATTCGTGTCGTCGATCGGCTGCGGCATGGCCAGATTCTATGAGCGACCTGACGACACTCAACCACGAGCATGACCGTGAGGCGCCGAACGCAGTACGGGCGGTGCTCTCATCGGGGAGGCAGCGCGGGGCCGCCCCGCTAGTGTGAGGCGGCATGACGGCTCTCGTATGGGTGATCGCCGGGCTCGCGGTGGTCGTGGTGGCCATGGCCGTGTGGGTATCTCGGTCGCAGCGATGGTCAGGCGTCTACCGAGCGATCATCGAGGCGCACACCCGCGCTCTCGCCGCGCAAGGCAGCGAACTCGCGCAGCTTCGAAACGACCTGCTTGAGGCGCACACTCGACTCGACCGGCTCCCCCCCGCAATGACCGTCCACGCTCGAGATGTCGGTCAGGACGGTAATTGATCGGAACAACCAGCATCCTCGTACGCAAAATGAGCGTGGGACCTGTCCATCACGGGCGTCGGCCATTGGCGAGCTTCGATAGCCCCGTTCGTGCACAGCCAAGGTCCTCCGTACCGAGCGCTGACGCTACGATCGGCGACACTAGATCGCTCGCACAAGGCCCGCGGGAAACCGGACGGGCCGGCGAGATTACGACTTGGGGCACGTGATGCCGTGGCTGGAAAGATGCCACGACAAAGTACCGCTGTCACCCGCGGTTGTTCCTGTTTCACGACATGGAGCCGCGGTGACCACATGCCCGAAAACCCCTTTGCCATCCCTCTACGCGGCTGGCCGCGCCTTGCTCGCGGCACGCGCCCGAATGCTCGAGCAGGGCCGCGGTCGCGCTGTTGTCGGCGTCCATCCGCGCGCGCATTGCCGCGCATTCCGCCTGACTTCGGACCCCAAATCGGCCAACTCATCCTGGACCCGTCGCGCCCTCGATGTCGCGCGCCGATGAGGATGCAGCGCCGGCCCGACGATCCCCAAACGGGCGGCCTCGCGTGCACCGCTGGCGCAGCGGCGAGGTTGATCGGGTGCGTTGTGAGCGGACGATTGCTGGGTGTCGGTCTCGCGCGGGCTGCTCCCGACACTCAGCCAGACAGGCGCGCTCAAGGTGCTCTGTTGACCGGTACTCTGCGGCGTCTGAGGCGACGACCACTACAGTCGTCCCATGGGGCAAGCTCAGCACTTCGAGCAGGGTCAGAACTGGCGGGCGAAGAACACGGCAAGCGTCCGGCTTCGCCGCAGTGACGGACGCAAGCACGCCGTGGCCGTCCGCCAGGTGCCCGTCTCTCTCACCGACGAGCAGATCGCCGCAGCGGAGCGGACTCGTGCGATCGCGCGAGCGCGCGCGGAGGCGCAGCTCCAGGTAGAGAAGGCGAGACGACAGGCGACGGCCCGCAAGCAGCAGGCGGTAAGGAAGCGAGCCGAGCAGGAACTGCTGGAGCAGCGCCGCAACGCAAAAGACAACCCGTCACGGAACCTCTCCAGTCAGAGCCGCAACACTCAGAAGGACAAGGCGCCGGGAAACACCCCCGAGGGGTGGGTGCCCGCAAACCGCCGATCGGACTACAAGGATCCAATGGCGCGCTCGAACGACCCGCGCCGGCCTGGCCCAAACCTGCCTAAGACAGCGAAGCAGAAGCGGCGGGTCATCCGCCCAGGAAACTAGCGCCGCCGAGCGGTGACTCGCCCCGGCGTGTCCGGAGACATGATTCCTTGGAAGGATCTGTCTCATGGGACGTCCCAGTAAGTATCCG
>NZ_JACSPM010000012.1 GCF_014837165.1 Microbacterium gallinarum
GGTGACTCGCCCCGGCGTGTCCGGAGACATGATTCCTTGGAAGGATCTGTCTCATGGGACGTCCCAGTAAGTATCCGCGCGAGCTTCGTGAGCGCGCTGTCCGCATGGTCGCCGAGCTGCGGCCCGACTATCCGAGCGAGTACGCCGCGATGACCGCGGTCGCGCAGATGCTCGGGATCGGGTCTCCGGAGACCATCCGGACGTGGATCCGCCGCAACCAGGTCGACGCCGGTGAACGCCCCGGTGTGACGACGGAGGCGGCCGAAGAGCTCAAGCGGCTGCGGCGGGAGAACGCCGAGTTGCGTCGCGCGAACGAGATCTTGAAGGCGGCTTCCGCTTTCTTCGCGGCCGAGCTCGACCGGCCACAGAAGCGATAGTCGCGTTCATCGAGGACCACAAGAACCGCGCTGATGGCGGGTTGCGATGGGGTGTCGAGTCGATCTGCGAAGTGCTCACCGAGCACGGTGTGAAGATCGCCCCATCGACCTACTACGACGCGCGCGGCCGAGGCCCGTCGTCTCGTGAGGTGTCGGACGAACGATGGAAGCCGATCATCCTCACGACGTGGCAGCAGCAGCGGCGTGTGCTTGGCGCCCGCAAGCTCTGGCTGAGGTTGCGTCGCGACGGGCACGACATCGCCCGCTGCACGGTCGAACGGCTGATGCGGGAGCTGGGGATCGCCGGCGTCGTTCGTGGGAAACGCAAGCGCCCCATCGACACGGCGCTTCGAGAGAGCAGGCCGGCTGACCTCGTCGACCGGCACTTCGCCAGGTTCCGCACGAACCAGCTCTGGGTCGCCGACTTCACCTACGTGTGGACGTGGTCCGGATGGGTCTACGTCGCGTTCGTATTCGACGCGCACTCCCGCCGCATCCTCGGCTGGCGCGCCGCGACAAGCATGACCACCCCGCTCGTGCTCGACTGCCTCGACATGGCCCTCTGGACCCGCCGACGCGAGGGCGTCGCCGGGTTCGCCGGGCTCACGCATCACACTGACGCGGGCAGCGTCTATACGTCGATCGCCTTCACTGACCGGCTCGTGGACGAGGGCATCGACCCATCCGTCGGCTCCGTCGGCGACGCGTATGACAACTCCCTCGCGGAGTCGCAGATCGGGCTTTACAAGTCCGAGCTCATCCACCACGAAGGCCCCTGGCGAGACGTCGACCAGGTCGAGGCGGCGACCGCGTCGTGGGTGCTGTGGTTCAACAGTGAGCGGCCGCACGGCTCGATCGACGACCTCACGCCGCTCGAGGTGGAGCAGCTCGACTACGCTCGCATCGAACCGGTTGAACAAGCCGGCTGACACCAGCAAACCGCTCTCCGGACATGCCGGGGCGAGTCACG
>NZ_JACSPM010000013.1 GCF_014837165.1 Microbacterium gallinarum
CGGAACCTGACCCGCTTTCCCGGACACCTGAGTTGAGGCGATGATCGTCTCGGAAGGAGTCCGTGAGATGCCTGCTGCCCACTCGCCGGAGTTCCGGCGTCGAGCCCTGGATTTGGTCGCCCAGGGCAACCCGGTCGGTCAGACTGCGCGTGATCTTGGGATCAGCGAGTCCTGTCTTCGCAACTGGATGAAACGTGATGCGGTCGACAGCGGTCGCAAGCCCGGCCTGACGACCGATGAGCACAAGGAGCTCGTCGAGTTGCGGCGCAGGCTGCGGGTGCTGGAGATGGAGAACGAGATCCTCAAGCGCGCGTCGGCGTACTTCGCCAGGGAGAACGTGCTCCCAAAATAGGGTTCCGGCTGGTCCAGGAGCTCGCCGTTGACGGTGTTCCCGTCGCGGTGGCCTGCCGGTTCCTGAAGGTCTCGACCTCCGGCTACTACGACTGGGCGGGCCGATCACCGTCGGCGCGGGAGGTCGCGGATGCCGACCTGACGACCACGATCCGCCGCATCCACGCGGACTCCCGCGAGACCTATGGGGCGCCCCGGGTACTCGCCGAGCTGCGGCTCGGACTGGGCGTCCGGGTCGGCCGCAAACGCGTCGCACGCCTGATGCGCGCGGACGGGCTGATCGGAGTCTCGCATCGCCGCAAACGGCGTGGCTGGAAGCCGGACACCGCGACGCACGAGGACCTCGTGAAGCGGCAGTTCCGCGCTGACGCACCAAACCGGCTCTGGTTCTGTGACATCACGCAGCACCGCGCGAAAGACGGGTGGGTCTACTGCGCCGCCGTGATCGACGCATACTCCCGCCGCATCGTGGGCTGGTCGATCAGCGATCGGATCACCGCGGAGATCGTCGTCGACGCGCTCGAGATGGCACGCTGGCGACGCCGACCCGAACCCGGCACCGTGGTTCATGCGGACCGCGGCGCGCAATACACCAGCTGGCTCTTCGGGCACCGGCTGCGGCAGGCCGGGCTCCTCGGATCGATGGGCAGAGTCGCGTCGAGCGTCGACAACGCGCTCATCGAGTCGTTCTGGTCGACCATGCAGCGCGAGCTCCTGGACCGCACCACCTGGGACACTCGAGCAGAGCTCGCATCGGCGATGTTCGAGTGGATCGAGGGCTTCTACAACCCCCGCCGCCGGCACACCAGCCTGGGCGACCTCAGCCCCGCCGACTACGAAGCACTTCACACCGCCGCAGAAATCGCGGCATGATCAACACACAAGAACCGTCCGGGAAACCGGGTCAGGCTCCG
>NZ_JACSPM010000014.1 GCF_014837165.1 Microbacterium gallinarum
GCGAGCGAGGACGAGAAGGCAGGGGCGGGGATGCCGGCTGCCGCGGCGGTGGCGACGATGCGGCGCCAGGCGTCTTGGGCGCGGCCGAGCGCTTCGACGAAGTAGGGGGCGGTGAGCAGCACGGGCAGGTCGGGCGTCTGCCCGTACGCGTCCGCGATGCGGTTGAGGAACTGGGCGCGGATGATGCAGCCGCCGCGCCAGATCTTCGAGACCGCGCCGAGGTCGATCTGCCAGTCGTATTCGGCGGCGCCGGCACGGATCTCGTCGAACCCCTGCGAGTAGGCGACGATCTTGGAGGCGTAGAGGGCGAGGCGCACGTCCTCGATGAACGCGTCGGCGTCATCGACCGACAGGCCCTCGGCGGGGCCGGGGAGATCTGTCGACACGGCACGCTGCTCGGGGTGGCTGGAGAGGGAGCGGGCGAACACGGCTTCGGCGATGCCGGAGACGGGCACGCCCAGGTTCAGCGCGGTCTGCACCGTCCACGCGCCGGTGCCCTTCGCGCCGGCCTGGTCGAGGATGACGTCCACCAGCGGCTGCCCGGTGGCGGCGTCGACCTG
>NZ_JACSPM010000001.1:0-91517 GCF_014837165.1 Microbacterium gallinarum
CCCCCCCCCCCCCCCCCCCCACCACCGTGTGTCACATGGCCGCGTCGACCTCGGGCTGCTCGCCCGTGATGCCGGCCGGTGCGAGGTGCTCCTCGAAGAGCGCGGTCCACACGTCGCCGCCGTCGGTCAGCAGGGTGTTGATGTGCTCGACCATGGCGGTGTCGCCCTTGGCGACGCCGATGCCGTAGCGCTCCTCGCTGAAGGGCTCACCGGCGATCTTCAGGTTGTCGGGGTCCTGCGCCACGTAGCCGGCGAGGATCGCCTCGTCGGTCGTGATCGCGTCGACGGAGCCCGCCTTGAGCTGCTCGACGCACTGCGAGTACGTGTCGTACTCGACGGTGTCGCCGGGGTTGTACTCGTCGCGGATCCGCTGCAGCGGCGTCGAACCGGTCACCGAGCAGACGATCTTGCCCTCGAGGTCGTCGGGGCCGTTGATGTCCTCGTTGTCGGCTGCGACGAGCAGGCCCTGGCCCGTGATGAAGTACGGGCCGGCGAAGTCGATCAGCTCCTTGCGGGTGTCGGTGATCGAGTAGGTGCCGACGTAGTAGTCGACGTCGCCGTTCACGAGCGCCTGCTCGCGGTTGGCCGACGGGATGGTGACGTACTCGATCTGGTCCTCGTCGAAGCCGAGGGATGCCGCGACCCAGCGTGCGATGTCGACGTCGAAGCCGGTGCGCTCACCGGTCGTGGCGTCCTCGTAGCCGAGTCCGGGCTGGTCGTTCTTCACGCCGACGACGACGCCGCCGCGCTCGGTCATGGCGTCGAAGGTCGGGCTGCCCTCGAGCGAGACGTCCGAGGCGACCTCCCAGAGCGCGGTCGTCTCTCCGTCGCCGCCGTCGCCGGGTTCCGAGGGGTCCGCGCCGGGCGTGCCGCTGTTGCACGCGGTGAGGGCGAGGATGGCGATGGCAGAAATGCCGATGCCGGTGATGATCCGTGACTTACGCATGGTTCCTCCTGGTTGCTGTGTGTGTGCGAACTGGTTCCGTATGTCCGACGTTTCGGGTCCGTGCGGAGTGATCGTGCGCTGGTGGTGCTTCGGTTCCCTCCCTGGGTGCCGTGACCTGACCCGGATCAGTGGGTCAGGAGCTTCGAGAGGAAGTCCTTCGCGCGGTCGCTCTTCGGATGGGTGAAGAACTCCTCGGGCGTGGCTTCCTCGACGATCTGCCCGTCGGCCATGAACACGACGCGGTCGGCCGCCTTGCGGGCGAAGCCCATCTCGTGCGTGACGACGATCATCGTCATCCCGTCCTGTGCGAGGCCGACCATGACGTCGAGGACCTCGTTGATCATCTCGGGGTCGAGCGCGCTCGTCGGCTCGTCGAACAGCATGACCTTGGGCTGCATCGCGAGCGCCCGCGCGATGGCGACGCGCTGCTGCTGGCCACCGGAGAGCTGGGCCGGCAGCTTGGCGGCCTGGTGGCCGACGCCGACGCGGTCGAGCAGCTGCGTGCCCAGCTTCTCGGCCTCGGCCTTCTTCATGCCCTTGACCTTGATCGGGCCGAGCGTGACATTGTCGAGGATCGACAGATGCGCGAAGAGGTTGAAGGACTGGAACACCATGCCCACGTCGGCACGGAGCGCCGCGAGGTCCTTGCCCTCCTTCGGCAGCTCCTTGCCGTCGATCATGATGGTCCCGCTCGTGATCGTCTCGAGGCGGTTGATCGTGCGGCAAAGAGTCGACTTGCCCGATCCCGACGGACCGATGACCACGACCACCTCGCCACGGTTGACCGTGAGATCGATGTCCTTCAGCGCTTGGAACTCGCCGTAGTGCTTCTGCACGTCGGTGATCTGCACGAGGGGATCGCCGCGACGGACGTTGATGTTCGACGTCTTCGGCGCGCTGTCTTCCGGCATCGTCATAGCTGCAACCCTAGGACCGGGGACTCCCCGCTGCCACCAGCGCGCCGCGTCTTTACCGTCTTGTAACAGCGCGAGAACAAACGGCCGTCAGCCCGCCGCGCGCTGCGCGAACGCCGTCTCGTACAGGCACACGCTGGCTGCCGTGGCCAGATTCAGCGATTCGGCTGCGCCATAGATCGGCAGACGCAGCGACATGTCGGCGAGCGCCAGCGCCGTCTCGTCGAGACCCCGAGCCTCGTTTCCGAACAGCCACGCCGTCGGCTCGGCGAGCAGCTCGCGCGAAGCCAGGAAGTCGCCGCCGCCGACGTCGGCCGCGATGACGCGCACGCCTGCGGCATGCGCCTTCTCGACCGCCGACGCCAGATCGACGCCCACGGCGACCGGCAGGTGGAACAGCGAGCCGGTCGTCGCGCGCACGACCTTGGGGTTGTACGGGTCGACCGTGCGGCCGGTGAGCACGACGGCGTCGGCGCCCGCGGCGTCCGCTGCCCGGATGATCGTGCCGAGGTTGCCGGGGTCGCGCACCTCCTCGCAGATCGCGACCAGGCGAGGCGAGGCCGCGAAGACCTCGCGGACCGACGTGGGCGACTGGCGGGCGACTGCCACGATGCCCTGCGGCGTGACGGTGTCGGCCATCGCGTCGAGCACGTCTTCCGTCGTGAAGACGACCTCGAGGCCGGCGTCGCGCGCCGCGTCGCGGACGTCGGTGTGACGCTCCATGGCCGTCGGGGTCGCGAAGATCTCGACCAGCGTGTCGGGCCGGTACGCCAGCGCTTCGCGGGCCGCCTGGGGGCCTTCCAGCAGGAAGAGTCCGGTCTCCTGGCGCGCGCTGCGCTTCGTCAGCTTCGCGACGGCGCGGACGCGCGGAGAGCGAGGGTTCTCGAGCACGGTTTCAGTCTAGGTCGCGGCATCCGCTCGCTCGCTCTCCCACCCCCACGGACGCGAAAGGGGCGCCCTCCCGGAGGAGGACGCCCCTTTCGTGAAACGTGCGAGGTGTCAGGCGCTCTTCGGAGCGTTGACGTTCTCGGGGAGCGCCTTCTTGGCCGTCTCGACGAGCGAGGCGAACACGGCGGGCTCGTTGACCGCGAGCTCGGCGAGCATGCGGCGGTCGACCTGCACGCCGGCAAGGCCGAGGCCCTGCATGAAGCGGTTGTACGTGATGCCGTTCTGGCGGCTCGCAGCGTTGATGCGCTGGATCCACAGGCGGCGGAAGTCGCCCTTGCGCTTGCGACGGTCGCGGTACGCGTAGACGAGCGAGTGGGTGACCTGCTCCTTCGCCTTGCGGTACAGGCGCGAACGCTGTCCGCGGTAACCGGACGCGCGCTCGAGGATGACGCGACGCTTCTTGTGGGCGTTTACTGCCCGCTTGACTCTAGCCATTTCTACTGTTTCCTATCGTGCGTCGGCGCTCAGAGGCCGAGGAGCTTCTTGGCGACCTTGGCGTCACCCGGGGCCAGGACCTGCTCCTGGTTGAGGCGACGCGTGCGGCGCGACGACTTGCCCTCGAGGTTGTGGCGCATGTTCGCCTGCTGCTTCATCAGCTTTCCCTTACCGGTGAGCTTGAAGCGCTTCTTGGCACCCGAGTGGGTCTTCTGCTTCGGCATCTCTTCTTCCTTCGTTTCCATCCCGCGAAGCGGGAGTCGGTGTCCCGCGGTGCGGGAGTCTGTGGGGTCCTACTCGGCGGAAGCGGGCTCGGACGGAGCTTCGGTCTCGCCCTCGTCGACGGCGGCGCCGCCGCGGGCGGACCGCGCGGCTTCCTTGTTCGCAGCGCGCTGGGCGTTCTGCTCCGTCTTGACCTCGGACTTGTTCTTGTGGGGCGCGACGACCATCACCATGTTGCGGCCGTCGATCGTGGGATTCGACTCGACCGTGCCGAACTCGGCCACATCCTCTGCGAACTTGCGGAGGAGACGCACACCCTGCTCGGGACGCGACTGCTCGCGGCCGCGGAACAGGATCATGGCCTTGACCTTGTCACCCGCCTGGAGGAAGCCCTCGGCGCGCTTGAGCTTGGTCGTGTAGTCGTGGGCCTCGATCTTCAAACGGAACCGGACCTCTTTGAGGACGGTGTTGGCCTGATTGCGACGCGCTTCCTTGGCCTTCTGCGCAGCCTCGTACTTGAACTTGCCGTAGTCCATGATCTTGACCACGGGGGGCTTCGAGTTCGGGGCCACCTCGACGAGATCGAGGTCGGCTTCCTGAGCCAGGCGCAGCGCCACCTCGATGCGGACGACGCCGACCTGCTCTCCGTTCGGGCCGACGAGGCGAACCTCGGGCACGCGGATGCGGTCGTTGGTGCGGGGATCGCTGATGCGGAGCTCCTTCGTGCGGGTGATGGCCACCACGACACAGGGTGCGCCGCGGGTGGAAGAGTCACTCATTCCACCCGGCACGACGCTCGAACGCCGGCCTTCTGCACCCTGTTCCCGCCTCGAGCGGCTACCCCGGCCGCAGAACGGTCGGGGCGGAGTGCGTGACCCGGTAGCCTTGAACGGCAAGCGCGGGTGGGATGTGATCCTCTTTCAATCCGGTGCAGAACGCACCGGAGCCCGCACGAGTTTAGCAGAGAGAAACGCGTGACCACGATTCCGCCCTCCGACGACGACCGCCACGCCCGCTGGGAGGAGCAGGAGCGAGCCGCCTCAGCCGCCACCCGCGACATCGCCGACGTCCCCGCGGTCGAGGTCATCACCACCGCCGCCGTGCACCTCATGAGCGCCGCGGCCGTGAAGGTCGGACTCGCCGACGATCCCTCGACGCAGACCGACCTCGACGAGGCGCGCAAGCTCATCAACGCCCTCGCCGGGCTCATCACGGCCGGTGCGCCCGAGATCAGCGACATGCACGCCCGCTCCCTGCGTGACGGTCTGCGCTCGCTTCAGCTCGCGTTCCGCGAGGCATCGACCATCCCCGACCCGATCGGCAAGGGGCCCGGCGAGAAGTGGACCGGCCCGGTCAACTGACGGTGCGCGCGCTCCTCAGCGGCTGATCCCGAGCGCGGCGGCCCCGCGCGCCACCGTCTCGACGGTGCGGTGCACCGCCTCTGCGTCGGTGCCGCGGTTGCTCACCGCGAAACGCACCACGGTGCGGCCGTGCCAGGACGAGGATGACGCCCACACGGTCCCTTCGGCGCGCAGCCACTCCCCCAGCGCGGCGGTCGACGCGTCGTCGCGTGCGGCGAGGCACACCTGCGTGAAGACGACGTCATTCAGCACGTCGAGCCCGTCGATCCCCCGGAATCCCTCCGCAAGGCCGGACGCAGCATCCGCCAGCCCGTCCACGAGCGCGACGACCCCTCGCCGTCCGAGCGAGCGCAGCACCGCCCACACCGGCACGCCCCGCGCGCGGCGCGAGAGCTCGGCAACGCGGTCGTAGGGGTCGGAGACGCTGGCCACGGCGGGCAGGTAGGACGCGTGAGCGCCGAGGGATGCCGTCATCGCCGCCTCATCGCGCACGATCGCCACCCCGCAGTCGTACGGCACGTTCAAGGTCTTGTGCGCGTCGGTCGCCCACGAGTCGGCGTCGGAGAGACCGGCGGTGAGCGCGGCGAAGCGCGGGCTCGCCGCCGCCCACAGTCCGAACGCGCCGTCGACGTGCACCCAGGCGCCCGCCTCACGCGCGACGGCGATCGCCGATGTGAAGTCGTCGAACGCGCCTGAGTGCACGTCGCCGGCCTGGAGGGCCACGACGGTCGGCGCGTCGTCCTCGGCGAGGGAGCGGCGCAGCCCGTCGACGTCGATGCGCCCCTCGGCGTCGGCTCCGACGGTCCGGGGCGCGCCCATGCCCGACAGTCGTCCGCCGAGCACGACCGACGTATGCACGGCGGCGCCGGCGAGGAAGCGAACGCGCGGCGCCTTGCGCACGTCCGACACCGGGTCGAAGCCTCGGGCGCGCAGCACCGCGTCACGACCGGTGACGAGGCAGGAGAGGTTTGCGCTCGTGGCGCCGGTGGCGAAGCCGACGCCGCTGTCGCCGGGCAGTCCGAGGAGATCGAGCAGCCAGGCCGCGGCGACTTCCTCGACCGCGGCGGTCGCCGGCGTCGGCTGGCGCGAGCCGGTGTTCTGGTCCCACGCCGAGACGAGCCAGTCCGCGGCCAGCGCCGCGGGATAGGCACCGCCGATCACGAACCCGTAGAACCGCGGCGAGCCCATGGCCATGAGGCCCGGCTCGGCCGCCTCGGCGAGTTCGTCGACTACTGCCGCGGCATCCGCTCCCTCCTCGGGAAGCTCGCGACGCAGACGCCCGAGCATCCCCTCGGCATCGAGATCGGGGCGGATGGGCCGCTCCGCCGTCGACTCGAGCCACGCGAGCGCGTGCCGGTGCGCGGCGTCGAGCGCCTCGCGGTACTCATCCGCCGTCCCGTCCATGGGCACCTCCGGAGCCGATCCTCCGCCGCCCCGGCGCGACCCGCAAGTGCAGGCGGAGTCACTGCACCGGTCCCGACCCTCAGGCACGGACGAGCTTGACCGTGAGCGAATCGACCAGCACCGCGATGCGGTCGTCGGCCGCCCAGCGCGACGCGAGGCGCGACAGCACGGCGTCGAGCTCGGCCTGGTCGAGGCCGTGGATGAGCTGCAGGCGAACCACCAGTTCCGGGCCCCGCAGGCGCGCGTCGGGGTCGCCGGGCTCGATGGCGAGGTCGATCACGGCCAGCTCGCCGCCGATGCTCTGCTGCAGCCCCGAGAAGACCTCCGGCGAGGCGAAGCTCGGCTCCCAGGCGTGTCCCTGCGCGATCGCCCAGACCGCGGGGCGCCGGATCACGAACTCCGTGGGCGAGCCGGGGTCGATCACGATGAGGTCGGTGTCGTCGGCGGATGCCGCGGCCGCAGTCCGCGGACCGTCGGCGGGCACCGGCCGGGCCGAGGCATCCCACCGTCCCATCGCCTGCACCGACGTGAACACCGGCAGCACCCGGCGGCCGTCGGGAGCCGCGACCGTGACGATCGACAGCTCCTGGGTCTTGTCGACGGCGAGACCATGGGCGCCGATGCCCTCGTCGCCCTTCTCGGCGAGCAGCGGGATCAGCAGGCGGGCAGAGCGGTAGGCGTCGACGACCTCAGCCTGACTGCCCGTGCCGTCCCGGAAGGCGAGCAGCGCGCCGAGGAGCGCCGGATCGGCCGAGCCGTCGTCGCCGGAGTGGGGATTCGAGTGAAAGCTCCGCCCCTCCCACGGCACGCCGGCGGAGTCGGCATGCGCGGCGTCACCCGCGTGCGGGTGCGCGTGACCGTGCGGGTCAGTGTCCGGCGACATCCAGCGCCTCTGCCAGCGTGAACGCGCCGGCATAGAGGGCCTTGCCGACGATGGCGCCTTCGACGCCTAGCGGCACGAGCTCGCGCAGCGCCGCGATGTCGTCGAGGCTCGAAACGCCGCCCGAGGCGACGATCGGCTTCGGGGTGCGTGTGGTCATCTCACGGAGGAGGTCGACGTTGGGGCCCTGCAGCGTGCCGTCCTTGGTGACGTCCGTCACGACGTAGCGGCTGCACCCGGCCGCCTCGAGGCGGTCGAGCACGGTCCACAGGTCGCCGCCGTCGCGCGTCCAGCCGCGCGCCGCGAGCGTCGTGCCGCGCACGTCGAGACCGACGGCGATGACATCGCCGTATCGGCCGATCACGTCGGCGGCCCATTCGGGGTTCTCCAGCGCCGCGGTGCCGAGGTTGATGCGCGCCGCGCCGCTCTCGAGGGCGGCCTCGAGGGTGCGGTCATCGCGGATGCCGCCCGAGAGCTCGACCTGCACGCCCTTGACCTGCTTGATGACCTTGCGCATGACGCCGGCGTTGCTGCCGCGTCCGAAGGCGGCGTCGAGATCGACGAGGTGGATCCACTGCGCGCCCTGGCGCGCGAAGTCGAGGGCCGCGTCGACGGGGTCGCCGTAGCTCGTCTCGGTGCCCGCCTCCCCCTGGGTCAGGCGCACGGCCTTGCCACCGGCGACGTCGACCGCGGGCAGCAGGATCAGTTCGGGCATTGAGGCGAAATCGTTCATGGCTCCTCGTGCGGGAAGGTCTCGGAAGGAGTTCGCTCCCGCAGACGGCACGGTTTCAGAGGGTAGCCCCGCCGAGGCCGTCGATCCAATTCGCGAGCAGCCGGATGCCGGCATCCCCCGACTTCTCGGGGTGGAACTGGGTCGCCGACAGCGGGCCGTTCTCGACCGCCGCGAGGAACGGCTGGCCGTAGGTGCACCACGTGAGCGTGGGCTCGGGGAAGGGCGGCTGCACGTCGAGCAGCCACTTCTGCGCTCCGTACGAGTGGACGAAGTAGAACCGCTCGTCCTCGATGCCGCGGAAGAGGCGCGACCCCTCCCCCGCGTCGACGGTGTTCCACCCCATGTGCGGCAGCACCGGCGCATCGAGCTCGGTGACGGCCCCCGGCCACTCGCCCATGCCCTCGGTGTCGACGCCGCGCTCGACACCGTGCTCGAACAGCACCTGCATGCCGACGCAGATGCCGAGCACCGGGCGCCCGCCCGACAACCGGCGGCCGATCAGTTCGTCGCCGCGGCTCGCCTTGAGCGACTCCATGACCGCACGGAAGGCGCCGACGCCGGGAACCACGAGCCCGTCGGCTTCGAGGACGAGGGCGCGGTCGGACGTCAGGCGCGCGTCGGCACCGGCGGCAGCCAGCGCCTTGACGGCCGAGTGCACGTTGCCCGATCCGTAGTCGAGGACCGCGACGAGGGGCTGCGAGCTCACAGAGCGCCCTTGGTGCTGGGGATGCCCTCGACCAGAGGGTCGAGGGCCTTGGCCTGGCGGAACGCGCGGGCGAACGCCTTGTACTCCGCTTCGGCGATGTGGTGCGGGTCGCGGCCCGAGATCACGCGCACGTGCACCGTGAGGGCAGCCTGGAACGAGATCGCCTCGAAGGTGTGACGCACGAGCGACCCCGTGAAGTGGCCGCCGATGAGGTGGTGCTCGAAACCAGCAGGCTCACCTTCGTGCACCAGGTACGGGCGGCCGCTGATGTCGACCACCGCCTGCGCGAGGGCCTCGTCGAGCGGCACCAGCGCGTCGCCGTAGCGCGAGATGCCCGACTTGTCGCCGAGGGCCTCGCGGATCGCCTGCCCGAGCACGATCGAGATGTCTTCGACCGTGTGGTGCGCGTCGATCTCGGTGTCGCCCGATGCGCGGACGGTGAGGTCGGTCAGCGAGTGCTTCGCGAACGCCGTCAGCAGGTGATCGAAGAACGGGACCGTCGTGTCGATCCGGCTGCGGCCGGTGCCATCGAGGTCGAGCTCGAGCTCGACGGTCGATTCGCTGGTGGAGCGTCGCAGGGACGCGGTACGCGGAGCGGCGCTCATGATGTCGATCCTACCGAGGCCAGTGCGTCGAGGAACGCGGTGGTCTCCTCTTCGGTTCCCGCGGTGACGCGCAGGTGGTTCGGGATCCCGACGTCGCGGATCAGCACTCCGCGGTCGTAGAGCGCCTGCCACGTCGTCGCGGGGTCGGCCACCCCTCCGAACAGCACGAAGTTCGTCCACGTCTCGTGCGGCGTGTAGCCGAGCGCTTCGACGGTGGCGCTGATGCGGTCGCGCTGCGCGACGATCTCGTCGACCATCCGCAGCATCGTGGGGGCGTGCCGAAGAGCAGCGGATGCCGCGGCCTGCGTCAGCGCGCTCAGGTGATACGGCAGTCGCACCAGGCGCAGGGCGTCGATGAGGGTCGGGTCGGCGGCGAGGTACCCGACCCGCGCGCCGGCGAAGGCGAAGGCCTTGCTCATCGTGCGCGAGACGACGAGCCGCTCCCGGTTGGGAAGGAGCGTGAGGGCGGACCGCTCGTCACGCGGCGCGAACTCGAAGTACGCCTCGTCGACGACGACCACGCCGTCGGTCGCGTCGTAGACCGCCTCGATCACGTCGAGGCCGAGCGGCGTGCCGGTCGGGTTGTTCGGCGCGCACAGGAAGACGACGTCGGGAGCGGCATCCGCCACCTGAGCCGCCGCGTCCGAGGCGTCGACGCTGTAGTCGGAAGCACGGGTTCCGGCGAGCCAGGACGCGCCGGTCGCACGAGTGAGCAGCGGGTACATCGAGTACGTCGGCGCGAACCCGAACGCGGTGCGGCCCGGTCCGGCGAAGGCCTGCAGGACGTGCTGCAGCACCTCATTGGAGCCGTTCGCGGCCCAGATCTGCTCGCGCGTCAGACCGTGGCCGAGATAGTCGGCGAACCCCTCGCGCAGTGCCGTGAACTCGCGGTCGGGATAGCGATTGACGTCCCGCAGCGCGAGTGCGATCGAGTCCATGATGTCGTCGGCCACGTCCTGCGGGACGGGATGCGTGTTCTCGTTGACGTTCAGCGCGATGGGCAGCGGCGCCTGCGGAGCGCCGTAAGGCGTCATTCCGCGGAGGTCGTCGCGTAGGGGAAGGTCTTCGAGACGTGGACTCACCCCTCACATGGTACGGGGGCGGTACCGCTCACCTGCCGCGTGTGTCGGCGGGAGACGGCTCCGGATGCCGGGGTCCGCGCCGCGCCCTGTGACGAGCAGCGGCACCGAATCGACGTCAGCGGCTCGAGTCGTACTCGGCCGGGATCGCCAGGCTCTGCCCGGCTTCGAGCGACACGCCCTCGAGCGCGTTGAGGCGGACGATGGCATCGATGACGTCGCGCGGGTCTGCCTGTGGGGCCACGGTCTCGGCGATGGACCACAGCGTGTCGCCGAACGAGACGGTGACGGTGGAGAACGACTCCGGAGCGGTACCCGCGTCGCGGCTGGCGAGCGCCGTGCCGCCCGAGACCATCGCAAGGCTGATCGCGACGACGGCGGGGATCGCAGCGAGCGTCGCGAGCACACGACGACCGCGGAGCGTGAGGCGCAGGCGCGTCGAACGTGCGGGCCGGGCGAAGGCGGAACCCGCGAAAGCGGGCGACGTGATGCCGATGGTGCTCATGTTCTGCTCCTCCTGCTGGGGAGAGATTCGCACCCGCCGCTCGGCCGGGAGCAGAGGATGCGAATCTCTGTACCGAAGTTATCTTCGATGTTCTACGATGTCAAGGGGCCGATCCGGGTTCGATCTCTCGAACGCGACACGCGGTCGCGGTGTTCCCTTCGAGCGTCGGAGCCGGATACGGTTTCGATACGAGAACCCCACCACGGGCCTCCGACATTCGAAGACCGCTGCACTCCCGGAGCCCTCTCCGAGGCGGCGAGACAGGAGCCGGACATGAGCGACGCCACCGGGCGCGAGAGGCCGCAGACGCGACGGCGCAAGAGCCTCAGCGACAAGCAGCTCGCGATCCTCGAGGTCATTCAGCGCTCGATCGCGCGCCACGGCTATCCGCCGAGCATGCGCGAGATCGGCGACGCCGTCGGGCTGAAGTCGCTCTCGAGCGTGACGCACCAGCTCAACCAGCTCGAGCTGAGCGGCTACCTGAGGCGCGACGCGGGCAAGACCCGCGCGATGGAGGTGCTGATCGACCTGCCGGGCGCCTCCACCGAGAACCCCGACGACGCAGCCCCCTCGGTGGGCGACGCCGCCCTCGTGCCCCTCGTCGGCCGGATCGCCGCCGGCGTCCCCATCACCGCCGAGCAGCAGGTCGAGGAGATCTTCCCGCTCCCCCGCCAGTTGGTGGGCAAGGGCGACCTGTTCATGCTGAAGGTGTCGGGCGAGTCGATGATCGACGCCGCCATCTGCGACGGCGACTGGGTGGTCGTGCGCTCGCAGGCCACGGCCGACAACGGCGAGATCGTCGCCGCGATGCTGGACGGCGAGGCGACGGTGAAGACGTTCCGCCAGCGCGACGGGCACACGTGGCTCCTTCCCCGCAACTCGGCGTTCGAGCCGATCCTCGGCGACGAGGCCGTCGTGCTCGGAAAGGTCGTCGCGGTCCTCCGCGCCGTCTGATCACCCCCGGCGGGTGAAACTCCGGCGCGATGGGCCACCGTCCGCCACAATGGCGGCATGAGCGACATCGACACCGCTGACGCGCAAACGCTCGAAGCACGCATCCGCGAGCTCGAACGGGAGAACGCACGGCTCGCGGCCGAGACCGCCGCCGCAACGCCTGCCCCGTCCGGCGGACGATGGCGGGCGTGGGTCTCCGCGCTGTGCATCGTCATCGCCGCCATCCTCGTGCCGGTGTCGATCGTCACGGCGTGGGCCCGCGTCCAGCTCGTCGAGGAAGACGCGTTCGTCGCGACCCTTGCTCCGCTCGTCGACGACCGCGCCGTGCAGGCGATGGTCATCGACGAGGCGATGGAGGCGATCAACGACCAGGTCGACTTCCAGACTCTGACGGCCAACGTGTTCGACGGCATCGCCGACCTCGGGCTCCCGCCCCGGGCCGCCCAGGCGCTCGGCCTGCTGGAGGCCCCGGCGGCGAGCGGGCTCGAGAACCTGGTCAACGAGGCGGTCACCCGCGTCGTGGAATCCGATGCGTTCTCCGACGTGTGGGCCACCGCGACGCGCGCCGCCCATCGCGCCCTCACCACGGCGGCGACGTCGGACGGCGGGGGCCTGGTGGTGCGCACCGATGAGGGCGTCGGCATCCAGCTCGGCGCCGTCGTCGACGCCGTCAAGCAGCGTCTGGTCGACCGGGGCGTGAGCGCCGCACAGCTCATCCCCGAGATCGACAGGGTCGTCATCGTGGGCAAGGGCGACAACCTCGCCGCCGTCCGCACCGGATACGCCCTCGCGACGTCACTCGGCTGGTGGCTCCCGGTCCTCACTCTCGTCCTGTTCGGGCTCGGCATCGCCGTGGCCCGTCGGCGCAGCCTCGCCGTGCTCGGCACGGGCCTCGCCATCGCGATCGGCGCCGGCGCGCTCGCGATCGGCCTCTCCGTCGGGGATACCGTGATGGGTACGGTGGCCTCCGATCTCGGCCTCTCCCCCGCCGGCCTCGGCGTGATCTACGAGCAGGTCGTCGGCGCGATGACGCAGACGGCGATCGTGCTGAGCGTGCTCGGCGTGTTCGTCGCGCTGCTGGGCTGGGCGATGGGCCGCTCCGCCGCCGCGCAGGGCACCCGCAGCGCGGTCCGCTCCGTCAACTCGTCCGCCCGCCGCCAGCTCGCCGCCCGCGGCCTCGACACCCGCGGCTTCGGCGCCTGGCTCGCACGCTCGCGTGTGCTCGTGCGCACGATCATCGCCGTCCTCGCGGTGCTGTGGCTCTTCGCCCTGCGACCGCTGTCGTTCGGCGACGTCGTGCTGGTGATCGTGGTGGCCTTCGCCGTCGCGTGGCTCCTCGAGCTGCTGCAGCGCCGCGAGGAGGAGCACCCCGTCGAGGGCGACATCGTGGTCGAGAGCGACATCATCGAGCCCGAGCCGGTGACCACGGATGCCGCGGCCGACGTGGCCGCGGCATCCGATCCGCTCTCGCAAGACGTGAAGAACTAGACCGCGGCACCCACCTTCGCGCGGATCGTGCGCGTCGCCTCGATGATGTTGCGCAGCGACTCGACGGTCTCGTCGTAGCCGCGGGTCTTGAGACCGCAGTCCGGGTTCACCCACACCTGCCGCAGCGGCAGCTCGGTCGCGGCGCGGTCGAGCAGCTCGGCGACCTCACCGGCCGACGGGACGCGCGGCGAGTGGATGTCGTAGACGCCCGGACCCACGCCGTGCGTGAAGCCCGACTCGGCGATGTCGCCGATCACCTCGCCGCGACTGCGCGCGGCCTCGATCGACGTCACGTCGGCGTCGAGCGCTGCGATCGCGTCGATGACGACGTCGAACTCCGAGTAGCAGAGGTGGGTGTGCACCTGGGTCGCCTCGGCCGCGCCCGCCGTCGACAGCCGGAACGACCCGACCGACCACTCGAGGTACGCCGGCTGATCGGCTTTCTTCAGCGGCAGGAGCTCGCGCAGCGCCGGCTCGTCGACCTGGATCACGCCGATGCCGGCGGCCTCGAGGTCGGCGATCTCGTCACGCAGTGCCAGGGCCACCTGGTTGGCGGTGTCGGCGAGCGGCTGGTCGTCGCGCACGAACGACCACGCCAGGATCGTCACCGGGCCCGTCAGCATGCCCTTCATCGGCTTGGCGGTGAGCGACTGCGCGAACGTCGACCACGCCACCGTGATCGGCGCCGGCCGTGACACGTCACCCCACAGGATCGAGGGACGCGTCGCACGCGAACCGTACGACTGAACCCAGCCGTGCTGCGTGACGTCGAACCCGTCGAGGTTCTCGGCGAAGTACTGCACCATGTCGTTGCGCTCGGCCTCGCCGTGCACCAGCACGTCGAGCCCGAGGTCCTCCTGCAGCGTCACGACGCGGGCGATCTCGTCGCGGAGGAACTGCTCGTACTCCTCCGTGGTGATCTCGCCCTTGCCGTGGCGCGCACGTGCGCGGCGGATGTCGCCGGTCTGCGGGAACGAGCCGATCGTGGTCGTCGGCAGCACGGGAAGGTCGAGCGCGGCCTCCTGGGCGGCGACCCGTGCCTCGTAGTCGCCGCGGTCGAAGTCCGCCGGGGTCAGTGCGGCGGCGCGCTGGCGCACGGCGCCGTCGCGCACGCCGGGCGCGCTCCGCCGGTCGGCGAGGGCAGCGGATGCCGCGGCCACCTCGTCCGCGATCGAGTCGGCGCCCTCGGCGAGACCCCGTGCGAGGGTCACGACCTGTCCGGTCTTCTGGTCGGCGAAGGCCAGCCACGACACCAGACGCGGGTCGAGCGCCGTCTCGTCCTCGACGTCGTGCGGGACGTGCTGCAGCGACGTCGACGTGCCGGCCGACACCTGAGCCGCGCCGAGCGCCTCGAGGGCCGTGAGCTTCGTCCACGCGGCGGCGAGGTCCCCGCGCCAGATGTTGCGGCCGTCGATCACCCCGCCGACGAGCGTCTTGCCCGCCAGACCGTGGGCTGCGGCCGGCGCCGAGCCGCGCGTCAGATCGATCGCGAGCGCCTCGACGGGCGCAGCGGCGAGCGCCGTCCACGCCTCGGGTGAGAGCTGGGCGTAGCCGGCCGTCACGAGGATCGAAGGGCGGTCCGACGCGCCGCCGAGCACGGCGTACGCGCGTGCAGCCGCATCGGCGAGCGCCGCCGGCGACGCCGGCAGGCTCTCGCTGACGAGGGCGGGCTCGTCGAGCTGCACCCACTCGGCTCCCGCGGCGCGCAGCGCGCCCAGGAGTTCGGCGTACACGGGCAGGAGGTCGTCGAGACGGCTGAGCGGGTAGAAGCCCTCGGGCGCGGCATCCGTCGCCTTCGCCAGCGCGAGCAGGGTGACCGGCCCGACGACGACCGGGCGAACGGTGAAGCCATCCGACTTCGCCTCGGCGACCTGGCTTGAGAACCGCTCGCTCGACAGGGCGAACGCCGTCTCGGGTCCGATCTCGGGAACGAGGTAGTGGTAGTTGGTGTCGAACCACTTCGTCATCTCGAGAGGGGCGTTCTCACCGGCGCCGCGCGCGGCGGTGAAGTACGCGCCGAGGCCGATCGTGCCGTCGGCCTCGCGTAGGTCGGCGAACCGCTCCGGCAGCGCACCGACGGCGACAGCGGCGTCGAGGACCTGGTCGTAGTACGAGAACGACTCGGGGATCGACGAGTCGTCGCGGCCGAGGCCGAGCTCGGCGAGGCGCTCGCGCGTCGCGCGACGCAGGTCGGCGGCGGTCTGCTCGAGCGCGGCTGCATCGGTCGTGCCGGCCCAGTGGGCCTCGACGGCGCGCTTGAGCTCGCGACGGCGACCGATCCGGGGGTAGCCGAGGATCGTGCCGCGGGGGAAGGCGGGGGTGGTGTCGGTCATCGTGCGACTTCCTTTTCGAGGGGGTGGGTGAGGATCCCGGCGTCGCGCAGCACCGCGAGCACCGTTTCGTGGCTGTTGAAGGCGTACAGGTGAACGCCGGGAGCGCCCCCGGCGACGACGTCGCGGGCGAGTCCGGCGGCGTACTCGATCCCGAGCGCGCGCTGGCCCTCGGCGGTGGGCTCGACCTCGAGCGCGATGGCGAGCTCGGCGGGCAGCTCCTCGTCGCTGAGCTCGAGCACGCGGCGCAGCCGCGACGGCGAGGTGATCGGCATGATGCCCGGCAGAATCGGGATCGTCACGCCGGCGTCGCGCGAACGCTGGACGAACGCGAGGTAGTCGTCGGCGTGGAAGAAGAGCTGCGTGATCGCGAGCGTCGCACCGGCCGCCTGCTTGGCGAGCAGCGCGTCGATGTGCTCGCGCGGATGCCGCGACCGGGGGTGCCCGTTGGGGAAGGCCGCGACGGCGATGTCCACCTTGGTGCGCGGCTCGACCTGCACGGCGCCGGGGACGCCCGGGATCTCGCGCTCGGTGTACGGCGCGCGCTCCGCCTGCACGCGGTCGATGAGCTGGACGAGCTGCGCCGAGCTCTCGAGATCGCCGAGGAACGTCTCATCCTCGCGGACGCCGGCGGGCGGGTCGCCGCGCAGCGCCAGGAAGCTCGTGACCCCGGCATCCAGGAACTCCCGGATCAGCGCATTGGCGCCCGCGTACGTGTTGCCGACGCAGGTGAGGTGGGCGAGCGGGGACGCCGCGGTCTCGGCGAGGATGAACCGCAGCAGGTCGAGGGAGCGCCCGCCGGTGGATCCGCCCGCGCCGTAGGTGACGGAGATGAATCGCGGGCACGCGGCCGCCAGCTGCCGGATGGTCTCGTGGAGGGCGAGGATGCCCGCCTCGGACCTGGGCGGGTAGACCTCGAACGAGAACGGCACCGGAGGTGTGCTGAGGTCGATCGACATATCGTGCTTCTCGGATCGGGACGGACGGGATGGGCGGGCGGCCGCGGACGCGCGCACGCTCGGGGTGTCCGGCGGCGCGGTGTCATCGCGGGCGGGTGCCGGGCTCGGCTGTCGCTCCCTGCCCGGCCCCTCGATCTCTCTCGGGGACCGTCCGATTCGGACGACCGGGCGACGATGGGGTCCAAGCTAGCCGAGCGCCGCACGCAACCCCCTCCCTGTGACCTTCTGTTTCGCCGTAGCGTGGACTCGTGACGACGGAACTGCCCTACGGATCCTGGCCCTCCCCGCTGTCGGCCGAGGCGGTGTCGGCCGCATCGCCCCGCATCGAGGGTGCGCGGTTCGTGGGCGACGAGGTGTGGTGGGGCGAATCCGTGCCCGAGGAGGCAGGCCGCACCGCCGTGCGCAGACTGGCGCCATCCGGCGAGGTCTCCGATGTGATCGACGCGCCGTGGAGCGCACGTTCGCGCGTGCACGAGTACGGCGGCGGCGCCTGGACCACCGTCGTCGGCGACGCCCTCGTCTTCGTCGAGAAGGCGGACCAGCGCGTGTGGAGGGCCACCCCCGGCGAGCGCCCGAGAGCTCTCACGCCCCTGGCCGGCGACATGCGCTTCGGCGGCCTCACCTGGGAGGGCGGACGCCTGCTCGCCGTGCGCGAGACGCATCGCGACGAGGCGGCTCCGCACCGTGACATCGTCGAGATCCCCGTCGACGGAAGCGCAGTGGAGGATGCTGCGCGACTCCGCTCGCTCGTCGAGGACAGCGACTTCCTCGCGCATCCCGCCCTGTCACCCGACGGCACGCGTCTCGCCTGGGTGGCGTGGAACCATCCCGACATGCCATGGGACCGCGCGGAGCTGCGCGTCGGACGCCTCGAAGGCGGTCTCGTCGCCGAGTGGACGACCGTCACCTCGGGCGCCACCGCGCCGCTCCAGCCCATCTGGGTGAGTGACGACGACATCGTGTTCAGCGACGATCCGACCGGCCGCTGGAACCTGACGCGGCTGCGGCTGACCGCTGACCTGCACTGCGAGGACGTCGCCCCCGCAGACGCCGATACGGGCGGTCCGCTGTGGGTGCTCGGCCAGAGGTGGTTCGCCGTCCTCGACGACGGCCGCATCGTCGCGGTGCGCACGAACGGCTCGGATGAGCTGGTCCTGATCGGGACCGACGGCGAGGTGCACCCCCTTCCCGTCGACGCCGTCGCCGGCATGTCGATCGAAGACGTCCGAGGCAGCCGGATCCTCCTGAGCGGCGCGGGAGCGGCGGGCACCGGCCTGTGGGACCTCGACGTCGACGACCCCGGCGCCGCCCGCCTGCTCGTCGGCGGCCGCACGGCGTGGGGCGAGGAATGGATGCCGCGCCCCCGTGTCGTCACGGTCGACGGCCCGCGCGGGCCGGTCCACGCCTTCGACTACCCGCCGACGAATCCCGACGTCACTGCACGCGCCGACGAGCGCCCCCCTTATGTGGTGTTCGTGCACGGCGGGCCGACATCGCACGTGGGGGGCGCGGCATCCACCAAGATCGCGTACTTCACGAGCCGCGGGATCGGCGTGCTCGACGTCAACTACGGCGGTTCGAGCGGCTACGGGCGCCCGTACCGCGAGCGCCTGCTCGGACAGTGGGGCGTCGTCGACGTCGACGACGTGATCGCCGCCGCCCGGGGCCTCGCCGCCGAGGGCGCCGCCGACGCGGATCGTCTCGCGATCGCGGGCGGATCCGCCGGGGGCTGGACGGTGCTGTGCGCACTGACCCTGTCGGACGCCTTCGCCGCGGGGATCAGCCGCTACGGCGTCGCCGATCTGCGACGGCTGGCCGAAGACACCCACGACTTCGAGGCGCGCTACCTCGACAGCATGGTCGGGCCGTTGCCCGAGGCCGAGGCGCTGTACGTCGCCCGCTCGCCGCTGTCACGGCTCGACCGGCTGCGCACGCCCCTGCTGATCGAACAGGGGCTCGACGACCGCGTCGTGCCCCCCTCGCAGTCCGAAGCCGTGCGCGACGCCCTCCGTCAGAACGGCGTGCCGCACGCATACCTCGCGTTCGAGGGCGAGGGGCACGGCTTCCGCCGCGCCGAGACGGTCGTGCGTCAGCTGCAGGCCGAGGTGGCGTTCCTCGGCCGGGTGTTCGGGTTCGCCCCCGACGGCCTGCCCCCGCTCGAGCTCGACTGAGCGCGTCCCGCGTCGCCGCGCCCCGGTCGTCGAGCGAGGAGCGAGGCGGCGCGACGGGACGCGTCAGCGCACGAACGGCGCGAGCCGTGCGGCGAGGTGCTCGCCGACCCGGGCGCGCACCGCGGTGCCGCCCTCTTCATGCTGCTGGTCGAGGATCATGCCCTGCTCGTGGATGGCCGACACCAGGTCGCCCCGGTCGTACGGCACGAGCACGTCGATCTCGACGGCGGGAAGCGGCAGCGCCGCCTCGATCGCCGCGCGCAGCTCGTCGATCCCCTCGCCGGTGCGCGAGGACGCGAAGAGCGCCTTCGGCTCGAGGCCGCGCAGCAGCAGGCGCTCGTCGTCGTCGATCAGGTCGGCCTTGTTGAAGACGACGAGTTCCGGGATGTCGCGTCCGCCCACATCGCCGATGACATCGCGCACCGTCGCCAGCTGAGCGGCCGGGTCGGGGTGCGAGCCGTCGACGACGTGCACGATGACGTCGGCCTCGCCGACCTCCTCGAGCGTCGAGCGGAACGCCTCGACGAGCTGGTGCGGCAGGTTGCGCACGAACCCGACCGTGTCGGTGAGCGTGTAGACGCGACCGTCGGTCGTCTCGGAGCGGCGGACCGTGGCATCGAGCGTCGCGAACAGCGCATTCTCGACCAGCACGCCGGCGCTCGTGAGCCGATTGAGCAGGCTCGACTTGCCGGCGTTGGTGTAGCCGGCGATCGCGACGGAGGGGATGGTGTGGCGCTTGCGCTCGGCCCGCTTGGCGTCGCGGGCGGGCGCGAACTCGCGGATCTGGCGGCGCAGCTGCGCCATCTTGGTGCGGATGCGACGGCGGTCGAGCTCGATCTTCGTCTCACCGGGACCGCGCGAGCCCATGCCCGCGCCGCCGGCGCCGACCTGGCCGCCCGCCTGGCGGCTCATCGAGTCACCCCAACCGCGCAGACGCGGCAGCAGGTACTCGAGCTGCGCGAGCTCGACCTGCGCCTTGCCCTCGCGGCTCTTGGCATGCTGGCTGAAGATGTCGAGGATGACCGTGGTGCGATCGATGACCTTGACCTTCACCACGTCTTCCAGCGCGCGCCTCTGGCTCGGCGCGAGTTCGGTGTCGGCGATGACCGTGTCGGCACCCACGGCGGCGACGATGTCACGCAGCTCCTGCGCCTTGCCCCGGCCCACATAGGTCGCGGGATCGGGGTGCGGACGCCGCTGCAGCACGCCGTCGAGCACCACGGCGCCGGCGGTCTCGGCGAGCGCCGCGAGCTCGCGCAGCGAGTTCTCGGCGTCCTCCTGCTCACCCTGCGCGTGCACGCCGACCAGCACGACGTTCTCGAGTCGCAACTGCCGGTACTCGACCTCGGTGACGTCTTCGAGCTCGGTGGACAGTCCGGGCACACGTCGCAGCGCGGCGCGCTCCTCGCGGTCCCACTGCTCGCCGTCGGTGTCGGCGCTGGCGACCGTGGCTTCGTCCTGGAGCGCCTGCGCGGCGCCGAACACACGCACCCCCGAGCGCGCTTCAGCGCGCGCGAGCACGCGATCCACCGGGTCCACCGGCGTCTCGTCCGTGCTGCGAGGTGTTGTCGTATCCGTCATGTGTTCCTTCCGGGATGCCGTTTCCAGCGCTCATCGGCCAGTTCGAGGCATCCGTGAATTCTAGTCTGGTCCTCCGCTAGGCTCGTCAGCCATGGGCAGCGACCACTACTTCAGTGCTACGCCCGCCAGTCCCGAGAATCTCCGTCGCGTCCGCGTCGTGCTCGCCGGCCGGGAGGTCGAGGTGACGACGGCGGGCGGGGTGTTCAGCCCCGATCACGTGGATTCGGGCACCGGCGTGCTGCTCTCGAACACTCCCCCGCCGCCACCCGGCGGGAACCTGCTCGATCTCGGGGCCGGTTGGGGTCCGATCGCGTTGAGCCTCGCCCTGGAGTCGCCCCACGCGACCGTCTGGGCGGTCGATGTGAACGAACGCGCCCTGGACCTGGTACGGCGCAACGCCGAGGCGCTGGGCCTCTCGAACATCAACGCCGTCCTGCCCGATGATGTTCCCGACGACGTCGTCTTCCGCACGATCCGCTCGAACCCCCCGATCCGCGTCGGCAAGCACGAGCTGCACGGCCTGCTCGAACGCTGGATCCCGCGGCTCGACGAGCGCGCCGACGCGTGGCTCGTCGTGCAGCGCAACCTGGGGTCGGACTCGCTGCAGCGCTGGCTCGCCGCGACCTTCGAGCGGGGCTACAGCGTGCAGCGCGCGGCGACCGGCCGCGGCTTCCGCGTGATCAAGGTGCGCCGCCACGGCTCGCCACCGAGCGAGCCGATCGACCTGCCCTGAACCGCTTCAGGCGAGGGTGACCTCGCCCGAGTACACGAGCGTCGCCGGTCCGGAGAGCAGCACGTGCCGCTCGCCGTCGATCTCGGGCACGCGCACCCCGAGCGTGCCCCCGGGCACCTCGACGCTCCAGTGGTCGGGAGCCGCGGGTCCTGCCCAGTGCCGCACCGCCAGCGCCGCGGCCGCCACGCCGGTGCCGCAGCTGAGCGTCTCGCCCACGCCGCGCTCGAAGACGCGCATGCGGATGGAGCCGACGCCATCGCGCACGAGCGGGTCGCTCGGCACGACGAACTCGACGTTCGCGCCGTGCGGCGGCTCGGGGTGCAGCTGCGGCAGCACTCCGAGGTCGAGGGCTTCGAGTTCGCGATGGTCGGGCAGGGCCACCACGATGTGGGGGTTGCCGACGTCGATGCCGAGGCCCGGACGGGGAGCCCCGATGCCCCGCGCGCGGACGAGCACATCGTCCTGTTCGATGCGCCACGGTCCGAGGTCGACCTCGAAGCCGAGCTCGCTGCGGGTGAGCGTCTTCACGCCGGCGCGTGTGGCGATCCGAAGCGGACCCTCGTCCAGCGTCGCCCAGCCGACCTCGGCCAGATAGCGGGCGAACACGCGGATGCCGTTGCCGCACATCTCGGCGCGGGAGCCGTCGGCGTTGCGGTAGTCCATGAACCACTCGACACCGGATGCCGCGGCCTCGGCGCCCTCATCGATGGCGGCAGCGCGCACGACGCGCAGGATCCCGTCACCGCCGATGCCGAACCGTCGATCGCACAGGACGGCGACCTGGTCGTCGGAGAGATCGAGGTCACCGTCGCGGTCGGGGACGATCACGAAGTCGTTGCCGGTGCCGTGACCTTTGGTGAACGCGATCGTCTGCGGCATCGTCCCAGTCTATGGGCGCAGCCCTGGGTCAGTCGGCGATGAGGCGCTTGCCCGTCGCCCAGGTCTCGAACGTCTCGAAGCCGAGCGCCTCGTAGAACCCCTGCGCAATGTCGTTGTCGGGCCGCACCATGAGCTGCACTTTCGGGCATCCCATGTCGAGCAGCAGCGCCTCCGCCCGTTCCACGAGCGAACGCGCGATGCCCTGCCCGCGGCGGGCCGGATCGCTCGCGAGGTAGTAGAGCCAGCCGCGATGACCGTCGTAGCCGGCCATCACCGTGCCGACCATGTCGGCGCCGTCGACCGCGACGAGGAACAGCTCGGGCTGGACCTTCAGCTTGCGGCTGATGTCCTGGTACGGGTTGTTCCACGGCCGGGTGAGTTTCGTCGCCTGCCACAGCGAGACGACTGCTTCGGTGTCGGGAAGTTGGAAGGCCCGGATCGCGACAGTCATGCCGTCGAGTCTGCCAGGTCGGCGGCATCCGCTCCCGGAGTCGTCCACAAGACGCCGCCGTAGCGCTTGAACCACGACACCTGCCGGCGCGCGTAGCGGCGCGTGAGCGCCTGCGTCTCGGCGATCGCCTCGGCCTCGGTCATCTCGCCGTGCAGCTGGGCCAGGGCTTGCGCGTAGCCGATGGCCCGCCGTGCCGTGACGCCGCGCTCGAGCCCGGCATCGCGCAGCGACTCGACCTCGGCGAGGAGGCCATTGCGCCACATCCCCTCCACCCGCGCGTCGAGGCGCGCGACGAGTTCGTCGCGCGGAACGGCGACGCCGACGATCGCGGTGTCCTCGCGCCAGAGCACGGGCTCGTCGGGCAGCGCGGCGCCGTGGGTGCGCTCCCCCATCTCGAGCACCTCCAGCGCGCGGACGACCCTGCGGCCGTTGCGGGGGTCGACGCGCTCCGCCGTGGCGGGGTCGAGCTCGCGCAGGCGGGCGAACAGCGCGCCCGGCCCCGACGCCTCGAGCTCCGCTTCCAGACGCTCCCGCACGGCGCGATCCCGCGGCGGGAACCGGAAGTCGAACAGCACGCTCGAGACGTACAGGCCCGAGCCTCCGACGAGGATGGCGTCGGCGCCGCGGCCGTGGATCTCGTCGATCACGGCGCGTGCGGTCGTCTGATACCAGGCGACCGCGGCGTCCTCGGTCGGGTCGAGGACGTCGAAGAGGTGATGAGGGATGCCGCGCCGCTCCGATTCCGGCAGCTTGGCGGTGCCGATGTCCATGCCGCGGTACAGCTGCATCGCGTCGGCATTGACGATCTCGGCTCGACCGCCGCGCGCGACGATCGCCTCGGCGAGGTCGAGCGACAGGGCAGTCTTGCCGGTTCCGGTCGCGCCGACGACCGCCCACAGGCGCGGCGGGCGCGGGTGCGCGGCGGCGGTCACACCCCGATGCGCAGCGTCGGGAGCCCCAGCGAGACGGCGCGCGGCGCACCGGCCTCGCCGGCGGGAGCCGGAACACCGCACGACTCGGCCTGCGTGCGATCCCACGCGTCACCGGACCGCGTGCGGCGGATGCGCAGCGGCGCCCCGTCGGGGCTGTCGGCCAGCAGGTGGAACGGCGCGCCGTGCGTCACGGTCACCGACACGACGTCACCCGGACGCGGGAGGTCGGAGCCCTCGGGCACCTCGAAGTGCACGAGCCGGTTGTCTTCGGCGCGGCCGGTGAGGCGGTGGGTCGCGGCATCCTTCTTGCCCTCGCCGGTCGAGACGAGCACCTGCAGCTCGCGCCCGACCTGCTTCTGGTTCTCCTCGAGCGAGATGCGCTCCTGAAGCGCGACGAGGCGCTCGTAGCGCTCCTGCACGACGGCCTTCGGCACCTGGTCGGGCATCGTGGCCGCCGGGGTGCCCTCGCGGATCGAGTACTGGAAGGTGAAGGCACTTGCGAACCGCGCCTGCTCGACGACCCGCATCGTGTCTTCGAAGTCCTCGTCGGTCTCGCCCGGGAAGCCGACGATGATGTCGGTCGAGATGGCCGCGTTCGGGATGCGCGCGCGCACGCGGTCGAGGATGCCGAGGAACTTCGCGCTGCGGTACGAGCGGCGCATCGCCTTGAGGATGCGGTCGCTGCCCGACTGGAGCGGCATGTGCAGCTGCGGCATGACGGCGGGCGTCTCGACCATCGCCTCGATGACGTCGTCCGTGAATGCCGCCGGGTGCGGACTGGTGAAGCGGATGCGCTCGAGTCCGGGGATCTCGCCGGCCGCGCGGAGCAGCTTGCCGAACGCCTGCCGGTCGCCGAACTCCACTCCGTAGGAGTTGACGTTCTGGCCGAGGAGGGTGACCTCCATCGCGCCGTCCTCGACGAGGAGCCGGATCTCGTTCAGGATGTCGCCCGGTCGGCGGTCCTTCTCTTTGCCGCGCAGGCTCGGGACGATGCAGAACGTGCAGGTGTTGTTGCACCCGACCGAGATCGACACCCAGCCGCTGTACACGCTGTCGCGCTTGGTGGGCAGCGTCGAGGGGAAGACCTCGAGCGACTCGAGGATCTCGAGCTCGGCCTCGCCGTTGTGACGGGCGCGCTCGAGCAGGCTCGGGAGCGACCCCATGTTGTGCGTGCCGAAGACGACATCCACCCAGGGCGCCTTCTCCTGGACGGTGTCCTTGTCCATCTGGGCGAGGCAGCCGCCCACGGCGATCTGCATGCCCTCACGCTTGTCTTTGCGCGACTTCAGATGGCCGAGCGTCCCGTAGAGCTTGCCGGCCGCGTTGTCACGCACCGCGCAGGTGTTGATGACGACGACGTCGGCTTCCTCGCCGACCTCGGCGCGCACGTAGCCAGCGCTCTCGAGCGAGCCGGACAGCCGCTCCGAGTCGTGCACGTTCATCTGGCAGCCGAAGGTGCGCACCTCGTAGGTGCGGGCCTTGCCGTCGGCGTCGCGCGCCGCGTCGGAGGGCGCGATGAGTGTCGGGAGTGGGGACGGCATGGTCATGATGCGTGCCATTCTACGAGCCGCTCGTGTGAGTCGAGTTCAGTCGGAGTGGCTCGCCTCAGGGCGCGCGAGTCCGCGAAACGGGTCAGCCAGGCGTTCGAACTCCGCGCGATCCGCGGCCGCGATCGTCTGTATGCCATAGAACAGCGAGATTCCGCTGACGAGCCAGCCGTTCTGCTCAGCCTCGGCGAGGGCTTGGTCGTCTCGGCGCGCGTCCTGCACGGTGACGGTCATGAACTCGCCGTTCGCGAAGAAGTCGATCGACCGCATCCAGTGCGAGGTTTCGACCGGGTCGTCGTCGACGGCGGGGACGTCGGAGCGGCGGATGCCCCACTCGGCAAGCTCTCGCTCGGCGGCGTCGAGGATGCCCTGCCACACCTCCGGCGGCAGTTCCGCTTCGGCTTCCCAGTTCGCGGAGTTGTACACCTGCAGCATCGACGTGCCGCCGTAGCCGTTCCCGCCGTAGGGGTACCAGCCCTCCGGGCCGGTGGAGTGCCAGTCGAAATCCCCTGTCCGGCCGAGCGCCGCCTCGATCCCCTCCGCCACGGCTTCGCGCACCTCGGGCCAGTGATCGTCGATCTCCTCCACCGAGGGCAGCGCCAGGACATCATCCGCATCGGTGTAGGCGTCGGCGGGATAGTCGCGCCAGTCGACCGTGACCACATCGCCGTCGGCGCCGCGATAGGTGGTGGTCGGCGAGGACGCGCAGCCGGCGAGCACCACCGCGGCCGTCAGGCCCACCAGCACGGGGATGAGCCGCCGCGAGAGCGGGAGGGCAGGGTCGGTGGTCATCGCGGCCAGCCTAAGCCGCGCCCGGCTGCCGCCCGCAGCGCGCGAAGAGTGTTCCCAGGTTCTGTGGCGCCGCTCCCCCGGGCGGACCGGGCGATCAGACGAACCGCACTCCGCCGCCCGAGCCACGAGACCCCTCGTCGAGGGCGATGCGCGCGGCGGTCATCGCGAGAGAGCCGTACCCTCTCCGCGCCAGCTGACCTGTGAGCCGACGGAGTGCCGTGTCGCGGTCGAGGCTCTGGAGCGAGCGAGCCTTGCTGCGCGCGAACTCGAGTGCCCGCTCGAGATCGTCGTCAGGCAGCTCCGCCAGAGCCACGTCTGCCACCTCGCGCGGGATGCCTCGCTTGGCGAGCGTCTGCGCGATCGCCTGACGACCCTGACACTTGCGGTCGGCGCCCGCATGGATGAGCTGGTCGGCGAGCGCTGCGTCGTCGAGATAGCCGTACTCGTCCATCTGCGCGATGAGATGGTCGACTTCTGCGGCGTCGAGCGAGTACTCGCGAAGAACGCCTCGAGCCTCCGAGACCGACAGCGACCGGGTGCGCAGCTTCTTGAGCAGCACCTTCTCGGCGAGCTCGAGGTTCTCGGCATGCTCGCTGTCGACGGACGGACCGAGCTGCGGGCGGTCGTCGGCCCACGTCGGGTGCCATGCCTCCGCGACGCCACCCGCCGCGACGTCGGTGAGCGAGTCGTCGCTCGACGAATCGACGCTGACCACGTCGTCGAGCTCGGCCGCGACGTCGCCCTCTCCGTGCGCGCCGGCGTCCGATAGCGCGCGGTCCACGTCACCGGACGCGACGTCCACGTCACCGGACGCCGGTCGGGTTCGGGTCGGCCGCGGGGCGGTCGGAACCGGTCCGCCGAAGAGAGGGATCACGGGGGCGAGCGTGTCGCGCTCGCCCCCGTCATCGTGACGCATGTCAGGCCGGGCGGCGCGCGGCCAGATCGTCGGCCGGCGCCTCGACGGCCTTCGGCTGACCGATGCCGAGCTTCGCCTTGATCTTCGACTCGATCTCGGCCGCGGTGTCGGCGTTCTTGATCAGGAAGTTGCGGGCGTTCTCCTTGCCCTGGCCGAGCTGCTCGCCGTCGTAGGTGTACCAGGCGCCAGACTTCTTCACGATGCCGTGCTCGACACCGAAGTCGATGAGGCTGCCTTCCCGCGAGATGCCGACGCCGTAGAGGATGTCGAACTCGGCCTGCTTGAACGGCGGGGCCATCTTGTTCTTGACGACCTTGACGCGCGTGCGGTTTCCGACCGCGTCGGTGCCGTCTTTCAGGGTCTCGATGCGGCGGATGTCGAGGCGTACCGAAGCGTAGAACTTCAGCGCCTTTCCACCGGCGGTGGTCTCGGGCGAGCCGAAGAAGACGCCGATCTTCTCACGCAGCTGGTTGATGAAGATCATGGTGGTGTTGGTCTGGTTGAGGCCACCGGTGAGCTTGCGAAGCGCCTGCGACATGAGGCGCGCCTGCAGACCGACGTGGGAGTCGCCCATCTCACCCTCGATCTCGGCCTTCGGCACCAGTGCCGCGACGGAGTCGATCACGACGAGGTCGATCGCACCCGAGCGCACGAGCATGTCGGCGATCTCGAGCGCCTGCTCACCCGTGTCGGGCTGCGACACGAGCAGCGAGTCGATGTCGACGCCCAGCTTCTGCGCGTAGTCGGGGTCGAGCGCGTGCTCGGCGTCGATGAAGGCGGCGATGCCGCCGGCACGCTGCACGTTCGCGATGGCGTGAAGCGTGAGCGTCGTCTTACCCGACGACTCCGGGCCGTAGATCTCGATGATGCGGCCGCGGGGAAGCCCGCCGATGCCGAGGGCGACGTCGAGGGCGATCGACCCGGTGGGGACGACCTCGACGGGTGCGCGCTCGTCGCTGCCCAGCCGCATGACCGAGCCCTTTCCGAACTGCCGGTCGATCTGGGCGAGGGCCGACTCGAGGGCCTTCTCGCGGTCAACTGCTGAGGGCATGACGTGCTCTTTCTGCTCGCGTTCCGTCGCCTGTAGGCTGTCGCGTTCCGGCCCCGGTGGGACGGATGCTGCGACAAGGCGTGAGGTGTCGTTCGACGCTGTTCACGCTAGGGCTGGGCTCCGACATCCGTCTTCGCTCATCCGCCGACGTGGACAGACATCCTTCGACACCTGCTGTGCAGGAGCCTACGCCGGTATCGAACACTTCTTCGATGACACGCCGCGACGCGGCACCTGCCGGTTCCTGAGTAGCCGAGCGAAGCACGGCGTATCGAAGGGCGATGACACGCCGCGAAGCGGGGTGCCCGAGGAGGTCAGCGGCGCTTGGGCTCGAGGCGTCCGACGCCATAGCGGCGGTCGGCCGGCACGTCTGTCTCCTCGCACAGGGCGAGCCAGACCTCGCGTGGCGGCACGCCGGCGGCGAGAGCCTCCGCGGCCGTGCGGGAGCCGACGCGGGAGAGCACCAGGTCCGCGATCAACGCGCTTCCGCGACTGCCGAACTCGTCGCGCACGGCGCGTTCGAACTCACTGCGCCTCATGCGTCGGAGAACCCGCAGCGCTCAGCGAAGCGACAGCTCGGCGTCGACCGCGGCGACCAGGTCGTCGGGCACGACGTCGGGGAAGGTCTGCAGGCCCTCGAGCACGGAGATGCGGTCACCGACCTCGCGCATGATGGTCGAGATGGGAACATCCAGCGCCTCGGCCACGGACGCGAGGATCTCGCTGGAGGCTTCCTTCTGGCCGCGCTCCACCTCGCTCAGATAGCCGAGGGCGACACTCGCGCGGCTCGCGACCTGACGGAGGGTGCGACCCTTCTGCTGGCGGAAATCACGAAGCACTTCGCCGATTTCTTGACGTACCAGGATCATTGTGGGCCCCCTCCTCACTTCTGATTCCGCTGTCCGGGGTGGATAACAGTACCGCACCGGATGATGCCAATCTAATCCCGCGAACTGGGGAATGGGTGGGAATCACCGAATGTAACCGAGAAGAAACCCGGTGTATTTCCGACGTCACCGACCGGTTGCGCGCAGCTCCGCGAGCACGAGTTCGAGCGCCCGGCGGACCGACTCGGTCCGGATGTCGGCCCGCGATCCTTCCAGACGGAACCCCGAGACTGCGCTCCCCTCCGGCGTCTCGACGGCGACGAACACCGTGCCCACAGGGTGGTCACCCTGTGGATCGGGCCCCGCGACGCCCGTCGTCGCCACTCCCACGTCGGCGCCGAGCACCCGCCGCGCGCCGGCGGCGAGCTGCTGCGCAACGGTCGCATCGACCGGTCCGGTGCCGGCGAGAAGCGCCTCATCTACGCCGAGCGCACTCGCCTTCACATCGGTGGAGTACGCCACCACGCCACCGCGCACGTACAGGGAAGCACCGGGCACGTCGACGAGGGAGGCGACGACCAGCCCGCCGGTGAGGGACTCCGCCGTGCCGATCGTCCAGCCCCGGCGACCGAGTGCGTCGAGCACATCGGAGGCGAGCGTCACGCCGATCCCTTGGCCTTGCGTGCGCCGCGGGCCTCGGTGATCACGTAGTCGATCCCGCTGGCGATCGTCAGCAGCACGGCGATGGTCATGGTGATGCCGTTGACCCAGAAGATCCACTCTCCGACGACCGTCCACAGCGGCAGCAGCGCGAGCGACAGGGCGATCCCCTGCGCGAGCGTCTTCAGCTTGCCCATCCACGCCGCCGCGACGACGTGATCGCTCGCGACGATGAGTCGGTGCACCGTGATGCCGACCTCGCGGATGAGCACGATGATCGTGATCCACCACGGCAGCTCAGCGAGGATCGACAGCCCGATGAACGCGAACCCGGTGAGGACCTTGTCGGCGATCGGATCGAGGAGCTTGCCCAGGTCGGTGACGATGTGGTGCTTGCGCGCGAGATACCCGTCGATCCCGTCAGTGGCGATCGCGACGATGAAGAGCACCGCAGCCCACCAGCGCAGCGGGCCGTCCGTCCCGCCGTCGGCCAGCAGCATCCACAGGAACACCGGCGCGCACAAGATGCGCACGATCGTGATCGTGTTGGGAAGCTGCCTCGGGATCGTCATGCGCCGAGCCTATCGCCGCCGGACGGCGGGGCCCGTGCGCTGGTTGGTGCCGCTCACTCGCGGCCGGTCAGGCCCCACGCATCCTCATCGCCCCCGCTCTCGACGACCGGGTAGCCGTCGAACTGGGCGTCCACCGCGTCGGCGCCGTAGGGGTCGGCCTGCGGAGTGGCCGTCTCGGGCACGTCGTCGCCGCGCAGGCGGGCGAGGACGGCGGGCAGCTGGTCGGGCGTGACGAGCACGTCGCGGGCTTTCGAGCCCTCGGACGGGCCGACGATCTCGCGCGATTCGAGCAGGTCCATGAGGCGTCCTGCCTTGGCGAACCCGACGCGGAGCTTGCGCTGCAGCATCGACGTCGAGCCGAACTGCGTCGACACGATCTGCTCGGCCGCCGCCAGCAGGAGTTCGAGGTCGTCGCCGATGTCCGCGTCGATCTCCTTCTTCTCGGCCGCGACCTGCACGTCGTTGCGGTACTCAGGGCGCGCCTGAGCCGTGACGTGCTTGACGACCTTCTCGATCTCCTGCTCGCTGACCCACGCTCCCTGGACGCGCAGGGCCTTCGACGCCCCCATCGGCAGGAACAGACCGTCGCCCTGCCCGATCAGGCGGTCGGCGCCCGGCTGGTCGAGGATGACGCGGGAGTCGGTGACGCTCGTCACCGCGAACGCGAGACGCGAGGGGACGTTGGCCTTGATGAGGCCGGTCACGACGTCGACCGACGGTCGCTGCGTGGCCAGCACGAGATGGATGCCGCTGGCACGGGCCAGCTGCGTGATGCGCACGATCGAGTCCTCGACGTCGCGGGGAGCGACCATCATGAGGTCGGCGAGCTCATCGACCACGACCAGCAGGTACGGGTAGGGCTTGAGCACCCGCTCGCTGCCCGCGGGAAGCGTGATCTCGCCCGCCACAACCGCCTTGTTGAAGTCGTCGATGTGACGGAAGCCGAACGACGCGAGGTCGTCGTACCGCATGTCCATCTCCTTCACGACCCACTGCAGCGCCTCAGCCGCCTTCTTCGGGTTCGTGATGATGGGCGTGATGAGGTGCGGCACGCCGGCGTACGAGGTGAGCTCCACGCGCTTGGGGTCGATGAGGACCATGCGCACGTCGGCGGGCTTCGCGCGCATCAGCAGGCTCGTGATCATGGAGTTCACGAAGCTCGACTTTCCCGAGCCGGTGGAGCCGGCGACCAGGAGGTGCGGCATCTTGGCGAGGTTCGCCACGACGTAGCCGCCGCCGACGTCCTTCCCGACGCCGATCGTCATGGGGTGCGTCGACTGCTGCGCGTTCTGGGAGCGGAGCACGTCGCCGAGGGTGACGATCTCGCGGTCGGCGTTGGGGATCTCGACGCCGATCGCACTCTTGCCGGGGATGGGGGCGAGTATGCGCACCTCGTTCGAGGCGACCGCGTACGCGATGTTGTTGGTGAGCGCCGTGATGCGCTCGACCTTGACGCCGGGGCCGAGCGCGATCTCGTACTGCGTGACGGTGGGCCCGCGCGAGAAGCCCGTGACGCGCGCGTCGACGGAGAACTGGTCGAGCACGCTCGTGATCGCCTTGACGGTGTCGTCGTTGGCCTGCGACCGCGCCACATGGGGCGTCCCCTGGGCGAGCGCGTTGACCGACGGCAGGCGATAGGGCGCAGTGGGCGCCGCGGGCGAGGCATCCGAGCCGATCCCCGTCAGTCCGGGCAGCACGCCGTCTTCGAGCGGATCGACGCTGTCGTCGCGCAGCGAGGTGCTCGACCCCTTCGACGCCGCGGCGATGACGGACGGGTCGATGACCTCGGTGAGCGCCTCGGCCGATACTTCGGGAACCGGCGGAGCCGGCGGCTCGAGCACCTGGTCGAAGCCGCCCTGCACGGCCCCTGGCGTCAGGAGCGCCGTGAGGTCGTCCGAGCCGAGGGTGTCTTCGGGATCCTGCTCGCGTCCGGTCTTGTTGCGCCGCCACCAGGGCAGGGCGGGATCGGTGTCGTCGTCGGAGACGGATGCCGCGGCATCCGCTGCGCTCTCACGGCTGCGCGGCTCGGCGTCGAACATCCACGCGTAGAGCTCGCCGAGCCGGCGCCCGATGCGGTTCGGCGGTGTCTTGGTGATGATCAGGACGCTGAGCACGGCCAGCAGCGACAGGGCGACATAGGCGCCGACATCGGTGAGGACGAATGCGAGGGGCTCCCCCACCATCCAGCCGAACAGTCCGCCGGCCTCGCTGAGCGCCGGCAGTCCCTGCTTCGGCTGGGGGCGCCCGCCGGCGACGTGGCAGAAGCCCGCGATCGTGACGATCAGCAGGCCGAAGCCGATCCCGATGCGGCCGTTGTCGTGAACCGACGAGGGGTGCCGGAACATCCACCCCGCGAGGAACAGCAGCAGCACCGGCAGGATGAACGCCTCACGGCCGATGAGCCCGCCGACGGAGTAGGCGCTGATCGTCGCCGCGACGTCGCTGCCGATGAAGAACCACTCGTTGACCGCGCCGGCGATGGCGAGAAGCACCAGCAGGAACGGGAAGCCGTCCCGGCGCTGGTCCTTCTCGAGGGTCTCGGGGCCGAACGCCCGGAACAGCGCACCCGTGGCGTGAGCGAGCCCCAGCCACGCGCGCACGATGACGGGGGGCGCCTCGGCGTCGCCGACGTACCGCTTCGGCGCCGGTTCGGGCTTCTTGGCGCGCGACGAGGACGATCCGCGCGCAGGCGTGCGGCCGTTCTTGGTCGGGGTGGTGCTCCTGGCCATCCCCCCACGGTAAGCGGACTCGCGGACTTTTCCGCGGAACCACGCGGCGGAGCGGGCCGGTCGATCAGCGCAGGCGCTTGACCATCGTGTCGCGGCCGTGGCCGGCTGAGGTGACCGCGAAGCCCTCGCTGCGGTACAGCGTCGTCGCGAAGTTGCCGCGCTCCACGCTCAGGCTGATCCGGGCGAAGCCCTGCGTCCGCGCGTGGTCGCACAGCCTCTGCAGGAGGGCTCGGCCGACGCCGTGGGCGCGCCAGATCGGTCGCACTCCGATGATGAGTTCCGGCACGCCGGTGCCGACGTATCCGAATCCGGGATCCGTGCGCGGCAGCATCCGGTACCAGGCGGCGCCGATGGGCTCTTCGTTCGCGTCGACCGCGACGAAACCGGCATCGCCCGGCTGCTTCCACCCCGTGACGTACCGGCTGTGATCGGAGTCGGTGATCAGCTGATGCTTCGGCCGCGCCGCGCCAGGCCGCCAATTCGCCGCCTCGACGACCATGTCACCCAGAAACGTGCCGTCCGCCTGCGTGGCTTCGCGAACGCGGAAGGCTGCGGGTGGCATGACGCGAGTTTAGCGATGGTGTGCGGATGCCTCGTCCCGTCCCTGCGGCACGGGACGCGGCATCCGCTCGCCCCTCACGCCTCGATGACGAGCGGCACGATCATCGGCCGGCGACGCAGCGACTGGTTCACCCAGCGGCCGATCGTGCGGCGGACGACCTGCGAGAGCGCGTGCGAGTCGCGCACCCCCGACTTGGCCGCCTCGGAGAGCGCCGCGGCGATCTTCGGCTTGACCGCGTCGAACACGGCGTCGTCCTCGGCGAAGCCGCGTGCGTGGATCTCCGGCCCCGAGATGATCTTGCCGGTCGACGCGTCGACGACGACGATGACCGAGATGAAGCCCTCCTCGCCGAGGATGCGGCGATCCTTGAGGTCGGCGTCGGTGATCTCGCCCACCGTCGACCCGTCGACGTAGACGAAGCCCAGGTCGAGCTGGCCGACGACCGACGCGTCGCCGTCCTTGAGGTCGATCACGGTGCCGTTCTCGCCCAGGATCGTGCGCTCGGGGTCGATGCCGGTGTCCTGGGCGAGCCGCGCGTTGGCCATGAGGTGGCGGTACTCGCCGTGGATCGGGAGCACGTTCCTCGGCTTGAGGATGTTGTAGCAGTACAGCAGCTCGCCGGCGGCGGCATGGCCCGACACGTGCACCTTCGCGTTGCCCTTGTGCACGACGTTCGCGCCCAGCTTCGTCAGCCCGTCGATCACACGGTAGACGGCGTTCTCGTTGCCGGGGATGAGGCTCGAGGCGAGGATCACGGTGTCGCCGGGGCCCGGCTCGATCGCGTGGTCGAGGTTGGCCATGCGGCTGAGGACGGCCATCGGCTCGCCCTGCGAGCCCGTCGACATGTAGACGATGCGGTCGTCGGGCAGGTCGCGCGCCTTCTTGTAGTCGATGAGCACGTTCTCGGGCACGTTGAGGTAGCCCAGGTCTTCCGCGATCGTCATGTTGCGCAGCATGCTGCGGCCGAGGAGCGCGACCCGCCGGCCGTGGGCGGCCGCGGCATCCAGCACCTGCTGCACGCGGTGGACGTGGCTCGAGAAGCTCGCGACGATGACGCGGCGCGGCGAATTGCCGATGACCTGGTCGAGCACCGGACCGATGGAGCGCTCGAGCGGGGTGAAGCCCGGCACATCGGCGTTGGTCGAGTCGACGAGGAACAGATCGACGCCCTCCTCGCCGAGGCGAGCGAACGCGCGGAGGTCAGTGAGGCGGCCGTCGAGCGGCAGCTGGTCCATCTTGAAGTCGCCGGTCGCGAGCACGAGACCCGCGGGAGTGCGGATGGCGACGGCCAGCGCATCGGGGATCGAGTGGTTGACCGCGATGAACTCGAGCTCGAATGGTCCCAGGTTCTCGCGCTGCCCCTCCGCCACGGTGAGGCTGTACGGCTTGATCCGGTGCTCCTTGAGCTTCGCCTCCGTGAGGGCGAGCGTCAGGCCCGAGCCGACGATGGGGATGTCGGACTTCAGCTTGAGGAGGTACGGCACGGCGCCGATGTGGTCTTCGTGACCGTGGGTGAGCACCACTCCGACGATGTCGTCGAGGCGGCTCTTGATCGGCTCGAAGTCGGGCAGGATCAGGTCGACGCCGGGCTGGTGCTCCTCGGGGAACAGCACACCGCAGTCGACGACGAGCAGCTTGCCGCCGTACTCGAACACGGTCATGTTGCGGCCGACCTCGCCGAGACCGCCGAGTGGGGTGATCCGGAGGGTGCCCTGCTCGAGTGCGGGCGGGTCGAATGGGGTAGTGGGCATGGTCAGCCTCCTCGGGACGCCGGGGCGTCCCTTCGCTTGTGTCGCCGTCGCCCCGATGGGGGCTGGTCGGCGCGCGTGGTCATCTCGTGGTGCCCGACACCTTCGGCAGCGCGCCGCCGGCGGCGGCGTTGCGGTCGGGCCGGAAGTTGGAGAAGTCGGCGCCGGGCACACCGACGACGAGCGCCAGCTCGTCCTCGATCTTCGCGGCTTCCCACTCCTCGGGACCGACAAGGGGCAGCCGCACGCGCGGGCTGCCGATGCGGCCGAGGCCGTGCAGGATGTACTTCGCCGAGACGGTGCCCGGCACGTGGGTCATCACCGCGCGCACGAGCGGCTCGAGCCGCTTGTGCTCGGCGGTGGCGGCGGTGAGATCGCCGGCGTTGACGGCGTCGACGATCGCGCGGTACGGCGCGGGGGCGATGTTGGCAGTGACGCCGATGAGCCCGGTCGCCCCGATCGAGAGGTGCGGCAGCACGTTGGCGTCGTCGCCCGAGAAGTACAGCAGGTCGGTCTGGTTCAGAACGCGGCTGACCTCGCTGAAGTCGCCCTTGGCGTCTTTGATCGCGAGGATGTTCGGATGCTTGGCCAGGCGCAGGATCGTCTCGTACTTGATGGGCACGCCGGTGCGGCCGGGGATGTCGTAGAGGATGACGGGGAGGTCGGTGGCATCGGCGACGAGCCGGAAGTGGGTGAGGATGCCCGCCTGCGTCGGCTTGTTGTAGTACGGCGTGACGATCATGATGCCGTCGGCGCCGGCCTTCTCGCTGGCCTTGTAGAGCTCGATGGCGTGCGCTGTCTCATTGGAGCCGCCGCCCGTGATGATCTTGGCGCGGCCGGCTGCGACGTCCTTCCCGACCTCCACCAGACGGATCTTCTCGGCGTCGGTGAGGGTCGAGGTCTCACCGGTGGTGCCCGTGACGACGATGCCGTCGGCTCCAGCGGTGATGACGTCGTCGATGTGCTTCTCGACAGCGGGCCAATCGACTTCGCCGTCCGCCGTCATCGGGGTGACGAGCGCGACGAGAACCTGTCCGAATGGGTTGCCCGTGTGCGTCATGCACCCAGGCTATCGGGATGCCGCCTGCTGCGCCGTGTCGTCAGCGCCCTGTGGCAGCCGCCCGAGCGACGAGCCGGGCAGGTGCGAGGCGGCTCGCCGTCACGAGCAGCTTGTACTTCGCCGACGGCACCGAGACCGCCTTGCCCCGCGCGGCATCGCGCAGCGATGCGGCGACGACCGTGCGCGCGTCCAGCCACATCCAGTCGGGAACGCCCTCCTTCCCCGGCGGGAGTCCAGCCCGCTCGTGGAAGTTGGTGTGCGTGAAGCCGGGGCAGACGGCGGTCATCGTCACGCCGCGGCCGGCGTACGCCGCATTGGCCCAGCGGCTGAAGCTGATGAGCCAGCCTTTGCAGGCTCCGTAGGTCGAGCGGGGCGTGAATCCCGCCACGGACGCGACGTTGAGGATGCGGCCGTGCCCGCGCGCCAGCATGGGTCCGAGGGCGGCGTGGCTCAGCCGCATGGGCACCTCGACGTGGAGGTCCAGGTGACGCACCTCGTCTTCGATGTCGTTGCGCTCGAACGCCAGCGGAAGCCCGAAGCCCGCGTTGTTGACGAGCATCTCGATCGGCCGGCCGGGGTCGGTGAGGCGCCGCTCCACCTTCTCGCGCTGCCGCGGCTCGAGCAGGTCGGCCGCGAGCACCTCGACGCCGACGCCGTGACGCGTGCGCAGGGCGGCCGCCAGGTCGTCGAGCGCCTCGCGGTCGCGCGCGACCATCACGAGGTCGGCGCCCATCGCCGAGAGCTGCCGCGCGTACTCCGCGCCGAGGCCCGAGCTCGCGCCCGTGATCATCGCCGTCTTCGCCATGCGCGACAGCCTAGGACGCGCGCGTGAGACCGAGGAATCGATAGCGGATGCCGCTGCTCGACGTGTGCCAGCCCTCGACGGGGTCGATCGACTCGACCGCCCACCCGGCTCGGCCGGGGGCGAGAGTGTCGCCGTCGACCTCGGCGTCGAGCTCGGTGACCTCGAGCCGGTCGGCCATCGCGATGCTCTCGCGGAAGAGCTCGCCACCGCCGATGATCCAGATCCAGTCGGGTGCGTCTGCCGTCGCGGCGGTCATCGCAGCGTCGAGCGATCCCGCCCGCTCCGCGCCCTCGGCACTCCACGCCCCGTTGCGGGTGACGACGATGTTGCGTCGGCCCGGGAGCGGCCGGAACCGCTCGGGGAGCGACTCCCACGTGCGGCGGCCCATCACGACCGGTCCGCCCGACGTCACCGCCTTGAAGTGCGCGAGGTCTTCGGGCACGTGCCACGGCATGCCGCCGTCGGCCCCGATCACCCCGCCGTGCGCTTCGGCCCAGACGAGGCCGATGCGTGGCGTCATACCGCGACCGCCCCGCGGATCGCCGGGTGGTGCTGGTAGTCCTCGACGACGAAGTCGTCGTACGTGTAGTCGAAGATCGTCTCGGGCTTCCGAGCGAAGCGGAAGGTCGGGTAAGGGTACGGCTCGCGCGTGAGCTGCTCGCGCACCTGCTCGACATGGTTGTCGTAGATGTGGCAGTCGCCGCCGGTCCAGACGAAGTCGCCCGGCTCGAGACCGGTCTGCTGCGCGACCATGAGCGTGAGCAGGGCGTACGAGGCGATGTTGAACGGCACGCCGAGGAAGAGGTCGGCACTCCGCTGGTACAGCTGGCACGACAGGCGACCGTCGGCGACATAGAACTGGAACATCGCGTGGCAGGGCGCGAGGGCCATGTCGGGGATGTCGGCGGGATTCCACGCCGACACCAGCAGCCGACGGGAGTCGGGGGTCGAGCGGATCTGCTCGATCACCTGGGAGATCTGGTCGATGTGCGCGCCGTCGGGCGTGGGCCACGAGCGCCACTGCACGCCGTACACAGGACCGAGCTCGCCGTCGGCGTCGGCCCACTCGTCCCAGATGGTCACGCCGTTGTCCTGCAGCCATCGCACGTTGGACTCGCCGCGAAGGAACCACAGCAGCTCGTAGGCGATGGACTTGAAGTGCACCCGCTTGGTCGTGATCAGGGGGAAGCCCTGCGACAGGTCGAAGCGGATCTGGCGCCCGAACGCGCTGGTCGTCCCCGTTCCGGTGCGGTCGTCCTTGTGGGTGCCGTGCTCGAGCACATCGCGCAGGAGGTCCTCGTAGGGGGTGGGGATCGCCGTCGTCACGGCTGCCACGATACCCGCGCCCTCCCCCACCGGCCTCTGTTACGCCGGGAGCGTCATAATCGCGGCATCCGGTCTCCATTCAGGTGAACGGGAATACCCTGATCAGTTGTGAACCTCGTGACCGCCTTCGTCATCATCGCCGCGCTCCTCGCGCTGACGGTGGCCATCGGCGTCTATCTGCGCTGGCGCCAGTCGCGTCCGCAGCGTCACATCCTCCACGAGGTCGTCGAGCCACAGCGGCTCGGCGCCGACGGCCTCGGCGAGGTGGCGACGCTGCTGCAGTTCAGCACCGAGCTCTGCGCCCGCTGCCCCGGCGTGCACCGCACGCTGTCGAGCATCGCCGACGCGCACGAGGGCGTCCGCCACCTCGACGTCGACCTGACGCATCGGCCCGACATCGCCAAGCACTTCCACGTCCTCCAGACGCCCACCACGCTCGTGCTCGACCGCGGCGGAGTGATCCGGACCCGCTTCGGCGGTACGCCGAGCCGTGACGTGCTCGAGCTCGAACTGAACCGGCTCACGGCGGAGGACGCGCATGTCTGACGGGGCGGATGCCTCGGCCCGGCGCGGCATCGACCCCCGGGGTCCCCGCTTCGCGGCCGGGATCACCTCGGTCCTGCTGCTGATCGCGCTGTTCCTCAGCCTCACGGGGCTGTCTGCGGCGTACGGATCGGCGGCGTTCGGATGGTTCGCCTATCAGCCGCTGGCCCAGGAGAGCTTCATCCCGCTCGGCTGGGTCGTTTCGACGACGACGGTCGACGCCCGCATCCTCGACCCGGGCTTCCTGCTGCTGCTCGTCATCGCGCTGCTGTTCCTGTGGGGCGTCGTCTCTCCGCGCACCGCACCGTGGGGCGTGCTCTACCGCTCCGTCGTCGCGCCGCGCCTCGCGCCGCCGACCGAGCTCGAAGACCCGCGTCCGCCGCGGTTCGCGCAGGGCGTCGGCCTGGTCGTCGTCGGCCTGGGCCTCGTCCTCCACCTCTTCGGCGTGCCGCTGGCCCTGCCGGTCGCCGCGGCGTTCGCATTCGTGGCCGCCTTCCTCAACGCGGTCTTCGGCGTGTGCCTCGGCTGCATGATGTACCTCCTGCTGCAGCGGCTCGGTCTGATCGGCCGCGCAGGCCCGGCGTCCGCCTGACACGCGTCGCGCACCGTCGCGCCGCTGCGTCGCGCGCGGTTAGGCTGACCGCGAGGCGCTCGGTCCGCGGGCGCCGTGAGAGGGAGGCCCCCATGACGGTCACGAGCGAAGCAACCACCGCCTGGAAGGGCGGTCTGTTCGACGGAGCCGGCGAGGTGACGTTCGTCTCGTCCGGGCTCGGCACCTTCGACGTCAACTGGAAGGCGCGCAGCGAGGGCTCGACCTCCACGACGACGCCCGAAGAGCTCATCGCCGCCGCCCACTCGTCGTGCTTCAGCATGGCCTTCTCGCTCGCGCTGGCCGAGAACGGCACGCCGCCCGAGTCGATCGACACGACCGCGTCGGTGACCTTCAAGCCCGGCACCGGTATCACCGGCAGCCACCTCAACGTGAACGCCGTCGTGCCCGGCCTCGACCCCGAGGAGTTCGAGCGCCTGGCGCAGGCGGCGAAGGCGGGATGCCCGGTCTCGCAAGCCCTCGCGGGCGTCGAGATCACCATCGAGGCCACGCTTGCCTGATGCCGCTTCACCGCGGCCCGGCCCACGCCGGGTCGTGGTGCACGGGTCGACGGGACTCATCGGGTCGGCCCTGGTGGACAGCCTGCGCGCCGACGGCGTCGAGGTCACGCGCCTCGTGCGCCGGCCCGCCGAGGCGTCCGACGAGGTGGAGTGGCTCACCGGCTCCTCCGCGCTCGATCCCGCGGTCCTCGACGGCGCCGAGGCGGTCGTCGGGCTCAACGGGGCGACGATCGGCCGATTCCCGTGGACGGCCCGTTACAAGAACACGCTGCTCTGGTCGCGCGTGACGCCGACCCAGGCGATGGCCCGCGCGCTGCGCGAACTGGGAGCGGATGCCCCGGCTTTCGTGTCCGCGTCGGCCGTGGGCTACTACGGCTCGGCGCCGCGTCGCCGTCTCGACGAGACGTCACCGCGCGGTGAGACGTTCCTCGCGGACCTCTGCGGCGAATGGGAGGCCGCTGCGCGTTCGGCGGGCGATCAGACGCGGGTCGCCCTGCTGCGCACGGCTCCGATCGTCCATGCCGACGGCGTGCTCAAGCCGCTCATGCTGCTGACCAAGCTCGGCGTGGGCGGTCCGATCGGCCGGGGCACGCAGGTCTGGCCATGGATCTCGCTCGAGGACGAAGTGCGCGCCATCCGCCACGTCATCGACTCCGGCCTCGACGGCCCCGTCAACCTCGTGGGTCCCACGCGCGCCACCGCGAACGACCTGGGCTTCGCGCTGGCGGTGCGGATGAACCGCCCGTTCCTGCTCCGAGCGCCGGTGTGGGCCGTGCGGATGGTGCTCGGAACCGACGCCACCGAGGCCGTGCTGACGTCCGACCTGGATGTCGCGCCCGCTGTGCTCGAGGCATCCGGATTCTCGTTCCGCCACCCCACGGTCGAAGACGCGATCGCCTCCGCCGTGCCTGCGGCGGACTGAACCTCAGGAGCGGTGCTCGGCCCGTTCGAGCCGGATGGCGCGGCGCACGGCTTCGCGCGCGCGGCGGCGGTCGCCGGAGGCGTCGTACGCGAGGCCGAGACGGTACCAGGCGCGCCAGTCGTCCGGGTTCTGCTCGGCAGCGGCGCGGTACACCGGGAACACGGCGTCGGCCTCTTCCCGGATCGCGCGCCCGCTGGGGCGCACCGCCACCTCCTCGGTGGGAAGGGCGTCTTCGGACGACAGCCGCCGGCCGAGCTGCTCGGCGCGCACGCCGAACCACAGCTCACGCCCCACGCCCCACACCGCGAGCAGCGGCAGCACGATGAGCGCCGCGCCCATGATCACAGCGACCGTGTCACCGCTCGTGAGCAGCAGCCACGCCCGCTGACCCACGAGCACGATGTACAGGGCGAGGAGCACCGCCATGACGGCGACGCCGATGCGTGCGCTCATGCGCCCGTCGTCCGGGCGACCTGGCCGGGCACGCCGCCCTCGTCGAGCGGACGGCCTGCCGTCGTCGATGCACCCGGGGTGCGCAGACGGAGGTCGAGGAAGCTGTCGAGGCCGACCGTGACGCCCTTCGCGTCGCGGGCGGCGGCGAGGGCGAGGCGGATGCCGGGCCCGTACGCGCTGGCCGGCTCGATGGTGTCGTGGACGATCGTGAGCGACTCCCCCGCGCCGGCGAGGATCGTCTCCTGCCGAGCGATGACGCCGGGACGACGCAGCGAATGGATCGGCACGCTCGCGACCTGCTGACCGCGGGCGCGCTGATCGACGTGAGGCGACTCGACAGGGCCGACCTCGACGCGCGCGGCGGCGATGAGCTCGGCCGTGCGCACGGCCGTGCCGCTGGGCGAGTCGATCTTCGTCTCGCGGTGCGCCTCGACGATCTCGATCGAGGGGAAGAACGGCGCGGCCGCGGCGACGATCGCCGAGCCGATGACCGAGCCGAGCGAGAAGTTCGGGATGAACACGACGCCGACATCGGTGGCGTCCACGAGCGGGCGAACGAGGGCGATGCGCTCGGCCGACCAGCCTGACGTGCCCACGAGCACGTTGATGCCGCGCTCGACGGCGGCGCGGACGACGTCGATCGACACCGCCGGAGTGGAGGCGTCGACGACGAGATCGGCGCCGTCGAGCTCGTCGAGCTGCGAGCGCGACGACAGGGTCGCGTGAAGGTCGAAGCCGTCTTCCTGCTCGACCACGTCGCGGATGATCCCGCCGAGCTTGCCGGTGCCGCCCACGATGGCCACGCGCGTCGTCATGCGTTTCATCCTAGGCGGGAGGGATGCCGCCCCCGGCCGTGTGACGTCCCGCCGGAGCCCCGCCGGCGGGCGTGCCGGCCCACCCCGGACGCCTACGCTGGAAGGGTGGTGACCCTTCGCGAATCCCCTGTCGACGCCCCTGACGCCCACGAGCTCCTCGCCGAGTACTTCCGTGCCCGCACAGCCGGCTTCGCCGAACAGGCCGTGGTGTACACCACGACCTTCCCGCAGCCCGAGGCGTTCGTGCGGCCGGCCGGCGTCTTCGTGATCCTCGACGACGACGAGCGCCGGCCGGTCGGCTGCGGCGGAATCCGCCTCATCCCCGACGGGCCGCACGGCACCCGGTACGAGGTCAAGCACCTCTACCTCCGGCCCGAGACCCGCGGCCGCGGCTGGGGACGCCTGCTCATGGACGGCCTCGAGTCACGGGCCCGCGAGCTCGGCGCGCGTGAACTGGTGCTAGACACGCACCACTCGCTGGAAGCCGCCGGCGCACTCTACGCCCGCACCGGCTTCACCACGATCGAGCCCTACAACGACAACCCGAACGCGAGCCGCTGGTACAGCAAGGTGCTCGCAGCTCCGGCGACCTCCGAGGATCAGACCGGGTAGACCTCGGGCAGGCCCGTGCGCAGCTCGACCGGGAGGTGCGCCATGTCGTTGTGCGAGAGCAGAGTCCAGGGGCGGCCCTGCTTCTGGGCGATCACCGTCAGGCCGCAGTGGGCCTGGTTCAGAGTCATCCAGCGCCAGTCGGGCGCCTGCAGCACCTCGCGGACGAACCACGCGATGACGAAGTTGTGCGTGATGAGCAGCTCGTGCACCTCGCCGCGCTTGCGCACGAGGTACTCGCTCACGGCGTCGGCCATCTGCGCGCGGCCGGCTTCGATCTCGGCCTCGGTGACGGAACCGAAGAACGGCTCGAACGCCGTCGGCGTCTCCTCGGTCATGCCCGTCGGCACGCAGTCGAACAGCAGTGCCGATGGCTCGGGCTCGAGCGACGGCATGCGCTCCTTGACGGCCTGCGCGGTCTGGCTCGCACGCTCGAGCGGCGAATGCCACACCGCATCGAACGGCACGCCGGACAGCCGATCGGCCAGCAGAGCGGCCTGCCGCCGGCCCCGCGGCGACAGGCGCCCGTCGACCAGGCCGTGCTCGGCATCCTGGTGCTCACCATGTCGCACGAGGTAGATGTAGTGCGTCACGCAGCTCACTCCGTCGGGGGTCGCGTGCCCCGACGGGACACCTCCTCCACCCTACGACACGGACCAGACAGCCCCCGGTCGCGCCGTGACGGAGCGACCTACTCGGACGCCCGGGCGATGTCGGACAGCTGGGCGCGGCTCAGGCGGACGCCGACGCCCTGCACGAGCTCCTCGACCTGTGCCGAGGCGAACGCGTTGATGATCGGCGCCGTCACGAGCTTCTGCGCGAGCAGCCACGCCACCGCGACGGCAGCGTCGGGCACGCCGAGCTCCGTTCCGACCGCGTCGAGCGCGCGCAGTGTGCGGCTGCCGCGGCGGTTGAGGTTCGCCGCGAGCTGGGCGCCGCGCACGGACAGCGTGCCGCGCAGGCGCGTGCGCTGACGACCGGCGAGGAAGCCGTGCTCGAGCGCGTGCGACGGCGTGACCGCCATGCCCTGCGCTCCGGCGACGAGCCGCAGGTCGGCGTCGAACTCGTGCCGCCGGAGCACGTTGAACGGCACGTCGAGCACGGTGATGCGCGGGAACCCCGCGGACGAGTAGATGCGCGCTTCGACGAGCTGGGCTGCGGTGTAGCCGATGGCGCCCAGCGCACGGACCTTGCCGCTGTCGACCAGCCACTCGGCCGTGGCCAGCGTGTCTTCGAGGGCGGTGGTCGAGTCGCTCGTGGCGTCGAGGTACAGCACGTCGATGCGATCCGTCCGCAGACGGGTGAGGGATGCCTCGACCGCGCGCACCAGGTTCACCGGACCGAGCCCGGGGTTGTCGGCATGGCCGCCGATGCGCACCATGAGGGCGACGTCGTCGCGGAGCCCGCGGGAGTGCAGCCACTGACCGATGATGTGCTCGCTGCGCCCGGCGGCGAAGCTGTCGGACGTGTGCACCGCGTTGCCGCCGAGTTCGACGTAGGTGTCGAGGATGTCGTGGCTGGACTCGAGGTCGACGTTCCAGCCGAACTCCGCGCCGCCGAGGATCAGCGGGAAGATGTCGATGCCGCTCTCGCCGAGCGGAGTGCGCACGTTGCGGCCGACGGGCGGCCCCTGAACCGGGATCGGTGCGGACGGGTGCACGCCGGGCACGATGGTGGAGAGTGTCTCGGGGCTCGATGACGAGAGCTTCGAGTCAACGCCGAAGAAAGCCATGTGACACCCCCTCACGTCGACTCCCGATGGAGACTTCGTGATCGCCTGTCCCGCACCCCCCGGCGCGTTACCTAAGAGGGTAGGGCAGTCCGGACAATCCCCTGACCGTTGCGGTGTGTCGCGGGTAAACATTACATAACGCTTTGGTCACGTCCCGAGAGCTCCACCCCCGCCTGTCCCCCATTCGGCGGACACACTCGCGCATCCCGCGCGCAGACGAGGGATGCCCGCCCCCTCCGCTCGGGAAGGGACGGGCATCCGGACAATGCTGTCTGGCTCAGCCTTCGGCGGGAGCCTCGGGGCCCTCGCTCGCAGCGTCGCGACCCTCCTGGTCGGCGGCCTCCTCGAGAACGGGCTCGAGGGAGAGCTTGCCGCGGTCGTCGATCTTGGTGATCCGGACGAGCAGCTTCTGTCCGACACCGAGCACGTCTTCGACGTTCTCGACGCGCTTTCCGCCGGCGAGCTTGCGGACCTCGCTGACGTGCAGCAGGCCGTCCTTGCCGGGCAGGAGCGAGATGAACGCGCCGAACGTCGCGATCTTCACGACGGTGCCGAGGAACTGCTCGCCGACCTCCGGGTTGGTGGGGTTGGCGATCGCATTGACCTGGGCACGGGCGGCCTCGGCCGACGGGCCGTCGGTCGCGCCGATGTAGACGGTGCCGTCCTCCTCGATGGAGATCTGAGCGCCGGTCTCATCCTGGATCGCGTTGATCGTCTTGCCCTTCGGGCCGATGAGCTCGCCGATCTTGTCGACCGGGATCTGCACGCTGATCACGCGCGGGGCGGTCGGAGCCATCTCGTCCGGCCCGTCGATCGCGGCGTTGAGGACGTTGAGGATCGTGAGGCGAGCCTCCTTGGCCTGGGTGAGCGCGGCGGCGAGGACCGACGACGGGATGCCGTCGAGCTTCGTGTCGAGCTGGATCGCCGTGACGAACTCGCTCGTGCCGGCGACCTTGAAGTCCATGTCACCGAGGGCGTCCTCGGCGCCGAGGATGTCGGTCAGTGCCGCATAGCGGGTCTGACCGTCGACCTCGTCGGACACGAGCCCCATCGCGATGCCGGCGACCGGAGCGCGCAGCGGCACACCGGCGTTCAGCAGCGACAGCGTCGAGGCGCAGACCGAGCCCATCGACGTCGAGCCGTTCGAGCTCAGCGCCTCCGAGACCTGGCGGATGGCGTACGGGAACTCCTCGCGGCTGGGCAGCACCGGCATGAGGGCGCGCTCGGCGAGGAAGCCGTGCCCGATCTCACGACGCTTGGGGCTGCCGACCCGGCCGGTCTCACCGGTCGAGTACGGCGGGAAGTTGTAGTGGTGCATGTAGCGCTTGCTCGTCGTGGGCGACAGCGAGTCGATCTGCTGCTCCATCTTGAGCATGTTCAGCGTCGTGACACCCAGGATCTGGGTCTCACCGCGCTGGAAGATCGCCGAGCCGTGCACGCGCGGGATGACCTGCACCTCTGCGTCGAGCGGACGGATGTCGGCCAGGCCGCGCCCGTCGATGCGGACGCCCTCGGAGAGGATGCGACCGCGCACGATCTTCTTGGTGACGGACTTGTATGCACCGCCGAACTCGGCTGCGGCCGATGCCGGCAGCTCGCCGGCGTCGATCGCCGCGGTGAGCTCCGCCTTGACACGGTCCTTGATCGCGTCGTCGGCGCTCTGGCGCTCCTGCTTGTCGGCGATCTGGTAGACGCCGACGAGCTCACCGTAGGCGCGCGAGTTCACGAATTCGAACGTCTCATCGGTGTAGGGCGGGAAGACGGGGTACACGCCGGGCTCGCGCGACGAGCTCGCAGCCATCTGGGCCTGGGCCTCGACGAGCTGCTTGAGGAACGGCTTGGCGGCCTCGAGGCCCTGCGCCACGATCTCCTCGTTCGGCTTGACGGCGCCACCCTTGATGAGGTTCCAGCTGTTCTCGGTGGCCTCGGCCTCGACCATCATGATCGCGACGTCGCCGTCGGGCAGGACGCGACCGGCGACCATGAGGTCGAAGACGGCCTCCTCGACCTGGGCCTGGTTCGGGAACGCGACCCACTGGTCGGCGTGCTCACCGTGGCCGGGGACGAGCGCGAGGCGCACACCGGCGATCGGGCCCGAGAACGGCAGGCCCGAGATCTGCGTCGACGCCGACGCGGCGTTGATCGCGAGCGCGTCGTAGTACTCGCCGGGTGCGATCGAGAGCACCGTCACGACGATCTGCACCTCGTTGCGGAGGCCGTCGACGAACGAGGGACGCAGCGGGCGGTCGATGAGACGGCAGACGAGGATCGCCTCGGTGGAGGGGCGGCCCTCACGGCGGAAGAACGAGCCGGGGATCTTGCCCGCGGCGTACGAGCGCTCTTCGACGTCGACGGTCAGCGGGAAGAAGTCGAAGCCTTCGCGCGGGTGCTTGCCGGCGCTGGTGGCCGAGAGGAGCATCGTCTCCTCGTCGAGGTACGCGGCGACGGCACCCTGTGCCTGCTGCGCGAGGCGTCCGGTCTCGAACCGGACGGTGCGGGTGCCGAAGCGGCCGTTGTCGAGGACGGCTTCGGCGGCGGTGATTTCAGGACCTTCCAAGAGGTCTCTCCTTCTTTGTTTAGCCTCGTCCGGCCGTGTGCCGGGCGAGGATCAATCGAAGGAGCAGGAACAGGCAGATCTCGGCGCGCGGCGATCGCCGCGGATGTCGCCAGCACTGGCCACCAGTAGAAATCCACCCGGCGCGAAGCGACGAGGAGACCACCACAGGGGACCAGCTAGCTGCCGGCCTGCTCCGTGAGCTCATGTTGAATTGAGCGGATGCCGCGAGGGCAACCTTCCCGATCCTACCAGTGGCTGCCCGTTCCGGCGGAAATGCCTGGCGCCGGACCGGCCCCGGTGCCTAGGGTGGGGTCATGAGCACCGACGAGAAGCCGGCGGGCGCGGCATCCGATGAGATGAAGCGCAAGTTCAAGGAAGCACTCGACAAGAAGAACTCGCAGCATCGAGAGGGCGAGCAGCACCTCGACGGCGATTCCGCCGTTCACGGCACCCATGGCGCCGTGACGAAGCGGGAGTTCCGCCGCAAGAGCGGGTGACCGGGAGGTCGGCATGAGTGATTTCCGGGAGCGCATCCCCGACGACGAGCGCGACGTGCCGCTCGACGACGACACGGAGTTCGAGCTGCCGCCGGCCACGCTCGATCCGATGGAGTCCGTCGAGGACCAGATGGACGAACTCGACCTCGAGGAGCGCGAATCAGCGATCGAGTCGGGCGAGCTCGATCCCGGGGCGTGAGCGGCGGCCCCGACCGGGTCACGCGCCTGCGGCGTGAGGCCTGGGGCTTCGCGATCGGCTCGCTGTGCTTCCTTGCCGGCTCGCTGCCGTTCTACGCGGACTGGGCGGGGACCGTCTGGACCAACGTCACCTTCTTCGTCGGATCGATCTTCTTCACGCTCGCCGCGCTCATCCAGCTGGTGCTGAGCGGTCGCCGCCCACCGCGGGGCGACACGAATCGCGCCGACCGAGCCGACTGGTGGGCCGCGGCGATCCAGTTCGCCGGCACCCTGCTGTTCAACGTCTCCACGCTGGGCGCTCTGCTGGCGGCGATCGCCCGACCCGACGCCGTCGGGGTGGGGTGGCGGCCCGATGCATGGGGCTCGGCGGCGTTCCTGATCTCGAGCGCGCTCGGGGTGGCGGCCACGCGGGAGCGCGAGCGGCTGTGGGACCGCGATGCGCGAACGTGGCACGGCACGGGCCTCAACATGCTCGGCTCCATCGCGTTCGGCGTGTCGGCAGTGGCGGCGTACGTGGTGCCTTCCACCGGCGACCTCGTCAGCGAGCGGTGGACGAACCTCGGCACGGCGATCGGGGCGATCTGCTTCTTCACCGCAGCGGTGCTCTCGCGCCGCGAGATCCCTGCGACGGACTCCGCACTCCGAGTCCCCGGTCAGCGCTAGGCCGCCCGGACGGCCGTGAGCCCGCCTGCGCACGCGCGCAGACGGGCCCCGGCGGGTCAACTCAGCGGCTGAGCAGCTCGCGCTGCCGAGACCGCTCCTCCTTCGCCCCCGCCTCGGCGACGGCGGCCTCCTCCAGGCCTTGCAGGCCGACCGCGCCCGCATCCTCGGACATGCCGTCGTGGTCGTCGCCCGAGAGCGTGGTCTCGTCGAAGGGCAGCTCGCCGGCGAGCACTCGGCGGGCGCGCGACGCGTCGAACTCCTTCGTCCACGTGCCGATGAGGACCGTGGCGACGGCGTTGCCGGTGAAGTTGGTGAGCGCGCGGCCCTCCGACATGAAGCGGTCGATGCCCACGATGACGCCGACGCCGTTGACCAGATCGGGACGGTACGCCTGCAGTCCGCCCGCGAGCGTCGCCAGACCCGCTCCGGTCACTCCGGCCGCACCCTTCGACGCGATGATCATGAAGACCAGCAGCCCGATCTGCTCGCCGATCGACATCGGAGCGCCCATGCCGCTCGCGATGAACAGCGATGCCATGGTCAGGTAGATCGCCGTTCCGTCCAGGTTGAACGAGTAGCCGGTGGGAACGGTGATGCCCACGACCGGCTTGGAGACGCCGAGGTGCTCCATCTTCGCGATGAGGCGGGGCAGCGCCGACTCCGAGGACGACGTGCCGACGATCAGCAGGTACTCGCGGGCCAGGTACTTCACCAGGCTGAAGATGTTCACTCGCGTGACTGCGTAGAGCAGGGTGCCCAGCACGCCGACGATGAAGACGACGCAGGTGATGTAGAACGCGATCATGAGGGTGCCCAGCGCCCAGATCGCGGCGACGCCGGTGTTGCCGACGACCGCGGCGATCGCGCCGAACGCGCCGATCGGCGCGAGCCACAGGATCATGCCCAGGATGCGGAAGACGAGCGCCTGCAGGTGCTTGACGGCGTTCATGATCGGCTCGCCCTTCGCGCCCATCTGCTGCAGCGCGAAGCCGACGAGGAGCGCGATGAAGAGCACCTGCAGAACGCTCTCGCCGATGAACGCCGAGAAGAACGTGGTGGGGATGATGCCGAGGATGAACTCCTGCGTCGTCTTGGCTTCGGCGACCGCCTCGTAGGTCGAATCGGCCATGTTCAGGCCCTCGCCGGGGTGCAGGAGGTTGCCGACCACGAGCCCGATCGCGAGCGCGAAGGTCGACATGACCATGAAGTACAGCAGCGCCAGCCCGCCGATCTTGCCGACTGTGGCCGCCTTCGCGATCGACCCGACCCCGACCACGATCGTGCAGAAGATGATCGGGGCGATCATCATCTTGATCAGTCCGACGAACGCCTCGCCCAGGGGCTTCAGCGCCACGCCGACCTCGGGCCAGACGAGGCCCACGATCGCGCCCAGCACGACCGCGATGATCACGGAGACATAGAGCCACGTGTGCTTGTCCCACGACCGCTTGCCGCGCCTCCAGTTGAAGCCGGGCAGTGTGAACGAAGTTGTCCGTGTGGAAAGAGCCATCATCGCCTCCTGGTGAAACGTCGTTGTCCAGATCCGGCGGGCATCGGTCCTGCCGGTGACACCAGGGTGCGGCGCGTCGCGGGTTGCGACGAGTTGTGGTCGTATTGGTCGCAGCGGATGCCGCGCCATCCGCATGAGGAGGACTCTTGGGCGAGGCGACCCCGCAGGGCAGCGCCGCTTCGCGCGTCTTCCTCGTGGTCGTGGTGTCGGTGGCGGCGCTGGTGGCGGTGCTCGCCGTGGTGCTGATCCTCGACGCCCAGCGCGCCGCCCGCACCGAGGCGGAGGAGGTCACGCGCGCCGTGGCAGAGTCTCTCGCCGTGATGCCGCAGGTCATGTCGGACGTGACCGGGGCCGAGGCATCCGCTCGTCTTCAACCGGTCGCCGTCGATGTCATGGAGCACGCGCACGTCGACTTCGTGACGATCATGACGTCGGACGGCGTGCGCGTGACGCACCGGGATCCGGCCGAGATCGGACGCGCGTACATCGGCACCATCCCCGGATCCGCCGTGACGGCGACCGAGGAGTACACCGGCACGCTCGGCCCGTCGGTGCGCACGATCGCGCCCATCCTGCGTGACGGCGACGTGGTGGGCTGGGTCGCGGTGGGTGTGACGATCGGCAGTATCGCGTCGGACATCGTGCCCCGCCTGCCGTTCGTCGTGTCGATCACCCTCGCGGTGCTCGCGGCCGGCCTGCTGGGCGCGGTCCTCGCCCGCCAGACCACACGCCGCGTGGCCGGCGACCTCCCCGCGGGCACCATCCGCGACGCCGTCGCCTCGTACGAGTCGATGCGGACGCTCGGCGAGGCGCTTCGAGCGCAGACCCACGAGCACGGGAACCGCATGCACACGGCCGTGTCCCTGCTCGAGCTCGGGCGCACGCAGGAGGCGATCGACCTGCTCACCGAGACCTCGCGACAGAGCCAGGTGCTCGTGGACCAGGTCGCCGCGGGCCGGCTCGGCGATCCGACGGTGGGCGCGCTGCTCCTCGGCAAGTCCGCACAGGCACGCGAGCGCGGCGTCGAGTGGAGCGCCGACATCGATCCTGAGGCGCCGCGCAGCCCGCTGTCGCCCGTCGACGCCGTGTCGGTCGTGGGCAACCTCATCGACAACGCCCTCGACGCCGCGGCGGCCGGTGACCCACCCCGCTGGGTCCGCGTGGAGTTCACGGCGGCGGACGACGGCCGTCTGCGGATCGCCGTGTCCGACAGCGGAGAGGGGGTGCGGGACGAGCTCGCCGAGCGCGTGTTCGAGCACGGGTTCTCGACCAAGCCGGCGGGGACGGAGGGGCGCGGCGTGGGGTTGGCCCTGGTGCGCTCCATCGTCGACGGCGCGGGTGGGACGGTCCGGATCTCCGCCGACCCGACCGCATTCACCGTCACGCTTCCGGCGGGGTCGCCGTGATCCGCGTTCTCCTCGTCGACGATGACGCGCTGACGCTCGAGCTGCATCGGTCCTACATCGAGCGGCTCGACGGCTTCGGGGTGACCGGAGAGTGCACAGGCGCGCGCGCCGCGATCACCGCGCTCGTCGACCGCGGTGACGACTTCGACCTCGTGCTGCTCGACATCACGATGCCGGACGGCACCGGGGTCGACGTGCTGCGCCGGGTCCGCGCGCGCGGCGCACGGGTCGACGTCGTGGCGATCACCGGCGTGCGCGACGCCGAGGTCGTGCGCACGATGGTCGGGCTGGGGGTCGCCCAGTACCTGGTGAAGCCATTCACCTTCGCGACGTTCCGGGAGCGCATGGAGCAGTACCGCGAGTTCCGCCGTCGTGCGGAGCAGGCCGCCGGCACCGCGACCCAGAGCGAGATCGATGCCCTGCTCGGCGCCCTGCGCCCTGCGACCTCGGTCGCGCTTCCCAAGGGCCTCTCGTCGGCGACGCTCGAGCGTGTGACCCAGGACGTACGGGAGAACGGACCGGTGTCGGCGGGAGAGGCGGCGCAGCGGCTCGGGATCTCCCGCGTGTCGGCGCGACGCTACCTCGAGCACCTCGCAGCGGTGGGACGCGTGGCGCGCTCGCCGCGCTACGGGACACCGGGGCGGCCCGAATCGGAGTACGCGTGGAGCGGGGGGTAGCCCCCGATGTCGGCGGCGCACGTCAGGATGGACCCGTGGCGAACGCGACCCCGACCGGCTACGACGACGACTTCCTCGGCATCCCGCTCCCGCTCCCCCGCCCTGTCGGCGACACAGCCGTGCGGGCGCTGACCTACCCGAGATTCACCGTGCTGCTCGCGCCGCAGCGCCGCCTCGCCGCGGTCACCGGCGTCAACATCGACGGCGCGACGCTGCGCGATGTCGCGCGCACCGGAGAGTGGCACCTCGACGCGCGAGTCCCCGCCGCGGAGCAGGCGGGGCCGTCGGTGTACGCCGACAACGACCTCGACCGCGGCCACCTCGTGCGTCGGCGCGACCCGGGGTGGGGCACGGCCGCCGAGGCCCGCGCAGCCACCGAGGCGACCTTCGTGTACACGAACGCCGCCCCTCAGGCGGGTGCGTTCAATCAGTCGAAAGAGCTGTGGCTCGGGCTCGAAGACCACGTTCTGGCCTACGCCGACACCGCCGATCACCGGGTCAGCGTGTTCACTGCGCCGGTGCTGGCGCCCGAGGATCCCGAGTACCGCGGAGTGCAGATCCCCCGTCGGTTCTTCAAGGTCGCGGCCTGGGCGGCGTCGGGTGACGCCGACCCCCGACTGCTCCGCCTCGAGGCTGCGGGTTTCGTGCTCGACCAGTCCGACCTGATCGACACGTCGCAGGGAGCCCTCGCCGTGTCGAGACTCGGCGGCTTCCGCACCTTCCAGGTGCCGATCGCCGACATCGAGGCCCTGACCGACGTCGACTTCGGGCCGCTCGTCGACGCGGACGTGCTGCAGCCGGTCGCGGTGCGCGGAGAGAGCGCGTGGCGCCCCCTCCGCACAGCCGACGACGTCGTGCTCGGCTGAGGCTACTCCCCGGCCAGGCCGCCGAGGAGATGCCCGAAGGATCGGCCCTCGCCGAGGTAGTTCGCGGGGTCGAACGGGTCCTCGTTCCTGGCCGGCTCGCGGCGCGCGATGGCGTCTGCCAGCTCGCGCGCGCCACGATCGACCCGCTCGCCCAGCGGCGCGACCTGGTCGCCTGCGGCGCCCCAGTCGCTCGACGCGGCGAACACGCCCGTCGAGACCGGCTCGGCGTGGAGGTAGGTGAACAGCGGCCGGATGGCGTAGTCGATCGCGAGCGAGTGCCGGGCGGTTCCGGCGTTCGCGCCGATGAGCACCGGCTTGCCCGTGAGCGCGTCGGGGTCGAGCACGTCGATGAACGACTTGAACAGGCCCGAGTAGCTCGTCGAGAAGATCGGCGTCACGGCGATGACCGCATCAGCGGAGACGACCGCGTTCACCATCGACTCGAGGGCCGGCGGCGCGAAGCCGGTGAGCAGGTTGTTGGTGATGTCGTGCGCGTAGTCGCGCAGCTCGAACACGTCGACCTCCGCCGCGATGTCGCGCGCGGCGAGCTCCTTCACGGTCGCGGACGCCAGGCGATCGGCCAGCAGCCGGGTCGACGAGGGGTTGGACAGGCCGGCCGAGACGACGGCGACGCGGCGGGCTGCGCGCGACGCGGCTGCTCCAGCACCTGAGGTCATGTCACGCCTCCTTCCGGCCGAGGCCGAACGCGGCGCCCGCGGGCGCCGGGGTGTCCTGGTAGGGGCTGTCGCCGACCAGGTTGTCGCCGCGGTTCGCGCCGGGCACCGCCTGGCGCGGCGCCGCGTCGCCGTAGGCCGCCATGACCAGACCGGCGTGGGTCGGGGCATCCGGAACCTGCGCCGGGCGATTCTGCGCGAGCTCCTTGCGGAGCACCGGCACGACCTCGCCGCCGAGGATGTCGAGCTGCTCGAGCACCGCCTTGAGCGGCAGTCCCGCGTGGTCGATGAGGAACAGCTGGCGCTGGTAATCGCCGTAGTAGTCGCGCATCGCCGCGTAGCGGTCGATGACCTGCTGCGGCGAGCCGACGGTCAGCGGGGTCATCTCGCTGAAGTCCTCCAGCGACGGCCCGTGGCCGTACACCGGTGCGTTGTCGAAGTACGGGCGGAACTGCGACACGGCGTCCTGCGACTTCGCCGACATGTACACCTGGCCGCCCAGGCCGACGATCGCCTGCTCCGGCGTGCCGTGCCCGTAGTGGGCGTAGCGCTGGCGGTACAGCGCGATGAGGCGCTGGTAGTGCTCCTTGGGCCAGAAGATGTTGTTCGCGAAGAAGCCGTCGCCGTAGTAGGCGGCCTGCTCGGCGATCTCAGGGGTGCGGATCGAGCCGTGCCACACGAACGGCGCGACGCCGTCCAGCGGACGGGGCGTCGAGGTGAAGCCCTGCAGCGGCGTGCGGAACTGGCCCTCCCAGTCCACGACGTCCTCGCGCCACAGGCGGTGGAGCAGGTTGTAGTTCTCGATCGCGAGCGGCAGTCCCTGGCGGATGTCCTTGCCGAACCACGGGTAGACCGGGCCGGTGTTGCCGCGGCCGAGCATGAGGTCGACACGTCCGCCCGAGACGTGCTGCAGCATCGCGAAGTCCTCGGCGATCTTCACCGGGTCGTTCGTGGTGATGAGGGTGGTCGCGGTCGAGAGCACCAGGCGCTCGGTCTGCGCGGCGATGTACGCGAGCGTCGTCGTGGGCGACGAGGACCAGAACGGCGGGTTGTGGTGCTCACCCAGCGCGAAGACGTCGAGACCGACCTCCTCCGCGTGCTTGGCCACGGTGATGGTGTTGCGGATCTTCTCCGCCTCGCTCGGGGTGGTCCCGTTCGTCGGGTCCTCGGTGATGTCGCTCACCGTGAAGATGCCGAACTGCATCCCCGGCCACGTGGTGCTCTCGCTCACGATCTCTCCGCTTCTGCGCCCTGCCGGGATCTCCGGCGCCGGACGGTTCTATGCAAATGAATGTATCTCGTGCAACGTGTGCGCCTCCAGGTTATTCCCGAGCGGATGCCGCGGCTCGGCCGGTCGCTGCTCAGGAGCCCGTGAACAACGCGATCATGTCGCGCACGAGCTGATGCGGGGCGGTCTCGCACGGCGCGTGACCGGTCGGGTACACCGTCATCCGCGCTCCGATGCGGTCGGCGTAGGCGGCGTGCTGCTCGGTCGGCCAGAGGTCCTGCTCGCCCACCGCGATCAGCTTCGGGATGCCGACGCGGGCCACGTCGTCGGCGATGTCGGGCATCGTCATCATGAGCGCGACGACGTCGTCGATCACCGGCCGGCCGGTCACGGTCATCCGCTCCCGCACGAACTGGATGCGCAGCGGCGGCGTGCGATTGAGGTTGTAGCGGATGCCCCACAGGATGAGCCCGGCGGCGCGGTGGGGCGGCATGTCGGAGATGGGTCCGATGTGCTTCACACCGCGGAAGACCTGCCCGGTAGCGGGCGGCGCCGCCATGAGCGTGAGACTGGCGAACAGCTCGGGGCGCTCGGCGAGCGCGAGCTCGGCGAGCAGGCCCGCGAAGCTGTAGCCGAGCACATGCACCGGGCCGGGTCCGTCCTCGAGCACGGCGATGAGGTCGTCGAGGAACAGCCGGTAGTCGTAGTGGTCGCGGGGCGGATCGAGGTTCTGCGGACCCGCGCCGGCCGACTGATAATGTCCGGCGAGATCGTAGGACTCGACGCGGTACCCGGCGGCCGCGAAGAGCGGGAAGAGCCGGACGAAATCCTCCTTCGACCCCGCGACGCCCGAGACGAGCAGCACGCGCGGCGCTTCGGCGGAGCCGAGGCGCACACGCGCGAGCCCGCCGCTGGGCGCGGCGAAGGTGTCGCGCTCCGTGCCGTCGGGGAACACCCGCCAGTCGATGTCGGGGATGTCGCGGTCCTGGGCGCGTGCCTCGTCGGTCGTGGTCATCGCGCGGCAGACTACCGCTCCGGGAGGCCCGCGAGCTCGTCCTGACGCGGCGCGTAGTCGATGTGCCCGCCATCGGCGTCGAACGCCTGCACCGGCCTGCGCGCCGACCAGCGCTCCCAGCCGGGGTCGCCGTCGCGGATGAACGACACCCACGCGCCGTGCATGGCGTCGGCGAGCGCGCGCGGTCCGTCGGTTCCGCCGAGGGCGATGGCGTCGGGGGTGTCGAGCCGGTCGAACACGAACCCGAGCTCCATCGCGTGGGCGGCGCCGAGTCCGTCGACGGGGCTCTGCCAGCGGAACTCGTACACCCACGTGGGAGCGGCGCCCTCGATCCGGCCGTCGGCGAAGCGCGTGGTCGGTCCACGCAGCAGCATGTCGGTCATGACCTCGCCCAGCAGCTCGCCGGGAGTGGCGCCGGGACGACGACGGCGGTGCGCGTCGATGATCCTCTTCGGCACGCGAGCGGCGAGCCGGGCGAGCGTGAGGGTGGCCGTGGTGATCCGGTCGACGGTTCCACCGGGGACGAACCACAGGCGGTACTCCTCACTGGTCGAGCCGATCAGGACCGGGATTCCGCGTCCCGCGCCGCTCCGCAGTGCGGCGAGCGGATCCGACGGCACGGCCGCACCACCGATCGCGAGCGCGACCGACGGACCACGGCCGAGCGGCGACGCGCCCGCCGAGACGGCGGTCTGGGCGGCGGCGAGGTCGTCCGGCGCGACACCGGCGAATCCTTCGCGTGTGGCTGGTACGCCGAGGCGCTTCGCGATCGCACGCGACATGCGGCCGGCTCTCTTGGGCGGCTGAGCCGACAGCGGGCCGCTCTGCAGGACGGCCTGATCGAACAGCTCCGCCGCGCGCGGCAGGGCGAGCAGTGCGGTGAGGGTGTTCGCGCCGGCGGACTGGCCCATCGCCGTCACGCGGCCGGGGTCGCCGCCGAACACGGCGATCTCCCGGCGCACCCAGCGCAGCGCGGCCTGCTGGTCGAGCACGCCGAGGTTCTGCGGCACGCCGTCGAGCACCGCGAAGCCCTCCTGTCCGAGCCGGTACTGCACGGACACGTACACGATGCCGTGGCGCGCGAACGACGCGCCGTCGTAGATCGGCAGCGCCGCCGATCCGCGGGTCAGCGCGCCGCCGTGGACGTAGACGACGACCGGCAGCGGTTCGCGCTCGGCGTGATCGGACGGCGTCCACACGTTGACGGTCAGCGCGTCGGCACCCGGGATCTCGACGGACGGGAGGTAGGGGGCGAGCGCCGGCGGATAGACCGTCTGCGGCGCTGTGGGGCCGAAGGCCGAGGCATCCCGTTCCCCCTCCCACGCGGCGGGAGGAGCCGGTTCGCGGAAGCGGAGCCGTCCGGCCGGAGGCGCCGCGTACGGGATGCCGAGGAACCGATCGATGCCGTTCTGCCGCACGCCGCGCAGGCGTCCGCTCGAGATGGACAGGACAGGGGAATCGGGCATTCCACGCTCCTCGGCGTCATCGCTCGCTCTCCCGGCCGCGCACCGGCGCAGGGCGAGACCCCCAGGATAGGGTGGCAACGCGCCATGACCGATCACGCGAACGCCTCCGACGCGGCCTCCACCGCTCCCCCGCTGACCGGGAGCACCGCCATCGTGCGCGCCAAGCGGCGGACGCCCTTCTGGGACAACGCCCGCTTCGCCTGCATCGTGCTGGTCGTGCTCGGTCACGCCGTGCAGCGGCTGACCTACGACTCCGACATCGCACTCGGCCTGTATCTGCTGATCTACGCGTTCCACATGCCGGCCTTCGCGATCATCTCGGGCTACTTCTCGAAGTCGGATCCGCCCAACCGCCGCCAGATGGCGCGCGTCGTCACCGACATCCTCCTGCCCTACTTCATCTTCGAGGGTCTGTGGACGCTCACGAAGTGGATCGTCGAAGGCAGCGCCAACCCGAACCTCACCCAGCCGTCGTGGACGCTGTGGTTCCTCCTGGCCCTCGGCATCTTCCGCCTCGTGCTGCCGTACCTCGCGCTGCTGCGGTGGCCGCTGCTGTGGACCGTGGCGATCTCGATCGGCGCCGGCTATCTGCCGAACATCGACTCGACGTTCTCGCTCTCGCGCACGCTCGGCCTTCTGCCGTTCTTCACCCTCGGCTGGTGGCTCCGCGAGCACGACGTCGTGGAGCGCTTCGGGCTGCTCGCGCGACGCCGCTGGGGCGTAACGGTCGCGGCGGTGGCGGTGTTCGCGATGGCGGGGTGGTCGGCCTGGTTCTTCGTCGACGGCTGGCGGGCGATGAACCTGCGCGAGTGGCTCTTCTACGACGACAACTACGCGGCGCTCGGCGGCACCGAGTGGTGGGCGGGCGGCGTGCGGCTCGCGCTCATGGCGGTCGCGATCGTGCTCAGCGCCGCGTTCTTCGCGCTGCTCCCGCGCGGGACCCACTGGTGGACGCACTTCGGGCAGTACACGATGTACGTCTACCTCCTGCATTCGTTCGTGCTCTACCCGTTCCGCGAGTCAGGCGTGCTGCGCGACCTCGAGCCGACGTGGCTGTGGCTGCCGATCGTCATCGTCGCCTCGGTGCTCATCGCACTCGGCCTGGCGACCCGGCCCGTGCGGCGCGTGTTCCGGCCGCTCGTCGAGCCACGGCCCGCGTGGCTGTTCGCCGATCGCGCCCTCGCCGGACTCGAGGGGCGCCGCAGCGACCCGACCGGATCTCGCCGCCCGCGGGAGGAGCCGAAGCCCGTGCGCCCGCGTCCCGATCCCCGGCAGAACGGGTGACGCGCGTCCGCAGGCGGAGGCCGCCGATGCGCGCGACGTCGGTCCCGCCGGGTACGGTCGCGGAGTGAGCGACGACACGACCGACGACCTGCACACCGAGGCTCTGGCGGCCCTCCGCCGGCTCGTCGATCGCGACGACGCAACCTTCCACGACGGCCAGTTCGAGGCGATCGACGCGCTCGTGCGCGGTCGTTCGCGCGCGCTCGTCGTGCAGCGCACCGGGTGGGGGAAGTCGGCGGTGTACTTCGTCGCGACGCTGCTGCTGCGCCGCCGAGGCGCCGGCCCCACGATCCTCGTCTCGCCGCTGCTCGCCCTCATGCGCGACCAGGTCTCCGCGGCCGAGCGCGCGGGGGTGCGCGCCGCGAGCATCAACTCCGCCAACCCGCTGGAGTGGGACGACGTGCTGTCGCGGCTGCACGCCGACGAGCTCGACGTGCTGCTGGTCAGCCCCGAGCGCCTCAACAATCCGCGCTTCCGGGACGAGCAGCTCCCGGCCCTCATCGCGCGCGTCGGGCTGCTCGTCGTCGACGAGGCGCACTGCATCTCGGACTGGGGCCACGACTTCCGTCCCGACTACCGTCGGCTCCGTGACCTCATCGCCGGCATGCCCGGCGACGTGCCCGTGCTGGCCACCACCGCCACGGCCAACGAGCGCGTCGTGCACGACGTCGAGGAGCAGCTCGGCGCCGGGGGCGCGGGCGTGCTCACGATCCGCGGTCCGCTGGCGCGCGCGTCGCTGCGGCTGGGTGTGCTGAGACTGCCGGATGCCGCGGCCCGCCTCGCCTGGCTGCTCAGCCACCTCGGCGACCTGCCCGGCAGCGGCATCATCTACACGCTCACGGTGTCGGCCGCCGAAGACACCGCCCGACTGCTGCGCGAGGCCGGCCACGAGGTGCGCGCATACACGGGCCAGACCGATCCCGCGGAACGCGAAGAGTCGGAGCGTCTGCTGAAGGAGAACCGCCTCAAGGCGCTGGTCGCCACGAGCGCCCTCGGCATGGGCTTCGACAAGCCCGACCTCGGCTTCGTCATCCACGTCGGTGCGCCGTCGACGCCCGTGGCGTACTACCAGCAGGTCGGCCGCGCCGGCCGCGCCACGGAACGAGCCGACGTGCTGCTCCTCCCCGGGCCCGAGGATGCCGCGATCTGGCAGTACTTCGCGACCGCCTCGATGCCCGATGAAGTGAAAGCGGCCGCCGTGCTCGACGAGCTCGCCCACGAGGGTGGCCCGCTCTCGACGGTCGCGCTCGAGGCGCGCGTCGACATCCGCCGCAGCCGGCTCGAGCTGCTGCTCAAGGTGCTCGACGTGGACGGGGCGGTCGATCGCGTGCAGGGCGGCTGGGTGTCGTCCGGCGCCTCGTGGACCTACGACGCGGAGCGCTACGGACGGATCGCCGACGCGCGCACGCGCGAGCAGCAGTCCATGATCGAGTACGAGACGACGTCGGAGTGCCGCATGGAGTTCCTCCAGCGCTCCCTCGACGACCCCGCCGCCGCGCCGTGCGGACGTTGCGACAACTGCACGTCGCCCTGGTACCCGATCGATGTCGACCCGGCCACCACGGCCACCGCCGGCGCCGCCATGGACCGCGTGGGCGTGCTGGTCGAGCCGCGCGCGCAGTGGCCGAGCGGCATGGCCAGGCTCGGGCTCGAGCTGCGCGGCAACATCGCCCGTGACGAGCGTCTCGAGCCGGGCCGGGCGCTCGCGCGCCTGACCGACCTCGGCTGGGGTGGGCCGCTGCGCGCGCTCTTCGCCCCCGGCGCTCCCGACACCGAGGTCTCACCGGCGATGGCGGCCGCCTGCGTGCGCGTTCTCGCGGAGTGGGACTGGGCGGCCCGGCCGGCCGCAGTCGTCGCGATGCCGTCGCGCACGCACCCGCGCCTGGTGGGGTCGCTCGCCCGCACGATCGCCGAGGTGGGCAGGCTGCCGCTGCTCGGCTCGCTGGAACTCACCGGGTCGGGTCCGGGCGGCAACGGCGGGAACAGCGCCTACCGTCTCGCCGGTGTCGCGGAGAGCTTCGTCGTCGGTCCGGCGCTGAGGTCTGCGGTCGCCGGCCTCGAGGGCGCCCCGATCCTCCTCGTCGACGATCTCGTCGACAGCCGCTGGTCGCTCACTGTCGCCGGTCGCCTGCTGCACCAGGCGGGTGCCGGGCCGGTGCTGCCGTTCGTGCTGGCCGCGCGCGCCTGACGCGCTGCCGCCGGCGTGCGCCGACACAGGCATCGCCACACGCGCCGCTCGACGGCGTGAGGTCCGGTCGTCGAGGGAGGGCGTGGTCATCGACTGCAACAAAGAAGCGGATGCCGCGGCATCCGCTTACTCTCGGCACATGAGCGACCTCACCCTGCCGATCCTCGATCTGTCCCAGCTCGACGAGGGCCCCGAGGCGGCCGCCCGATTCCGCGACGACCTGCGGGCGGCGACGCACGAGGTCGGGTTCTTCTATCTCACGGGCACGGGAATCACGCCGGAGCTCGAGGGACGCCTGCACCAGGCGGCGCGCGATTTCTTCGCACTCCCCGAAGCCGACAAGCTCGCCATCGAGAACGTCAAGAGCCCGCACTTCCGCGGATACACGCGCATCGGCGGCGAGCGCACGCAGGGCAAGGTCGACTGGCGCGAGCAGATCGACATCGGCCCCGAGCGCGAGACGGTCGCCAACCCGAGCGCGGCCGACTTCTTCCGTCTCGTCGGGCCGAACCTCTGGCCCGAGGCTCAGCCCGAACTGCGCGAGGTCGCGTCGGAGTGGCACGACCACCTGTCCGGTGTCGCCCGCAAGCTGCTCCGTGCCTGGGCACTGTCACTGGGCGCGCCCGAGAGCTACTTCGACGAGCACTTCGGCGAACCTTCGACGCTGATCAAGATCGTGCGCTACCCCGGCAAGGAGGACCCGACTCCCCAGCAGGGTGTCGGCGCTCACAAGGACTCCGGTGTGCTCACGCTGCTGTGGGTCGAACCGGGCAAGGGCGGCCTGCAGGTGCAGCGCGATGGCAAGTGGGTCGACGCGCCGCCGGTGCCGGGTGCGTTCGTCGTCAACATCGGCGAGCTGCTCGAGTACGCGACGCAGGGCTACCTCGTCGCGACGAACCACCGGGTGATCTCGCCGGCCTACCCGGACGACCGCATCTCGGTGCCGTTCTTCTTCAACCCGGCCCTCGACAAGCGCCTGCCGCTGATCGACCTGCCGCCCGAGCTCGCGGCGGAGGCGCGCGGAGTCACCCAGGATCCGGCGAACCCCATCCACGCGCTCTACGGCGAGAACGCGCTCAAGTCGCGGCTGCGCGCGCACCCCGACGTGGCCGAGATCCACCACGCCGATCTTCTGGCAGCCCGCGCCGCCTCAGCGTGACAGCATCCGCTCACCTGTCACGATGTGCCACCCCGTCGAGCGCATCGTGACAGGTGAGGAGAGCACCCTCCGGGAATGACGAAGGCCTCCCCACACCGTGGGGAGGCCTTCCAAGAATGTTTTGCGCGATTGAACGCTGGTTCGCTCTGCCTTATCGACGCAGACCGAGGCGCTCGATGAGCGAGCGGTAACGGTTGATGTCGATGTCCTGGAGGTAACCCAGGAGACGGCGGCGCTGACCGACGAGCAGGAACAGCCCACGACGCGAGTGGTGGTCGTGCTTGTGCTCCTTGAGGTGCTCGGTGAGGTCCTTGATGCGCTGCGTCAGCATCGCGACCTGCACCTCGGGGGATCCGGTGTCACCGGGGTGCGTCGCGTACTCTTCGATGATCGCCTTCTTGACGTCTGCTTCCAGTGCCATAAAGTGATCCCCTTTCTCGTCGTTGCGCGGTGCCCGACGCCTGATGCGTGAGCTCTCTTTATCCGCGGCCGATCAAACGGCAACCTCACGAGTCTACCAGCCGCAAAGACCAGGACGGTACGGGGACGGACGCGCACTCCGTCCGCCGGGTTAGCCTCGAAGGATGCAGTACACCGTCCGCGTCAAACCCGGCAGCCGACGCGGACCGCTGGTCGAGGCATCCGACGACGCTCTCATCGTCTACGTGCGCGAGCGCGCCGTGGACGGCGCCGCCAACGACGGTGTCGTGCGGGCGCTCGCCGAGCACTTCGGTGTGCCGCGCAGCGGCGTGACGATCCTCCGCGGCCACACCGCGCGCATCAAGCGCGTCGAGGTCGACGAGTGAGCGACACGGAGCGCCGCAGCCACTTCATCGATCTGAGCCCGTTCCGCGAGAGCCCGGCGTTCACGCGGATGTGGATCGGCTCCACGCTCGCGGGCCTCGGCGGCCAGCTCACGATCGTGGCGATCATGCTGCAGATGTACCACCTCACCGGATCGACCTTCGCGGTGGCGATGATCGCCGTCGCCGGACTGGTGCCCATGGTCGTCGCGGGCATCTACGGCGGCATGCTCGCCGACGCGTTCGACCGCCGCGCGGTCGCGCTGATCGCGGCGACCATCACGTTCGGCTCCACCGCGCTGCTGGCAGGGCTCACGTGGGCGCAGCTCGAGACGGTCTGGTGGCTCTACGCCCTGAGCGTCGTCAATTCCTCGGCCAACTCGATCGTCATGGCGACGCGCCAGGCGATCGTGCCGCGCCTCCTCCCCCGGCGGCTCCTGCCCGCGGCGTCGGCTCTCGGCGGCATCACGGTCGGGATCATGGTCATGGCCGGCCCCGCGCTGGCGGGCGTCCTCGTGGCACTGACCGGATACGCCTGGACGTACACCCTCGACGTGGTGCTCATGCTGTCGCTGTTCCTCGGACTCTGGACGCTCCCGAAGCTGCGCCCGGAAGGCGAGACGGTGCGCCCGGGCATCGAGTCGCTGCGTGACGGCTGGCGGTTCCTTCGGCGGGCGTCGAACATCCGCCTGCAGTTCATCCTCGACATCATCGCGATGACGTTCGGGCAGCCGCTGGCGCTCTTCCCCGCCATCGGCGCCGTGCTGCTGGGCGGTGGTCCGATCACGACCGGCGTGCTCACGGCGTCCGTCGCCGTCGGTGCGTTCGGCTCGAGCCTGTTCTCGGGCCGCGTCGGCGCGGTGCGGCATCAGGGGCTCGGCATCGAGCGGGCGATCCTGGTGTACGGCGCGTCCATCGTCGCCCTTGGCCTCGTGCTCGGCGCGGCAGCGCTGGGCTGGTTCGCCCCCGCCGGCGTCGACGCACAGACACCCAACCTCGTGCTCATCGTGCTGGCGTGCCTCGTGCTCGCCGTGTCGGGCGCCTCCGACAACGTCAGCTCGATCTTCCGCAACACGATGGTGCAGGCGGCCGTGCCCGACGCCATCCGCGGGCGTCTGCAGGGCGTCTTCATCGTCGTCGTCGCGGGAGGACCGCGCCTGGGGGCCCTGTACGCCGGCACTCTCGCCACGCTCACGGCGCTGTGGTTCCCGCCACTCCTCGGAGGCTTCGTCATCGTCGGTCTGGTCGCGAGCCTGGTGCGGCTCAGCCCGCGGTTCCGGGCCTACGACGCCGAGAACCCGGTGCCGTAGCCGAACGGCCGCACACCGGCGGATTTCGGACGTCGCACCGGTACAGCGGGTTCGACGTCGACGCGCGAGCGTACCGTGAAGCCGTGACCACGACACGGACGATGCCCATGGCGCGCGAGAGCGGCCCGCCCTCGGCGCGCTGGATCACCGTCCAATTCGTGCTCGCGGGCATCGTGTGGGGCGCGAGCTTCCTGTTCATGAAGGTGGCGCTCACGGGCATCTCACCCGCGCAGGTCGCCTGGACGCGCATCCTCCTCGGTGCGCTCACGCTGGGCGCGCTCGTGCTGCTGCGGCGTGAGGCGCTCTCGCGCAGCCTGCGCGTGTGGGGTCATCTGACCGTCCTAGGGCTGACGTTCTGCGTCGTGCCGTTCCTGCTCTTCTCGTGGGCGCAGCAGCACGTGAGCTCGGGCGTCGCGAGCATCTTCAACGCGACGACCCCGATCATGACGGCGATCATGGCGTGGCTCGTCTTCCGCGTCGAGAAGCTCAAGCTGCTGCAGGTGCTCGGCATCGGCGTCGGCATCCTGGGCGTGATCGTCATCATCGCGCCGTGGCAGGGAATCTCGCTCGACGGAAGCCTGGTGGCGGAGCTCGCGATCCTCGGCGCGACGGCGAGCTACGGCTTCAGCTTCGCCTACATGCGCCGGTTCGTCTCGAACACGGGGATGTCGGCGCTGGCCTTCACATTCGGCTACATCGCCATGGCAGGCGTCGTGATGACCCTGCTCACACCGTTCCTCGTCCTCACGCCCGTCCAGCTCGATCTGCCGATCATCGTCAGTCTCGTGCTGCTCGGATGCCTGGGCACGGGCATCGCCTACGTCTGGAACCAGAACACCGTCCGCGCGTGGGGTCCGACGCGGGCGTCGACCGTGACGTATATCACTCCCGTGGTCGGCGTGATCCTCGGCATCCTGATCCTCGGCGAGACCATCTCGTGGAACGAACCGCTCGGCGCGCTCGTCGTGTTCCTCGGCATCCTGCTCGCCCAGGATCGGCTGCGTGTCGGGCGACGCGGACACGCCGAAGGGGCGACGGCCGCAGCCCCCGCCCCTTCGATCTCACGCTGAACGCTCCGGCCCCGGGTGGCCGGACGACGAGTTCAGTCCTGCTGGAGTGCGCCCTGCAGGTCGAGCGTGATCGTGATGTCCTTGCCTACGAGCACGCCGCCGGTCTCGAGCGCGGCGTTCCAGGTCAGGCCGAACTCCTCCCGGTTGACGACGGTCTTGGCGGTGGCGCCGGCCTTGTAGTTGCCCCACGGGTCGGTGCCGAAGCCGCCGAACTCGAAGTCGAACGTGACGGGCTTGGTGATGCCGCGGATGGTCAGGTCGCCGTCGACGAGAAAGTCGCCGTTCTCGACGCGGGCGCCGGTCGAGCGGAACTCCATGGTCGGGTGGTTCTCGACGTCGAAGAAGTCGGCCGAGCGGAGGTGGTTGTCGCGTCCCTCGTCCTTGGTGTCGACCGAGGTCACGTCGACGCTGGCCTCGACCTTGGCGTCGAGGGGGTTCTCAGGGGCGATGAGCGTGGCGCTCTTCATGCCGAACGTGCCGCGCACCTTCGAGATCATCATGTGGCGCACGCTGAAGGTGACCTCGCTGTGCGAAGGGTCGAGCACCCAGGTGCCGGTCTTGTAGCCGGGGACGTCGAGCGTGGTGGCGGTGTCGGTCATGGTGATCCTTCGTGTCGATGGGTCGCGGTCTGCGACGGGCATACGAGGTCCAACGCCACCGTCATGTCGATCTATTCCAATGAATACAGATTTCTTCAGGGACCGGGGCGGGCGCGTGGAAACACGAGGGGCGGATGCCGCAGCATCCGCCCCTCTTCGGCTGTCGTCGAGCGACTCAGCCGACCGAGATGAGATCGATGATGAAGACGAGCGTCTTCCCACCGAGGAAGTGGCCGCCCGCAGGGCCGTAGGCGAGGTGCGGCGGGATCACGAGCTCGCGGCGACCGCCCTCCTTCATGCCGGGGATGCCGTCCTGCCAGCCCTGGATGAGTCCGCGGAGCGGGAACTGGATGCTCTCGCCGCGGTTCCACGACGAGTCGAACTCCTCGCCGGACTCGTACTCGACACCGGCGTAGTGGACGGTGACGGTGTCGCCGGGCTTGGCCTCGGCTCCATCGCCCACGATGAGGTCGCGGATGACGAGCTCGGTGGGGGCGGGGCCTTCGGGGGCGTCGAACTCGGGCTTGGTGCGGTCGTCAGTCATGTGTCCATCCAACCCGAGCGGGTCCGCCGGGTCAACGCGAGCGCGCGGCGTGGGAGGAGCCGGAGGCGCCCGCACAAGACTCAGCGCTCGGTGTCGCGGCGATGCCTGCGTAACGACCGAGCGCTGAGTTGATCTGCCCCCAGGATGCAGGGGGCCCCGCGAACATGTCAAGACCCCGCTCCCGGACACGCCGGTTCTACGGCGCGAACAGGGCGGCGCGCGCCGACGTCGCCCTGTGCAGCAGCATCCGCTCGTCTTCCGCGGCGTGAGGATCGCGGCCGCTGATGGCGCGCTGGCGGGCCGCGGCGAGCGCGGTCGCGTCGGCGATGAACTCCTTCATGAGGCGGGTGCGGTCGCCGCGCAGCGTCCCCGCCCAGGCGAGGCCGGCCCTGCGACCGGCTCCGGTCGCGAGCATGTCGGCCTCCTGCGCGGTGAACCAGCCGGCCTCGGCGTACTCGCCCAGCCGACGCCGGGTGAGCCGCGACTCCTCGCGGCGGAGGGCGATGATCCCGAGGATGAAGCCGACGAACAGCGGCACCTGCAGGGTCACGTAGAGCGCCCAGAAGTCGCCCAGCACCGCCGATCCGTTCCACAGCGCGTGCAGCACCGTGGCGCCGATCATGCCGACGATCCACGGCCCGATCGCGCGTCCGGCGCTCGCGCCGCGGCGGGCGGCCAGGCCGAGCGCGAAGCCCGTGACGCTCGTGAACATCACGTGCGCGAACGGCGAGAGGATGCCGCGCATGAAGAACGTCACGGTCGTGTCGGCGGCCCCGCCCTCGAGGAAGCTCACGGCGAAGTACTGGATGTTCTCGGTGAAGGCGAACCCCGCGCCGATGAGCGCGCCGTAGACGATTCCGTCGACGGGCCCGTCGAACGCCCGCCGGGCGGTCACGAAGATGATGTAGACGCCGAGACCCTTGCCGAACTCCTCGACGATCGGCGCCTGCACGATGGCCGACAGCGCATCGGCCGCAGGCGTCGAGGCGGGACCGAACACCATCGAAAGCACCAGGTCCACGCCGAGGGCGATGGCCACCGCCGCGATCGCGCCCCAGGCGACGGCGAAGACGACGAGGCCGGCCGGCTCGGGCTCCCACCGGTCGACGATCCGCACCGCGAGGAGCACGCCGGCGAGGGGGACGAGGGCGAGGATCATTCCGATGAGGGATGCCGCAGGCCCGAGCGCATTGAGGAAGTAGGCGATCAGCGCCACGAGCAGGACCACGAGCAGGCCGCCGATCCAGATCGGCGCCGTGCGGCCTCGCCGCGGCGACACCGGCAGCGCGGCGGGCGAGCTCGTCGCCGCGGGGATCAGCGCCGGCGCCGCGTGCCGCGGCTGGGCGAGGGCGGACGGGAAGTCCGGCGGCGTCAGGCCGGGTCGCTCGGGCGCATGGCCGTGGTCGTGCGTCATGCGCACAGCCTAGGGTGCGCTCGGGCCGGGGAGCGGCGCCGCCCGGCGGGGTAGGTTGGAGGGATGCGTTTCGCCCATGTGCTCCCGCCTGGGTCGGACGACCCCCGGCTCGTACTCGTGGACGGCGAAGACGCCGTGCTCGTCGAGGACCTCTTCGACGGCGCGCCGCGCTATCTGGAAGAGCTGATCGCCGGCGGCGGCGACCTCCTCGCGCGCGTGCGGGACGCGGCTCCCGGCGCCACCCGCGTTCCTCTCGCCGGGCAGCGGTACGCTTCGGCGCTGCTCACTCCCCCGGTCATCCTCGCGATCGGCCTCAACTACGCCGCCCACTCGAGCGAGCTGGGGCTCAAGACCGACTCGAACCCGACCGTCTTCGTGCTGTGGCCCAACTCCCTGACCGGTCACGACGGCACCACCACCTGGCCCCGGTCGCTCAGCGAATCCATCGACTACGAGGCCGAGCTCGGCGTCATCATCGGTACGCCGGCGAAGGACGTCTCGGCCGATGAGGCCCTCGACCACGTGTGGGGCTACACCGTCGTCAACGACATCACCGCGCGCGACATCCAGTACTCCGAGGCGCAATGGTCGCGCTGCAAGTCGTTCGACGGCTTCACGCCCACCGGCCCGTTCGTCGTGACGGCCGATGAGATCCCCGACCCGCAGGACCTCCACATCTGGACCGTGCTCGATGGCCATACGATGCAGGACGCCTCCACGGGGCAGATGGTGCGGACCGTCGCGACACTCATCGCGCATCTGTCGAAGTCGGTGACCCTGCTGCCCGGGACGCTGATCTCGACGGGCTCGCCCGGCGGCGCGGGCTACTCGCGCGACCCGCAGGTGTTCCTCCGCGACCGTTCAACCGTCACGGTCGGCATCGACGGAATCGGCGCGCTCACCACGCACTGCCGCATCCTCGACTGACCCGCATCCCGCAACCGACGCGCATGCCGCAACCGACGGTGCCCCCTCCCGTGCGCGGGAGGGGGCACCGTCGTAGAACAGGTCTAGCGGTTGATGTCCGAGCACTCGACGGGGAGGCCGCGAACGGTCACGGTGCCCTCGAAGCCGACTGCCTGGCACGCTTGGAACGCCTCGGTGCCGAACGTGATCAACGGGATGAAGATCGCGAAGAACAGGATCACGCCGACCACCATCAGCACCGCGCTGATGATGATCGCGGCAAGTGCCCAGCCGTTCTTGTGGCCGGCCTTGCGGCTCTGGACGAGCGCGACGATGCCCAGGATCAGCGCGATCAGCTGCACGAAGAACGACAGGATGAACGCGACGATGCCCATCGTGCGGCCCGGGATCGTGGCGGAAGCGGGGGCTCCGTAGGGCGCCTGCGGCGCCGGTGCGTACTGCGGCTGCCCGTACGCCTCCTGCGGCGGCTGTCCGTAGGACGGCGGCTGCCCGTAGGCGGGGGCGGGCGGAGGATTGGTCGAGTAGCCCGGGGGCGGGGGCGGGACGCTGCCGTCGCCCGGTGCGGGGCTCTGCGGATCGGTCATGTCATTCCTCTCGTGGGGACTCGGGATGACGGTACCGGTCGGTGACCCGCTCCGGCAATCAGATCTGCGGGTCGTCGACGACGACCTCGGGGCGCTTGTCCACGACGGGGATCGCCGCGGTGATCGTCTCGAGTCCCGACAGGCGCGCGGGCGACAGCTGCTTCGTCACCTCTTCGCGCGACATCAGCCCGGCCTCGACGACGAGGTCGGCGACGTTGCGCCCCGTGAGGAGGGCGGTCTTCGCGAGCGCCGCGGCCGCCGCATAGCCGATGAACGGCGTGAGCGCGGTGATGACGCCGACGGACGCGCCGACCATCGCGCCGAGACGCTCGTGGTTGACCGTGATCCCGTCCACGCAGTTCACCCGCAGCGTGTGCATGCCGCGGCGCATCCACGTGATCGACTGGAAGATCGAGTGCGCGATGACCGGCTCGAACGCGTTGAGCTGCAGCTGACCGCCCTCGACGGCCATCGTCACCGTGAGGTCGGCGCCGGCCACCGCGAAAGCGATCTGGTTGACGACCTCGGGGATGACCGGGTTGACCTTCCCGGGCATGATGCTCGAGCCCGCCTGCCGTGCCGGCAGGTTGATCTCGCCCAGACCCGCCTGCGGGCCCGACGACAGCAGACGCAGGTCGTTGCAGATCTTCGAGAGCTTGATTGCGTTGCGCTTGAGCGACGACGAGAACGACATGAAGGCGCCGGTGTCGCTCGTGGACTCGACGAGGTCGGTGGCGAGATCGAGGTCGAGCCCGCTGATCTCGCGTAGGTGGCCGAGCACGGCGTTGCCGTAGTCGGGGTGCGTCGTGATGCCCGTGCCGATCGCCGTGGCGCCCATGTTGATCTCGTAGAGGAGGTAGGCGTTCTCCTTGAGGCGGCTGTAGTCCTCGCCGAGCGTCGTGGCGAACCCGTGGAACTCCTGGCCCAGGGTCATCGGCACGGCATCCTGCAGCTGCGTGCGGCCGACCTTGAGCACGTCGTGGAACTCGACGGCCTTGGCGAGGAAGGCACGGCGCAGCAGGTCGAGCTCTTCCAGCAGCGTCTGCAGGTCGAGCCCGAGGCCGACCTTGATCGCCGTCGGGTAGACGTCGTTCGTGGACTGGCTGCGGTTGGTGTCGTCGATCGGCGACAGGAAGGCGTAGTCGCCCTTCTCCCGGCCGGCGAGCTCGAGCGCGATGTTGGTGATGACCTCGTTCGCGTTCATGTTGGTCGACGTGCCCGCGCCGCCCTGGATCACGCCGACGACGAACTGGTCGTGGTACTGGCCGTCGATCACGAGCTGCGCGGCGCGGTCGATCAGGTCGGCCTTCTCCGGCGACAGCACGCCGATGTCGCGGTTCGCGCGGGCCGAGGCCTGCTTGACCATCGCGAGCGCCTTGACGAGGTCACGGTAGACCGAGATCGGCCGCTTCGAGATCGGGAAGTTCTCGAGCGCACGGGCGGTGTGGATGCCCCAGTAGGCGTCGGCGGGGATCTCGAGGGATCCCAGGGAGTCGGTCTCGGTGCGAGTGCGCGTCATTGCGTCCAGAGCCATGGTGATGTGAATCCTTGTGGGTCGGTCACGGCGGTGTGTGAGGGATGCCTTCACCCTACGCTCGCCAGGCGTGAGGCGCGTGTGTACCCGGGGTATATCGGTCGCCGACTGGTGTACACCGCGTCTATCGCGTGGCGAGCTCAGCGGGGCTTGCGCGAGAAGGCCTCGAGCCGCTCTTCGGGCGTGAGCTGCGACATCCGCTCGACCCACTCCGCCGAGAAGTAGTCGCCCGTGGGCGCATCGACGACGGGCACGACGGCGTGCGTGATCGTGTCGTCGTAGACGTGGACGAGGTGGAACGACTGACCGGCGTCCATGCCGTTCACATCGACGGCCGGGCGGGCCAGGTTCATCGTGTAGCAGGTCGCCGCGGCAACGCTCACGGGTATGCCGGCGAAAGTGCCGCTCGTCGAGTAGTGGAGGTGCCCCGCGAGGATCGCGCGGACGTCGGTGCCGGCGATGACCTCGGCGAGCCGTCCCTGATCGCGAAGCTCGAGGATGTCGAACAGCGGAACATGCGACGGCAGCGGCGGATGGTGCAGGGCGAGGATCGTGCCGAGCGGCGCCGGCGTGGACAGCACCTCGCGCAGCCAGGCGAGCTGCGCCGTGTCGAGGTCGCCGTGATGCCAGCCGGGCACGGTGGAGTCGAGGGCGACGAGGCGCAGTCCGCCGAGGTCCCAGACGCCGGTGACCGGCTCCTCGGTGGGCTCGAGGTCGAGCAGCGTGCGCCGCAGCGCGGGGCGCTCGTCGTGGTTTCCCGCCACCCACACGACGGGGGCGCCCAGGCGCGCCGCCACGGGTTCGACGGCCTCGCGCAGGGCCGCGTAGGCCTCGGGCTCGCCCAGGTCGGTCAGGTCACCCGTGAAGACGATGGCATCGGGGCGGATGCCGGTGGCCTCGGCCGCCTCGAGTGTGCGCGTGAGATTCGCCCCGGTGTCGAAGCGCCCGCCGAGCGCCCGATTGCCGGCGAGCAGGTGCGTGTCGCTGATGTGCAGCAGGGTCCGCCGCGCGGGAGGGTACTGACCGAACGGGACGGAGGCGGCTGGCATGCCACTCAGCCTAGGCCGCGCCCTCGACGTGACCCGGTCGACGTGGCCTCAGTGGTTGAAGACGATCAGCAGCAGGCCGCCGAGCACGACGGCGCCCGCGACGCCGAAGGAGAGGTACGCGCCGACGAGCGCGACGCGCTTCTGGCCGTCGGTGAGAGGGCTCTTCTTCGCGGCCTTGGCGGCGGCCTTCTCTGCGCGACGCGCCTCCTTCTCGGTGATCACGGTGATCGCGTCGGTGAACTCCGCCGGTGCGACCACCGGGGCGCGACCGGCACGCACGAGCAGGCGGAGGCCGACGGCGTACGCGCTGACGACGATCGTGGCCGCGACGGATGCCGCGATGAACACCTGGACGAAGGCGATCCAGTTGATGACGATCATGCCCCGGCTCCGTTCCTCGGCCCGCGGGAAGATCGCTCAGCGGCCTTCGCGGCCTTGGCGGCCTTCTTGGCTTCGGCGGCCTGCGCGGCCCGCAGGCGCGCCTCCTCGCGCGCGATCGCGCGCTGGCGCCGCGTGGGCGGGGGGTTGCGCTTGACCTTGACGGCCTTGCCGGAGTCGGCGACCTCGCTCATCGCGTTGCCCGCGTTGACCTCGTCGCGGCGGGAGCGCATGAACAGGCCGAAGATGATCGCGACGGCGAGCACGGCGTCGATCGCGATGCCCCACATCCCGAACCAGACGACCAGGAGCGCGGCGAGCGCGCCGACGGCGCCGGCAGCGGGGAGCGTGAGGATCCAGCCGATCATGATGCGGCCGGCGGTGCGCCACCGCACCTTCGAGCCGCGGCGTCCGAGGCCCGACCCGATGACGGAGCCCGAGGCGACCTGCGTGGTCGACAGCGCGAAGCCGAGGGCGCTCGACGCGAGGATCGTGGCGGCGGTGGAGCTCTCCGCCGAGAAGCCCTGTGCGGGCTTGACGTCGGTCAGTCCCTTGCCGAGGGTGCGGATGATGCGCCAGCCACCCATGTAGGTGCCGAGCGCGATCGTCACGGCGCAGGCGACGATGACCCACAGCTCGGGCTCGTCGCTGGTCTGCCAGCCGACCGTGATGAGGAGGAGCGTGATGACGCCCATCGTCTTCTGCGCGTCGTTCGTGCCGTGCGCGAGCGCCACCAGCGACGACGTGAAGATCTGGCCCACCCGGAAGCCGTCGCGACCGTCGGGCTTGCTGTCGTAGCGGCGCGTGATTGCGTAGGCGAGCTTCGTCGCCGTGAAGGCGATGATCCCGGCTGTGAGCGGAGCGATGACGGCCGGCAGCACGACCTTCGACACCACCACGCTGAAGTTCACGGCCGTCGCCCCGACGCCCACGATCGTCGCGCCGATGAGGCCGCCGAAGAGGGCGTGGGACGAGCTGGACGGCAGACCGAGCAGCCACGTGATCATGTTCCACGTGATCGCGCCTATCAGGCCCGCGAAGATCACCGCCGGCAGGATCGACGACGATATGTCCTCCTCGTGGATGATCCCGCCCGAGATCGTCTTCGCCACCTCCGTCGACAGGAACGCGCCCACGAGGTTGAGCACTGCGGCGAGCAGCACGGCGACCTTCGGCTTGAGTGCTCCCGTGGCGATCGGGGTCGCCATCGCATTCGCGGTGTCGTGGAATCCGTTCGTGAAGTCGAAGAACAGCGCCAACGCGATCGTCAGCACGACGATGATGAGGGTTGCGGTTTCCACCGTTCGCTTTCCGAAGAGGGGGTGTGGAGAAGAGTGCCGACGGGATCGGCGTGACGAACGAACAGTTCACCGTGAGTTCAGGTACCGGCAACCGGCCAGGAGAATCCTTACACCGCCCTCGCCTCCGGTCAACTTGACAGGGCCTCTCACAGGTACAGCGCAGGCCGGCGGGGTTTAGCGTGGATGCCGTGACCGTCCACGACACCCCTGCCGCAGCATCCGCCCCCATCGCCGACTCGCGCCCGATCGTGCGCACCCACCACGGCGACGACGTCGAAGACCGCTACGAATGGTTCCGGGCCAAGGAGGACGCGGCGGTCATCGCGCACCTCGAGGCCGAGAACGCCTACACCGACTCGCGCACCGCGCACCTGGCCGGATTGCGCGAGCGGATCTTCGAGGAGATCAAGGGCCGCACCCTCGAGACCGACCTGTCCGTGCCGACGCGGCGCGGGGACTGGTGGTACTACGGCCGCACCGTCGAGGGCGAGCAGTACGGCATCCAGTGCCGCGCTCCGCTCGCCTCGCCCGACGACTGGACGCCGCCGGAGCTCTCCCCCGACGTCGACGTGCCGGGCGAGCAGGTGCTGCTCGACAGCAACCTCGAGGCCGAGGGTCACGAGTTCTTCTCCCTCGGAAGCTTCGAGGTCTCGACCGACGGCCGCCTGATGCTCTACGGCGTCGACGTCGCCGGTGACGAGCGCTACACGCTGCGCGTGCGCGACCTCACGACGGGCGCGCAGCTGCCCGACGTGATCGAGGGCACCTTCGCCGGGGCGACGTTCTCCCCCGACGGCCGCTTCATCGTGTACACGACGGTCGACGATGCGTGGCGCCCCGACACGGTGTGGCTGCACGAGCTCGGCACCCCGGTCGACAGCGACGAGAAGCTCTACCACGAGCCCGACGAGCGGTACTGGGTCGGCGCGGGCTTCACGCGCAGCGACCGCTACCTCGTGATCGAGATCGGCTCGTCCATCACGTCCGAGGAGTGGCTGCTCGACGCCGACGACCTGCGCGGCGAGCCCCGCGTCGTGTGGCCACGCGCGGAGGGCGTCGAGTACGAGTCCGCTCATGCCGTGATCGACGGCGAGGACATGCTGTTCATCCTCCACAACGAGGGGGCACTGGACTTCGAGCTGGTGCGGGTCGCGGCATCCGATCCGACCGGCGATCGCTCCGTCGTGATCCCCCACCAGCCCGGCCATCGCCTGCTGGGCGTCTCGACGTTCCGCGACTGGGGCGTGGTCGGCTATCGCCGCGGCGGGCTCCCCCGACTCGGCATGCTCGACTACGCGAGCGGCGCGGTGAGCGAGATCGAGTTCGACGAGCCGCTGTACTCCGTCGGCACCGGTGGCAACCCCGAGTGGGCACCGCCGCTGCTGCGCCTCGGCTACGGCTCGTTCGTCACACCCGGCACCGTCTTCGACTACGACGTCGCCACGGGCGAGCGGCTGCAGCGCAAGCGCCAGCCGGTGCTCGGCGGGTACGACCCCGACGACTACGCGCAGGCGCGTGTGTGGGCGACCGCCCAGGACGGTACGCAGATCCCGATATCGCTCGTCTGGAAGCGCTCGTTCGGCGACGCCGGCGCCGCGCCCCGCCCCGTGCACCTCTACGGCTACGGCTCGTACGAGCACTCGATCGAGCCCGGCCTGTCGATCGCGCGGCTGTCCGAGCTCGACCGGGGCGTGCTGTTCGCCGTGGCGCACGTGCGCGGCGGCGGCGAGATGGGCCGCCAGTGGTACGAGGACGGCAAGCTCCTCAGCAAGCGCAACACCTTCACGGACTTCGTCGACTGCGCCCGACACCTGATCGACAACGGCTACACGACGCCGACGCAGCTGGTCGCCGAGGGCGGATCGGCCGGCGGCCTGCTGATGGGCGCCGTCGCGAACCTCGCGCCCGAGCTGTTCGCCGGGATCCTCGCCGTCGTACCGTTCGTCGACGCCCTCACCACGGTGCTCGACCCGTCGCTGCCGCTGACGGTGATCGAGTGGGACGAGTGGGGCGACCCGCTGCACAACCCCGACGTGTACGCGTACATGAAGTCGTACTCGCCCTACGAGAACGTGCGGACGGATGCCTCGTACCCGAGGATCCTCGCCGTGACCTCGCTCAACGACACGCGCGTGCTCTACGTGGAGCCTGCGAAGTGGGTCGCGCGCCTGCGCGAGGTCGGCGCCGATGCGCTCCTCAAGTGCGAGATGGTCGCCGGCCACGGCGGCGTCTCGGGGCGCTACAACTCGTGGCGCGAGCGGGCGTTCGAGCTGGCCTGGCTGCTCGACACGCTCGGCGTAGCCGACGCCTGACGCGCGGTAACCCCGGCATCCGTCGAGACCGGGGCTTTTCGTCGAGACAGGGGACGTCACCCTCTGTCTCGCCGCGGATCCCCTGCTTCGACGTCTGAAGCCGCGTGCCTCCTCCCCAGGAGGTCGGCGCTGGGCGGTGTGCACGCATAGGTGGGAAGCCCCTTGAGCGCGAAACTGCCGCGCACATGCTCGTGGTGTGTCGGCTGCACTCCCCGCCCTTTATCTGACGCGCGAACGACCCGGCGACATCGCACGTCTCGACCGCGACGGCGCGTTGCAACGCGTCAGAGCCGGTGTGTACGTCCGTCGCAGCGAGTGGGCGGCGCTGATGCCTTGGGAGCGATATCGTCTGCGCGTCCACGCCGTCGCACGCACCTGGTCGGCGCCGGTGTTCTGCCTCGAGTCGGCGGCATCCGAACTGGGATTGCCGTTGCTAGGCGAGGCACGGAACATCCACCTCCTGAGCCCGGACGGCAGATCGTGGCGGGAGGGCGACGTCATCGTCCACGGCTGGACGGATGAACGCGCGCTCCATGCCGGTGCGCTCATGACGACCGGGCTGGCCGACACCACTCTCGACCTCTGTCGCGTCCTCCCTCCGGCGTTCGCCCTCGCTGTGGCGGATGCCGCGCTGCGCCTGCTCCCCGCCGGAGGACCATCCTTCGAGTTGAGTGTCCGCGGCCGCGCACAGGCGAATCGACGAGGAGTGCGCCAACTCGATTGGGTGGAAGCACGTGCGAGCGCGCAGGCGGAATCACCAGGGGAATCCGTCAGCCGCGCCGCCATCGAGTGGCTCGGATTCGAGAAACCAGAACTGCAGCAGGTCTTCACCTACGAAGGGGAGACGGACCGCTCCGACTTCTACTGGCGGCGCCTGCGGATCGTCGGCGAATCGGACGGCTACGGCAAGTACAACGCGAGCGACTCGATGGCGATGAAGGACCATTTCGTACGCGAGAAGCGCCGCGAGGACCGCCTCCGACGCCACGAGGGCGGCTTCGTGCGCTGGGACTGGGCCGACGTCGTGCAGGTCGAGCCACTGGACCGGAAACTGCGCGCGGCTGGTTTGACGCCCATCTCGCCCCGCCAGTCCCTCCTGCTCGCCTCGCTCGCGTCGAACCCGCGCGCGTTCGCGCACCGAACCAAGGGATTCCCGGCGAGCCGAGGGGCATGACCCCCGGTCTCGCCACGGATCCCCTGTTTCGGCGAAGAACGAAGGACGGGAGAGCGGACGCCGCGGGGCGGCGATCCGCGGAACCCACGCACGCCGGGCTCAGCCGAAGAGCGCGGCGGCCTCTTCGTAGCGGTACAGCGGAACGGTGTTGAGCTCGCCGAGGGCCTCGGCGAACGGCACGCGCACGATGTCGGTGCCGCGCATCGCGACCATCTGGCCCCAGGCGCCGTCGACGACCGCGTCGGCGGCGTGGAGGCCGAGGCGGGTCGCGAGCACCCGGTCGAAGCCCGAGGGCGAGCCGCCTCGCTGGATGTGGCCCAGCACGGTCGAACGCGTCTCGATGCCGGTGATGCGCTCGATCTCGGGCGCGATGATCTCGCTGATGCCGCCGAGGCGCGGACGGTTGAAGGCGTCGAGGCCCTTGTCGCTGTACGCCTCGTCCATGCCCTTGAGGGTGAAGCCCTCCGACACGACGATCAGCGGCGCACGGCCGCGGTCGTGCGCGCGCGAGACGAGGGCCGCGATCTCGTCGATCGACATCGGCACCTCGGGGATGCAGATCGCGTGGGCGCCGGCCGCCATGCCGGCGTGCAGAGCGATCCAGCCGACGTGGCGGCCCATGACCTCGGCGACCATGCAGCGCTGGTGCGAGTCTCCGGTGGTGCGCAGGCGGTCCATCGCGTCGGTGGCGATGTTCACCGCGGTGTCGAATCCGAAGGAGTAGTCGGTCGCGCGCAGGTCGTTGTCGATCGTCTTGGGGACGCCGAGCACGTTGATGCCGTCGTTCGCGAGGCGGTTCGCCGCCGCGAGGGTGCCCTCGCCGCCGATCGCGATGATGCCGTCGAGGCGGTGGCCGTACATCGTCTTCGCGATGTTCTCGGCGCCCCCGCGCGGCCCTTCGTACGGATTCGTGCGCGAGGTGCCGAGGATCGTGCCGCCGACCTTCGAGAGGCCCTTGACCTCGTGACGCGTCAGCGGGAAGAAGTCGCCGTCGACGACCCCGCGCCAGCCGTCGCGGATCCCGACGAACTCGAGGTCGTACGTCGTCGTCCCCTTGAGCACGACGCCGCGGATGACCGCGTTGAGTCCGGGGCAGTCACCGCCGCTGGTCAGGATGCCGATCTTCATAGCTGTGTTCCTCGCTGTCGGGAGAAGAGGGTCGGCGACGCTGCCTCCCCCGACATTAGTGCCGGATGCCTCGGCCTGCCACACGAGCGGTCAGTCGCTCACGCGTTCCCACCCGTCATCGACCGTTCGCCACTGCTGCTGTTCAGCCGGCCGCGGGCTGACACCTGCGAACCAGTACGTCGCGTCGGGGTTCCAGCCCGCGATCATGCTCGCCCGCCCGTCGCCGACGTCGAGCGCGAGCCCGGCGGAGGAGAGATACCCGGCGACGGAGAGGTGCACCCCCTCGGCCTCCTTCACGACCTTCGACCAGTCCGGCTGCACCCAGTCGCCGACCCGGCCGGTGGTGCGGTACCACTCGTGTCGTCTCGACGCTGTGACGACGAGCGGATGCCGCCGGCACAGGTCGATCCAGGCGTCGGGCCCGTCGATTTCGATCACGCGTCCGGCGTGCACGTCTAGCGGCGTCGCGGCGGCCGTCTGCCAGCCCAGGGTGTCCTCGACGAACCACAGTCCGGCCGGGCCGTCCGCGCCGAGCCTGCGCGTCGACGACACGAGCGGGGCGGGAGGGATCGACCACCACGTTCCGCCCCAGTTGGCCGTCGGGTCGGCGGGCCGCTCGATCGCTGCGCGCTGCTCCTCCACCCGGGCATCCTCGCGCCACTCGTCGAGCATCGCGGCTACCCGCTCGGGTGGATCGGGCCGCGTGCCCTCCCACCCCACGGTCCACTGATCATCGCGAGCAACGGGCGTCGCCCACCAGCCGGCGTGCGGCGAAGCCACGATGACCTCGGCGACGCGGCGCAGCGCTCGGACCATCTCGTCTGTCGCGGCCAGGATGTCGTCGCCGTCGGGCTCCTGCCAGTACCGCGCGACATCGACGGAGATCGCGAGCGCGTTCCGCAGGTCAGCGGCCGTCGGCGCGCCGAGCTCCAGCGCATCGACGGCCGAGGCTGCCTCCGCCGCCGTCACGGTCGGACCCTCGTCGGGGCCCGGTTCGTAGGTGCCGAGGGTGAGCACCGTGCTCGTACCGAACGCCGGGTCGAGCCGGAGGGCTGCCCACCACAGGGCCGTCGCAGCATCCGAGGGATCCTGCAGTCTCTCGGGCGCCGGCTCAGCGCCCCGCGCACGGTCGGCGCGCCCTCGCGCGTACTCCAGGCACACTCGGCGCCCCCGCGGCCCCGCGAGCAGGGTGTCGACATCGAGGATCATGCCGTCACCGTATCGGGCGCGAGGCACAGCGCCCGCCCCACGCGAAGCGCGACGGGCCGCCACACGAAAGGCGCCCCCCCTCGCGCATGCGAGAGGGGCGCCGAGTCCGACCGCGAACCTCAGTCCGCGCCGAGCGCCTGACGCGTCAGGTGCATGAGCGCCGACAGCTGCACGGAGTCGCTCGACTGCGGGTCGACGGCCTCGCCGTCGAGCGCGCGGGCGGCGAGGCCCTGCTTCGAGTCGATGAGCTCGGCGATCTTCGTGTCGATCGTGTGCGCGGCGATGATCCGCCACGCGGTCACGGGCTCGTCCTGACCGATGCGGTGCACGCGATCGATCGCCTGGGTCTGCTCGGCGGCCGTCCATGACAGCTCGGCGAGCACCACGTTCGACGACGCCTGCATGTTGACGCCGACGCCCGCCGCGGTGAGCGAGCAGACGGCGATGCCGACGTCGGGGTCGCCATTGAAGGCGTCGATCGCCTGCTGACGGGCGGTCGTGGTCTGGTCGCCGCGCAGTGACACGGTCTTGAGACCGGCTGCGGCGAAGTGCGCCTCGGCGGCGTCCATCACATCGATGTGCTTCGCGAAGAAGACGACCTTGCCCACCGAGCGCTGCAGCTGCACGGCGTAGTCGGCCGCGAGGAGCGCCTTGGCCTGACCGATCTTGCGCACCATCGTGAACACGTTCTCGGAACCCGTGCCGGCGGCCTTGGACTCCTCGAGCTCGTTCTGCGCGACGAGGCGCACGATGTCGCCGTCGACCTCGCCCGGGGCGAGGCCGCGGTCGCCGCGCGCCTCGATGATGCGGCGGTAGCGGGCGGCGAGCCGCTCGCCGAGCTCACGCTCGGCCTGCCGGATCGACCGGCCGTATTCGTCGTCGAGTTCGACGGGGAGGTCGGCGATGAGCTTGTCGGGCAGGTCTGCCGCGACATCCTTCTTCTTCCGCCGCACGATTCCCATCGAGATCACGGCGTCGCGGGCCTCGGGGTAGAACGCCTTGTCGGCCGGGGTCAGCCCGGTCTCGTCGAGCTTTTCCATCAGCACCGGACCGGGCTTCTCACCCGTCGTCCAGCCGAGGAAGCGCCAGATCGCATCGAAGTCCTCGACGTCGTTGATCAGCGGCGTTCCCGTGAGCGCCAGCAGCAGCGGGTTGCGCACCTGCTCGCGGATGCGCGAAGCGAGGGCGAGCACATTCTGCGAGCGCTGCGACGTGAGGTTCTTGATGAAGTGCGCCTCGTCGACGACCATGCCCTTGAGCCCGAGGTCGCCGAGCCACGACAGGTGACGGTCGAGGATCTCGTAGTTGACGATGAACACGTCGGCGAATGCGTCGATGTTCTCGCCGTCGCCGTGGATCACGGTCGCGCGACGCTGCGGGGTCCAGCGCTCGACCTCGCGTGCCCAGTTCATCTTGACGACGTTGGGGACGACGGCGAGCAGCGGGTAGGCATCGGCGACGGATGCTGCGAGCACCGACTCCGCCGTCTTTCCCAGGCCCGGCTCGTCGGCCAGCAGGAAGCTGCGGTGTCCGTGGCGCACGGCCTCGAGGAACCTCGACTGGTGCGGCATGACCTCGAGGTTCTTCGGTGAGAGGCGGTCGAACTCGGGGACGGGCGGAAGGTCCATCGTCGCGCTTCCGCCGCCGGCGCCGGTCTCGAAGGCCTTGTAGAGCGGGCCCATGAGCTCCCAGCCGTCCAGACGGCGGCGCGGGGTCTCCTTCGGCGGACGGGCGGTGAGGTCGGGCGCGAGGAACGGGTTCGCCTCGCGGCGTGCCTCGACCTGCGGCGGGATGACCTGGCGCTCGGCGAGCGCGGCGGGCACCACCGTCACGGCGACCGGGGCGACGTCGGTGATGATGAGCTCGTCGGGCGGCAGCTCGGCCCCCGACTCGAGCAGCCAGTCACGACGCATGCGGCGCGCGACGGGCGACGTGGCCTGGTCGACCTCCAGCAGCTGGATGAGCGACGTGTCACGCGCGGCGGTCTTGGCGAGGATCGTCGCCACACCGTCGAGCCGCTTGAGCAGCTCGGCGCGGGCGGCGTCGGTCACTGAGGTGTCCGACTTCACGCGGGCGCGCTCCTCGCGCACCAGGAACGCGATGACCTGGAACTTGACGCGATTGGTAGGCCCGAGCTTGCCTCGCTGGGCCTTGGCCTCGACCTCGCGCACCTTGCGGGCGAGGATCGGGATGATGGGCGCCTCGTCGTCGCGACGCGAGGAAGACGACTTCCGGCGTCGCTGAGACGTCTGGGCGGGTGCCGTGGGCGGCATGCTCCTCCTGAGCGTGAGTGCCGGGGAGACCGGCGATGATCGGTGCGAGACCGAAGTTTCTGCGATGCTCCCGCGGGCGGCGCAAGCGCCGTCGCGAACGCGGGACGGGTGGTTCTCGCCGGCGGCCACGGGCACTCGCTTCAGCGAGCTGTGGCGTCCCCAGCGGATTCCCTGCGGTCCAGTCTAGCGGAATCGGGGGTCTCAGCCCCAGAGTGTGTCGACGATGTCTTCCGTGTATCCATCGGGGTTGAAGTTGATCCAGGCCGTCGACACCCAGCCACCACCGCCGATGTAGTGCGTCTCGCCGCTGCTGTACTCCTCGTCATCGAGAGTGACACCCTTCTGCTCCATCGAGCAGATCGTGCCGTCGCCGAGCGTCGTGCAGTCGAACCCGCCGGAGCGGAGCTGCTCGTCGACGAACGCCGTCTGGTCGGCGTCGACGGCGGTCACGTTGGTGGCGAGTCCGAACTCGCTCGGCTGGCCCCACGAGCAGCGCAGCGTGGGGAGCCCGCTGTCGATGACCTCGAGCAGGTCGACGTCCTGGGTCGAGAGCATCGTGACGCCGGGGTCGTTCAGCGGCGGGTTCTCGTCCTCGAGGGTCGCGAGCATGCCCGCCGAGTAGATCTCCTCGCACGTGGCGGGAACGACGAACGCGGCAGCGGTGGGAGTCGGCGTGGGCGTGACCGTCGGGGTCGCCGTCGCTGTCGTGGTCGGCGTCGTCGATCGGGTCGGCGTGGCCGACGGCTCGGGCTCGGGCCGGCAGGCTGCGAGCGATGCCGCGATCGCGATCAGCGCGACGGCTCCGACCAGCGTGCGGCTCGCGTCTCGGCGACGGTCCTGCGACATGACATCCCCCCGGATCCTGTGTGGTGCCCCTTCGACCCTACGCCGTGACGACACGTCAGCGTGCCCGCGCACGCCGCGAGCGCACCACCGCAACCGCTCCCGGCGCACGACGGTCCGGCCTCAGCGCTCCTCCGCCGACGCGCTCTGCCACTCCGACAGCGTGTGCGGGTCGTCGGTCACGATGCCGTCGACGCCGAGCGCCGTGACGGCGTCCCACTGGGCGTCCTTGTTCAGCGTGTACACGACCACCCGGGTGCCCTCGGCGTGCAGCGCATCGACGACCTCGGGCCGGGCGAGCACCGCCTTGCGGTCGACGATGATTCCCCGGGCACCGGCCTGCTGGGTCGCGGTCACGACATCCTTCGGGAGGTGCTTGAGGATGAGCAGCAGCGGCACGACGTCGGACGCCGCGGCCGACAGCGCCAGGCTGCGGGCGTCGAAGCTCGCGATCGCGACGCGCGAGGCGAGGTCGCGCGACGTGACCTCGGCCAGTGCGCGGTCGGCGGCCGCGGCATCCCACTCCCCCTTCAGTTCGATGATGGCGCGACCCCCGGACTGCGCGAGGAGGTCGAGGAACTCGACCAGCGTCGGCACGCGCGTGCCGGCGAAGCTCGGGTCGAACCACGACCCCGCGTCGAGCGCGCGCACCTCGGCGAGGGTGAGGGAGTCGAGGCGTCCGCTGCCGTTCGTCGTGCGGTCGACTTTGGCGTCGTGCATCAGCACGGGATGCCCGTCCGCGGTGAGCGCGACGTCGACCTCGACGTAATCGAAGCCGCCCGCGAGCGCGCCGGAGACGGCCGCCAACGTGTTCTCGGGCGCCGTCGCGCCGCCGCCGCGGTGGCTGGCGATGAAGGCGGCATCGCCCGGCGTGCGCGGATCGCCGAGCAGTTCGGTCGCGCTGACTCTGGCGGGGCTCGCGCCGAGGAAGGCAATGATGAGGCTCACGACAGCGAGCACGCACACGACGAGCAGGGCGTGGATCCGGTCGCGTGGGCGATCGGAAGCCGCGGAGTAGGGCATCGGGCATGTCCTCCGGGTCTTTCACCACGTCTCCGTCGACGTGGGTGCGGACCACTCTACATGCGCCGTTACCTTTTCGTTACTTAGTTTTCGCGCGAGTTTTCCGCACCGCGTCCCAGAGGGCGTCGGCGACCTCGCGCTTCGAGCCGCGTGCATCGGCGACGACCTCGCCGCCCGCGTCGAGCAGCACCACTTCGTTGTCGTCGGACTCGAATCCCCTCGACCAGCCGACGTGGTTCACAGCGAGCAGATCGGCGCCCTTGCGTGCCGCCTTGCGGCGCCCGCGATCGAGCAGAGTCTCGCCGTCGCCCGGCGTCTCGGCAGCGAAGCCGACCACCGTCTGGCCGTCGCGGCGCGCGCGCACGAGACCCGCCAGGATGTCGTCGTTCTCGATCAGGTGCAGCGTGATCCCCGGCCCCGCAGCGGCTTCCTTCGCCAGCTTCGCGTCGGACACCTCCGCCACGCGGTAGTCGGCGACCGCCGCGGCCATGACGATCACGTCGGCGTCGGGTGCGGCATCCGTCACCGCATCCCGGAGTTCGATCGCGGTTCCGGCGCGCAGCACCGTCAGACGGGGATGAGCGGATGCCTCGGCCAGCACGCCGTCGTCGACATGGGCGGCGATGAGCACGACGTCAGCCCCGCGGACGGCGGCCGAGAGCGCGACGGCGACCCCCTGCTTCCCGCTCGAGCGATTGCCGATGAAGCGCACCGGATCGATGGGCTCGCGCGTGCCCCCCGCGGTGACGACCGCACGCACGCCGGTGAGATCGCCCGTGGGGATCGCGACGGAGGCGAGCGCCTCCTCGAAGATCTGCTCGGGCTCCGACATGCGCCCCGGCCCGCTGTCGCCGCCGGTGAGCTCGCCGTCGGCGGGTCCGACCATGATCACACCCCGGGACCGCAGCGTGGCGATGTTCGCGACCGTCGCGGGGTGCCGCCACATCTCGGTGTGCATCGCCGGTGCCACGACGACCGGTGCCGTGGTCGCGAGTAGGGTCGTTCCGAGGAGGTCGTCCGCCAGGCCGGTGGCCATCTTCGCCAGGGTGTTCGCTGTGGCAGGCGCCACGATCACGAGATCGGCCGACTGGCCGAGCGCGACGTGGCGGACGCGCGCGACGTCATCGTGGACGGAGGTCGTCACGGGGTGACGGCTGATCGCCTCCCACGTCGGCAGTCCGACGAAGCGCACGGCATCGTCGGTCGGCACGACGTGCACCTCATGGCCCTCCTTCACGAGGAGGCGCACGAGGTGCACCGTCTTGTAGGCGGCGATCCCGCCCGTGACTCCGACGACGACGAACACCATCCGATCTTGGCACGACCTCGATCCCTGCAGACAGGAGAAGCCCGCTCGATGTGCACCGTGGTCATCCGCGTTCCCGAGTCGGCCGACGAGCCGACGCGCGTGCTGGCGATCCGCGACGAGGATCCCGAGCGCCCCTGGAACGCCCTCGGACCCTGGTGGCCCGAGAATGAGGGCGTCGTGGGTGTGCGCGATGCGCGCGCCGGCGGTGCATGGCTGGCGGCGGATCCCGAGACGCGCCGGCTGTCGGTGCTGCTGAACCGAGCGGATGTCGCGACACGGCCGGAATCGGAGCTCATCTCGCGTGGCGGCATCGTGCTGGATTCGGTGCTCGGTCGCTCACCCGAGGGCCGGCCGCCGACCCACGGCTTCAACCTCGTCGAGGTGCGAGCGGATGGCTCGCGCGTGCTGACCTGGGACGGCGAGGTCCTTCGCACGACCGACCTCGCACCCGGCACGCACATGATCGCCCACGACGACGTCGACGACCCCGCGACCCCGCGCATCGCCCGCTGGCTCGGCGACTTCCAGGCCGCGCCCGTCGGCGACGGAGACCGGTGGTGGGATGCCTGGCTCGATGTGCTGCGGCGTTCGGCCGAGCTCGAGCCGACGGATGATCGCGCGATCATCCGCGACAACCGGCCGCTGGGCTATCCGACGCTCTCGCTCCTGGCGTGCGTGGCGTTGGTGTCGCCGGACGGGCTCGAGGTCGCCTACGGCGAGCTGGCCGAGCCCGGCCACTGGGACGAGCTCGACCTGGCCTGAGCTGGCGGGCGCGCGGCGGGGCGTTCGCTCTGCCGAAACCCGCACGCGCGGGGCGGCGGGGGGGCTTCGCGCACACCGCGCATCGGGCGCTCACCGTTCGGGAAGCGCCCGGCGACGCGAGGTCAGATCAGGCTCTTGGTGTGCCAGACCGTCTTCGTCTCGGTGAACGCGGCGATGCGCTCGAGGCTCGGGGACGCGGCATCCTTCCCCTGCTCGGGCGGGAGCACCCGCGTGAGCGTCTCGGCAGCCGCGATCTGCAGGTCGATCCAGTCGAGGTCGCCCGCGCCGACCAGGTCGAGGCCGTGCACGTCGGGATGCGACGCGAGCCACGGCGCGATCTCGGCGGGCGAGCCGGTGAGGACGTTGACGACTCCTCCGGGCACATCGCTCGTCGCGAGGACCTCGGCGAGGCTGATCGCCGACAGCGGGAAACGCTGCGACGCGATGACGACGACGGAGTTGCCCGATACGAGCGCGGGGGCGATGGCCGACACGAGTCCGACGAGCGCGGTGTCCTGCGGCGCGACGACCGCGACGACGCCGGTGGGCTCGGGCACCGAGATGTTGAAGTACGGGCCGGCGACCGGGTTGCCGTTGCCGGCGACCTGGCCGAACTTGTCGCACCAGCCGGCGTACCAGACCCAGCGATCGATCGCCTCGTCCACCTCGGCGGTGGCGGCAGACGATGAGACGCCGGTCTGCTGCACGATCTCGTCGACGAACTGCGCCTTGCGGCCCTCGAGGATCTCGGCCACGCGGTACAGCACCTGGCCGCGGTTGTAGGCGGTCGCTCCCGACCAGCCCTTCACGGCCCCGCGGGCGGCGGTGACGGCATCGCGGGCGTCCTTGCGCGACGCGAGCGCCGCGTTCGCGAGGAAGTCGCCCTTGGTCGAGACGACCTCGTACGTGCGCCCGGACTCGCTGCGCGGGAAGGCTCCGCCGATGTAGAGCTTGTACGTCTTCGGCACGGTCAGTCGCTTGCTCACGCCGCCGCTCCCTTCAGGTAAGCCAGCAGGCCGTGCCTGCCGCCCTCTCGGCCGTAACCCGACTCCTTGTAGCCGCCGAACGGCGAGGACGGGTCGAAGCGGTTGAACGTGTTCGCCCAGATGACACCGGCGCGCAGGCGGTCGGCGACAGCGAGGATCCGCGAGCCCTTGTCGGTCCAGATGCCCGCCGAAAGGCCGTAGGGAGTGTTGTTCGCCTTCTCGATGGCCTCGGCCGGTGTGCGGAACGTCAGCACCGAGAGCACCGGGCCGAAGATCTCGTCGCGGGCGATGCGGTGGCTCGCCTGCACGTTGGTGAAGATCGTCGGTGCGAACCAGAACCCGTTCTCGGGGATCACGCAGTCGGCGCTCCAGCGAACTGCGCCCTCCTCCTCGCCGATGCGGCTGAGCTCGCGGATGCGATCGAGCTGCTCACGCGAGTTGATCGCACCGATGTCGGTGTTCTTGTCGAGCGGGTCGCCCAGGCGCAGCGTCGACAGACGCTGCTTCAGCCGATCGACGACCTCGTCGTGCACCGACTCCTGCACCAGCAGGCGGCTGCCCGCGCAGCACACGTGCCCCTGGTTGAAGAAGATGCCGTTGACGATGCCCTCGATCGCCTGATCGATGGGGGCGTCTTCGAACACGATGTTCGCTGCCTTGCCACCCAGTTCGAGCGTGAGCTTCTTGTCGGTGCCGGCCACGGCCTTCGCGATCTCGCGCCCGACGGGGGTCGAGCCGGTGAAGGCGACCTTGTTGACATCGGGATGCCGAACCAGCGCTGCGCCGGTCGCGCCCGCACCGGTCACGATGTTCACGACACCCGGCGGTAGGTCGGCCTGCTGCAGGATCTCGGCGAAGATGAGCGCCGACAGCGGCGTGGTCTCGGCGGGCTTGATCACGACCGTGTTGCCGGCGGCGAGCGCCGGGGCGATCTTCCACGCGAGCATGAGCAGCGGGAAGTTCCACGGGATGACCTGACCGGCCACGCCGAGCGAGCGCGGGTTCGCACCGAGACCCGCGTAGTCGAGCTTGTCGGCCCAGCCGGCGTAGTAGAAGAACCAGGCGGCGACGAGCGGAACATCGACGTCGCGGCTCTCCTTGATGGGCTTGCCGTTGTCGAGGCTCTCGGCCACGGCGAGCTCCCTCGCGCGCTCCTGCACGAGGCGGGCGATGCGGAAGAGGTACTTGCCGCGGTCACGGCCGCTCAGCTTGGACCACGTCTTGTCGTAGGCGCGGCGCGCGGCCGCGACGGCGGCCTCGACATCGGCCTCGGTCGCCGTGGCGATCGTGGCGATGTGCTTCTCGTCGGCGGGCGAGATCGAGGCGAACGACTCGCCGCCGCCGGGCCGGAACTCGCCATCGATGAACAGCCCGTACTCGTCGCGCAGATTGAGGATCGCCCGCGACTCGGGGGCGGGTGCGTATTCGAGGAAACTCATGATTCTCCTGGTTGCCGAGCTCGTGGGAGCGTCAGTCGATCGTCACGTAGTCAGTGCCGGAGTAGTGCCCGCTCGCGAGCTTCTGACGCTGCAGCAGCACGTCGTTGAGCAGGCTGGAGGCGCCGTAGCGGAAGAGGTGCGGCTGCAGCCACTCTTCGCCCACGGTCTCGGCAACGGTCACGAGGTACTTGATGGCGTCCTTCGAGGTGCGGATGCCGCCGGCCGGCTTCACACCGACCTTCTCGCCGGTCGCGCGGTGCCAGTCGCGCACGACCTCGAGCATGAGAAGGGTCACCGGCAGGGTGGCCGCGGGCTGCACCTTTCCGGTGGACGTCTTGATGAAGTCGCCGCCGGCGAGGATCGACAGCCACGACGCGCGCTTGACGTTGTCGTAGGTGTTGAGCTCGCCGGTCTCGAGGATGACCTTCAGCGAGGCGTAGGTGCCGTCCTCCCGACGGCAGGCTTCCTTCACGCGTGCGATCTGGTCGAACACCAGGCCATAGCGCCCGGCGAGGAAAGCACCGCGGTCGATGACCATGTCGATCTCATCGGCACCCGCGGCGACCGCATCGGCCGTGTCGGCGAGCTTGATCTCGAGCGACGACCGGCCGCTCGGGAACGCGGTCGCGACCGCCGCCACGCTCACGCCGCCCTCGTCGGGGTCGCCGTGGGCAGCGCCGAGCGCTTCGACCGCGTGGGGCACCATGTCGCCGTAGACGCACACCGCTGCGACGCGCGGGCAGGTCGGGTCGGAGGCATCCGGATTCAGTGCCTTCGCGACCAGCGAGCGCACCTTGCCGGGAGTGTCGGCGCCTTCGAGCGTCGTGAGGTCGATGAGCTCGATGATCTTGTCGAGCGCCCACGCCTTGGACGTGGTCTTGATGGAGCGGGTGCCGAGCCCCGCCGCGCGCTGTTCGAGGCCGACGGCGTCGACGCCGGGCAGGCCGTGGAGGTAGCGCCGCAGCGTCGTGTCGTCTGGCTCTCCGCCGAGCAGCGCGACAGCCCGCTCGGGCAATGTCTGCAGGTCGGTCCGGCTCATGGTGCTCCCTCTGTCGTGTGGCGTGGGCGAGGGCGAGGCTGCCTCACCCGCTCGCGCGCGTCGCTGTCCGCTCATCCGCAATCATCCTCGAGTGCCTCAGCAGGACGATCACCCCGATTCCGACGACCACCGCGAACGCGATGGTCAGGCTCGTGAAAGCGAACCAGTTGTCGTCGAGGGCCAGGACGATCCCTGCCGCGATGACGGCGATCGCCGCGGCCGCCAGCTTGGACGCGAACTTCAAGCCTACCCCGGGTGTGAGGCGTCCGGCGGGGGCGTCGCCCCTCGCGAGGATGAGATCGGCGAACGCGTCGAGCGTGGCGAGCAGGGAGGCGGAATAGGCCACCGCGCACCCCAGCGCACCCCAGAGGTTCACGGGGTTCGCGGCGGCATCTGCAGCGGCAAGGATGTCGAGGCCTGGCACGCCTCGATCGTAGGCCCGCGCGCGCGGCGAGGTCTATGGCCGCCGCTCAGCTGAGCGCCGAGCGCACCTGTGCGACGTCGTCGGTCATCTGGCGGACGAGTGCGTCGATGCCGTCGAACGCGACCATTCCGCGGATGCGGCTCGCGAACTGGATCTCGACGCGGTGCCCATACAGATCGAGATCGGTCTCGTCGAGCACGTAGGCCTCGACCTGCCGCACCGGCACGTCGTCGAAGGTGGGGTTGGTCCCGATGCTGATGGCGGCCGGGTAGCGGATGCCGCGGCGCAGGCCATCGGGTGAGCCCTCGTCGATCAGCCAGCCCGCATAGACGCCGTCGGCCGGAACGAATCCCTCGCACTCCGAGGAGAGGTTGGCCGTCGGGAAGCCGAGCTCGCGGCCCCGCTTGAGTCCGTGGACGACCTCGCCCCACACCGACGGCACGCGCCCGAGCAGCTTGGCGGCGGTCTCGACGTCGCCTTCGGCGAGGAGCTCGCGGATCCAGGTCGACGACACGCGGCGGCCGGCGTCGATCGCGCGGACGTCGTCGACCACGTCGACCGTGAAGCCGAACTCGCGACCGAGGTCGGCGAGGAGCTCGGGGTTGCCCGCTCCGCCGCGTCCGAACCGGAAGTCGCGGCCGACGAGGACGGTGCGCACGCCCAGCGCACCGACGAGGACGTGCTCGACGAACTCCCGCGCAGGAAGGTCGGCGAGCTCCCGGTCGAACCGCAGCAGCAGCGTCGCGTCGATTCCCGTCTCGGCCAGCAGCTGCAGCTTCTGGTGCACGCCGATCAGGTTGTCGGGGCAGATCTCCGGTCGCAGGAGCGCGAGCGGATTGCGGTCGAATGTCACGGCCACGACCCGCGCGCCGCCGGTGGCCGCGTCGACGCGGGCTCGATCGATCACGGCACGGTGCCCGGTGTGGACGCCGTCGAACTTGCCGATCGCGACGACCGACGGGCCGAACCCCACGGGAACCTCGGCCGGGTCGTGGAAGACGATCATGCTCCGACCGTCGCCGGCTCGGGTGCGACGCCGGTCGCCACCGGGCGATGGGTGATGAGCCACCACAGCCCGAAGAACGGCAGCACGAGCGGTACGAACAGGTATCCGAGCCCGAACCACGACCACACGGTGGGGTGGGCGAAGAGGTCGGGAAGGAGGAAGGACAGGGCGCCGACGATGAGGACGCCGGCGAGCTCGAAGACGATCGCGATCCACGCGACGAGGTACCAGCCGCGCGATCCGGCGAACACGAGCGCCAGCGTCGCGACGATGTAGACGACTGCCGAGATCGCGGAGAGCGTGTACGCGAGTGGAGCCTCGTCGAAGCTCTGGACGATCTGGACGAACGATCGTCCTGTGGCGGCGAGCGCCATGATCGCGTACACGATGACGAGGACGCGGCCGATACCGGTCATGCGGCGGCGGGGACGGGCAGGGGAGGTCATGTCGCCTCAATCCTAGTTGCGCTCGAGTGAGGCGCTCTTCCCGTTGGTCACATACGCCTCATGTGCCACGTGAGTGGACAGACACACCGAGAAGTGACAATATTCACAGCACGGAACCCGAACCGCGAATCTGTCCCCGTACGTCGACCTGAAGAGCCCACCATGCGTTCGCCCCGTCCTTTCCTTCTGGCAGCGGCCACAGCCGCGGCGGTGATCCTCGGCGGGCTCGCACCGACCGCTGCGATGGCCGCTTCCGAGACCCGGGCGGGCGCCTCGATGGCAGCCCAGGGGGCTGCGACACCCACACCTGCGGCCACAGAGTCCTTCCGCCTTCCGCTCGCCGCGAAGACCTACACCGTCTCGTCGTACTACGGCTCACGCTGCATCCCTGTGCAGGGAGCCTCGACCTTCCACTACGGCGTGGATCTGGCCGCGAAGGGCGGTGCGCCGATCTACGCCATCGCGCCTGGCGTGGTCACGGCGACGGTGAACGGAACGTCTTCCCGGGTGGGCCACATCTCGATTCGCCACACGATTTCGGGCACCACCTACACCTCGATCTACATGCACATCTGGTCGGCGACGACACATGTCAAGGTCGGCCAGACCGTGACCGCCGGCCAGCGCATCAGTGAGGTCGGCAGCAGCGGTGTGTCGTCGGGAAACCACCTGCACCTCGAACTGTGGCGCGCCGGGCTGACGAGCGCCACAGCGGAGAACGCCGCCACTTTCCTGAAGGCGCGTGGCGTCGACGTCTTCGCGTCCGCCACGACGGTGACCGCCAAGGCCGCTCCGGCGACCTGCACGTACTACACCACCGGCGACGTCAACCTCCGCACCGGCCCATCGACGAGCTATTCCGCTCTCCGTCTGCTCCCCAGAGCGACAACTGTCGTGCACGTCCCCGGTCGCATCGCAACGGGGTTCATCCCCGTCACGGTCGGCGGTCAGTCCGGCTGGGTCTCCGCCACGCTCGTGTCGCCGACGAAGCCGGCACCGCTCCCGGCCGCGGTACCCGTCACGACCTACACGGCCACCGCGGCCCTCGCGTTCAAGGCCACCGCGTCCGCCAGCGGCACCTCGCTCGGCGTCATCCCGCAGGGCGCCAACGTCGGCAGCATCCAAGCCACCTCCGGCTCCTGGGCCAAGGTCACCCACGGCGGCAAGACCGGCTGGGTGCAACGCTCCTACCTCACCAACGCCCCGGCGACCCCACCCGCGACCACACCCGCACCCGCGCCGACAACC
>NZ_JACSPM010000001.1:91617-592999 GCF_014837165.1 Microbacterium gallinarum
GCTGGGTGCAACGCTCCTACCTCACCAACGCCCCGGCGACCCCACCCGCGACCACACCCGCACCCGCGCCGACAACCGACACCTATACCGCCACCGCCGCACTCGCCTTCAAGGCCACCGCCTCCGCCAGCGGCACCTCACTCGGCGTCATCCCCCAGGGCGCCAACGTCGGCAGCATCCAAGCCACCTCCGGCTCCTGGGCGAAGGTCACCTACAACGGCAAGACCGGCTGGGTGCAACGCTCCTACCTCACCAACGCCCCGGCGGCCCCACCCGCGACCACACCCGCACCCGCGCCGACAACCGACACCTATACCGCCACCGCCGCACTCGCCTTCAAGGCCACCGCCTCCGCCAGCGGCACCTCACTCGGCGTCATCCCCCAGGGCGCCAACGTCGGCAGCATCCAAGCCACCTCCGGCTCCTGGGCGAAGGTCACCTACAACGGCAAGACCGGCTGGGTGCAACGCTCCTACCTCACCAACGCCCCGGCGGCCCCACCCGCGACCACACCCGCACCCGCGCCGACAACCGACACCTATACCGCCACCGCCGCACTCGCCTTCAAGGCCACCGCCTCCGCCGGCGGCACCTCACTCGGCGTCATCCCCCAGGGCGCCAACGTCGGCAAGATCCAAGCCACCTCCGGCTCCTGGGCGAAGGTCACCTACAACGGCAAGACCGGCTGGGTGCAACGCTCCTACCTCATCCAGAAGTGACGCTCAGGCGAGCTGGACGGTCCAGATCGTGTACATGCGCCACACCATGACAGCGACGGCGAGCGCGGCGATGCCCATGATCACGGTGCTCCAGCGACTGCGCTCGAGCAGCGCCCAGCCCACGCCGGCGATCGGCAGGAGCGCCGCCGAGACGAGGTAGACCCAGAACTCCAGCAGGCTGCCGGTCGGCGAGTTCCCGACGAGGGGGGCCACGATCCCCATCACGATCTGCGCGATCAGCAGCAGTTCGAGCAACGCCATCGCGCCGACGGTGAAGTCGCTCGGACGACGGCCGGCGAGTCCGGCGATGACGCAGAACAGTCCGGCGATCACTGCGACGGCCACCTGCACGATCGTGAACCACAGGATCATCGGGAGGCCTCCTCGGGCATGTTCATCGAGCTCTTGACGTCGTCTCCGCGCTTCTCGACGACCCCCACGAGCGCACCGTCGGGATCGATCGCGGCCGCCGGCTGCGAGCCGAGGCGCACCGCGGCGCCTGGCAGCCGCTTGCCGTGACGCAGGTCGCGCGCCTCCTCGGCCGTCACGTCGAAGCGGCTCAGCACGGCGGTCGCTGCGGCACCGGGCCCGACGAGCGGAGCGCCGTCGATTTCCTCGACGGACGCCGCCTGCGTGACCTCGAACGGCCCGATCCGCGTGCGGCGCAGCGCGGTGAGATGTCCGCCGACGCCGAGGGCCGCGCCCAGGTCCCGCGCGAGCGAGCGGATGTAGGTGCCGCTGGAGCAGTCCACGACCACGTCGAGGTCGACGACGGCGCCCTCGTGCCGCTCCGCGCGGACGTCGAAGCGCGAGACCGTGACTTCCCGGGCCTTCAGCTCGACCTGCTCCCCCGCTCGGGCGAGGTCGTAGGCGCGTCGCCCATCGACCTTGATCGCGGAGTAGGTGCTCGGCACCTGCGAGATGCGGCCGGTCAGAGCGGCGATCTCGTCGGTGACGCGCGATGAGGTGAGGGACGAGGCATCCGTCACCGCCACGGTCTCGCCGTCGGCGTCGTCGGTGTCGGTTGCGACGCCGAGCCGGATCGTGGCCTCATAGGTCTTGTCGAGCCCCACCATGAAGGTGAGAAGGCGCGTCGCGCCTTCGACGCCGAGCACGAGCAGTCCCGTCGCCATGGGATCGAGCGTGCCGGCGTGGCCGATCTTGCGCGTACCCAGCGCGCGTCGAGCGCGCGCGACGACGTCGTGCGAGGTCATCCCGCCGGGCTTGTCGACGAGGAGGATGCCGGGCGCCGCCATCAGCAGAAGTCTCGGTACTCGCGACGCGGGTGGGCGAGATCGCTGTTGTCGACGATGGCGGATGCCGCGAGCTCGGGCTTCGCCTCGCGGAGGTACAGCTCCTGGCCCTGGCGGTAGCGCGCGTTCGCGGGCGCCGCGGGATCGGGGTCGCTGCCGTCGCGGATCGCCATCCGGGCGCACGCCACGGACTCGGGCACATCGAGCCAGACCGACCAGTGCCACAGGTTCTTCAGCTCGGGACGGTGGAGGAAGATGCCGTCCACCACGAGCACCGCGTCACGCGGTGCAGTCACCCACTGCGATTCGACGACGGCGTCGCGCACGTGGTCGAAGGCGGCGAGCTGGAACCCGGTGGCACCCGAGGTCTGCGCGCCGTCGAGGAACGGGTCGATCAGCACCCGGCGGAACGTCGCGTAGTCGTACGAGTCGTAGTAGTAGCCCTCGGGGCTGCGGCGCCCGCGGGCGTAGCGCTCCGCACGCGGGCGGTGGAAGCCGTCGATGCTCGCGCGGAAGACCGCCGCTCCCTTCTCGGCGAACACCTCGGCGAAGCCGTCTGCGAACGTCGACTTGCCGGCACCGTCGATCCCGTCGACGGCGACGATCACGCGTCCGCGCGGGTAGTCGCGCTGCACCTCGTCGCGCAGTTCGCGCCACAGCGTCGTGGCGGGCGTGACGGGCAGGCGCATGACTCCAGCCTAGGCTGAAAGGCATGCCCGACCTCGCGACGCCGCTCATCGAGTGGTACCGGGAGAACGCCCGCGACCTGCCCTGGCGACGCGCCGGCTTCGGCGCGTGGGGCGTTCTGGTGAGCGAGTTCATGCTCCAGCAGACCCCGGTGGCGCGAGTCATCCCGCATCTCGAAGGGTGGCTCGAGCGCTGGCCGTCTCCCGCCGATCTCGCGGCGTCCGCCCCCGCCGACGCGGTGCGCCAGTGGGCGAACCTCGGGTACCCGCGACGGGCGCTCTGGCTCCATCGCGCCGCAATCGAGATCCGGGACCGGCACACCGGCGTCGTCCCCCGCGACGTCGACGCCCTGCTCGCGCTCACCGGCATCGGCGACTACACCGCGCGGGCGGTCGTGGTCTTCGCCTACGGCGGGCGGGCCCCCGTGGTCGACACCAACACGCGTCGAGTGCTCGCGCGGGCCGTCGACGGACGCTCACAGCCCGCGCCGGCCGCCAAGCGCGACCTCGCCGCGATGGATGCGATCCTCCCACCGAGCGACGATGACGCCGCGATCGTCAATGCGGCCGCGATGGAGCTCGGCGCGGTGGTGTGCACCGCGCGGGCGCCTCGGTGCGACGCGTGCCCGATCGCGGACCGCTGCGCGTGGCGCGCGGCCGGCTATCCCGACACGGGCGACGACCGCAGACGGCAGGCCCGTTACGAGGGCAGCGACCGGCAGGCGCGCGGTGCGATCCTGAAAGTGCTGAGGGATGCCGCGACCCACGCGGTCCCGCTCGGCGACGTCGTGCCGGACTGGCACGATCCGCGCCAGCGCGATCGCGCGATCGACTCGCTCATCGCGGACGGCCTGGCCGAGGCATCCGAAGGACTCCTCCGCCTGCCGTCGTGAGGATCAGCGTTCGTCGTCGGGGTCGCCCTGGACGTCGTCGTCCTCGTCCTCGTCCAACGCATCGGACGCGTCGACCTCATCGTCCTCGTCGAACTCGCGCGGCTTGACGTACGGGTCGGCATCACCGGCGTACGTCGCCGAAGACGCCAGCCCTGCCACGGCCGCATCGCGCTCGCGCGCCTCGCGCAGGAGGTCGGCGATGTGGTCGGCGTTCTCGGGGATCGCGTCGGGGATGAACTCGAGCGACGGGGTGAGCCGCACGTTGAGGTGCTTGCCAACCTCGGAGCGCAGCATCCCGGTCGCCGACCGCAGCGCAGCCGCCGACGCCTCGCGCTCCTCGGGGCTGCCGAGGACCGTGAAGAAGACCGACGCGTGCTGCAGGTCGCCCGTCACACGCACATCGGTGATGGTGACGAAGCCGAGCCGCGGGTCGCGCAGGCCCTTCTCGAGCCGCTCGGCGAGGATCACTCGGATGCGGTCGCCCAGTCGTGCCTGACGTTCGCCGGCCATGTCCGTTCCTTTCGACAGGTGAGGGGCGCCGCCTGGCGCCCCTCACCGATTGCGATCAGCCGCGAGGCTTCTCGACCATCTCAGTGGTCTCGATCTCGTCGCCGACCTGGATGTCGTTGTACTTGCCGAGGCCGATGCCGGCTTCGAAGTCCGTGCGGACCTCGGTGACATCATCCTTGAAGCGGCGCAGCGACTCGATGGCCAGGCCATCGGCGATGACGACGCCGTCGCGGATGACGCGCGCCTTGGCGTTGCGCGTGATCGTGCCCGAGCGGACGATGACACCGGCGATGTTGCCGAACTTCGAGGAGCGGAACACCTCGCGGATCTCGGCGACACCCGACTGCACCTCTTCGAACTCCGGCTTGAGCAGGCCCTTGAGCGACTGCTCGACGTCGTCGATCGCGTTGTAGATGACCGAGTAGAAGCGCGTGTCGACGCCCTCGCGAGCGGCGCGCTCGCGCGCCTTCGTGTCGGGACGCACGTTGAAGCCGATGATGATCGCGTTGTCGATCGTCGCCAGGTTCACGTCGGACTCGGTGATCGCGCCGACGCCGCGGTGGATGATCCGCAGCTGCACGGAGTCGTCGACCTCGATCTTGAGGAGCGACTCCTCGAGCGCCTCGACGGCACCCGACACGTCGCCCTTGATGATGAGGTTGAGCGACTCGACCTTGCCCTCTTCGAGTGCGCGGGTGAAGTCCTCGAGCGAGATGCGCTTGCGGGCCTTGGCCAGCTGGGCGTTGCGCTCGGCGGCCTCACGCTTCTCGGCGATCTGGCGGGCCGTGCGGTCCTCCTCGGTCACGATGAACGTGTCACCGGCGCGCGGCACCGAATTCAGACCCTGCACCTGGACCGGACGCGACGGGGCGGCCTCGAGGACGGCGTCGCCGTTCTCGTCGGCCATCGCGCGGACACGGCCGTACGCCGTGCCGGCGACGATCGCGTCGCCGACCCGGAGCGTTCCGGACTGGATGAGCACCGTCGCCACGGCACCGCGGCCCTTGTCGAGCTTGGCCTCGATCGCGACACCACGGGCGTCCTTGTTCGGGTTGGCCGTGAGGTCGAGACCGGCGTCGGCCGTGAGCAGGACGGCGTCGAGGAGCTCCTGGATGCCGGTTCCCTGACGGGCCGAGACATCCACGAACATGACGTCGCCGCCGTACTCCTCGGCGACCAGGCCGTACTCGGTGAGCTGCTGGCGCACCTTGGCGGGGTTCGCGTCGGGCTTGTCGACCTTGTTCACGGCCACCACGATCGGTACGTTCGCCGCCTGGGCGTGGTTCAGCGCCTCCACCGTCTGCGGCATGATGCCGTCGTCGGCGGCGACCACGAGGATCGCGAGGTCGGTGACCTGCGCGCCTCGTGCACGCATGGCGGTGAACGCCTCGTGACCGGGGGTGTCGATGAACGTGATCGCCCGCTCGATCTCCTCGTGCTCGGTCCAGACCTGGTAGGCGCCGATGTGCTGCGTGATGCCGCCGGCCTCGCCCGCGACCACATTGGTCTGGCGGATGGCGTCGAGCAGTCGGGTCTTACCGTGGTCGACGTGACCCATGACGGTCACGACGGGAGGCCGGATCTCGAGGTCCTCCTCGCTCTCCGCCTCCAGCTCGGCCTCGAGGTCGAGACCGAAGCCCTCGAGGAGCTCCTTGTCCTCGTCCTCGGGCGAGACCATCTGGATCTTGTAGCCGAGCTCCTCGCCGAGGACCTCGAAGGTCGCCTCGTCGAGCGACTCGGTGGCAGTCGCCATCTCACCCAGGTTGAACAGGATGGTCACGAGCGTGCCAGGCTGCACGGTGTAGCCGCGCAGCGCTTCCAGCTTGTCGGCGAAGTCGGCGATCGATGCGCCGCGGCGCAGGCGGATGATCTCGCCGTTGCCCTTCGAGACATTGACGCCGCCGACGACCGGCGCCGACCGCATCTCGAATTCCTGCCGCTTCGCGCGACGCGACTTGCGCTGCTTCGACTTGCCGCCGCCCTTGCCGAAGGCGCCTGCGGTGCCACCGCCGGGCCCACGGCCACGACCACCGCCACCGCCGGGACGACCCGCGAAGCCGCCGGGAGCGCCGCCACCGGGAGCGCCAGGACGCTGGAACCCGCCGCCGGCGCCGCCGGGACGGCCGGGACCGCCGGGACGCTGCTGGAACGGGGCGCCGGGACGACCGCCGCCACCGGGGCGACCGCCGCCACCCGGGCGCGGAGCGCCGGGACGGGGGGCGCCGGGGCGCGGAGCCTGCGGACGCGGGATGTTGCCGGGGTTCGGGCGCTGGCCCATGCCCTGCGCCGAGGCGAAGGGGTTGTTGCCCGGACGCGGGCCGGCGGGACGCTGGCCCATGCCCTGCGAAGAGGCGAAGGGATTGTTGCCGGGACGCGGAGCGCCTGCACCGCCACCGGGGCGGGGAGCGCCCGGGGTCGGGGCGCCGGGCGCGGGCGCGCCGGGCTTGGCTGCGGGGGCTGCGGGAGCCTCGGGGGCGGCCGCAGCCGGCGCCTCAGGCGCGGGGGCCGGGGCCGGGGTCTTGGCAGCCGGAGCCGGAGCCGGAGCCGGCGCGGCGGGCGCCTTGGCCGCGGGAGCAGCCGGCACAGCCGGAGCCGCCGGACGCGCGGGGCCGGGACGACCGGCGGGGCGCGCCGGAGCGGCCGGCTTCGCGTCAGCAGCCGGCTTGGCCGCGCCGTCCGCCTCGAGGGCGGCGCGCAGCTTGCGAGCCACGGGGGGTTCGATGGTGGACGAGGGGCTCTTCACGAACTCGCCGAGCTCCTTGAGCTTCGCAAGGGCGACCTTGCTGTCGACGCCGAGTTCGGAGGCGATCTCGTGCACGCGTGGTTTGGCGTTTGCCACAATTCTCCTGTCTGGGGTCTACCCAGGCAGGGCAGACCGTTAGTCGCGGACGGGACTCATTTCGAGCCGTTCACTTTGTTTCCATAGCCGTTCAGCCGTTTCTCGATGGTCTGCGTGTCAAGCGGGCCCGACACACGCAATGCCCGCACGAAGGCGCGGCGCCGGAGTGCGGCATCCACGCATTCGTTCGTCGGATGCACCCACGCGCCTCGCCCCGGCATCACCGCACGCTCGTCTGGGACGAGGACGGAATCGATGGAGACCACCCTGAGGAGGGCGGACCGGGGAGCACGCGTGCGGCAACCGACGCACGTTCGTACAGGCTCCATGTTACACCTCGGGGCTGGGAGCGCCGTCCGTGTCAGCCCTCTTCGAGAATCGAGTCGGGCTGGATGTCGATCTTCGCGCCGGTCAGCTTGGCGGCGAGACGGGCGTTCTGGCCCTCCTTGCCGATCGCCAGCGACAGCTGGTAGTCGGGGACCAGCGCGCGCACGGCCTTGCTCGAGGCGTCGAGGATGAAGCTCGAGGTGACCTTCGCCGGCGACAGCGCGTTGGCGACGAACTTCGCGAGCTCGGGGTCGTAGTCGACGATGTCGATCTTCTCGCCGCCCAGCTCTTCGGTCACCGCGCGGACGCGACGGCCGAGCTCGCCGATGCACGCGCCCTTGGCATTGATGGTCGGGTCGTTGGCCTTGACGGCAATCTTGCTGCGGTGGCCGGCCTCGCGTGCGAGCGAGACGATCTCGACGAGCCCGGCGGCGATCTCGGGCACCTCGAGAGCGAAGAGCTTGCGGACCAGGCCGGGGTGCGTGCGCGACACCGTGATCTGCGGTCCCTTGGTGCCCTTCGACACCGACGTCACATACACGCGCAGGCGCGAGCCGTGCAGGTACTCCTCCCCCGCCACCTGCTCCTCGGGCGGGAGGATGGCCTCGACCGTGCCGAGGTCGACGTGCACCATGCGCGGGTTGGGGCCCTGCTGCACGACGCCGGCGACGATGTCGCCCTCCTTGCCGCGGAACTCGCCGAGGACGGCGTCGTCGGCGATGTCACGCAGGCGCTGCGAGATCACCTGCTTGGCGGCGAATGCGGCGATGCGGCCGAAGTCCTCGGGGGTGCTCTCCTCCTCGCCGATGACCGCGCCCTCGTCATCGAGCAGCGGCACGAAGACGGCGACGTGGCCGGTCTTGCGGTCCAGCTCGGCGCGCGCGCCCTCGGGGAGTTCGCCGGTGGGCGACGTGTGCTTGGCGTAGGCGGTCAGGATGGCCTGCTCGATGATCCGGACGAGTTCGTCGAAGGGGATCTCCTTCTCACGCTCGACAGTCCGCAGCAATCCGAGATCGATGTCCACTCTGGGCCTCCGTATTCAGCTCTCACCGACGCATCCAGCCGCCGGAACCCTCTTACGTTACCGGATGCCGCGGCCGACGGCGCTGGGAGGATGCTGGCGACTCGCACGCCAGCACGAATTGCGGCGAGTGCGCAACCCCGCTCTGCTTCCGACCCGCCGCAATAGGCTGACCGCATGTCGGCCCCCTCTGCGAAGGCCGCCGCGCGACAAGCTGAGGCGAGCCCGGTCTTCGAGTTGTTCGCGCGCGCCGGATATGTGGCGAACGGCATCGTGCACATCCTGCTGGGTGTGCTCGTGCTGGTCATCGCGTTCGGCGGCGAGGCGGAGGGCGATCAGGCGGGTGTGCTGAAGGCGGTGGCGGCCGCGCCGCTCGGCTTCGTCCTGCTGTGGCTCATCGCGGCCGCGCTGTGGGCGCTCGGCCTCTGGCACGCCGCAGAGGGTCTGCTCGCGCGTGACCTGTCGGGCGATACCAAGGGCGCGGCGAAGAAGTGGGGACGACGCACGTCCGAGTGGGGTCAGGCCGTCGTGTTCATCGGCCTCGGCGTGATCGCAGCCGCCGTCGCCCTGGGCGCCCGCCCGAACGCCGAGGAGGCCGCCGAGGACGCGAGCCGCGGCCTGATCGACATCCCGGGCGGGCCGATCGTGCTGTCGCTGATCGGACTCGGGTTCGCGGCCGCCGGAGTCGCCTTCGTCGCGATGGGCATCCTTCGCAGCTTCCACAACCGGATGGACATCCCCGACACCACCGTCGGCCGGGGCATCACGGGCCTCGGCGTCGTGGGATTCATCGCCAAGGGCGTCGCCCTGGCGATCGTCGGCGTACTCCTGCTGGTGGCGGCGCTGAGCACGGATGCCGAGGTCGCGGGCGGCATCGACGGGGCGGTCGACGTGATGCTCGCCCTGGCTCTGGGGCCGCTGATCGCCGGCGTCGTCGGCGCAGGCTTCATCGCCTACGGGGTCTTCACGGTGGCGCGGGCCCGCTTCGCCCGCATGTGAGGGCGGCCGCGGCATCCGATCTGTCAATCCCCTGTCTCCAGATCGCCGTCTCGGGGAGTGTCGAAGCATGACCGACACGACACAACCCACCGAAGTCACCGGCACGGAGGCGATCGCCCGCGTGAAGGAGCTCGTCGAGGACATCGACTTCACGATGCTCACGACGCTGGATGCCGCGGGAAATCTCGTCAGCCGTCCGATGAGCACGCGCCAGATGGACGACGCAGGAGACATCTGGTTCTTCACGCTCGACGACACCAAGAAGGTCGCTGAGGCCGAGGCCGACCCCGGGCACGACGTCGGCCTCGCGTACATCGACGCGAAGGGCCACCGCTACGTCTCGGTGGCCGGCCGCGCGACCGTGGTGCACGACCGCGCGAAGATGGAGGAGCTCTACTCCCCCAGTCTCGACATCTGGTTCGAGGACGGACTCGACACCCCGGGCATCGCGCTGCTGCGCGTGACCCCGAAGGAGTGCGAGTTCTGGGAGCCCCGCCACGGCAAGCTCGTCGTCGCCGCCGGCATGCTCAAGGCGCTCGTGACGCGGGACACGCCCGACGACATGATGCGCCACGGCACGGTCAGCTGCTGACGTTCCCACGTGCCCGGTGACCGATGGGGTCGGACGGTCTCAGGCGGCGTGGGCCGGGCCCCTCGGAGCCGTCTCGAGCTCGTTGACAGCCCGGATCAGGAGATACAGCGAGCCGACCTTGAACTGATCGAGCCGCAGCACGAGCCGTGGCAGGCGCGCGCGCGCCTCATCGTCGGCCTCCGCCCGCAGCGGCTCGCTCCGTTCGATGCGCCCCGACAGCAGCAGGGAGCCGAAGCGCTCGTTCAGCGCGTCCACCTCGGCGTCGGTCGGCTCGGCCCTGAGCCGGATGACCACACGATCCCCCACCCAGCGCAGCGAGTCGTAGTTGCGCCAGAACCCCGTGATCTCCTGCGCGGCGGCCTCGACGGAGTCCGTGATGAGCAGGCGGCCGAAGTCGCCGGGCGAGATCAGGCCCGAGCCGGCGAGCTGCTCGTCGACGAAACGCTCGAGGCCGTGCCAGAACGTGCCGCCGGGCTTGTCGAGCAGCACGATCGGCGTCGGCTCGGCCTTGCCCGTCTGCTGCAGCGTGAGCAGCTCGAACAGCTCGTCGAGCGTGCCGAAGCCACCGGGCACGCACACGAACCCATGCGATTCCTTGACGAGCATCAGCTTGCGCGTGAAGAAGTACTTCATCGCCACGTTGCGGGAGTTCTCGGCGATGACCGCGTTCGGGCGGTCCTCGAACGGCAGCCGGATGGAGACGCCCAGGGAGCGCTCCGCGCCCGCGCCCTCGGCGGCCGCCTGCATGATGCCCGGCCCCGCGCCCGTCACGACGAGCCAGCCGCTCTCGGCGAGCGCCTCCGCCACGCTCGCCGCCGCGCGGTACACCGGGTCGTCGGGCCGCGTGCGCGCGGAACCGAAGATCGTGACCTTCGGCACGCCGTCGTACGGGGCGAAGTGCTCGAACGCGGCGCGCATCTCACCCAGCGCCGCCGTCGTGATCTTCAGGTCGAGCCGGTCCGCGCGGTCGAGGCCGAGGCCGACGCCGGTCACGAGGATGCGCGCGATGAGGTCGACGTTCTCGGTGATCCCGGCGTCGGCGATCAGCGCGCGGATGTCGTCGGTCACCTCAGGGGGCACAGCAGAAGGGTCGGGCATGCATCCAGCGTGGCATGCCGCCGCCCCCTGAGGGCGGGCTTGCCTAGTTCGCCCGGAGACGCTCCACGACCTCGGCGACCGAAACGGCGTCGCGATCGCCGGTGCGGCGATCCCACAGCTCTAGCTGACCCTCGGCGGCACCGCGCCCCACGACGACGACCTTCGGGACGCCGATGAGCTCGGCATCGCCGAACTTCACTCCCGGCGAGACCTTGACCCGGTCGTCGTAGAGGACGTCGAGACCGGATGCCTCGAGCTTGGCCGACAGCTTCTCGGCGACCTCGAACGCCACGGCCTCGCGGCCGGCGGCGACGACGTGCACGTCGAACGGCGCGACCGAGGCCGGCCACTGCAGGCCCTTCTCGTCGTGGTTGAGCTCGGCGAGGTTCGCGAGGATGCGCGTCACGCCGATGCCGTACGAGCCCATCGTCACCGTGACGAGCTTGCCGTTCTCGTCGAGCACCTTGAGGCCCAGTGTCTCGGCGAAGAACCGCCCGAGCTGGAAGACGTGACCGATCTCCATGCCGCGCGCCAGCTCGACCGGGCCCGAGCCGTCGGGAGCCGGGTCGCCGGCGCGCACGTCGGCGACCTCGACGAATCCGTCTCCCGTGAAGTCCCGGCCGGCGATGAGCGTGTGCACGTGCTTCTCGTCGATGTTGGCGCCCGTCATCCACGCCGTGCCGTCGACCACGCGGGGGTCCAGCAGATAGCGGATGCCGGTCGCCGACTCCTCGCCGAGGAGCGGGCCGGTCTCGGACCACGGGCCGATGTAGCCCTTCACGAGGAGCGGGTGCCTCTCGAAGTCCTCGGGCGTGGCCGCCTCGACGACGGCGGGCGCGAAGGCGACCTCGGCGCGCTTGTCGTCGACGTCGCGGTCGCCCGGGATGCCGACGATGACGAGCTCGCGCGTGCCGTCGAGGTGCGTCAGGGCGAGCACGACGTTCTTCAGCGTGTGCGCCGCCGTCCACGTGGTGGCGTCGTCGGTCGCCGGGCCGGCGATGCCGGGCGCGGGAGCCTCGAGGTGGGCGTTGGCGTGATCGACGAGCGTCTGGATCGTGGGCGTGTCCGGCGAGTCGAAGATGACCGGCGCGCCGAGTCCGTCGAACGACAGGGCGTCGGGCACGACGGTCGTGAAGGCCTCGACGTTGGCCGCATACCCGCCGGCCGAGCGCACGAAGGTGTCTTCGCCGACCGGCGTCGGGTGGAGGAACTCCTCGCTGCGCGCACCGCCCATGAGACCGTTGTCGGCCGCGACGATGACGTATTCGAGGCCGAGGCGCGTGAAGATGCGCTCGTACGCGTCGCGCTGCGACTGGTACGAGGCATCCTGCCCCTCATCGGTGTAGTCGAACGAGTACGCGTCCTTCATCGTGAACTCACGGCCGCGCAGGAGGCCTGCGCGCGGACGAGCCTCATCGCGGTACTTGTCCTGGATCTGGTAGATCGTCAGCGGCAGGTCCTTGTACGACGAGTACAGGTCCTTCACGAGGAGGGTGAACATCTCCTCGTGGGTCGGCGCGAGCAGGTAGTCCGCGCCGCGACGGTCGTGCAGTCGGAAGATGCCGTCTCCGTACGAGGTCCAGCGGCCGGACTGCTCGTAGGGCTCGCGAGGGAGCAGCGCCGGGAAGTGCACTTCGTACGCACCCGCGTCGGTCATCTCATCACGGATGATCTTCTCGATCTTCGCCTTGACCCTCAGTCCCAGCGGCAGCCACGTGAAGATGCCCGGCGCGGCGCGGCGGATGTATCCGGCGCGCACGAGCAGACGGTGACTCGCGACCTCGGCGTCAGCCGGGTCTTCGCGGAGCGTGCGGAGGAAGTACTGCGAGAGACGTGTGACCACGAGCGACAAGTCTAGAGCGGTGGGATGCCGCGGCCGGCGTCGGCCGGCGGCGGGATCAGCCCGACCTCTGTCCCAAGATCGGAGATCGTCCCACGACACGCCGGCTGGAGCTGCCCCCGGCACGGCGTGTCCGCGACGATCTCCGATTCTGCGACCGCGTCCGTGGTCAGCCGAAGCGGCGGCGCCCGAGGTGCAGCACCGTGCGCACGAGCAGCCCGGCCACGAGCGCCCAGAACGCGACGCTCACGCCGAGGAGTGAGACGCCCGACGCCGCGACGAGGAACGTCACCACCGCGGGCATCCGCTCGCCCGGGTCGTCGATCGCCTGCTGCACGGCCGATCCGAAGGCGGCGAACAGCGCCAGGCCCGCGACCGCGGGGATCACGGCTTCCGGAGCGAGCAGCACGAGCGCCGCGAACGCCGCCGATGCCGCGCCGAGCACCAGGCTCGATCCGCCCGCCGAGATTCCGGCGACCCAGCGGCGCTTCGGGTCGGGATCGGCCTCCGGCCCCGCGGCGAGCGCGGCGCTGATCGCGGCGAGGTTGATCGCGTGCCCGCCGAACGGGGCGCCGGCGACCGTGCCGATCCCGGTGACCAGCATCGCGGGCCGCCACGGCACCCGATAGCCGAAGCTGCGCATGATGGCCACGCCCGGCACGTTCTGCGACGCCATCGTGACGATGTAGAGCGGGATGGCGATGCTCACGAGCGCGCCGACGGTGAGCGTCGGCATCGTGAGCTCGATCCGCGGAATGAGCAACGCCGGGTCGACCGAAGCGCCCTCGGCCGCGAGCGACACCCCCACCACGATCGCCGCGGTGACGAACGCGAGTGGCACCGCCCATCTCGGGGCGAGCCTCGCGAAGACGAGCCAGGTCAGCACGACCGGCACGACGCCCCACGGATTGACGACGATCCCGGTGATCGGCGCGAGGCACAGCGGCAGCAGGACGCCCGCGAGCATGGCCTGGGCGATCGACGGCGGGATGCGGGCGATCAGGCGCCCCAGCATCGGCCAGAGTCCGGTGAGCACGACGAGCCCACCGACCACGAGGAACGCACCCACTGCGGCAGGCCATCCGCCCTCGACGGCCCCGGTGGCCGCGAGCAGGGCGGCGCCGGGCGTCGACCAGGCCACGGTGATCGGCATCCGGTATCGCCACGCGAGCACCAGCGAGCCGAGACCCATCGTGACGCACACCGCGAGCAGGCCGCTCGCCGCCTGCGCCGGGGTGGCGCCGACCGCGCGGAGACCGGTGAGGACGATGACGAACGCGCTCGTGAACCCGACGAGCGCCGTCACGACCCCCGCGGTGATGGGCCGAGACAGCGGCTCGCCGGGTGAGACCGCGCTCACTCCAGCGCCTCGCGGATCATGCGGTGACCTTGCTCCTCGAACTGCTCGTCGCCCACCTGGTGCGCCCACGCGGCGGTGGCGATCGCCTCACGCAGCCTCACCAGCCGCCAGTGCTCCGGCGTGCGCGGGTCGTCGCCGTACCCTTCGAAGAACGCGCGCTCGAGGTCGGGGTCCGTCCGCCACTCCTGCGCGGCGAGGCGCGCGAAGTCGGTCGCCGCCGCGCGAAGCGCGAACCGGCCGAAGTCGATCACCCTCACGACGCCGTCGTCGATGAGCCAGTTTCGCGGCTGCCAGTCGCCGTGCGTCGGCACGGCAGGAGGCGGGTCGACGGATGCTGCGCCCAGGGCGTCGCGCAGCCGCCGCACGGTCGCCGGGGCGATGCGGTGCGTCGTGTCGAGCCACCTGAGCGCCGAGCGCATCGCCGCCTCTTCGGCCATGGCGCCGTCGACCGACGCCTCGTCGTGGAGCTGGCGAAGCAGCTCGCCGGCCTGCCGGTGCACGTCGGGGTCGAGAGCGGCCGGCGTCGATCCCGCGAGCACGCCCGGCAGATAGTCGACGACCAGGATGCGCAGCGCGGCATCGGCATGGCGCAGCCGTGCGGCGCGACCCTCGGCGACCCACACGTCGGTCGCGCCGTCGTGCGCCTGCAGCTCGCGCAGGATGTGATGGTTCGCGGGGCCTCCCGCCTTCACCACGTACTCGCCGCCCGCGGTGCGGACCCGCAGCACCACGGTGTCGGTCTGCCCCCAGCTGAGATCCGCCGCGATCTCGAAGCCCGGCAGCCACGACGCCAGCGCCGCGGTCTGATCCGGGGTGAGCGCGGGCATCGCCCGAGTCTATAAGCGCCGCATACCCTGGTCAGGTGACGACGATCCTCCTGACCGGCTTCGAGCCCTTCGGCGGCGACTCCGTCAACCCCTCCGGAGAGGCGGTCGGCATCGTCGCAGCGGGATGGCGCGGCCCCGAGACCCTCGTCACCGCCGTCCTGCCCGTGACGTTCGACGGGGCGGCCGCGCGCCTCGCGGAGCTCATGGCCGAGCACTCCCCCGACGTCGTCGTCGCGACCGGCCTCGCGGGCGATCGCGCCGCGATATCCGTCGAGCGCGTCGCGGTCAACCTGCGCGATGCACGCATCGCCGACAATGCCGGCGCGCAGCCGGTCGACGCGCCGAGCGTGCCCGACGCCCCCACCGCCTACTTCGCGACGCTGCCCGTCAAGGCCATCGCGCGTGACATCGCGGCAGCCGGCATCCCCTCATCCGTGTCGCATTCTGCGGGCACCTTCGTATGCAACCACGTCTTCTTCACGGCGCTCCACGAGTCGGCGACGCGCGGCGCACGGACCGGGTTCGTGCACGTGCCGTGGGCGGCCGAGCATCGGTCGACGGATGCCTCGTCCCTGCCCCTCGCCGATATCGCGCGCGCGCTCGAGATCGCGGTGCGCACGAGCGCGAGCGTCACCCGAGACCTCGCGGTGAGCGCCGGCACTCTGTCCTAGACGAGCCGGCTCCGGATCGTCAGCTCGTGACGACCTGGGCCGTGCCGAGGGGCGCGTTGGGGCCCATCTCGTGGGCGATGCGATTCGCCTCTTCGATGAGCGTCGCGACGATGTCTGCTTCGGGCACGGTCTTGATGACCTGGCCCTTGACGAAGATCTGACCCTTGCCGTTGCCTGATGCCACGCCGAGGTCGGCCTCGCGCGCTTCGCCCGGACCGTTCACGACGCACCCCATGACGGCGACGCGCAGCGGCACCGTCATGTCCTTGAGGCCCTCGGTGACGTTGTCGGCGAGCGTGTAGACGTCGACCTGCGCCCGACCGCACGACGGGCACGACACGATCTCGAGCTTGCGCTCGCGCAGGTTCAGCGACTGGAGGATCTGGTGGCCGACCTTCACCTCTTCGGCCGGGGGCGCCGACAGCGACACGCGGATCGTGTCGCCGATGCCCTCGGAGAGAAGGATGCCGAACGCCGTGGCGCTCTTGATCGTGCCCTGGAAGGCGGGCCCGGCCTCGGTGACGCCGAGGTGCAGCGGCCAGTCGCCCTGCTCGGCGAGCATCCGGTACGCCTTCACCATCACGACCGGGTCGTTGTGCTTGACCGAGATCTTGAAGTCGTGGAAGTCGTGCTCCTCGAAGAGCGAAGCCTCCCAGACGGCGCTCTCCACGAGCGCTTCGGCCGTCGCCTTGCCGTGCTTCTCCAGGACGCGCTTGTCGAGCGAGCCGGCGTTGACGCCGATCCGCAGTGAGACGCCGGCGGCCTTCGCCGCGGCGGCGATCTGGCCGACGTTGCCGTCGAACTGGCGGATGTTGCCGGGGTTCACGCGCACCGCGCCGCAGCCCGCGTCGATCGCGGTGTAGATGTAGCGAGGCTGGAAGTGGATGTCGGCGATCACCGGGATCTGGCTCTTCATCGCGATGATCTTGAGCGCGTCGGCGTCGTCCTGGTGGGGAACGGCGACACGGACGATCTCGCAGCCCGAGGCCGTGAGTTCCGCGATCTGCTGCAGCGTGGCGTTGATGTTGGTGGTCTGCGTCGTCGTCATCGACTGGACGCTGACGGGAGCGTTGCCTCCGACGAGCACCTTGCCCACACTGATCTGCCGGGTCTTGCGACGAGGGGCGAGGACTTCGGGGACCTTGGGCATCCCGAGATTCACTGCTGGCACATCCCCCAGCCTACGCGGGGTGGCCGCGCCGGGGCTGGTCGTCGCCTGAGCGTTGCCGTGGCGCCGGGCGCCTGCTAACGGTGTAGCTTTCCCGCATGAGCCTCAGCCATCACGTTCGGCGGATGACCGGACGCGATCCGCATGAGGCGCACCGCGCGGCCACACCTCTCGAGCTGCTCTTCGACCTGACCTTCGTGGTGGCGTTCAGCCAGATCTCGTCGCAGATGGCCCACTACCTCGAGCTCGACCAGGTCTCGACGGCTCTGGTGGGCTTCGCCTTCGGCACGTTCGCGGTGACCTGGGCCTGGATCAACTACTCGTGGCTCGCGTCGGCGTACGACACGGACGACGTGTTCTTCCGCGTGGCCACGCTCGTCGTGATGGTCGGCGTCCTGGTGGTGGCCCTCGGGGTCCCCGACGTGTTCCACTCGCTCGCCGAGGGCGCGCACCTGGACAACACCGTCATGGTCGCGGGCTATGTCATCATGCGTCTTGCCACGGTCGCGCTCTGGCTGCGCGCCGCGCGCCACGACGAGAGGCGCCGGCGAACGTGCCTCGCGTATGCCATCGGCATCTCCATCGCTCAGGTGGGCTGGATCGCACTGATCTTCCTGACCCTGCCGGTGGGCATCACGCTCGTCTTCACGACACTGCTGATGCTGCTCGAACTCGCGTGCCCGCTCTTCGCCGAGCTGCGCTTCGGGCGTACGCCCTGGCACGCTCATCACATCGCCGAGCGGTACGGGCTCCTGGTCATCATCACGCTCGGCGAGGTGATCCTGGGCACGATCCTCGCGATCTCCGCCGTGGTGAGCGGCGATGCTGGCTGGACGGTCGAGGCGGCCCTGGTCGCGTTCGGGGGCACGGCGCTGGCATTCGGCATGTGGTGGATGTACTTCGCCATCCCGTTCGGTGCGGTGCTGGAACGCCACCGCGGGCGCGCATTCGTGTGGGGCTACCTGCAGATCGCATTGTTCGGCTCGCTGATCGCGGTCGGCGCGGGCCTGCACGTCGCGGCGAATGTGATCTCGCATGAGGCGCACGTCGACGCCACCTTCGCGATCCTCGCGATCGCGATCCCCGTCCTGGCCTTCGAGACGCTGCTCTTCGCGCTGTACGGGTTCCTCGTGATGCAGATCGACTGGTTCCACCTGGTGCTCTACATCGGGGTGATCCTGTTCCTCGCGGCGGGTGTGATCGCCGTGTCCTCCGGCGCGACGCTCGGCGCGGGCATCATCCTCGTCGCGGTGTCCCCCGCGTTCGTGGTGGTGGGCTACGAGACGTTCGGCCGGCGGCGCGCGGCGGGCACGCTCGAGCGCGCGACCCGCTGACGCATGCGTCACGGGGCGGAGACGGCGCACGCTGCTGTGGTAGGTTCGGCCCATGTCCGCGACCCGCACCTGGTGGCTCACCGCATAAGGCGGTGGGTTCGCGCGACCACAGACCGCCCTCGAGGCGGTCTTCTTCTTCGTAGGGCGACCGCCCCCACGACGAAAGACGATCATGACCGGGCCCGCCCACCTGTCCGTCCGCGAGCTGGCCGCTCGCGGCATCCCGTTCGCCCTCATCGCACGTGACGGCGCGACCGTCGAACTCCTGACCGGAGACGTGGTCGACGTCGCGCTGCTCGCCGACATCCCGCTGCTCGACGCGACCGGCGCGCCGCGCGAAGTGCTCGCGCTCGTGCCGTTCCGCCAGGTGGTCGAGCGGGGCTTCGAGTGCCACGACGACGGCGCTCCGCTGCGCTGCCTCGTCGTATCGGAGCGCGTGTCGCTCCTCCGCGACGAGGTGCTCGCGCAGCTGCCGACCGAGGCGGTGCCGCTCGAGGGCGCCGGGTTCGACATCGCCGACGAGGAGTACGCCGACATCGTGCGACGGGTGATCGCCGACGAGATCGGACGCGGCGAGGGGGCGAACTTCGTCATCCGTCGCGACTTCACCGCCCGGGTCGACGTCGAACCCGCCACCGCCGCACTGACGTGGTTCCGCGCCCTGCTCGAGTACGAGCGCGGTGCGTACTGGACGTTCGCCGTCGTCACGCCCGGCCACGTCGCCGTCGGCGCGAGCCCCGAGGCGCACGTGAGCGCACAGGACGGCGTGGTGACGATGAACCCGATCTCGGGCACCTTCCGCCACCCTGCCGGCGGGGCGACCGCCGAGACGCTCAGCGAGTTCCTCGAGTCGACCAAGGAGACCGAAGAGCTCTTCATGGTCGTCGACGAGGAGCTCAAGATGATGAGCGCGGTCTGCTCCGACGGCGGCCGCATCACCGGGCCGCACCTCAAGGAGATGTCGCGCCTCACGCACACCGAGTACGTGCTGCGCGGGCGCAGCCGCCTCGATCCGCGCGACATCCTGCGCGAGACGATGTTCGCCCCCACCGTCACCGGTTCGCCTATGCAGAACGCGTGCACGGTGATCACCCGCCATGAGCGCACGCCGCGCGGCTACTACTCCGGCGTCGCGGCGCTGTTCACCCCGCGCCCGACCGTCGGCGAGGGCGAGCCCACGCACGACCTCGACGCGCCGATCCTGATCCGCACGGCGTATCTCGACGGCGGGCGCCTCCGCGTGCCGGTCGGCGCGACGCTCGTGCGCCACTCCGACCCGTACGGCGAAGTCGGCGAGACCCACGGCAAGGCCGCCGGCGTGCTGGGCGCGATCGGCGCGATCGCCCGCGATCCCGGACCGCAGCTCCGCCCCGAGGTGCCCGCCGCCGCCGAAGCCGCCGCCATCGACGAAGATGCGCCCGCCGCCGAGCCGCGGCGTCTCGCCGACGACCCCGAGATCGCCGCGCTGCTGGCCTCGCGCAACGGCCGGCTCGCGTCGTTCTGGCTCAACCCGCAGGAGACGGGCGAAGCCGGACCGTTCGCGGGGCGGTCGGCGCTGGTCGTCGACGCCGAGGATCGCTTCACCACGATGCTCGCCCACCAGCTGCGCCACCTCGGACTCGACGTGACCATCGCGCCGTGGAGCGAGGTGACCGATGCGCAGATCGACGAGGCCGAGCTCGTGGTGTCCGGCCCAGGCCCCGGCGACCCGCGCGAACCGTCCAGCCCGCGCATGCGCCGGATGCGCGAGGTCGTGCGCCGACGCCGCGAGGCCGGGCGCCCGATCCTCGCGGTGTGCCTGAGCCACCAGATCCTCGCCGACTCGGTGGGCATCGAGCTCGCGCCGCTCGCCGCACCGCACCAGGGGCTGCAGAAGACGGTGGACGTGTTCGGGATGCCGGCATCCATCGGCTTCTACAACACCTTCACGGCGCGCGTCCCTGCCGGAGTGACCGAGGTCGGCGAGACCGAGGTCGCGGCGGATCCGGCGACCGGCGACGTGTACGCGCTGCGCGGTCCCGGGTACGCGTCGGTGCAGGGACACCTCGAGTCGATCCTGTCGCGCGACGGCATGACGACGCTCGAGCGCTTGGTGTCGCACGCGCTGTCCGACCCCGCCGGGTGAGGAGGCGCGGCGGCGCTCTTCGATCCGCCGGTTGAGTAGGCGCGAAGCGCCGTATCGAAACCCCCAGCGCCGACGGATCTCGCCGTCCGGGGGATCTCGATACACGCGCTGCGCGCGCACTCGATCAGCGGGTGCGGGTGCGCGCGGCCAGCAGGCGGCGCTCCGCCTCGTTCGCGGTGAGCTCCAGCGCGCGCAGGTCCGCGGCGAGCGCGTCGTCGTCGCGACCCAGTTCGCGCAGCAGCGACGCACGCACCGCGTGCCAGAGGTGTGAACGTGCCAGCGCCTCCTCGAGCGCGTCCACCTCGGCGAGCGCCGGCTCAGGACCGTCGACGCGGGCGAGCGCGACGGACCGGTTCAGCCGCACGACCGGCGTGCGGTCGTACGCGAGCAGCATGTCGTAGAGCGTCAGCACCTGCAGCCAGTCCGTCGCGGCGGCGGTCGGCGCATCCGCGTGACAGGCCGCGATCGCCGCGTGCAGCTGCCATCGTCCGGGCCGGCGCTGCCGCGCCGCGCGCTCCAGCGCCGCGCGTGCCTCGGCGAGCAGCGCGGCGTCCCACCGCGCGCGATCCTGGTCGGCGAGCAGCACCAGCTCACCGTCGACGGCCCGCGCCGATTCCCGCGCTCGGTGGAAGAGCAGCAGCGACAGCAGCCCCTGCGCCTCGGGCTCCCGGGGCAGCGCGTGCGCGATGACGCGCGCGAGCCACACGGCGTCATCGGCGAGATCGCGGTCGGCCGCGGCATCCCTCCCCGCCACCAGGTGAGCCTCGCTGTACATGACCGACACGATCGTGAGCACGATGTCGAGCCGCTCCGCCCGCTCCGGTCCCTCCGGGATGCGCAGCGGGATGCCCGCCGTCCCGATCTTGCGCTTGGCGCGCACGATGCGCTGACCGACCGCGGCATCGGCGCTGAAGGTCGCGCGCGCGATCTGCGCCGTCGTCAGGCCGCACACCGCCCGCAGGGTGAGCGCGAGCTGCGCGTCGGGCGAGAGCGCAGGGTGGCAGCATCCGAACAGCAGCGGAAGCCGTTCATCGACCTCATTCCCCTCGTCCGGCTGGGGCACGGCCTCTCGCGAGACGAGGGCCAGCTTGTCGCGGAGGCCCTTCTCCCGGCGCAGGCGGTCGAGCGCGTTGTGCCGGGCGGCCTGCGTGAGCCACGCGCCCGGCTTCGGCGGGATTCCGCGGCCCCGCCACGCCCGCAGCGCCTCCTCGACCGCCTCGGCGACGGCCTCCTCGGCGACGTCGAGACTGCCGAACGACCGCGTCAGGGTCGCGACGAGGCGTCCGGACTCCTCACGCACAACGCGTGCGAGCAGGAGATCGGATGCCGCGGCCCCGCCGCGCGCATCGCGTGGGGTCGCGGCATCCGGAGTGCTCACTGCTCGAACTGGCTGTAGTCGACCACCATCGGGCGCACCTCGACCGCCACACCGGGGAGTGCGAGGGCGGGCCAGGTCCTGGCGATCGCGATGGCCGCGTCGAGGTCGTCGGCGTTGAGCACGCTGAATCCGCCGACGACCTCCTTGGCCTCCGAGAACGGCCCGTCCACCACGACGGGCGCCTCGCCGCCGTGCTTGACGGTCGTCGCCGTGTCGGGGGGCTGCAGCTCGGCGCCGGAGTCATCGATGTGCTCGGCGTGCTCGCCGAACCACTCGTAGATCCGGCCGTAGACCTCTTGCGCGCGCTCCGGCGGAACGGCGGCATCGAGCTCGGGAGTGCTGGTGAACATCAGGACGTACTTCACGGTCGTGGTCCTTTCGTCAGTGGAACCGTTTCATCCCCACAGCGAATGGACAAGACCGATTTCGACAGGTCCTCGGAGAATCCCTATCCGAACAGCGAGACCGGGTTGACGATGTCGGTCAGGATCAGCACGGCGCCCATCGCGATGAGTGCGACGACCACGATGAACGTGACCGGGACCAGCTTGGTGGCGTCGACCGGCTTGGGCGGCGGGCGGTGGAAGACCTTGGCCCACACTCGCTTGATCCCCTCCCAGAGAGCGACCGCGATGTGCCCGCCGTCGAGAGGAAGGAGCGGGATGAGGTTGAAGACGAACAGCGCGATGTTGACCGCGGCGAGCAGCTCGAGGAAGCCGGCGACGCGGTTCAGCACGGGGGCGTCCGCCGCCGCGACCTCGCCCGAGAGTCGTCCGGCGCCCACGATGCTGAGCGGCCCGTTGGGGTCGCGCTCCTCGCCGGTGATGAGGGTCGATCCGGCTTCCCACACCTTGACCGGCATCTGCCAGATGATCCCCGCGACGGCGCCGACGCGCTCGAACGCCATCTGCGGGGCGACCCACACCGGTTCACGCAGGTAGTCGACCTCCTGACGGATGCCGGCGAGGCCGACCCGTTCGGTCTGAGGCTCGCCGTCCTCGCCGACCACCGGCTGACCTCGAGCGTCGAGCACCGGCTGCTCGACCGCGACAGGGGTCAGCGGCAAGGTCAGGGTCTCGCCGTCGCGCTCCACGGTGATCGAGATCGCCTGCTCAGGCGAGGCCTGGATCAGGGCCGCCGCCTCGGCGAACGTCGAGATCGGCTCGTCGTCGACCGCCACGATCACGTCGCCGGGCTGCATGCCGGCGGCGGCAGCGGGTGCCTGCGGGTCAGTGGGCTCGCACTCGGTGCGGGCGGACTCGGACGGGATGACGCACTCGCTGACGCTCGACACGGTGGTCGTCGCGGTCTGGATGCCGATGCCCGACAGCAGGATCGCGAAGAGCACGATCGCGAACAGGAGGTTCATGACCGGTCCGCCGAGCATGATCACGACGCGCTTCCACACCGGCAGCCGGTAGAAGACGCGGTCGTCGTCCTCGCTGAGGAGGGTCTCGTCGTTCGCGGCGCGGGCGTCCTGCACCATCGTGGCGAAGAAGCCACCACCCGCCTTTCCGGAGCGGTGGCCGGATGCCGCGGCCGAGACCTGCTTCGGCGAGGGCGGGTACATTCCGGCCATCGAGATGTAGCCGCCCAGGGGGATCGCCTTGACGCCGTACTCGGTCTCGCCGATGCGGCGCGACCACAGCGTGGGACCGAATCCGATCATGTACTGGCCGACGCGCACACCGAACTTCTTGGCCGGCCACAGGTGACCGAGCTCGTGGAGCGCGATCGACACGGCGAGGCCCACGACCATGAGGACGACGCCGATGACGAATGCGAGTGCTTCCACATCCGACACGGTACCCGCGCCGGCCTTTGAGTTGGCCGTGACCGGCCTCGGTTCTCGCCTAGGCTCGTCCCAGGAGGATCCCGTGACCCCACGCCACGTTCGCGCCCTGCGGGGCGCTGCGGCTGCGTGGACCGCGACGATCATCGCCGCGACGTCGCACACTCTGGCCGGCGGGGGCGCACCCTCCCCCGTGCTCATCGCCGTCCTCGGCGTCCTCGCCTCGCCCGTGGCCATCGCCCTGGTCGGCCGCCGGCTCTCCGCCTGGCGGGTCGGCACCGCCGTCGTGGTGAGTCAGGGTCTGTTCCACACCGCGTTCGCCATGACCGCCGGCGTGGACACGACCGGACTCCGCGGCCACGTCCACGACGTTCAACTCGTCGGCGGCACCCCGGCTGCGGGGATTCTGCCCGACGGCGGAATGCTCGTCGGCCACCTCATCGCCGCGGCGGCCACGCTCTTCGCGCTGTATCACGGCGAGCGGATGCTGCGCGCCCTGGGCCGCGGCATCCGCTCACTGATTCGTCGCGCCGGCGTGCCGGTGCTCGTCGCCGCGCCGTTCGTTCGCTCGGCGCCGGCTGTCGCCGCTCTGCACCGCCCCGCCGGCGTGGTGCTGTCCGACGTCTCTCGGCGCGGCCCTCCGTCCTTCGTCCTCGCGGCCTCCTGACCGCGGCATCCCACCGGTCCAGCGCCCGACGCGCGTGGACCGATGTCCCGTGCACCCGCGCGGCGGCGACCGCCTGCCTGCGCACTTCGACGAAAGACAGTTCATGACCACTTCCCGCATCATCCTCGCCCCCGCCCGTCCCGCCCGTCGCGTACTTCGCATCGCGCTCGGCACCGCCGCAGGGCTCGCACTCGCCGTCGGCGCGCCGCTGGCCGCCTCGGCGCACGTCCACGTGGACCCAGGGACCGTGGCGGCCGGGTCGACCGAGACGCTCACGTTCGCGTTTTCGCACGGCTGCGACGGCTCCCCCACGACCGCACTCGTCATCGACATCCCCGACGGCGTCGGCAACGTGACGCCCATCGTCGACGGCGGCTGGATCATCGCGCGCGAGTCGGGCGCCGACGGGGTACCGACGCAGATCACGTTCACGAGCGACACCCCCGTCGAGGACGGTTTCAAGGCGACCGTCGCGATGGACGTGCTGTTCGACGAGTCCGCAGCCGGCAGCACGCTCGCGTTCCCCGTCACCCAGCGGTGCGCCGAGGGCGAGACCGCCTGGGCCGAGATCGCCGAGGACGGCCAGGACCCGCACGACCTCGATGCTCCGGCACCGCTCGTCGAGGTCGGCGCGGTCGCCGAGGGCGACGCGCACGGCCACGCGGAGGCTTCGGACGAGGGCGCTGCGGCTGACGGCTCGACGGCCGACGGCTCGGCGGCCGCGGGTGAGGGCGAGCACGCAGACAGCGAGGCGGCCGCGGCCCCCGAGGCCGACCCAGTGGCGCGCTGGCTCGCGGCGGGCGGGCTCGTCGCCGGCATCGCGGCGCTCGTCGTGGTGCTCCTGCGCGGGCGCTCGCGCAAGCCCGGCGACGTCTGACCACACCCACCGCGCCGTGCGGGCCCCGTGCCGTGCCGCGCGGTGCCGCGGCGTGCTGACCCCGTGCCGTGCCGAATCAGGGGATCTGGCGAAAACAGGACGATTCCCCGCGAAACGTCCTGGATACGCCAGATCGCCTGATCTCGGCGACGGCTGACCGGCCACCGGCGACCGAACACCGGCGACCGAAGACCGGCGACCGAAGACCGGCGGCCGGCGGCCGGCGACGGCGACGAGGGCGGTGTGCGCTGTGGACGGGCGTGGGGTTCACGCCCTCCGGATGAGAGGATGGAGACGCCATGCCGACCGACGCGCCTTCGAACCTTCCCCCCGTCCTCCGACCGGACGCGCCGCCCGTTCACACCCTCGATCAGCTCGCCGCACGCTTCGGCCTCGAGGTGCGCGGCGAGACCGCCGGGGTGACGCTGACGGGCGTGACGCTCGCGACCGCCGACCTCCGGCCCGGCGACGTGTTCGTCGCGGTGCGAGGCGTCAACCGCCACGGCGCCGAGTTCGCCGCCGCCGCCGCCGAGAAGGGCGCCGTCGCCGTCGTGACCGACCCGGACGGTGCCGAGCTCGCCGCGACCAGCGGGCTCCCCGTCGTGCTCGTGGACGACCCCCGCGGGTTCCTCGGCGACCTGTCAGCGTGGGTGTACAGCACCGGACGCGACGACCACCTCCCGATCCTCTTCGGCACGACGGGAACGAACGGCAAGACGAGCGTCTCGCACATCCTCGAGGGCATCCTCGGTCAGCTCGGGGCGGTCACCGGCCTCTCCTCGACCGCCGAGCGACACATCGCGGGCCAGGTGATCGTGTCGCGCCTCACCACGCCCGAGGCATACGAGATGCACGCGCTCCTCGCGCTCATGCGCGAGCGCGGGGTGGAGGCGGTCGCGGTCGAGGTGAGCGCGCAGGCGCTCAGCCGTCGTCGCGTCGACGGCATCGTGTTCGACGTCGCCGGGTTCACCAACCTCACCCACGATCACCTCGACGACTACGCCGACATGCGCGAGTACTTCGAGGCCAAGCTGCCGCTGTTCCTGCCCGACCGCTCACGTCGTGCTGTCGTGTGCGTCGACTCCGAGCAGGGCGCCGAGGTCGTCGCGCGCAGCCAGGTGCCGACCGTGACCGTGGGCACGCCCGCGTTGGCTTCGGATCCGGATGCCTCGGCCGATGCCGACTGGGTCGTCGAAATCCTCGACGAGCGCCCTGTCGGCACCGAGTTCCGCCTCACCGCGCGCGACGGCCGCAGCCTGACCACCCTCGTGCCGGTGATCGGCCGGCACATGGCCGCGAACGCCGGCCTCGCAATCGTGATGATCCTCGAGGGCGGCTACGCGTGGGAGCGCCTCGTCGAGACGCTCGACGGCCACCGCATCGAGGCGTACCTTCCCGGGCGCGCCGAGCTGGTCTCGGGCGAGACCGGCCCCGCCGTGTACGTCGACTTCGGGCACTCCCCCGACGCGTTCGAGAAGACGCTCGCCGCGGTGCGGCGCGTCACGCCGGGCAAGGTCGTGATGCTCTTCGGCGCCGACGGCGACCGCGACGCGACCAAGCGCCACGACATGGGTCGCACCGCCGTCGAGGGCAGCGACATCCTCATCGTCACCGACCACCACCCGCGGCACGAGAACCCCGATTCGATCCGCGCGACGCTGATCGAGGGCGCGCGCCGGGCGCAGCCGAATGCCGACATCCTCGAGTTCTCGCCGCCGGAGCGGGCGATCCTCGAAGCTGTCGCACTCGTCGGCGACGGCGACGCGATCCTCTGGGCCGGTCCGGGCCACCAGGACTATCGCGACATCCGCGGCGTGCGCACGCCTTACTCCGCGCGCGAGCTCGCACGTCGCGCGCTGCGCGGTGCCGGCTGGCCCGTGCCCGAGCCGCACTGGCCCGTGCCCTATCCTGCCGACGAGACCCCGGCCTCCGACCCCGAGCGCCCCGCCTACCCCGCGTCGTAGCGCCTCCGGTTGGCTCGGCGCGCAGCGCCGCATCGAACCCCTGCACGCACGGCCTGTAACGACGGGCCTCGACACACGCGCGGCGCGCGCACTCGATCAGCGGGGGGCGAAAAGTCACGCGGAGCCGGCCGCGATCGCGCGATCAGCGGCCTCGCGCGCCCAGCGCTCCGCCTCGGCGAGTGACTCGCGGGTGAGGGCGCCGGGTGCCTCGTGCTTCTCGACCACGCGCTCGACGGTCTCGACGATGCCGGTGAAGCCGAGTCGCCCCTCGTGGAACGCGTCGACCGCCTGCTCGTTGGCGGCGTTGAACACGGCGGGAAACGTCCCGCCGGCCCGGCCGACGCGCTTCGCCAGCTTCACGGCCGGGAACGCCTGCTCGTCGAGGGGCTCGAACGTCCACGACGTCGCGGCCGTCCAGTCGAGCGGACGCCCGACGCCCGAGACGCGGTGCGGCCAGTCGAGCCCGAGAGAGATCGGAAGCCGCATGTCAGGCGGTGACGCCTGGGCGATCGTGGAGCCGTCGGAGAACTCGACCATCGAGTGGACGATCGACTGCGGGTGCACGACGACGTCGATCTCGCCGTACGGCACCTGGAACAGAAGGTGCGCCTCGATGACCTCGAGCCCCTTGTTCACCAGCGTCGCCGAGTTCGTCGTGACCACGCGGCCCATGTCCCACGTCGGGTGAGCCAGCGCTTCGGCGGGCGTGACGCTCGCAAGCGACTCCCGCGAGCGGCCGCGGAACGGGCCTCCCGATGCGGTGAGCACGAGCCGCCGCACTTCGGCCCGGTCACCGGAGCGCAGCGCCTGCGCGATCGCGGAGTGCTCCGAGTCGACGGGCACGATCTGACCCGGCTGGGCGATCGCCGTCACGAGATCGCCGCCCACGATCAGCGACTCCTTGTTCGCGAGCGCGAGCGTGCGCCCGCTCTCGAGTGCCGCCAGCGTCGGGCCGAGCCCGACCGACCCGGTGATCCCGTTGAGCACGACGTCGGCCTCGACATCCCGAACCAGCTGTTCGGCCTCCTCCGCGCCGAGCGCGATGCTCTCGACCCCGAACTCGTCGGCCTGCGCCTGCAGGACCGTGCGATTGGAGCCGGCCGACAGCCCCACGACCTCGAAGCGTCCGGGGTTGGCCCGGATGACGTCGAGAGCCTGGGTTCCGATCGAACCGGTCGAGCCGAGGACGAGGACGCGCCGCATCCGATCAGCCTACCGAGCGGGTTACTGCGCGGGAGTCTCCGCGGGCTGCACGCCGAGGATGTCGACGACGAACACGAGGGTCTGGCCCTTGAGGTCGGCGTCGTTGATCTCGCCCTCGCCGTAGGCGACGGCCGGCGGGAGCACGGCGACGACCTGCGAACCGACGGTCTCGCCGACGACCGCGTCGGTGAAGCCCTGCACGACGCCGCTGCCCGCGGTGAACGAGAACGGCGCACCGCCCCAGCTCTCGTCGAAGACCTCGCCGGTGTCCCACGAGACGCCGTGGTACTGCACCAGCACGCCGTCGCCGGCCGCGACGACCGGGCCGTCACCCTCCTTGAGGGTGGCCTTCTCGAACTCGGTGGGCGCGTCGCCCTCGGGCAGCGTCACTGTGGGGGCGCCGTCTTCGGCGAGCTCGACCGTGGGCAGACCCTCGGTCGGCTCGACGGGCTCGCCCCAGGCGGCATTCGGAACGACCTCGAGAAGGTCGACCACGTAGACCTCGGCGGCTCCCTGCTCGGTGGCCGGGAAGGCGGCCACGACACGGGTGCCCGGCGTCGCGCAGCCGAGCAGCTGGCCGAGCGGGTTGTCGCCCGAGATCTGCTGCGGCAGCACGGGCGCGTCGTCGTAGCCGAACGAGCCGAGCTCCTCGCCGGTCTCGGCGCTGAACGCGGTGAGCGCGTAGGTCACGAGGTCACCGGCTGCGACCGGGTCGCCCTCACCCTCCGAGACGACGGTGCTCTGCAGCTCCTCCACCTCCAGCGGCGCCTCGAAGGTCGCGGTGGACTTCTCGCCGACTTCGCCCTCGACGGTGATCGACTCGGTTGCCGCTCCCGACGGCGCCGCAGCGGCGCAGAGGTCGGCCGCCGCTCCGCTCGTGCTGGGCGTGGGGGTGGCGTTGGGGTTTGCGCCGCCGGCGCAACCCGCCAGCAGAACCGCGGAGAGCGCGGCGACGGACAGGGCGGCGATCGGGCGAATGCGCACGGTGAGACCTCGAGTCGATTGCAGGGGAAGCCCCCATCCTCCCGCATCTTTGCTTTGTCTGCGCTGAGAAGTCGCCATGCCGATACCGGAATGGAATGGGGAGTACCCTCGACGGGTGACTTCCGACCTGGTACCCGAAGCGGATGAACCGGCCGCAGTCGCACCTCCGGAGGCTCCGGCGACCCGAATGGGCGCCACGTACTTCCTCGGTCGATTCGTGCTGACCCCGACCGCGCGCCTCGTGTACCGCCCGCACATCGAGGGCCGTGGCAACGTGCCCAAGAGCGGGCCGGTGATCTTCGCGAGCAACCACCTCTCGTTCATCGACTCCATCGCGATCCCCGTAGCCGCGCCGCGCCCGGTTCACTTCCTCGCGAAGGCGGACTACTTCGAGGGCACCGGGTTCAAGGGCTGGGCCTCGCGCGAGTTCTTCACGGCGATCGGCGCCATCCCCGTGCGGCGTGGTGCGGGGCAGGCCGCCCTCGACGCGCTCGACCAGCAGCGCGTGCTGCTCGACCAGGGGAGGGCCGTCGCGCTGTACCCCGAGGGCACGCGATCGCTCGACGGGCGCCTCTACAAGGGCCGCACCGGGGTCGCCTTCCTCGCCCTGCAGACCGGCGCCCCGGTGGTTCCCGTCGGCCTCATCGGCACCGACGAGGTCATGCCGGTCGGCGCCAAGCGCCCCTCGCGGCAGCACCGTGCCACGGTCAAGTTCGGCCAGCCGCTCGACCTCGCCCACCATGGGCCCGCCACCTCCGGCAAGGCGCGCCGCCTCGCGACCGACGACATCATGAGCGCGATCCACGCCCTGTCGGGCCAAGAGCTCGCCAACGCCTACAACGAGGCGCCCGCGCAGAACCCGATCGAGCGCATCAAGCAGGTCCTGCCGCACGAGCGTCGCTGACCCCCGCGACCACGACCGTCGGCTCGTGGCGCACCGGGAAGTTCACCGAGTTCGCGATGAAACACCACTCGTTCGCCTGCGTATGCGCGGCGGTCGCGGCATCCACCATCGACGCCTCCGCCACCGTCACCCGGGGCCGCAGCACCACCTCGCGGAAGGCTCCCCCGCCCCGGCCGTCCTCGACCATGAGCCCGGAGGCGTCGTCCTCATAGCCGACCACGACCACGCCCGCCTGGACGCACGCGTGCAGGTACGAGAGCAGGTGGCACTCGCTGAGCGATGCGAGGAGCAGATCTTCCGGGTTCCACTTCGTCGCGTCGCCACGGAAGGGCTTGTCGGAGGATGCCTGCAACGTGGGCTTGCCCGCGATGTCGATCGTGACCGCACGGTCGTAGTCGCGATAGCCCGAGGTGCCGGTGCCCCGATCTCCGGTCCACGACGTCCGGACGGAGTATCGATGCTCTCCCCACATGTGCACAGTCTGTCATGCAGCCGCCGTCTGCCGCGGCGATAGGCTGGCTGGGTGCCGCAGACCTTCGCCGCAGCCGACGCCGTTGAGCTCGCCGTCGTCGACCGCAGTGGCTTCATCGAATCCCGCCACGCCGGAATCGCGATCGTCCTCGCGCCCGACGGCACGATCCACACCAAGCTGGGCGATCCGTCCGCGCTCATCCTCCCGCGATCGAGCCTCAAGCCGCTGCAGGCGCTCGCCTGCCTCGCGGCAGGCGCCCCGCTCGAGGGCCAGCGTCTCGGTCTGGCTACCGCGAGCCACTCCGGCACCGACCGCCACGTGGCGGTCGTCCGCGAGGTCCTCGAGTCTGCAGGTCTCGGCGAAGAGGCCTTGGGCTGTCCGCCGGCGTGGCCCGGAGACACCGCCACTCGCGACGAGCTGGTGCGCGAGCGCGCCGAGCCCTCACGCGTCCGTATGAACTGCTCGGGCAAGCACGCCGCCATGCTGCTGACCTGCGTCACCAACGGCTGGGATCCGGCCGGCTACCTCGCTGCCGAGCATCCGCTCCAGCTCCACGTCCGCGAGGTGATCGAGCGTCTCCTCGGCGAGAAGGCCGCGGCCACCGCCATCGACGGCTGCGGCGCGCCGGTCTACGCGACAACCCTGTTCGGGCTCGCGCGGGCCATCCACCGCATCGGCAACTCGTCGCCGACGTCGCCGTTCGCGCTGCACCGCAGCGCCGGCACCCTGGTGCAGGCGGTGCGCGAGAACCCCTGGACGATCGACGGCCCCGAACGGCCCGACACGATCGTCAACGAGCAGCTCGGTGTGTTCGCCAAGGGCGGCGCCGAGGGCGTGATGGTGATGGTCGCCCCCGACGGCACGACTGTCGCGCTCAAGATGCTCGACGGCAGCGGCCGCGCCGCCACCGCCGTCGGTCTGCGCCTCCTCGAGCGCGCCGGCGCCCTCGGCTCGAACGAGGTAGCGGCCACCATGCACAAGCTTCCGCTGTCGGTGTTCGGCGGCGGGCAGAGTGTCGGGGCGATTCGCCCCGCTTTCTAGAGGCGCTCCCACAAGGAGCCCGAGCGCTCCAACGGCGGAGCGGAAAGGATCACACGATGAGGATCAGCGTCCCCACCGAGGTGAAGAACAACGAGTACCGGGTGGCCCTGACACCCGCGGGCGTTCACGACCTCGTCGCCGCGGGCCACGAGGTGTTCGTGCAGCGCGGCGCCGGCACCGGATCATCGATGCCCGACAGCGAGTACGAGGCCGCCGGAGCCACCCTTCTCGACGACGCTGCAGAGGTCTGGGCGCGAGCCGAGCTGCTGCTCAAGGTCAAGGAGCCGATCGCGAGCGAGTACCGGTACTTCCGCGACGACCTGGTGCTGTTCACCTACCTGCACCTGGCCGCCGACCGGCCGCTCACCGACCGCCTGGTCGAAGACCGCGTGACCGCGATCGCGTACGAGACCGTCCAGGTCGCCGGCGGTGGCCTCCCGCTGCTCGCCCCGATGAGCGAGGTGGCCGGTCGTCTCGCGCCGACGGTCGGCGCGGCGACGCTCATGCGCTCCGCCGGCGGACTCGGCCTGCTGATGTCGGGAGTTCCGGGCACACGTCCGGCCCGCGTGACCGTCATCGGCGGCGGCGTCGCCGGCGCGAACGCGGCCGTGATCGCCGTGGGCATGGGCGCCGACGTCACGGTGTTCGATACGAACGTGCAGCGCCTGCGCTACCTCGACGACCACTTCCAGGGTCGCGTCAAGACCGCGGCATCCAACCCCTTCGATCTCGACAAAGCAGTCGTCGACTCCGACCTCGTCATCGGCTCGGTGCTGATCCCCGGCGCGAAGGCGCCCAAGCTCGTCACGAACGAGATGGTCTCGCGCATGCGGCCGGGCAGCGTGCTCGTCGACATCGCCGTCGACCAGGGCGGCTGCTTCGAGGACACCCGCCCCACGACCCACGCCGACCCGACCTTCCCGGTGCACGGCAGCGTCTTCTACTGCGTCGCTAACATGCCGGGCGCCGTGCCCAACACGTCGACCTCGGCGCTCACGAACGCGACCCTCCCCTACATCCGCCAGATCGCGCGTCGCGGCTGGAAGGACGCGCTGCGAGCGGATGCCGCGCTCGCGGGCGGTCTGAACACCGTCGACGGCCGCGTGGTCAACGCCGGCGTCGCAACCGCGCACGGTCTCGAGCTCGCGCCGCTGGAGCCCGCGCTCGCCTGATCGGGTCCACCGCGTCGCCCGGTGGCCGGGATCCTCGCAGGATCCCGGCCACCGTCGCCAGCGGACCATGGCGGCTCCTCGGTGCGCGGCGTAGCATTCTGCCGAGAATCGAGGTACTCCTCATGGTGCTTCTGCGGATCCAGCATCCCGTCGGAGATTTCGAACGGTGGAAAGCCGCGTTCGACAGCGACCCGCTCGATCGTCGCGGATCCTCGGTGCGCGGCTACGCCGTGCATCGCGACGCGGACGATCCGGCTGTCGTGGTGATCGATCTCGAGTTCGACGACGCGGATGCGGCCCGTGCGATGCTCGCTCGGCTGGAGGCGATGTGGGCATCTCGCCCGGCGGGAATCGCCGCCGAGCCGCGGACCTCGGTGCTCGAGACGGTGGAGCGCGTCGCGCTTCAGTGAGCGGCCGGTCGCCGGGTCACCGCCCGGGTCAGGCGAGGCCGCCGTCGATGGAGCGGCTGAAGTCCGCCGGATCCTCGGGCACGAGCACCGGGGTGTCGCGGTTGAGGCTCTCGCCGCGGAAGAACGGCTTCGACCGCGGGAAGAAGAACCACAGGAACATCAGCAGCACTCCGAAGGCGAGCGCGCCGATGCCCATGACGAACGTGCCGCCGACGCCGAGCAGCACCGTGTAGCCGTAGTCCACGTCGAACATGTCGATCGCCGACTGCACGAACGCGTAGGTCAGCATGAGCGCGCCGAGGAGCGGGAGGAGGAACTTGTAGAAGAAGTTCCGGGGCGACGTGAAGAGCTCCCGGCGGAAGTACCAGACGCACGCGTAGCCGGTGATGGCGTAGTAGAACGCGATCGCGAGCCCGAGCGACAGAATCGAGTCCTGCAGGATGCTGTCGCTGATGAGGACCATGCCGACGTAGTAGACGATCGCCACGACGCCCATCACGAGCGTGGAGAACGACGGCGTCTTGTACGTCGGATGCACGGTGGCGAACTTGCGCGGAAGCGCCTTGTACGCCGCCATAGACAGCGTGCCGCGCGCGGTCGGCAGGATCGTCGTCTGCGTGGAGGAGATCGCCGAGATCATCACGGCCACCACGAGCACCCAGCCGACCGGACCCAGAAGTCCGTCCTTGATCGCGAGGAAGAAGTCGTCGGCGTTCGCCTCGTTGCCGAGGCCGGTGCCCGTCTCACCCAGGCCCGCGTACATCATCGCGGCGACCGTGACACCGACGTACGTCACCAGGAGGATGACCGTCGTGAGCAGCGCGGCCCGGCCCGGAATGCGCTTCGGGTCCTTCGTCTCCTCGTTGAGCGCCAGGCACGTGTCCCAGCCCCAGTAGATGAACAGGGCGAGCAGGATCGCCTCGATGAACCCGCCCCACTCGGTGAACGCGAACGGGTTGAACCACGACCAGTCGAACGGCGTGGCGTCGGGCGCCGAGCCGGCGAAGAAGTGCCACAGCGCCGCGATCACGAAGATCGCCAGGGCGAGGTACTGGATGGCGAGCAGCACGTTCTGGATGCGCTCGCCGATCTCGACACCGCGCCAGCTGACCCAGGTCATGGCGGCGATGAAGACGACGCCGGTGGCGGTGACAAGAGGCACGTTGTCGGAGAGCAGGGCGTCCTCCGGGGAGCGGACGATGCCGTCGATCAGAGCCCAGAAGTAGATGCCTGCGATCTGGGCCAGGTTGGCGAGGACTACCATTCCTGCCACCGCGACGCCCCAACCGCCCAACCAGCCCACCCATGGTCCGAAGGCCTTGGTGCCCCAGGTGAATGTCGTGCCGCAGTCCGGCACCGCATTGTTGAGCTCGCGGTAGGCGAAGGCGATGAACAGCATGGGGATGAACGCGATGACGAAGGCGATGGGCGCCTGGGCGCCGACCGCGAGCACCACGAATCCGAGGGTCGCGACGAGCGAGTAGACGGGAGCGGTTGAGGCGAGACCGATGACCGTGGAGCCGAACAGCCCCAACGTGCCGGTCGCGAGTCCCTTGCCCTGCGGACGTTCGAGGTTGATCGGGGTTGTAGACACACCGTGACGCTATGGCCCGGTCGGAGGGGAATCAAGGCCACGCGCGGGGACGGTTCGGCCGGACCTCGGCCGAAGGAAGGACGATGCGGACGGCGTCGCCGCCGGCCGAGATCAGCCACGCGCGGCCTCGGCCGGACTCGCAGTACGGCGGGAGCGTGCGGGCACCGGTCAGCAGCCGGAACTCCGCGGCGCAGGACGTGTCGACGACGAGGTCGTGGTCGCCGCGCGCGTCGGCGAGCAGCCGCCAGTGCCGCTGCCAGTCGTCGGGCTCGCCCACGACCACGACCGGGCCGTCCGCCGTGACCGCGGGATCGGCGGCGTAGCCGTCTACCGAGACGGAGCGGACACCGCGCCGCTCCCACTCGTCCAGCGCCGCCCGCGCGGCAGGCGAGCGTCGCGTCGCGAAGGCGGTCAGCGGAGCCGACGGGCACCAGTCCGGAGAAGGGTCGGGCGCGAGGCTCGGGAGCCGCGGTGCGAGCGCGACCTGCAGCGCCGTACCGTCGAGCACCCCGCGGCCAGGCGGCGCGCCGGGGACGAATGCGGCGGGATCACCGCCGGCGGCGATGTGCTCTGTGCGCGTCGGGAACGGCAGCAGCAGTCGCTTGGGGAAGAGGTCGGCGATCCTCGCGACGGCGCCCGCGAGACGATGCGCGCTGGCCAGGATCAGGACGCCGTCCGACCCCGCGCGACGCACGAGCTCCTCGATGCGCTCGATCGCCACCTGAGCGTAGTCGGGCGGGAGCCGCATCGCGACGGCATCGAGATCGTCGATGCACACGAGCGAGCCCGGCGGCGGCGGTTCGGCGGCGAGCGTCGCGATGGCATCCCACATCGGCTCGGGCGCGGCAGGGATCCGCATGACTGCGGAGGGAGCCTGTGCTGCGGCGAGCGCGACGGCGTTCGTCAGCCCCGCGCCGGGACCGCCCAGCACGAGAAGCCCGCGGTCTTCGATGCGCAGGGTGGCGGCACGCTGTCGCTGGAGGTGCGGCTCGTCGGCGAGGCCGAGCAGCAGGACCTCGCCGTTCACCGCCGTCGGGGACAGCTCGGCGAGCTCTGCCAGCGACAGCCGAGGGGGCAGGCCCGGAAGCCACGGTCGGCGCGGACGCTCATCGCCGCCCCGTGCCGCTGCGGCGTCGATGTCCGAGGGTCCGGACAGCGCGACCCGCACGGGCCGCGGACGGGCGTCGCCCGCCCGGCGCAACAGGGCGTGACCCCTCCCTTCTGCTCCGCCCGGCAGCAGCGCGGCCTCGTCGGTGCCGAGGAGACTTCGGCTGTCGGCGGCGTCGGTCACGCGCAGACTGATGCGCAGCGGGCAGTTCGCGAGGAGGCTGTCGCGGATCACGCCCGCAGCACGCTGCGTGCCCAGCACGAGGTGGATGCCCAGCGCACGACCGCGGGCGGCGACGTCGGCGAAGACGGCGTGCAGTTCGGGGTGGTCGCCGAGGAGCGCGGCGAACTCGTCGACGACCACCACCAGTCGCGGCAGCGCAACCCGCGGATCGAGGATGTCGCGCGCGCCGGCAGCGGCCAGTTCTCCCTCGCGCCACCGCACCTCGGCCCTGAGGCTCTCGATGGCACGACGTGCACCGGCACCGTCGAGGTCAGTGATCACGCCGGTCACGTGCGGCACGCGGGCAAGCGAGTCGAACGCGGTTCCGCCTTTGAAGTCGGCGAGCAGGAACGTCACCTCCCGCGTCGAGCGGGTGCGGCACAGCGCGAGGATCCAGGTGATGAGCAGTTCGCTCTTGCCGGAACCCGTGACCCCCGCGACGACGGCGTGTGGACCGTCGGCGACGAGGTCGACGACCGCCGGCTCCCGCCCCTCGAGGCCGATCACCGCCGCGAGACCCGACCGGCTCGCGTCGACCGCGGCGAGATCGACGGGCGCCGCGAGATCGGCGAGCGTCACCGGCCCGCTGTCGCGGACTCTCAGCCCCAGCACGCGCTCTGCACGCTCGGCGAGCATCGCTGCGACTGCCGCGGCCTGCTCCACCGCGAGCGCTTCGACGCTGACCTCCGACACTTCCCCTCCCCGTTCGACGGTCGCCGAATCGGGCGAGCGAGCGGTGATCACGGTGCCGCACTGCGGAGGCAGCGGGTCGCCGGGCGCGGAGCACGCGATCACGATGTCGGCCTCCGACGGCACGGTCTCTCCCGAGAGGACGACCGCAAGGCGCCGCGGAGCGCCCACGACCCGATGCGGGAGCGCCTCCATCCAGGCGAGTCCGTCTGTCAGCGGGCCGACGATGGCGAGATCTCCCGGCGGCAGGGCGAGGCACAGCTGGATGACGAGCGCGCGCTGCACCGCCGCGGCGATCACGGCGTTCCCCACCACCACGACCCCGGCGTGCAGGGAAGCGATCACCGGTGCGTGCGACAGCCGTGACGACCGCGCACGGAGGGCGATCGCACGCGCGTCGCCCTCTCCGCCGGTGATCCGCACGTCGCTCGCGATCTCGCCCTCGCCGATCACGAGAACGTCGTCGCGGTCCGGTGATCTGCGCCAGACCTCGTCGTCGCGAGCGAGGAACGAGGCGACATCGGGATGCCGCGCCCACGCGCGCCGGCGCTCCTCGTCGTGCCGCCGCGCCACCGCCTGGGCGACCTCGGCCTGCACGCGCGTGGCGTCGGCATGATGCAGACGGCGGTCGCGGCGTGCGCTGCGGGCGGCGTCGGCGAGCGTCGCCACGGCGATCAGCGGGCCGAGGGCGGCAAGCCACAGCGACAGGATCGACCCCGTCACCAGCCACAGCCCGATCGCGCCGACGATCGGGACGACCGCAGCCACCACGGGGAGCGGCGGCCGGGACGGGGGCGTCCACGCTGAGGGCAGATTCAGCGGCTCGGAGGCTGCTGGGTCAGCGAACGAGAGTCCGTCAGCCCTGGCGGGGCGAGGAGCTGCGAAGCGAGGTGCGGCGAAGGACACGCCTCAGTTCAGCGCGGCACCGTCGACCCGAAGCCGCGACGTCACCCATCGGTGGACGGCGGCGGTCAGTCCCTGCGTGGGGAGGAGTCGGCACCGGCCGCATCGTCACCGGCCGCAGCAGCGCCATCGTCCGCGGCGGCGCCGGCCGCGGCATCCCGACGCTCTCGCCTGCCATCGCCATCCGCAGGCGACTCGTCTGCGGCCGCGCCGTCCTGCTCTTCACGATCACGGACGTCGTCCTCACCGGCCCCCGAGGCCGACCCGACGTCCAGCACGATGATCGTGATGTTGTCGCGACCGCCGTTCTCGAGCGCGGCGTCGAGCATCGCGTTCACGGCATCGGCCGGGTCGGCGTTCTCGTCGAGGAAGTGTCGGATGCCGTAGTCGGTGAGCTCCTTGGTGAGCCCGTCGGAGCAGATCACGAACCGGTCGCCCTCGGCGACGTCGAGACGCACGTAGTCGGGCGTGACACCCTCGCTGGGCCCGACGGCACGCGTGATCACATTGCCGTACGGGTGGTTCTCGGCCTCTTCAGGGCTCAGTCGTCCGGAGGCGATGAGCTCCTGCACGACGGAGTGGTCGGTGGTGATCTGCACGATGGCGCCATCGCGCACGAGGTACACGCGCGAGTCGCCGATGTTCAGCGTGACCCAGTGCGCGGTGTCGCCGCTCGTGTCGAGGTAGAGCCCGGTGAGCGTCGTTCCGGTGCCGTCGTCGGTCGCTTCGGGGTGCGACGCGATGTCTTTCACCGCACGGGCGAGGGCCTTCTCGATCGCCTTCGGCGTGACGGTACCCTCGTCGGCCACGACCTTGAGGCGGTCGATGGTGCTGGCGCTGGCGATCTCGCCTCCGACGTGACCGCCCATGCCGTCGGCGACGACGAACAGCGGGTAGGAGGCGAACATGGCGTCCTGGTTCACCTCGCGCCGGCGACCCGTATCGGTGACCGCCGCCCACGCCAGGTCGATGGTTCCACCCGGCACGGGCACCGAGAGCGACTGGGTGGATACCTCGGGCACGCCGTCGTCCTCCCGATCGAATTGGCGCAGCCCGGTGTCCGGGCGCGTCTTCACATACTAGTGGGTTCCTCCCCCACCTCTTCGGCGGCCGGGCCCGATGACGCGCCGGATACCGGCGCTCCGACCGCGACGGAGTCCTCGAGGGTCTCCTCGTCCATGGGCGCTTCGAACTGCGCGTTGTACAGCCGCCAGTACGCACCGCGGGCGGCCAGCAGCTCGTCGTGGGTGCCTTGCTCGACGATGGATCCGGCCTCCATGACGAGGATGAGATCGGCATCGCGGATGGTCGAGAGCCGATGCGCGATGACGAAGGCGGTGCGATCCTCGCGCAGCCGCGACATGGCCCGCTGGATGAGCAGTTCCGTGCGCGTGTCGACGGAGCTCGTCGCCTCGTCGAGGATGAGGATGCGCGGATCAGCCAGGAACGCCCGCGCGATCGTGACGAGCTGGCGCTCGCCCACGCTGAGGTTGGTCGCCTCATCGTCGAGCATCGTCTCGTACCCGTCGGGCAGGGCGTGGACGAATCGGTCGACGTAGGCGGCGGTGGCGGCAGCGAGGATCTCCTCCTCGGTGGCGTCGGGCCGGCCGTACGCGATGTTCTCGCGGATCGTGCCCGCGAAAAGCCACGTGTCCTGCAGCACCATCCCCGTGCGCGCGCGCAGGTCGTCGCGCGTCATGCGACGGGTGTCCACACCGTCGAGCGTGATGCGGCCGTCATCCACTTCGTAGAAGCGCATGATGAGGTTCACCAGCGTCGTCTTGCCTGCGCCGGTCGGACCGACGATCGCGACGGTGCTGCCGGGCTGGGCCGTGAGCGAGAGGTCGTCGATGAGCGGCTTGTCCGGCGAGTAGCGGAACGAGACGCCCTCGAACGCGAGGTGACTCGCGGTGTCGGGCGCGCTCTGCACCGGGACGTCATCGGGCTGCTCCTCGGCCTCGTCGAGAAGCTCGAACACCCGCTCGGCGCTCGCCACGCCCGACTGCAGGAGGTTCGCCATCGACCCGAGCTGGCTCAGCGGCTGGGTGAACTGGCGCGAATACTGGATGAACGCCTGCACGTCGCCGATCGACAGCAGTCCGGCCGCCACCTGCAGACCGCCGACGACAGCGATCGCGACGTACACGAGGTTCCCGATGAACATCATCGACGGCATGATGATGCCCGAGATGAACTGAGCGCCGAAGCTCGCCTTGTAAAGTTCATCGTTCTCGGCGCGGAAGTCGGCCTCCACTTCGCGCTGGTGGCCGAAGACCTTCACGATCGAGTGGCCGGAGAACGTCTCCTCCACGCGCGCATTCAGCACGCCCGTCGATCTCCACTGCGCCGCGAAGAGCTTCTGCGATCGCTTCGCGACCACCACCGTGATCACCACCGTGAGCGGGATCGTCACGAGGGCGATGAGCGCGAGCAGCGGCGAGATGACGAACATCATCACGAGCACGCCGATGACGGTGAGCAGCGAGATCACGACCTGCGAGATCGTCTGCTGCATCGTCTGGCCGATGTTGTCGACGTCGTTGGTGACGCGGCTGAGCAGCTCGCCGCGCTGCACCTTGTCGAAGTAGGAGAGCGGCAGGCGGTGCACCTTCTCTTCGACCCGCAGCCGCAGCTGGTGCATGGCCCGCTGGACGACGCCGTTGAGGATCCGCGCCTGAAGCCAGCCGAAGACACTCGCCAGGACGTAGACCGCGAGCACGGCACCGAGAATCCACGCCAGTTGCTCGAAGTCGACACCCCCGCCGGGCGTGAAGTCCATTGAGGCGATCATGTTCGCCTGATCCACGTTCCCCTGCGCGATCAGCCCGTCCACCACCTGCTGCTTGGTGGCACCGGGCGGCATCTGCAGCGACACGAATCCGGCGAACACGACGTTCGTCGCGTTCCCGAGCAGCTTCGGGCCGATGACCGTCAGGGCGACGGACAGCACCGAGAAGATCAGCACCGCGATGAGCGCGGACGTATCGTGGCGCAGCGTGCCGAGCAGCCGCTTGGCACTCGGGCCGAAGTTCTGCGCCTTCTCGCCGCCGCCGACCTGGCCCATCGGTCCGCGCTGCATCGGCATCCGCCGCGGGGCGCCCTGCGGGCCGCTCATGCCGCCTCCGCCGCGAGCTGCGATTCCACGATCTCGATGTAGGTCTCACACGTCTCCACGAGCTCGTCGTGGGTGCCGATCCCCACCATCCGTCCGTGGTCGAGCACGATGATCTGATCGGCATGGCGGATCGTCGACACGCGCTGGGCGACCACGATCCTCGTGGCATCGGGCAGCTCCGCATCGAGGGCGCGACGGAGCGCGGCATCCGTCGCCAGATCCAAGGCCGAGAAGGAGTCGTCGAAGATGTAGACCTCGGGCCGCTTCACCAATGCCCGGGCGATCGCGAGCCGCTGACGCTGCCCGCCGGAGACGTTCGTGCCGCCCTGCGCGATCGGCGCCTCGAGCCGTTCGGGCAGGGCCGACACGAAGTCCTTCGCCTGGGCCAGCTCGAGGGCGTGCCACAGCTCGTCGTCGGTCGCCTCGCCGTTGCCGTAGCGCAGGTTCGACGCGACCGTGCCCGAGAACAGGAAGGCCTTCTGCGGCACGAGGCCGATGCGCTGCCACAGCTCATCGGGGTCGTACTCGCGCACGTCGACGCCGTCGACCCGCACCGCGCCGGCGGTCACGTCGAACAGGCGTGCGACGAGGCCGATGAGCGTGGTCTTCCCCGCGCCCGTCGACCCGATCACGGCTGTCGTCGTGCCGGGGTCGACCGTGAAGGTCAGGTCGTGCAGCACGGCGTCGTCGGCACCCGGGTAGGCGAAGTCGACAGCGTCGAACTCGACACGGCCCGCAGGAACGGGAGCGGATGCCGCGGCCACCGGTGCGTCGACCGACGGCGCGGTCTCGAGCACTTCGCCGATGCGGTTCGCGCACACGGCCGCGCGCGGGATCATCACGAACATGAAGGTCGCCATCATGACGCCCATCAGGATCTGCATGAGGTACTGCAGGAACGCGAACAGCGTGCCGATCTCGACGCCGCTCTCCTGCACCTGGAAGGCGCCGAACCAGATCACCGCGACGCTCGAGACGTTCATGACGAGCATGACCGCGGGGAACATCAGCGCCATCAGGTTGCCGGCGCGCAGCGCCGTCTCCTGCACATCGGCACTGGCGCCGGTGAAGCGCACCTGCTCCTCGGGCTCGCGCACGAACGCGCGCACGACGCGGATGCCGGTGAGCTGCTCGCGCATGATCTGGTTCACGCGGTCGATGCGGGTCTGCATCTTCGTGAACGCGGGCACCATTCGCGAGACGATGAGGCCCACGATGATCAGCAGCACCGGGATCGCGACGGCCATGAGCCACGAGAGGCCCGCGTCCTGCTGCACCGCGAAGATGACGCCGCCGATCGCGAGGATCGGCGCCGACACCATCAGGGTCGCCGACACCTGCACGAGCATCTGCACCTGCTGCACGTCGTTGGTGTTGCGGGTGATGAGCGACGGCGCGCCGATCTGCCCGACCTCGCGCTGCGAGAACGCCACGACGCGGTGGAACAGGTCGCCGCGCAGGTCGCGCCCCATGCCCATCGCCAGGCGCGACCCGAAGTAGACCGCCACGATCGCGCACGCGATCTGCACGAGGCTGATCGCGAGCATCACACCGCCGGTCTGCCAGATGTACGGGATGTCTCCGGTGACCACGCCGTTGTCGATGATGTCGGCGTTCAGGGTGGGCAGGAGCAGCGACGCGATCGACTGCGCGAACTGGAAGACCACGACGGCGATGATGAGCGGCCACGCGGGTCGCAGGTATCGCACGAGGAGCTTGCCGAGCACGAGCGTCCTTTCCGGTGCGCCGAGACCGCCGCGACCGCGGCAGCGCACAGAGAGCGACGCTACGCCTGGCCGCGGACACGCCACAACCCGCCCGCTACGCCGTGGGCGAACCACCCCGCACGCGGCCGCCGATCGGGCGGCGGAGCGCGGTTCAGACCTTGGCGCCCGGGTCCTCCGGCAGCGGGAAGAGGGCGTCGATCGCCGCGATGTCGTCTGCGGTGGGCGACCACGCGCTGGCGGCGGCGGCGTTGGCGCGCACCTGCTCCGCGCTCGTCGCGCCCGCGATCACGCTCGCGAGCACGGGCTTCGCGAGCAGCCAGCCGAAGGTCGCTTCGAGCATCGTGATGCCGCGCTCGTCGCACAACGCCTGGAACTGCTCGAGCTCGTCCCACGGCGCGTCCTGCCAGACGTGCTGACGCTGCCGCATGATGCGGGTGTCCTCGGGTGCATGGTCTCGCGAGAACTTGCCGGTGAGCAGTCCGTTGTGCAGCGGGAAGTAGGGCAGGAAGCCGAGCCCGAACCGCTCCGCCGCGGGGATCACCTCGCGCTCCGACGCGCGCGCCAGCAGGCTGTAGTGGTTCTGCGCCGAGACGAACGGGGTGCCCGACCGCTGCGCCGCGACGTAGTGCGCCTCGGCGATCTGCCAGCCGCTGAGGTTGGAGTGCCCGATGTAGCGGACCTTGCCCTCGCGGACGAGATCGCCCAGCACGTCGAGCGTCTCATCGATGGGCGTGCCCGGATCGGGGGTGTGCAGCTGGTAGAGGTCGATCCACTCGGTCTGCAGACGGGTGAGGGATGCCTCGACCGCCTGTCGCACGTACGACCGTGAGGCCTTCGCCCCGACGACCGGCAGGCCCATGTCGCGGCCCGAATGCCCGAACTTGGTCGCGAGCACCACACGGTCGCGACGACCGCGCAGGGCCTCGCCCATGAGCGACTCCGACAGTCCCGGGTCCTTGCCGTACATGTCGGCGGTGTCGAGGAACGTGACGCCGGCGTCGATGGCGGCGTCGAGCACGTCGCGAGTCCCCTCGAGGGTTTCGGTGCGGGTGCCCGCACGGCCGAAGTTGTTGCAGCCGAGGCCGACGGCCGAGACGAGGAGCCCGGAGGCGCCGACCCGGCGCAGGGGAACGGGGGATGTCATCCCTCCACGTTATCCCGCGAGCCGACGGCGAGCTCCGCACGCCGAACCGCGGAGGGCCGACGGCGCCGAGCACGCGAAGACCCCCCGCCGGAGGGCGAGGGGTCTTCGTACTGCGCTACGGACGAGGGGCGTCGGGCGCGTCCGGTGCTGCGGGCGGCTCGGACGCCGGCGGTTCGGTCGCCGGCGGGGGCTCGGTCGCTGCCGGAGGCGCTGCGGGGGGCTCGGCTGCAGGCGGCGCAGCCGCCGGAGGAGCGGCGGGCGCGTCCGGCGCGGCCGGCGGCGGCGTCACGGGCGGCTGGCCCCCGGCGGGCGGGGGTGCGTACGCGGCCGGGGCCGCAGGCCCGGCAGGCGGCGCGGGCGGTGCCGAATAGCCCGCGGGCGGCGGCTGGTAGCCGGCCGGCGGCGCGTAGCTGCCGGGAGCGGTCGCCGCGTTGGGCGGGAAGCCGCCGGCGGGGACCTGGTTCGGGATGCCCGACCACGTCGTGTTGTCGGCGAGGAAGTTGCCCGCCCACGGAGCCGCCGGGATCGCGGTGTTCCAGCGCGACTTGTCGAAGGCGTTGATGCCGAGCCACACGATCGAGAGGAAGAAGTAGAGGATGAGCCAGACGGCTTCCTTCTGCAGCTTCAGGCCAACGCGCCACGCGGCGAGAAGGGTGTAGATGAAGGCGGCGAGACCGAAGAGCTGACCGACCACCGGGATCCAGCTGAGGAACGCGGTGGCGCCCCACAGGATCAGCAGCCACCACGGGTTGAGGTCGCCGAGCTTGACGAAGATCAGGGTGTTGTACACCGGGACCCATGCGCGCCACTTGCCCTGCACGCCCGCCTTCTCGAAGATCTTCATCAGGAACCACGACGAGATCACGTAGGCCGCGATCGCGAGGATGAACAGCAGGGGCGCGAGGACCAGCCAGACGGCGATCAGCCCTCCGATCCCGTAGTCGTCGTCGTATGACATGAACGTCCTCTCCGGAACGATCGTCGATGCGCACGCACATCGAGCGAGGCGCCTCGCCCCGCGGGACACATGCTAGCGATGCCCATGCGGGCATGTCAGCAGAAACCGGGCGTTTCGGGGGCTGACCCCCGGCGCGGCTGTCGATAGCCTGACAGGAACAGTCAGCGGAAGGATCACCATGACCGACCCCACTCCCCCCGTTCCGCCCCTCCCCGAACAGCCTGCCGCAGACGCCGCGCGCTCCGCGGCGACGCCGGGCGAGGCATCCGCTCCCGCTTACGATCCCGCGACCGACCCCGACGACACGGGGGTGCCGCGGTCACTCGACGACGATGTCGCCGCCGTCGGCCGTGGCTTCTTCGCGGCGCTGTTCGACATCAGCTTCCGCACGTTCATCACGCGCCGCCTCGCGAGCGTCTTCTACGTCGTGGGCCTCATCGCCATCGCGATCGGCTTCATCGTGTACCTCGTGAACGGGATCGTCGGCGGCACGTCACTGCTGTGGATCAACGTGGGCGCCGGCGTCACCGCGATCATCGCGACGATCATCATCGTGCCGCTCGTCGCGTTCATCGCGATCATCGCGCTGAGGTTCATCATCGAGGCCGTCGTGGCGCTCATCGCGATCGCAGAGAACACGGAGCGCACCGCTCAGCACACCCGGCGCTGACGCTCCTTCGCCCGTCGAGCTGCCACTTCTCGCGGCGTGAACGAAGCGGAAGTCACCGGAGCCGGCAACTCGGCGGCGGGCGGGCTCAGGCGAACAGCTCGAGCTCTCCGGGCTTTCCGGCGCGCACGCGCAGGCCCGCGGCATCCGCCCAGCTCACGAATCCCGCGAGCGAGTTCACACGTGGCCGGTCCTCGGCGAGGCGACGCACGAGCGCGCCCTTCGCGTGCTTGTTGAAGTGGTTGAGGGCGCGCACGGCGCCTCCCTCGGACTCCGACACGACCCGCACGTACGCCGAGGGCACCGACGTCGGGACCGGCCCCAGTGCGACATACGCCTCGGAGCGCAGGTCGAGTACGAACCGAGGCCGCTCCTCGGCCAGCGCCGCGGTGACGGCATCCGCCCACACCTTCTTCAGGGACGCGAGGCCCGGCAGCGACGCCGACGCACCGAGTCGGTAGGACGGGATCGCATCGAGGGCGCCCACAGGTCCGAACGGGGCCGAGTGCACGCGGACGTGCGCGCCCAGCCAACGGCGGGAGACCGCGGGAAGGGATGCCGCGTCCAGCGCGTCGAAGAGGACACCGGTGTACCGATCCACCGCAGGCATGGTCGGCGCCTCGTGCAGCGCCGCGTTCACCGCGACCTCGCCGAGCTGGGTGCGGCCGAGCTTCAGCACCCTCGCGGCTTCCGCTTCGTCAGCCGAGAGCGCGACGAGCGCGTCGACGACGGCGACGCGCTGGGGCGCGAGGGCCGGCATCGCGAGGCCGCCGACGTCGAGCGGGCGGCCGCGGCCCCCCGGCCGCTTCGTCTCGGAGGGAGGAAGGAGGATCAGCATGGGTCCCGTGATGTCGTCGTGGCAGAGACGAAACGCCCCGAGTCCGCGTCGGACTGGGGCGTTCCGGTCTGAGGTTCGTCAGGCGATGAGCGCCGCGTTGCCGGCGACGATCGTCAGGTTGTCGCCCTCCATGGAGAGGAAGCCGTCCTGCGCGTTCGCGACGATCTTGGTGCCCGAGGTCTGGGTGATGCGCACCTGACCCTCGGCCAGGATCGCCAGCACCGGCTCGTGACCCGACATGAAGCCGATCTCACCCTCGACGGTCTTGGCGACGACGAGCGACGCCGCTCCCGACCAGACCTCCGCATCGGCGGAGACGAGACTCACGTTGAGCGGCATGATCAGCCGTTCTCCTTCTGGATGCGCGCCCAGTTCTCCTCGACGTCGGAGATGCCGCCGACGTTGAAGAACGCCTGCTCGGCGACGTGGTCGAAGTCGCCCTTGACGATCGCGTCGAACGACTCGATGGTCTCCTTGATCGGGACCGTGGAGCCCTCGACGCCGGTGAACTTCTTGGCCATGTAGGTGTTCTGCGAGAGGAACTGCTGGATGCGGCGTGCGCGCGACACGACGATCTTGTCTTCCTCGGAGAGCTCGTCGACGCCGAGGATGGCGATGATCTCCTGCAGCTCCTTGTTCTTCTGGAGGATCTGCTTGACGGCGGTGGCCACGCGGTAGTGGTCGTCGCCGATGTAGCGCGGGTCGAGGATGCGGCTCGTCGACGTCAGCGGGTCGACGGCCGGGTAGAGACCCTTCGACGCGATCTCACGCGAGAGCTCGGTCGTGGCGTCGAGGTGGGCGAACGTGGTCGCCGGAGCCGGGTCGGTGTAGTCGTCGGCGGGCACGTAGATCGCCTGCAGCGAGGTGATCGAGTGACCACGCGTCGAGGTGATGCGCTCCTGGAGCACACCCATCTCGTCAGCCAGGTTGGGCTGGTAGCCCACCGCGGACGGCATGCGGCCGAGCAGGGTCGAAACCTCGGAACCGGCCTGCGTGAAGCGGAAGATGTTGTCGATGAAGAGGAGGACGTCCTGCTTCTGGACATCGCGGAAGTACTCCGCCATCGTCAGCGCCGACAGGGCCACGCGCAGACGCGTGCCCGGCGGCTCGTCCATCTGGCCGAACACCAGGGCGGTCTTGTCGAAGACGCCCGCCTCTTCCATCTCGTGGATGAGGTCGTTGCCCTCACGGGTGCGCTCGCCGACACCGGCGAACACCGACACACCACCGTGGTCCTGCGCGACGCGCTGGATCATCTCCTGGATGAGGACCGTCTTGCCGACGCCCGCACCGCCGAAGAGGCCGATCTTTCCACCCAGCACGTACGGGGTGAGAAGGTCGATGACCTTGATGCCGGTCTCGAACATCTGGGTCTTCGACTCGAGCTGGTCGAAGTTCGGGGCCTTGCGGTGGATCGGCCAGCGCTCGGTGATCTCGATGGTCTCGCCGGGCTCGGCGTTGAGGACCTCGCCGGTCACGTTGAAGACCTTGCCCTTGGTGACGTCGCCGACGGGCACGGTGATCTGCTCGCCGGTGTCGCGCACCTCCTGACCGCGGACGACGCCGTCGGTGGGCTTGAGCGCGATGGCGCGCACGAGATCGTCACCGAGGTGCTGGGCGACCTCGAGGGTGATCTCGGTCGACTCGCCCTCGATGGTGATCGTGGTCTTGAGCGCGTTGTAGATGTCGGGGATCGCGTCGTGCGGGAACTCGATGTCGACGACGGGGCCGGTGACCCGCGCGACGCGGCCGACGACCGCGGTCTCGGTCTTCTCTGCGGTGAGGCTCATGGCTTCTTCTCTTTCGTGTGGTCTATTTGCCCGACGCCAGAGCGTCGGCGCCGCCGACGATCTCGGCGATCTGCTGCGTGATCTCGGCCTGGCGAGCGTTGTTGCGCAGGCGGGTGTAATCGGTGATGAGCTTGTCGGCGTTGTCGCTGGCGGACTTCATCGCCTTCTGCGTGGCGGCGTGCTTCGCGGCCGACGACTGCAGGAGGGCGTTGAAGACGCGGCTCTGGATGTACACCGGCAGGAGCGCGTCGAGCACGGTCTCGGCGTCCGGCTCGAACTCGTAGAGCGGGTACACCTGAGCGGACGCCGCTTCCTCGGCCTCGACGACCTCGAGCGGAAGCAGCCGCACCGTCTCGGGCGTCTGCGTCATCATGCTGACGAAGCGGTTGTAGACGAGGTTGATCTCGTCGACGCCGCCGTCTTCGCCACCGCGGTCGTACGCGGAGAGCAGTGTCGCCGCGATCTCCTCGGCCGTGGTGAAGTGCGGGGTGTCGGTGTCGCCCGTCCACTCCGCAGCCGCCTCCATTCGACGGAACTGGAAGTACCCGACGGCCTTGCGGCCGATGAGGTAGAACACCGGCTCCTTGCCCTGCTGCCGCAGCAGCTCGGCCAGCTCGAGGCCCTCGCGGAGGATCTGCGAGTTGAACGCGCCGGCGAGGCCGCGGTCGGAGGCGAAGATGACCACCGCCGAGCGGCGGATGACCTCGCGCTCCGTCGTGAGCGGGTGCTCCACGTTCGAGTGCGTCGCCACGGCGGAGACGGCTCGCGTCACGGCTCGCGCAAAGGGCGACGACGCGCGCACACGCGCCATCGCCTTCTGGATGCGCGAAGCCGCGATGAGCTCCATCGCCTTCGTGATCTTCTTGGTCGTCTGAGCAGTGCTGATCTTCTGCTTGTAGACCCGGAGTTGTGCGCCCATTGTCTCTGTCCGGTGTCGCCTTAGCGGCGGCCCTTGACGATCTTCTCCTGGTTCACGTCTTCGGCCTCTGCCGCCGCGACCTCTTCATGGCCGGGCTTCGAGATCGTCTGGCCCTTGCCGGCCTGGAACTCGAGGATGAACTCGTCGGTCTTCTTGCCGAGCTCGGCGACGGTGTCGTCATCGAGGACGTTCGTGTCGCGGAGCGTGTCGAGGATCGTCGTGTTGCGACGCAGGTAGTCCAGCAGTTCGCGCTCGAACGACAGCACGTCCTCGACCTCGATCGAGTCGAGCTTGCCGTTGGTGCCGGCCCAGATCGAGACGACCTGCTCCTCCACCGGGTACGGCGAGTACTGCGGCTGCTTGAGCAGCTCAGTGAGGCGCGCGCCACGGGCCAGCTGGCGGCGGGACGCGGCATCCAGGTCGCTCGCGAACATCGCGAACGCCTCGAGCGAGCGATACTGGGCCAGCTCGAGCTTGAGCGTGCCGGAGACCTTCTTGATCGACTTGACCTGCGCGTCACCGCCGACTCGCGAGACCGAGATGCCGACGTCGACGGCGGGACGCTGGTTGGCGTTGAAGAGGTCGGACTGGAGGAAGATCTGGCCGTCGGTGATCGAGATCACGTTGGTCGGGATGTAGGCCGACACGTCGTTGGCCTTCGTCTCGATGATCGGCAGACCGGTCATCGAGCCTGCGCCGAGCTCGTCCGAGAGCTTCGCGCAGCGCTCGAGCAGACGCGAGTGCAGGTAGAAGACGTCACCGGGGTACGCCTCGCGGCCCGGCGGGCGGCGGAGCAGCAGCGACACGGCGCGGTAGGCCTCGGCCTGCTTCGTCAGGTCGTCGAAGATGATGAGGACGTGCTTGCCGTCGTACATCCAGTGCTGGCCGATGGCCGAGCCGGTGTACGGAGCGAGGTACTTGAAGCCGGCCGGGTCGGACGCGGGCGCCGCGACGATGGTCGTGTACTCCATGGCGCCGGCGTCCTCGAGCGCGCCCTTGACGGCGGCGATCGTGGAGCCCTTCTGGCCGATGGCGACGTAGATGCAGCGGACCTGCTTGTTGGCGTCGCCGGACTCCCAGTTGGCCTTCTGGTTGATGATCGTGTCGATCGCGATCGCCGTCTTGCCGGTCTGGCGGTCGCCGATGATCAGCTGACGCTGGCCGCGGCCGACGGGGATCATCGCGTCGATGGCCTTGATGCCGGTCTGGAGCGGCTCGTGCACCGACTTGCGCTGCATGACGCCGGGCGCCTGCAGCTCGAGCGCACGGCGGCCCTCGATGTTGGCGATCTCGCCGAGTCCGTCGATCGGGTTGCCGAGCGGGTCGACCACGCGGCCGAGGTAGCCCTCGCCGACCGGAACCGACAGGACCTCGCCGGTGCGCGTGACGGGCTGGCCCGCCTCGACGCCCGAGAACTCGCCGAGGACGACGACACCGATCTCGTGCTCGTCGAGGTTCTGCGCGAGGCCGAGCGTGCCGTCCTCGAACGTGACGAGCTCGTTCGCCATGACGCCGGGGAGTCCCTCGACATGAGCGATGCCGTCGGCGGCGTCGATGACGGTGCCGACCTCGGTCGCCGCTGCCCCGGTGGGCTCGTAGGCGGCGACGAAATCCTTCAGCGCGTCACGGATGACGTCGGGGCTGATTGACAGTTCTGCCATGGTCTTCCCTTTGTTCCAAATTCTGTGTGTGGGGGTCGTGCCCCCGAGATCTCCGCCTGCGGCGGGAAGTCTGTGCTAGCCGGCCAGCCTCTGACGGAGATCCGCCAGCCGGGCCGACACGCTGGCGTCGATGACGTCGTCGGCGATCTGCACGCGCAGCCCGCCCACCACGGTCGGGTCGACCACGGTGTTGATGGACACCCGCGTGCCGTAGCGCTTCGAGAGCGTGTCGGCGAGGCGGTCGGCCTGTGCGGCGCTGAGCGGCGACGCGGCGAAGACCGTCGCGACCTTCCGGCCGCGCTGGTCGGCGACGAGGCGGGTGGCCCGCGACAGCAGCTGACGAACGCGACGCTCGCGCGGCTGCTGGACGAGGGATGCCGCGATCAGCGTCGTCGCGCGGCTCGCGCGTCCCGCGAGCAGCGTGTCGATGAGCGTTCCCTTGGCCGAGGCATCCCCGAGACGACTGCCCAGGGCGAGCTCGAGCTCGGGGTTCTCGGCGACCGTGCGGGAGACGCGGAAGAGCTCGTCCTCGACGTCGGCCGACGGCTCGGCGACCGCCGCAGCGCGGATGGCGAGCTCCTCGATGCCGTCGACCAGGTCGGACGCCGACGACCAGCGCTGCGCCACGACGACCGTCAGCAACGAGACCGTCGCGGGCGACACGGCCCGTCCGAACACGTCGGTGACGACCTTGGTGCGTGCCTCGGCCGAAGCGGCGGAGTCGGCGAGCGCGCCGCTCAGCTGCGACGAGTCGCCCACGGCGCGCGCCGCGGCGAACAGCTCGCCGGCCACGTCGAGGTCGACGCCCGACGTGGCGTCGAGCGCCTTCGTCGTCGCCGCGAGGGCCTGAGTGGTCGCGCTGCCCATTACTTCGACGCCTTCTCTGCCTCGGATGCCTCGAGCTCGGCCAGGAAGCGGTCGACGACGGCCTGAGCCTTCGCGTCGTCGGACAGCGTCTCGCCGATCACGCCGCCGGCGAGGTCGAGGGCGAGCGTGCCCACCTCGCTGCGCAGCGACACGAGGGCCGTCTGGCGCTCGGCTTCGATCTGCGAGTGCGCGGTCGCGGTCAGACGCGCGGCCTCTGCGGAAGCGGTGTCCTTCGCCTCGGCGACGATCTTCTTGCCGTCCTCACGGGCGGCGTCGCGGATCTCACCGGCCTCCTTGCGCGCGTCGGCGAGCTGGGCGGTGTACTCCTCGAGTGCCGCCTCGGCCTTGCGCTGGGCCTCGTCGGCCTTGGCGATGTTCCCCTCGATCGCGGCGGAACGCTCGTCGAGCAGCTTCTTCATCTTCGGAAGGGCGACCTTCCAGAAGACGAGAAGAATGACGATGAAGCACACCGACGACCAGATGATGTCGTACCACGCGGGAATGAGCGGGTTGGGTGCAGCACCCTCCTCCGCGGCGTACGCGACAAGAGCGTTCAGCATCCTGTCTCCTTAGGTCGAGAGTTGGCGATCAGAAGCCGAAGATGAAGCCGGTCGCGATGCCGATGAAGGCGAGCGCCTCGGTGAAGGCGATACCGATCCACATCAGGACCTGCAGACGGCCGGCCAGCTCGGGCTGACGGGCCACGCCCTCGATCGTCTTGCCGACGACGATGCCCACGCCGATGGCCGGGCCGATGGCGGCGAGACCGTAGCCGACGGTGGCGATGGAGCCGGAGACCTCGGCGAGAACCGTAGTTGCGTCCACGGGGGTGTTTCCTTTCGGTTGTGGGCGGCCTTCCGGCCGTCCCGTATCAGTGCTCTTCGGCGACCGCGAGCTGGATGTAGACCGCGGTGAGAAGGGCGAAGACGTAGGCCTGGAGGACAGCCACCAGGATCTCGAACAGGGTGAAGATGAAGCCGAACGCGAGGCTGCCGGCGCCGAGGACCGACCACCAGCCGCCCAGGTCGACGATGAAGAACTGCGTGGCGGCGAAGAACAGCACCAGGAGGAGGTGGCCGACCATCATGTTCATCAGGAGTCGGAGCGTGAGCGTGACGGGGCGGATGACGAACGTCGAGATGAGCTCGATCGGCGTGACGATGATGTAGATCGGCCACGGCACGCCCGACGGGAAGAGCGAGTTCTTGAAGAAGTTCTTGGGGCTCTTCTTGATGCCGGCGTAGATGAAGGTGATGTAGCTCACGATCGCGAGCGTCAGCGGCACCGCGATGATGCTCGTGCCGGCGATGTTCAGGAACGGGATGATTCCCGTGATGTTCATGAACAGGATCATGAAGAACATCGTCGTGAGGATCGGGAGGAACCTCTGGGCGTCCTTCTTGCCGAGGAGGTCTTCGCCGATGTTGACGCGGACGAAGTCCAGCCCCATCTCGACCAGGCTCTGGAACCGGCCGGGGACGACGCGCATGCGACGTGTGCCGAGCCAGAAGATCAGCACGACGGCGATCGTCGCCAGGAACTGGATCAGGTGGATCCGGTGGATCGGCACCCCCGCCAGCGTGAAGAGGATCTCAGGGAAGAACTCTTCGATCGAAGGTCCGTGGAACTCCGGCGGCGCGTCGGCGGCAAGGGGGGCGATCAGGGTCGCAGCATGAGTAAACAGCGCTGGCTCCAGCTTCGGGGCACCGGTCGAGAACCGTTGCGACGATGGTCGATGAGCGTCACTCCGCAAATGCTCGCTAGGCGAGCAGGCGGGCGCAGGAAGAGCCTATCAAACTTGAGAGGGGCCTGAATCCGCCCCGGGGCGCCCGCGCCCTCCCTCCTGGGTGTCATCGCGACGGTCTCCGGCGTCGGGATCGCTCGGCAGCGTGACGTCGCTCACGTGGGGCACCCGCATCCGGAGCAGCACGACGACGTCGACCATGAGCGAGGCGAGCACGCCCACGACGACGGCCAGGAAGAAGACCATCGGCTCGATCCACGGCTGACCCCGCAGCACCAGGAGCAGCACGATGAACACGATGAACTTCAGGATCCAGCCGCCGAGCACGATGCCGAAGAACAGCGGCACGTAGAGGGGGTCGCCGTACCACCGGTTGGCGATCAGGATGCTGGCGACGGTGATGAGGAGGAAGGCGGCCGCGACGAGCACGCCGACGAGCGCGCTCCACAGCCCGTTCGTGCCGGCGACGAGGAACCCGATGAGGCCGCCGAGCACCGCCAGCGCGCCGGTGACGACGCCGCCCCATACCAGGACGGTGCGCAGGATCGGCGTGCTCGAGATGGGGTTGGTGGTCATGCGGCGTCCTCCAGGACGGTGTCGGGAGCCGGCACGGGCCGGCGGGAAGGCAGCAGGGTCACCACGAGGCACGCGACGACCCCGATGAGCCCGAACGCCACGCCGAGGAGGTAGTCCCCCGGCCAGCCCTCGGACGTGCCGATGTACATGAGCAGGACCGACAGGCTGACGATCGTGGTCCAGGCGTAGAAGATGAGCACCGCACCGAGGTCGGAGTGCCCCATGTCGAGCATCCGGTGATGCAGGTGCTTGCGGTCGGGCGAGAAGGGCGACTTGCCCTTGCTCATCCGCCGGATGATCGCCAGGCCGAAGTCGAGCAGCGGCAGGAGGACGATCACCACCGGCAGCAGGATCGGGATGAACGCACCGAGCAGCTGCGAGCGGCCGAACTCGTCGTTGTCGCCGACCATGGCCGGCGTGATGCTGCCGGTGACGGCGATCGCCGAGCAGGCCATCAGGAGGCCGAGCATCAGCGCGCCGGAGTCTCCCATGAAGAGCTTCGCCGGCCGCCAGTTGAGCGGCAGGAACCCGACGCACACGCCGATCAGCACCGCGGCGATGAACGACGCGAGGTTGAAGTAACTGCTCTGGCCGGTGTCGCGCACCAGCATGTAGGAGTACGCGAAGAACACCCCGTTGGCGATGAGGCACACGCCCGCGACCAGCCCGTCGAGGCCGTCGATGAAGTTGACGGCGTTCATGACGACGACGATCGAGAACACCGTGAGCGTGAAGCTGACCCAGCTCGAGCCGACCGCCTGCCCGCCGATGGGCAGCGAGTAGATCTGCAGGTCGCCGAACCACGTGATGATGCCGGCGGCGAGGAACTGCGCGCCGAGCTTGATCATCCAGTCGAGGTCCCACAGGTCGTCCGCGACGCCCACGACCACGATCAGGAACGTCGCCCCGAGGATCGCCCACACCTGCGCAGGCTCGTTCCACACGATGGCGAAGAACGGATGCTGCGACGAGACCAGGAACGCGGCGACGACGCCCAGGAACATCGCGATGCCGCCGAGGCGCGGGGTGGGCGTCTTGTGGACGTCGCGCTCGCGGATCCCCGGATACAGCTTGTACTTCAGCCCGAGTCGCCAGACCGTCCACGACAGCGCGAAGGTGACCGCCGCGGTGAAGAGGATGGTGAAGACGTACTGCTTCACGGCCCGCCCGGCTCGTCGGGGTTCGGCGCGGACTCGGGCCCGTCGGCCTCGTCTGCCTCGGGGTCGACTGCCTCGGGCTCGGGCAGGTCCGTCTCGGCCTCGTCTGCCTCGGGGTCGGGTTCGAGCAGGTCGCCGAGCACCGAGCGCAGCTGCTCACGGCTCACGGCGCCCTCACGCAGCACCCGCACGAGCGGCTCGGCCTGGCCGACGAGGCTGGTGGCGTCGATGATCGTCGACGAGATCCCCGTCGTGGACGGACCGTCGCTGAGGTACACCGCGACGCTGTCGCCCAGCATCCCCTCCGAGTCCTCCGCCGTGATGCCGGCCGCCTTGCCGGTCCGATTCGCGCTCGAGACCGCGAGCGGGCCCGTCTCCTCGAGCAGCTCGAGGGCGATGCGGTGCGCGGGCATGCGCACGGCGACGGTTCCCCGCGTCTCGCCGAGGTCCCAGGAGAGGGACGGCTGGGCGGGGAGCACGATCGTGAGTCCGCCGGGCCAGAACTCCTCGACGAGGCGCTCGATCTGCTCGGGAACCTCGGCGACGAGGGCTCGCAGCGTCGCAGTGCCGGCCACCAGAACGGGCGGCGGCATCTGCCGGGTGCGCCCCTTGGCGTCGAGCAGCTTCTGCACGGCCTTCGCGCTGAAGGCGTCGGCGGCCACGCCGTAGACGGTGTCGGTGGGGATGACGACCAGGTCGGCGCGGCCGATGGCCTGGCGCGCCTGACGCATGCCGGAAAGGAGCTGTGCCTCATCGCGGCAATCGAAGATGGGGGACATGTCGCGCACAGTCTAATCAAGGGCGCCTGGGGATCCGCGGCGCGCGGGGAGCGGGTATCAGGGACGGATGGCGGTGGTCGCGCGGTCGCGCATCGTGAGATCGGGATGAGTGGATGCCGCGCGCCAGCCGTCGGCGGTGAGGAGGTCGCGGATCGCCTCGCCCTGCCACTCGCCGTGCTCGATGACGATCGTGCCGCCGGGGTGCGCCAGCCGGAGCCCCACACCGCTGAGGATGCGCACCACGTCGAGGCCGTCCCCGCCGCCGTACAGTGCGGCGGGCGGGTCGAAGAACCGCACCTCCGGATCGCGCGGGATCGCGGCATCCGGAACATACGGCGGATTGGACGCGACGACCGACACCGTGCCGTCGAGCTCGGGGAACGCGTGAGCCAGATCGATGAAGGCGAGCGCGGCGTTGTCGGCGCCGACGCGCTCGAAGTTCTCCTTCGTCCAGACGAAGGCGTCGACCGAGTTCTCGGCCGCGAAGACCCGGGCGTGCGGCACCTCGGTGGCCATCGCAAGGGCGATCGCGCCGCTTCCGGTGCCGAGATCGACGGCGATGGGAGAGGGGGATGCCGCGGCCGCGAGCGCGTCGATCGCCAGCTGCGCCACCATCTCGGTCTCGGGCCGGGGCACGAAGACGCCGGGTCCGACGCGGAGCTCGAGATGGCGGAAGGGGGCGAGGCCGGTGATGTGCTGCAGCGGCTCGCGCGTCATACGGCGCTCGACCAGCGTCTCGAGCTGCCGGACCACCTCGGCGGGAAGGGCGTCTCCGCGGATGGCGGCGGCCTGCACTCCCCCGCGACCGGTCTGCAGCGCGAACGCAGCGAGCAGCTCGGCGTCGACATCGGGATCGGGCACACCGGCCTGCGCCAGGCGCGCGGCGGCATCACGCAGCCAGGCGGCGGTGGTCGGGGGTGTCTCGGGTGAAGCCATGGGCCCGTCCAGCCTAAGCCCGGCAGGGTACTCGCCCGTGGTCGGGCCACCGTCACAGAAGGACTCACGATGGATGCGTCCCCCTAGGCTTGTCCCCACCCGCAGACCACCGCTGAAAGGCCTGACATGACCGGCATCCACCCCGACATCACCTCCGCCTTCGGAAACACCCCCCTCGTGCGCCTCAACCGCACCGCGGAGGGCCTCGGCGGCAACGTGATCGCCAAGCTCGAGTTCTACAACCCGGCGTCAAGCGTCAAGGACCGCCTCGGCATCGCCATCGTCGACGCCGCCGAGAAGTCCGGCCAGCTGCAGCCCGGCGGCACGATCGTCGAGGCCACGAGCGGCAACACCGGCATCGCGCTCGCCATGGTCGGCGCCGCCCGCGGATACCGCGTCGTGCTCGCGATGCCCTCGTCGATGTCGATCGAGCGCCGCCTGCTGCTCAAGGGCTACGGTGCCGAGCTCGTGCTCACCGACCCGGCCGGCGGCATGAAGGGCGCCGTCGCCAAGGCGGAGGAGCTCGTCGCCGAGATCCCCGGCGCCGTTCTCGCGCGCCAGTTCGAGAACGAGGCCAACCCGCGCATTCACCGCGAGACCACGGCCGAGGAGATCATCCGCGACACCGACGGTGCCGTCGACTACTTCGTCGCCGGAATCGGCACGGGCGGCACGATCACCGGCGTCGGCCAGGTGCTCAAGGAGCGGGTGCCCGGCGCGAAGGTCATCGCCGTCGAGCCCGCCGACTCGCCGCTGCTCACCAAGGGCACGCCCGGACCCCACAAGATCCAGGGCATCGGCCCGAACTTCGTGCCGGCGATCCTCGACCAGGGAGTCATCGACGAGGTCGTCGACGTCGAGTTCGCGGACGCGATCGACACCGCACGCGCGGTGGGCACCAAGGACGGCATCCTCGTCGGCATCTCGTCGGGCGCCGCGATCTGGGCCGCGCTGCAGATCGCCGCGCGCCCCGAGGCCGAGGGCAAGAACATCGTCGTCATCGTGCCGTCGTTCGGCGAGCGCTACCTGTCGACTGCGCTGTTCGAGAACCTGCGAGAGGATTGAGACACACCGCTCCAGAAAGGCGCCCCGTGCCAGGGATCCACTCCGACATCACGACCGCATTCGGCGAGACCCCGCTGGTGAGGCTCAACGCCCTCACGGAGGGCCTCCACGGCGAGGTCCTCGCCAAGCTCGAGTTCTACAACCCGGGTTCGAGTGTGAAGGACCGCCTGGGCTATGCGCTCATCGGCGCCGCGGAGGCGGCCGGCGAACTGAAGCCCGGCGGCACGATCGTGGAGTCGACCAGCGGCAACACCGGCATCGCCCTGGCGCTGATCGGAGCGGCCCGCGGCTACAAGGTGATCCTCACGATGCCCGCGTCGATGTCGAAGGAGCGGCGCACGCTGCTGAAGGCGTACGGCGCCGAGCTCGTGCTCACCGACCCGTACAAGGGCATGACCGAGGCCGTCGAGACCGCGGAGCGGATCGTCGCCGAGACGCCGGGGGCCGTGCTCGCCCGTCAGTTCGAGCACGAGGCCAACGCCGAGATCCATCGCCGCACGACGGCCGAGGAGATCTGGCGCGACACCGAGGGCACAGTGGACTACTTCGTCGCGGGCTCGGGTACGGGCGGCACCATCACGGGCGTGGGCCAGGTGCTCAAGCAGCGCAATCCCGACGTGAAGATCGCCATCGTCGAGCCGAAGGACTCCCCCATGCTGTCGGAGGGCCGCGCCGGCGGTCACCGCATCCAGGGCATCGGGCCGAACTTCGTGCCGGCGGTGCTCGACCGGTCGGTCATCGACGAGATCTTCGACGTCGAGTTCGACGACGCGATCCGCGTGGCACGCGACCTCGCCGTGCGCGAGGGCATCCTCGGGGGCATGTCGGCGGGCGCGGCGGTGTGGGCGGCGCTCGAGATCGCCGCGCGCCCGGAGGCCGCGGGCAAGCGCATCGTCGTGATCATCCCCGATTCGGGCGAGCGCTACCTCTCGACAGCGCTGTACGAGCACCTGCGCGAGCCCGAGAAGAGCGCGTCATGAGCCGCGGGGAGGGCTTCTTCGCCCGCATCCGCGAAGACGTCGTCGCGGCACGGCTGCGCGACCCCGCTGCCCGGTCGGGCGTCGAGATCGCGCTGCTGTATCCCGGCCTGCACGCGATCTGGGCGCACCGGGTGTGGCACGCGCTGTGGGTGCGCAGAGTGCGGTTCCTCGCCCGCGCGGGGTCGCAGATCACCCGCTGGCTCACCGGGATCGAGATCCACCCCGGCGCGCAGATCGGCCGCCGCTTCTTCATCGACCACGGCATGGGGGTCGTGATCGGCGAGACGGCTGAGGTCGGCGACGACGTCATGCTGTACCACGGGGTGACGCTCGGCGGCCGTCAGCGCGAGGGCGGGAAGCGGCATCCCACGCTCGAAGACGGCGTCGCCGTCGGCGCCGGCGCGAAGATCCTCGGTCCGATCACGATCGGCGCGGGATCGGTCGTCGGCGCGAACGCGGTGGTGACGAAGGATGCCCCGGCCGACAGCGTGCTCGTGGGCGTGCCCGCCAAGCCGCGTCAGCGCCGCGAGGGCGAGGACACCCGCTCGATCCTGACGACCCCGGAGTACCCCGAGTACCACATCTGACGCGAGGCGGAGCAATGCGGCGAAGCCGCGTCGATGCGCCTCGGATCAAGATGGAGTAGCGCCGCCGAAGGCGCCGCGTATCGAAATCCCTTCACCGGGGGCCCCGGAGAACCGGGGTCTACTCGCGGCGGTCCTGGACGCGCTTCTTGATGAACAGGGGTGGGAGCAGCCAGGTCGCGAGCGCGGTGACGAGCCACACGATGAGCGTGCCGATGATCCACGCCACGGGACCGTTGATGCCGATGCCCGCTGCCGGGATCAGCACCGCGATCAGCAGCGCGACGAACGTCGACAGCAGGCCGATTCCGCCGATCAGGGCGTTGGCGTGGCGCCGCGTGATCGTGAACAGCCAGGGCGCGAGGATGCTCTGCAGCACCGCGAAGATCACGACCGCCAGCAGGATGCCCCACCAGTCGTCCCAGTGCAGCGTGAAGCCGGGCAGGATCAGGTCGGCCGCGACGAGTCCGAGGAACGCGGAGACGAGGAAGATCGCCGCGCGGATGAGGAGCGTGAGCACGAGCCGAGCCTAGCGGCGCGGCGTCCGCTCTCCTTGCGCCCCGGCCGGCGAGACATCGGATCCGCGACGAGACCTTCCGCGGTGTACGCCGTCTCGTCCCGAATACGCCGTCTCGGCGTCTGCGGCGGCGCTGAGGCGGCGGCGCGGCATCCGCTCCCCTGCGCCCCCACCGGCGAGACATCGGATCCGCGACGAGACCTGGTGCGGTGTGCGCCGTCTCGTCGCGGATACGCCGTCTCGCAGGCGCGTCACGTCCGGACGACGGAACCCGCCCGGGTGAACAGGTCGGCGAGCAGCGCCCGCACCAGCTCGGGCTTCTCGTGCGGGAGCGCGTGCCCCGCGTCGTCGACGATCACGACGGTCGCAGCCGCCCAGTGTGCTGCCTGGGCGGCCTGCGAGCGGAATCCGAGCAGGCTGTCTCGGCGGCCCAGCACGACCAGCATCGGCACGCTGTCCGCCCCGTCGCCGATGTCGAAGTCGGCGGACTCCATGATGCGCCCGACGATGTCGCCGTCGTACCGGTCGAGCGAGCCGGCGACGCCCGAGCGGAAGCGCTCGACCGCCTGAGCGGTGTGCCACACGAAGTAGCCCTCGAACTCCGCTCTCTCACGGTCGCTGAGCACATCGGCGGCCCCGGGCTCGGACTGCACCACCGTCGCCGGCTCGGGCTGCAGTTCTCCGGGCAGCGGGCACAGCAGCGCGATGGCGACGACCTGCTCCGGGCGGCGCGCGGCCACCGCCCGCGCCAGGAAGCCGCCGAGCGAGTGCCCCAGGAGCGCGAACTTCCGGCCGCCGAACTCCGCGTCGACCAGAGCGCACAGCAGCTCGACGACCTGCTCGGCGTCGTCTACCGCGGTGTCGACGCTGTCGCCCATGCCGGGGAGGTCGGGCGTCCACCGGTCGAACGGCGGCACCTCGGGAAGCACGGCATCGAGGATGGCCTCGATCTCACCGCGCGCCGAATAGCCTCCGTGCAGCGCGAGGAGCGGCATCCCCTCGCCGTGTCGGCCGCCGCGCAGCGTGACACCCGCCGGAGAGGTGAAGACGAACTCGGCCATGACGCGTCCTTCCGACACGCCTCGACGCTAGACGCACCCGCCGACACGCACCAGCCGCAACGGGCACCGCGAGACCTGGGATTCGCGACGAAACCCAGGGCGTTGCACGCCGTCTCGTCGCGAATGCCAGGTCTCGGCGGACGAAACGCAGCGGAGCGTCAGTCGTCGGAGCCGAGCGCGGCGAGCCGGGCCTCTTCGTCGGCGGCGATGGCCGACTCGATGATCGGCTCGAGTGCGCCGTCCATGACCTGGTCGAGGTTGTACGCCTTGTAGCCGGTGCGGTGGTCGGCGATGCGATTCTCGGGGAAGTTGTACGTGCGGATGCGCTCGGAGCGGTCCATGCCCCGGATCTGGGACTTGCGGGCATCGGATGCCGCGGCCTCGAGCTCCTCCTGCTGCTTGGCGAGCAGGCGTGCCCGGAGCACGCGCATGCCGGCCTCGCGGTTCTGCAGCTGCGACTTCTCGTTCTGCATCGACACGACGATCCCGGTCGGCACATGCGTGATGCGCACCGCCGAGTCGGTCGTGTTGACCGACTGCCCGCCCGGGCCCGAGGACCGGAAGACGTCGATCTTCAGGTCGTTCGCGTCGATGTGGATCTCTTCGGGCTCGTCGACCTCGGGGAAGACGAGCACGCCCGTCGTCGAGGTGTGGATGCGCCCCTGAGATTCGGTCGCCGGCACACGCTGCACGCGGTGCACACCGCCCTCGTACTTGAGGTGCGCCCACACGCCCTGGGCGGGATCGCTCGATGAGCCCTTGATCGCGACCTGCACGTCCTTGAAGCCGCCCAGGTCGGACTCGTTGCGCTCGAGGAGCTCGGTCTTCCAGCCCTTCGACGCCGCGTACTGCAGGTACATCCGCAGCAGGTCGGCGGCGAACAGCGCCGACTCGGCGCCGCCCTCGCCCTGCTTGATCTCCATGATCACGTCGCGGGCGTCGTCGGGGTCGCGCGGGATCAGCAGACGCCGCAGACGCTCCTGCGCTTCGGCGAGCTTCGCCTCGAGCGCGGGAACCTCCTCGGCGAACGCGTCGTCCTCACGAGCGAGTTCGCGCGCGGCTTCCAGATCATCGGATGCCGCGACCCAGTCCTCGTTCGCCTTCACGATGCGAGACAGCTCGGCGTAGCGGCGGTTGACCCGCTTGGCGCGTGCCGCATCGGCATGCACGGCGGGGTCGGAGAGCTCCTCCTGAACCGCCTTGTGCTCTTCGATCAGCGCCTTGACGGAGTCGAACACCCAGTTCCCTCCGCGGCTCAGCGGATGCTGTTGTCGTCCGCGTGGCTGCGCCCGCCGTGACCGGTCGACGGCGCCGGGATCGACTTCTGCATCTGCACGAGGAACTCGACGTTCGACTGCGTCTCCTTGAGCTTGCCGAGCACGACCTCGAGGGCCTGCTGGGGCTCGAGACCGGCCAGCGCGCGGCGGAGCTTCCAGGTGATCTTGACCTCGTCGGGCGACAGCAGCATCTCTTCGCGGCGGGTGCTCGACGCGTTGACGTCGACGGCCGGGAAGATGCGCTTGTCGGCGAGCTGGCGGTTGAGGCGCAGCTCGCTGTTGCCGGTGCCCTTGAACTCCTCGAAGATGACCTCGTCCATCTTGGAGCCGGTCTCGACGAGAGCCGTGGCGAGGATCGTGAGCGATCCGCCGTTCTCGATGTTGCGCGCCGCGCCGAAGAAGCGCTTCGGCGGGTACAGCGCCGACGCGTCGACGCCACCCGTGAGCACGCGGCCCGAGGTGGGCGCCGAGATGTTGTAGGCGCGGCCGAGGCGGGTGATCGAGTCGAGCAGCACGACGACGTCGCGGCCGAGCTCGACCAGGCGCTTCGCACGCTCGATGGCGAGCTCGGCGACCGTGGTGTGGTCCTCGGCGGGGCGGTCGAATGTCGAGGCGATGACCTCGCCCTTCACCGTGCGCTGCATGTCGGTGACCTCTTCGGGGCGCTCATCGACGAGCACGACCATGAGGTGGACCTCGGGGTTGTTGGTCGCGATGGCGTTGGCGATCTGCTGCAGCACGATCGTCTTGCCGGCCTTGGGCGGTGCGACGATGAGACCGCGCTGACCCTTGCCGATCGGCGCGACGAGGTCGATGATGCGCTGCGTCAGCTTCTCGGGGGCCGTCTCGAGGCGCAGGCGCTCCTGCGGGTAGAGCGGCGTGAGCTTGCCGAACTCGACGCGGGTGGCGGCGTCGTCGACCGACAGGCCGTTGATCGCGTCGACCTTGACCAGCGCATTGTACTTCTGGCGGCTCGACTGCTCGCCCTCGCGCGGCTGCTTGATCGCGCCGACGACGGCGTCGCCCTTGCGGAGGTTGTACTTCTTCACCTGGCCGAGCGACACGTAGACGTCGCTGGTGCCGGGCAGGTAGCCCGACGTGCGCACGAAGGCGTAGTTGTCGAGGACGTCGAGGATGCCCGCGATCGGGATCAGGACGTCGTCCTCGCCGATCTCGGTCTCGAACTCGTCGCCCGTCTGCGGGGCGCCACGGCGCTTGTTGCGCTGGCGGCCGCGACCCGCGCCCTGAGCCGGCTCTTCGTCGGCCTCGGGCGTGGCGGCGGGCGCGTTGTCCTTGCCGCCGTTCTGCTGCTGGCCGTTCTGCTGCTGACCGCCCTTGTCGCCCTTGTCGTTCTGGTTGCGATTCCGGCTGCGGCTGCGGCTGCGGCTGCGGCTGCGCGACGGGGTCTCGTCGCCGGTCTGCTCAGCTGCGTCGCCGTCGGCGGGCTTCGTGTCGGCGGATGCCTCGGGCTTCGTGTCGGCGGATGCCTCGGGCTTCGCGTCGGCGGATGCCTCGATCTTCGCGTCGGCGGATGCCTCGGCGGGCGCGTCGGCGGGGGCGGCCTCAGCCGGAGCGTCGGCAACAGCCGGCGTCTCAGCGGCCGGAGCCTCGGCGGGTGCCTCATCCGGGGCGGCCTCGGCCTCAGCGGTGGGCGCTTCGGCCTCAGCTGCGGGCGCGGCCTCGGCCGGAGCCTCGACCACGGGCTCGGGCGTGACGGCGTCCGCCGTCTTGGCCCGGCGCGGCGCACGCTTGCGCGGCGCCTTCACAGGCGCGGCGGCCTCGGGCTCGGCAACCTCAGCCTCTGTCGCAGGCACCTCGGCCGGGGCGGCAGGCGCCTCGACCGGAGCAGCCTCGGCGGCACCCTGGCCCTCAGCCGGGGCGTCAGCCGCGGCATCCGCTTCAGCCTCAGGCTCAGCAACGGGCGCGGTCGACTCGGCGACGGCGTCGGTGGTGGTGTCGACGTTCTCGACGGCCTCGGGCGCTTCCGTGCGCTCGTCGGCCGTTGCGTCGCTCTGGATCTCGGAGATGGACTCCACGAGTTCTCCCTTGTCAAACGAATGGAAATGCACATCCGCACGAGGCGCGCTGTTCATCAGGCGTCTTGCCCGACCCTTCGACGTTCAAGGCCCTGAGATGGACTCGAGAACCGCGATGGCGCTCAGAGACCGTCAGCAGGATGTGGGGGGTCGTGCGGGTTTCGCAGAATGCGAACGGAGGCCAGATTCACGATTTACGTGGAACCCTCCGCGTACTCCCTCACTGTACCACCCTTGAAGTCGACGGCGAGCATGAGCGCCTCCCACGGGGTGTCGGATGCCGCCGACGCGAGGGCTGCGGCCTCGAGGCGGCGGCCCGGTCCGTCGGCGAGCACGAGCACGCTCGGTCCCGCGCCCGAGACGACGGCGGCGAACCCCTCGGCACGCAGCATGCGCACGAGGTTGTCGGTGGCCGGCATCGCGCTCGCGCGGTAGTTCTGGTGGAGCTTGTCTTCGGTCGCGGCCTGCAGCAGCTCGGGGCTCTGGGTGAGCGCGGCGATCAGGAGCGCCGAGCGCGAGACGTTGAACACGGCGTCCTCGCGCGGCACCTGCAGCGGCTGCAGGCTGCGGGCGACCTCGGTCGACATCGTGAACTCGGGCACGAACACCAGCGGCGAAACGCCGCGGTGCACGAGCAGCTTCTTGTGCTGCGGGCCCTGCTCGTCCATCCACGCGATCGTGAGTCCGCCGAACAGTGCCGGCGCGACATTGTCGGGGTGCCCCTCGAGCTCGGTCGCGAGGCTCAGCAGGGTGTCGGGCCCGAGTTCGATGTCGCCCTCGAGCAGCCCCTTGGCCGCCAGGATGCCCGACACGACGGCGGCGCCCGACGATCCGAGTCCGCGGCCGTGGGGGATCACGTTGTGCGCGTGCAGCCGCAGGCCCGGCATGCGGCGCCCGACCGATTCGTACGTGTACGCGATCGCGCGCACGACGAGGTGCGAGGCGTCGCGCGGCACGTCGGCCGCACCCTGACCGGTGACCTCGATCTCGAGCTCCCCCGGCGGCAGGGCCGTGACGTCGAGCTCGTCGTACACGCTCAGCGCCAGGCCGAGTGTGTCGAAGCCGGGTCCGAGGTTGGCGCTCGTCGCGGGCACCCGGACGAGCACACGGCGTCCCGGAGCCGGGACGACGGCTGCGTTCACGCGGTCGCCGCCGCAGGCGCGAGATCGAGGACGGATGCCACTTCCGACGTCGTGGCGTCGACCACGGTCGGCTCGACCTGGCTGCCGTCGGCGTTGCGCAGTGCCCACTGCGGGTCCTTGAGTCCGTGGCCCGTGACGGTGAGCACGACTCGCGCACCCTGCGGCACGACGCCGGCCTCAACGCGGTCGAGGAGACCCGCGACGCTGATCGCGGACGCGGGCTCGACGAAGATGCCGACCTCGCCCGCCAGCAGCTTCTGCGCGGCGAGGATGCGCTGGTCGTCGATGGCGCCGAAGTAGCCGTCGGTCGCGTGGCGCGCCTCGAGCGCGAGCTCCCACGAGGCCGGATTGCCGATGCGGATGGCGCTGGCCACGGTGTCGGGGTTCTTCACGACCTCGCCGCGCACGAGCGGCGCGGAGCCCTCTGCCTGGAAGCCGAACATGCGCGGCACGCGCGTGGACACGCCGCCCTCGGCCTCCTCGCGGTAGCCGCGGGTGTACGCGGTGTAATTGCCGGCGTTGCCGACGGGGATGAAGTGGAAGTCGGGCGCGTCGCCGAGCTGCTCCACGACCTCGTAGGCGGCGGTCTTCTGGCCGTCGATGCGGTCGGGGTTGACCGAGTTGACGAGGTGCACCGGGTAGTTGTCGGCGAGCTCGCGCGCGATCTCGAGGCAGTCATCGAAGTTGCCGCGGATCTGGATGAGCTGGCCGTTGTGCGCGACGGCCTGGCTGAGCTTGCCCATGGCGATCTTGCCCTCGGGCACCAGCACCGCCGCGGTGATGCCGGCGTGCGCCGCGTAGGCCGCGGCCGACGCCGACGTGTTGCCCGTCGACGCGCAGATGACGGCCTTCGCACCGTGCTCGATCGCGCGTGAGACGGCGACGGTCATGCCGCGGTCCTTGAACGACCCGGTGGGGTTCATGCCCTCGAACTTCACCCACACGTCGGTGCCGGTGCGGCGCGACAGCGAGGGGGCGGGCAGAAGCGGCGTGCCGCCCTCCCCGAGGGTGACGACGGTCGAGGCATCCGTGACGCCCAGACGATCCGCATACTCGCGCAGGACTCCGCGCCAGACGTGTGCCATGTCAGTCTCCTTCCACACGCAGGACCGAGACGACGCGCTCGACGACGCCGCTCGCGGCGAGACGGTCGACCGTCTCGCTGAGGTCCTGCTCCAAAGCCTTGTGCGTGCCGATCACCAGACGCGCGGTGCGGGCGTCTTCGCCCACGACGGTCTGCTCGACGTTCGCGATCGACACGCGGCCGTCGCTGAGGATGCCGGCGACCGTGGCGAGCACGCCGGGCTGGTCGTCGACCTCGAGGGTGATCTGGTACCGGGTCGTGACGCGTCCGATGGGGACGATCGGGAGGTTCGCCAGAGTGGACTCTCCCACGCCGACGCCGCCCGCGATATGCCGGCGCGCGGCCGAGACGACGTCGCCGAGCACGGCCGACGCGGTCTGCACGCCGCCGGCGCCCGCACCGTAGAACATGAGGTTGCCCGCAGCCTCGGCCTGGACGAACACGGCGTTGTTCGCGCCGTGCACGCTCGCGAGCGGGTGGGCGCGGTCGACGAGCGCCGGGTACACACGCACGGAGATGGACTCGTCGGCGCCGCCGTTCAGGCGCTCGCACACGGCGAGGAGCTTGATGACGTAGCCGGCGTGGCGCGCGGCATCCATCATCGACTTGTCGATCGTCGTGATGCCCTCACGGTGCACCGACTCGAGCGGCACGGTGGTGTGGAAGGCGAGGCTTGCGAGGATCGCCGCCTTCTGCGCGGCGTCGTAGCCTTCGACGTCGGCGGTGGGGTCGGCTTCGGCGTAGCCCAGGCGCTGGGCGTCGGCGAGCACGTCGGCGAACTCGGCGCCCTCGGTGTCCATGCGGTCGAGGATGTAGTTCGTCGTGCCGTTGACGATGCCCATGATGCGCTGCACCCGGTCGCCGGCGAGCGAGTCGCGCAGCGGACGGATGATCGGGATCGCACCGGCCGCGGCCGCCTCGTAGTACACCTCGGCGCCCACCTGGTCGGCGGCGTCGAAGATCTCGGGACCGTGCGTGGCGAGCAGCGCCTTGTTGGCGGTGACGACGTCGGCGCCCGAGTTGATCGCCGTGAGCAGGTGCGAACGCGCGGGCTCGATGCCGCCCATGAGCTCGATGACGATGTCGGCGCCCACGATGAGCGACTCGGCGTCGGTGGTGAGCAGCTCACGGGGCAGGTCGACATCGCGCGGGGCGTCGACGTCGCGCACGGCGATGCCGATCAGCTCGAGACGCGCTCCGGCGCGGTCGGCGAGCTCGTCGGCGTGCTGACGCAGCAGCGACGCGACCTGCGAGCCGACGGCCCCGGCACCCAGCAGCGCAACGCGAAGACGTCGGTAATCGGTCACTTGTCCTCGCTCCGGTCGCTCAGTACAGGCATGTCGATCCCTTTCTCGGGGTGGCCGGTGAGGCCGGCATCGCGCGCGAGCAGATCGTCGATCGACTCGCCGCGCACGATGACGCGCGCCTCTCCCCCGCGCAGCGCCACGACGGGCGGGCGGGGGACGTAGTTGTAGTTGCTCGCGAGCGAGAAGCAGTAGGCGCCGGTCGCCGGGACGGCGAGCAGGTCGCCCGGAGCCACATCGCCGGGCAGGTACTCCGCGTCGACGACGACGTCGCCCGACTCGCAGTGCTTGCCGACCACGCGCACCAGCACCGGTTCGGAGTCGCTTGCGCGAGACGCGATGCGCGCGGAGAACTCCGCGCCGTACAGCGCGGGCCGGGGGTTGTCGCTCATGCCGCCGTCGACGCTCACGTAGAGGCGCTCGGCGCCGTCGACTTCGACCGGCTTGGTCGTGCCGACCTCGTAGAGGGTGACCCCCGCGCGACCGACGATCGCGCGTCCGGGTTCGAAGGCGAGATTCGGGATCGGGATGCCGCGCACCTCGCACTGACGTGCGACGGCGTCGGCGATGCCCATCGCCAGCTCTTCGATGGGCGTCGGGTCGTCGACCGAGGTATAGGCGATGCCGAAGCCGCCGCCGAGGTTCAGCACCGGCAGCTCTCCGCCCGCGAGGAGCTCGGCATGCAGCTCGACGATGCGCGACGCGGACTCCTCGAACCCGGCGGTGCCGAAGATCTGCGACCCGATGTGGCAGTGCAGACCGACGAGGTCGAGCCCCGGGAGCTCGCGGATGCGGGATGCCGCGGCCGCGGCATCCGTCAATGTGAAACCGAACTTCTGGTCTTCGTGCGCCGTCGCCAGGAAGTCGTGCGTCTCGGCGTGCACGCCGCTGTTCACCCGCAGCAGCACCGACTGCCGCACGCCGCGGCGGTCGACGATCGCGGCGAGGCGCTCGATCTCGATCAGGCTGTCGATGACGATCGACCCGATGCCCGCCTCGACGGAGGCCTCGAGCTCGGCGACGCTCTTGTTGTTGCCGTGGAAGCCGAGCCGCGCCGGATCGGCACCGGCGGCGAGCGCGACGGCGAGCTCGCCGCCCGTGCACACGTCGACCGCGAGCCCCTCCTCGGTGACCCAGCGCACGACCTCGGCGCTCAGGAACGCCTTGCCGGCGTAGTAGACGCGCGCCTGCACGCCGTGCAGGGCAGCCGCCGCGCGGAAGGCGTCGAGCGTGCGGCGGGCGGTCGCGCGCACCTCGTCTTCGTCCAGCACCCACAGCGGCGTGCCGAAGTGCTCGCGCAGCGCCGTCGCGGGGATGCCGCCGAGGCGCAGCACGCCATCGCCGTCGCGCGTCGCTGCCGTCGGCCACACGAGCGGCGTGAGGGCGTTGGCATCATCCGGCTCGGACAGCCATGACGGTGCCAGGGAGCGGGACTGCGAAGGGGCGGACACGGAGAGGACCAATCGGTTCGGGCTTCGGCGCGGGACCGTCCGGTGGACCGGATCTGCGCGAATCAGCTCGGCGGACGCGCCGGGCGCGCACTCGATCCGGCGGTCGCGTTCACCCGTGAGTTCCCGCGCCGGACGGTCTTTGCAGTCTAGGGCACAGCCCATGCCGGGCCCGTGATGTGTGACGCCCCGCGAGGGTCAGTCGCAGGTGCCGTCAGCCTGCAGCGCGGGGTCGGTGACGATCCCGCCGTCGACGTCGGCATCGGCGACGAGCACGTCCCCATCGACCTGCACGTCGGTGAGCGTCACGCCGGCCGGGATGTACTCGGCGAGGCAGAACGTCCAGTCGCGCACGACGACGTCGGCGAGCTGCCCGAACTGTTCCGAGAGCTGGGAGGCGTCGATCTGGGCTCCCGCGAGTTCGAACGACGTGGGCGTCAGCACGATGTCGCCGTCGGCGATGGAGGGGGCGAGCGTCACCCCGACCGGGAACCCCGCACCTAACAGCTGCAGCTCGGTCGCCACGCTGATGTCGGGTTCGGCGAGGCTGACGGTCTCTGCCGGGAAGTTCTCCACCGCGGAGAGGAGCCCGCGCAGCTGCTCTTCGTCGAGGGTCACCGTCGCCGTGGCGCCACCCATGTCGGCGCCCTGGCGGATGGGCACGTCGGTCGCGGTGACGGTGACGTCGCCTTCGTACTCGCCGACGGGCACATCCTCGGACGACACGGTGATCTCGTCGAGGCTGCCGCCGAGGAGCTGCGGGATGAGCACCCCCGGCACGGCGACGTCGATCGGGTGATCGGCCGGCAGCGAGAGCCGTTCGCGGATCTCCTGCTTGACGGTCTGCTGCACGAGGTCGCGGGCGACCGCCTCGGCGACGAACCACGCGACGACGGCGAGTCCGACGACGATGAGCAGCGCAATGATCCACGGCCACGCACGGCGTCGTCGACGGGGCGCCGGCGGCTGCTCCCACTCGGGCAGCGGCTGGGTGGGATGCGCGTCGGCGGCCATCATCGTGTCACATCCGTTCCGGCGCACCCACGCCGAGCAGGTCGAGGCCGTTGCGCAGCACCTGGCCCGTGGCGTCGTTGAGCCACAGGCGCGTGCGGTGCACCGGCTCGACGGGGTTGTCGCCGAGCGGGATCACGCGGCAGTTGTCGTACCAGCGGTGGTAGAGGCCGGCGAGCTCCTCGAGGTATCGCGCGATGCGGTGCGGCTCGCGCACCTCGGCTGCATAGGCGACGATGCGCGGGAACTCCTGGAGCGCGCCGAGGAGCGCTGACTCGGTCTCGTGCGACAGCAGCTCGGGGGCGAACTCCGAGCGGTCCACGCCGGAGTTCGCGGCGTTGCGGGCCACGTTGTGCGTGCGCGCGTGGGCGTACTGCACGTAGAAGACCGGGTTGTCGTTGGTGCGCTTCTGCAGCACGTCGAGGTCGACGTCGAGGTTGGAGTCGGTCGAGCTGCGCACGAGGGCGTAGCGCGCAGCATCCTTCCCCACCACCTCGACGAGGTCTTCGAGGGTCACCACCGTGCCGGCGCGCTTCGACATGCGCATCGGCTGGCCGTCCTTGACGAGGTTGACCATCTGGCCGATGAGGATCTGCAGGTTGACGCCCGGCTCGTCGCCGAAGGCCGCGCACATGGCCATGAGCCGCTGCACGTAGCCGTGGTGGTCGGCGCCGAGCATGATGATGCAGCGGTTGAAGCCGCGCTCGCGCTTGTCGAGGTAGTAGGCCAGGTCACCCGAGATGTAGGCCGGCGTGCCGTTGGAGCGGATGACGACGCGGTCGCGGTCGTCGCCGAAGGTCGTGGAGCGCAGCCAGACCGCACCGTCGTCCTCGAAGATGTGACCCAGCTCGTCGAGGCGCTTCACCGCGCGCTCGACGGCGCCGGACTCGTGCAGGTCGTTCTCGTGGAAGTAGACGTCGAAGTCGACGCCGAACTCGTGGAGGCTCTTCTTGATCTCCTCGAACATGAAGCCGACGCCGAGCTCGCGGAACGCCTCCTGCTTCGCGTCGGCGTCGAGCGCGTCGATGTCGCCCTCGTAGGCCAGCGCGACGCGGCGGGCGATGTCGACGATGTAGCCGCCGCCGTAGCCGTCCTCGGGGGTCGGCAGACCCTCGTGCGCGGCGACGAGGCTGCGGGCGAACCGGTCGATCTGCGCACCGTGGTCGTTGAAGTAGTACTCGCGCGTCACGGACGCGCCCTGCGAAGCCAGGATGCGGGCCAGCGAGTCACCCACCGCCGCCCAGCGGGTGCCGCCGAGGTGGATGGGTCCGGTCGGGTTCGCCGAGACGAACTCGAGGTTGATGACTTCGTCGGCGCGGCTGGCGTTGGTGCCGAAGGCTGCGCCCGCGTCGACGATGGTCTTCGCGAGGGCGCCGGCGGCCGCAGCATCCAGTCGGATGTTGATGAAGCCCGGTCCGGCGACCTCGACGTCGGCGATGCCCTCCACCGCGGAGAGGCCCTCGGCGATCTCGGCGGCGAACTCACGCGGGTTCGCGCCGATGCCCTTCGCGAGCTTGAGCGCCGCGTTCGACGCCCAGTCGCCGTGCTCGCGGTTCTTCGGCCGGTCCAGCACCAGGTCGGCCGCGGTGAGGCCGTCTGCCGCGCCGGGGCGTCGCGCCTCCGCGAGGGGTGCGATGACGGCGAGCAGGGCGGCGGAGAGCGCTTCGGGATTCATAGCCCGCCAATTCTACGGGCGTATCAGGGCGATCCCGCTCGGCGCTCCTGTCGTGCGCTCTTCGCTGCCGGGTCGTTGAGCGAGCGAAGCGGGACGAAACGCGTCTTGGCCCTTGAGGAGCCTCTTACGCCAGCTGCACCAGTTCGACGAAGTCGTCCGCCGACGGATCCGCGGCCCCGACTTCGATCCGCGCCGCTCCCTCGACCCCTTCGACGTCGTCCGGCACGACCCATGCGTCGACCCGCATGCGCTGAAGCCCGACGTACCCGCCGTGGTAACTGAGGAAGGCGCAGTCCGCCGCATCCCTCCCCGTCGCGATGCGGACCAGCGACCGGCGGTTGGCGAGGCGCGTGCCGTCGATCACGTACCAGGCGCCGTCGAGGTAGGCCTCGGCCACCGCGTGGAAGTCCATGGGCTGGAGGCCCGGCGCGAAGCACGCGGCGTAGCGGGCCGGCATGTCCATGGCGCGCAGGAGCGCGATGACGACGTGGGCGTAGTCGCGGCAGACGCCCTGGCCGGTCATGAGGGTGGTGACGGCGCTGTCGGTGCCGTGGCTGAGGCCGGGCGTGTAGGTGGTGCTCGTGGCGACGAAGTCGGAGACGGCGGCGATGAGGTCGTGCCCCTGGAGGCCCTTGAACTGCCGGCGCGCCTGCTGGAAGACCTCGTCGGACTGGCAGTAGCGGCTCGGACGCAGGTAGGTGATGGCCTCGAGGTCACTCGTGCGACTTGTCGCGGCCTGGCCGTCGACGGTGGCTTCGTAGCGCACCTCGAGGCGTCCGGACTCGCCCATCAGGCGGTGCAGGCGGCTGCCGGACTGGTCGACGATCTCGGTCGGCGTGTAGACGCGGTCGCCCTGAGTGAAGGTGAGCTGCTCGCTGACGAGGGGCACCGCCTGCGCCGCCGTGATCTGGAAGATGAGGTCGACGGACGACCCCAGATCGAGGTCCAGTTCGGCGGTCACGACGCGTTGCACCGAAGTATCCTCGCATGCCCGGAAGGGTGCTTCCTGCGCTTGTGCACAGAGCCCCAGTGCGGGTGTGCATCGGCCGATCGCTCAGGATTCGCGCGACGTTTCCCCACCTTTGCGTCGGGTGGTCAGCGGGCCCCGGAACGTGACGTACCCTCGGTGCATGCACGCGCCCGGACGCCTCCGCGCACGGCGTCCGTGGCTGCCGATCGTCGGCGCCGCGCTCGCCGTCGCTGCCGTCTGCGCGCTCGGCATGTGGCGACCGTGGGTCGTTCCGTCGGCGCCCGTCGCGGTCGAGGCGGAGTCGGTCGCCGTGGTCGCCGGCGCCGCGCCGCTGGCTCTTCCCGATGCACCGCGGGTGCTGGTCTTCGGCGACTCGTGGGTCTACGGCTCGGCGGCGATCGTGCCGAGCCTCGGCTTCGCGTACCGGCTGGCCGACCACCTCGGCGGCGAGACGATCGTCGACGGCGTGCGCGGCAGCGGCTACCTCAAGCCCGGGCTCGACGGCGGCTCGTACGGCGAGCGCGTCGCGATGCTCGACCCGGCGCTCGACCCCGACCTCGTGATCGTCGAGGGCTCGATCAACGACCGCCGGCTGTATCCGAGCGGGTATCGGGATGCTGTCACCGCCGTCTGGGACTCGCTCGAAGCGCTGTACCCCGACGCCGCCATCGTGGTGCTTGGCCCCGCCCCGCAGGTGCTGCCCGTCGAGGCGGCGACCGCGGGCATCGACGGCGACCTCGCTGCCTTCGCCGCCGAGCGCGGCTGGTGGTACATCTCCCCCATCGCCGAAAGCTGGATCACCCCCGACAACTACCTCGAGCTCATCGACACGAGCGACACCGGTCGCGATCACCCGTCGACCGCCGGCCACGCCTATCTGGCGGAGAGGGTCGCGACGGCGATCGCGGGCATGACAGAGGCGACGGATGTCGTGGCCGACGCCCCGCTCGACGAAGACGTCGTCACCCCCTGACTGGCGCAGGACCGAGGTTCGCGGGTGGTAACCTCGATCGGCACGCCTCCGTAGCTCAGGGGATAGAGCGTTGGTTTCCGGTACCAAAGGTCGCAGGTTCGATTCCTGTCGGGGGCACAAGATAAATCCCAGGTCAGCCTGGGATTTTTCTTTGGGTGCGGTCGAAAGAGACCGGCCCGGAGGGTCGGTCTCTTTCGGTTTGTGGCCGACCGCGTCGGGCCGCTGCGCAATCCCCTCCCCGTCACTGCAAAGTGCAAGGGCACACCTCGGCACCGGTTGGAGCTAGGAGCGAGGACCGTTCCGAACGGGCGAGTTCGCGACGCGAACATCTACGTCGATCACGGGCTTACCGGTACGAACCAGCGACACTCTCGTCGCCGCAAAGCTCGACCGGCCCGCCCCCGGCCGGCCCGTATCCCGCGCCCCAGCGCAGCATCCAGGACTCCGCGTCGGTGATGCGCTGGAACCCGAACTGCTCGTACAGGCCGTGGGCGTCCTCGGTGAAGAGCGCCGTGCGCTTCAGACCCAACGGCTCGAGGTCGGTGAGGATGCCGGCCATGATGCGTTTGCCGACGCCGCGGCCGCGGGATTCTGGATCCACGAAGACGTCGGCGATCCACGCGAAAGTCGCTCCGTCGGTGATCGCCCGGGCGTAGCCGAGCTGCACGCCGCTGGCGGCGTCGAATACACCGTAGTTGCGCGAGCCTGCCATCGCGGCCTCATGGGCCTCACGCGCGCGGCCACGCGCCCAGTACGACTCCTCCGCCAGCCATCGATGCACGCGCCCGACGTCCATCGCGGCGGCATCGGTCGAGAACACCAGACCATCCGACATCCCTCGATCCAAGCATCCGCTCGACTCCCGCGGACGGGCCGATCGGGCAGAAGTGGACCGGCGCGGTCGGGGCGCGCACAACGGCCGACGCGGCGTCGAGCGTTCCCGCCGCGGCATCCGTTCCTCGACTACCCGGCGAAGTGGGCCAGCATCCTCGCCACGACGTCGGCACGGGCGTCGTCCGACTCGAGCTGCTCGAGGCCGAAACCGAAGAGCAGCGTGTCGGGGGTCGCGGTGACCGCCACCACATCACCGAGGCCGTCGGCGATCTCGAAGTCGCTCACGTTCTCCGGACTTCCGTCGGGGGCACCGAGCACCGACCATGCTCCGAAGCCTGCTTCGAAGCCCTCCGCCTGGGTCGGTTCTCCCCCGACGACCAGCCGGGTGTCGTCGACGATGAGCCCCGTGCCGGCGGTCGAGGGATCGGTCACGTAGCTCACGACCACTTCGACAGTGCCACCCGCGTAGGCGCTGAGGTCGAACGCGACGGGAATCCAACCGCCGGACGAGCCGGTGAACGAGTTCCAGGCACCTGTCGAGCCTGTCGGCAGGCAGGGGTTGCCGAGGGTGAGGTAGTGCGCGAGCTGCAGGTGCTCGCCCATGTAGAAGCCGGCCTCGCACTCCGTCGGCACCGCCGAAGAGGTGCCGCCGTTGAGGTCGGGCAGGGTCGTCCAGTCGTCCGTGCCGGCCGGACGCGCCTCGACGATCACGTGGTCGTAGCCCGCTTCGGTGTCGAACGCGATCTGCGCCTCGAAGGTCGGCACATCGGCAGCGGCGACACCTGTGAGGTCGAAGGTGCGACCCAACCGCTGGTAGCCGTCGTCGACGTGCGTGGCCGCTGCTGCCATCGTCCCTTCGATCGCGACGATCCTGCCCGTGACGTCGGTGTAGTCGGCCGCTGCCCAGCTCTCGAACTGCGGGAAGTCGGCGAGCGGCAGCCGTTCGCTCGTCGGAGTGAAGGCGCCGACCTCGTTGATCGGGTTGTCGGCCGTCGCCGAGCCGCCGAACAGAGCCGCGAAGCCGTCCAGCGGCTCAGCGGTGCCGTCCACGCCGGCTGCAGCGAGTGCTGCGCGATCGTAGGCGCCCATCCAGTACTGCGTGAAGTCGTCGGCCAGCAGCAGGCAGTCGCTGAACGGATCGACGGTGACCACGCACTCCTGATCGGGGTGTCCGTCGAGGCCGTAGTAGATGCCGCCGAACAGCCCGCCGCCGAGGCCGTAGTAGGCCGTGGTCTCGCCGGCGTAGGCGACCTTCCCGTCCTCATTGAGGTAGTCCCTCATCGCCATCGTCAGATACTGCTGGCGTTCGGCCACTGCGAGGTCGGGGAGCTGGTTGCCGCCATACTGCGTGAGCTCGTCCTCGGGATCCTGCGTCAGCCGGTTGTCGCCGAGGTACCAGAGCACCGCGTCGTAATGACTCAGCACGCCCAGGTCATGCGGCACACCCTGCGCGTCGACATCCCAGACGTCAGGGGTGACGCCGTTCGCGACCAGCGCGTCGAGGTGCTCGTCGAGGTACTTCGGCGCCGTGGTCCCCGCCGGGTAGGTGGGGTTCACGCCGGTGTAGTCCTCGTTCGCGACGATCAGCACGGAGTTGCCCGTGTCTTGCGCGACCTCGTACCTGACGTGCTCGCTCTCGACCGAGCCGCCCTTCTTGCCCTTCGACTTGTCCTTGCCCTTCGGCTCGTCTTTGTCCTTGTCGTCTCCCGTGAACCACACCTCGACGGAGTCGCCCTGCTTCGCACCCTTCACCACACCGCGGTACTCGGCGTAGTAGTCCACGTTCTCGAAGCCGTAGCGTTCACCACCCTTCCACTCGGTGACGCCCACGCTCTTCGGCTTGCCGCCGTTGATCGAGTAAGTCATCTTCTTGGCCTTCAGTGCCTTCTTCGCCCAGACCGCGACAGTCTGCGGGTCGCCGTACGACACGGTGAACGAGTCGACGCGGAAATCCTCGGCGTCGCGACCCACGACCGAGACGGGGTCGTCGGGATCGATCGCCGACTCCGCGACGGCGAGCGCGAACGGGATGTTCTTCTCGAACTCCGCCTGGATCAGACTCTCGTCGTCGGGGAAGTCGAAGCCCAGGAACTGGCAGTCATCCAGCGTCCACTCGTCGTCGGGGACCGACTCCACCGCCGCTTCGCACGTCGACATCTCGGGTGTGAAGCCCAGCGTGCCGTGCGCCTCCTGCATGTGCGAGTCGAGGTCGCCGTTGGTCGTGTACAGCTCCGCCGAGATATCGGGGTCGTAACCCGCCACCGCTGGGTTCTCGTCGTCGCCCACCATCGCTTCGTAGATCACGTCGTCCGGCGACGGCGTCGCGACCTGCCAGCCGATGCCGTGCAGCAGCAGCTCGGCCGCGGAGTGGTAGTTGATCATGAACTGCGGGGTGAGACGGCCGAAGAGCCCATCGAGAGCCTGCGTCTCGGGCTCCGACGCCGGCGACGGCCCGCGGTAGGTGTCGCTCGCCGGGTTGGGAGACGAGCCCTCGTTGTCGTAGCCCCACCGCGTCGCGGAGTTGCGGTTGAGGTCGACGCCGTCGCCGACGGTGATCTCCCCGTTCCCGTCGTTGTCGCGGAGGTTCTTGCGCCACAGCCGCTGGCCCTCCTGGAAGGTGAAGTCGTAGCCATCCGGGTTCGCAACGGGCACGAACCACAGCTCGGTGTCGTCGACGAGGTCCGTGATGCGGTCGTCGGTGCCGTACCCGGTCAGATAGAGGTCGAGCAGCCGGCGCACCATCTCGGGCGTGATCCACTCGCGAGCGTGCTGCGCGGCGACGTAGACCGTTGTCGGCTTCTTGCCGTCCTTCGCCTTCGCGACACTCTTCGTCACCCGCACGGCGCCGATGTCCTGCCCCTGGACCGTCTGGCCGATCACGCGGAACTCGGCGATCTTGGGGTGCGCGGCCGCCTGCGCCATGAGTTCTTCCAGAATGCCGCCCTCACCGCTGTACATCCGGAAGACCCCCGCCGTCGCCTGCAGCGCGCGGCGCTGACTCGACGGGTCGGCCTGAACCTGCAGCTCTGCACCCTGCGCCGCGAGCGCGTCGACCTGGCCCCCGCTCAGGATGACCTGCACGTCGACGAGGCCGGACCCGTCGGCACTCGGCGCGGTGACGAGCTCATTGCGGTCGACGCCGAGCTCCACGATGGCGGCAAGGCCAGCGGCATCCACTGTTCCCGAATACACCGCGAGGCGATCGTCGCCGCTCGGCGGCGGACTCGCGACGCTCGGCGTGGCGACGAGCCCGGTCAGAACGACGGCCGCGACGGCGGCGACGGCAACCCTGCGGAACATCTCTACTCCCTTGTAGCTGACGTATCCGACCGGGGAGATCCCCCGGGGAGGTCGGCGCGAAACCTCCAGGCCGCCGATCGGCCCTCATCCTGGCCCTGTGCCGGCGGGTGGTCAACAGCCCAACGTGATCGGGCCGGCCGTCGTCGGTCATCGCATGCTCGTTCGCATTTCTCGATGAGCGGATGCCGCACCCGGTGCACACTGGGCGTCATGACAATCTCCGCGGTCGAGACTCAGCTGCTTCATCGGGCGCTCGCGCTCGCGACGCGCGCTCGCGAGGGCGGCGACCCGCCGTTCGGGTCGCTGCTCGCCGACTCGAACGGCGCGGTCCTCCGGGAGGAGACCAACTCCACCCTGACCGACGGCGACATCACCGCCCACCCCGAGCTCAAGCTCGCCCGATGGGCGGCGAGTGCACTCTCACACGAGGAGCTCGAGGGCGTCACGATGTACACGAGCTGCGAGCCGTGTTCGATGTGCGGCGGAGCGATCGCGCGGTCCGGCATCCCACGAGTCGTCTTCGCGCTCTCGTCGGCGCAGCTCGACGAGCTCAAGGCGCCGAGTGCGACGCCGACGACCTTCGAGTGGGCGTCGGACGGCCCGCACCTGCACCCCGACAGCACCGCTCCCGTCGTCGGCTACTACCTCTGACCGCCGCCTCCGCGTCGCCCCGACGTCGACCAAGACGCCCCGAGTTGACTTCCTGTGGAAGCGGGCTATGGTCATGGGTTCACCCGCCAGCCGTCAGAAGGGGAAGCGAGTCCATGTCTGGAAAGTCGCCGCAATCACGCGGAGCCAAGAAGGTCGCACAGCTCTCGATCAAGGAGAAGCGCGCGGCCAAGCGCGCCAAGCAGGAGCCGGCCGCGTTCATCAAGCCCCGCAAGGGCGCCAGCACCTGATCCGCAGCCGCCCGGTCCCTGGCTCGCCAGCGGACCGGGCGGCGGCAGGTCCCGCCTTCGCTGATAACGCGAGCCACGCCAGGTCAATCAATCCGACACTGTGTCGGTAAGATACCGACCATGGAGATTCTCAAGAACCTGATCCTCGCCCTGCACATCATCGGAGTCGTCGCGCTGCTCGGCGGCGTGATCTACCAGATCACGCCGATGCGCGAGGGCAAGGGCCGGATTCTGCCCGCGATGATGCACGGAGCATGGACGATGCTCGTCACCGGCATCATCCTCGTCGGCCTGCAGTACCCGCTCGGCAACGACGTCAACAACGTGAAGATCACCGTGAAGCTCGTCGTGCTCATCGCGATCATCGTCATCGCGCTCGTCAACCGCAAGCACGAGGCGGTCGCAGGCTGGGTGCTCCCGACCATCGGCGGGCTGACCGTGCTCAACCTCGTGCTGGCGACCGTCTGGCGCTGACCCGAGCGGCGCCGATGAAATCGCCGGCGCCTCCTGCGGTCAAGGAGTGAGCGGAGTCACGCGTCGCACTTGCTGAGGTCGGTCTCGGCGAGCGGGTCGCCCTCGGGAATGACGTAGGTGACCCACAGCACGACATCGACGTCGCCCTCGTTGACGCCCTCGTGGATGTACCCGGCACCCTCGATGATCGCGTCGCCCTCTTCGTACTCGCGCACGCCCGTCGGATACACCGGCGCGTAGTGAGTGAGCGTCCCCTGCTTCACCGCCGCGATGAGCTGGCCGTAGTGGCAGTGCTCGCCCGTTCCAGCCCCGGGCGCGATAGTGATCTCGCGGAACGTCACGCCCACGCCCTCCGCCCCGGCCGGCACCGAAACGTCGACGTCCTGGTCGATCTCCCCCGCCGCGACATCCACTGCCACGACAGGTGCCGACGGCGTCGCCGACGGCGCCGGTTCATCAGAGACAGTGGATGCCACGCCCACGCATCCGGCGAGCGCCAGCACTCCTACCGACCCGAGCATGACCGCAGCCCAGCGCTGCGCAGACTTCATTCGATCCCTCACGGCGCTCCCCAGCCGCGGCGTCCCTCGCCGCTTCCCTCGATACTGGCGATCCCCGCCCCGATCACGCAATCGCGCGTAAGTCCACTTCCCTGTCAACCCGTGGCCTCGACCCTCCGCGGCTCGATAGCCTGCGGCATCCGATCACGAAAGGAAGCACGCCATGAGCGACGGCATGACCGACGAGGAGAAGCGCCGCGACCAGCTGCTGGCCGCGCCCGACGCCGTCGAGGAAGATGCGGCGCCCCGCATCGACGTGACCCAGCGCGAGGGCAACGTGACGCGCATCGACATCCGCGACGACGCGCCCGTGCGCCCCGGCAACCCCGAGGAGGACCCGGCCGACGGACAGGAGGCCCAGCGCCCCCAAACCGCCAAGCCGAGCCAGGCCGAGGGCGAAGACCCTGACCGCGCGGACGACGGAGAAGTGTTGCCCGCGGAAGGCCATCCGTCTCAGGCCGAGGGCGAGGCCTGACCGGAAACGCTCACCCCTCGACGAGTTCCTCGAGCAGCGCGAGCGCGGCTTCCACGGTTTGCTCGAGCACTTCCTCCGGCTCGCCGGAGAACTCGTAGAACCGGTGACCCTCGTCGTCGGCGGTCGCCCAACCCAGGTACACGGTGCCGGCCGGGTGGCCGTCCTGCGGGTCGGGGCCGCCGACGCCCGTCGTCGAGACCGCGATGTCGACGTCGAGCACCCGCTTCACGCCCTGCGCGATCTCCACCGCGCACTGCGCGGAGCAGGTGTCGATGCCGGGCGTCATCCCGAGCACGGACTCCTTCACCTCCGTGCGATACGCGACGACGCCGCCGGCGAACCAGGCCTCGGCATCGCTCCCCGCGCCGATGGTGCTCGAGAGCATGCCGCAGGTGAGTGACTCGGCAACGCCCACCCGCAGGTCGCGATCCTTGGCCGCTTGCGCGATGCGCTCCGCACGGTCGGCCACGTCAGGCCCGCCTCACGTGGCGTGCCAGCCCCGCCAGCTCGTCGCCCGTCAGCCGCTGCGTCGTCCACTCGTCCATCGGCGCCGCGCCCAGTGAGCGGTAGAACGAGAGCGCGGGAGCGTTCCAGTCGAGCACGGTCCACTCCAGTCGCGAGTACCCGCGCTCCACGCATTCGGCCGCGAGCGACGCGATCAGGGCCTTGCCGTACCCCTGCCCGCGCTCGGCGTCATCGACGAAGAGGTCCTCGAGCCAGATGCCGTGCGTGCCGGTCCACGTCGAGTACGTCACGAACCACATCGCGATCCCGACGATCACCCCCTCACGCTCCACGACGTGCGTGAAGACACGCGGCTCGGGCCCGAACAGGCTCGCGGTCAGCGCGTCGACGGTGTTCTCCACGGCGTCGGGCTCGCGCTCGTACACGGCCAGCCCGTGGATCATCGCGAGAATGCCCGCTTCATCGCCGGGACGCGCAGCGCGCAGCGTCGCTCCATCTGCAAGGTCGATAGGTGTCACGGGTCCGAGCCTACGGGGCACCCACCAGACGTCATGCGCGAACCCATGTCGCCGAGGGATGAGAGAGTGGGGGGATGGATGCCGCCCCCGACGTGATCGTCGCGGGTGCCGGCCCGAGCGGGCTCATGGCCGCGACCTGCCTCGCCCGCCTGGGCGCACGCGTCGTCGTGCTCGACGGCAAGGCCGGCCCGACGCGGGAGTCGCGCGCGCTCGGCCTGCAGGCGCGGTCGATCGAGATCTACGATCAACTCGGGCTGGCCGAACCCGTGCTCGCGCAGGCGACGCTGGCCGCATCGGTGAACCCGGGGTACGGGCACACGGTGTTCGGCGCGGTGGCGCTCACCGAGCTGGGGCGCACTGTCACGCCCTACCCCGGCGTGTTCATCCTCGAGCAGAGCCGCAACGAGCAGATCCTCAGTGACGCATTCCTGACGCTCGGCGGCACCGTCCTGTGGGAGCACGCGCTCGTCGCCGTCGAGGGCGGGACTGGCGGCGCACCGGTGACGGTCACGGCCGACGGGCCTGACGGGCCGATGACGTTGCGCGCGCCGTGGCTCATCGCCGCGGATGGTGCGTCATCCACAGTGCGCAAGGCACGGGGCATCCCGTTCGAAGGCTCCACCAGCCCGTTGTCGTACTTCGTCACCGACGCGCTCGACGCGACCGGCGTCGTCGAAGGCGGGGTCAACCTGCGCATCGAGGGCGACGACCTGATGCTGGGGTTCCCGATGGGCGGCGAGGGCCACCAACGCCTGCTCGGCATCGCCGAGTACGTCGAGGGCGAGACCGACGCGCAGGTCGAGGCGCGGGTGCAGCGAATGCTCGCCGAGAGGTTCGGCGTCGAGTACACGCAGTCGTCGTGGTTCTCGCGCTACCGCACGCACCACCGCATCGCGGCGCGGTTCCGCGACGGCGCGGTGTTCCTCGTCGGCGACGCCGCGCACGTGCACTCCCCCGTCGGCGCGCAGGGCATGAACACCGGGTTGCAGGATGCCCACAACCTCGCGTGCAAGCTCGCGCAGGTGATCTCAGGCGACGCGCTGCCCGACATCCTCGACGAGTACGAGGCCGAGCGGCGCCCGGTCGCCGAGCGCCTCGTGCGCACGACCGACGCCCTTTTCTCGCGCCTCACCTCGCGGGGCCGGTGGGCGCGGTTCGTGCGGACGAAGATCGTCCCGGCGGTCGGACCGGCGGCGGTGCGGATCGTCCCACGCGCGGCCCGCGGCGAGCGCGTCTTCGGCTACCTCTCGCAGACGCGCATCCGCTACCGGATGCCGGGCGCACGCGCCCGCGAGCACGTGCTGGGTCGCCGGCTGCCGTGGACCGGCGACAACTTCGCCTCGCTGCGCGACTTCACGTGGCAGCTGCACGGGTACGGAGTCGATCGGCTGGCGGTCGAGCGCATCGCGCGAACGCTCGGCGTGGAACCGGTCGCGCATGCACGCGACCCCCACGGCCGCCTGGCAGCCGACCGCGTGTACCTCGTGCGGCCTGACGGGTTCGTGGCGGGCGTCGCCGCACCCGAGGTCGCCGTCGCCGCCCTGCACGACGCGGTGCGGGCGATCACGCGCGAGCCGGCCTGAGCCGCCCGGCAAGCCCCGCGACACCCCTGCTCGCACAACGAAGATCGCCCCGGGGCCGAAGCCTCGGGGCGATCATCAATGCGATGTGCGGTTCCTGTTTCCGTCTCCCTCTCGGGTTCCTTCGTTTCCGTTTTCTCTTCGCAAGACCGAATGTACTCAGCGACCCCGGGGGGTCGTCAAGAGTTCTCGATCAAGTCATCTCGACGTGAAGTTGAAGGTGAATTCCAGCGTCACTCGTGGCCGACGAGCTTGAGTCCGACGACGCAGCCGACGAGGCCCACGATCAGCAGCATCTTGACGATCGAGAACGCCTCGTCGCCGGTGATCATCGCGTACGCGACGGTCAGCGATGCGCCGATGCCGACCCACACCGCGTACGCGGTGCCGGTGGAGATGTCGCGCATCGCCCACGCCAGCCCGCCCATGCTCAGGACGAGCGCGACGCCGAAGATCACGGTCGGCCAGAGCTTGGTGAAGCCCTCGGCTTTGCCGAGCGCTGTCGCCCAGACGGCCTCGAGGATGCCGGAAACGATGAGGATGACCCACGCCATGACTGTGCTCCTGGCCAGTCTTGTCGCTCACCGGGTACTGATCCGTCGTCCGGGGATCCGGTCGGGATCCACGAGCCAGTCTAGCGATCCGGCCTGGGCACCCCCTGGGCAGCCCGCGAGCCAGGGGCGAGAACCACTCAGACCAGGAAGAGCCAGTCCATCGGTCCAGGGTTGTGCGCGTGGACGAGCACCGCGAACACGACCGCGTCGAACAGCAGGTGCACGGTCACGACGTACGCGAGCGAGCGCGTCTTCATGAAGATGTAGCCCATCAGCAGCGCGAACGGGATCGTCAGCACCGGACCCCACGCCCGATAGCCCAGCTCCCACAGGAACGAGACGAACACGATCATCTGCAGCAGGTTCGCCTGCCAGAACGGGAAGTGCCGGCGCAGCAGTGCGAAGCACGTGCAGATGAAGAACAGCTCGTCCCAGATGCCCACCGCTCCGACGCCGACGAACAGGCGCGCGATGAGGTCGGGGGTGTCGACGACGGGCCAGTTGAGGTAGACCCCGGAGGTGATGAAGTAGAACGGCAGGATCAGCCAGCCGAGCACCAGCACCGCGGCCAGCCATGTCCACTGGAACGCCGTCCACCGCCCGCCGCCCCGCCACGGGAAGCGGATCGCGTAGTCGCGGTAGGCCCACCGTGAGATGACGTAGGGCACGGCGACCGCGCCGCCCAGCGCGAGCCCGAACCGCAGGAACGCGACGTTGTCGAGCTCCGCCTCGAGCGGGATCGCGCTGACGATCAGCATTCCGATCGCGATGAGAGACAGGTCGCGAAGGATGCTCGGGCGCCGCGGTCCGGACTCGGCGACGTCATCGCGGGGGCCGTGGGTCGCGGCATCCGATCGCTCCATCATCAGCGCCACCGCGAGGCCGGCCGCCAGCAGCACCCAGCCCACCCACGGGATACGCAGCACGAAGAATGCGGGTGCCGCGAGGCACACCAGGAGCGCGGGCGCGAGATGCCACGACCAGGCGGGCAGCGTGGCGACGGGGGCGGCGGCAGGAGAGGCGGGCATCAGTGATCCAGAGGGTGGGCGATCTCGTCCTGCGGCATGCGCGCCGCGAAGATCGCGATGAGTCCGAACAGCAGCGGCAGGATGCCGGCCACGATGAAGATCGTCTGCAGCGGGACGACCTCCGACAGCGGGCCGGCGAGGGCCATCGACAGGGGCATGAGGGCGAGCGACACGAAGAAGTCCAGGCTCGACACGCGGCCAAGCATGTGGCGCGGCACCCGACGTTGCAGCAGCGTCCCCCAGATGACGTTGCCGTAGCTGAACCCGAAGCCGATGATGAACATCGAGATGAGCATGAGCCAGTACTGATCGGTGAGGCCGACGATGACGAACGGCAGGGTGCTGACGCCCCACACGACGTTCATCACCGTGAGGTACCGGCGCGGCAGCTTCATCGACGAGACGACGATCGACCCGACCACGCCGCCGAACCCGTAGACCGCGAGCAGGAAGCCGAACCACCGCGGGTCGGTGCCGATGCGCTCGCGCAGCAGGAACGGCAGGAGCACCTCTTCGGGGCCGACGAACACCAGCACCCATCCCGTCGCGAACAGCAGGGTGGCGAAGAGCCAGGGGGTGCGGACGGTGAAGACCACCGCCTCCTTGAGGTCGTGGAACACGGATGCCGCGCGCTCAGGCTCGTCGTGCGGCGCGGGCGGCTCGGCCCGGAGGAACAGCAGGCCGACGAACGCGAGGGCGTAGGCGACCGAGATGACGACGGCGGCGTGGCTCGGGATGAGGGCGGCCAGCAGCATGCCCGCCGCAGCCGGCCCCGCCGCCTGCTGCAGCGCCGGACGGATCGCGCCCTCGAGCCCGTTCGCGGCCAGCAGCTGCCCCTGCGGCAGGATGCGCGGCAGGATCGCGCTGTACGCGGGGAAGAAGAACCCGGCCCCCGCGCCGAGCACGAACGCGACGATCGTCAGGTGCGGGATCGTGACCGTCCCGACCATGCCGGCGACCACGATCGTCGTGATGGCGACGAAGTTCGTGAACTCCACCACGCGCACGATCGTGCGGCGCGAGACGCGGTCGGCCACGATTCCGCCGGGGATCGCGCACAGCAGCAGGCCCGTCGCGTTGGCTCCGGCGACGAGCGACAGTCCGAGCGGGCCGCCGCCGGCGTCGATGACGGCGTACACCATGACGACCGCCCACATGCCGGCGGCGAAGATCGACAGCACGACCGCGCCGAACAGCACCCGGAAGTCGCGGTGGCTGAGCGGACGCACCACCCGCCAGCGGTCGCGGGCCGCGGCATCCGCTCGCTCCGTCCCTGGCGCAGGCGGCGTCGACGGCGGTTCCGAGGGCTGTGTCACGGCCTCGGCCTTCGCCGATACGCCAGGTCGCGGATGTCGCGACCGACCCGCGCGCCCTTGCGCTCGAACGCCGTGAGCACGCGGCCGTCGAATCGCGGCGCCCACTCCCCCTCGAACGCAGGCTCGAAGTCGGCGGCGTCGCCGAGCACCGCGCGCATCTGGAGGGCGTAGTCCTCCCAGTCGGTGGCGAGCCGCAGCATGCCGCCGTCGGTCAGCGCGTGCGCGGCGAGCGCCGCGAACGCGCTGGTGACCAAGCGACGTTTGGTGTGCTTCTTCTTGTGCCACGGGTCGGGGAAGAACACCCAGAGCTCCGAGACGGATGCCTCGGGCAGCAGGTGCTCGAGCACCTCGGGGGCGTTCGCCTCGACGAGGCGCAGGTTGCGCGCGCCGGCCCTGTCGGCGTCGAGCATCGTGCGGGCGAGTCCGGCGCGGAAGACCTCGATCGCGAGGAAGTCGTCGTCGGGGCGGGATGCCGCGGCATGCACGATCGCGTGACCCTGGCCGGAGCCGATCTCGACGATCAGCGGGGCGTGGCGGCCCCAGACCCGGGCGGGGTCGATGGCGGAGCCGGGGCGGATGCTCGTTGCCGCGAGGTCGCGCGGCGATTCGACGACATACGTGCCGGCGAGCTCGGACCAGGCACGCTCCTGCGCGTCGGACATGCGCCCGCTGCGCCGCACGAACGACACCGGACGCTCCCGGAAGGTGCGGGGCTGGTCGTCTGCGGGGGGAACGGTGTCGGACACCCTCCCAGGCTATTCGAGAGCCGCCCCGCGCTTCGCCCGGCGGCGTGAGTCGGCGAGCAGGAGCCGTGTCCGCCCCGCGCGCGCTCGATCAGTGGTCATCCCCACGCACTCGCGAGAACCATAAGTTCAGCGGGCCTCGCTCGGCCACACAACGTCGCCGGCGACGAACACGATCCGGTCACCACGGGCACCGCGGACGGGGACGGCCCACGCGAGCCGGTCGGGACTCCCATCGAAGGACAGGGACGGTTCCCCCACGATCTCGTCATCGGCAAGAGCGGTCGCCGCGCGAGTGCGGATGGCCACCGGATCGAGCCACGACGATGCCGCCGGGGCGTCCGCGAACCACGACGTCCGGCGGTGGGTGAGGTCGGGCAGGATCTCGACGAATCCCACCAGGCTCGCGCCGGCCAGGATCGGCACGAACCAGGACGTCAGCGCGCCCCCAGCATCCTTCACCGCAATCGGCGTGCCGAGCAGAGCCGGGTCATCGACGAACGACTCGGCTCTGCTTCGCACCAACTCCAGATCGGCCATATCTAGATCATGCTCACCCTTGCCGTGTAGGCGTACTGGTACGTCTGGGTGGCGAAGTTCTCCCACTTGGTGATCACGCCCGCGTTCGGCGGCCAGGGATCGTAGACGAGCAGCCCTCGATTGGGTCCGCTGTACAGCACGGGGATCCTCGTCTCGGTGAAGCCGGCGACAGTGCGCGAGTGACCGGGCACGAAGCTGATGAGCGGCCGATTCGCCCGGATCTCGGTGCGGAAGGCCGCGAACGTCGGATTGGTGATCATCGTCACATCCAGGCCGCCGCCGGTGAGTGCCTCCAGCGCCGTGACCACGTGCCCGACCTGGCTGTAGGGCAGCCCGTTCGGGTTGGCCTTCGTGCCGAGTCCGAGCTCCTGTGCGAGTCGGTCCTGCGTGTACTCGTAGCGGTAGAAGTCCAGCAACATCTGCGAGCTCGCCCCGACGCACCACACGTTCGTCTCCTGTCCACGCAACTCGTAGCAGGGCGTGTGATGACTCGTTCGCAGCGAGTAGCGGATCTCGCGCGTCTCCACCAGCGAGAACACGAGGATGTCGCGCCACAGGTCGGGGTTGACCTCGTACGCGTTGCGGTGAAGCTTGAGTTCGCTCAGGTTGCGAAGACGCTCGCCGAAGCGCTTCGCCCGCGTGCGCCGAGCCGGCGCAGGCGTCTCTTCGACGAGGCTCCACCGCTCGAAGTTCTCGGGCTCGAGCGGCTTGCGGTCGGCCCGCTTCGCGGCTCGACCGATCGTCGCTCCTGCAGGCGGCACGGGCTCCCATGTGAACAGCTCCAGCAGGACGATCTCCTCGCCCTCCCGCAGGAACTGCACCCCGAGCTTGGGGTAGCTGTACGCGACGAACCGCACCTCGTCGGCCGCGTAGACCTCGTACTTCCGATGGGCACCGGCTTCGCGCGCCTCACCGATGAGGGCGTCGGGATTCCAGGTCATCCCGTCCGAGTAGGCCACCAGGACATCGCCCAGCACGGCATCGGCGGCGATGTCGACGGCCCCCAGCCGCTCACGTCCGCGGTCGACCGGCAGCCGGTAGAACAGGACGACGCCGGTGATGTCGTACACGGGTGTCGCATCCGGACCCACCTCGGCCCCGTCGAGCCGCTCTTTCGGAAACACCCCGGCGATCGCGAGGGCATTCAGTTCGACGCCCGCCAGTACGCGGGCATCCTTGGGATCGATGTCGGCCATTGCCGCTCCTTCGCTCGGGGACAGCAGGCTCGCCGCCCACCTGCAAGGAGCGCCGGGAAGAGCTCTCCGATACATCCGCCGCTCGGACAGCGGCGGCGCCCTCCGGCCGGTCGGGCGGTCGGGCGGTCGCAGAATCGGAGATCGCGCAGGAAACGCCGGTTGACGGATGCGGCGGCCCGGCGTGTCGCCGGGATCTCCGATGTTGCGGCAGCCGAACCGGCCCTCGGGCGAGCGAGAGCCTGCGTCAGTCCAGCGTCACGAAGTCGATCAGCTCTTCCACTCGACCCAGCAGGGCAGGCTCGAGGTCGCGGTAGCTGTGCACCGACCCGAGGATGCGCTGCCAGGCCCGCGCGATGTCGGTCTGATCCCGGGCCGGCCAGCCGAGCGCGCGGCAGACGCCGACCTTGAACTCGATGCCGCGCGGCACTTCCGGCCATGCCTCGATGCCCATCGCCCGGGGCGTGACGCACTGCCACACATCGATCCACGGGTGACCGACGATGCGGATGTGGGCTCCGTGCCGGCCGCGCTCGAGCGCCTGCGCGATGCGCGACTCCTTCGAGTTCGGCACGAGGTGATCGACCAGCACGCCGTACCGCCGGGTGGCCGACGGCGGCTCCTCGTCGAGCACGGCCTCGAGGAGATCGATGCCCTGTAGGTACTCGACCACGACCCCCTCGGCGCGCAGGTCGTCTCCCCACACCTTCTCGACGAGCTCGGCGTCGTGACGCCCCTCCACGAAGATGCGACTCGCCCGCGCCACGCGCGCCCGCGCGTCCCCGGCTGCGAACGATCCCGACGCGGTGCGCTTCGGACCGGTCGATGACGGCACGGTGGTCGGCGCGACCAGCACGACATCGGCGCCGTCGACGAGGAAGCCCGGGCCGAGCGGGAACAGTCGGCGGCGGGCGTGGCGGTCCTCGAGCTCGACCATGCCCGATGCGAGTCCGACCACCGCTCCGCAGAATCCGTCGTCGGCGACCTCCACGACGAGATCGCGGGATGCCTCGACCCGCGCCAGCTGCGTGGCCGAGCGCGCGCGCCAGCCGTCGGCCAGCACGTCGGTGCCGTAGCGATCGTCCATGTCTCCCCCGAATCGGAGAGGCTACCCGCGATCACGCTGAGAACGAGGCAGCGACCCGCGCCGAGGGCCGGACCTCCGCCCGGGCTTTCGCGTGTCGCCCGCGCCTGCATAGACTCGCGGAGGGGCTGGATTCCGCGTCCCGGAGGGGGAATCGATGCGTGGGCGATGGGCGGCGATGCTCACGGCGACTCTGGTGGTCGCCCTGACGGCGGTCGGGGGTGCCGCGACGGCGACAGACCCCGTGCGACTGGGCTCGGCGTACGTCCTCGACGAGGCCGGAGCGCTCGGCGCCGGTGAGCTGGCGGCCGCCGAGACGGAGCTCAGCGAGCTCGCGTCGAGTACCGAGGCCGATCTCTACGTCGTCTTCGTCGACGAGTTCACCAACCCGTCCAACAGCGAGCAGTGGGCCAACACGGTCGCCCAGCAGAACGGACTCGGTCCGTCGCAGTACCTGCTGGCCGTCTCGACCGAAGGACGCCAGTACTACCTCTCCGCGGACTCCGAGGGTCCGCTCTCCGAGGAGCAGGTGGTCGCCGCGGAAGCCGCCGCCCAGCCGCACCTCCGCGACGAGGACTACGTCGGCGCGATCACCGCGACCGCGGACTCCATCAGATCGTCGCTCGGCGGCGGGGGCGGCGCCGCGGGCACCGGCGGCTTCCCGTCGGGCATCCTCTGGGTCGTCGTCATCGCCGGAGTCGTGCTGCTGGTGATCTGGCTGGTCCTGCGGGCGCGCCGCAAGAAGTCCGGCACGGTGGCCGGCGGCGCCGGCGTGCCCGCGGTCGAGCAGCTTCCCCTCGACGAGCTCGAGCGGCGCGCAGCATCCGCTCTGGTCCAGACCGATGACGCGATCAAGACGAGCGCACAGGAGCTCGGTTTCGCGAAGGCGCAGTTCGGCGACGCCGCGACGGCCGAGTTCGAGGAGGCGCTGGCGACGGCGAAGGCGAACCTCGACGAGGCATTCACCCTCAAGCAGCAGCTCGACGACGCCACGCCCGACTCCGAGCCGGACACCCGCGCCTGGAACGAGCGCATCATCGCCCTGTGCGAGCAGTCCAACGCGATGCTCGATGACAAGGCCGCCGACTTCGACGAGCTGCGCAAGCTCGAGCAGAACGCCCCCGAGGCGCTCGCCCGGGTGCAGGGCGAGAAGGCGAAGGCAGAGGCATCCCTCGACAGCGCCGCCGCCGCCCTGCAGACCCTGCGCTCGGCCTACGCGCCCGAGGCGCTCGCGACCATCGCCGACAACCCCGAGCAGGCCCGTCAGCGTCTCGCCTTCGCCGGCGAGCAGCTCGTCGTGGCCGAGGCGGCCATCGGCGCGGGCAAGGGCGGCGAGGCTGCCGTCGGCATCCGAGCGGCCGAAGAGGCCGTCGGCCAGGCCGAGCTGCTCGAAGACGCCATCGGCAAGCTCGCCTCCGACCTCGCCGCCGGCGAGCGCAGCGCCGTCGAGCTGATCGCCGAGCTCGAGCAGGACGTCGTCACCGCGGGCACACTGCCCGACCCCGACGGACGCGTCGCCGCGACCATCGCCGCGACCACCCAGCAGATCGAGGCGGCCAAGGCGAACCTCGCGAGTCCCGCGAAGCGGCCGCTCGTCACTCTGAAGAGCCTCGAGAGCGCCAACGAGCAGATCGACGCGCTCGTGAAGGGGATTCGGGATGCCGAGGCGCAGGCCCAGCGCGCACGTCAGATGGTCGGTCAGCTGATCATGCAGGCGCAGGCCCAGGTGTCGACCGCCGAGGACTACATCACCGCACGACGGGGCGCCGTCGGAGCGCAGGCGCGCACGCGCCTCGCCGAGGCGGGGGCTTCGCTGGTGCGCGCGCAGCAGCTGCAGACGAGCGACCCCGAGCAGGCGATGCAGCACGCACAGCGCGCCGACCAGCTCGCCGGGCAGGCGATCCAGCTCGCGCAGTCCGACGTGGGCTCGTTCGAGGGCGGCGGCATGGGCGGCATGTTCGGCGGCGGCCAGCAGCAGGGCGGCGGGGGCAACGTCCTCGGAGCCGTGCTGGGCGGCATCCTCATCAACTCGATGATGGGCGGCGGCCGGTCGTCGGGCGGAAGCCTCGGCGGCGGAAGCCTGGGCGGCATGTTCGGCGGCGGGGGCTCCGGCGGCGGCATCCGGCCAGGCAGCTTCGGCGGGGGCGGCACACGCGCCCGTCGTGGAGGTGGTCGTTTCTGATCGCGCCCGCGCCGCACCGACGGCATCCCACCCCTGAACCTGACCACTACCGATCTGTCCGATAGGAAGGAAAAACGATGGCGAAGCAGTCCATCTTCGGTCGAATCTCGACCCTCATGAAGGCGAACATCAATGCGCTCCTCGACTCTGCCGAGGACCCGCAGAAGATGCTCGACCAGCTCGTGCGCGACTACACGAACAGCATCGCCGACGCCGAGGCGGCGATCGCCGAGACGATCGGCAACCTGCGGCTGCTCGAGCGCGACCACCAGGAAGACGTGCAGGCCGCCTCCGAGTGGGGCAACAAGGCTCTCGCCGCAAGCCGCAAGGCCGACGAGCTGCGCGGCGCCGGCAACACCGCCGACGCCGACAAGTTCGACAACCTGGCCAAGATCGCGCTCCAGCGCCAGATCAGCGAAGAGAACGAGGCGAAGGCCGTCGAGCCCACGATCGCGTCGCAGACCGAGGTCGTCGCCAAGCTCAAGGACGGCCTCAACGGCATGAAGCAGAAGCTGGAGCAGCTGAAGTCCAAGCGCTCCGAGCTGCTCGCGCGCGCCAAGACCGCCGAGGCCCAGAACAAGGTGCACGACGCGGTCAAGTCGATCGATGTCCTCGACCCGACGAGCGAGCTCGGTCGCTTCGAAGACAAGGTCCGTCGCCAGGAGGCCCTCGCGGCGGGCAAGCAGGAGCTCGCGGCATCCACTCTCGATGCGCAGTTCGAGAGCCTCGACGACGTGGGCGAGCTCACCGAGGTCGAGGCGCGGCTCTCCGCGCTGAAGGCAGGCTCGAGCCCGGCGCAGGCGGCCATCGACGCCCCCAGCGCTCCGTACACGCCGTAAGCAGGCCGATCGAAGGGCGTCGCTCCCCGCGGGGCGGCGCCCTTCGCCGTGTTCGCGCACGGCGTGCGCCTCGGCCTGCGCGGGCGGGTCGGGCTGCGAGAGGATGAGGGGATGACGCGCTACCTCGTTGTGCCGCAATGGCAGGGAAGCCCCTCCTCGCGGGCGATGCAGCTCATCGACGGCGCGCTTGCGATCGCCGGCGACCTGCCTCGCTCGGCCACCACGATCCTCGACGTGCCGATGGAGGCCGGCGAGGCCCTCGGCACGGGCGTGCACCGGCTGAGCAGCCTGCAGCGCGTGCGCGAGCTGATCGCGGCGGCCCTCGACTCGTCAGCTGAGCCCGTGCTGACCGTGGGCGGCGACTGCGGCGTGGCCATCGAGCCCATCGCCCACGCTGCGCGCCGCGTTCCGCGGCTGGCGGTGGTGTGGATGGATGCTCACCCCGACCTGAACTCCCCCGAGACCTCTCCCTCCGGGGCGTTCGCCGGAATGGTGCTGCGTGCGGTGCTCGGCGAAGGGGCGCCGCAGCTGGCCCTCCCCGAAGGTGCGGTCACCGCCGAGCGAACGTTCATCGTCGGGGCGCGGTCGTACGACGACGCCGAGATCGAGGCGGTCACGGCGCTCGGCGTGACCGCGCTCGACGTCGACGCACTGCGTGACCCGACTGCCCTCGCCGCCGCGGTGCGCGACAGCGGAGCCGAAGCCGTGTACATCCATGTCGACGTCGACGTGCTCGACCCCGCCGAGATCGCCGGCAACGCCCACCCCGAGCCGTTCGGGCTGGCGGTGGCCGAGCTCACCGCGGCCATCGCGGCCGTGCGGGCTGAGCTGCCGCTCGCCGGCTCCTCCCTCGCGGGCTACTCCCCGGCGTCGGCGACGTCGGCGACCGACGACCTCGGAACCATCCTGCGCGTCATCGGGGCGCTGGCGTGAGTCCGATCGCGACGCCCCCGCAGGGATGGCGCGCACGGGCCGACCTCGCGGTCGAACGGGGGCGACGCATCGACCGCTTCATCCCCGCGTTTCTGCTGGACTCCCCCATCAGCCTCGTCGGCTACGGCTACGGCACCGCCGTCGGCTGGGTGTGGGGCACGCTGTGGAGCACGGGCCGGATCGAGCGTCGGGAGGGCCTGTGGGTGTTCCGCGGCATGCCGACGTGGACGTTCGTGCGCGGCGGGGTGTGCGTGGGCGGCTGCTTCCTCACCGGTGACGGCGCCGTGAGCGACCACCTGCTGCGACACGAAGCCGTGCACAAGGCGCAATGGCGACGGTATGGAGTCCTCATGCCGTTCCTCTACCTCTTCGCCGGCCGCGACCCGCTGCGCAACCGGTTCGAGATCCTGGCCGGCCTCGAGGACGGCAACTACGTGCCTCGCGGCGCGGCCTGAGACCACGGCAAACCGGAGGCGGGTCAGCGCGAGGTCGTGAGGCCGTACTCGGCGGGCGCGTGGATCGACGTCGGCGCGATGCCCATGCCCGTGAGGTGGTCGACGATGTCGGCCGTGCCGAGGTAGCCGCCCAGCAGATGGATACGGGTCTGGTCGTCTTCGGTGCACAGCATCTCGTCCGCCCAGCCGTTCACCGCGCGGGCGAGCGCCTCGCCGGGCGCGCAGCCCCGGCTCGTGCCGGGCGCACCCGACCGGCGCGAGCGGTCGAGCCAGGTCAGCACCATGCGACTCGGCACCGTGACGTGGGCCTCCCACGAGGCATCCGGAATCTCCACGAACACACGGCCCGTCGAGCAGATCGGCAGCGTGGCGAGCACGACCTGCAGTTCGGCGAGCGAGGACTCGTCGGCCGTGATCAGGTGCTGAACGCGCGTGTGCCGTGAGGAACGGCAGGCTGCGGCGCTGTGCTCGGTGTGGTGGGTCATGACACCACCACTATACCCCGAACAAAGGGTTGCCTAACCTCACACAACCCCACGGTCCCCACACCCCTCTGTTCGGTGTCCACAGGTGCAGGGCTGGCGGTGCCGACAGCCCGGCTTCTGTGGACAGCGAACCAAGAGGAGGGAGAGCGTCACAGCGGGCGCAGCAGCACCCGGCGCAGCTCGGCGATCTCGTCGTCGGCGAATCCGTGCGCGCGCAGGTAGTCGGCCGGCGAGCCGAACCGCGCCGTCACGTCGTCGAGCAGAGCCTGCATCACCGGGGCGGGCGACCGCGTGGCGAGGTCTTCGAGGTGCGTCGCCTCGGGGTGCATCGCGCGCAGCAGCTGCACGACCCGGCGGTTGCGCCACTCGGGCAGCAGGCCCTCGGTGCGCGCGTAGTCGGCGACGACGGCGTCGAGGTCGACGCCGGCGGCAGCGAGGGTGAGCGCGACGGTGACGCCCGTGCGATCCTTCCCCACCGTGCAGTGCACGAGCACCGGCTGGTCTGTCACGATCCCCCGCACAACGTCGACCACGCCCGCCGACGAGTCGTCGACGAGCTGCCGGTACATCTCATCGAGGCTGATGTCGTCGGCGAAGAAGGACTCGACCGAACCGAGGAACAGCGGCACGCGCTGCGTGACGATCTCGAGGCCGTCGATCCGGCTGGGCGCGTGCGCCACCTCGTCATCGGCGCGCAGGTCGATGACTCGGCGCAGCCCGAGCCCGCCGAGGGCGGCGGTGCCGTGTTCGTCGAGCTGCGCAAGGTTGCCCGAGCGGAAGAGCACGCCGTGCCGCGTGACCGCTGCGCCGGCGGGCAGACCACCCACGTCGCGGAGGTTGACCGCCCCCGAGACGACCGGATCGTCGGGGTCCGTCACCATGCAGCGCCCGATGCGGCGTCGCGATCCTCGCCCGCGAGGTCGTCTCGCGGCGGCACGCTGTAGCGGCCTGCGATCGCGACGCGATTGAACGCGTTGATCGACACGAGGATCCAGCTGAGCGCCACGTACTCCTGCTCGCTCAGGATCGCGCCGACGCGGTCGTAGACGTCGTCGGGGACACCATCCTCGTGGATGAACGCGAACGCTTCGGCGAGCTCGAGCCCCGCCCGCTCGCGATCGCTGAAGACCCCGGAGTCGCGCCAGACCGCGATCTGGGTGAGCACGTCGGGACTGACCCCCGCCGCCACCGCGCGCTCGACGTGGACCCGCACACAGTAGGCACAGCCGTTGAGCTGCGACGTGTGGATCTGGACGAGCTCCTTCAGCCGGTCGTCGAGCCCACTCTCGGCCGCGATGCCTCCCACCGTCTTCGAGAACGCCGCGAGCGACTGATAGGCCGGCGGCGCCGAGCGGGAGAGGTGGACGCGCCGTTCTTCGGTCATGCCGCCAGCCTACCCACGCCGGATCGCCCGGCCCCGGTCCTCGGCGGCGCCGCATCGAACAGCGGCGGCGCACCGAACGCGGCGGCCCATCCTCCTCGGGAACGATTAACGCTTCTGTTGCGTTCCGGGTAACGGGTTCCTCGCCTCCCGATTCCGTTGAATAGGCTTGTGATCCGGCGTGTCGGTCCACCCAATCCGACTGACCCCGGCACCGCACACCGTGCGGATCCCCCTCCGAAAGGATCTCCATGCTTCGTCGCACTGCGATCGCCGCGACTTCGCTCCTCGCCGCCGGCGCGCTCCTGCTCAGCGCCTGCTCGGCCGGCTCGTCCCCGACGCCGAGCGCGACCGCAGCGCCCGACCCCAACGCTTCCGTCGCGATCCGCCTGGTGCTCGAGCCCGAGAACCTCGACATCCGCCAGACCGCCGGCGCCGCGCTCGACCAGATCCTCGTCGACAACATCTACGAGGGGCTCGTGGCCCGCACGCCCGAGCAGGAGATCGTGCCCTCGCTCGCGAGCGACTGGAGCGTCTCCCCCGACGGCCTGACCTACACCTTCACGCTGCGCGAGGGCGTGCTCTTCCACGACGGCCAGGCGCTCACGCCGCAGGACGTCGTGTGGTCGCTCACCACGCGCAAGGCGACGCCCGAATGGCGCGACTCGGCGCGACTGGCCAACGTGACGGCCATCACCGCCGAGGGGCAGGACATCACCCTCACCCTGGCCGAGCCCGACTCGAGCCTGCTGTGGAACCTGACCGGGCGTGCCGGGCTCGTGTTCAAGGAGGGCGACACGGTCGACTACAACACGGCCGCCAACGGCACCGGTCCGTTCCGCCTCGACAGCTGGCGGCAGGGCGCGAGCATCACCTTCGCGCGCAACGACGAGTACTGGGGCGACCAGGCGCAGGTCGCCGAAGTCGTGTTCGACTACATCCCCGACAACCAGGCGGCGCTCAACGCGGCGCTCGCCGGCGAGGTCGATGTCGTGACCGGCTACGACGCGAACCTCAAGGACCAGATCGAGGCGAACGGCGACTTCGCACTCGTGCTCGGCCGGTCCACCGACAAGGGCACCCTCGCGTTCAACCAGCAGCCGGGCAGCCCGCTCGCCGACAAGCGCGTGCGCCAGGCGATCCGTCAGGCCATCAACCACGACACGTTCGTCGAGGCGCTGGCCTCGGGTGAGACGCAGTACGGCCCGATCCCGTCCCTCGACCCCGGCTACGAAGACCTGGCCGACGTGGCCCCGTTCGACCCGGACGCCGCCCGCGCCCTCCTCGAGGACGCCGGCGCCGAAGACCTCGAACTCACGCTGAAGATCCCGAACTTCTACTCCACGACGATTCCGCAGATCCTGGTGTCGAACCTCAACGACGTGGGCATCACCCTCGAGGTCGACTCGGTCGACTTCTCGACGTGGCTCAACGATGTCTACATCAACAAGGACTACGACCTCAGCTTCGTGCTGCACACCGAGGCGCGCGACTTCGAGAACTGGGCGAACCCGGACTACTACTTCACGTACGACAACGCCGAGGTGCAGGAGCTCTTCGCCGAGTCGCTCGCGGCGACCGACGAGGACGAGGCGGCGGAGCTGCTCGCCGAGGCCGCGCGCATCGTCTCGGAAGACGCCGCGGCCGACTGGCTGTACAACGGCGCGTCGGTGGTCGCGGTCGGCACTAACATCACGGGTATGCCGTCGATCAACGTGAACGAGCGGCTCGACCTCTCCGAGCTGGCCAAGAGCAACGGGTGATCCGATACACGCTGACGCGTCTTGCCCTGCTTCTGCTCGGCTTGCTCGTCGCCAGCGTGCTCATCTTCCTCTCCCTGCGCGTCCTGCCCGGTGACGTCGCCCAGCTGATCGCCGGGGTCAACAGCAGCCCGGGCCAGGTGGAGGCGATCCGGGAGCGGCTCGGCCTCGACCAGCCTCTGCCGGCGCAGTACGTCGATTGGATCGGCGGCGTGTTCCGCGGTGACCTGGGCAGCTCGCTGCTCACGGGCACCGCCGTCGCCGACGAACTCGCCCAGAAGGCGCAGGTGACGGTCCCGCTCGGCATCATGTCGCTCACGATCGCGGTCGTCTTCAGCGTGCCGCTGGGCGTGCTCTCGGCGATGCGCCGCGGCCGTGCCGATGGCACCGCGCTGAGCGTCGGCGCCCAAACCCTCGCCGCGGTGCCTGTGGTGTGGGCAGGGATGATGCTCGTCGTCGTCTTCGCGGTGTGGCTGGGCTGGCTGCCGGCCCAGGGCTTCCCCCGCGCGGGCTGGCAGGACCCGTGGGCGGCGTTCCGCGCGCTGCTCCTGCCCGCGCTCACGATCGGCATCGTCGAGGGCGCCATGCTCATGCGCTTCGTGCGCAGCGCGACGCTCCAGGCCGTCGGGCAGGACCACGTCCGCACGGGCGCCGCGAAGGGCCTCACCCGCAACGCCGCGCTCATCCGCCACGGTCTCCCCGACGTCGGCCTGTCGGTGATCACGGTCCTCGGCCTGCAGGTCGCCGGGATCATCGTCGGCGCGGTGATCATCGAGCAGCTGTTCACCCTCCCCGGCATCGGGCGCATGCTGGTCGCCGACGTGAGCGCGCGAGACCTGCCCAAGGTGCAGGGCGAGCTCCTCGTGCTCACCGGCTTCGTGCTGATCATCGGCTTCGTCGTCGACCTCGTGCACCGTCTCATCGATCCCCGCGAGCGGGAGGCGGCATGAGCGGTCGCCGGAAGGGAGCGGAGACGGATGCCGCGACCGACGCCCCGCCCTCCCGGTGGGCGTGGCTCGGCCGGCTGTGGCGCCTGTCGACGGGCCGCTTCGGCCTGATCGTCGTGATCATCGTGGTCGCGACGGCGATCGTCGCGCGGTTCTGGACGCCGTTCGACCCACAGCAGGTCGACATCTCGTCGCGGTGGCTGCCGCCGGGCTGGCCGCATGTGCTCGGCACCGATGCGGCGGGTCGCGACATCCTGAGCCTTCTCATGGCCGGCGCCCGCACGACGATCCTCGTCGCCGTCGGCGCCGGGATCGTCGCGACGATCATCGGGATCGCGCTCGCCTCGCTCGGCGCGCTCACCGCGCGGTGGGTGCGCGAGTCGGTGGCGGTGTTCGTCGACATCCTCATCGCGTTCCCGGTGCTGATCATCGCCATGATGATCTCGGCCGTGTGGGGCGGCTCGCTGTGGGTCGTGATCTGGGCGGTGGGCATCGGCTTCGGCGTGAACATCGCGCGGGTGACGAGACCCGAGCTGCGCCGCGTGCTGCACAGCGACTTCGTCGTGGCCGGCCGCGCCTCGGGTCTCACGCCGGCGCAGAACCTGATGCGCCATCTGCTGCCGAACGTCGCTCCGGTGTTCATCGTGCAGCTGTCGTGGGGCATGGCCGTCGCCGTGCTCGCCGAGGCGGGCCTGTCGTACCTGGGCTTCGGCGCTCCCGTGACCGAGCCCTCCTGGGGCCTGCTGCTGGCAGAGCTGCAGCAGTTCATCACGGTGCACCCGCTGTCGGTGGTGTGGCCCGGCCTCGCGATCACGCTGACGGTCCTGGGGCTGAACCTGCTGGGCGACGGGCTGCGCGAGGCGACCGATCCGACGCTGACGCACGCGCGTGGCGCCGGCCGCGTCGCGCGCACCCATGTGCCGGAGGTGGTCGCGTGAGCCTCGAGGTGCAGGACCTCACGATCGAGATCCGCGGACGGCGCGTCGTCGACGGGGTCGGCTTCGCGGTGCCCGACGGCGCGCGCGTCGGGCTCATCGGCGAGTCGGGCTCGGGCAAGTCGCTGACGGCGCTCGCGATCCTGGGGCTGCTGCCCGACGGCGCGACCGCGACCGGCAGCATCCGCTGGAACGGCCGCGAGCTCATCGGCCTCCCCGACCGCGAGCTCGCCGAGCTGCGCGGCGACGAGATCGGCATCGTCTTCCAGGAGCCCCGCACGGCGCTCAATCCGATCCGCACGGTGGGCCGTCAGATCGCCGAGTCGATCCGCATCCACGAGAAGGCATCGAGACGGGATGCCGCTGCCCGTGCTGTGGCTGAGGCTTCCCGTGTCGCCCTTCCCGACCCCGAGCGCATCGTCTCGCGGTATCCCCATCAGCTGTCGGGGGGCCAGCGTCAGCGCGTCGCCATCGCCATGGCCCTCGCGTGCCGGCCGCGCCTGCTCATCGCCGACGAGCCGACGACGGCGCTCGACGTGACGATCCAGGCCGAGATCCTCGATCTTCTGCTCTCGCTCGTGCGCGACGACGGCATGTCACTGGTCTTCATCACGCACGACCTCGCCGTGCTCTCGCAGATCGCGACCCACGGTGTGGTGCTGGAGGACGGCCGCGTGGTGGAGGACGCGCCGGTGTCGCAGTTGCTCACCGCACCGTCTTCGCCGGTCACCCAGGGGCTGCTACGCGATGCGACGGCGACGCTCTGGCGCCCCGGCGGCGCACCCGCGGGAGGTGCCGCATGAGCGAGTTCCTGGTGCGGGCGCGGGGTCTCACCCGCCGCTACCCGACCCCGGAGACCCGGCTGTTCGGGCCGCGCGTGTACACGACGGGCCTGGAGGACGCCGACCTCGACGTGCGCGCCGGCTCTGCCGTCGGCATCATCGGCGAGTCGGGCTCGGGCAAGTCGACGCTCGTGCGTCTGCTGCTCGCGCTCGATGCCCCCACCGAGGGGACCGTCGAGTTCGACGGCCGGCCGGTCGACGCGTCGGCGCGCGCCCGGTCGCTGCACTGGCTGCGCCGCCGCACCGGCATCGTGTTCCAGGATCCGTATTCGTCGCTCGATCCCCGCATGAGCGTGGGCCGCATCGTGGGCGAGCCGCTGTGGGCGCTCGGCATCGAGGGCGACCGCCGCGCCCGCGTGCGCGAGGTGCTCGAAGACGTCGGACTCGAGGCAGCCATGGCGAACCGCTTCCCGCACGAGTTCTCGGGCGGCCAGCGGCAGCGCATCGCGCTGGCCCGCGCGATCGTGCATCGCCCGGAGCTGCTCGTCGGCGACGAGCCGCTGTCGGCGCTCGACGTCACCGTGCGGGCGCAGATCCTCGAGCTGCTGGGCGAGCTGCGGGCGCGCGACGGGCTGACCATGCTGCTCGTGTCGCACGACATCGGCGTGGTGCAGAGCCTGTGCGACGAGGTGGTGGTGATGAAGGACGGCCGCATCGTCGAGGAGGGACCGACAGAGAAGGTGCTGCTGCAGCCGCAGGTCTCCTACACGCGTCGCCTCCTCGCCTCGATCCCGGTCATCGACCCGGGCACGGTCTGACCGGCGGCGGGGCCGCTGTCTCCGATCGCCTCGGGGCGAACGCTCTCACGCCGCGGGCCGCAGGCCGCGGGCCGCGCAGCCGACCCCGTTGCGCGACGCGGCTGTACGGTCCAGGCTCATGACGAGCCCACCCACGTGACGAAGCAGTCGCGCGATGCCGTCGTGCGACGGAGAGGACGAGGATGTCTGCGAACAGGGCGGTGGCCTACAAAGGACCCGGCGAAGTGGAGGTCATCGACACCGACTATCCGACGTTCGAGCTGAAGGACGGCCCAGGCGTCAACCCGGCGAACGTCGGCAGGAAGGTGCCGCACGGCGCGATCCTGAAGACGGTGAGCACCAACATCTGCGGTTCGGACCAGCACATGGTGCGCGGTCGCACGACGGCTCCCGCAGGCCTCGTGCTCGGTCACGAGATCACCGGCGAGGTCGTCGAGGTCGGCCCTGACGTCGAGTTCATCGAGGTCGGCGACATCGTCTCGGTGCCGTTCAACATCGCATGCGGCCGCTGCCGCAACTGCAAGGAGGGCAAGACCGGCATCTGCCTCAATGTCAACCCCGACCGCCCCGGGAGCGCCTACGGCTACGTCGACATGGGCGGCTGGGTGGGCGGCCAGGCCGAGTACGTGCTCGTGCCGTACGCCGACTGGAACCTCTTGAAGTTCCCCGACCGAGACCAGGCGCTCGAGAAGATCCTCGACCTGACGATGCTGTCCGACATCTTCCCGACCGGCTTCCACGGCGCCTACACCGCGGGTGTGCGCCCGGGGTCGACCGTGTACATCGCGGGGGCCGGGCCCGTGGGTCTCGCAGCCGCCGTCGGCGCCCAGCTGCTCGGGGCCGCGGTGGTCATCGTGGGCGACCTCAACGAGGCCCGTCTCGCCCGCGCCCGCTCCTTCGGGTGCGAGACCGTCGATGTGTCGAAGGGCGACCCGAAGGACCAGATCGAGCAGATCCTCGGCGTGCCCGAGGTCGACAGCGGCGTGGACGCGGTCGGCTTCGAGGCCCGCGGCCACGGTGCCGACGCGTCGCACGAGGCTCCGGCCACCGTGCTCAACTCGCTCATGGACCTGACGGCCGCGGGTGGCGCGCTCGGCATCCCGGGCCTCTATGTGACCGGCGATCCCGGGGGTGTCGACGAAGCCGCCAAAGTCGGCTCGCTGTCGCTGCGGCTGGGCCTCGGCTGGGCGAAGTCGCTCTCGTTCACCACCGGGCAGTGTCCGGTGATGCGCTACAACCGCCAGCTCATGATGGCGATCCTGCACGACAAGGTCGCGATCGCCGACGCCGTCGGCGCCACCGCGATCCCGCTCGAAGACGCCCCGCAGGGCTACGCGGACTTCGACCAGGGAGCCGCGAAGAAGTACGTGCTCAACCCCAACGGGTACATCAAGACGGCCTGACAGACCCGACGAAAGGAACTCAACATGTCCGTCACCCTCGAAGACGCGCGCCGCGTCATCGCCGCCGCAGAGAAGCGCGCCGACGAGATCGGCCAGCCCATGAACATCGCCGTCGTGGACTCGGGCGGCAACCTCGTCGCCCACGTCCGCCAGGACGGCGCCTGGATCGGCAGCGTCAACATCTCGATCAACAAAGCCTGGACGTCGAAGGCGTTCGACATCGAGACGAAGGCCCTCGGCGAGAACTCGCAGCCGACCCAGCAGTTCTACGGCATCCACGCCACGAACGGAGGCAAGGTGGCGATCTTCGCCGGCGGCGTGCCGCTCTCCCGCGACGGCGTCGTCGTCGGCGCAGTCGGGGTGAGCGGCGGCTCGGGCGATCAAGACCAGACCGTGGCGGAGGCCGGCGCCGCCGCCTTCTGATCCGATCCCTTCTCCGCCGACGCGATCGTCGACCGACCGTGGCGGCGGAGCGCGCGGACGCGCTGCGCTGGCGCGCCCACCGTCGGACCTCGCCGCTAGCCTCTGACCATGGCCCACGCGATCGTCCCTCCGTATCTCCTCGCCCGAATCGCCGCTGTGCAGGAGCCCACGTGGGCCAAGGCAGCCGAGGCGGCCCGGTCGACGCTGGCTGCGCCGCGGGAGTACCGCCCCGTGCGCTCCCGACTGCGGCTGTCGATCGAAGACGACGGCACCCTGGTCGCCGAGGCCACCCCCGCCCCCGACCGTGAGATCTCCGACGCGCAGCAGAAGGAGCAGCTTCCCGGGGTGAAGGTGCGGGGCGAAGACGACCCGGCGACCGGCGACACCGCCGTCGACCAGGCGTTCGACGGTCTCGGCGCGACGTTCGACTTCCTGTGGGACGCCTTCGGTCGCGACAGCCTCGACGGCTCGGGCGGGTCGCTCCTGTCGACCGTGCACTACGGCGAGCACTACGACAACGCGTTCTGGAACGGCGAGCGCATGGTGTTCGGCGACGGCGACGGCGAGGTCTTCTCCGGCTTCACCAGATCGCTCACCGTCATCGCGCACGAACTCGCGCACGGTGTGATCGAGGACGAGGGCGGCCTGCTCTACCGCGGCCAGTCGGGCGCGCTCAACGAGTCGATCGCCGACGTCGTCGGCGCGCTCGCCGAGCAGCACCATCTCGGGCAGACCGCAGACCAGGCATCGTGGCTCATCGGCGAAGGCATCTTCACGGATGCTGTGGAAGGCCGCGCACTGCGGTCCATGGCCGCACCCGGTACCGCGTACGACGACGACGTGCTCGGCCGCGACCCGCAGCCTGCGCACATGCGCGACTTCGTCGTGACCCGCGACGACAACGGCGGCGTGCACATCAACTCCGGCATCCCGAATCACGCGTTCTATCTCGTGGCCACCGCGCTCGGCGGGCACGCCTGGGAGCGTGCAGGTCTGATCTGGTACCGCGCGCTCACCGGCGCCCTGCCGTCGACGGCTGACTTCTCGACGTTCGCGAACGCCACCCTGGCGGCCGCCGCCGCGGAGTACGGTGAGGAGTCGGAGGAGGTCGCCGCCGTCCGGGCCGCCTGGACGAGTGTCGGCGTGATCGACGATGCACGAGCCGCAGAGACCGCTGCCTGACGCGCCTGAGGGCGCACGTCCCGCAGCCCCCTCACCGCGCCCGTCGCCGACGCCCTCGCCGGGGCCTTCGCCCGAGCCCCCTGTCCGCGGCGAAGAGCCGGCACCGCGCCCCGAGAGCGACGCGAGCGCCGAACTCCCCGTCTCGGTGACTGTGACGCGATCGGGCGGGTTCGCGGGCCTGTCGCGCAAGTGGCGCGCCGAGGCCGGTGAGTCCGACGCCGAGCGGTGGCGCGCGCTGATCGAGGGGTGCCCGTGGGAGGCGGTGACGATCCTGAGCGACGACACCGGCGCCGACCGCTTCCTGTGGCGTCTCGACGCCCGGTGCGGCGAGCGTGCACGCGAGGCCGAACTCGCCGACGCCGACGTCCGGGGCCCGTGGCGCGAGCTCATCGACGCGGTGAAGGAAGCGGCAGGCTCGTCACCGCGGCGCTGAGCCGGTCAGCGGGCGAAGATGCCCTTCTTCTTGACCGGCTTGAGCTCCTTCTGCAGATAGATCGTGCCGAGCCATCGTCCGAACTTGAACCCGACCCGGCCCATGCGCCCCACCTCGACGAACCCGAGCTTCTCGTGCAGGGCGACCGAGCCCTCGGCACCCTTGTCGCTGATCACGGCCACCATCTGCCGGATGCCCTTCTGCTCGCACGCCTCGATGAGGGCGACCAGCAGCGCCTTTCCGAGTCCCTTTCCCGTTGCGGCCTGCCCCAGATAGATCGAGTTCTCGACCGAGAAGCGGTACGCCGACTTCGCTGACATCGGCTGCACCAGCGCGTAGCCGAGGACCTGCCCGGTCGGCGACTCCGCGACCAGGAAGGGCAGATCGAGCTTGCGCAGGTACGCGAGCTTCTCGCGCCACTGCGCGATCGACCACTTCTTCTCGTCGAACGTCACGACCGAATTGGTCACGTAGTAGTTGTAGATCTCACGGATATCGGGGATGTCACGCTCGGCGACGGGCCGGATGTCGAACGAGAAGGGACGCTCCGGTTCAGGACGACGGCGCAGATGACGCGGCAGCCGGCGCCGGTCGCGGTCGTATTCCTCCTCAAGCATCCCGCCAGCCTACGCTTCGGCCGGGAGGGCCCAGTCGACGGGCCGACCGCCCTGCTCCTCGATCAGAGCGTTCGCGCGAGAGAACGGGCGAGACCCGAAGAACCCCCTGCCGGCCGACAGCGGCGACGGGTGGGCGGACTCGATGATCGGCGTCGAACCGAGAAGGGGGCGCAGGTTCGCGGCATCCCTCCCCCACAGGATCGCGACGAGCGGCCCATCTCGGTCGACCAGCGTGCGGATCGCATGCTCGGTGACCTTCTCCCAGCCCCAGCCGCGGTGGGATGCCGGCTGCCCCGGCGCGACCGTGAGCACGCGGTTGAGCAGCATGACGCCCTGGTCGCTCCACGCCGACAGGTCGCCGTGGACCGCCCGCGGGATGCCGAGGTCGGCCTCGAGCTCCTGGTAGATGTTCGAGAGGCTCCGCGGCAGCGGGCGGACGTGCCGGTCGACCGCGAAGGACAGGCCGATCGGATGCCCCGGCGTCGGGTACGGGTCCTGTCCCACGATCAGCACCCGCACGTCGGCGAGCGGCCGCTGGAACGCCCGCAGCACGCGGTCTCCGGCGGGCAGGTACGACCGGCCGGCGGTCACCTCCGCACGCAGTCGTTCGCCGAGCGCGGCGATGTCGGGGCCGACCGACGCGAGCGCCGCCGCCCACCCCGGATCCACGAGCCCTGCATCCGCGAGCTCGGGCAGCGTCATCGCCACGGAGCGCTCCCGCGCCGGGCGTCCGGGGCCGTCATCCACACGCCCCCAGCCTAGGTGCGCGGGTCGAGTAGTCTCGCCCTCGTGTCCCGAGTCTCCAGCGCCACCGACCGCCTCCGCGGCTCCGCCCTCGGCATCACGGCGGGCCTCATCGGCTGGTTCGTCCTCGTCGAGGTCACGAGCGGCATCCTGCAGGGGTACTACGTGCCGCTGTTCAGCGACATCGTCGATCAGCTGGGCATCCACGACTCCGATGTGAACTGGTTCGAGGCCGCGCAGCTGCTGCTGTCGGCGCTGGTCGTGCCGGTGCTCGCGAAGCTCGGCGACATGTACGGGCACAAGAAGATCCTGCTGATCGCGGCGATCCTCACCGCAGGTGCGAGCTGGTGGCTGGCCTTCGCCGGCGACTTCTGGAGCTTCCTGATCGCGTGGGCGCTGCAGGGGTTCTACGTCGTGTGGCTGCCGCTCGAGATCGCGCTGATCTTCGAGCGCGGCAGGAAGCAGAACCGGGGCGTCTCGCTGACGCGGCGCGCTGCCGGTCTTCTCGTCGTCGGACTCGAGGCCGGAGCGATCATCGGCGCCCTCGCGGCGGGGCGCATCTTCACCGCGACCGGCGACCTGACGCTCACCCTCATGGTTCCCGCGATCGCCGTCACCCTCGTGTGCCTGGTGATCTGGCTCGGCGTGCCCGAGTCCGAGCCCGTGCGCGGCCGGCGACTCGACACCTGGGGCTTCGTCATCCTCGCTCTCGGCCTGCTGCTCGTCACCAGCTCGCTCACGTTCCTGCGGCTCAACGGAGCGGGCTCCGCGTTCGTGTGGGTGCTGCTCGCGCTCGGCATCGTCGCGTTCGTGCTCTTCGTGCTGTTCGAGCTGCGGCAAACCGATCCTGCCATCGACATCCGCGTGCTGCGGCGTCCCGAGATGTGGCCTGTGCAGGCGACGGCGTTCCTCGTCGGCATCAGCCTGCTCGGCGCGCAGGGCCCGCTCTCGACCTACGCCGGCACCGACTCGTCGCTCGGCTACGGCCTCGGACTCGATGCGGAAGCGCGCTCCTACGTGATCGGCCTCTACCTCGTGTCCCTCATCGTGGGCGCGATCCTGTTCGCCGTGACCTCACGCCGGGCGAACCCCCGCGCGATCCTCATCGTCGCCTCGGCGCTCGTCGGCATCGGCTACGCACTGTTCCTCCCGTTCCACGTCGAGCTGTGGCAGGTGCTGCTCAACCTGTCGATCGCGGGCATCGGCTCGGGTGCGCTCGTCGGCGCCCTGCCCGCGGCCGCCGCCGCGGCGGCTCCGCATGGGCAGACCGGCATCGCCTCGGCGCTGACGAACACGACCAAGACCATCGGCGGAACGTTCGCCTCGGCCGTCTTCGGCATCGTGCTCGCCGCCGGTGCGGGCGTCGTCGCGAGCGAGACCGCGGCGTCGCTCGGCGGCTACCTCGCGGTGTGGTCGATCTGCGCGGCGGGCGGTTTCCTCGCCGCAGTGCTGCTGTTCTTCGTGCCGAAGGTCGCGTTCGCCGACACCCTGCCCGAAGAGGTCGAGACCGTCGCCGGCGAGGCGCAGATCATCTGACCCGTGTGCGGCCGACGGGGTACCGCAGACGACGGAACGAGCGGATGCCCCGCCCCGGCGTCAGCGCCGGGTCGCCGTCGTCGTCATGACGACTTCGAGACCGCCCTCGACGGGCTGCGCCTCGAGCGACACGGTCGCCTCGGCCAGGTCCGACAGCGACGACACGTGCGTTCCGCCGCAGGGGATGCGCACCTCCGCCGCGGGAAGCTCGCAGACCCACGTGCGGCGGTCGGCGAGGCTCGGGCCGTCGGCGTCGACGCGCACCGCTCCGCCGGTCGCGATCCACTCGGCGAGCAGCGCGTTCGCGCGCTCGGCCACCGCGGCGGGGTCGTCGAAGGCGGCAGGGTCGAACCCCTTGCGGCGCAGCGACTTGCCGATGCGGTAGACGTCGCGCGATCCGTCGGGAAGGATGCGCGACTCCTGGATCGCGAGGGCGTCGAACGCCGGGGCGCCGAGCGCATCGGTCGGTGTCTCCTTGCGCCAGGCGTCCGCGAGCGCGGCATCGAGCGCCAGCGAGGCGAGGTGGCAGGCGGTATGCCCGGCTGAGAGGGCCGCGCGGTAGGCGGCATCCGCTTCGATCTCGACGGTGTCGCCCTCGGCGATGCCGTCGCCCTCGACGATGTGCGCGACCACGAAGGTCCAGCCATCGGTGCCCGTGCGGACCGGCACGTCGCGGCCGAGCACGAGCTCGTCGCCCTGCGTCGCCCCGACGACGGCGTCGACGATCGGGTGCGTCGCACCGCCCGCGCGCAGCGAGCCGCGGTCGGCCGGCTGGTCGGGCCACGCGGTGTCGACGGGATGGAACGCGGTCGCGCCGACCACGATGGCCGAGCGCCCGTCGCCGGCGTCGGCGACGTGCACGACCGTGCTCGTGGACGACGTCGCGCCGGATGCGTAGGTGATCGTCGTGCCGGTGACGGGGATCACGCGAGGCCGCCTTCGCCGCGCGGACGCAGCGGACCGCGGGCGAGCAGGTGCTGGGCGGACTGCGCGACCGGGCGCATCGTGATGAGGTCGAGGTTGACATGAGCCGGCGCGTCGAGCGCGTACGCGATCACGTCGGCGACGTCGTCGGCGGTGAGGGGCGCGAGAACGCCCTCGTACACACGCTCGGCCGCCACCTTGTCGCCGCCGAGCCGATTGGTCGTGAACTCCTCGGTGTACACCATCCCTGGGGCGACCTCGATGACGCGGATCGGCTCGCCGTTCAGCTCGAGCCGAAGGGCGTGCGCGAGCATCGCCTCGCCGGCCTTCGCGGCGTTGTAGCCCGCGCCGCCGGCGTAGGCCGTCTGCGCCGCGGTCGAGGTCACGAAGAGGGTGTCGGCGTGGCCGCCCTCGCGCGCGGCGCGGCGCAGCTGCGGCAGCAGCGCCGACACCAGTCGCTGAGCGGACAGCACGTTGACGTCGAACATCCACTGCCAGTCCTCGACGAGGCCGTCCTCGACGCGGTCGGCGCCGCGGGCGCCGCCGGCGATGTGCACGAGCGAGTGCACCGGACCGGAGCCGTCGAGGAACTCGGCGAGCGCCTCGACGTCGGCGTCGGAGGTGAGATCGGCGGCGAACGCCACCGCACCGGTCTCTGCTTCGAGCGTCTCGAGGCGGTCCGCCCGGCGGGCGACGGCGACGACATCCCAGCCTCGCGAGCGCAGCATCCGCGCCGTCGCTTCACCGATCCCCGAACTCGCCCCGGTCACCACAGCACGTCTGGTCGTCATGCCTCCACGGTACCCATTCCGCCCCAGGTCGTCCGCCGTCCGCGCGGCCCGCAGGTTACGTCACATTTCCCTTTCGTTGTTGACAAGGTCGCGCCATCCGTACTGTCGATCCGGTCGGGGGATGCCGCCTCCGCCCACTGAACCCGCAGGAGCAAGCCATGTCCGCACCCGAGAACTGGCGTTTCGAGACCAAGCAGATCCACTCCGGTGCCGCACCGGACCCGGTCACCAAGGCCCGTGCCACGCCGATCTACCAGACGACCTCGTACGTGTTCGACAACGCCGACCACGCCGCGAACCTCTTCGCGCTGGCCGAGTTCGGCAACATCTACACCCGCATCCAGAACCCGACGCAGGCCGTTGTCGAGGAGCGCCTCGCCGCGCTCGAGGGTGGCACCGGTGCGCTCCTCGTCGCCAGCGGCCAGGCCGCCGAGACCTTCGCGGTGCTCAACATCGCCCAGGCCGGCGACCACATCGTGTCGTCGAGCTCGATCTACGGCGGCACGTACAACCTCTTCAAGTACACGCTCGCCAAGCTCGGCATCGAGACCACGTTCGTCGAGAACCAGGACGACCCCGAGGAGTGGCGCCGCGCCGTCCGCCCGAACACGAAGCTCTTCTTCGCCGAGACCATCGGCAACCCGAAGATCAACGTGCTCGACATCCGCACGGTGGCCGACGTCGCCCACGAGAACGGCATCCCGCTCATCGTCGACAACACGATCGCGACGCCGTACCTCATCAAGCCCTTCGAGCACGGCGCCGACATCGTCATCCACTCGGCTACCAAGTTCCTCGGCGGTCACGGCACGGTCATCGGCGGCGTCATCGTCGACGGCGGAAAGTTCGAGTGGTCGAAGAACGTCGAGAAGTTCCCGGGCCTCACCGAGCCCGACCCCTCGTACCACGGCGCGTCCTACACGGCCGCGGTCGGCGACCCGCTCGCCTACATCATCAAGGCTCGCGTGCAGCTGCTCCGCGACCTCGGTGCGGCCATCTCTCCGCAGAGCGCGTGGCTGCTGATCCAGGGCATCGAGACCCTGTCGCTGCGCATCGAGCGTCACGTGCAGAACGCGCAGGAGATCGCGGAGTGGCTCGAGAATCAGGACGACGTCGCGTCGGTCAACTACTCGGGCCTCCCCACGTCGCCGTGGTACGCGGCTGCCAACACCTACGCGCCGAAGGGCGTCGGCGCCGTGCTGTCGTTCGAGCTCAAGGGCGGTGTCGAGGCGGGCCGCGAGTTCGTAAACTCGCTCACCCTGTTCAGCCACCTCGCCAACATCGGCGACGTGCGCTCGCTCGTCATCCACCCCGCGTCGACCACGCACTCGCAGCTCACGCCCGAGCAGCAGCTCACCACCGGTGTCACGCCGGGCCTGGTGCGCCTGTCGGTCGGCCTCGAGAACATCGACGACCTAAAGGCCGACCTCGAGCAGGCGCTCGCGGCGGCTCGTCGCGTGTCGGAGGCTGCGCGCGCCTGACGTCGGTTTCAGATCAGCGGATGCCTCGGCCCACGCGGGCCGGGGCATCCGCAGTTCTGTCTCCGGGGCCGGCGTCAGCCTGCGTCCCACCAGCGCAGCACGCGCAGGGCGCGGAGGGTGACCCACCGGCTCGGGAAGCCGTCGCCCTCGCCGTCCAGCTCGAACAGCATCGGCCCTTCGTGGTGGTTCTCGAATCGGAACATCCCGTTCTCGAGGCGCTTCGCCCGAATGAGCTCGACGGCCTCGGCGCAGCGCTCGTCGCGCTCGGGCGGGCGAGTCGGAAGTACTCCAGCCCGCGGAGCACGTCGTAGAACCATCGCCCGGGAACCGACGTCATGGTCATGCGCGGGTCGGGAACGGTGCCGTCGGACTTGCGCCGGAAGAGCCGGCGCTCGAGGAGCCACTCCTCGCCGCGGAGCCTGCTCTCCCGCAGCTCGTCGCTGTGACCGGCGTGCTCCCCCCACTGCCAGAGCCCCTCGATGGCGCAGATCGTGGAGTGGAAGGAGCTCGGCGCGGCGGTGTCTTCCTCCCAGCAGTTCCACCCGCCGTCGGCGTGCTGCGTGGCGAGAAGTGTCGCCGCGATCGGAGAGGCGTCGTCGCGCCGGAAGTACCCGCCGACGGTGAGCGCGATGCCGTTGATGCAGGGCTCGATCTCGCCCTCGAAGTAGGGTGCGCCGTTGTACTCCCAGCGGGCACCCTCAGCCGCCCGCTGCACAGCCGCGCGCACCGCGTCGGCACCGGGGTCGACGCCGTACTCGGCCAGCGACTGCAGGGAGAAGTGGGTCGCCGTCCAGGCGTCGTAGAACGGCCGCTCCTCGTCGACCCACCCGGGCCGATAGGTGCCGGCATCCCACCGCCCGTCTGCGTCCTGCTCGGCGAGCATCCGGGCGCCCCAGCCTTCGGTCGCCACGCGGGCGCGCTCGGCCGCGACCTCGTCTGCGGGAGCATCGGTGAGGTCGCGCATCACCTGCCAGCGAATCGCCGGGTCGCCGCTCATGAGGTACTCGATGACGTCCATTCCACGCATGCTAGACCGGCCCGGTGACACCGTCACCGGAGCGCTCGTAGGGTGGGGCGGTGAGCACCGATCCGCGCGATGAGATCGCGGCCTTCTACGACGACTTCGGCCGTCGCTGGGCGCACGGCACCTCCCCTCTGTACGAGGACTGGGCGCTCGGCATCGCGCGTGATCCCGAGGTGCTCGCGCGGCTCGCGGCGCTCCCCCGGGCGAAGCAGCAGCCGAACCTCATGTTCGCCGCCGCGCGATGGGAGGGCGCGGCACTGAGCCCGTACCACGAGGTGCGCCCGTGGCTGCTGGAGCACTGGGACCGCATCGTGGGGACGGGCGCCGCCCGCACGGTGCAGACGAACGAGGCCAATCGCTGTGCGACCTGGCTGCCGCCGCTCTCGCGCATCGACGGGCCCGTCGCCCTGCTCGAGGTCGGGGCCGCCGCCGGGCTGTGCCTGTTCCCCGACCGGTACAGCGTCGATTACGCCACGCCCGCCGGCCGACGGCGCATCGACCCGCCGGACGGGCCGAGCGAGGTGGTGCTGGCCTGCACCGTCGACGAGGAGGCATCCGTCCCCGCCCGCTCTCCCGACGTGGTCTGGCGGCGCGGGATCGACCTCGACCCCATCGACTCCGGCGATGCCGATGCCGTCGACTGGCTCGCGAACCTCATCTGGCCCGGGCCCGACCACGACGCCCGGGTCGCCCGGTTGCGCGCGGCCGCTGCGATCGCGGCATCCGATCCTCCCGAGATCGTCCGCGGCGATCTGCTGGAGCGGGTAACGGATGTCGCGGCCGCCGCTCCCCCGGAGGCCACGCTGGTCGTCTTCCACAGCGCGGTGCTGCTGTACCTCGACGCGGCGCAGCGCCGCCGGTTCGCCGACATCATGGGCGGGCTCGGCGACGCGATCGGCCGCCGGGTGGTGTGGCTGTCGAACGAGACGACGGGCACGCTCGACGAGATCGACGCGCAGCTGCCGCCCGGCACGCCGACGGACCACCGCTTCGTGCAGACGTGGGACGCCCGACCGATCGCCCTCGCGGGCCAGCACGGCGCGCTGTACGAAACGGCGCCGTTCGCGCGCTGAGGCAGGACGGGCGTCGCGCGAGCGCGTGCCACCGTCAGGCGACACGCCGCCCGCGCGACCCCTGCCACCGCCACCCGCGGCGTGCGTCCTGACGCTGGCACTCGACGCGCCGTAACGCCCCTCCGTAACACTCGGCCCACGGGCAGGGGCCGGGCGGGAGAATAGGCGGATGGACTGGCAGACCTCCGAAGACACCGTGCCGTCGGCACCGGTGACGGAGGCCGACGCGCGCCTGCTGCTGGGCCGCCCGCCGGCTACGGGCGCGTGGCGCGACGGCGACCCGGTTGGCGAGCGTCACTTCGCCGCGTTCGGGTCGTTCCGCACCGAGGGCGGCCGTGAGCTTCCCGCCTATCGCCTCGCCTACGAGACGTGGGGCGAGCTCAACACCGCGCGCGACAACGCCGTGCTGGTGCTCCACGCCCTGACCGGCGACAGCCACGTGCGCGGACCGGCCGGGCCGGGGCATCCCACGACCGGCTGGTGGGACGACATCGTCGGTCCCGGCGCACCCATCGACACCGACCGCTGGTTCGTCGTCGCACCGAACATGCTCGGCGGCTGCCAGGGCTCGACCGGCCCCGCGAGCATCGGCCCCGACGGCTACGAATGGGCGTCGCGGTTCCCGTACCTCACGATCCGCGACCAGGTCGCCGCGCAGGTGCGCCTCGCCGACGCCCTCGGCATCGACGTGTGGGCCGGCGTCATCGGCGGATCGATGGGCGGGATGCATGCGCTGGAGTGGGCCGTCGGTCTGCCCGACCGCGTCGAGCGCGTCGGCATCCTCTCGGCTCCGCCCGTCAACACCGCCGACCAGATCGCGCTCAACTCGGTGCAGCTCGAGGCCATCCGCATCGATCCGCGGTTCCAAGGCGGCGAGTACTACGACGCCGCCGACGGGGACGGCCCGAACCGCGGACTCGCGCTCGCCCGCCGCATGGCGCTGCTCAACTACCGCTCTCCCACCGAGCTCAACCAGCGCTTCCAGCGCTCGTGGCAGTCCGGCGTCAGCCCCCTCGGCCACGGCGGCCGGTTCGCGGTGGAGTCCTACCTCGACTTCCACGGCAACAAGTTCACGCGCCGCTTCGATGCCAACTCCTACATCACGCTCGTCGAGGCGATGAACTCGCACGACGTCGGCCGCGACCGCGGCGGCATCGACGACGCCCTCGCACGCGTGACCGCCACCGCGCTCGTCCTCGGGATCGACAGCGACCGGCTCTTCCCGATCGACGGTCAGCACCGCATCGCGCGCGGCATCCGTCACACCCTCGACGGCGACCGCTCCGTCGTGCTCGCGAGCGACTTCGGCCACGACGGCTTCCTCATCGAGACGCACGCCGTCGGCACGCACGTCCGTCGCCTGCTCGAAGGCTGACCGGCGGGTCACTCCGCCTCGGTGTACCTCCAGGGCAGCGCGCCGATCTCCAGACGGTGACGGGCAGCGGATGCCGCGGCATCCGTCCTCTCCTCGTATTCGGCATCGCCGTGCCAGAGCAGCAGCGGACCCTCGGCACCGCGCCGGGCGACGGTCTCGAAGCGGCGGATGCCTCCGAGGCGCGCGGAGTCGAGGACCGAGCCGGCGTCGGGATGGCCGACGAGGTGATGCAGCGTGACCCACGTCGGCGGGTAGAGCGTCAGTTCGCCGCGGCCGTGCCGGGCCAGCACCTCGGCGGGTGCGACCCACTCGGCGGTGACCGCTTCGTCGGGCGAGAGGGTCAGCGGCCCGTCGGGCGCGGCCACGACGAAGAACCAGGTGCGGATGCGCACCTTCAGCCCGGGCGGCGGATCCCAGCACGACAGGGTGACGAGGTCTGCGGCGTCGACGACGAGTCCGACCTCCTCGACGGTCTCGCGGACGGCCGCACGCCGGGCGGTGTCCTCCTCGGCGTCGCGCGCACGATGGTCCGCGGCGTCGAGCTTGCCTCCGGGGAACACCCACGCACCGGCGAACGAACCTCGGTCGGGGCGCTCGATGAGCAGCACCTGCGGGCCGTCGGCCGTGTCGCGGAGGATGACGACGGTCGCGGCGACCGGGATGTCATCGCCGGCGTCGTCGGCACGCCGAGGACGCGAGTCGCCGATGGCGTCGGCGAGAGCGCTCACCGCACGATCAGGAGACGGCGTCGGCGCGGACATGCCCCTCACTCTATGGCGCGTGCGGGGCGGTCACTCGCCCTGCGGCTTCGGCGTCTGCTCGTCGATGGCCGCTTCGAGGCGTTCGATCTTCCCGTCGAGCTCGCCGCTGTAGCCGGGCCGGATGTCGGCCTTGAGCACCAGCGACACGCGCGACCCGTACGGCTGGACCGCCTCGGTCGCGCGCCGGACGACGTCGAACACCGCGTCCCACTCCCCCTCGATCTCGGTGAACATCGAGGTCGTGCGGTGCGGCAGTCCGCTGTCACGGACGACGCGGACGGCCGCGGCGACGGCGTCGTGCACTGAGCCGTCGGCGTTGCCGGTGCCGCTGGGTGCGACGGAGAAGGCGACGAGCATGGGGAACCTCCGGAGGGTCAGGGAGTGGTGGACAGGGAAGCGGACGGGCGCACCCGCAGGGGCACGCGGGCGACGGACGCGATCGCCCAGACGAGAAGCGCGACCATCACGACGTTGCGGGCGGTGAGCACACTGACGGCGAGGGTCTCGGCCAGGATCAGCCGGGCGTAGAGCAGCGGGTACACGAGGTGCGTCAGGAGCGCCGCGGCGAGGGCGGCCACGGCCGGCATCGTCCAGCGCCGGCGGTCGAGCACCAGGCCCAGAACGAGCGGGGCGATGATCCACGTGAGGAACTGCGGCGAGCCGACCTTGTTGAACACGATGAACGCCAGCACGAGGGCGAGCCCGAGCGACGGGAAGAGGGCCGCGAAACTGGCGCCGCGCCAGGCCTTCACGGCGCCGAGGGCGGCGATCGCCAGGACCGCGAGCGCGAGCACGGGGGTCATCGCGGCGATCACGGCGTCGACGTTGGCACCGGTGACCTGGAAGGTGAGGATCTCGGTGTCGTAGTAGACGAATGCGCCGTCGACGCCCGCCGCAGCCTGCCACAGGAACCAGGCCGTCACCGGCGCCTCGAGCTGAAGACCCCGGCCGGTCTGCCCCGACACGAACCCGAGCAGATGCGCACCGCCTCCGGCGACGACGACCGCGATCACGATGAGCGCCGTCACGATGAGCGCACCGCCGATCACGATCCTCCGGCGACGGACGGCGATCAGTGCGGCGGCGAGCAGGGCGGCGGGCCACACCTTCATCCAGGTGCCCGCAGCCAACAGCATCGACGCGAGGAGCGGGCGCCCCACGAGCCACAGGCACCCGGCGATCCCGAGCGAGACCGTGATGCCATCGAGGCGGTACAAGCCGACCGGCCCCAGCAGGAGCAGGAAGGCCAGCCAGAACGCCGCGGCCAGGGTGCGTCCGCGCGAGCGGCCACGGCCGACGAGGAGGGCGAATGCGAGCGCGTTCGCGACCGTCACCAGCGCCACCCACGCGAACTCGAAACCGATGAGTCCCTTGACGGCGAACGCGAGGACCATGGGCACGAGGGCGAGCTGCGGGTAGATCCAGCTCTGGGTGATCCCCATGATCGCCGAGCCCTCGACGGCCGCGCGGGCCCACGGCTCGTACACGAGGGGCACGTCGCCCCGCGGCGTGTTCGGCTCGGTGAAGCCCAGCACGGCGACGACGAGGTGGACCAGCACGAATGCGATCCACAGCCCGGCGCGCCTCGACATCGTGCCATCCTATTTCGCCGAGGCAGGGCCGCCCGACGGTGGCGGCTCGGCCGCCGGCCCGCCCACGTCGACCGGGCGAGGTCGTCATACCGCGGCGAGCACCTCGGACACGGCGCGCGGCAGCGCCTCGGCCACATCGAGCGCAGTGATCGGGCCGCCGCCGCGCTCCGCCGACGCCAGGCGGCCGGCGTGGCCGTGCAGCCACGCCCCTGCGGCGGCGAGCACGCCGAGGGACGCGGCATCCGTCCCCCGCTCTCGCGCGTTCGCGCCGGCCACGAGCGCGCCGATGACGCCGGCCAGCACGTCGCCGGTGCCCGCCGTCGCGAGCCAGGGCGTGCCCGCGGCGACCTCGATCGCGGAGCCGTCGGGCGCTGCGACGATGGTGGCCGAGCCCTTCAGCAGCACGACGGCGCCGGTGGCCTCGGCCGTCTCGACGGCTGCCGCGACGCGGTCGGGGCCGGCCGGAGCGAGGCCGAGGGACGACCGCAGCCGCGCGTGCTCGCGGTCGTGCGGCGTGAGGATGCGTGGAGCCGTGGCGTCCGCGCCGAGGTCGAGTGCCCCGGCGTCGACAACGACGGGGTCGGTGTCATGGAGGATCCCCCGCAGCGCCTCGGTCTCGCCGGCGGCGCGGGACGCGGCATCCGTCCCCGATCCGATCAGCCAGGCCTGGACCCGCCCTTCGGACGCGACCGTCTCGGGGCGCCGCGCGAGCACGAGCGAGGTCGGGCGGTCCGGGCCGACGTAGCGGACCATGCCCAGCCCCGTGCGCCACGCGGCTTCCACGCCGAGGACGGCGGCGCCGGGGTAGGCGTCGGAGCCGGTGCGGACTCCCAGGACGCCTCGGGAATACTTGTCATCCGCGGCCGTTGGCCTCCGAAGGGCGCGTCCCGTGTCCTCCATCGTCCATGACCGCGTCATGGCGCCACCCTACTCGCGGAGTCTCCCCCGGATGAGCATCCTCTTCACACCCCTGTCGCTGCGCGACCTCACCCTGCGCAACCGGCTCTGGGTCTCGCCGATGTGCCAGTACAGCGCGGTCGACGGTGTGCCGCAGGAGTGGCACCACACCCACCTGGCGCAGTTCGCGTCGGGCGGCGCGGGACTCGTGATCGCCGAGGCGACCGCGGTCTCCCCCGAGGGTCGCATCTCGCCCGAGGACACCGGCCTGTGGACCGACGCGCAGCGCGACGCCTGGCGCCCGATCGTCGCCGCGGTGCGTGCCCGCGGCGCCGTCGCAGGGGTTCAGCTCGCCCACGCCGGCCGCAAGGCGTCGACGTGGTCGCCGTTCTCAGGTCACCGGGGCACGGTGCCCGTGGCGGAGGGCGGGTGGCAGACCGCCGCCCCGTCGGCGATCGCGTTCGAGGGCTTCGACGAGCCCATCGCGCTCGACGCGGCAGGGATCGACCGGGTCGTCACCGACTTCGGCGCCGCCGCCCGCCGCGCCGTCGAGGCGGGGTTCGAGGTGCTCGAGATCCACGCCGCCCATGGCTACCTGCTGCACCAGTTCCTGTCGCCGCTGTCGAACCACCGAGGCGACGAGTACGGCGGGTCGCTCGAGAACCGGGCGCGCCTGCTGCTCCGGGTGATCGATGCGGTGAGGGATGCCGCGCCCGCCGCTCCACTGCTCGTGCGCTTCTCCGCCACCGACTGGGCAGAGGGCGGCTGGGACGCCGACCAGACGGCGACGGTCGCCCGCTGGGCGGCCGACCGCGGCGTGGACTTCTTCGACATCTCGAGCGGCGGACTCGTCGCACACCAGCGGATCACGACCGGACCCGGCTACCAGGTCGACCTCGCTGCCCACGTCGCGCGGGTCGCGGGCGTGCCGGTGAGCGCCGTCGGCATGATCGACGACGCCGCCCACGCCGAGAAGGTCGTCGCCGACGGCCACGCGCTGGCGGTCATGGCCGGGCGAGAGTGGCTGCGCGACCCGCACTACGGTCTGCGCGCCGCCGCCGAGCTCGGCGCCGACATCGACTACTGGCCGAAGCAGTACCTCCGCGCGCGGGCCTGACGCCCTCGCCGTTGAGCGAGCGCGGGGCGTCTGACGCTCCCCGGCCGTTGCGCGCACGCCTACCGCTGCGCCCGCTCAACGACCGACGGATGGACGGGTCAGCGCCGGCCGCGACGGGTCGCGTCCTGCACCTCGCCGATGAGCTCCTCGATGATGTCCTCGAGGAACAGCACCGCGGTGGTGTCGCCCTCGGCGTTGCGGACCTGCGCGAGGTGACGCCCCGCGCGCCGCATCACGGCGAGCGCGTCCTCGAGATCGGTGGTCTCGAGGACCGGCACCATGTGGTGGATGCGCTTCGCCGGGATCGTACGCGCGACGTCGGTCGCGGCATCCGGCCCCTCCGCAGCCCTCAGGATGTCCTTGAGGTGCACGTAACCGAGCGGCGTGCCGTCGCCGTCCACGATCACGTACCGCGAGAAGCCGTGCTTCGCGACCGCGCGCTCGATCTCGTCGGGCGTGGTCGTGTGCGGCAGCGTCACGAGGTCGGCGAGCGGCACGGCGATCTCGGCGGCCTTCTTGTCGGTGAACTCGACGGCGGCCGCGACCGTGCCGGCCGCGTCGGCGAGCACGCCCTCGATGCGCGACTGGTTCACGATCGTGGCGACCTCCTCGAGCGTGAAGGTCGAGGCAGCCTCGTCCTTCGGCTCGACACGGAACAGCCGCACCACGTGGTTGGCGATCCAGTTGAGGCTCACGATCACGGGGTGGAACACCTTCGACACCCACACGAGCGGGGTCGCGAGCATCAGCACCGCGCGGTCGGGCACCGAGAACGCCAGGTTCTTCGGCACCATCTCGCCGAACACGACGTGCAGGTACGACACGATCAGCAGCGCGACGAAGAACGCGATCGCGTCGACCGCTCCTTCTGACCAGCCGGTGAGCGCGAGGGGCTCGGCGAGCAGGTGGTGGATCGCCGGCTCCGACACGTTCAGGATCAGCAGCGAGCAGATCGTGATGCCGAGCTGGCTCGTCGCGAGCATGAGCGTGGCGTGCTCCATCGCGTAGAGCGCGGTCTTGGCCGACCGCGAGCCCTTCTCGGCGAGCGGCTCGATCTGCGAGCGCCGGGCGGAGATGACAGCGAACTCCGCGCCGACGAAGAAGGCGTTCGCGATGAGCAGCACCACGAGCCATGCGAGTCCGGCCCAATCGTTCATCGGCGATCACCCCCTTCCGTCGTCGCTTCGTCGTGCGGCATCGGCGTCGGGGTGAAGCGCACCCGGTCGACGCGACGGCCGTCCATGCGCTGCACCTCGATGGTCCCGTCCTCGATCTCGATCGCGTCGCCCACGACGGGGATGCGCTCGAGCTCGCTCATGATGAATCCGCCGACCGTGTCGTAGACGTCGCCTTCGGGAATCCGGATGCCGGTGCGGTCGCGCACCTCGTCGGGTCGCAGCTCGCCCGGGAAGATGACCGAGTTCTCGGCGCGCACGATCCCGGCGCGGCGGCGGTCGTGCTCGTCGAGCACCTCGCCGACGATCTCCTCGACGAGGTCCTCGAGGGTGACGACACCGGCCGTCCCGCCGTACTCGTCGACGACGACGGCCATCTGGTATCCGCGGGCCCGCAGCTCCGAGACGAGTGCGTCGAGGTGCACGGCCTCCGGGATCCGCAGCGGTTCGGTGGCGAGCGCGGCGGCGGGCACGTCGGTGCGCCGCTCGCGCGGCACGCTGACCGCGGCCTTGAGATGCACGATGCCTGTGATGTCGTCCATCGAGTCGTCATAGACCGGGAAGCGGCTGTGGCCGGTACGTCGGGCGAGCTGGATGACGTCCTCGGCGGAGTCCTCGGCAGCGAGGGCGTGGATGCTGGGGCGCGGCGTCATGACGTCGGCCGCGCTGAGGCGCGCGAACGTGAGGCTGCGGTCGAGCAGCGAGGCGGTGTCCTCCTCGAGCACGCCCGCGCTCGCGGAGCGGCGCACGAGGCTCGACAGCTCCTCGGCCGTGCGGGCGCCCGAGAGCTCCTCCTTCGGCTCGATCCCCACCGAGCGCAGCACGCCGTTGGCGGAGCCGTTGAGCACGACGATCGCCGGACGGAAGACCGTGGTGAACGCGACCTGGAACGGCATCACGAGCTTCGCCGTCTGCCGCGGGATCGCGAGGGCGAAGTTCTTCGGCACGAGCTCGCCGATGATCATCGAGAAGATCGTGGCGACAGAGACGGCGATGACGACGGCGAGCGGGCTGACGAGCCCTTCGGGGAGTCCCCACGCCGTGAAGACCGGTCGCAGGAGGTTCGAGATCGCCGGCTCCATCGTGTAACCGGTGAGCAGCGTCGTCAGCGTGATGCCGAGCTGCGCGCTGGAGAGGTGCGTCGAGGTGATCTTCAGCGCATTGATCGTCAGCGAGAGCCGGGTCTCGCCGGCAGCCTGGCGAGCCTCGAGGTCGGCGCGGTCGAGGTTGACCAGCGCGAACTCGCTCGCGACGAAGAGGCCGGTCCCGACCGTGAGCAGGAGCCCCACGCCCAACATGACGTAATCCATCACGCGTCACCCCCGATCGAACGGGAGGAGGGTCTGTGGGGCGATCGTCTGCAACTAGGAGGGTCGTCCATTGTGCCGACAAGTCTACGTCAGCGCTCGGCGCAGGCTGTAGCGCGTGTGCGCGCGACGGCGCGGATGCCGGAAACGACCGCGCGGGGTGGTCGCACGGCCCGCCTGCCCTGGCTCACCAGCTGACGGGGAGCGCCTTGCCCTCGTCGTAGCCTGCGGCGGACTGCAGGCCCACGCGCGCGCGGTCGTGGAACTCGGCGACCGTCGACGCGCCGGCGTAGGTGAAGGAGGAGCGCACGCCCGACGTGATCATGTCGAGCAGGTCCTCGAGGCCCGGACGCAGGGGGTCGAGATAGATCTTCGACGACGAGATGCCCTCGGCGAAGAGCTCCTTGCGCGCGAGCTCGTACGGGTCGAGCCGCCCGAAGCGCTCGTGCACGGCCTTCGTCGAGGCCATGCCCCACGACTCCTTGTAGATGCGGCCGGCCGAGTCGGTCTGCAACTCCCCGGGCGCTTCGATCGTGCCCGCGAACCACGAGCCGATCATGACGGATGCCGCGCCCGCGGCGAGCGCGAGGGCGACGTCGCGCGGGTAGCGCACGCCTCCGTCGGCCCACACGTGCGCGCCCATGACACGCGCGGCCTCGGCCGTCTCGAGCACGGCCGAGAACTGCGGGCGGCCGACGGCGGTCATCATGCGCGTCGTGCACATGGCGCCCGGGCCTACGCCCACCTTGAGGATGTCGGCGCCGGACGTGACGAGGTCGTGCACGCCTTCGGCCGACACGATGTTGCCGGCGGCGATCGGGATGCCGAGGTCGAGATCCGCGACGGCGCGCAGGGCGCGCAGCATCCCTTCCTGATGTCCGTGTGCGGTGTCTACCACCAGCACGTCGACGCCGGCACCGGCGAGCGCCTGGGCCTTGGCGGCGACGTCGCCGTTGATGCCGATCGCCGCGGCGACGATGAGGCGACCCGACGCGTCGACCGCCGGCGTGTAGAGGGTGGAGCGCAGCGCGCTGCGGCGCGACAGCGTGCCGACGAGGTGGCCGTGGTCGAGCACGCAGACCGTCTCGGCATCGGCGGCGACGATCACGTCGAAGGCGTGGCGCGCGCTCTCGATGTCGACCGCGTCGACGGATGCCGTGCGCCCGCGGGTGAGGTCGCCGAGGCGTGCGTCGGGCAGGGCGGTGCCCAGGCGCGCGGCGGGCACCACGCCGAGGATGTCCTCGATGCCGATCGGGTCGTTCGAGGCGTCCGCCACGACGATCCCGTGACCGTCGGTGGCGGGCAGCAGCCGCGACGCGTCGGCGACGGTCGCATGGGGCGGCAGGACCAGCGGGGTGTCCCACGGCACCGGCTGAGCCTTGACCCACCGGATCGCGGCGTCGAGCTCCTGCAGGGGCATGTCCTGCGGCAGCACCCCCAGCCCGCCGCGGCGCGCGAGTGTCGCCGCCAGACGGGCGCCGGTGACGGAGTTCATGTTGGCCGAGACGATCGGAATCGTCGCGGTCGTCCCGTCACCCGGAGAGAGGTCGACGTCCAGCCGGCTGGTGATCGACGACCGCCGCGGGACGAGGAAGACATCGGAATACGTCAGGTCGACGTCTGGCTGATCGCCGTAGAACTCCATAGGCGCCAACAGTAGTGACACTTCCTGTGCAGGAAATGATGGGCGTTCTCTCAGCTGGTGAGAGGCGGGGCCGGATTCGCCGCCCCATACTGGGCTACGCTTAACAGTCGTGCGGGAGGGCGCATTGCGGCTCTCGGATGCTTCCCCAATCTTCATCGATGAAAGCAGGCGATCGAGCGTGTCGAGCCAGACGACGGGCATCGGAGTTTCGAACGAGGGAGAGTTCGGAGCCAACGAATGGCTCGTCGACGAACTGTACGAACAGTTCAAGATCGACCGGAACTCCGTCGACAAGGCATGGTGGCCGGTTCTCGAGGCCTACCACCCCGTCGATGAGGAAGGCGTCGCACCGCCGCCGTCGGTGCCGACCCAGCCCGTCTCGGAGGGCGCGAATCCGTCGGCGACGGCCCCCCAGTCCAGCGAGCCCCGGCCCGTCACGGCACCGATCCCCGTGATCGGCGCCCAGCCCGTCGCCCGCACGACCGCCCGTCCGGCCGCTCCGCAGCCGATCCCGGCGCAGGCGCCCAAGGTGCAGCCGTCCGCGGTCACGGAAGGCGCGGAAGACAAGGTCACGCCGCTGCGCGGCATGCCCAAGACGCTCGCGTCCAACATGGACGAGTCGCTCACCGTGCCCACCGCAACGAGCGTGCGCACCGTGCCGGCGAAGCTCATGATCGACAACCGCATCGTGATCAACAACCACATGTCGCGCACCCGCGGCGGCAAGGTGAGCTTCACGCACCTCATCGGCTGGGCGATCATCCGGGCGCTCAAGGAGTTCCCCAGCCAGAACGTGTTCTACGCCGAGGTCGACGGCAAGCCCTCCGTCGTCGCCCCCGCGCACGTGAACCTCGGCATCGCGATCGACCTCCCGAAGCCCGACGGCACCCGCGCCCTGCTCGTGCCGAGCATCAAGCGCGCCGACCAGCTCTCGTTCGGCGAGTACCTCACCACCTACGAAGACCTGGTCACCCGCGCGCGCAACAACAAGCTGACCGCCGCCGACTTCCAGGGCACGACGATCTCGCTCACCAACCCCGGCGGCATCGGCACGGTGCACTCGGTGCCGCGCCTCATGAAGGGGCAGGGATGCATCGTGGGCGCCGGTGCCCTCGAGTACCCCGCCGAGTTCCAGGGCGCGAGTGAGAAGACGCTCAACGAGATGGCGATCGGCAAGACGATCACGCTCACCAGCACGTACGACCACCGCGTCATCCAGGGCGCCGGCTCGGGCGAGTTCCTCAAGAAGGTGCACGAGCTGCTCATCGGCCAGCGCAACTTCTACGAAGACATCTTCGCCGCGCTGCGCATCCCCTACGCCCCGATCCACTGGGCCGCCGACATCAACGTCGACCTCGCCGAGCGCGTCGACAAGACGGCGCGCGTGCAGGAGCTCATCAACGCGTTCCGGGTGCGCGGCCACCTGATGGCCGACACCGACCCGCTCGAGTACGTCCAGCGCACCCACCCCGACCTCGAGATCGAGAGCCACGGGCTGACGTTCTGGGACCTCGACCGCGTCTTCGTCACCAACGGCTTCGGCGGCAAGCGCCAGATGAAGCTGCGCGACATCCTCGGTGTGCTGCGCGACTCGTACTGCCGCACGATCGGCATCGAGTACATGCACATCCAGGACCCCGAGCAGCGCAAGTGGTTCCAGGACAACGTCGAGGTCAAGTACCAGAAGCCCGGCCACGCCGAGCAGCTTCGCATCCTCGACAAGCTCAACCAGGCCGAGGCGTTCGAGACCTTCCTGCAGACCAAGTACGTCGGGCAAAAGCGCTTCAGTCTCGAGGGCGGCGAGTCGCTCATCCCGATGCTCGACGAGATCCTGCAGGGAGCGGCCGAGGCGGGCCTCGACGGCGCCGCCATCGGCATGGCCCACCGCGGCCGTCTCAACGTGCTCACCAACATCGCCGGGAAGACCTACGGTCAGGTCTTCCGCGAGTTCGAGGGCTCCGTCGCGATCGGCTCGAAGAGCGGATCGGGCGACGTGAAGTACCACCTCGGCACCGAAGGCACCTTCGTCGCCGACAGCGGCGCACAGCTTCCCGTCTACCTCGCGGCGAACCCCTCGCACCTCGAGACGGTCGACGGCGTGCTCGAGGGGATCGTCCGCGCCAAGCAGGACCGCAAGCCCATCGGCACCTTCTCATGGCTCCCGATCCTCGTGCACGGCGACGCCGCGTTCGCAGGACAGGGCGTGGTCGTCGAGACCCTGCAGATGTCGCAGCTGCGGGGTTACCGCACCGGCGGCACGGTCCACGTCGTGGTCAACAACCAGGTCGGCTTCACGACCACTCCGATCGACGCCCGCTCGTCGGTGTACGCCACCGATGTCGCCAAGTCCATCCAGGCGCCGGTCTTCCACGTGAACGGCGACGACCCCGAGGCCGTCACGCGTGTGTCGCAGCTCGCGTTCGCCTACCGCGAGCGCTTCCATCGCGACGCCGTCATCGACCTCGTCTGCTACCGCCGCCGCGGTCACAACGAGGGCGACGACCCGTCGATGACGCAGCCCCTCATGACGAACCTCATCGAGGCGAAGCGCTCCGTCCGCCGTCTGTACACCGAGGCCCTGGTCGGTCGCGGCGACATCACCGAGGAGGAGTACGAGAAGGCCAAGCAGGACTTCCAGGGCCGCCTCGAGGTCGCATTCGCCGAGACGCACGCCGCCGAGACCGGCTCGTCGACGGTGATCGACGCGGATGCCGCGGACGAGGGGCCCGCCGCGGGCGAGCCCGATACCACCGGCGTCTCGCGCGAGGTCGTCAACCTGATCGGCGATGCCTTCGTCAACAAGCCCGAGGGCTTCACCGTCCACACCAAGCTCCAGCAGCTGCTCGACAAGCGCCTCGACATGAGCCGGAACGGCTCGATCGACTGGGGCTTCGGCGAGCTGCTCGCCTTCGGCTCGCTGCTGCTCGAGAAGACGAACGTCCGCCTGGCCGGCCAGGACGCCCGGCGCGGCACGTTCGTGCAGCGCCACTCGGTGCTCCACGACCGCGCCAACGGGCAGGAGTGGATCCCGCTCGCGAACCTTGCCGACGACCAGGGCCGCTTCTGGGTGTACGACTCGCTTCTGAGCGAGTACGCCGCGATGGCGTTCGAGTACGGCTACTCGGTCGAGCGGGCCGACTCGCTCGTGTTGTGGGAGGCGCAGTTCGGCGACTTCGCCAACGGCGCACAGTCGGTCATCGACGAGTTCATCTCCTCGGCCGAGCAGAAGTGGGGACAGCAGTCCAGCGTCGCCCTGCTCCTCCCCCACGGCTACGAAGGCCAGGGGCCCGACCACTCGTCGGCTCGCATCGAGCGCTACCTGCAGATGTGCGCGCAGGACAACATGACGGTCGCCCGTCCGTCGACGCCCGCGTCGTACTTCCACCTGCTGCGCCGCCAGGCGTACGCTCGCCCGCGCCGCCCGCTCATCGTGTTCACGCCGAAGGCGATGCTGCGACTGCGCGGCGCGACGAGCCCGGTCGAGGACTTCCTGACGGGTCGTTTCGAGCCGGTGCTCGACGACAACCGCGGCATCGACAAGTCCGCCGTCAAGCGCGTGCTGCTGCACTCCGGCAAGATCCACTGGGATCTGCGGGCCGAGCTCGACAAGAACCCGAACCCCGAGATCGCCCTGGTGCGCCTCGAGCAGTTCTACCCGACGCCGGCCGAGGCCCTGAACACGGTCATCGAGCAGTACCCCGACGCCGAGCTGGTGTGGGTGCAGGACGAGCCCGAGAACCAGGGCGCCTGGCCCTTCATGGCCCTCGAGGTGAGCAAGCACCTCCGCGGCCGCACGATCCGCCGCGTGTCGCGTGCCGCCGCCGCGTCGACGGCGACGGGTTCGCCGAAGGTCCACGCCGCCGAGCAGGCCGAGATCATGAAGAAGGCGCTGACGCTCTAGTCAGTCCGCGCCGGTCACGTCGGCCCTGGGAGCGCCCGCTTCCAGGGCCGACGTGCGTCCGGCACCCACCAGGGCGTCCGGTGCCGTCTTCACCTCGGCATCGGCGTCCTGCGGCTGCGCCGCCCGTCCGCGACGAAGGCGCCGCACGACGGTGACGATGACCGCGGCGAGCGCGAGCACCACGGCCGGAAGCAGCGAGCCGATCGCGAGCACGAGCATGCCCGCGCACAGCACCGCCGCGAGCACCGCCATCCACCAGCCCGCAGTGCCCCGGCGAAGCAGCCGCACCGCGGCGACCATGCCGACCGCGTAGATCGCGACCATGCTGCTCGTGTGCACGAGGATGAACGGGGTCAGTTCGAGTCCGGACAGCAGCACGAGCGAGAAGTAGACGAGCACCACCGCACCGATGAGTGCGAGTGCGCGGCGCGGCACTCCCCCGGCCTCGGCTCCGGCCGAGAACCAGCGGGGCAGGTCGCGATTGACGGCGAGGGATGCTGCGAGCTTCGCGAACGCCGCGAGGTAGGCGTTCATGACGCCAAGGGCCACGATCCCGGCGATGATGCCCACGGCCGCGGCGCCGAGACCCGGCGAGCCCAGCCGGGCGAGCTCGAGGAGCGGGACCGCGCCGTCGCCGGCGGCCGCGCCGAGCGCACCGACCGTCACGATCTGCAGCACGAGGTAGCAGAGACCGGTGACGACGAGGGCGATGGCCGTGCCGATCGGGATCGCGCGGCGCGGATTGCGGAACTCACCGGAGATGTGCGTACCGACCTCCCACCCGGCGAACGCCCACACGAACAGGCTGATCGCGGTGCCCACTCCCGCCCAGCCGTTCGGGAGGAACGGCTGGAAGTTCTGCGGTTCGACGGCCGGGGCGGCGAGCGAGACGACCCCGACGACCACGGCGAGCAGCAACGCCGTCAGCACGAACTGCACCCAGCCGGCGACGCGCACGCCGAAGGCGTTCGCGGCGAACGGCGGCACGAGGATCGCGGACGCGATCACGGGCACCATCGCCCGGTCGATCCCGGCCACGGCGACGACGTACTCACCGCCGAGCACGGCGACGACGGGTGCGCCGGCACACACGCCGAACATGAACCAGTAGCCCGTCATGCGCGCCGCGGTGCCGCCCAGGGCGCGACGCACATAGCTGGCGACGCCACCCGGGTCGGGATACCGGGCGGCGAGCACGGCGAAGGTGCCTGCGAGCGGGATCGAGAGCCCGATCACGGCGATCACGGCCACGATGCTCGCAGGACCGGCCGCCTCGGCGGCGAGTCCGGGCAGCACCAGCAGGCCGGTGCCGAGCACCGATGCGATGTACAGGGCGGTGCCCTGCACGACGCCGAGCGTGCCGTGGGTGCGCGCAGCGGGGTGAGGCGAGGTCATCCGTCCAGTCTTGCGCCGGCCTGTGACAGCGCGCTGGCGGGCATCGGACGTCGTTCTGCGGATTCCTGCCAACGTCAGATCGGCTCGACGCGGGCGCGTTCGAAGGCGGCGGCCGCGGCATCCGTGGATCGCATCCGATCCGTCGCGACCAGGCCGAGACGGGTGCGGCGGTCGAGCAGATCGTCGACGGCGAGCGCGCCCTCGACGGCCACGCCCCAGTGCAGCTCCTGGGCGGTCACCCCGCACGCGGCGTCGGCTCCGTCGGGCAGCGTGGCGGCGAACGGGGCTTCGGCACCGTACCGGCGGACGAACCGCGCCGGCGCGGCGATCTCGTCCAGCCGCGCGCGGGGCCACGCTCCGACGAGCGGGATCCGCCGCGTCGCCGATGCCGGCAGTGCGGCGCTCGCGAACCGCCGGGCGACGACGGCGTCGACGGCGTCCTCCGCCATGCGCCGGTAGGTCGTGAGCTTGCCGCCGACGACGCTCAGTACACCCGAGGGTCCCTCCAGGATGGCGTGACGCCGCGAGAGGTCGCTCGTGTCCTCACTGTCGTCGACGCTTGCGGCGACACCGCGACCGGGCGCGCCTCCGGCGAGCAGCGGCCGCAGTCCCGCGAAGGTCGCAATCACGTCGTCGCGGCTGAGCGGGCCGGCCAGCACCGTGTTGACGGTGGAGAGCAGCATGTCGATCTCGGCGTCGGTCGCCTGCGGCTCGTCCGGCAGCGCGCCGTCGGCGGGAACGTCGGTCAGCCCGATGTAGGTGCGCCCGTGCGGCGCGGGCAGAGTGAAGACGAATCGGCTCGACGAGCCCGGAACCGGCACCGTGAGCGAGACGTCCGCTCCGCCGAGCCGTTCCGACGAGACCACGAGGTGCGTTCCACGGCTCGGGCGCAGCCGCACGCTGGGGTCGAGCTCGCCCGCCCAGACGCCCGTCGCGCTCACGACGGTGCGAGCGTGCACCGTGAGCTCGGACCCCGTCACGACGTCACGGAGGACGGCGCCGTCGCCGTCGGCGGACACCGCTTCGACCCGAGTGAGGACGGATGCCCCGTACCCCGCCGCCGTCCGTGCGATCGCGACCACCAGGCGTGCGTCGTCGAGCAGCTGCCCGTCCCACCCGCGTACGCCGCCGCGCAGGTCGTCCGCGCGGACCGCGGGAGCGCGCCGCAGGGTCTCCTCGGGCCCGATCAGGCTCGGCGACGCGAGCACGACCGCGGGTGTGCCGACGAAGCGCCGCAGGCCGTCGCCGAGGCCGTAGCCGGCGCCGACGAACGCCCCGCGTGTGACGTGCCCAGGGGCGTACAGCGGGACGATCTGCGCGAGCGGGCGCGTGAGGTGCGGCGCGAGGCGCGTCATGAGGAGGTGGCGCTCGGCGGCGCTCTCGTGTGCGATGCCGAGCTGCCCCGAGGCGAGGTAGCGCAGTCCGCCGTGGATGAGCTTGGAGCTCCAGCGACTCGTGCCGTGGGCCAGGTCGTGGCGCTCTACGAGCACGGTCCGCAGACCGCGGGCGGCGGCATCCAGCGCGATCCCGGTGCCCGTCGCGCCGCCGCCGATCACGAGGACATCGACGACCGGGTCGGCGGCCAGCGCGTCGAGTTCCCGAGCCCGCCGGCCGGCGCTCAGCGCCGACGGGTGCGGGGTGCGGCCGACGATGCGCGGCATCAGCGCGGATCCGGAGTGAGGTAGCCGCGGAGCGCAGCGCCGAGCTCGGCGCGCCAGGCGTCGGCGGGGAGCCACTCCGCCACCAGCGGCGCGGACTGCACGGCTGATTGCGTGATGAGCAGGACCATCGCCGCGAGCCGGACGGGGTCGCCGGCGCGCACGGCTCCCGTCGTCTGTCCCGCCGCGATCCGCCGGGCGATCTCGGCGTGCATCGCCCGTTGGCTCGTGCCCAGGCGGTCGAGGATGTAGCGCGCGAACAGCTCGGGGTCGGTGTCGCGCAGGCGGTCCACCAGCGGCATGCGGCGGATGCGGTCGGCGGTCTCGACGAGAAGGTCGACCATGCCGGCGAGATCGGCGGGGTGGGCAGCACCCGTCGGAAGAGCGGCGACGAGCTCGCGCGTCACGAGTGCGGCGAAGATGGCCTGCGCGTCGGGCCAGTACCGGTACAGGGTCTGCCGTGCGATGCCGCAGCGCCGGGCGATGTCGGAGGCGGTCGTGCGGCGGATGCCGTGCGCGAGCACCTCTTCCAGTGCGGCGTCGAGGATCGCCGTCTCGGTCGCGTTCGCCCCGTCAGCCATGTGACAACCATACAGAATGTGTCATACTGTCGCCATGACCGCGACGGCGCACCCGGGTTCACCCCCTCGTCCCCTGGCGGTCCCTCCGCCGCGCCCGCGATCGGCGTGGGACGCGTGGGGCACGGAGCCCGCGCGGCTCCCGGCCGGCGCGAAGGCGATCATGGCGACGCTTCTGCCGGGCAAGGCGCATCCCGTCGCCCGAAGAGACCGCCCGGTGCTCACGCGCTCACGGCTGCGCGACGCCGACCTCGCCGCGCTGGCGGACGTCGTCGACGGCGACCACGTCACGCGCGACGACACCGTGCGCACATGGCATCTCGGCGGCAAGAGCACGCCCGACCTCCTGCGCCGGCGGCTGGACGAGCCGCAGACCGCGCCCGACGCGGTCGCCTCGCCCGCCGACCACGTCGAGGTCGCCGCACTGCTCGCGGCATGCACGCGACTCGGTCTCGCCGTCGTGCCCTTCGGCGGCGGCACGTCGGTCGTCGGGGGCGTCGACCCTGTCGCGGGCGCGCACCGCGCCGTGATCGCCCTCGATCTCGTCCGCACCGCGGCACTCCTCGATCTCGACGAGACGTCCCTGCTCGCGACCTTCGGCGCCGGCACGACGGGCCCCCAGGCCGAAGAGCTGCTGCGCCCGCACGGCCTCACCCTCGGGCACTTCCCGCAGAGCTTCGAGTTCGCGTCGCTCGGCGGGTACGCGGCCACGCGCTCGAGCGGCCAGGCCTCACGCGGCTACGGCCGGTTCGACGACCTCGTCCACGGGCTCCGCGTCGCGACGCCCGGAGGCGACCTCCACCTGGGCCGAGCGCCGGCGAGCGCAGCGGGTCCCGACCTGCGGCAGCTGTTCCTCGGGTCGGAGGGTGCGCTCGGCGTGCTCACCGAGGTCACCGTGCGCATCCGCCCGATCCCGGCGGCGACCGAGTACGGCGCCTGGAGCTTCCCCGACTTCGCGTCCGGAGCGGCGGCCTTCCGGGAGGCCACGCAGCGCGGCATCCGTCCCACCGTCCTCCGACTGAGCGACGAGACCGAGACGCGCGTCAATGCCGTGATGGGCGGGCACATCACGCGGCTGCGCGGATGCCTCGCCATCGCGACCTTCGAGGGCGCGACCGCGGGCGAGGCGCAGGCCGTACGCGCCGCGCTCGACGGCATCTTCGCCGCCCACGGAGCCACGTCGCGAGGAGAGGATCCCGCCCGCTCGTGGGAGCGCGGCCGCTTCGCCTCACCCGCCCTGCGCGACACGCTGATGGACTCCGGCATCCTCGCCGAGACGCTCGAGACGGCGACCACGTGGGCGGGGCTGCCCGCGCTGAAGTCCGCCGTGACCACCGCCCTCGTCGACGCGCTCACGCGCACCGGCACCAAGCCGATCGTGCTGTGCCACATCTCGCACGTCTACCCGGCGGGCGCGTCGCTCTACTTCACCGTCGTCGCCGCGCTGACCGCCGATCCGCTCGCGCAGTGGGAGGGGGCGAAGGATGCCGCGTCCCGCGCCATCATGGACGCGGGAGGCACCATCACCCACCATCACGCCGTCGGTCGCGACCACCGCGATCACCTCGAGGCCGAGATCGGCCCGCTCGGGGTCGAGATCCTGCGGGCGGTGAAGGCCGTCGTGGATCCTGCAGGCATCATGAACCCCGGTGCTCTCCTCCCTGCCGACGGCCTGGACTCCGGCACGTGAGCGTCGCACTGCTGGTGAATCCGGCGGCACGCGGCGGGGGCCACACCGGAGCGGCCGTGCACGCCGCCGACCGCCTCCGCGCCCACGGCGTGAAGACGGCGATCATCAGCGGCGGCAGCGCGGCCGAGTCCACCGAGCTGCTGCGCGCCGCGATCGCGCTCGGCACCGATGCGGTGGCGGTCGCCGGAGGCGACGGCACGGTCAACCTCGCGATCCAGGAGATCGCGGGCACCGGCATCCCGCTCGGCATCATCCCCTCGGGCACCGGAAACGACTTCGCCACCGCGCTCGGCCTGCGAGAGCTCGACGTCACGGCCGCCGCCGACGCGATCGCCGCCGGGACGACGCGCACGGTCGACCTCGCACGCGTGACGCGGGAGGACGGGTCCTCGGCGTACTTCGGCACGGTGCTGGCGAGCGGCTTCGACTCGAAGGTGAACGACCGCGCGAACGCCATGCGCTGGCCTCGCGGCGGCTCGCGCTACAACATCGCGCTGCTGCTCGAGTTCGCGACGCTCACCGGGATCCCCTACGAGGTCGAGCTCGAGCTGGCCGACGGGACGCGCGAGCACGTCGCCGGCGACCTCGTGATGGCGACGGTGGGAAACGGCCGCACCTATGGCGGCGGCATCCCGATCTGTCCCGACGCCGATCCGGCCGACGGACTGCTCGATGTCGTGCTCGTGCGCCCCGCCGGGCGTCTGCGGTTGCTGCGACTGCTGCCGCGCGTGTACGCGGGCACCCATGGGACGATCCCCGAGGTGGCGATGCGCCGCGTGCGGTCGGCGCGCCTGTCCGCGCCGGGCGTCACCGCCTACGCCGACGGCGATCCGATCGGCGCGCTGCCGCTCACGATCGACGTGGCGGCCCGGGCGCTCACTGTGTTCGCGCCGCCTGCGCAGCCGCCCGACGGGTGACGCACGGCCGGCGCGCCCGCGGGTGTCTCAGTGCGTGGCCTGGACGGCCCGGATCTTGGCCAGGACCTGGTCTCGGAGCTCCTCGGGAGCGGTCTCCTTGCACGCGCGCGCCACGACCTCGGTGAGGGTGGTCGCGACGAGCGCCTCGTCACGGCATCCGGTGCAGTTCTCGAGGTGCTCCGCGATGTCGGTGTGCTTCGTCTTGCACACCTCGTTGCGCAGGTACTCCTCCAGGTCGCGCCGCGCCTTCTCGCAGCCGCAGTCCGTCATTTCTTGCTCCTCGTGGCGGCAGTGTCGATGCCGCGCTCATTCGCGTAGTCGGCCAGCAGTTCACGCAGCATCCGCCTGCCACGGTGCAGACGGCTCATGACCGTGCCGATCGGGGTCTTCATGATGTCGGCGATCTCCTGGTAGGCGAAGCCCTCGACGTCTGCGAGGTACACCGCCAGCCGGAAGTCCTCCGGGATGGATTGCAGCGCGTCTTTGACCGCCGACGCGGGCATGTGGTCGATCGCCTCGGCCTCGGCCGAGCGCGTGCTCGTGGCCGTGGTGGACTCGGCCCCGCCGAGCTGCCAGTCCTCGAGGTCGTCGATCGTGCCCTGGTAGGGCTCGCGCTGCTTCTTGCGGTAGGTGTTGATGTACGTGTTCGTCAGGATGCGGTAGAGCCACGCCTTCAGATTGGTCCCCTGCGTGAAGGTCTTCCACGAGGCGAATGCCTTGACGAAGGTCTCCTGCACGAGGTCGGCCGCGTCCGCCGGGTTGCGCGTCATGCGCATCGCGGCGGCATACAGCTGGTCCATGAAGGGCAGCGCCTGCTCTTCGAACTGTCCGCGCGCGTCCTGCACCTGCTCGATCGGCTCGCTCATCACGCGCCAGTCTACGGCGACGGGCCCCATGTCATCCGAGGGGTCCGGCAGGGGTGCCTCGGTATCGAGGCGCTCGAGGGTGGCGATCATCCGACTCCGCTTCCGTGACGTCTTTCCCGGCCGTGGGGACGGGGTTCAGTAGGGTAGAACCCGATGACAGGCAGAGGCTATTCCCCTTCCGCCGCGGCCGGTGGGCGCGGCCCCTGGCGCGCGCCTGTGGCGGCGGGTCCGCTGCACGCGACGGTGACCGTCCCGGGGTCGAAGTCCCTCACCAATCGCGAGCTGATCCTCGCCTCGCTGGCCGACGGTCCGAGCCGCCTCATCGCACCGCTGCACTCCGACGACTCGGCGCGCATGATCGAGGCGCTGAAGGCTCTCGGAGTCGGCATCAGCCTCGAGCCGGGCGCCGGGCGCTTCGGCGACGACATCATCGTCACGCCGGTCTGGCCCCTGCGCGGCGACACCATCGTCGACTGCGGGCAGGCGGGCACCGTCATGCGGTTCGTGGCCGGCCTGGGTGGCTTCGCCCGCGGCGACGTCACGATCACCGCCCACGAGAGCGCACTGCACCGCCCCATGGGCGCGATGATCACCGCTCTGCGCGACGTCGGCGTCGACATCGACGACGGCGGCCGGTGGGCTCTCCCCTTCATCGTCCGGGGCCACGGCCACACGCGCGGCGGCGAAGTGACGATCGACGCGAGCGCATCCAGCCAATTCGTCTCCGGCCTGCTGCTCGCCGCACCCCGCTTCGACGTCGGCCTGCACCTCCACCACTCGGGCGCGCGACTGCCCAGCATCCCGCACATCGACATGACGGTCGAAGCCCTCGCGCACCGCGGCGTCCACGTCGAGCGACCCGCGCAGGGCGAATGGATCGTCCCCGCCGGGCCGGTCCGGGGCAAGGACGTGGCGATCGAACCCGACCTCTCCAACGCCGCACCGTTCCTCGCCGCCGCCATGCTGGCGGGCGGCTCGGTGTCCGTCACCGGCTGGCCGGCGCACTCGACGCAGCCCGGCGCCATGCTGACCGACATCCTGTCCCTCATGGGCGCCCGGGTTCAGCGCCGCGGCGGGGCACTCACGGTGACGGCAGGGGCTGCGGGCATCCAGGGCGTCGACCTCGACCTGTCGGCAGCCGGCGAGCTCACGCCCACGATCTTCGCCCTCGCGGCGTTCGCCGAGACGCCGTCGACACTGCACGGCATCGGGCACATCCGCGGCCACGAGACCGACCGCATCGCAGCGCTCGTCGGAGAGCTGCGCGGTCTCGGCGGCGAGGCCGACGAGCTCCCCGACGGCATCCGCATCGTGCCCCGGCCGCTGCACGGCGGCGCGTGGCACGCGCACCACGACCACCGGATGGCGACCACCGGTGCGCTGATCGGCCTGGCCGTGCCGGGCGTCGAGGTCGACGACATCGGTACGACCGCCAAGACGATGCCCGAGTTCCCCGAGCTCTGGCAGGCCATGCTCGACGACGACGGCTCGGCCGCCGGCCATCACGCGGAGACGATGCGGGCATCGTGAGCTGGCTCGACGATTCCGACGAGGACGACGAACCCGAGTTCGACGAGGCCGACGTGCGCGTCCGGCCCAACCCGAAGGCGAATCGGCCGCGCACGAAGCGCCGACCTGCCCACTCCGACGCCCGCATCGCGCGCGTGCTCGGCGTCGACCGCGGGCGGTACACCGTGCTCGTCGACGAGGACGGCCCCGGCGAACTCGCGATCTCGGCGGTACGGGCACGGGAACTGCGCAAGACCCCGATCGTGACGGGCGACCGTGCGCGGGTCGTCGGCGATACGAGCGGCGACCAGGGAACGCTGTCACGCATCGTCGGCATCGAGGACCGCACATCGCTGCTGCGGCGCAGTGCCGACGACACCGACCAGGTCGAGCGGGTCATCGTCGCCAACGCCGACCAGATGCTCGTCGTCGTCGCCGCCGCCGATCCGGAGCCGCGCGCAAGGCTCGTCGACCGCTACCTGGTCGCGGCGCTGGATGCCGGCATCCGTCCCCTCCTCGTCGTCACGAAGACCGACCTCGCCGACCCGTCCCGGTTCCTCGCGCACTTCGACGGGCTCGACCTCGAGGTGTTCACGAGCGCCCTCGGCACCGAGGACGATCCGGCGGCCGGCATGCCGCTCGACCGCATCGGCGCCGCGCTGATCGGCCACTCCACCGTGTTCGTGGGCCACTCCGGAGTGGGAAAGTCCACGCTGGTGAACGCGCTCGTGCCCGAGGCTCGGCGCGCGACCGGGCATGTGAACGAGGTGACCGGCCGCGGACGCCACACCTCGAGCTCCACCGTGTCGCTGCGCTACCGCGGCCGCGGCGGCAACGGATGGGTCATCGACACCCCCGGTGTGCGCTCGTTCGGCCTCGGACACGTCGACCCGTCCAACATCCTGCGCGCGTTCACCGACCTGGCCGAGATCGCAGAGGAGTGCCCGCGCGGGTGCACGCACCTGACCGACGCGCCGGACTGCGCGATCGTCGAGGCGGTCGCCGAAGGGCGTCTCGGACCCGGCGGCGAGGCGCGGCTCGACTCGCTGCAGCGTCTGCTCGAGACGTTCGCCAAGCGCGACGCCACCGCTCAGCGCGACGGCGCATAGGGTGGAGGCGTGACCACGCGCCTCGAACCCGGCTCCCCCGCGCCCGACTTCACCCTCGTCGACCAGGACGACCGCCCCGTCTCGCTCGGGTCGCTGCGCGGCCAGGGCGTGGTGCTGTTCTTCTACCCGGAGGCCATGACCCCCGGCTGCACGACCGAGGCGTGCGACTTCCGCGACAGCCTCGCCCCGCTGCAGGCCGCCGGATATGCGGTGCTCGGCATCTCGCGCGACGAACCCGCGAAGCTCCGCCGCTTCCGTGAGCGCGATTCCCTCACGTTCGACCTGCTGAGCGACCCCGACCACGCGGTGCACGATGCGTACGGCGCATGGGGTGAGAAGCTCAACTACGGCAAGAAGGTCACCGGCGTGCTGCGCTCGACCTTCGTCATCGGTGCCGACGGACGCATCGAGCACGCGCTCTACAACGTCAAGGCGACGGGCCACGTCGCCCGCGTCCGCAAGCTCGTCGGGCTCGACGCGGCCTGACCCGGTCGCGCGCGGCGGGGTGAGGTCAGCGACCCTCGCTCAGGCGGACCCACCGTCGGGCGACGACTCGGCGCGCGCACGGCGGCCGGCGTCACGCACGGCGAGGACGAGCAGCACGAGCACGATCAGCGCGGGCACGGCCAGCCACAGCGCGACGATCGGCTCGGCGTACGACCCCGTGGCCGCGCCGAGGGCGACCGCCAGGATCAGCAGCTGCAGCACGATCGCGCCCGAGCGGCCCCACGACTGATCCCGCCAGATCGCGACCGCGAACGCGATCACGATCGCCGCGCCGACCGCCGTCAGCACGAGCAGCGCGACCGCGGTGTCGATCACCGCCGTGTCGCCCGCAAAGAGGGCGACAACCTGCCACACGGTCAGCGCCACCAGCCCCAGTCCCTCGAGGCCGACGAGGAGGGCGGCGACGCGTCCGATCGTGTTTGTTCGCATACCTGACGTTCTTTCCAGTGGCCGGGCCGCAGATTGTGCGAACCCTCTATGTCGCAAAGGGAATACTCAGCAAGTTGCACAGAATCCTGCCGCTCATCCCTTGATTCGGGTAAACCGCTATGGGACGATTGGTGAAGCCGTGTGCTCCCACAGCGACGTGGGGCGAGCGAGTCGCTCGCACACCCCACAGGGTACCGGACCCGAATTCGGTGTCCTCACTCTCAGAACCCTCTCGTATCAAGGAGCACCACCATGGACTGGCGCGATAAGGCCGCCTGCCTGACTGTCGACCCCGAACTGTTCTTCCCCGTGGGGAACACCGGGCCGGCCGTCGATCAGATCGAGAAGGCCAAGTCGGTGTGTGCCCGCTGCACCGTGACCGAGATCTGCCTGCAGTACGCCCTTGAGACCGGCCAGGACTCCGGCGTGTGGGGCGGTCTCTCCGAAGACGAGCGTCGCGCTCTCAAGCGCCGCGCCGCACGCGCCCGCCGCGCCTCCTGACGCGAGCCGGCTCCCCCGGCTTCTCGCGCCCCGAGCCGACTTTCCGTTTGCCGAGAACAGGTGGTCTGGCGCACGCAGGACGATCCTCCGGGAAACAGCCTGTACACGCCGGAACACCTGTTTTCGGCAAGGGGACCAGACCTGTGCGCAGCCCGGGACCCGAGCGACGTCGCGCGCGAGCCGGATGGATTCAGCGGATGCCTCGGCCGAGGCATCCCGAAGCCGTCGACGGCCCCGCGCGGCGACTCAGTCGCGCGAGCGCTCGATGTAGCGCAGCGGGATGTCGATCGTGACCTCGGTGCCGCTGCCCATGATGGTGTGCCAGTCGATCGTGCCGCCGAGCTCGCCCTGGATGAGCGTGCGGACGATCTGCGTGCCGAGCCCGCGACCGACCTGACCCTCGGGCAGTCCGGAACCGGTGTCGCGCACGCGCACCTCGAGGCGCTCGTCGGTGCGCTCGGCGATGATCTCCACGTCGCCCTCCTGGCCGGCGAGCCCGTGTTCGACGGCGTTCGTGACGAGCTCGGTGAGCGCGAGCGCGAGCGGCGTCGCGTATTCGCTCGGAAGGGTGCCGAAGCGCCCCGTCGAGTGGGTCTTCGCGCGCGTGTTGGGTGCCGCGGCGACTTCGGCGACGAGCTTGAGCACGCGGTCGAAGACCTCGTCGAAGTCGACGTTCTGCGCGAGCCCCTCGGAGAGGGTGTCGTGCACCACCGCGATCGCCGAGACGCGGCGCATTGCCTGGGTCAGCGCCTCGCGCGCCTCCTCGCTATGGGAACGGCGCGCCTGGATGCGCAGCAGCGACGCGACGGTCTGCAGGTTGTTCTTGACGCGGTGGTGGATCTCACGGATCGTCGCATCCTTGGTGATGAGCTCCTGCTCCTGGTGGCGGATCTCGGTGACGTCTCGGCAGAGCACGATCGCCCCGATCCGCTTGCCGTGGTCGCGGAGCGGGATGGTGCGCAGCGACACCGTCACGCCACGCGCCTCGATGTCGGATCGCCACGGCGCGCGGCCTGTCACCACGACAGGCAGAGACTCGTCGAACTGGCGCTTGCCCGGCAGGATGCGCGTGACGACCTCCACCAGCGACTCTCCCTCGAGCTCGTCGTCGAAGCCGAGCCGGTTGAAGGCCGACAGCGCGTTGGGGCTCGCGAACGTCGTGATGCCGTCGACGTCGAGGCGCACGAGGCCGTCGGAGGCACGCGGAGCACCACGGCGGGGCGAGGTCGGCGCGGACATGTCGGGGAAGTCGCCGGTGGCCACCATGCCGAACAGCTCGTCGGCGCAGTCGTTGAACGTGATCTGCTGCCGGGACGGCGTGCGCGCCTCGCCCAGGTTGGTGTGGCGGGTCAGCACGCCGATGGTCTGCCGGCCGTTGCCGGAGCCGACCCGCACGACGGGCACGGCGCGCACGCGGGTCGGGGTCTCCTCGAACCAGTCGGGCGAGGCGGAGTCGACGATGCGACCCGTCGCGAAGGCGTCGCGCACCTGGGTGCGCCACTGCGGACGCACGCGGTCGCCCACGATGTCGCGATAGAAGAGCGTGGCGGCGCCACTGGGGCGCGTGTGCGCGACGGCGACGAAGGAGTCATCGGATGTCGGCACCCACAGCACGATGTCGGCGAAAGCCAGATCGGCGAGGAGCTGGCCGTCGCCCGCGAGACGGTGGAGCCACTCCACGTCCTCCGCACTCGAGCGGCCTTGGGCGTAGACGAGATCGCTGAGGGTCGACACGCTCTCAGCCTAGACGGCGCGTGAGAGGCGCTCCGTCGGCGTGACGCGCCGGCGCCGCGACGGACGCTCCGCTTCAGACGGCGTGACGCGCCGGCGCCGCGCCGGACGCTCCGCCGCGGGGGGCGCGACGACGGCCTCGCCCACGAACCGCCGCAGCGCGAGCGTGAAGGGCGACCGAGGCGCGACGTCGGCGATCGGCCGCGCCGCCAGCAGCGCGGCGTCGGCCGAGCGGGGGTCCTGCGGCAGGAACCAGACGTCGTGGATGCCGCCGAAGCGGTCGAGCGTGCGGCGCACCTGCCCGCGCGCGTCGATGCCGAGCGCGCCCGGTCGCAGGCGGTTGGCCAGCACGGCGATCGGCGTCGCCCCGATCGTGGCCCGGAGCTCTGCGTGCGCGCGGAGGAACCGAGACACGCCGACGGGGTCGGCGCCGGCGACCGCGACCACGAGGTCGGCCGACCGCAGCGCCGCGAGCGTGGCGGCGTTGCGGCGTGGCCCGTCGAGGTCGCTCATGATCTCCTCGTCGCGCTCGAGCGAGGCGGCCACGTCGACGACGGTGAAGTCCGCCCAGTCGCGGCAGACAGCCAAGGCACCTTCGACGCGCCGCTCGCCGAGCTCCGGCCAGCGGGACGGGCGGTTGATGCCGGTCAGCACCTCGACGCCCGTGCGGCCGATCGGCGTGCTCACGCGCGTGAGCTCGCGGGTGTCGAGTCCGCCGAGCTCGGCCTGGCGGCAGGCCGCCGCGAACCCCGGGCCCTCGTCGGCCAGCCCCAATGCGAGGGCGATGGACGGCGCGTGGGTGTCGGCGTCGACCAGCCCGACGTGACGACCGCCGCGCGCCAGCTCGACCGCGAGCTCGATCGCGACGGTGGAGCGGCCGGGAGCGCCCGCCGGTCCCCACACCGCGATCAGCCGGGGCGCCGACGGTGGTGCGACTTCCGAAGGTGCACCGGCCGGCGTCGGTGTCGAGGCCAGCAGATCGGCGAGACGCCACGGCTCGACGTCGACGCCGACGGGCCGCTCGAGGCCGAACGCCGCCGCCAGCCGCTCCTCGGCCGGGCCCGCGCACAGCGGCACGATCCGCGTGGAGGCGCGGTCGCACAGTGCGACGACCGAGGTCGCCACGGTCTCGCGGGTGATCTCGAGCACCACGGCGTCGGCGTCGGCCACGGCCCGGAGCATCCGCTCGCCTGCAGCTCCGAGCATCCCGTCGTCGGCAAGGAGGGAGAGAGCGGATGCCTCGACCGTCGCCACCACCTCGAGGCCTTCGCGGCGCAGTCCCTCGGACAGCGCGGCTCCGGCGTCGACCGCGACGAGGACTCTCACGACCCCGCACCCGCCGTCGGGACGACCGAGAGCGCTGATTCGTCGGCCATCGCCGCCAGGGTGGCGGCGACATCCGCCCGCGGGATGACGAGCTCGACCGCCGACGCGCCCCCGCCCATCATCGAGTCGTCGCGCGCGACGGAGACGACGGTCGCGTCTGCGACCAGGATGCGCGGCTTGGCGTGGTCGCCGCTCTCCTCGAGCGGCGCCGCCCAGACCTCGACGACCGAGCCGGTGTCGACCGAGGACGGCACCTCGACAGCACTGCGCACCACGACGTGGGTGGTGCGCGAGCCGGTTGCATCGCCCACCGCCGCCGAGGGGACGAGCTCGCCCTCGGCGATCGTGCGCGTCGCCACGACGTCGCTCCCGAGCTGCTCGGGCGTCAAGTACGCGCCGCCGATCGCGCCGAGCGCGACATCGACCTCGCGGAGGTCCTCGGACGTGATGGCCTCGCCCGGCACGATCGTGCGCGCCGCGGCGTACGCGAGTGCCGTCTGGCGCGCGGCCGAGACGACGAACCAGACGCCGGCGACCGAGGCGACGATGAGCAGCACGCCGAGCAGGAATCGGGCGTCACCCCAGAAGGCTCGGCGGGGGGTGCGGGCGGCATCGAGGGCGGTCATTCCCCCATCGTCACCCAGGCCGCGCATCGGCCGGTTTCTTTATCCACAGCCGTTGCGGGGCCGAGCCCCCTGCACCGGGGCGAGGCCATAATGGGCTCATGCCCGAGATCCCGACTTCGGACGTGCGCCTGCTCGCTCCTGCTCAGGTGGGAGAAGTGCTCGGCGTGTCCGTCGACGAGGTGATGGCGCTCGTGCTGGAGGGCCGGCTGCGCGGCATGCGCGTGGGCTCCCCTGCGCGCTGGCGTGTGGAGGAGGCGAGCGTCGCCGCCTACCTCGATGACCAGGCCGAAGAGGCGCGGCGCACGGCGCTCTGGCAGCAGGCGCAGAACGCCAGCTTCCCCGAGCTGTGGGGCACGGGCTCGGTCCGCCACCCCGACTGACGCCCCGCCTCGACAGGCATCGCGCCCGCCGGCCGGGCCATCCCGGCCCCGATCACAAGATCGGCGCACTCCCCTCGACGCGCACCCACGCGACCGCGCTGAACGGCACGATCCGGTGCCCGGCGATCGCGTCCGCGTGACGCGGCGTACCAGGATCGTGCAGCGCGAGGTCGAGGTGGTCGGCGCCGGCGCGGTCGATCGTGCCGGTGAGCACACGCCCTGTGGTGAGGTGGACAGCCACCCCCGCCCGGCGACGCACGAGGTCCCGCAGCACGAACCCGAACGTCATGCGCTCGGTGAGGGCCGAGCGCGGCGGCGCGGGGCGCGCGCTGCGCAGCAGGTCGTGGTGCGGCATCCCGATCCCGACGATCCCCGCGAACGGCACCACCAGGGCTCCGGGCCGGCCCTCGACGGGCTGCAGGGCCACCCAGTCCGCTCCGATCCCCGTCACGGTGGCGCGCAGCGTCGTGTCGCCGGACAGCTCGATCGATATGACCGGGGCCGCGGCATCCCGCCCCGTCAGCAGGCTCAGCCGCTCGTGCAGGGCGACGCGTGACAGCCGAAGACGCTCCGCCTCCGTGTCGAGAGCCGCCCGCTCCGCCTCCCACTCGGAGGCGAGCTGATCTTCGAGGTCGTCGAAGAACCGGTCCCAGCGCACCCAGCGAGAGTAGGCGAATCATCACGAGTGGATCACAAGTTATCCACAACGCCCCCTGTCGATTCTCGCTGTGAGTTGACCGTGTGTTCTACTGTCCGCAAGACATCCCCCCTGTCGAGATAGGCACCCATGGCAATGACGCCCGCGGGCTCCGCCCGCGTCTTTCGCGTGCCCGGCGGCGCCGTCGAGCTCTCCGAGTTCTTCGCGCCGCAGCGCACGTCGTCCACCGCGCTCCCCGAGCCCGAGCCGTTCCTCCGCAACATCACGCGAGGCGTGCTCGAAGTGCTCGCGGGGGTGCGCGAAGTCGACCAGCTCGCGCGCTGGCTCACCGAAGAGCCGTACCGCAAGCTCGTCACGAGATCCAACCTCGCGGCGCGTGCCCGCAGCGCGCGCGGCGTGCCCGCGATGCGCCCGGTGCACGCGATCCTCTCGGTGCACCACTCGTCGCCCGCCGACGGCGTGGTCGAGTCGGTCGTGATCGTGCAGGGTCCCGCCCGCACGCGTGCCGTTGCGCTGCGCCTCGAAGGCATGGACGGCCGCTGGCGCGCGACCTCGCTCGCGCTGCTGTAGAACGCCGGACCGGCGCCAGGGCCCGTCACAGCGTCGTGACCGGTCCTGACGTCAGCTGTCGTCCTCGTCGATCAGGTCGAGGAGCGCCTTGAGCGCGTCGCGGATCTCGTCGTGGTCGTGCTGGCCGGCGCGGCTCTCGCCCGAGATGACACCCGACCGGTGCACCTTGCGGAAGTCCCCGAACGGGAACGAATAGGCGCCCTTCGTCTGGCGATCCTCGCTCTTGTCGATGCCGAGATGCCAGTGCGAGTACTCGGTCCACCCCTCGCGCTCGATGAACGCGTTCTCCTCATCGGGGGTCGGCGCCGCCTCCGACCAGGCATCCCGGTCGTCGCGCACGACCTTGCCCTCGCGCACGAGCGCACGTGCATGCTTCAGCGCGGGCTGATTCAGTTCGATGGCCATGGTGCGACGCTACGTCGGGGACGGGTGGCAGCGGGAGGGGTTGACGGATGCCGCGGCATCCGTCTCGCTTCACTGCTTGTACGACGACAGGAAGTTGCCAAGCCGTTCGATGGCCTCCGACAGCACGCGCGCCTCGGGCAGGGTCACGATGCGCAGGTGGTCGGGCGTCGGCCAGTTGAAGCCAGTGCCCTGCACGAGCAGCACGTGCTCGGCGACGAGGAAGTCGTACACCAGCTTCGCGTCGTCGCGGATCTCGTACACCTCGGGGTCGAGCCGGGGGAACGCGTACAGCGCTCCTTGCGGCCGCACGCACGTGACGCCGGGGATGGCCTCGAGACCCTCCCATGCGGCGTCGCGCTGCTCGTGGAGGCGCCCGGTCGGCGCGATCAGCGCGTCGATGGACTGCACGCCCGAGAGCGCCGCCTGCACCGCGTGCTGCGCCGGCACGTTCGGACACAGACGCGTCGACGCCAGCAGCGTGATCCCCTCGAGGAAGCCCGTGGCGTGCGACTTCGGCCCGGTGATGACGAGCCAGCCGGAGCGGTAGCCGGCCACACGGTACGTCTTGGACAGGCCGTTGAACGTGAGCACCAGCAGATCGGGCGCGACGGACGCCATCGGGATGTGCGTCGCCTCGTCGAACAGGATGCGGTCGTAGATCTCGTCGGAGAGCACGAGCAGCGAGTTCTCGCGCGCGATCTCGGCGATCCCCTCGAGCACCTCGCGCGAGTAGACCGCGCCGGTGGGGTTGTTGGGGTTGATCACGACGATGGCCTTGGTGCGGGGGGTGACCTTCGCGCGGATGTCGTCGAGGTCGGGCTGCCAGCCGTTCTGCTCGTCGGCGAGGTAGTGCACCGGCGTGCCGCCGCCGAGGCTGGTCATGGCGGTCCACAGCGGGTAGTCGGGCGCGGGGATGAGCACCTCGTCGCCCTCGTCGAGCAGAGCCTGCATCACCATCGTGATGAGCTCGGACACACCGTTGCCGAGGTAGACGTCGTCGGGGCCGAACGCGGGGAACGTCGGGTCCTGCTCGTAGCGGTACACCACCGCGCGCCGCGCCGACATGATGCCGCGACTGTCGCTGTAGCCGTGCGCGTGAGGCACAGCCTCGAGCATGTCGCGCACGATCTGGAACGGCGCCTCGAAGCCGAACACCGCCGGGTTGCCGGTGTTGAGCTTCAGGATCGTGTGGCCTTCGTCCTCCAGCCGGTCGGCCTCGACCAGTGCCTGCCCGCGGATCTCGTACAGCACATCCTTGAGCTTGCTGGACTGGTCGAGCGGGCGGAGGGGACTCATCGGATCAGGATACCGGCGGGATGCAGGGGCCAATCGACCGCCGGTGGCCGGTGCCGGGCGCACGACCGAGAACAGGTGATCTGGCGTAGGCAGCAGGATCTGCGCGAGATCGTCCTGTTTCCGTCAGATCACCTGTTCTGAGAGAGCAGAAACCAGAAGTGCAGACGAGCGGATGCCGCGGCCCGGGGCCGCGGCATCGAGAGCTCGATGCACGCCTGCGGCGCACTCGATCTGAGTCGGGTCGGGTCAACGCCGCTTCGCGGCTTCGACCCGACCCCGACTCACTTCTTGTTGCCGGCTGCGCGACGCTGGGCGCGATTCATCGGCGCCTGCTGCGGAGCGGGCTGGCCGCCGCCGTCGGTGCGCTGCCCGAACGCCCCGCGCTGCGGCTCGGCCGCGGGGGCTGCGGGAGCCTGGGCCTGACCGGCAGCCTGAGCGGCCGAGGCAGCGGCCGCCGCCTGGCGGAGGCGGTTCGTCGCCGCCTGCTGCACCTGACCGCGGTCGTTGCGCACCTCGACCTCGCCGGCATCGTTGGCCGCCGAGTACTCCAGGCCCTGCGGAGCCGCGGGGATCGCGCCGAGGCCCTTGGCGTCGACCTCGGCCTCGCCCTCGCCCTGGCGACGGACTTCGACCTCGAGGTTGTAGAGGTAGCCGACCGACTCCTCCTTGATCTGCCCCATCATCGACTGGAACATCTGGTAGCCCTCGCGCTGGTACTCGATGAGCGGGTCGCGCTGGGCCATCGCGCGCAGGCCGATGCCGTCCTTGAGGTAGTCCATCTCGTAGAGGTGGTCGCGCCAGCGGCGGTCGAGCACCTGCAGCACCACGCGGCGCTCGAGCTCGCGGGTCGCGGCGGTGCCGAGCGACTCCTCGCGGGCGGTGTAGGCGATGCGCGCGTCGGAGAGGATCTCGCGCTTGAGGCCGTCGGCCGTGATGCCGCCCTTGCGGCCGGCGCCTTCGGCCACGACCTCGTCGATCGTCACGCTGACCGGGTAGAGCGTCTTGAGCTCGGTCCACAGCGCGTCGAAGTCCCAGCTCTCGTTGTGACCCGAGCCGGTGTGGTCGTCGATGACGGCGTTGATCGCGTCTTCGATGAAGTGCTGCACGCGGTCGGCGATGTCGTCGCCCTGCAGGATGTGACGGCGGTCGGAGTAGATCGCCTCGCGCTGCCGGTTGAGGACGTCGTCGTACTTGAGGACGTTCTTGCGGATCTCGGCATTGCGCGCCTCGACCTGGCTCTGCGCCGACTTGATCGCGCGCGTGACCATGCCGGACTCGATCGCGACGTCGTCGGGGAAGTTGGTGCGGGCGAGGATCGCCTCGGCGGCACCGGACTGGAACAGGCGCATCAGGTCGTCGGTGAGCGACAGGTAGAAGCGGCTCTCGCCGGGGTCGCCCTGTCGGCCGGAACGACCGCGCAGCTGGTTGTCGATGCGGCGCGACTCGTGGCGCTCGGTGCCGAGCACGTACAGACCGCCGGCCTCGACGACCTTGGTGCCCTCTCCGGCCACGCGCTCGCGCACGGCCTCGTAGACGGCGTCCCACTCGGCTTCGTACTCCTCGGGCGTCTCGACCGGGTCGAGCCCCTTCGCCTTCATCTCCTGCACCGCGAGGAACTCGGCATTGCCTCCCAGCATGATGTCGGTTCCTCGACCGGCCATGTTGGTGGCGACGGTGACGGCGCTGAGGCGGCCGGCACGGGCGACGATCTCGGCCTCGCGCGCGTGGTTCTTCGCGTTGAGGACCTCGTGCTTGATGCCCTTCTTGGCGAGCAGTCGCGAGAGGTACTCGCTCTTCTCGACGCTGACGGTGCCGACGAGCACCGGCTGACCGCTCGCGTGGCGCTGCGCGATGTCTTCCACGACCTGCGCGAACTTGGCCTGCTCGTTCTTGTAGACGAGGTCGGGCTGGTCCTTGCGGATCATCGGCTTGTTCGTCGGGATCGACACCACGCCGAGCTGGTAGGTCGACATGAACTCCGCCGCCTCGGTCTCAGCGGTACCGGTCATGCCGGCGAGCTTGTCGTAGAGGCGGAAGTAGTTCTGCAGGGTGACCGTGGCGAGCGTCTGGTTCTCCGCCTTGACGGGAACCGCTTCCTTCGCCTCGATCGCCTGGTGGATGCCCTCGTTGTAGCGACGGCCGACGAGGATGCGGCCGGTGTGCTCGTCGACGATCATGACCTCGTCGTTCATCACGACGTAGTCGGTGTCGCGCTTGAAGAGCGCGAGCGCCTTGATCGAGTTGTTGAGGAACGAGATCAGCGGGGTGTTCGCCGACTCGTAGAGGTTGTCGATGCCGAGGTAGTCCTCGACCTTCTCGATTCCGGGCTCGAGCACGCCGATGGTGCGCTTCTTCTCGTCGACCTCGTAGTCGACGCCGACCTCGAGGGTCTTGGCGATCTTGGCGAACTCGACGAACCAGCGGTTGGCCTCGCCCGATGACGGACCCGAGATGATGAGCGGCGTGCGCGCCTCGTCGATGAGGATCGAGTCGACCTCGTCGACGATCGCGTAGAAGTGGCCGCGCTGCACGAGGTCTTCCTTGCGCCACGCCATGTTGTCGCGCAGGTAGTCGAAGCCGAACTCGTTGTTCGTGCCGTAGGTGATGTCGGCGTTGTACTGCTCGCGGCGGACCTCGGGGGTCTGTCCGGCGACGATGATGCCGGTCGTCATGCCGAGGGCGCGGTAGATGCGGCCCATGAGTTCGGCCTGGTACGACGCGAGGAAGTCGTTGACGGTGACGACGTGGACGCCCTGGCCCGCGATCGCGTTGAGGTAGACCGGGAACGCACCGGTGAGCGTCTTGCCCTCACCGGTCTTCATCTCGGCGATGTTGCCGAGGTGCAGGGCGGCGCCGCCCATGATCTGCACGTCGTAGGCGCGCTGGCCGAGCGTGCGCTTGGCTGCCTCGCGGACCGCGGCGAACGCCTCGGGCATGAGCTGGTCGAGCGTTGCGCCGGCCTCGAAACGGGCGCGGAGTTCGGCGGTCTCGCCCCGCAGCTCTTCGTCGGTGAGGTGCGAATAGTCCTCTTCGAGGGCGTTGACCGCCTTGACGACCTGCTGCAGCCGTCGGAGGATGCGACCCTCTCCGGCGCGAAGCAGTTTCTCGAGCGGGTTTGCCACGGAGTCTCCATCTGTCGGGTGTGGCGCGAACGGCGCCGGTGCCGCCGGGGCGCATGGCCCCAGACATACCTGCCTATGTTATCCACCCGTGACCTTGGTGTGCGCTGGGTGTGAGCGATGACCGCTGAACGGATTCCGCGTATGTATATGCTCGGCAACTACATACGCGGTATGCACCCGAACGGAGACCGCCCATGTCGGTGAGACAGACCCTGCTGGCCATCCTCGATCAGGGCCCCTGTTACGGCTACCAGCTCCGTGCGGAGTTCGACCGGCGCACCGGCTCGACCTGGCCCCTCAACGTGGGCCAGATCTACAACACGCTCGACCGCCTCGAGCGCGACCGCCTCGTGGAGAAGGGCGATGTCGACGCCCAGGGGCACGTCTACTGGCAGATCACGGATGCCGGCTCCGCCGAGGCACGGGCGTGGCTCGCGTCCCCCGTCGAGCGCGCCCAGGGAACGCGCGACGCGCTGGCGATCAAGCTCTCGGTCGCCGCGACGCTGCCCGGCGTCGACGCGGTCGAGATCATCCGGACGCAGCGCCGTGCGTCGCTCGCGCAGCTGGAGTCGCTCCGCAGCGCGACCTACGCCGGCGCCGACCGCGACAGCCCCGAAGCTCTGGCGTGGTCGCTCGTGGTCGACTCGATGGTCTTCGCCGCCGAGGCCGAGGCCCGCTGGCTCGACCACGCCGAGCAGCTCCTGGCGCGGCATCCCGATCACGCGCTGGCCCTCGAGCTCTCGACCGAGCGCCCCAAGCGCGGCCGTCCGGCGAGGGTCGAGACATCCGTCGCCTGATCGCCGTCGGGAAGACGTGAGACGGATCCGCCCCCGCCGACACCTCCCTGGTGAACCGCTGGAGAGGACGTGCCATGACCACCGCAGTGCCCGCCATCGACCCCGCCGCCATCCACCTCCCCCCGACCGAGCCCATCGACATCACCGAACTCGCCGCGCAATCGCTCCGACCGCGCTGACCCAGGCGCTCGAGTTCGCGCTGCCGGGCTTCTGTTCGGGAAAGAGACGACGAGCGGATGCCGCGCCCGCGACGTCCTGTCGCCTCCCAGGCGGCACGCACTACCCTTAAGCGTGACCGAAACGGCAGAGACGACCGAGACCGACGCTCCGGCAGAGCCCACCCCCCTGACTTTCGCGGACCTCGGATTGGGCGATGCGGTGCTCAAGGCGCTGCGCGATGTCGGCTACGAGACGCCGTCGGCGATCCAGGCCGCGACCATCCCGCCGCTCATCGCCCGCCGCGACGTCGTCGGCCTGGCCCAGACCGGCACAGGCAAGACGGCGGCCTTCGCGCTGCCGATCATCGACCGGCTCGACCTGTCGCAGAAGAACCCGCAGGCGCTCGTGCTCGCCCCCACGCGCGAGCTGGCGCTGCAGGTCTGCGAGGCCTTCGAGAAGTACGCCTCGCACCTCAAGGGCGTGCACATCCTTCCCGTCTACGGCGGCCAGGGATACGGCGTGCAGCTCTCGGCGCTGCGCCGCGGCGTGCACATCGTCGTCGGCACGCCCGGCCGCATCATGGACCACCTCGACAAGGGCACGCTCGACCTGTCTGAGCTGACGTACCTCGTGCTCGACGAGGCCGACGAGATGCTCAAGATGGGCTTCGCCGAGGACGTCGAGACGATCCTCGCCGAGACGCCTGACACGAAGCAGGTCGCGCTGTTCTCGGCGACGATGCCGGCGCAGATCCGCCGCATGTCGCAGCAGTACCTCCACGACCCCGAAGAGATCACCGTCAAGACCAAGACGACGACCTCGGCGACGATCTCGCAGCGCTACCTGATCGTGTCGTTCCAGCAGAAGATGGACGCGCTCACGCGCATCCTCGAGGTCGAGAACTTCGACGGCATGATCGTCTTCGGCCGCACCAAGAGCGTGACCGAGGAGATCGCCGAGAAGCTCCGCGCCCGCGGGTACTCCGCGGCCGCGATCAACGGCGACGTGGCGCAGGTGCAGCGCGAGCGCACCGTCAACCAGCTCAAGTCGGGCAAGCTCGACATCCTCGTGGCGACCGACGTCGCGGCCCGAGGTCTCGACGTCGAGCGCATCTCGCACGTGGTCAACTTCGACATCCCGACCGACACCGAGTCGTACGTGCACCGCATCGGCCGCACCGGCCGCGCCGGCCGCACCGGCGACGCGATCAGCTTCGTCACTCCGCGCGAGCGCGGGCTGGTGCGCGCCATCGAGCGCGCGACCCGCCAGGAGCTGACCGAGATGCAGCTGCCGAGCGTCGATGAGGTGAACGTCACGCGCCTCTCGCGCTTCGACGACGGCATCACCGCGGCCCTCGCCGAGACCGAGCGCATCGACCGCTTCCGCGACATCGTCGCGCACTACGTGCGCAACCACGACGTGCCCGAGGTCGACGTCGCCGCGGCTCTCGCGGTGGTGGCGCAGGGTGAGACCCCGCTGCTCCTCGAACCCGAGCCCGAGCGTCCCCGCTACGAGTCGCGCGACCGTGACGACCGGCGAGGCAGCCGGTTCGACCGCGACGACCGAGGCGACCGCCCGGAGCGGCGGCAGCGCACCCCGCGCGAGGGCATGGCGACCTACCGCATCGCCGTCGGAAAGCGCCACCGCGTCGAGCCGCGCCAGATCGTCGGCGCGCTCGCGAACGAGGGCGGTCTGCGCCGTGACGACTTCGGCGCGATCCAGATCCGCCCGGACTTCTCGCTGGTCGAGCTGCCCGCCGACCTTCCGCGCGGCACGCTCGACCGGCTGTCCGACACGCGCATCTCGGGCCGGCTGATCGAGCTGCGGCTCGACACCGGCGGTCCCGGACGCCGCCGCGACGACGGCGACCGCCCCGCCCGCAAGCCGCGTCACCGCGACTGACGGGGGCGCCCGCGGACGCGGTGAGCACCGCCGCGGCCCGGCTCGGGCGCATCGCGGCCGCGGGTGGCGTCCACAGCCCCTGCGACGCTCAGCCCGCTCCCCGCGACCGCCCATAGGATCGAAGGCATGGCCGGATTCTGGGGCAAACGCAAACGTGACAACGCCGAGCTCGCGGCGCAGGACGCCGATCTGGCGCGCCGCGCCCGCTCCTCGCTCGTTGCAGCCGACGAGCGTATCCGGGTGACCACCGACGAGCTGTCGTTCGCCGAGATCGAGCTGGGCGTCGAGCCCACGAAGGAGCTCCGCGACGCCCTGGAGGCCGTGCGCACGCACATGTCCGAGGCGTTCCACCTGCACCAGCTCAACCACGACGAGATCCCCGACACGGCCGAAGAGCTGCGCACCCGCAACGCGCGCATCGTGCAGCTCTGCGAGTGGGCCGAAGACCTCCTCGACGACCGTACCGAGGCGCTCGCCGCCCCCATCCAGCGGGCCCGCCGGGCTCCGGAGATCATCGCGGGCGTGCGCGCGGACGCGGAGCGGCTGCGCAGCCGCCTCCCCCAGGCCCGCGAGACCATCCAGCGACTCGCTGCGCGGTACTCGGCGCAAGCGCTCGCTCAGGTCGAGGCCAACCCCGCGGAGGCGGAGCAGCTGATCGGATTCGCCGAGCACAGCGCCGGCATCTCGGAGCGGCGCCGCGAGGCGGGTCAGCGCGAGCAGGCGAACCTCGCGCTCGAGGCGTGCACCGAGGCTGCGCGCCGCGCGGCGACACTGATCGACGCGGTCGAGACGTTCGAGGTCGAGGCGCTGCGGGCCGAGTCGACGCTGTCGGCCATCGTCGAGGACTCGCGCGAAGACATCGTCGTCGCACTGAAAGAGCCGCACAACCCCGAGGTGAGCGCGGCGATCGCCACGCTGCAGGACGCCCTCGCGTCGCTGCCGGCGGCCGGCGTCAACACCGACCCCTTCACCCTGCTGTCGCGGCTGCGCGAGGCGAACTCCGGACTCGACGAGGCGATCGCCAAGGCGCGCGAGCGCGCCGCCCGCCCGATCCCGCCCTTCGAGCACGTCCGCCACTCGATCGATGACGCCGACCGGCAACTCGCGGTCGCACGCGACGTCATCGCCGGGCACCGCGGTTGGATCGGCGCCGATGCGCGCACGCGCCTGGCCGAAGCGGAACGCATCCGGATCGATCTCGACCGCTACCTCGGCATGTCCGCCAGCGCGGCGACGATGATCGACGACGACCACCGTGAGCAGGCCATGGCGATGTCGCGCCGCGTCGCGTTCCTCGCGGGAGAGGCGCTCCAGCTCGCGCAGCGCGACATCGACTCCTCGCGTCCGCAGGGCGGTCCCGATCAGTGGGGCGGCCCGCAGCAGGGCTGGGGCGGCGGTCGCCGCGGTGGCAGCGACCTCATGGGCGGCATCCTCGGCGGCCTCGTGATCGGCAGCATCCTCGACGGCTTCATCGACTGACGCCGCACGACGAGAGACGGATGCCCCGGCCTTCCGGCCGGGGCATCCGTCATCATCAGAGTGCGCCTACGAAGCGACCGCCTCGGGGGCTGCCTGCGTCGTGAGCGAGATCACGCCGTAGTCCCAGCCCTTGCGGCGGTACACGACGCTCGGGTGGTCGGTGCGGGCGTCGACGAACAGGAAGAAGTCATGGCCGACCAGCTCCATGCGGTCGACGGCCTCCTCCACCGACATCCATTCCGGCTCGAACTCCTTCGTGCGGATGACGACGGGCGTGTAGCCCTCCTCCTCCTCGTTGCCGGTGATGATCGGGATCTCGCCGGTCGCGACGGCGCGGAGCACGTCGACGGATGCCGGCTGCAGATCGATCCCCTGGATGGCGCCGCTTCCCTTGTCGAGCTTCGCGCCTCGCGGGTGGTTGCGAGCGTCCACGCGCTTGTCCTTCGCGCGTCGCAGCTGTTCGCACAGCTTGTCGACCGCGAGATCGAGCGCAGTGAACTTGTCACCGTCAGTGGCCTCGGCCCGAACGATCGGGCCCTTTCCGGTGAGCGTCAGTTCGACCGTGTCGTCCTCCACACGTCCGTTGTGATACGCGCGGTGAGTGACCTTGACGTCCACGCGCTGAGCGCGCGGAGCGAGGTGTTCGATGCGGGCGGCCTTGTCTTCGACGACCGAGCGGAAGCGATCTGTGATCCCCACTCCCACGCCGACGATGCTGGTTTCCATCCCTGACCTCCTTGTTCCGGTCCACCCGGCCAAGGGCGGACCATCAGTCGCCTTGTCCCCCCACGCTATCCCGGTGGGGGGCACCTGTCACCTGTGAGTTTCCGATGCGACGGACCCGGATGCGCCAGCGCTCATCCGGCGCGGAGTTGCGGCCACCGTGGCGGCTCCGATCACGCCGGCACCGGCCTCGCGGAGCGCCCGCACCGCTTCCGCGAGCGTGACGCCGGTCGTCACGACATCGTCGATCAGGATGACGCGGAGGGACGCGGCATCCCTCGAGATCATGCTCTTCGCGACGTTCGCGCGCCGCTGATCGCGACCGAGCCCCCGCTGATCGGCGGTGCGCCGGACCGTCTGCAGCAGGTGTCTCACCGGCAGCCCCGCACGGCGCGCCAGCAGGTCGGGTACACGGTAGCCGCGGCGGCGGAACGAGGCGCGCGAGGTCGGCAAGGGCACGAGCACAGCGCCGGGCTCTGCGAACACCGCGACGGCCGCGCGCAGTGCCGGAGCGAGCGCCCTCACGAGCGGCGTGCGGCCCTCTTCCTTGACCGCCCGCACGATCCGCGCCGCCACCCCCTCGAACCGCAGACCGCTGCACACCGGGACTGCGCCACCGGCAGCATCCACCCACCGCGTGCCGACCCGTGGCGCGAGCGCGGGCCGGCACTCCTCGCAGATGTCGGCATCGGGCGCACCGCAGCCCGCGCACATGACGGGGAGGAGAAGGGCGAGCGCGTCGGCGATCGCCGCGCCCACGACGGATCGGGTCGGCGGGTGCGAGGTCATGCGCCCGAGTGTGAGGCGGAGCGGGATGCCGCGCCGGCCGTGCGGCGCATCCGGTGACCTCCCCGCACAGGAGCCTGCCTGGGGAGGAGCCGCTACTCGGGTGCGCCCTGCTGCGTGGCGAGCAGGAGCACATCGGACGCCGTCGGCTGCCAGCCCGTACCGCGCTTGACGTAGAGCGTGCCGTCGTCGGCGCGCAGCCGCGCGCTCGAGAGCGACGTGCCCCCGGCGATGGTCACCATCCCCGCCGACGCCGAGCTCCGCGTGCCCGCGCCGCCGACGACCTGCTCGAGGATCGAGGATCCCTCGGCATCGCCCGAGAGCACCCCGACCGAACCGTCGTCGAGCCACGCGAGTCCGATCCCGTTCGAGACCTCGGCGAGCTGCACCGGATCACCCAGGCGCACCGGGACCTGATCATCCGTCTCGCGCACCACCCCGGCGACCCACAGCGCGCCGCGGCCACCGGCGGACACGATCGCAGCGACCCTGGTCCCGTCCCGCGACACCGCCATCGCCGTGATCGACATCGAGCCCGACCACGCGTCGGCGACATCGACGGCGGTGAGGTCCGGCAGGATGACGCGGACCGCGGCCGGCTCGTCGCGCGGCACGCTCCAGACCATGCCGAAGGGATCGATCGACGGATCGACCAGGCCCGGCCGGGAGTCGACGACCTCGAAGGTCTCATCGTCGCGGAATCGCATCACCTCGCCCGTTTCGAGACGGGCGGCCGCCACATCGCGGTCGGGCGCGAGCTGCAGTGCGAGGGGCGAGTACTGCTCGACCAGCGGCGAGATGCCGGGCACCGGGTCAAGGGTCTCCCCACCGGTGATGAATCCGAAGCCGTCTGCGGTCAGGACGAGCGGCGCGCCGGGTACGCGCGTGGAGCGCACGCGCACGGCTTCGGCATCGATCGGCACGGAATCGACGGTGAGCTCGACGTCGGTGATGTTGGCCGTGCGCAGACTCTCGAGGAGCTGCGTGTACATGCGGTCGAGGGCCTGGGGATCGGCCGAGAGAGCCGCCTCGTTGAGGTCGACCTGCGCGACGTTGCCGGTGACGGGTACGGCGGGCGCCACCTCGACGCTCTCGGGGAACGCCGACTGCACCGAGTCGGTGAGCCACGCGCTCGGCGGCCCGTCCACCAGTGCCCGCGCGACGCGACCGGCCGAGTTGGTGGTCGGGAACCACCGCGCGTCTGGCACGAGGTACTGCCACGACGGGTCGAAGTACATGACGCCGTAGCGGTGGAACACCCGGGGGAAGACGTTCTCGTCGAGCACGACGCCGTCGGGCGCGAGGCTGATGCGCCACTCCCCGCCCTCCTGGACGAGCTCGAACGGCAGCACCCTCTCGCCCACCGCGGCGCGCTCGTACGTGCCCAGGTCGTCGACCGTCGCGATAGCGGTGACCGCGAGCTCGACGTTGCCCTCGGATGTCTCCCTCGGCACGCGATCCTCGAGCACGTCGATGGTCACTGCTGCCTCGGGGTTCCACACTCTCGCGAACTCCTCGGTCAGGAACTCGCGTGCGCGGTCCCACCTCGCCCCGAGGCCCGGCCCGGAGCCGGCCCGCACGAATCCCTCGACGATCTGCACCGGCGTCGCGCCCGGCTGCGGGCTGTCAGGCAGGAGGAACGAGATCTCCTCGTCGTCGGGCGCATCCGCCGTGCCGAGTCCGTAGTTGATCCGGCCGCTCGTGGGCAGGCCCGCGCAGGCGGTGAGCATCAGGGCGAGCAGGGTGATGAGTGCGATCGGGATGCTGCGGCGCCGGGTCATGACGCACCTCCCCGGGGCGCGGCATCCCGAGCCCCCGCCGCGTCCTGACGAAGCACCTGGATGGGCTGGGTCAGCCCGAGGTCTTCGACCATGCCGACGGAGTCGTCGCCGGGATCCAAGGGGATCGGCGAGGGGCCGACCAGCGGTCCGCCGCTGCGGGGCAGCGTGAGGACGAAGTTCGTGCCGCGCCCGAGCTCCGACCACACGGCCAGCTCTCCGCCGTGGAGCCGCGCGTCGCCGAGGGCGATCGAGAGCCCGAGACCCGTGCCGCCGATCGTGCGCGTGCGCGAGGGGTCGGCGCGCCAGAACCGGTCGAAGACGCGCTCCACCTCGTCCTGCTTCATGCCGAGGCCGTAGTCGCGCACGCCGAGCGCCACCGCCTGCTGGTTGCTGTCGACGGTGACGACGATCGGGCGGCCCTCGCCGTGCTCGATGGCGTTGCCGAGGAGATTGCGCACCACGCGGCGCACGCGGCGCGGGTCCATGTCGACCGGCGAGTACCCGCCCGGAGCGACGAGGCGCACATCGCTGCCGTGCTGCTCGGCGAGCTGCTCCATCGAGGCGATGACGTCTTCCGCGAGGTGGGCGAGGCTCGTCGCCTCCAGCTCGAGCTGCACCGAGCCTGCGTCGTAGCGGCTGATCTCGAGCAGGTCGGTCAGGAGCGTCTCGAACCGCTGCACCTGGTTGTTGAGCAGTTCGGCGGCCCGGGCGGTCGCCGGGTCGAAGTCCTCGCGCTGGTCGTTGATCATGTCGGCGGCGAGGCGGATCGTCGTGAGCGGCGTGCGCAGCTCGTGCGACACGTCCGACACGAAGCGCTGCTGCACGAGCGAGAGGTCGGCCAGCTCCTTGATCTGCGACTCGATGCTGTCGGCCATCGCGTTGAAGGAGCGCCCCAGCGTCGCCAGCTCGTCCTCGCCCCGCACCGGCAGGCGCACCCCGAGTTCTCCGGCCGCGAGCTTCGCACTGGTGTCGGCCGCCTCGCCGATCGGCGTAGTCACCGAGCGCAGCACGAACCACGCGATCCCGCTGATGAGCAGCACCAGCCCGATGCCGACGATCCACAGCGTGCTCTGGACGAACCTGAGGGTCTGCGGCGCGTTCTCGAGGTCGTACGCGAGGTAGAGCTCGTACGCGGCCACGCCCGGAACGGTCAGCTGCTGTCCCACGACGATGCCGGGCACCGTGGAGCCGTCGTCGGTGGGCATGGCGATCGACTGCCAGACCTGCCGGTCCGCGCTCGCCCGCACCGCCTCGCGCAGCGACTCGCTGATCGAGTCCTCGAAGCGCAGGTTGCTGGTGAAGTCCTGGGGTGCCGACGGCGCCGGCGGACCGATGCGGAACGCCGCCCGCATGTCACTGGACGACTGCGCCGCGAGCGTGCTCTGCACGAGGATCATCACGTTCTGCAGCTGAACGCTGTCGCTCTGCGCGGTCGCGCTGTCGAGCGTCGTCTGCGCGGCGGACGACCCCCGCAGCGCGTCCTGCAGCACCTGGTCCTTGCGCGAGACGAAGAGGTCGTTCTGGATCGCGAGTGCCATCCACACGCACGCCACGATCACGGCGAGCGCGGTGAGACCGAACGTGACCAGGATGGTGCGGAACCGCAGCGACCGTCGCCACAGCGCGGCGATGTTGCCCGGCCAGGCACTCCAGTCGCGCCATCCCGTGAGCGGTGTGCGGGTGGCCGTCACCCCCGTGATCGGGGCCGTCATCGTGACCTCAGACGACGGCGCCGGCGCGGTAGCCCACGCCGCGCACCGTGGTCACGATCTTCGGGTTGTCGGGGTCGAGCTCGACCTTCGCGCGCAGACGCTGCACGTGGACGTTCACGAGGCGCGTGTCGGCCTTGTAGTGGTAGCCCCAGACCTGTTCGAGGAGCATCTCGCGCGAGAACACCTGCTGCGGCTTCGACGCGAGCGCGACGAGCAGCTCGAACTCGAGCGGGGTCAGGGCGATGGGGGTGTCGCCGCGACGCACCTCGTGCGCGGCGACGTCGACCGTCAGGTCGCCGATGCGCAGGTGGTCGTTCGCGGGCTGACTCGCAGGGCGCAGCCGGGTCTTGATCCGCGCGACGAGCTCCTTCGGGTTGAACGGCTTGACGATGTAGTCGTCGGCGCCCGACTCGAGGCCCTTCACGACGTCGGCGGTGTCGGTGCGCGCGGTCAGCATGATGATCGGGATGCCGGACTCGGCGCGCACGCGGGTGCAGATCTCGATGCCGTCCATGCCCGGGAGCATGAGGTCGAGGAGGATGAGATCGGGCCGCTCGGTGCGCCACGCGTCCACGGCCTTCGCCCCGTCTGCGCAGAACGCGGTGTCGAACCCCTCGGTGCGCAGCACGATGCCGATCATCTCGGCGAGGGCGGTGTCGTCGTCGACCACCAGGATGCGTGAAGTCATCGCGCGGTTCGTCCTTCTTGTCGGGCACGCAGGGCACGGCGTGTTCGGCGCCGTCCCCCTGCGCTCCCCACAGAGTAGTGGACCCCGCCTGAGGAGCGGCCCAAGACGAACCGTGATGCCGCCGAACGTCGGTCATGAACGCCCTGGGAGCCCTCGGCGGATGTGACACGATAGGGATCAGCCAGCGAGGCGCTCCGCCCCATGCGGACAGCCCGATCCAGAGAGGGAGACCGTGACCGCCTATCCGGCTTGGACACCGGCATCCCGCCCGGGCATCATCCCCCTGCACCCGCTCCCGTTCGGAACGATCCTGGGCCGCTCGTTCTCGGCGCTCCGCCAGAACCCGCGCGTGCTGCTCGGGTTCGCGCTGGTCGTGCAGACGCTCGCCTACCTCATCGTGACGGCGGCCATCGTGGGTGTCGCATGGGCATCGTTCACGCGGCTCGACACGCTGCGGTTCGGCACCGAGGAGTTCGAGGCCGTCATGGCCGGGTCGGTCGCGATCACGCTGATCGCCGGCCTGGTGCTCGGGCTCGCCGCCGGTGCGCTCGGCGTCATCGTGCAGGGCATCGTGGTCATCGAGGTCGCCCACGCGGCGGTGGCGGAGAAGCTGCGGCTCTCCGCACTGTGGCGACAGCTGAGGCCGGTCGTGTGGCGGCTCATCGGCTACACGCTGCTTCTCACGCTCGCCGTGGTCATCGTGACGGGTGCCGTGGTCGCCGCGATCGTCGGCATCGCGATCGCGGCGGGCCCCTTGGCCATCCTCTTCACGGTGATGGCGATCCTCGCCGCCATCCCGCTGACGCTGTGGCTGATGATCAAGCTGCTTCTCGCGCCGTCGGCGATCATCCTCGAGCACGCCACGATCGGCCAGGCGATCGCCCGCTCCTGGCGGCTGACGCGCGGGCGCTTCTGGCCCGCACTCGGCGTGATCATCCTGATCTCGCTGGTCTTCGGGTTCGTCGCCCAGATCGTCAGCGTGCCGTTCAGCTTCCTGAGCACCGGGCTCACCACCGTCATCGCCCCGACCGGTGACCCCGAGCCCTCCGCGATCATCGCGATGATCGTGGTGCTGCTGCTCACCCAGGTGGTCACGCTGCTGCTGCAGTCGGTGGCCGTGGTCGTTCAGTCGACGGCGACCGCGATCATCTACATCGACTGCCGCATGCGGCACGAAGGGCTCGACCTCGACCTGCTCGCCTATGTCGAGCGGCGGGACGCCGGCGCCACCGCGCTGCCCGACCCGTACCGCGAGCACATCGGCCGCGCCGTCGCGCCACGGCTGCCGCAGCCCGCCTACGCCGTGCCCCCGGGATACCCTCCCACCCACGGTCAGCCGCCGGTGTACGGCCAGGCGCCGTATGGCCAGGCGCCGTACGGCCAGGCGCCCGCCGCGCCGTACGGTCAGGCGCCCGCGTATGCGGGCGGGTACGCCGCACCGCAGCAGCCGTACGGGCACGCACCCGTGACGCCGCCGCACGCGCCCGTCGCACAGCCCGCGCCGGCACCGCAGGCGGCGCCGACCGAGGAGCACCCCGCGCCGGCGCCGACCACCTGGACCGCGCCCGGCACCCCGGCCGACGGCGTCGACCGAGAGTCGCCGTGGGCTTGAGCGCCGTCCTCGCGCTGGGCGCCGTGGTGACGTCGGTCGCGCCGCGCCGCGCCGCCGACGCCGGTCCGCTGACGCCCGACGGCGATGAGGCGCGCCGCTGGGCCGAGCAGGAGCTGTCCGACCCGGTCTACGACATCGCCGAGCCGACGCCCTTCGACCGGATCGCCCGCGCCGTCGCCGACTTCTTCGAGCGGCTCTTCGCGACCGAGCTCTCCGGCGAATGGGGCCCCGCGGTCGCCGTCGTCGCGGCGATCGTGGTGCTCATCCTGATCGGGGTCGCGTTCGCGCTCTGGGGAATCCCGCGTTCCTCGCGTCGCGCTCATGCCCCGTCGCCCTCGCTGTTCGGCGAGGCCGAGGTCCGCTCCGCCGCCGAGCTCCGGTCGGCAGCGGCGTCCCACGCGCGCAAGGCCGAGTGGGACGCGGCGATCGTGCTGCACTTCCGCGCGCTGGCGCGGGGATGCAGCGAACGCGGGGTCGTCGAGACGCCTCCCGGCGCGACGGTCCACGCCTTCGCGCGCGCGGCTGCGCGCGTGTTCCCCCATCTCGCCGACGAGCTGGAGAGGTCGGCGACCGCCTTCGACGACGTGCGCTATCTGCGGCGCCCCGGAACCGCCGCCCTCTACCGGCAGGTGGCCGAGACCGACAGCGCCGTCGTCGCCGCGAAGCCGCTCGTCGCCGCAGAGGTCCCGGCATGACGGCCGTCGACGCGCCGCCGGTCAACGCCGGACCGCCCCCTTCCCCGGGGCGCGCTCCCCGTGTGACGACGTGGATCCTCATCGCCGTGGCGCTGCTGGCCATCGGCGGCATCGGCGCCGTGATCGCCGCGGCTGGAGAGTGGGCGGAGCGCGACGCGCTCGATCCCCAGTCGGCCGGTCCGACCGGCACCCGGGCGCTCGTCGAGGTGCTCCGCGACCAGGGCGTCGCGGTGCGCGTGGTACGCGATCATGTCGGCGCGGGCTCCGCGCTCGACGGGGGGCCGGCGACGCTCGTGCTCCCCGACACCCCGGCGCTCTCCGACGACGGCCTGCAGGACCTCGTGGACCGAGCGGCGGACGTCGTGCTCATCGAGCCGCGTGCGCGATCGCTCGATCTCCTGCTTCCGGGCGCCGAGACCGCAGGGTACGCCCCCCTCGGCACCACAGACCCCGACTGCGACCTCGGTGACGCGGTGCGCTCGGGCGCGATCGAGCCGGGAATAGCGCTCATGCCGCCCGATGCGGACGCCGCCGCCACGCCCGGCTTCTCGGCGTGCTACCCGGCAGGCGACGGCTACGGGCTGCTCGTGGGGCCGCACGGTGACGGCCGCGCGGCCGCCGTCGACGGCACCGACCTCTTCACGAACGCGCGTCTCGCCGAGGACGGCAACGCCGCGCTCGCGATCAACCTGATGGGGCGGCATCCGCTCGTCGTCTGGTATCAGCCCGGAACGGGCGACACCGACATCGCCGACACCGACCTGTCGATCGGCGAGCTGACCCCGCCGTGGGTGAGCCCTGTCATCGTGCTTGTCATCGTCGCCGGCGTCGCCGCCGGCATCTGGCGCGGACGCAGGTTCGGCCCGCTCGTGGCCGAGCGCCTTCCTGTCACGGTGCGCGCGTCCGAGACCACAGAAGGTCGCGCACGGCTCTACGCCCAGTCCCGCGACGCCCTGCACGCCGCCGACCAGCTGCGCCTCGGCGCCCTCGGCCGTCTCGGCCGGACGCTCGGCCTCGGTCCCGCCGCTTCCGCGCCCGAGATCTCCGACGCCGCCGCCGCGCGTGCGGGGGTCGACGCGGGTGCCGCGCGGCGGATCCTCATCGACGACATCCCCGTCAGCGACGCCGACCTCGTCTCCCTCAGCCTGCAGCTGCGCCACCTCGAGGACGCCGTGCACGCGGCCGTCCGTCCGGAAAGGAACCCGCGATGACCGACACTCCCCCGATCGATACGGCCGCCACCGACGACGCCACGCTGCGCGAGGCGATGAACCGGGTCCGCGTCGAGGTGGGCAAGGCCGTCGTCGGGCAGGACGGCACCGTGACCGGGCTGCTCATCGCTGTCCTCGCCCGCGGCCACGTTCTCCTCGAGGGCGTTCCCGGTGTCGCCAAGACGCTGCTGGTGCGCGCGTTCTCGACGGCGCTCGGCCTGGACACCAAGCGCATCCAGTTCACGCCCGACCTCATGCCCGGCGACGTGTCGGGCTCACTCATCTACGACGCGCGCTCGGGCGAGTTCGAGTTCCGCGAGGGGCCGGTCTTCACGAACGTGGTGCTCGCCGACGAGATCAACCGCACGCCGCCGAAGACCCAGGCCGCACTGCTGGAGGCGATGGAGGAGCGCCAGGTCTCGGCCGACGGCGTGACGCGCCCCCTCCCCGACCCGTTCCTGGTGGCGGCGACGCAGAATCCGATCGAGCACGAGGGCACGTACACGCTGCCCGAGGCCCAGCTCGACCGCTTCCTCCTGAAGCTGATCGTGGATGTGCCGGCCCGCGACGCCGAACTCGCGGTGCTGCGGCGCCACGCGAGCGGGTTCGACCCGCGCGACCTCGCCGCGGCGGGCCTCGAGCGCGCGGTGACGGCGGACGAGATCCGCGCGGCGCAGCGTGCCGCGGCATCCGTCACCGTCTCGGACGACGTGCTGGGCTACGTCGTCGACCTCGCGCAGGCGACCCGCCGCAGCCCGTCGGTGCAGCTCGGGGTGAGCCCGCGCGCCGCGACCGCGCTGCTGGCCGCCGCGAAGGCGTGGGCCTGGCTCGGCGGGTACCCGGCCATCACGCCCGACCACGTGCAGACGATGCTGCTGCCGACCTGGCGCCACCGCATCCGACTGCGCCCCGACGCCGAGCTCGAGGGCGTCTCGGTCGACGCGGTCCTCGGCTCGGTGGTGCAGCAGACCCGCGTCCCCATCTGAGGCCCACCCGTGTACCTCACCGGACGCACCCCGCTCCTCGTCGCCGTCGGCGTCGTGCCCGTCGTGCTGCTCTCGCTCGCCGGCGTGGACGCGTGGCTCGCGGCGTCGGGGTGGCTGGCCGTCTGCGTCATCGCCGTCCTGGCGGACGCCGCAGGCGCGCCCGACCCGCGCCAGGTGACGGTGGAGCGACGGATGCCGCGCCGCGTGCTGCTCGGCGAGCCTGCGGTCGCCGAGGTGGGTCTCCGCAATACGGGATCGCGCACGCTGCGCGGACGCTTCCGCGACGCGTGGCAGCCCACCGCGGGCGCGCCCTCCGAGCGCGTCCCCGTCGTGATCCCGCCCGGCGAGCGGCGCATGACGGCGATCCCGCTGATCCCCCGGCGTCGAGGCGAGCTGACGACCGCGTTCGTCGTCGTCCGTTCCGACGGACCCCTGCGGCTGGCCGGGCGCCAGGCGAAGATCGACGCGCGGGGGGCGATCCGGGTGCTGCCGCCGTTCACCGCCCGCCGTCACCTGCCCTCGCGCCTCGCCCGGCTGCGCGAGCTCGACGGCAACACCAGCGTCCAGGTGCGCGGTCAGGGCACCGAGTTCGACAGCCTTCGCGAGTACGTCCGCGGCGACGACGTGCGCGCGATCGACTGGCGCGCAACGGCCCGCTCGACGACGACGATGCTGCGCACGTGGCGCCCGGAGCGCGACCGCCACGTCGTGATCGTCGTCGACACCGGACGCACGTCGGCCGCTCGCGTCGGCGACGGAGTGCGCCTGGATGCTGCGATGGAGGCCGCGCTGCTGCTCGCGGCGCTGGCGAACCGCGCGGGAGACCACACCCACCTGCTGATGTTCGACCGCGTGATCCGGGCACGGGTGACACGGGTCGACGGCCCGGCCCTGCTGCCGGCCCTCGTCGATGCCATGGCACCGGTCGAGCCGCAGCTCATCGACACCGACTGGGACGCCGCTTTCGCGCAGGTGCGCGCTCTGACGTCCCGTCCGTCGCTGGTCGTGCTGCTCACCGCGCAGGACGCCGCCGACGCCGCACGCGGGTTCCTCGGGTCGCTGCCGGGGCTCACCTCGCGCGCCCACGTCCTCGTGGGCACCGTCACCCAGGATGCTCCGCCCCGCGAGGAGCGGCCGGACGCGGCATCCGTCTACCGCGACGCAGCGGCCGAGAAGACCGCTCAGGATGCCGCGACCGTCGCCGCCGCGATCGGCCGGGCGGGCGCCGAGGCGATCGCCGACAGCCCGGAGCTTCTCCCCCCGCGCATCGCCGACCGCTACCTGGCCCTGAAGGCGGCCGGCCGGCTCTGATCGGCACTCGTTCTTCCCGCCACGGACGGCGACGTGACCCGACCCGAGGACACTCCGCCGCCGCTTCCTGGGAATCACCTGACAGTGGCGATACCCTCGCGACGAGGAAAGGGGTCTGTCCATGTCCGACACCACCACCACGCCAACCACTGCGAACAAGCTGGTCGCAGAGGCCCTGGGAACGTTCCTGCTCGTCTTCGGCTCCATCGGCGCGGCCCTGTTCGCGGCCGACTTCGGCACCGGGTCGAACGGCTCATCGCTCGGCATCGGCTTCATCGGCGTCTCGCTGGCCTTCGGCCTGACGCTGCTCGCCGGCATCTACACCTGGGGTCCGATCTCGGGCGGGCACTTCAACCCGGCCGTGACCTTCGGGCTCGCCGCCGCGGGGCGCTTCCCGTGGAAGGACACCCCCGGCTATCTGATCGCGCAGATCGTCGGCGGCGCGCTGGCGACGACGCTCATCGTGCTGATCGGCATCTTCGGCCCCTCGGGCTGGCTCGCCGCCGCGCAGGACGGCGGCTTCGCGAGCAACGGCTTCGGCGAGCAGTCGCCCGGCGGCTTCGGCCTGGGTGCCGCGATCGTGGCCGAGATCCTGTTCACGGCGGTCTTCCTGCTCGTGATCCTCGGTGTGACCCACCCGCAGCGCGGCACTGCCGGGTTCGCGGGTCTCGCCATCGGCCTCACCCTCACCTTCATCCACCTGGCGTCGATCCCGATCGACAACACCTCGGTGAACCCGGCGCGCTCGATCGCCACGGCGATCTATGGCGGGCCGGCGGCCCTTGGCCAGCTGTGGGTGTTCATCGTGTTCCCGCTCGTCGGGGGCCTGCTCGCAGGATTCCTGCATCGCGCGCTGTTCGAGTCGAAGGGGTCCGTGCCGCCCGCCCCGGCGGAGGCGCGCGTCAAGTAACCCGCGCACCAACGCCGAAGCGGCTCGTCCCGGGAGGGACGGGCCGCTTCGTCGTGTGCGCCCGCCGGCGCCTTAGGCGGACTGCGGCCGGGTGCGACGCCTAAGGCCCCGGAGCCGCCGGAACCTGGGCACAGTGCCGATCCGCGGGGTGCTCCTTAGAGAGGAATGTCTGTGTCATCGAACCCCGCCGGACACCCGGCCTCACCCCAGGAGCACATCATGAACACGACCTTCTACTTCGAGACGATGGCCCGCCAGCAGGAGCGCGAGGTCGCCGCCATGGCCGAGCTGCGTCGCCGGAGCGATGAGCGCGCCGCCGCAGACCGGAGCACCGCTCCCGCCACCGCCCGCCTCTTCGCCCGCGGCGCGCTGCGCCGGCTGCGGACCCGCCTGCAGACGGCCTGAGCTCCTTCGCCCTCCTCCCGCGGAAGGTCGACGTGCCACTATCGAGTATGGAATCCCCCGCGCGGACGAGCCTGGTCGGACGGGATGCCGAGATGCAGCGCCTCGCCGAGGCCTTCGCGCTGTCCGCCGGCGGTCAGCGCGCCGTGGTCGTCAGCGGCGAAGCGGGGATCGGCAAGTCGCGGCTGGTCACGGACTTCCTGTCGACGATCGGCGACGCAGCCGTCGTGACCGTCGGCTCCTGCTACGAGTCACAGGACATCGCGCCCTTCGTCCCGATTCGCCAGATCCTGCGGCAGCTGCCCGCCGCGGTCGGCGCCGAGGAGTGGGATGCCGCGATCGCCCCGGTCGCCCGGACCCTCGCCGGCCTCCTGCCCGTCGGGCTCGGGGCCGGCCTCGAACCCGATCTCTCCCCCGCGCGAGTCCACGAGGCCGTCGACCTCGTCTTCGAGGAGCTGTCGGCGACGCGTCCTCTCGTCGTCGTCATCGAGGATCTGCATTGGGTCGACACCTCGACCCTCGGCCTGCTCGGTGCGATCCTCCGCTACCGCACGTCAGGACGTCGCTTCCTGATCCTGACCTACCGGACCGACGACGTGCCACGCGGGCATCCGCTGCGCGGGTTCCTTCACGACGTGGACCGCGGTCGCCTCGCCACTCGCATCGAGCTCACGCCGCTCCCCCGCGATGCCGTGGCGCAGATGGCCGTCGAAGGTCGCGGACGCATGGCCGAGGCCCAGGAGCTGGACCGCCTCATCGAGCGCAGCGACGGCATCCCCTTCTTCATCGAAGAGCTGCTCGGCCTCGCCGACGGTCAGCTGGCCGACTCGCTCCGCGACGTGGTGCTCGCACGGTACGACCGCATGAGCGAAGGCACCAAGCGCGTGCTGCGCGTCCTCGCCATCGGCGAGAGCATCGATCACCGCGTGCTCGCCGGCGTGGCCGACGAGCTGGGGATCCCCGGCGACGCTTTCGAGGACGCACTGCGGGAGGCGGCGTCCGGCGGGATCATCACGGTCGCCGACGAGGCCTACCGATTCCGCCATGCCCTGAGCCGCGAGGCCGTCGCCGACGAGATCCTCCCCGGCGAGAAGGACCGGCTGCACGCCGCGTATGCGAAGCGCCTCGACTTCGCGGCCGATCCTTCGGTGGCGAGCGAGGCCGCACGGCACTGGCTCGCCGCGCACGAGCCGGCTCTGGCCTTCGACGCCTACCTCGCGGCGCTGGACGACGCCCGCGCGACCTTCGGGTTCCGCGCGCAGTCGGCGATCCTGGAACGGCTCGTCGAGCTCTGGCCGCTCGTGCCGGACGCCGACGCGCGCAGCGGCGTGACGCGCGCACGCGCTGTCATCGCCGCCGCCGAGGCCGCCGATCGGGGCGGTCTCACGTCGCGCATCCGCCCGCTTCTCGACATCGCGGAGTCGCTCCTCGGCCCCGATGACGCACGCGGACGCGGGGAGCTCCTGCTGCTGACGCACTCGCAGGCCGTCTCGAGCGGGCGCGTCACCGAGACGATCGCCGCCGGACTCGAAGCCCTCGACCTGCTCGCGGCCTTCGAGGATGCGGCTGCGATCGCGGCGAGGGCGCGGGTCCACGGCAACCTCGGCGGTCTCCCGTCCGAGGCGTTCGCCGATGGCGCGGCGCACGCCGCGCGGGCGCGGGCCTTCGCCGCCCAGCTCGGCGACAGCGATCTCGAGGCCTATGTGCGCTCGTCGCTCGCCGTCGACGCGATCGAGGCCGGCGACGAGCGGGTTCCCCTCGACCTGCGCGACTTCGTGCGGTCGACCTCGTTCGTCTCGCCCGAAGCGGAGCTCCGTCTGACGCTCAACACCGTGGACGGGCTGCATCGCGTGGGTCGGTTCGCCGAGGCGGCCGAGCTCGGTCGCAACGGTGTCGCTCGAGCCGAGGAGCTGCAGCACGGCCGCACCTGGGGAACTCTCATCAGCGGGAATCTCGCCGATTCGCTGGCCGCCGTCGGAGCGCTCGACGACGCCCGCCCGTTCGCAGAGCGCACGCTCGGTCTGGCACCGGCCCTCGACTTCGCCGCCTACGGACTGCGTCAGCTCGTCCGCCTCGAGGTGCTCGCCGACCGGCTCGACCACGCGGCCTCGCTGCTCGACGTGCATGCCGATCTCGTGCGCCACCCCGAGCTCAGCGAGGAGGAGACGCGCGGGCTCCGGATCGCCCGCGCCGAACTGGCGGTCGCACGCGGCGAGCAGGACGTCGCGTGGGACGAGCTGCGGCCTCTCTCCGACGACCTCTCGAACGACTTCCCCGCCTCCGAGGCGATGTACCCGCTGTTCGCGGCGTGCGAGATCGCCGCCGCACGGCGTGCTGCCGGCGCCCGCGTCGACGAGGCCGTCGGCCTCGCACACGAGGCGCTCGCGATCATGCCGCCGACTCCGCGCACGGCACGCTGGCGCGCCGTGACCGACGCGTACGCCGCGCCGACGGCCGATAACTGGTCGCGTGCGGTCGACGCCGCGGACCACGCCTCGGTGCATCGCTGGATGCTCGCACCGGTGATCCTGCACCATGCGGCAGCGCTCGCGGCCGACGGCGAGCGCGCACCCGCGCGAGCGGCCGCCGAGCGAGCACTGGGCGTCGCCCGGAGCATCGGAGCCGCGCGCGACGTCCGGCGCGCGCGCGAGCTGCAGGCACGCCTGACCGGCGGGGGCTCGCGGGGCGGCCTCCTCACCCCGCGTGAGCGCGACGTGCTGCTCCTGCTGCGCGAGGGCCTCACGAATCGGCAGATCGGCGCGCGGCTCTACATGAGCCCGAAGACCGCGAGCGTCCATGTGACCGCTCTGCTGCGCAAGCTCGAGGTGTCGTCGCGCACCGAGGCCGCCGTTCGCGCGGGGAGCCTCCTCGACGACCCCGCCGGCGAGTAGCGACCGCGCGGAACGCGGAAGCGGCCCGCCCCCGGGGGGGCGGGCCGCTTCGTCGCTCTGGCGGGAGGGTCAGACGAGGTCGAAGCGATCGAGCTCGGTGACCTTGCCCCAGGCCTTGGCGAAGTCGCGCACGAACTTCTCCTTCGCGTCGTCGGACGCGTACACCTCGGCGACCGCGCGCAGCTCGGAGTTCGAGCTGAAGAGCAGGTCGACGCGCGTGCCGACGCCGACGGGCTCGCCCGAGCCGTCCTTCGTACCCGAGAACGCGTGCGAGCCCGGGTCGAGCGGCTTCCACGTCGTGCCCAGGTCGAGCAGGTTGACGAAGAAGTCGTTCGTCAGCACGCCCTTGCGGTCGGTGAAGACGCCGTAGTCGGAGTCGTCCCAGTTCGCGCCGAGGACGCGCAGCCCGCCGACGAGGACCGTCATCTCGGGCGCGCTCAGCGTCAGCAGGTTCGCGCGGTCGATGAGGTGGTGCTCCTCGGGCATGAACGCACGAGGACCGTAGTAGTTGCGGAACCCGTCGGTGATCGGCTCGAGGAACGCGAACGACGAGGCGTCCGTCTGCTCCTGCGTCGCGTCGGTGCGGCCGGGGTGGAAGTCCACCTCGACCTCGACGCCCGCGTCACGGGCCGCCTTCTCGACCGCGGCGTTGCCGGCGAGGACGATGAGGTCGGCCAGCGAGACCTTCTTGCCGTCGGTGCGGCCGTCGTTGAACGACGCCTGGATCTCCTCGAGCTTGCCGAGCACGGACTGGAGCTGGGCGGGCTTGTTGACCTCCCAGTCCTTCTGCGGCGCGAGGCGGATGCGGGCGCCGTTGACGCCGCCGCGCTTGTCGCTGCCGCGGAACGAGGATGCCGCGGCCCACGTGGTCTCGACGAGCTGCGACACCGTCAGGCCCGACTCGAGGATCTGCGCCTTCAGCGCTGCGGCGTCGGCTGCGTCGATCAGCCCGTGGTCGACGGCCGGCACGCGGTCCTGCCAGAGGAGCTCCTCCGCGGGGACCTCGGCACCCAGGTAGCGCTCGATCGGGCCCATGTCGCGGTGGGTGAGCTTGAACCACGCGCGAGCGAATGCGTCGGCGAAGGCGGCGGTGTCGTCCTTGAAGCGACGCGAGATCTTGTCGTACTCGGGGTCCATGCGCAGAGCGATGTCGCTCGTGAGCATGCGCGGCTCGCGACGGCCGTCCGAGTGCGCGAGCGGCACCATGTCGGCGCCGCCGCCGTTGATCGGGCGCCACTGGTGGCCGCCGCCGGGGCTCTTCATGAGCTCCCACTCGTACGCGTAGAGGATGTGGAAGAACTCGTTGTCCCAGCGCGTCGGGTGGTAGGTCCACGTCACCTCGAGGCCCGAGGTGATGGTGTCGTCGCCGTGGCCGGTGCCATGGTTGTTCTTCCAGCCCAGGCCCTGCTGCTCGAGTCCGGCAGCCTCGGGGTTGCCCTCGATGTTCGTGTCGGGAGCGGCGCCGTGCGTCTTGCCGAAGGTGTGGCCACCGGCGATGAGTGCGACGGTCTCCTCGTCGTTCATCGCCATGCGGCCGAAGGTCTCGCGGATGTCGCGGGCCGACGCCAGCGGGTCGGGGTTGCCGTTGGGGCCCTCGGGGTTCACGTAGATGAGGCCCATCTGCACCGCAGCGAGCGGCCTCTCGAGCTCACGGTCGCCCGAGTAGCGCTCGTCGTCGAGCCACGTGGTCTCGGGACCCCAGTACACGTCGGCGTCGGGCTCCCACACGTCGGCACGACCACCGGCGAAGCCGAAGGTCTCGAAGCCCATCGACTCGAGGGCCACATTGCCGGCCAGGATCATCAGGTCCGCCCAGGAGAGCGACTGACCGTACTTCTTCTTGACGGGCCACAGCAGGCGGCGCGCCTTGTCGAGGTTGACGTTGTCGGGCCAGCTGTTGAGCGGGGCGAAGCGCTGCTGACCGGCGCCTCCGCCACCACGGCCGTCGGTGACGCGGTAGGTACCGGCGCTGTGCCACGCCATGCGGATCATGAGGGGGCCGTAGTTGCCGAAGTCGGCCGGCCACCAGTTCTGCGAGGTGGTGAGCGTCTCGGCGATGTCGGCCTTGACCGCGGCGAGGTCGAGCGCCTCGAACGCGGCCTTGTAGTCGAAGCCCTCGTCGAGGGGGTTCGAGACCGCGGGGTTCTTCGCCAGGATCTTCAGGTTCAGCTGGTTCGGCCACCACACGCTGTTGGCGTTGCCGGTGGTCGGGTGCGGCTGCCCGCCGTGGATGACAGGGCACCCCTCGGACTCGTTCGGGCGCGGGCGGCTCTCGCCGTCCTCACGCTCGTCGACCGGCGTGTCGATCGGGGTGACCGCCTGGTCGGCGTCGGTGGGGTTCGCACCGATGGGCTCGGCGCCCTCATGGTTGGCGTCCATGGGTTTCCTTCCTGGTTCAGATGGATGAAGAGATCAGCGGGATGCCGCGGCACAGGCCGGGCAGACCCCCCAGAACGTCACCTCGGCGACGCTGACGGCGTACCCGTGGGCGTCGGAGGGCGTGAGGCAGGGAGCGGCGCCGACCGTGCAGTCGACGTCTTCGACCGCGCCGCACTCGGCGCAGACGAGGTGGTGATGGTTGTCGTCGACGCGCAGCTCGAAGAGACCGGGGCGGCCGGCCGGTTCGATGCGCCGGACGAGACCGGCTTCGACGAAATCGCCGAGTGCGTTGTACACGGACTGCAGGCTCGTGTTCGGAACCGTCCTCGCGACGAGGGTGAACAGCTCGTCCGCGCTCGCATGCGGTCGCTCGCGCACGGCGTCGAGCACGGCGCGGCGGGAGTCCGTCACGCGCAGGCCCGCCGAGCGGATCCGCTCCCCCGCGTCGTGCGCGGTGGAGCGGAGCGAGGTCATGCATCCACCTTACCCTCTTTTGAGGGATTCAAAAGACGAGCGGATGCCTCACCCGGCGACGAGCGTCGGAGTCCCCGCCTCGTACTCCGTGAGGTCGCCGGTCTCACCGCGGCGGTGCGCGCGACCGCCTACGACGATCATGTAGGCCAGGAACAGCACGAGCGCGAGGGCGCCGATGCCGATCTTCACGGGCCACGGCCACGGCTGCGCCGTGACGAAGCCCTCGATGGCGCCTGCGACGGCCAGCCACAGCACGAGGCCGATCGCGATCGTCGCGAGCGAGCGACCGGCCGAGGCGATCGCCTCCCCGCGCGTGCGGCGGCCCGGCGCGACCCACGCCCAGAAGATGCCGAGGCCTGCGGCCGCCGAGACGAACAGGCACGTCAGCTCGAGCAGGCCGTGGGGAAGGATGTACAGCAGGAAGACGTCGCCGCGGCCGAAAGCGAGCATGACCGCCGCCGCGGTGCCCACGCTGACGGCGTTGGCCACGAGCACCATCACCGGCCAGAAGCCCGTGATGCCGAAGATCACGCATTGAACGGCGAGCCAGGCGTTGTTGGTCCACACGGTGCCCGCGAACGTCGCCGGATGCTTCTCGCTGTAGTAGTCCGTGAAGTCGCCTTCGGCGTACTGCTCGAGCTGGAGCCGGTTGCCCAGTGCCGCGACGAGCGCGGGATCGCCGGAGATCCAGAACGCGACGACGGTGCCCACGAGGAGGAACCCGAGCGCGATCACGAGAGTTCCCCACCGCACGCGGTACAGTGCCGCGGGCAGCTGGAGTGCGAAGAACCGGGGGATCTGTCGCAGCACGTTCTCGGGCGCCCCGGTCAGCCGCAGCCGGGCGCGCGCCAGCATGGTCGAGATGTGGTCGCCCTGGATGCTGCGCCCCGCCGACGTCTTCGCGTCAGCCAGATCGGCCGAGGCGGCGCGATAGCGGTCGACCAGTTCGTCGACCTCCGCGCCGGTCAGCCGCCGAGCGCGGCTGAGCTCGTCGAGACGCTCCCATTCCGCCCGTCTCGCGGCGGTCAGGGCGTCGAGATCCATGTGCTTCACTGTACCCATGACCGACGTCCGCCCGACGATCATCGACATCCACCAGGACGAGGTGCTCACGGGCGAAGCCGTCGCGCTGGACGTGCAGCCGATCGGGTACTTCCTGCGCGCGCTCGGCGTGCTGATCGACATGCTGCTCGGCGTGGCGCTGTTCCTTCTCCTGCTCCTCATCGTCGAATGGCTCGACGGTCAGGGCGCGCTCCCTCCGGACTCGGCGCCGATCCTGACGATCGCGATCATCGTCGTGGTGACGGTCGTGGTGCCGACGGTCGTCGAGACGACCTCGCGCGGCCGCAGTCTCGGGAAGCTCGCCGTGGGCGGGCGTATCGTCCGCACCGACGGCGGCGCCGCAGGATTCCGCCACGCGCTCATCCGCGCCCTCATCGGCGTGTTCGAGCTCTGGCTCACCTTCGGCGCCGTGGCCGCGCTCGTCGGAGCGTTCACACCGCGCTCGCAGCGCCTGGGCGACCTGATGGCCGGCACCTACTCCGAGCGCACCCGCACCCCCCGCCTCCCGCCGGCGCCGTTCGACACCCCGCCCCCGCTCGTCGCGTGGGCGGAGACCGCCGATGTCGCTCGCCTGCCCGAGCGCCTCGCGCGGCGGCTGGCGCAGTTCGGCCAGTCCGCGCGCAACATGGAGCCGTCGGCCCGGGCGCGGGTCGCGGCATCCCTCGCCGCCGAGGCGTCGCTGCACGTGTCGCCCGTCCCCGCGGTCGACCCCGAGACGCTGATCATGGGCGTCGTCGCGCTCCGCCGTCAGCGCGAGCTGCGCGCCCTCGAGCTCGAGCGCGATCGCGTCGCCGCGCTCACCGGCACGACGCCCGCCGCACCGAGGGGCTTCCCGGCGCGCTGAGGCGTCAGTACCGGTAGTGGTCGAGCTTGTACGGCCCCTCGACCGGAACGCCGATGTACGCGGCCTGCTCGGGTGTGAGGACGGTGAGGTCCACGCCGAGCGCGGCGAGGTGCAGCCGGGCCACCTTCTCGTCGAGGGTCTTGGGGAGCGTGTAGACGCCGATCGGATACGCGTCCGGGCGGGTGTACAGCTCGAGCTGGGCCAGCACCTGGTTGGTGAACGACGCGCTCATCACGAACGAGGGGTGGCCGGTCGCGTTGCCGAGGTTCATGAGGCGGCCTTCGCTGAGCACCAGCACGCTGCGGCCGTTCGGCAGGCGCCACTCGTGCACCTGCGGCTTGATCTCGATGCGCTCGGCCCCCTCGACCGCCGCCAGACCCGCCATGTCGATCTCGTCGTCGAAGTGGCCCACGTTCGCGACGATCGCGAGGTGCTTGAGACCCAGGATGTGCTCCGGCGTGACGACCCGCGTGTTCCCGGTACCCGTGATCACCATGTCGACCTCGCCCAGGACGGACTCGAGCCGCGCGACCTGGAAACCGTCCATCGCCGCCTGGAGCGCGCAGATCGGGTCGACTTCGCCCACGATCACGCGTGCACCCTGACCCCGCAGAGCCTCGGCCGCACCCTTGCCCACGTCGCCGTAGCCGGCGACGAACGCGACCTTGCCGCCGATCAGCACGTCCGTCGCGCGGTTGAGCCCGTCGGGCAGCGAATGGCGGATGCCGTAGGTGTTGTCGAACTTCGACTTGGTCACCGAGTCGTTCACGTTGATCGCGGGGAAGAGCAGCCGGCCGGCGGCGGCGAGCTCGTAGAGACGGTGAACGCCGGTCGTGGTCTCCTCGGTCACGCCGATGAGGCCCTGCGCCATGCGCGTGAAGCGCTGCGGATCGGCACCCAGGCTCGCCCGCAGCGTGTCGAGCACGATGCGGTACTCCTCGGAGTCGCCGGGCGCGGCATCCGGAACCGCCCCTTCCCGCTCGAACTGGACGCCTTTGTGCACCAGCAGGGTCGCATCGCCGCCGTCGTCGAGGATCAGATTCGGGCCGTCGGCGCCCTCGGCGCTCCAGTCGAAGATGCGGTCGGCCAGTCGCCAGTACTCCTCGAGCGTCTCGCCCTTCCACGCGAACACCGGAACGCCCGCGGGCGCGTCGACGGTGCCCGCCGGACCGACGACGACCGCGGCCGCCGCTTCGTCCTGCGTCGAGAAGATGTTGCAGCTCGCCCAGCGCACCTGGGCGCCGAGAGCCACGAGCGTCTCGATGAGCACGGCCGTCTGCACCGTCATGTGGAGCGAGCCGGCGATGCGAGCTCCGGCGAGCGGCTGCTGCGGGCCGTACTCCTCGCGCAGGGCCATGAGGCCGGGCATCTCGTTCTCGGCGAGACGCAGCTGGTGCCGCCCCGCCTCGGCGAGGGCGAGGTCGGCGACCTCGAAGTCGAGCGTGCGGACGGCGGCGGTGGCGGGCGACTCGGTCGTCATGCGCCCATTCTCGCACCCGGCACGCGGCGCGCCACCGCGCGGGCGCGGCCCGCGAGCCCGCGCGACGCCTGTGCGTCAGCTCTTTCGGATCACTGCCCCCGAGCGGCGTAGCCGGCCTCGGTCGGATCCTTCGCGTCGCGCCACCACGCCTCGTTGTCGCGATACCACTCGATCGTCGCGGCGAGCCCCGCCTCGAAGTCCCGGTGAGCGGGTTCCCATCCCAGCTCGGTCCGCAGCTTCGAGGGATCGACGGCGTACCGCAGGTCGTGGCCCGCCCTGTCGACGACGCGGTCGAACGCGTCGGCGGGTCGGCCCATGAGCCGCAGGATCAGGGCGAGGACCTCGGCGTTGCTGCGCTCGCCGTCGGCGCCGATCAGGTACGTCTCGCCGACCGCTCCCCGTTCGACGATCGCCCGCACGGCCGACGAGTGGTCGTCGACGTGGATCCAGTCGCGGACGTTGCGCCCCTCGCCGTAGAGCTTCGGACGCAGCCCCCGCAGAATGCTGGTGATCTGGCGAGGGATGAACTTCTCGACGTGCTGGTACGGGCCGTAGTTGTTCGAGCTGTTCGAGATCGTGGCTCGCACGCCGAACGAGCGCACCCACGCGCGCACCAGGAGATCGGCGGCGGCCTTGGTCGACGAGTACGGCGAGGATGGGCGGTACGCCGCGCGCTCGGTGAAGCGCGACGGGTCGTCGAGCTCGAGCTCGCCGTACACCTCGTCGGTGGAGACGTGATGCAGCCGGCGGTCGTGCCGTCGCACGGCCTCGAGCATTGTGTATGTGCCCACGACGTTGGTGTCGAGGAACGGCCGCGGGTCGCGCAGCGAGTTGTCGTTGTGCGACTCGGCGGCGAAGTGCACGACGGCGTCGACCTCGCTCACCAGACGGTCGACGAGCGGCGCGTCGGTCACGTCGCCGTGGATAAACGCGAGCCGTGAGGCCGGCAGTCCCTCGAGCGAGCGGAGATCACCCGCATACGTCAATGCGTCCAGCACGGTCACGTGCTCGTCGCCATGGTCGATCGCGTGGCGCACGAAGTTCGAGCCGACGAACCCGGCACCGCCCGTGACCAGCAGCCGACTCATGCGTGCATTGTCGCACGCGCCCGCGGGCGCCGCAGGGCGGCAGGGTCGCAGCGGGATGACTCAGACGCGAAGCGTCTCGTGGCGCACGACGACCCAGCCCTTGGGCACCGACAGGCGGTCGGTGTGGATCGCGCACAGGTCGTGCGCGTGCGGATCGCCCTCTCCGCCGAGGGGTCCGAGGGCGGCCATCTGGTCGCCGTAGTCGTAGGTCAGCGTCGATACGGCCTCGCGGGCGCATCCGACCTTGGAGCAGAGTCTCTCGCGCATCGGCACGACACTATCCACCGGAGGGCGACGGGACGGGATGCCGCGCCCGGCGCACGCGGATCGGCCGATCATCCGGCCCCGAGCCTAGGATGGACGCATGGCGTGGCGGCGTACCCGGAGCACCGAGACCGCCCGTCGACGCGCCCCGCGACACGGCCGTCACGGACGCGAGGGGCGCAGCCCGGTCGTGAGGCCGCCGCTCCCCCCGCTCGACACGCGCGTCGAGCGCTTCGACCTCGCCGTCGGCACGGCGGCGGAGTTCCTCCGCTCGGCCTGGCCCGAGCTGCGCGAGGTGAGCTTCGAGATCGCCGACATGCCGCAGGCGGCCGACGAGGATGGCATCCCGCGGTGGACGGTCCTCTCGGACGCGAAGCGCATCATCGTCTATCGGCTTCCGATCGAGCGGCTCAGCCACCTGCACCGCGACGATGAGCTCCACCGGCGGATGATGGTCGAGAGCTGCGTGTTCCGCGCGGCCGCCGAGTATCTCGACCGCGACCCGTGGGACCTCGGCCCCGAGCGGTTCCGCTTCCTCTGAGCGAGCGCTCCTACGGGTAGACGACGATCTCGGGGGACGCGGCATCCGCCGGCCATACCGGAATGCCCGCGAGCGCGCCGTTGCCGGTCAGCGAGAGCCCCGCGCGCACCTCGCTGGTGCCGGGATCGAGCACGTAGACCGTCCGCGTGGACAGACGGGCGGTCATGCTCCCGTTCGCGGGGACGGCGAGCTCGAGTCGATACGAGCCGTCGGCGGACGTCACCGACACCTCGGCGGGCTCGTCGCCGGGGTTGACAAGCGTCAGCGCGGGCGGCGGGCCGGACGGCACCGCGAACAGGCTCGGCACGCTGATGAGCGGCGACGGGGTGTACCAGGCGAAGTCGTCCCCCTCCTCGAACCCGGTCGCCTGCCACACCGCCGAGACCAGTGGCGTGTCGGCGGTCACCTCGACCGTGTAGGTGCCCCGCGCGAGACCGCCGAGGTCGACCTCGACCGGCTCTCCGGCGGTGAGCGGGACGTCGTCGGGCTCGAGGGACGGTTCGTCGCGCCCGGTGGCCGTGACCGTGATCTTCGCAGTCGCGTCGGCGGAGGGCGACAGAATGCGCAGCACGGTCGCGGCATCGGAGGCGCCCTCGGCCCCCGGGTTGCGTGTGACCGCGACGCCGGTGATCGTCTGGACCGCCTGCGGCTCGGCCACCACGCCGACCTGGTCCACGCCGCCGGGAGTCAGGGTGCGCGTGATACTCGCCTGCAGCGAGGCGTGGACGGCCGCCCCGACGGCCGATACGCGCACGACGGGGCTGGCCTCGCCGATCAGCAGGCCGGCCAGCGCGACGACGCGCTGCTCGCCGGCGGGAACGACGAGGTCGGTGCCGCCCGGCGGCGTCGTCGGACCTTCGGCGCCGTACACCGTGAGCTGCACGCGGGCGGGGACGACGCCGGGATTGGCGAGCAGGACGAGGTCGGACGCGCCGGTCTCACCGGAGCCGCCCACCAGCCACGACTCCAGCAGGGGCGGCCGGCACGCCGAGGCCGCGTAGCCGGCGAGGTCGTCGTCGGTCGCCGTCGCGGAGCCGGCCGCCGCCAGGTCGACGCGCTCCCGCTCGCGCGGCGGAGCGGTGAAGACCGTGGGTCCGTCGCCCTCCGGCAGGCCGGGTACGTCCAGCACCTGCTCCTGCGGATCCTGGGCGCCTTCACTGACGCCGCTCGTGAGGACCTGTCGCTTCGCGAGCGAGATCGCGTCGACGTCCGCGCTGTCGCGGCCGACGGAGAGCAGCCCGCCGTCGCATGACACGACAGATGCCGAGGGAGCGGGCAGCGTCGAGATGCTCAGCGGCTCGCGCGTGAGCGTCGGCCAGGGAACGGAGACCGCGGTCACGACGGCCACCGCGGCGAGAGCCGAGACGGCGGTACCGGCCAGCAGCCGTGTGCTGGTGGTCGCCCAGCGGAACACGCGGCGATCGCTCATCGGCCCTCCTGCCAGTAGGGTCCGACGACGCGCGGCGTGCGCTTCGCCTCTCGTCGCGAGGCGGCGGTCGGAAGGGCGAGGAGCAGCGCCGCGGCGAGCACGGCGAGCTGCGTGCCGGCCACGAGGCTCGCCGTGACGTGCACCGCGGCGGGGACCGACGGGCGAGCCGCCACCTCGGTGGTGACGCGCCACAGCGTGCCCTTGGCGGTCTCACCGACCGAGTCGAGGGTGTCGCGCTGGTCGAGCGAGGTGGTCACCGAGAGCCGCATCGCGCGCGCTGCGTCGGATTCGGGCGGCAGCGCGGGCGCGAGCAGGACGAACCCGACGCCGTGACCGGCGAGCTCCGAGACGACGTTCTCGGCGGACGATGTCGCGAGGTCGGCGGCGAGCTCGGCGATGACGGAGTCGTCGGCCGACGTCTCGGAACGCGTCGAGAGCAGGGTCGTCTGGCCGCCCAGCGTCTCGCCGCCGCCCCACACGACGCGCGCGGAGATGCCGGAGACGTTCTGCGGCGTCAGCACGATCGTGCCGACATCCGGGTCGTCGCGGCCCTCGGCGGCCACGTACGCGGGGAGCGTGCTCGCGGGTCCGTTCGTGAGCAGCGCGGTGCCTCGCGCGAGGGCGGTGAGCGACGGAAGCGCCAGCAGCGCGACCGCGGCGAGCACGACGGCTGCGGCGAGTCCGCGCGCGATCGCGAGGCGCGGTGCGAGGCCGGCGTCCAGCGTGACCAGGGCCCCGCCGACGGCACCGAGCCACGCGAGGCTGAGCCCGCAACCCGCCCAGACCGCCACCGGGATCGACTGCTCGAACGACACGGCGACCCCGACGGCCGCGAACGCCGTGCCGAGCCCGACGGCCGTGAGCGCCAGCAGCACGATGCCCGCGGCCCACCGCTGCGTGAGCGGGGCCGCGAGCGCGAGGAGCGCGACCGGCGCGGCGAGCAGCGGCACCCACCACGTCGGGAAGCCGGCGGGAACGAAGGTCGTCCAGCCGGCGAGATCGGAGGTCGGGATGCCTGCCGCCAGCAGGGCGCGACCGGCGGCGTCGGCCGCCACCTGCGGGCCGGCCCACGGCATCCCCGGGTCGGACAGCAGCCCCCACGCCTCGCCGCGGCGGATCGTGGTCCACACCAGCGGCGCGAAGATCACGATCGACGGCACCACCGCCCAGATCAGGCGCGCGACGCCCCGTCCGCCGCGCAGGACCACGGCGAGCACGATGGACGCGGCCCACACCACGGCGAAGGCCGGGGCGAGGGAGGGGGCGACCGCCAGGACGGCGGCGAGGAGGAGGGATGCCGCGCCCGCGCCGGCCCAGGACCGATGCGCGACCGATCCGGCGAGGAAGAGCCAGGGAAGCAGGAGGTGAGCGATGACCGCGGTGGGGCGCCCCTGTGTCAGGGCGATGAGGAACGTCGGCGAGAGCGCCCACAGTGCGCCGCCGGCCAGACGCAGCATCGATCGGTCGGTGACGCGGGTCGAGGCGAACCATCCGCCGAGCGCCGCGAGCGGCAGGGCGAGGACCCACAGCACGACGAGGGCGCGCGACGGCTCCCACGGCGAGAGGGACCCGAGCAGGGCGATGACGGCGGCGAACGGGTCCGCGGGTCCGATCGTGTCGAGGCCCAGCGCGCGCTGACCGAACGCGGCGTCCGCCCACAGCTGCACCACGGTGGTGCGCAGCGGCTGGAGCGCTCCCCCGCCCAGCACCGGCCATGCCAGCAGCGCAGGGAACGCCGCGACCCCCACCACGAGCGACGCGAGGACGAGCCACGCTCCGCCGCCGGCGAAGAAGCGCAGCTCACCGCGCCGGTGGGCACCCGCGGGACCGGGGTCCGGTTCGTCGCCGAACCTCTGGCTCAGCTCGTTGCCCGTCGTGCGCAGCGGCTGGAGCTGCGCCCACGAGACGCGACGGGGTCCGGAGAGGCGGCGGCGCGAGCGCGCCACCGCGGCCTGCCTGACCATGACGAGGATGGCCGCTCCCCATTCGGGCAGGATGCTGCCCGGCTCTTTGCGCAGCAGATCGACGACGGTCCGCCACAGCGCGAGGGGAAGGATCGAGAGCCACAGGAACGGCACGGCGGCGATGTGCGCGTAGACGAGGCGCCGGTGCAGCTGCGCGACGCGCGCCGAGAACGTCGCCCGTCGCCGACGCTGGGCCGTCAGCGGCGTCGGCGCTCCGGCGACGCCGTCTCCGGCGGTGGCCACGATGGCCGTCGGGGCGAGCGATACCCGCGCGCCGGCCAGGCGGGCGCGCACCCCGAGATCGAGACCCTCGTCGGCTCCGGCCAGCGCGGGGTCGAGCCCTCCGAGTTCGCGCCAGGCGTCGGCGCGCACCAGGAGTCCGCGCACATCCGCGCCGAGCACATCGTCGCGACCGTCGTGCTGCCCCTGGTCGAGCTCGCCGTCGGCGAAGCCCACAGCGCGGCCGAGGCGCGTCATGCCGACGCCGAGGGACACGATCTCGGAGCGGTCGTCCCAGCGGACGAGCTTCGGGGCTATGCACGCCACCGACGGCGCGAGCTCGAGGGCGCCGGCGAGCCGGGCGAGCGCGTCGCGTTCGGGTGCGGTGTCCTGCGCGAGGAGCCAGACCGCGTCGCCGTCCAGCCGCGGAGACACCAGGGCGACTGCAGCCGCATACCCCGTCGACGCGGGGGCGGTCACGACCGACTCGGCGCCGGAGGACGCCGCCACCTCGGCGAGGATGTCGTCGCCGCCGCAGAGAACGAGCGTGAGGACATCGACCGGGCGCGTCTGTTCGGCGAGAGCGGCGAGCGTTCGCCGCAGGTGGTACGCGGCGGGTGTGCGACCGTCGGGACGCACGACGAGAATGGCGTGGACTCGAGCGGGCATGACCCCGTCAGCCTAAGCGGCCGAGAGGAGCGGTCCGCGACGCACGCGCCGCGTCCGCCGGATCGAGGACAGGTCAGCGCCCCGCAGAGTCAGGCGCGACGCTTGAGCTTGCGGCGTTCGCGCTCACTCAGGCCGCCCCAGATGCCGAAGCGCTCGTCGTTCTGCAGCGCGTACTCGAGGCATTCGCCCCGGACGTCGCACGACGCGCAGACGCGTTTGGCGTCGCGGGTCGAGCCGCCCTTCTCGGGGAAGAACGCTTCGGGATCCGTCTGCGAGCACAGTGCGTCGGTCTGCCACGCGAGGGGATTGTCGTCCTCGCCCTCGACCGGCCGGCGTACGCCCGGAACCCCGAGCTGCACCGGATCGACGAACCAGTTGTCGGGAACGCCTGAACGGTATTGCGATGCCGTCATCTCGTTCTTCCCCCCGGGAAATCCCCCTGCACGCGGTGTGCGTGTACGAGTAATTACACCCGTGTAGTTCACCGAGGTCAAGTCGCAGATACTAAAGCCTCAAGTCCGTCTTGAACTTTTGCGACGCGCCGACGGCGTGTCGCACTTCATAACGGTCGGATGAGAACTCACCCCCGGCGGCTTCGGCCGACGCGAACCTCCCCCGGTGCGGCGAGGAACAGCTCGCCGTCTCCGGTGACGCGCACGGACCGTTCGTCGGGCGTGACGAACGCCGCCTGCCCGGGGCGCAGCGTGAGCGACGCACCGGAGGACGTTCCCGCCACGACGAGCTCACCCGAGGTGGCCAACGCGATCGCCGGACCGCCTACCGTGACATGCCGCTCATCGGCGGCCGCCTGCACCCGGTCCAGGGAGAAGTCGGCCACCGGGACGTCGAAGCGATCGACGCCATCAGCCACGCGCCGCGGGCGGACGATGTCCACTGCACCCGGCCGCGGGTCGACGACGGTCATCAGTTCGGCGACGTCGATGTGCTTCGGAGTCAGGCCACCCCGCACGACGTTGTCACTCGCGGCCATGATCTCGACGCCAAGACCGCTGAGATAGGCGTGAAGCACCCCTGCGGGCACGAACAGGCCCTCACCCTGCCGAAGGGTGATCCGGTTCATGAGGAGCGCCACGACGATCCCCGGGTCGCCGGCGAATTGAGCGTCCATCGCGCGGACGAGCTCGAGTTCGGCTGCGAATTCCTCCGAGTCCGCCGCTGTCGCCGCGTCGATGACCGCGCGCACGTCGGGCGCCGCCTCATCGGTCAGCACCCAGCCGAGCACACCGGCCAGCGAATCGTCCGCCGCCGCCAGGCGCTCGGCGAGGGGGCGGGCTCCGGGTCCGAGCACGTCGATCAGCCGGCGGGTGGCGGCGAGGTCGCGCAGTCCCGCGAGCGCGTGGAACTCTTCGCTCACCGCGACGATCAGCTCGGGCTTGTGGTTGGCGTCGCGGTACGTGCGGTCCGCGGCATCCCGGGGAATGCCGGCGTCCTCCTCCCGCGCGAATCCCGCTGCGGCCTGCGTCTTGGACGGGTGGGCCTGGATCGAGAGAGGGGATGCCGCGGCCAGCAGCTTGAGGAGATAGGGGAGCTGCGCCGGAGATCCGACCGCGGCTCCGTCCTGGGCGAGCCAGGCGTCGAGGGTGCGGCCGTCCGCGGTCACCGCGGGGTCGGCCGGATGGTCGCCGAACCACACCTCCGCCTCCGGTCCGCCGGACGGCGCGCGGCCGACCAGGTCGGGGATGAGGGTCGTCGATCCCCAGGCGTACGCCCGCGGGTCGTTCGTCAACGGAACGAGCATGGATCCAGCGTAGACGGCGTGCTTGCGACGGCCTGCTCCTGGCGGGGTCCCGCACGGGGTCGGGGGTAGCCTGTGATGCGATGGCCGTCCACTCGAAGCACCCCGCGGCGGCGCCGCCGGCTCCCCCGGTCCGTGAGAAGACGGGGCACCTCATGCTGCGCGGATGGTGCATCTTCGTGATGCTCATGTCGCTGTCGGGCACGGCCTGGGTGCATGCGTTCGGAGAGCTGACCGCTGCGGTCATCACGATCGCGGGCGGCATCCTGTCGGTCATCCTGTGGTTCGTCATCCGCCCGCCGGTGCACTGGCCGCGCCTGCCGTGGTTCGTCGTGGCCTACGTCGCGTGGGCGACGCTCTCGCTCATCTGGTCCGCCTGGCCCCAGACGACGGCGCTCACCCTTCTGCTGCTGTGGATCACGACCATCCAGGCGCTCTTCATCGGGAGCGTGCTCACCTGGCGCGAGCTCGTGAGGGCCGCGGCATCCGCTCTCAAATGGGTGATCGCACTGTCGATCCTGTTCGAGCTGTGGGTGTCGGTCTTCGTGCAGGCGCCGGTCCTGCCGGGCTTCGTCGTGGGTACGGCCGACGACCCCATCGAGTACTGGTCGCGCAACAACCTCTTCGACTGGGGCGCGCGCATCCAGGGGATCATGGGCAACGCCAACCTGCTCGGTCCCGTCGCGCTGCTGGCGATCATCGTGTTCGCGATCCGCATCGCCGCGAGGGCGCCGCGCCGGGCACTGCTGTGGGCCTGGATCGCCGTGTCCGCCTACCTCTTCTACCGCGCCTCGTCTGCGACCGCCTACGTCGCCGCCGCAGGCGTTCTCGTGGTTCTGGCCACCGTCCTGCTGATGCGGCGTGCGCGGCGGCCGGGCGAGCGGACGCGCTATTACCTCGGCTACGCCGTCGTCGGGATCGGCGGACTGGCTGCGCTGTTCTTCTTCCGCACCACGATCTTCAGCGCCCTGGGCCGCGACTCCGACCTCACCGGACGCGAGACGATCTGGGAGAAGGTGCTCGAGCGTGCGTCCGAGCGCCCGTGGATCGGCTGGGGCTACGCGACGCCCTGGGCGCCGTGGGACCCTGCATTCGACGGCTGGATCATCGACCACGGCCAGACCGTGCTGCAGGCCCACAACATGTGGGTGGACATCCGGATGCAGCTGGGCATCGTCGGCGTCGTCCTGCTCGGTCTGCTCTACCTCGCCTTCGTCTGGCGCTCCTGGTTCTTCGCTGTCGACCGGCCGCGCTGGGACCTGCGCGACGACCGCCCGTACTCGTCGCTCACCCTTCTGCCGACGCTGGTCGGGGCGATCGTGCTGGTGCAGGGACTCGCGGAGTCCTCTCCCCTCCTGCTGTGGGGATGGCTGTTCGTGGTGATGCTCGGCTCCAAGATCAAGCAGTCGCCGCACGTCGGCGAAGGCCCCGCCGAGCAGAGTGCCGCGATCGAGCGCGGCGAACCCGAGAAGCAGGAGCCGTGACGGCGCCGCCGGCTCGCCCCGGCCACGCCGGGTGGCTGAGCACGCTGCTGGGCTCGGCGTCGTTCGCGCGCGCCTACACGCTCTCGGTGCTCGGCGCTGTCTTCGCCTCGGTCGCGATCGAGCGGCTCGCGGGCCGCGTCACCTACATCACGATCATCGCGGGGCTGTGCGTCATCGGCGCGGGCGTGCTCATCGTGCGCCGGCAGGAGATCTCGCTCGTCCGGCTCGTGCCCACGACACTCGTCGTCCTCGTCGGATGGTCGCTGCTCAGCGTGTTCTGGAGCACCGATGCCACCACCTCGTTCCTGAGCTGGATCACCACTGCCGCGCTCGCGTTCCTCGCGATCGTGATCGGCCACATCCGCGACACGCTGCAGACGGCGCGCGCACTCGGCGACGTCCTGCGCGTCCTGCTCGCCGTCTCGCTGGGCGTCGAGGTGCTGTCGGGCGTGCTGCTCGACCTCCCCTTCCGGTTCCTCGGGGTGCAGGGCAACCTCGCCCAGCTCGGCCCGGTGCAGGGCATCTTCGGCACCCGCAACATGCTCGGGTTCGTGGCCGTCCTCGCGCTCATCACCTTCCTGATCGAGTGGCGCACGCAGTCCGTGCGTCCCGGCGTCTCCATCGCCTCGGTCGTGCTCGCCGGCGGCCTCGCCGCACTGAGCGACTCGCCCACCGTGCTCGTGCTGGCCGTCGGCGTCGGGCTCTCGGTCGGCGCGCTCGCGTGGGTGAGGCACACCCGGCCCGAGCATCGCGGCGCCCTGCAGCTCGCGCTCGGCGCGGCCGTCGTCATCGGCGTCGCCGTCGGATACGTCGCGCGGCACCCGATCATCGCGTGGCTCGGCGCCGGCACCGACTTCTCGATGCGCGTCGACCTGTGGAACGTCATGGTCGATCTGGTGCGCTCGCGACCGGTGCAGGGCTGGGGCTGGTACGGCGCGTGGGCGCCGCGCGAGCAGCCCTTCAGCTTCATCAACTACTTCCTCGAGTCGACGCACGCCACCGGTCTGAATGCCTTCTTCGACGTGCTCCTGCAGCTGGGATGGGTGGGACTGATCCTGTTCATCGCGCTCGCCGCGACGGCGCTCGTACGCTCCTGGCTGGCCGCGAGCGAGCGCCGCTCCGTCATCTACGCGTGGACGCCGCTCATCCTGATCGCGCTGCTCGTCGACTCGATGTTCGAGAGCTTCACCCTGGTGGGCATCGGCTGGCTGATGCTCGTGCTGTGCGCCGTGCGGGCCGGACTGTCGCGGTCGTGGCGGGAGCGCATCGACGCCGCGTCCGAGACGTCCGGCCTGCCTCACGACGGCGAGCGCCTCTGACGACGTAGACCGCGCCGCCGCACGGGCCCGCACGCCTGCACACCCAGGGAGTCGCGCAGATCGGCAGGGTAAGCTTCACTCTCGGCCCGACGCCTCGCGCCAGCCTGCATACGGGAGCTCTTCACGTGACCCACATCCTTCAGAACGTCGTCTTCCCGACGGATCGCGATCCCGACCTCCTCCCCCTCTACGTCGACCCCGAGACGTGGTCGGTCATCGACGAGGAGCCGGTGCGCGTGTCGAGCCGGGCGCACCTGGGGAACATCCTGGGCCGCACGTCCGCACGCATCCTCGCCGGCCGTCGGGTGTCGTTCGGCACGTACTTCAACGCGTTCCCGGCCGCGTACTGGCAGCACTGGACCACGGTCCGGGACGTGCGCCTCACCGTCCGCACGGTCGGCCCGGCGACGATCCTCGTGTACCGGTCGAACGGCTCGGGCGTCCGCCAGCGCCTCGACACGAAGGAGGTCGACGGCGCCGCCGCGACGACGTTCGACCTGGTCCTCGATCAGTACAGCGACGGCGGGTTCATCTGGTTCGACATCGTCGCCGACGAGAAGAGTGCGCTCTTCGAGGGCGCTGAGTGGTCGACCGAGCAGGAGCCGGCGCGCAGGGGCAAGGCCTCCATCGGCATCACCACGTTCAACAAGCCGGACTACTGCGTCTGGACGCTCACCAACCTGTCGGAGTCCCCCGACGTGCTCGAGCTCGTCGACCGCATCTTCATCGTCGACCAGGGCGATCGCCGGGTCGACGCGCAGCCCGGGTTCACGGTGGTGGCCGAGGCGCTCGGCGAAACCCTCGAGATCGTGACGCAGCCGAACCTCGGCGGGTCGGGCGGCTTCGCGCGCGTCATGGCCGAGAGCCTCGCGCGGCCCGACACCGAGTTCGTGCAGCTGATGGACGACGACGTGCGCCTCGAGCCAGAGTCCGTGCGCCGGTCGATCATCTTCTCGCGCTTCGCCACGGTTCCCACCATCGTCGGCGCGCACATGTTCGACCTGCTCGACCGCCCCAAGCTGCACGCATGGGCCGAGGTGGTCGACGAAGAGCCGTTCATGTGGCGCGCGCTCTACCAGGAGAAGCTGCCGCACGACTTCAGCGTCGCGAACCTGCGCCAGACGCCGATGCTGCACATGCGCCTCGACGCCGACTACAACGGCTGGTGGATGTGCAGCATCCCGGTCTCCGTGATCCGCGAGGTCGGCCTCCCCCTCCCCGCCTTCATCAAGTGGGACGACGCGGAGTTCTGCCTCCGTGCGCGCGAGGCCGGCTACCCGACCGTGTCGGTGCCCGGCGTCGCACTGTGGCACGTGTCCTGGGTGGGCAAGGACGACTCGATCGACTGGCAGGCCTACTTCCATGCCCGCAACCGCATCGCGGCGGGTCTGCTGCACTCGCAGGTCCCCCGTGGTGGCACTCTCATCCGGCACAGCCGTCGCATGGACATGAAGCATCTGATGATGATGCAGTACTACCCGGTCGCGCTGCGGCACCGCGCCCTCAACGACATCCTGTCGGGCCCGGAGCACATGCGGGCGAACCTCGCCACCGCCATGCCTGCGGCCCGCGCGCTCGCGGCCGACTTCCCCGAGACCGTGATCCACAAGGATGCCGGCGTGCCGCTGCGCGCGCGGCGCGGGCGCGTGGTGTTCAAGCGCCTCTCCGTGAACAAGCTGGACAACCCGACCGGATGGCGCCTGCGCTGGTTCACGCTGTCGACGCTCGTCTCGCACTGGTTCCACGCCCCGCGGCCCGAGAACATCGCCCAGCCCGAGGTCGAATTCGGCAAGGGCGACGCGTACTGGTGGCGCATCCCCGTCTACGACAGCGCCCTCGTCAGCGCCGCCGACGGATCGGGCAAGAACGTCTACACCCGCGACCGGCGCCAGTTCCGTCGCATGCTCTCCGAGAGCTACCGACTTCACCGCCGCCTGCGCCGGGACTGGCCCAAACTCTCCGCCCAGTATCGCGCCGCGGCCCCGGACCTCACCTCGCTCGCCGCGTGGGAGCGCACCTTCGAGGAGTCGCGTTGACCGATCCGCACGATCCCACGGCGCAGTCGTTCGACCCCGCGTCGGCGACGATCGCCATCGTCACGTTCAACCGGTCGGGGCTACTGACCCGCCTGCTCACCAGCATCGGACAGATGGACCCCCGCCCCGGCCACGTCGTCGTGATCGACAACGCGTCCACCGACGACACGACCGAGGTCGTGGACTCGTTCCGCGAGCGAATCGGCACCACGCTCGTGTACCGGCGCATGGAGACCAACACCGGTGGCTCCGGCGGGTTCAGCGAAGGAATGCGGGTCGCGTACGAGCTCGGATCGGAATGGATCTGGCTCATGGACGACGACGTCGAGGTCATCCCCGATGGCCTCGCGAAGATGGCGAGGTGGGCGCCCCGCTTCAAGAGCATCCAGGGCCGTCGCTACGACTATGACGGCAGCGAGTTCTACTGGCAGTACCGCGTCGCGGTGCCCCTCGGCATCCCGATTCCCTTCGCGCCCGCCGGCTTCGACGAGTCGGGCTACAAGCCGATGAACTCGGGATGCTTCGAGGGCATGTTCATCCACCGGGACATCGTGCGGCAGATCGGCCTGCCGGACCCGCGCTTCTTCATCTACTGGGACGACCAGCTCTACGGCTGGCTCGCGTCGCGCAAGACGCAGTCCGTCATCGTCGACGAGTTCGTGCTGCGCCGCACGCGCGAGATCAAGCAGTGGGACCTGGGCATTCGCCATCTGAACGCGTCGAGCAACGCGTATCGGTACTACATCATGCGCAACCGTGCGTACATCAAGCACTACTACCGGGCTCTCGATGTGTACCGCCCTGTGCTGTTCGGCCTCGGCACGGCGCTGACGTTCGGCAAGGAGCTCATCCGCCTGGTGTTCGTCGAGCGCACATTCCGCGGGACGAGCAACCTCTTCCGCGGCCTCCGAGACGGACGCCGCATCGCCCGCGACACCTCGTGGACGCCGATGCCGCCGCTCGCCGCCTCGGACGCCGCGGACGCCCCGGGCGGTCAGCCGGCGTTGTAGTCGGCGTTGTACCGGTCGAGGACCTCGCCGATGGGCGCATCCAGCGCGAGGCGTCCCTTGTCGAGGTAGAGTCCGCGCGTGCAGAAGCGCCGCAGGTCACGCTCGTTGTGACTGACGAAGAACAGCGTGCGCCCCTCGGTCAGCAGCTCGTCGATGCGCCTGTAGCACTTCTCCCGGAACGCCTTGTCGCCGACGGCGAGCACCTCGTCGACGAGCAGGATGGGCTCTTCAAGCTGCGAGACCACGGCGAACGCGAGCCGCACCTTCATGCCGTTGGAGAGGTGCTTGTAGGGGGTGTCGACGAAGTCCTGCAGCTCGGCGAAGTCGATGATCCCGTCGAACCGCCGTGAGACCTCGGCTCGCGGCATCCCGTGCAGACCCGCCGTGAGACGCACGTTCTCGCGAACCGTCAGATCGCCGACGAAGCCGCCCGTGATCTCGATGAGCGGGGCGACGCCGCCGTGGACGGTGACGCTGCCCTCGTCCTGGATCAGGACGCCGGCGACCATCTTCAGCAGCGTGCTCTTGCCCTGACCGTTGCGGCCGACCACGCCGATGGACTCGCCGGGCCGCACGTGGAAGCTGACGTTTCGCAGCGCCCAGAACTCGCCCGGCTTGGATCGGCGCGACGAGTCGGCGAACAGATCCTTGATGCTGCGGCGTCCGCGCCGGTTGCGGCGGAACCGCACACCGAGATCTTTCACCTCGATGGCGAGATCGGAGGCCGTCATCACAGCTCCTTCAGGAGGGGACGCTCGAGCCGGCGGAACACGAGCAGCCCCAGTGCGAGGACCAGGAACGAGATCAGCGCGCCGATGCCTATGACCCACGGATCCCACTCCGCCGGGAAGAACCCGACGCGGTAGAGCGCGAAGATGCCCGACAGCGGGTTGAAGGCGGCCAGGGCCTCGAACCCGCCGGGAAGGTCGGAGACGCCGTAGATGACCGGCGACGCGTAGAACAGTGCGCGCAGGATGAGCTTCGTCGTGCGTTCGAGGTCGGTCCAGATGACGCAGAGCGGGGCGACGAGCAGCCCCAGACCGACGAGCAGCACCGCCTGCAGCACGACGGCGACGGGGAACAGGAGCAGTCCCCAGTTGAGCTGGACGGGAGTCTGGCCGAACGAGGCCACCACGACGAACAGCACGAGCACCGGGAGCGAGCACAGGAACTCGATGCCCTTGGACAGCACGATGCGGTTCACCCAGATCGAGCGCGGGATGGCCGTCGAGCGGACGAGGCGGGCATCCTTGTTGAACGCGCGCGTGAAATCGGAGACCGTGACGTTGAACCACACCCACGGCAGCAGCGCCGTGATGAGGAACACGATGTACGGCTCCTCACCGACGGTTCGCTGGAAGATCTGGGTGAAGACGAACCAGTAGATCGCGCTCATGACGAGCGGATCGAGCACGGACCACAGGTAGCCGAGGGCGCTCGTCGAGTAGCGGACCTTCAGATCGCGCCCCGACAGCAGCCACAGCGAGTGGAGATATCGCCTCGGCGATCCGGGGGCGCCGACAGCCGCTGTGGTCACGATGCGAGTCTAGGGCCGGGGCTCAGGCGAGCTGGTTGTTCCACATGGACAGCGCCGAGCCGATGGCCATGTGCATGTCGAGGTACTGGTACGTGCCGAGCCGTCCGCCGAAGAGCACGCCCTGCTCACCCTTGGCGAGCTCGCGGTAGGCCACGAGTCCCGCGCGGTCGTCGGGGGTGTTCACCGGGTAGTACGGCTCGTCCTCGCGCGTCGCGAAGCGCGAGAACTCCCGCATGATGACGGTCTTGTCGGACGGGTGGCGGTCGGCTCGCTCCGGGTGGAAGTGCTTGAACTCGTGGATGCGCGTGTACGGGACGTCCGCGTCGGCGTAGTTCATCACCGAGGTGCCCTGGAAGTCGCCCACGTCGAGCACCTCCTGCTCGAAGTCGAGCGTCCGCCACGACAACGCGCCTTCGGCGTAGTCGAAGTAGCGGTCGACCGGGCCGGTGTAGACGACCGGCAGCTGGCCGACCGTCGCCGTCTTGTGGAACGGCTGCGAGTCGTCGAAGAAGTCGGTGCCGAGGCGCACCTCGATGTTCGGGTGGTCGGCCATCCGCTCGAGCCACGCGGTGTAGCCGTCGGTCGGCAGGCCCTCCCACGTGTCGTTGAAGTAGCGGTTGTCGTAGGTGTAGCGCACCGGCAGGCGGCTGATGATCTCGGCGGGGAGATCCTTGGGGTCGGTCTGCCACTGCTTCGCGGTGTAATCCCGGATGAACGCCTCGTAGAGCGGCCGTCCGATCAGGGCGATGCCCTTCTCCTCGAGGTTCGCGGCGTCCTTCGCGTCGAACTCGCCCGCGAGCTCGTGCACGAGAGCGCGCGCCTCGTCGGGCGAGTACGCGGCCTGGAAGAACTGGTTGATGGTGCCGAGGTTGATGGGCAGCGGGAACACGACGCCCTTGTGGTTGGTGTAGACGCGGTGGACGTAGTCCGTGAACGTCGTGAACCGGTTGACGTACTCCCACACCCCCGGGTTGGACGTGTGGAACAGGTGGGCCCCATAGCGGTGCACCTCGATGCCCGTCGTCGGCTCGTCCTCGCTGTACGCGTTGCCGCCGATATGAGGCCGGCGGTCGATCACAGTCACCTTGCGACCGGATGCCGCGGCCCGCTCTGCGATCGTGAGGCCGAAGAACCCGGAGCCGACGACGAGAAGATCCATGCGGTTGTGCGCTTTCGTGAGACGGGTGCCGCAGACACGGCGACGCGGCGGGCAGAGAGCACCGCCGCAGCCCCGATTCTACCCAGCGCCGCCCCGCGAACCTGGGATTCCGCACGATCCGCGGAGCTCGCCGATGCCGCGCGACCGCCCCGCTGTCCCCCGAAGAGGGGACAGCGAATGGTCGTGTTCGCGACGGTTGGTCGGATAACGTGTTCGCAAGCGCGTCCCGAGACTCCCCTGGGACGCGTCACAGGCCAACGGTAGTGCGACACCCAGACGTACGAAGGACGGCCCATGCGCGCGAAGATCTCTGCCTTTCTCCTCGCCCTCACCCTGCTCGCGACCGCAGGGGCGGTGACAGCACCCGCCGCATCGGCGGCGACCGGGCCTGCGGCGACCGTCTTCAGCCTGACCAACGCGCAGCGCGTGAACGCCGGAGTGAAGCCCCTCATCTCCGACCCCGCTCTCGACAAGGCCGCGCAGGCGTGGGCGCAGCACCTCGCGAACACGTGCACCTTCACGCACAGCAGCGCGTCGTGGCGCTCGAGCAGGACCGCGTCGGCGGGCTGGTCGTCCACGGGCGAGAACATCGCCGCCGGCTACCCTGCCGCAGCCGACGTCGTGCGGGGCTGGATGGGGTCCGCCGGTCACAAGAAGAACATCCTCGACACCCGATACACCGGTGTCGGCATCGGCTACGCGAAGGGCACGTGCTACTCGGCGTACTGGGTGCAGATCTTCGGGATGAGCAAGACGGCGGCCGCAGCCGGAGCCGGCGACGCGGATGGCGATTTCAACGCCGACGTCGTCGCGCTGCAGGCGGACGGCACGCTCGTCGTGCAGCGCGGTAGTGGAAAGGGCGGCTTCGCGAGCAGCACGACGGGGGTGACCGGCTGGGCGTCGGGCGACAGGCTGGTCACGATGGGGGACTTCAGCGGTGACGGCATCAGCGACCTCGGCCGCATCCGCGCCGATGGCGTCTTCGCCCTCTACCGGGGTACAGGCTCGGGCACGTACTCCGCGGCCTCGAACATCGGCGCGGGATGGCAGGGCATGAAGCGCGTCATCGGCGGACTCGACTTCGACGGAGACCGGCGCTCCGATATTCTCGCCGTCAACTCCGCAGGCAACCTCATCCTCTACCGCGGCAACGGCAACGGCGGCTTCGCAGGCACCGTGAAGCAGGTCGGCAACAGCTGGGGGTCGATGACGGCCGTTCTGTATGCGGGTGACTTCAATGGCGACAGGCACGGCGATCTGCTCGCTCGGCGCGCCGACGGCTCCCTGTGGATCTACCCCACGAACGGGTCAGGGTCGTGGGGCGTCGCCAAGAAGGTCGGCAGCGGATGGCAGGGTATGACCGCGGTCATCGGCGCAGGCGACATGGACGGGAACGGCACGCCCGACGTGGTGGCCCGCCGAGCCGACGGCACCCTCTCGCTCTACCGCGGCAACGGCAAGGGCGGATGGGGAGCAGTGTCGTCCATCGGCAGCGGGTGGGGCCAGTACACCGCGATCGGATGATCCCGGCGGTCGAGCCGGGTCGCGCCCCGATCGTCGGCTCAGCGGCTATGCGGCTATGCGGCTATGCGGCCGAGCCGACGACGATGCGGGGCGTGCCTGCCCAGACCGCAGCATCGGTCGCGTTGCGACCGTCGACGATGAGGCGGATGCCGGGCAGATCGGCCGGGCTGACGGAGCGGTAGTCCGCGTGATCGGTCTGCAGGATCGCCAGGTCGACCGCGTCGCCGAGGGCGTACGGCTCGAACCCCAGCGCGCGCAGCTCATCATCGGTGTAGAGCGGGTCATGCACGCGCACGTCGGCACCGCGGGACTTCAGCGCCTCGACGGTCGGGAAGACGCCCGAGAACGCGGTCTCCTTCACGCCGCCGCGGTAGGCGGCGCCGAGCACGACGGCGCGCGTGCCCTCGAGCGACCCGAGGATGCCAGCGGCCTGCGCGACGAGTCGCTCAGGCATGGAAGCGTTCAGGAGGCGCGCGGTGCGGACGATGTCGGCGTCGGGATCGGTCGACAGGTACAGCCGCGGGTACACCGGGATGCAGTGGCCGCCCACGGCGATGCCCGGGCGGTGGATGTGGCTGTAGGGCTGCGAGTTGCAGGCCTCGATGACCTGGTAGACGTCGATGCCGTGCTCGGCGGCGAACAGGCCGAACTGGTTGGCGAGTCCGATGTTGACGTCGCGGTAGGTCGTCTCGGCGAGCTTGGCCATTTCGGAGGCCTCGGCGCTGCCGAGGTCCCACACGCCGTTCGGTCGGGGCAGGTCGTCGCGCTCGTCGAACTGCAGCACGGCCTCGTAGAACTCGCGTGCTCGCTGGGCGCCGGCCTCGGACAGGCCCCCGATCAGCTTGGGGTACTTGCGCAGGTCGGCGAAGACGCGGCCGGTCAGCACGCGCTCAGGCGAGAAGACGAGGTGGAAGTCGGTGCCCTCGGTGAGGCCCGAGCCCTCCTCCAGCATCGGCTTCCAGCGCCCGCGGGTCGTGCCGACGGGGAGGGTCGTCTCGTACGACACGAGCGTGCCGGGTGTCAGGTGCTCGGCGAGCGAGCGGGTCGCAGCATCCATCCATGCGAAGTCCGGCTCCCACGTGGTGTCGTTCACGAAGAGCGGGACGACGAGCACGACGGCGTCGGCATCCGGGATGGCCTCGGCGTAGTCGGTGGTGGCGCGCAGGCGGCCGGCGGGGACGAGCGCGGAGAGCTTCTCCTGCAGATGAGCCTCGCCGGGGAACGGTTCGAGACCGGCGTTGATGGTCTCAACCGCCTTCGCGTTGACGTCGACGCCGATGACGTCATGACCGGAGTCGGCGAACTGGACGGCGAGGGGAAGGCCGATCTTTCCGAGGGCCACGACGGCGATGCGCATGGATTCCAGTCTAGATGAGCGGCGGCGCGCCCCGTCTCTGCGGGCGGGCACCCGGCATCACCGAAGCAGGGCGTCGATCGGCTCGGCGAGCGCGGGCTCCAGGTATCGCACGTAGGTCGATGTGAGGTGGTTCACGTCGCGGTAGACGAGCATGTCGTCGACGATGACCGGGCACTCCGCAGCGCCGCAGATGTACTCGGTGAGGTCGGCGAATCCGCCCCCGGCGGCGGCAGTCGCGGCCGCCTCGGCACGGGTGAGCGCCTCGTCGAGCACGAGGCTGCGGTCTCCCGCGCACGCCGAGACGTCCAGCGGGTCGGCCGACACGCACGCCGGTGGCGAGGAGGAGAAGCGCGGTGTGTCGGCGATCACGAGCACCTCCGAGCCGGACGCCGTGAGTGCACGGACAGTCGACGCGAGTCCCGCCGCCCATACCTCGCGACGCTCCGTGTCGTCATCGACGCCGGCGAGTTCGTACCAGGCGTAGCTCGAGAAGATGACGAGTTCGGGAGGGTCGGCGACGAGGTGCTCGATGACCGCGTCCCGCCACCGGTCACAGGACGTATAGGGGCTGTTCTTGTCCAGCACGGTGGCGGACACCGCGGGGCACGACGACTTCGTGAACGTCGAGATCGCCACCTCCCCATGCTCCTGCGCGTACTCGTCGATCGCGGGGAACCACTGAGCTGAGTGGGAGTCGCCGAAGAGCGCGATCCGCACGGGTGCATCCGCGGCACCGTAGACGCAGTCCTGAACCGTCTCCACACCGGTGTCGTGGTGGCAGTCGTCGGCGTAGAGCCGCGGAATGTCGGTCGCCGCGTCCTCCAGCGACGGAGTCAGGTTCGCGGGCACGAAGTCTGTGGCCGCGGGCGGAGAGGAGGGGAAGTCGGGCGCTGCGGCCACCGCCTCTCCCGTCGGCATCGGGCGCGTGGACACCCACCCGATCGCCGCCCAGATCCCGAGCGCAAGAACGGCCGTGACCGCCGCCGTGCCGAGGAGTGTGACACGTGGGCGGCGTCTCGTGAGCGCGGCTGGGGCACGCAGCGGCGTCTCCACCCAGCGGTAGAGGAGGTAGGCGAGCGGGATCGCGAGCACGACGCCGAGCAGCACCGTCGCCCACAGCGGCAGCGGGCGGGAGTCGCCGACCGCAGCCTGCGGGATCAGCAGCAGCGGCCAGTGGACGAGGTACAGCGAGTACGAGATGAGACCGAGGAACTGCATCGGACGAACCGACAGGGCGGCCGTCGGTCCTCCGGGCGCGCTCTGCACGCCGAAGTAGATGACGAGCGCCGTTCCGGCGACGGGGAGGATGGCCGCGAACCCAGGGAAGACCGTCGCTTCGCTGAACAGCGCCGCCGCGCCGAGGATCATGGCCACCCCCATCCAGCCGCCGGCCGCGGCGACCCCGGGCGGATGGGCGCGCCGGCGCTCCTGCAGGAGGATTCCCACCAGCGCGCCCGCCAGCAGCTCCCACGCCCGCGTCGGGAGCAGGAAGAACGCGGCGGGCTGCTGCACGGGTGTGAGGATGACGCAGGCGACGAGGCTCGCGAGTGCGAGAGTCGCGATCAGGACGGTGAGGGTACGCCCTCGTCGGCGAGCGAGGAGGAACAGCAGAAGCAGGACGACCGGCCAGAGCAGGTAGAACTGCTCCTCCACCCCGAGCGACCAGTAGTGCTGATAGGGCGAGGGCGAGTGATCGGCGAGGTAGTCGGTGTTCTCGATGGCGAATCGGACGTTCGGCACGTACAGGACGGTGGCGAGGGCGTCACCGAGCACGCGTTCTGCCCCGAGCGGCGGGTAGACCACGACGACGGCGACGGCCGTCAACGCGGCCACGACGAACGACGCCGGCAGGATCCGCCGCGCGCGGCGGGCATAGAACTGCGCGAAACTCACCCGCCCGTCGCGCTGCAGCGACTCGAGCAGATGGCTGGAGATGAGGAATCCCGAGATGACGAAGAAGACGTCCACGCCGACGTACCCGCCGGGGACGAAGGGTATCCCGGCGTGGTACAGCACAACGAGACCGACCGCCACGGCACGCAGCCCCTGGATATCGGTGCGAAAGCCACGTTGCCGGTCTGACCCGGTGCGGACACCGGGGCCGAGCCCCGTGCTCGTGGTGGGGCTCAACGGATCCGTCGCTCGATGAGCGTCTCGACGACGCGCACAGCGGCCTTCCCCTCGCCGTAAGGGGCGGTATCGGTATCGGCCGGACGCGGGCGCGACACTCCTGCCGCGATCTCTTCGGCGGTCTGAGCGAGGACGTTCCAGCCGAGCTCGACGGTCTCGACCCACTCGGTCTCCGTGCGAACGGTGGTGCAGGGCACCCGCAGCAGGAACGCCTCTTTCTGCAGTCCGCCGGAGTCGGTGACCACTCCCGCGCTCGACAGCGCAGCGGAGATCAGATCGGGGTAGGCCAGCGGCGCATGAGAGACGAGCGATCCCTGGGTCAGCTCGATCCCGGCCCCCGCCGCCTTCGCGACGACCCGAGGGTGCGCCAGCAGGACGACAGGCCGGTCCAGGCCGGCGAGTCCGTCCACCACCTGGGCGAGGCGCGCGGGGTCGTCGGTGTTCTCGGCGCGGTGGATCGTCGCGACGTAGTATCCGCCCTCCTCCAGGCCGAGTTCGGTGCGCAGTCGCGAGGGAGATGCACCGACCTGGTCGCGCACCTCGAACAGCACGTCCGTCATCACGTCGCCGACCAGCACCGTGCGCTCGGCCAGCCCTTCCGCCGCGAGGTGTCCGACGGACACCTCGGTGGGCGCGAGCAGGAGGTCTGCCGCGTGGTCGGTCAGAACACGGTTGTGCTCCTCCGGCATGCGGCGGTTGAAGCTGCGCAGGCCCGCCTCGAGGTGGGCGACCGGGAGGTGCATCTTCACGGCGCTGAGCGCAGCGGCGACCGTCGAGTTGGTGTCGCCGTAGACGAGAACCCAGTCCGGCTGCTGCGCATCGAACACGCCGTCGAGGGCGGCGAGCATCGCCCCGGTCTGCACACCGTGCGACCCGCTGCCCACACCCAGATGGACGTCGGGCGCTGCGATGCCCAGATCGCTGAAGAAGACGTCGGAGAGCATCGGATCGTAGTGCTGCCCCGTGTGGACGATGACATGCTCGACGCCGGCCGCGTCGGCGGCCTTGGCGATGGGCGCGAGCTTGACGAACTGGGGACGGGCGCCGACGACGCTGACGATCTTCACGAGAGACCAGTCTAGGCGGCGCCTTCAGAACACCCGCCGGACGAACGGAATGCGCCGAGACGCGAGCGAGACCGCGAAGGACAGGATCACGACGGCGAGCCACATGAGCACCGCCGCGCCGATGGACTCCGTCGCTGTGCGCGCGAGGTCGGGCAGCAGCATCCGGAGGGCGATCATGATCACGAAGTGCACCAGGAAGACGCCGAACGAGGCATCCGACAGCGTCCGCCAGACCCGGCCGGCGGCCGGTCCCACCCTGCCCGCGAAGAAGCGCTGCGTCAGCAGGAAGATCCCGATCGTGGCACCCGCCGTGACCACGCTGGTGTAGGTCACCGGCAGCGCGGCCCGCACGGCCGGGAAGTCGGGGCTGACGCCGTACTCCCAGATGGCGAACCCGAGCAGCGCGGTCACGCCCACCGCCATCGCGATCGCGCGGGAGCTGCTCACCACGATCCCGGCGAACGCCGCTCCCGCGACGAAGTACCCGACGTAGGGAAGCCACTGCGTGAGCGCAGTGAGATTGATCGGGCGTGGTGACCCCGTCGCCCCGAAGAGCGCCGCGATCGTGTACACCGCCGCGGTCGCGAGGATCACGCACGTCGCGAGGATGACGGCACGCCTGCGCCCGCCGTCGCGCAGGAAGGGCCACAGCACGGGAGCGACGGCGTACAGCCCGACGATCAGCCAGAGGAAGTACAGGTGGGTGTAGGTCCTCCCGCCGGCGATCAGGCCGAGGGCTGCACCGAGGCCCAGCTCCTGGCCGGTCATCCACGTGCGCACCACGACGATGTAGAACAGCTGCCAGAAGACGAACGCGGGACCGAGCCGGAGCAGCCTCTTGCGATAGAAGACCGCAGGCCCCTCCCCCTGCATCCGCTGGGTGAGCAGCAGCGCGCCACTCACCATGACGAACGCCGGCACGACCCAGATGAAGCCGATGTCGAGGGCCACCGCCACCCACCATGTCCCGCTGCCCCGGATCGAGTCGTTCTCGACCGTGGCGGCGAACACGTGGATGGTGACGACGCCGGCGACCGCCACGACGCGAAGGATGTCGAGGGCCGGTATGCGGCCGGAGGGGGCAGACGTCACCCTCGGACCCTAGTCGACGTGCGTTCGACGTATGCCGACTTGATACGCTCGCGACGTGCGAATCCTCATCATCACGCCGTGGTTCCCCACGGCGGAGGCTCCGCAGCAGGGTCTCTTCGTGCATCGCGAAGCCCTCGCGCTGTCCCGGTCGCACGACGTGCACGTCCTCCATCTCGATTGGACCGGCCCCGCCGACGCGAACCCGCCAGGTGACGCCGGCTTCGGCCTCGAGCGACTGTCCCTGCGTCGCGCGAGACCCCTCGACTACCTGCGCGCGCGGCGCGCGGTGCGAGCTGCGGGCGCCGGTGCGGACGTCGTGCACACCCACGCACTGACTCTGCTCATCCCGTGGGTGGCGGGTCGTCCGACGCGGAAGCCCTGGGTCCACTCGGAGCATTGGTCGGGGCTGACGTCGCCCGAGACGCTGTCGAGAGCGGAACGGGTCGTCGCGCGCATCCTCCGGCCGGCTCTCGCCCGTCCCGATGTCGTCGTCACCGAGAGCAGCAGGCTCACCCGCGCGGTGGCCCGGACACGATCGGGTCCGACCGAGCTCGTACCGTGCATCGTCCCCGAGGTCTCGGTGCAGCAGCTGCCGGAGCGGCGGCCGCTCAGGCTCATCGGGATCGGCGGGCTGATTCCCCGCAAAGGGCCGCTTCTCGCGGTGAGCGCGCTGGCCGAGCTCCGCGCCCGGGGCGAGGATGCCGAGCTCGTCTGGGTCGGAGACGGCCCCGAGCGCGAGCCTGTGATCGCCGCGGCGGACGCCCTCGGCCTCGGCGGCCGCGTCCGGCTCACGGGCGTGCTGGAGCCGACCGCTGTCGGACAGGAGCTCGATGCCGCCCACCTGCTCCTGCTCCCCACACAGGGCGACAACTTCTGCGTGGTGGCGGCGGAGGCGCTCGTGCACGGGCGCCCGCTCGTCTCGGGTGCGCAGACCGGGGCAGTCGACTACGCCCTGCCGTCGGTGAGCCGGTTCGTCACCGAGCAGACCGGCTCCGCGTATGCCGAGGCCGTGCTCGACGTGCGGCGGACGACCGCCGGCATGTCTGCGGCGGACATCGCCGCCACCGTCGCCGACCGGTTCTCCGAAGACACGGTGGCCCGCGCCCTCGAGCGCGTCTACGCGACGGCGGCCGCCCGGTGACCCGCGACGTCGACGTGGTCGTCGCCGTCCACGACCCCTCGCGGCCCGTTGAACGCGCAGTCCGCTCGGCACTGAGCGCAGGGTCCCCCGGCGCGACCGGTGTCATCGTGGTGGCGCACAACACGTCGCTCGACCCCATCGTCGACCGGCTCGGTCCGCTCGCCGCGCATCCCGACGTCACGGTGCTCGCCCTCGCGGACGGCATCCGAAGCCCCGCCGGACCTTTCAATGCGGGACTGGATGCCGCGCGCGCACGCTACACGTCGGTTCTGGGCTCCGATGACGAGATCGCCCCGGGAGCCATCACGTCGTGGCTGCGGACGGCGGAGAGGACCGGAGCGGATGCCGTCATCACGCGCCTGCGCATCGCGGGCGGCGCGGCTGTGCCCACTCCCCCGACGCGCCCACTGCGCCGCAGCCTGCTCGATCCTGTCGCCGACCGCGTGAGCTACCGGTCCGCCCCACTCGGACTGGTCTCGCGGGCGACGTTCGGCGAGCTCCGCTTCGCGCAGGGTCTCGCTGTGGGCGAGGACGTGCCCTACGTGACCCGGCTGTGGTTCTCCGGAGCGCGCGTCGCCTACGACCGGCGCGGGCCGGCGTACCTGATCCACACCGACTCGGCGGATCGCACGACCGTGGCACCCCGCTCGATCGCGGACGAACTCGCCTACGTGCCCGCCGTGCTCGACGATCCGTGGTTCGACACCCTCTCCGGGGCTGCCCGCTCGGCGATCGCGGTCAAGTTCCTGCGCATCCACGTGTTCGGGGCCGTCGCCAATCGAGCGGATGCCGCGTACTGGACGACCGGAGAACGTCTTGCGCTGCGGGACACGACGCGCCGCATCGTCGCGGCAGGCGGCGGCATCGAGCGGGTGCTGTCGCGGCGCGACCGGGATGTCCTCGATGCCGTGCTCGACGAGCGTGTGGACGCCGCCACCCTCGTCTCCGCCGGGATGCTCCGGCGCAGCCACGCCCACCCGCGCTCACTGCTGCCGCGGCAGCTGCGGCACGCGCTGCACCGCGAAGCACCGCTGCGCATGGCCGCGGCATCCGCTCTGCAGCTGATCTGATCAGCCCGCGGCGATCGCGTCGACGGCTCGCTTCCAGATCTGCACCTGAGCCTCGCTCGAGAGCTCGCGCGCATGACGGTGCGATGCGGCCTTGTAGCGTGCCACCTGATCGACGTCCAGAGCGTCGACCGCCTCGGCGAGTGCGGCGGCCGAGAAGTCGCGGGTCACTGCGCCGATGCCGTATCGCTCGACGTAGGCCGCCATCTCGGGCGACGGACCGATGATCAGCCCGAGCCGCGCCTGTACGAAGTCGAAGAACTTGTTGGGCAGCGCCCATCGATGGTTGAAATTGACCGGAGGCAACAGGAACACGCCGACGTCGTGCGATCGGAGCGTCTCTGACAGCTTCGCGTACGGCACCGGGTCGTGCACGCGGACGCGCCCCGCGCTCTCGCGTGCCCTCGCCGTGAGCTCGTCGATCAGACCGGGGTCGTTGGGGGTGAGGTACAGGTCGAGCGTTCCCGATCGCGCTGCCGTTATCCCTTCGACCAGCGTGTCGATACCGCGTCCGCGCAGCGCGGCTCCGGAGTGCACGAAGCGCAGCGGTTCGTGCACCGGGGTCGGCTCGGCATCGACATAGGGCGCGGCGTTCGTGACGACCTCTGGCGTAAAGCCGAACCGTCGCCCGTATTCACGCGCGATGCCTTCGCTCACGGTGGTCCACGAGTCGGCGCGCCGCACGTACCTGCGGCACATCCATTCGATGAACGGCCGGACGAACAGGCGGAACCGCAGCATCTCGTTCTTCTGGCGGGGCGCGTACTCGTGAAGATCGGCGTGCACGCCGCGCCGCGGGCGCAGCGCGAGCGCCAGCGGCACAGTATCCACGTCGTCGGCCAGCACGATGTCGAATTCCCGCCCCGCGAGCGCCGACCGCGCCGCGCGGATGGCCGCATTGCCGCGGTACGCTCGCCGGTACTGCCGTGCGACCACGAGGAGTCGCGGATACCGCCACACCTGCAGATCCGACGGAATCTCGACGTGGTCGGCCACACCCTCAGGCGCCGGACCGTATCCGCACGTCGTGACCTCGTAGTCATGACGGAAGAGGTCTACCTGCTTGAGCACGCGCGCGTCAGAGGCGATGGGCGAGAACGACAAAATGAGCAGACTCGTCACGGTGTCTCCTTCGAGTTCAGGTGTGCGTGATCGTCGAGGGCCCCTCGCACCAGGTCCGCCGCGGCGGGGCCGGTCACGCGCGCGTCGTAGCGCTCACGCCACACGGCCCGCGGGTCGTATGTGCCGTCCGGGGCGTCGATCACCGCACGCAGCACCCCGCCGATCGTCGACGCGTCGGCATCCACCGCGACGAGTTCACCCGACCTCTGGTCGTGCGAGACGATCTCGGGGGTCCCGCCGACAGCGGTCGCGACGACCGGGATGCCGTAGGCGATCGCCTCCATGATGCTCACCGGCACTCCCTCACTCGAGCTGAGGTTCACGAAGGCGTCCACACGGTGCCGCTCGTAGAAGGCGGCGACATCGCGATTGGGAACCTGGCCTCGCAGCTCGACCTCCAGTCCCGGCGGGGGGTCGGCGATCCGAGCGACCAATTCCCCGAACAGATCGCCGTCGCCGAAGTGGATCCACCGGATCGGGTTCTCAGGAGACAGCCCCGGCACCGCCCGCACCGCCTCGTAGATGAGCTCGACCCGCTTGACCTCCGTCACCGCCGAGCACGACACGACGGTGCGCGCCCGCTCGGACCCTGGGCGAACCACCACGTCGGGCCCCCACACCCCGAGGCGGCTCACCCGGATCGCCCCCGGGCGCACCGCCGACCCGTAGGTGCGTCTCAGGTAGTCGGCCCCGTCGTCGGAGATCGCGAGCACGCGATCGGCGCGTGAGAGCAGAAAGCGGCGGAACGGGAGGTATCCCTCGGGGGAACGCTCCTCGTAGAGGTCGTATCGGTGAAGCCGCAGGACGCGGGCACGCACACCGCGCAACCAGGCCAGCGCGAGTCCGCCGCCCATTCCCCAGAATGCATATGCGACGCAGTCCGGGTCCTCCGAGATCGCATCCCGGACCGCCCGTCGGCGGGCGCCCGTGATGCCGACGCGCGCACCCATCAAGAACAGCCGCAGGTGCCGCCTCAGCCGGCCGGCCCTCATCTCCTGCCCAGCCGCCCTGGCCAGGGCTGCGATCATCTGCGGCCGCAGCGGCGCGAAGAGACTGTCGTCGGGTGCGCGCTCGAAGAGATTGTCGGCGAGGAACACGTTGGCAGGCATGTCGACCACCCCGGCCGACGTGTCTCGCGCGTAGCAGAACACTGCGACGTCATCGAAAGCGGCGGCGAGGTATCGGATCTCCTTGTCGACGAAGACCGCATCGCCCGTCGCGTACGGGTAATCGTTGGTGAAGAGGAGAAGCCTCGTCATCGCCGGCTCGAGTCCGGGCGGTCGCCGTCGCGGCCCGGGGCGAGCAGGCGTTCGAACCGGCTCGTGATCGTCTCGTAGTCGAACGTGGCGCGCTCGTCCTCGTCGGGTTCGTATGCGAGCGGCTCGCCCGCCTCGCGAGCACGCACGGCACCGTGCAGGAACTCGGTCAGCTTCTTCTGCGCATCGTCGCCGGATGCCTCCTCCCAGGCATGGCCGACGTTCATCGTCCGCACGAGCGACGACAGCTCGGCGCCGGCGAGATCGCCGGTCACCAGTGCCAGGATCGGCTTCTCGGCGGCCAGGTACTCACCGAACTTGCCCGAGATGATCCCTTGGCTGTTTCTGCGGTTCCAGCTGAGCACGAGCAGCAGGTCCATCGAGTCCTGGAGTTCCACGGCCTGGGCGTGAGACAGCATGCCGTGATCGACCACGAGGTCCTCCAGGCCGAACGTGGCGGCGAACGCGGTCATCAGATGTCCCTGATTCCCCGCGTAGTGCACCTCGACACGCGTGGCCGGATGACCCTGCCGGATCGCGTCGATCGCGCGGAAGAGGGGAGTCGCATCCCGGCCCTCCGCATAGATCTGTCCGGTGTACCCGATCCTCAGCGGGGCCGGCCCCGCCGCTGCCGGTTCCGCGGCAGCCCGGTCTGCTCGCTGGTCTCTGTCCAGGAACCCGTTCGGCAGCACCACGATCGCATCGGCGAACCTCCGGTTGGCCCGTTGCTCGAGGATGGAGTGCTTCACTCCCTCAGACACCACTGTGATCGTCGAGGCCTCGCGGATCGCCTTGCGCTCCTGGAAGGCCATGACGACTCGCCCGGTCCACAGGATCGACGGCACGACCATCGCGTCACGGATGTCCGACACCCACGTCGAGCCCTGATTGCGCCGCGCGAGGAGCCGGCCGAAGATCAAGGACCCGAAGGGCGCGTAGGTGGACAGAATCGCGTCGAAGCCGGTCGTCTCGCTCGCCGTCAGCTGATCCCCGGCCTGAGACGCCCACCGTCGAGCATCGAGGAGGGACCGGACGCGGTCGACCGTCAGCTTCCGCCTCTTGTTGAGTTCCTCGAACGCGGACTCGCGTCGGTCCGCGCCGATGCCGAACAGACGGGACAGACGAGGCGACGAGAGCACCGTCGCTCTCGGAACGGTCGGGGCGACGAAGGCGAAGAGAAGCGCGCGCCGCCACAACGAAGCGGACTGCTGCTCGCGAGCTGCCGACGGATAGGGCGGGAGCGTCCTCACCGTGACGCCTGGCGGAACCGGGGCGGTCTCGTGGGGCTCCGTCCACGGCGTGAACACGGTCACGTCATGCCCGCGCTCGGCGAGGAGCTGCGCGAGCGCGCGGGGTCGCTTGGATCCGATAGGACGGTCGTTACTGAACTGAACAGCCGAGATGGCGATCCGCACGCGCGCTCCTCTCCGTCTGAGCCCCTCGCCCACGGCGCCGAAGGGATATCCAGATTCCAGTATCGTTCGTATGCGGGAAGCAACACCAACTGAGCGGCCGGACGGCACACGACCGGATCGCTGCGGCACACGGATGCCGCGGAAGGAGACGAAGCGGATGGCAGGCTTCGTCTCGAACGTGCGCACCGAGATCTCGGCGCGGATGGCGCCGGCTCTGCCGGCAGCACTGCGGCGGCGACTGGTTCCCGCGGAGTACTCGTGGTCATACGCCGACCTCAGGCCCGTCGCGCGCGCCAAGCCCGGGAACACGCGGCTGCTCATCGCCCGCGCGAACTTCGCGTCGCAGGGCTACTACTGGGCGCGTGCCGCAGAGACTCTCCCCGGCGTGTCGGCGGTCAACCTCGCGTTCGGCTGGGCGCCCGAGATCGCGCACATCAAACCGGATGTCGCGGTCAAGGGCAACGTCGGTCGCCACTCCCACCTCTGGGCCCGCAAGCAGCGGAAGGCCATCCTGCGGGGGTTCACCCACGTCCTCTACGAGGCCGAGCGTCCGCTCCTGCCGACGCTCTACGACGGCGACCTGGTCGCAGAGATCAACGACCTTCAGGATCACGGCATCGCGATCGCGATGGTGTCGCACGGCAGCGACACCCGGGTTCCTTCCCGCCACGTCGAGCTGGAGCCGTACTCACCGTTCGTCGACCCCCTCGGTGGCCTGACGGCGAATCTCGAGACGAGCACTCGCCTGAACCATCAGGCGCTGGACGCGCTGGGACTTCCCACCTATGTGTCCACTCCCGACCTGCTGCTGTATCGACCCGAGGCGACCTGGCTGCCCACGCTGACCGACCCGCAGCGCTGGGAGCGGCTCCCCGCGTCAGCCTTCGGCACGCGCACCCCCGTCGTGCTGCACGTTCCCTCGCGCTCGGCCTTGAAGGGAACGGCCGCGATCTCGCCGGCCATGCGGCGACTCGAACACCTCGGCCTGATCCATTACGTGGAGGCCGAGCGTGTCCCCTACGAGGACATGCCCACGATGATCGCCCGGGCCGACATCGTCATCGATCAGCTGAGCATGGCGCTGTACGGCGTCGCCTCGGTCGAGGCGATGCTCGCGGGCAGGATCGTCGTCGCCCAGGCGGGTCAGCACATCCGCACGCACATCGCGCGCGAGACGGGCTGGGATCTGCCGATCGTGGAAGCGAACCCCGCCACGATCTCTGACGTCGTCGAAGACATCGCCACCCACCCCGGCCACTACCGGGATCGCATCGAGCAGGGCCGGCGCTTCGCTCGGGAAGTGCACTCGGACGCCGCTGCCGCCGCCGCCCTGGAGCCGTTCTTGCTGGGGTGACCGCGCCTCCGGCGAGACTCAGTCGATGCGGACGGGGCCCGGCTCCGTGCCCGAGATGAGGCCCGCGAGCGTCGCCTGCTGACGGAACGTGGGAACCTCGTCGACCACCTCGTCGAAGGTGCCGTGCGCCAAGATGAGGCCGTCTTCCATGAAGAACAGCTCATCCGCGTCGCGCACTGTCGACAAGCGGTGCGCGATGGAGATCACGGTGACGTTGCCACGCAGGGCACTGACGGCCTTCGCCACCTCGGCCTCGGTGATCGTGTCGAGCGCGGACGTGGCTTCGTCGAGGATCAGAACGTACGGGTCGGTGTACAGGGCGCGCGCGATGCCCAGGCGCTGGCGCTGGCCGCCGCTGAAGCCCATCCCCCGCTCTCCGACCTTCGCCCCGATCCCGCCGGGGCGCTTCTGGACGGCGTCCCACAGCTGTGCCCGCTTCAGGCAGTCGACGACCTTGTCTTCGTCGATGTCGCCCTTCCACGCGAGCGCGACGTTCTGTGCAACCGTGCCGTCGAAGAGCGCCACCTCTTGGGGCACATAGCCGACTCGCGAACGCCACGCGGCAAGGACGTCGCTGAGGTTCTGCTGGTCGACGTGGATCGACCCGGACTGCGGCACGAGCAGGCCGAGGAGGATGTCGACCAGAGTCGACTTGCCGGACCCGGACTCCCCGACGAGTCCGATGCTGGAGCCCATCTTGATGGTCATCGACACGTTCGACACCGCGGGCTCATCCCCGGTCGGATACGTGAAGCTGACATCTCTCAGGATCAGCTCCTTCGGCTCGTCCTCGAGCGGCTCGCGCCCCAGCGTCTCGCGGTGCTCGCGCTGCCGATCGGCATACCGCATGTCGCGCAGCACGGCGTTGACCTGCGCGCGGTTGGCATTGATGGAGTTACTGGCCGACTGGAACGTCGTCAGCGCCGGCACGAGCCGCAGACCCGCGACAGCGAACAGCGCTATGGCGCTGATCGCCGCTGCCAGGCTGCCCTCGACCAGATAAGACAGGGTGCCGACGATCAGGAAGCCGCCGATGAGGGCCGTGTCGAGGATGAACTTGGGAACCCCGCCGAGGAACTGGATGTTGGCTCGGGCACGAGCTGCGTGCACGCGATGCTCCCGCACTACCTCGGCGACCTCGTCGACCTTGTCGCGAAGGGTGACCTCCTTGAGAGCAGCGACCATGTCGGTCATCAGCGATGCCACTTTGTAGCTGTAGTCGCGGTTGACCCGGCCGGCCTGGACTGCACGCTTGGTCAGCACCCACGACATGAGCAGGGCGATGAGACCGAGGTACAGCACCGTCACGACCGCCGTGAGCGGCTGCACGAAGAAGAGGGTCGCGGCGATGAGAGTCGTCGACAGCACCAGCGTGGGAATGCCCATCAGAGGGAGCACGAGCCCGGAGATGACGGCCGAGACGCCGACGTCGGCCATTCGCACGAGCTGGGAGGAGGTTCGGCCGAGTCGCTCCACCCAGGGTGCTCCGATGTAGGCGTCGAAGAGGCGCACCCCCAGCACCAGCTCGAATTCGGCGAATCGACGGGTGGCCGCCCACTGCTGCCACAGCGACAGCGTCGACTTGAGCAGGATGAGGCCGCTGACGGCGAGCAGGAGCCAGACGTAGTTCTCCTCCTGCACCACGCCGACGACGGGCACGTTGACGTCCGCCCCGGTCAGCATGGCCGAGATGGAGAGAGCCATGAGCATGAGAGCCGCGACATCGAGCAGCGCCAGCAGGCAGGAGGCCGTGATGAACGTCCAGATGTATCTCCGCGCGCTGGACGGCAGAAACGGCATGATGAGTCGCATCTGCGCGAGGGCTTGCTTCAACGGACACTCCCATTCGCGGACTGCGTGATCGGCACCCTGTCTAGAGTAGTGCTGTACAGCTGTGAGGTGACCGGTGCTCCGACGCGCCCTCACCGATCTGAAAGGCATGAGAGACAGACCGCGGATGCCGCCGAAACCAGAGATCGAGATCATCGTCCGCGTGCACCGCAGCGACCGCCCGCTGCGCCGGGCGGTCGAGTCGATTCTCGAGTACCCGGCCGCCGGAGCGGTCGTCGTCGCGCACGGGATCGATCCGGCCGAGCTGGACCTTCCCGGCGACCCGAGAATCAGAGTGGTTCGCTGCGACGAAGGCGTCGGCTTCTCGGGTTTCGCTTCGAACGCCGGACTGGATGCGTGCGAAGCCGAGTTCATCGGCCTGCTGGACTCCGACGACTACTTGGAGCCGGGAGCGCTGGCCGCTCTCCACTCGCGCATCATCCGAGCAGGCGTGGACGGAGTGATCATCCCCTTGAAGTTCGAGGGCGAGACCACTTCCACGCGCAGCCCGGCGACGATCCGGCGAACGCGTCTCGACCCCGCTCGTGATCGTCTCTTTTTCCGGACGGTTCCCGCCGGCCTCTATCGCCGCGAGACCTGGCAGGGCCTTCCCGTGCGGTTCGAAGAGGGCGTTCCCGCGGGCGTGGATCAGAAGTTCAGCGCGATCCTCTACAGCTCCGGCATCCGCATCGCCCATTTCCCGGCGGACCCCGCGTATGTCATGTGCGACGACGGCAAACCGCGCGTCACGACGATCACCCGGCCGCTCGCGGAACACGCGGAAGCCTGGCGCAGGCTGTGGCATGACGAGCACGTGCTCGCTATCGCGCCGCGTCATCGTCGGGCGCTCGCGGAGAAGTTCGTGCAGGTGCACATCCTCGGGATGGTCGCCGTCCGGCCGGAGCCGAGCCAGTGGCGCGAAGGGGACTTCGAGTTCCTGGCGCAGCTCGCTCGCCGGGTGGAGAGCCTCGAGCCCCGGCTCGACCGCGGCTTCACCAGGGCGCGTCAGAGCATCTGGAACGCGGTGCTCGCGGGAGACCTCCATGCCGCACTCACGGCACAGCGCAGCTCCTCCTACCGTGACTGGCGGCTGCCCGCGCATGCCACCGGGCCCCTGCAGCGAAACTTCTGGGCGCGGGTCCGGATTGACGGAGTGCTCTCGCGTGCTCGTGATCCGCTCGATGCGCTCCAGTCCGTGCTGATGCGACGAAGCCGCGCCCGGGCGGTCAGCCCCGCGGGGAACCCGCGAGCCGCAGCGGACACGGGCGGCCCGGATGGGGTGCGCACGCAGATCGTCGTGCCTGTCCATACTCTCGACCGTCCCATTCGACGAGCGGTGAGCTCGGTCCTGGCCGACCCCGCCTCCGGCGCGATCGTCGTGGCACACAATGTCGATCCCGAACAGCTCGATCTTCCAGACGACGCCCGAGTCCGCGTCGTCGCGCTCGAAGGGAACCCCGGCAGGCCGGGCGCCGCCTTCGACGCCGGAATCGCCGTCGCGACGGCGCCGTGGGTGGGGATCATGGGATCTGACGACTGGTACGAAGAGGGTGCCCTCGCCGCGATGAGGCTCCGCGGCGCACGCGACGGGGCCGACGTCGTCGTCGCGCCGTTGGCCTACCAGGACGGAGCGCGCGGCTTCGTCCCGCAGACACTCCGCCGTCGGATGCTGCAGCCTGCCCGCGACCGTCTGTTCTACCGCACCGCACCGCTGGGCATCATCCGCACAGAGCTCCTGCAGCGCCCCGAGTACAGGTTCGGAGGCGTCTTCGCCGTGGGCGAGGATGTCGCCGTCGGTGCACGGCTGTGGAGCGGCGGCCACTCGATCTCCTTCGATCCGCTGGACCCGGCGTACGTGGTCGGCGCCGACGCGAAGACTCGCACGACGACGACCCGCCGGCCACTCGCGGAGCAAGGCGCCGCGTGGCTCGCGCTCTGGGACGAGTCATGGGTTCGGCAGCTGGATGCCCCGACGCGCGAGGCCCTCGCGGTGAAGGTCATGCGTGTCCACGTCCACGGCGCTGTCCTGGCTCGCCCGCGGCCCGAAGAGTGGGGCCCGGGTGACTTCGCGTGGCTGTCCGCCCTGGCCGTGCGGATCCTCGACGAGTGTCCCGCGGTGCTGCAGAGTTTCCGCGACTCGAGCAGTCAGACGATCCAAGCCCTCGCCGCCGCAGACATCGACCGGACGTTGGCCGCCGCCGCACGCGAATCCGGATCTCTCTCACTACGGCAGCTGCTGCCCTCCCGCCTCGCCTTTCTTCTCAAGCACGACGGACCGGTGCGTCTGCACCTCACCGGGCTCGGCTACACCGTGCGGCGCCGGCTCCGGGCGTTCCGCTCAGCGACCGTTCGTACCCGACAGCCTGCCGTCGGCGGCCGCGCGACCGAGCCGCCCGGCCACGCCACACGCAAACAGAGCCTGCTGATCCTCTCCTTCTCGCCCCTGCGTGGAGATGCCCGCGTGCTGCGGCAGATCAATCTGTTCCGCCATAGTTATGCCGTGACGACCGCGGGATTCGGTGAGGCACCCGACGGCGTGGTCGAGCACATCGAGCTGCCCGCAGATCTGCTCCCGACTCAACTCGACGGACGTCTCATCACCCTGAGACAATACGCGGCGGCCTACTGGTCCGTCCCCGCCGTACGAAACGCCTGGAAACAGTTGCGCGGCCGCTCGTTCGACGCCGTCCTCGCCAACGATGTCGAAGCCGTCCCTATCGCGTTGAGGCTGCGGACCCGCGGCGTCCACGCAGATCTGCATGAGCACTACCCGAGCATGCACGACTACCACACCGCATGGCGCCGACGGATCTCCCCCTATATGTCGTGGCTGCTCTCCCGCTACGTAACGAAGGCCACGTCGACATCGACAGTGAGCGGCGGTCTTCGCCGCGCGTTTAAGGATCAGTTCGGGCTCCGACCGGATCTCGTACCCAACGCGACGCCCTACGCCGACCTCCGGCCCAGCCCTGTCGGGGCTCCGGTTCGCCTGGTCCACTCCGGTGCCTGCCTGCGCAAGCGCCAACTCGAGGTCATGCTCGAGGCTGTCGTGCAGGCCGCGGCCGACATCACTCTCGACCTCTTCGTGACGCCCAACGATCCCGGCTACCTGGCTGAGCTGAAGGACGCGTACGGCCGTCACGAACGGATTCGCATCAACGATCCCGTACCCTACTCGGAGCTCGTCAACACGTTGAACGAGTTCGATCTCGGCGTGTTCGTGCTGCCCCCTGCGACCTTCTCTTACAAGTGGGCGCTGCCGAACAAGTTCTTCGACTACGTTCAGGCCAGGCTGGGGATCATCGTCGGGCCGAGCCCCGAGATGGCCCCGCTCGTCGAGGCGAACAACCTCGGGGCGGTCAGTGAAGGCTTCTCGTCGGAAGACCTGGTCAGCGTACTCCAGAGCCTGGATCCCGATACCGTCGCATCATGGAAGCGCGCCGCAGATCGCGCAGCGTGGGAGATGAGCGGCGAGCAGACGGTCGGCCCCTGGCAGCGCGCGATCAGCGCAATCATGGCAGATGCCTCGACGCGATAGCGAACGCGCGCTTCCCGTCGAGCGCCAAGTGTCCTTTCCCCGTGCGGTTGGAGTCTGTCCGGTGAACGGTATTTCTGGGCCGGCGGTCATTAGTTGATGCGGCCTTCGAAGGCGATCGCGAACGCGTTCAGCGCTGGCTTCCATCTCGTCGCCCAGCGTGCCCTGCCCCGACCTGACGGGTCAAGCGAACGGGTCACGAGGTAGAGGCACTTCAGCGCGGCGGCGTCGTTCGGGAAGTGTCCGCGTGCCCGGACTGCGCGCCGGTAGCGGGCGTTGAGCGACTCGATCGCGTTCGTCGAGCAGATCACGCGGCGGATCTCGACGTCCCAGTCCAGGAATGGGACGAACTCGGCCCATGCGTTCTGCCAGAGCTTCGTAATCGCCGGATACTGGGCACCCCACTTCGCGTCGAACTCACGGAATCGCTCGGCCGCGGCCGCCTCGGTCGGGGCGGTGTACACGGGTCGGAGGTCCTTGCCCATCTCTTCCCAGTAGTGGCGGGACGCGAACCGGAACGTGTTGCGGATGAGGTGGATGATGCAGATCTGCACCGTCGCGAGCGGCCATGCCGTGTTAATCGACTCGGGCAGCCCCTTGAGGCCGTCGCAGACGACGATGCAGACGTCCTCGGCGCCACGGTTCTTGATCTCGGTCATCACGCCGAGCCAGAACTTCGCGCCCTCGCCGCCGTCGCCGGCCCAGATCCCGAGGATGTCGCGTTCCCCGTTCACGGTGACGCCGACAGCGATGTAGAACGGCTTGTTCCGCACCTGCCCGCCACGGACCTTCACCACCAGGCGTCGATGAACACCACCGGGTAGACGCGATCCAACGGACGGTTCTGCCACTCCGTCATCTCCTCGATCACCTTGTCCGTGATCCTCGAGATCGTGTCCTTCGACACCTGGACCCCGTAGACGTCGTCGAAGTGCGCGGCGACCTCCCCGGTCGTCAGCCCGCGGGCAGTCAGCGACTGCACGATCTCGTCGACACCCGTCAGCCGTCTCTGCCGCTTGCGCACGATCTTCGGGTCGAACGATCCGTCCCGATCCCGCGGGACGTCGATCTGCACCGGGCGGACTTCGGTGAGCACGGTCTTCGACCTGGTGCCGTTGCGGATGTTGCCGCCGTCGGCGGGCAGGCCGCCCCAGAAGCACCGGAAATCACACAGTCCCTCGCACGGCGATGTCATCGGGGTAACGTGGAGCGTTCGCTCGCTTGGAGGGGCTTCATGAAGCTATCTGTCATCGGTTGTGGGTACCTCGGCGCAGTGCATGCGGCGTCCATGGCATCCATCGGGCATGACGTCGTCGGTATCGACATTGATGCGGGGAAGATCGATGACCTTTCGCGCGGCGTCGCCCCGTTCTTCGAGCCGGGGCTGACCGAGATTCTCAGCGAAGGGATTGCGTCTGGTCGACTCTCGTTCACAACCGAGATCGCTGCCGCCGCAGGGGCGGCCGTTCACTTCATTGGGGTTGGCACACCGCAGCAGAAAGATGGATATGCCGCTGACCTCACCTTCGTCGATGAGGCAATAGATGCCCTACTTCCGTCCTTAACCCCGGGCGACATCGTCGCTGGCAAGTCCACGGTGCCCGTGGGAACGGCATCAATGCGTGCAGGCCGAGTCGAGGCGACCGGCGCTACCTTGGTCTGGAACCCCGAGTTCCTCCGCGAGGGCTGGGCGGTACAGGACACGATTGATCCCGATCGATTGGTCGTCGGGGTCCCCGCGACCTCGGCAGGCGAGCGCGCTGCTGAGGTTCTCCGAAAGGTGTACCATCCGGCGGTATCGAAAGGTACACCCTTCATCGTCACCGACTTCGCCACCGCGGAGCTCGTAAAAGTGGCCGCGAACGCCTTTCTCGCAACAAAGATCTCGTTCATCAATGCCATGGCAGAGATCGCGGAAGTCACAGGCGCCGACGTCACACTGTTGGCGGATGCCATAGGGCATGACGAGCGGATTGGCCGAAGGTTCCTCGGGGCCGGCATCGGCTTTGGAGGTGGTTGCCTACCGAAAGACATCCGGGCCTTCTCGGCGCGAGCCGAGGAGCTAGGACGGGGGGAGTCCGTCAATTTTCTGCGGGAGATGGACACAATCAACCTTCGTAGGCGCGAGCGCGCGGTGAGCCTCGTCGTGGATGCCTTGGATGGATCCGTTTTCGGGAGCAGCATCACTGTTCTCGGGGCGGCGTTCAAACCACACTCAGACGACATCCGCGACTCACCAGGGCTCGACGTTGCGGTGCGACTGCGAGGACTGGGCGCGAACGTTACGGTGACGGACCCTGCAGCGGTCGAAAACGCGCGTCGCGTCCATCCTCAGCTCACCTATGCGCAGGACCGAGACACCGCTCTGCGAGGTGCAGATGCCGTCGTGCTGGTGACCGAGTGGGATGAGTACCGGCGGCAACTCTCTCCCGATCACGCAGCGTCGCTAACCCGAGGCCGTGTAATCGTCGATGGACGAAACGCACTCGACCCTGCCGCCTGGCGCGCAGCCGGGTGGTCCTACTACGGAATGGGCCGACCGTAGTCCGACGTCGCTCGTGTCGACGGCCGGGACGCCCACCCGCTATAGCCAGAGGTCGAAACGCTCAGGAACCGGCAGGCCACGGCGACAGAGATCCCGTCGGCGGCGAGCTCCTGGACCAGCCGGAACCCTTTTTTGGGGCACGTTCTCCCTGGCGAAGTACGCCGAAGCGCGCTTGAGGATGTCGTTCTCCATCTGCAGCACGCGGATCCTGCGGCGCGCGTCGACGAGCGCCTTGCGCTCGTCGTGGTCAAACCCGGCTTGGCGCCGGAGTCATTAGCGTCGCGGTTCATCCAATTGCGCAGACACGACTCGCTGATCCCGAGATGACGGGCGGTCTGAGCCCCGAGGGTGCCCTGCGCGACCAGATCCAGGGCTCGACGCCGGAACTCCGGCAAATGCGGTGCGGGCATCTCACGGACCTCTTGCGAGACGATCATCGCCTCAACTCAGGTATCCGGAAAAGCGGGTCGGGCGCCTCTAGCCGTTGGTCTGTGGCCGGAACGGTCGCGTGCTACGGTGCCGAACAACACCGATCCTGCCCGCCGGCCGACGAACTTGCTCGACTGCTGCCCACCCAGCTTGAATGTCGGTCATCACCGCGGTGACAGCGTCGCCGTGCTCGGCGAAGAACTCGCGAGCTCGGGCCCAGACGCCGCGGCGATCTCCTTGCGCTCGTTCAGGAAGCGCTCCGAATGAGCCAGTCGGGTGCAGTCGTCGACGGCGTGGTGCAGGAACGCGTAGCCGCGCGACGGTGATCGGCCGTGGCGGTGTGCTCGAGAGCGCGACGTGGACTCGACGATCGTGAGCTGACCCGCCCGATACCGATCCGCCCACGGGGCGCGGTTGCCGGCGGGCACGGAACCGTTCGGCGGCGCGGCGCACTGCCCAGCCGCCAACGACGATGAGTCGGGCCGGGCGTGCCCTGCCCTCTGGAGTGAATGGCGCGTCAGCGTGAGTCACGAAGACCTCCGTGGAAACGATCCGAGTGTGGTTACCCCATCATTCTCGGAGGTCTTCGCTCACCCACGTGATCACAACGTGTCGGGGAAGAACAGCTAGAGCGCGCGGGCGTGGCTCGTGCGCGCGGAGGCGAGCGCCGCCTCGACGACGGCGAGGGTCCGCAGCCCCTGCTCCATCGTGACGACGTCGCTCGGCAGTCCGAGCACGGCGTCGCGGAAGGCTTCGTGCTCCACCCGGAGCGGCTCGCGCTTGGCGAATGCGAACCGCGTCACGTCGCCTTCGGAGACGCCACGGAAGCTCGACACCGACTCCCACTCGAGCGGGATCGTGCCGTTGGCGTAGAAGGTCAGGTCCCCCGTCGCGGTGTCCGCGACGAACGCGCCCTTCTCGCCGGTGACGATCGTGACGCGCTCCTTCATGGGGCTGAGCCAGTTCACCAGGTGGTTCACGATGACGCCCGACGCGAGGCGACCGGTGATCGCGATCATGTCCTCGTACTCCCGGCCGCTCTTGAACGTCGTCTGGGCGAACACGTTGACGTACTCGCTCTGGGCGACCCATGCCGTCAGGTCGACGTCATGCGACGCGAGGTCCTTCGCGACACCCACGTCGGCGATGCGGGCCGGGAACGGACCCTGACGGCGCGTGGCGATCTGGTACACGTTGCCGAGGTCGCCGGCCTCGAGACGCCGGCGAAGCTGCTGCAGAGCGGGGTTGAACCGCTCGATGTGACCGACCGCGCCGACGAGCCCGGCCGAGGCGAAGGCCTCGACCATCCGCCGGCCGGCCTCCACGGTCTCGGCGATGGGCTTCTCGACGAGCGTGTGCACGCCGGCGGCCGCCAGCTTGAGCGCGGCGTCCTCGTGGAAGCGCGTGGGCACGGCGACGACGGCCACGTCGATGCCGGCGTCGATGAGCGCCTCGATGTGGGGGAGCACCGGCAGATCGCCGGCCACACCGTGGGGGTCACCGCCTGGATCGGCGATCGCGACGAGGTCGACGCCCTCGATCTCGCGCAGCACGCGGGCGTGGTGGCGCCCCATCATGCCGACGCCCAGCAGGCCGGCACGCAGCGCGGCCATCAGGCGCCCGCTCCCGCGACGGCGTTGACGGCCTCGACGATGCGCTCGAGGTCGCCGCGCGAGAGCGAGGGGTGCACCGGAAGCGAGACCACTTCACGTGCCGCGGTCTCGGTCGCCGGAAGGTCCAGCCCCGGCGCGAAGTGCGCGAGCGACGGCAGACGGTGGTTCGGGATGGGGTAGTACACGCCGCTGCCGACGTTGTGCTCCGCCTTGAGCGCGGCCACGAACCCGTCGCGGTCGTCGGTCACGCGGACGGTGTACTGATGGTAGACGTGCACGGCGCCGTCCAGCACCGGCGGCACCACGACACCGCGCAGGTTCGCATCGAGGAACGCTGCGTTGGACTGGCGGGTGGCCGTCCAGGCATCCACCTTCGTCAGCTGCACCCGCCCGATCGCGGCGTGGATGTCGGTCATGCGGGCGTTGAAGCCGATCACCTCGTTCTCGTACTGACGCTCCATGCCCTGATTGCGCAGCAGACGTGCAGTGCGGGCGATCTCGTCGTCCGCTGCCGAGATCATGCCGCCCTCGCCGCTGGTCATGTTCTTCGTCGGGTAGAGCGAGAACATGCCGAACGCGCCGAACGTGCCGACCGGCCGTCCGTCGAGCGACGCGCCGTGCGCCTGCGCCGCGTCCTCGTACAGCGCGATGCCGCGCTTCGTCGCGATCGCCTCCAGCTCGCGCATGCGGGCGGGGTGGCCGTAGAGGTGCACTGGCATGATGCCCTTGGTCTTGGAGGTGATGGATGCCTCCACCGCCGCGGGATCCAGGGTGAACGTCTCGGGTTCGATGTCGGCGAAGACCGGGGTCGCACCGGTGAGGGCGACCGAGTTGCCGGTGGCGGCGAACGTGAACGAGGGCACGATGACCTCGTCGCCGGGCCCGACGCCCGCGGCGAGCAGGCCGAGATGCAGGCCCGCCGTGCCGGAGTTCACGGCGACGACCGGGCGTCCCTTCACGAAGTGCTCGGAGAACTCACGCTCGAACGCGGCGACCTCGGGACCCTGTGCGACCATGCCGCTGCGCAGCACACGGTCCACTGCCTCACGCTCCTCGTCGCCGATGATGGGCTTGGCGGGCGGGATGAACTCGCTCACGCGTTCTCCTCTGTCAGGAGTCCGTCGGACTCGATGTATCGGGCACCCGTCTCCGGGCAGATCCAGGCACCGTCGGGCTCATCACGGCTCAGCGGCACTCCCGCCTTCCCGACCCACCCCAGACGCCGTGCCGGCACGCCGGCGACCAGCGCGAACGGCGGCACATCCTTGACGACGACCGCGCCGGCCGCGACAGTCGCCCAGGCGCCGATCGTCACCGGCGCCACGCAGGTCGCCCGCGCGCCGATAGACGCGCCGGTCTGGATCGTCACACCCACCGGCTCCCAGTCATGTGCGCTCTTGAGCGAGCCGTCGGGGTTGATCGCGCGCGGGTACGTGTCATTGGTGAGGACCACGGCCGGACCGATGAAGACGCCGTCGCCCAGGCGCGCGGGCTCGTAGACGAGGGCGTAGTTCTGCACCTTGCAGTTGTCACCCATCACGACGCCGGTGCCGACGTAGGCTCCGCGACCGATGATGCAGTTCGTGCCGAGCACGGCCTGCTCGCGGACCTGCGCGAGATGCCAGATCGACGAGCCCTCGCCGATCGTGGCCGCAGGAGATACGTCGGCCGAGTCGACGATGCGCACGGCGGAAGAGTGTGTCACGATTCGGGGCTCCCTGCACCGGGCATGGGGACGGCGGACGGTGCGCATCGATTGTATCCGGCCCTCATCGCCGCCCCGTCCCGGTGCCCAGGACAGCCTGGGCCGCCCGCTCCCCCACAGCGGCGAGCGAGACGTTGTCGCGGGCCCACGACGCGCGAGCAGGCCGGCGGCGTTCGGTCTCCCCCGATGCCGCGGCATCCAGCAGTCGAGTCATCGCGGCCGCGATCGCGGCGGGCTCGAACCCGGCCGCCTCGCCGAGACCGGCGTCGGCGACCAGCGCACCGCCGGTCACCGCGCCGGCGAAGAGCACCGGCGTGCCGCACGCTGCGGCGGCATAGGTCTTGGTCGGTCGCGCGAAGTCGTATCCGATTCCCGGTGCGATGCTGACGAGTGCCGCGGTCGCGCCCCGGATCCACGATGCCGACTCGGAAGGCCTCACGACGCCGCCGAACTCGACTCTGCCCGGCACGAGTTCCTCTGCGATCGCGCGGAGATCCGCCTCCACCGCTCCCTGACCGAAGAACCTCAGCCGAAGGTCGGGATGCTCGTCGGCGATGAGCGCGAACGCCCGCACGAAGACGTCGGGGCGCTGCCATTCCGACATCGTGCCGGTGTAGACGAAGTACCGATCGGCCGCCGCCGGCGGGACGTCGGGCGAGAACACGTCGGTGTCGATCCCGTTGCCGACGAGGGCGATCCGGCCGCGATCCGCTCCGAGCGACACCAGGCGCTCGGTCACCTCGTCGGAGATCGACAGCACGGCCGCGGCCCGGCGCAGCACGGCTCGCTCCATCGTGCGCATCAGGCCGATGACCGGTCGCGCCGCGCCCATCGCGATGACGCCGTCGGTCCAGACGTCCGCGGCGTAGTAGACGAACGGCCGCCGGCGCAGCGCGGCCGCCAGGGCGACGACCAGCCCGGTGGTCGGCGGAGACTCCGCGACGGCCGTCGTCCAGCGGCGGAAGAGCAGGCGGAAGAGCAGCGGCGCGTCGAAGCTCGCGTACTGGATGTACCCGCGGACGTTCCCGCCGCGGTCACGCAGCACCGGCCACCGGGAGACGCCAACCCCCGGGGGATCGGCGACCGGCGGCGCGTGCGGGGGCGGAGTCGTCGTGACGACGGTCACCTCGGCGCCGCCGGCGGCCAATCCGCGCGCGAGGGCGCCCAGGCGGAAGGCGCCGGCACTCACCTCGGGCGTGAACAGGCGCGAGGCGATGACGACCGTCGGGCGGTCGCTGCGGTTCGCGCTCATCGCGCTTCGCCCTCGCCCTCGTCGTCGATCGGGTCGGGCTGGGTCGGGTCGGATGCGGCCGTGCGCTCCGCGGCTGCGGTCTCCAGGTCGGCGATGCGCTGTTCATGGAACGCGCTCTTCTCGGCAAGGGTGCGGATCTTGTCTTCCACGCGGGTCAGTTCGGCGCCGTACTGAAGGCTGACGAGGAACAGCAGGCCGATCGCGATGAAGAAGACGAGGTTCGTGGGCAGAGCGACACCGAGCAGATCGGCCGCCCAGGTCAGCGTCTGGGGGAAGACCGCGACGATGAGGGCGATCACACCGCCCACGAGCCACCAGACGGCATGGCGCTCGCGGAGCGTCGATCGCCGCATCAGTTCGACGATCGCCACCAGGGCGAGCACGGCGGCCGCGATTCCGAATGCATAGGTCACGGGATTCATTCGGAGCGCTCCCGGGGAATGGCGACGCGGGGCCTGACGAGGGCGAGCAGGAAGGCGATTCCGGCGCGCAGCAGATAGACCGTGGCCCGCAGCGGCTGATGGGAGGGCACCCCGCCCTGCCGCGGCCGCATCTCGACGGGAAGCTGGGTGATCTCGAGTCCTGCGCGCGCACCGATGACGAGCGCCTCCACCGTGTCGCCGAGGTACTCAGCCGGGTAGGTCTCGGCGAAGAGCCGCACCGCCGCCGGACCACTCGCCTTGAAGCCGCTCGTGACGTCGTCCAGGCGCCGGCCGGCCACGCTGCTCACGGCGGACGCGAGGACCCGCATCGCCCACCGACGCGGGCCCCGGACGCCGTAATCGCCGACGCCGGCGAAGCGCGCACCGATTACGACGTCGGCCGAGTCCAGACCGGCGACGAGAGCCTCGATGTAGCGCGGGTCGTGCTGTCCGTCCGCGTCGACCTGGACCACCACGCGATGGCCGTGATCGCGCGCGTACCGGAACCCCGCCCGCATCGCGCCGCCCACTCCGAGGTTGAAAGGCAGCCTGAGCACGATCGCGCCCGCGTCGGCGGCGAGGTCGGCCGTGGCATCCGTCGATCCATCGTCGACGACCAGGCAGACGGCATCCGGAACCGATTCACGGATGCTGCGCACGACAGCGCCCACGGCATCCTCTTCGTTGAGCGCCGGGACGACGATCAGAAGAGGCTGCGGACGGTCCGGCATATCACCCGATCCTAACCGGGCCCGTGCGTCGGTCACGGTGCGCACGCGGTGATCCGCCACAGGGACGCCTCCCCCTCCGCGTCGACGAGTTCGAAGCCGCTGCGGCCGGCGAAGTCCGTCATCCCGGGCAGTTCGAAGCGGCCCGGGGTGTCCTCGCCGAGGCCGAAATCGAGCACATAGCTCGGAGATCCGTAGACCTCGAGGGCCTCGCACACCGCGGGATCCTCCGCCGCATCACGGAGGTCGTCTTCGATCACACGCCACGGCTCGGTCCGCGGTGGCGCCCACGTGCGCGGGAAGACGTCCACACCGCTGAGCATGTAGCCGAAACCCATCCCCGTCGAGGGGTTGCCGATCACGCGTTCTCCCTCGGCGACGTGCACGTCGAGGCGCTCGAGCAGGGCGCGCTCGTCGGGCGAGAGGTAGTCCTCGGTGATATAGCGCGACTCGGCGTCGACGGTGCCCTGCGTGACGGCGCGCATCTGGATCATCGGGACGGCGACGAGCGTCACCACGCCGAGACCTGCGACGACCGCCATCGCCCACGCCGCACCGAACCGTTCGGCGCGGAAGCCTCGCCGGGCAGAGATCGAGCGCGCGGCCCAGGCTGCGATGACGGCGAGCCCGATCGCTGCGAGCGGAATCACGACGGTCGCTCCCGCCGCTGCGATCCGGTAGGGGTCTGCGTACCAGGCGCCGAGCAACCAGCGGCGCAGGCCCGGGTGGCCGATGGACGCCGAGACCGCATAGAGCATGCCGAACACCGCCCACGCGGCGGCGAGCCACCGCAGCTCGGGGCGCAGGACCGCGACCACGAGACCGGCGATCATCAGGATGCTGATCCCGAGCATGACCGGAAGCAGCACCTGGCCGTTGAGGAGGACGTCGAGGACGGCCTCGACCTTGCCGCGGAAGGGCGGCCAGTGCGAACCCGACGTGCTGCGCGTGAGGAGGTACCACAGCAGCGCGAAGGCCCCCCAGACGGCGGCCACTGCGAGGAGCAGGATGACGCGTCCTCGCCCGGGCGTGCGAACCGCGCGCGAGATCGCCCAGAACGAGAACCAGGCGACTGAGAGGACCGCCCACGCGAGCAGAGTCGCGGGCTGCGACAGCGCGATCGCGCCGGCGGCGGCGAGCGCGAGCACGCCGAGCAGGGCGGCGGTGCGCACGGGTCCGCTGGTGGGGCCGCGTCCAGCGAACCAGCGCGGCGATCCGACGACGAGCGCGGCGGCCGCCGGCAGCAGAGCGAGTGACAGCGCGTACGAGTAGAGGACGCCCCACTGGAACATCAGCATCGGGAACACCGCGAGCGATGCGGAGAGGGATGCCGCGAGCGCAGCGGTCACCGCCGGTGCTCCGGAGATCCTTCGCGCGAACCAGGTGATGCCCAGCGTCCAGACGCCGGCGGCGATCACCAGCGAGACCATGTTGGCGGCCACCGGAATCTCGACACCGGTGAACTGGACGACCGCGGAGGTGATCGCGTGCCAGGCGGCGGGATAGAACCCCTGTGCCCCGATCACTCCGCTGACATGCAGCGATGACGCCGACCCGGTCTCCAGGACGAAGCGCACGGCGTTGAGGTGGAACACCGCGTCGTTCGTCATCGAGATCGCGGCGGGCTCGTGAACGTAGACGATGAAGCGCGCAGCAGTGAGGAGCCCGCCGACGGCGAGGCCGGCCGTGACCAGCCACGTGCCCCGGGCGTCGCGCGCCGGCAGCGGCGGACGGGGCCCGAGGAGGAACCTGGCGAGCCACGCCAGGCCGGCCGCCACGGCGACCCCGGCGAGGATCGACCATGCCTCCCACGGCACCTTCGCGAAGCCGAAGACCAGCGCGAGCCCAGCGACGACGGCGACGCTCACGACGGGGGCGAGTGCCCACAGGGCGAGTCCGCGCAGACGCAGTGCCGCGCCGATCGCGAGTCCGGGCCCGAAGAGAACCGCGACGGCGATGACGAGGGCGGGCAGGGCGCCCAGCCAGGTGCCGATCACGACTCCACCAGGCGGACGGCCCCCTCGATCGGGCCGTCGTAGACGACCTCGCCCTTGCTGAGAACGACGCCGCGCACGCAAAGCTCGCGCACCATGTCGAGGTCGTGACTCACGATGAGGAGGGTCTTGCGCGCGGCGATGAGCTCCTCGAACTTGAGACGGCACTTCTCCCGGAACGGCGCGTCGCCCACCGACAGGATCTCGTCGACCAAGAGCACGTCGACGGCGATGTGGATGGCGACGGAGAATGCCAGGCGCATGAACATGCCCGACGAGTAGTGCTTGACCTCCTGGTCGATGAACTCCTCGATCTCACTGAACGCGACGATCTCGTCGTAGCGGGCTTCGATCTCACTGCGGCTCATGCCCAGGATGGCGGCGTTGAGGAACACGTTCTCGCGCCCCGACAGCTCGGGGTGGAATCCGGCGCCGACCTCGATCAGGCCGGCGACGCGGCCGCGGGTGAGCACCTCCCCGCCATCGGGCGCCATCACGCCCGAGATCAGCTTCAGCAGCGTCGATTTGCCCGAGCCGTTGAGGCCGAGGATGGCGACGGACTCGCCCTCGTCCACGACGATGTCGACGCCCTTCAGGGCTTCGAAGTCGCTCGTGAGAGTGCGGCGGCGGATCCAGGCGACAACGGTGTCTTTGAGCGACAGGGCGTGATTGATCGTGAAGCGCTTGCGCACGCCGTCGACGATGATGCTCGGGCGGTGCGGTGCGGCGATGGGCTGGCTCATAGGTCCTGCGCGAACCTTCCCTCGAGGCGGCGGAACACGGCCTGGCCGATGACGATCGACACGATCGTGATGAGGAAGGTCCACAGCGTGTTGATCCCGAGCATGGGGGGCAGCGGGAGTTCCGCCGTCGTCTCCGTGATCGGATACCAGAACGCGAAGTGGAACAGTTCCACCGCCTGCGTGATCGGGTTGAGCATGTAGATCTGGAACAGCCAGTCGGGCAGCACGTCGGCCACCATCGTCCAGAAATAGAGCACCGGCGATGCCCAGGTCGCGAGCAGCAGGAGCAGCTCGACGATGTTCTCGGCATCCCGGAACCGCACGTTCACCGCGCCGAAGAGCAGCCCCAGACCGAGCGCGAACAGCATGATGAGCAGCATCCCGGCAAGGATCGCCAGGATGCTGAGCACCGAGATGTGGACGATCCACCCGAAGAAGAGGCAGACGATCAGCAGCAGCGCGACCTGCGGAAGGAAGTGGACGAACGCCACGATGACGGCCGACACCGCGAAGAGCTGCCGCGGCAGATACACCTTGCGCACGAGCGGCGCGTTGTTGACGATCGACGTCGTCGCGTTCTTGAAGCCCTCGCTGAAGAGGTTGATGACGACGATGCCCGAGAACAGGTAGATCGCGTAGTTCGGGATGCCGCGGTTCAGCTGAAGGAAGACGCCCAGCACGACGAAGAAGACCAGGAACTGCGCCGCCGGCCGCACGTACGACCAGGTCCAGCCGAGCACCGAATTGCGGTAGCGCGTCGTTACGCCGGTGCGCACCAGAAGGCGCAGCAGGTAGTGCCAGCGGAACACGTCGAGCAGGCCGTTGCTGCGTCCGGGCACGTCGAACTGCGCGCGCGGGATGGCGTCGAACAGGCGGGGGTTGTCGCTCACGGGTTCTGCTTCGTCAAGGGGCAAGGGCGACGGGCCCTCGTTTGCAAACCATCACAGTCTAGGTCACGAGGGTCGCGCACCCTGGACGTTCCCCCTCAGCAGCGCAGAAGACGTGCGGTGGCGGCAGAGAGGGCTCCTTCGCCTCCGACCAGCGTCACCGCCGTCACCGCGCGGTCTCGCAGGAAGTCCGCCGCCGACGCGGAGGCGCACGAGGGTGCGCTGATGACCAGCGGTGCGCTCCCGCCGGCGGCCAGAACGGAGCCGGTGAGCGCGTCGGGGAAGTCGAAGCCCGTGGCCATGTACGCCCGCGGTGTCGTCGCCGCGAAGGAGGCCGCGTTGAGCGCGGTGTTCGTTGCGAAGCGATCGGCGCCCGCGTACCGGGAAGACGCGATACCGAGGGTGGCCAGCTGTGCGGCGATCCCCTTGGAGACGGCGCCCTCGCCGCCGACGATGATCGCCGATTTCGTCGCCAGCGTCTTGAGAGCGGTCGTCTGCGCAGTGTCCAGCGAAGCGCTCACGCCGTCCACAAGGAGGACGGGGGCGCCGCGCGTCCCCGCGACGGCAGCGGCGCCCAGCGCGTCAGCGAAGGCGCGCCCCGTAGCGATGTACACCGTCGGCGCGGTCCCGAAGCGTGCCGCGAGCATCCGGGAGGTCTCGTAGCGGTCGACGCCCGAGATGCGCTCGACCGTGGCGGTCGCGCCGAGGGCCGCAGCGACCCGGCTCTCAGCGCCGGCGTCGAGGACGCCGTGGCCGCCGATCAAGACCACGCGGGTGGGCTTGAGTCGCTTGAGCTCCGCCGCGACGACGTCGGGGAGGGAGTCCACGGGCGCGAGGAGCAATGCGCCCTTCTCGCGCGCCGCCAGCGACGCCGCAGACAGCGCGTCGGCGTAGTCGGCGCCGGTGGCGAGATACACCGTTCCCACGGTTCCGGGATTGGCCCGCTTCGACACCTCGACCGCCGTCTCGTACCGGGTGCTGCCGGCCAGGCGGTCGACGGTGAATCCGCGCGCCGCGACCGCGCCAGAAGTCTTGGTCTCGGTCGCGTACGCAGTCCTCTTCCCCACGACCCGCACCGAGAGCGCGCCCCCCGCGAGGTCGTTCGTCACCTTGAGGCTCGCCGCCGTCGCCCCCGCGATCGGCTGGCCGCCCTTGAGCCACTGATAGGAGAGCGAGGTCGGCGCAGGCGACCAGGTTCCCGGCGACGCCGTGAGCACCTGGCCTGCGAGCGCGGTGCCCGAAACCGTCGGGTTGGGAGCCGACGCGAACGACAAGTACTGGGTGGAGCCGAACCAGTCTGTGAAGTAGTTGTAGAAGTTGCGATTGCCGTACGACGAGCAGGAGTCGCCCGTGCTGTAGCCGGCACGGAGGGCCGCCGCGTTGGGCTGGTATGGCGTGTAGTAGTAGAGGTTCGCGGTCGCCTGGTTCTGGATGTAGACAGGGGACGTGCCACATGCCCGATTCGGGTTGTAGAGCAGGTTCCAGGTCTTACCGGGCGCGTACCAGGTGAAGAACTTGGTCGTGCCGGGCGGATTCGCGTAGCGCTTCAGCTGCCACGCCCCGCCGTACACCTGGTTGAAGAAGCCGTAATAGCGGGTGTCGCAGGCCGCCGTGTCGGGGCAGCCCTGCCCCATCGCCGCGGTGTAGCGCCATTCGCTCGGCCAGTCGTGGGTGACCAAGCCCTGCTCCTTCTGGAGCATGACGATCAGCACCTGCGGGTTGATGCCGCATGCCTGCGCCACTTTGTAGATGATGCGCGAGGCCCGCTCGCGCACGCCGCCCGAATACGCCCCGCACATCGCGTCGGCTGCGACCGTCCGGGACGTGTCGTAGTAGTCCTTGAGGCAGGTGTACCCGGCGCGGCATGCCGGGCCCTTCGCCTGGAGGAAGCTCTGGATCTGCGCCTCGGTCATCGCGGACCGATTGAAGAAGACGGCGTCGCCGATGATGTTCCCCGGCTGAAACTTGGTGAGATCCGCGGTGAGCACCCCTCCCGCGCCGACCGCGGGCGCCGCGGCGGCGGACGCCTCCACCGGCCCGGAGGGGGCCGCTGTCGCCGCGGGCGCCACCAGCCCGATCACGAGGGCGGCGATCGCCAGCCCGATACCCGTCAATGTCTTGAGGGACGCGTGCGCGCCCGTCTTGTCAGCCCCCGCCATGCGACCAGTGTGACGGATGTGACGGATGAGTACAACACGAGTGCGCCGATCCGCGGTCCGACACGCGATTCTCAGGGACTCTGCGGCCTGTGTCAGAGTTCCGCGTGCAGGTGCCACACCTTATCGGCGGCCTCCCGCCACGAGAAGCTCCGGCCACGGTCGCCGGCGAGGACCGCGAGCCGCTCCGCCGCCGCCGTCGAGGCGAGCGCCCGGCGGAGGGCGTCCGCCAGCCCGTCTGCCGTGGCCGCGGCATCCGCACCTGACACCAGTTCACCGCCGTCGAAGATCACCTCGCGGTGAACCTCGGAATCCACGGCGATGAGCGGGATGCCGAGGGTCAGGGCGTCGACGACGCGCCAGGGGAACGCGGCCCGGCCCGACGGCGCCACGAAGGCGAGCGCCGCACCGAAGACGGCTGCCCGGTCGACTGCGTCGAGCGCACCGCGCACGTGCAGGCGTCGCTCGGGGAGCCCCGCGGCCGCCGCGAGGTCGGCGACGGCCGGCTCGTGCCCCTCTTCGACGTCGATCACGACGACCGGCAGGTCGACACCGGAGGCTACGACGGCCGCGATGCCGAGGTCCAGCCCGTCGGAGGGCGTCGGGCCACCGCTGAGGAGTACGAACCCCTCGGCCAGATCGAGCCCCCGGCGCCGGCCGACCTCATCGGTCGGCACGGCGAAGCCGAGCGGCGAGGCGCCGGTCACGACGCGCAGGCGGTCGCCGAGCGGGGCCAGCTCGGCGAGGCGCTGGGCGATCGAGTGCGTGGGCGCGACCACCGCGTCGGCGAATCGGACGGCTCGCTTGAGCATCGCGCGGTGCCACGCGACGGCCGACCTGGACAGCTCGGCGGGCGACTCCCACGGACGCAGGTCCCAGACGGTGACGACGGTCTGGTCGTGGTTGTGCACGCGGTCATGGCGCACGAGCGGTGCGAAGAGCGTCGGCGAGTGGATCATCCCGCCGCCGATGCCGGTCCCGACGCCCAGCTGGAGAGCGGCCGCGAGCTCCCGGCGCGGCAGCGCCGTCCGCCGCACGCCCGCGACGCCCGGCAGCTCGATCTCGGCGCCGCCGGCCGGCGCGATCGCCTCGACCTCGCACCCCGCGGGGGCGCCGGCGATCAAGGCGCGAGTGAGATCGCGGGATGCCTCCACCAGCGGCGGCTCGGTAGGGACGACCATCTGGTCGACCATCACACGGAGCGTGGCGACCATCCTTACCCCTCCGGCGTCGGGCTCGGCGGGTGGAGCGTGCTGCGCACGAGCTCCTGGATGAACGCGTAGTCCGGCTCGTGCTCGTCGACGCCACCCTCGGGCGTCAGCTCGATCGTGCTGACCGGAAGCTCCTTCGCCTTGAGCGCGAGATCGGCGAGGAACGGCAGCAGCGACTGGGGCAGGTCGGTCTGGACGACATCGGCGCCGGCGGCCGCCACGTCCTGGAAGCGGGTCAGCACCGTCTGCGGCGTGAACTGCGCGAGGATCGCCTGCTGCAGGATGCGCTGACGCGCCATCCGGTCGAAGTCGTCCGTCGTGTAGCGCGACCGGGCATACCACTGCGCCGTATCGCCGTCCATGTGCTGCGGACCGGCCTCGATCCAGCCGATCGCCCATTCGTCGACGGGCTGACCGGTGTACGACGGGCCGCCGCCCTTGGGCAGCCGCTCGGCGACGTCGATGTCGACCCCGCCGAGCGCATCGATCAGCGCGGAGAACCCGTGCATGTCGATGAACACGTAGTACGGGATCTCGACGCCCAGGATGCCCTCCGCCGCGTCCTTCGTGGCCTCGATGGCCGGCGCCGACCCGTTGTCGACCGCGTCGGGGTAGAGCTCGTTGCCGTCCTGGCAGACCTCGACCTCGGTGCGCAGCTGGTTGATGCCGCTCCCCCACCCGCAGTCGGGATCTGAGAATCCTTCGTGACCGTCGGGATAGCGGTCCTGCATCGGTCCCTCGGCGAAGGGGAAGTGCGGCATGTCCCGCGGGATGCCGGTGATGGTGGTCGCGCCCGTCTCGGCGTTCACCGACACCACCGAGATGCTGTCGAACCGCATCGAGTCGCGGCCCGCACCGCTGTCGGCGCCGAGGAGGAGGATGTTGTAGTAGCCGTCGGAGGGTGGCACGAGCGGGCCCGTCGCCTGGAAGATCGAGCCGAGGGTGTCGCGCACCGTGCCGACCGTCGTGGCGCCGAAAGCCGCGGTGCCGCTCGATACGACCATCAGCGCCACCGCACCGAGGGCGATGCCGAAGCGCGCGACGGGACCAGTCTTGACGAGCCGCACCAGCCGCAGCGTGTCGATCGTGAGAACGATCCACAGCACCGCGTACGCGATCAGCAGTCCCTGTGCGAGGAACAGCGGCACGGGGCGCCCGAGGGCGAGCCAGTCGGGCAGCCATGCGCCGGTGACGATGCTGAACCCTGCCGTCGGCGCCAGCAGTGCGAAAAGCAGCGTGAGAGTCAGGACCCCCCACATCGCGAGCGTGGCGCCGAGGCCGAGGCGCCCGAGGCGCCGGTTGCCGGCCAGCGCCTGTGCCGAGCCGGGCAGGAGGAAGTTGAGGAGGACGAGCCACCATCCGCGCCGGGTCATCATTGCGCGGGACGAGGCGTCGGGATACCGCAGCGGCTTCTCCTCGACGACGTGCGGCGCGCGATACCCGGACTGGGTCCGCGGCGGGCTCACCACGGTCACAGGGACTCCTTGAGCCGCCGGCTCTTCTCCTCGACCTGGGCCTCGAGCGTGCGCGCGTACGCCTCGACGCTCTCGGCGAGAGCAGCGTCCGACGTAGCGATGACGCGCACCGCCAGAAGACCGGCGTTCTTGGCGCCGTTGATCGACACGGTGGCCACGGGGATCCCGGCCGGCATCTGCACGATGCTCAGCAGCGAATCGAGCCCGTCGAGAGTCGCCAGCTGCACTGGGACGCCGATCACCGGGACTGCCGTCACCGACGCGAGCATGCCGGGCAGGTGCGCGGCGCCGCCGGCGCCGGCGATGATCGCCTTCAGCCCGCGACCGCGGGCCTCCCGGCCGTACCGCATGAGCTTGTCGGGCGTGCGGTGCGCGGACACGACCTCGACCTCGTGCGGGACGCCGAAGTCGGTGAGCAGCTGCGAGGCGTCGCTCATCACCCGCCAGTCGGAGTCGGATCCCATGACGACGCCCACCAAGGGCTCGTCGGAAGAGTGCAGCGGGCGAGTCACCCGTCAAGGCTAGGGGTCGTGCCTGGAAGAACCCCGCAACGGCGCGGTCCGCCGCGCGATCACGGTCAGTCCTGGAAGAAGGATGCCGCGGCCCGCGCCCGGTACGCGACGTCGTCGAGGTCGTCGCCGCTCACGTTGATGTGACCGACCTTGCGCCCCGGCCGGGGCGCCTTGCCGTACGTGTGCACCTTGGCGTCGGGCTGATCGGCCATCGCCGCCGCGAATCGCGCGTCGAGCGGCTGCTCGGCCGGACCGCCCAGCACGTTGACCATCACCGACCACGCCGCCGTCGGCTCGGGCCGGCCGAGGGGAAGATCGAGCACGGCGCGCAGGTGCTGCTCGAACTGGCTGGTCACGGCGCCGTCCTGGGTCCAGTGGCCGCTGTTGTGTGGGCGCATCGCCAGTTCGTTGACCAGCAGCCGCTCGTCGGTCGTCTCGAAGAGCTCGACGGCCAGCATCCCCGTCACAGCGAGACCCTCGGCGATCGCGACACCGATGTCGGCGGCGACGGCGCGCAGCCTCTCGCTGCCGTGGGGCGCCGGCGCGAGCACCTCTGCGCACACGCCGTCTCGCTGCACGGTCTCGACGACGGGGTACACCGCGACCTCGCCGGACGGACGACGTGCCACCTGCTGCGCGAGCTCGCGCGAGAAGTCGACGAGCTCCTCCACGAGGAGCGCACCGCCCCGCGCGTCTTCGGCGAGCGCCGCGAACCAGTCGTCGGCCTCGGTCGCCGCGCTGACCACCCGGACGCCCTTGCCGTCGTAGCCGCCCCGCGGCGTCTTGACGACCGCGCGACCGCCGTGGTCGTCGAGGAAGGCCTGCAGCTCTTCGGCGTCGGTCACCGCCGCCCAGTCGGGCTGCGGCATGCCGAGCTCCGCCATCCGCGTGCGCATGACGAGCTTGTCCTGAGCGACCGCGAGCGCGCCGGGGCCGGGGTGCACCGCGACGCCCGCCTCGAGCAGCGCCGCCAGCACGTCTTGGGGGACGTGCTCGTGGTCGAAGGTGAGCACGTCCACATCGCGCGCGAAGGCGAGCACCGTGTCGGCGTCACGGTAGTCGCCGACGGCGGTGGCGGCGAGCGCCGCCGACATGCCGGGCTCCTCCGCGAGCACGCGGAGCTCGACTCCGAGTTCGACAGCTGGCCCGATCATCATCCGGGCGAGCTGCCCGCCTCCCACGACTCCGACTCGCAATGCCATGCCGTCCACTTCCTCTCGTGCGACCTCCATCATCCCGCACCGCCGCGGGACTCCGGAGCCGTCAGCGCCCGGCGGGCAGCGGCGGCTGCGGCGGCAGCGGCGGCTGGGCGTCGCGGTGGGCGAGGATCTGGTTCACCTCGACCTGGTCGACCAGGGCTTCGTGCACCAGTTCGACGCTCGGGATGTTCACGAGGCGGAGCGAGGGATCGACGCCGTTCGACAGCGTCAGGGTGCCGGCGCCCCACATGCGCTGCAGCAGACCGCGGCGCACCTGGATCGTGTAGCCCCGCACATGGTCGAGCTCGCGATGGCGCGCGCTCAGGACGCCGGTGCGCTCGAGCACACGGCGCGTGGTGATCGTGTAGACGTGCGCCCACCACCGCAGGAACGGCAGGATCACGAGCAGCAGCACGATCACGCCGGCGCCGGCCAGCAGCATCCAGTTCTCGAACGGCGCGGGAAGGTTGCCGTAGAAGAACCCGGTCGCCCCGGCGACGCCGATGAGCACGATCGCCGACCACGTGAGCCGCCGTGCGTGCCCGCGGAAGCGCGCGACCCGCAGCTCGGGCGTCGGTGCGCCCGGTGCCGGGGGCAGGGGCCGGCCGCCGTAGCTGATCGGCTGCGTCATGCTCCCATTGTGCGTGTCACGACCGACACGGCGGCGGCGCACCGCCGTGTCGCGTCATGCGGACCTGTCAGCGCACGTGGACGACGTCGCCGGCCGAGACCGCGCTCTCGAACTCCGAGTCCTGCTCGACGACGAGCCGGCCCTCGTCGTCGATCCGCTGGGCGCGGCCTCGCAGCACATCTCCGTCGGGAAGCGACACCGCGACCTCGCTGCCCAGCGTCGAGCACAGGGCTTCCACCTCCGCGAGCACGCCCGCGGCGGCCGCGTTGCCCCGCGCACCGACCAGGGCGTCGAGGTGCTCTGCCAGCGCCGTCAGGTAGTCGGCGACGAGCGCGTCGTCGTCGACCTCGATGCCGAGCGCCTCGAAGGACGTCGCCGTCTCGACGGGCAGGTCGGTCTTCGGCATCCGGGTGTTGACCCCCGAGCCGATGACGACGGTGTCGGGATGCCCCGGCACGACCTCCGCGAGGATGCCGCACACCTTGTACCCGTCCAGCAGCACGTCGTTCGGCCACTTGAGCCGCGCGGTGTGACCCGTGCCGCGCACCTGCCCGGCGATCGCGCGGGTCATGGCGGCACCGGCGACCAGCGGGATCCAGCCGCGCGAGGCGGGCGGGATCGCCCCGACGTGCACCACCACCGAGAGCGCCAGCGCGGTGCCCGGTGGTGTCGTCCAGGAGCGGTCGAGCCGGCCCCTGCCCGCACGCTGGTCGGTCGTGAGCAGCAGCGACAGGTGCGGCCACTCCTCCGGCGCGTCGACGACGTGGCGGATCACGTCAGCGTTCGTGGAGTCGGTGGTCTCGACGACCTGGACCCTGGGCGATGCGGCCGCTGCGAGCGGATAGCCTTCGGATGCGATCGGCATGCGGTTCACGCTACCGGCGCGATCACCGGTTGCGCAGTCCCGTGTAGTAGACCCACAGCTTCCGGCTGCCGTACTGCACCTGGTACCACACCCGCTGCGCGTCATGCACCTGAAGCAGAACGCCGACCGGAATGGTCGTGACGGTCGCGCCGCCGGGCGAGGCGCGCAGCACCGACGCCGTGCGCGTCACCATCTGCTGCACCGGGTAGCTCGTCGCGGTGCCGAAGCTCCCGTGGAAATGCGAGTACACCGTGCGCGAGAGGGCTCGCAGCGCAGCCTGCGGCGGCCCGTCGTCGCCGATGATGGAAATCGCGTACGAGTACCGGGTGCCGTTGACGATCGCGGTGTCGCCCTGCAGGAGGCCGGAGGCGATCCACAGGGACCCGGGCTTGCTCGCCTGGCGGGCGGCGGGCGGGATGCCGGACGCGATGCGCGAGCGCCAGATCTGCGTGCGCATGATGTTGATGATCGTGTCGCTGTACCTCTTCGCCAGGATCGATCCGTTTGCCAGCCTCTCCATCATCCATGCGAGATCGTTCGAGGTGGATCTGTTGCCGGCGTAGAGCACGCTCGTGCCCGACGGGACGCTCCCGTAGACGGTGTTCGTGAAGCCCGCCCCGCGGATCATGGCGTTGAGCTGCGGGATGCCGATCCAGTGGACGATGTCGGTGTGGCAGTAGTTGTCGGAGACATGGAGCATGATCTGCACGCACGTCCCGAGCGACACCCCGGACGGAAGCACCGTCGACGGTGTCGCGCTGCCCTGCTCGATGCGCTTGTACGCCGCCCACGCCGCGAAGATCTTCAGCATGCTCGCCGGCTCGCGCCGGACGCCCCCGTCGACGTGGGTGATCTCACCGAGGCCGCCGAGCTGGCGGACCGTGACGCTGAAGGTTCCCGGGTACGCGGCCATCGTCGCGCGGATCGCCGAGTTGAGCTGTGACTGGAGGGACGTCTTGACTGCCGAGCAGTCATCGTTCGCGAGCACCGGCGCCTCGAGCCAGTGCGTGCCTCCGACGCCCGTGACACGCAGGCCGACCGCGTCGAGGTGCCGGGAGACGACGTCGGGGACGCACTTCTCGATGGCGTAGTACAGCGGCTGCCGGGTCACGGCGGCGAGCGCCGTCGCGACGGCGACGTCGGGGTCCGTCGCGGAGTTGGCGACGATCGCGCGCGCGGCGGGCGCGGTGCGCTCGCCCGCCATCAGCACGGACTGCGCGTAGCGGTCGGCTCCGGCACGGCGTGACACGGTGAACCCGGCAGCCGATAGCTCCGCCGCGAACGCCGGGGTTACCGTGCCGACGCCGCCGACGATCACGAGCGATCTGGCGCCGGCCGCGCGCACGGCTGCCAGCGTGGCGCTGTCGAGGGCCTTCGTGCCGTCGACGAGCAGCGCGCCACGATCGGTCGCCGCCGCGGTCGCCGACGCCAGCGGCGCGTCGACGAGGTTGGCGCCACCCGCCAGATAGATCGTGCCGAAGGTCTGCCCGCGCCCTGCCAGCGCGAGGCGAGAGGTCTCGTATCGGTCGGCGCCGCCGAATCGGCGCACGTCGGGGGCGAGGCCCTGCAGCTGCCGGAAGACGGCATCACCGACGACGGCCGGTCCTCCGACGACGACGATGGACGTCGGCTGCAGGCGGCGCAGCTCTGTCGCCGTGACCGACGGCACACCGCCGGTCGCCACGTACAGCAGCGGCGCGGCGAGCGACGCCGCCATGCTCGCCGCCACGGCTCCGTCGACCGCAGCCGATCCGGAGACCACGAGCACGGTGTCGGCTCCGCTCGGGAACGCCGCCTGCGACGCGGCGACACCTGTCTGGTAACGGTCGACGCCGGCGATGCGCGACGCGGTCGGAACGGTCGGCGTGACGGGTGATGCCAGCGGGGCAACCGCACCCGCCCCGGTATCGCCCTCAACCACGGGCTCCTCCCCGGGAGGAGCTGGTTCGGCCACGTCGGCGTCCGTCGCCGGCGGGGGTGTCCCGCCCGGCTCGACGACGTCGGGCTCGGGCTCGGGGGCCGGTTCCGGCGTCGGGTCGAGGGTGGGTTCCGGCGTCGGCTCGGGGGTGGGCTCGGGCGTCGCCCCTTCCGCCCCGCTGTCGACGGTGGCTGACGGCCGGACGACGGCGCTCGCCGCCGAGAGGTCAACGGTGAGCGGGGCCAGCATCCCGACGACCACCGCCACAGCCACGGCTTGTGCAATGCGACCCTTGACGACTCGACCCTTCACGACTTCCTCACATCGGTTTCGTATCCCCAGTCGCTTTGTGTCCCCTGCCGACCCTAACCGCTGTCGGCCGGCGGCCGCGTGAGAGCGGCGTGAAACTTGCCCGACGGACACCTACTCGTCTCGCCCCCTGACTCGGGCCGTGCGACACGGTCAGCGAGTGCACAGCGATCACCCCGGCCCCTTGTGCGAACCCTCCAACCGCTCCACAGGGGCCGCCGATAAGGTGGAATCCGTGACCGATCAGCCCGACCTCTTCACGACCGCCGGCAAGATCGCCGACCTCCGCGCACGTTTCCAGGAAGCCGTCCTCGATCCCGAGGCGGTCGCGAAGGAGAAGCAGCACGCGAAGGGCAAGGGAACCGCGCGCGAACGCATCGACCAGCTCCTCGACACCGGGAGCTTCGTGGAGCTCGACGAGTACGTGCGCCACCGCACCACTGCGTTCGGCATGGACAAGTCGCGGCCGTACGGCGACTCCGTCGTCACGGGCGTCGGCACGATCCACGGTCGCACCGTCGCGGTGTACTCGCAGGACTTCTCGACCTTCGGCGGATCGCTCGGCGAGGTCGCCGGCGAGAAGATCATCAAGGTGATGGAGCTCGCGCTGCGCTCCGGCATCCCGATCGTCGGCATCCTCGATTCGGGCGGCGCCCGCATCCAGGAGGGCGTGGTCGCCCTCGGCAAGTACGGCGAGATCTTCCGCCTGAACACCCGCGCGTCGGGCGTGATCCCGCAGATCTCGATCATCATGGGACCGGCCGCAGGTGGCGCCGTATACTCCCCCGCGCTCACCGACTTCGTCGTCATGGTCGACAAGACGAGCCAGATGTTCGTCACCGGGCCCGACGTCATCAAGACCGTCACGGGCGAAGACGTCGGCATGGAGGAGCTCGGCGGCGCGCACACGCACAACACCCGCTCCGGCGTCGCGCACTACCTCGCCGAAGACGAGGACGACGCGATCGACTACGTGCGCACGATGCTCGGCTTCCTGCCCGACAACAACATGTCGGAGCTGCCGGTCTACGAGTCGGAGTTCGAATTCGAGACGACGGATGCCGACCGCGCGCTGAACGCGATCATCCCCGACTCGCCGAACCAGCCGTACGACATCCACCAGGTCATCCGCGGCATCGTCGACGCCGAGGATTTCCTCGAGGTGCAGCCGTTGTTCGCCCCGAACATCGTCGTCGGCTTCGGTCGCATCGAAGGCCGCTCGGTGGGCATCATCGCCAATCAGCCGTCACAGATGGCCGGCACGCTCAACATCGAGGCCGGCGAGAAGGCAAGCCGCTTCGTGCGATTCTGCGACGCGTTCTCGATCCCCATCGTGACGCTGGTCGACGTGCCCGGGTATCTGCCCGGCACCGACCAGGAGTGGACCGGCGTGATCCGCCGCGGCGCGAAGCTTCTGTACGCGTATGCGGAGGCGACGGTCCCGCTGGTGACCGTGATCCTGCGCAAGGCGTACGGCGGCGCGTACATCGTCATGGGCTCGAAGCAGCTGGGCGCCGACATCAACCTGGCGTGGCCGACGGCCGAGATCGCGGTGATGGGCGGACAGGGCGCCGTGAACATCCTGTACCGCGGCGAGATCAAGCGCGCCGAGGCTGCCGGCGAAGACGTCGCCGCAGTGCGCACGCGCCTCGCGAACGAGTACACCTACAACGTCGCCTCGCCGTTCCTCGCCGCCGAGCGCGGTGAGCTCGACGGCATCATCGAGCCCGCGCAGACGCGGGTCTCGATCGCGAAGGCACTGCGCGCTCTGCGTGGCAAGCGCGCGAGCCTGCCGCCCAAGAAGCACGGGAACATCCCGCTGTGAGTCCGGCGGACGAGGACGCCCGGGGCGTCACGATCGACATCCTGCGCGGACAGGCCACCGAGGAGGAGCTCGCGGCGCTCATCGCCGTCGTCACCGAGGCGTACACGGGCGAGGCGGCCGAGGCCGTGGCGGCCGACGACAACCGACGCTCGGCGTGGTCGCTCACGCAGCGCAGCCTGCGCGAGCCCTTCCGCCCCGAGCTCGGCTGGGGTCGATTCACCGGCTGAGCGTGCTCAGCCGGTGAATCCGGTTGTCGAGTGCCGCCGAAGGTGATGCGCGCCTCAGTTGAAAGCGACCCAGAACGACTGCAGCCGCATGAACAGCTCCGACTGCAGGAATCCCCCCAGCGGATAGGTCGAGACACTCAGCCAGCCGTAGTGCCGCGGATGCGCGCCGAGCCGCTCGCCGTGAGGACCCAGGGAGAATGCGGCGTCGGCGCTCCCGCGGCTGACGAGCGACGTCAGGGACTGGGCCGGGTCCGCGAAGCAGGTGGCGGCGAGCTGCGGACCGATGTTCAGGTCGATCGTGCGTAGAGCGTCGTGTACCGCCAGGTGGTCGGGATGCGGGTACGAATGGCAGCGGTGGTGGTCGTTCGCGAAGGCGCCGAGCGCCGCCCCTATCCTCAGGTCCTCGTCGATGCCGAGAGCCGCCCTCTCGTCGATGACAGACCGCAGCGCCCATCCGATCTCCGCGGTCGTGAGATCTCCGTCACCGAGGTCGAACGCGACAACTGCACCGCGATCCTGCCGATCCGTCCATACGCGCACCTCGCGCGCCCCCTCGCAGTCCTCGACGCCATCGTCGATGCGACACGGGCTCGTCGCACCTGCGGGCAGCTCGATCGACCGCCCCGCCGCGAAGTCTCCCGGGATCGACGCGTCGGACTCGGACATCTGCGACAGATACCCCAGAAGCGAGGCCATCCGCGCCTCTTTGCATTCGGCCGTCCACCGCCCGGTCGGCGTCGGCGAGGGAGGCACCTCACCGAGGTCCGCCTGCAGCGCGCCCTCGAGCATGTCCGGCTCGCAGAAGCCCGACTCCTCGCCCTGAGTGAGGGACACGAAGACCTTGTACTCGCGCGGTGTCTGCTCGAGAAGCGACCACATCTGGAACTCGTCGTCGGGGTGCGGGACGACAGCGAGGCTCATCGTGCGCTCATCGTCGTCCGCGGTCATCGCGAGCGCCAGCATCCCGACCGTCACCAGGGTCAGCGCGAGGACGGCAATCGCCCAAGAGACGACCGCCGATGACCGCCGTTTCGCGGAGGACGCAGTGCCTGGACTCATGGCCGCAGATAGATACGGTGACGATGGAGCAGCGAGGCCAGACCGATCCAGAAGCCGAGCAGGAGCAGCGTCCACAGCAGCTGCGGCGGGCCGACGTAAGCGAGCACGTCCGTCACCCGGGCGGCGACGGACGTCCCCGACTGCCCGATCGGGCGGGTGAGCAGGCTCATCAGCACATGGGAGCCGAAGTACACGAGCAGGCTGTTGCGCCCGAGGGCCAGCAGCGGATACGACGCCCGCTCGACGAACAGCGGCACCCGGGCGCGATCCAGCAGCAGATGGCCGACGAGGAGCAACAGGGCGGTTCCCGCCGCGACGACCAGCGCGAACGGGGCGGTCCACAGGCGCTTCATGATCGGCAGCTGCACACCGAGCAGAATGGGCAGCGAGTAGATCAGCACGATCGCGAGCGCGATGAATCCGGCGGACGACAGCAGCACCGGCCCGATCGCAGTCTCCGGTCCGCGACCGGCTCCCAGCGCCCTACGGCGGGTCGCCAGCAGCAGATGGCCGACGGTGGCGCCGGCGGAGGCCGACACGACGGCACCCATGATGGCGATCAGCCCCTCCGGGTCGTGCCCCGCCGCTCCGAGCCTGTAGATGTGGGCCGCGCCGAAGATCGCGCTGTCTATCGGCCCGCTCGGATTGCACTCGGGAGTGAGCACGTGCGCCGAACAGGTCGTCGCGTAGACGGTGAGAAGCGTCGTCTGCGCGAGCGCTGTCAGGGCTGTGATCGCCGCCCAGCCCTGCCAGCTCTTGGTCACCACGTGCAGGAGGCCGATCACAGCCACGAGCACCGCGTACAACTGCAGCACACCTGTGATGCGCCACGTGAAGACGTCGAGCGACCACTCCACGATCGCGTTGTACGCCAACCCCACGACGAACAGCACGGCTACCCGTCTCAAGAGGGGGGCGACCTTCACGGTCCTCGTCATCGCGAACGCCAATCCGCAGCCTGACAGCGTCACGAAGACGGGGAAGATGACGTCGATCGGATGGACACCGTTCCACGGTGCGTGGTCGAACCAGGGCGGAACGACGATGAGGCTGTTGACGGTCACGCTCGCGATGAGCATCCACCCGCGGGCCCAGTCGAGACTCGCGATGCGTGCGCGGTTGGGGTCGGGCGCGTCCACCTCTGGAGCCGCGGAAGCGGCGGCGGATGCGGCGGGGGGCACTCGGCAATTGTACGGCCCGGGGAATCTGGGCCGTGACGGGCCCGCCCGAACCGGACAACCCCCCGCTTGTCCCCCGAAATACCTACAGACGGGGTGCGTACGGCTCGGAGATACTTGTCTCGCTGGAACGCTTCTGCGTTCGGCTGACTCGCTCTCCGCTCTTGTGGAAGATCCGAGTTCGGCCACGCGGGCTGTTTTCGGGTAACAGTCCGCCAGGCGAGGGGCGGGCGGCTTCGCCGCCCCTCGCCTCCTTCGGTTCCGCTCCCCGTCTCGGTACCCCTCCCCCATCGAGACGGGGAGCAGTTTCTTTTCCGACCGCCGTGCGGCGGGGCCGACAGGTGACGGGCCAGGCCGTCTCGCACAGGTCGAGTGCCGAACCGGCGCCCGGCCTACGCCGCGCCGGGGTGCGGGATCTCGCGCCAGAGGTCGACGCCGTCTTCTTCGGACGGACCGCCGACGGAGGGCGACCGGCCGACGACGGTGACCGCCACGCGCGCGTCGGGCGACGTGCGGATGTACAGCCTGTCGGAGCTCGCCGACCGCAGCGCCTCGGCCAGCTGCGCGCGGATGACGGACAGCGTCTCGTCGTCGAGCCCCTCGAGCCCGCCCTCGTCGAGCACCGTCACGTTCGCACCACGTCGGCGAGCGCGTTCGAGCTCAGCGCGCACTTCGTCGTCGAGCAGGCGCGGGCCGCGCATCTCGTCGCGCAGCCTGCCCTCGGCGAGGCGCGCCTCGAGGCGGTCGTCGTCGTTGAGCCGTCCGCCGGTGGCGACCGTGCGCGTGAGAACGGGGCCGGCCACGGCGAGTGCCTGCTGCACCTGCACGCGACGCTCGCGCTGGCGGCCGACCTGAGAGGCCTGCCAGGCGGACGCGGCGCGCTGCAGCTGGGCGAGCCTGGAGGTGTCGCGCGCGGCCCGGTCGAGCGACCGCACCAGCAGCTGCGCACACGTCACCCACACGATCGAGCCGACGAGTCCGAGAGCCAGCGCGTTGGCGGGTCCCATCCACGCCATCGAGCCGACGGCGAGGATCACGATGCCCGCCCACGCCGTCCACGGCCGGCGCCGCACCATGACGATGGTCATGAGTGCGCCGATGCCGCCGAGGTACCACGTGGCGAACCCGGACGTCACCGCGCCCGGACCGACCGCGAACGAGATGGCGCTCGGGACGATGATCGCAGCGGCCAGCGCGAGGATCATGGCGGGCACAGGGAGCCGGCCGCGCGCGCGGTGCGCATCGCCGATGTGCTCCTCTTCCTGCGCCGCGCTGATCGACGCCGGATCCCAGAAGATGCAGAGCCACGTCGTCGCGAGGTACATGCCCAGCGTGGCGACGACGATGAGCGGGTACGGAACGGGCTCGGTCCACCACAGTCCGCGGGCGGCGAGGTAGGCCGTGAACGCGACGGCGAGCGCCACCAGGACGTTCTTGACGCTGATCACTCCGGCGTCCCCTCCCAGTCGAGGCGCACGGTCGTGCCGTGGCGGCCGCTGTCGATGTCGGCCGACCCGCCGACGGCGGCGACCCGCGCGAAGATCGACGCGCGGATGCCGAGCCGGTCGTCGGGCACGTCGTCGAGGTCGAATCCCTCTCCGAGGTCGCGCACCTCGACGTGGACGAAGTCGCCCGCTGCCTCGACCGACACCGTCAGGCCGGCGCCGCCGGCGTGCTGCAGGGCGTTTGCGATCGCCTGTGTCGCCGCGAGCACCAGCGCCCGCGCGACGCGGCCGGGGATCTGCGGGCCGTCGGCCGCGATGACGCGATCGACCAGCAGGTCGGCGCCGAGCTCGTTCGCCGCGGCGTCGATGTCGTCCGCGATCGAGTGGCCGTCGCGCGGCTCGTCCGGGCCTTCGTGGGCGTCCTGCTCGGTGTTCGCGAGGCGTGTCAGCGCTTCGCGCGCCATCGCGACGGCCAGCGTCTGCGCGCGGGGCGTGTCGGCGCGCTCGGCTGCGATGAGCGCCGCGAGCACGCTGTCGTGCATGAGCGCAGCGACGGCGATGCGCTCCTGCTCCGCGGCATCGGCTGCTGCCGCCTGCGCATACGACGACACGGCGCGGGCCCGCGTCTCGTCGACGTTCGCCGCGACCGACCGGAACACCCAGCCGAGCGTGAGGATGACACCGCCCAGGATCAGCGCGAACGAGACGTCGAGGCCGTTGGCGAACCAGAACTCGGTGGCGAACCCGCCCTGGATGAGGCGGACCAGGCCGAACAGCAGCGGCGCCAGAACCGTCCACACGATCTGCAGCGGGAACGGGAAGGCGAGCACCGCCGCCAGCGTGGCGATGTTGACGAGGTACCAGATCCACGGCTGCGGCGTCGCCGGCGGGTCGCTCCCGGCGGTCGCGATCGGCCACGCGATGAGTGCGAGCACGTAGACGAAGGCGAACACACCCGCGGCGATGCGGACGCCGCGCCCGATGAAGCAGGCGAGGATCATCACGGCCAGCGGGGCGAACACGGCGACCACGAGCGGCTCGTGCCAACCCGGCTGCTCGTCGGACGGCGCGAGCGCGGTCAGGAACGCCTGCACCCCGAGCACGAGCGAGCCGAAGCCCGCGACGATCGAGATGATGCGCTCGACGCGCGTGCGCGTGAACGATCCGATGCCTGCGGTCGCCTCGCGCGAATGCGGGATGTGCCCCCACGCGCTGTCGAGGACCGCCGGTGCGTCAGACGCCACGCGCGATGTCCTCCTGGTCGGCGGGTTCGACGATGCCGTCCTCCATCGCCCGCCGGAGCAGGTCGACCTTGGTCGGCGCGGGGCGCCCGACCTCGACGTACTTGACCCGCACGCGCGTGATGTTCTCCTTGGCGGTCGAGTAGGCGACGCCGAGCCGGTCGGCGACGACCTTGAGCGGGAGGCCCGCGGCGTAGAGCCGCAGCACCTCGCGCTCGCGCGCCGAGAGCTGCGCGTCGGCGAACTCGCGGTCGCCTTCGACGGCGCTCGCCCACTCGACGTTGTTGAGCGGCTCGCCCTTCGCGACCGTGCGCACCGCGGCGATCACGTCGTCGATGCGCGACGACTTGCTGACGACGCCGGCGGCACCTGCGGCCAGCGCCTCGCGTACGGCGGCTGGCCGGTCGGCGACGCTGTGGATGATCACGCTCGAGCCGTCGACCACGAGGCGACGGACGTTCTCGGTCACCGTCGTGCCGTCGCCCAGCGTCAGGTCGAGCACCACGACGTCGGCCGGCCCGGCCATCGTGGCGGCTCGCCACTTGAGATAGTCGGTGACGGTGCTGCCCGAGAAGACGACATCTTTGCTTCCGGCACGCGCACACGCGGCCTCGAGTCCGAGTCTGACGGACTCATGGTCGTCGATGAGCGCAACCCGGGTCATTCCGTCAGCCTAACGCCGACCGGTGACGGGGGTGAGGGCCGCCACGGCCTCGACGTGGTGCGAGTGCGGGAAGAGGTCGAGGGCCTGCGCGCCGGTCGTCTCGTAGCCCGCCTCCCGGAAGGTCGCAAGGTCGCGTGCGAGGGCCACAGGATCGCACGCGACGTACACGACGGCCGCCGGTGAGAGCGACGCCACCGACTCCACGACCGCCCGGCCGGCGCCCGCTCGCGGCGGGTCGAGCAGCACGACGCCGTGCGACAGACGCTCGCGCTCGGCCGCGGACGCCTCGGCGGCGAGACGCGCGAGCCAGCGGTCGACGCGGCCCGTCTGGGCCCGCGCGCCGACCCACGCGGCGAGGTTCTCGCCGGCGTGCTCGGTCGCCCGCGGGTCGGACTCGACGCTCGTCACGCGCGTGGCGGGGCCGCCCACGTCGCCGAGCGTGGCAGCGAAGAGCCCCACGCCGCCGTAGAGGTCGAGGTGCCAGGCGTCGGCATCCCACCCCACATCGTCGCCGAGTCCGCGCAGCGTCTGCGCGACGGCCGACGAGAGAGTGGATGCTGCGAGCCTGTGCACCTGCCAGAACCCACCCGCGTCGACCTGGAACTCGCGGTCGCCGACGCGTTCGACGACCGACTCGGGCGCCGCGGGGCGAGGTCCGCCCTTGCCGGCGCCGCCGCTCCTCCCTCGGCCGCCGGTCCCGCGGCCGCGTCCGCCTCGGCCGCGGGCGCGCGCGGCTTCGGGCCGCGGCAGCACCCGCACCCGGCCGTCGGCAGGCTGCACGAGATCGATGCGGCCGGGCTCGCCGGACGCCAGGCTCAGCGCGACCCGCTCGACATCGGGGGTGGCCAGCGGCAGGCTCTCGACCGCGATCACCCGGTGGCTGCGTGCGGCGTAGGGGCCGATTCGACCTTCGCCGTCGACGTGGAGGCTCACGCGGGTGCGCCAGCCGGTGCCGTCCGCGCTCTCGGGGTCGGCTTCGCGTCCCGCCGCGGCGATGGAGACCTGAGGGTCCGGCATCCCGCCGAATCGCTGCAGCGCGTCGCGGAGCACCTTCAGCTTCAGCTCGCGCTGGTGCTCGAGCGCGATGTGCCCGAAGTCGGCGCCGCCGGGTCGGTTCTCGGGAGCGACGGCGATGTCGGCTTCCCGCCAGACGTGCGGGCGGCGGTGGGGCGAAGCATCCCGCACCTCGATGGCCTCGGCGCGCCAGAACGAGTTCTTGCTCGCATCGGTCACGCGCGCCAGCACGCGCTCTCCGGGCAGGACGTCGGGAACGAACACCACGCGCCCCTCGTGCCGGGCGACGAACACGCCGCCGTGGGCGACGTCTCCGATCTCGAGTTCGATGATCGGGCCGGGGTCGCCAGTCGAGTCGGTCACGAAGGAGAGCCTACGGTGGACCCATGCGCGTGTGCCTCGCTTCGACCTCGCCCGCCCGCCTGATGCTGCTGCGGCAGTTCGGCATCCGTCCGCTCACGGTCGCCCCCGACGTCGACGAAGACGCGGTGGTCGCCGCGGTCGAGGCCGCCGAGGGCCGCGTGCTCGCGCCCGATGAGCACGTGCTCCTGCTGGCGCGTCGCAAGGCGGCTGACGTGGTGGCGCGACTGGCCGACGACATCCCGGGATTCGACGGCATCGTGATCGGCGGCGACTCGATGTTCGAGCTGGGTGGCGAGGTGCTCGGCAAGCCCTACACGGCCGACAGCGCGAGCGCGCGCTGGCACGCGATGCGCGGGCAGACGGGCGTGCTGCACTCGGGGCATGCGGTCGTGCGCGTCGCCCCCGGCGAGCCGGCGCGCGAGGTGCACGCGGTGGCCGAGGCATCCGTCACCTTCGCCGCTGATGTGTCGGATGCTGAGATCGACGCGTACGTCGCATCCGGTGAGCCTCTTCATGTCGCCGGCGCCTTCACGGTCGACAGCCTCGGCGGTGCCTTCATCACGCGGGTGGAGGGCGACCCCTCGACGGTCGTGGGGATGTCGGTCTCGACGCTGCGGCGACTCGTGCGCGAACTGGGCGTCGAGTGGACCGCGCTGTGGGCGACGACCGACCCCTCGCTCGAGCACACCGACCTGGGCCGGCAGGCCGACCCGGGCGTGCACTCCGCACCCTGACCGTCATTGTGGGAGGAGTCCCATGTTTCGGCGGTGTTCTTGTGCGAACCAGTCAAATCCCGCCCCCGTCGCGTGGGTAGGCTGGCACGCATGCCTCAGATCGCCAAGGTTCTCGTTGCCAACCGCGGCGAGATCGCCGTCCGCGTCATCCGTGCCGCCCGTGACGCCGGGAAGGCCTCCGTCGCCGTCTACGCCGAGCAGGACCGCGACGCCATGCACGCCCGCCTCGCCGATGAGGCGTACGCCCTCGACGGCTCCACGAGCGCCGAGACGTACCTGTCGATCGACAAGATCCTCTCGGTCGCCCGCCGCTCCGGCGCGGACGCCGTTCACCCCGGCTACGGCTTCCTCGCCGAGAACGCCGACTTCGCGCGCGCCGTCATCGGCGCGGGGCTGATCTGGATCGGCCCCTCGCCCGAGGCGATCGAATCGCTCGGCGACAAGGTCACCGCGCGTGCCGTCGCCGAGAAGGTCGGAGCGCCCCTGGCCCCCGGCACCCCCGGTCCCGTCTCTGGCGCTGACGAGGTCGTCGCCTTCGCCGAGCAGGTCGGCCTCCCCATCGCGATCAAGGCCGCGTACGGCGGCGGCGGCCGCGGCCTGAAGGTCGCCCGCACGATCGACGAGGTGCCGGAACTCTTCGAATCCGCCACGCGCGAGGCGATCACCGCTTTCGGCCGCGGCGAGTGCTTCGTCGAGAAGTACCTCGACAAGCCGCGCCATGTCGAGACGCAGTGCCTCGCGGACGCCGCAGGCAATGTCGTGGTCATCTCGACGCGCGACTGCTCGCTGCAGCGCCGCCACCAGAAGCTCGTCGAGGAGGCGCCCGCGCCCTTCCTCACCGACGCGCAGAACACGACGCTCTACGAGTCGTCGAAGGCCATCCTCAAGGAGGTCGGCTACGTCGGTGCGGGGACGTGCGAGTTCCTCATCGGCGCCGACGGCACCATCTCCTTCCTCGAGGTGAACACCCGCCTGCAGGTGGAGCACCCCGTGTCGGAGGAGGTCACCGGCATCGACCTCGTGCGCGAGCAGTTCCGCCTCGCCGAGGGCCAGGAGCTCGGCTACGACGACCCGACCCCCGAGGGGCACTCAATCGAGTTCCGCATCAACGGCGAGGACCCCGGTCGAGGGTTCCTCCCCCAGCCGGGCCCGATCCACGTCTTCAAGACCTTCGGCGGACCCGGCATCCGCCTCGATTCCGGCGTCACCGCCGGCGACACGGTCTCCGGCTCGTTCGACTCGCTCCTGGCGAAGATCATCGTGACCGGCCGCGACCGCGCTGAGGCCCTCGAGCGCTCGCGCCGCGCACTCGACGAGTTCGAGGTCGCCGGCATGCCGACCGTGCTGCCGTTCCACCGCAAGGTCGTGCGCGACCCCGCCTTCACCGCCGAGAACGGCGAGTTCGGCGTCTTCACGCGCTGGATCGAGACCGAGTTCGACAACGACATCGCGCCGTGGGACGGCGAACTCGAGGCCCCCAAGCCCAGCGAGCACCGCCACACCGTCGTCGTCGAGGTCGCCGGAAAGCGCCTCGAGGTGAGTCTGCCCGACCGCGTGGTCGCCGCGCCGGGTGTCGCCGGTCGCCCTGCCGCGGTTCCGCCGTCGCGTCGCTCGCACGCGCCGACCGTGGTCGCTGGTGCGTCGGGCGACGCCGTGAAGGCCCCGATGCAGGCGACGATCGTCAAGGTCGCCGTCGAGGAGGGCCAGCAGGTCGTCAAGGGCGACCTCGTCATCGTGCTCGAGGCGATGAAGATGGAGCAGCCGATCCAGGCGCACAAGGACGGCACCGTCGGCGCGATCAATGCTGACGCCGGCACCACCGTGTCGGCCGGGCACCAGCTGCTCACCATCTCCTGACGCTTCTCGCGCGGGGGCCGACGCGCTCGCGCTATCGAGGGCGCTCACGCTCTCGAAACCTGCGATCGCGCGCGCTCGTGCGAACCGCGAGTGCAGGAAAGGGCAGCGGATGCCGCGGCCTCAGGGCCTGCGGGCCGTCACGACTGCCCGCCTCCCTAGACCCGATCGTGGCGGGGCCTGTGGACAAGGGATGCCGCGGCCGCCCGCCCTCGATAGGGTCACGGGCATGCGTCACACCCTCGCCGTCGCCGTTCTCCTCATCGGCATGGTCGCCCTTCCGAGCTGTACCGCGGCGCCGCCCAACGTCGACGAAGAGCGGGTGGAGGAGTGGACGGACGGGATGGCGGCCTCCGAAGCGGGGCGAACCGACCTGGTCGGCGGGGTGTCGGGTGCTCTGAGTGAATCAGCCGACCAAGCTTCAGGGAGCCTCGGCTACTCGGACCCTACGAGTGTCGACGGGTTCGAGGCGGCCTGCCTCGACCACGGTGCGATCGAGGTCTCGTGGCGCATCGCGGCGGACGGCACAACCTCGACCGGCTCCGCGGACGTCGCGTGCACCGGCCAGTCGGAGCGGATCACCCTCGGATTCACAGTCGAAGACGTTCAGACGGTCGGGGTCGTCGCCACGACGGCCGGGGGCGATCCGATCGCTTTCCGCGTCTCGATCACCGGCTCCAGCAGGCCGCCGCTCGACGCGGACGACGGCTGAGCGCACAACCGACGGATGGGCAGCGGATGCCGCGGCATCCGCTCATGGACTGTCAAGCGTCGACGAATCAGGCGGAAAGACCGCGAACCCGCCTGTTCTCGTCGAGTCGCCTGATCCCGTCGACGGTCAGCCGCCGTACACGTTGTGGTCGACGACGTGCATCGCGCGGGCGGCGTCGGTGATGCTGCCCGACAGCGACGGGTAGACGGCGAAGACGCGGGACACCTGGTCGACCGTGAGGCGACGCTCGACGGCGATGGCGATCGGGTAGATCAGCTCGGATGCACGCGGCCCGACGATCACGCCGCCGACCACGGTGCCGCTGCCCTGGCGGGCGATCAGCTTCACGAAGCCGTCCTTGATGCCCATCATCTTCGCGCGCGGATTGGCGGCGAGCGGCAGCTTGTGCACGACGGCGTCGATCAGGCCCTCGGCGATGTCCTTCTCCTGCCAGCCGATCGTCGCGATCTCGGGGGCGGTGAAGATGTTCGAGGTGATGCGGCGGCGCTCGAGCGGGATCACGACGTCGCCGAGCGCGTGGAAGATGGCGGTGCGTCCCTGCATCGACGCGACCGAGGCGAGCGGCACGAAGGTGGTGCAGTCGCCGGCGGCGTAGATGTTGGGCACCGAGGTGCGCGCGACGCGGTTGACCTGGATGTGACCCGACTCGGTCATCTGCACCCCCGCCTGCTCGAGGCCGATGCCCGCGGTGTTGGGGATCGAGCCGACCGCGACAAGGCAGTGGCTGCCCTCGACGGTGCGTCCGTCGCTGAGGGTCACCAGCACGCTGTCGCCGAGGTTCTCGACCTTGTCGGCACGCGACTTCGACAGCAGCGTCATGCCGCCGCGCTTGAACACGCGTTCGAGCACGGCCGCGGCATCCGAATCCTCACCCGGAAGCACCTGGTCGCGGCTCGAGACGAGCGTGACCTTGGCGCCGAGGTTCATGTAGGCGCCGGCGAACTCCGCGCCCGTCACGCCCGAGCCGACGACGATCAGGTGCTCGGGGATGGCCTTCATGTCGTAGAGCTGGGTCCACGTCAGGATGCGCTCGCCGTCGGGCTTCGCGGTCGGCAGCTCGCGCGGGGACGAGCCGGTCGAGACCAGGAGGGTGTCGGCCTCGATGCGGTCGAAGTCGGTGCCGCCGGCGCCCGTCGAGACGACGACGGCGTTCTCGCCCTCGAGGCGGCCGTGCCCCGAGATGATCCGCACCCCCGCTTCGGCGAGCGAAGCGCGCATGTCGTCGGACTGCTGCCGCGCAAGCGACAGGAGGCGCCGGTTGACGGCGGCGAGGTTGATCGCGATCTCGGGCTTGAGCGGCTTGCCGTCCTTGCCTTTCGCGAACAGCTGCACGCCGAGGTCGCTCGCGCCAGCGATCGCCACGGCCGCGTCGGCGGTGGCGATCAGCGTCTTGGACGGAACGACGTCGGTGATCACCGCCGAACCGCCGATGCCCGCCCGTTCGACCACGGTCACCTCGGCTCCGAGCTGGGCGGCGGCCAGCGCCGCTTCGTAGCCGCCGGGGCCGCCACCGATGATGGCGACGCTCTGAGTGCGCTCGAAGCTCAAGGACATGACATCCATTCTCTCCCGCGCGGCGGCGTCGGCACGACACCCCGATGGTCGCCCCCGGCTGGCCCTCGCCCCCGCCGCGCTCCTAGAGTGTCGGCATGTCTGACACCACCGGCAACCCTCTCGACGATCCCGCGGCCGACCCCTTCGAGGTCGCAGCCGCCGCAGCGGCCGACATCGCCCGCATCACGGGCGTCGAGCAGCACGACATCGCCCTCACTCTCGGCAGCGGCTGGGGCAAGGCGGCGGACCTCATCGGCGAGACCACCGCGAGCTTCCCCGCGACCGAGGTCACCGGATTCTCCCGCCCGGCCCTCGAAGGTCACGTCGGCACCCTGCGCAGCGTCGTCACGCCGAAGGGGCGCCGCGTGCTGGTCATCGGCGCGCGCACCCACTACTACGAGGGCCACGGCGTGCGCCGGGTCGTCCACAGCGTGCGCACCGCCGCCGCGACGGGCGCCCGCACGATGGTCCTCACGAACGGCGCCGGCGGCATCAAGCACACGTGGAAGCCCGGCACGCCCGTGCTCATCAGCGACCACATCAACCTCACGGGCGACTCGCCGCTCGAAGGCGCCACGTTCATCGACCTGACGGACCTGTACTCGCTGCGGCTGCGCGACCTCGCGCGGTCGATCGATCCGTCGCTCGACGAGGGCGTGTACTGCCAGTTCCGCGGCCCCCAGTACGAGACGCCGGCGGAAGTGCGCATGGCCAAGACGATCGGCGGGCACATCGTCGGCATGTCGACGGCGCTCGAGGCGATCGCCGCACGGCAGGCGGGCATGGAACTGCTGGGCATGTCGCTCATCACGAACATGGCGGCCGGCATCCAGACCACGCCGCTCAGCCACCAGGAGGTCATCGACGCCGGCCGAGAGGCCGAGCCGGTGATCTCGTCGCTCCTCGCCCGAGTGGTGGGCGCGCTGTGAGCGACGAGGAGGTCCCGGCGGCCGCACCCGACCGCCAGGAGCCCGCGCCCGCATCGGTGCCCACCGGCGCCGCGGACGGGGCGTCGGTCCTCGACCGTGCCCGTGCGTGGCTCGCGCAGGACCCCGACGGCGAGACCCGCGCCGAGCTGCGCGCGCTGATCGCGGCGGCCGACTCCGGCGACGAAGCTGCGGCCGCCGACCTCGACGACCGCTTCGCGGCGCGGCTCGCGTTCGGCACGGCCGGTCTGCGCGGCGAGCTGGGGGCCGGCAGCAACCGCATGAACCGCGTGCTGGTCGCGCAGGCCGCCGCCGGCCTCGCGGCGTACGTGCGCGAGAGGGCGGGCGACGTCGAGAGCCCCACCGTCGTCGTCGGCTACGACGGGAGACGCAACTCGCACGTGTTCGCGCAGGACTCCGCCGAGATCTTCGCCGGGGCCGGCCTTCGCGCGATCCTCCTCCCGCGCCTGCTGCCGACGCCCGTGCTCGCGTATGCGGTGCGCCACCTCGGCGCCGCCGCCGGCGTGATGGTCACCGCGAGCCACAATCCGCCGAACGACAACGGGTACAAGGTCTACCTCGGCGGGGCCGACGACGGGTCCCAGATCGTCGCACCCGCCGACGCCGAGATCGCCGCGCACATCGAGCGCGTGGCCGAGCTCGGAGACATCTCCACCCTGCCCCGCTCGCTCGGGTACGAGATCGCCCCCGAGTCGGTCGTCGAGGACTATGTCGCCGCGACCGCCGCCGTCGCGCCTGCCCCCGAGGGCGCGTCGGGTCTCTCGTGGGTCTACACCGCGATGCACGGCGTCGGCTGGGAGACGTTCTCGCGCATCCTCGAGGCGGCCGGCTACCCGGCGCCCGAGCCGGTCCCCGCGCAGGTCGAGCCCGACGGCGCGTTCCCCACCGTGGCGTTCCCGAACCCCGAGGAGCCCGGCGCGATGGATCTCGCGTTCGAGCGCGCCCGCGAGGTCGGCGCCGAGCTGATCATCGCCAACGACCCCGACGCCGACCGCCTCGCGGTCGCGCTTCCCGACACCTCGACCCCCGACGGCTGGCGCCGGCTGACCGGCAATCAGATCGGGCTGCTCCTCGGCTGGCGCGCGGCGCGCCTCGCGGCTGAGACCGGCGCCACCGAGGGCGCCTCGCTGGCGTGCTCGCTGGTGTCGTCTCCCGGGCTCGAGGTCGTCGCCCGGCACTACGGTCTGGACTTCCACTCGACCCTCACCGGGTTCAAGTGGATCTCGCGCGCGCCCGGCATCGTGTTCGGGTTCGAGGAGGCGCTCGGCTACCTGGTGAACCCGGGGACGGTGCGCGACAAGGACGGCATCTCCGCCGCGGTGGCCATGCTCGGCATGGTGTCGGAGGCCCGCGGCCGAAGCGCCTCGCTCGCCGACCTGCTCGCCGAGTTCGACGAGACCTTCGGCGCCTTCGCCAGCGACCAGATCTCGGTGCGGGTCGACGACGTGTCCGCCATCGGGCGCATCATGACGGCGCTGCGTGCGCAGCATCCGTCCGCCATCGGCGACGTCGCGGTCGAGCGGACCGACGACCTGCTCGAGGGTGTCGACGATCTGCCCCGGGGCGATGTGCTGCGGCTGTGGCTCGTCGACGGATCGCGCGTGATCGTGCGGCCGAGCGGTACGGAGCCCAAGCTGAAGCTGTACCTCGACGTGCGCGGGGACTCGTCCGACGACGCGGCCGAGCGCATCGCGGCCCTCGCCGCAGGCGCCCGGAGACTGCTCGACGACCTCGGCGCCTGAGGCTGGCGCCGGCCGAGGAGGCGCATCCGTCCGCGGGTCTCCGCGTGTCGGAGCCCCGTGCTAGAGTGCAGGTCGCGATATATCGTGACTTCGCCTCCAACGGCGTTTTCGCGAGGAATCGCTGGGGGATCGACGTCGATACGAGGAGTGGTGATGGCCGTGGCGAACGGCGAGTACGAAGCGGATGCCGCGGCCGAGGCATCCGATCCCCCTCATTGGCTTCGCAAGGTCGTCCTGTTCCTGAGCGGCCAGACGATCAGCCTGCTGGGCTCGATGCTCGTGCAGTACGCCGTGTTCTGGTATCTCACGATCGAGTACCGCTCGGGCGTCTACATGATGCTCGCGGCGCTGTTCGGCTTCCTGCCGCAGGCGGTCGTGTCGATCTTCGGCGGGGTGTGGGCCGATCGGCACAACCGCAAGTACCTCATCATGGGCGCCGACGCCGCGATCGCGCTGTCGACCCTCGCGCTGGCGCTCATCATGATGACCGGGTACGACGCCGTGTGGCTGCTCTTCGCGGTGATGGCGGTGCGGTCGGCGGGTGCGGGCATCCAGATGCCCGCCGTCGCGGCCCTGCTCCCCCAGATCACGCCCACGCGCAACCTGATCCGGGTGAACGGCGTGAACGGATCGATCCAATCGGCGATGGCACTCCTCGCCCCGGCTGCGGCCGGTGCGATCTATGCGTGGTCGTCGGCGGCCACGGGCGGCACCGCGGCGTCGCTCATCCCGATCTTCTTCATCGACGTGGCGACCGCGGTGATCGGTATCGGAATCCTCGCCTTCATCTCGGTGGGCACGGTGCGCAAGGCGTCCGACGTGCAGACCGGCTACTTCGCCGACCTCGTCGACGGCGTGCGGTACGTCGTGCACCACGCGTTCGTGCGGTGGCTGCTGATCGTGTTCGCGATCATCTTCGTGCTCACCGTGGCGCCCTCCAATCTCACGCCGCTCATGCTCGTGCGCTCCTTCCCCGCGGGTGCGGAACAGGACGTCGTCAACCTCGCGGTGCTCGAGATCGCCTTCAGCGTCGGCATGATGCTCGGCGGCATCCTCGTCGCGTCGTTCTTCGCCAAGCGCAGCCGGATCGGGCTCATCGTCGTCTCGTCGCTCGTGTTCGGCGTGCTGTCGATCGGCCTCGGGCTCGCGCCGAACGTGTGGATCTTCTTCGGCTTCATGTTCCTCGTGGGGCTCGCCGTGCCGTTCTTCTCGACGCCGTCCATGACCCTCCTCCAGGAGACGGTCGAGCCCGAGCGGCAGGGGCGTGTGTTCGGGTTCATGGGCATCGTCATGGCCGTCGCGATGCCGCTGGGCATGGTCGTCTTCGGGCCGCTCGCCGACGTCCTGCCGATCGAGCTGCTGCTGGTCGCGGCGGGCATCCTGACGTTCGTCGTGATCGGGCTCGCCGTGTGGCTGCCGGCCGGACAGCGCGCCATCGCGGCGGCGCGCGCGGCCTCGCAGGTGTCCGGGGGCGACCCCGCCGTGGCCGCAGCCGCGGTCGAAGAGGCCATGCACAGCAAGGAGCCGTGAGCCGCGGCTTCCCGCCCTGCGTCCTAGGCTCGGAGGATGCTTCTCACGCAGCCGACCATGCTCGAGAACGACCACGTCCGCCTGGAGCCGCTCAGCGCAGATCACGTCACGGACCTCGCCGACGCGGCGGTCGGGCTGGAGCACGCGTGGTACACGTCGGTGCCGCAGCCGTACGAGGTTGCGGCCGACGTGGCGCAGCGCCTGCGGTGGCAGGACGAAGGGCACATGACGGCGTGGGCCGTGCGGCGACTCGACACCGGCCGCGTGGTCGGGGAGACGACGTTCTGCAACATCGACCAGGCCAACCGGCACGTCGAGATCGGCCACACGTGGATCGGCCTCGAGGCCCAGCGCACGTTCGTGAACACCGCGTCGAAGCTGCTGCTGCTCGGGCACGCGTTCGAGGCGTGCGACGCGATCGCCGTCGAGTTCCGCACGCACTGGCACAACCTGCAGTCGCGCGCGGCGATCGCGCGGCTCGGCGCCAAGCAGGACGGCGTGCTGCGCAACCACCGCCTCGGCCCCGATGGCACGCTGCGCGACACCGTGGTCTTCTCGATCCTGCCGACCGAGTGGCCCGCGGTGCGCCTCGGCCTCCAGGAGCGGCTGCACCGCGGGTGACCGGCGCGTCCCGGCCCTTCGCGTCCCGGGCCTTCCCGTCCCGGCCTTCGCCGAGAACAGGAGGTCTGGCGCGCACGGGACGATTCGCCGCAGAACGTCCTGTGTGCGCCAGATCACCTGTTCTGGGCAACCCGGGAAGACTCGGGATGCCAGCGGCAGCGGCGACGCCGCGGGGGACGGATGCCGCGGCTCAGCCGTCGATGACAGCCACCAGCTCGTCGAGGAAGCCGCTGAAGTCGGCGGCGCGGCGGACGATCCGCTGCACGCTGTCGCGTTCGGAGAACACCTCGACGAACTGCTCGAACACCGTCTGGAACGCCTCCCGATCGGTCTCGGAGAACGCGACCAGCGCTACGACCTGCACGCGCCCCTCGCCCCACGGGATCGACGGGTCGGCGATCCCGATGGCGATCGAGGTGCGGGTCGCGGTCATCCCGAGCGCGTGGGGCACGGCGAGCGCGTCGGTGAACGCGGTCGACGACAGCCGCTCGCGCTCGATCGTGCGCGTGACGTAGTCGTCGTCGATCACACCCTGCGCGATGAGCGCGTCGCCGAGGAGGCGGATGACGTCCTCCTCGCCTTCGGTCTCGCCCAGCCCGCGCACGAAGGCCGACGGCGCGAAGTAGCGCTCGAGCTCGGTCCGCAGCCGGGCGAGCCGCCGGCTGCGGCGGATGCGCCCTGCGGCGGCCTGCACGCGCTCGATGTCGGCGTCGGTGAGGAACGGCTGGATCTTCACGATCCGCTCCCCCGGCACGGCCGGGTCGATCGTCGTGAGCACGAGGTCGGTGTCGATCGATGCCCAGTCCGGGTCGACTCGGGTCTCGACGCCGACGACCTCGATCGCCTGCCCGAGCGACCGGTCGACGCTCGAGCGCAGCAGCTCGTGCAGGTCGTAGTAGCCGGGGCACACGATCGTCGCGGTGAGCAACTGGTCGGCGCGACGACTGCGCTCGAGGCGGCCGCCCACGTGCATCGCGATGTACGCGATCTCGTCGTCGGGCAGCGGAATGCCGAGACGCTCCTGCAGGCGGCTCGCGATGAACACCGCGACCTCGAAGATCATCGGATAGGTCGACTTGAGCGACCGGGTGAGCGGATTGCGCGACCACGCCTGCTCGCGCGCCCGGTGCTGCAGGTTCTGCACGTGCAGCGCGAGCCGCAGGATGAAGTCCTCGTGCGCGATGTCGACGAGGAACTCGGCGGACGCGGTGCCGACGACGTCGCGCACCGCCGCCTCGACCTCCGGATCGAGCCGTGATCGGGCGTGGTCGGCGGGTGCCTCCACGCCGGGTGCCACGACCCGCGTGAGCACGAGCGTCGCGAGGTGCTGGAGATCGCCCGACCCGAGCTCCACGCCGAGGTGCTTCTGGGCCAGCCGGCCGAGCAGCGCGGCGACCTCCTCCTGTGCGGGCTTCGAGTCGGCGGTCGGGCGCTCGAGGCCCCGGTCCTGCGACACCCGGTCGGCGGCGATCGCGATGTGCATCACGACGTCGGCGATGCCGAACTCGTTCACGAAGTAGCCCTGGGTGCCGAGCTCGGCGACGAGGTCGGCCTTGAACGGCCCGAAGGCCGCGGCGCCGACCGAGTCCTCGCCGAGCGTGCGGCGGAGGGCCACGATGTCGAACGATCCGGCGTCCATCTCGTCGTGTGCCAGCCGGCTGAGCAGCCGGCGCTGCGCCATCTCGGTGCCGCGCAGCCGTGCGCGCGACGCGGACCGCTCGAGCGTCAGCTCGGTGCCGCCGAGCAGGCCGCGCACGCGCGCGAGGTCGGCGTCGAGCGTCGCCGGGCTGACGTGCAGCCGGTCGGCGAACTCGAACGTGTCGATGCCCTCGGGGTCGTCGAGGAGCGCGCGCACGAGTGTGTGCAGTCGGTCGCGCGGGGTGCCGGCATCCGTCCCCGTCATCCGCTGGGCAGCAGCCGCGTCCGCCCCCGCTCGATAGCCGAGCGGTCCGGACTCGATCGCCGTGCCGGGTGCGACGCGCGCGTTCACGGCGGTCACATATGAGCGGATGCTGCGCGGCGTGACGCCGAGCGCGTCGGCCAGCGTGGCGGCCGTCGCCCACTCGCCATCGCGCAGGAGCAGGCCGAGCAGCCTGTCCTGTCGCGCTCTCGTCACGGGTGGTCCTTGCTTCGACGGCGGGCCGCGGCGCCCGGGGTGGTGCCAGTCAACCACGCGTTGCACACGGGCGAGTCGCGGCGCCCGCATCCGCCCGATCTTTCCGCCCCACCGGAAGAAGGCCTGGTTGTCCGCTCCCAGGAAACTCACAAGAATGGCCACATGGAGGCGGGTCGATGAGGATCCTCGTGGTCTGCGGAGCGGGTGCGTCGAGCACCTTCGTCGCCCAGCGCGTGCGCCATGCGGCCCACGACGCAGGGTTCCCCTGCTCCGCCTTCGCCGGCACCGAGCAGTCGCTTCCGATCGATCTCGACGCCGCGGACGTCGTGCTCGTCGGCCCGCATCTGGCTCATGCGATGGAGCGCATCGAGCGGGATGCCGCGGCCCGAGGCACGACGGTGGTGCTGCTGCCGCCCGATATCTTCGCGGATCTCGACGGCACCCGGACGCTCGCCCTCGTCCGCGACGCGGTCGGAGACCCTGGGGGGCAGGTTCCGACGGCCGGCGGCACGACCACGCCGACGACCGCAGCAGCCCCATCCGCCGACCCGCTCCCCACCAGCGACTGACGACAGAGAGGTCACACCATGCCATCCATCTCGCGGACCGTCCGCATCGGCTCGTCCCACGGCCTGCACGCCCGCCCGGCGAAGCTCTTCGCGCAGGCGGCGAAAGAGGCGGGCATCCCGATCACGGTCGCGAAGGCCTCGGGCGCGCCCGTCAACGCCGCGAGCATCCTCGGCGTCATCGCACTCGGCGTGGAGCAGGGCGACTACGTCACGCTGACGGCCGACGGCGACAACGCGGAGGCGGCGCTCGACACACTCGCCGAGCTCCTGACAACCGACCACGACGCGGCCTAGACGATGACTGAGCTGCGAGGAGTGGGAATCGGCCTCGGGGTCGCCCAGGGGCCGGTGGCCCGCATGGCCGAGCCGCTGCCGGCGCCGAGCGACGCGCCGAGCGCGCTGGCGCCCGGCGAGGAGAAGGCGCGCGTGACCGAGGCGGTCGCCGCGGTGGCCCGCGAGCTCGAGCAGCGCGGCGCGCAGGCCGGCGGCGCGGCGCAGGATGTGCTCGAGGCGCAGGCGATGATGGCCGAGGACCCGAGCCTGGCCGACGAGGTCGCGGCGCGGGTGGATCAGGGCAAGACAGCCGAGTTCGCGGTCTTCGACGCGTTCGCCTCGTTCCGCGACCAGCTCACGGCGCTCGGCGGCTACCTGGGCGAGCGCGCGGCCGACCTCGACGACGTCGCCCAGCGCGTCATCGCCCGGCTGCGCGGCGAACCGGCTCCGGGTGTGCCCGATCCCGGGCATCCCTTCGTGCTCGTCGCCAAGGACCTCGCGCCGGCCGACACCGCGCTCCTCGACCTCGACAAGGTGCTCGCCCTCGTCACGACCGAGGGCGGTCCGACCTCGCACACCGCGATCCTGGCCCGCGAGAAGTCGATCGTCGCGGTCGTCGGGGCGGTGGAGGCGACCGGCCTGCGCGAGGGCGAGACGGTGATCGTGGATGCCGCGGCCGGCGTTGTCACGACCGATCCGACGCCCGACGAGCTCGAGCGCGCGCAGCACCGTGCCGAAGACCGCGCGGCGGCCTCGTCGGCGCCGATCACCGACGGCGCGCTGGCGGACGGCACGCCGATCCCCCTGCTGGCGAATCTCGGCAAGCCGGAAGGCGCGGCCGATGCCGTCGCGCTCGGCGCCGAGGGGGTCGGGCTGTTCCGCACCGAGTTCCTGTTCCTCAGCTCGGCGCAGGCGCCGACGGTGGAGCAGCAGCGCGAGGCGTACACGCAGCTCCTCTCCGCGTTCCCCGGCAAGAAGGTCGTCGTGCGCGTGCTCGACGCCGGCGCCGACAAGCCGCTCGCGTTCCTCAACGACGCGCACGAGGAGAACCCCGCGCTGGGACTCCGCGGCATCCGCGCGCTGCGTGCGAGCGAGGACATCCTGCGCGAGCAGCTGACCGCGCTGGCGGAAGCGGATGCCGCGACCCGGCAGACGCCGGAGGGCCCGGCCGACCTGTGGGTCATGGCCCCCATGGTCGCCACGGTCGAGGAGACCGCGTACTTCACCGACCTGGCGCGGGACTACGGCATCAAGACCGCAGGCGTGATGGTCGAGGTGCCGTCGTCGGCGCTCCTCGCCGACCGCATCCTGGCGCATGCCGACTTCGCGTCGATCGGCACGAACGACCTCACTCAGTACACGATGGCCGCCGACCGGCTGCTCGGCTCGGTCGCATCACTGCAGGACCCGTGGCACCCCGCCGTGCTGCGGCTCATCCGCGAGGTGGGCGACGCCGGCCGCGTCCACGGAAAGCCCGTCGGCATCTGCGGCGAGGCCGCCGCCGACCCGATGCTCGCCGTCGTGCTGGTCGGCCTCGGCGCGACCAGCCTGTCCATGGCCCCCACCGCGCTCGCCGATGTGCGGGCCACTCTGCTCCAGCACTCCCTCGACGATGCGCGTGTCATCGCCGAGGCCGCCCTCGCCGCGACCGATGCGGCGTCCGCCAGAACCGCGGCTCACGCCGCGGCCACCCGATAGGCCGCACGCGCGGTCGCCTGATCGACAAGGGAGACACAGCAATGACGACGACGTCAGCGCCCGCCTCGGGCATGAACAAGGCGAGAGTGGGGGTCCAACGCTTCGGCACCTTCCTCTCCGGCATGATCATGCCGAACATCGCGGCCTTCATCGCATGGGGCTTCATCACCATGCTCTTCATCCCCGCCGGATTCTTCGGCGTGGACAGCCCCTTCGGGTGGCACTGGTACCCCGTATCCGAGATCATCGGCGGCGGCGGCGATCAGGCCATCATCGGCTGGCAGGGCTCCATGGTGGCCCTGGCCGAAGCCGACGGGGCGACCTTCTGGGCCTACGTGGGCCTCGTCGGGCCCATGGTGACGTACCTGCTTCCGCTCCTCATCGCCAACACCGCCGGCCGCATGGTCTACGGTGAGCGCGGCGGCGTGGTCGCCACGATCGCAACGGTCGGCGTCATCGTCGGCACCAACATCCCGATGTTCCTCGGCGCGATGATCATGGGTCCGATCGCGGCGCTGATCACGAAGTGGATGGACCGGATCTGGGACGGCAAGATCAAGCCCGGCTTCGAGATGCTGGTGAACAACTTCTCGGCGGGCATCCTCGGCATGATCCTCGCGATCATCGGCTTCTTCGCGTTCGGCCCGGTGATGCTCGGCATCAGCGCCGTCCTCGGTGGCGCGGTCGGCTGGCTGGTCGAGTTCAACCTGCTGCCGCTGGTCTCGATCATCGTCGAGCCCGCCAAGGTGCTGTTCCTCAACAACGCCATCAACCATGGCGTCTTCACGCCGCTCGGCATCGAGCAGGCCGCGGAGACCGGCAAGTCGATCCTCTTCCTCATCGAGGCGAACCCCGGCCCGGGCCTCGGCCTGCTGCTCGCGTTCACCTTCTTCGGTGTGGGCGCGGCGAAGGCGTCCGCTCCCGGCGCGATCATCATCCAGTTCTTCGGCGGCATCCACGAGATCTACTTCCCGTACGCGCTGAGCAAGCCGATGACGGTCCTGGCGCTGATCGCGGGAGGCGCGACCGGCGTCACGACGAACATGCTGCTGGGCGGCGGACTCGCGTTCCCGGCAGCTCCGGGCAGCATCATCGCGGTGACCGCCGCAGCGATCGGACCCGGCATCGGCAACCTCCTGGTGGTGTACCTCTCGGTCGCCCTCGCGGCCACCGTGACCTTCCTGGTCGCCGGCGTCATCCTGCGCGCCTCACGCAAGCGCGACCTGCTCGCCGAGGGCGACACGTTCGGCGCCGCGATCAGCCAGACCGAGGCGAACAAGGGCAAGTCCTCGGCTGCTCTCGACGCGCTTCGCGCCTCGGACGGCAAGGACCGCGAGGCGGTGCGCGAAGCCGAGGAGGCGGTCGACAAGCTCGAGACCGAGGCCGAGACCGCGGGCCTCGCCGACGGCGGTGTGCTCACCACGAAGCGCGTGCGCAACATCGTGTTCGCGTGCGACGCGGGCATGGGCTCATCGGCGATGGGCGCGAGCGTGCTGCGCAACAAGATCAAGAAGGCGGGCATCGAGGACGTCACGGTCGTCAACAAGGCGATCGCCAACCTGGATGCGTCGGCGGATCTCGTCATCACGCAGAACCAGCTCACCGACCGCGCGCGCAAGCAGACGCCGAGCGCGGTGCACGTGTCGGTGGACAATTTCATGAACTCGCCGAAGTACGACGAGGTCGTGGACCTCGTGCGTGACCAGCACCAGGATGGTGTCTAGGCGTTGAGAACGGCTGCGGAGCCGGGCGGCGAGAGGCCCCCGGCTCCGTGGTCTTCGGCTGAGGCATCCGATCGACAACGAAAGGCGACGAAGACATGGCACGTGACGTACTGAGCATCGGACAGGTCCGGATCCACAGCGGGAGCGCGACGCGCGAGGAGGCGATGAAGGAGGCGGCCGACATCCTCGAGTCCGCCGGCGCCGTCACCAGCGCCTACTTCGATGCGATGCAGCAGCGCGAACAGACCGTGTCGACGTACATGGGCAACGAGCTCGCGATCCCGCATGGTACGAACGAGACCAAGCACACGATCCTCGATTCGGCGCTGTCGGTGGTCCGCTACGACGGCGGCGTCGACTGGGACGGCGAGCCCGTGACCTTCGTGGTGGGCATCGCCGGCAAGGGCGACGAGCACCTCGAGATCCTGTCGCAGATCGCGATCCTCTTCTCCGACGAGGACGAGGTGCAGAAGCTGAAAGAGGCGGAGACGCCCGAAGAGCTGTTCGCGCTGGTCTCCGCCGCGGGCGTGTGATGAAGGCCGTCCACTTCGGAGCCGGCAACATCGGCCGGGGGTTCGTCGGGCTCCTCCTGCACGAGGGCGGGTACGAGCTCGTCTTCTCCGATGTCGCGGCCCCGCTCGTCGATGCGATCAACGCCGTCGACTCGTACACGGTCCACGAGGTGGGCGACGCCGCGCGCGACACGGTCGTGACCGGCTTCCGGGCGATCAACAGCGCCGAGCACCCCGACGAGGTCATCGAGGAGGTCGCGTCGGCCAACGTCGTCACGACGGCCGTCGGCCCGACGATCCTCAGGTTCGTCGCGCCGCACATCGTGGCCGGACTCGCCCTGCGCGATCCCTCCTCCCCGCCGCTGCAGGTCATGGCCTGCGAGAACGCGATCAACGCCACCGACGTGCTGCGCGACCTGATGAAGGAGTCCGCCGGCGACGCGTGGGAGGCCCTCACCGCCCGCGTGGTGTTCGCCAACACCGCGGTCGACCGGATCGTGCCGGCCCAGCCGGAGGGCGGCGGCGTCGACGTCACCGTCGAGCCGTTCTACGAGTGGGCCATCGAGCGCCCGCCGTTCGGTGACGAGCCGCCCGTCATCCCGGGCGCGCACTTCGTCGAGGACCTCGCGCCGTACATCGAGCGCAAGCTCTTCACCGTGAACACGGGGCACGCCACCACCGCGTACTTCGGCGCCCAGGCGGGCATGGACACGATCGCCGCGGCATTGGCCGACGAGGCGATCGCAGCGCGGGTCGCCGCGACGCTCGAGGAGACCTCGGCGCTGCTGGAGGCCAAGCACGGCCTCGACCCCGCAGACCTGGCGAGTTACCGCGCGACCATCCTGGGCCGGTTCCGCAACGTGGCGCTGCCCGACACGGTCTGGCGGGTCGGGCGGCAGCCACTGCGCAAGCTCTCACGGCACGAGCGCTTCGTCGGACCGGCGGCCGAGGCCGCCGAGCGCGGCCTGTCGGTGGACGCTCTCGTCGCCGCGATCGGCGCGCTGCTGGCGTTCGACGACGGCGAGGATCCGCAGGCGGTGGACCTGCAGCGGATGCTGCGCGAGCAGGATGCCGCGAGCTTCACCGCGGCCGCGACCGGCCTCGAGCCGCAGCATCCGCTCTTCGCGAAGGTCGTCACCGTCGTCGAAGCCCGACAGGCGGAGATCGGCGCGGGCTGAGGACGCCCGCCGGCGCACGACCACCGCCCGGGCGGGCGTGGAGGGATCCCCGCGCGCGATTACGCTCGTGAGGTGACCGAATCGTCCTCGCCCGACTCCCCCGCCGCTCCCTCCGGGACACCACGCTCGCCCCGGCGCGGGCTGCGCGTGCTGTGGTGGATCCTCGGGTCGATCGGCGCCCTCCTCCTGCTCGCCGTCGTCGGCATCCTGATCTGGAGCCACGTCGGCGTCATGGCGGCCGAGCCGGAGCCGCTCGCCGAGGTGCGAGCGAACGCCGCGATCGAGATCACCGACACATCGGGCGCGATCGTGATGGAGCCCGCCAACGGCGCGTCCGAGACGGGCCTCGTCTTCGTCCCCGGCGCGAAGGTCGATCCGTGGGCGTACGCGAACAACCTCGCGGGCATGGTCGAGGACGCGAACGTCACCGTGGTGATCACGAAGCCGTGGCTGAACCTCGCATTCTTCGACCTGCGGCCCCTGTCGGCGTTCACCGAGCTCGTGCCCGGGATCGACACGTGGGCCGTGGGCGGCCACTCACTCGGCGGCGTGCGCGCCTGCCAGCTCGCGACCGACGCCGAGGCGCTGGTGCTGTTCGGCTCGTACTGCGCGAACGACCTGTCCGACTCCGGGCTGCCCGTGATCAGCATCGCGGGAAGCGAGGACGGCCTCTCGACTCCGGAGAAGATCGCCGACGCCCGGCCGCTCCTGCCCGACGACGCGCGCATGGAGGTCATCGACGGCGCCAGCCACGCGTCCTTCGGCGACTACGGCCTGCAGGCCGGAGACGGCACGCCCACGATCTCGGACGCGGAGATGGATGCCGCGCTGTCGGCCCTGCTGGTGTCGTTCGGGGAGGAGCTCGCGCAGTGACGCTCGTCCTCGCGTGCTCCGCCGCCTTCGTCGCGGCCGTGATCCAGCGCATCACGGGGCTGGGATTCGTCCTGGTGCTCGTCGGGCCGATCGTGCTGCTCTACGGTCCCCTCGAGGGCGTCACGATCGGCGTGCTGCTCGCGCTCGTCGCTTCGCTCACGGCCATCCCCCTGGTGTGGAAGCAGATCGAGTGGCGTCGCGCCTGGTGGCTCATCTGGCCGGGGCTGCTCGCCGCTCCGTTCGGCGCCCTTCTCGTGCGCGTCCTGCCCGAGCCGGCGCTGCTCCTGCTGATCGCCGCCATGGCCTACTTCGCCCTGCTCGCGGGCCGGATGCCGGCACTGTCCGCCTCGCTGCGGGGCCGCACGGGCGCCGTCGTCGCGGGCTCGGCGGCGGGGTTCATGCACGTCGCGAGTGGACTGTCCGGCCCGCCGCTCGCCGCATACGCGGTCGGCGACGGCTGGCCTCAGCGCCGGTTCGCGGCGAGCGTGCAGGTGATCTTCGCCGTGTTCAGCGTCGTCTCGGTCGCGTTGCGCGGACTGCCGGCATCCCCCGTCCCCGATGTCTGGACGCTCGTGGCCGCCACCGCCGGCGGGATCGCGATCGGAACCATCCTGAGCCGTCACGTCGCACCCGGCATCGCGCGGAAGGCGATGCTCGCCATCGCGTGGGCGGGCGCGACGGTGGTGCTCGTGCGCGGCATCCTGGCACTGTTGTCCTGACGGCATCGCCCCTGATCGGATCCGATTTCGGTTAATGCCGACTAACGTTTAGTGTTTCTTCGCTGGGGTCGGCGTCGTCACGCCGACACAATGACGTGTGGGAGACGAATGAGCGAGCTTCGCTATGCCATCATCGGCGCCGGTCCATCGGGACTGTCCGCCGCGCGCGCCCTCCAGAAGGCGGGCATCGACTTCGACGGATACGAGGCATCCCGCGGGGTCGGCGGCCTCTGGGACATCGAGAACCCGCGCTCGACCATGTACGAGTCCGCGCACCTCATCTCGTCGCGCACCACCACGGAGTTCGCCGAGTTCCCGATGGACACCGACGCCGACTACCCGAGCCATCGCACGCTCATCCGCTACTTCCGCGACTTCGCCGACCGATTCCGGCTCACCGAGCGGTTCCGGTTCGAGACGAAGGTCACCTCTCTCACGCGCGACGACGACGGCGAATGGATGCTGCGCGCCGACTCGCCCGACGGCCCTCTCGACGAGCGCTACGACGGAGTCATCCTCGCGAACGGCACCCTCGCCGAGCCGAACGTCCCGACCTTCCGCGGCGAGTTCACCGGGGAGCTGCTGCACACCAGCGCCTACAAGGCCGCGAGCCAGCTGGCCGGCAAGCGCGTGCTCATCATCGGGGCCGGCAACTCCGGCTGCGACATCGCGGTCGACGCCGTGCACCACGCGTCATCCGTCGACATGAGCGTGCGCCGCGGGTACTACTTCGTGCCCCGGTACCTGTTCGGCAAGCCGAGCGACACGCTCAACCAGGGGCGCCCGCTCCCCGCGCGCATCAAGCAGTTCGTCGACAAGCGGGTGCTCCAGGCGTTCACCGGCGACCCGGTGCGGTTCGGCTTCCCCAAGCCCGACTACCGGCTCTACGAGTCGCATCCGATCGTCAACACGCTGATCCTCAACCACCTCGGCCAGGGCGATCTGCGGATCCGCCCCGACGTCGACCGCTTCGACGGCCGCACCGTGCACTTCCGCGACGGCTCCCGCGGCGAGTACGACCTCGTGCTCCTCGCGACCGGCTACACGCTCGACTACCCCTTCGTCGACCGCGAGGCGCTGCACTGGACCGGGTGGTCGCCGAAGCTCTTCCTCAACGTCTTCCCGCCGTCGTTCAACGGGCTGTACGTCATGGGGATGATCGAGGCCTCGGGCATCGGCTGGCAGGGCCGCTACGAGCAGGCCGAGCTGATCGCCGAGTACCTCGCCGCGCTGGAGCGCGCCCCCGAGCGCGCAGCCGAGTTCCGCCGCCGCGCGACGGGCGAGCCGTGGCCCGACCTCACCGGCGGCTACAGGTACCTCGGACTCGAGCGCATGTCGTACTACGTGAACAAGGACGCCTACCGCCGCGCCGTGCGCGCCGCCACCACCGCGCTCCGCGGCGACGCCCGTGACGCGGCGCCGGGGCGCGGCATCCGCTCATCTCGTCGCCGTTCGAAGAAGGTGCCCGCATGAATCCCGACGACATCGCGCTCAACTTCAACCCGGGCACGCTCGTCATCCTGAACGTGGTGCTCGGGCTGATCATGTTCGGCATCGCGCTCGATACCACCGTCGACGACTTCAAGGTCGTCGCCCGCAAGCCGAAGCCGTTCGTCATCGCGATCCTCGCGCAGCTGCTCGTGCTGCCCGCCGTCACGTTCGGGCTGACGTTGATCCTTCCGGTGACGCCCTCGATGGCGCTCGGCATGATCCTCGTGGCGTGCTGTCCGCCCGGCAACATCTCGCAGGTGCTCACGCACCGCGCGGGCGGGAATGTCGCCCTCTCCGTGTCCATGACGGCCGTGTCGAACGTGATCTACATCTTCGCGCTGCCGCTCAGCGTCGCCTTCTGGGGCTCGCTGCACCCCACCGCCTCGACGCTGCTCGAGGCCGTCGAGCTCAACGCGTGGGCGATGCTGCTCGACATCTTCCTCATCATCGGACTGCCCTTCGCGGCGGGCCTTCTCATCCGCAACCGGTTCGAGCGCTTCGCCGTGCGCGTCCAGCCGTTCGTCAAGTGGTTCTCGCTGCTCGCCCTGGTCGGCTTCATCGTGGCCGCGCTCGCCGGCAACTGGGCGTACTTCGTGGCGTTCCTCGGCATCATCGTGCTCGTCGTGACGATCCACGACGCCGTCGCGCTCGCGATCGGCTACAGCACCGCCGTGGTCGGCGGGCTCGGCACCCGCGAGCGCAAGGCGATGACGTTCGAGGTCGGCATCCGCAACGCCGGCCTCGGGCTCGGCCTCGTCTTCGCCTTCTTCGGCGGACTGGGCGGCATGGCCATCGTGGCCGGCTGGTGGGGCATCTGGGACATCATCGCCGGCCTGATCGTCGCCGCCCTGTGGGCACGGCACACGAAGAAGCGCACCGGCAGCTCGAAGGGCGATGCCACCCGGCACGCGCTGGACGGGGATGCCTCGGCTCCCCACGCCGCGGGTGACGCTGCCTCGCCCGACGCCGCCGCGGACGACGCCGCCTCGCCCGACGCCGCCGCAGGGTCGGCATCGTGAGCGCTCGCGTCCTCGTCACCGGCGGTGCGGGCTTCCTCGGCTCGAACGTCGCCGCCGCACTCGTCGCGCACCCCGACGTCGAGCTCGTCGTCGCCGGCGACGTGCGCCGGCCGGAGCATCCGCTGGAGGGAGTCGTCTACGACGACTGCGACGTCACCCGGGCGTCGGGCCTCGTGCCACTGCTGGAGCGCCACGGCATCGACGTGGTCGTGCACCTGGCCGCGATCGTGAACCCGGGCCGCGACCACGACCTCGAGTACCGCGTGGACGTCGAGGGATCGGAGCACGTGCTCGACGCGTGCGTCGCCGTCGGCGTGCGGCGCATCGTCGTGTCGTCGTCGGGTGCGGCGTACGGTTACCACCCCGACAACCCCGAGTGGCTGCGCGAGACCGACGCGATCCGCGGCAACGACGAGTTCCCGTACTCGAAGCACAAGCGCCTTGTCGAGGAGATGCTCGCCGAGCGCCGGCGCAGCGCGCCCGGACTCGAGCAGGTCGTGTTCCGCATCGGCACGATCCTCGGCCCGACCGTGCAGAATCAGATCACGGCGCTCTGGGACGGTCCGCGCGTCCTCGCGGTGCGCGGCTCGGACTCGCCCTTCGTGTTCGTGTGGGTCGACGACGTCGCCGCCGCGATGGTCCGCGCCGCGACGGACGGCCCCGCCGGCATCTACAACGTCGCCGGCGACGGGAAGCTCACCGTGCACGAGATCGCCCGGCGACTCGGCAAGCCGCTGCTCACCGTGCCGGCCGGCGTCCTCGCCTTCGCGCTGCGCGTGGGACGGATGCTGCGCCTCACCGTCCACGGACCCGAACAGGTCGGCTTCCTCCGCTACCGCCCGGTGCTCGCCAACGAGGCCCTCAAGCGCGACTTCGGCTTCACACCGACGAAGACCTCGGCCGAGGCCTTCGAGGCCTACCTCGCGACCCACCCCGGCGTCGCCCGGCGCTGAGCCGCGGGCTGCGGCTCGTGGCCTCGGATCGCCGACGGGCGCCGGGCTGCGGCATGCCTCCTCCCTCCCCTCCGCCGTCGCCGAGATAAGGAGATCTGGCGGAGACAGGACGTCTCGCGCCAAAACGTCCTGCGTACGGCAGATCTCCTGATCCGGGTGAAGGCAGAACGGGGCCCGCGCCCGTGGGCGAGACGCCCGCGGCCAGGCCAGGCGCGGCCAGGCGAGACGCCCGCGGCCAGGCCACACGCCCGCGGCCAGGCCAGGCGCCCGCGGGTCGGGACGTCTAGTCGCCGAAGCCCTCGGCGATGAGCTCGATGAGCTCCTCGCGCTCCTCGACCGGAAGGAACGCGCCCGCGGCGGCGTTGAGCTGGAACGATTCGAGGTCGTCGAGGCCGTAGTCGAAGGTCTCCGCCAGCAGCGCCAGCTCGCGGGTGAGCGACGTGCGGCTCATCGTGCGGTTGTCGACGTTCACCGTCACGGAGAACCCGAGCTGGTAGAGCAGATCGAAGGGGTGGTCCTCCATCGTCGTGCCCCACGCCGAGATCGCCCCGGTCTGCAGGTTCGACGACGGCGACAGCTCGAGGGTGATCTCGCGATCGCGCACCCAGCGGGCCAGGTCGCCGAACTGCACGAGCACCTCTTCACCGGCCCGCGAGACGACCTCGAGGTCTTCGGCGATCCGCACGCCGTGACCGAGGCGCAGCGCGCGACCGTCGAGCAGCGCCGAGCGGATCGAGTCGAGCCCGGCAGCCTCGCCGGCGTGCACCGTCGACGGGAAGAACTGCGACGCGAGGTAGTCGAACGCCTCGCGATGGTTCGAGGCGGGGAAGCCGTCCTCGGGTCCGGCGATGTCGAACCCGACGGCGCCGCGCGTGCGCCAGTCGACGGCGAGCTTGGCGATCTCGAGCGACCGGTCGGTGTGGCGCATCGCCGTGATGAGCTGACCCACGCGGATGTCGCGACCCGCGCGCTCCGCGGCATCCTCCCCCTCTTCGATCCCCTCCTGCACGGCCGCGACCACCTCGTCGAGCGACAGTCCGCGCGACAGGTGCTGCTCGGGTGCCCAGCGCACCTCGCCGTAGATCACGCCGTCGGCGGCGAGATCTTCGACGAACTCGCGCGCGACGCGCGTGAGCCCCTCGCGGGTCTGCATCACGGCCGTGGTGAGGTCGAAGGTCTTGAGGTACTCGACCAGGGATCCCGAGTCGCTCTTCTCGGCGAACCAGTCCGCGAGGTCGTCGGGGTCGGACTCGGGCACCTCGACCCCGGCCGCATCGGCCAGCTCGACGATCGTCGCAGGCCGCACGCCTCCGTCGAGGTGGTCGTGCAGCGAGACCTTCGGCAGGTCGCGGATCGAGGCTCCGTCGAGGAGGGCATCTCCGTGCTGGTCGATGGGCATCTGTCTCTCCTGGGGAGTGGGCGGCTGGGGTGGGCGGCGGGGCGGATGCCTCGGCTCAGGCGGTGATGCGCTCGAGCACGAGCGGGGTCGCGTCCGGGGCATCGGCGCCCACCTGCCACGCGCCCTCGAGCGCGTCGAGGGCTCGCTCGAACCGGGTGTCGTCGTGGCCCAGCAGCGTGAAGAGCGGCTGACCGACCGCCACGGCATCGCCGGGCTTGACGTGCAGGTCGATGCCCGCGGCGTGCATGACCGGGTCCTGGGCGCGAGCGCGGCCGGCGCCGAGGCGCCAGGCGGCGATCCCGAACGGCAGCGCCTCCATGCCGGTGACGTACCCTGCCTCGGTCGCGGTGACGGTGTGGGTCTCGTGGGGCGCGGGGAGCGCGGCATCCGGATCCCCGTCCTGCGCACGGATCATCTCGCGCCAGACGTCCATCGCGCGGCCGTCCTTCAGCGCCGCTTCGACGTCGGCGTCGGGCTGGCCGGCGAGCGCGAGCATCTCGCGCGCGAGCGCCACGGTGAGCTCGACGACATCGGTCGGTCCGCCGCCGGCGAGCACCTCCACCGACTCGCGCACCTCGTTCGCATTGCCGATCGCGAGGCCGAGCGGGGTGTTCATGTCGGTGAGCAGCGCGGTGGTCGCCACGCCCGAGTCTGTGCCCAGGGCCACCATCGTGCGGGCGAGCTCGCGCGCCTTGTCGACGTCGCGCATGAACGCGCCGGAGCCGAACTTCACGTCGAGCACGAGCGAGTCGGTGCCCTCGGCGATCTTCTTCGACATGATGCTCGACGCGATCAGCGGGATCGCCTCGACCGTGCCGGTCACGTCGCGCAGCGCGTAGAGCTTCTTGTCGGCCGGGGCGAGGCCCGATCCGGCTGCGCAGATGACGGCGCCGACGTCGCGCAGCTGCGCGAACAGCTCGTCATTCGAGAGGGCCGCCGTCCAGCCGGGGATCGATTCGAGCTTGTCGAGCGTGCCGCCGGTGTGGCCGAGGCCCCGTCCCGAGAGCTGCGGCACGGCCACGCCGAACGCCGCCACGAGCGGCGCGAGCGGCAACGTGATCTTGTCGCCGACGCCTCCGGTCGAGTGCTTGTCGACCGTCGGCTTGCCGAGTCCGGCGAAGCTCATGCGCTCGCCCGAGGCGATCATCGCGTCGGTCATGACGCGGATCTCCTCGCGCGTCATCCCGTTGAGGAGGACCGCCATCGCGAACGACGCCATCTGCGAGTCGGCCACGTAGCCGCGGGTGTAGGCGTCGACCATCCAGCGCAGCGCGTCGCCGGGGACCGCTCCCCCGTCGCGCTTCGCCCGGATGACGTCGACGGCGTCGAACGGCTCCACCGTGCTCATCGCCCGGCCTCCTCCAGATCGCGCGGTCCGAACGCGTCGGGCAGCACCTCGTCGATCGTGCGGATGCCCGACACCGTCTCGAGCAGCATCCCCGGAATCGCGAATTCGTACAGCAGCTGACGGCAGCGCCCGCACGGCATGATCGTGTGGCCTTCGCCGTTCACGCACACGAACGCGACGAGGTTGCCGCCGCCCGACATCGCCAGCTCGCTGACGAGCCCGCACTCGGCGCACAGCGTCACGCCGTACGACGCGTTCTCGACGTTGCAGCCCGTCACGATGCGCCCGTCGGTCACCAGCGCTGCCGCGCCCACCTTGTAGCGCGAGTACGGCGCGTAGGCGCGCGTCATGGCGTCGGTCGCGGCCGCCCGCAGCTCATCCCAGTCGATGTCGGTCACGGACGGCCTTTCTCTACAGCGGTATCAGGAGGGTCGGATGCCTGCATCCTCGGTCAGCCCTTCACGTAGGGCTTGCCCGCCGCAGCGGGCCCGCGGATCTGCCCGGCGAATCCGGCCACCGCGATGATGGTGACCAGGTACGGCAGCATCAGCATGAACTCGCTCGGGATCGGCGTCTTGAGCACCGTGAGCAGGTTCTGCAGGTTCGTCGCGAAGCCGAACAGGAGCGCGGCGAGAGTCGCGCGGATCGGATCCCAGCGACCGAAGATGACGGCGGCGAGGGCGATGAAGCCGAGTCCGGCGGTCATCTCCTTCGTGAACTGGCCGACCGACACGAGGGTGAAGAACGCACCGCCGATGCCGGCGATCGCACCAGCGAGCGAGACGTTCCAGAACCGGCTCGTGTTCACCTTGATGCCGACGGTGTCGGCTGCCTGCGGGTGCTCGCCGACGGCACGGAGGCGCAGGCCCCACCGCGTGCGGTAGAGGCCCCACGCCACGACACCGACCGTGATGTACATCAGGTAGACGATGAACGTCTGGTTGAACAGCACGGGTCCGATGATCGGGATGTCGCCGAGCAGGGGGATCTCCAGGCGCGTGAACCGGATCGGGCGGTTGAGCGTCGCCTCGTTCGGCACGAGCAGCGCGCCGTAGAGGAACCCGGTAAGACCCGTCACGAGGACGTTGAGCACGACACCGACGATCACCTGGTCGACCAGGTACTTGATCGAGAAGGCTGCCAGCACGAACGCCACCAGCACGCCGCCGACCATCGCACCGAGGAGCCCGACGAACGGGTTGCCGGTGATGCTCGAGATCAGCGCGGCGCTGAACGCGCCGAGGAGGAACTGGCCCTCGATCGCGACGTTGACCACGCCGACCCGCTCGCCGATGACGCCGCCCAGCGCGCCGAAGATCAGCGGGACGGAGAGGGACACGGCACCGAACAGCAGGCCGGTGACGGGCACGAGACCACCGGCGGCCGCCCAGGTGAGGAAGGCGAAGATCGCCAGGACGCCGTAGACGATCGGCAGCCACACGCCCGTGCGGCGGTAGGACCACGCGTTCCAGACCGCCCACAGCGTGAGCAGGACGAGCACGACCAGCACTGCCCAGCTGGTGGCGGCCGTCGGCACGCTGACGTTGGGGATCTCCAGCGACGAGGACCGGTCGCTCAGGCGGAAGGTGCTCACGCCGTCGCGCGGCACGAGGAGGAACAGCAGGAACAGCAGCACGGTGGTGATGCCGAGGCTGATGGCCATCTTCCAGTGGCGCACCTTCACGGTCGCGAGCTGGATCGTGCCGTCGGCGGCGGTGGCGGGGGCGAGCGCTGGGCCCACGCGCCCCGAGGCTCCGGGCGACGCGCCAGCGGCGTCTGGAGTGGGCGTGGGGATCATGCGGCCACCGCCTTCTTCGCGGCCTTGGCTCTCGCCTTGGCGGCCTTCTCGGCGTCGGTCTTCGGCAGGAAGAAGATCGCGCGCACCAGCGGCGGTGCCGCGATGAAGAGCACGATGAGCGACTGCACGACGAGCACGATGTCGACGGGGATGCCCTGCGAGGCCTGCATGGTGAACGAGCCTGCCTTCAGAGCGCCGAAGAGGATGCCGGCTGCGAACACGCCCCACGCGCGACTGCGGCCGAGGAGGGCGACGGTGATCGCATCGAAGCCGATGCCGGCGTCGATGAAGCCGTCGAAGCCGCTGACGACCGAGCCCTGGATCTGGTTCATGGCGGCCAGACCCGCGAGGCCTCCCGCGAAGAGCATCGCGTAGATGTACATGCGCTGCACCGAGATGCCGGCCGCGCGCGCCGCGTGCGGGTTCTCACCCACGGCGCGCAGGCGGAAGCCGAGGCTGGAGCGCTCGACGAGCCACCACACGAACACGGTCGCGGCGATCACGATGAGGAAGCCCCAGTCGAGCAGCGGGAACCGCGGCCCGAACAGATCGGGGAACTGCGCAGTGGGCGGCGTCGGATCCGAGATCGGCTGGTCCTCGGCGGCGCGCTGCAGCAGCCCGGGGGTGCGGACCATCCACGTCACGAGGTAGAACGCGACGTAGTTGAGCATGATCGTGAGGATGACCTCGTGCGCGCCGGTGCGGGCTTTCAGCACGCCGACGATGCCACCCCAGATCGCGCCACCCGCGATGCCGGCAGCGAGGGTGAGCGGCAGGTGGAGGAACATCGGCAGGTCGAGATTGAAGGTCACGAGACCGGCCACCGCGGCCGCGATGAGCATCTGGCCGCGACCGCCGATGTTGAACAGGCCGACCCGGAACGCGAGCGCCACACCGAGGCCGGCGGCGATCAGCGGAGCGGCGAAGCCGAGCGTGTTCGTGATCGGGCGGATCTGCGTCAGGAAGTCGGGTGCGCGCGGATTGAACACCGCACCGCGGAACAGGGCCTCGTAGCCGCCGTACACCGAGTTCCAGATCGCGATGAGCGTGTCGCCAGGGCGTGCGAAGAAGTAGGCGGATGCTGCGCGCACGTCCTCGTCGGTCACGGCCATGAGAATGCCGCCGACGATCATCGCCGCGACGATCGCGAGGACGGTGGTCACCCAGTTGCTGCGCAGCAGGTCCTTGATGAACGCGTTCTGACGCGGCGGCGGCGGGATCTCGCCGTCGGCCGTTCCGGGGGTCGCGGGCTCTGCGGGCGTCGCGGGCGTGGCAGCGGCGACCGGAGTCCCGGTCAGCGGGCCGGAGACCGGCGGAAGCTGCTCGGGAGGAAGCCCGCTGGTCGGGTCCGACGCACCCGGCGTCGTTCCCTTGGCGTCGTCGTTCACGCGGCCACCCCGTCTCCCGGCGTCTCGCCGGCCATCATCAGTCCCAGAACATCGCGCGGGGTGTCGCCCGGCACGATTCCGACGATCGCGCCGCGATACATCACGGCGATGCGGTCGGCGAGGGCGGCGACCTCGTCGAGTTCGGTCGAGACCACGAGCACCGGCACACCGGAGTCGCGCGTCTCGACGATGCGCGTGTGGATGAACTCGATGGAGCCCACATCCACACCGCGGGTCGGCTGCGCAGCCACCAGCAGTTTGAGGTCGCGGCTCATCTCGCGCGCGATCACCACCTTCTGCTGGTTGCCGCCCGAGAGGGTGCCGGCGGGCACATCGGGACCCTGGGTGCGGATGTCGTACTCGGCGATGCGGGCCTGCGCGAACTCGTGCAGCACGCCCCGCATGACCGTGCCGCCGCGCACGAACTCCGAGTCGCCCGAGCGGTCGAGGATCAGGTTCTCAGCGACCGTGAACCCGCCGACGAGGCCGTCCTCGGTGCGGTCTTCGGGCACGAAGCCGACGCCTTCGTCGAGGATGCCGCGCACGCTCTTGCCGATGAGTTCGACGCCGTCGAGCGTGATCGAGCCGGAGGCGCGGTCGGCGAGGCCGACGATGGCCTCGACGAGCTCGGTCTGACCGTTGCCCTGGACGCCGGCGAGGGCGACCACCTCACCGGGCTTGACGTCGAAGCTCACGTTGTCGACGACGACCGCGCCGCTCGGAGTGAGCACGCGGAGGCCCTTGACCTCGAGGCCGCCGCCATCGGCAACCTTCGGCGGATCCTTGTGCACCGTCAGCTCGACCGCGCGTCCCACCATGAGCGAGGCGAGCTCGGCGTTGGTGGCGGTGGGAGCGGCTTCGCCCACGACCTTGCCGAGCCGGATGACGGTGATGCGGTCGGCGACGGCGCGGACCTCACGGAGCTTGTGGGTGATGAAGACGATGGAGGTGCCCTCGTCGCGCAGCTGGCGCATGATCGCCATGAGCTCGTCGGTCTCCTGCGGCGTGAGCACCGCAGTCGGCTCGTCGAACACGAGCACCTTGGCGTCGCGCGAGAGGGCCTTGATGATCTCGACGCGCTGCTGGACGCCGACCGGCAGGTCGCCGACGATCGCATCCGGGTCGACCTGGAAGCCGAAGCGCTGCGCGACGTCGCGCACGTGCTGGCGGGCCTTGGGCAGGTCGAGCGCTCCGAGGCCCTTGGTGTCCTCGTGGCCGAGCATGACGTTCTCGGCGACCGTGAAGACGGGAATGAGCATGAAGTGCTGATGCACCATGCCGATGCCGGCGGCCATCGCATCGCCGGGGCCGCGGAAGTGCTGCACGACGTCGTCGAGGAGGATCTCCCCCTCATCGGCCTGGTACAGGCCGTAGAGGACGTTCATCAGTGTTGATTTGCCTGCGCCGTTCTCGCCCAGGAGGGCGTGGATCTCTCCCGGCTGGACCACCAGATCGATGTGGTCGTTCGCGACGAGGGACCCGAAACGCTTCGTGATCCCACGGAGCTCGAGCTTCATATGTGCACCTTATCCACTGTCTCCATCGGGCTGGAAGAACCGCGGCCGGGTGGACTCATCCACCCGGCCGCGGTCAGCAGTCGTTCGACTACGCCGAGATCACTGCTGAGGCGAGCTGGGCGAGGTCACCTCGAGCTCACCCGAGATGATCTGCTCCTGCAGAGCAGCGAGCTCGTCGGTCAGGCCCTCGGGCAGCTCCGACTCGAACGCGCCGAAGCCGGAGAGGCCGACGCCCTCGTTCTCGAGCGTGCCGACGTACGGCGTCGCGTCGAATTCACCGGTGGCGGCCTGCATGGTGGCGTCGTACACGGCCGCATCGATGCGCTTCATGATCGAGAAGAGCACCAGGTCGGCGACAGACGGGTCGACCACGGCGAGGTCGGAGTCCACACCGATGAGCAGCGACTCCGAGCTGGCGTCGGTGATCGCCGCAGCAGCGCTCTGGTAGATCGGGCCGCCGACAGGCAGGACCACGTCGACGCCCTGGTCGAGGATGCCCTGCGCGGTCTGCTTGGCGGTGTCGTTCGCAGCGAAGCCACCGGTGAACGAGCCCTCCTGAGCGTCGACGTCCCAGCCGAAGGTCTCGACTGCGGCGCCCCTGTCCTCGTTGTACTTGGCGGCGCCGTCGACGAAGCCGTCCATGAAGATCGTGACGGGCGGGATCGGGATGCCGCCGAAGGTGCCGATCTTGTTGACGCCCTGCTCGGCCGACCAGGCGGCCGCGGCGTAGCCGCCGAGGTACGCGGCCTGAACCGTGTCGAACTGGAGCGGCTTGATGTTCGGCGCGTCAGGGGCGCCGTCGCCGTCGGCGTCGGCGATGTCGTCGATGATCGCGTAGTCGATGTCGGGGTTCGCGGTCGCCGAGGCGATCGTGTCGGCCGAGAGCTTGAAGCCGACGGCCACGATGAACGTGCAGCCTTCAGCGACGAGGTTCTCGAGGTTCGGCGCGTAGTCGTTCGCCGAAGCCGACTCGACCTCGATGAACTCGACGCCGAGCTCGTCCGAGGCCTTCTCCATGCCCATGAGAGCGGACTGGTTGAACGACTTGTCGTTGAAGCCGCCGTCGTCCGAGACGAGGCAGGGCATGAAGCCCTCGACCGCGACAGGTCCTTCGGACTCGGATTCCGTCGGGGTCGCCTCCGGGGCGGAGCCACAGCCCGCGAGGGCGACGAGAAGGCCCGCGGCAGCGACGACGCCGACGAGCTTCTTGGTGCGTGAGATGGTCAACTCAGCCTCCACTTGTATCGCCCCGCGTCCTTCACGGGGACTGCACAAAGTTACCCACTGTGACGCGATGCTTGCAGTCGCGGCGGGGGGTCGGTGCCGAATGGTTACAAAGACGCAATGTGGCGAGACGGAGGCGTCATCGCCGCGGGATTCAGAGGACGTCGCCGCGGCCGTTGAGCTTCAGCGCGTCGACGACGCCTTTCACCCGCTGCGCGTGCTCGCTCGTGGTGACCAGCAGCGCGTCGTCGGTGTCGACCACGACGATGTCCCGCACTCCGATCAGGCTGATGACGCGCGAGGTCTGGCTGACGACGATCCCGCTCGCGGCATCCGACAGCACTCGCGCGTTCTCGCCGAGGATCGCCAGGTCGTTCTTGCGTCCGTGCGAGTTGAGCTTGGCGAGGCTGGCGAAGTCCCCCACGTCGTCCCAGTCGAAGTGGCCCGGGATGACGGCGAGCCGGCCGCGTGCCGCTGCGGGCTCCGCCACCGCGTAGTCGATCGCGATCTTCTTGAGCTCCGGCCAGACCCGGTCGACGACGGGGCCGCGGCGCTCGCGGTCGTCCCAGGCCTCGGCGAGCTCCATGAGCCCGGCGTGCAGCGCGGGCTCATTCGCCGCGATCTCGCCGAGCAGCACGTCCGCCCGGGTGATGAACATGCCGGCGTTCCACAGGTAGGAGCGGTCGGCGAAGTACTTCTTCGCCGTGTCGAGGTCGGGCTTCTCGACGAAGCTGTCGACGAGCGCCGCCTCGGGCGCACCGTCCACGACGAGCTCCGACCCCTTGCGGATGTACCCGAACCCGACCGACGGCTCGGACGGCTGGATGCCGATGGTGCAGATGTAGCCGGCGCGCGCTGTGGCGACCGCCTGACGCACCGCCCAGTCGAAGAGGTGGGACACGCGGATCACATGGTCGGCGGCGAACGACCCGATGATGACGTCGGGCTCGCGGCGGAGGAGCACCGCGGCGGCGAGGCCGATGGCGGCGGTCGAGTCGCGCGGCTCCGACTCGAGGAAGACGTTGAGATCGGGGATGCCCGGCAGCTCGCCCTCGACGGCGGCGCGATGCGCGCGGCCGGTGACCACCGCGATGCGGTCGGGTCCGGCGAGCGGCTCCAGGCGATCCCATGTGTCGCGCAGCAAGGTCTGGCCGGACCCGGTCAGGTCGTGGAGGAACTTGGGCGCGTCGGCGCGCGAGAGGGGCCACAGTCTGCTTCCGATGCCCCCCGCGGGGATCACAGCGTAGAAGTCCTCGATGGGTTCAGGCATGACGAACAGCGTATCCGCGACGCCTGTGCGCACCTGAAAGAACTCTGGTTCTTGCCGCCTGCGAAGGACCTCCCGGGAAGGCGGCCGGTAAGGCTCCCCTTCGTCGCCGCTGTGTTCAAAGCGGGAATAGGATGGAAGGAGCGCCCGCGTGACGCCGATGGCCCGAGTCTCCAGTGCCGGGCCACCTCAGGGGCAACGTTTCCCGCCCCGCCATGTTCGATTCAGGGAGGACGGCCGTGTCTGCACCAGCACGCGTCACACCGTCGGTATCCGAGACCACGTCCCGAGTCCCCCGCGGAACTCTGTACCGCGGGAGCGAAGGCATGTGGTCGTGGGTGCTGCACCGCATCACCGGCATTGCGATCTTCTTCTTCCTGCTGGTCCACGTGCTCGACACGGCGCTGATCCGGGTCTCCCCCGAGGCGTACGACGCGGTGATCGGCACGTACAAGAACCCGATCATGGGTATCGGCGAGGTCGCGCTGGTCGGTGCGGTCGCCTACCACGCCTACAACGGGCTGCGCATCATCCTGGTCGACATGTGGTCGTGGGCCACGCGCCACCAGCGCCAGCTGTGGTGGGGCGTGCTCGGACTGTGGGCGGTGACGATGCTCGGCTTCGCGCCGCGTCACCTCATGAACGTCTTCGCCGAGATCGGAGGCGGGCACTGATGACCACCATCGCCGAACCGCGCGCCCCGCGCGCCGCCGTCCGCCGCAAGGGACCCAACCTCGAGAAGTGGGGCTGGATCTACATGCGCGTCTCGGGCGTGCTGCTGATCGTCCTGATCTTCGGGCACCTCTTCATCAACCTGCTCACGGGCACGGGGATCCACCAGATCGACTTCGCCTTCGTGGCCGGGAAGTTCGCCACGCCGTTCTGGCAGTGGTGGGACGTCCTCATGCTCTGGCTCGCGCTCATCCACGGCGCGAACGGCATGCGCACGATCGTCAACGACTACGTCGGCCACGAGGCCACCCGCAAGGTGCTGGTCTGGGCTCTGTGGCTGTCCGCCGGATTCCTCATCGTCCTCGGCACGCTGGTCGTCTTCACGTTCGATCCCTGCATCGGCGTGACCTCCGACAGCTCGCTGTGGGAGATGTGCCAGAGCGTGGCGAACTGACGAGACCGACAGCGACCGAAAGCACTCTTACGTGACCACTCAGACCCCGGACAGCTACGTCAAGGACGGCGTCCACTACCACCAGTTCGACATCGTCATCGTGGGCGCCGGCGGTGCCGGCATGCGAGCAGCGATCGAGGCAGGGCCGGGTGCCCGGACGGCGGTCATCTCGAAGCTCTACCCGACGCGCTCCCACACGGGCGCGGCGCAGGGCGGCATGGCCGCGGCCCTCGCCAATGTCGAAGAGGACTCGTGGGAGTGGCACACCTTCGACACCGTCAAGGGCGGCGACTACCTCGTCGACCAGGATGCCGCCGAGATCCTCGCGAAAGAGGCCATCGACGCGGTCATCGACCTCGAGAACATGGGCCTGCCGTTCAACCGCACGCCCGAGGGCAAGATCGACCAGCGCCGATTCGGCGGGCACACGGCCGACCACGGCAAGACACCGGTGCGCCGCGCCTGCTACGCCGCCGACCGCACGGGTCACATGATCCTCCAGACGCTGTTCCAGAACTGCGTCAAGCTCGGCATCAACTTCTTCAACGAGTTCTACGTGCTCGACCTGATCACGGTGAAGGACGCCGACGGCAAGACCGAGGTCGCGGGGGTCGTCGCCTACGAGCTGGCCACCGGCGACCTGCACGTCTTCCACTCGAAGGCCGTCATCTTCGCCACCGGCGGGTTCGGCAAGATCTTCAAGACGACCTCGAACGCCCACACGCTCACGGGCGACGGCGTCGGCATCATCTGGCGCAAGGGCCTGCCGCTCGAGGACATGGAGTTCTTCCAGTTCCACCCGACCGGTCTCGCCGGCCTCGGCATCCTGCTCACCGAAGGCGCCCGTGGGGAGGGCGCCATCCTGCGCAACGCCTCGGGCGAGCGCTTCATGGAGCGCTACGCCCCGACGATCAAGGACCTCGCGCCGCGCGACATCGTGAGCCGCTGCATGGTCCAGGAGGTCGCCGAGGGCCGTGGCGCAGGGCCCCACCGCGACTACGTGCTGCTCGACTGCACTCACCTCGGCGCCGAGGTGCTCGAGACGAAGCTCCCCGACATCACCGAGTTCGCACGCACCTACCTGGGCGTCGACCCGGTCGTCGAGCCGGTTCCGGTCATGCCCACCGCGCACTACGCCATGGGCGGCATCCCGACCAACAACGACGCACAGGTGCTGAGCGACAACACGACCGTCGTTCCCGGCCTCTACGCCGCCGGAGAGTGCGCGTGCGTGTCGGTGCACGGGTCGAACCGTCTCGGCACGAACTCGCTGCTCGATATCAACGTCTTCGGCAAGCGCGCCGGCCGAAATGCGGTCGAGTACGTCAAGACGGCCGACTTCGTCCCGCTGCCCGACGACCCCGCCGCCGAGGTGCGCGGGCTCATCGAGGGGCTGCGCGACAACCAGGGCACCGAGCGCATCGCCGTCCTGCGCAAGCAGCTGCAGGATGAGATGGACCGCAAGGCTCAGGTCTTCCGCACCGAGGAGTCGCTCGGCGAGGTGCTCGAGGTCATCGAAGAGCTGCGCGAGCGGTTCAAGAACGTGCACGTCGACGACAAGGGCAAGCGGTACAACACCGACCTGCTCGAGGCCGTCGAGCTCGGGTTCCTCCTCGACATCGCCGAGGTCGTCGTCGTCACCGCCCGCAACCGCAAGGAGAGCCGCGGCGGCCACATGCGCGACGACTTCCCGCACCGCGACGACGAGAACTACATGCAGCACACGATGGCGTACCTCACCGGCGACCCGCACTCGTCCCACGCCGAGGACCACATCGAGCTGGGCTGGAAACCGGTCGTCTTCACGCGGAACGACAAGGGCGAGTTGAACTACCCGCCGATGGAGAGGAAGTACTGATGACCACCGTCGTCGCTGCGGACGCGTCCACCGACGCCCCCACCCAGGTCGAGACGCCGGCGGACACCGGCATCCAGTCGTTCCTCGTCACGTTCATCATCCGTCGCTTCGACCCCGAGGTCGACGAGGAGCCGCGCTGGGTCGACTACGACGTCGAGCTGTACTCGACCGACCGCGTGCTGGACGCACTGCACAAGATCAAGTGGGAGGTCGACGGCTCGCTGACCTTCCGCCGTTCGTGCGCGCACGGCATCTGCGGCTCCGACGCGATGCGCATCAACGGCCGCAACCGCCTGGCCTGCAAAACGCTGATCAAGGATCTCGACATCTCGCAGCCGATCTACGTCGAGGCGATCAAGGGCCTGCCGCTCGAGAAGGACCTCATCGTCGACATGGAGCCGTTCTTCGCCTCCTACCGCGAGGTGCAGCCGTTCCTCATCGCGAACTCGACGCCCGAGCCGGGCAAGGAGCGCATCCAGTCGATCGTCGACCGTGAGGTCTTCGACGACACGACCAAGTGCATCCTGTGCGCCGCGTGCACCTCGTCGTGCCCGGTCTTCTGGACCGACGGCCAGTACTTCGGCCCGGCCGCGATCGTCAACGCCCACCGGTTCATCTTCGACTCGCGCGACGATGCCGGCGACGTCCGCCTCGACATCCTCAACGACAAAGAGGGTGTGTGGCGCTGCCGCACGACCTTCAACTGCACCGAGGCGTGCCCGCGCGGCATCGAGGTGACGAAGGCGATCGCCGAAGTCAAGCAGGCGGTTCTGCGCGGACGCCCCTAGGCTTCCCTGTGTGACAGAGCCCCTGCGCGACGACGCGCCGACCGCTCCGCTGGACCCCTCGCTCCGCCGCGCCCGCGGCGCAGTCACGGCCGCCTATGTGGCGCAGGGCCTCGGCTATGCGGTGATCGTGACATCCCTGCCCGCGCTGCAGCAGCGACAGGACATCCGGGATGCCGCGATCGTGTCGATCCTCGTGCTGGGCGTGGCCGTCGCCGCCGCGCTCGGCTCGGTGATCGCCAATGCGGTCGCCGTACGGTGGGGCAGCCGCACCGCGCTGGCCCTGGGGCTGATCATCCAAGCCGTCGCCCTCCCGGTGATCGCGGTCCCGGCGCCCTTCGCCGTGTTCGCCGGCGCGTTCGGCGTGTTCGGCGTCGGCCTCGGCTGCGTCGACGCTGCCGCTGCCATGCAGGGCGTGGCGGTGCAGCGTGCGTACGGGCGCCACCTGCTCGGCTCGTTCTTCGCCGCCGCGACGGCCGCCGCGATCGTCGGTGCGCTCCTCGTCTCCGCCGTGGCCCTGACCGCGACCGCCGCGGGTATCGCGCTGATGTGCGCGGCCGCGATCGCTCTCGGCGCGGCCGTGATCGGCATCCGATTCCTCCTTCGTGAGGTCCCGATCGATGAGGCGCTGCCGCCTGCCGAGCGCGCGAAGCTGCCGCGCGCCGGGATCTGGATCTTCGGCCTCGTGATCCTCGCGGTCTTCATCGCAGACTCGGCGGTCAGCACGTGGAGCACGCAGTACCTCCAGCTCGACCTCGAGACGCTCGCGTGGATCGCTCCGCTCGGCTACGCGGCCTACCAGGCGGTCGTGCTGGTCACCCGGTTGGTGACCGACCGGCTGATCCCGGCGATCGGGCGCCCCCGCCTCGTCGCGATCGCCGCCGTGACGTCGGCGATCGGCTGCGCCGTCGTCGCACTCGTGCCGTTCCCCGTCGCGGCGATCATCGGCTTCGCGCTCGCGGGCGTCAGCGCGGGCGTGCTGATCCCGGTGACGTTCGGTGCGGCTGGCGAGCTCTCCCCCGAGCACAGCGACCAGGTCATCGCCCGCGTGAACCTCTTCAACTACGCCGGAGCGATCCTGGGCGCGGTCGTCGTCGGGCTGCTCGCCGACGTCACCGGCTACGGACCCGCTTTCCTCATCCCCGCCGTCGCCCTCGCGGCGATCCTGCTGGCGGTGCGATGGTTCCGCTCGCCCTCCCAGGCCGCGCGCGCCGCATCGCCGGGCGCCCAGACGACCGGCACCGGCCTCAGTCGCTAATCTGACACCGTGACGCAGACCCCCTCGCCGGACGCGCAGACGGCGGCCGACGCCGCCCAGCGCGAAGAGGAATCGCTGCGCGAGCGGTGGGACGCGACCGAAGTCAGCCTCCGTCAGCGGTTCGACGTGCCGATCCAGCGCGCCACGCGGCTCACCGAAGCCACGTTGGAGTGGTTCCCCGTGCGCGTCTGGCGCAATTTCCTCATCGAGAACGGATTCCTGCTCTCGGCCGGAGTCAGCTACGTCGCGTTGTTCGCGTGCTTCGCCGCGATCTACCTCGCGTTCGCGATCACGGGGCTGTGGCTCGGCGGCAACACCGAGGCAGTGAACGCCCTCATCGACCTGATCAACAGCTACATCCCGGACTTGATCTCAGACGACAGCGCGTTCGCGACGCCCGAGCAGGTGCAGGCGATCGCCTCGCAGAATTCGGGCGTGCTGGGCTGGACGGGTGTCGTCGCGCTCGGCGCCCTCATCTGGACGGCCATCGACTGGGTGACCTACACGCGGCGCGCCGTCCGCGAGCTCTTCGCCATCCCGCCCGACCGCCGCAGCTACTTCCTGCTGAAGGCACGGGATCTGCTCGCCGCCCTCCTGTTCGGCGCCGTGCTGATCCTGGGCGGCGCGCTGAGCACGATCGGCACCTACGCGGTCGAGTGGCTGGTGTCGCTCATCGGCTGGGGGGTTGCGAGCAGAGCCACCGAGCTGACCGTGAGCGCCGGTTCCCTGCTGATCGGGTTCGCCGTGACTTCGGCCGCCCTGGCGGGCCTCTTCCGATTCCTGACCGGCACGAAGCTGCCGTGGCGGCGGATCTGGCCGGGCGCGATCATCGGCGGCGTCGGGCTCTCCCTGCTGCAGCTCGGCGCGGGCCTGCTGCTGAGCTACACACCCTCGAATCCGCTGCTCGCCGGATTCGCCTTCTTCGTCGGGATGCTGCTGTGGTTCCGGCTCATGGGCATCGTCATGCTGGTCGCCGCCTCGTGGGTCGCCGTCGCCGCCCGCGACCGCGACGTCGCGATCCTTCCGCAGACCGAGGCCGAGCGGATCGCAGCCGAGCATGCCGCGCTCCTCCTCGCGGCGCGCGTGCGGCTGCGCACCGCGAAGGACGCGCGAGCGCAGGCATCCTGGTTCCGCCGCCCCTTCGCCGACCGTGCCGTCCGCGAAGCGGAGGAGGAGCTGCGGCAGGTCGAGGCATCCGCTCCACCTTCTCCTCCGCACGCGGCGAAGGCGCCGGCGTCGCCGCCGCCGCCGAAGAAGACGGTGCGCAAGGCGTCCAAGCGGTCTCCGAAGGCGGCGGACGCCGCGCAGGGCGAGAAGCCCGGCCTTCCCTGAGCGAGGTCCGGACGGGTGGACGGGCGACCGATCGTGTCGGCCGTCGCGGATAGGCTGGCGGGCGTGCCCCGCCGAGTCCGCATCGCCTCCGTCAACGTCAACGGCATTCGCGCCGCCACCAGGAAGGGCATGATCGAGTGGCTCGACGCCGCCGATGTCGATGTGCTCGCCCTGCAGGAGGTGCGGGCGACGCTCGACGAGATGCAGGCCGTGCTTCCGGGCTGGGAGATCGTGAACGACGAGGCGCTGGCCAAGGGCCGCGCGGGTGTCGCCGTCGCGACCCGCATGCCCGCCGTCGACGTGCGCCGTGTGCTCGGGCCCGAGCCGCTCGACTCCGCCGGGCGCTGGATCGAGGCCGACTTCGACATCGACGGCGAGCGAGTGACGATCGTGAGCGCGTACGTCCACACCGGTGAGGCCGACACTCCCCGGCAGGATGCCAAGTGGGCCTTCCTCGATGCGATGGAGAAGCGGATGCCGCAGCTCGAGCAGGCATCCCCGTTCGCGCTCGTCATGGGCGACCTCAATGTCGGGCATCGCGAGCTCGACATCCGCAACTGGAAGGGCAACGTCAAGAAGGCCGGCTTCCTCCCCCGCGAGCGCGCGTACTTCGACCGGTTCCTCGGCGCCGCGGGCGAGCCTGTCACGGCCGTGGACGGCACCACCGGCACCGGCCTCGGCTGGGTCGACGTCGGACGAGTAGCCCACGGCGACGTCGACGGTCCGTACACCTGGTGGTCGATGCGCGGGCGCGCGTTCGACAACGACAGCGGCTGGCGGATCGACTACCACCTCGCGACGCCGGCTCTCGCGGCACGCGCGACGAACTACCAGGTCGTCCGTGCCCCCTCGTGGGACACCCGGTGGAGCGACCACTCCCCCGTCGTCGCGGACTACACGCTCGGGCTCTGACGGGGCGCGGCATCCGTCGCCCTGGCTCTCGCGGGCCTGCCCGCATCCTTCACCCTCGCTAACGCGGGCCCAGCCCGTTAGCGCGGATGCCAGCCGACGGCTGCCGGGAGCCCGCCCGGCGACGGCCCCTAGGATTGTCTGGTGAGCAAACCCCGTCTGTACTCCGGCATGCAGCCCTCCGCCGACTCGCTTCAGATCGGCAACTACATCGGGGCCCTCATGCAGTGGCGCGACCTGCAGCTCGCGTACGACGCGTTCTTCTCCGTGGTCGACCTGCACGCGATCACCGTCGCGCAGGATCCGGAGCACCTCCGTGAGAAGACGCGCCGCACCGCAGCGCAGTACATCGCCGCCGGCATCGAGCCGTCGAAGTCGACGCTGTACGTGCAGTCGCACGTACGCGCACACGCCGAACTCGCCTGGATCCTCTCGACGATCACCGGCTTCGGCGAGGCGGGTCGCATGACGCAGTTCAAGGACAAGTCGCAGCGGTACGGCGCCGACGCCACGTCGGTCGGCCTCTTCACCTACCCGGTGCTGATGGCAGCCGACATCCTGCTGTACCAGACCGACATCGTGCCCGTCGGCGACGACCAGAAGCAGCACGTCGAGCTGACGCGCGATCTCGCCGAGCGGTTCAACAGCCGGTTCGGTGAGACGTTCACCGTGCCGATGCCGGTGATCCAGAAGGAGACGGCGCGGATCTACGACCTGCAGAACCCGACCGCCAAGATGTCGAAGTCGGCCGAGACCGACGCGGGCGTGCTGTGGTTGCTCGACGACCCCGCGAAGAGCGCGAAGAAGATCATGCGCGCCGTCACCGACAGCGAGGGCACGGTCCGCTACGACCGCGAGAACAAGCCCGGCGTCTCGAACCTGCTCGTGATCTACGCCGCCCTCACGGGGCGGCAGATCCCCGCCCTCGAGGACGAGTACGCAGGCCGCGGATACGGCGACTTCAAGAAGGGTCTCGCCGAGGTCGTGGTCGAGGAGTTCGGTCCGGTGCGCCAGCGCGCCCTCGACATGCTCGACGATCCGGCGGAGCTCGACCGGGTGCTCGCTTCGAACGCCGCGAAGGCCGACGAGGTCGCCGACCGCACGCTCGGCGACGTCTACGACAGGGTCGGCCTCCTCCGACGGGTCTGAGGGCGGCTCGTCGCCGGGCGGCCGCCCGCGCACAACGTCGGCACCACGCGCAGCGAGACGACCGATCACCGGGTGCCGCGGGTGCGGGTGCGCGGTTCGCCGACGTTGTGCGCGCCGCGACGCGCCTGGACGAGTCCCCGCACAGCCTCGACCACGATGTCGGGGTGGTACATGATGTCCTCCGCGATCGGCCGCAGCGTGGTGAATCCGAGCGCAGCCGCCGCCAGGTCGCGCCTGCTGTCGCGTCGGCGGGCCGGCCACCCCGAGTGATGCGCCTCGCTGTCGCACTCGATGATCAGCCAGCCATCCACGATGAGGTCGACTCGGCCTACCCCGCTGAGGACGACCTGGAGATCGATGTCGAGGCCGAGACCGCGCACGAGGAGTCGGACCAGTGTCTCGGGACCCGACTCGCTCCTCGGATCGAGCAGTTCCCGGAGCACCTGGTATCGACGCGGAAGGCGCGCGAACACCTCGGCGATCCCGACTTCGTCGAGCAGCCCCAGGTGCACGACACTGTCGAGCGTGGCGATCGCCGCGCGAGGGGACTGACACCGGCACGCCTGCGCGACCGCCTCGACGAGGTCTGCCACAAGGCTGCTCCGAACCACGCCCGACTCACGGAAGTGCCTCACGAAGCGAGCGTCCTTTCGCGGGATGCGCGTAGCGGTCCTGTCCATCTGGATGTGGGTGCCCGCCGACTCGAGGACGAATACCCCGAGCAGCCGCAGCAGCGAGACACAGTCCAGGCGGCCGCCCCCGCGGGCGGCCGCGCCCAGAAGGGGAGGACAATCCGCTCCCACGTATGAGCCCTTGCGCAGCCGGATGATCCGGCCATCGGCCAGGAGCGCATCGATTCGCCGGCGCGAGAACTCGAGGCGGAGGTCGGCATATCCAAGCACGATCGAGTCGAGGATCTTCGCGCGCTCCAAGTCGGGCGTCTTCATGGCGACAGGCTCGCTGACGGCCGGACTCGCAGATCCTCCGCTCCTGAGTTCTGTGGAACGGGCCGCAACGCATGCGGCTGCGGAGGAGTCGCGTGCACAGCGTCGGCAACTCGCCTTTGAGGTCGCCTCGTGCCGACGATTGAGCGCTCGGCGCCGCATTGTGCCGACGATGTGCACAGGCTCCCGAGGCGCCGAGCTTCACCCCGCCCGCCGGGTAGCCTGAGCCGATGGAACCGGTGACGCTGCGCACGGCGCAGCTCGAGCTATCGCTGCCGACCGAGGCCGACGTCGACGCCATCCTCGACGCCTGCCAGGACGCCGGCATCCAGCGCTACACGCCCGTGCCGGTGCCGTACGAGCGCTCGCATGCCGAGGGCTTCGTCGCGCAGGTGCCCCGGGACTGGGAGGCGGGCAAGAACCTGACGTGGGCCATCCGCGAGCAGGGCGCCCTCGTCGGCACGATCGGCATGTATCGCGTCGACGGCATGGGCAACGGCGAGATCGGGTTCTGGATGGCGCCGTGGGCGCGCGGCGACGGCCGCCTCGCGGAGGCCGCGAACGCCGTGATCGACTGGGGCTTCGCCGCCGATGGCCTCGACCTGACGCGCATCGAGTGGCGCGCGGTCGTCGGCAACCTCGCCTCGGCGCGCGTCGCCCGCGCACTCGGCTTCCGCTACGAGGGGCTGCTGCGCCAGGCGCTCGCGAACGCGAAGTACCGCGACGACGGCTGGATCGCCGCACTGCTCAGGACGGACGAGCGGATGCCGCAGCCCTGGCCGGTTCTCGACGGCTAGCGACGAGCCCGCGCGCCGGCGTCAAGCCCCGGCTCGCCCGTCGGCTGCCCGTGGCAGGATGTCCCCATGCCCGAGATGCCCGAGGTGCAGGGTCTCGTCGAGTTCCTTCGCGGACGCGTGACCGGACTCGAGGTCACCCGCGTCTCGGTGGCGAACATCGCCGCGCTGAAGACCTACGATCCTCCGGTCGACGCCCTCACCGGCGCACGCATCGCCGGGGTCGCGCGCCACGGCAAGTTCGTCGACTTGGCGACGACCGGTACGGATGCCGCGCCCCACCTTGTTTTCCACCTCGCCAAGGCCGGGTGGCTGCGGTTCTACGAGCAGCTGCCGACGACGCTCATCCGCCCCGGCAAGACGCCGATCGCGCTGCGCGTCGCGCTCTCCGACGGCTCGGGCTTCGACCTCACCGAGGCGGGCACGAAGAAGTCGCTCGCCGTCTACGTCGTCCGCGACCCGGCCGACGTCCCCGGCATCGCCCGGCTGGGGCCCGACCCGCTCGACCCCTCCTTCACCCGCGACACGCTCGCCGGCCTGCTGACCGGCCGCCGCACGCAGATCAAAGGCGTGCTGCGCGACCAGGCCACGATCGCCGGCGTCGGCAACGCGTACTCCGACGAGATCCTGCACGCCGCGAAGATGTCGCCGTACGCCTTGGCGTCGAGCCTCGACGACGCAGACATCGACCGCCTGTTCCAGGCGATGACCGACACCCTCGCCGAGGCGATCGCCGAGGCATCCGGCAAGCCTCCTGCCGAACTGAAAGACGCCAAGCGTCGCGGTATGAAGGTGCACGGGCGACGCGGCGAGACCTGCCCGGTATGCGGCGACGAGGTGCGCAGCGTGTTCTTCGCCGACAACTCGCTCGAGTACTGCCCGACGTGTCAGACCGGCGGGAAGATCCTCGCCGACCGGCGGCTGTCGCGCCTGCTCAAGTAGCGGGGCAGGGAACTCGCACCGCCTGTCCCCTCTCGCGCCTCCTCGAGTGATCAGCCGTTCGTCGTGCCCATGAGCGTGCGGGCGTCGTCGTCGACCCAGTCGAGCGACTTCGACACCGCCTTCTTCCACAGGCGGTAGCGGCGCTCGCGCTCGTCTTCGGTCATCCGGGGCTCGAAGCGCACGTCCTCCTGCCAGTGGGCGCGCAACGAGTCGCGCGTGCTCCACACCCCCGTCGCCAATCCGGCCGCGTAGGCCGCTCCAAGCGCCGTGGTCTCGACGACTTTCGGGCGCACGACCGGGATGCCCAGGATGTCGGCCTGGAACTGCATGAGCGCGTTGTTCCGCGTCATGCCGCCGTCGACGCGCAGCTCGTCGAGCGCACGGCCGGTGTCGGCGACCACCGCCTGGATGACGTCGCGCGTCTGGAACGCGGTCGACTCGAGGGCGGCGCGGGCGATGTGACCTTTGTTGACGTAGCGGGTCATGCCCACGAGCGCGCCGCGCGCGTCAGGACGCCAGTACGGCGCGTACAGGCCGGAGAACGCCGGCACGAAGTACGCGCCGCCGTTGTCGTCGACGGTCGCGGCGAGCGATTCGACGTCTTCCGAGCGCTGGATGATGCCGAGGTTGTCGCGCAGCCACTGCACCAGCGACCCGGTCACGGCGATCGATCCTTCGAGGGCGTAGCGCGCGGGCTCGTCGCCGCACCGGTACGCGACGGTCGTGATCAGCCCGCTGTCGGAGCGCACGATCTCGGTGCCGGTGTTGACCAGCAGGAAGTTGCCGGTGCCGTAGGTGTTCTTCGACTCGCCGGCGTCGAACGCCGCCTGGCCGAATGTCGCGGCCTGCTGGTCGCCCAGGATGCCGGCGATCGGCGTGCCGTGCAGCACGTCGGGCAGCCGCGAGGTGCCGACGACCTCGGACGAGGAGCGGACCTCGGGCATCATCGAGCGCGGGATGCCCCACACCGCGAGCAGGTCGTCGGACCAGTCGAGAGTGCGCAGGTCCATCAGCAGCGTGCGCGAGGCGTTCGTGACATCGGTCACGTGGATGCCGCCACGAGCCCCGCCCGTCAGGTTCCAGATGACCCACGTGTCGGGCGTGCCGAACACGAGGTGCCCGGCCTCCGCGTCCTGACGCGCACCCGGCACGTGGTCGAGGATCCATGCGACCTTCGAGGCCGAGAAGTACGTCGCAAGCGGCAGCCCGGTCGTCTCGGCGAAGCGGTAGGCACCGTCGCCCGGAGGCGCACCCGCACCGCCCATGTCGCCTGCCCGGATGAGCTCGTCGATGCGAGGCTGCGTGCGGGTGTCCTGCCACACCAGCGCGTTGTGCACGGGGCGTCCGGTGCGACGGTCCCACACGATGGCCGTCTCGCGCTGGTTGGTCACGCCGACGGCGGCGATGTCGGATGCCGCGACCCCGGCCCGCGACAGGCACGAGGCGATCACCCACTCGGTGTTGGTCCAGATCTCGACGGGGTCGTGCTCGACCCACCCGGCGCGCGGGAAGATCTGCTCGTGCTCTCGCTGGGCGACCGACACGACGGCCCCCGACGAGTCGAACACGATGGCCCGCGTCGAGGTCGTGCCCTGATCGATCGCCAGAACGTGGTCGGCCAAGCCGGCTCCTTCCTCACCCGGGCGGCACCGCCCGCGTGCGTCGCCGGCACACGCTCGCGTGCGTCCGGCTGCGGTCAGATTATCGCGAGGTGGCGGATGCCTCGGCCCACGACGGGTCGGCCGCGTGCACCTTCGCGATCGCACGCTCGACCTCCGCCGCCGTGTGCGCGGCATCCCACCCGAGCACCGGCGCGACGACTGCGGCGATCTCGCCGACGGCGTCCTCGGTCGCGCCGCCCACGAAGGCGATGCTCGTGCGCCGCATGAGCAGGTCGTCGAGGTGCACGGCGTCCTCCGTCAACGCGAGGTGCCGCAGCTCGGCGCTGCTGTAGCCCGGGGTGTGCACGAGCGCGACGTCGTCCGCGTCGTCGATGATCGCCGCGACGAGGTCCGCCGCCACCGTGCCGTACCGATCGAGCAGCGTGGCGACGCGCGCGGGGGGCAGCCCGTCAGCATGCCCGGCGATCCACTGCTGCCGGGCGCGCTCGGTGGTCGGGAAGCCGCTGCCGCCGCCGATGGCGACACCCTTGGTCGACCGCCGGCGCGGGCGTGCCAGCAACTCGAGTGCGCGGTCGGCGAGGTGCTCGGCCGAGGCACGGAATGTGGTCCACTTGCCGCCGACGAGGCTCAGCACCGTGGCATCCCCTCCCACCAGCGGAGCCGCCTCGACGCGGTAGTCGCGCGACACGAATCCGGGGGCGAGGTCGCCGTGGCCGGGCAGCGGACGCACTCCCGAGAAGCGGTACACGATCTGCGAGCGGTCGACCCCGATCGCGGGCAGCACCTGGCCGATGAGGTCGACGAAGTAGTCGACCTCGTCCTCGGTGCACACGATCGGGTCGCCCATGTGGTGCTCGAGGTCGGTGGTGCCGACGAGCACGCGACCCTTGAGCGGGTAGATCAGCACGATGCGGCCGTCGGCGTTCTCGAAGAACAGCTCGCGCCCGCCGGTCGCCGCGAGCAGTTCAGGGTTGTCCAGCACGATGTGCGAGCCCTTGGTTCCGCCCATGTAGCTCGTGGGGTCGCCGAGGGCGAGGTTCGTGAGGTCGGTCCACGGTCCGGACGCGTTGATGACGACGGATGCCGCGAACGGCAGGTCTTCGCCCGACACCATGTCGCGCAGCACGACGCGGCCGTCCTGGACGCCCACCGCGGCGGTGTAGTTCGCGGCGCGCGCCTGGTCGCCGCCCGCCCTGCGCCCGTCACGGAGCACGTCGATGGCGAGCCGCTCGGGGTCGTGGAGCGAGGCGTCCCAGTACGTCGCGGTGTACTTCACGTCGGGGTTGAGCGCCGGCAGCTCCTGCAGCGAGCGCTTGCGACCGCGGAACGCGTGGCGCGGCACGCGTCCGCCGCCGCGCGAGAAGGAGTCGTAGATCACGAGCCCGATCTTGATCAGCGCGGCGCCGCGCTCGGTGTGCGCGCCCCCGCCGTGCCGCAGGAACCGCAGCGGCGCGCTGAGCACGCCCGAGAACGTCGAGAAGATCGGGATGGTGGTCTGCAGTGGACGGACGTAGTGCGGGGCGATGCGCAGCAGCGCGTTCCGCTCGGTGACGGCCTCGTGCACCAGCCGGAACTCGCCGTTCTCGAGGTAGCGGATGCCGCCGTGGATCATGTGCGATGACGCCGCCGACGCCCCGCTGATGAAGTCGTCGCGCTCGACGAGGGCGACGTCGACGCCCTGCATCGCGAGGTCGCGGAAGGTGGCGAGCCCGTTGATGCCCCCGCCGACGATCAGGACGTCGGCGTAGGGGCGCTTGGCCAGTGCGTCGAATCCTGGTGCGGTGCGTGAGCCCATCGTCATCCCCCGTTGTGTTCGTCCGGCGTCTGTCCATGATCGCATCTCTGGACGTCCTTGCAGGCCGTATGCACATATGTGCAAGGATGGGCGCGTGGAAGAGCTCCTCGACGCACGCGCGATCCAGCGGGCACTGACCGCGGCCCACCTCTACTACGTGCAGGACCGCACGATGGAGGCGATCGCGCGCGAACTGGGCACCTCGCGATCAACGGTGTCGCGGCTGCTCACGCAGGCGCGCGCGACCGGCATCGTCGACATCCGCATCCGCTCCCCGTTCGCGGCGCCGCAGCTGCTCGAGGAGAACCTGGCCGAGCGGTTCGGCGTGGCCGCCCACGTCGTGCCGGTGCCCGACGACGCGAATGAGGTGGAGCGTCTCGAACGCGTGTCCGTCGCCGCGGCCCACCTGCTGGGAGACCTCGTCGGCGAGGGCATGACGATCGGCGTCGCGTGGGGGTCGACGACGGCCGCGATCAGCCGGCGTCTCGCGCCGAAGCCGGCGCACGGCACGACGTTCGTGCAGCTGAACGGGTCGGGCAACACGCACACGACGGGCCTTCTCTACGCGAGCGAGATCCTGAGCCGGTTCGCAGCCGCGTACGGCGGCAGTGCGCAGCAGTTCCCGGTGCCGGCGTTCTTCGACGACCCGCGCACGAAGAGCGCGATGTGGCGGGAGCGCAGCACGCGGCGCATTCTGGCGATGCAGGCGGCCATGGACCTCGTGGTGTTCAGCACCGGCTCCGCCGACTCGCGTGTGCCCAGCCACGTCTACTCGGGCGGGTACCTCGAGGCGCAGGAGCTCTCGTCGCTCGAAGCCGAAGGCGTCGTCGGCGATGTGGCGACGGTCTTCTTCCGTGCTGACGGCTCGAGCGACGGCATCCCGCTCAACGAACGCGCCACCGGACCCCGGTTCGATGTGCTGCGCGCGGTGCCGCGACGACTCTGCGTCGTATCGGGGGTCTCCAAGCTCGCGAGCCTGCAGGGCGCCCTCGCGGCCGGCCTCGCGACCGACCTCGTCGTCGACGAGGCGGTCGCACGCGCGCTGACCGAGTGACCCGCGTGACGGAGCGTTTCATGCGAACACATGGAATGAACTCGCGTCGGGGACGTTGAGTAGACTCGAGAGCATCAACGTGCTCCGGGGTCGGTGAGAATCCGAACCGGCGGTGACAGTCCGCGAGCCGCGGCATCAGCATCCGAATGGGTGCCGCCACGGCTGATCCGGTGGAAATCCGGAACCGACGGTGATGCGACAGGTATCTGTCGCTAGTCCGGATGGGAGGCAGCACGGGCGACGCCATGCGCGTCGCCGGTCTCCCGTGCCCCGGATCACCGCGACCGACACGGAGGACACGGATGACGGCGACACCGGCTGAGCACGACGCGATGCGTCTGGCGCTCGACGTCGCCCGTCGCGGCCCGCGCGGGATCAACCCGCAGGTCGGCGCTGTGATCCTCTCCCCCGCCGGCGAGATCCTCGCCGAGGGCTGGCACCGCGGCGCCGGCACGCCGCACGCCGAGGTCGACGCGCTCTCGCACCTCTCGCCCGGCGACGCGACCGGGGCGACCGCGATCGTCACGCTCGAGCCCTGCAACCACACCGGCCGCACCGGCCCCTGCGCGGAGGCGCTCATCGCCGCGGGCGTCGCCCGCGTGGTCTACGCCATCGACGACCCCAACGACGTCTCGTCCGGGGGTGCGCGGCGCCTGCGCGACGCGGGCGTCGTGGTCGAGTCCGGCGTGCTCGCCGACGACGCGCACGCGCTGCTCGACTCGTGGCTCACCGTCCAGCGCCTCGGTCGACCGCACGTCACGGTCAAGTGGGCGCAGAGCCTCGACGGCCGCGCTGCGGCAGCCGACGGCACGAGCAAGTGGATCACCGGACCGGCCGCGCGCGCCGACGTGCACCGGCGTCGCGCTGCGGCCGATGCCATCGTCGTCGGCACGGGCACGCTGCTCGCCGACGATCCAGCTCTCACCGCCCGCGACGTCGACGGCTCCCTGCTCGCGCATCAGCCGATGCCGGTCGTGCTCGGCGAACGCTCCGTACCCGAAGGTGCGGCCGTGCGACAGCATCCGCTCCCCTTCGTCCAGTACCCGGGAGACATCGCCGCCGCGCTCGACGACCTGCGCAGGCGCGGCGTGCACCGCGTCTTCGTCGAGGGCGGCCCCGCCGTCGCGGCGTCGTTCGTGCGCGCCGGCTTCGCCGACGAGTTCCTCGTCTACATCGCCCCCGCGCTGATCGGCGGCGACATGCTCGCCCTGCGCGACGTGGGCGTCACAACCATCGGCGAAGCGCGCCGCCTCACGGTGCGCGGCGTCGAGACGCTCGGCGACGATCTGCTGGTCGTCGCCGCCCCTGCCACAGAAGGAGTCAGCTGATGTTCACCGGAATCGTCGAGGAGATCGGCGAGGTCACCGCGGTCGAGGCCTCGGGCGACGGGGTGCGTCTCACGATCCGTGCGCCGAAGGCGGTGTCGGATGCCGCGCACGGCGACTCCATCTCGGTGAGCGGCGTGTGCCTCACCGTCGTCGGCCAGGGACCCGACTGGTTCACCGCCGACGTCATGCGCCAGACGCTCGACATGTCGACACTGCTCGGGGTCGACGCCGGGCGCCCCGTCAACCTCGAGCGCGCGACCGTCGCGCACGGCCGCCTCGGCGGCCACATCGTGCAGGGCCACATCGACGGCACCGGCGAGGTGCTCGAGGTCCGTCCGGGCGCGCAGTGGCGCGTCCTGCGCATCGCGCTCCCCGCCCACCTCGCCCCGCTCGTCGTCGACAAGGGCTCGATCGCCGTGGACGGCGTCTCGCTGACGGTGAGCGCCGCCAGTCCTGCGGCACCGGCCGACGGCATCCACTGGTTCGAGGTCTCGCTCATCCCCGAGACCCTCGAGGCGACGACGCTCGGCCGCCGGGTCATCGGCGACCGCGTCAACCTCGAGACCGACATCCTCGCGCGCCACGTGCAGCGCCTGCACGCGTTCGCTTCCGCGGCTTCGGCCGCTCCCGCAGTCCCCGAGTACCCCGCGGCCACCGCCGCACCCACGGAAGGAGGCTCGAAGTGAGCCTTTCCACCATTCCCGAGGCGCTGGACGCTATCCGCGCCGGCAAGCCCGTCATCGTCGCCGACGATGAGAATCGCGAGAACGAGGGCGACGTCGTCCTCTCCGCCGAGCTCGCGACGCCCGAGTGGCTGGCGTGGACCGTGCGCTGGTCCAGCGGGTTCATCTGCGCGCCGATGCCGGCCGACTGGGCCGACCGCCTGGACCTTCCGCCGATGGTCGAGGTCAACCAGGACGCCCGCTCGACGGCCTACACCGTGAGCGTGGATGCCGCCGATCGCGTGTCGACCGGCATCAGCGCCTCCGACCGCGCCCACACGCTGAACGTTCTCGCGAACCCGGAGTCCGGCCCGACGAGCGTCATCCGCCCCGGCCACATCCTGCCGCTGCGCGCGGTGGATGGCGGCGTGCGCGAGCGCGGCGGCCACACCGAGGCGGCCGTCGAGCTCATGCGCCTCGCCGGGGTGCAGCCGGTGGGCGCGATCGCCGAGGTCGTGGCCGAGGACGGCTCCATGATGCGGCTGCCCGGGCTGCAGGAGCTCGGCGCACGAGACGGCGTGCCCGTCATCACGATCGAGCAGCTCATCGCCTACCTCAACGAGCACGAGCCGCTCGATCCCGCCTCCCAGGCACACGCCGCTCATAAGCGGCGCGTGAGCCTGCGCGCCGAGGCCCTCGTGCCGACCTCGCACGGCGAGTTCCGGTTCCTCGCGTACAAGGATCGGGTCACCGGCACCGACCACCTCGCCGTGGTGTCGGGCGAGCTGGGCGACGCACCGCTCGTGCGCGTGCACTCGGAGTGCCTGACCGGAGAGGCGTTCGGCTCGCTCAAGTGCGAGTGCGGCCCTCAGCTCGACGCCGCGCTCGACGCCATCGAGCAGGACGGCGGCGTGGTCGTCTATATGCGCGGCCACGAAGGCCGCGGCATCGGCCTCATCAACAAGCTGCGCGCCTACTCGCTGCAGGAGCGCGGCCTCGACACCGTCGACGCCAACCTCGCGCTCGGACTGCCCGCCGACGCGCGCGACTACGCGGCCGCCGCCGGCATCCTCGCCGACCTCGGGGTCGACAAGGTCCGCCTCCTCACGAACAACGCCGACAAGGTGAAGCAGCTGCGCGAGTTCGGTCTCGACATCGTGGAGCAGGTGCCGCTGCTCGTGGGCGTCGGACCGAACAACCACCAGTACCTCGAGACCAAGCGCGACCGGATGGGCCACCTGATCGACGAGGGCGACCTCGCCGACGCGCTCGCGCAGATGCACGAAGGAGCAGAGCGATGAGCGGCAAGGGCGCTCCCCAGACCGTCGAGACCGTCGACGCCTCCGGTCTCGACGTCGTCGTGATCGCGGGAACGTGGCACGACGTGATCACCGACGGCCTCATCGCCGGCGCCGAGCGCGCCCTCGACGCCGCCGGAGCGACGTGGCGCCTGGTGCGCGTCCCCGGTTCGTTCGAGCTGCCCGTCGCCGCCAAGACCGCGCTCGAGGCCGGGGCCGACGCGGTCGTCGCGCTCGGCGTGATCATCCGCGGCGGTACGCCTCACTTCGAGTTCGTGTCGTCGGCGGCGACCGACGGCCTGACCCGCGTCGCGCTCGACACTGGCAAGCCGGTCGGCTTCGGCGTGCTCACGCTCGACGACGAGGCCCAGGGCATCGCGCGCGCCGGCTTCGCCGACTCCGAGGAGGACAAGGGCCACGAAGCGGCGGATGCGGCGATCCGCACCGCTCTGGTGCTCCGCGAGCTGCGCGCGCGCTGACCGGCCGGCTTCGGCGGCGCAGCGGACTGACCTGCCCCCTTCGCCGGCGTCCATCGATACGTCCGGTGAGCGGGCCGGTCAGCCCCGGTGAGGCGCGCCTTGCTGGCGGTGACGGCGCCACGGGCATACCGTGACGTCCATGGAGTTCCTTCGCCACCTCGTCCTGCTGTTCCACCTCGTCGGGTTCGCGATCCTCTTCGGAGCGTGGGTCGTCGAACTCGTCAGCGGGCACCGCGGCATCACGCGCCTGATGCACTGGGGTCTCGCGATCGCCGGCGTCGCCGGGCTCATCCTGGCCGCGCCGTGGGGCATCGACTACGACCTGAACTACACCAAGATCGGCGTGAAGCTCGTCATCCTGCTGGTCATCGGCGCTCTGCTCGGCATCGGCGCCGGGCGCCAGCGCAAGAGCGGCTCGGTGCCGCCGGCGGTCTTCTGGTCGATCGGCCTGCTCACGCTCGCCAACGCCGCGATCGCCGTGCTCTGGCGCTGAGCCGGAAGCCGAAGAGCGATCGAGCGGATGCCGCGGCCCGGCGGCGGCATCCGCTCTCCGCCTTCCTCCAGTAGCCGCGCCTCGCACCGACGCACCGGGGTTAGGGTTGTTCTCCGTAGTCAGGTGATCAGCCTCGGCTCCCGGTGACCCAGTGCAGTGCCGCCTGACGCGTCACCCTGCGTCGAGCGGCTGCCCACCACTCGTCCCACGAGGATGCTCCGCTTCGCGCCCCACAGGTACTGAATGTCTTCCCCCACTGCATCCGCACCCTCCCCCACGACCGTCCCCGCGAATCCCCGCTCGCGCGTCATCACCGCGAGCCTGGTCGGCACGACGATCGAGTTCTACGACTTCTACGTCTACGCCACCGCCGCCGTGCTGGTCTTCCCGATCCTGTTCTTCCCCACCGGCAACGAGACGACCGCCCTGCTCGCCTCGTTCGGCGTCTTCGGCGCCGCCATGGTCGCCCGTCCCCTCGGTGCCGTGGTCTTCGGGCACTTCGGCGACAAGTTCGGCCGCAAGGCGACGCTGGTGGCCTCGCTGCTCACGATGGGCATCGCGACCTTCCTCATCGGGTTCCTGCCCACGTTCAACGACATCGGCCTCTGGGCGGCACTCATGCTGCTCATCCTCCGGCTCGCGCAGGGCTTCGCCCTGGGTGGCGAATGGTCCGGTGCGGCACTCGTCGCCACCGAGAACGCACCAGCCGGCAAGCGCGCGTGGTACGGCACGTTCCCGCAGCTCGGCGCCCCGCTCGGCTTCATCATCGCCAACACGATCTTCCTGCTGATCAACTTCGCCCTCCCCCACCCGGATGGCCCCGCGCAGCGCTCCGAGGCCTTCCTCGCGTGGGGCTGGCGCGTGCCGTTCCTGTTCTCGGCCGTCATGGTCATCATCGGCCTGTGGGTGCGTCTGCGCCTCGTCGAGTCCGAGACGTTCACCAAGGCCGAGGCGAAGGGCGCGATCCGCAAGTTCCCGCTCGGCGAGACGATCCGCAAGCACTGGTGGCAGCTCATCCTCGGCACGTTCATCATGCTGGCGACGTACGTGCTCTTCTACCTGATGACGAGCTTCACCCTGTCGTACGGCACCAAGGCGGCGACCGAGACGGCGCGCACGGCGGCGGAAGCCGCCGGCACACCGTTCGACGCCGCGACCTATGTGCCCGGACTGGGCTTCGGCTACACCGACTTCGTCATCATGCAGATCATCGGCGTGGTGTTCTTCGGCATCTTCACGCTGCTCTCGGGACCGGTCGCCGACGCGATCGGACGCCGCAAGCTCCTGCTGTGGGTGACGGCCGCCATCGCGCTCTTCGGCCTCACCTTCAACGTGTTCCTACTCCCGCAGCTCGACCCGATGTTCACCGGAGCCCTCGTGCAGGCCTTCCTGATCTTCGGCTTCATGCTCATGGGCGCCACCTTCGGGCCGATGGGCGCGATCCTGCCCGAGCTGTTCCCCACGAACGTCCGCTACACCGGTTCGGCGATCTCGTACAACGTGTCGTCGATCCTCGGCGCCGCGCTCGCGCCGATCGTCGCCGTCGCCCTGTGGGCGGCGACCGGGGGTCAGCCCTGGCTCGTGGGCGTGTACCTCACGGGGTCCGCCGTGCTGACGATCATCGCCCTGGCGCTCTCGAAGGAGACCAAGGACGTCGACTACGACGACAACCTCGGTCTCGGCGAGACCGGCTCGCTGTAGGCGGCGTCGCCCACCACGATTCGTGAATGAGGGATGCCGTGGGCCTGTGCCCGCGGCATCCCTCATTCTCCGTCCGCGCGAGACGAACGCACCCGGCCGGACACAAAGGGAGTGTGGGAAGCCTGCTCGGAGTGACGGACCGTCGACGGCGGGTGAAGCCCGTGCCGATCGTCGCGGGCGCGACGCTGCTGGTCGCGCTGATGGCCGCGTGCACCCCGTCGAATCCGACGTCGACCGAGCGCAGTCCGGACCCCGCCGACCCGACGCCCCTCTCCACGCGCGTCCCCTCCGACGAGTGCAGCCATGGCGTCGTCATCGAGTGGGACGGCTCTCCCGGACCCTCCACTCGGGCCGGTGCAATACAGGAGCAGCTCGACTGGCACGAGCAGGCGCTGGTGGCCGGACCTCAGCGGCCGGGCGACATCGACCGCACGGCCGCCCGCATCGCCGTACGCACGCTTCGCGCCGGGCTCGAGGCCCTGCCGGATGCCGAGGCAGGAGCAGCCCGCTACGACACGGTGGTCGTCGAGCCGATCGCCGAGGACGGTGCGCTGCTCGGCAGCATCCGCATCGAGCACCACGGCGGCGGCGGCTATCGTGTCGGAATCTTCGGCGCCGTAGGCTTCGACACCGACGGGCCGCAGTGCACTCCCGGGTGAGCCCCGGGGATCAGTCCAAGAAGAGCGCGCGAAGCCGCTTCGTGGTGAAGACCAGCCCGATGCCGATCATGACGACGAAGTAGAGCACGTGCCACCACATGTCGGGCATGAGGATGCCCGTCGTGAGACCGCGCACGAGCTCGACGCCGTGCCACAGCGGGAACGCCATGATGACGTGCTGGATCCACTCGGGGTAGACCGAGATGGGGTACAGCGTCGCCGAGAACAGGAACATCGGCAGCAGCACGAAGTTGATCCAGTCCATGTGCTGGAACGTCTTCATGTAGCTCGTCACCGCCATGCCGAGACTCGCGAAGCCGAACGCGATGAGGAGCACGGCGGGGATCGCCAGGATCGCCGTCCACGCGAGGTTGAGCCCGAGGATCTGCATGATGATCATGAAGCCTGTCGCGTACAGCAGACCGCGCAGGAGTGCGTACATGATCTCGCCCAGCGCCACGTCGAGCGGGCCGAGAGACGTCGCCAGCATGCCCTCGTAGAGCTTGCCGTAGTTCAGCTTGAAGAAGACGTTCCAGGTCGAGTCGTAGATCGCGCCGTTCATCGCCGAGACGGCCAGCAGCGCCGGGGCGATGAACGCCGCATACGAGACCTGCGCGCCGCTCGACGTCTCGACGTCTCCGATGATCGAGCCCAGTCCGATGCCCATCGACGCGAGGTAGAACACCGGCTCGAAGAACCCCGAGAGCACGACGATCCAGCTGGAGGAGCGCGCTGCGATGAGACCGCGCTGCACCACGGAGTGCGGGTTGCCCGCCCACAGCGCACGCACGCCGCCGGCCCGGATGGGTGCCTCGGTCATCACCGCGCTCACTTGGCCAGCCTCCGTTCGAACAGCCGACGGCCGACGACGAGCCCGCCGATCGCGAGGGCAAGCAGGTAGACCACGTGCACGACGATCAGGATGGGCGGTGACGGCTGGCCGTAGGTCACTACCCGGCCGAGCTCGGTGGCGTGCCACAGCGGTGAGATCCAGCCGATCCACTCGAGCCAGTCAGGCAGGGCACTGAGCGGATAGAACGTGCCCGAGAAGAGGAACATCGGCATGAAGACGAAGCGCTGCACGAGGGCGAACTGACCCTTGTCGTCTTCGATCGACGCGGCATACGCCAGCAGCGGCGTGCCGAACGAGAGCCCACCGAACAGCGCGATGAAGATCGCCAGCCACGCGGTGCCGGGGCGCGTCGCCTCGGGCTGCAGCCACGCGAAGAACAGCACGATGAAGAGGAAGTAGAGCACCACCGTCACGGCCATGCGGGCGGCGGCGCCGGTGACGACGCCGTTGGCGATCTGCCCCGATGACAGCGGCGAGGCGTTGAAGCCGTAGAAGTAACGGCGCCACTTGAACCCGGCCATGACCGGATAGGTGAACTCCTCGGAGGCCACCGCGACGGCGGACGTCATGAGCAGAGCCGGCGCCACGAAGACCAGGTACGGCACCTGTTGCCCGCCGACGTCGATCGGCGCGTCGATCAGGGCTGCGAGGCCCACAGCCAGGCCGAGCAGGTACAGCACCGGCTGGCCGAGCGCGCCGATGATGATCGTCCAGCCGTAGGCGCGCATCGCACGCACCATGTGCTCGGTGACGTAGAACGTGCCGAGGCCGCGGGGCTTGCGACCCCACTCCATCGCTTCGGCGCGAAGCTCGTTGAGGCCCGCATCGGTCTCGACAGCGGTGTGCGGCGGCTGCGGCATCCGCTCGCCGTGATTCGGAGGTAGCGCGCCGCTCATTCGATCAGCGACCGTCCGGTGAGGCGCAGGAAGACGTCTTCGAGGCTCGAGCGGCGCACGAGACTCGTGACGGGATGCAATCCGCGCTGGGTGACCTGCTCGAGCGCCGCCTCGCCGTCGCTCGCGTAGACGAGCACCCGGTCGGGCAGCACCTCGACGCGGTCGCCGATGCCCTGCAGCTGCGGGGCGACCTGCTCGTTGCGGTCGGAGCCGAAGCGCACCTCGAGCACTTCGCGGCTGGAGTGGTCGCGGATGAGCGAGGCCGGCGTGCCCTCGGCCATGATGCGGCCCTTGTCGACCACGATCAGGCGGTCGCAGAGCTGCTCGGCCTCGTCCATGTAGTGGGTCGTCAGCACGAGCGTGGTGCCGCGCTCCTTGAGCCGGAACAGGCGGTCCCACAGCACGTGTCGGGCCTGCGGGTCGAGGCCCGTGGTCGGCTCGTCGAGCAGCAGGATGCGCGGGTCGTTGATCAGGCCGCGCGCGATCGTCAGGCGTCGCTTCATGCCGCCCGAGAGCGCGTCGACCTTGCTCTTCGCCTTGTCTTCGAGCGCGGCGAAGGCGAGCAGCTCGTCGGCCTTCTGCGCGCACACCTTGCCGGGCAGGCCGAAGTACCGGCCGTAGATGTAGAGGTTCTCGCGCGCGTTGAGCTCGCCGTCGAGGTTGTCCTGCTGCGGCACGACGCCGAGCCGGGACCGGATCTCGGGCCCGTAGCGGTCGGGGTCGAGCCCGAGGATCGACAGGTCGCCGTCGGTGCGCGTCGACACGGCGCCGATCATCTTCATCGTCGTGGACTTGCCCGCGCCGTTGGGCCCGAGGAGGCCGAACGACTCGCCGGGAGCAACCTCGAACGACAGGCCGTCGACGGCCAGGAAGTCGGGCTTTCCTTTGACCTTGTAGGCCTTGACGAGGTTCTTCGCATCGATCACGGGGGCAGGCACCGGACAACCCTAACCCCGCGCGCGGACACGCACACACGGGTCCACAGTCAGGCGGCGCGCCGACCGTCGCGCGCCGCACGGGGACCGGTTCGGCGTGTCTCCTGACGGTGGCACGCGCAGCCCGCCGCACCACCGCAGGCGTCAACGTTTGTTGACACCCCTCCGGCTCGTCAACTATTGTTGACGAGGGATGCCCGCTCTCGAGGCATCCCTCCCCGAAGGAGACCCGTGAGCGGCGACGACCTGCGCATCCTCATCGGCTCGGCTCCCGAGCGCGAGCCCATCGCCGAGCTGCACCGGCTCGCCGACGTGCGCCGCGAGCTGGCCCGCGCCGAAGAGGTGCAGGTGCGCAAGGCCCGCAACCTGGGCTACTCCTGGCAGGCGATCGCCGGCGCCCTGGGCGTGACGAAGCAGGCCGTCCACAGGAAGTACGGTCGAAGGTGACCCCCACGCACGAACGAGGTACCGCCATGCCCTCCGCCGAACCCGACGACGCGCCCGCCCCGGCACCCACTCCCGCACCGACCCGTGGCCGACCTGGACGCGGCCGGCGGGCGAAGGACGACGGCCCGCGCGCGACCTTCGGCCAGCTGCTCCCGTTCCTCTTCGAGCACAAGCGCACGCTCGTCGTGGTCGCGGTGCTGAGCGTTCTGAGCGCGGTGGCGATGCTCGCGCAGCCGCTGCTCGTCGGCCTGGTGATCGAGCGGGTGCAGAACAGCGTCCCGCTCGGGATGCTGCTGTGGGCCCTCGTCGGATTCGTCATCGCCGCCTCGCTCATCTCGGGCTGGCAGCACTACCTGCTGCAGCGCACCGGCACCGCCGTCGTCTACTCGAGCCGACGCCAGCTCATCGCGCGCATCTTCCACCTGCCCGTCAGCGAGTTCGACGCCCGCCGCACGGGCGACCTCGTCTCGCGCGTCGGCAGCGACACGACGCTGCTCTACGCGGTGCTCACCCAGGGGCTCGCCGACGCGATCGGCAACGCGCTGCTCTTCGTCGGCGCCCTCATCGCGATGGCCCTCATCGACTGGGTACTGCTGGTGCTGATCGTGCTCGTGATCGGGGTCTCGGTGCTCGCGGTCACGGCGCTGAGCGGACGCATCCGCACCGCCTCCACCGAGCAGCAGGAGAAGGTCGGCGAACTGGCGTCCGGTGTGGAGCGCGCCGTCGGCTCGATCCGCACCGTCCGCGCCGCGGGCGCGACGGAGCGGGAGGTCGCAGCGGTCACCGAGCGCGCGACCGAGGCCTACGGGGTCGGCGTGCGCATCGCGAAGGTGTCGGCGCTGGTCGTGCCGATCGCCGGCATCGCCCTCCAGGTCTCGCTCCTGGTCGTCATCGGGCTCGGCGGCTACCGTGTCGCGTCCGGCGCGATCGGCATCGCCAGCCTCGTGACCTTCATCATGTTCCTCTTCATGCTGATCGCGCCGCTCGGCTCGTTCTTCGGCGCGATCACCTCGGTCAACCAGGCGCTGGGCGCGCTGGGGCGCATCCAGGAGGTGCTCGACCTGCCCACCGAGTCGCAGGACGACGAAGCCCTCGCCCGCGCGATCGAGCGGTCGCCGGATGCCGCGACCCCCACCGACGCCCCGGCGATCGAGTTCCGCGACGTGCGCTTCCGCTACCCCGAGGCCGTCGTGGCCGCGCGCCGCGAAGCCGAGACCGAGGCTCTCGCGGTGCTCGAGAGCGCGCACGTCGATACCCGCGCGATCGTGCGCGACGACGCATCCCTCGACGAAGTGGAGGACTCGGATGCCGCAGCCGAGGTGCTGCGCGGGGTCTCGTTCTCGGTGCCCCGCGGCGCCCGCGTGGCGCTCGTCGGTCCATCGGGCGCGGGCAAGAGCACGACGCTGGCGCTCATCGAGCGCTTCTACGACCCGACCGGCGGAGCGATCCTGCTCGAGGGGACGGACGTGCGCGCCCTCGACCGCACGGAACTGCGGGCCCGGCTCGGCTACGTGGAGCAGGACGCGCCAACCCTCGCCGGAACCATCGGCGACAACCTGCGCCTCGCCTCGCCCGATGCGACGGACGAGGAGTGCGACGCGGTGCTGCGCGCGGTGAACCTCGGCGAGGTGCTCGACCGCAATCCCCTGGGACTGGACGCTCCCGTCGGCGAGAGCGGCGTGATGCTGTCGGGCGGCGAGCGCCAGCGCCTGGCGATCGCCCGCGCGCTGCTGGCCGCGCCGCCGATCCTGCTGCTCGACGAATCGACCTCGTCGCTCGACGGCCTGAACGAGCAGCGCATGCGCGAGGCGATCGACGCGGTCGCCGCCGGCCGCACGCTCATCGTGATCGCGCACCGGCTGTCGACCGTCGTGGACAGCGACCACATCGTCGTGATGGAGCACGGCCGCGTGGTGGGAGAGGGCACGCACTCCGAGCTCGTCGCCTCGACACCGCTCTACCGCGACCTCGCGAAGCACCAGCTCCTGGTGTGACCTGACTCGGGCTCCCGGACAGGCGGATGCCCCGGCCCGCCGCACAGGCGCGGGACCGGGGCATCCTCCAAGACCGCTCAGGCGCGTTGCAGGCGGTACCGCAGTGCGGCGAGCTCGGCCCACAGCGGCGCCGGCACTCGGCCGTCGAACGTGCGGTAGAACTCCTCGGTCAGGTCGGCCTCGTGCAGCCACAGGGCGGGGTCGATCGCGAACAGCTCGTCGAGGTCGGCCTGCGGCACGTCGATGCCGTCGAGGTCGAGGTCCTCGGGGCGCGGCAGGCGGCCGATCGGGCTCTCGACGGCACCCACCTCGTTGTCGAGGCGACGGATGATCCAGTCGATGACGCGCGAGTTGTCGCCGAAGCCCGGCCACAGGAACCGGCCGTCCGTTCCCTTGCGGAACCAGTTGACCTGGAAGATCCGCGGAGCGCGGTCGAAGCGCAGCTTCTGCCCGACCTTCAGCCAGTGGCCGAAGTAGTCCGCCATGTTGTAGCCGCAGAACGGCAGCATCGCGAACGGGTCGCGCCGCAGCTCGCCGACGGTGCCTTCAGCGGCCGCGGTGCGCTCGGACGAGATGTTGGAGCCGAGGAAGACGCCGTGCGTCCAGTCGGTGGCTTCGACGACGAGCGGCACGTTCGTGGCGCGGCGACCGCCGAAGAGGATCGCGTCGAGGGGCACGCCCTCGGGCGCGTCCCAGTCGGGGGCGATCTGCGGGCACTGGGCCGCCGCGACGGTGAAGCGCGAGTTCGGGTGGGCGGCGGGGCGACCGGATGCCGGCGTCCAGGGGTTGCCCTCCCAGTCGATGAGCTCGGCCGGCGCCTCGTCGGTGAGTCCCTCCCACCACACGTCGCCGTCCGGGCGGAGCGCGACGTTGGTGAAGATCGTGTTGCCCCACAGCGTCTCGACCGCGGTGACGTTGGTCGACTCGCCGGTTCCCGGCGCGACACCGAAGAAGCCGGCCTCGGGGTTGATGGCCCACAGGCGGCCGTCCTCTCCGGGACGCAGCCATGCGATGTCGTCGCCGAGCGTCTCGACGCGCCAGCCGGGGATCGTCGGACGCAGCATCGCGAGATTGGTCTTGCCGCACGCCGACGGGAACGCCGCGGCCAGGTGGTACGCGCGGCCGGCCGGATCGATGACGCGGATGAGCAGCATGTGCTCGGCGAGCCAGCCCTCGTTGCGGCCGATCACCGAGGCGATGCGCAGCGCGAAGCACTTCTTGGCCAGGATCGCGTTGCCGCCGTAGCCGGAGCCGTACGACCACACCTCGAGCGTGTCGGGGAAGTGGACGATGTACTTCTCGTCGTTGCACGGCCACGCGACATCGGCCTCGCCGGCTTCGAGCGGGGCGCCGACCGAGTGGACGGTCTTCACCCACGGAGCCCCGCCGGCGATCTCGCGGAGCACCTCGGTGCCGACACGCGTCATGATCTCGATCGAGGCGACGGCGTACGCGCTGTCGGTGATCTGCACGCCGATGTGCGAGAGCGGGCCGCCGACGGCGCCCATCGAGAAGGGGACGACGTACATCGTCCGACCACGCATCGACCCGTCGAACAGCGGGGTGATGGTCGCACGGATCTCGTCGGGGGCCGCCCAGTTGTTCGTGGGACCCGCGTCCTCCTCGCGCTCCGAGGCGATGAAGGTGCGCGCCTCGGTGCGGGCGACGTCGCTGGGGTGCGACCGCGCCAGGTACGAGCCCGGCCGCCACTCGGGGTTGAGCTTGATCAGCTTGCCTTCATCGACCATCTCGCGCAGGAGCGTGTCGTTCTCGGCGCGGCTGCCGTCGACCCAGTGAACCCGGTCGGGCTTGGTCAGCGCAGTGATCTCGTCCACCCACGCCACCAGCTCGGCCATTCCCGGCCCCTGGATGGTGGGCAGCTGACCGTAGGTGCGGCTCACAGCATCAGGGCGTGCGGCGCTCGAACCTTCGGGCCGGGTGAAGATGTCGGCAAGGGCCATGGGGTCGCTCCTCTTCGATGAGACGTTCAGAACTGAGGTCTTCCTCTACTTTCGTTGCATTGCATGACGTCTTCGCGCCGTTGGTCGCGTCAAGACTTACGATTCTTTCGCTATCATCAAGGAATGCCCCCTAGCGCTCTCGAACTGTCGACCCTGGGCCACCGCATCCGTCATCAGCGCATCTCGCACGGCTTCACACTCGATGAGCTGGGCGAGCGCGTCGGCGTCGCCGGCAGTCAGCTCAGCTTGATCGAGAACGGCAAGCGCGAGCCCAAGCTCTCCCTGCTTCAGGCGATCGCCACGGCGACCGGCGTCGAGGTCGGCGATCTGCTGTCGACCGAGCCCCCGAACCGGCGGGCCGCGCTCGAGATCGAGCTGGAGCGCGCGCAGGCGAGCTCGGTGTTCCGTCAGCTCGGCATCGCGCCGGTGAAGGTCTCCAAGGGCATGGCAGACGACACGATCGAGTCGATCCTCGGCCTCCACCGCGAGCTGCAGCGTCGCGAGCGCGAAGCGATCGCGACTCCCGAGGAGGCGCGTCGCGCGAACACCGAGCTGCGCCTCAAGATGCGCGACCTCGACAACTACCGCCCCGACATCGAGAAGCTCGCCGAGAAGCAGCTCAAGGCCGCCGGGCACGTGTCGGGCGCCCTCACGCATCGCACTGTCAGCATCATGGCCGAGAAGCTCGGCTTCGAGCTGATCTATGTGAACGATCTCCCCCATTCGGCGCGCTCGGTCACCGACCTCGAGCACGGCCGCATCTACCTTCCACCGGCATCCATCCCCGGCGGCCACGGTCTGCGCTCGATGGCGCTGCAGGCGATGGCTCACCGCCTGCTCGGTCACAAGCGCCCCACCGACTACGCCGACTTCCTGCAGCAGCGCCTCGAGATCAACTACTACGCGGCGTGCTGCCTCATGCCCGAGACGGCGTCGGTCGCGTTCCTTCAGCAGGCGAAGAAGGACCGCAACCTGGCGGTCGAGGACTTCCGCGACGCGTTCGGTGTGACCCACGAGGCGGCGGGCATGCGCCTGACCAACCTCGCGACGCAGCACCTCGGCATCCGGCTGCACTTCCTCCGCGTCGACGGTTCGGGCGCCATCACGCGCGTGTACGAGAACGACGACCTGCCCCTGCCGGCCGACGTCACGGGCGCCGTCGACGGGCAGATCGCGTGCCGCAGGTTCTCGGCACGGGCGGCGTTCTCGGAGCAGAACCGCACGACCGAGCACTACCAGTACACCGACACCCCGGCAGGCACCTACTGGTGCTCCACGCAGACCGGCACCACGTCCGAGGGCGAGTTCTCGATCACCGTCGGCGTCCCGTTCGATGACGCCCGGTGGTTCCGCGGCCGCGAGACGCAGAAGCGGGCGACGTCGACCTGCCCCGACGAGTCGTGCTGCCGCAGGCCCGCCGCCGACGTCGCCGAGCGCTGGGCCGGCAAAGCCTGGCCGAGCGCGCGCGTGCACATGCAGATGTTCTCGCCGCTCCCCCGCGGCACGTTCCCCGGCGTCGACGACAACGAGGTCTACGCGTTCCTCGAGCGCCACGCCTGACCGGCGTCGTCTGAGACGCGGGTCGTGGCGGCGGATGTCGCGCCGGCGGCGTAGCCTCGAGTGGTGACCCCGGAACTCGCCGCCCGCATCGTCGCGGACTCCCGCGACCGGGTGGCCTGGGTTCGGGCGCGATCGCGCGGAATCACGGCGACGGATGTCGCGGCCCTGACCTCCGAGCGGGCCATCGCGCGCGCCGCCGACGCCAAGCTGATGGGGTCGGGTTTCTCGGGCAACGCCTACACCGCCCACGGGCGCGCGCGCGAGCCCGAGATCGCGGCGTGGGTCGCGGCGACGCACGGCATCCGGCCGTCGTCGGCGCTGTTCCACGCGGTGGTCGAGAAGCGTCACCTCGCGACGCCCGACGGCATCGGCGTCGACGCGGGCGGGCGCGTCACCCTCAGCGAGATCAAGACGACGAACAAGCCGTGGCGCAGCATCCCCCGCTCGTATCTTCGTCAGGTCTGGTGGCAGCAGCATGTGCTCGGCGCAGAGCGCACCCTCGTCGCGTGGGAGCAGCACGACGGCTTCGTGCCCGTCGACGACGAGCCGCGGTGCGCCTGGGTCGACCGCGACGAGGCGGAGATCGCCAAGCTGGTGAAGCTGGCGACGGCCCTCATCGACGAGCTCTACCACCGCACGACCACGACGCGCCCTCCGGTGGGAGAACGGATGCCGCAGCCCCCGGCTCCGCGACAGCCGTTCCGCGCCCTCGCTCTGGCCGACTAGCGCCGCCGGCGCTTCGCCCGCATCTCAGCGCAGGGTCGTGATCGTCCTGGCCGCGGCATCCCACACGCGCAGACCGACCGCCTCGCCGACGACGTGCCCGGCCTCGATCGTGGCGAGCACCGACGCCACGTCGGCGGACGGAACGCTGCGCGCCAGGGTGACATGCGGCGTCCAGCGGCCGACGGATGTGTTGGCGTACCGCGGGGGTGGTGCGCCCAGCCGGTCTGCGATCTCCCGATGAAGCGCCAGGAGCGCGCCGGACACGACCACGTGCCGCGCCACGACGACCCCGCGCCGTCGAGGGAAGAGCAGGATCCCGCTCAGTTCGAGCGGCAGCGGCAGGCGCTCCTCCGCCCCGCGGACGACCCCGGCCACGAGCTCGTCGCGGACCGCCAGCGTGATGTGAGGACGGTTGCTCGGGGACGGGTTGCGACCCGAGTTCGGCAGTTCCGCACGCTCCAGTCGCGCCCAGTCATCGCGGACGGCGGCCTCGATCGCGGCATCCGGAACCAACTCGACGCTGAACATGCTCCCATCCTCTCCGTCCCGTCTCACACGCCAGGGAATAGTTGACGCTTGTCAACGATTCAGTCTATAGTTGACTCTTATCAACTGTTGACCTCTGTCAACCATTCGCGGCCGCCCGCCGCGCCCACTTCCGCCTCTTCCGCTCCACAAGAAGGACTCTCCATGGCAGCTTCCGCCGCGACCGGATCGGTCGCCACCGCCCCCGGCGCACCTGACGCCGACGATGCGCGCCGGCACCGCCGCATCCTGCAGGCGCTCACGGGCCTGCTGCTCGGCATGTTCGTGTCGATGCTGGCATCGACGGTCGTCTCGACCTCGCTCCCCGTCATCGTCCACGACCTGGGCGGCGACCAGGCGGCGTTCACCTGGGTCGTCACCGCCACGCTGCTGACCACGGCGATCTCGACACCGATCTGGGGGAAGCTCGCCGATCTCTTCAATCGCAAGCTGCTCATCCAGCTCTCGATCGTGATCTTCGTCGTGGCCACGGCGGCCGCCGGATTCTCGCAGGACCCGGGTACGCTCATCGCGTTCCGCGCGGTGCAGGGCATCGGCGCGGGCGGTCTCGCAGCGCTCAGCCAGATCATCATGGCCGACATCATCAGCCCGCGTGAGCGCGGCCGCTACATGGGCCTCTTCGGCGCCGTCATGGCTGTCGCGACCGTCGGCGGGCCCCTGCTCGGCGGCTTCATCACCGACACGATCGACTGGCGCTGGAACTTCTACATCGCCGTGCCGTTCGCGGTCGCCGCGCTCATCATGCTCCAGCGCACGCTGCACCTGCCCGCTCGCCCGAAGACCAGGGCGCGCATCGACTACTTCGGCATCGTGCTGCTGTCGACCGCCGTCTCACTGGTGCTCATCTGGGTCACCAACGCCGGCTCGGACTACGGCTGGTGGAGCACCGAGACGATCCTCATGGTCGGCGGCGCCCTCCTGGCCGCAGTCGCCTTCGTCATCGTCGAGCTGCGCTCGAAGGAGCCGCTCATCCCGCTGACCCTGTTCCGCGACCGCACCTTCACGCTCGCCGTGATCGCGTCGATCTCGATCGGCATCGCGATGTTCGGCACGTCGGTCTACCTCAGCCAGTACATGCAGCTCGCACGCGGCGCGACCCCCACCGAGGCCGGCCTCATGACCATTCCGATGATCGCGGGCCTGCTGATCGCCTCCATCGTCATCGGCGGTCTCGTCACCCGTCACGGCCACTGGAAGCCGTACCTCATCGTCGGCGGCGTTCTGCTGATCGCCGGGTCGTACCTGCTGTCGACGATCCACTACGACACCCACTTCGCGCTCGTGTCGCTCTACATGTTCCTGCTCGGCTCGGGCGTCGGCATGACGATGCAGAACCTGGTGCTCATCGTGCAGAACACCTCGAAGCCCAGTGAGATCGGCGTCGCCAGCTCGGGAGTCGCGTTCTTCCGCAGCCTCGGCGGCACGGTGGGCGTCTCGGTCATGGGCGCGGCCCTCGCGACGTCGGCCACCGACCTCTTCGGCGTGCGCAAGGAAGAGATCGGCGCCGCCATCGCGAAGCTCGGCGAGAAGGGCGCGGCCATCGCGGAGCAGCTCCAGTCGGGCACCATCCCGCAGGTGTCGGCACTGCCCGAGTCGATCCGCGTGATCGTCGAGGACATCTACGCACAGGCGATCGCCCACTCGTTCCTCATCGCCGTTCCGCTGGCCGTGATCAGCCTCATCGCGATCGTCTTCCTGCCCAACATCCCGCTGAACCGCATGACCACCAGCGAGCGCGCGGCGGCGAGCGAGGCAGACCTCGCCACGATCACGACGGCGGAGGGCATGTCGGCTCTGGAGGCGACGGCAGCAGAGGAGAGGACGGATGCCGCGACCCGCGGCCCGGCAGAGAACACCGAGGCGCCCGCGGACGAGGCATCCGCCCGCCGCCGCTAATGTCGATCACGATGACCGACGACGAGACCCGAGAGGCGCGCACCGAGGCCGTGCGCGCCCTCGAGGCGGAGTTCGGCGAGCTGATCAACCGGTTCCGGCGATTCATCTCCGAGAACGCGAGCCGCGTCAGCCCCGGCATGCTTCCCGGGGCATACAAGGTGTTCACGACGATCGTGCGCCGCGAGTCGATCACGCTGTCAGCGCTCGCGGAGAGCCTCATGGCCGACAAAGGCCAGATCAGCCGGACAGTCCGCGAGCTCGAGCAGCTCGGCCTCATCCAGCGCACGCCCGACCCCGACGACGGGCGCTCGAGCCTGCTCTCGCCTACTGCCGAGGGTCTGACGCGTCTCGCCGAGGCGCGGGCGCCGCAGGAGCGGTCGCTCATGGCCGCGCTCGAGGCGTGGGATCTCGACGACATCCGCAACCTGTCGCGTCTGCTGCACGCGCTGACGGCGGGCGAGACGCCCGACGAGTCGCCCGCATCCTGACATCGTCTCGGCGGGGTTTCTCGGCGTGGTAGCACCCGCGTAACACGGGCGAGACAATCTCGCGCTTGACTGGCGTGACCGCGGCCGCGAGTGCCGCCGACGACGATGTAGCGCGGAAGGGGGCGTCCGATGAGATTCCGGCCGCTGCGATCAGCCACAGCCTCCGATGCCGAACGGGTGGCCGTCACCGCTCCACCCGCCACCATGAACGCCGTGGTGTTCGATGCGCCCGGCGAGCCGGAGGCGCTGCGCCTCGCGCAGGCTGCCGTGCCCTCGCCGGTGATCAGCGAGCTCCTCGTTCGCATCGTCGCCGCAGGGGTCAACCCCATCGACGCGAAGACGCGGCGCGGTGCCGGGGTGTCGGCGCAGATCCCCGGTTACCCCTCGACCCTGGGCTTCGACTTCAGCGGCGTCGTGGTGAAGAGCCCCTACGAGGCTCACCCGCTCGCACCGGGCACACCCGTCTTCGGCATGGCGGCCTTCCCGCGGTCCGGAGGGACCTATGGCGAGTACGCCGTTGTGCCCTCCCTCTCCGTCGCCCGCAAGCCGGCCTCGCTCTCGCACGTCGAGGCGGCGGGTGTGCCGCTGGCCGCCCTCACCGCATGGGGGCTCATCGTCGAGACGGCGCATGCGCACGAGGGACAGCGCATCCTGATCCACGCCGGCGGCGGCGGAGTGGGGCATTTCGCCGTGCAGTTCGCCGCGTACTTCGGGGCGCATGTGACCGCGACCGCGTCGGGACGCAACGCGGCATGGCTGCGCGAACTCGGCGCGGCGGTCGTCATCGACCACACGACCACCCGATTCGAGGAGGTCATCGCCGACGTCGATGTGGTGATCGATCTGATCGGCAACGTGCACGGTGGCACCGGCAGCCGGTCGCTCGCCGTGCTGCGGCCCGGCGGGCTGTACGTCGTCGTCGCGACCGGCTCGTGGCCGGAGTATCGCGAGGCCGCCGAGGCGGCGGGCGTGCGGTCGACGAGCTACAAGGTCATCCCCGACGGCGGCACGCTCGCGACGGTCGCGCGGCTGCTCGACTCCGGGGCCGTGCAGGTCTACATCGATCGGGTCTTCCCGCTCGACGAGGCGGCCGCGGCGCACCGCATGCTCGAGGAGGGCCACACCCGCGGCAAGATCGTGCTGCGCGTCAGCGACGACTGAGCGGGCGCGGCCGGCGCAGTCGCGACCGGGCTCAGGCCGGGCGGAGCACCCGCCTGCCCTCCGAGACGATCTCGTCCGCGATGGCGTCGAGGAGCGGCGAGCGCAGATTCCACTGCTGCCAGTGCAGGGCCACATCGACCGGACGCCCGCCGAGACGCACCAGCTCACCGCTCGCGAGCGGCTCGTGGGACTGGAAGGTCGGCAGCAGCGCCCAGCCGAGGCCGAGGCGCACGGCGGTGGCGAAGTCGTTCGACGCGGGCACGTAGTGGCGCGGCGGCAGCGCCGGATCGATCCCCTCCGCCGCCAGCCACTCCCTCTGCAGGTCGTCGCGTCGGTCGAAGTCGACGACCGGGGCGGTCTCGAGAGCGGCCCGCCGGTCGCCCCCGAGCCAGCGCTCGACGAACGCGGGGGTCGCCACAGCCTCGTACCGCATCGCGCCGAGGCCGCTCACGCGGCATCCCGCCACCGGCGTCGCCCGCGACGTGACAGCCCCCATCACGGTGCCCGACTCGAGGAGTCCAGCCGTGAAGTCCTGGTCGTCGCGGTGCAGTTCGAAGACGACGGGGTGCCGCCGCGACAGGCGCGTGAGCGGCTCGAGGAACCAGGTGGCCAAGGAGTCCGCGTTCACCGCGAGCGGCACCGATGTGCGGCCGTCGGCGGCCGGGTCGGCTCCGAGCTCGGCGAGCGTGTCGTGCTCGAGCAGCGCCGCCTGCCGTGCCAGGCGGATGACCGCCATCCCCGCCTCTGTCGCGCGCACCGGCTTCGAGCGCACGAGCACCACCTGCCCCAGCTGCTCCTCCAGCGCCTTGATCCGCTGGCTCACCGCGGACGGCGTGACGTGCAGCCGCCGGGCGGCGGCATCGAGCGTGCCCTCGTCCACGACAGCGGCGACGGTCTCGGCCAGGTCGAACGGAATTCTCACATCAGCCAGGCTAATGCACCTGAAGAATGATGAGCTGGACTGAAGATCGGTCTGCGCCTAGCGTCGAAGCGTGCTCACCTCCGTCCTCGCGGGCTTCGGCCTCGGCCTGTCGCTCATCATCGCGATCGGCGCGCAGAACCTCTTCGTGCTGCGCCAGGGTCTGCGGCGTGAGCACGTCTTCGTCGTCGCGGCGATCTGCGCGGCATCCGATGCCCTCCTCATCGCACTCGGCGTCTCGGGCGTCGGGCTCGTGCTGCAGGCGGTGCCGTGGCTCGTCGACGTCGTTCGCTGGGCCGGCGCGACGTTCCTCGTCGTGTACGGACTGCTCGCCGCGCGGCGCGCGTGGCGCGGATCCGACCAGGGCCTCGACGCATCCGTCGAGACCGACTCCGCACCACCTGCCGGCAGCACCAGCCGGGCCGGCACCTCCACCCGCACCCGCCTGCTGCCGGTCGTGCTGACCTGCCTCGCGCTGACGTGGCTGAACCCCCACGTCTACCTCGACACGGTCTTCCTGCTGGGCACGGTCGCGAGCACCCATGGCGATCAGCGCTGGCTCTTCGCGGCCGGTGCTATGGCCGCGAGCGTCGTCTGGTTCTTCGGACTCGCCTTCGGCGCGCGCTACCTCGGGCGCTGGCTGTCGACGCCGCGCGCGTGGCGGATCCTCGACGCCGTGATCGCGGTGGTGATGATCGGTCTCGGCGTGAGCCTCGTCCTCCCCCACTGACCTCGGCGAGCTCAGCCGTCGATCTGGTCCCGCCGGGCGCCGACGAGCAGCCGCACCACGTCGTCGGGCAGCGGATGCTCGGGCTGGAACCGGATCGTGCCCTTGTCGAGTCCGATCCCGGGGTGATCGGCGAGTGCACCGGCGACCGCGCTCACTGCGTCGGGGCTGAACGGGTAGACGCCGATGTGCTTCTTCGCGCGCATGACCGAGATGAGGGGCTTGCCCCGGTAGACGAGCGCAGGCATGCCGTAGCCGAGGCCCTGCTCCGCGTCGGGCACCACGTCACGCGCGAGGTCGTACACGTGCGCGATCGCTCCCCGGTCGGCGGGGTCGAGCGCGGAGAGCAGGTCGTCGACGGTTCCCATGCAGGCATCCTGTCATCGACCGCTCGCGATCGGCACCCCGCCCGCGGCACGATGGAGGGCATGAAGCGCGTTCACGTCGTCGTGCGCGGCGAGGTCCAGGGTGTCGGCTATCGCTACACGCTGCGCATGATCGCGCGCGGGTCGGGCGTCACCGGCTGGGTGCGCAACCGCACCGACGGCTCCGTCGAGGCGGAGGTCGAGGGCACCGCCGACCAGGTCGACGAGGTGCTCGCGTGGATGGCCGAGGGCCCGCCCGGGTCTCGGGTGACGGAGGCGACGGTGACGGATGCCGCGCCCTCCGGCGACGAGACCTTCGAGGTCCGCGCGACCGGCTGACCCGGGTCATTTCCCTTCGCCCCCCGTGGTTCGGTGTCCACGGACGCGGGTTCGGCAGCCGTCCCAACCCGGCATCTGTGGACACCGAACCCAGGGGGGGTCAGTCGTCGAAGGGGCGCAGGATCCGGTCGATGAACCGGCGCGTGCGCACGTGCTGCGGATGGGTGAAGAGGTCCTTCGGAGCGCCGCGCTCGAGGATCACGCCGTCGTCGAAGAACAGCACCTCGTCGGCGACCTGCCGGGCGAACGCGAGCTCGTGGGTGACGATGACCATCGTCCAGCCCTCCTCGGCGAGCTCCTTCAGGACCAGCAGCACCTCGCCGACCAGCTCGGAGTCCAGCGCGCTCGTCGGCTCGTCGAACAGCAGCAGCGACGGCTGCAGCGCGAGGGCGCGGACGATCCCGACCCGCTGCTGCTGGCCGCCCGAGAGCTGGAACGGGAAGGCATCCCGCTTGTCGCTGAGCCCGACCCGGTCGAGGAGCGCCTCGGCCCGCGCCATCGCCTCGGCCTTCGGGACCTTGTGCGCATGCACCGGGCCCTCGATCACGTTCTGCAGCACCGTTCGGTGCGGGAAGAGGTTGTGGTGCTGGAACACCATCGCCGAGCGGTCGCGCAGCTGGGTGCGGGTGGCCTTCGGCACCGGCGACGTGAAGTCCACGCTCGGACCGTCGGCGAACTCGAGCCTTCCGCGGTCGGGCGTCTCCAGCCCGTTCAGCGAGCGGAGCACCGTGGTCTTGCCCGAGCCGCTCGGCCCGATGAGCGCGACGACCTCGCCGCGACGCACCTCGAAGTCCACGCCATGCAGCACGGTGTTCGCGCCGAAGCTCTTGGTGAGGCCGCTGACCTGCAGCAGCGGCCGGTCGTCGGCAGGAGCCGGTGGAGCGAGCGCGTCGCCATCGGGGACGTCAGTGGGCGACATAGCGGTCGAGCCTCCTCTCCAGCGCGTTCTGCCCGGCCGACAGCACGAGGCAGAACATCCAGTAGATCAGAGCCGCCTCGAGGTAGATGATCATGAACTCGTATGTGAACGCGGCGATCTGCTGAGCACGGCGGAAGAGCTCCGTCACCAGGATGAGCGACGCGAGCGAGGTGTCCTTCACGAGCGAGATGAACGTGTTCGACAGGGGCGGCACCGAGACGCGCGTCGCCTGCGGCAGGACGATGCGCGTCAGGGTCTGCGCCTGCGAGAACCCGACGGTGTGCCCCGCCTCCCATTGGCCCTTCGGCACCGAGAGGATCGCGGCTCGGATGATCTCGGCCGCGTAGCCGCCCACGTTCAGCGAGAACGCGATGATCGCCGCGGGCCACGGATCGATGATCAGGCCGATCGACGGCAGACCGTAGAAGATCACGAACAGCTGCACCAGCAGCGGCGACCCGCGGATGACGGAGATGTAGAACCGCGCGATCCCCGACAGCACCGGGTTCGGCGACAGACGAAGCAGCGCCACACCCAGCGCGATCACGAGCCCGAGGGCGAACGACAGCACCGCGAGCGGGATCGTCGCCGTGAGGCCTGCCAGCAGGAGCGGCCAGAACGAGTCGACGATGAGCGTCCACGTGTCGTCGCCGCTGTCGCCGACACCGGCCGGCACGACGGCCGGCGCACTCGTCAGGCGAGACCAGACATCATCCATGGATGGTCCTTCCGACCGGGCGGCGGCGCATGCCGCCGCCCGCCCACGCTATGGCGGGCCGGTCGGAAGTTCTACTCCGTGACGTCCGCGCCGAAGTACTTCTCGCTGATCTCGGCGAGGACGCCCTCGTCGCGCAGCTCGGCGAGCGCCTGGTCGACGGCGGCGACGAGCTCCTCCTTGTCCTGAGTGAACGTGAGCGCGCTGTAGCCGGGGTCATCGGTCTCGGCCGCGATCTTGAGACCGGTGGGGCCGTCGGTCTTCTCGTAGTCGAGGAAGGTGAGGTTGTCGTTGATGGTGGCGTCGACACGGCCCTGCTGCAGGAGCGCGACCGCCTGGGCCCAGCCCTCGACGGCCTCGACCGTGGCACCGCTGGCCTGCGCGAGCTCGTACCAGTTGCTCGTGAGCGACTGCGCGGTCGTCTTGCCGGCGAGGTCGTCGAAGCTCGTGATCGAGTCGTCGTCCTCGGGCACGACGATGACGCCGGGCGACACCGTGTACGGCTCGCTGAAGAGGTACTTCTCCTCGCGCTCCGGGTTGATGGACACCTGGTTGGCGATGACGTCGAATCGCCCGGCGTCCAGCCCGGCGAAGATGGCGTCCCACTGGGTCTCCTCGAAGGCGACCTCGAGGCCGAGCTTCTCGGCGACCGCCTCGGCGATCTCGACGTCGAAGCCGACGAGCTCACCGGTCTCGTCGTGGAAGCTGAACGGCCGGTAGGTGCCCTCGGTCGCCACGGTCAGCGTGCCCTCGCTGACGAGCCCGAACTCGTCGCCGCCCGCCGACTCGGACGGCTCTGGCGCGGTGGAGCTGCACGCCGCCAGAGTGAGGGCGGCTGCGGCGGCGAGGGCGATGACGGTGAGACTGCGGCGTGACATGGTGCGTTCCTGGTGGGTCGGTGCGGGGGACGAAGCGGCGGGTTCGCCGCGGTCCCGAGGAGGACTCCCCAGTACAACACGGAGTGTCGCCAGGAATTTCATCGCGTTACGCCGGATTGCCTCCTGAGCCCTCGGGGAGGCCCGCGGCGAGCTCGTCGAACACGTCGGCCGCGGCATCCCTCGTCGCGAGACCGGCTGCCTGCCCCGCCCACAGCGAGACGAGGTCACCGTCGCCGCTGCGCGTCGCTGCGGCCCGGAACACGCCGGTGAGCCAGTTCTGCGCCGGGAACGGCAGGATCACCCCCGCCTTCTCGATCTCGCGCATGGCACGATTCGGGATGCCGCGTGCCAGCCGCCCGCTCATCGCCCGCGTCAGCACGGTGTCGGTGTCGGTCGCGCCGGCGATCGCGCGCCGGTGCACCTCGGTGGCGGCGGACTCGTTCGTGCGGAGGAAGGCCGTCCCGACCTGCACTCCGGCGGCGCCCAGCGCGAACGCGGCGGCGACGCCGCGCCGGTCGGCGATCCCGCCGGCGGCGATCACCGGCACCCGCACGGCGTCGACGACCTGCGGCACCAAGGCGAACGTGCCGATGAGCGACCGGTCGGCCGGCTCGAGGAAGGAGATGCGGTGGCCGCCGGCCTCCGCCCCGCTCGCCACGACGGCATCCACCCCCGCTTCCTCGAGCTCGACCGCTTCGGCGACCGTCGTCGCCGTGCCGATGACGCGGATGCCCCGGTGGTGCGCGGTCTCGACCAGGCGCGGGTCGGGCGCGCCGAACACGAGGCTCAACACCGCGGGCGCAGCATCCATGATCGCCTCCAGCTGTTCAGCCGGATCGGGCAGGAATCGGGCCGGCGCCTCGGGCAGAGCGGCGCCCGCAGCTTCGAAGAGCGGCTCCAGCGCGTGACGGGCAGGTTCGAGGTCGACGTCGGACGGGGTGACCTCGTCGCCGGTCGGCAGCCACACGTTGACCGCGAACGGCTTGGCGGTGGCGGCCCGCAGCGCCCCGATCGTGTCGTGGATGCGCTCGGCGGAGTACCCGTAGAGCCCGTACGAGCCGAGGCCGCCGCGGTTGCTCACCGCGGCGGTGAGGTCGACGGAGGAGAGTCCGCCGAAGGGTCCGAGGACGATCGGCGCATCGATCCCGAGCAGCTGTGTGAGCGACATGCTCCTACGCTACGCATCGGACCCCCGCCCGGCACCGATGAGTCGTCCCTCGTCGCAGTCGGCTCTGGGCGCGGACGCGGCTGCCCGGCGCTGCCGCACGCACAGCACCAGCATGATCGCGCACGAGACGACGTAGAAGGTGTGCAGCCCCCAGACGGGCCCGAACGGCAGCGTGACCACGTAGAGCGAGTACACGGCGTTCGCCGCGTTGATCATGACGATGCTCGGCAGGCTGTACGAGGAGACGTCCCGCGTGCGCAGCGCCTTGCGCAGCATCGGCAGGTTGCTGATCGCGAAGACCACCGTCGCGATCGTGCCTGCCATCAGGGGGACGTCCATGCATCCCACGCTACGAATGCGTCCCGGCTTGTCGCGTCGACCGAATCGCCCATCTTCACGCGGGTCCGAGATGGGCAGAACTATGCAGATGCAGACCCGGGACGCTAGACCCCGGCCGCCCCCGCTCGCAGGGGCCGCCCACGCCGCAGAATCGGAGACCATCCGCGACACGCCGAGGCGCAGCATCCCGAACCGGCGTGTCCCCCACGAACTCCGCCGTTGCGACCGGCGGACCCGCCCACGCCGCAGCATCGGAGACCATCCGCGACCCGTCGAGGCGCAGCATCCCGAACCGGCGTGCCCCCCACGAACTCCGCCATTGCGACCAGCGGAGCCGCCCACGCCGCAGAATCGGAGACCGCCCGCGCCACGCCGAGGCACGGCATCCCGAACCGGCGTGTTCCCCACGAACTCCGCCGTTGCGACCGGCGGAGCCGCCCACGCCGCAGAATCGGAGACCGCCCGCGCCACGCCGAGGCACGGCATCCCGAACCGGCGTGTCCCCCACGAACTCCGCCGTTGCGACCGGCGGGCACGAGAAACGGGGCCCCACCCGAAGGTGGAGCCCCGTTCGTGCTGATCCGTGGATCAGATGGAGTTGACGTCCAGCGGGATGCCCGGGCCGAACGTGGTCGACACGGCGCCCTTCTGGATGTAACGACCCTTCGAGCTCGACGGCTTGAGGCGCACGATCTCCTCGAGCGCGGCCTTGAGGTTCTCGTCGAGCTGCTCGGCCGAGAACGACGCCTTGCCGACGACGAAGTGCACGTTGGCGTGCTTGTCGACGCGGAACTCGATCTTGCCGCCCTTGATCTCCTCGACGGCCTTGGCCGGGTTGGGGGTCACGGTGCCGGTCTTGGGGTTGGGCATGAGGCCACGGGGACCCAGCACCTTACCCAGACGACCGACCTGGCCCATGAGCTCGGGGGTCGAGACGGCGGCGTCGAACGACGTCCAGCCGCCGGCGACCTTCTCGATGAGCTCGGCGCCGCCGACCTCGTCAGCACCCGCGGCGATCGCGGCCTCAGCGGCCGGACCCGTCGCGAAGACGATGACGCGGGCGGTCTTGCCGGTGCCGTGCGGGAGGATGACGGTGCCGCGCACCATCTGGTCCGCCTTGCGCGGGTCGACGGCGAGCTTGAGCGCGACCTCGACGGTCGAGTCGAACTTCGCCGAACCGGTCTGCTTCGCGAGCGCGACAGCCTCGGTGGGGGTGTAGAACTTGTCCGCCTCGATCTTGGCGGCAGCGGCCCGGAAGGCCTTGGACTTGGTTGCCATGATTATTCTCCCCCTCAGTCCTCGACCGTGATGCCCATGGAACGGGCGGTGCCGGCGATGATCTTCGAGGCAGCCTCGATGTCGTTCGCGTTCAGGTCGGGCTGCTTCGTCTCGGCGATCTGTCGCACCTGCTCCTTGGTGAGCTTGGCCACCTTGGTCGTGTGCGGGGTCGACGAGCCCTTCTGCACGCCGGCGGCCTTCTTGATGAGCTCGGCGGCCGGCGGGGTCTTCAGGATGAAGGTGAAGCTGCGGTCCTCGTAGACGGTGATCTCCACGGGGATGACGTTGCCGCGCTGCGACTCGGTCGCGGCGTTGTACGCCTTGCAGAACTCCATGATGTTGACGCCATGCTGACCGAGCGCGGGCCCGATCGGCGGCGCCGGGTTGGCTGCACCGGCGTTGATCTGAAGCTTGATCAGGCCGGTCACCTTCTTCTTCGGTGCCATTCTTGTTTCCTCTCAATCGAGCGGATGCCGCGAGGCATCCGTTCTCCCGCACATCCGGCATCTCCGGACAGCGGTTCCCCCGGGATGGACCCGGGAAGTCTTAAAGCTTGGTGACCTGGTCGAAGCTGAGCTCGACCGGGGTCTCGCGCTCGAACAGCGAGACGAGAACCGTGAGCTTGCCGCTCTCGGGCTTGATCTCGCTGATCGTGCCGGGAAGACCCGCGAACGAGCCCTCCTTGATGGTGATGGTCTCGCCCACCTCGAAGTCGACCTCGGCGGGGATGACGCGCGAGGCGGCCGCGGCGCCCTTCTTCGCGGCACCGGCCTTGGCAGGCGTCGTCTCCTTGATCTCGACGAGGCTCTTCAGCATGTTGAAGGCCTCCTCGAAGCGGAGGGGCGTCGGGTTGTGGGCATTGCCGACGAAGCCGGTCACGCCGGGCGTGTGACGCACGACCGACCAGGTGTCTTCGTTGAGGTCCATGCGCACGAGCACGTAGCCGGGGATCCGGACGCGCGTGACCATCTTGCGCTGGCCGTTCTTGATCTCGACGACGTCCTCCATCGGGACCTCGACCTGGAAGATGTCGTCCTCCACCTCGAGCGTCGACTTGCGCTGCTCGATGTTGGCCTTCACCTTGCGCTCGAAGCCGGCGTAGGAGTGGATGACGTACCACTTGCCGGGGAGCGACCGCAGCTCGGCGCGGAACGCCTCGTACGGGTCTTCCTCGTCGTCGGAGTCGTCTTCGGACGCCTCGTCGTCGGACGCCTCGTCGTCGGAGTCGTCGTCGGACGCCTCGTCGTCGTCGCCGTTCACGTCGGGACCGTCGTAGGGAGTGACCTCCTCGGCGGCCTCGGCCTCGAGCTCGGCGACCTCCTCGGCGATCGAGTCGTTGATGACCTCGGCGGCGGCCTCGGTCTCAGCGGCCTCGTCCAGGTTCAGGGCGTCGTTCACGATGGCGTCTGCCTCCGGGTCGTCGATGTCGATGTCGTCCAGGTCGGCGTCGTCCTCGGCAGCGTCGTCCACGATGTGGATCGCGACGTGCTCGGCGGGGGTGTTGGCGGCGTCCTCCTCTGCGAGGACGTTGCCCTCCTGGGCTTCGTCGTCCTCGGACGACTGCTCAGCCGCCGTCGCCCAATCGGCGTCGTCGATGAATCTTTCAGACACTGCGTTCTCTTCCGTTCCGTCTGCGGTGGGTTGAGACCCCATCCGCGAGACCCCTCAGCTTGATCGGGGCCGTCAGGCGGCTCAGGCTGCGCCGGGCACTCCGAAGACGTACGCCGTGATCCACACGAACAGCACGTCGAGGCCGTAGACGATCGCCATCATGATGACGACGAACCCGAGCACGACCGCCGTGTACTTCAGCAGCTCCTGGCGCGTCGGAGTGACGACCTTGCGGAGCTCGGCGAAGACCTGACGGATGAACATGGCGATCCGCGCGAAGACGTTGGGCTTCTTCTCGCGGGGGCCGCCCGCGGGGACGACCTCGCCCGGCTCGTCCTGAACCATCGATGCCACCTGATTACCTTCCGTGCGCCGGCGTGGGCCGACTCACTGTGTTGTCAACCGTCGACCTTGGCTTGCCGACGTTGCGCTGACGCGCAGGGCGGACAGGAATCGAACCTGCAACCTGCGGTTTTGGAGACCGCTGCTCTGCCAATTGAGCTACCGCCCTAGAGGTCCGGAGACCTCGGATGCCCGCACACTCCCCCCATCACCTGAGCGAAAGGGAGCCGCACCGACGATGGGCACGGCGAAAGAATGCAGACTTCAACTGCACGTTCCAGTGTACGGCATGGTCTGAGGCCCCGCGAATCGGTCAGTACTGCTGCACGCCGTAGCGGTCGGGTTCCGGTGCGCGCTGGAAGGCGCGCCCCGAGAGCGACGTCGGCTCGACGCGCACGTACGTGTACTTCAGCGTGGGGATCCACGGACGAAGGCCCAGTCCATCGGCGCGTTCGACCTCAGCGGACGTGTCGAGAGTGTGCGCACGACCCCGCACGATGACGCTCCAGGCGTCGGTGTCGGTGTGGTCGTCGACCTCGAAGAGCACCTCGTCGTTCACCGTCAGCTCGAACAGCTTGCTGCCCTGAGCGGTGCGGAACAGCAGCGTCTCGTCGTCGACGACGTAGTTCACGGGGAAGATGTCGAGCACGTTGCCGACGTGGGTCACGAGCCTGCCGAGCTCCTGCGTGCGCAGGCGTTCCCAGCACTGTTCGTCGCTCAGCGCGACGACGGGATCCGGTGTGTCTGCCATGCCTCCATCCTCTCGCGCCGAGCCGCCCCGCGACACCCCCCGATGCCGGGTCTACCATGCGGTCATGGCACTCTCGCAGGCGCTGCTCGACGAGCTGTGGGACTTCGGCGATCCGGCCGGGTCGGAGGCGCGTCTGCGGACGGCGGCAGAGGCGGAGACGGATGCCGCCACCCGCGCCGAGCTCGCCACCCAGGTCGCGCGGGCGCTGGGCCTCCAGGAGCGGTACGCCGACGCGGAGGCCGTGCTCAGCACGACGCCGGTGACCTCAGCCGAAGCCGCGGTGCGGGTCGCGCTCGAACGCGGGCGCCTGCGCAACTCCGCCGGCGACGCCGGAGCGGCGATCGGGCTGTTCGAACTCGCCGCGGAGGCCGCGGCATCCGCTCATCTCACGTTCCTCCGCGTCGACGCGCTGCACATGCTCGCGATCGCCGACCCCGAGCACGCCGCCGAGTGGACCGCATGCGCGCTGGACGTCCTCGAGGGCACCACCGACCCGCGCACCCTGCGCTGGACCGTGTCGCTGCACAGCAACGCCGGGTGGGCCCACTACGACGCCTGGCATACCGACGAGGCCGTGACGGAATTCGAGAGGGCCCGGGAAGCCGCGGTCCGCTGGGGCACGCCGCAGCAGGTCCGGTGGGCCGACGAGGCGCTCGGCGAAGCGCGCACTGCGGGCTGACGCCTGCGCGAACGTGAAACCGGGGATTCCCACCGGAACCCGGGGGCGGTGCCTCCGGTCGCGTCAGGAATCCCCGGTCTCGGCGAGGGACGATCAGGCGCCGATGCGGATCAGCTTCTTGTTCACGAACTCGTCTGCGGCCAGCAGGCCCATCTCACGCGAGGTGCCGGAGCGCTTCACGCCGCCGAACGGCAGTCCGGGCTCGTCGGCGAGGACGACGTTGACGTAGACCATGCCGGCATCGATCTTGTCGGCGACGCGTGCCGCTTGGTCTTCGTCGGTCGTGAAGACGTACGACCCGAGGCCGAAGCTCGTGTCGTTGGCGATCTTCACCGCTTCGTCCTCGTCGGCGACCTTGAAGACGATGCCGACCGGTCCGAAGAACTCCTCGCCGTAGGCGTCCATCTCGGACGTCACGTCGGTGAGGACGGTGCCGGGGTAGAACGCGCCGTCGCGCTTGCCGCCGGCAACCAGCGTCGCGCCCTGGGCGACGGCCTTGTCGACCTGCTCGGCGAGGCGCTCGGCCGCCGTGAGCGACGACAGCGGTCCGAGGACCGTGTCTTCGGCGAACGGGTCGCCGACCTTGGCCTCGGTCATCTTCGCGGTGAACTTCTCGACGAACTCGTCGTAGAGCCCGTCGACCACGATGAACCGCTTCGCCGCGTTGCACGACTGGCCGGTGTTGTCGAGGCGGGCGTCCACGGCGGCCTGCACGGCCGCGTCGAGGTCGTCGGTCGACAGCAGGATGAACGGGTCGGAACCGCCGAGCTCGAGCGCCACCTTCTTCAGGTTGCGACCCGCGACCTCGGCCACGGCAGCACCCGCGCGCTCCGATCCGGTGACCGAGACGCCCTGCACGCGGCGGTCGGCGATGACCGCAGCAGCCTGCTCGTTGGACGCGTAGATGTTGGTGTAGACGCCGTCGCCGAGTCCGGCATCCGCGTACATCTTCTCGATCGCCGCGGCGGACTCGGGGCACTGACCGGCGTGCTTGAGGATGATCGTGTTGCCGATCACGATGTTCGGCGCCGCGAAGCGGGCGACCTGGTAGTACGGGAAGTTCCACGGCATGATGCCGAGGAGCGGCCCGAGCGCCGTGCGGCGGATGACCGCGGTGCCTTCACCCTCGATGTCGATGGGCTGGTCGCCCGTGATCTTGTCGGCGTGATCGGCGTAGTACTCGGTGATGTCGGCGGCGAAGTCGACCTCGCCGAGGGCTGCCTCCAGCGGCTTGCCCATCTCGCGCACGATGATGGCGGCCAGCTCGTTGCGGCGCTCACGGTGCAGTTCGGCGACCTTCCGGATGCGCGCCGCGCGCTCGGCGACGGGCGTCGTGCGCCACGTGCGGAAGGCCGCGTCCGCTCCGGCGACGACCGCCTCGAGGGCGTCGTCGGTGATCGTCGGGTAGGTGGCCAGGGTCTCTCCCGTGGCGGGGTTGACGACGGCGTACTCACTCATGGTGTTCTCTCCGATCGGGTGGGTGGTGACAGTCTGCCGCTCAGCGGCGCTTACGTCGAAGGCTTTCCGGCGCATCCATCCCGAGTGTCTCGCCGCGGAAGAATGCCGGACGTTTGATCGCCTGCCAGACCATGATGACCACACCCACGACGATGATCAGCATCCCGAGGATGAAGACGATGCCGACGCCTCCGATCTGCGAGCCGCTCCCGTAGGCCGGGTCCATCGAGTCGATGAGGGTGGTGAAGAACAGGACCGCCAGGATGACGCCGCCGACCAGTGGGAAGAGGAACGTGAAGAACACGTTGCGCACCGAGTCGAACCACTGCTTGCGGAAGTACCACACGCAGGCGAACGCGGTGATGCCGTAGTAGAAGCAGATCATCATGCCGAGCGTGAGGATCGTGTCCCACAGGGTGTCTTCGCTCACCACGCGCATCACCGCGTAGAACACGGACGCCACGATGGCCGAGACGATCGTCGCGAACCCGGGTGTGAAGAAGCGGGGGCTGACCTTGGCGAAGGCGGGCGGCAGCGCCCCGTAGTGACCCATCGAGAGGAGGGTGCGCGCGGGGCCGACGAACGTGGACTGCAGCGACGAGGCGGAGCTTGTGAGCACCGCGAGCGAGACCAGGAACGCCAGCGGTCCGAGGATCGGCCCGGAGAGGAAGAAGAACACGTTCGTCTGGATGTCCTCGTTCCCGAGGCCGAGTTCGCCGGTGCCGACGCCCGCGAACATGATCATCGCGACGGCGAGGAGGAGGTACAGCGACACGATCGTCAGCACCGTGAGCGTGGCAGCCCGGCCGGGCGTGCGCTCGGGATCCTTCGTCTCCTCGTTCATCGTCAGGGTGACGTCCCATCCCCAGAAGATGAAGATCGACAGCGAGAGCCCCGCCGCGACCGCCCCGAACGAGGTGACGGCGAACGGATTGAACCAGGACCAGTCGAACGGCATGAAGTCGAACGCCTGGCCGCTCAGCGCCTGGAAGATGGCAGCGACGGCGAAGAACAGCAGCACCGCGACCTGAAAGGTGACCAGCACGTACTGGAGCTTCTGGGTCGTCTGCATGTCGCGATACGAGATGTAGGTGGCGCCGAGCACGAACAGGAGGCAGACCACGATGTTGATCCAGGTGACCGCGGCGAGATCTGCGATGCCCTCGTTGCCGGTGATCTGGGCGATGAGCAGGAAGAGGAAGTCCACCGCCACGCCGGCGAGGTTCGACAGCACGAGGATCGTCGCGACGATGAGTCCCCAGCCCGCCATCCAGCCGACCCAGGGACCGAACGCGCGACTCGCCCACGTGAACGATGTGCCGGCGTCGGGCATCCGGTTGTTGAGCTCGCGATAGCCGAAGGCGACCAGGAGCATCGGGATGAAGCCGATGAGGATGATCGCGGGGATCTGCTGCCCGACGACGGAGGCCGTCGGTCCGATCGCCGCGGTGAAGGTGTAGGCGGGAGCGATGCACGAGATCCCGATGACCACCGCACCGATCAAGCCGATGGTGCCGGCGCTCAGGCCCTTCTTGGACAGGCCGCCCGTGAGGGGCTCGCCGGTCATGACATCCGCGTCACGATTCTGCTCGCTCATGCTTCTGCCCCCTTCTTCTTCTTCCGCGTGCGCGGCACGACGATCATGGGAACGGGCAGCTCGTGCAGCATCTTCGCCGCCGTCGACCCGAGGAACAGGCGCCGCGGCCGCGCGAGCCGGCTCGAGCCGACGATCGCGATCTCCCCCGGCTCCCAGCTGAGGTGGGCGACGGCGTCCTCGACGCTGTCGCCGAGTCCGACCACCGCCTCGGCGTCCACACCCTTCGGCAGACTGCGGCGGGCATGCACGAACACCTCGTCGGCGTGCGACGCGGCCGACTCGTTGCCAGCGATGCCGGCAGGTAGGTCGATGGCCACGAGCGAGACGAGGCGCAGCTCCGCACCAGTGGCGGTCGCCAGTGCGACGCTCTCCTCGAGCAGCAGGTCGGCGCCGGGGCGCAGGCCGATCGCGGCGGTGATGCGCGTGATTCCGCTCGTCGGATCGATGCGCCGCGCCCCTTCCGGGGCGAGCACGACCGGCACGTCCGCCGAGTGCAGCAGCTCGCTCGCGACCGTGCCGAGGCGGTGGCGTCCGCGCCGGCCGCCGTTGGCGGCGCCGACGACGATGTGCGAGGCGTTGACGTCGTGCGCGGTGTCGAGGAGCCCGGCGGCGAACGACTCGCCGAAGCGCACGTGGGTGCGCACGCGCACCGCGTCGGGGACGGTGGCCGCTGCCCCCGTCAGCCATTCCTCGGCCTGCTCCCGCAGGTAGCGGTCATAGCCGGCGTCGGGCGGCGTGATGACGCTGCGCTCTTCTCCGGGCAGCACCACCACGACGTGGAGGGAGGAATCGGATGCCAGCGCCAGGCGCGCTCCGAGCGCCAGGGCGTCGGCCCCGGCGTCGGTCGCGGTGTAGCCGACGACGATGCGAGAGCTCATGCGCGGGTCTCCTCGACGATGTTCGCGGCGACGAGGCGACCCATGCGGATCGCGCCGTCGACGTGCTGGTAGCCCGCACCCGCCATATCGCTGCACGCGAAGTGGATCGGGCCGACGGGGGTGCGCAGGTCTGCGCCGTAGCGGGCGAGGCCGCCGAGATCGAAGCTCGCCGCGTAGGCACCGCGCGTCCACTCCTCGGCGCCCCAGTCGCTCTCGAAGTAGACGATCGGGTTGAGTGCCTCGGGGCCGTAGTAGTGCGACAGCGACTCGAGGATGCGCGCCTTGCGCTCCTCCGCCGAGACGCGGAAGAGGTCGTCGGCGTTGCGGTCGGACACGAAGCCGACCAGGGTGCCGCGCTCGTCGCCGTGGTTGGTGTTGTCGTAGGCCTCGTGCGAGATCTCGTACGGGCTGAATGCGGTGCCCGAGAGCCCCTGCTCACGCCAGAACGGGCGGTCGTACACGGCGTGCACCTTGATGACGAAGCCCATCGAGAGGTGCTGATGCATCTGCTGCTTGAGACGGGGCAGCGGCGGGTCGAACTCGATCCACGGGTAGAGGATCGGAGCGTGCGCCAGGATGACGAACCGCGCGCGCACGGTGACGCCGTCGTCGGTGACGACCGTCACGCCGTCATCATCGGTACGCACCTCGATGACGGGCCGGCCGAGGAGGACATCGTCGCCGAGCCGCTCCGCGAGGAGCAGCGGAACCTGCTGCAGGCCGCCGACGACGCGCTCGTCGAGGATGTAGTCGGCGTCGACGAGGTTCGAGAAGCTGCCGGCGCTCGCGGCCATGAGCAGCGCCTGGAGGGCGGAGAACGCGTACGCGGGCTTGGTGAGCATCGCGCCGGCGATGAAGAGTGCGATGTTGTCGCGGGCCTCCTGGTCGTCGGTCTGCTGCTCGAGCCACGCCTCGAACGAGATGCGGTCGAGCGCCTCGGCGTCGGGGTGCTCCCACGGCCGGTCGGGATCGACCTCGGCGACCATCGCGTCGAGCTTCTCGATGAGCTCGACCATCACCTTCTCGGTGGCCGGCGGCACGGGGAAGATCTCGCCCGTGAAGCGCGTGAGATCGCCGTCGCGGTTGATGTAGACCGATTCGCCCTCGCGGTAGCGGCTGTAGGTCTCGAGTCCGAGCTCGGCGATCGTCTCCTTGAGCGCCTCCTGGTCGGGCGAGACCCACTGTCCGCCGATCTCGAGCATTGCGCCGTCGACCACATCGGTCCACAGGCGCCCGCCCACGCGGTCTCGGGCTTCGAGCACGACGACCGAAAGGCCCGCCTTCTTGAGCTCGTTCGCCGCGGTCAGGCCGGCAGCGCCGGCGCCGACGATGACGACGTCACGGGTCAGCTCGGTCATGGGACTCCTTCGTCTCGTTCGCTCCGCGCGTCGCGCGATCGCGTCAGGTCGGGCGTTCCGTCTCGCTCGCCTCGCCCGGTCGACGGCTTCTCGGTCGTCGATCGGGCGGAACGGGACGGAACGCGGTCAGTGGGCCGCGAGCGCGGCGGCGACGACGTCGAGGCCCTCGTGGAGCAGGTCGTCGGTGATGGACAGCGGCGGGAGGAAGCGGATCACGTTCCCGTAGGTGCCGCAGGTGAGGACGATGACGCCCTCGGCGATGCAGGCCTTCGCGACGGCGGCGGTGAGCGCAGCATCCGGCTCACCCGTCTCGGCGTCGACGAACTCGGCGGCGATCATCGCGCCGTGTCCGCGCACGTCGCCGACGCGGGCGTCGGACGCCTGCAGGGCTCCGAGTCGGTCCTTCAGGACCGCGCCGATCTCGCGTGCGCGCTCGATCATGCCGTCGTTCTCGAACACGTCGATCGCGGCGAGCGCGGCCGCGCAGGCGATGGGATTGCCGCCGTACGTGCCGCCGAGTCCGCCGGCGTGCGAGGCGTCCATGATCTCGGCGCGCCCGGTGACGGCCGCCAAGGGCAGGCCCCCCGCGATGCCCTTGGCGGTCGTGATCAGGTCGGGAACGATGCCGAAGACATCGCTCGCGAACATCTCGCCGGTCCGTGCGAACCCGGTCTGGATCTCGTCGGCGATGAAGACCACGTCGTTGGCGCGGCACCACTCGACGAGCGCCGGCAGGAAGCCGTCGGCGGGCACGATGAACCCGCCCTCGCCCTGGATGGGCTCGATGATGACCGCTGCGAGGTTGTCGGCGCCGACCTGCTTCTCGATGACCGAGATGGCCTTCTTGGCGGCATCCGCTCCGCTCAGCCCGTCGCGGAACGGGTACGACAAGGGCGCACGGTAGACCTCGGACGCGAACGGGCCGAAGCCGCTCTTGTACGGCATCGACTTGGCGGTGAGCGCCATCGTGAGGTTGGTGCGGCCGTGGTACCCGTGGTCGAACGCGACGACGGCCTGCTTGCCGGTGAACTTGCGGGCGATCTTGACCGCGTTCTCGACGGCCTCGGCCCCGGAGTTGAACAGCGCGCTCTTCTTGGCGTGGTCGCCGGGCGTGATGCGGTTGAGCGCCTCGGCCACGCCGACGTACGACTCGTACGGGGCGATCATGAAGCACGTGTGCGTGAACTGGGCGACCTGCTCCTGCACGGCGGCGACGACCTTGGGGTGCGCGTTGCCGATCGTCGTGACGGCGATGCCCGAGCCCAGGTCGATGAGCGAGTTGCCGTCGGCGTCGACGATCACCCCGCCGCCCGCTGCGACGGCATGGACCGGAGCCGTGTGGCCGACGCCCGCGGCGACGGCTGACGCCTTGCGGTCGATGAGCTCCTGCGAGCGGGGACCCGGGATGCCGGTGACCAGGCGCCGCTCCTGCGGCAGGGACGGACCGCCCAGGGGCGTGGTGGCAACGGTGTCGACGGGGATCATGGGGTGAGCGTAGGCGCTGGCTTCGCGCGCCCGCACCTTCCTCGCTGTACATTCTCCCTAACCCGCTGTACAGGTGGTATACCCCGGAGGACCCGTGAACGCTCCCGCCGACACACCGACCCTGCGCGCGCTCCTCACGCGCGGCGACCTCCGTCTGACGCTCGCCGAAGACGATGGGCTCGACCCCGCAGCTCTCGACCGCGCGGTGCGCTGGGTGCACAGCTCGGATCTGTCGGACCCGACGCCGTTCCTCTCGGAGGGCCTGGTGCTGTTGACCACCGGCACGCAGTTCACCGACGCGGGCGACGACGTCGCGCCGTACCGCGCGTACGTGCACCGGCTCGCGGCGCGCGGGGTGGTCGGGCTCGGCTTCGGCACCGAGGTGGTGCGGGCAGGTCTGCCGCCGGCGCTCGCGCACGCCTGCCGAGACGAGCGGATGCCGCTGTTCGAGGTGCCGTACCGCACACCGTTCATCGCCGTGGCGCGCGCGAACGCCGAGGCCATCGCGGCGCAGGCCTACGCGCGGCGGAGCTGGGCCCTCGCGGCGCAGCGCGCGATCGCGCTCGCGGCACTGCGCCCGGACGGCCTGGGCGCCACCGTCGCCGAACTCGCGAAGCAGCTCGACACCTGGGTCGGGATGTTCGACGCGGCGGGCGAGCTGTCGCGCGAGCATCCCGTCGACGGACTCGGCACAGCGACGGCCGCCGCCCTGCGCCACGAGGTGACCGGAGTGCTCAACCGCGGGGCGCGCGCCGGATCGTCGCTGCGGATCGACGACACCCCGTTCACGCTGCAGACCCTCGGCCGCGGCGGGCATCTGCGCGGAGTGATCGCCATCGCGGCGGGCGACCTCGACCAGGAGGGCCGGGGCGTCGTGACCTCGGTGATCGCGATGGCCGGGCTCGCGCTCGAGCAGCAGCAGGGCCTCGGGCGAGCCCGCGGGGCGCTGCGGGCCGGGCTGCTGCACAACCTGATGACCGACGACCCGTCGCTCGCGCGGCGCATCGCGCGCGAGGTCTGGGGGCCGCTGCCGGCGGCGCCGATCCAGGTTGCGGTGACGGATGCCGCGGCCTCGCGCGTCGACGCGATCGCCGAGCTGCTCGAGCTGCGCGTCGACGAGCGGCGCGGCTCGCTGTTCTTCGGACGCGGCGACGACGGGCTCGTGCTCGTGCTGCCGGCGGGCGAGCACGGCCCGGTGGACGAGCTCGCGGAGCGCTTCGGGGTCAGGCTCGGGATGTCGGATCCCACCGGCTACGACGGCTTCGCCGCGGCCGTCGGCCAGGCGCGTGTCGCCCGCGACCGCGGCGCAGGACCCGTCACGATGTTCGCCGACGTCGCCCGCTCGGGCGTGCTCTCGGCCCTGACGGACGACGCGCGCACCCTGGCCCGGGCGGAGCTCGCGCCGCTCGCGACGCACGACGCCGACGAGGGCACGCGACTCGTCGAGACGCTGCGCGCGTGGCTCGAGAACGACTGCTCGCACGAGGCATCCGCTCGCGCTCTCGGCGTGCACCGGCATACCGTGCGCACGCGACTGGCTCAGGCCGAGCGTGTGCTCGGGCGCGACCTGTCGTCGTTTCCGACGCGCGCCGAGCTCTGGGCCGCGCTCCGCGCCCTCGACTGACGTCGGGGGTGGGCGGCGTCACGTCGCAAGATCGGAGATCGTGGGCAACACGCCGGGCCGCGGCATCCGCCCTCGGCGTGTCGCGCACGATCTCCGACGCTGCGTCGCGGCGGCCGGGCGAATCCGCCGGGGTGCGGCACGGTTCGGGACAGATCGCCCGCGCCGCCGGCAACCCGTCACCGGGAGGATGGACGCATGGCGGATGCGCGCGTACCCAACGGAGACGTCTCGTGGTGGTGGGGGCAGCTCGGCGGCGCGCCGTCGCCGCGCCCGCCGCTCGACGGTGACCTCGACGTGGACGTCGCGATCGTCGGCGGCGGCTACACCGGCCTGTGGGCGGCCTACTACCTCAGGACCCTGCAGCCCGACCTGCGCGTGGCGGTGCTCGAGCAGCGGTTCGCCGGATTCGGGGCATCCGGCCGCAACGGCGGCTGGCTGACGAACACGGTGACGGGCGGGCGCGACCGGTACGCGGCATCCCACGGCCGCGAGGCTGCCATCGCGCAGCAGCGCGCCCTCAACGAGACGGTCGACGAGGTCATCGCCGTCGCCGCGCGCGAGGGCATCGACGCCGACATCGTCAAGGGCGGCGAGCTCGGCATCGCCCGCACACCCTCGCAGCTCGCGCGCCTCCGTGCCGCTGTGGCGGACGAGCAGTCCTGGCCGCACACCGATGTGGAGGGGTTGGATGCCTCGGCCGCGGCATCCCGCATCGCCGTCGAGGGCGTGCTGGGGGGCGTGTGGCATCCGCACTGCGCCCGGGTGCACCCCGCCAAGCTCGTCGCCGGACTCGCGGCAGCCGTCGAGCGCGCGGGGGCGACGATCTACGAGCAGACGCACGTCACCGAGATCGCGCCGGGCCGCGCACTCACCGACCGCGGGACCGTGCGCGCGACGCACGTGCTGCGCGCGACCGAGGGATTCACCGCCGACCTGCGGGGCGAGCACCGCACGTGGCTGCCCATGAACTCGTCGATGATCGTCTCCGAGCCGCTGCCCGCGGCGGCCTGGGCGTCGATCGGCTGGGAGGGCCGCGAGACGCTCGGCGACTTCGCCCACGTGTACATGTACGCGCAGCGCACCGCCGACGACCGGATCGCCTTCGGAGGGCGCGGGGTGCCGTACCGGTACGCCTCGCACGTCGACGCCGACGGCACGACGCAGGAGCGCACGATCGCGTCGCTGACGGCGCTGTTGCGCGGGTTCTTCCCGGATGCGGCGGACGTGCCGATCGCACACGCCTGGGCGGGGGTTCTCGGGGTTCCGCGCGACTGGGCCGCCACCGTCGGCCTCGACCACGCCACCGGACTCGGCTGGGCCGGCGGCTACGTCGGCACCGGCGTCACCGCGACCAACCTCGCGGGCCGGACGCTGGCCGACCTCGTGCTCGGGCGCGACACCGACCTGGTGCGCCTTCCCTGGGTGGGTCACCGGGCGAAGAAGTGGGAGCCCGAGCCGCTGCGCTGGCTCGCGGTCAATGCCATCTACGCCGCGTACCGCACGGCGGATCGGTTCGAGGCATCCGGGTCGGGCACCGGCACGGCGTGGCCCGCGCACGTGGCCGACTTCGTCGCCGGGCGCCACTGACGCGCCCCGTCCGCTCCCCGCCAGGCGCCGCCCCCTCCGCTCCGCGCCCGGCGCCGCGTTCCGCGCGCCGTGTCGCCGCTTCCGCGGGGCCGTGTCGCGGCTTCCGCACCACGGCGTTCGGCCGCGTCCACACTCCTCGGTAGCACTTCGACGAGGGCCGCGCCAGGTCATTGGCTGCACCCCTGCCGAGAGGCATCCTGCCGTCGATGAGATGACTCTCATCGCCAATACCTTTCATGTGTAAGGTTTTTGGCGTACAGTCGGGGACCGCGACGCCCCCGCGTCGCGATCACAGCCGAGGCAGGGCCGCCACGGAGGCGGCGACGACCGATGGAGGCGTCAGACCGATGACCAGAACATTCACACGCAGAACATCCCGGTGGGCTGCGGCCGGAGCGCTGACGCTCGTCGGCGCACTCGTGCTCGCCGGCTGCGGGCGCAGCGACGCGCCCACGGGCGGCGGCGACGGCGGAGGCGGCGACGCCATCGACGACTCGCCCGCCAGCGGCACCGTCGAGATATGGGCGATGGGCAACGAGGGCGAAGTCCTCGACGAGCTCGCCGCCCAGTTCGAGGAGGAGAACCCCGACGTCTCGATCGAGGTGACCGCCGTGCCGTGGGAGAGTGCCCACGACCGCATCGCCACCGCGATCGCCGGTGGCCAGACGCCGGACGTCACGATGCTCGGCACCACCTGGGTCGGCGAGTTCGCCGCGACCGGCGCGTTCGAGCCCACCCCCGACGGTCTCGTCGACGAGTCGTCGTTCTTCGCGGGATCGTGGGACACCGCAGTCGTCGACGGCGTCGCCTACGGCGTGCCGTGGTACGTCGACACCCGCGTGCTCTACTACCGCACCGACCTCGCCGAGCAGGCCGGCCTCGAGCCGCCCGCGACGTGGGAGGAGTACACCGCATTCACGAAGGGCCTCCAGGAAGCCGGCGCGGAGTGGGGCGTATCGCTCCCGCCGGGCGGCTTCGACTCATGGCAGTACGTCACCCCGCTCGCGTGGCAGCAGGGCGGTGACATCCTCAACGAGGACGGCACCGAGTTCACCTTCGACACCCCGGAGTGGGAGGAGGCGTTCTCCTTCTACACCAGCTTCTTCGAGGACGGCATCGCCGAGCCTCGGCGTCTGGAGGGCGGTGAGATCGAGCAGGCCTTCATCACGGGTGAGGTCGGCGCGTTCTACAGCGGTCCGTTCCACGTCGGACTGCTCCTGGACCAGGGCGGCGAGGAGTTCGCCGACAAGTTCGGAGTCGCGATGGTGCCGGGTGCCGACAGCCGCACCAGCTTCACCGGTGGTGGCAACCTCGCCGTGTTCGAGGACGCCGAGAACCGCGACGCGTCGTGGAAGTTCGTGCGCTGGCTGAGCCAGCCCGAGACGCAGCTGGCCTGGTACGAGATCTCGACCGACCTTCCGAGCGTGCAGGAGGCCTGGGACGACCCGACCTTCAGCGACGACCCGTACCTGAGCGTCTTCGGCGAGCAGCTGCAGGATTCGAAGGCGCCGCCCGCGATCCCCACGTGGGCGCAGGTGTCCGCCGTGATCGACCAGGAGCTGGAGAAGGCCACACGCGGCGACACGACGCCGGCAGACGCGATCGCCACGATCCAGCAACAGGCCGCGTCGATCGGCACGGGTCAGTAAGCGACCCCTCCGATGACCGCCATCGCTCCCGCGGCCCCGCCGCGTCGCCCCGCACCCCGTGTGAAGGCGACGCGGCGGGAGCGCCGCATGACACGCAACGCCTGGCTCTTCGCCGCGCCGTTCGTGATCCTGTGGGTGATCTTCATGGCCGGCCCGATCATCGGGTCGCTGCTCATGAGCTTCACCGACATGACGACCCGCGACCTGCAGACGCCGTTCCAGGTGAACGTCGTCGGGTTCGACAACTACATCCGGCTGTTCCAGGACCCGCGCTTCCTCCGATCCCTCCTGAACACCTTCACGTTCGTGGTCGTCGCGGTACCTCTGACGATCGCCCTCGCCCTGGCGGTCGCACTGGCTCTCGACAAGGGCATCCGGCGCTTCCGCACGGTGTACCGCGTCGGGTACTACGCCCCGGTCGTGACGAGCATCGTCGCGATCGCGCTGGTGTGGAGGTTCATCCTGCAGCCCGACGGCCTGCTCAACGGCTTTCTCGCGATCTTCGGCATCCAGGGTCCGGACTGGCTGCAGTCCACGACCTGGGCGCTCCCGTCGCTCATCGTCATGGCGGTCTGGCGCAACATCGGGACGATCATGGTGATCTTCCTCGCCGCGCTCCAGGGCGTGCCACGCGAGCACCACGAGGCCGCGATGGTCGACGGCGCGAACGCCTGGCAGCGGTTCTGGAACATCACCGTGCCGGCGATGCGGCCGGCGATCCTGTTCGCCGCGGTCATCACGGGCATCGGGTTCCTGCAGTTCTTCGAGGAGCCGTACGTGATGACCCAGGGCGGACCGCTCGATGCGACCCTGTCGACGGCGATGTACACCTACGACCAGTTCGGGTTCGGCAACTACGCGTACGCGTCGGCGGCGAGCTACGTGCTCTTCCTCGCGATCGTGGTGCTCTCGCTCATCCAGTTCCGGTTCCTCGGAAGGAGGGACTGACATGACCGCCACTCCCCCGCGCACCGCAGACGCGCCCGGCGAACCGCCGCGGCGCCTCGGGCCCGTCCTCGCCTCCGCGTCGGTCACCGACACCGACGTGGTCGAGCAGGAGCCTCACCCCGCCGGTCGCCGAGGCCGCGGCGAGCGCCCCCGCTGGTGGCTGTACATCGTGCTGACGGTGGGCCTGGTCGTCATGATCATGCCCTTCGTGTGGATGATCCTCGGTGCCTTCAAGACCGACGCGGAGATCCGCCGCAATCCGACGGGTTTCCTGCCGGAGCAGCCGACGATCGAGAACTTCGAGACGCTGTTCGGCCGGCTCGACTTCACCACGTTCTTCATCAACAGCATCGTGGTCGCGGTCTTCGTGACCCTCGGCAACATCGTGTTCTGCTCGATGATCGGCTACGCACTGGCGAAGCTGCAGTTCCGCGGCAAGAAGCTGCTCTTCGTCATCGTGATCGGCACGCTGATGGTGCCGGGCGTCGTGACGTTCGTGCCCCTGTTCGTGCTGACCGCCAACCTCGGCCTCGTCAACTCGTATCCGGGCCTGATCCTGCCGTTCCTCATCTCGCCGCTGGGCGTGTTCCTGATGCGGCAGTTCATGCTGAGCCTGCCCGACGAGCTGATCGAGGCGGCCCGCATCGACGGTGCGAGCGAATGGCGCATCTTCCTGCGCGTCATCATGCCGCTGTGCGGTCCGGCGGTCGCGACGCTCACTATCCTCACGTTCCTCGCGAGCTGGAACAACTTCCTGTGGCCCCTCGTGGTCGCCACGACCGAGGACATGTACACCCTCCCGGTGGCGCTCGCCCTCTACTCGGTGGGCCAGAACGCGGCACGGTACGGCTTGATGATGGCCGGCGCGGTGGTCGTGGTGCTGCCGATGCTCCTGCTGTTCCTCTTCCTGCAGCGCTACTTCGTACAGGGCATCGCGCTCACCGGCATCAAGTGACGTGAGCGGATGAGGCCGCGGCCGACGGATCGAGTGGCGCCGAAGGCGCCGTATCGAGATCATCCGCTCCTCCGACAGAAAGGACCATCGAACGATGGACTTCCCCGAAGGCTTCCTGTGGGGTGCGTCGACAGCGGCGCATCAGATCGAGGGCGGCAACGTCAACTCGGACTGGTGGCAGCGCGAGTGGGGGCATCTGCCCGGCGCTCCCGTCGAGACGCCGTCCGGCGATGCCGCCGACAGCTACCACCGCTACGGCGAAGACATGGCACTCCTCGCCGACGCAGGACTTGACACGTACCGCTTCAGCATCGAATGGGCGCGCATCGAACCGGAGGACGGCTTCGTCTCGCGCGCGGCGATCGACCACTACCGCCGGATGGTGTCGACGGCCCGCGAACTGGGGCTGCAGCCGATGATCACCCTGCACCACTTCACGAATCCGGTGTGGTTCGCCCGTGAGGGAGGATGGCACGCGGATGCCGCGGCCGACCGGTTCGCCCGCTACGTCGAGGCCGCCCTTCCCGTGCTCGAGGGTGTCGACCTCGTGTGCACGATCAACGAGCCGAACATGGTGTCGGTGCTCGCCGACCCCGAGGTCGGGTTCCCGTCGATCGGGCTGCCTCCGGGGGTCCCGGCCGTGACCGACCGCCTCGTCGACGCGCACAAGCGCGCCGTCGAGCTCGTGCGCGGCGCGGGCGGGCGGGCTGGGTGGTCGGTGGCGACCCAGGCGTACCAGCCGGTCGAGGGCGGCGAGGCCGTCGCGGCCGAGTACGGCGGGTCGCGTGAGGACGTGTTCCTCGACGCCGCGACCGGCGATGACTGGGTGGGCGTGCAGGCGTACACGCGAACGAAGATCGGCCCCGACGGGCCGCTGCCCATTCCGGACGACGCCGAGCGCACGCTGACCGGGTGGGAGTACTACCCGCCGGCCGTGGGCGACGGCATCCGCAACGCCTGGGCCCGCGCCGGCGTGCCGGTCTACGTCACCGAGAACGGCATGGCCACGGCCGACGACTCCCGGCGCATCGACTACACGCGCGGGGCGCTCGAGGCGGTGCACGCCTGCATCGCCGAGGGCGTGGATGTGCGGGGCTACCTGCACTGGAGCCTGCTCGACAACTACGAGTGGGGCAGCTACCGGCCGACCTTCGGGCTGATCGCGTGGGACCGCGAGACGTTCGAACGCCATCCGAAGCCCAGCCTGGCCTGGCTCGGCGACGTGGCTCGCGCGAACGCCCTCTGACGCGGGGCGCGCCACAGTCAGGAGACGCGCCGCGCAGCAGGCGCCCCGGGGCGGCTGCGACGGCGTGTCTCCTGACGCTGGCCCGAGATCGGGCGCTGTGCGTCGCCGCTCCTGCGCCGTGCGTCGCCGCTCCTGCGCCGAAGCGCCGCACCCGCGCCCGTAGCGCCGCGTCGCGCCAGCGGCCGCGCGCACGCGCCCGCGCCTACACGTCGCGGCGGGGCAGCAGGTAACCGCGCACGAACTCTGCGAACAGCGCGTTCATGTCGACGGTGTCGTCGAGCAGCCACTGCTGCTGGATCCCGTCCATCACCGCGCTGATGAGACGTGCGGCGAGCGCCGGGTCGATGTCGGCCCGCACCTCGCCGTCGGCCTGCGCCGCGACGAGGATCGGCGTCGCGCTCTCGGCGCCCTCGCGGTACCGCCGCGCGAACTCCTCGTGCGCGGGGTGCTCCGAGTCGGTCGCCTCGGCTGACACCGTGGCGTACAGCGACGTGAGGCCGCGGGACTCCTGGTTGTAGGCGACGACCTTGGTCGCCTGCTCGATCAGCGTGTGCTCGGCGGGGTCGCCCGCGGCAGCGCGGATCGCCTCGTCGCGCTGGCGGAGCACCTCGGTGAAGAGCTCCTCCTTGTTGGCGAAGTGATGCATCAGTCCCGTCGGGGTGAGCCCGACGCGCTTCGCGATCTCGCGCAGCGACCCGCTGTGGTACCCGCTGCGGCCGAAGACGATGAGCGCCTGATCGACGATCGCCTGGCGACGCGCCTGGCCCTTCGCGTAGCTGCCGCGGGGCGCGCGCGCACCGCGAGCCGGGGCACCCGACGTGGGTGCCCCGGCTGCGGTCTCGGCGGCTTCGCTGCTCACTCGCGCGTGTTCTCCTCGGAGCTGAACACCTGCGCCTTCATGGCCGGCCGCAGGCGCTTCTCCATCTCCTTGTCGACGAAGTACCGCTTCAGCGTATCGCCGGTCAGCTCATTGCCGATGGCCGCCATGATCATCGACTGGTCCAGCGAGAGGTAGCGCTCGGCGACGGTGCCGCTGCCGACGGCCACCGAGTCGAAGAACCCACCGGGTCCGTAAGCCCCGAGGTCCTCCTCGAGGTGTGCGAGGTTCTCGAGCACGCCTCGGCGGTCGTAGGGCAGCGCGAGGAAGCTCGCGTGCGGCGTCACGACCCCGTCGCCGAACTCGGGATCGGGGTTCGTCCCCTCGGTGCACCCGGGCCGGTCGATGTCGACATCCGTCTTCTCGACGTCCGACGTGTACCCGTCGGAGCGCATGCCGGCGAGGTCGACGCCGTACTCGGCGTAGCCGCCGAACGGGTTGCTCGCCGGCGAGAAGCCCCATGCGCCGTAGCCGGCGTCCTCGAGCCCGTGGTGCTTCTGGACCGCGACGGTGATCGGATGGTTCAGCCGCCACGACCGCGGTCCCCACGTCGTCTCGGGCACCAGCAGGTCGGGCATGAGCGCCTCGAACATGCTGCCGCCCCAGCTCGGCACGAAGCTCATGCCGGCATAGGTGTACACGCCCTCCCAGACCTCGAAGCCCTGGTACGTGCGGTAGGTGCCGGTCGGCAGCTGCTCCTGCCATGCCCAGTCGCAGCCGGGCGGCATGGTGCGGTGCGTGCCGTAGAGCGCGGTCGCCGGGATCTCGCCGTTCGCGATTCCCAGGTACGTCGCGATCCGGCTCTCGCTCACGGTCGTGTCGTAGTGGTGACAGGTGTAGAACGCCGTCTCACCCGACCCGTTGTACATCGGCGCCTCGACGCTGCAGTCCGGCGGCGGCGCCTCCCAGAACCCACCGCGGTTCGTTCCGGCGGGCAGGCCGGGCGCGCCCTCGGGGTTGAAGAACGCCGAGAACTCCATCGAGTCGTACAGCGTGTCCGCCTGCGCGGCCAGGCTCGGCTCCGCCTCGCGGACGATGCGGAGGGATGCTGCGAGCCAGCCATTGTCGACCGTGCTGAGGAACGGGTACACGGGGTCGCCGGAGTCCGGCCAGGTCGTCAGCTTCGCTCCCGTGGCCGGGTCGTACCAGTTGTAATACATGCCGCTCGCGTCGTTGCGCTCGAGGTCCTCGAGGGTGTCGAGCGTCGTCGCCATGCGATCGCGGGCTTCGCCCTTCGAGATGATGCCCAGATCGCGCGCCGTGACCGTCGACCAGAGGTAGCCGCCGATGTTCGTCGGCGACGTGTAGGCGCCCGCGGTGGCGAGGTCGCCCGTGATGTTGTCGGACGGCAGGCCCGTCGCCTCATCGGTCATCGCGTCCAGCGACGCCCAGGTGTCTGCGGCGTAGCGCTGCAGGGTGTCGTTGCCGGGCTTGCCCTGACCCGGGCCGGCGATCGCCGCCGCCGGTGGCGCCAGCGCCACTCCTGCCGCTATCAGTCCCGCCACGGTCGCCGTGCTCAGCCATCGTCTCATCGCGCTCTCCTCGTCGAAAGCGGCTCCGCGGGCGGAGCCGTCGGTCCGGAAAACCTAACACCTGCCAGGTATTGGCGGAACCCCGGCATCCGCTCTCTCACGCGTCTCTCACGCACCCCCGCTCACCTGTCACGACACGCCGCGCGCCCCAGCACTTCGTGACAGGTGAGCGAAAGACGAGCGGCGGCGGCGAGCGGCCCGTACAAGAGGTCAGCGCGGAGCGTGGGCCGCGAGGAACTCGTACACGTCGGTCGTGTCGACGCCGGGAAAAGCGCCGGTCGGCAGCGTCGCGAGGAGCGTGCGCGGCGTGCGGACGTTCGGCCAGGAGTTCTCGCGCCAGGCGGCCTCGAGGTCGGCCGGCGCGCGCCGGCAGCACGCCTCCACGGAGTGCGTCGAGACGCCGCGGTGCGGGGTGTCGCGCCCGAGGAACCATTTCGTGTCGTCGAAGCGAACGCCGACGCTCACGGAGTGCGCGCCCTCGCTCGACTGCTCGACGCGGGCCGTGCACCAGTAGGTGCCGTTGCCGGTGTCGGTGTACTGGTAGTACGGGTTGAAGTGGTCGTCGACGTCGAAGACCGCGCGCGAGGTCCACTTGCGGCAGCACATCTGACCCTCGATCGAGCCGAGGCGGTCGGTCGGGAAGTTGACGTCGTCGTTCTCATACGCCTTCGTGATCGTGCCCGACTCGTGCACCTTGAGGAAGTGCACCGGGATGCCGAGGTGCACGGTCGCCAGGTTGGTGAACCGGTGCGCGGCCGTCTCATACGAGACCGAGTACGCGTCGCGAAGGTCTTCGATCGAGATCGCGCGGTCCTTCTTGGCCTCCTGCAGGAACGGCACGGCATGCTGCTCGGGGATGAGCAGGGCCCCGGTGAGGTAGTTCGTCTCGACGCGCTGGCGCAGGAACTCCGCGTACGACGTGGGCTCGCGGTGCCCGAGGATGCGGCTCGACAGCGCCTGCAGCACCGCCGTGCGCGGGTCGCCCTTGGCGGTGACCCGGCTCGAGAGGTAGAGGCGTCCGTTCTTGAGGTCGGCGACGCTGCGGGTGGTCTGGGGCAGGTCGGGCACGTAGTGCAGCGTGAACCCGAGGTGCGCCGCGATGTCGGATGCGGAGCGCTGCGTCAGCGGGCCGCCCGGGTGGTCGACGGCGTCGAGCACCGCACGCGCGTGCTCCTCGAGGTCGGCGAAGTAGTTGTTCTGCGTGCGCATGAGGCGGCGCAGTGCGACGTTGGCGCGACGCGCCTCTTCAGGCGTCGCCGCCCGCTCGTCGCGCAGCCGCTCGATCTCGGACTGCAGCGCGAGCATCGCGGTGAGAGCCTCACTGGGGATGGTTTTGCCGATGCGGAACGGCGGGATGCCGAGCGCCTGGAACGTCTGCCCCCGCATCGCCCGCTCGAGCGAGATCTCGAGGGTCGCGCGCTCGTCGAGCGGTTCCGACTCGAGGATCGCATCGAGCGATGAACCGAGCGCGCGGGCGATGGCCTGCAGCAGCGTGAGCTTAGGCTCGCGCCGGCCGTTCTCGATCATGGACAGCTGGCTCGGCGCACGGTCGACCGCCGCCGCGAGCTCTTCCAGTGTCATGCCGCGCTCGGCGCGCAGCTGCCGGATGCGGCGGCCGATGGTGAGGGAGTCCACATCCCCATCGTCGGAGACTTCCGCGACCGGATAGGAGGTGAAGGACGTCGTCATGGGGCGATTCTGTCACGAAAGCAGAAATACCCGAAATCTTCACAGCCGAATTGGTCAGGTGAAGGGGTGAACTTCACCGCACAGTGGACACACGACCATCACCGGTTGATCCAGAACGCGGATCTCGGGATGCCGGACCCGACGCACACGTCGGGTCGGAGCATCCCCCAGAGGCACTTGACATTCGTTCACAGGAAGACAGGGATATGACACCTGCAACCGCCACCCCGATGCGCACGCGCACCGGCCCCATCCCCACGCAGATCCACGAGCCGGCCATCGAGGTCGCCGGACGTCTCGCCCCGCGCTACGACGAGATCCTCACCCCGGAGGCGCTCGCCTTCCTCACCGAGCTGCACCACCGCTTCGGAGCACGCCGGCACGACCGGCTGGCCGACCGCATGCGTCGCCGCTTCCAGGTCGGCAACGGGCACGACCCGCAGTTCCGCGACGACACGCGACACATCCGGGAGGACGCCGACTGGCGCGTCGCCGGCGCCGGCCCGGGTCTGGAAGACCGCCGTGTCGAGATCACCGGTCCGACCGACCCGAAGATGACCATCAACGCGCTGAACTCCGGCGCGAAGGTGTGGCTGGCCGACCAGGAGGACGCCACCAGCCCCACCTGGAAGAACGTCATCGAGGGCCAGCTGTCGCTGCGCGACGCGATCCGCGGCGAGCTCTCGTTCACCAGCCCCGAAGGCAAGCGGTATGAGGTGACGGCGACCGAGACGCCCACGATCGTGATGCGACCCCGCGGCTGGCACCTCACCGAGCACCACATCCGCTTCACCGACCGCACCGGCCGCACGATGGCGGCATCCGGCTCGCTCGTCGACTTCGGCCTGTACTTCTTCCACAACGCCCAGCAGCTCATCGCGAACGGGCGCGGACCGTACTTCTACATCGCCAAGCTCGAGTCGAGCGAGGAGGCGAAGCTGTGGGACGACGTCTTCTCGTTCAGCGAGCAGTACATCGGCATCCCGCACGGCACGATCCGCGCGACCGTGCTCATCGAGACGCTGCCCGCGGCGTTCGAGATGGAGGAGATCCTCTTCGAGCTGCGCGATCACTGCGCCGGCCTCAACGCCGGCCGCTGGGACTACATCTTCTCCATCATCAAGAACTACCGCGGCCGCGGGGCTCGCTTCGTGCTCCCCGACCGCAGCGAGGTCACGATGACCGTGCCGTTCATGCGGGCGTACACCGAGCTGCTCGTGCAGACGTGCCACAAGCGCGGCGCCTTCGCGATCGGCGGCATGAGCGCCTTCATCCCGAACCGTCGCGACCCCGAGGTGACCCAGCGCGCATTCGAGAAGGTCGCCGCCGACAAGAAGCGCGAGGCCGGCGACGGCTTCGACGGCACGTGGGTGGCGCACCCCGACCTGATCCCCGTCGCCCGCGCCGAGTTCGACGCAGTGCTCGGCGACCGGCCGAACCAGGTCGACCGGCAGCGTCCCGAGGTCGACGTGAAGGCGGCCGACCTGATCGACGTGCACATCGGCCGGCCGATCACGGCGGCCGGCGTCCACGGCAATGTGGCGGTGGCGATCCGGTACATCGAGGCATGGCTGCGGGGCCTCGGCGCCGTGGCGATCGACAACCTCATGGAGGACGCCGCGACCGCCGAGATCTCGCGCTCCCAGGTGTGGCAGTGGATCCACCAGGACCGCGCCACCGAGGACGGCACCCCGATCACCCGCGCCTACGTCGAGGAACTCATCGAGCAGGTCCTCGGTGAGGTAGACCGTCGCGACGGCGACCGGTTCGACGACGCCGCCGAGGTGTTCCGCGAGGTCGCCCTCGGCACCGAGTTCCCGGCCTTCCTCACCCTGCCCGCCTACGCGCGCTTCCTCGTCGAGACCGACTGACGCACCTCCCCGAAGGACAACGACATGACCACTTACACCGATGACATCGCGGCCGTCGAGGCCCTGAAGACGCAGTACGGATCCCCCTGGGATGCCATCAACCCCGAGTACGTCGCCCGGATGCGCGCGCAGAACCGGTTCAGGACCGGGCTCGAGATCGCGCAGTACACGGCCGACATCATGCGCCGCGACATGGCGGAGTACGACGACGACTCGTCGGTCTACACGCAGTCGCTCGGCGTCTGGCACGGCTTCATCGGGCAGCAGAAGCTGATCTCGATCAAGAAGCACCTGAAGAGCACGAACAAGCGATACCTGTACCTCTCGGGCTGGATGGTCGCTGCCCTCCGCTCGGAGTTCGGCCCGCTGCCCGACCAGTCGATGCACGAGAAGACCGCGGTGCCGGCCCTCATCGAGGAGCTGTACACGTTCCTCCGCCAGGCCGACGCTCGCGAGCTCGACCTGCTCTTCACGCAGCTCGACGATGCGCGCCGCGCGGGCGACGAGACCGCGGTGGAGTTCATCCAGTCGCAGATCGACACCCACGAGACCCACGTCGTGCCGATCATCGCCGACATCGACGCCGGCTTCGGAAACCCCGAGGCGACGTACCTCCTGGCGAAGAAGATGATCGAGGCGGGCGCGTGCGCGATCCAGATCGAGAACCAGGTCTCCGACGAGAAGCAGTGCGGCCACCAGGACGGCAAGGTCACCGTGCCGCACGAGGACTTCCTCGCGAAGATCAACGCGGTGCGGTACGCCTTCCTCGAGCTCGGCATCGACAACGGCATCATCGTCGCCCGCACCGACTCGCTCGGCGCCGGGCTGACGCAGAAGCTGGCCGTCTCGAGCGAGCCGGGCGACCTGGGCGACCAGTACAACGCGTTCCTCGACGTCGAGACGATCTCCGAGTCCGAGCTCAGCGACGGCGACGTGGTCATCCGCCGCGAGGGTCGGCTGCTGCGCCCGAAGCGCCTCGCCAGCAACCTGTACCAGTTCCGGCCCGGCACCGGTGAGGACCGCGTCGTGCTCGACTGCGTCACGTCGCTGCAGAACGGCGCCGACCTGCTGTGGATCGAGACCGAGAAGCCGCACGTCGAGCAGATCGCCGGCATGGTCGACCGCATCCGCGAGGCCGTCCCGAACGCGAAGCTGGTCTACAACAACAGCCCGTCGTTCAACTGGACGCTCAACTTCCGCCAGCAGGCGTACGACCAGCTCGCAGCCGAGGGCGCGGATGTGTCGGCGTACGACCGCAGCAGCCTGATGAGCGTAGAGTACGACGACACCGAGCTCGCGCGGCTGGCCGACGAGAAGATCCGCACGTTCCAGGCGGACGGCTCGGCGCGTGCCGGCATCTTCCACCACCTGATCACGCTGCCGACCTACCACACGGCCGCTCTGTCGACCGACACGCTGGCCAAGGGGTACTTCGGCGACGAGGGGATGCTGGCCTACGTGAAGGGCGTGCAGCGCCGCGAGATCCGCGAGGGCATCGCGACGGTGAAGCACCAGAACATGGCCGGCAGCGACATCGGCGACAACCACAAGGAGTACTTCGCCGGCGACGCGGCCCTGAAGGCCGGTGGCAAGGACAACACGATGAACCAGTTCGGCTGATCTACGGAGACGACGGATGCGCGGGCCGCACGGTCCGCGCATCCGTCGTCTCCGCCATACGTGTTAGGACAGCAGGCCGCGCTCCATGGCGAGGGTGACGGCGCGCGTGCGATCGGCGACGCCGAGCTTGTCGAACACCTTGAGGAGATGCGTCTTCACCGTCGACTCGCCGATGCCGAGTGCCACCGCGACCTGCTTGTTGCTGTGCCCGGTCGCGACCAGCCGCAGCACGTCGAGCTCGCGCGCAGTGAGCGCGACAGCGTCGGGATCTGGCCGACGCATCCGCTCGACGAGGCGCACGGCGACCTGCGGCGAGAGCGCCGACTGACCGGCGGCGACGGAGCGGATGCCCGCCACGATCTCGGCCTGCGGTGCCGCCTTGAGCAGGTATCCCGAAGCGCCCGCCTCGATCGCGGCGAGGATCTGGTCGTCGGACTCGTACGTCGTGAGGATCAGCACGCGCGGCGGCGGGGTGCCCGCCTCTCCACCGGCGATCCGCGCGGTCGCCGAGACGCCGTCGACGCGGGGCATGCGCAGATCCATGAGCACGACGTCGGGCGAGGTCGCCCGCGCCAGCGTGACCGCCTCGTCCCCGTCGGATGCCTCGGCGACCACTTCGAAGCCGGGTTCGTCCGAGAGCAGCCCGGCGAGCCCCGCGCGCACGACGGGGTGGTCGTCGGCGATGAGCAGACGGATCATGGCGTGACCTCCGTGCGCGACTCGGCTGCCGGCACACTCCCGGCGACCGCGCCCGCCTCCAGCGGGAGCCGCACCCGCACGGTCGTGCCGGCGCCCGGCGCCGAGTCGACCTCGAACGTACCGCCCGCGAGCGCAACGCGGTCTCCCATGCCGTCGATGCCGAACCCGGTGCCGGTAACTGCGGGGTCGAAGCCGCGCCCGTCGTCGGTGATCTCCAGCGTCGCTGCGCTCTCGGCCACGCGCACCGACACCGTGACGAGCGTCGCCTGCGCGTGCCGGGCGACGTTCGACAGCCCCTCCTGCGCGCAGCGCAGCAGCACGACCTGACGGTCGCGGTCGAGCGCCTCGGCGGTCGCATCGACGGAGACGTCGATGGCGGCACCCGACTGGGCGCGGAAGCGCTCGGCCAGCCGCTCGATCGCCGCGCCGAGCGCCGCCTCGCCGGGCACGGCCGCCGTGCGCGCGACGAGGGCGCGGGCTTCGTCCAGCGCGTCGCGTGCGACCTGCTCGACGGTCGCCAGGGTCGCGGCCGCGGCATCCGCTGCCCCCTCCCGCGACTGCCGCCCGGCGCGCTCCGCGAGGATCACGAGACCCGCGAGACTCTGGGCGAGGGTGTCGTGGATGTCGCGCGCCAGCCGCTCCCGTTCCTCGGAGGCGCCGCGCTCATGACTCAGCGCCCGCACCTCGGCCTGGGCCGCCGTCAGCTCCTCGACGAGGCGCCCACGTTCGTCGCCGTACTCCGCGATGCTCGTGATCCACAGCCCGAGCGCCGTCGCGAACACGAAGGAGAAACCCGTGGTCGCCAGCCCCGCCAGGATCGCGCCGAGGCTGAAGCCGCCGCCGATCGTGTAGCCGATCAGCACTGCCGCGGCGACGACGGCGGAGCCGATGACCCCTCGGCGACGCGAATCGCCCAGCACCCAGGCGAGCGGGTAGGCAAGCGCCTGCAGGATGGCCAGGAACGCGGACGCCGCCGTGCCCACGACGAGCACCACGGCGACCGCGACGAGGTAGGCGACGAACCGGGCGTCCGACGGTACACCCACGGCGATCGCCGGACGCGCGATGATGAGGTAGGTCAGGGCGAACGCGGCGATCGCGCTGTAGGCCACGACGCTTTCGACCGCGTCCGCCGGCACGAGCCCGAACGCGATGGCGGCCGCGGTCGCCACCGTTCCGGCGACGACCGCGACATCCCACCAGCGCTTGTTGAGCATGGTCCTCCTGGTCCTCTTGGTGAGGCTACGCGTTGCGGCGGATCCACCGGAAGGTGATGAGCGACATGATCAGCCCCACGACGAGCCAGATGCCGAGGGCGGCCGCCACGCCGACCAGGTTCCACTCGCCGCCCGGCTCGAGTGCCGCGTACTCCTCGGGGAGGAACACGGCGCGCATCCCCTGCGCCATCCACTTGAGCGGGAACAGCGAGGCGACGTTCTGCAGCCACTCCGGGAGCTGCCAGAACATCAGGTACACCCCGGAGATGAACTGCAGCACGAGCCCGATCGGGATCACCACCGCCGTCGCGCTCTTCGCGCTGCGGGGCAGGGCCGACAGGGCGATGCCGAGCAGTGCCGAGGTCGCGATGCCGAACACGAAGACCCACGCGAAGGTGAACCACTGCGACGGCTCGGTGGGCAGCGGCACGCCCAGGGCGAGCCCGGCGACGGCGAGCAGCAGCGCCGCCTGCAGCACGCCGGTGACCATCACCTGGACGATCTTGCCGAGGAAGTAGCTCACCGGCGACAGCGGCGACCCGCCGAGTCGTTTGAGGGTGCCGTCCGCCCGCTCCAGCGCGATGTCGATCGCGAGGTTCTGGAAGCCCGACAGCAGGAGTCCGGCGGCCATCATGCCCGGCAGATAGAGCTGCGCCATCGGCAGGGCCGGCAGGCCGGGCGCCATCTGCACATCGCCGTCCGCGCCGAAGGCGACGCTGAACAGGCCCAGCATGAAGACCGGGAACAGGAAGGTGAAGAACAGCGTGTCGCCCGAGCGGAAGTACTGGGTCAATTCGAAACGCGCCCGCCACAGCCCGGTCGGGACGATGCCGGGCACCCTGGTCGCTGTCATGCTCATCGCACGGTCTCCTTCGCCAGCTCGGCCGCCGAGCCCGATGCGCGCGCGACCAGTTCCAGATAGATGTCCTCGAGGCTGGGCCGGACGATCTCGAGCCGCTCCGGCTCACCGCCCAGTCGGAGGCTCAGCTCGCCCACGAGAGCGAGGGGTGCGGTGGAGCGCTCCTCGCGCTGTACGCCGTCCTCGAACCAGCGCACGACAGGCACGCGAGCATCCGGCCCGCCGAAAGTGTCGACCGGGCCGAGCGCCTGCAGCCGGCCGTCGGCGATGACCGCCACCCGGTCGGCGAGCTGCGCCGCCTCGTCGAGGTAGTGGGTCGTGAGGAGGATCGTCGTGCCGTCCGCCTTGAGTCCGCGGATCAGCTCCCAGAACTCGCGCCGCGCCTCGGGGTCGAAGCCGGTCGTGGGCTCGTCGAGGAACAGCAGCTCAGGTCGCCCGATGATGCCCATGGCGACGTCGACCCGGCGCTGCTGCCCGCCCGACAGCTTCGAGGTGCGCATCTTCGCCTGCGCCGTCAGGCCTACGGCGGCGATCACCTCGTCCACATCGCGCGCGTCGGGGTAGAACCCGGCGTACTGCCTCAGCTGCTCGCGCACGGTGAGCAGGCCGCTCTGACCGCAGGTCTGCAGCACGATGCCCAGGCGCGCCTTCCACTCGAGGCCGCCGCGTTCCGGGTCGACCCCGAGCACGCTCACCTCGCCACCGCCGCGACGGCGGTAGCCCTCGAGGATCTCGACGGTCGTGGACTTGCCGGCGCCGTTGGGGCCGAGCAGGGCGAAGGTCTCGCCGCGCTCGATGTCGAAGCTCACGCCGTCGACGACGGCGCGGCCGTCGTACGTCTTCCGCAGGTTGCGCACCTGCACTGCTGGAGTTCTCATGCCTCCAGCCTCGCGGGGGCGAGGCGGCTCCCCCAGCCGTCATCCGCAGGAGGAGGCATCCCCCATTCGGTGGAGGACGGCGTCGACCGAGTGGGAGGCCACGCGAGCCACGGACTGTCGTGCGGCCCACGGATTCCGGACAGTGCACAGCGCCCGGTCGCACTACGCTCGTAGGCGTGACAGACCGCGCCCCGCTCTCCCGCAAGCTCTCCGCCATCGCCGAGTCCGCGACCCTCAAGGTCGATGCGAAGGCGAAAGCACTGCAGGCCGCCGGCCGCCCCGTGATCTCGTACGCGGCGGGCGAACCGGACTTCGCCACGCCGCAGTTCATCGTCGACGCCGCCGCCGCGGCGCTGCACGACCCCGCGAACTACCGTTACACGCCCGCCGTCGGCCTCCCCGTGCTGCGCGAGGCGATCGCGGCCAAGACGCTGCGCGACTCGGGTCTCGAGGTCGACCCGTCGCAGGTCATCGTCACCAACGGCGGCAAGCAGGCCGTGTATCAGGCCTTCCAGGCGGTCGTGAACCCGGGCGACGAGGTGCTGCTTCCCGCTCCCTACTGGACGACCTACCCCGAGGCGATCGCCCTCGCCGACGGCGTTCCGGTCGAGGTCTTCGCGCCCGCCGAGCAGGATTACAAGGTCACCGTCGACCAGCTCGAGGCCGCCCGCACCGACAGGACGACGGCGCTCGTCTTCGTGTCGCCCTCGAACCCGACCGGCTCGGTCTACACGCCGGAGGAGACCCGGGCGATCGGCGAATGGGCCGTCGAGAACGGCATCTGGATCATCACCGACGAGATCTACCAGAACCTCGTCTACGAAGGCGTGCGCGCGGTCTCGATCGTCGAGGCGGTTCCGGATGCCGCGGCCCAGACGATCCTCGTGAACGGCGTCGCCAAGACCTACGCCATGACCGGCTGGCGCCTCGGCTGGATGGTCGGGCCGAAGGACGCCATCAAGGTCGCGGCGAACCTGCAGTCGCACCTGTGCAGCAACGTCAACAACATCGCACAGCGCGCGGCGCTCGCGGCGCTGTCCGGGCCGCAGGACGAGGCGGAGCAGATGCGCCTCGCGTTCGATCGCCGGCGCCGCCTGATCGTCGCCGAGCTGTCGAAGATCGAGGGCGTCACCGTGCCCAACCCGCTCGGGGCGTTCTACGTCTACCCCGACGTGCGCGGGCTGCTCGGCCGTGAATGGCGGGGCAAGACTCCGGCCACGACGCTCGAGCTGGCAGATCTCATTCTCGAAGAGGCCGAGGTCGCCGTCGTACCGGGCGAGGCGTTCGGGCCGAGCGGCTACCTCCGGCTGTCGTACGCGCTCGGCGACGACGCCCTGCTCGAGGGTGTCCAGCGCCTGCAGCAGCTCTTCGCCTCGTAGACCGAGTCACCCCCGCTACTGCGGCGCGGTTCCGCGCCGGACTCGACGAGTTGCCGCTGGTGGCGGGTCTGCAGCCGTTGTCCCCACCAGAACTCACCGCCCGCCGGTGAGCGCCCGCAAACCTGGAACCGCCCGCCGCATGGGGAGGCGGCGGGCGGTTCTGGGGGGATTCTCTGGGGAGAGTCAGTCGACCTTCACGACGGCGAAGTCCGCGTCGAGTTCGACGTCGGCATCGTCGCCGTTGCCGAGGTCGATCTCGACCTCGTAGACGTGGTCGGCGTCGTCGCTGAACTCGACGCTGGTGACGGTGCCGGTGCCCACTTCGGCGAGCGCCGCGTCGGCCGCCTTCGTGCGGACCGCGTCGTCGGTGACCGGCAGGTCGTCGCCCGTCGACTCGCCCGACGCGTCGTCCGACGAGCCGTCGTCCGACGAGCCGTCGTCGGGGGTCACGGAGACGATGCCGAACTCGGCGTCGAGCTTGACCTCGACGAACCCGCCGGCGTCCAGGCGGATGTCGATCTCGTAGGCGTGGGTCGGGTCGTCGTCGATGTCGGCCTCGACGACCGTTCCGGGGCCGGTCTCCTCGAGCGCTGCCGCGATGGCGGCGTCGAGATCGGCCGGGTTCCCCGACGCCACTCCGACGGGTCCGCTGCCGGGGGCCGCTCCGCCGAGCGAGTTCGTGTCGGGGGTGGCGGCGGGGGTCGCCGCGCTGGTGGTGGCGAGTGTCGCCTGCGGTGCGGTGTTCGCGGCGAATGCCGCTGCTCCGCCGGCCAGCGAGGCGACGACCGCCGCGGACGTGATGATGATGGCGCTCTTTCGCATGGTGTCCTCCTGGGTAGGACTCCACTTTCGCGAGTGGATGCTGAAGCCAGCCTGAAGCCCGCGAAGATCACTCCGGCAGGCACAGCGTGAACCGCGCGCCGCCGAGTGCGGCGTCGTCCAGTCGCACGCTCCCCCCGTGCGCGCGCGCGATCTCCGCGACGATCGCCAGCCCGAGGCCGCTGCCGCCGGCATCCCGCGACCGCGCTTCGTCGAGCCGCACGAACCGCTCCCAGACGCGCTCCCGCTGGTCGGGCGGCACGCCGGGGCCGTCGTCCTCGATCACGACGACCGCCATCCCGTCGGCCTGCGCCGTCGACAGCGCGACGCGGCCCGAGGCGTGACGGACGGCGTTGTCGACGAGGTTGCGGACCGCCTGGGCGACGAGTCCCACGTCGGTGCGCGCACGGACCGGACGGATGCCCGACCCGTCGACCTCGACGGCGGTGGTGGCGCGCACGCGCTGCGCCTCCGCGAAGAGCACGTCATCGAGGTCGACCTCGACCGCGTCGAGCACGAGCGCGTTCTCGTCGGCCTTCGCGAGCACCAGCATGCCCTGCACGAGCCGCTCCAGCCGCGCACCCTCGCCGAGCACCGTGTCGGCGAGCAATCGCGGCGAGACGCGCTCGGGGTGGGCGAGGGCCACCTCGGCGTACTGCCGCAGCACCGCGAGGGGCGACTTGAGCTCGTGCGAGGCATCCGAGATGAAACGTCGCTGACTGTGCTGAGCGGTCTCGAGACGAGCGAGCATGCCGTTCATGGTCCGTGCGAGACGGCCGACCTCGTCGGTGGTGTGAGGGTCGTCGACCCGGCGCGAGAGGTCGCTGGCCGTCACGGCGTCGACCTGGCTGCGGAGGCGGTCGACGGGCGCGAGCGCGCGTCCCACCGCGATCCACGTCGTAACGCCCACGACGAGGACGACGAGCGGCACCGACACGGCGAGCAGCGTCGCCACCGAGGCCAGGGTCGCGTCGGCGGCGGCGGTGCTGCGGCCGGCGACGACGACCCAGTCGCCGCCGTCCCGGTCCGCCGCGACGACGAACACCCCCGCACCGGGGATGTCGATCGCATCCGCGAGCGCACCCTCGCGGTCGGCGAGCGGTCCGAGGTCTTCGGCGACATCGCTGGCCGCCACGACGGATCCGGTGTCGCGGTCCAGCACCTGCCAGAACCGGTCGTCGTCGACGTCGGGGAGAGAGTCGACCCCGGCATCGTCGACCTGCTCCGCCCACGCCGTGGCATCCTGCACCGCGGCGACCTCGAGCTGACCGAGCAGCGAGGTGCGCAGCGTCAGCCAGAAGCCGACCGCGCCGGCGATGAGCGCGACGGCGACCACTGCGACGGCGACCGACGTGATCCGCGCCCGGATGCCGAGCCGGCGTCGTCGCTCAGCCATCGGCGTCGATCTTGTAGCCCGCCCCGCGGACGGTGCGGATGGAGGTACGGCCGAAGGGTCGGTCGACCTTGGCCCGCAGATGCCCGATGTAGACCTCGACGATGTTCGGGTCGCCGTCGAACGAGAAGTCCCACACCGCCTCGATGATCTGCGCCTTCGAGACGACCTCGCCGGCGCGCCGCATGAGGAAGGAGAGCACCGCGAACTCGCGGCTGGTCAGTTCGATGCGCGTGCCGTCGCGCGAGACGTCACGCGAAACGGGGTTCAGCACGAGATCGCCGACGGTGAGGACGACGGGCCGGGGCGTCGACCCGCGGCGCGTGAGAGCGCGCAGGCGAGCCAGCAGCACGGCGAACGAGAAGGGCTTCGTCAGGTAGTCGTCGGCGCCGGTGTCGAGACCCTCGACCTGATCCCACACCCCGTCCTTGGCGGTGAGCATGATCACCGGCGTCCAGTTCTCCTCGTCACGCAGTGCGCGGCACATCGAGTAGCCGCTCATGCCCGGCAGCATGACGTCGAGGAGGATCACCGCGTACTCGTTCTCTCGCGCGAGCCACAGGCCGTCCACGCCGTTGTGCGCGACGTCGACGGAGAAGCCCTCCGCCTCGAGACCACGGCGCAGACCGTCGGCCAGACGCACTTCGTCGTCGACCACCAGCACGCGCATGGGTCCATCGTGTCCCATCCGACCTGAATCGCGCCTGAAGCAGCGCCTGAGCCCGACGAGTTGCCACCCGCGGTGGGTATGCGGGCCGTCGATCCCACCCGAACGGGCAACTCGCCTCCCGCCGTGCGGCGCTGCCGGAGGACGTCGCGCGACGCGCCGCTGCGCCGCGCTAGAGCTCGACGCCGACGAGGACGGGCTCGGGCTGGAGCAGCAGCCCGAACTCGGCCTGGACGCGCCCCTGGATGTAGCGGGCCAGTTCGGCGAGCTCGGCCGCCCGCGCGCCCCCGCGGTTGGTCAGGGCGAGGGCGTGCTTGCTCGACAGCGCCGCCCGCGAGCGCGGCAGCTTGAACCCCTTGCGCAGACCGCTGTGCTCGATGAGCCAGGCCGCGCTCACCTTGACGTCGGACTCCACGGTCTCGGTCGGCGGCACGTACCCGTCGTACGCCGCGAGCGGGATGACCACCACGGGATCGATGTCGGGCGCGACAGGCCAGCGCGGGCACTCCGGCGGAAGGGTGCGGGCGAACGAGGGGGACACGATCGCGTTCTGGAAGAACGACCCGGCGCTGTACGTGTCGGGGTCGTCGGCGTCGAGCACCATGCCCTTGCGCCCGCGTGTGGTGAGGACGTGGTCGCGCACCCAGGCCACCGACACCGCGTCGCCGGGCCCGAGGCCCAGGGCGGTGCGCAGCTGCTCACCGGGGATGGGGCGCTCGTCGTGTCCGACCTCGGCCAGCTCGAGCGTCACCGACAGGATCACGGCGCGCCGCTCGGGCGCGGAACCGTAGTGGTGCTTGAGCACCGACGTGCGGAAGCCGAGACCGAGTTCCGACGCCGGCACGGTCGACACGTCGCCGGTGGCCTCGTCGATCAGGTCGACCTCGACGAGCGTCTGGACGATCTCCTGGCCGTACGCGCCGATGTTCTGCACCGGCGCCGCCCCGACCGAGCCGGGGATGCCCGACATCGCCTCGATGCCGGCGAGGCCTTCTGCCACCGCGTGTCCGACGAGGGCGTCCCAGTCGTGCCCGGCCTGAACTCGCAGCCGCGTGAAGCCCGGTCGTGGCGAGGGCAGTCGCTCGACGCCCCGGGTGAGGATGCGCACGACGGTACCGTCGTAGGGCTCGTCACCGACGAACAGGTTGGATCCGCCGCCCAGCACGAACCACGGCTGGCCGTCGGCCCACACGTCGCGGAGCACGGCGACGAGCTCGTCGGGCGTGGCCGCCTCGAACATGCGCGCCGGTGCGCCGCCGGTGCGCAGGGTCGTCAGCTCGGAGAGCGGGACAGGGGTGACCTCGGTCATGCGGTGCGGACGCGCACCTGCGCCTTGCCCAGCACGGTCACCCCGTCGAACGTCACCGTCAGGTCGATGCGCGCGCTGTCGTCGTCGACGGCACCGGCCTTCGCGACGATCGTGACGTCCGCACCGGCCTCGGGGTCGACGACGACGGGGCGTGTGAAGCGGACGCCGTACTCGAGGATGCGACCGGCGTCGCCGAGCCACGGCACGATCGTCTCGACGGCGAGGCCCATCGTCAGCATGCCGTGGGCCAGCACGCCGGGAAGCCCGACCGAGGCGGCGACGTCGTCGCGGTAGTGGATCGGATTGAAGTCACCGGATGCCCCGGCGTAGCGCACGAGGGACTCCCGGGTCAGATGAACGGTGCGCTCGGCGACGATGTCGCCCACTGCGACCTGCAGGGCGGCGCTCACCGGTCTCCCTCCCCTACGAGCAGGACGGACGTCGCCGTGACGACGTGCGCGCCCTCGGCGTCGGTGATCTCGGCATCGCTCGTGACCATGGCGTTGCCGCCGAGCGTGCGGATGCCGGTGACCGTCAGGCGCGCGGTCAGCTCGTCGCCGGCGACGATGTGCCGCGAGTAGCGGAAGCGCTGCTCGGCGTGCAGCACGTTCTGCAGCACGATGCCCGAGTCGGGCTCGGCGAGCAGCTGCTGCAGCGTGAGATCCTGCACGACCATCGCGAAGGTCGGCGGCGCCACGACGTCGGGATACCCCAGCGCCTGCGCGGCTGCGGGATCGGTGTGCTGCGGGTCGGTGGCGAAGACGGCGCGCGCGAACTCGCGCACCTTCTCGCGGCCGACGAGGTAGGGGGCCGTCGGGGGGAATTCCCGGCCGACGATCTCGGGGTTCACTGGCACCAGGCCATCCTACCGAGCCGCCCCTGCGCACTCGCCGGTCGCTACCGCCGTCGGCCCCGGACGGCCCGCAGAGCCATCTGCACGGCGATCACGACCAGGAAGGCGGCGAAGAGGATGTTGCCCGTGAACGGGTCGAGGACCGTGGCGAGCCACGCGCCGAGTGCTGTCGTCGTGCACGCGGCGACGCCGATGATCGCGGCGGCGACCAGATCGACGTTGCGGCGTCGCACGTTCCCGATGGTGCCCGAGACGGCGGTCGGGATCATCATGAGCAGCGACGTGCCCTTCGCCACGAGGTCGCTCGTGCCGAAGAGCATCATGAGCGCGGGCACGACGATGATGCCGCCGCCCACGCCGATCAGGCCCGCCGTGATGCCGGTCACGACGCCCAGCGCGACGAGTCCGGTGCCCGATGGCAGAGTCAGCACGAGCTCCGCCTCGCGGGAGGGCACGACGAGGAAGAGACTGACGATCACGAGCACGAGGAAGCCGACGAACGCCCAGCGGAGGATGGTCTGCGACAGCCGCGGCAGCAGCCAGGTGCCGATCTGCGCGCCGACGACGGCGCCGGCGGCGAGCAGAAGCGCCGGGATCCAGGCGACCGAGCCGTGGAGGGCGTAGGAGATCACGCCGACGGTCGCCGTGGGCACGATCGCAGCGAGCGACGTTCCGGCCGCGAGACGCTGGTCGAAGCCGAGGATGAGCACGAGCAGCGGGACGATGACCGTGCCGCCGCCGACGCCGAACAGCCCCGACAGCAGGCCGGCGAGCAGCCCGATGCCGACGCACGTGAGGATGAAGCGCGCATCTCTCGGGCGCGCGGTGGAGCTCTCGGCCACGCTCAGTCGGCGAGGTCGTCGAGGTCGTCGATGGCCCAGCCTCCGTCGACCGGCACGACCGTGTACTCGTACTGGGCCCGCTGGGCCTGCGGTTCGGCGAGGGGCTCGCCCGACTCGTCGAGCAGGGCGTCGAACGTCTCGGTCGTCGAGATCAGGATCGCGTCCGCCCCGGTCGCGATACCCGTCACCGTGAGCTCGTAGTCCTCGAGAGAGGCCGCGAATCCGGCCGCGCGCTCGGTGAAGGCGGCGCAGTCCGCGAAGGACGTGGCCTCACGGAACTCCTCGGTGGTCGCCTCGGTGTAGGCGTCGCAGTCCCCGGTCTGCCAGGCCTCGTCGTACAGCTCGACCGCGGCGACGGCGGCCTGCTCGTCCGGCCCCGACGGCGCGACCGACTGCTGCGAACCCGTGGTGAGGCTGAGGAAGATGAGCGGGATCACCACGGCCGCGGCGATGACGATGCCGAGCATCACGACGCCCAGGACGACCCACAGGATCCACAGGTTCGACTTGCGCGGCTCGGTCGCCGCCGTGAACGCGCCACCGCCGGCCTCCGCGCCCGGGTGTGCGCCGGGGTACGGGACCTGCTGCGTGGCGGCGGCGGGGTACTCGGGCGCGGCTCCGACGGGCGGGATGCCGAAGCCCAGCGCCGTCGCGGCATCGACCTCAGCCGCCTCCCGCTCGGACTCGGCTTCGGCGGCGGCGACGATCTCGGCCTCCGTCGGCGCGACGTCGCCCTCGGCCGTCTCGGGGTCGGGCTCCGCGACGTGCTCGGTCCACTGCGTACCGTCCCACCAGCGCAGCGCACCGTGTCCGTCGTCGTACCAGCCGGGAGGTGTCGTCGCCATGCTGAAACCCTATCCCGGCGCCGTCGGCGCCGTCCGATCCAGACAGCGGAGGGGTGGGATGCCTCGGGCCGAGACATCCCACCCCCATGACTGTGTCAGCGGCTGCTGAAAGCCGCGTCGAACGCCGCCTCGGGAGCGGCGAACGCATTGCGCTTGACGAACTCGAGCGCCTCCGGGGCGCCGATGAGCCGGTCCATGCCGGCGTCCTCCCACTCGACCGAGATCGGGCCGTCGTACCCGATCTGGTTGAGTGCGCGGAACGCCGCCTCCCAGGGCACGTCTCCGCGGCCGGTCGACACGAAGTCCCAGCCACGGCGCAGGTCCGCCCACGCGAGGTGCGACCCGAGCCGGCCGTTGCGGCCGTTGCCGAGGTTGAGCTTCACGTCCTTGCAGTCGACGTGGTAGATCCGGTCGGCGAATTCGAGGATGAAGTCGACCGGGTTGAGCTGCTGCCAGATGAAGTGCGACGGGTCCCAGTTGAGCCCGAACGCCTCGCGATGGCCGATCGCCTCGAGCGTGCGCACCGTCGTCCAGTAGTCGTAGGCGATCTCGGACGGGTGCACCTCGTGCGCGAAACGCACGCCGACCTCGTCGAACACGTCGAGGATCGGGTTCCAGCGGTCGGCGAAATCCTGGTAGCCCGCGTCGACGGCCTCCTGCGAGACCGGCGGGAACATCGCCACGTACTTCCAGATCGACGACCCCGTGAACCCGACGACGGTCTTCACACCCAGTTTCGCGGCGATGCGCGCGGTGTTCTTCATCTCCTCGGCGGCACGCTGACGCACGCCCTCCGGATCGCCGTCGCCCCACACCCGGTCGGACAGGATGTCGCGGTGGCGCTGGTCGATCGGGTCGTCGCACACCGCCTGGCCCTTGAGGTGGTTCGAGATCGCCCAGACCTTGAGCCCGTTGCGCTCGAGGATGTCGAGGCGGGACTGCACGTAGGCGTCGTCATCCCATCGCCACGGGTCGAGGTGATCGCCCCAGCAGGCGATCTCGAGGCCCTCATAGCCCCACTCGCCGGCCAGCCGAGCGACCTCCTCGAAGGGAAGGTCGGCCCACTGGCCTGTGAACAATGTGATCGGTCGCGACATTGCGGTTCCTCCGGTTCTCGGTGTTGGCGGGTTCAGTCGTCGGCGCGAACCCAGGCGCTGCCGGCCGCCGAGCTGCGCTCGACCGCATCGAGCACGCGCTGAACGTGCAGTCCGTCGTCGAACGAGGGCCGCGGCTGCGTGCCTTCGCTGATGGCGGTGACGAAGTCGTACACCTGGTGCGAGAAGCCGTGCTCGTAGCCGAGCATATGACCGGTCGGCCACCAGGGGGCGAGGTAGGGGTGATCGTGCTCGGTGACGAGGATGCGCTGGAATCCGAGACCGGTCTCGGGCAGCGTCGCGTCGTAGAACTCGAGCTCGTTGAGACGCTCGAGGTCGAACGCGATCGCCCCCTTCGAGCCGGAGACCTCGATGCGCAGGGCGTTCTTGCGCCCCGTCCGGAAGCGGGTCGCCTCGAACGAGGCGAGAGCGCCCGACTCCAGGCGACCGGTGAACAGTGCGAGGTCGTCGACGGTGACCGTCCCGCGCTCAGCCGAGGCCGTCCCCGACAGACCGATCCCCTCGCCGAGCAGCGGACGCTCCGAGACCAGCGTCTCGAGGATGCCCGACACCGAGGTCACCCGCTGTCCGGTGATGTACTCGGTGAGGTCGATCGCGTGGGCGCCGATGTCGCCCAGAGCACCCGAGCCGGCGAGGTCCTTGTCCAGGCGCCACGTCATCGGCCCCTCGGGATCCATGAGCCAGTCCTGCAGGTACTCGGCGCGCACCTGGCGGATCTCGCCGATGCGTCCGGCGGCGACGAGGTCGCGCGCGAACGTGGTCGCCGGCACGCGCCGGTAGGTGAAGCCGACCATCGAGCGGATGCCGCGAGCCGCCGCCGCGGTGGCGGCCGCGGCCATCGCCTCGGCCTCGGCGACGGAGTTGGCGAGCGGCTTCTCGCACAGGACGTGCTTGCCGGCCTCGAGCGCCGCGATGGCGATCTCGGCGTGCGTGTTGCCCGGGGTCACCACGTCGACGACGTCGATGTCGTCGCGGGCGATGACCTCGCGCCAGTCGGTGGCGGACTCGGCCCAGCCCCATTTGCGGGCGGATGCCTCGACCGTGGCCGCATTGCGGCCCACGACGACGGTCATCTCGGGCTCGAGCGGAAGATCGAAGAAACGGGGGGCGACACGCCACCCCTGCGAGTGTGCGGCGCCCATGAAGCCGTGGCCGATCATGGCGATGCGGAGCGTCTCAGTCAACGCGGTGTCCTCTCTCTCGGGAGGTGAGGCGCGGGGGGGGGGGGGGGGGGGGGGGGGGCCCCCCGCGGATCGATCGTCGGGCTTACTCGAAGGAGAGGTCGATGAAGTCCTCGACGTTGTCCTTCGTGACGACCGGCGCGTCGAGCACGATCCGGTTCGGGATACCGGGCGTGATCAGGTCGCCCAGCGTCTTCTGCTGCGCGATGAGACGTGCCAGCGCCACGCCGTCGGCGGCCTGCGTCGACGGGTAGATGACCGTCGCCTTGAGCACGGAGTCGTCCGCCTCGATGGCCTCCATCGCGGAGCGGCTTCCCGCGCCGCCCATCATGAAGAACTCGTCGCGACCGGCGGAGTCGATCGCCGCGAGGACGCCGATGCCCTGGTCGTCGTCGTGGTTCCAGATCGCGTCGATCTGCGGGTTGGCCGCGAGCAGCTGGGATGCCGCCGCCTCACCGCCGGCGACCGTGAAGTCGGCCGCGACGCGGGCGTCGACCTGCAGGCCGCAGTCCTCCAGCGCGTCGGCGAAGCCCTGCGAGCGGTCCTGCGTCAGGGGCAGGGAGTCGATGCCGGCGATCTCGGCGACGAAGCCCTCGCCACCGAGCTGCTCGCAGATGTACGTGCCGGCGCTGACGCCCATGCCGTAGTTGTCGCCGAGGATGGTGGCGCGCGCGGCGAACGGGCTCGAGAACTCGCGGTCGACGTTGATGACCGGGATGCCGGCCTCCATCGCCGCGATCGCGGCCTCGGTGAGCGCGGCTCCGTCGGTCGGCAGCAGCACGATCGCGTCGACACCGTCGTTGACGAAGGTCTCGACGGCCGCGATCTGCGCGATCGGGTCGTTGGTGCCTTCGGCCACGCGCAGCTCGACGTCGTCGAAGCTGTCGGCCGCGGCCTGTGCGCCCGAGTTGATGGCGCCGAGCCAGCCGTGGTCGGCCGCGGGGCCCGAGAAGCCGATGACGACGGTGTCGCCCGACTCCGCGTTCTCCTCGGTGGTGGTGCCCTGGTCGACGACGTTGTCCTCGTCGGCCCCGCCCCCGGTGCAGCCTGCGAGAAGACCGATGGCGGCCACGACGGCGGTGCCGGTGAGCACGAGTCGCGTGCGCGCCTTCAGGTGTGAGCGCATGTGTTTCCTCCTTGAATGTGATGCAGCTAGGACCAGCGTGGTTCTGAGGGGGAGCTGCCCGCACTCGAGGGGGTCCACGCTGACGAAGTTCACCGTAGCAGAAGTGCACCTCGCTTTGTCATCTTTTGTTTTCCGCCCGTCAGAAGTCCCTGAATCCCAACTGACCTGCAGAAGTTCGTGCAGCTGAGCGGTGACGTCGCCCATGCTTCGAAACCTCGACCGGCGAAAATGTGCTCGTCCCCCGTGGGCCGGACGTGTTATGTTCACCGGGTGATCAAAGTTGACCATCAATCGGCATTACTGTCCGTCAAGGGCGTGACGAAGTCCTTCGCCGGAGTCCGCGCCCTCCGCGGTGTCGACCTCGAGGTCCTCCCGGGCGAGGTCCACTGCGTCCTCGGACAGAACGGTGCGGGCAAGTCGACGCTCATCAAGACCCTCGCCGGCGTCCACCGCCCCGATGAGGGCGAGATCTCGTGGCTCGGCGAGACGGTGCAGATCCCCGATCCGGAAGCGGCCATCGAGCTCGGCATCGCGACGATGTACCAGGAGCTCGATGTCGTCGACGGGCTCACGATCGCCGAGAACATCTTCCTCGGTCACGAGCTCGCACGCGGCGGGTTCACGAAGCGCTCAGAGGCCGCGCGGCAGACCCGCGAGCTGCTCCGTCGGCTGGGGCATCCCGGACTCTCTCCCCACACCGAGGTGGGAAGCCTCAGTGCCGCGAACAAGCAGATCGTCAGCATGGCGCGCGCCCTCTCGCACGACATCAAGCTCATCATCATGGACGAGCCGTCCGCCGTGCTCGACACCGAGGAGGTCAAGAACCTCTTCCACGTCGTGCGCGAGCTCACCTCCGAGGGCATCGCCGTGGTGTACATCACCCACCGGCTCGAGGAGATCCGTCAGATCGGGGACCGGATCACCGTCCTCAAGGACGGCCGCACCACCGCGGTCGGACTCCCGGTCGCCGACACCGCCACCGCCGATCTCATCCGCCTGATGACCGGCCGCGAGGTCGCCAACGTCTTCCCGCCGGCCGTGCCTGTGCCCGCAGACGCACCCACGGTGCTCGAGGTCGAGGACCTCGCGCTTGCGGGCGCTTTCTCCGACGTGTCGTTCACCGTCCGCGCGGGCGAGGTCGTCGGTCTCGCCGGCCTCGTGGGCTCTGGCCGCTCCGAGATCCTCGAGACGGTGTACGGCGCCCGCCGGGCAACGGCCGGCTCAGTGAAGGTCGGTGGGAAGCAGCTCCGGCGCGGCTCGGTCGTGCACGCCGTCCAGGCGGGCGTCGGCCTCTCCCCCGAAGAGCGCAAGAGCCAGGGGCTCGTGCTCGACGAGCCCATCTACTTCAACGTCACCCTCGCCTCCCTCAAGCGCTTCGCGAAGGCCGGGTTCCTCGACGAGCGCAGTGCGCGCGCGGCGACGCGCGCACAGATCGACTCGCTCGAGCTGCGCCCCGCCGACCCGGACCGCCAGACGATCACCCTGTCGGGCGGCAATCAGCAGAAGATCCTGCTGGCGCGGTGGCTGGTCCACGGTACGCGCGTCCTGCTGCTCGACGAGCCCACCCGCGGTGTGGACGTCGGCGCGAGAGCCGAGATCTACTCGCTCATCCGCGAGCTCGCCGCCGCGGGCAACGCGATCGTCGTGGTGTCGAGCGAGATCGAGGAGGTGCTCGGCCTCGCCGACACCGTGCTCGTCGTCGCGGACGGCCGCGTGCTCGAAACCCTTCCCGCCTCCCAGATCGACGAGCACGGTGTGCTCGATCTCGTCATGAAAGGAACCGCCGCGTGAGCGAGTCCACCCCCCTCGGCACCGACGCCGTGCCCAGCTCGAGCGAGGCACCGCCGCCCGCCGGCCCTGTCGACACGACGCAGAAGTCCGGCCTCCGCCGGTTCATGTCCGGCTCGGTCGGCCGCAACCTCGGCCTCGTCGTCGCGCTGCTGCTCCTCGTCATCGTCGGTGCGGTCACCGCGCCGGACACCTTCTTGACTCTGAGCAATACGCTCACCGTCCTGCGCCAGGCGTCGATCCTCGGCGTGGTCGCGATCGGCATGACGCTCGTCATCACCGCGGGCGGCATCGACCTCTCGGTCGGATCGGTGCTCGGCCTCGCGTCGGTCGTCGCAACGCTCGCCGCCATCCAGGATCTGGCCGACCAGCTCCACTGGATCGTCATGATCCTGATGGCGCTCCTCGTCGGCGTCGCGGCCGGACTGATCAACGGCATCGTGATCGCGTACGGCAAGGTCGTCGCGTTCATGGCGACCCTGGCGATGCTGATCGCCGCGCGCGGTCTCGCCGAGGTCTTGGCCGAACGACGCACGCTGCAGGTCGGCAACCGCGACCTCATCAATTTCCTCAACGCCGATCTCATCGGCGTCGACATCCTGATCTGGATCTTCGCCATCGTCGCGGTCCTCGGATGGATCATCCTCAACCGAACGACCTTCGGGCGGCGCACCGTCGCCATCGGCGGCAACCGCGAAGCGGCACGTCTGGCGGGCATCAACGTCAAGCGCCACACCATGTGGCTGTACGCCATCTCGGGCCTGTGCGCGGGCATCGCGGCGATCATGTACCTCGGCCGCACGACCGCCGGAACCTCGACGCACGGCACGCTCCTCGAGCTCGACGCGATCGCCGCGGTCGTCGTCGGCGGCACCCTGCTCGTCGGCGGGCGTGGCACGATCACAGGCACGGTCTTCGGCGTGCTGATCTTCACGACGCTCACCAACGTCTTCGTGCAGAACAACCTCAACTCGTCGATCCAGGCCGTCGTCAAGGGCGTCATCATCGTGGTCGCCGTGCTGCTGCAGCAGCGGTTCGCGAAGCCCACTGGACGAGCGACCTGAGCGGATGCCGCCGCCCGGCGCCGTGCACTTTAGACGGTCGCATCGCGCCGGGCCGCGGCATCCCGTCGGAAGTCATCGGACTTCGGCGCCTTCTCGGCCGCCGATAAACTGAAATGTGGCGAAAATGAGCATCGAAACGGCCCCGAACGTCTCGGGAGTCAGTCAGCTCTTCCAGCTTCTGCGCGACGGCGTTCCTCGCACGCGTGCCGAGCTGGCGAAGTCGACCGGTCTCGCGCGCTCGACCATCGCAGCGCGCGTCGACGAGCTCATGCGGATGGGCCTCATCACGCCGATCGCCGAGACGGTGTCGACCGGCGGTCGCCCGCCCTCCCAGTTCGCTCTGAACCCCAGCGCCCGTCTCGTGCTCGCCGCCGACATCGGCGCCTCGCACGCCACGCTCGCGGTGACGGACCTCGCGGGCAGCATCGTCGTCGAGCACGGCGAGCCGCTCGACGTCTCGCTCGGCCCGGTGCCGGTACTCACGTGGCTCGTCGACAACGCCGTGGCGCTGCTCGAGCGCATCGGCCGCTCGACCGACGACGTCGCCGCCATCGGCGTCGGCATCCCCGGGCCCGTCGAGCACTCGACCGGGCAGCCGGTGAACCCGCCGATCATGCCGGGCTGGGACCGCTTCGACGTGCCCGGCTGGGTGCAGCAGCACCTCGATGTGCCGGTCCTCGTCGACAACGACGTGAACATCATGGCGCTCGGCGAGCGCGCCGCCGCCTACCCCGGTGTCGAGCACCTCATGTTCGTGAAGGTCGCGACCGGCATCGGCGCGGGCGTCATCTCGGGCGGTGCGCTGCAGCGCGGCGCCCAGGGCATCGCGGGCGACATCGGGCACGTGCGCGTGGCCCGCGGCGCCGGCGTGCCGTGCCACTGCGGCAACCAGGGCTGCCTCGAAGCGCTGGCCTCCGGCCCCGCGATCGCGCGCGCCCTGCGCGCCCAGGGCGTGCCGGCCGAGAACGGCAATGACGTCGTCGACCTGGTCAAGCGCGGCAACATCGACGCCATCCAGGCCGTGCGTCAGGCCGGCCGCGACATCGGCGAGGTGCTGACGACCTGCGTGAGCCTCGTGAACCCGTCGGTGATCGCGATCGGCGGATCGATGGCCCGCGTCGGCGAGCACCTCATCGCCGGCGTGCGCGAGGTGGTCTACACGCGGTCCATCCCGCTGGCGACCGAGCATCTGGCGATCGTGCAGTCGGTCGCCGCGCAGAACGCCGGCGTGCTCGGGGCGAGCGTGCTCGCGATAGAGCACGCTCTCTCCCCCGAGACCCTCAGCTCGCTGGTCTCGGCCTAGCGGCGGAGGCCGACCGTGTCCGCGCCTCCTCGGCGTCGCCTCGCGACGCCTCGTCGGGCAGGTCGGTGACGGGGACGACGATCACGTCCTGCACCTTCCAGTCCATGGCGGCGATCGCGGTGCGCGCGGCCTCGAGGTGATCGATCGACACCTTGGGCCGATGCGGCACGACGAACGCCTCGACGTGGAACACCTGGCCCATGTCGCGGATGCGCACCGCCGCCTCGCGCACCCACGGCTGCGCCTCGAGCGCCGCCACGATGCGCCCGTGGAGCGGATGCCGCGCCTCGTCGTCGTGCGTGCGGGCACGCTGATCGATCAGGTCGAGCACGGCGGACTTGGAGTTGCGCCAGCCATCCCTGACGATGCCGATCGAGATGAACAGGGCGGCCGCACCGTCGAGCCACCAGAGCCCTATGCCGATGCCGAGCACGCCGACGATCGCGGCGACCGTCGTCGTCCAGTCGGCCTTCGCCATGTCGGCGTCGGTGTAGAGCACCTTGTTGTGGAGCACCGGCGCGAGCTTCGCCTTCGCCGGACCGTAGACGAACGGCCCGATGGTGATGAGCGCCATCGCGCCCACCATGAACCACCCGAGCCATACCGTCTGGCCGAACACCTGGACGGTGCCGATCGCGGGATGCTCCTGCCGCACGAGGCCGAGGACCGCCTCGACGGCGAGGTTGCCGCCGACGGCCAGGAGCGCGACGCCGGCCACAAGGTGCCCGACGCCCATCGCGCGGTGCAGGCCGTACGGATACTTCCGGGTCGGGCGTCGCCGGATGACGAGGAGCGCGACGAGGAAGGAGATCTGCGGGATGAGCGACAGCATGTCCTCGATCCACGCGGTCTTCATCGCCTGAGATCCGCCGACGACGAGCGCGATGATCGCGATCGTGACGATCGTGTAGCCGATCGTGAACCACTCCCACCGAACGGCCCTGCGCAGCGCCTCCTGCTGCTCGGCGGGAAGGTCGGTGCGGCCCATGGACTTCATCGCGACACCTCCCCGTCGAGGTAGGTCTCCAGTGCCGCCTGGAGTCCGTTCTCGCCGAGCGGCAGCAGCACGGCGACGTCGGCGCCCCCGGAATCGGGGATGCCCGGATACCCCCGGGTCACCGACACGCGCTCCGCCCACGGCGTCGCGGCGGTGATCCCTCCGATCGCGAGATCGAGGGATCCCTCCTCCAGGTCGGCGACGAGGTCCTCCTCGCTGTCCACCGACCACTCCACCGTCGCGTCGTGCTCGCGCGCGAAGCCCTCGATGAGGTCGGCGAGCGCGCCGTCGACGACGGTGCCGTCCACCACGACGAGGTCGCCGCTGGGCGAGGCCCCGACGCGCAGCTCGCCACCGGTGATGCGGTCGAGCGCCCCGTCGGGGTCTGTCGGGATCTCCAGCCCGCACCCCGACAGCGTCGTGACGCTCGCGGCGAGCACGACGGCGAGCGCTGCGCGCGCCGCTCCCGAGAGGCCCGTCGGCGCGCGACGTGCCCCTCGGGAGCGGACGCCCCTCACAGCGGTTTGCCTCCGGTGACCGGGAGCACGGCTCCCGACACGTACGACGCGGCCTCGGAGGCGAGGTAGACGTAGGCGCCGGCGAGTTCGGCGGGCTGTCCCGGCCGGCCGAGCGGCGTATCCGTACCGAAGGTGGCGATGCGCTCGGCATCCCATCCCGTCGCGGGGATCAGCGGGGTCCAGATCGGACCGGGCGCCACGGCGTTCACCCGGATGCCCTTCTCGCCGAGCTCCTCGGCGAGCGCCTTGACGAACGCGACCTGCGCCGCCTTCGTCATCGCGTAGTCGATGAGCCCCGGCGAGGGGTTGAACGCCTGCACCGACGACGTGACGATGATCGAGCTGCCCGCCGTCAGCTGCGGCACGGCCTGCCGCGCGGTGTAGAGCATCCCGTACAGGTTGGTGCGGAAGACGCGGTCGAACTCCGCGGTCTCGAGGGTCTCGATGCCCTCACGGTCCTTCTGGTACGCCGCGTTGAGCACCACGATGTCCAGACCGCCGAGCGCCGTCACCGCATCATCGACGATCGACGTCGCGAAGCCCTCGTCGCGGATGTCGCCGGCGAACGCGGCTCCGGTGCGCCCGGCATCCTTCACGAGCGCGATCGTCGAGTCGGCGTCCTCCTGCTCCTCCGGCATGTGGACGATGGCCACATCGGCCCCTTCGCGCGCGAACGCGATCGCGACCGCCCGGCCGATGCCCGAGTCGCCGCCGGTGATGAGCGCTTTGCGACCTTCCAGCCGGCCGGCTCCGACATACGAGTCCTCGCCGTGGTCGGGTTCGGGGCGCGTCTCGTCGGTGAGCCCCGGCTGCTCCTGCTCCTGGGCGGGGAAGCCGCCCTCCGGGTGCTTGTCGCGCGGGTCGGTCTGGGTGTCGGCGTTCGTGTCGGTCATCGCGTCGCTCCTTTCGATGACTCGACGGTATGAAGCGTCCGCCTGGGCGGGGAGGGGCTTGACGGACGCGAAAGACATGACCGAGCGGATGCCTCGGCCCCCGGCATCCGCCCCTCGCCTCCCCCACCTGTCCCAGATCAGGGGATTCGACGACATCAGGACGATTCCGCGGAAATCAGCCTGATCTCGCCAGATCTCCTGATTTCGGCGACGCCGCGAGGCACGCGAGCACGGCAGAACCGAGCGGATGGCGCGGCCGCGGCATCCGCTCCTTGCCGAAGCCGCGCCTCCACTCGGGTCACGATGTCGAAGGCGGGGGTTCAGTCGAGAACCGGGTGAGCTTGTGGGTGCCGTCGCACCAGGGCTTGATCGCCGAGGCTCCGCACCGGCACAGGGCGACCGTGCGTCGAGGGTTGTCGAGCGGCTCGCCGTCGTCGCCGAGGATCTCGACGTCGCCGCGCACCAGCAGCGGCCCGTTCGCGCACGCGGTGATGACCGGCGTCCGCCCGCTCACGACGCGAACCCGTCCCCGGCCCGCAGCGACGACCGGCCGGCTTCGAACGCCGTGCGCAGGTGGCCGGCGCTGAGGTCGTCGAGAGCGAGGCAGGCGGCGGCCCCGAACATGATGTCGGGCACCAGCTCGGGCCGCTGCTCGGCCAGCCCTCCGGCCAGGTCGTGCGCGGCGATCTGCTCGTGCACGGCGTCCGCCTCGACGTGCTCGTCGAAGTACTCCGTGACCTCGGAGTCGAAGCCCAGCCGCCGGAAGGCATCGCCGTACGAGCGGTTCGGCAGCGAGGACGTCATCTCGAACGCCGCCAGGTGGCCCACGATCGCGCCGACCAGGCGACGATTGAGACCGAACATCGACATCGCGTTCTGCGAGGCGAGAGTGACCGCGGGCACGGCGTCGGCGTATGCGCCATACGACGAGTCGAGGCCGGCGCCCCTCATCGTGCGGGCGAAGATCTCGGCGTGGACGCGCTCGGGCCGCCCGCCGCCGTACTCGTCGGACTGGATCTCGACCAGAGCGGCCTTCGCCCGCCCGGTGAGCCGCGGGATGGCCCAAGAGTGCGGGTCGGCTTCGCGGAGCGTGTAGATGCTGCGATGGATCAGGAACTCCCGCGCCTGCTCCAGCGACGCCTCCTTGGCGAGGAAGCGGGAGAGAGAGGGTCCGGGCGACGGTGCCGTCAGGTCGAACAGCGCCTGCGCGATCGCGGCTGCGTCCGGCTCCGGGCTGTCGGGAACCCGGACGGTGCGGCGAAGGGATGCCTCGAAGGCCGACTCCAGGATCCCCCGCGCCTCGACCAGCGCAGGATGCCACTCCCAGCCGGCGTCGATCCATTCGACCGACCCGTAGACGCTCGCGTAGAGCAGGAACAGCGTGAACTGGATGTCTTCGTCGGTCGTGACGTCGTCGCTCTCCAGCACGGCCTCCCGGCAGGCGCGGACCATCGCATCGCGGCGATGGGCGAAGTCGTCGTGCATGAGGATCGCCAGCGTCGTCGCGCTGAGCGGCCCCCGCGGCGCGAAGGCGTGAATGGCGGTGGATTCGATGTCGGCGATCGTCATGGGTCCTCCTGGTGACGCGCCCGCGGGCTGCCGCGGCGATCGCTTCGACTCTCTCAGGCGCGACCCGCGAACCGGAGGGGTTGACGCCGCGCCGCGGTCAGGCTAGATCCGCGACGTGCGCGGGCGCGGCATCCGATCCGTCTGCGACCCTGCCGCGCGCCGCAGGATCAGCCGCAGCCAGCGCAGCGGCGGGAAGTCGTGCGGCCAGTGGACGAGCACCGACCGGAAGCCCCGCGAGAAGCGGACCGCGAACGCCGTGAGGTCGCCGAACGGCCGCATCGAGATTCGCATACCGAGACCCCGGCGGTAGCGGATGACGTGCCGATCGCCCAGGTGGAACGAGAGGTCGAGATCGTCGTGCACTTCCGGATCGTGCCGGTGCACCTCGGTGCGCACGTCGTCCCACACGTCCCTGCGGAACGCGAGGTTCGAGCCGAAGAGGGGCAGGTGGCCGAGCGCCGGCGCGGCCGAGGCGATGTAGGCGGCGAGATAGACCGCCGCCAACGGCACGCGCAGCCGCGGCGGACCGTCCGCGAACACCGCTCCCCCGGTGATCGCGCCGACCTCGGGCCACTCGGCGAACGCGGTCACGACCCGCTCGATCCACTCCACCGGTGGCAGGCAGTCGGCGTCGAGCCGCAGGACCAGGTCGCCGGTGGCGGCGTCATATCCCGTCGCGGATGCCGCGGGGATGCCAGGCTCGGCACACGGAATGGTCCGCGCCCCGGCCGCACGCGCCACCCGCGCGGTGCCGTCGGACGAGCGGTTGTCGACGACGACGACTTCGTCGGCCGGACGGCTCTGGACGGCCAATGCGGCGAGGCACGACGCGAGCCGCTCAGCGTCGTCCTTGGCGGGGATCACGACCGAGACCCTCAGGGCTGTCCTGTCGGTGGGGGTCACCGCTTCTCCCCGGATCAGGCGAGCGCTCGCAGTCGCTCGAGCAGCGGCTCGGCGACCTCGGTCACGAAGCGCTCCTGCTGCTCGTCGCCGATCTGCACGATGGCGATATCGGTGAACCCGGCGTCCATGAACGGCTGCACGCTCTCGGCGAGCTCATCGAGGTCGGGTCCGCACGCGATCGCCTCGGCGACGTCGTCGGTCCGCACGAACTGGCTCGCTGCCGCGAAACCCGCGGGCGTCGGAAGGTCGGCGTTGACCTGCCACCCCCCGCCGAACCAGCGGAACTGGTCGTGCGCCCTCTCGACCGCCGTCTCCAGATCGGGATCCCACGAGATGGGCACCTGGCCGATCTTGCGCGAGGGGCCCGGGTGCGCGACATCCCAGCCCGCCACCAGGTCCTTCTCGGGCGTCACCGCGATCATGTGGTCGGCGAGCGGAGCGAAGCGCTCGATCGAGTCGCCGCCCGACACCGCGATGCCGATCGGCACGCCGTCGTCGGGCGCGTCCCACACGCGGGCCGAGTCGACCCGGAAGTACTCGCCGTCGAAGGTCACGAGCTCGCCCGAATGCAGTTCGCGGATGATCTCCACAGCCTCTTCGAGCATGCTCTGGCGCGTGTCGACGCCCGGCCAGCCTTCGCCGACGACGTGCTCGTTGAGGCTCTCCCCCGAGCCCAGACCGAGCACGAACCGCCCCTCCGACAGCAGCTGCATCGTCGCCGACTTCTGCGCGACGACGGCAGGGTGGTACCGCATGGTGGGGCAGGTCACGTAGGTCATCAGCTCGACCCGAGAGGTGGCCTGCGCGACGGCGCCGAGCACGCTCCACGCGTACGGCGAGTGCCCCTGCGTCGTGAGCCACGGCGAGTAGTGGTCGCTCGACACCTCGAAGTCGAAGCCGGCCTCCTCGGCCGCCTGGGCATAGCGCACGAGTTCCCTCGGCCCGCTCTGCTCGGTCATCAGGGTGTAGCCGAATCGCACCATGCTCGTCGCCGCTCCTCACTCGTCTCGGCCGCGACGCGACTGCGCGCGGCCACGTATCGAGCCTGCGGGACGCTCGGCGACGGGCGCGACGGGGTTGACAGCGCGCGGCGCCGGCGTCTATCCGGGTGGCGTGCGCCTCGCCGAGGCGGGTGCGCGGGTCTCGGGCGGCCGCGCGTCAGGCCACGAGCTCGTCGACGAGCGCGACCTTCGCGTACCCCGCGGCGAGCGACGCCATGAACGCCGCGTGCACGTCGGCGCCGCCGATCCGGGTGCCTGCGAACTCGAGGTCGGGGGCGGCGCACGCGTCGGCGGCGACGGTCACCGCGAAGCCGAGGTCGGACGCCGCCCGCACCGTCGCGTCCACGCACATGCTGCTCTGCATGCCGACGATGAGGACCTCGGATGCCGCGGCCCCGCGCAGCAGGTCGTTCAGCGGCGTCTCGAGGAAGGCGTTCGGGTGCGCCTTCGGCACGATGGTCTCGCCTGCCAGCGGTGCGACGCGCGAGTCGATCTCGCCGCCGGGCGTGCCCGGTACGAGCATCCCGGCTCCCGACTCCCGGCTCTCGTGCCGCACATGGATCACCGGCGCTCCGACCGCGCGCTGATCGGCCAGCAGCACCGCGGCGCGCTCGGCGGCGGCATCCGCTCCCACCAGCGGGTATGCGCCGCCCGGGAAGTAGTCCCGCTGGATATCCACGATCACGAGGACCCGAGTCATGTGCCGCCTTCCGGAGCGTGCGGAGCCGTGATGGTCGCGCCGGCCGAGGTCAGCGCCCCGGACGGCAGGTCGAGCATCGCCTCGACCGAGCGCAGCAGCAGACGCACGCGCTCCGAGGCATCCTGCCACGCCACGAGCGAATGCGCGTTCAGGCCGTCCACCATGCCGAGCGTCTGGGCCGCGATCGCGTCGGGATCGTCGCAGCGGAACTCCCCCGCGGCCCGGCCCCGCTCGAGGATGCCGCCGAGGAAGCGACGCCACGCGTCCATCTGCTCGCGCACCCGCTCGGCGAGCAGGTCGTTGCGGCGGCCGAGCGACCAGCTCTGCACCCAGATCAGCGTCACCTCGCCCCTGCCGTCGTCGAGCAGGCTCGCCAGCACCGCGGACAGCGCGTCGGCCGCGGAGCTGCGGCTCTCGGCGAGCGCGATCACCTCGGCGAGTTCGTCGCCGACGACGCCCGAGAAGGTGTCGGCGACGAGTTCGTCCATGCTCGGCACGTAGTGCGCGACCAGTGCCGGTGCGACGCCGACCTCGGTCGCCACCGCCCGCAGTGTCACGGCCACGAGGCCCGACTCGAGCGCGATGGCGCGGGCGGCGTCGGCGATCTGGGCGACGCGCTCGGCGGCGGATCTTCGCGTGGGTGTTGACGGCATCAGGGACGATTCTGTACCGTGATGCCGAATTGATCAAGTGATCAACAGACGGAGGACGGACTCATGCCCTGGCGGATGCCCTCGGAGACGACGACGCACGAGCGCACGTGGATGGCCTTCCCGCGCGAGGGCCAGACACTGGGCGACACCCCGGCCGAACAGGAGGAGTGCTACGCCGCGTGGACGGCGACCGCCCATGCCATCGCCGAGTTCGAGCCGGTGACGATGGTCGTCGACCCGTCCGAGACGGGCCGCGCCCGGCGCATGCTGTCAGGCGAGATCGAGATCGTCGAAGCGCCACTGGACGAGTTCTGGATGCGCGACTTCGGCCCCACCTTCGTCGTGGACGACGAGCGACCGGGTGTGCTCGGCGCGGTGGACTGGATCTTCAACGGCTGGGGCGCTCCCGAGTGGGCGGAGTGGAGACTCTCCGCCCAGATCGGGCGCTTCGTGACCGACCTGGTCGGCGCCGAGCCCATCAGCTCGGTGCTCGTGAACGAGGGCGGCGGCATCCACGTCGACGGCGAGGGCACCGTGCTGCTGACCGAGACCGTGCAGCTCGATCCGCGCCGCAATCCCTACGCCGACCGCGCGCGCGTCGAGGCCGAACTGGCCCGCACAATCGGCACGACCCGCGCCATCTGGCTGCCGCGCGGCCTCACCCGCGACTACGACGACTTCGGCACGAACGGCCACGTCGACATCGTCGCGACCATCCCGTCCCCCGGGCGCGTGCTGCTGCACCACCAGGGCGACCCCGGGCATCCCGACCACGACGTCACCCGCGAGCTGCGCGCGGTCTTCGAGAACGAGACCGACGCGGCCGGCCGCCGGTGGGACGTCGTGGACGTCCCCGCCCCGGCGACGCTCCGCGACCACGAGGGCTTCGTCGACTGGAGCTACATCAACCACCTCGTCGTGAACGGCGGCGTCATCGCGTGCGGATTCGGCGAGGAGGAAGCGGATGCCGCGGCCCGCAGCATCCTGTCGGAGGCGTACCCGGGACGCAGGGTCGTGAGCGTCGACGCGCGGCCGATCTTCGCCCGCGGCGGCGGCATCCACTGCATCACCCAGCAGCAGCCGGCGGTCGCGTGATGTTCGACGTCGTCGAGGCCACGATCGCCGGGCTGCGGGCGGCGCTCGAGAGCGGCCAGGTCACCAGCGTCGAACTCGTCCGCGCCTACCTCGCGCGGATCCACGCGTACGACGGCGCCGACACGGCGACCGCGCTCAACGCGGTGGTCGTGCGCAACCCCGACGCGCCGGCCGAGGCCGAGGCATCCGATGCGCGACGGTCCGCGGGTGAGATCCTCGGGCCGCTCGACGGCATCCCCTATACCGCCAAGGACAGCTACCTCGTCGCCGGGCTCACCGCCGCCGCCGGCAGCCCCGCGTTCGCCGACCTCGTCGCGCAGCGCGACGCCTTCACGATCGAGCGCCTGCGGGCGGGCGGCGCGATCTGCCTCGGACTGACCAACATGCCGCCGATGGCCAACGGCGGCATGCAGCGCGGGGTCTACGGCCGCGCCGAGAGCCCCTACAACGCGGACTACCTGACGGCGCCCTTCGCGTCGGGCTCGTCCAACGGCTCGGGCACCGCGACCGCTGCGAGCTTCGCGGCGTTCGGACTCGGCGAGGAGACCTGGTCGAGCGGCCGCGGCCCGGCCTCGAACAACGCCCTGTGCGCCTACACCCCGTCGCGCGGTGTGATCTCGGTACGCGGTAACTGGCCGCTCGTGCCGACGATGGACGTCGTCGTGCCGCACACGCGCACGATGGCCGACCTGCTCGAGGTGCTCGACGTCGTCGTCGCCGACGACCCCGAGACGCGCGGCGACTTCTGGCGCGCGCAGCCGTGGATCCCGCTGCCGGCCGCGTCGGACGTCCGGCCGCACTCCTACGCCGCGCTCGGCCGCATCGCCGCCGAGCCCCGCGACGTGCTCGACGGATGCCGCATCGGCATCCCGCGGATGTACATCAACGCCGACCACGAGGCGGGAACCTCCGAGTCTCCCGGCATCGGAGGGCCCACCGGCACCCGCATCGAGACGCGTCCGTCGGTCCTCGCCCTCTGGGAGGCCGCGCGCCGCGACCTCGAGGCGCACGGTGCGACCGTCCTCGAGCTCGACTTCCCGGTCGTGTCGAACTACGAGGGCGACCGACCGGGCGCCCCCACCATCCGCACGCGCGGCTATGTCACACCCACCTACCTGCAGCGCGAGATCGTCGACCTGTCGGCGTGGGCGTGGGACGACTTCCTCGACGCGAACGGCGATCCCCGCCTCTCGTCGCTGGCCGACGTCGACGGCACGCAGATCTTCCCCCATCCGGAGGGCGCCCTCCCCGACCGCTATACGGGCTTCGACGACGACATCGCCGAGTACCCGGCGCATGTGCGCGAGCACCCGGTGGCGTCGATGAACGACATTCCCGAGCTGGAGGCGGGCCTGCACGGCCTGGAGCGCACGCGGAAGGTCGACCTCGAGGACTGGATGGACGCCCTCGGGCTCGATGCCGTCGTGTTCCCCGCTGTCGCCGACGTCGGCCCGGCCGACATGGACGTCAACCCCGCATCGGCCGACCTCGGCTGGCGCAACGGGGTCTGGATCGCCAACGGCAATCTCGCGATGCGGCACCTCGGCATCCCCTCCGTCACGGTGCCGATGGGGCTGATGGACGACATCGGGATGCCGGTGGGTCTCACCTTCTGCGGGCGCGCGCACTCGGACTCGGCGCTGCTGCAGCTGGCGGCCGCATTCGAGGCCACCGCGCACCGCCGCACCGAGCCCCCGCGCACGCCCCGCCTGCCGTCGGACTGACGTCTTCCCCCGCGCTCCGGGGTGAGCGCCGTCGCCCTGCCCCAAACGCGACCTTGCCGAGGAAGAGCACCCGGTATTCAGTGTTGCTATCTACCGGTACCTAGTGTTACCGTCTACTAGTACTCAGCAACACAGAGTAGATGGAGGCGATGCGCGATGGGCAATCAGATGACCGAGATGCTCAAGGGCACGCTGGAGGGCATCGTGCTCGCCACGCTGTCGGTCCAGCCTGCGTACGGCTACGAGATCACCGCCCGCCTGCGCGACGAGGGCTTCTCGGATCTCGCCGAGGGAACCGTGTACGCCCTCCTCGTGCGCATCGAGCAGCGCGGGCTCGTCGACGTCGAGAAGGTGCCGTCCGAGAAGGGCCCGCCGCGCAAGGTGTACTCGCTCAACGCGCAGGGCCGCGAGCAGCTCGCCGAGTTCTGGAGGACCTGGAGCTTCCTCGCAGAACGCATCGAACAGCTCCACCGAAGCACAGACCCAGACCAGGCAGTTCAGACCGAAGGAGACCGGTGACATGGCCGCGAAGTGGATCGAATTCTTGACCGGCTCGCTCGAGCAGAAGAAGCAGTACAGGCAGGACAAGGCGCGCATCGACGGGCTCCCCGAGCCCTACGCCACCGCGGCGAAGGCGATGCACCGCTACCTCATGTACTACGGCGGTGTCACCGACGGCGACACCATGACCCAGATGTTCACCGACCTGGCCGACCTGTGGGAGCGCGCCGCGGTCGACGGCACGCCGGTGGGCGACATCATCGGCGACGACCCCGTCGAGTTCGCCGAGACGTTCGCCCAGGCCTACGCCGGCACGCGGTGGATCGACAAGGAGCGCGCTCGCCTCACGAAGGCGATGGACGACGCACAGCGAGAGGACGGCGAGCGATGAGCACCTCTGCCGCGATCAGGGTCGAGGGACTCGAGAAGTCCTTTACCGGCGTCGACGTGCTCACAGGCGTCGACTTCGATGTCGCCGAGGGGAGCATCTTCGCCCTCCTCGGCTCGAACGGCGCGGGCAAGACCACCGTCGTCCGCATCCTGTCGACCCTCTTGAAGGGCGATGCGGGCAGCGCGACCGTGCATAGCCACGACGTCGAGGCGGAAGCCGCGCGGGTGCGCGAGTCGATCAGCCTCACGGGGCAGTTCGCGGCCGTCGACGAGGTGCTCACCGGGCGTGAGAACCTCGTGCTGGTGGCACAGCTGCGGCACATCGCCGACCCCGGCGGGGTCGCCGATGCACTGCTCGCCCGGTTCTCGCTGACCGACGCCGGCGGGCGCCGCGCGGGCACGTACTCGGGCGGCATGCGGCGCCGCCTCGACATCGCCATGAGCCTCATCGGCAACCCGCCGATCGTTTTCCTCGACGAGCCCACGACGGGCCTCGATCCGCAGGCGCGCATCGAGGTGTGGGATGCCGTCAAGGAGCTCGCCGCCAACGGTACGACGGTCCTCCTCACGACCCAGTACCTCGACGAGGCCGAGCAGCTGGCCGATCGGATCGCGATCCTCCACCAGGGCCGCATCATCGCGAACGGCACGCTCGCCGAGCTGAAGCAGCTGCTGCCCCCGGCGACCGTCGAGTACGTCGAGAAGCAGCCGACGCTCGAGGAGGTCTTCCTCGCGATCGTCGGCGAAGACAGGCCCGACGCCGGCGACGCCGCCGCGGCGGCAGAGAAGGGAGAACCACGATGACCTCGCACTTCGTCGGCGACACCGCCGTCCTCACCGGGCGGTCGCTGCGCCACATCCTCCGCAGCCCCGACACGATCATCACGACGGCCGTCACCCCGGTGGCCATCATGCTCCTGTTCGTGTTCGTCTTCGGCGGCGCGATCGACACCGGGTCGTACTCGTACATCGACTACATGCTTCCCGGCATCCTGCTGATCACGATCGCGTCAGGCATCGCCTACACGGCGTACCGGCTGTTCATGGACATGCAGGGCGGCATCTTCGAGCGATTCCAGTCGATGCCCATCGCGCGCTCGAGCGCACTGTGGGCGCACGTGCTGACGTCGCTGGTGGCGAACGTCATCTCGCTGATCATCGTCGTGGGAGTGGCGTTCGCCATCGGGTTCCGCACCGGCGCCGGCGTGCTCGGCTGGCTGGCCGTGCTCGGCATCCTCGTGCTGTTCACACTGGCGCTGACCTGGCTGGCCGTCGTCGCGGGGCTGTCGGCGAAGACGGTCGACGGGGCGAGCGCGTTCTCGTATCCCCTGATCTTCCTGCCGTTCCTGAGCTCGGCGTTCGTGCCCACCGACACCATGCCGGCACCGGTGGCGTGGTTCGCCGACAACCAGCCGGTGACACCGATCGTGAACTCCATCCGCGACATCTTCACCCAGCAGCCGGTGGGGACGCAGATCTGGGTCGCCCTGGCCTGGTGCGTCGGCATCCTCGTCGTCGCATACTTCTGGGCGATGGCGATCTACCGGCGCCGCACCCGCTGACCACGCGCTGATCGGGCCGCACCCCGGGGGCGCGGCCCGATCTCGTGGGCGCGGGGGCGAGGCATCCGCTCGCCGCATCTAGGCTGAGAAGGATGCGGGAGTTCGCGCGGGGCGTCGGGATGCTGGGCCGGGGGTTCGGCTACTGGCGTCGCCGACCGGGCCTGATGGCGCTCGGCCTCGTGCCCGCCGCCATCGTTGCGCTGCTGCTGCTCGGGGGCCTCATCGCCCTCGGCGTCTACCTGCCTGCGATCGCCGAGGCGGCGACCCCGTTCGCGGACGGCTGGCCGGGGCTCTGGGCGACGGTGATGCGCGTCGCCGTCGGCACCGCGGTGTTCGGTGCGGCGCTGGTGATCGTCGCCGTCTCGTTCACGGCACTGACCCTGCTCGTCGGCGAGCCCTTCTACGAGCGGATCTGGGTCGCCGTCGAGCGCGAGCTGGGCGGTTCGCCGGCGGACTCCGCCTACGGCTTCTGGCGTGGTGCGCTCGACGGGCTGATCCTCGTCGCCCGCGGAGTCGGCGTCGCGATCCTCGCCGGCCTGCTGGGACTGATTCCGGTGGTGGGCGGCGTCTTCGGCACGGTGTTCGGCATCCTGGCGACGGGATGGCTCGTCGCCGACGAGCTCGTCTCGCGGGCGCTCACCGCGCGTGGGATGCTGCCCACCCAACGCCGGTCGCTCAGTCGCGCGCACCGTGCGCGCGTGCTCGGCTTCGGCGTCGCGACACAGCTGTGCTTCATGGTGCCGCTCGGCGCCGTCGCCACGATGCCCGCCGCCGTCGCCGGCTCGACGGTGCTCGCCCGATCACTGCTCGATGCCCCCGACCGCACGACGTAGCGCTCCGGCAGGGCCGTGACGACCATTGCTCGCGGCGGGTGGCGGGGCGGTCGCGCGGGTGCCACACTCGGACCAGTGCGCCCCCGAAGGGAGTGGTCCTGTGACCGTCGTGCTCTTCTGCCCGGTGACGTTCAACCTGGCCGAGACCACTCGCATGATCCAGGTCGCCCGCGCCCTCGACAGTCGCTCCGAGCCCGTCTTCATGGGCTACGAGCACGACTACGTCGACCTCATCACCGCGGCGGGCTTCGACTACCGCGCGTGCGAGCCGGCGTGGAGCGTGGCCGAGCGAGACCAGGCGATCGCCTTCGATCAGGGCCGCAGCATGAAGAGCCCGTTCACCCAGGACCTCGTGCGCACGCGCGTCGACGTGGAGCGTGAGCTCATCCGCCGTCTGAACGCGAAGGCCGTGGTCACGGGATCGAACCTGACGTCGTTCATCTCGGCGCGCGCCGAGTCGGTCCCGCTCTTCTTTCCCGTGCCCTTCGCCCTCACGGAGCCGCAGGTGGCGCAGGCACCGCACCAGCAGCTCGTGCGCGGACGCGGACGGTTCGCGCGCGCGGCGGATCGAGCGGCGACGTGGGCGTTCCGGTGGGTCTACAACTCCCTTCCGCTCGCCCCGCGGCCGTTCACGACCGTCGCGAAGGCGAACGGCGTGCCCCCGCTGCGCACCGTCGCCTCGCTGCTCACCGCCGACCACAATCTGCTGACCGAGATGCCGTGGGAGCTCAACGGGTTCGAGCTCCCGCCGGGCTTCCAGCGCATCGGGCCGATCTTCGCCCACATCGACGCGCCCATCCCGTCGCTCGCCACCGACCTCGCGGCCGCGCCCGAGCCGCTCGTCTACCTCGGCCTCGGCTCCTCCGGAAACCGTGATCTCGCGCTCGCCGCAGCGCGTGCCCTCGGCCCGCTGCCGATCAACGTCATCGCCCCCATCAGCCACTACCTCGACGCCGACGACCCCGTGCCCCCGAACGTGCACGTGACCGACCTGCTCCCGATTCACCGGATGGGTGGGATGCTGGACGCCGCCGTCCTGCACGGAGGCCAGGGCACGGTGCAGACGGCGTGCGCCACGGGCGTGCCGTTCGTCGGCATGGGCCTTCAGCCGGAGCAGACCTGGCACGTGCGGCTCTGCGAGGAGCGGGGCAACGCCATCGCCGTTCCTCCTGCGCACGTGTCGCGACCGGCATTCGTCCAGGCGGTCGAACGTGTGCTGTCCGACCCCGCGATCCGCCGGGCCGCCGAAGAGGTGAAGGTCGCGTACCAGAAGGAGGACGGCGCAGCCGCCGCGGCCCGCATCATCGCCGCGAACGTCGCGGCCTGACGCGCCCGCAGGGCACGCCCGGCGTCGAGCCGGTTCAGCCGGGCAGTCCCTTGGTCAGCAGCCGGAAGACATCGTCGGAGACGACACGGTGGTCCATCCCGTGCGAGACGAGCTGGATACCGGCGCCGAGCACCCCCTGGACGAGCATCGCGGCGGACTCCGGCCGCTCGATTCCCAGATCCGTCAGCACCCCCACGAGAGGCCGCAAGAGCACGTCATGGAGCGTCATCAGGTCTTCGTACCGACTCGGGCTGAGGTCCGCCTCACGGAGAGCGCCGGCGATGGCGTGCTTGCCGTCTGCGGTCATCGTCATCGTCGCGTCCACGAACGCCCGCAGCTGCGCCGCCCCCGGCTCGACATCCGACAGGGCCGCCTCGATCTCGGCGTCCCACTGCTCGATCGCAGCGATCGCGATCGCGACCAGCAGGTCGTCCTTCGTCGCGAAGTAATCGTAGAAGCTCGACCGCGCGAGGCCGGCACGCTCACTGACGGTCCGCGGCGATACCCCGGCGAGCCCTGACTCGAGCAGCACGGCCTCGCCCGCGCGCAGGAGGGCCGCGCGCTGGGCGGCGCGGTGCTCGGCGACCGTCGGAGCGGAGATCTTCGGCATCCGGCAATTATGGTCGGGAACGCCAGCCCCCCGCATCCTCGCGGACGTGCCGTGTGACTTTCGTCCCCCCGTGGCGGCCTGATCCCCGCAACGCTGGCTCCATGGATGACACCCTTGACGTGGACCGCATCGTCGTAGGCGTCGATGGCTCGGATTCTTCCGTCGACGCGCTGCGCTATGCCGAGCGGCTGGCGGACGCTTTCGACGCCCCTCTCGAAGCGCTCATCACCTGGACGTTCCCCCTCGCCGCCGGAATGCCGCCGATGGCGGGGTGGTACCCCGAGCAGATCGCGGCCGATGACCTCGACGAGGCGATCAGACGTGCCTTCGGCGACTCGCCACCCGACCCGCTCACCCGCCGGGTGCTGGGCGGACCGGCCGCGCAGACGCTGATCGAAGTGAGCAAGAGCTGCGGGATGCTCGTTCTCGGCAGCCGCGGAAGGGGCGGTTTCCTCGGCCTCCTCCTCGGATCGGTGAGCGCCGCCTGCGCGGAACACGCCCACTGCCCCGTGCTGATCGTGCACCCGCGGACCGCTGCACAGGAGTCGTGAAGGGACGTCATGATGCGCGCAATGGTGGTTTTCGAGTCGATGTTCGGCAACACGCACCGGATCGCGGATGCGATCGCAGACGGCATGGGAGACGGAGCAGAGGTGGTCGTGACGGATGTCGTCGACGCACCCGCCGAGCTCCCCGACGACATCGAGCTGCTGGTCGTGGGCGGCCCCACGCATGCCTTCTCGATGTCGAGACACCGCACCCGAGAGGATGCGGTGCGCCAGGGCGGCGATCCGAAGGACGTGCCCAGAGGGATACGCGAGTGGCTGCACGCGCTGCCCGCGAAGCCGTCGCACCGGGAGTTCGCGGCGTTCGACACGCGGGTGGACATGCCGCTGCTCCCCGGCGCCGCATCGCGCAGCGCCACGCGCGCGGCGCGTGGGCTCGGCTTCCGCGTTCTCGAGCCCTCCAGCTTCCTCGTCGAGGGGTACGAGGGACCGCTGGTCGATGGCGAGCTCGTGCGCGCTCGCGACTGGGGGCACTCGCTCACCGAGCGTCTCGCGGGCTGACGCGCCGACGTCCTGCGCGCGCCGCGGCGTTCGCGGCGACGGCGCTCACCGGGTGAGCCCGAGGGCGATGAACGAGAAGATCACGACGTCGCTCAGGAAGTGGATCCACCACGCCCAGAAGAGCCCGCGTGTCTCGAGCATCGCCTTGCTCAGCATCCATCCCATGAAGATCGACAGCACCGCACCCACGAGGCCGCCCGGGATGCCGAAGTAGTGAGCGACGCCGAAGAAGACCGCGGCCTGCCACAGTGCGTGGCGACCGCCGACCACGGGTTCCAGAGTCGCGAGCATCGGCGCACGGTAGGTCATCTCCTCGCTGAACGCGTTGAGCGCCGCATAGACGACGATGGCGGGCGCCACCGGCAGCAGCGCCTCCAGTTGCGAGGGCTCCGGTCGCACCAGGGCGAACCCGACCACCGCGAGCGCGCCCGCGATCCCGAATCCCCAGATGAGGCCGAATCGGCGCCAGGTGTCGGGTCGAGGGAAGCCGAGGAGACGCACGGGTCGGATCGGCGCCGTCAGATCGCCTGGCACGAGGAAGAAGTCCCGGGGCCGCAGCCTCATGGCCAGGAGGACGGCGATCATGCCGAACGTCACCGCCAGCTTGCCCGTCTGCTCCGCCTGCATGCGCGCATCGAATGCCGAACCGCCGAGCAGTCCTTGAAGCGCGGGGACGTTCCAGTCGACGAGGGTGGCAGCCCAGGAGAACGCGATGAGCGCACCCGCCGAGACGCCGTAACGCCACAGCGGCCGAAGTCGAGGCACCAGGATCGCGGCCAAGACGAGAAGCGCGACGATCCCGCCCTGCGCGACGACGAGCCAGCCGGGCACGGAGCCCGCGACCTGGGCCGCGACGATGGCGGGGATCGCGCTCAGCAGCAGGACCGCGATCCACGAGACGACGAGCCTGCGCCCGTCGGCCCCGATCGTGGGTTCCGGCGCGGGTGGCCGGCCCGCGGTCCCCTTCTGCCCGCGCCGGTTCATCGGTGACGTCTCGCTCGCTACGCGATGCGCACGGTCTCCAGGTGCTCCGGCACGCGCGCCGGCCATCCCAGCTCGTGGGTGATGCGTGCCCGAAGGGTATCCGCGGCAGCCGGTTCCCCGTGCGTCACGTAGACGGCGGACGGAGTCGCCGACGACGACCTCATCCACGCGATGAGATCGTCTGCATCGGCGTGCGCCGACATGGAGTCCGCGCTCACGACCTCGGCGCGAATGGGCACGTCCCGTCCGAAGATGCGCAGCGTCCGCGCGCCGGCGAGGAGCGCGGAGCCCCGCGTTCCGCCCGCCTGGTAGCCGGTGAGCACGATCGCATTGCGCCGATCCGGACCGTACGCGGCGAGGTGATGGAGGACCCGTCCGCCCGCGAGCATCCCGCTGGCAGAGATGATCACCATCGGACCGCCCCGCAGATTGAGGAGCTTCGAGTCGTCGACGCTCGTCACCATGCTCGGCATCCGGTACATCCGCTGCAGCTCGTCGGTGTCGAGTCGATGCTCATCGGGGTGACGACGGTAGACCTCCAGGGCGCTGACCGCCATCGGACTGTTGACGAAGACGGGGACGTCGGGAATCTCACCGCGGTCCCGCAGCCGCGAGAGGTGCAGCAGCACGGTCTCGGTCCGTCCCACCGCGAACGCAGGGATCAGCACGACCCCGCCACGCCCCGCGACCCTGCGCACGACGTCACCGAGCACGACCTCCGGACTGTCGGGAGCATGCTCGCGGTCCCCGTAGGTGGACTCGGTGACGAGGACGTCGGAGGGCGGGAGGGCTGCGGGGGGCCGCATCAGAGGGTCGTCCGGCCGGCCGAGGTCACCGGTGAAGTGGAGCGTGAGCCCGGCGACGCGCAGTCGCACCTGCGCGGCGCCGAGGATGTGACCGGCCGGCACGAGCTCCAGGTCGACGCCATCCGTGATCGTCCGCACCTCGCCGGTGGGCAGGGGGCGGAAGCGCTCGAGCGCAGCCTGGGCGTCGCGCAGGCGGTAGAGAGGCTCGGGATGCGGATGCTTCGACCACGTGCCCTTGGCCGCGTGGCGGGCCTCCTCCTCCAGCAGGTGCGCGCTGTCGGGGAGCATGATCCGGCTGAGTTCGGCGGTGCCGTCCGTCGAGTGGACGACTCCGCGGAAGCCGTCGCGGACGAGCGCCGGCAGATAGCCGGAGTGATCGAGATGCGCGTGTGAGACCACGACCGCGTCGATGGAGGACGGCGGGATCGGGAACGGCGCGCGGTTGCGCAACCGGAGCACCTTGTATCCCTGGAAGAGCCCGCAGTCCACGAGGACGCGTCGATCGCCGACGGTCACCAGATACCGAGAGCCGGTGACGGTGTCGGCCGCGCCGAGGAAGCGCAGCGTCGCCGTGCCGTGCGCGGCGGGGTTCGGGGCCATCTTCGTCTCCCTGCTCGTCGTCCCACCCAGTCGAGCGCCTCCCGCGGTGTCCCGCCGGGCCGAAGGTCCCGCCGACGCTCGCATCAGAGGGACCTTCGGCCTGAGGAGGCCCGCCGATGCGGCATACCGTCAGCGGGACGGCCGGCGGTCGGGCCGGTGTGAAGGAGTCGCCATGGAGCGCATTGTCCTCGGCTTCGACGGAAGCCCGGCCGCTGCATCCGCCCTGTCGTGGGTGGCGACGCGCGCGGCGCGAGGCGCCACGACGGTGGACCTGGTCGAGGTCGTCTCGGGGTTCGGCGGCGTGCGTGCCGATGCGGCAGACCCGTTCGACGACGCAGAAGAGCTCCTCCGAGACCGCGCGCCCGCGGCTGTCGTGCGCCGTCATCCCGCGGTCGCCGGAGACCCCGGGCACGGCGGCGATGCCACCGTCGACGCCGGGCTGTACGTCGCGGGCATCGATCCCGGGCATCCGATCCGCTCCGCAGTGGCGGCCACATCGTCGTTGCGCGTCAGAACGATCGCGCAGGTCCCCGTCGTCCTGGTTCCCGCAGGATGGATCGATGTCGGCGACCCGGTCACCGTCGGGATCGCCGACGACGACTCGTCCGCCGCTGCGCTGGCGTTCGCCGCGCTCGAGGCCGCAGCCACGGCGGCGTCCCTCCGGCTCGTGCACGCCTGGCTCATGCCGACCCCCTCCTTCGAGGGGACGGCGGCTCTCGTCGCGACCCCGGCCGACGTGATGGCGGAGCACGGCGCGATCCTCGACACCGCCGCGACCTGGGTCGCCGCGCAGCATCCGACGGTCCGCGTCGAAAGGGAACTGGTCCGCGACAGCCGAGCAGCCGCGCTCCTCCGGTTCGCGCCGCGCAGCTCGATGGTCGTCATCGGCGGCCGGAGGAGCGGCCGCGTCGCTCCCGGTCTCCGCGACTCCGTGGCCGCCGGCGTGCTCTGGGACGCCGAGTGTCCCGTGGTCGTCGTGCCGCACGACGCGGCGCTCGCTCAACCGAAGGAGGTCTGACCATGAGTCGTCCGACCCGAGTGGGTCTGCTGATCACACAGGCGTTCGTCGCCGTCACCGGCCTTGCCGGCGGAATCGCCCTCATCGCCGGGAGCGTGGACCCCGCGTGGGCATCCGTGCTGACCCCGCCGATGAGCTACCTGGACGGATCACCCTTCAGGTCCTACCTGATCCCGGGCCTGCTGCTCATCGTCGTCGTCGCCGGCGTCCACGCCGTGGGCTTCTTCGCGACGATCGCCGACTCGCCCTGGCAGCTGCCCGCAGCAGCGGCAGGAGGGTTCGCCTGCATCGTCTGGATCTTCGTGCAGATGGTCTACATCCCGTTCAGCCTTCTGCAGGCTGTGTACGTCGCGGTGGGATGCCTCGAGCTCGGCCTCACGTTGCTGGCGCTCGGGATCCTGCATCCCGTCCTCCATCATCACCGGTCGACGTTCGTGCCCGCACACTCCGCGCATCCGGGGACGCGACGGGGCTGAGCCGGTCCTCGACCGCTACGCCGGCCCGTCGGTCTGGTGCTCGACCTGGAAGACGGCCGCCTGAGTACGGCGCTCGAGCCCGAGCTTGCTGAGCAGCGACGACACGTAGTTCTTCACCGTCTTCTCCGCGAGCCCGAGCTGCTCCCCGATCTGGCGGTTGGTCATTCCGTCGGCGATCAGGCGGAGGATCTGGCGCTCGCGGAGTCCGAGGGAGCCGAGCCGCGGGTCGGTGTCGTCCGCCCGCCGCCGGATCTGCTCGGTCGCACGGCGGACGACGGCGTCATCCACGAGCTTTCTTCCGGCCGCGACGGATCGGATGACGTCCACCAGCCGCGGGCCGCCGACGTCCTTGAGGATGTAGCCGGCCGCTCCCGCCAGGACCGCCGCGCTCACCGCGGAGTCGTCGTCGTACGCGGTGAGGATGAGACAGGCCACGGACGGCAGCCGCGAGCGGATCTCGCGGCAGAGGTCGACGCCGCTGCCGTCCGGAAGCCGGACGTCGAGCACCGCCACGTCCGGCATCGTGGCGGCGATCCGTCCGAAGGCCTGCCGGACCGTGCCCGCTTCGCCGACGACCTGCAGGTCGTCCTGCGTGGCGATGAGGTCCGCGATCCCCCGGCGGACGATCTCGTGATCATCGACGAGGAACACCGTGATCATCGCTCACCCCCACCGTCGCGCGGGATCGGCACGCTCCAGCGCGCAGCGGTGGTCCCGGGCTGCGAGTCGACGACGAAGGAGCCGCCGCGCCTGCCCGCCTTCTCGTCGAGGTTGCGCAGGCCGCTCCGGTGGTCGGGCTCCCCTATTCCTATCCCGTCATCGGTCACGACCACCGTCAGCGATTCGTCGCGAACGGCCACGTCGACGCTCATCCGGTCGGCGTTCGCGTGGCGGATCGCGTTGCTCAGGAGTTCACGGGTCACCCCGACGACCTCCTCGGCGAGGGGGCCGGTGACCGCGTGATCGACGGGTCCGCTGAATCGGATCGCCGGAGGGCGTGTCAGCGTCGCGCACAGCTCGGCGACGACATCGATGATCCGGTGACGCAGAGATCCCTCGCGCTGAGACAGCGCGAAGACGACGGTGCGGATCTGCGAGATGGCGTCGTCGAGGTGATCGATCGACTCGCGAAGCCGCTGGGCTTCGGATTCGCCGGACACGCTGCTCGCCACGGCCTGGAGCGTGAGCCCGGTGCCGAAGAGCTGCTGGATGACGTGGTCGTGCAGATCGCGGGCGATCCGGCGGCGATCATCGGCCAGCAGCGCTCGCTGACTCTCTTCTCGTGCGTGCGCGAGCTCGAGCGCGATCGCCGTGCGAGAGGCGAGATCGGAGAAGCTCTCGACCTCCGTCGCGGTGAACCGTGCCCGGTCCGGGTTGCGGGCCGCACACAGCAGCCCGAAGAGCCGACCACGTGTCTCGAGCGGCGCCGCGATCACCGCTCCGACGACCCCGTCGGCCATGACACGCGCAGGGTCGTGCGCCTCCGCCTCGCGAGGGCGAGCCGCGACCCGACCGGTGTCCAGAGCATCGCCCGCGCACGTGCCGGCGGCGGGGAACAGGGTGCCGCGAAGCTCGGCTTCGTCCGGCCCGCGTGCCGCGGCGACGCGCATCGCGCCCGCCGGTTCGTCCGGGAGCAGCACCGTGACCTTGTCGATGTCGGGGAGATCCAGGATCCGCCCGGCGATCAGGTCGAACGATGTCCCCGTCGACGATGACAGGAGCGCCGCGGAGAGTTCGGCGGCGGTCGTCACGAACCGCTCGCGCGTGCGCGCCTGCTCGAGAAGGCGCGCGTTCTCGACGGCGAACCCGGCGGTGGTGGCGAGCGCCTCGACGAGCCGCTCGTCCTCCTCGGAGAACGAGCCCTCTCGGCTGTTCGTGAGGTAGAGGTTTCCGAACACCTCGCCCCTGACTCGAACGGGCACGCCCAGGAAGGAGTCCATCCGGGGATGGTGGGCGGGAAACCCCGAAGCGCGTGCATCGTCCGACATCAGCGGAATCCGGATGGGCCGCGGGTCGTCGATCAGCACGCCGAGCAGCCCGTGGCCCGTCGGCAGGTGTCCGATCTTCGCGGCCTTCTCGTCGGTCAACCCGACGTAGATGAACTCCTCGAGAGCATCCCGCTCAGGAGAGACCACCCCCAGCGCACCGAACTCCGCGTTGGCGAGTGTCGTCGCCGCTTGCGCGATACGCCGGAGAACCGTGGACAGGTCGCTCTCCTCCACGACGACCTGTGTCGCACTGAGGAGCGCACGAAGCCGCCCCTGCGTGGAGCGCACCCGCTCCGCCTGCGCCACCAGTGCGGACAGAGCCTCGTCGAGGTCGAGGCGAGGACCGTCCGCGAAGGACAGCTGCTCGGGACCGGTCATGGTCGCCTCCCGCCTGTGGAGCCCACAGAAAGACGCATCCTGGCGTCGCCAGATAGTACCGCGCGCGATGCGCGACGACGAGATCGCCGCTGCGGCTCACCGCGGCACGGCGTCGTGCTTCCGGCTCGCCGTTGTGCGTTCACCGAACCCGGCGGGCGGCCCTCCGAGCGCTCGCAGCGCGTACAGGATCGTCGCGAGATCGACGAGCTCCTGCGTCAGCGCTCCTGCCACCGCCGGGATGACGCCGGTCATCGCCACGAGCATCAGCCCGACGCTCAGCCCGATGCCGATCCAGATCGCGGTGAGCGCGACGCGCAGCGTATGGCGGCCGATCGCGACCGCATCGACGATCCTCTCCAGGGAATCCACCAGGATCACCACGTCGGCGGCGTCTCCTGCCGCGGTCGCGCCCTTGGCGCCCATGGCGACCCCGACGTCGGATGCCGCAAGGACGGGCGCGTCGTTGACCCCGTCGCCGACCATCATCACCGGGCGGGGTGCCATTCCACGCGCCAACTCCACCTTCGCGCCGGGAAGGATCTCGGCGTGCACCTCCTCGATGCCCACGTCGCGGGCGATCGAGGTCGCGGTCGGCAGGGCGTCACCCGTGAGCATCGCGATCCGCTCGACACCGTTGTCGCCGAGCCACGTCACCACGTCGGCGGACTCGGGTCTCGGATCGTCGGCGAGCACGAGGGTGCCGGCGAAGCGACCGTCGATGGCGACGTACGCGGCGGCCTCCCCGGGGCCGAGCGCCGCCCGTGTCGTGTCGGGTGCGAGGGCGGCGACGTACGCCGGCTTGCCGACCACGACCCGGCGCCCGCCGAAGGTCGCCTCGACACCGTTGGTGGCGACTTCGCTCGCGTCGTCCGTCGTCAGCAGCGTGAGGCCCCGCGTCACGGCGGCTCGGCGGATGCCGGCGGCGAGCACATGAGAGGAGTACTGCTCAGCGGATGCTGCGAACTGCAGCACCTCGTCGGCCGTGAAGCCCCCCGCCGGGCGGACCGCGACGAGGTCGGGGCGTCCCTCGGTGAGCGTGCCCGTCTTGTCGAACGCGACCGAGCGCACGCGCGCGAGCTGTTCGATGACCGCACCGCTCTTCATGATCACGCCCGTCTTCGCGGCGCGCGAGAGTCCGCCGAGGAACGCCACCGGCGCCGCGATCAGGAGCGGACACGGCGTCGCGAGTACGAGCACTTCGGCGAATCGGGTGGGGTCCCCCGACAGCGCCCACGCCGTGCCCGCCAGCACGAGGGACACGGCGGTGAACGGGATCGCGAATCGGTCGGCCAGCCGGACGACGGGCGCCCGCGAGTCCTGTGCTTCCTGGACGAGTGCGACGATCTGCTGGTACTGGCTGTCCGCGCTCAGGCGCGTGGCTCGGATGCGCACCGCGCGCTGCCCGTTGATCGATCCCGACAGCACCTCGCTTCCGGCTTCGCGGGTCACCGGCATGCTCTCGCCGGTGAGGGAGGACTCGTCGAACGAGCCTGTGGCGGTGATCAGGACGCCGTCGACGGGAACGATCTCGGACGGACGCACGAGGAGGACGTCGCCGATGGCGACCTCCTCCACGGCCCGATCCTCCACCGCCTCACGCTCCCCCGCGTCCGGTTGGATGACGTGAGCCGTGCGCGGCGACCGGTCCAGCAGCGCGGTCAGATCGCGCCGGGCGCGCCGACCCGCGAACTCTTCGAGTGCTTCGCCGCCCGACAGCATCAGCACGACGATCAGTGACGCGAGATACTCGCCGACGGCGAGCGTGGCGATCATCGCCACGACGGCGAGGATGTCGAGACCGATGTGCCCCCGAAGGACGTCGCGCACCATGCCGACGATCGTCCACGCGATGAAGAGACCGACGTATGCGGTCGCAAGCCACCTCGCCGCGGTGACCGCACCCGAGAACTGCAGCCCCAGGACGACGGCGAGGATCACGACCGACACCGTGATCACCGGGTACCGCCGAACGGTGCGCAGCAGCTTCACATGCCCAGCATTCCGGCTCCCCTGCTCGATCGCCAAGCGCGAGGCCGTGCGATCACTGCAGCTGCCACCACGGCATCATCGGCCAGACGTCGGGGATGTAGGCCATCACCCGCGAGATCGCCGCCGTGAAGAGCCAGAGCCCGAACCCTGCGGCGGTGATGATCCAGGCGATCATCTTGTGCTCCTGGAAGTCGGGAAGCAGGCGACCCTCCTTGTCACGCTGCACACCGGCCAGCGTCAGGATCAGGTCGATGAGCCACCATACGCCGAACCCGCCGACGGTCAGCAGCTTGAGGATCCCGGTCCCGATCTTGCCGAGGTAGAAGCGGTCGACGCCGAGGAACCCGAGCAGCCAGGCGAACATCCACGTGGCGATGAACGACCTGTCCGACATCGCGGTCTGCGGCGGAACACCCATGCCTGCCGGTACCTGGGGCGGGGCTGCGTTGGTGGACATGTCATCCTCCTTCATCCCTCACACTGCGCCAGGGCAGCTCGCCCACAGGGGTCGAAGGTCCCGCGCGCACGACGGCCGAAGGCGAGGGCTCCCGTCTCGGAGACGGACTGTTCGCCACGCGTCATCCTTGTTGCGGGTTGCGGATAGGGCACCGACGATCGGGCTCGCGCAGCGCTATCGTCGCTGCAGTGGTGCGGATTCCGGCGAGGGAATCCGCACCCTTCTCAGTTCACGAGTTGATCTGCTCGATGACGTCATCCGCGGATTCCTCGCACTCCTTGCGCGGGCGAGCTGTCAGCGCGTGATCGCGTCCTGCAAGCCCCGGATGTAGCCGATCGCGAAGAGCCGCCCGAGGGTGCCGTAGCCGGGCATGTCGTTGGGCTCGCCGGCCATCGTGGGCACGTGATCCTATCCGTCGCCTCCCGCGCGCGAGCCGTCGGCAGAGTACCGCGGTCGCCCGGCGACGATCGTCTCCATGACACGCGTCGTCAGCAGCGAACCCTCGCCGGCCCGGAACGGATCGGTGTCGAGCACGACGATGTCGGCGGCGAATCCCGGCGCGATGCGACCGCGCCACTCCCCGTCACCCACCGATGCCGCGGCATCCCGCGTCGCATGCCCCAGCGCCCGATCGAGGGGCAGCGCGTGCTGTGGCTGCACCGCCCCGACGGACGGGTCGAGGGCCGAAGCGCGCGTGCTTGCGACGTACATGTTCGCCAGGGCGTCGTAGGGCGCGGTCGGCGCATCGGTCGAGAAGGCCAGCAGCGCACCTGCGTCCTCGTACTCCTTCCACGCGAAAGCCCGATCGACGCGGTCGTCTCCGAGCATCGCCACCCAGTTCGCGAAGATCGCCGGATCGGAGTGCACCGGCTGCATCGACGCCGTCACGCCCAGCCGGGCCATCCGCTCCGCCGTGCCGGGCGCCGCGTACTCGAGGTGCTCGATGCGGTGTCGACGGGGTCGCTCGCCATTCCGGGCGATCGCGTTCTCGACCGCGTCGAGCGCGATCCGGCTCGCGTGGTCGCCGATCGCGTGCATGGCCACCTGCAGTCCGGCGGCGTCGGCGGCAGCCACGACGGGATCGAGCTGCGCCGGCGGCCAGATGGGGTCGGCGTTCGAGCCGTCGGCATACGGATGCCGCATCGCAGCGGTGCACGCATCGATGACGCCGTCGAGGATGAGCTTGATCCCGACCACGCGCAGCCACGGGGTCGACGGGCTGTCGGCGAGCTCGGCGGCACGCGCGACCTGCGCGAGGTTCGCCGCGTCGTCGCCGGTGTTCTCGATCAGCCAGTGGGCCGCGACGCGCAGGGGCAGCTCGCCGCCGCGACGATCCTGCGCCCGCTGGAAGGCGGCGAGGCCGTACTCGTCGAACGCCATGTCTACCGCGCCGGTCACCCCGGCGGCGAGGTAGGCGTCGAGCACGCGCTCCACGTCCGCGTCGCGATCGGCATCGGTCGTCGTGGCGTCGCGATGGGCCCACGCGTACTGCGTGGCGGCGGTCTCGAGGAGCAGGCCCGTAGGCTCGCCGTCGGCGTCGCGGATGATCTCGCCACCGAGCGGGTCGGGGGTGTCGCGCGTGATCCCCAGCACAGCGAGCGCGGCCGTGTTCACCCAGCAGGAGTGGTAGTCGTTCGCGTCGAGGAAGACGGGCACGTCGGCGACCGCGGCATCGATCATCGCGGCGGTCGGTCTCCCGCCGGGGATGGCGTCGAAAAGCCATCCGCGGCCACGGAGATCTTTCGCCTCAGGAACGGCCGTGCGCGCCTCGCGCAGCAGCCGCTGGATTTCGTCGAGGGTGCGGGCGTCGGTGAGCGGCACCTGTCCCAGCGAGGCTCCCGTCATGAGCAGGTGCGTGTGGCTGTCGGTGAACCCCGGTAGCACGAGACGCCCGCCGAGGTCGATCGTCTGCCGGGCCGCGGGCGCCTCGGCCTGAGGTCCGACCCAGCCGATCGTCTCGCCGTCGATGGTGAACGCCTCGGCGAAAGCCGCTGCTTCGCCGCCCGTGAAGACACGGCCGTTCGTGTAGAGGATGCCGGCGGGCCCGGTCTCGCGCGCAGTCACGGACGGCCCGCCTTCGCCAGGCCTGAGCGGTGGAGCAGCGCGTACAGGCCGGCCGACACGATCATCCCCGCGGGCACCGACAGGTCGACGTAACCCGTCGCATCGGCGACGGGGCCTGCCCAGACGCTCGTGGCGAGGCACATCGCCGTGACCAGCCCACCGACGAGCAGGGCGGCGATGCCCGGGACGCTCCAGCCCCCTGAGTACCAGAACCGCGCACCGCGGTCGGTGTCGAAGAGCTCGACCCCGTCGTACGCGTACCGCCGCATGAGCGCGTCGACGGTGTACACGGCCATCGCGGGCCCGGAGACGACGACGAGGAACTGCAGCATGAGGTTGGCGGCGTCGACGAGGTTGGACGAGAGCACCAGGTAGATCGTGAGCGCGGTGCCCACGATGCCCACGATGACCGTGGCGGGGATGCGCCGCAGGCGCAGGCCTATCGCCTGCAGAGCCATGCTGGAGGTGTACGCGGTCATGCCGTTGAGGGCGATCGTGTTGATGACCACCCCGATCACGAGGATCGGTCCAAGCCAGGCGGGGAGCAGATCGAGCAGGGCGACATCGAGGCCGGCATCGATCGACTCCGGGGCGAGCGCGGTCGCGAGCAGGGCGCCGATGATCGTGAAGACGACGAACGGAACCCCGCCTCCCAGCGCCGTCGCCGTAGCGATGTGCGAGGGCTTCACCGACCGCGGCAGGTAACGCGCGATGTCGGGACTGTTGATGAACGATAGAGGCGTCGAGGCGAGGATCGTGAATCCGATCGACATCGCCGACCACAGTGCCACGCCCTCGAGCGGCTCGGCGGGCGCATACTGCCAGTTCACCGAGGGGAGGATGAACGCAGCCGCGAGCAGGAAGATGACGAACACCGCCGCCGAGAGGAAGGGGAACAGTCGCAGGATCAAGCCGTGGCCGAACACGGCGACCACGACCGTGATCGCCGAGACGACGAGGGTCACGCCGATCGGCACCCACACCGGATCGGTCAGGCCCCACCGGCGCAGCAGGTCCGCCCCGAGGAACGACGAGGCCAGCCACGTCAGCGAGAGGAACACCGCGCCGATGAACCACCCGACGAAGACGACGAACAGCCGGTTGCCGATCACGCCGTACATCGCGCGCGTGATCACCGAACCCGAAGTGCCCGCTGCCGGACCGCTCGCGGCGATCACGCCGGGGAAGATCCAGAGCAGCGCCGCCGCGAGCACGACGACGACCGCCTGCCAGATCTCCAGGCCGAGCAGGATGAGCGTCGCGCCGATCGTGAGGCTGAGGATGCTGACGTTCGGCGCCGCCCACACCAGGAAGAGGTCACGCGCGCGGCCGTGGCGCTCCTCGTCGCCGATGAGCTCGATGCCGCGGGTCTCGGGGTGCGAAGCGGAATCGGCCGTCCTGTCGCCGGGAGCCTGGGTCTCGATCATGATGTTCCTCTCGTCCGGGCTTCATCGCCCGGAGGTTCCGGAGCCTATTGGTCGGGCGGCCAATAGACTATTGGTCACACATTCAATAACATGAGGGTCATGACGTCAAGCACTGTGTCGTCCCGATCTCGCAAGCGGCCCGAGGAGCGTCGCGCTGAGATCCTGGCCGCCGCAGCGGACATCGCACTCGAAGAGGGGCTCGAGCGCATCACGCTGCGGGCCGTCGCCGACCGTCTCGGCGTGCGACCGGGCCTGATCACCCACTACTTCCCCGCCGCCGACGAACTGGTGCTCGAGGCGTTCGAGCGCGCGGCCGTCGGAGAGCGCGGCCGGTTCTTCCCGGCAGACGGCACACCGGTGGAGCGGCTCGCGCACTTCATCGACCACGTCGAGAGCGGGGCATCCCTCGCCCTGGCCCGCCTGTGGCTCAACGCACGCCATCTCTCCCGCTTCAGCCCCGCACTCGACACGCTCCTCCAGGAGCAGGACGCGCTCGACCAGACGCAGCTCATCGCGCTGATCCGCGACGGGATCACCAGTGGGGACTTCGTCGATGTGGATGCCGAGGCCGCCAGCATCCGGATCTTCATCGCCGTCGACGGCGGCGGGTCCTACGTCAACACCACCGCCGTCATCGACCACCCGGCGCACGTGCATTTCGCGCGTGACGTCGCGGAATGGACCCTCGGTCTCGATTCCGGCACGCTGGAGCGCGCGCAGGAGATCGCGCAGCTACGTGGTAGGCAGCCCCGAAATGGCCCAGGACCCGGCAGTCGTACCTCGCCTGCGTGAAGTCCTGGGCGAAGTCGCGCCGCGCTCGTAGCGAATCTCTGCTCGAGATCAGCCGGAGAGTTGCGCTGCGCACGACGAGCGCAGGGTGGTGTCGGCGTCCAGCGCCCACGTACGCTCGCGAGGTATGAGCCAGAACGACCGCGACCACCACATCGTCCTCCTTGGTGCGACAGGGTTCGTCGGGCGATTCACCGCGCGGCATCTCGCACAGTCGGCGCCCGCGGGCGCGCGGATCGCGATTGCCGGTCGGTCTTCCACGCGGCTCCAGGAGGTGAATCGCGATCTCGGCGTTGATTGGCCGACCATTCAGGTCGACACGGCCGACACCGACGCCGTCGCCCGTCTCGCGGCATCGACGTCGGTCGTCGCGACGACTGTCGGTCCGTATCTGCGCTACGGCACGGAGGTCGCCTCCGCGTGCGCCCGGGCGGGAACGTCATACGCCGATCTGTCGGGCGAGAGCATCTTCGTCGCCCGCAGCATCGAGCGCAATCACGACGTCGCCGAGAGCAGCGGTGCGAAGATCGTCCACTCCTGCGGCTTCGACTCGATCCCCTCCGACCTCGGCCTCGGTCTCGCGCACGAGACCGCGGGAGGAGTGCCGATCGTCGCCGCGACCCTGCGAGTGAGGTCTCTGCGCGGCGGCATCAGCGGTGGAACGATCGACTCCCTCCGCCAGCAGATGAAAGAGGTGAAGACGGATGCCTCCATCCGTCGCCTCGTCGGCGACCCGTACGCCCTCACGCCGGGGCCGTCCGTCCGGCTTCCCGGGCGTCGCGGGAGTGGCTGGGGCAAGGAGCGGAATGTGTGGCAGGCGCCATTCGTCATGGGGGCCTATAACCAACAGATCGTTCAGCGCAGCAACTACCTGACGGGCTGGAGCTACGGTCAGCTCATGCGGTACCGCGAGGTGATCGCCACCGGCCGCGGGTTCGCCGGATTCGCTCGCGCGTGCGCGATCAGTGGAGGGACCGCCGCCTTGGTCGCCGGCCTGGCCCTTCCTCCGACCAGGGCCGTCCTGGACCGTGTTCTCCCGGCCCCGGGTGCTGGACCGAGTTCGGATGCAATCGAGCGGGGTCGCTTCGTTCTCGACGTCGACGCCTATCCGGTGGAGGGTCAGCCGGTTCGCACACGCGTCGCTGCGCCGTTCGATCCCGGCTACGGGGGCACCGGCGTGATGCTCGGCGAGTCGGCACTGAGCCTCGCGTTCGACCACCTGCCCGAGCGCGGCGGGGTGCTGACACCGATGGTCGCGATGGGGCAGTCCTTGGCCGAGCGTCTTCGCGCACAGGGGTTCACGCTGAATGTGGACGCCCTGCACTGACGTCACACACGACAAAACCCCCGGAAATCCGGGGGTTCTAATCTGTAGCAGGAGCGGGGCTTGAACCCGCGACCTCACGATTATGAGTCGTGCGCTCTCACCAACTGAGCTACCCTGCCGCGTCACATCTCACGATGTTCCGAGCCCCGAGTCAGGATTGAACTGACGACCCCTTCCTTACCATGGAAGTGCTCTGCCACTGAGCTATCGGGGCGTGCTGCCCGCGTGCGGGCAACTAGAAGAGGATACCAGAGCAACGGCACCACTCTTGAATCGAGGTCAGCCTCCGGTGTGCTCCCGCAGCCAGGGCAGCGGGTCGATCGCGGTCTTGCCGTTGAGGAGGAGTTCGAAGTGCGTGTGGGCGCCGTAGGAGCGGCCCGTGTTGCCCGTGCGACCGAGCACCGTGCCGACCGTGACGTGCTGGCCCTGCGACACCTGGATCGAGCCGTACTCCATGTGCGCGTAATGGCTCGAGATCAGTTGCCCGTCGATCACGTGGTCGATGATCACGTGCACGCCGTACGCACCGCCGGCCTCTGAGGCCACGCGAACGGTGCCGTCGGCGATCGCCTGGATCGGAGCACCCGCGCCGGGCGTGAAGTCGATGCCCTCGTGCATGCGGCCGGAGCGCATGCCGAAGCCGTACGACATGGTGACGCCGACGGCGAAGGGCCACTGGATCGCGGCGTTCGGGTCGTTGACGAAGAGGTTGGAGAAGTTGCGGATGCCCGCCTCGGACGCGAGCTCGGCGACGGTCGTGGTGCCGTAGTTCTCGGTGCGGTCGAGCGTGTCGGCCGCGATACCGGCCGGGGCGACGTACGCCTGGATCTCGTCGGCGTCGACCTCGGTGACGGTGGTCGCGCCGGGGGCGAGGATCGACATCGACGCCTCGGCACCGCCGGCGGCGGCAACGGCTTCGGCGGGGGTGGTCATGCCGACGGTCATCAGACCGACGATGCCCATCACACCCACCGAGAACGATGCTGCGGTCAGGCGCCTGAAGGACGCACCGCGGTTCACGCGCGCCTTGCGCGGAGCGGTGTGTGCGGCCTGGACGGGCTCGGTCTCTGCGGCGGGCTCGGCCTCTTCGACCGTCTCGGCCTGCTCGACCTGGACGGGCAGCTCACCGGTGAACGAGAACAGACGGGCGGCGGCTTCGAACTCATCGGAAGCGGATGCCGCAACCCGCGGCTCGTCCGCCGGCTCAGCGACCGCCTCGGCGGCGATCGTCGGTTCGGCGACCAGGGTCTCGTCGGGAACGACTTCGAGCACGGCGACCTCTTCGGTCACCGGCGTGACGGTCGGCTCGAGCAGCTGGAACGGCTCGGCGGGTGCAAGGACCGTTTCGAGCAGCGGTGCCGGAGCCTCCGTCGAGGGGAGGTCCGCGTGGAAGACGGGCGCGGGACGCTCAGCCTCGGCCGGGGCGGCGAGCGCGATCGGCGGCACGACGACGGCGGGCTGCTCGCCCGTGCGCGGAGCGCGGCGAGCGCGACGGCTCATCGGCGCGGGCGGCGCGACGACCGACTGCGGTGCGGCGTCGACAGGCACCGCGGCTGCGATCGGGTCGGCGATGTGGATGGGCGCTGCCGGAAGCTCGATCGCGGAGGGCGAGGGGGCCGGGGCGACGGGAGCGGCAGGCAGATCGGTGAGGGGCTGCACGTGTGCGAGGCCCTCGGCCTCGGCCGCGATCACCGGAGCGTCGGTCGACGCCGACGGCGCGGCATCCTTCTGCTTCTCCTCGACCGGACGACCCCACACGACGGCCGGACGCTCGGAAGCCGGACCGGCGGCCCGGCGACGGAGCTCCGCACGCGACATCCCGAGGGTCTCCGAGGTCGCCTGAACAGGCGTCGTGGAGGTGCGGCTGGAACGGCGCGTAGGCGCAGGCTCAGCCATCGGGGCGTCAAAAGGCAAGCGGGGGGCTCTCGGGTCGTGTCGCTCGGGGGGCAACGGTACGGTCTTCGGGCAAGTGATGACTTCCACCGTTCGGGCGGCGAAAGTAACGATCGCATAAACACTACATGGGGCGACCTGGGAATGCCATGAGCACTGTGGACAACTCGCGGCGTTTCGTACGGATCCTTTCGAAACACTCAGGTTTCGTCGGCGAGCGCTGCGTCCACCAGCCGCTCGAAGATCACCGGAGTCGCCGCCACGATCAGGTGCCGCGACCGCTCCGAGTCGTCCCGGACGAACGCGAACGATCCGCCCGCCTCCGTGACCAGCAGCGATCCCGCGGCGTGATCCCACGGGGCGAGGCCCCGCTCGAAGTAGCCGTCCAGCCGCCCGGACGCGACCCACGCGAAGTCGAGCGATGCGGCGCCTCCGCGGCGGATGTCGCGGGCCATCGGCATCACGCGGCCGACGCGGGCGAGGTCGCCGGCGTGCGTCGTCGGGTCGTAGCCGAAGCCTGTCGCCAGCAGCGCACCTGCGGCCGACACGTCCGCGTTCACTGTCAGCGGCTGGTCGCCGAGCCAGGCGCCCTCCCCGCGCGCGGCGCGGAACATCTCGCCCGACGCCGGGGCGTAGACGGCTCCAGCGACGGTCTCCCACTCCCCCGGCGTCGGTTCCCCGATGACGGCCGCGATGCTGACGCCGTAGGCCGGGATGCCGTATGCGTAGTTGACGGTGCCGTCGATCGGGTCGACGACCCAGGTCACGTCGCTCTGGCCGCGCTCAGCGCCGGTCTCTTCGCCGAGGAAGCCGTCGTCGGTCCGGGCGTCCGCGAGGCGGGCCCGGATGAGCCGCTCCACCTCGCGGTCCGCTTCGGTGACGATGTCGGCGAGCGCCGTCTTCGTCGCGGCGATGGCGACCCCCTCCGTGCGACGCACCCGCGCCAGCTCACCGGCTTCGCGAGCGATGTCGACGGCCAGGGACTCGAGTTCCTTCGCGAGCGTCATCCCCTCACGCTATCGGGCGTCGCGGGGCGGCGGGCCCGAGCGCTGCCTCGCCCCGCGAGCGCTGGGGGACGCGGAATCCGCTCCCCCGCTCTTACCAGACGCCGTGCCCGCACGCCTTGCCGTGCCTGCCTGTGCTGGTCAGGTCGACCGGCCACGAAGACGTCGATCTCAGGCGGCGGCGGGTTCTCGACCGTCCACGAGCCGAGGTCGGCGATCGCCGTGAAGCTGTGGGGGCCGTCGACGCGGTAGATGCCTGCGATGTCGTCGGCCGTGCCGCCGGGCACGCCTTCGCCGACCAATGTCACCAGCACGTAGGCGGTCTCGCCGATGAAAGCCACGTCGATCGCGCCGCCGAGCGGCAGGATCGCCGGCGGCAGGCACGTCGCAAAGGGCGTCTTGGCACCCGTCCGTGGGTCGATGCGCGTGACCTGACCGATCATCCCCTCGGTGACGTAGAGGGCGCCGTCCGGTCCGATGGTGCTGCCGCTGGCACCCTGCAGTCCGGAAGCGAGAAGCGAAGCGACGGGCTTCCCGCCGGGCTTCCCACCCTCACCCGCCACCGCCGGTCCGCCCGTCGCGAAGCCGAGCAGCGACGCCACGGCCAGCGCCGTGACCACGGCACCCGTCACGATCCTTCTCCTGATACCCATGAGAGCCCTCCTGGCCTCGCGCGACCGCGCTGATCTCCCCGCGCTTCGACCGTCCTCCGGCCGCACGCGGCGGTCAACGCGTGGGCGAGCAATTGAGGGTCCGCGCTCGGAAAATGAGGGGGTGGGGGTGTTCGTCTGAGGGTCGCCGGGATGCGGCATCCGCTCGTCGTCCTGGGGACAGACGCGGTGTGCGCACCGCGCTCCCGGCTAGCGTGGAGGGATGGTCATCGACGCCCGCGCACACACCCACGACGTCGTCATCGTCGGCGGAGGCCACAACGGCCTCGTCGCCGCCGCCTACCTCTCTCGCGCAGGCCACTCGGTCGTCGTGCTCGAGCGTCTCGACCACGTCGGCGGCGCCGCCGTCTCGGAGCGCCCGTGGGCCGGCGTCGACGCCCGGCTGTCGCGCTACTCGTACCTCGTCAGCCTCTTGCCGCAGCGCATCATCGACGACCTCGGCCTCGAGATCGCCCTCAAGCGGCGTCGGTACTCCTCCTATACGCCGGACCCCGCCGATGCGTCGCGCGGCATTCTGATCGATACAGCGGATGCCGCGGCCACCGCTGCCTCGTTCGCCCGCGTCACCGGCGATACGAGCGAGGCCGAGCGCTTCGCCGGGTTCTACGAGCGACTCGCGCCGGTCGCGGAGCGGCTGTTCCCGACCGTGACCGACCCTCTCCCCCGTGCGGGGGCGGTGCGGGAGCTGATGGGCGACGTGTGGACAGACTTCGTCGAGCGCCCGCTCGGCGAGGTGCTGCGCTCCTCGTTCGACACCGACATCACCCGCGGCATCGTCCTCACCGACGGACTCATCGGCACGTTCGCGAACGCCGACGATGAGAGCCTCCGCCAGAACCGGTGCTTCCTGTACCACGTGATCGGCGGCGGAACGGGCGACTGGGACGTGCCGGTCGGCGGTATGGGCCGGGTCAGCGGCGAGCTCGAGCGCGCCGCCCGTGAAGCCGGAGCCGAACTGCGCACCGGCGCCGGTGTGGCCTCGATCACCCCCGATGGCGACGTCGAGGTCGTCTACGACGGCCGGCGCAGAGAGGTGCTGCGCGGGCGTGTCGTGCTGAGCGGCGTCGGCCCGGCGGTGCTCGACCGGCTGCTCGGCGGCTCCGGGTCGACGGCCGAAAGCCCCGAGGGGGCCCAGGTCAAGGTCAACATGCTGCTGCGACGCCTCCCCCGGCTGCGCGACACGTCGGTCGATCCCGAAGCCGCCTTCGCCGGCACATTCCACATCAACGAGACGATGACCCAGCTCGACGACGCCCATCGCACGGCGGCCGGTGGCGGCATCCCGCGCCCGCTTCCGGCCGAGATCTACTGCCACTCGCTCACCGATCCGTCGATCCTCGGTCCCGAGCTTCAGGCCTCGGGCGCCCAGACCCTGACCCTGTTCGGCCTGCAGGTGCCGCACCGGCTGGTGGCAGGACAGGATCGGGATGCTGCGCGCGCCGCGCTGCTCGCCGCGGCGCAGGCGTCGCTCGACTCGGTGCTGGCCGAGCCGATCGCCGACGTCGTGTTCGAGGCTCCCGACGGCACGCCGTGCATCGAGGCGCGGACGACGGCCGACCTCGAGGACTCGCTCGGCATGACCGCCGGCGACATCTTCCACGGCCCGCTGTCGTGGCCGTGGGCGACGGACGACGAGCCGCTCGACACTCCAGCGCAGCGCTGGGGAGTGGCGACCGCGCACGACCGCATTCTGCTGTGCGGGTCGGGCGCACGGCGAGGAGGCGCGGTCAGTGGGATCGGCGGGCACAACGCCGCCATGGCCGCGGCGGAACTGCTTCGCGGTTGACGCGGAGCGAACGCGCGGCGCGGAACCGACGCGCGGCGCGGCGCCCTGCTCGTTCCGCTACGGCCGCGGCGGAAGGGGCGGCGGGGGCGGATAGCCCTCGTAGCCGGGGTGCGGCGCGGTCGCGGCCTTGTCGAGCGCGGAAGCGTTCGGCTGGGGACCGTCTCCCTGCGGCGGTGCCTGTGGGGCGCCGAACACATGCGCGCCCGGGCTCGGGTAGCCCGTGTAGTAGGCGTTCCAGTCCGGCGAGCCGTCGGGCAGCATCGGCAGCGGCGTGACACCGTCGACGTAGTTCGGCCACGGCAGCAGCTCCTGCTGCGCGCCGGGCGCCGGGGCGGGAGCGGCGGCCGGCATCGCGCCGTACGCCGGGTATGCGGCTGCGCGGGGCTTCTTCGGTGCGAACAGCACGTTCACCAGCGGGATGAGCGCAGTGCCGACGGCGGCCAGGATCGCGACGGCGACCACGATGCGCCAGTAGATGTCGGGGAACCGGAGGTACTCGTCGAACATCAGCGGCACGATCAGCAGCACGACGAGCGCGGCCACGAGCACGATCGTGATCACCGCGACCGTGCGGGTGAACGGAGTGTCGTAGCGCTGCAGCGCCTTCGTGTAGAGCCTCACGTGCAACAGGGCGAGCTGCAGGATGAGCACGATGAAGAGGAACTGGACGAAGCGGGTGAAGCCGTCCCACGAATAGCGCTCCGGCATCCAGATGAGCACGGCACCGATCAGGAGCGTGAGGATCCAGGTGCCCATGCTCGCGAGGGCGAACCAGGCCGGGCGACGCGGCGCGAGGTGCGCGTCGAGGATCGTGACGCCCGCGAAGGCGACGAGCAGCAGGATCGTGAGGAACGCCTTGCCGATGATGTCGCTCTGGTCGCCGACAAGCACCCACACGACACAGACGATCGCGGATGCGATGAGCGCGCCGATGGCAACCCAGATCGCTGCGCGAAGCAGGGATGACACGGGCGCGTCAGCCGCCTGCGGGTGAACCGGGGCGTGGGGATCGGGCACGGTCATGACGGTCCTCTCTGTCGCGGGCACGGCGTCCGCACGATCATCCTGGCATGCCGCCGATCCGCCACAACGGAAGAAGCCCCCATGAAGGGGGCTTCTTCCGCTTGCAGTGGTGGTGGCGAGTGAGGGATTCGAACCCCCGAATGCTGAGCAGTCTGATTTACAGTCAGATCCCTTTGGCCGCTTGGGTAACTCGCCAGACGCACCCGTCCAACTTTCACAGCCGACCGGAGGCGCGATTACACATCTTACGCTGTCTCACGCAGTGCTCGAAATCCACGTGGCGCGAGCCGCGGTCAGGTGCCGATCCGGTCCAGATCCAGCGCCTCGAGAGCCGCCGGCGTGCGCAGGAGCGCGCCCTCGAAACGGCAGGTCGCGGCCGCGGCATCCATCGCACTCTTCAGCGTCTCCGCCCACTCGTCTTCGGTCCCGGGCTCGCGGTCGACCACCGACTCGATCGCCGCCGCGAACGCCGCGTCGCCGGCGCCCATCGTGTCGACGATCTTCCCCGGCAGCGCCGTGATCGGCGCGGTGACGACCACCTCACCCGCCTCGAGCGTGGCGCCCGCCGCTCCCTCGGTTGCGAGAACCGCCGCCACGCCGAGGTAGACCAGCCGCTCGCGCAGCCAGTCGAGCGGTTCGCCGTAGAGCAGAGCCGCGTCGTCCTCGCCGACCTTGACCAGCGTCGCACCGGCCACGAGCGCCTCGAAGCCGCGGACGAACGCATTCTCGTCTCGCATCATGCCGGTGCGCGGATTCGGGTCGATCGCGACCGGCACACCCGCGCTCTTGATCGCGTCGGCGAGTTCCGCGGCCTGCTCGGCGTCGTCGAACGCGAAGCAGCTGACGACCACGATGGGGGCGTCCGCGATCACGCGCTGCGCATCCTCACCGAATCGGATGCGGCGCCGCTGGGACGCCTCGTTGAAGTCGTACTCCGGCTCACCGGCACCCGTGCGCACGCTCACCGCGCGGGCGGTGCCGAGCGGCGACACCGTGGCGACGAGCTCCACGCCGTAGTCCGCCAGATAGGACCGGATGTGGGCGCCGGGCTCGTCGTCGCCCACCATCGCGATCAACGTGGCCGGCACGCCGAGCCGGGAGAGGCCGACCGCGACGTTCAGCGCAGCACCTCCGACGAACTCGCGCACGCCGTTGTCGTCGCGCAGCTCGTCGATGAGCGCATCGCCCACCACGACCACCCGCCCGGCGGTCATCGCCGGCTTCCGGCGGTCTCGAGCACGCGCTCGACGAAGGCTTCAGCACGACGGCGCGTGCCGTCGATCCTCAGGTCGACGCTGGCGCGCACCTCGTTGGGGGCGAGCGGCAGGGCGAGGCGCACGTTCTCGTGGCACGACAAGTCGGTGCAGATGTAGGTGCCGACGCTGTCACCGGCGTGTCCGGCCTCCCCCGCCTTGCGCGCTGTGAAGAGCGCGACCTGGTCGGCGGGCTGCATCGTGTGGCAGAGGTTGCACATCGCCGAGCGTGCACTCGACGTGCCGTCGGCGGCGCGCAGCACGATGCCGCGGGGTTCGCCCTCTACCTCGGCGATCACGTAGCCGCGACCGCGCGTGCGCGGATCGCGCCACGCGAAGAAGTCGAGGTGATCCCAGTCGGTGAGCAGGAAGTCGGTCGGCAGGGCGACCAGGCGGAGCTCTTCGGGTGAGGCGTTCGCGAACGCGGAACGCACGTCGTCTTCGGTCAGTGGGCGCATGGCACCTCCTCGCGCCCCCAGTCTACGAATGACGGATGCCTCCGCCACCCCGGGTCAGGAGCGCGCGGCGGCCTCGGCCTCGTCGTCTTCAGCCGCGATCTCGTCGTCGGACGTACCGCTGCGCTCGCGGATGAGGAAGCCGAACCCGAAGGCGATGAAGAACATCAGCACGCCGTAGACGGCGGCGGGAAGACTGAGCTCGACCGAGCCCAGCACCGTCTGCGCGATGACGATCGCGAGAGTGGCGTTGTGGATGCCGATCTCGAACGACGCTGCGATGGCCTGGCGCTTGCCCACCTTGAGCAGACGCGGAACGAGGTAGCCCACCGACAGGCTGATCAGGCAGAAGACGATCGTGATGACCGACAGGCGCGCGAAGTTCTCGACGAGGAGGGTCCAGTTCGAGGCGACCGCACCCGCGATGACGACGACGAGGATGATGATCGACGCGATGCGCACGGGCTTGTCCATCGCCTTCGCGAACGCCGGCCAGAGGCGCCGCACGACCATGCCGATCGCGACCGGCACGAGCACGATCGCGAACACCTCGAGCACCTTCGACCACTGCATGCCGAGCTGGCTGTCGAACGGGTCGAAGTAGATGATCGCGAAGTTCGTGATGAGAGGCAGGGTCACGACCGAGATCACCGAGTTGACCGCCGTCAGTGAGATGTTCAGGGCCACGTCCCCGCGGAACAGGTGACTGTAGAGGTTCGCGGTGGTGCCGCCGGGCGAGGCCGCGAGCATCATCATGCCGACGGCGAGCACCGGAGGCAGCTGGAACGCGAGGACGAGACCGAAGCAGATCGCGGGCAGGAGCACCAGCTGGCAGAGCAGCGCGACGATCACCGCCTTCGGCTGCTTCAGGACGCGGGCGAAGTCGCCGAGGGTGAGGCTCAGGCCGAGCCCGAACATGATGATTCCGAGGGCCACGGGCAGGCCGATGGTGGTCAACGCTGACATGGCACTCAGTGTGCCCGATGCCGCGACGCCGTGTCACGCCCCTGTGGAATCGGCGCCCTTCACGATCTCGGCGGGTGTCTGCTCGTCGGCGTCGACCACGCCGCGCGAGACCTCGGCCGTCTCCTCCGTCGGGGCGGGCGCCGGCGCAACCACCCCGGGAAGGAGCCAGACCGCGAACGCCGGACCTTCGGCCGAGAGCACCACCGCTCCGTCATCCGACACCGCCAGGGTCGCGTCGCCGAACACCGGCTCGCCGGACGCCGCACCAGGGAGGGTGCCGGCCGGGATCGCGGCATCCGCATCTCCTCGCGTCGCGAGGACGAGCACACTCTCGCTCTCGGATTCGCGGACGAAGACGACCGCCTCGTCATCGACGTGCACCCAGCGGAACCCGCCGTCCTGCAGCGCGGGATGGCTGCGGCGCAGCGCGATGAGATCGCGGTAGAGCGCGAGTCGCTCGGCGACCTCGGGCTGGCCCTCGGTGCCCCACGGCATCGGGGTGCGGCTGGCCTCACCGTCGGCTCCGAGCAGCCCGAACTCGTCGCCTGCGAACACGACGGGAAGCCCCGGCATCGTGAGCGACAGGCCGACGGCGACCGGGATCGCACCGGGCGCCGCGTTCGTCGCGAACCGGGCGGTGTCGTGCGTGTCGAGGGGCTGCATGTTGCCGAGGCGCACGCGCCACGGGATGCCTGCTGTGAAGCGGGTGACGGCCTCGGTGAACTCGCGCGCCGTGTACCGCGGGATGCCGCCGATCGGCTGGCCGAAGAACCACGACTCGGTCACTTCGCCGCCATCCGCGTCGAGGTAGGGCGCCCCGGTCGGTTCGCTGAGCCACCCCCACAGCGGCCGCGTGAACGACGGGTACGTCATCGCGCCGTGCCAGCCGTCGCCCTGCAGGTCGCTAACGGCGTCGTTGGTGGACTCGCCGAGCAGGATCGTGTCGGGATCGACCTGGAGCATCGTCTCGCGCAGCAGCTGCCGCACCTCGGCGTTCAGGTCGACGGCGCCGAGGCGGCCGGTCATGTTCGCCACATCGATGCGCCACCCATCGGCGTTGTACGGCGGCTTCAGCCACTTCGCGACGACCGAGTCCTCGCCCGAGACGAACCGGCGGCGCAGCTCCTCCGACGACCAGTCGAACTTCGGCAGACTCGCGTAGCCGAGCCACGAGACGTATGCGGTGTTGCCCTCGTCGGTGAAGTAGTAGAAGTCCTCCTCGGGGGCTCCCGGGTTGCCGAGCGGGGCCCGGAACCACTCGTGACTGTCGCCGGAATGGTTGCTCGTGAGGTCGCCGATGACCCGGATGCCGCGGGCATGCGCCTCCTCGACGAGCCGGATGTACGCCTCTTCCCCGCCGAGCAGCGGGTCGATGCGATCGAAGCTGGCGGCGTCGTAGCGGTGGTTCGACTCCGCCGGGAACACCGGGGTGAGGTAGAGCAGGTTCACGCCCAGCGAGACCAGGTGGTCGAGCTTCTCGATGATCCCGGGAAGGTCGCCGCCGTAGAACTGCTGCGAGCGCGCCGGCATCACGGCGTCGACCGGGTCACTCCACGCCGCCGGGATCGCCCACTCAGGCGTCGGGTGCTCGTCGGCCGCCGCGGAGCGCGCGAACCGGTCGGGGAAGACCTGGTACATCACCGACTCGTTCATCCAGGCGGGCGGTGCCGGGTAGGCCACGAGCGCGAAGTCCTCGGAGTCGAGGGTCTCGATGCGATGCAGGCCGGTCTGATTGAGCCATTCGACGCGGCCGTCGGCGTGCTGCAGCATCCACCGATATCCGTGTCGCGGGTTGCGCACCGTCACCGGCGCATCCCACCACTCCCACGCGTCGGCGACACCGACGCGCACGGCGTCGGTCCACTCGGGCTCGTGGTCGGGGTTCGAGCGCGTGCGCACGGCCGCGAGCGGTCCGTACCCGGCGGGCACGCGCAAGCGCACTGTGACGACCTCGCCGAGCGCCGGCGCGAGGTTCGACACGTGCAGCGACGAGCCGTCGTGGTGGGGAGCAGGAGTCATGGCATGCCTTTCGATCGGTCGGCAGCGCGCGCCGCCGGGTGCGACGTGGTTGCACGGCCGGAAGCCATGACAGAGCCCTTGAGTTGTGTGATCCAGGATGCCGCGCCCCGCGGCATCCGTCTACTTGACGCTGCCCGCGGTGAGGCCGCCTGCGATGTACTTCTGCGAGACCAGGAAGAAGACCATCACCGGGAGCGCGGCGAGCACGGCGCCGGCCGCGAAGATGCCCCAGTTCTGCGACATGAAGCCCGACACGAGCTGGAAGAGGCCGATCGCAACGGTCTGCTGGTTCGGGTCGGTGAGGATGACGCTCGCAATCGCGAACTCGCCGATGATGCCGATGAAGGTCAGCAGCCCGATCACGATGAGGATCGGCATCACGAGGGGCAGCATGATCGTGAAGAAGACGCGGGCGTGCCCGGCGCCGTCGATCTTCGCGGCCTCGTCGATCGCCGTCGGCACGGTGTTGAAGAACCCGTACATGAGGAAGGTGTTCACCCCGAGCGCGCCGCCGAGGTAGATCATGATGAGGCCTGCGTGGGTGCCGAGGCCGATCGCAGGGAACACATCGCCGATCTGGATCATCAGCAGGAAGATCGCCGTGATCGCGAGCAGCTGCGGGAACATCTGCAGCACGAGCAGCGTCGCGAGTCCGAATCTGCGTCCCTTGAAGCGCATGCGCGAGAACGCGTAGGCGCCGAGCGCGCACAGAAGGACCGTGAACACGCTCGTGATGACCGCGATGATCAGCGAGTTCACGTACCAGCGGCCGTACGGGATGTCGGGGCTGTTGAACAGCCGCACATAGTTGGAGATGTCGATCGTGCGGAACAGCTGGTTGGATCCGGTCAGCGTGCCGATCGGGTTGAGTGACACCGACAGGATGTACAGGAGCGGGAAGAGCGCGAACACGATCGCGATCCACGCGATCACGTGCCGCCATCCGGTGTCGGTGAACCATGCGCCGAACGAACGGCGCCGGTCGGTCTTGGTGCGACGCAGGGTCTTCTCGCCGAAGGCGGTGACGCCGCCGGCGCCCATCGTCTCGATGCGCTCGAATTCGCGCACGTTCTGGCCGAGATCGGACATCAGTTCAGGTCCTCCAGTGCCTTGGTCTGCCGGAAGCTGATCACAGCGACGATCGTGACGATGATGAAGATCAGGATCGACAGCGCCGACGCGAGGCCGAGATCGCGGCCGCCGCCACCGCCGAACGCCACCTTGTAGACCATCGTGATCATGATGTCCGTCGCGCCGATGTCGAGCGTCGTGTCGGTGAACCGCGGATTGCCCCGGGTGAGCATGTAGATCACGCCGAAGTTGTTGAAGTTGTAGGCGAACGTCGCGATGAGCAGCGGGGCGACTGCCACGAAGAGCAGCGGCATCTTCACCGAGCGGAAGATCCGCCATGCGCCGGCGCCGTCCATCTTGGCCGCCTCGACGATGTCGTCGGGCAGCGACTGCAGTGCGCCCGTGCACACAAGGAACATGTACGCGTAACCGAGCCACATGTTCACGAAGATGACGCTGAATCTCGCGAGCCACGGATCACCGAGCCACGGGATCTGCGCGCCGCCGAGCAGCACTTCGTTGATGAAGCCGAACTCCGTGTTGAGCATGCCCGCCCAGACGAGACCCGTCAGGTACGCGGGGAACGCGTAAGGGAGGATCACCAGCACGCGGTAGACCTTCTTGCCGCGCAGCGTCGGGTGGTTGAGAACGATCGCGAGGAACAGGCCCAGGGCGAAGCAGACCAGTGTCGACAACGCGGCGAACGCGAAGGTCCAGATGGTCACACGCAGGAGCGGGTCGCGGATCTGGTCGTTGGTGAAGGCGAACGCGAAGTTGTCCCAGCCGATCACCACGCGCCATCCGGGCGTCAGCGTCTCGCCGCTCTCGGCGCGGAAGTTTCCCTCGCCGTCGTCGGAGTAGACCTGTCCGGTCTCGGTGTTGGTGAAGGTGTCGGCAGCCTCGTCGTACTCGAGGCTCGAGGTGAAGACGAAGGCCTTGCGCCCGTCGGAGGTGCGGAGGGTGCCGTCGTTGAGGTCGTCGCTCACCGGGACGTTGAGCGCGAGCACCTCGTCCTGGAGGCGGATGATCTGGTTGAGGTTGAGCTGCTCCCAGCCGTCGGGTGCGCTCGATGCGTCCTGGAGGGGCTGCTCGTTCGTGCCGAACGCGGTGCCGCCGCCCGGCTCGGCCACGAGGAGTCCGAACTGGTCGGCCTGCTTGTAGACCTCGACGGTGTACTCGGGCGAGTCGGGCACACGCTCCTGCGAGGTGCGGATGATCTGCTCGATCGCATCCTGCTTGGTGCTGTTGTGCTGGTCGCCGGCGTTGGTGAACGCGATGAAGCCTGTGTAGATGATCACGAAGATCTGGAAGACGGCGAGGAACGCGAGGCCGGGCGCCAGGTACTTCCCCGGCAGCAGGCCGGGACGCAGGTAGAGGTAGTTGACGCCTGCGACGACAAGGAGGAGCACGCCGGCGGCGATCCAGTCGCCCTTCGCGACCAGCACCCAGACGCCGAAGACAGCGAGCGCGTCGATGACCGCGAGGAGGACGACCTTCACAAGGAGGGCGACGAGACCCCCCGTCGTGAGCCGCCGAGCGGGCTTGTGGAACGGGTCATCGCCCCAGGCGCTCGGTGCCGCGGTCTTCTTCGCGGCGGTCTTGACATCGACCATGGAGGGACGCTCCTTCATCGCAGGGTCGTGAGGTTCAGAGTAGAAGAGAAGGCGGGTGGAGCCGCGAAAGGCCCCACCCGCCTGTCACTGCGGCTTTCAGCCGATCTTGGACTGGATGTTCGTCGCAGCGGTCTCCCAGACCTGCGCGGGCTCACCCTCGCCCTTGATGAGCTGGAGCTCTGCGTTGCCCCAGTCCGACCACACGGCGCCCATCTCGGGGATCGCGGGCATCGGAGCACCGGTCTGGCCGATCTTGCCGAAGGCCTCGACATCGGGGTCGGAGGCTGCGGCGCTCTCGTAGGCCGAGATCAGTGCCGGCGGGCGACCGCCGACCTCGAACAGGCTCAGCTGAGCGTCCTCGGTGCTGAGGTAGTTGACGATGAAGTCGGTCGCGGCGAGCGAATTCTCCGACTTGCTCGACAGGAAGAAGCCGTTGACGCCGACGAACGGGCGGGCCTCCTCGCCACCGGCGCTGGGGAGCGGGTCGATGGCGTAGTTGATTCCGGCCTCGGAGATCGCGGGGATGTTCCACGGACCCGTGAGGTAGTACGGCGACTTGCCGGCGACGAAGAACTCGCGCGCCTTGTCACCGTCGATGTTGGCGTTGAGGATGCCCTCGGCGCCCCACTGCTTCAGAGCGGTGGCGAACTCGACACCGGCGGCGTCGCCGAGCACCAGCTGCGACGGGTCGTACGAGCCGTCGGCGCTCTGCGCGAACACCTGCGAGCCGAACGAGGTCTGCAGCGGGTAGAGGTGGTACGGGTCACCCTGCTCGGGCGAGAGGCCGACGAGGAAGGGGTACTCGGTGCCGGCGGCCTTGCCGTTGGCGATGACCTCGTCGAACGTCTCGACGGGCTCCGACACGAGGTCGGCGTTGCGGACGAGCGCGACGTTCTCGATCGAGTACGGGACGCCGTAGACCTTGCCGTCGTACGTCATGGCCTGGACGGCCGCCTCGGCGAAGCCATCGGCGACGTCACCGAGCTCGAGCGGCGCCACGACGCCGGCCGACACGTAGGCGCCGAGCTTGTCGTGGGGGCTGACGATGACGTCGGGACCCTTGCCGGTGGGGACCTGGCTGATGAAGTCCTGGTCGACCGTGGCGAAGTCCTTGGTGACGAGCTTGACCTCGACGCCGGTCTCTTCAGTGAAGGATGCCGCGACGTCCTCGAGCGCCGGCTTGCGCTCGATGTCGACCCAGACGGTGATGGGGGTCGTGTCCGCGTTCTCGTCGTTGCTGCCGCTGTCGTCTCCGCCGCCGCTTGCGCAGCCGGAGAGCACGAGCGCGCCGCCCGCGATGAACGCACTGATCGCGAGCGCGCTCTTCTTGTTCACCTTCATCGGTGTGTGCCTCTCTTAAGTGCTGTTGGGGTTAGACCGGCCCGGGCCGGCGCCAAGCACCGTCGAAGGCCGTTCTTCTGCTCGCAGAAGATGCAAGCGCTTACATTGTTATCATCTTCGGCCCGAAACGCAACCCGCGATTGGGATGATCGATACGCGTTCGTGACTTGCGGGATAACGCGGATCATCCGCGAAACCCCCTCATCTGCAAGCGCTTCCAAGGCCTGCCCGGTCTTCGCGGCGTCACGCGACCGCGGATAGACTGCCCGTCATGGCCGATTCTTCGTTCGACATCGTCAGCAAGGTGGACCACCAGGAGGCCGAGAACGCCCTGAACCAGGCGCGCAAGGAGATCGAGCAGCGCTACGACTTCAAGGGCACGGGCGCATCCGTCGAGTGGAGCGGCGACTCCATCTTGATCAAGGCGAGCACCGAGGAGCGCGCGAAGGCGGTGCTCGACGTCTTCCAGTCGAAGCTGATCAAGCGCGGCATCTCACTGAAGAGCCTCGACTCGGGCGAGCCCTTCGCCAGCGGCAAGGAGTTCCGGATCGTCTCGACGCTCAAGGACGGCATCTCGTCGGAGAACGCCAAGAAGATCTCGAAGCTCATCCGCGACGAGGGTCCCAAGTCTGTGAAGTCGCAGATCCAGGGCGACGAGCTGCGCGTGCAGTCGAAGAGTCGCGACGACCTCCAGGAGGTCCAGCGCATGCTCAAGGCCGCCGACCTCGACGTCGACCTCCAGTTCGTCAACTACCGGTAGCGCGCGACGCGCGGCCGGCCCGCGGGCCGGTGCCCTCACTCACGACGCGGGTGCGCGGCACCAGGAGATCGCGAGACCGGGCATCACCTGCGTGTCGTCCGACTCGAGGGAGAAGATCCTCGTCTCGACGGTCTCGGGCATCGCGAGAATCGCGTCGTCGAGCGGGTTCGCGGCGATGTCCGGAGCGACGACGACACCCACCCAGCGCCCGCTCGGTGCTGCGCACACCTGCAGGATGGCGTCGGTCGTCGCCACCTCGGCGATGACCCGGCTGTCGACGGAAGGCGCTCGCATCACCACCGTCTGGCCCTCGAGCTCGCCGGAGTCGCTGAGACGCAGATAGGTGAGCAGCGTCCCGTTCCCCGTCACTTCCTCCGCGGCGAACGGCTGTCCGAACTGCGGGTCGGCCCCCGCGGCAGGAGTGCGTGAACCGTCCCGGAGGTCCACGATCTGCGGGCCCTCCGCGGTTCGCACGTACGCAACGGCCTCGGTACGCGAGACGTCGTCGATGATGGACGCCTTGCCGAGCGTGACGGGTTCGCCCTCCGCGACGGGGTCGGCCAGCAGCAGGTCGTCGCCGCGCGTCACGAGGAGAAGCGACGTCGTGCCCTGCACGAAGCGGAAGTCGTCGATGCGCGGGTCGGACGTGCCGAGATCGAGCTGCTCGGGCTTGGCATCGGGTGCGGAGATGCTGCCGAGGAAGACCACCGAGTCGCGAACCGGGATGCCCTCGACGGACGGGTCGGTCCACGTGTAGGCGAAGCGGTCGCCGGAGTCCGAGAGCTGCAGGCGAGCAAGGCGACCGACGGCGGGAAGACGCACCTCGTCGACACGGCCGTCCTCTCGGACCACCACGAGTTCGGAATCACCCTGCTCGGTTCGCAGCGCGACGACCAATCCGCGGGGGGACGAGCGGAAGTCCTCGATCCGCGGGTGCTCGAACACCGTCTCCTCCGTGGCGCCGTCGAGGGTCGTGCGATAGATGCGGTCGTCGTCGGGCGAGCGCTCGAGGAGGAACGCCTCTGCGCGCGGCGTCTCCAGCGACGTGGAGAAGGTGGAGGATGGGCCGCCCGACCTGCCCACCACGTCGCTGATCGTGAGCGTGTAGCGGGTGCCGTCCTGCAGCGGCTCGGCAAGGCGTACGCCGACGTCGCGGCCGGCGGTGTCGACCGTGAAGGGCACCTCCGGCTCGATCTCCACCTGCGTAGCGGACACCTCTGCCAGCGCCTGATTCGCCGTGAAGATCACGCGAGAGCCGCTGACCGTCGTCGCCGCGGCCGGGTCGGACAGCACCGCTGAGACGCGGGGGCCGGCTGCGACGCTCGCGCCGGCGGCAGCCGTCGACGCGACCAGGATCCCCGCCAGCACGGCTGCGTAGACGAGGAGGAACCGCTTCCCGCGGCCCGTGCCCGCGTGCTCGTCAGTACTCATACGGATCCTGCGGCTCCTCGATGGGCGTCAGCGTCGTCGGACGGATGGTCAGCTCCTCGCCCTCGAGGACCACGGTCCCCTCCACGCGCGCCCAGTCGCCGACTTCGATGCCGGCATCCCAGTCCGCGTCGCTGACCGGCACGGCGGCGGGCTGCGCGTCGATGACGCAGTGAGTGATCACCAGCCTGGTGAGAAGGAACTGCTCTGGGTCGTCGGGGTGGGGGGTGACGAACCCCTCGAGCTCCACGGCGTCGCCGGCGAAGTCCTCGGGCGAGGTGGCCGTGGCGAACACGGTCGACCAGTCGGGGATTCCGAACTCTCGCGTGTCGCCGGAGCTCGCCAGCTCGACCGCGTCATCCCTGCCGAACAGCGCGGGGGCGTTGGTCGCTCGATCCATCGCAAGCGTGACCGAGAGCGTGGTGGGTGGGAGCAGCCAGGCGGCGACCACCACCGCCGAGGCGATGGCACCGCCCACGATCGATACAGTGCTCGCCCGGGCGACGGCGACCTGGCTGTGGCCCCGTCCGTGATCGTCGACGTGATCCCGGCCGTGATCGTGATCGTGATCGTGGTCGGCGGATGCTTCGCCAGGATGATCGTGCTCCCGCTCGATGCCGAGGGGAAGGGCGAGACCGACGACCCCCACTCCGATCGCGACAACCGCCATCGCGATCGCGAACCAGCTGCCTGCCGGGTTCAGGAAGAGTCCGAGCCGACCGGTCAGCGCGAGCACCAGCGTCGCGATGCCGAGCACCGCGGCGAGGCCCGCACCCAGCCAGCGTTCCCACACGTCACGCAACGAGGTTCACCACCGCTCCGATGAACCAGGCGCTGAGGATGACCACGGGCACCACCCCGGCGAGCAGGCGGGTCGTGAACGTCGTGCGCAGCAGCGCGAGCATCTTCACGTCGATGAGCGGACCGATCAGCAGGAAGGCGACGATCGAGCCAGGCGTGAATGTGGAGGCGAACGACAGGGCGAAGAAGGCGTCGACGTTCGAGCAGATGGCCACGACGAGCGCCAGCAGGGTCATCGCGAGGATGGAGAGCACGGGGTCGCTGCCGATCGCGACGAGTACCTCACGGGGCACGAGCACCTGGATCGCACCCGCGAGAGCCGAGCCCAGGACGAGCGCCGGCATGACGGCGCGGAGCTCGACGAGGACCTGCGTCGCCGTCCGGCGTCCCCGGCTCTCGGCTTCGAGAACAGAGGGGGCGGCGCAGGTGGCGGCGAACCGAGCGGTGAGGAGGGACGTGGGATCAGGATGCCGCGAATACAGCCATCCGATGAGGTTGGCGATCGCGTATCCGCCGAGCAGCCGCGCGACGAGGATGCCGTCGTTCAATCCGAACGCCTGGTGCGTCGTCAGGATCACGATCGGGTTCACGATCGGCGCCGCCATGAGGAAGGTGAGAGTCTCGGGCACCGAGAAACCGCGCATCATCAGGCCGCGCGCGAACGGGACATTGCCGCACTCGCACACCGGCACCAGCATCCCGAGCAGCGAGAGCACCGCGCGCCGGGCCCAGGCGCGCCGCGGGAGCCAGCGTTCGATCGCTCCCGGCGGGATCCACACCTGGATGACGACGGCGAGCACCACCCCTAGCATCACGAACGGCATCGACTCGATCAGAACGCTCACCGCGAGGGTGAGTCCGTCCTGCAGCCGCTCCGGCAGAGCCACGTCGGTCAGGACCTGTGTCGCCAGCCCGATTCCCACCAGGACGATCGCAAGGACCACACCCCACCACACGCGCCGCCGGCGAAGGGGCGGCGCCTCCGGCGCTGATGCGGGGGCGGATGCCGCGACCGCGGTCGCGACACGAGTCCGTGCTGCGGGACTCAGCGTTCCCATCGGGCGACGGCGCTTGGCCATGGTGATGTCTCCGGATCGAGTGGGTCGGTGAAAGGCCGGATGCCGGCAGCGAGTTCGCTGCCGGCACCCGGACCGGTGTCAGAGCGCGCCGGCGCCGCAGGCGGCCTGAGCGTACGGGACGTTCACCGCGGTGGTGACATCCTCACCGCCGACGGTCGCAGTCGCCGTCACCACCGCCACACCCTGCGGCAGGACCGCCGCACGCGTGGTGAACGCGTGACTGCTGGTCTTGCCGGCACCCAGGGAGGCGACGGTCTTGGTGCCGTACGTCGACTCGAGACGGACGCCGACCGGTACCTCGTCGCCGTTCGCGACGCTCACCGTCAGCACCGCCTTGCCCGCCACGCAGCGGGCCGTTGCGGTGCCCGTGACGGCGAGCTGCCGGTCGGCCGCCTCGCGGATCACCAGGGTGTACGTCGTCGACGTCTCGTGATCCTGCGCGAACGAACGGATGGTGACCGTCTTCTCCTCCCCCGGCACCAGCGATACCTGGCGAGGCTCGGTGTCGTCGATCAGGATGTCGCCCACCCGCACCAGGCCGCTGGGCACGTTCGGCGTCGCGGTGAACGACATCGAGGTAGCGCCCTGCGGGACCGTCACCGTGTAGTCGGTGGTCGATCCGGAGAACGTCGGCGAGAGGACTCCCCCGTCGACCGTGAGACCCGTGAGCGACGACTCCGTGCTGTAGGTCACCGGCCGCGAGGTCGCGACTCCGAAGACGCCGCCCGCGAAGCCTCCCGTCGACTGGTAGCGCACCGTGACCACGGGGATCCGGTTGCCCTGCCCATCCAGTACCGGGTTGCCGGCGGCGTCCACCTTGTACCGGACGTTCGGGCCGGTCAGGTACTGCGCCGGAATCGTGTCGACCACCTCGTAGAACACTCCGGAGCCCGCAGCGTTGGTGATCTGCTGCGTCTTGAAGAGGGTGTCATTGAGGTAGATCGCGAACGACCGTCCGTTGTCCCCCGAGAAGTACGTCGTCTCGAGTCGGTTGGTCGATGCGGTGGGGTCAACGGCCATGTCGTAGCTGAACCAGCCGTTGCTGTTCGCGTGACGATACTGCCGACCGTTGTGGACTCCGACGCTCGTCGTGCCGCCTGTCTTCAGGTTCTTCGCGGCCTCTCCGTTGTTGTTGTCGAACGTGGTGAGGACGTCGATGAACCGTGCGGCGTCACGCTGGCGCTTCTTCTCGTCGAGGATCGCCTGCTGTGCGGCCGGCGAGTCCGGGACCTCGAAGTTCATGTAGATGCCATAGCGCTGACCGTGCTGCGAGTAGTGCGGCGTGTAGATGAGGTCTCCCCCGTCGCGCGTGTTCTTCAGCACGAACTGCGCTTCGCCGTCCGCATTGTCCTCGATGCGCTCCACGTTCTCCGCGATGTCGTCGTACCACTGCTGAGTGGTCTCCGTGGCCACCGTCACCGTCTGCTGAACCTCGGCCGACGGCGCGAGGGCGATCCGCACGCTCACTCCGACCGATCCCCAGCCCGTCATGTTCTCGGTGCCCAGGCCGGCGCTGAGCACCGTCGGTCCGTACTTGAACGCGACGAAGTCGGCGTTGTCGGGGGTGTCGTACGCCACGACCTCCATCGGGGTGGTCAGTTCGATCACATCGCCCGCGGCGACCTCATCGAGAACGATGTAGCCCTGGCGCACGTCCGGCGACACGACCGTGCCGTTCACGGTGAGGGTCGGCTCGCCGGCCACCCAGTCCGGGACGCGCAGACGGAGCGTGGCGCCTTCCGCGAGCTGAGATCCCGTCAGGGCGTCCACGGTGATGCGCACCGTGTCGTCGTTCGGGAAGTCGGCTTCCTGGGTGACGCGCATGTTGCTGTCGGCGTGGTCGTACTGGGAACTGAAGTACAGGTTGACCCAGACGTTCTTGTCACGGGAGAAGTACAGCGTGTCGGCGAGCTTGGAGAAGTTCTCCATCCCCGTGCCGATGCAGCACCAGAAGAGCTGCGACTCGGTCGGTGCCGGGCCGTAGACCTTGTAGTAGCCGGGCGCCATCGGGTTGAAGTACATGCTCATGCCGTTGTCGGGATTCTGCGAGGACACGATCGTGTTGATGAACGTGTTCTCGTAGTAGTGCATGTACTTGACGTCCTGCGTGACCTTGAACAGCTCGCGCGACAGCTTGAGCATGTTGTACTCGTTGCACGTCTCGGCCGTCTGCGGATTGCCCGTCGATCCCTGCTGTGTGGCGTAGCGCCACAGCGTGTCCGGAGCGCGGAAGTGCTCGGACTGGCTGTTGGCCCCCGTCACGTAGGTGTGGTGATCGACCACCGTCTGCCAGAAATTCTGCGCGGCGGTCAGGTACATCCCGAGGTTGTCCTTCTCGGCCTGCGTGAGCATCTCGTAGTATTCGGGGTTCTCGGTGAACACCGTGTAGCGCTTGAGCGCGCCGATGAACTTCGGGATGGTCGTGTTGGCGTGACGACCGGGAAGCACGTCGGTGCCGTTCGCGAGCGACTGGAAGAGCGACACCTCATCGAATCCCTGCGCGGCCGTCTTGAAGTGGGGGTTGCCCCCGGACACGTCGAACAGCTCGTAGAGCGCCTCGTTCATACCGCCGTACTCGGTGCCGAGAAGTGTGGCGGTGTTGCTGAGGGTGGAGACGCGCCCGAACATGTACTCGCCGAAGCCTTCAGCGACATCCAGCGCCAGCTCGCCCAGCTCGCCGGGCACGTACTCGTACGCGTCGAGCAGTCCGGCGAGGATCTTGTGCAGGTTGTAATACGGCACGATGACCTGATCGTCGGACGTGCCTCGTCCCTCCACAGCGTCGAGCGCCGAGTCGCGGAACGGGGCGAGGTAGCCCGCCCGCGACGTGCCGTCGTAGCTGTCCTGCACCGCGGCGAGACCGCGGATCGTGGCCTCGAGGTCGGCGAGCACCTCAGCCTTGACAGCGGGGTCGTCGGAGTTGGCGTAGTTCATCGCCAGCGCCGACATGTAGTGACCGAAGGAGTGGCCGCGGAAGTTCCAGGTCACCGATCCGTTCTCCCACCCGGGGTAGCTCGTCGTGTTGACGGTGAAGCTGCCGGGCTTGTAGGAGTTCGCCGTCACGCGGAACCAGTGGAGGTACCGCTCGGGGTCGAGCGTGAGGAGGTAGTCGATCTCCTTGTCCTGCGCGTTCTTGAGGTAGTCGTCGAAGATGACGACGTCCTCGAGGCCGGTGTCCTGGACCGGTTCGACGACCGCCGGAACGTACACCTCGAAGGTCTTGGTGGTCGCGGGGCCGCCGAGGTAGCTGACGCGGGCGGTCAGCGTGACGGTGACGTCCTCTTCGCCTGCCTCAGGGCGCACGACGACTCCGGACGGAGCGATGACCTCGGGGTCCGTCGATGTCCAGCTGACGGTCGACCCGTTCGACGTCGTCGTGGGGAGCGTCAGGTTGACCGTCGCCGTCGTCGGGACCGTGATGCCTGCAGCCGCCGATGCGGCGAGAGCCGCACGGTCCACCGTGCCTCCGCCGTCCTCGTAGAGGGCGACGACGCCTGCGAGGTCGGCAATGCCCTCGAACAGTCGGTAGTCGTCCAGCGCGCTGGTCAGGTATCCGCCGTTGTAGTTGGGGCCGTTGTACCCGATCGACTTGGGCAGCACGGGGCTCGCCTCGGCGATCGTGCCGGTCGCGGTGGCGCTGACAGGGGTCTGCACCGACGTCGTGACCTTGACGCCGTTGCGGTACAGGTTGAACTGCTTCGACGTGCTGCTGTACGTGGCGGTGATATGCGTCCACTCGCCCACGGGGAAGAATGCGGCGCGATCGGTCGAGGCGGCCCGCACCTCGTGCGGCTGGCCTCCGCCCGGGCCGAAGGAGAACAGGAGGGGGTTCGTCGCGCTCACCGACGAGGCGTACCAGCCCGCGGTGTTGTATGCGCGCTTGTTCCAGGTGATGATCTGCTCACCCGAACCCATGGCCGCCGTGGGCTTGAACCAGAACGACAAGGTCAGGTCGGACGGGACGAGCTCGCTGCCCGTGCCCAGATCGAGGAAGGTGCTGCCGTTGAGCTTCAGGCCCTTCGTGCCGGCCTTGTTGCCGGCGATGTACTCGTGATTGAGGGTGGTCGACCCGTTGTGCCCCTTCAATGCGGTGGGGTGCGCGAGAGGGCTGGAGTCGACGACCGAGTCCTCGAAGGTCAGCTCCAGGACAGGATCACCCAGTCCGAAGTCGTCGACGGCATGTGCCGGCGACAAGCCTCCCAGGACCAGTGCGCCCGCCGTCGCGGCGACGATCGCCGACAGGCCTGCCCTTCCCCACCGCCTCTGGCGTCTACGGCGTCGTGATATCTCCATGCCAACCTCCTCGTTGATGGGCGCGTCGACGTCGACTCGCCGCCCTGGGGCATCGCCACCATACTGATAGCGCTAACAGTCGCGCAAGGAGCAATTTGAAGTCGCACCACGGGCGTCGGTTCATCGATCAACGAAACCGACCCCTCGACGAGGGCCTATCGATCAACCAGACCGACGCTCGGCGACGGCTTTGAGGCGCTGGGGCGCGCGTCAGTCGCGCTTGCCCTGGCCCTTCTCCTTGCCCGGCTGAGAGTTCGCGCCGACGGCCTTCTCGGCTTCCTTCGCCGCCTTGCGCTCCTCCTTCGCGAGGTCGCGTGCCGCCTTCTCGGCGGTCTTCTCGGCGTCCTTCGCCGCCTTGCGCTCCTCCTTCGCGAGATCCTTCGCGGCCTTGTCGGCGGCCGCACCGGCCTCGCGCTTCGGCGCCTCGACGACGTGGGACGCCGGCTCGATGGAGAGCCCGTCCTCGACCTGGCCTTCGGGGGCCGAAGGCGTGGCCTCGTCCGCCCCGCCGTCGAGCAGCGGCTCCGGAACGGGCGAAGAGGTGGCGTCGCGCAGTTCGCCGTACGAGGTGGCCGGGGCACCGGGCACGCCCGCGCCCAGGACCAGGCCGAGCGCGACGGTGGCTGCGGCAACCGCCCCTCCTCCGGCTGCGACGATTCGGCGTCGGCGAGCGGCGAGCGCCCGTGCACGCCTGCGCCGTGCGGGCCGGGCCCGCAGGCTGGGGGCCGTGGGAGCGAACGCCCCCACTGCCACCTCCGTTGCGGCGGATGCGACCGGAATCGAGGGGAGAGCGGGGGCCACCGGAACCGACGGGAGGGTCGGGGCCGGGGGAATCGACGGGAGGGCGCTGAGCACCGGCATCGCCGGCTGCGTGGCCTCGGGGTCGCCGACCGCGTCAGGGGCGATGTCGATCGGCAGAGTGGCCGCGCGCTGCGCGACGTCCAGTGCGGCGGGCCGGTGCGCAGCATCCGTCGCCGTCATCTCGGTCAGCAGGCGAGCCCACTCGGGACCCACCCACCCCGGCACCGGCGGCGGATCGATGAGGCGCGCCATCACCGCGGCGATCCCCGACGACTGCCCGTAGGCGCGCACACCGGTCAGCGCCTCGAGCAGCACGAGTCCGAGCGCGTAGACATCGGACGCGGGTCCGGCCGGTTCACCCCGCACCTGCTCCGGCGCGAGGTAGGCGGCGGTGCCCACGATGGTGCCGGCGGCGGTGATCCGCGTGCCGTCGACGAGTTGGGCGACGCCGAAGTCGCCGAGCTTCACCTGCTCGCCGAGACCGGGCACCGGGTTCTCGGCGAGCAGGATGTTCGAAGGCTTGAGGTCGCGATGCACCACTCCCGCCCTGTGGACGACATGCAGTGCCGACGAGAGTTCGGTGGCGAGATGACGCACCCGCGCGGCGGGCAGCGGGCCGCGGCCGAGGGCGGCTGCAAGGGTCTCGCCGTCGACGTACTCCATCACGAGGTAGCTCGGCCCGTCCGACCGCACCCGGCCGTCGTAGAGCTTGACCAGCGACGGGTGACTCAGCGACGCGAGCACCGTCATCTCGTTCTGGGCGCGCTCCGGGGTGCAGAGATCGTCGGAGCCGTCCCGCATGAGCTTGACCGCGACGGTGCGACCGAGCTGCTCGTCGATGGCGCGGTGAACCCGCGCCACGCTGCCGGACCCCACGCACTCTTCGAGCCGGTACCGGCCATCCAATCGGCCGGTCACCGCGGCACCCTGCTGCATGACTGCCACTGTTGCCTCCCCCGCGCCACCCATCCGGGTCACGACCGTTCACACGTTATTCGGAGCAGGGTCCGGGCTGTCCCCTCTTGACAAATCGGCGGAAGCCCCCACCACCCCGAAGGCGGGCGCGCGTGGACCCTCGAATGCGCCAGGCACGGATGGACACGCCGGGTGTCAATACCGCGCGACGCCCAGGCGGAGGGCGTAGTCTCGGCCGCGCCTCGCACGAAGTGGGGCGATGGTGAGCCGGGAAGCCTGGTCGGCACAGTGTGAACCGACGATTGCGAGGCCGACCCATGACCGAGACCGCGGACTACATCGTGCGGGGTGACCACCTCGCGGTGCTGAGCGAGCTCGCCGTGAGCCAGGCCAGCGGCCTGGAGTCGCCGAAGACCCTGGTGTGGGGCTTGGACCTCGCTTCGGCACCGACCCGGCGAGCAGCGCACAAGCAGCTGCGAGCCGAAGCGCGCGGCATCGCGCGGGCGAGCCAGGCTCAGTCGAGCCTCACCCACCTGTTCGTCGTCTACACGCACGGGGCCTCGCTTCCGGAAGGGAGCTGTCTGTCCGCTGCCGCACAGACCGCGACCAGGCTCCACGCCGAACTCGAGCGCTCGCGCGGCCGCTTCATCGAAGTGATCCTCATCGACGCGACCGGGTGGGAGAACGGCGATGATCTGCGCGACCGGATCGTGCAGACGGCGTCGACCCCGGCAGGAGTCGCCGGCGACCTCGCGCTCGGGTGGCACGACATCACCGACATGACCATCCACCAAGCCGCCACCGCGAAGATCTGCTGACGGCGACGGCCGCCGTGGGCGCAGCGCGTCCTCAGTGCGCGAATATCATGTGGCGATGGCGCGAAAGCCGTCCGTGAGACTCCTCCCGCGCAAGGGTGCGCTGCCGATCCTTCTCGACCGCGCGCCCGTCCCGGTCGCGATCATCGTCGGGTTCGGCCTGATCCTGCTCGGCGCTCTGATCGTCACGCGACCGCTCACCTCGATCGTCCTCCTCGGGATCTACGTGGGGTGCAGCGCGATCGTCTCCGGACTGGCCGAGCTGCTGGGCCGACGCGGCGAACGCGCGTGGTGGCCGCGACTCGTCGCGAGCGTGTGGCTCGTCTCCGGCGCCATCATCCTGCTGTTCCTCGAGCGAAGCCTGCAGCTCCTTCCTCCCGCGATGGCGCTGCTCCTGGTGCTGGGCGGGCTCGCCTCGATCGGCGACGCGCTGTCTCCGACCTCGGTCAGTCAGCGCGTCCTGACCTGCGCCTGGGGCGTGAGCCAGATCGTCTTCGGGATCCTTGCGCTCGCGTGGCCGGACGTCACGGTCCTCGTGGTGGCCGTCGTGTTCGGCATTCGTACCGTGCTCTACGGAGGATCCCTCGCCGCTCGGGCCATCCGAGCGGAGAGCGCCCAGGGCATCGCGTCGTCCGAGGCGAAAACAGCGTCGGCGTCGGCGACGACCGCTGCCCGTCTGGATCGATCGACCTTCTGGATGGCGGCGGGCCGGTATGCGCTCACCGCCGTCCTGCTCGGCGTCTGCGCAGCGGGTTGGGCGCTCAACAGCTGGCTCGCCGAGGGGGCGCCCGTCGCCGACGCGTTCTACGATCCACCCGCCACCGTTCCCGCGGAGCACGGGCGGCTCATCCGGGTGGACGATTTCGCCGGCCAGAGCCCACCTGACGCCGATGTGGTGCGGATCCTCTACACCACCCGCGACGCGTTCGGCGCTCCGGCAGTCGCCAGCGCCCTGGTCATCGCTCCGAGTGAAGACCAGGCCGGCGCTCGGCCCGTGGTCGCCTGGAACCACGGTACGACCGGCGTCGCCCGCGGTTGCGCACCGAGCCTGCGCGACGCTTCCGCGACCCACTGGGCGATTCCCGCGCTCAACGACGCGGTGGCCCGGGGGTGGGTGGTCGTCGCGACGGACTACTCCGGCCAGGGGGCACCGGGGGTCTTCCCCTATCTGATCGGCGCCGGGGAGGCTCGCTCGTCACTCGACGCCGTCCTGGCGAGCCGCGAGCTCGAGGGTCTCGCCCTGCGTCCCGAGACCGTCGCGTGGGGACATTCCCAAGGCGGTCACGCGGCGCTGTGGATGGCCCAGCTGGCGGAGCGGTACGCGCCAGAGATCGACTTCCGGGGCACGGCTGCGCTCGCGCCCGTCACGGCGCCGCTGGAGCTCGCCCAGGAGCTGTCGGCTCGCGATGCGGACCCCCTCCTGTCCGTCTTGGTGTCGTGGGTGCTCGTGCCCTACGCCGACACGTACCCCGAGATCGACCTGAGGAACTATGTCGCGCCGGGATCGCGCACGATCGTCCGAGAGATGACGCAACGATGCCCCAGCGAGCCCGGCGTCATCGTGTCGGTCCTGACGTCCCTCGGCGTCTCGGAGGACCGACCGCTCTACGTGGGTGATCTCACTGCCGGTCCGCTCGGCGAGCGGCTCGCGCAGAACGCCGTCGAGGGTCCGTTCACGACGCCGGTGCTCGTCGCCTGGGGCGATGCCGACGAGGTCATCCCCCCGCGCCTGCAGCAGCGGTTCGTCGACCGGCTCTGCGCGCAGGGCGACCGTGTGCGGTGGGTCGTCTACGGCGGATACGACCACCTGCGACCACTGCTGCCCGGATCGCGCTTCCTGCCCCTGCTGGTGAACTGGACGGAGTCTCAGCTTCTGGGTGGCGACGCGCCGACAGACGACTGCGCGCGTTACGCGCCGGCGTCTCCCTGATCCTGCGGCCGGGCCTGGCAGACCGCCGCCGCCGGGTGGACAATGAGCCATGGCCGTCGACACGCCCGTCGACCCTGCAGCCGACGACGCCTCGCCGGCGCCGGACCGCCCGGAGTCCGACGCCGTCCTGGGGCGGCGCGCGCAGATCCTCGCGACCGAGCACTGGGGACTGCTCGCCGCCCGTGGCACCGCGCAGAGCGAGGTGCTCACCCGCATCACCATCTTCCTCACGCTGGTGTCGGCCGGACTGGTCACCATCGGTCTGCTCGGACAGGCGACCGGCTTCGACGACTGGTTCGCCGGCGCCGCGCTCTCGATCCTCGGGTTCCTGGCGCTCATCGGGTTCATGACTCAGACCCGGGTCTTCAACGTCGCCGAAGAGGACATGATGTACGTCGTGGCGATGAACCGCCTGCGCGGCGCCTACGTCGACCTCGATCCGCGGGTGCAGCGCTACTTCCTCGCCGCGATCGCCGACGACGAGCGCGGACTCGAGTTGACCTACTCGTTCCTTCGCCGGCGGAGCGTGTCGCACCTGTTCGGCAGCTCCGCGATGCTCATCGCCGTCGTGAATGCGTGCGTCTCGGGTCTGCTCGCCGGGTCCGTTCTGGTGGCTGCGGGGCAGGCGACGGGATGGGCGATCGCCGCGGGGATCCTCGTCGCGGTGGTGCTCATCGTGTGCTTCATGACCTACGGCTACTGGACATTCCGCACCGCGTGGACCAACCACCGTCCGCTGCGGACGACCCCGCTCCCGCAGTCAGACGAGGGGACGGATGCCGCGCCCGACGGTGTCGACGGCCCACCGCCGGAGGACCCGGTACGCCTCCGCACGCGCCGCCGGTCCTGAGAGGAACACGTCGTGGACGGCATCCTGGATCCGTGCGATCGTGACGAGCCTCCCGATCCGTGTCGCGCTCTTGGCGATGTCGTCCACGACGAGCACCGAGTCCGACGTGGTCATCGTCTCGTTCCACGCGAGCGGCGGCGTCGATCGGGATGACAGCAGGACGAGCGTCGGGCACCCGACGTCGACGCCTGCGGCGATCCGCCGGTGGCCGTCGAGGATCGCCGCCAGCCACGCCGGCCGTGTGGGGAAGCCCCGCTCGGGCCGCCAGTCGGGGTGGTCGACGGCGAGCGGCAGGACGCCGAGCTCGGTCAGTGCTCGTGTGTAGAAGCCGAGGTCGACCGCAGGCTGATTGCCCCGCGGATCGAACCGCGCCCGCGCGTTGACGAGCGGCGCGATCGCCTGCCGGCCCACCGCCCCGAATTGGAACTCGAGCCACGGGCTGTTGAGCACCACGGCACTCGCACGGCCCGGATGCCGGGCCGCCCAGAGCGTCAGCGTGAGGCCCCCCGTCGAGTGGCCGAGCAGCACGAGCCGGCGGCGGGGCGCGGCATCCATCCCCTGTCCCATCACCGTGAGCGCCGCCTCGATGTCGACGTCGTAGTCGTCGAGCGCGTCGACGTAGCCGGGTGCGTTCTCGGTGCGGAGGCTGCGGCCATAGCGACGCAGATCGAGGGCGTGGAAGCGCGCTCCGAGCCCGGTCCACATGCGCGCGAGCTCGGCCTGGAAGAAGAAGTCCGACCAGCCGTGCACGTAGAGCACGTCGACGTCGCGCAGCGGCTGAACCACGGCCACGACCGGATTCGGCATGAGGCGCACGAGGGTCGCCGCGAGCGGTCCGTCTTCCTCGTCGAGGCCGAGATCGAGCGTCACCTGCTCGAACGGCTTCCCGAGGACGTCGGTCTGCCACTGGCCCGCCATGACGCGAGCCTATCCAGCCGCACCCCCGCTCGCGGAACGCGGCGACGGGACGGCGGTCAGTCGCGCGAGATCGTCACCATCTCGTCGCGGGGGACGACCTTGATGCGGGCACGCCCGTGCGGGGCGCCGAGCGCGACCTCGTGCGAGTCGAGGCGATGCCAGCCGTCCAGGTCGGTCCAGATCACTCCGCGCGAGGCGAGCAGCGCGGGGATCGCGTCCTCCGACGGATCGGCCGGCTGCCACCACGACCCCTGGTCGTTGATGAGGTGGCGGATCGTCTCCATCGCATCGGACTTGGTGTGACCGATGAGGCCGACCGGGCCGCGCTTGATCCAGCCGGTCGCGTAGACGCCGGGCACGCGCTCGTTCGATTCGCGCCGCAGCACCTGGCCCTCGTGGTTCGGGATCACGCCGTGGCGCTTGTCGAACGGCACGCCAGGGAGTGGCGAGCCGAAGTAGCCGACGGCGCGGTAGATCGCCTGGATCCGCACCTCGCGGATCTCGCCGGTGCCGACCACGCCGCCCTCGCCGTCAGGACGCGTGCGCTCGTACCGGAACGCGCTGACGCGGCCCTCGGCATCCTTCACGACCTCCAGCGGCTTCGCGTAGAAGTGCAGATGAAGGCGGCGGGATGCCTCTCCCCCGGCGTTGTTCGCCGAGGGGCGCTGGCGCCACGACTGCAGCACGCGGTCGATGACCATGACCTGCTTGTTGCTGGCGATGGCAGTCCTGGACGCCTCGTCGTAGTCGAAGTCCTCGTCGTAGACGACCATGTCGACGTCGCGCAGCTCACCGAGCTCGCGCAGCTCGAGCGGCGTGAACTTCACCTGCGCGGGACCGCGGCGGCCGAAGATGTGCACGTCGGTGATGGGGCTCGCCGCGAGGCCGGCGTGGACGTTGTTCGGGATCTCGGTGGGCAGCAGGTCTTCGGCGTGCTTGGCCAGCATGCGTGCGATGTCGAGGGCCACGTTGCCGTTGCCGATCACGGCGACCGACTCGGCGTCGAGCGGCCACTCGCGCGGCACGTCGGGGTGGCCGTCGAACCAGCTCACGAAGTCGGCGGCGCCGTACGACCCGACCGCGTCGATGCCGGGGATGTCGAGATCGGTGTCGCGCACGGCGCCCGTGGCGAAGATCACGGCGTTGTAGTGATGCTTGAGGTCCTCGAGGCTGATGTCCTCGCCGAAGCGCACGTTGCCGAAGAGGCGGATGTCACCGCGGTCGAGCACCTCGCGGAGGGCCGTGATGATGCCCTTGATGCGCGGGTGATCGGGGGCCACGCCGTAGCGGACGAGGCCGTACGGGGCGGGGAGCTGCTCGAAGAGGTCGATCGAGACGTCGAACTTGCGCTCGGCCTTCAGCAGGATGTCGGCCGCGTAGATGCCGGCCGGGCCCGCGCCGACGATCGCCAGTCGGAGCTTCGTCATGGTGGTCCTTTCGTGTCTCGAGTCGCGGCGGCGCCGCTGCTCGACAAACCAGGTGAGGTGGACTGCCGGGTCGGCGCCTCAGCTCGAGCGGTCGGCCACAGCCTGCGCGAAGCGCGTCAGCGCCTCGCGCACCGGGCCGTCGGGAAGGGGGGTGAGCGCATCGACGGCCTCGCGCGACCACGCGTTCGCGAGATCGAGCGTGGCCTGCGTGGCCTCGTGGTCGCGCAGCTCTGCGAGCGCATCGTCGAGGATCGCCGGGTCGGCGCCGTCGGAGATGCGCGCGACGCCGTCATCGATCCGCGCGCGCAGGGCGACGGAGCCGGCGTCGGTGCGCTGCCCGAGCACGAGGTACGGCATCGTCGGCACGCCGGCGCGCAGGTCGGTGCCGGGTACCTTGCCGGTCTCGTCGGGGTCGGCCGACAGGTCGATGACGTCGTCGAGCAACTGGAAGGCGACACCGGCCTTCTCGCCGAACGTCACCATCGGCGCCTCGAACTCGGTGGGGCCGTTCGAGAAGATCACGCCGGCCTGCGCGGCGGCGGCGATGAGCGAGCCCGTCTTGTCGGACAGCACCTGCAGGTAGAAGTCGACAGGGTCGTCGCCCTCCTGCGGACCGACCGTCTCGTGCATCTGGCCGAGCACCAGGCGCTCGAACGTGTCGGCCTGGAGCTTGATGGCATCGTCGCCGTACCGGGCCATGATCTGGCTCGCACGGGAGAAGAGGATGTCGCCGGTGAGGATCGCGATGCTGTTGCCCCAGATCGCGTGCGCGCTGGGGACTCCGCGGCGCTTGTCCGCGGCATCCATCACATCGTCGTGATACAGCGAGCCGAGGTGCGTCATCTCGAGCGCGGTCGCACCGTCGATGACGCGCTCGGTCGCTCCGTCGCCGAGCTGAGCGGTGAGGAGGGCGAGCATCGGGCGCACGCGCTTACCGCCGGCCTCGTACAGGTAGCGGCTGGTGGCGTCGGCGAGCGAGTCCGCCACGCGCAGTTCGCGCTCGAGCGCATGGTCCACACGCTTCAGGCCCGCCTCGACCGCGGCGAGGAGCTTGCGGGACCTCGGCCCCGCGAAGACACGGTCGGTGAGGCCCAGCTTGCCCGCGATGCGCGAGCCCGGCGCTGAGGGAGTCACACGCCCAGCCTACCGGGGCTGCGATTCGCCTCGGTCCGCGCGGTGCCCCACGGCGGCCGGGGATGCGTGGTCTCGCGTCGCCCGCTCACCGACCGGGGGCGACGACGGGCTTGGTGGCGCGGTGCAGGGCGACGATGCCCATCGAGAGGTTGCGGTGCGCGACATCCGTCCACCCCGCCTCGCGGATCCACGCCGACAGCGTGGGCTGATCGGGCCAGTCGCGGATCGACTCGTTGAGGTAGTCGTACGCCTCGGCGTTCGAGCTCACGGTCTTGGCGACCACCGGCAGCACGCGGTCGTTGTAGAAGCGGTAGAGGCCGTTGAACACCGGCGACGGCGGGTGCGAGAACTCGCAGATCACGAGGCGGCCGCCCGGGCGGGTCACACGCAGTAGCTCGGCGAGCGCCTTCTTCGGCTCGTTCACGTTGCGCAGCCCGAATGACATCGTGACCGCGTCGAACCCGTCGTCATCGAACGGCAGGTCGGTCGCGTCGGCCTCGACGAAGGTCAGATTCGGGATGCCGCTGTGCCGGCGCCGTCCTTCCGCGATCATCCCCGGCGAGAAGTCCGCGGCCACGACGCTCGCGCCGCTGCGGGCGAGCGCGACGCTCGATGCACCGGTCCCGGCCGCGAGATCGAGGATGCGCTGACCCTGGCGCGGCGCGACGGCCCGCGTGGTCGCCGCCCGCCAGAAGCGGTCGTTGCCCATGCTCAGCACGGTGTTGGTGCGGTCGTATGCCGGCGCCACCTGGTCGAACATGCCGCTCACGCGCGACGGGTCCTTGTGCAGGTCGGCGCGATTCGGCTCGTGCTCGGAGGGGTGCGATGCCACCCGTCGAGTCTAGGCGGCGGGCCGCGCACCGGCACCCGGCGTCATTCCAGGCCGAGCTCGGCCAGCCGGCCCAGCCACCTCTCGGCCGTCACCTCGTCGAAGGGCGGGACGCGGCCGAGGACGTGCTTCTCGAGTTCGACGGCCAGCGCCTCGAGCCGCTCGACCACGTCGGGCGGGTAGCCGTACGCGACGCGATGCTCGTCCCACTCGTCGCGGTCGTCGATGAAGACGCCGCCGTCGGTGCGCTCGATCACGTCGAGGTCCATGTCGATGCCCATGGGCTCGCCATCCTGCCATCGGAGGTCCCACGCGATGTCGACGTAGACGCGGGTGCGATGCGGCGCCGCGTTGTGCGTGTAGGCGTAGTCGCCGCTCGGCGGGAGGAGCGTGATGTTCGGATGCTCCGGCTCGAACACGCGCCCAGGCCTGGAGCTGTCCCAGCCCGGGAGTTGGCCGAACCAGTCGCCCCAGCGATCGCTGCCGAGGTAGACGCACTCGTGCACCCAGTGGGGCCCGCCGTCCCACTTGCGCCAGCGGAACAGCAGCCGGGTGCCCGGAGCGGGGCGTGCGGGGACGGCGTCGTCGGTCACGTGGCGAGTCTAGGCTTGACGTGTGACCTCTTCGCTCCGCCCGCCGAAGCTGGTGGTCGAGACCCGTGAGATCGCGACCGTCGACGATCTGCTGTCGTACACCGATCCGGGTTCCCCGCTCGCCTGGCTGCGGCGCGGGGAGGGCATCGTCGGCATCGGCACGGTCGGCGGCTACGAGACCGGCCTTCCGGGGGCACTTCCCGGGGCCGCGCAGCCGAGCCCGGCCGACTGGTGGCGCGGGCTCTGTGCCCATGCCGAGATCGACGACCCGATCGGCCTGCACGGCACCGGCCTCGTCGCCTTCGGCACCCTCGTGTTCGATGCGCGCTCGGCCGCGTCGAGCCGCCTGATCATTCCCCAGCTCGTCGTCGGACGGCGCGACGGACGCTCGTGGATGACCCGCATCCGCTGGTCGGACACCGAGTTGCCCGAGCCGCCGGCCGAGCCCCTGCCGTACGGTCCGTACTGGTCGGCCACCCTCGGCCCGGGCGCGCTCGACCCCGAGGGCTACCAGGCCGCCGTGCGCGCCGGGCTCGACGCCATCGCCGCCGGCGAGGTCGGCAAGGTCGTGCTCGCCCGCGACCTGGTGGGAACCGTGCCCGCCGGCTCCGACCTTCGCCGGCTCGTGCGCGCGCTGTCGACCGGCTATCTCGACACCTGGACCTTCGCGGTCGACGGCCTCATCGGCGCGAGCCCCGAGACCCTCGTGACGGTGTCGGGCGGCGAGGTCACGGCCCGCGTGCTGGCCGGGACGTTCCCGCGCGGCGCCGACGCCGACGACGACGCCGCGGCATCCTTCCGCCTCTCGCACAGCGGCAAGGACCTCGACGAGCACCAGTTCGCGGTGCAGAGCGTGCTCGATGCCCTCGCCCCGCACGTGAGCTCGGTGCGCGCCGACGACGAGCCGTTCGCGCTCGAACTGCCCAACCTCTGGCACCTCGCGACCGACGTCGCCGGCGAGATCGCCGACCACGCCTCCGCGCTCGACCTCGTCGCGGCGCTTCACCCGACCGCGGCGGTGGCGGGGACGCCGACGGATGCCGCGCTCGAGGTCATCCGCCGGCTCGAGCCGTTCGACCGCCGGCGCTACGCCGGCCCGGTCGGCTGGGTCGACGCCCACGGCGACGGCGAATGGGCGATCGCGCTGCGGTGCGCGCAGATCGGCGCGGAACCGGTGCGGCGCTTCGCCGAGTACAGCGACACCATCCCCGTCGTCGCGCACGCCGGTGCCGGGATCGTGGCCGGCAGCGACCCCGAGACCGAACTGCTCGAGACGCGGGTGAAGTTCCGCCCGATCGTCGATGCCCTCGCCTGAGGCCCGCCTCACCTGACGCCGGGTGCCGGCTGCCCGCCGCCCGGCGGCCGCCCGTGCCCAACGCAACATCGGAGATCGTGACGACACGCCGGGGTTCGTGCCCAGCCGCCCGGCGAGGCGGCCGCGGCATCCGATTCTGCGCACGCGCCACGCGCCACGCGCCACGCGCCGCGCACGCGCCACGCGCCGCGCACGCGCCACGCGCCGCGCGCGCGGCCGCGCCCGGGTTAGGACGTCTTGTCGGGGGCGAAGAGCATCCGCGCGAGGACGAGCATCATCGCCGCGAAGCCGCCGGCGAACGCGAGGGGCGCCCACCACCAGCCCACGGTGAAGACGAGCACCGCGATGACGGCGAAGGTGACGATCCAGATCGCGACGGTGTAGAGGCCGAAGCGCGCCGCCGTCTCGGGCTCGCGCTCGAATCGGTTCGCGGGCTCGCGGGCGAGCGCCTGACGCGTCCACGCCTTGTGCCGGTTGGTCTGGCTCGCGCCGAGGAACGCGAACAGGATGATCGACGCGATGACGCCGAGCGCGGCGAACACGACGCACCAGACCGGCAGCGCGCCGACGGCGACCATGAACCCGAAGGCCACGCCGTACGCGGCGAGGAACGTCGCCCCGGCGAAGCCGCCGGCCCGGTTCTCGGGCATCGGGTGGTTCGTGGTGGTCTCCTGCGCGAGGGTGTCGCCGACGAGGAGTCCGAGTCCGGTCGACGCCATGCCGAAGAGTCCGATGATCGGCCCGGCGACGAGCGGGAGGACCCCGGTCGCTCCGAGCACGCCGAGCACGATGCCGACGATCGCGGCGAGCGACCAGACCACGGCACGCACGACGTAGCCGACCTTGGGCTTCACCCGGTGCCGCTGCTGCAGGGCCGCGTAGTCCTCGCGCGGCGTCGTGGCTGCGGCATCCGTCGACTCGGCGACCAGATCGCGCACGTCGCCCAACTCCGCGACCGCCCGCCGAGCAGCATCGGCGGGCGTGCTGCCCGCCTCCTCCAGCTCGGCGGCGCGCGCGAGGAGGTTGGCACGCATCTCCTCCTTGAGGTCCTGCGCGTCGGCGGTCATGTCGATGCTCCGGAACGCTTCGTCGAGAAGGCGGTGGATGTCGGTGTTCTCTGTCATTTCTCCGTGCCCTTCACGTCGAGGAGCGAGTCGATGATGCGGCGGGTGGCGTTCCACGCCGCGACGTTGTTGCTGAAGACCGCGCGTCCGGCGTCGGTGATGCGGTAGTACTTGCGGCGGCCGCCCTGCGTCTCGTCGCCCCAGTAGGACTCCACGAGTCCGTCCTTCTCGAGACGGCGATAGGTGGCGTAGAGGGTGGCTTCCTTGATCTCGTGGTCGCCGCCGGTCGCGTCGCGGATCGTCTTGTAGATCTCGAAGCCGTACCGGTCGCCTCGCCGGAGCACGCCGAGCACGATCGTGTCGGTGTGACCGCGCAGCAGGTCTGCTGCGAACGCGTCGTCCTTTGCCATGTCGAGTACTGTATCAGATCAAGTACTCAATGCGACATGCTTCTATATCGGGTCCACCACCTCGGCTCTAGACTGCGGGCATGTCGTTCGACGTGGCGGCGGATGCCTACGACCGGTTCATGGGGCGCTACTCCGCGCCGCTGGCCGGGAGCTTCGCCGAGTGGGCTCGGCTGCCCGAGCACGGCCGCGCCCTCGACGTCGGCTGCGGTCCGGGCGCGCTGCTCGCCGTGCTGACACGGCGATTCGGCCCCGACCAGGTGGCGGGCGTCGATCCGTCCGAGAGCTTCGTCGCAGCCGCGCACGACCGGCACCCGTGGGCGGATGTGCGGCACGGCACGGCCGAAGCGCTGCCGTTCGAGGACGACACGTTCGACGCCGCGCTCGCCTCGCTGGTGGTGCATTTTATGACGGATGCCGCGGCCGGCGCCCGCGAGATGGTGCGCGTCACCCGTGCCGGCGGTGTCGTGGCGTCATGCGCATGGGACTTTGCGGGGCGGCGCGCACCGCAGTCGGCGTTCTTCTCGGGGCTGTCGGCGGTGGTGGACGGAATCGACGACGAGACCGACCGAGTGGGCGCCGCGGCCGGCGACCTGGCTGCCCTCCTGCGGGGCGCCGGCTGCACCGAAGTCGAGGAATCCGAGCTGTCCGTCACCGTCGACTACGCGGGGTTCGACGAGTGGTGGGAGCCGTACACGCTCGGGGTCTCCCCCGCCGGCAGGCAGCTGCAGGCGCTGTCGGAGGAGCAGCGCACGCTCGTGCGCGAGCGGTGCGTCGACCTGATGCCCGCCGGGCCGTTCACCGTGACGGCCACCGCCTGGGCGGCGCGGGGCGTGGTGCCGCGCTGAGCGCACGTCGTGCGGTCAGGTCAGCGCAAGGCGCTTCTTCTCGGCCTCCACGTCGAAATCCGCCTTCGGCCACTGCGGGTCGATCTCCTCGAGAGCTTCGAGCAGCAGGTGCTGCACCGCGAGGCGCGCGTACCATTTGCGGTTCGCGGGCACGACGAACCAGGGCGCGTGATCGGTCGACGTGCGCTCGAACACCTGCTGGTAGGCGTCCATGTACTGCGGCCACAGCTGGCGCTCGTCGACGTCGCCGGGGTTGTACTTCCAATGCTTGTCTGGCCGGTCCAGCCGCTCGGTCAGCCGCGCCTTCTGCTCGTCCGACGAGATGTGCAGCATCACCTTGACCACGCGGGTCCCGCTGCCGGCGAGCTGCTCCTCGAATGTGTTGATCGCGCCGTAGCGCCGCTCGATCTCGTCGTGCGGGGCGAGCTCGCGGACCCTGCCGATCAGGACGTCCTCGTAGTGCGACCGGTCGAAGACCCCGATGATGCCCGGCTCGGGCACGCGCTTCGCGACGCGCCACAGGAAGTCGTGCTCGAGTTCCTCTGGCGTGGGCTTCTTGAACGCGGTGATCGACACGCCCTGCGGGTCGACCGAGCCCACGACGTGACGCACGATCCCGCCCTTGCCTGCGGAGTCCATCGCCTGCAGCACGAGCAGCACCGCGGCGTCAGTCGCATCGACGCGGCTACGGGCAAAGAGGCGCTCCTGGTACTCGTCGAGCTGCATCGAGCCCGCCGCCAGGTCCTCGGCCGCCTGCACCTTGTCCTCCTCGTACCCGGGCGTGGCCTGAGCGTCGACGTCGGCGAGCACGAAGCCCTCCCGTACGCGGAGCATCTCCGCAACATCGCCCGACCAGTGCTTCTGACTCTTCGCGATCATGTGCCCATCATGCCGACCCCGGCGGTGTCCGCGCGTGCCGGAATCAGGAGACACGCTGATCGGCCGTGCCGAAGAGCAGCCGAGCGGATGCCGCGCTACCGCGCGAGCGGGACTTCGATGAGCTGCCGCCCGCCCGCGGGGGCGGTGAGCGCCTGGTCGAGCGCGGTGCGGGTCGTCACGCGCTGGTACTCCCAGCCGTACGCGCGCGCGAGGTGCTCGAGGCGCACCGAGTGCGGCGTGTACAGCACGCGGTCCATCGCGTCCGCGCCGGCGACTCCCGCGACCTCGAGGCCGTCGAAGATCGTGCCACCGCCGTCGTTGCCGACGATGACCTGGATGCGCGGCTCGGTCTCGCCGGGTGGGAGCAGCAGCGCACCGACGTCGTGCAGCAGCGCGAGATCGCCGAGCAGCACTCGCGTGACGCCGGGACGCCCGGCGGTCTGGCTCGCGAGCGCGATGCCCGTCGCCGTCGCGACCGTTCCGTCGATGCCGGCGAGACCGCGGTTCGCATGCACCGGCACCTTCTTGCCGCCGAGGAGGTCGTCGGCGACGCGCACCAGGCGGGAGGAGCCGAACATCAGCCGGTCGTGCGGCCAGGTCGCGCGCCACACCGCGTCGACGAGGACGGCCCGGTCGATCGGTGCGCGCGCCGCCGCCAGTTCGGCGGCGATCGCGCCGAGCCGTTCCTGCGGCACCGCGGACGTGAGCCCCTCGGCGTCGGGCGGCGGCGGAGCGAGATCGACGGATGCCTCGCGCGACGCATGGAGCCAGGCGCCGAGCCACTCCCGATCGGCGTCGCCGGTCGCGACGGCGACGGTGTCGACCGCGGTCGTGGCGCCGTTGAGGTTGAGCGGCTCGCCCGGGCCGCGCAGCGCGATGACCTCGACCTCGGGGTCGGAGAGGAGCGCGGCCACCTCGCGGCTGAGGGTCGGATGGCCGAGCACGATCGCGCGCTCCACGCGCCCGCCGAGCTCGGGATCACGCAGCAGCGCGCGGTAGCCGTGGACGAGGTACCGGCCGAAACGCGCACCGCTGACGATCTCGGCGATGAGCGGCCATCCGCCCGCGTGCGCGAGCACCTCGGCATCGGGGCCGGCGTCCGATCCGGCGACGACGACCGTGCGCGGTCCGCGCACGACCACGAACGGCTGCTCCTCGGGATCGTCGGGCACGTCCGAGACGCCGATCCCGCCGCCGCCTTGATAGAGCGCACCGGATGCCTCGTCCGCCGCCGCCACGTCGGGAGCAGGCGGGCCGTCGGGGTCATCGTCGGTGGTCGACGCGAGTTCGGCGGTCGGCACGCCGAACCACGCAGGGAGGTCGCCGGCGAGCGGCTCACGGTAGGGAAGGTTGAGGTGCACGGGCCCGGCCGAGCGCAGACCCGCGCCCAGCGCGGCCGCGACGGCCTCTTCGGCGACGCGCCGGAGCATGACGCTCTGCTCTTCGTCCCCCTCGGTGTCGCAGCCCTCGGGCACGGGAAGGTCGGCCTCGTACCGCACGCTCGGCGAGAACATGCCCGGCTGCCGCGTCGTCTGGTTCGCCCCCACTCCGCGCAGCTCGGGTGGCCGGTCGGCGGTGAGCAGCAGCAGCGGCACACCGGCGTGGTGGGCCTCGAGCGCAGCGGGCATGAGGTTGGCGACGGCGGTGCCGGACGTGCAGACCACGGCCGCCGGCATCCGTGATTCTCGTCCGATGCCGAGCGCCGTGAAGCCCGCCACACGCTCGTCCACGCGCACATGCAGGCGCACCGCTCCGCGCCGCTCGAGCTCGGCGGCGACGAGGGCGAGCGCCTGCGAGCGGGATCCCGGGCTGAGCACGATGTGCTCGACGCCGAGTTCGACGAGTCGGCACAGCAGTGCCGCGGCGGCATCGGTGGCGGCGGAGGCGAGTCCGCTCTCGCCGCTGATCTCGGTCAGTTGACGGCTCCGCGCTGGCCGCGCTCGTCACCTTCGTCCGACGGGCGGACGGGCGGATCGGCGGGAGCGTCGGCCGGCGGCGCCGAGGCGGTCGGCGACGTGTCGGCCGCGGCGGGTCCGGTTGCAGCGGCGGGTCCGTCGATGCTCCACCGCGGGTCGTCGGCCTCGGCGTCGAGCTGTGCGAGCTCTTCCTCGAGGCGGCGGATGCGCTCGTCCTGGTCGCTCACCGCGCCGATGCGTCCGAGGAACTCGGGATCGTCGTCGGGTGCGCGTCGTGCGGCGAGCGCGGCGCGGCGCGTGCGGCCGACGAGCAGCCAGAGCACACCGCCGAGCACGGGGATGAACACGACGATGAGGATCCAGATGGGCTTGCTCACACCGCGGTGCCTCGTGGGAGGCTGCACCGCGCAGTCCACGATCGTATAGACCCAGAAAGCCGTCGCCGCCAGGGCCAGGATGAGCAGGGCCCGTGTCATGCTCCCCATCCTAGGCGAGCATCGTGCGGCGCGGCCCTGTCGTGACCGAACCGTCGTCTGGGTGGGCCGCCCCGCCGGAACGCACTGCCGGCTCGATTACGATGGACGCGTGAAAGCCCGGTCCGCCCTCGTCTACACGGTGCTGCGGCTCCTCGCCTTCCTGGTGCCGTTCGGCCTGCTGATGCTGCTGCCGATCATGCGCGAGTACTACTGGCTCGCCGCGATCTTCGCCGCGCTCATCGGCCTGAGCCTGTCGATGCTGTTCCTGCGCCGTCCGCTCGACCAGATGAGCGCGGGCATCGCTGAGCGCCGTGACCGATCGCGCGCTGAGCGAGCGGTGAGCGACGAAGATGCAGAGGATGCCGCGGCCGGCCCCTCCGAGTCCCGCTCCGGCGACTGACTCCGGCGTGCGCCGGCGCCCGGCGGGTGCTCAGCCGACGAGCGCCCACGCGAGGAACGCCGCGTAGGCGAGCGAGGTCAGCGACGTGAGCCCGAGCGCGACCACCAGTTCGCGCGGGTCGCGGTAGGTCCACACGATCAGGATGGCCGGGAGCGCTGCCAGCAGCACGAGCAGCGACAGCCACGCGATCGGATAGAAGAGCGCGAGATAGGCGGCGATCACGAACGGCGCGAGCACGAAGATCGTGAACAGCCAGCGCGTGGCCGTGCGGCCGATGAGGGTCGTGAGAGTGCGCTTGCCCGATGCGCGGTCCTGGTCGATGTCGCGCAGGTTGTTCGCGAGCAGCACGGCGCACGCCAGCAGACCGATGGCGACGGCTCCGAACCACGCCTCCTGCGGCAGGGCGAACGCCTGCACCCAGGTCGTGCCGAGCGTCGCGACCAGTCCGAAGAACACGAAGACGAAGAGCTCGCCCAGGCCGTAGTAGCCGTACGGCCGCTTGCCGCCGGTGTAGAACCACGCGGCGAGGATGCACGCGGCACCGACGGCGAGGAACCACCACTGCTGGGTGCGGATCGTGATGGCCAGGCCGGCGATCGCGGCGATCGCGAAGAAGACCAGCGCGACGGTCAGCACCGCGCGGGGCTTCGCCTTGCGCGATGCCGTGAGCCGGGCCGGACCGACCCGGTGGTCGTCGGTTCCCCGGATGCCGTCGCTGTAGTCGTTGGCGTAGTTGACGCCGATCTGCAGCGACACTGACACGATGAGGCAGAACAGCGCGATCACCCAGTGGAACACGTCCACGACGAGGATCGCGGCCGCGGTGCCGACGACGACGGGGCTGATCGCGAGGGGCAGCGTGCGCAGACGGGCCGCGCCGATCCAGTCGCGCGCGGTCGCCGGCTCGACGGCGCGGGGATCACCCGACTGGCGCGCCTTCTGCGGGTTGCCGCGGGAGGGCTGCTTCTTCGGACCGGGATGCTTGCGCTTCTTGCTGGAGGTGCCTGCCACGAATCGTCATCCTAGAGGGCGACGCGATGAGCCGCCGCGAAGCGACGCCGGGTTGTGGACATGCGTCGGCACAAGCCCCTCCCTGCACGCGCCCTGCGCGCGCACAATGGCTGCCATGCTGAGCATCGGAACGATCGTGCTGACGGTCGAGGACATCGCCCGCGCCGGCGACTTCTGGCGGAGTGCCCTGGGCTACGTGAACCGGGGCGAGCCGAGCGATGACTGGCTCATCCTCGACCCGCCGGGAAAGGCGGACTGGGCGTCACCGGGGGCGAGCCTGGCCCTCTCGGTCACGGGCTATCCGCAGCACTATCCCCCGCGCATCCACCTCGACCTGTACGCCGAGGACCAGGCGGCCGAGGTGCGCCGGCTGCGGGCGCTCGGCGCACGCGAGGTCGACTGGCACGACTACCCCGAGGACGCCGACTGGATCGTGCTCGAAGACACCGAGGGCAACCGCTTCTGCGTGGTCGACACCGGCCCCTACCCCGGCTCCCCTGCCCGGTGACGGCCCCGCGATCTGAGCGGAAGCCGCGGGCCGAGGCGCGGGGTCAGTGGAGGGAGGCGACGGCGCGGCGGATCGCCTCGCGATCCGGCTTGCCCGACGGCAGCGTCGCCAGCTCGTCGACGAGCACGAGCCTCGCCGGGCGCGCATGCGGGCCGATCGCGTCCTTGACGGCGGCGCGCGCCTCTTCGAGCTGCACGGACTCGCTGCGGCGCAGCACTTCGCCCCGGGTGGCGACGACGACGGATGCCTCGCCCCAGCGCTCGTCGGGGACGCCGACGACCACCGCGCCGGACAGTCCGGGCACGGTGCGGACGATGCGCTCGACGCGATCGAGCGAGATGTTCACGCCGCCTGAGACGATCACGTTGTCGATCCGGCCGCGCACACGCAGGACGCCGTTTTCGAGGATGCCGGCGTCGCCGGTGCGGTACCAGCGGGCACCGTCGGGGGTGCGGGGGAACGCGGCATCCGTCAGCTCCGGATCGCCGAGGTAGCCCTCGGCCAGCACCGGCCCCGAGATCTGGACCTCGCCGCGCATGATCCGCAGGCTCACGCCGCGCAGCGGGACGCCGTCGTACACGCAGCCGCCGGAGGTCTCGGTGGCGCCGTAGGTGCGGACGATGCGCGCGCCAGCGGCCTGCGCCCGCTCGAGGGTCACGGGCGGCAGAGCCTGCCCGCCGACGAGGATGGTCTCGAACGACCGGAGGGCGGTCAGCACCGTGGCGTCGTCCTCGGCCGCATCGAGCAGGCGCGACAGCTGCGCCGGCACGAGCGACGTGTAGGTCGGGATGCGCTGGCCGCGGTCGGTGGAGGCCATCATGAGCGCGGCGGCCGCGAACCCCTGAGGCGTGAACGATCCGCTCAGGACGGCGGGCTCGCGATCGGCGACGATCGAGCGGACGAGCACCTGCAGACCCGCGACGTAGCTCGCGGGGAGCGCGAGCAGCCAGGCCCCTTCGCCGACACGGTCGGCAGTCGCCAGCGCGCTGGCGGTGAGGGCGTCGCGGCTGAGCACCACGCTCTTGGGCACGCCGGTGGATCCCGACGTCGTCACCACGACGGCCGTTCCCGGCCGCACTTCGCCGGGCAGTTCGCTGACCATGCCGAGCCCGAGCGCCGGACCGGCGCCGTGCAGCGCACTCTTCAGAGCGCGCAGGATGTCGCGGGGGTCGTCGCCGATGACGGGTTCGAGCTTCATGGCCTCAGTACTGCCACGGGTACGGGGCCCAGTCGGGCTCACGCTTCTCGAGGAACGCATCGCGTCCTTCGATGCCCTCGTCGGTGCCGTACGCGAGGCGCGTCGCCTCGCCCGCGAAGACCTGCTGGCCGACGAGGCCGTCGTCGACGGCGTTGAACGCGAACTTGAGCATCCGGATCGCGGTCGGCGACTTCGTGAGGATCGTGCGCGCCATCGCGACCGCTTCGCGCTCGAGCTCGGCGTGCGGCACGACCCGGTTCACCGCACCCATCTCGTAGGCGCGCTGCGCCGAGTACTCCTCGGCGAGGAAGAACACCTCGCGCGCGAACTTCTGGCCGATCTGCCGGGCGAAATACGCCGAGCCGTAGCCGGCGTCGAAGGATCCGACGTCCGCGTCCGTCTGCTTGAACCGCCCGTGCTCTGCGCTCGCGATGGACATGTCGCACACGACGTGGAGCGAGTGGCCGCCGCCGGCCGCCCAGCCCGGGATCACGGCGATGACGACCTTGGGCATGAAGCGGATCAGCCGCTGCACCTCCAGGATGTGGAGGCGGCCGGCGCGCGCCGGGTCGGTGACGGTGTCGGTCTCGGAGTACTTGTAGCCGTCGCGGCCGCGGATGCGCTGGTCTCCGCCCGAGCAGAACGCCCAGCCGCCGTCCTTCGGGCTGGGCCCGTTGCCGGTGAGCAGGATGACGCCGATGCGCGGGTTCTGGCGCGCGGCGTCGAGCGCCTGGTACAGCTCGTCCACGGTGTGCGGGCGGAAGGCGTTGCGCACCTCGGGACGGTCGAATGCGATGCGCGCGATGCGCCCGTCCTTCGACACGTGCGAGGTGATGTCGGTGAAGCGGTCGGCGCCGGGTGCCGACATCCACTCGGCTTCGTCGAAGAGCTCCGAGACCATGGGCTCCAGCCTAGAGCGCGGGATGCCGCCGCTCACGCGCCGTTCTTGGCGTCACGCCACCGCAGCCACGACTTCACGAGGTCGAAGTCCCAGTCCGGCCCCCCGAAGCCCAGCGTGAACAGCCGCACACCGGCGTCGTAGAGGTCATCCGCGTCGTCCTCGCCGCGTCGCTTGAGCTCGTTCGAGACGATGAGTCCCGACGTGTCGCGCTCCTCCCTGTCGGCCCACCGCTCGATCACGCCGAGCTTGTGGGCGAGCTCTCCGGGGCGGACGAAGCTGTGCCAGATGTCGGCGTGGCGCGCCACCAGACGGAGGGTCTTCTGCTCGCCCTTGCCGCCGATCATCACCGGGATGCGCCGGGTCGGCGCCGGGTTGAGCTTCTGCCAGCGCGCCTCGATGCGGGCGAGCCCGTCGGCGAGGTCGTCGAGGCGGGAGCCGACGGTGCCGAACTCGTAGCCGTACTCCTCGTAGTCGCGCTCGAACCAGCCCGAGCCGGTGGCGAAGATGAAGCGGCCGGTGCCGTCCTTGGCGGAGATGTGGTCGATCGTGCGGGCCATGTCCGCCTGCAGATCGGGGTTGCGGTAGCTGTTGCAGTTGACGAGCGCCCCGAACTCGACGCGCTCGGTCTGCTCGGCCCACGCGGCGAGCATGGTCCAGGACTCGAAGTGCATGCCCTCGGGGTCGCCCGACAGCGGGAAGAAGTGATCCCAGTTGAAGAGGATGTCGACGCCCATCTCCTCGAGCCGGAGGACGGCGTCACGGAATGCGGAGTAGGGGGCGTGCTGCGGTTCCAATTGCACGCCGAGGCGCACCGGGGTATCCAGAAGGGGCATGGGAAAAGCCTAAGCGGGCGGGATGCCGGCGGCTCCGGCATCCCACCCGCCCCTGTTCATGTCAGCGGGCGCGGTACGCCTTCAAGTACGCGTCGATGGAGTCCCACGCGGCGATGGCGATGACGCCGAACCCGAACACGGTCGTGACGACGGCCGTCACGGTGCCGGCGTCTTCGGGCACGAGCGTGGGGAACAGCGCGGGGTTGACCAGCAGCTGCTGCGAGAGCAGCCACAGCGCACCGCCCGCGATCACGAGGTTCAGGAACAGGTTCACGGTCGCGGATCCCATGTTCCAGCCCCCCTTGGCGTAAACCGAGATCGCCAGCAGCGCCTCGAGGACCATGAGCACGAAGAGCGCGCCGATCCACCACGGCCACAGCGCCGGGGAGAGGAAGGGCATCCAGCCCTCCGCCGGTGAGTACACGACGCCGACGAACTGGTCCCAGAGGATCGCGCCCGCGGCGAGCGCCAGGAAGATCAGCGACGCGACCAGGTCGCTGAGGCTCGCCCCGCGGTCCTTCGGCTCGGGCAGATCGTCGGGCGTCCACGGTTCGACGATGCCGGACCCCGATGCGCGCTCGGAGCGCTCGACGATGAAGAACACCAGCGTGATCCAGAACGCGATGTGCACGATGACAGCCAGGGTGACGCTGACGACGTTGCCGACGATGGTGCCGAACTGCTCGCCCGCCAGCGTCTGGCCCAGTGCGACGCCGAACGCGGCGCACGCCGGCACGATCGCCCACAGCAGCTTCAGCAGGCGCCACCACGTCAGGTAGTAGCGGGGGCCGATGAGCCAGAGCGGCCGATCGGTGTAGCCCGCGGCGAGCTTGTCGGGGTCGCCGAGATCGGTCAGCACCGCACGCTCGGCCGCGTCGCGCGGTTCGCCCTCGGCGACGCGGGCCTCGACCTGGTCGTCGATCGAACCGCGCAGCTCGGCGGCGAGGTCGGCGCGCTGCGCCTCGGGAACGGTGCGCATCGCGGCCGCAACGTAGCGGTCGGTCAGGGTCGTTGTCGTTGCCATGTGTCAGTCCTCCTGCGGAAGGGAGTCGATCGCGGTGGCGATCGCGTGGAATTCGTCGGTGAGGGCGGCCGCGAGGCGGGAGCCTGCGGCGCTGGTGCGGTAGAACTTGCGGGGCCGGGCCTCGTCGGTGTTCCACTCGCTCGTAAGGTGCCCCTGCTTCTCGAGCCGGCGCAGCAGCGGATACAGGGTGTTCGCGTCGGTCGGGAATCCGCGATCCCCGAGCTGTTCGAGCAGGCCGTACCCGTACCCCGGCTGCTCGAGCAGGCGGAGGCAGGCCAGCACGATCGTGCCGCGCCGCAGCTCCTGCAGGTGCGTGTCGAGGATCTCGGATTCGCTCATGGCTCACACTGTACTGTGTGTCACACACTATCGTCAAGGACACATTGTCATGGGCATCACCTTGTTTGCTGGGACCCACTCGACCAACCCGCAAGTGCCTTGAGCCGCTCGGCATCACCGTCGAGACTCGGACGATGGTCTTCGTCGGATACCACGCCTCGCACGAACAGCTCCCACCCAGCGCACTGCTGACCTCCGTCGTCGGCGCCGAGCGCGCCGGCTTCGACGGAGCGATGTGCTCCGACCACCTGGCGCCCTGGGGTGTGAGGCAGGGCGAGTCGGGCTTCGCCTGGTCGTGGCTCGGCGCCGCGCTCGCCTCGACCTCGTTCTCCCTCGGCGTCGTCAACGCGCCCGGACAGCGCTACCACCCTGTCGTGATCGCGCAGGCCATCGCGACGCTCGAGGAGATGTTCCCCGGACGGTTCTGGACGGTGCTCGGCAGCGGTGAGGCGATGAACGAGCACGTCACCGGCGACCCGTGGCCCTCGAAGGATGATCGCAACGCGCGTCTCGACGAGTCGATCGACGTCATCCGGCGCCTGCTCGCGGGCCACGAGGTCTCGCACGACGGTCACGTCCGTGTGCACCGGGCGCGCATCTGGTCGCTGCCCGACCAGCCTCCCCCGCTGTTCGGCGCCGCTGTCAGCGCCGAGACCGCCGGATGGCTCGCCGGACGCGTCGACGGCCTGGCGACCGTCGCGCAGGAGCCGGATGCGCTGCGCCGCGTCGTCGACGCGTACCGCTCGTCCGGGGGCGTCGGACCGTGCACCCTGCAGGTGCATCTGTCGTTGGCGGAGACGGATGCCGCGGCCCTGGCCCTCGCGAAGGACCAATGGCGCAACGGCCTGATCGGGCCGCCGGAGGCCTGGGACTTCGACCAGCCTGAGGACTTCGACGCCGCCGTCGGCGAGCCGGATGAGAGCGAGCTGCGCAAGGCGGTGCTGGTGGACTCGGATGCCGCATCCCTCGCCGAGCGCATCACCGAGCTCACCCGCATCGGCTTCGACCGCGTCTACCTGCACCACGTCGGCAAGGACCAGAACGCGTTCCTCGACCGCGCCGCGTCCGAGCTGCTCCCGGCCCTGCGGAGGACCCTGTGAAGATCACCGACACCAGCGACCTGTGGTGGAAGACCAGCGTGGTCTACTGCCTCGACGTCGAGACCTACCTCGACTCCGACGGCGACGGGATCGGTGACTTCACCGGCCTCGGCCGGCGCATCGACTACCTCGCCGACCTCGGCGTGACCTGCCTGTGGCTCATGCCGTTCTACCCGACCGCCGATCGCGACGACGGGTACGACGTGACGGACTTCTACGGCGTCGACCCGCGGCTCGGCACGCACGGCGATCTGGTCGAGGTGGTGCGCACCGCGCGTGACCACGGCATCCGGGTGATCGTCGACCTCGTGGTCAACCACACGAGTGACAAGCATCCCTGGTTCGTCGCCGCGCGTCGGTCCAAGACCTCGCCGTTCCGCGACTTCTACGTCTGGCGCGACGAACCGCCGGCGAACAACGTCAACGCGGTGTTCCCGGGCGAGGAGAGCACGCTGTGGGAGCTCGACGAGAAGAGCGGCCAGTACTACCTCCACAGCTTCTACAAGCACCAGCCCGACCTCAACATCGCCAACCCCACGGTGCGCGACGAGATCGCGAAGACGATCGGCTTCTGGCTGCAGGTGGGCGTCTCGGGCTTCCGCGTGGACGCCGTGCCGTTCCTGCTGGAAGTGCCCGAGGGCGAGGAGTTCACCGATCCGCATGAGTACCTCCGCGACCTTCGCCGCTTCCTGCGGCGGCGCTCCAAGGAGGCCGTGCTGCTGGGCGAGGTCAACCTCCCGTACAAGGAGCAGCTCGACTACTTCGGCGCCGGGAAGGGCGAAGAGCTCACCCTGCAGTTCGACTTCATCGGCATGCAGGCGCTCTATCTCTCACTGGCCCGCTCCGATCCACGACCGCTCGCGAAGGCGCTGCGCTCGCGTCCGCCGATCGAGCCCGAGGCGCAGTGGGCCAACTTCGTACGCAATCACGACGAGCTGACCCTCGACAAGCTCACCGACAAGGAGCGCGACGAGGTCTTCGAGGCGTTCGCGCCCGACGAGCGGCAGCGCGTTTACGGCCGCGGGATCACACGCCGGCTTCCCCCGATGCTCGGCGGCGACCCGCGCCGCATCCGCATGGTCTACAGCCTGCTCTTCTCGCTCCCGGGCACGCCGGTGCTCTTCTACGGCGAAGAGATCGGCATGGGCGAGAACCCCGAGATCCCGGGCCGCCTGGCCGTGCGCACGCCGATGCAGTGGAACGACAGCCGCAGCGGCGGGTTCTCGACCGCGCCGCCGTCCCGGCTGACCGCCGCGCCGCCTGAGGGCGGCTACGCGCCCGCGCACGTCAACGCATCGGCTCAGCTCAACGACGACGACTCGCTGCTGCAGTTCATCCGCCGACTCGCGGCGCGCTACCGCATCTCGCCCGAGATCGGGTGGGGCGAGGTCGAGATCCTCGAGCACGACGCCCCCGCGGTGCTCGCCCACTCGGTCTCGGCCGACGTCGGGCGCATGATCGCCCTCCACAACTTCTCGGAGGAGCCGACCCGCGTGCAGCTGACGCTGGACAACGAACCGGAGGGCGCCCAGCTCAGCGACCTCTTCGGTCCCGACCGTCGCGAGCTCGACGACCGCGGGCGCGTCGACATCGAGCTGCCGGCGTACGGCTGGACGTGGCTCCGCGTCGCGCGCCCCGGCGACGGGCGCCTCGGCTGAGCGGAAAATGATTGCCGTGGCCGCGGCGCCATGCGACGATGACCCGAAGGAGGCCACCATGACCGCCAAGCCCTCGTTCTTCACCCGCATCCGCCACGCCCTGCTCGGCAAGCCGCTGACCCACGAGCAGGCGCAGGCGCAGCGCGCGGCGCAGGCGGGCACGGCGCGCGGCTCAGCCTCCTTCGAGAACGGCGCGCGCGCACGCTCCGTGCAGAGTCAGACCTATTGGTTCTGACCCGGGCATGATGGGTCGCGTGAGCCACGCCACCCCGCCGCTGCCCGAAGTCCTCGCCTCGGCCCGCGTGGTCGCGCTTCCGCTGGCCACGCGCTTCCGCGGCGTCGACGTGCGCGAAGCGCTCCTGTTCGAGGGGCCGCAGGGCTGGACCGAGTTCTCGCCTTTCGCCGAGTACGACGACCGCGAGGCGGCGACGTGGCTGGCCGCCGCGATCGATTTCGGATGGATGCCGCAGCCTGCGGCCGTCCGGAACGAGATCCCCGTCAATGCCACGGTGCCCGCGGTGGCCGCGGCATCCGTCCCCTCCGTCCTCGCCAGGTTCGACGGCTGTCGCACAGCCAAGGTCAAGGTCGCCGAGGCCGGGCAGCGGCTGTCGGACGATGTCGAGCGTGTGCGTGCGGTGCGCGAGGAGATGGGCCCGGAGGGGCGCGTGCGGATCGACGCGAACGGCGCCTGGAACGTCGACGAAGCCGAGCGGGCGCTGCACGCCCTCGCCGAGTTCGACCTCGAATACGCCGAGCAGCCGTGTGCCACGGTCGACGAGCTCGCCGAGCTGCGTCGCCGGGTGAAGTACATGGGCATTCCGATCGCCGCCGACGAGAGCGTGCGCAAGGCGACGGATCCGCTCGCCGTCGCCCGCGCCGGCGCCGCCGACCTGCTCGTGGTCAAGGCGCAGCCGCTCGGCGGCGTGCGGCGAGCGCTGGCGATCGTCGCGGAGGCCGGGCTTCCCGCCGTCGTCTCGAGCGCCCTCGACACCTCGATCGGACTCTCGATGGGCGCGGCCCTCGCCGCCGCTCTGCCGGTCCTCGAGTACGACTGCGGACTCGGCACGGCGTCGCTGTTCACCGCCGACGTGACCGAGCCCCCGCTCGCTCCGGTGGGTGGCGTGCTGCCGGTCGGTCGCGTGCAGCCCGACCCGTCGCTGACGGCTCGGCACGAGGCATCCGCCGACCGCCGCGACTGGTGGCTCGACCGACTCGCGCGCTGTCACGCGCTGCTCGTCGAGCGCGCTGGCTGAAACCCGGTTCCGAGGCCGCCTGCGTCAGCCTTCGGAGGGGGCGATCAGCAGCTGCGCGACCCGGGCGAGCTCTTCGTTCGTCGCCCGGCGCAGTTCGGCCTGATCGGCGCCGGCCATGACCGACCGCACGGCAGCACCCTCCCAGACGGTGAGCAGCAGGCGCGCCGCATCGAGGGGCGGCAGGCGGAAGGTGAAGGACTCGGCGCGCCCGATGTCGTCGATGATCTGCGCCACGCTGCGGAGCATCTCGTCGGTCTGCGCCAAGTACGCGGCGGCGAGCGCGGGTGTGCGGAGCGCGTGGATGCGGATCTCGCTCAGGAGCAGGACGCCCAGACGATCGTCGGCCGACATGTCGAGCACCTGCTGCACGATCTGCAGCGCGTTGGAGGGCACGTCGGCGAAGGCACCGGCACGCTCGAGTTCGGCGACGCGATCCCGCACCGCGGCGACGCGGCCGAGTGACACGCGTCCGGCCAGCTCGAGGAAGAGCTCGTCCTTCGTCTCGAAGTTCGAGTAGAAGGCGCCGCGGGTGAAGCCTGCTCGCTCGCAGACCGCTTCGACGGATGCCGCGTCCAGCCCGACTTCGGCGAAGACCTGGGCGGCGGCATCCAGCAGCTTCTGACGCGTCGCCTCGCGGCGCGGCGACGTGACGCTCGTATCGCTCAAGAGATCCTCCTTCGCCAGTCTCACACGCACTACTCAGTTTCAGGACGGCAACCCGCCTTACGATACACTCATGTATCCGATACAGCGCTGTATCGAAAGAACCTGAATTCGTCCGGAACGCGGAGGCGCTGTGTCCACCCTGTTGTATGCCCTCGGTCGCTGGTCCTACCGTCACCCGTGGCGGGTGCTGGTCGCATGGATCCTCCTCCTCGGCATCGCCGGTGGCGGGGCGCTCGCGTTCATGAAGGGCACCGACAACTCCTTCTCGATCCCCGGCACCGAGGCGCAGGAGGGCATCCAGCTGCTCGATCGCAGCTTTCCGCAGGCGAGCGGCACGAGCGCCCAGCTGGTGATCGTCGCCGCCGACGGCGACACCGTCGCCCAGGCGCCCTACGCCGCTGAGATCGACGACACCGTCACAGCGCTGGAGGACATCGACGGCGTCATCGCGGTGACCGATCCCTTCAACGAGATGGTCACCGGCATGGTCTCCGACGACGAGTCTGCCGCGATCATCCGCCTCCAGTTCGACGGACAGTCCACCGACGTCTCCGACGAGACGAAGGACGCGCTCACGCTGGTCGCCGACGATCTTCGCGACACGCTGCCCGAAGGCTCGCAGGTGGCGATGGGCGGCGACTTGTTCTCGACGTCGGTCCCCGCACTCTCGCTCATCGAGGCCGTCGGCGTGCTCATCGCGCTGTTCGTGCTCATCGTCACCTTCCGCTCCTTCGCGGTGGCGTGGTTCCCGCTGATCTCCGCGATCATCGGCGTCGGGCTCGCGATCGCGCTCATCTACCTCTCCACGGCGTTCGCCTCGATCTCGTCGACCACCCCCATGCTCGCGATCATGCTCGGGCTCGCCGTCGGCATCGACTACGCGCTGTTCATCGTCGCGCGACATCAGGATCAGGTGCGCACCGGCGTCGACCCCGAGGAGTCCGCTGCCCGCGCCACCGGCACCGCGGGCTCCGCCGTCGTGTTCGCCGGCGCCACCGTGCTCATCGCCCTCATCGGCCTGGGCTTCGCCGGCATCCCCTTCCTCACCACGATGGGCATCGCCGCGGCGGTGGCTGTCGCCATCGCCGTGGTCGTCGCCCTGACGCTCACGCCCGCGCTCCTCGGCTTCGCCAAGGGTCGCGTCGCCGGCTGGGGCCACGGCAGGGCCCGTCGCGGCGTCGCGCTGCCCGTGCGGCGTCGCTCGTCAACCGCGGATGACGACGTGGCGCCGGCCGGGGCGGACGACGAGGCCGTCGTCGAGGAAGCCGATGCCGTTGCGCCCGTCGCCGCCGCGCCGAAGAAGACCAACCGCTGGGTGATGCTCGTGACGAAGCATCCCGTGATCACCACCGTCGCGGTGATCGTCACGCTGGGGGTGATGGCGATCCCCGCGGCCAGCCTCGCACTCGCACTCCCCAACGCGGGCCAGCAGCCCCAGACGAGCCAGGCGCGTCAGGCGTACGACCTCACCGCCGAGCACTTCGGCGCGGGATCGAACGGCCCGCTCATCATGACGGGCACCATCGTCACCTCGACCGATCCGCTCGGGCTGATGGCCGACCTCGCCGAGGAGATCGAGCAGGTGCCGGGCGTGAAGTCGATCGCCCTCTCGACCCCCAACGAGACGGCCGATACCGGGCTCATCCAGATCGTTCCCGAGACGGGTCCCGACGACCCGGCGACCGCCGACCTCGTGCGGGAGCTGCGCGCGCTCGCGCCGGAGCTGGAGGAGGAGTACGGCGTCGACCTGAAGGTCACCGGCTTCACCGCCGTCGGCATCGACATCTCCGACCGTCTCGGTGCGGCCCTGCTGCCGTTCGGCATCTTCGTCGTCGGCCTGTCGCTGGTGCTCCTGATGATCGTGTTCCGGTCGATCTGGGTGCCGGTCAAGGCCGCGCTCGGCTACCTGCTCTCGGTGCTCGCCGCCTTCGGCGTCGTCGCGGCCGTCTTCGAGTGGGGCTGGGGCGCCGAGCTGCTGCACGTGGACCGGACGGGGCCCGTGATCAGCTTCATGCCGATCATCCTCATGGGAGTGCTCTTCGGTCTCGCGATGGACTACGAGGTGTTCCTCGTCAGCCGCATGCGCGAGGACTACGTGCACGCGCGCCGGGCCGCGTCGGGGCACGCCACGCGCAGCGATCGAGACATCGCGCTCGGCGCCGTGCGCTCGGGATTCTCGGCCTCGGCGCGCGTGGTGACGGCCGCGGCGGTCATCATGTTCGCCGTGTTCGCGGCCTTCGTGCCAGAGGGCGACGCGTCGATCAAGCCGATCGCCCTGGGTCTCGCCGTCGGCATCGCGGTCGACGCCTTCCTGGTGCGCATGACCCTGGTGCCGGCCGTCATGGCCCTGCTCGGCGCCAAGGCGTGGTGGATGCCGCGCTGGCTCGAGCGCGTCCTCCCCCACTTCGACATCGAGGGCGAGGCCGTCGAGCGCGAACTCTCGCTCGCGGAGTGGCCCGAGCCGCACACGACCGCCGCAGTCGTCGCGGAGGACCTCGCCGTGCGCGCCGAAGGCCCCGAGGAGTCCGTCGCGCTGTTCGACGGCGCGACGTTCCGGGTGGAGCCGGGCGGCACGCTCATCGCCACAGGGGATCCTCGCGCGGCGCGCGCGTTCGGGCTCGCGGTCGCCGGCCGCATCCCCCCGAGCGACGGGCGCCTTCGCGTCGCCGGCCACCTGCTGCCCGAGCGGGCGGCGTGGGTGCGCGCACACGTCGGCGTCGCGATCCTCGGCGGCTCCGACGACCCCGTGCGCGAGCTGCGCCGTGCGCTGAGCGGTCGCACCACCCTCGTGGTGGTCGACGGTCTGGACACGCTCGATCCCGCCGACCGCGACCAGGCCGCTGCGCTGCTGCGGGATGCCGAGGCCGCCGCCCGAGCGCGATCGGGCGCGGCATCCGCTCCCCTCACCGTCATCGCGACCGCGAAGGCCGACGGCCCCGCGCTCGCCCTTCTGGCCGACGCGCGACGCTCCGACGTGAGCTCACTCGCCCTGCGCACCGGCACCGCCCCTGCTTCCCCTTCCATCGCCGAGGTGACCGCATGACCCTCCACATCGAACGCGCGCGCTCGCGCCGGCCCGTGACGTGGCTGACGCTGATCGGCGTCCTGCTGCTGCCCGTCGTGATCGGCGGCGTGCTCGTCGCGGCGCTGTACAACCCCGTCGAGCGGCTCGACGGTTTGCAGGCCGCCATCGTGAACGAGGACGAGCCCGTCACGATCGACGACCAGGTCGTCCCGCTCGGCCGTCAGCTGACCGCGGGGCTCGTCGAAGGCTCGGAGGACCAGCCGAGCAACCTGACGTGGACCATCTCGAACGCGGATGACGCCGCGGAAGGCCTCGCCGACGGCACGTACGCGGCCGTCGTGACCATCCCCGAGAACTTCTCGGCGGCGGCCACCTCGACACAGCCTGGCGAGACCCCGGCGCGCGCGACCATCGAGGTGCAGACGCCGCCCGACAGCCTGATCGTCGACGACGCCATCACGGCGCAGGTGACGACGGCCGCGGCATCCCTCATGGGAGAGCAGCTCTCGCAGGTCTACCTCGAGAACGTCTTCCTCGGCTTCACGACGCTCGGCGACCAGCTCGGCGAGGCGGCCTCGGGTGCCGCTCAGCTGGCCGATGGGGCATCGCAGGCGGCGGACGGCGCGACGCAGTTGGCCGACGGGATGCCGCAGCTGGCGTCCGGCGCCGACGGGATCGCCTCCGGAGCCGGAGACCTGCAGGGCGGACTCGGGCAGATCGCGGGCGGCATCGGGGGCGCCGCCGGCGGGGCGCGCGAGCTCGCCGCCGGGCTCGACACGGCCGCTGCGAAGGTCGTCAACCAGCAGCTGCAGGATGCCGCGGATGCGACGGCGAGCTACGCCGGCGCCGCCGCGGACGAGACCCTCGCCCTCGCCCTGCTGCTCGGCAACGACGACCCCGCCAACGGCCCGCTGGGCCTGGCGCAGAAACTCGGCGGCCTCGCCCAGCAGTGCATCGCGTCGGGCGGCTCGATCGACTTCTGCACGCAGCTCGGTGCCGCGGCGGCGACGGCCGGCACCGCAGCTCAGAACGCCGGAGCGGCGGCGACGAGCGCCGGCTATGCCGACGGCTACGCCGCCGGGACCGCGTCGGGGATCTCGGAGCTCATGTCGCAGACGAGCGCGGGGCTCACCGAGGCCGCGGGCGGTGCGCGCGCGCTCGGCTCGGGTCTCGACCAGCTCACCGGTGCGACCTCCCAGTCGGCCGACGGCGCGGGTCAGCTGTCGTCGGGCGCCGCTCAGCTCGCGGGCGGCATCGGCCAGGCCGGCGAGGGCGCGAGTTCGCTCGCCGACGGCGTGACGCAGCTCGCCGAAGGAACCACGACGCTCGCGGACGGATTGGACGAGGCATCCACCGCCCTTCCCTCGTACTCGGACGCGGAGGCGTCGAGCCTCGCGGAGGTCGTCGCGAACCCGGTCGAGGCCGACGGCGTCGGCAAGTCGCTGTTCGGCGCGTCGGCGATCCCGCTGCTGTCCACGCTCGCGCTGTGGTTCGGCGGACTCGCGACGTTCGTCGCGCTGCAGGCCGTGTCGCGGCGCGCGCTCACCGCACGCGAGCCGTCGGTGCTGCTGGCGCTGCGCGGATTCGCCCCGGCGGCGGCGCTCGGCGCGGCCCAGGGCGTCCTGGTCGCCGGCGTCGTGCAGCTCGCCGCCTCGTACGAGTGGAGCCAGTGGTGGGTGTTCGCCGGCGTGAGCGTCGTCGCGGGCGTCGCCTTCGCCGCTGTCAACCAGGCGCTCGTGGCTGTCTTCGGCGGCGCAGGCCGCTGGATCTCGGCGCTCATCGGCGTGCTCGCCGTCGCGACCGGCGTCGTCTCCACCGTGCCGGGCGTGCTGGCGGACCTCGCGGCGCTCATGCCGACCTCCCCCGCGTACCAGGGGATGGTCGCCGCGCTCACCGAGGCGGGCGGCATCGGAGCGGCGTTCGCCGGGCTGATCGTCTGGGCGCTGCTCGCGTTCGGCGCGACGATCCTCGCCGTCGCCCGCCGCCGCACGACGTCTGCTCGCGCGCTCCTCGACGCCGTCCCCGTCACGGCGTAGCGCGACGCATACCGGCCCGGCCACGCGGTCTGCGGGGCCGGGCCGCGCCTTGCGCTCTGGGGGCCGGGCCGCGCCTTGCGCTGTGCGGTCCGGGCCGCGCTGTGCGGTGTCGGGCTCTGCGCTGTTGGGCCGGGCCGGTTTGCGGGTCTCGTCCCGCCTCGCGGCCTCAGCTCACCTGTCGCGAAACGCCGCCAGCACCGACACAACGCGACAGGTGAGCCTCCGATCGCCGCCCGCACCTTGCTCACCTGTCACGGAGCGCCGCCTGTCTCGACACATCGCGACAGGTGAACCCGGGCGGGGGAACGTCGCACCGCCCGCAGCGCTTCGGTGGAGGCATCCGCTCACCTGTCACACCGCAGGAGCACCGCCCCGGCACGATGCGGGCGGTGCGACGAGCGCACGGCGAGTGCGGTCAGCCGAGCCCTGGTCAGCCCAGCCGCGTCAGCCCAGCCGCGTCCGCCCAGCGTCAGCTCAGGCCGGAGTAGGCGTGCAGGCCCTTGAAGAACATGTTCACGATCGTGAAGTTGAAGAGCACCGCGGTGAAGCCGATGATCGACAGCCACGCCGACCGGGCGCCGCGCCAGCCGCGCGTCGCGCGGGCGTGGATGTATCCCGCGTACAGCACCCAGATCACGAAGGTCCAGACTTCCTTGGTGTCGAAGCCCCAGTAGCGGCCCCACGCGTCGTTGGCCCAGATCGAGCCGGCGATGAGCGTGAACGTCCAGAAGATGAACCCGAGGATCGCGAAGCGGTACGCGAGCGACTCCAGCGCGTCCGAGCCCGGGAGGGTGGCGAGGAACCGCGGACCCGTCTTGACGGGCTGAGCGGGTGCCTCGGCCGACGCCGCGACGAGTGCCCGGCGCTCGCGCCGGGCCTGCATGAGCTGCATCACCGACAGGCCGAAGGCGAGGGCGAACAGCGCGGTCGACAGCGTCGCCACGAACACATGGATGACCAGCCACACCGACTTGAGCGGGTCGGCGAGCGGCGTGATCTCGACGTAGAAGGCCAGCGTCGAGCCCCCCAGCAGCACGACGGTGAGACCCGTGATGAACGAGCCGAGGAACCGCAGGTCGTAGCGGATCAGCACCGCGAGGTAGACCGCGACGATGAGCATGGTGCCGGTGAGGGCGAATTCGTACATGTTCGACCACGGCACGCGTCCTGCGGCGATGCCGCGCGTGACGTCGCCCGCGACGTGGAACAGGAAGCCGAGCACCGTCAGCGACGTGCCGATGCGGGCCCACACGAACCGCTTCCGGCGGCCGAGCGGGGCGTTGAGGTTCTCCTCCGCCGCCTTCTCCTGCGCGCGCAGCTCGCCCACCGAGCCACCCGTCGCGACGCCGCCCGCCGCGACCAGCTCGCGTTCGCGCACCTCCAGCTGGGCGTCCTTGGCGTCGACCGCGTCGGCTCCGCGGCGCGCGAGGTCGACGGCGTACGCGATGAAGGCGAGCGCGTAGATCGTGATCGCGGTCCACACCAGCAGCACCGACACGGAGTCGAGCGTGAGAGCGGAGGATTCAGGCATTGTCTCAGTCTACTTTCGGGTACGCCGGGGACTGCAGGCCGTCGAGGTGGCGCTGGGCGAACTGCGCCACCGCGGCATCGAGCGTCGGGTCCTCGCCGCGGGCGAGTCCCGCGTACTCGAGGTGGAGCGACTCGCCTCGCGGGGTCGCCTTCACCCACATGCGGCGGCGCGGCACGAAGAGCGCGGCGAGCAGGCCTGCGGTCGCGAGCACCGCGAACACCAGCACCCATGTGGCCGCGGCATCCCGGTGGATCGACAGCGACACGTATCGCTTCACCGACTCCTCGTAGCCCTGCGCGCCCTCGGGCGCCTCGTTCTCGAACGTGATGCTGCCGAGCCCGTCGGGGAGGTCGGCGGTCTCTCCGGGCGCGAGCTCGATCGGCTCGACATCGGTGCCGCGCCCTGCGAGCTGCGTCATCTCGGACGGGTCGAGCGTGTACACGGATCGGGGCGTGCCGTCGTCGATGCCGAGATCGCCGACCCACACGTTGAGCGACACGACCGGGTTGACCAGTGCGGGGTAGGCCGATGCGAACGCACCGGTGTGCAGCGGCGCCTGGGTGGGGTAGAAGAAGCCCTGCAGCGCCATCTGGTCCGGCAGGCCGTCGGTGATCTTCACGACGCCGAGGGAAGTCATGTTGGTGTCCTGCGGGAGGAAGGGCACCGACTCCGAGAAGACGATCTCACCGTCCGCGTCGCGCACGGTGAGCGTCGGCGCATAGCCGTTGCCCATCAGGTAGATGCGGTCGCCGCCCATGTCGAGCGGGTGGTTGACCCGCACCTCGCCCGCGACCGGCTCCTCGCCCGCGTACTGCGTGGTGAGGTTCGCGACGAAGTCTCCGGCCTGGCCCTGGCCCTGCGCGCCGAGCGGCTGGTACGTGACGTCGAAGCGGTCGAGCGTCAGCGCGTACGGCTCGAGGGCCTCCTCGTCCACGAACCGCCCCGGGTTGAACGACGTGTAGTCGAGCATCGTGTTCACGAAGGTGCGTCCCTCGAGGATCACGGTCTGGCCGGTGTAGGTGAAGCCGCCGCCGAATCCGACCGCGAGCAGCACGCCGACCAGCGACGCGTGGAAGACGAGGTTCCCGGTCTCGCGCAGGTAGCCGCGCTCGGCCGACACCGACAGCATCGCCCCCGAGTCGTAGCGCTCGACGCGGTAGCCGGACTTCTTCAGCTGCTGCTGCGCGGCCTCGATGGCCGAGGTCGCGGCGGCCGCGGCATCCGCTCCGGAATCGAACTCGATCGTCTCGGAGCGATGCGCGTCCAGACGCGAGAGACGGGCGGGCGTGCGCGGCGGCGTGGCGCGGAGGGCCTTCCAGTGGTGCTTCGTGCGCGGGATGACGCAGCCGATCAGCGAGATGAACAGCAGGATGTAGATCGCGGAGAACCACGGCGACGAGTACACGTCGAACATGCTCAGGTTGTCGAGCACCGGCGCGAGGTCGGGGTTGTCGGCGAAGTACTGCGTGACGCCGTTCGGGTCGGCGCTGCGCTGCGGCACGAGCGAGCCGGGCACCGCGGCGATCGCGAGCAGGAGCAGCAGCACGAGCGCGGTGCGCATCGACGTGAGCTGGCGCCATCCCCAGCGCAGCCAGCCGACGACGCCGAGTACGGGCTGGGTGATGTCGGATGCCTCGGCCTCGGCGTGGTCCGACGGCCGCAGCGGGTCGGCCGTCGCCGTGCCGGACTCAGAGCGGGAGCGGGACATTCGCGAACACCCCCTGCAGGCTCGCCATGAGCTGGGTCCACACGCCGGTCACCATCAGTACGCCGAGCACGATCAGCAGGGCTCCTCCGACCAGGTTGACGACGCGGATGTGCCGGCGCACGAACGTCACCGAGCGCGTCGCCCACCCGAAGCCGAGGGTGAGGAGGATGAACGGGATGCCGAGGCCCAGCGAGTAGGCCAGGCCCAGGGTCGCCGCGCGCGCGGCCGAGCCGGAGTCGAACGCCATCGCGAGGATCACGGCGAGGGTGGGCCCGATGCACGGCGCCCAGCCGATGCCGAGCGCGATGCCGAGCAGCGGAGCGCCGATGAGCCCGAGGCTGCCGCGCACCTGCGGGCGCGCGATGCGCTGCGCAAGGCCGAAGACGCCGATGAACACGAGGCCCATCGCGATGACCACGACCCCGAGGACGCGGGTGATGAGGTCGGCGTACTCGATGAAGAACCGGCCCAGCGTGCCGCCGAGCGTCGCAACGCTCACGAACACGAGCGTGAAGCCCGCGATGAACAGCAGCACCCCGAGCAGCAGCTTGCCGCGGGTGGGGGCCTCCGGCTCGGGGGCATCCGTCGTGCCGGCCGCCGCAGCCCCAGCCGAAGCCGCCGTCGCCGTCGCCGCCGTCAAACGGTCGGGAAATTCCGGCGTTTCTGCGCCGGAATCGCCCGAAAGAGCCGGATTCGCCCGACCGTTCGACGCCGACCGCGCGGAAGCCCGCACCGATGCCCGCGCCGAAGCCGGCACCGAAGCCGGCCGAGCGCTGACCGCGCCGCCGATGAACCCGAGGTAGCCGGGGACGAGCGGCAGCACGCACGGCGAGAGGAACGAGAGCAGCCCGGCGAGGATCGCGATCGGCACGGCGACGAACAGCGACCCGCCGGCGACCAGATCGGCCGGGGTCACGACTCCTCCAGCGCGTCGCGCACGAGCGTCTGCAGGATCGAGGCGCTCTCGAGCTGCCCGATGATGCGCGCGGCGACACGGCCCTGCTTGTCGAGCACGAGCGTGGTGGGCGTGGCGTTGATCGGCGTCTTGTCGGCGAACGCGAGCTTGATCGCGCCGTCCTGCGCGGCCATGAGGCTCGGGTAGGTGACGCCGTACTGCTCGGCGAACGCGGTCGCGGTCTCGGGGGCGTCGCTCGTGTTGATGCCGATGAACGAGACGTCCTCGCCCTCGAACGACGCGTTCGCGGCCTCGAGCGCCTCCGCCTCGGCCCGGCACGGACCGCACGCGGCGTACCAGAAGTTGACCACCACCACATCGCCGGCCACGTCATCGCTGCCGAGCTTCTCGCCCGTCTCCGTCGTGCCGTCGAACACGACGGGCTCGGTGCGCTCGCCCTCGGGGATCTCGACGATCTGGAACCCGTTGGCCGCGATGAACCCCTTGTTGTCGCCGGCGCGGTACTGCTCCGCGAGCGGATCGTTCGCGCAGGCGGCGAGCCCCCCGATCAGTCCGAAGACGAGCAGAGCGGATGCCGCGCCCCTCGCCCGCCGGATGCCCGAGCGCTCCCGCGCCGATGCCTGTGACCCCATCACACCGCTCCCACATCGACCGAGCCCGAGAGCGACGCCGGCTCGGCGTACGCGATCTCGGACCATTTGCCGTCCGTCATCTCGAAGCTCGTCACGCTCGACAGCGCGCAGCGCCGCGCGCGGGGGTCGTGACGCAGCGGCAGCGAGGCGACCGCGAGATGCGTGATCCAGATCGGGAGCTGGTGCGACACGATCACGACGTCGCCGGAGTCCGCGGCATCCCACGCCTCCGTCATCGCCTGATTCATGCGACCGACGACATCCGCGTACGGCTCGCCCCAGCTGGGGAGGGCCGGCTTGCGCAGGTGGCGCCAGTTCCAGGGGTTGAGGAGCGCGCGGGCCATGCGCCGACCCTCGAAGACGTTGGTGGGCTCGATGACGCGCTCGTCGATGCGCGGCTCGAGGCCGAAGAGCTCGGTGAAGGGCTCGGCCGACTCCTGCGTGCGCTGCAGCGGCGAGCACACGAGCGCGGTGACCGGACGATCGAGCGACTGGATGTACTCCGCCGCCTGCCGGGCCATGCTGCGGCCGTCGACGCTGAGGCCGTATCCCGGGAGTCGCCCGTAGAGCACGCGGCGGGGGTTGTGGACCTCCCCATGGCGCACGAGATGGAGGCGATCGGCGGGCACCCGCCCAGTCTACGTGGGCGCGTTCTGTGGGGCGGCTGAGCGTCAGTCCCGACCGGCGGACGTCGACGAGGCGAGCTCGCGGGTCTCCTCGTGCTGGGCAGCGGTCCGCCGTTCGCGGGATGCCTCGACCACGGCTCGGGTGCGGACGAAGACGAACCACGCGCCCGCCAGCGCGACCACCGCGATCACGACGTACTGCAGGATGTCGACGTACTGCTCGACCACGTGCCACGACTCGCCGAGCAGGTAGCCGGAGAGTACGAAGATGGTGTTCCAGATGAGGCTCCCGGCCGCGGTGAGCAGGCCGAACCGCCACAGCGGCATGCGGGTCACGCCCGCCGGGATGGAGATGAGACTGCGGAAGATCGGGATCATACGACCGAAGAACACGGCCTTGCCGCCGTGGCGCTGGAACCATCCGACCGTGCGGTCGATGTCCTCCGGGTGCAGCAGCGGCACGCGACCGGCGATGCGGCGCAGCCGGTCGACGCCGAGCCACGCGCCCAGGCCGTAGAGCAGGAGCGCCCCCACGATCGAGCCGCCGGTGGTCCAGCCGAGAGCCTCGAACAGCGAGAACGAGCCGGTGCTCGCCGCGAGCCCCGCCAGGGGGAGCACGACCTCGCTCGGCAGCGGCGGGAACAGGTTCTCGAGCGCGATGGCGACGCCGGCGCCGGCCGGGCCGATCACGTCCATCAGCGAGACGCACCAGTCCAGAAGGGCGGAGAGCCAGGAGGAGTCGGGGGAGGTTTCGGTCATCGGGGGCTTCGCTCTCGGTGATCGGATGCCGCGGCGACGCCGGGCGGGACTCCTCCACGCTAGGCGACCCACGTGTGCTCATCCTGGGTGCAGCCCCCCGAATCCCGCTTCGGGTCAGCCCGTCGGCACTCCCGCCGCGGCGATGAACGCACCCAGGAACCACGACGCGACGACGAGCGGGGCGGCGGCGAGCGGCACCCAGAAGGCGAGCTTGCGGAACACGAGCAGCAGGATCGTGACGATCGCGGCCGCGAGCAGGATCACCCAGGGCAGGGCGACCGCGGTGATCAGCCCTGCGCCGATCAGCTCCGAGCTGCAGTCGCGCGCGCCGCAGGAGTCGGACGCCATCGCGAGGAAGAAGCCGAAGAACGACATCATCGCGGCGAGCAGGGCGAGCAGCACCAGGAGGATCGACGAGACGACGATGTCCCACACGCGCACCGGCCGGCGGGTCCGTGCGGGGCCCGGGGCGGGGTACGTGGTCACGGCGCCATCCTAGGGCCCACGTACACTGGTTCCTCGTGAGTGAACGCGTCCTCGTCAACCAGCTCCTCGGCCTCGCCGACGGCCCCGTCTCCGTCTCCGGATGGGTCGAGACCGTCCGCGATCAGAAGAAGGTGCAGTTCGTCATCCTCCGGGATGAGACCGGCGCGGTTCAGCTGGTGAATCCGGCCACCCGCCCCGCCGAGGACGGGTCGGAGCAGGATGCCGCGGCCCTCGCCCTCACGGACCTCATCTCGAACCTGTCCACGGGCACGTTCCTCACGGTGCACGGCGAGCTCAAGCACGACGAGCGCGTGAAGCTCGGCGGCGTCGAGATCAAGATCGGCACGCTGGACATCGCCGCCGCAGCACTGCCCGAGACGCCGATCGCCGCGGACTCCGGTCTCGACAAGCGCATGGACTGGCGCTTCCTCGACCTGCGCCAGCGTCGCAACAACCTCATCTTCCGCGTGCAGACGACCCTCGAGCACGCCATGCGCACCTACTGGATCGAGCGCGACTACATCGAGGTCCACTCCCCCAAGCTCATGGCGTCGGCATCCGAGTCCAATGCCGAGCTGTTCGAGGTCCCGTACTTCGAAGACAAGACCGCGTACCTCGCGCAGTCGCCCCAGTTCTTCAAGCAGATGGCGCAGGTCGCCGGCTTCGGCAAGATCTTCGAGATCGCACCCGCTTTCCGCGCCGACCCCTCGTTCACGAGCCGTCACGCGACCGAGTTCACGTCGATCGACGCCGAGATCAGCTGGATCGACTCGCACGAGGACGTCGCGAAGATGCAGGAGGAGCTCCTGCAGACCGCGTTCCAGGCCGTCAAGGACAAGCACGGCGCCGAGATCGAGGAGCTCTTCGGCCTCGAGGTGCAGGTGCCCGCCATCCCGTTCCCGCGCATCCCGCTCGCCGAGGCGCTCGAGATCGTGAAGAGCCGAGGCTATGAGGTGCCGCGCACCGATGGCGACCTCGACCCCGAGGGCGAGCGCCAGATCTCCGCCTACGTCGAGGAGACGTACGGTCACCAGTTCGTCTTCATCACCGACTACCACCCCGAGGTCCGTGCGTTCTACCACATGCGCAACGAGGAGACCGGGCTCACCAAGAGCTACGACCTCCTCTTCAAGGGTGTGGAGATCACGACGGGCGCGCAGCGCGAGCACCGCGTCGACGTGCTGATCGAGCAGGCGAGGGAGAAGGGCCTCGAGCCCGAGCACCTCGAGTTCTACCTCGACTTCTTCCGTTACGGCGCTCCGCCCCACGGCGGCTTCGGCATGGGCCTCGCCCGCGTGATGATGCTGCTGCTCGGCCAGGATTCGATCCGCGAGGTCACGTACCTGTTCAGGGGTCCCACGCGTCTCGCGCCCTGACGCTTTTCCGCGGCCCGTCCGCGGAGCGGGATGCCTTGGCTCAGCCGCCGAGCGGATGCCGCGGCTCAGCCGCCGAGCGGATGCCGCGGCTCAGCCGCCGAGCGCTGCGCGCAGCCGGTCGGGCGAGACGCGCCAGTGGCCGTGCAGCTCGCCGTCGATGAGCACGACCGGGATCTTCTCCCACCACTGCGCGTAGAGGGCGGGATCGTCGGCGATCGACAGCTCCTCGACCTCGACGGAGTCTTCGGGCAGGTCGGCGAGGACCGTCTCGACGACCTCCCGCGCGACGTCGCACAGGTGGCAGTCGGGCTTGCTGATCAGGGTGAGTGTGGTCACGGTGTGCTCACGCCTCGACGGGATACCCGGCCGCGATCCACTCGTCGGTTCCGCCGTCGACGTTCGTGGCGTCGTAGCCGCGCGCGGCGAGGGCTTCGACCACGCGCCCCGACCGTCCGCCGACCTTGCAGATGACCGCGAAGGCGCCGTCGGGGAGCTCGTCGAGGTGCTCGCCGATCGTCGACATCGGCAGGTTGACCGCGCCGGGCACCCTCCCCCCTTCGAACTCCCACGTCTCGCGCACGTCGATGACGGGCGTGTCGGGGTTCTCGCGAAGCTGGTGGACGGTGATCGACTGCATGGCGGCCTCTCGGGCTAGCGGGGTCTCGGGCGCATACACGAAGCGCCCATCCGGAGACAGGCGCTTGGTGTCGATGCCGCTTACTTCTTGTTGCGGCGCTGGTGGCGAGTCTTGCGAAGCAGCTTGCGGTGCTTCTTCTTCGCCATGCGCTTGCGGCGCTTCTTGATGACTGAACCCACGGAAAACCTCACAATGTCGGGGTCTGGGCGCGACGCGTGCGCGCCCGGGAACGGGCAGATGCGGAAAATGCCTCGGGACAGTCTAGCCGACGTCGGCGATAGGCCGTTGCAGCGCTGCGGTCACCGCCGATTCGGGCACCCGGTAGCTGCGACCGAAGCGCACCGCAGGCAGCTCGCCCGAGTGGACGAGGCGATAGACCGTCATCTTCGAGACGCGCATGAGCTCGGCGACCTCGGCGACGGTCAGGAAGCGCACGTCGGGCAGTTCCGGCATGTCATCCCTTTCCCCAGAGAGTGATCGGGGTTTTCCCCAGTTCTGACCACACTCTAGAGCGCCGGAGGGACGCGTGTAAACCTGTGTGACTCGTGGTGATCCTGTGATCTTGCCGGGTCATTTCTCGCCGCGCTGCCGGGCGCGACGCTCGCGGGCCTCGCGGGCCGCTTGCCGTTCCCCCCGGCGGGCGTCGCGCAGCGCCTTCTCCGCCTGCCGCACCGCTTTGCGCGCTTCGCGGAACTTCTTGTCGTCCGCGATGTCGGCATCGTCCATCCCGGTCCAGGGCGCGCGTTCGGCGCGACGCCCCTTGTCCACCCCGGCGATGTATGCCGCGACGCCGTCGAGGCTGCGATCGAGGTTGAACGCGAAGGGATCCGACTCGTCGAGGAAGACCCCGGCGTCGATCGCCGCGCGCAGGTCGGGATACGCCTCGGCGGTGATGAGCCGGCGGTAGAGGGCATCCTCCGTCCGCGTGATGTCGGCGTCGCTCACGCCGCGTTCGCGCTCTACGCGCGCGTAGCCTGCGAGGACCGTGCCTGTCCATCGAGCATGGCCGGTGACCAGCAGCATCACCGACAGGCGCTCCTCATGCGTGAGCGGAGTATCGGCGAGGGCGTGGAGCCCGGCATCCATCCACGCCGCGCTGTTCGGCGTCGTGGGCGAGCCGGTGATCGGCACGTCGAGCACCCACGGGTGCTCGAGGTATCGCTGGACCTGCTCGCGATAGAGCACCTGCATCCGGTCCCGCCATGATCCGGCGATGCGGCTCGCCTCCGACGGCAGCCCGGTCGCCTCCTCCTGCATGAGCAGCACGAGGTCGTCCTTGGCGGTGACGTAGCGGTACAGCGACATCGGCGTGTAGCCCAGACGCGCGGCGACCGCCGCCATCGACACGGCGGCGAGCCCCTCGGCATCCGCGATCTCGACGGCGGCTTCCACGATGCGCTCGACGCTCATCTCCCGCTTGGGGCCGCGCTGCGGGTTCGCTGCGACGCCCCAGGCGAGCGCGACTCCGCGCGGAAGCTCAGTCTCAGCGGCATCCGTCATGGCGTCAGTCTAAGACTGTTTATCACGTAAACAGTGTGTTAGCGTCATAAACAGTTTCGTCCATACACAGTGGAGGTGTCGTCATGACCCCCGAGAACAGCACTCCCGCCATCGACGTCCGCGGCGTCCGAAAGGCGTTCGGCGCGCAGGTCGTCCTCGATGACCTCGACCTCGTGGTCCGCAGGAGCGAGGTCTTCGCCCTGCTCGGACCCAACGGGGCGGGCAAGACGACGACGATCAACGTCCTCACCACGCTCACCCGGCCCGACGCGGGTGCGGTGGCAGTCGCCGGCATCGACGTCGTCCGCGACCCCGACGGCGTGAAGCGACGCATCAGCCTGACCGGCCAGTCCACCGCCGTCGACGACGTGCTCACGGGCATCGAGAACGTCACCATGCTCGGCCGGCTGTCAGGGCTCTCGGCGCGCGGCGCCCGACGTCGGGCCGCCGAGCTGCTCGAGCGGTTCGACCTCGCCGACGCGGCGACCAAGCGAGTCGGCGCCTACTCCGGCGGCATGCGGCGCCGACTCGACCTGGCGCTGAGCTTCGTCGTAACCCCCGAGGTGCTCTTCCTCGACGAGCCGACCACGGGGCTCGACACGCGCAGCCGGCGCGAGCTGTGGGACGTGATCCGCTCGCTCGCCGACGCGGGCACGACGGTCTTCCTCACCACCCAGTACCTCGAGGAGGCCGACCAGCTCGCCGATCGCATCGCCGTGCTCGACGGAGGCCGCATCGTCGCCACCGGCACCGCCGCCCAGCTGAAGGCGCGCGTCGGCGGCGACACCGTCGAACTGCACGACTCCCACGGCGACCTGCTGCGCGAGGTGCCGACCGACGGCACCGTGTCGGGCCTGCGCCGCGCGCTGGACGTGCTCGATGAAGCCGGCGCCGAGGGCGTCGTGACACTGCGGCGCCCGAGCCTCGATGACGTGTTCCTCGCCCTCACCTCGCCCGACACCCGCCGCACGGCGGCCGCAGCGAAGGAGATCGCATGACCGCCCTGACCCTCTCCCCCGAGGCCCCCGCCCTGCGGCCGCGCATCGGCGGACTCGTCGCCGAGAGCGTGTTCGTCGGCCGCAGTCTTCGTCACTCTCTGCGCGACGGCGAGTCACTGCTGATGGCGATCATGCTCCCGGTGCTGCTCATGCTGCTGTTCACCTACGTGTTCGGCGGTGCGATCGACCCCACCGGCGGCTACGTCGACTACGTGGTGCCCGGGATCATCCTGCTGTGCGCCGGGTTCGGAGCATCCAGCACCGCTGTCTATGTCGCGAGCGACATGAAAGCGGGCATCATCGACCGGTTCCGCACCATGCCGGTGCGGGCGAGCGCCGTGCTCACCGGCCACGTCGTGGCGAGCCTGCTGCGCAACCTCGTCGCGACCGGGCTGGTGGTCTGCGTCGCGCTGCTCGTCGGATTCCGGCCGACCGCCGATGCGTGGGGCTGGGCGGGCGCGCTCGGCATGATCGCGCTGTGGATCCTCGCGATCACCTACCTGTTCGCGGCCCTCGGCCTCGCGTCGAAGAGCCCCGAAGGCGCCAACGCCTACGGGTTCATCATCCTGTTCCTGCCGTACCTGTCGAGCGCGTTCGTGCCGGTGGACTCGATGCCGCAGTGGCTGCAGTGGATCGCCGAGAACCAGCCGGTGACGCCGATCATCGAGACCATCCGGGGTCTGCTCATGGGCACGCCGATGAACGGTCAGGCGTGGTGGGGGATCGGCTGGTGCGTCGCGATCCTCGTCGTGTCGTTCGCGTGGGGCGCGTGGCTGTTCCGCCGCAAGGCCGGGCGCCGCTGAGGCTGGGGGCGCGTCGGGACGTCGCGTCAGCGGCCGGGGAGCTTCTTGAAGGCGTTCTCGATCGCATACTTGGCGGATGCCGCGGCCCGACCCACCACGTCGGCGGCATGGGCCGCCGAGTCGGGCAGCGTCGAACCGGCGTACTGCGGGGCGTCGTCGTCTCCCAGGAAGGGGAGCAGCCAGTCGTCGACCTCGTCGAGAGGCTCGGCCGACAGGCTGTAGAACCGGTGCTGCCCCTCCTCGCGCACCGAGACGAGGTGCGCCTCGCGCAGCACCTTGAGATGCTTCGACACGGTGGGCTGACTCGCCCCGAGTTCATGCACGATGTGCGAGACGCTCGTTCCCCGTTCTCCCGCGGCGGCGCGGTCGAGGAGCAGTCGCAGGATGTCGCGACGTGTGCCGTCCGCGATCACGTCGAAGATATCCGCCATGTGCTCAGATTAGTCAAGAGCCCCGCGGAGTACCATGACGGGAGTCTCGGCGAAGGGGGCGACATGGCGACTGACCCGGCAGGGTCGATCGTGCGCCGCGTGCCGTCGGCGCTGAAGGCCGCGTGGGACCGCCTGCGCAATCTCACGACTTCGTCGCCGGCGCGCTTCGCCGTCCTCGTCTTCGCCTCGCTCGTGCTGCTGTTCACGGCGCTGCTGTCGCTTCCTGCGGCGAGCGCCGACGGACGTCGACTGCCCCTCGCCGACGCCCTGTTCACGGCGGTGTCTACGATCTGCGTGACGGGACTCACGACGGTCGACATCGCCACGACGTTCTCGCCGCTGGGCAAGGTCATCATCTTCATCGGCGTCAACATCGGCGGTATGGGTGTGCTCACGCTCGCGTCCATCCTCGGGCTGGTGATCTCGAAGCGGCTGGGTCTGCGCGCGAAGCTCATCGCGGCGAGCGACTCGAACCCGCTGCGCTCGCACGGCGGCCCCGTGAACGAGGGCCAGACCGTGCGGCTCGGCGAGGTCGGCACGCTGCTGCGCACGGTCGCGCTGTCGACCCTCCTCATCGAGGCCCTCGTGGCCATCGCCCTCTACCCCTCGCTCGTCTTCGCGGGGATCCGCCCCCTCGAAGCCCTGTGGGAAGCGCCGTTCTATGCGGCGATGGCCTTCACGAACACCGGCTTCACCCCGAACCCGGGCGGCCTCGTGCCGTTCGCCGACGACTACTTCCTGCTCACGGTGCTCATGGCCGGAGTGTTCCTCGGCAGCATCGGCTTCCCCGTCATCTACGCGCTGTGGAAGAACTACTGGCACGTGCGCCGCTGGCCGCTGCACACCAAGCTCACGATCATCACCACGGTGCTGCTGTTCTTCGCGGGGGCGGCGGCGTTCCTCGCCCTCGAGTACGGCAACCCGAAGACGTTCGGCTCGATGGACGCGTGGGACACGACGTTCCAGGCGTTCTTCCTATCGGCGATGACCCGCTCGGGCGGGTTCGCCGTCGTCGACATCGGCGACCTCTACGGCTCGTCGCTCATCGTGGGCTGCATGCTGATGTTCGTCGGCGGCGGGTCGGCGTCCACCGCCGGCGGCATCAAGGTCACCACGCTCGCCGTGCTCGCGCTGGCCGTGTGGTCCGAGGCCAAGGGGCGCCAGTCCGTCGAGGCGTTCGGGCGCCGCATCCCGAGCGACGTTCAGCGCGTCGCTCTCTCCGTCGTCGCCTGGGGAGCCACGATCGTCGCCCTGTCGACGATCACCATCGCGCAGATCAGCCAGGCTCCGGTCTCCGACGTGCTCTTCGACGTCATCTCCGGGTTCGCCACCGTCGGCCTGTCGACCGGACTCACCGCCGAGCTCTCCGACCCCGCGGTGTACGTCATGGCTCTGACGATCTTCATGGGGCGCATTGGTACAGTGACACTCGCCGCGGCGGTGGCCGCGACATCCCGTTCGCAGCTCTACTCGCTGCCGGTGGAAAGGCCGATCGTTGGTTGAGCGCATCAGGAGCGACGCACCCGTTCTGGTGATCGGGCTCGGACGATTCGGCGCCGCCTGCGCCGGCGAGCTCGACAGGCTCGACCGCGAGGTGCTCGCGATCGACGAGAACCTCGAGCTCGTGCAGAAGTGGTCCGAGCGCGTCACTCACACCGTGCAGGCCGACGCGCGCAACATCGACGCGCTCAAGCAGGTCGGCGCGCAGGACTTCCAGGTGGCTGTGGTCGCCGTCGGCTCGTCGATCGAGGCATCCGTCCTCATCACCGCCAGCCTGGTCGACCTCAAAGTGCCGCAGATCTGGGCGAAGGCGGTGTCGCAGTCCCACGGCAAGATCCTCGCCCGCGTCGGAGCCAATCACGTGATCTACCCCGAGCGCGAGGCCGGCGAGCGGGTCGCGCACCTCGTGAGCGGCCGCATGCTCGACTTCATCCGCTTCGACGACGACTTCGTGCTGGCCAAGATGTACCCGCCGAAGTTCATCCGCGGCGTGGGCCTCAACGAGTCGGGCGTGCGCACCAAGTACAACGTGACGGTCGTCGGTGTGAAGAGCCCCGGCAAGCCGTTCCGGTACGCCGAGGCGAACACCGTGGTGACCAACCACGACCTCATCATCGTGTCGGGCACCAACTCCGACATCGAGCGCTTCGCCGCCCTCGACCGCTAGCCGATGTCGCACCCGGGGTGAAGACTCGGGTCATGATCGAAAGAGCTGAAGCGGATGCCGCGGCCCGCCGCTGGATCGAGCGATACGTCAAGGCGTGGAACAGCAACGACGAGGCCGACATCCGCGGCCTGTTCAGCGAGGATGCGCGATATCTCACCGACCCCTGGATCCCGGCCGTCGAGGGCGCCGACGCGATCGTCGCGTCGTGGCTCGAACGGCGCGATGAACCCGGCACCTTCACGTTCGAGGGCGACGTCGCAGGCGTCGACGGGCACACCTTCTTCTACGAGGCGGTGACCCGCTACGACTCGGGCACGACCTACAGCAACCTGTGGGTCGTGACGCTCGCCGACGACCTCGAGCGCGCCGAGTCGTTCACGGAGTGGTGGATGGATCAGGCCGACAAGAGCTAGGACCGCGCGCCGGCGGTGTGTCTCGATCCGCGGCTGCGCCGCACTCGACAACCGGCTGGCAGGGGGCGCCTACGCGCCCGCTGCCAGCTCCTTCGCGCGGGCGAGCGCGGCGTCGGTCGCTCGGACGAACACGTCGTCGAGCCGCGCATCGTGCAGCACCGCGACTGCCCGCTCGGTCGTGCCCTTCGGACTCGTCACACGGTGGCGCAGCTCGGCGGGGTCGTCGCCCGAGGCCTCGAGCAGCGCGGCGGCGCCGATGAACGTCTGCTCGGCCATGAGCCGGGCGTCGGCCTCGGAGAATCCCTTGCCGATCGCCGCCTTGGTGAACTCCTCGACGACGAGGAAGAAGTACGCCGGCCCCGAGCCCGAGATGGTGGAGAGAGCGTCGATCTGCGCCTCCGGAACCTCGACGACCGTGCCCACCGTCTCGAACAGCCGCCGCACGACCGCCACGGCGCCCGCGTCGGCGTGAGTTCCGGCCGCCAGCCCTGTCACACCACGGCCGACCAGCGACGGCGTGTTCGGCATCGATCGGAGCACAGCGACGTCGTCACCGAGCAGCGACTCGAACGTCGCGATCGTGACGCCCGCGGCGAGGCTCACCACGATCGTCCCCGCGCGCAGGCTCGGCGCGATCTCTCGCAGCAGGTCGGGCACCATGGTGGGCTTGACGCCGATCAGAACGATGTCGGCGGCCGCCGCCGCATCCGTGTTGCCCGTCGGCTGCGCCTCCAACGCGATGCTCGTCACGCCCGCGAGTCCGTCGAGCTCGGCGGCCTTGGCGACCGAGCGATTGGTCGCGGTGACGCCGCGCGCCGCGAGTCCCGAGCGCACGAGACCGTGGAGGATCGCACCGCCCATCGAGCCGGCGCCGAGGATCGCGATCGGGGGAAGGGGAGGGGTGTCGGTCATGGCGCCATCCTACGAGCGCGCGGTCGGAGCATCCGATCTCATTCACTCTTGACTTATATAAGTGATGATGCAAGCATGGTGCGATGCACGCACTCGACGTCCTGGGAGACCCGGTGCGCCGACGCCTGCTCGAACTGCTCGCGGACGGCGAACGCAGCGCGGGCGACCTCGGCGAGATCGTGCAGCTCGAGTTCGGCATATCCCAGCCCGCCGTGTCGCAGCACCTCCGCGTGCTGCGCGAGTCGGGTTTCGCGACCGCGCGGCCCGAGGGCACCCGGCGGCTCTACGCGATCGACCCCGCCCAACTCGAAGCCGCAGACAGCTGGTTCGATCCGTTCCGGCGGATGTGGCAGCCGAAGCTCGACGCGCTCGCCACCGAGCTCGCGCGCGGGCGGCGGGCGCGACGCCCGGCGGCGCATCCGCCCGACCGCCGCGAGCCGGCCGGCGACGACAGCGACAGCAGCAGCAACGACGATGACGAGGAGAACTGACATGGTGGACGTCAACGCCCAGATCGGTGCGGTCGACCGCACCCTGCGCACGACCGAGCTCGACGGCGAGGAGGCGCGGGTCCAGTCGCTCGCGCAGACATATCCGTCGCCGATCGACGACGTGTGGGATGCCGTCACCACCGGCGAGCGCATCGCGCGCTGGTTCGCGCCCGTCGAGGGCGACCTGCGCCTGGGCGGCCGCTACCAGGTGGTCGGCAATGCGGGCGGCGAGGTGCTCGCCTGCACTCCCCCGCACGACGGCGTCGCGTCGTACCGTGTCACCTGGGAGTACGGCGGCGGCATTTCGTGGCTCGAGATCGGCCTCACGAGCCTCGGCGACGACCGCACGCAGCTGGTGCTCACCCACACCGCGAAGACCGAGGGGCTCCCGCCCGGCTTCTGGGAGATGTACGGCCCGGGCGCCACCGGCGTCGGGTGGGACATGGGGCTGCTCGGGCTGTCGCTCCACCTCACCGGCGGCGAGCGCATCGCGCCGGAGGAGGCCGAGGCGTGGCAGGTGAGCGACGAGGGCAAGCGGTTCTCGCGCGCGGCCGCCGACGGCTGGGCGAAGGCGCACGTCGCCGACGGCGGGGATCCGGATGCCGCAGCGGCCGCCGCGACCAACACCTACCTCTTCTACACCGGGCAGACCGCCGACGAGTCTCCGGAAGCCTGAGCCGCGCCGGCCGCGCCGGCATGAACGTGAAAGCCGGTTCACCCATGGGTCGGGCGGGGCTATAGTCGAGTCAGCGGGGGCGAGGGCGTCCCCGGTGCGACAGCGGAGGACCCGATCATGACCCTCTTCGACGGCATCACGCAGCGCGTCATCGAGACGCCGCGGCTGAACGTCAGCATCCTCGAGCGGGAGGGCGACAGCGAGACCACGCCGGGCGACCGCACGGTCATCCTCGTCCACGGCAACGTCTCGTCGTCGCTGTTCTGGCAGGAGCTCATGCAGGACCTGCCGAGCGATCTGCGGGTGATCGCGATCGACCTCCGCGGCTTCGGCGGCTCCGAGCACGCGCCGATCGACGCCACGCGGGGAGTGCGCGACTTCAGCGACGACGTGCACGCCACCCTGGAGGCCCTCGGCATCGGCCGCGCGCACTTCGTCGGCTGGTCCATGGGCGGCGGTGTGATCATGCAGTACGCGCTCGACCACGGCGCGCTCAGCCTCACGCTGGAGTCCCCCATCTCTCCGTACGGCGTCGGGCCGACCCGTCGTGACGGATCGCGGCTCACCGAGGACGACGCGGGCTGCGGAGGGGGCGGGACGAACCCCGACTTCGTGCAGCGCATCATCGACCACGACGAGACGGATGAGGCTGCGACCTCACCGCGCAGCGTGTTCCGTGCGAGCTATGTGGCGCCCGGATTCACCTCCGAGCACGAAGACGTGTGGGTGACGTCGATGCTGTCGACCTCGACCGCGACGGGCAACTACCCGGGCGACAGCACGACGAGCGAGAGCTGGCCCGGGTTCGCCCCCGGCACCATCGGCGTGCTCAACACGATGGCGCCGAAGTACTTCGACGTGTCGGGCATCGTCGACCTCGCCGAGAAGCCTCCGATCCTGTGGGTGCACGGCCTCCTCGACGCGATCGTGTCCGACGCCTCGCTCTACGACTTCAACAACCTCGGCAAGCTCGGCATCGTGCCGGGGTGGCCGGGCGACGAGGCCGCACCCCCGCAGCCGATGGTGTCTCAGATGCGCGACGTGCTGGCTCGGTACTCCGATGCCGGCGGCCACGTGACCGAGCTCGCCCTCGAGGACGTCGGTCACACGGCGCACATCGAGCGTCCCGCCGAGTTCCGCCACGCGCTGCTGACCGCGATCGGCTACGTCGGACCGTCCGCCCATCCGTCACCGCCGACCGAGGCGATCATCCTCCGCTCCTCCGACTGAGGCCTCGTCAACCCGGCGGACGCACCACCGCGGCATCCGTAGACTCGTCGCATGAGTGCTTCCGGCGGCGGCAAGGCGATCATCGCGGCGTTCCTGGCGAACATGGGCATCGCCCTCGCGAAGTTCATCGCATGGTTCATCTCCGGCTCGGCGTCGATGCTCGCCGAGGCGATCCACTCGGTCGCCGACTCGGGCAACCAGCTCCTCCTGCTGCTCGGCGGGCGGCGCGCCAAGCGCTCCGCCGATCGCGAGCACCCCTTCGGCTACGGGCGCGAGCGCTACGTCTACGCCTTCGTCGTGTCGATCATCCTGTTCTCGGTCGGCGGCCTGTTCTCGATCTACGAGGGCATTGAGAAGCTCACCCATCCGCACGAGGTCACCAACTACTGGGTGCCGATCGTGGTGCTCGTGATCGCCATCGTGCTCGAGTCGTTCTCGCTGCGCACGGCGATCAAGGAGAGCAACCATGTGCGCGGTCCGCGCCAGTCGTGGGTGTCGTTCGTGCGCCATTCGAAGGCTCCCGAGCTGCCCGTCGTCCTGCTCGAAGACGTCGGCGCGCTCATCGGTCTGGTCTTCGCTCTGTTCGGCGTGGGGATGACCGCCATCACGCACAACCCGCTCTTCGACGCGCTGGGCACGCTCATGATCGGCACGCTGCTCATCGTGATCGCGATCGTGCTGGGCATCGAGACCAAGAGCCTCCTCGTCGGTGAGGGCGCGACGACCGCCGACCACGACCGCATCGTGACCGCGATCCTCGAGGGCCACGAGATCGAGAAGCTCATCCACATCAAGACGCTCTACCTCGGCCCCGACGAGCTGCTCGTCGCCGCGAAGCTCGGGTTCGCGTCGGACAAGCCGCTCGCGTCGGTCGCCGCCGACATCGACCGCATCGAAGCGCGCGTGCGCGAAGCGGTGCCCACGGCCCGCGTGCTGTACTTCGAGCCCGATATCTACCGACCGGGCGACGATCCCACTCCCCCGACGTCGGACTTCGTGATCCGCTCGGCCGACTGAGCGATGGAGTACTGCCTCTTCACCGAGCCGCAGCAGGGTGCGACCTACGACGACCAGCTCGCGTTCGCGCAGGCGGGCGAGCGTCTCGGATTCGACGGATTCTTCCGCTCCGACCATTACCTGCACATGGGCGACGGCGATCCGCTGCCCGGCCCGACCGACGCATGGACCACGCTCGCGGGGCTCGCGCGGGAGACGTCGCGCATCCGTCTCGGCACGCTGGTGTCGTCGGTCACCTACCGTCAGCCGGGCATCCTCGCGATCCAGGTCGCGCAGGTCGACGCGATGTCGGGCGGACGAGTCGAGCTCGGGCTCGGCACAGGCTGGTTCGAGCGCGAGCACCGGGCGTACGGCATCCCGTTCCCCGCGAAGCGGTTCGATCTGCTCGAGGAGCAGCTCGCGATCGTCGCGGGTCTGTGGGGCACCCCCGCCGAGGAGTCGTTCTCGTTCGCGGGGAACCACTACGAGCTGACGGATGCTCCGCCCCTGCCACGCCCGGTGCAGGAGCGCATCCCGCTGATCGTGGGCGGCGCCGGCCCCCGGCGCACGCCCGAGCTCGCCGCGCGGTTCGCCACGGAGTTCAACATCGGGTTCCGCCCCGAGCACGAGATCGCCGAGCGCTTCGCGGGGGTGCGCGCCGCGTGCGAGCGCATCGGCCGCGACCCCGACACGCTCAAGCTCTCCGTCGCGCTGCCGACGCTGGCCGCGGCATCCCGTCCCGAACTCGACCGAAGGGCCGCCAGCATCGATCGCACGGTGGACCAGCTGCGGGGCGACACCAACATCGTCGGCTCGCGGGATGAGATCGTCGCCAAGGTCGAGCGGATCGCCGCGCTCGGTGCGGATCGGCTCTACCTGCAGCTGATGGACCTGCAGGACGTCGACCAGGTCGAGTACCTCGGGCAGGACGTGCTGCCTCACCTCCCCCGCTGAGTCAGCCGCCCGTCACCGGCAGGCGGTACGACGGGAGACCACGCCGGCGCACGAGCCACTCCGCGACCACCAGGTTCGGCAGCCAGCAGAGGAAGGGCACCGCGGCGTACGCGTTCGCGAACGCCGCATCGAACTCCCAGGGCTGCCCGAGCAGCAACGGCGCGAGCAGCAGCAGGGGCAGCCAGAGCCGCAGGGTCACCCCGGCGTACGTGAGGCTGTAGTTGCGGATCATCCAGGCCTGATGGCTCGGAACGTCGCCGCGACGGATCGCGCGGTAGGCACGCCAGCCGGTGATGAGCCACAGCACCGCGAGCGCGCCGAATCCGAAGAAGCCGACGTAGCCGGCAGGGCTGGACGGAGCGATGATGAGCCCCGCGACCCCGCCCACGGCGACGCCTGCCAGATAGAGGCGGCCGGTCCAGCGATGCACGCGCGGGGCGCGCTCGCGCAGGCCGCGCCAGAACTGGAGCGCGCCGAGGACGAGCGCGGTCGCGCCGCCGACGATGTGCACGTAGAAGGCCGCCTGCACGAACATCGGCGCCTCGGCGTATGTCGGCGCGAGGCCGACCTCGTCGCCGGCGAGATCCCGCAGCGACGCGGTGAAGTACGGCAACGCCGAGAACGCCACCACCGCGAGGGCCGAGAGAAGCACGAAGGCCCATCCCACGCGGCGGCTCGCGCGTGAGACCGGCGTGGCGACGGGGGCGGTGCGGACGGGTTCGATGAGGCGAGTCATGGCAGTCACCGTAGGGACGCGGCGGCGGGGCGGGCAGGGTGCAGACCCCCGGATGGGCGGCGCGCGAACCCCCGGATCTCGAGCGGATGCCCTGATCGGACCTTCGCGCGCGTCAGCGCGCCGTCAGCGCCGCACGTCGAAGAAGGCGCGGAGGAGAGCCGATGCCTCGGCCTCACGGACGCCGGCGACGACCTCCGCCCGATACGGCAGGCGCCGGTCGCGCACGACGTCGTACATCGACCCCGCCGCGCCCGCCTTCTCGTCCCAGGCGCCGAACACCAGCCGCGAGACGCGCGACTGCAGCACGGCGCCGGCGCACATGATGCACGGCTCGAGGGTCACGACGAGCGTGCACCCCTCGAGGTTCCACGAACCGACGGCGGCTGCGGCCGCGCGCAGCGCGACGACCTCCGCATGCGCCGTCGGATCGTGCGCGACCTCGCGGAGGTTCCGGCCCTCGCCGATCGCCCGACCCGCGGCATCCGTCACCACCGCCCCGACCGGTACGTCACCGGCCTCACCCGCAGCCGCGGCCAGCGCCAGCGCGCGGTCCATCGCGGCGAGGTCGGCGGGGTCGAACGTCACAGCACGAGCGTACGGCCGACGGGCTCGTGCGCGAACCCGCTTCCGGCGCGCGGCCCGTCACGCACTACCCTGGGCGTATGCGCCTGCACGTCGCCGACCACCCCCTCATCACCCACAAGCTCACGGTGCTGCGCGACGAGCGCACCCCGTCGCCGGTGTTCCGCCAGCTCACCGAGGAGCTCGTGACGCTCCTCGCCTACGAGGCGACCCGCAGCGTGCGGGTGTCGCCCCTCGAGATCCAGACACCGGTCACCACCACCACCGGCGTGAAGATCAGCGAGCCCCGCCCGCTCGTCGTGCCCATCCTGCGCGCCGGCCTCGGCATGCTCGAGGGCATGGTCAAGCTCATCCCGACCGCCGAGGTGGGCTTCCTCGGCATGGTGCGCAACGAAGAGACGCTCGAGCCGTCGACGTACGCCGAGCGCCTGCCCGACGACCTGAGCGACCGGCAGTGCTTCGTGCTCGACCCGATGCTCGCGACGGGCGGCTCACTGGGCGCGGCGATCGAGTTCCTCTTCGCGCGCGGCGCGCAGGACGTCACCGCGATCTGCCTGCTGGGCGCCCCGGAAGGCGTCAAGGCGATCGAGAAGCAGGTCGAAGGCCGCGACGTGACCCTCGTGCTGGGCGCGATGGACGAGCGCCTCAACGACAAGGGCTACATCGTGCCCGGGCTCGGCGACGCCGGCGACCGCCTGTACGGGACGGTCTGACCCTCACACGATGCTGACGGCACGGGGGTCGGATGCTCCGACCGCCGTCACCTCGCCGGTGGCGAGTCCGCGACCCATGACCGCGATGGGCGTGAGCGCGCGGCCGTTGAACCGCGTCGCGGTCACCGCCGTGTAGGCGCCCATCGCCGGGCTCACCAGGAGATCGCCCACGGCGAGCTCGGGCAGCAGGGTTTCGCGCGCGATCACATCGGTCGAGTCGCACGTCGGCCCGCCCAGCGTCGCCCACCGGTGTGTCGCGATGCCGGACGGCCCTTCACGCAGCTCCTTCTCGGCGTACACCAGCGGGTGGACGTCTTCGGCGACGACGTTCGAGTACGAGCCGTACACCCCGTCGTCGAGGTAGTACCAGCGTCCGTCGCCGCGTTCGGCGACGCCGACCACGCTCGTGACGAGGGTCATCGCCTCGGCGACCATCACACGTCCGGGCTCGGCGATGATGTCGAGTCGCCCGACATGCGGTTCGAGGATCGGCCGCAGGCGGGCGGCGACCTCCTCGATGGTCGCGCTGGGCGCGTCGTACGAGACGGGGAACCCGCCGCCGATGTCGAGAGTGTCGAAGCGCACGCGCAACCGGCGCTCGAGGTCGACCATCAGCGCGAGGGTCTCGCTCACGGCAGCGGCGAACCGGGCGGGATCGTCGAGCTGGCTGCCGACGTGGAAGCTGAACCCGGCGATGCGGGTGCCCTGACGCTTCGCCTGCTCGACGAGGCGTGCTGCTTCGAACGGCCCGACGCCGAACTTGCTCGACAGATCGCTCTTCGCGTGCGGGCTGCGGTAGGCGAGCCGCACGAGAAGGCCGACGTCACCGGGGGCGCCGGCGAACTTGGCGAGCTCGACGTCGTTGTCGACGACGAACGTGCGCACGCCTGCGGAGAGCGCCGCCTCGATCTCCGACGGCTTCTTGACGGGGTGGGTGTGGATGATCCGTGCGACGTCGATCCCACGCCGGGTGAGAAGCTCCAGCTCGTCTCCGGTGGCGACGTCGAAGCCGCTGCCCGCGTCGTCGAGCGCGGCGATGACGGCGTCGTGGGCGAGGGCCTTGACCGCGTAGTGGAACCGCACGAACGGCAGCGCGTTGCGCAGCCGGCGGTACTGCCGCCGCACCTGCTCCGGGTCGAGCAGCAGCAGCGGGGTGCCGTGCAGCGCGAGCGCGGCGCGGGCGGCGTCGGTGGAGAGGAGAGCGGATGCCTCGGCCCGCCGCCGTTCGACGAGCGCGCGGGTCGCACGGCGGTCGGCACGCGTGTCGGTGCGCATGCCGGCGTCCGTGCCGATGTCCGTGCCGGTGTCGATCATGAGACCTGCTCCTCGGCACGCGATCCGTCGCGGAGACCCGTGCGGGCGGTGACCGTGAACGCCCCGGCCGCGATCGCGTAGAAGACGATGTCGGCGATGACCTTGCCGGCGAGCAGGCCCCACAGCGGGTCGGCCAGCAGCCAGACGCCGGCCATCAGCAGGGCGGGCCGGATGAGCAGGGTGTCCAGGATCTCGGCGAGGCCGAACTCGGCGACGAGCAGCATCATCGTGCGCCCGACCGCCACACGGCGGTTGCGCGAGACCGGCGCCTGCTCGATGTAGATGGTGATCGCGAGCACGGCGTAGAACCCGAGGGTCTCGCCGAGGAGTCCGGCGAGGGCGATGACGGCCGGGTTGCCGGTCCAGATCGTCACCCCGAGACCGGCGATGAGCATGGCGGCGGTGCCGACGATCTCGGCCGGGAGGTAGCGCGTGATCCAGAAGCCGAGACCGCGGCGTCGCGCGCCGTGCGCGGCGTCGTCGTCGGACTGCGCCGCCGTAGTGGGGCTGTGGGCGATCGTGGTCATGTCGCACCCCCTCACCCGTGAGAGAGGGCAGGGCGGAGCGTGTGATACCGACGCCGGCGTCGCGTGCCACCGGAACAAGAAGGTGCGGCATCCGCCCCTCGCCGAACGAATGCCGCACCCGCGCCTAAGCGACGCTAAGTCAGAGTACGCGCGCGAGCGGAACCTCGAGACGGGGTTGACATGCTCGCCGCGGTTGTCTAGTGGATCAGTTGTCGAGGAGCGGTTCCTGGGGGTTGCGACGGCCCGTCTCCTGCTCCCAGAACTCCAGCTGCTGGGTCAGCGCCTTGGCGAGTTCGAAGACCTGCTCCGGAGGGATCCGGATACGGCTTACGACCCGCGCGGGGACGATGGTGTGCCGCTCGCCGGTCTCGGGGTCGACCTGTTCACGCGGCGGCTGCGCGAGGGTGAGGAAGTCCATGACGAACACGGTGGGCGTGTGCCACACGTTGGCGAAGTCTGCGTAGGCGCCCCCGATGTGCTCGGGCGGAAGGTCGATCTCGAACTGGCGCGGCGCTTCGTCTGCCATGCGCACCTCCTGGGTCGCTGTGTGCGCGAGTCTACGCGCGGCTCAGCCCCGGCCGACCAGCCGCGCGAATCCGCTGAGCCGCGCCACTCCCTCGGGTGTGTAGGGCAGGTCGTCGAGCAGCGCCGGCGAATGCACCAGGTAGGCGGTGTGCTTGGCGCGGGAGATCGCGACATTGAGCCGGTTGCGCAGCAGCAGGAATTCGAGGCCGCGCGGTGCGTCGCGTCCCGCGGACGCCGCGAGGGACACGATCGCGACGGCGGCCTCCTGCCCCTGGAAGCGGTCGACCGTTCCCACCGGGATGTCGGGGAACCCGGCGGCGGCCAGAGCCTCCTCGACCGCGACCTGCTGGGCGTTGTAGGGCGTGACGACGATGATGTCGCCCTGCTGCAGCGCCCGCGGCGCGAGCGGCGTCGTCACGCCGTCGTCGTCGACGCGGATGTCGGCCCACGCGCGGCCGACGACGCCTCTCACGATGTCGACGACGGCGGCGGCCTCCTCGATGGACTGCGTGGCGTTCCCTCGGTGGCGGACCGGCACCGGGTGGAGCCCCGGCTCGACCCCCGCGAGCGTGCGCAGCGCGGTCGACGGATGGGCGGCGAGCTCGCCCCGGTACGACAGTTGCGATACCGGTTCGGCGACGGCGGGATGCATGCGCCACGTGCGCGCGAGGAAGTAGCCGTACTCGGGCGGGACGACGTCGGCGCCGTCCATGACCCAGCCGAGCGCCGACGTGTCGACGGGCTCCGGATGGGTGCCCTGGCTGACCTGCGGAAGCTGCTGCGGGTCGCCGAGCAGCAGCAGCCGAGGCGAGGCGAGCGACACCGCGATGGTCGAGGCGAGCGAGAACTGCCCGGCCTCGTCGATGACGAGGAGGTCGAGGCTGCCGCGCGGGATGCGTCCCTCGTGGCTGAAGTCCCAGGCCGTGCCTCCGACGACGAATCCCGATTCGGCCCGATCGGCGGTGAACTCGGCGACGCCGTTCTTGCGCAGCGGAGTGAAGCAGTACTCGTCACGCTCCGTCTTGGGTGCCTTGCCCACGAGCTCCTTCGGGACGCCCGCCGCGACGATGCGCTCGAGCATGTTCTCGACCACGGCGTGCGACTGCGCGACCACGCCCACCTTGAATGCGCGCTCGCGCACGAGCCGGGCGATGACGTGCGAGCCGACGTAGGTCTTGCCGGTCCCCGGCGGGCCTTGCACTGCGAGGTAGCTGCGGTCGAGATCGACGACGGCGCGAACGATCGCGTCGACGTCGTCGCCCGTCGCCGCGGGCAGTCCGCCGGCGACGGTGCGCGGCGGGCGCCGAGCGAGGATGTCGGTCGCCGGGTCGGCGGGAAGCGACGGCGCCGCGTCGACCACGGCATCGGCCCACGCGTCGATCGCCGACTGCTGGTTGCCGGCGGACGGCGGCGCCATCGGCGTGAGCGCGATCGGCAGTCGCGACCAGGTCACGCCGTCGACCGCCGTCTCTTCGACGATCGCCCCGTCCTCGAGCACCTCGAGCACGGTGATCGACCGGTACGAGTGGATCCACCGCGGCGAGCCCTCGAACGGGTACGGTGCCGGCAGCTCGTACAGCGCGAAGGGCTGACCGCCCTCGCTCAGGCGCGTGCCGGGCGCCAGCTCGCCGCGCAGCTCGATCGTGCGACGCTCTCCGCCGCGGCCGCTCTCGGCGAAGTGCCAGTCCTCGACCACGCGGGAGCGAGCCGGGTCGATCACGACGACATCGCGGGTCTCCTCCCACAGGGGCACCGGCTCGCGCAGCCGCAGGAAGTGCGTGGCCCAGAAGGTCTTCGACTCACGCGGGTAGTAGTCGATCGCAGCGGCACCCAGTCGCAGGGACTGCGCGTCGGCGGAGTCGGCGGGGTGCTCGAGGGCGAGCCGTCCGAGGGCGAGCGCGCGGTGCGATGGCTCGTACGCACGCTCGTCGGCCTCGCCGTTCGGCGAGGGTCGGAGACCCGCCTCACGGGCACGGTCGACCAGCCAGTCGCGGAGGCGCCGCGTCGACACGCAGTCGTAGCGGTTGTAGTCCGCGAGGTCGTCGAGGATCTCCTGCGCGGCTGCCGCGTCCCCGTCGGCGGCGAGCGCGCGGGCCTCGACGTAGCGGACGATGGAGTCGTCGCCCTTCTGCACGTCGCTCGTACGCACCTCTGCGCCCATGTAGAGCGGCTCGAGCTTCTTGATCGAGTACGAGCGCGAGCCCACGCGCAGCGCGCGCCGCACGATCGGGTACAGATCGACGAACACCCCGTCGCGCAGGAGGCGGTCGACGTCGGCCTCGCGAACCCCGTGGCGAGCAGCCATGGCGAGCAGGTGCGACGGCTCGTAGGGCGCGTAGTGGTAGATGTGCATGCCGGGATGCTGCGTGCGGCGCAGGTCGACGATGTCGAGGAACGTCTCGAGGGCGCGCTTCTCGTCGGCGAACGAGTGCGCCCACAGCGCGCTGTACTGCTCGCGCTCGTCGACCCAGCCGAACAGGTAGTCGATCCCCCACTGCGTCGGCTCGCCCTCGCGGCCCGGTGGCTGCGGCTCGCTGTGAAGCGGGTCGCCCTCGAAGTCGAAGAACAGATCGCCATGATCGGGGCGGGGCAGCGCGCCCAGCGCGGTCGGCGCCACGACCTCGAAGGTCGGCAGCGGCGGCGGGCCGGCGTGATCCGACGGCGGTGACACGAGCGGGGGCGTCCCGGCGGGACTGTCGAGCTGCAGCCGGGCCTGGGTGCGCAGCATCCCGAACGTGTCGGGGTTCATGCCGGCGGGACCCCGCGGCGCGACGGCGAGCTCTTCGATCGTGCGCACGCCGGCGGCGCGCAGCCGCTGGCGCTGAACCGGTCGCATGCCGGCGACGAGGAGGAGATCGCGGGATGCCACGACCTCCGCGTCGCAGGTCGCGCAGCGTCCGCACGCGACGACGTCGAGCTCGCCGCGCGGGTCGCCCCACGCGATCGCCTCGCCGGCGACGCGCAGGTCGAGGCGGCGGTCGGCGATGAGAGCGGCAAGGCGCTCGCGCCGCAGACGGAACACCGGCAGCAGGTCGTCGACCTCGTGCGCGCTGACGCTGCCGTCGCCGAGGAGCAGCTCGACGCGATCGGACCGCGGGACGCCGAGCCGGTCGAGCTGGTCGACGTACGCCGCGAGCTGCATGAGTGCAGTGACCCGCGCATGCCGGGCGAGCTTGGTGTCCTGCACGATCCACCGGCCGTCGGCGTCGCGAACGAGGAAGTCGGCGAACCCGACGAAGTCGGTCGTCGCGAACGCCGCCTGGTAGACGACGTCGGCGTCGGAGACGAGGGCGGCGTTCGTGAGCGCGACGGCCTCGGCGAGCGCCGCGGCGTCTGACGACCGCGCTTCGGGAACCTCGACGACCCCGTCGCCGAACCCCTCGAGGTACTCGGCGAGCACGCGGCGCTCATGCGCGGTGCCGAGCCGCCCGGCGCGGAGGAGCGTGAGGTCTTCGGGCTCGTCGACCGCCGCCACTCGCCCCAGCTTCGCGTCGATCGCCCGCAGCCACGCGAACTCGCACTCGGCGGCGGCCTTCAGATCGCTCGCGCTCCAGACGATCCGGCCCTCGTCTTCGATGTATCGCATTCCCGCCCTTCCCCTCCACGACCCTAGCCGCGGCAGCCGACACCACCGCGTCCCGCTCGCCCGCCCAGCACGACCGGCCCGTGCCTCGGGCGAGTTGCCACTCGTGGCGGGTTCGGACCGCCCATCCCCGCCACCGCCGGCAACTGGACGCCCGATTCGCCCGCCCGGGCGAATCGGTCGACGACAGGGAAGCCCGTGGCCGCAGACCTGCCCGCAAGACCTCGCCCCCGGCCGACGGCGCCTGACAGACTGAAGGCATGAGCCTCCCCTTCGAGAGCGCCTACCGGCACGGGTTCGCACGCATCGCGGCCTGCACGATCCCGATCACGATCGCCGATCCCGTCGCGAACGCCGACGCCGTGCTCGCCACGGCGGGCGAGTGCGACGCCGAGGCGGTGGCGGTCGCCGTCTTCCCCGAACTGTGCCTCACCGGCTACTCGATCGAGGACCTGGTGATGCAGGATGCCGTGCTCGACGCCGTCGAACGCGCCATCGAGGGGCTGGTCGAGGCATCCGCTGATCTCTTCCCGATGCTCGTGGTCGGCGCGCCGCTGCGCCACCGCAACCGGCTCTACAACTGCGCGGTCGTGATCCACCGGGGCGAACTGCTGGGCGTCGCCCCCAAGTCGTACCTGCCGACCTACCGCGAGTTCTACGAGCGCCGCTGGTACGCGCCCGGCGACGACCAGGTGGGCGAAGACATCCGCGTAGGCGAGCTCGAGGCTCCGTTCGGCCCCGATCTGCTCTTCGAGGCGCTCGACGTGCCCGGCCTCGTCGTGCACGCCGAGGTGTGCGAAGACGTATGGGTGCCGATCCCGCCGTCCGCCGGAGCCGCCCTCGCGGGCGCCACCGTGCTGCTCAACCTCAGCGGCAGCCCGATCACGATCGCCCGCGCCGAGGACCGCAAGGATCTGTGCCAGTCGCAGTCGCTCCGCTGCCTCGCCGCGTACGCATATGCCGCCGCGGGTATGGGCGAGTCGACGAACGACGTCTCATGGGACGGCCAGACGATGATCTACGAGGGCGGCAGCCTGCTGGCCGAGACGGAGCGGTTCCCCGACGGACCTCGCCGATCGGTCGCCGACGTCGATCTCGACCGCCTGCGCCAGGACCGTCTGCGCCAGGGCACCTTCGACGACAACCGCCGCACGTACGACCCGCGATTCCGCGTCGTCCACTTCGAACTCGACCCGCCCGCCGCCGACATCGGACTGCGCCGCACGCTCGACCGCTTCCCGTTCGTGCCCGACGACCCCGAGCGCCTGGCGCAGGACTGCTATGAGGCGTTCAACATCCAGGTCTCGGGGCTGGTCCAGCGCCTGCAGGCGATCGGAGGGCCCAAGCCCGTCATCGGCGTGAGCGGCGGGCTCGACTCGACGCACGCGCTGCTCGTCGTCGCGCGCGCGATGGACCGCATGGGCCGCCCGCGCAGCGACATCCTCGCGTACACGATGCCCGGGTTCGCGACCAGCGCGCACACCAAGTCGAACGCGATCGCCCTTGCCGAGGCCGTGGGCGCGTCGATCGAGACGATCGACATCCGCCCCCTCGCGACCGAGATGCTCGAGCGCCTCGACCACCCGTTCGCCGATGGCGAGCCGGTGCACGACATCACGTTCGAGAACGTGCAGGCAGGCCTGCGCACCGACTACCTCTTCCGCCTCGCGAACCACCACGGCGGCATGGTGATCGGCACGTCCGACCTCTCCGAGCTCGCGCTCGGCTGGGCGACGTACGGCGTCGGCGACCACATGAGCCACTACGCCGTGAACGCGGGCGTGCCGAAGACGCTCATCCAGCACGTGATCCGCTGGGTGATCTCGCACGAGGGCGAGGGCTCGACCGATCTGTCCTCCGACGCCAAGCGCGTGCTGCAGTCGGTGCTCGACACCGAGATCTCGCCCGAACTCGTGCCGGCGGGGCAGGACGGCAAGCTGCAGTCGACCGAGGACCGGATCGGCCCCTACGCGCTGCACGACTTCGCGCTGCACCACCTCCTGCGGTTCGGCTTCCGCCCGTCGAAGATCGCCTACCTCGCCGCGCACGCGTGGGGCGACAAGGATGCCGGCGCCTGGCCGCCCGGGTTCCCCTCCGAGGACCGCTACGCCTACGACCTGCCGACCGTCGCGAAGTGGCTGCAGGTCTTTCTGCGGCGCTACTTCGCGTTCGCGCAGTTCAAGCGCTCGGCGATCCCCAACGGCCCCAAGGTCTCGCCGACCGGCTCGCTGTCGCCCCGCGGCGACTGGCGCGCGCCCTCGGACGGCAACGCGAACGTGTGGATCGCGGAGCTCAAGGCCGCTCTCCCCGAGCTCGTCGACGAGTGACGGGATGCCGCGGCCTCGGCATCCCTCGCACAGAATCGGAGATCCTCGCCGACGCGCCGCCGGTCCCGGTCGGAGCGCGGCGTGTCGCCCACGAGCTCCGATTCTGTGCTCGACCCGGGTCCCTGCGACGCCGGATCATGCCGATCAGACCGGCGCCGCGCCGTAGGCGAGGGTGATGATCCAGCTGTCGCGGGACAGGTCGGCGAGCTTGTAGTAGACGCGGCGGTCGGGGATCCAGCCTTTCGTGCGCGGGCTGTCGAGGCGCACATGGTCGGCGGCGACCCGGGCGCCCCGTCCGTCGGCGTCGCGCACGGCCTGCACGCGCGTCCAGTGCGCGAGCAGCTGGTCGACGTCGCTGCCGTCGTACAGGTGGGAGTGCCGCTTCATCTCTCGCAGCGTCGGCTCGTCGGGGTGGGCGTCGCGCAGGTCGAGGCCGAGCGGGATCGCGGGGTCGGCGACGGCGACCACCGTGGCCGCACGGTAGTTGGCGTTGCGGATGCGCAGCGGCACCTCCTGGCCCTCCACCTCGGCGATGAGCTGGGTGTGGAAGCCGAAGGTCCCCGGTGCCTCGCGCTCGACGCGCACGGTCGCGGGGTCGACGCCGAGCTGCGCTGCGACGATCTCCTTCGCCAGAGTGCGCTTGCGATCGTGCTCCGGAAGCTTCGGGTCCCAGCCGAGCCGCGCCGTGATCCCCGCCGGAGTGTCCAGCAGCACCGATTCCATGGTCCACCTCTTCCCGCGGCCACCCCGCTCCCCTCATCATGTCCCGGCTTCCTGGAACGAGGAAGGGCACCGCGCGAGGGATGCCGCAACCGCGGCTGCGCGCGCGACAGGTTGCGCAACCCCCGTGCACGGTGCGCCGAGGGCGGTGCCAGGATGGTGCCATGGCCGGACGCGCGACCGTCGTCGGCAGCGGGCCGAACGGGCTCGCCGCCGCCGTCGCGCTCGCCCGCGCGGGCTTCGAGGTGCGCGTGCTCGAGGCGGCCCCCACCCTCGGCGGCGGCGTGCGCAGTGCGGAGCTGACCCTGCCCGGGTTCGTGCACGACGTGTGCTCGGCGGTGCATCCCGCCGCCCTGTCATCGCCGGTCTTCCGCGCCTTCGGGCTCGGCGAGCGCATCGAGTGGATCCGCCCCGAGGCGTCCTACGCCCAGCCGCTGGACGGCGGGCGGGCCGCGATCGCGTGGCGCGACATCGAGCGCACCGCGTCGGGGCTGGGCCGCGACGGCCGGATGTGGCTCGCGGCGCTTCGCCCGCTCAGCTCGCACCTCGACGCCGTGGTCGACTTCACCGGATCGCAGCTGCTGCGGTGGCCGCGGCATCCGATCACCGCCGTCCGCTACGGACTGCGCGCCCTTCAGCTGGGCTCGCGCCTCGGCCGCGGGACGTTCGCGACGGAGGAGGCGAACGCCCTCCTCGCGGGTGTGTTCGCCCACTCGAACTCGCAGCTGCCGAGCGTGGGCGCGTCGGCGTCCGGGCTCTTCCTCGCGGCGCACGCGCACGCGGCCGACGGCTGGGCCTTCCCTCGGGGCGGGGCGCAGCGCATCGCGGATGTGCTCGCCGACGACCTGCGGGCGCACGGCGGTGCGATCGAGACCGGGCAGCACGTGACCACGCTCGACGGTCTCGACTGGGGCGACCCCGCCGCGGGCGATGTGCTGCTGCTCGACACGTCGCCGCGGCTTGCGCTCACCCACCCCGGCATCCCTGCGCGGTATGCGACGGCGATCCGCCGCTACCGCTACGGGGCGGCCGCCGCCAAGGTCGACTTCGCGCTCGACGGCCCGGTGCCGTGGGCGCACTCCGACGTGGCGCAGGCGCCGACGGTGCACGTCGGCGGGACCCGCGCCGAGGTCGAGGCGAGCGAGAACGCCGTCGCCCGCGGTTCGGTCACCGACCGGCCGTACGTGCTCGCCGTGCAGCCGACGGTGCTCGATCCGAGCCGGGCACCCGAGGGCAAGCACGTGCTGTGGACCTACATCCACGTGCCGGCCAGCTCGACGCTCGACGCCACCGAGCTCGTGACGCGTCAGGTCGAGCGCTTCGCCCCCGGCTTCCGTGACCGGATCCTCGCGACGAGCGCGATGACCGCGGCGCAGCGCGAGGCCTACAACCCGGCCGACATCGGCGGCGACATCCTGGGCGGGGCTTTCACCTTCGCGCAGGCGATCCGCCGGCCGACCGTCTCGCCGACGCCGTGGCGCACGCCGATGCCCGGGGTGTACCTCGCGTCGGCCGCGTCGCCGCCCGGCCCCGGGGTGACGGGCATGCCGGGGTGGTACGCGGCGCGGCAGGCGCTGCGCGACACGCAGGGGCTGCGGCTCGAGCCCGAGGACCTGTTCCGGACGTGACGGCATGGACGGCTTCGCAGCAGTCGACTTCGGGTTCGCGCGGGAGGTGCTCCAGCGGGGCATCGCCGCGATCTACGTCGTCGCCTTCGTCTCGACGCTGAACCAGTTCCGCCCGCTGCTCGGCGAGCACGGCCTGCTGCCCGCACCCGAGCTGATGGCGTGGGCGAAGGCGTCGGTGCCCGGGCGAGGGCAGGACTCCCGCGGCCCGCGCAGATCGGCCTGGCGGCTGCGCCCGACGCTGTTCCGCTGGATGAGGTACACCGACCGCCGGCTGGTGGCCCTGTGCTGGGCGGGCATCGTGGTGGCGGCTGCGGTAGTGTGCGGCATCCCGCAGCTGTTCACTCCGTGGGCTCCGATGGCGTGCTTCCTGGCGCTGTGGCTGGGGTACATGTCGATCGTCAGCATTGGCCAGACCTTCTACGGCTTCGGCTGGGAGATGCTGCTGCTCGAGGCGGGCTTCCTCGCCGCGTTCCTGGGGTCGGCGGTAGAGCCGCCGCCCACCGTGGTGATCGTGCTTTTCTGGTGGCTCGTGTTCCGGCTCGAGTTCGGGGCCGGCATGATCAAGATCCGCGGCGGCCGCGAGTGGCGCGACCTGACCGCCCTCACGTACCACCACGAGACCCAGCCGATGCCCGGTCCGCTCAGCCGGCAGGCGCACCTGCTCCCCCGCTGGTTCCACAAGGGCGAAGTGGTGGGGAACCACTTCGCCCAGCTCATCGTGCCGTGGTTCCTCTTCGCCCCGCTCGTCGGGCTGTCGTTGCCAGGACCCGTTCCCGCGATCGTCGGTGCGGTGGCCGGCGCGATCGTCATCGCGACGCAGCTGTGGCTCGTGATGACGGGCAACTTCGCATGGCTGAACTGGATCACCATCGTGCTCGCCTTCTCGGCGATCGGGCTGCCGTCCGCGCGTGACGCGTCCCTCGCGCACGACCCGCCGTGGATCGTCGACAGGCTGCCGCTCCCCTGGCTGGTCGTCACCTGCGCCGTCGGAGTGGTCTACGCCGTGCTGAGCTGGTGGCCGCTGCGCAACCTCTTCGCGCACCGGCAGCTCATGAACGCGAGCTTCAACCGCTGGCAGCTGGCGAACGCCTACGGTGCGTTCGGCACGGTCACCAAGCAGCGGATCGAGATCGTCGTCGAAGGGACGACGGACGAGGATCCGGATGCCGCGACCTGGCGCGAGTACTCCTTCAAAGGCAAGCCGGGCGATGTGCGGCGCGTGCCCCGGCAGTTCGCCCCGTATCACCTGCGCCTCGACTGGCTGATGTGGTTCCTGCCACTCGGCCGCTCTCTCGACGACTGGTTCACGGTGCTCCTGATCAGATTGCTCGAAGCGGATGCCGCGATCCTGCGGTTGCTCGCCGACGATCCGTTCCGCGGCGAGCGGCCGGTGTGGGTGCGCGCGGTGGCCTATCACTACCGGTTCACCACACACGCGGAGTTCCGCACCACCCGAGAGCGGTGGCATCGGGAGCGACGCGGCGACGTGCTGGGCCCGATGGCTCTGCGCCGCAGCTGAAGGCGCGGCCAGGGGCGGGCGGGATCCCCAGCGCGCGCGAGGTCCGGCGGCGCGACCGGCGGACGTTCAGGTACGGCCGGGGAGAATAGGGGGGTGAAGCTCCTCGTCGCGGCCCTCGAGGCCGAACTCGTCGCGTTCCCCGCCGACCTCCCCGGCTTCGATCGGCTCGTGACCGGCCCCGGGAAGCTGCAGGCCACCTACGCGCTGACGCGCGCCCTCGACGCCCGCGCGTACGACGAGGTCGTCGTCGTCGGCACGGCCGGCGCCATCGACGCGACCCTCGAGGCGGCGGTCTACGACATCGAGGCGGCGATCCAGCACGACGTCACCGATATCGACGGCAAGGTCGGCCAGCACGTGTCGCTTCCCCCGCGCGTGGAGCTCGGCCGCGACGGGGTCACCATCGCGACCGGCGACCATTTCGTCGACGACGCCGAGGCCGTGTCGGTCATCCGCCCGCTCGGAGCCCGCCTCGTCGACATGGAGACCTACGCGTACGGCTGGGTCGCCGAGCAGTTCGGTGTTCCGATCCGCGTGCTCAAGGCCGTTTCGGACCGCGCGCAGGACGACGCGATCACGGACTGGCGCGCCACGGTGACGGCCTGCAGCCACCAGCTGCGCGACACGATCCGCGCCGAATACGGCGTCTGACCGTCAGTCCCTGCGCGAGAACAGCCCGCGCAGGATGAAGAAGACGATCGCTGCCACGATGGCGACGATGACGAGCTTGCCGATGAACCACAGCAGCGAGAACAGCACGTCGACGAGCACCCAGGCGATGACGATCGCGGCGATGACTCCCAGAACGGTCCATGCAGTGCTCTTGTTCACCCTGACAGCCTAGATAGTCTGAGAGGCCGCGGGGATCGTCCTGGCTTCCGCGCGACCTTTTCTCCGCAGCAAGGAAACCATGAGCGACCCCACCCCTCCCCCCTCCGACGACACGACCCCGGCCGACGCACAGGCCACGCCGGCGCCCGACGCGCAGCCCACCGAGGCCTACGGCGCACCCGCCGACGCGCAGCCGACCGAGGCGTACCCGCCCGCCGACGCGCAGCCCACCGAGGCGTACCCGCCCGCCGACGCGCAGCCCACCGAGGCGTACCCGCCTGCGTACGGCCAGCCCCCCGCCGGTCAGCAGTACGGACAGCCGGCCGACCCGGCCGCGTACGGGCAGGCGGCCTACGGTCAGCCCGCGTACGGGCAGCCAGCGTACGCCGGCGCGGCGCCCGCGGATCTCGCCGCCCGCCCGCGCACGCTCGGCTGGGTCTCACTCGGTCTCGCGATCGGCGGCCTCGTGCTCGTCGGCGCCGCGTACCTTCCGCTGGCCTGGGTCTCGCTCGTCCTCGCGCTGATCGGCGGTCTGCTGCTGCTGGCGGCGCTCGTCTTCGGCATCGTCACCCTCGCAAGCAAGAAGCAGGGCGGCAAGGGCCTCGGCATCGGCGCGATCGCCGCCTCGGTGCTGGGCGGGTTCGCCTGGATCGGCGCCATCACGCTCGCCTTCGTCTGGATCGGACTGGCGGCTGTGGGGTCGAACTCGGGAGGCGAGCTCGAGCCCGCGCCGACTGTCTCGGAGTCGGCGCCCGTCGAGGACGGCACCGACGACGGCTCGGAGGGCGAGGCGACCGGAACGTACGACGAGGCCGCGTACCTCGCCGCCGTGCGGCCCGAGATCCTCGCGATCATGCAGGAGATCGAGCCGAGCATCACCGAGGAGGTCACCGCGCAGTTCTACACCGACGAGATGCTGATCTCGATCGGTCAGAGCACGCTGGTGATGGGGGACGCGGGCGTCGAGGCAGCGATCGGCGGCATCGTGGAGGGCTCCGACGGCATGTTCGGTGAAGAGCAGGCCACCCGGTTCATCACCACGATCTACGACGCAGCGCAGCAGTACCTCGTCGAGTAGTCGACGTACGAGAAGGGCGGGCCGGTCTGCGTACCGGCCGGCCTTTCTGCGTCATCGCATCACGACGCCCACTGCGTCTTCGGCCAGGTGATGGCGGCCAGATTCGCCTGACCGGACAGCGACGGGTGGAAGTAGTCGCGCGTGGAGATGTCGGCCCGGGTGAACGCGTAGTTCGCGACGACCCCGCCGTCGTATCGGCACCACACGTACGCCGCACACGCCTCCGCGAGCGCCAGGTTGTATTCATCGACCCGCTGCTGCACCGCGGCTCGACGCTGGACGTCTACCGCTTTGGTGCTCGACGGATTCGCCAGCATCGACTTGCAGATGCCGAGCAGGGCCCACGTGAGTCGCGCGCTGGCGCTGGACTTGTTGACCTCGTACATCCGCAGCAGGTTCGGAACGCTCGCGATGAAGACCTGCGGCGCGGCGGCGCTCTTCGACAGCGTGACGAGCGCGTTCTGCACGTTGGTCTTGAACGTGGCGGTCGGCGTCATGGCGCCGACGGTCTTGGTGCACGCATCGTTCGCCCCGATCTCGATCGTGACGTACTGGGCTCCCTGAGTCACGGCTTTGGCGGCCTGCGTGTTGAGGGCTCCGGAGGCGGCCCCGGCGACCGCGTTGTTGTACCCGACGGCATTGTCGGGCGCCGCGGTCGCGCGAAGGCGGAGCAGCTGCGAGTTGACCGACGTCGTCGACCCGGTGGCCCAGCTGTTCGCCGGACAGTTGAGCAGGCTGCTGCAGGTCATCGAGGCCTGGGTTATCGAGTCGCCCAGCGCGGCCATGACACGCACGTTGTCCGGTGGGAGGGGAGCCGCGTGGGCGGCGGACGCCGTGAACAGGCTGCCGGTGACGATGATCGCCGAGGCGGCGAGGGTGGCGAGGGCGCGGCGCCCCCAGGATGAGGTGCGCATGTGGAAGTACTCCGTACGACGTTGTGGATGGAGCGTGCGCGGCGCGCGGCCGCGGCCGGACGGAGCCGGCGGTTCGGGCGTGATCGGTCCCCAGGAACGATCCTGCGCGAACGTTACACCCGTGTATCCGGGCGGGGCAATGGGTGCCGCGTCACGCGGGCAGGGCGGCCTCCTGGCGGATGACGCTCGGCCCCTGGGGAGTGGCCTCGACGGCCAGTTGCGCGGGGAGCTGCTCCTTCATCGCCGCGACGTGACTGATGAGGCCGACCGTGCGGCCGCCCTGGCGGAGCTCGTCGAGCGTGCGCATCGCCAGCTCCAGCGTGTCGTCGTCGAGCGAGCCGAATCCCTCGTCGATGAACAGGGTGTCCAGTCGCACGCCGCCGGCACGTGCGGTGACGACCTCGGCGAGACCGAGCGCCAGCGCAAGCGACGCGAGGAACGTCTCGCCGCCCGACAGTGACTGCGCCGGACGGGCGAGGCCGGTGTGCGCATCCATGATCGAGAGGCCCAGTCCAGACGACGCGCCGCGCGCCGCGAGGGCGTCGCTGTGCTGCAGGCGATAGCGCCCGGACGACATGTCGTCGAGCCGCAGATTGGCGGCCTCGACGATCTCCTCCAGTTCGGCGGCGAGGACGAAGGACTCGAGCGTCATGCGATGCGTGTTCGGCGCCCGGCCGGCCACTGTGTTCGCGAGCCGGGCGATCACCGCGTGGTCGGCGGCGAGTCCGCTGATCGCGTCATGCGCGGTCGTCGCGCGCCGGACGAGGTCGGCGAGCCGCTCGGCGACCTGCGACGCGTGCGCCGCCCGATCGACGGCTGCGCTCCACTGGTCGCGAGCCGCATCGAGCGCGAGAGCGGTCGCCGCGACGTCGACCGGCTCTTCCGGCGCCCCGGCGAGCTCGAGCTCGAGATCGCGCAGACGATCGCGCTCCGTCCGCAGGGCGACCTCGTGCTCGCGGATGCGCTCGTCGAGGGCGACCCTCGCCTCGCTCGCGCGCAGGGCCGCGGCCGCGTCGAGGGCGTCGGAGAACGCGGATGCCGCGATCCGGGCGTCGCGGTCGCCGGCAGCGCGCCGGGCGGAGGCCTGCGCGGCATCGGCCGTCGCCAGTGCGTCGCGCAGCGCGGTCGCCAGGGACCGCTTCGCCGTGGCGTCGGCGATGCGGTCGGCGACGCCGGCGAAGTCGCCGCGCGCGTCGTCGACGGCACGGCGCGCAGAGGCCGCATCGGCCGCGAGCGCGGCAAGGCGCTCCCGCAGGGCACCGAGCTCCGTCGCCAGCGACTCGCGCTCCGCCCGCGCCTCGGCCTCGGTGGCGGCGAGCTGCGCGCGCTCCGTCGCCAGGCGATCACGGCGTGCGGCCGCCTCGGACGCGGCGGCGACGGACGCCTCGGCCGCCGCGAGCTCGGTCGTCAAGGTGTCGGCATCCGCACCGCCCGCCCGTGCGACCGCCGCCGCGCAGCGCTCGCGTGCTTCCTTCGCGCGCGCGGCCACCGCCTGCTCCGCCTCGGCGGCGACATCGCGTGCGTGCTCGGCTGCGGTGATCTCATCATCGGAGACGGGGGTGTCGGAGGCCGGAGCCGGGGCCGGATGCTCTGTCGCGCCGCACACGGCGCAGGGCTCGCCGTCGACGAGCTCCGCGGCGAGCTCGCCGGCGCGGCCCGCGAGCCGGCGCTGCAGCAGCGAGGTGACGACCGCCCGCGCGGTGTCGAGCTCGGCGCTCGCGTGCAGATACGCCGCCTCCGCCGCACCTGCGGCGTCCTCGAGGCGTGCGGCCTCCTGCGCGGCGGCGAGACGGGCCGCCAGTGCGTCGCGATGCGCGATCGCCGCGTCGAGGGCGCCCGCGGCTCCCTGGGCCGCGCTCAGTTCGGCGTCGAGCTCGGCGAGTCGTGCGGGGAATGCGCCTCGCAGCTCATCGATCCGGCCGAGGTTCTGGGTGTGCTCCGTCGCGCGCGCCTCGCCCTCGGCGAGCTCGGCGGTCAGGCGGGCGAGGTCGCGCTCGCGGGCCTCGGCGGCGGACCACACGGCGAGATCGCCGGTCTGCTGCTCGATGAAGGCCGCGAGGGCATCGACGGACAGTTCCGCGTCGTCGATGGCGGCGGCCTCGGCCCAGGCCGCACGCGCACGCGCCACCTCGGTGACGGCGGCTGCCGCGGCCTCGGCCGCGCCGACCGCAGCCTCAATCGGCGCCCGGAGCGCTTCGGCCTCGAGGGCGCGCGTCAGCGTCCCACGGTCGGCAGCGATCGCGGACTCGGCCGCCTCGAGGGCCTCGAGCGCTGCCCGGGACCGGGCGCGCTGCTCCTGCTTGTCGCGCAGCGTCTTCGCCGCGGAGTGCGCGTTCTCGGCGGAGCGGTGCGCCGCGTCGGCCTCGGCGCGCTCGCGCACGAGCGTCTCGGCGCGGTACTCGGCGCGCTGCACCCCCACAGCCGCAGCGGGCAGGCGCTCCGCCGGGGCGAGCGGCTCGACGGGCGACCCGCCGTCGAGCTCCCCGGCCGCGAGGAGCCGCTCGGCCTCCGCCAGCAGCATCTCGACGCCGTCACCGGCCGCTGCGAGCGAGCGCTCGGCATCTTTCCTCCGCTCCTCGAGCGCGAGCTGATAGGCCTCGTAGGTGCGCGTGCCGAACAGTCGGCGCAGCAGCCGCTGCCTTTCGTCGTTCTTCGCGAGGAGGAACTCGGCGAATCGGTTCTGCGCCAGCAGGATCACCTGGAGGAACTGCTGCTGGCTGAGTCCGAGGATCTCATCGAGCGCATGCGCGACGTCGACGGGTCGCGCAGCGCGGCCGATCCACTCCCGCTCGACGTGCTCGTCGAGCTGAGCCCGGTGGGGCTCGGTCGTCATGCCGGTGCCGCGCTGCTTCGGACGCTCGTACTCCGGGGAGCGCGTCACGCGCCAGCGGCGGCCGCCCGCGCTGAACTCGACGGTCACGACGGTGGGGTCTTCGGGGGCGCAATGGTCGCTGCGCAGCCGCTTGTCGGATCCGTCGTAGCGCGGCACCCCGCCATAGAGCGCGAAGGTCACCGCGTCGAGAACGCTCGACTTGCCCGCGCCGGTGCGGCCCGCGATGAGGAAGATGCCGTCGTCGGCGAACGCGTCGAAGTCGACCACCTGCCGCTCGCGGAACGGCCCGAACCCGGTGACCTCGAGTCGGTGCAGCCTCACGCTCTCGCCTCCGCGAGCGTGCGCTCGTCGATGACGTCGCGGATGACCTCGGACTCGCGCTCGGAGGCCCCCTCTCCCTCGCGCACGTGCACGAGGAAGGCATCGACCAGTTCGGCGTCGCTGCGGGCCTGGCGCACGCGGCGCGAGTAGGTGAGGCCGTCGTCGCCGCGCAGGCCTTCGGGCGTGTGCATGACGGTGGCGCAGTGCGGGAACCGCGCCTGCAGCCGGCGCATGGGATCGAGCTGCGGGGTGGCGTCGGTGTACTGCGCGCACACCCACGCGTCGGTGGCCTCCGCGAAGCGCTCATCGCCGAGCAGTTCGTCGAGCGAGCCTCGGATCGTCATGAGGCGGCGCGGCACCGGCAGGTCGAGCCACTCCACCGCGGCGAGGCCGTCGGCATCGAGGTCGATCAGCCACGAGCCGCGGGGCTTGTCGCCCTCGCCGAAGCTGTAGTGCAGCGGGGCACCGGCGTAGCGGACGCGGTCGGACAGCCGCTGGCGGCCGTGGATGTGACCGAGCGCGACGTAGTCCGGCCCGTCGAACGCGGCCAGCGGAACGACGTCGAGGCTGCCCTGCCGGATCTCGCGCTCGACGCCGGGCGTGGCGTCGACGCCGGCGGCGAAGCAGTGGGCGATCGCGACGGAGCGCCCGCCGCGACGCGCGGCATCGACGCGGACGAGCCCCATCGCGTACTCGATCGCGAGACGCTGCGAGCGGATCTCGGCGTCGGGCCAGAGGTGGCGCACGAGCGCGGGCTCGAGGAACGGGATGCCGTAGAAGTGCACCGGTCCGTGCTCGTCGTCGACGGTGACGGGCGTGCCCGTCGTCAGGGGATCGGTGACGACGTGGATGCCCTGCCGCAGCAGCGACGACTGGAATCCGAGGCGCGCCGACGAGTCGTGGTTGCCGCTCGTCACCACCACGGTCGCACCGGCGTCGGAGAGTGCGGCCAGCGCGCCGGTGAGCACGCCGTAGCAGGCTGCGGCCGGCGCAGCGGAGTCGAACACGTCGCCCGCCACGACCACGACGTCGACCTCGTGCTCGCGCACCTGGCCGACGAGAACCTCGAGCACGCCGCCGAGCGCATCGAGCGTGGCGTGGCCGTGGAACGACCGCCCGATGTGCCAGTCCGAGGTGTGCAGGATCCGCATGCTCACACCGTACGTTCGCGCGCCGACATCGCGGTCGAGGCAGGCCGGGCGAGGCCGACGGGAGAGGCCGTTCGCAGGGCGTAGCCTGCTCCCATGCCCTTGCCCGAGGTGTGCGTCGTCTTCGTGATGCGCACCGGCGCGGACGGCCTCGAGGTGCTCCTGGGCGACCGGCTGACGGGCGCCGGACGGGGGCGGATCGTCGGCGCGGGCAGCGCTCTGCAGCGGGGCGAGACAGCGCGCGACGCCGCCGTGCGCGGCCTCCTCGAAGAGGTCGGCGTCGGGGTCGCGGCATCCGATCTCCGTGAAGCGGGCGTCGTGGAGCGGCACTTCCCGACACGGCGGACGCTGTCGGAGCATGCGACCGTATTCGTGTGCCGGCGGTTCACCGGTGTCCCGGCGGCGAGCGCGACCCTCGCGCCCCGATGGTTCCCGCTCGGCGAGATCCCCTACGGGCGCATGCGCGCCGACACGGTGCGGTGGCTGCCGGGCGTGCTGCGGGGCGGCAGCGTCGACGCGCGGTTCACGTTCGGGGCCGATCTGTCGACGGTCGTGCTGGAAGCGAGCTGAGCGGATGCCTCGACCCGGCGGCGCGTGCCGCCCGCGCACGCTCCTGCGGACGTATCGTGGAATATGGCGCCCGCGACGGAACCCGCTCCGCGATCCACCGTCGTCGCCCTGGTCGGCGGCGACAGCGAGCCGCTGCTGAGCGGCCTCGCAGACGTTCCGGCCGTCCGCGCACTGTCGCTGCGCGCGGCCCATCCCGCCGAGGCCGCCCGTGCGGTCGTGTCGGCGGCCTCCCCGTATGTCGTGCACGATGCCGACCCGCTCGAGCACGTCGCGGCGGCCTGGGTCGAGCTGTACGAGGAGCGCGCCACGCTCGGCACGCTCGAGGTCGAGGTGCAGACCTTCCTCGATCTCTTCGCCCACGGCGAGGCGGTGATGCCGGACTACTACGTCGTCGTCGGGCCCGAGTCGATCGAGGGCACGTGGCGGCACTGGTGGCTCGGCGCCCTCGCGCACCGCGCACCCTCTCGCGTGCTGCCGGTCGAGGCCTCGGCGGCCGCGCTGCGCGCCCGCCTGCGCGCCCTCCCCGCGTCGCGTCCGTGGCCGGATCCGGAGTGGCTGCGGCGGGTGCAGTTCGACATCCCCGACCGGGTCGGGCTGCGCGACGAACCCGGGGCGGCATGAGCCGGTCGAATACGCTTCTGGGGTGAGTCCGGCCCGAGAGTTCTCCTTCGCCGGCGCGACCCTGGTGGTGGAGCGCCGCGGTGCCGGCGACCCCGTCTACCTGCTCGTCCACGGAATCGGCATGGGCCGGAGCGTCTTCGCCGACCTCATCGCGAATCTCGACGATCGCGCCGAGGTCATCGCGATCGACCTGCCGGGGTACGGCGAGGCGCCCGAGCCTCGCCGGGTCCTCACGATGGAGCGCACGGCCGATCTGATCGCCGCCTACCTGCGCGGCCACGCTGACGGACCCGTCATCGTGATCGGCCACTCGATGGGCGCGCAGATCGCCCTGGAGCTCGGGGCGCGGCATCCGTCCGCCGTCTCCGCCCTCGTGCTCGTGGGGCCGACCGTGGATCCCGACGCACGATCGGGCCTCCGGCAGCTGTCGCGGCTGCTGCGCGACATCGCAGGCGAGAGTCCCAAGGTGATCGCCCGCGGTGCCCGCGAGTACGTGCGCGCCGGCCCGAAGCTGCTCACGAAGTTCCGCGCGATGCTCGTCCACCGCCCGGAGGACGTGCTGCCCGCCGTCTCGGCCCGGACGCTGGTGCTGCGCGGCGAGAACGACCTGGTCGCACCCCGAGCCTGGTGCGAGCGCATCGTCGCGTCGATGCCCGACGCGCGCCTCGAGGAGGTGCCCGACCGCGGTCACGAGACGATGATCCGGGATGCCGCGCCCGCCGCCGCACTCATCCGGGCGTTCGCCGGCGACCGCTGACGGACTGCCGCGATCGAGCGGATTCCTGCCACCTCCGCGGGAGCCTGCAATGTCGGACCCCCGGCGTACGTTGTGGTCATCGGAAGCAACGGAGGAAACAATGCTCTCGCTCGTCACCGCCGCCGAACAGCAGTACCGCCACGAGACCATGTGGCGCGATCGCGAACTCGCCCTGCTGCGCTCCATCCGCGCACGCCGCGAGTCTCAGGCCGCCGCGCTCGCCGCTCCGGCCGTCGCGCCGACGCAGGCCGCCCCCGCACGCCCGCGCGGCGTGTGGGCCCGACCGATCGGGGTCCATGCCGCTGCGGCCGACGCCTGCCCGACCGCCTGCGCGATCGCCTGACGCGACCAACGACCACGCCCTCGCCGAGGGCATGATCGCCCGACAGCACGATGCCCGCCCTCACATCGAGGGCGGGCATCGCTCGTCTCTACGCCTGCTCCGGCGATGCGGCGTCACCCGTCGCGATCTGGTTCGCCAGTTCGTCGACGTCAGCCGCCGGCAGGTCCACACCGGCCTGATCGAGCCGCTGCTGCAGCACCTCGGCGATGCGTCCCACCGGCTCTGTGCCGACGTCGGCTCGCGTCTGCGCGGCGATGCCCGACACCTTGTCGATGGCGCTGGCGTCGTTCTGCGACATCGCAGGCAGCCGCTGCTCCTGCTCGGTGCCGAGACCGCCCTCCTGACGCTGGGCTTCGCCGACGGTGAGCGTGTCGCGCCCTTCGTCCTGCCCATGGTGGTCGAGCCCGTCCGCGGATCCCATCACGCCGATGCCGACCGCCTCGTGGCTCGGCTCCGCGGCTGCGGCCGCCGCCGGTTCGGCGTCCTGCGCGGGGCCGTCCGCCGTCGTCGGCGCGGCGTCCGCGCCTTCGTCGGCCGCCTCGAGATGGCTGCCGCTCGTCGGCTCAGGCGTGACGCCGCCCTCTCGGGTCGGGTCCTCCGAACCGGGGGTTCCGGTGGCGCCGGCCGCGTCACCCCGGTCGGGGTAGTTGACGCCGGGCTGCTCGAACTCGTTGCCTGTGGTGCTCATCACGGCTCCTCTTCGCCTCGTTCTTCGGTCACCCCGAGATCGGGGTCGGCTCCCTGCCGCGCCGCCTCGCCCTCGATGGGGTCGTCGGGCTGCAGCGCGGTGTCGGTCAGCAGCGTCTCGGAGTCGGCCTCCTCGGCGCTGCGCTCCTGTGCTTCGGTGTCGCCGACCTCGTCCCACCCGCCGGGCGGGTCTGCGTCGATCACTCCATCGGGAAGATCACGGTCCATGAGGCGCTCCTCTCGTCACCCTCCACCCTGTGGGGAGCCCCGCTGGGGCATCAGGGGGTTGACAAGCCGAGTCAGCGACTCTCGGCGGCGCCGACCGCATCCGTACCCGCGGCAGCGCGGCCGGCCGCACGATCCCGGGCGACCGCATCGCCCAGCATCTGACCGCCCGTGCGCGTGAGGGCGCGACGCCACGGCAAGGTGCCCTCGATCTCGATCTGGATCGACATCGACAGCAGCGTGCGGATCAGCACGATCAATCCGAGGATCGCGGCGTCCTCGAGTGACGGTTTGGACGTGATGGTGCGGATGAGATCGGCGGCGACCAGCACCTCGAGACCGAGCAGGATCGCGGCGCCGAGCGTCGTGCGCAGGGTGGTGAACGCCGCACCTCCGCCCTCGTGCCGGGCCAGCGACCGCGCACCGAGCACGACGGCGATGACGAAGCCGACGATCATCGCGGCGGCGCCGACGGCCTCGAACCCCACGGCGACGGTGGTGAACACCTCTTCCATGCGCACGCGGCCAGCATAGGGCCGGGCGGCGGAGCAGGTGACTAGGCGGAGCGGCGTCCGGCGAGGATGCCGTTGCGACCGGGGTTGGCCGCGAACCAGTCGGCCACGTACCAGCAGACCGGGCTGACGGCCCGCGAACCCGAGCGCTCGAGCTCGGCGACCGCCCGGTCGACGAGCTCGCCGGCGTAGCCGTGCCCGCGGAACGTGGGCACCGTGTACGCGCGCGTCATCGCGACGGTGCGGCCGTCGTCGCGATAGTCGAGCACGCTCACGAGGTCGTCGCCGCGGTGCAGCGTGTAGCGCGAGGCATCCGATTCGTGGGTGAAGCGCAGCTCAGTCACCTCGTCAGGGTATGCCCGCCCACCCCCGCCGGGACGCGGGCGGGCGGGATGTCGCGGCGTTCGCTCGGCGACCTCCCGGGTCGCACCCAGGCGCCGGTGCACAGAATCGGAGATCGTGCGCGACACGCTGGGCGCGGCATCCGTCCCCCGGTGTGTCGACGAAGATCTCCGATTCTGTGCGACGGCCTCAGGCGGGGAGCACTCCGGTCTTCGCGAGCTCGGCGTACCAGCGTCCACTGTCCTTGACCGTGCGCTCGAGCGAGTCGAAGTCGACGCGCACGATCCCGAAGCGCTTGGCGTAGCCATAGCCCCACTCGAAGTTGTCGAGGAGCGACCACACGAAGTAGCCCCGCAGATCCACCCCCTGCTCCAGCGCGCGGTGAGCCGCGGTGAAGTGGCGGCGCAGGTAGTCGAGCCGCTCCGGGTCGGGCACCGACCCATCGTCGGCGACGACATCGGCGAAGGCTGCGCCGTTCTCGGTCACCATCAGCGGCTGGGCGGGGAACTCCGCCTTCAGCGCCAGCAGGAGCTCCTCGAGTCCCTCGGGAGCGATGTTCCAGCCCATCTCGGTGTACGGGCCGGGCTGCGCGACGAACTCGACGAGCTGATCGCTGCCCGGCCACGCGGTGCCGCCGGCGGCGCCCTTGTGCCCGTCGTTCATCTGCTTCGGCGAGACGCCGTCCCAGAGCTGCACGGTGGCCGTCGAATAGTAGTTGACGCCCAGCACGTCGATCGGCTGGTGGATCGCGGTGAGGTCACCATCGCGCACGAACGACCAGTCGGTGACGGATGCCGTGTCCGCGACCACGTCGGACGGGTATTCGCCTTTCAGCAGCGGGTGCGTGAAGACACGGTTGGCGAGGCCGTCGATGCGGCGCATGGCCTCGCCGGCCCCGTCGCCCACGCCGCGGAGCACGTGGAAGTTGAGGGTGATCGAGTAGTCGGGGTCGCCCGTCGACGTCGCGCGCAGCGCCTGGACGGCGCGGCCGTGGCCGAGGTTGAGGTGGTGCACCGCGGCGAGCGCGGCGGCGGGCTCGTGCCGCCCGGGCGCGTGCCCGCCCTGTCCGTAGCCGAGGTAGGCCGAGCACCACGGCTCGTTCAGCGTGGTCCAGGTGTGCACCCGGTCGCCGAGCGCCGCGCCCATGACCTCGGCGTAGCGCTCGAAGGCGTCCGCCGTCGCGCGCACCGGCCAGCCGCCGGCATCCTCCAGCGCCTGCGGCAGGTCCCAGTGGTAGAGCGTCGCCACCGGAAGGATGCCGCGCTCGAGCAGACCGTCGACCAGCCGGGAGTAGAAGTCGATCCCAGCCTGGTTGACCTCGCCGGTGCCGGTCGGCATGATCCGCGGCCACGCGATCGAGAATCGATAGGCGCCGAGTCCGAGCTCCTTCATCAGGTCGAGGTCGGCGTCGACGCGGTGGTAGTGATCGCAGGCGACGTCGCCGGTGTCGCCGTTCCAGACCCTGCCGGGCGTCTTGCTGAAGGTGTCCCAGATCGAGGGGCCGCGGCCGTCCTCGTCGAAGGCGCCCTCGACCTGGTACGACGCCGTCGCCGAGCCGAACGTGAAGCCGGGCGGGAACACGAGACCCGCGTCGCGGTAGTCGGGGCTGCCCTGGGTGATCGTCGCAGAAGTCACGGGTGTCATCGTGTCACCTCCGACAGGTCGGCCGTGAACGTCTCGCTCCGGCCGTCGGGGGTCGTGACCGTCACGTCGCGGGCTCCCGAGCCGCCGGGGAAGACGCGCAGCGTGAGCCCGTCGAGATAGTCGTAGTCGGGTCGGTCGCTGCGCGCGCCCCACGGGATGACTGCTCCGGGCCGCACATAGAGCGGCAGGCTGTCGAAGCCATGGGTCTCGCGACGCCATCCGCCGCCCGTCACCGTCTCGCCGGTGAGCAGGCTCGTCCACTCGCCGGCCGGCAGGTAGAACTCGACCTCGCCCGCCTCCGAGAAGACGGGAGCCACCAGGATGTCGCCGCCGAGCATGTACTGACGGTCCAGGTGCCGCACGGCGGGGTCGTCGGGGAACTCCAGCAGCATCGGCCGCAGCAGCGGCAGGCCGGTGGCCGCGGCATCCACTCCCGCCTGGAACAGGTAGGGCATGAGGTGCATCTTCAGGTGCGTGAATCGCCGGGTGACCTCGACGGCCTCCTCGTCGAACGCCCACGGCACGCGGTACGAGCCCGAACCGTGGAAGCGGCTGTGGCTGCCGAGCAGGCCGAACGCGGTCCAGCGCTTGTAGACCGCGGTATCCGGGGTCCCTTCGAACCCGCCGATGTCGTGGCTCCAGTGCGCGAATCCGCTGTACGCGAGCGACAGCCCGCCGCGCAGCGTCTCGGCCATCGACACGAACGTCGACGTCGAGTCGCCGCCCCAGTGCACGGGCATCGTCTGACCGCCCGCGGTCGCCGAGCGGGCGAAGAGCACGGCGTCGCCCTCGCCCCGCTTCTCGACCAGCACCGCGTGCACGGCCTCGTTGTAGAGCTGCGTGTACAGGTTGTGCATGCGCTGCGGGTCGGAGCCGTCGGCCCACTCGACGTCCACGGGGATCCGCTCGCCGAAGTCGGTCTTGAAGCAGTCCACGCCTTGGTCGACCAGACGCCGCAGGTGCGACTGGTACCAGGCGGTCGCCTCGGGGTTCGTGAAGTCGACGAGGCCCATGCCGGCCTGCCACAGGTCCCACTGCCAGACCGAGCCGTCCGCGCGCTTCACCAGGAAGCCGCGCTCGGCGGCTTCGGCGAACAGCGGCGAGCGCTGGCCGATGTAGGGGTTGAGCCACACGCAGACGCGGAGGTCCTTGTCGTGCAGGCGGGCGAGCATGCCGTCGGGGTCGGGGAAGGTGCGCGGGTCCCATTCGAAGTCGCACCAGTTGAACTCGCGCATCCAGAAGCAGTCGAAGTGAAACACCGAGACCGGCAGCTCCCGCGCCGCCATCTCGTCGATGAACGAGGTCACGGTCGCCTCGTCGTAGTCGGTCGTGAACGACGTCGACAGCCAGAGCCCGTACGACCAGGCCGGCACGACGGGCGGGCGTCCGGTCAGCGCGGTGTAGCGGGTCAGCACGTCCTTCGGCGTCGGACCGTCGATCACGAAGTACTCGAGCACCTCGCCGGGCACCGAGAACTGCACGCGCTCGACGGCCTCCGAGCCGATCTCGAACGACACGTGCCCGGGGTCGTTGACGAGCACGCCGTAGCCGCGATCCGACAGGTAGAACGGCACGCTCTTATAGGCCTGCTCGCTCGAGGTGCCGCCATCGGCGTTCCAGATCTCGACGCTCTGGCCGTTCTTGACCACGGGGCCGAACCGCTCGCCCAGCCCGTAGACGAGCTCGCCGACCCCGAGGTCGAGCTGCTCGTGGACGAACACGCGCTCGATCGGTGCCGGCGCGCCGGTGCGCGAGTTGTCGACGATACCGCGGTCGACCTGGGCGCCCGGCGCGAGCTTCACGTAGCCCTGCGCCTTGTGCCCGCTCGAGGTCAGCACGCGGTCGCCGTGCGCGAATGACAGCGACCACGGTGCGCCCGCGGTCACGCGCGCGGTGAGCCCCCCGGTCGTGATGGTCCCGCCGTCGTCGGTCGCGGCGGCCTCGCCCGCGCCGCCTTCGACGGCGCCGGGCAGCGCGAATCCGCCGTGCCAGCGACCGCCCTCGTGGTGGGCGATGCGCACGCGCACCACGCCCTCGAGGGGCGAGGAGAGGGTGACGGTGAGCACCGGACGGTTGAGGGTGTCGCCGCGCTTGGCGATCACGGACGTGGGCGCGGTGACCACGAGACCGGGGCCGTCCGGGGTGCGATCGGTCTGCCAGACGTCGTACGCCTCCTGGGCGTACAGCGCCTCGACCCCGGGCCGGAGCTGCCAGAACCCGTCGGTGAACTTCATTACTTGACTGCTCCTGCCGTGATGCCCCGCGTGAGGGTGCGCTGGAAGATGAGGAAGAAGATGATCGTCGGGATGATGCTGATGAGCGCCGCTCCCGCCGTGGTCGTGACGTCCATGAGCCGGTCACCGGTGAGCACGCTGATCGCCACCGGCACCGTCTGGTTGGCGTTGGACGGCAGGAAGGTCAGCGGGATCAGGAACTCGTTCCACGTCCAGATGAAGAAGAAGATGAGCAGCACCGCCAGTGTCGGCCGGCTGATCGGGAAGACGACCCGCCACAGGATCTGCCACCGCGTCGCTCCGTCGAGCGAGGCGGCCTCGAGGATCTCCTTGGGGAAGGTGCCGTACACCGACGCCAGCAGATAGGTGCCGAACGCCGCCTGGACGACGGTGAAGACGATGATGACCGACCAGACGCTGTCGTAGAGCCCGACCGACTTGAACATGTAGTAGAGCGGGTACAGGAGCGCCTCCTGCGGAAGCAGGTTCGCGAGCAGGAACAGCAGCACGATCCACGTGCGGCCGCGGACGCGCCCGATGCCGATCGCGAACGCGTTGAGCACCGAGATCAGCACGGCGAGCACGGCCACCACGCCGGAGATGAAGATGGAGTTCCACACCTTCTGGGGGAAGTTCACCCGCTCCCAGAACGCCTGGATGCCCGAGAAGTCGATCGCCTGCGGAAGGGCGAACGGACCCGACGTCGCGTAGTCGACCGGCGACTTGAAGGCGTTGACGAGGATGAGGTAGAAGGGCACCAGCACGATGAGTGCGCCGACGATGACGGCGGCGAGCAGAAGCCAGTCGAGCGCGCGCTTCTTGGTCATGCCGCCGCGCGGGCGCACCCGGGTCTTGCCCGAGGTGATGATTGCGGTCGTCGCGGCCATCAGAGTCCCGCCCTTTCCTTGCGCTCCAGCGAGTTCTGCACGCGGATGAAGATGATCGAGACGATGACGACGAGGATCGTGAGCACCGTCGCGATGGTCGCGCCGTAGCCGATGTTCCGCTTCGTGAAGAACTCCGTGTAGGCGTAGTAGGCGGGGACGAGCGTGGCTCCCGCGGGCCCGCCCTGGGTGATGACGTACACCGGACCGAACACCTTCAGGGCGGCGATCGTGCACGTGAGCGTGACGACGAAGACCTCGGGCCGGATGATGCTGAGGGTGATCGCACCGAAGCGCTGGAACCAGTTCGCACCGTCGAGTTCGGCGGCCTCGTAGAGCTCGGGATCGACGCGCTGCAGTGCGGCCATGAACACGACGATCGGGTAGCCGATCTGCACCCACACGAGCACGAGCATGAGGACGAGCAGGGCCGAGGGCATCTGGCCGAGCCAGTCCACGGCGGGGATGCCGACCACGCTCAGGATCTGGTTCATCGCGCCCGTGTCGCCCGGCCGGAAGAGCCAGCCGATGACGATGCCGGCGACGGCGATGGGAAGGATCTGCGGGAGGTAGTAGCTCGCGCGCAGGAAGCTGCCGACCTTGCCGCCGAACTTGCGCCCGACGACGTCGAACAGGAGGGCGGCGACGATGAGGCCCACGACCGTCGGCACGACGACCATCGCGATGACCATCCAGATCGAGTTCGCGAACGAGGTCCAGAACTTCTCGTCGGTGAAGATCTTCAGCCAGTTGTCGAGGCCGATGAACTCCGGTTCGCGCACTCCGCGCCACTTCGTGAACGTCAGATAGACGTTGAAGAGGAGGGGGATGACGATGATGACGAGCAGCAGGACGAACCCGGGCAGGAGGTAGATCCAGTACCCCGCGGTCCCCCCTCTGCGCTGCGGGATCGACGGTTCTTCGGCGGGCGTCCTCGTGCGGGTGCTCCGCTCGGCGCGCGTGATGACGGTCATGATGCGACTCCTCTGGGGCGGGGGGGGGGGGGGGGGGGGGGGG
>NZ_JACSPM010000001.1:593009-702293 GCF_014837165.1 Microbacterium gallinarum
CCTCTGGGGCGGTGGGTGGCGCTTCGGCCGCCCACCGCCGTCGGGTCAGCGGAAGTCCGCTGTTCCTGCTTCGTACTCGGAGCCGAGGTTGGCGTTGGTCGCCTCGGCGTCCTGCGTCCCGGTCACGAGGCCCTGGAGCTGCTGGACGATCACGTCGTAGAAGCCGGCCGCGGGCCAGTCCGGGTAGAACGACAGGCCGTCGTCCTCGAGCACGCCGTTGAACGCCGCGATGAGCTCCTGGCTCTTCGGGTCGGTGATGTCGGACGGGTCGGCGGCGACGGGCACGCCGCCGTTGTTGCCGATGATCGCCTGGATCTCGGGACGCATCGTGATGTCGATGAACTCGTACGCGAGCTCCTTGTTGGCGGCGTTCTCGGGGACGACCCAGAGGTTGCCCGACGAGCCGAGCGACAGCTGCGTGTCGGGGAACGACTGCAGCGTCCAGTCGAAGCCGGCCTCCTCGACGAAGCGTCCGTACCACCACGAGCCCGACACGAAGATGGGCGCAGTGCCGTTGATGAACGAGACACCGGCGTCCTCGGCCTTGACCGACGAGACATCGGAGGCGATGTAGCCCTTGTCGACGTACTCGGCGAGCGTCTCGGTCGCGTAGGTCAGCTCGGGGCCCTGCCAGTCGACCGGGTTCTCGTACAGCTGGTAGTCGTTGACGAACTGGCGGTCGCCCTGCGTCAGCGCGAGCTGGTACCAGAGCTGACCGAGCGGGTACTCCGCACCCGCCTCGGCGAGCGGCGTGACGCCCTGCGCGACGAACGCGTCGAGCACGTCCACGAACTCGTCGTAGGTGGTCGGGATCTCGAGCCCGGCCTCGGCGAACGCGTCCGTGTTGTAGTACACGCCGACGAACTCGCCGTAGTTGGGGATGCCGTACCAGGTGTCCCCGCCCATGACGCCGTCTTCGGAGTACTTCGCGGTCGTCTGCAGCGACGGCGCGAGCTTGTCGGCCCAGCCGTACTCGTCGACGGCGTCCGAGATGTCGGCGATGAGGCCCGTCGACGCGAGGAAGCCTGCGGTCGCGTTGCCCTTGTTGAACTCCATGAGATCGGGCGCGGCATCCGAGTCGAGCACCTGGCTCGCCGTCTTCTGGATCTGCTCGAACGACTTCTGCTCGAACTCGACGGTCGCCCCCGTCTCCTCCTCGAAGACCTCGATCGCCTCGTTCCAGGCCTTGGTCATCGCGCTGTCTTCACCCTCGTAGTGCCACAGCTTGAGTGTGTCGCCGTCGCCGGACTCGGACGAGCCGCCCGCGCAGCCGGCCAGTGCGAGCGCGCCGACGGTGAGGGCGCCGACGGCGGCGAGGCCGCGCCGGGCGTTCTTGCGTGTGAATCGTGCCATCAGTGGCACTCCTTTCATGGTGACCTGCGTCGGTCGAGGTGGGTGATTCAGTTGTTGTGTCGAAGCGCTTCGATGACGGGCAGCGAAGCGAGGAATCGGATGCCGCGGCCTCAGTCCGCTGCGGCTCCCGACGGCCGGGAACCCGGCGGCGCGGCGATCGTGCCCCGGGATTCGTAGGTGGGTGGGATCAGTCGCAGCCCGGGCTCCGGACGGCTCGGGCCGAGCATCTCGAGCGCGAGGTCGACGGCGAGGTCGCACGACTCCTCGGGAACGAGCGGGATGGAGTCGACCGGCACGGACAGCGCGCTCAGGTCGAAGGACGCGCCGACCGAGATGACCGAGACGTCTTCGGGAACACGCAGCCCGCGGGCGTCGAGCTCGGCGAGCACCGCGGCGTGCGCCTCGTCGGCGCAGTGCAGGACGAGCGCGGTCGCGCCGCCGTCGAGCAGCTGCCCCGCCGTGCGCCGGGCGGCGGCGCGGTCGGCGTGCTTCTTGCCGGTGGTGCCGTACGCGACCTCGAGCCCCCGCTCGGCGGCGCGGGCGAGCACGCTCGCCCGCACACGCGGTGGGAAGTTCGACTTCACGTACGCGGTGTCGGTCTGGCCGACGAGCCCGATCGAGCGGTGGCCTGCATCGGCGAGGAGGTCGACCGCGCGGGCGGCTGCCGCCTCGAAGTCGAGGTCGACGCAGACGAGCCCCTCGTTGTCGTCGGGGATGCCGATGAAGACGGTCGGTGTCGCGATCTGCCGGGCGAGCGCGACACGGGCGTCGTCGGGGGCCACGTCGAGCACGAGGATCGCGTCGACCAGGCCGTTGGCGGCGACCCGGCTCATGCCGGCCTGGGCCTGCTCGTCGGTGAGGAGCAGGATGTCGTAGTCGTTGCGTCGCGCGGCGACCGCCGTGGCGAGCACGAACGACATGTGCGTCGGCGCGTGCGTGTCTTTGCGCAGCGGCTCGGTGAGGGCGAAGATCTGCGTACGCGAGCCGGCGAGCATCCGGGCACCGGCGTTCGGGCTGTAGCCGAGTTCGCGCACCGCCTCTTCGATGCGGCGACGGGTGTCGGGAGCCACGGGGCGCTTGCCGCTCAGCGCGTACGAGACGGTGCTGATCGACACGCCGGCGGCTTCGGCCACCTCGTTGATGTTCGCCACGTCGACCTCGTCGTCTGTCGGAAGTTGATGCTCGAAGCGCTTCGCGGAAACGCTTCGACAGGCATGTTACGCACAGGTCCGGCGTGCGCGCAAGACATTTGTGGAATCTGGCAACATATCCCGCACGCACGTTGCGCAGATGAGGGTGGCGCCGCGCCTGCCGCCGCTGCCGCGGCCGACTGAGCAATGTGTCACATTTCGTCATGCTCGGGATGCCGCGCCAGGGCGATTTGACGCATTGCGACGCACTCCGTCATAATCGGCCACATGACTGACAACGCACGCTCACTGTCCGCCTGGGAGGCGAACGGAGCTGCCGGCATGATGATGGCCGGCCGCGTTGCCATGTGTTGTCGAATGTGCCACTAGCACGGTGACCCCCGCCGGACCCGCACGCCGCTTCTGAACCACGGCTGAGCGAGTCCCCCGAAGCACCGGGATTCGTGCGTTGATCACGCGCACCCGGATGCCTCGAACATCGCCCGACGACGGGCCGCCCGCACCGGGCACCGCCCTCTTCCGGGCATCAGCACATCCGAACCCGTTCGCGCCCCATCGGCCCGGGTTCCCTCCCGCAAGGACCATCATCATGTCGACCACCGCCCTCCTCGATCGCCCCGCCGCCCCCGCCCCTGTCCGCCACCTCCGCGCGGTCACGCGTCCGGTTCCGACCATCGACACCTCGGCGCCCGCCACCGCTCCGGCAGCTCCCGCTCCGGCAGCCGCGCAGCCGGCACGCCACCTGCCCCCGGGCACCGCTCCCCGCGGGTTCGCGCTCTACGTCGGCATCGACGAGGCGAAGGCCGCGGCATCGGGTGTCAGCCTCGGCGTCCTCGTCGAGGCGCTGCGCCGCACACTCGGCGAGCTCGCCCCCGAGGCCGAGACCTATGCCACCGTCGCCCTCGCCCCGGTGGGCTCCGGCGGCCGCGACGTCGACGTGGTGCGCCTGGCGCTGCACGAGCCGTCCGCCATCGCCCGCACCAAGAACGAGGAGCCCGAAGACGAGGACCGCGCCGCCGGTGGCGTCGTCGTCGACATCTCGCGCAAACGCGTGCTCATCGACGGCGAGTCGGCCGCCTTCACATTCAAGGAGTTCGAGCTGCTGCAGTACCTCGTGCTCCGCGAGGGCCGCACGATCGAGCGCACCGAGCTGGTCACCTCGCTGTGGCAGGGTGCCACCGAGGACGAGGCTCCCGGTGAGCGCACCATCGACGTGCACGTGCGCCGCCTGCGCGCGAAGCTCGGCCGGTACGAAGACATCGTCCGCACGGTCCGAGGCGTCGGCTACCGCTTCGACCGCCACGCCGACGTCGTCATCCGCTACGGCCACGGCACGCCGTCGCCCGACCGCTTCTGACCGGCACCGAGCTTCACCCGGCTCGCAGGCGCCGCCTCACGGCGCCCGCCCGCTCGCCCGCCCCACGCCGCTCCCCTGTCACAACGCGCCGCACGACGCGGCAACTCGTGACAGGTGAGCCCCCGCCCGCCCGCCCCACGCCGCTCCCCTGTCACAACGCGCCGCACGACGCGGCAACTCGTGACAGGTGAGCCCCCGCCCCACCTCCCGACGCCGCTCCCCTGTCACAACGCGCCGCACGACGCGGCAACTCGTGACAGGTGAGCCCCCGCCCGCCCGCCCCACGCCGCTCCCCTGTCACAACGCGCCGCCCCGCGCGGCAACTCGTGACAGGTGAGCAGAACGCGGGATGGGATGTCGGAGGCCGGGGCGTATCGTCGAGGCATGACCTTCGTCGCCCCGACCCGCCGCTCCGGCGCGGTCGTGCGCGACCCCCGGCCCGATCCGGGCCGTCCGCTCGAGACGGAGTACCGGCCGCGGCATCCGCTCGACGTCGCCCGCACCCTGCTGTTCCTGCGGCGCGGCGCGAACGACCCGACCATGACCGTGTCGGGCTCGGTGGTCTGGCGCGCGAGCCGCACGCCCGAGGGGATTGCGACCCTCGCCATCCGCGGGACCAGTCCGGGCGTGGTCCGCGGCGCCGCCTGGGGGCCCGGCCGCGAATGGGCGCTCGCGCAGCTGCCCGACCTCTGCGGCGCGGCCGATGATCCGTCGTCGTTCGACGGGTCGCGGCATCCGCTCATCGCCGAATCCCACCGCCGCAATCCCGGCCTGCGACTGGCGCGCACCGGGCTCGTCTTCGACGCCCTTGCGTGCGCGATCTTCGAGCAGAAGGTCACCGGCATGCAGGCCTTCGCCGCATGGCGGCGCATCGTGACCTGGCACGGCGAGCGCGCCCCGGGGCCGACCCCGCGACCGATGTTCGCGCCCCCGTCGATCGACGGCTGGCGTGACGTGCCGTCGTGGGCGTGGCACCGCGCCGGGCTCGAGCCGCCGCAGTCGAAGGCCGTCGTGCGTGCCGCCCGCCGCGGCGACGCGCTCGTGCGCGCCGTGCTCGCCGCACACGACGGCGAGGCCGTCGACCGCGTGCTGGTCAGCCAGCCCGGCATCGGACCCTGGACCTCGGCCGAGACTCGCATCCGGGCGCTCGGCGACCCCGACGCGGTGAGCGTCGGCGACTTCCACCTGGCTCACGAGGTCGGGTACGCGCTGACCGGCGAGCGCGTCGACGACGATGGGATGCTGCGACTCCTCGCCCCGTGGGCCGGCCAGCGCCAGCGTGTGATCCGGCTGCTGTACGCGAGCGGCATCCGCGAGCCGAGGCGCGCTCCGCGCCTGCATCCCGAAGACCACCGCGACCGCTGACCGGCGCAGCAGTCGCAGCCTCGATCGCTACGCGAAGGCCGGCATGACGCGGTCGTGCACGAGCCGGAGCTGGGTGTCGACGTCGGGGACGCCCTCGACCTCGCGACCCATGAGCGCCTTGACGAGCGCGGCATCGGTGATCGCGAGGATCATGTGGTTGATCCCCGCGGGCTCGATCTCGCGCTTGATCTTCTCGGCGCACTCCTCCGGCGTGCCGGCGATCGACAGTCGCTCGGCGAGCTCGGGCGGTGTGAGGTCGATCGCTCCGCCGAGGTCTCCTGCCCCCAGCGCCGCGATGACCGGCTCGAGCTCTTCGGGCTCGACACCGTTGCGACGCAGCTGCTCGGGCGGCATCGCCGACGCGTAGAGGCCGACCATCGACCGCGCGGCCTCCTTCGCGGCGGCCGAGTCCTCGCCGACGGAGAACACCACCCACGCGCCGAGGTCGAGATCCTCGACATTCTTGCCCGCGCGCTCGGCTCCGATGCGGCAGTGCTCGACCATGTAGTCGTACGCCTCGCGCGTGTAGCTGAGCGCGTGGTGGCAGCCGTCGGAGAACTCCGCGCTCGCCTCGAACGACTTGGGACCCCGCATGGCTCCGACCTTGACCGGCATCCGCTCCTGGACGGGGCGAGCGAAGGTGAATAGGCCCGCGTAGTTGAAGAACTCGCCGTCCATCGTGATGGCGCCCTCGTCGAGGAACGTGCGGATGACCTTCACCCCCTCCAGCACGCGCGAGAGCGGCTTGGTCCCGGTCCAGTCGATCTTGTACTGCGCGAGCAAGCCGAAGTTGCCGCTCCCGATCACGACCTCGGCGCGCCCGTTGGTGAGCTCGTCGAGGGTCGCGGCCGCTTGCGCGATGAGCGTCGGCTCCCGCAGCACGACACCCGAGACGCTCGGCCCGAACCTCACGTTCTTCGTCTTGTCGGCCGCCGCGGCGAACAGGAGCCACAGATCCTTGTGCCAGGTCTCGTCGGCGGCGTACACCGCGTAGTAGCCCAGCTCGTCGGCAAGCTGGATCGAGCGCAGCGACTGTTCGAGTGGATAGTCCGGCAGCATGACATAGCTGAACTTCATCGTGATCTCCTTCGGGTGGGTGGATGCCGGCTGATCAGTCCGGCGAGAGGCTGGGACCGGTCGCGGGCGACGACGCGGCGCCTCGGCCCGCGTCCTCGGCGTCGACGTCGGCGAGCAGGTCGGACCCGGTCACGACGGTCGACGCGAAGTGGCGGTGCATCCAGGCCAGGTGGTCGCCGCGGGCGTTCATGATGCGCAGGGAGTCCCAGTTGGGGAACTGCTGCTGCAGCACCCAGCGCTCCATCAGGCGCGGGTCGACCTCGAACACGTGCTCGTGGGTCGTGATCGCGACATCCGTCACCCGCTGCGGCTCGGGCGGCTGCATCTGCTCGTCGTAGCGGAACGGCATCGCTCAGCCCTCTCCCTCGTAGGCCCGATCCAGCAGATACTTCCCTGGGTTCATGATGTTGTTCGGATCGAGAGCGCGCTTGATGTCGAGCATGACGTCGAACCCGCGGCCGAGCTCCTCGGGCACCAGGTCGACCTCGCCTTCGCGGCACGAGCCGTGGCAGGCGCTGATCGATCCGCCGTGGTCGAGGGTGACGCGCGCGATCGCGCGCTTGGCGTCGACCCACAGCGCCCACGCGCGATCGTCGAGCTGCTGCTCCCAGATGCCGACGTCGATCTCGGTGAGGTAGTCGACGCCGGTGCTGCCCTGCGTGTAGGCGAACATGCCCCAGTCGTCGAAGACGTCGGTGCGCCGGCGCAGGTCGGCGATGATCTCGTGCCAGGCCCGCGTGACCGACTTCAGCTCGGAGAAGTTGACGGCCGCGTCCTCGCAGTGCCAGCTCATGGGCACGACCTGACCGTCCTTCGTGCGGCCGTGGAGCGGTGTCGCGTAGCGGTCGTGGCGCGCCGCCCAGTCCCCCTCGGAGATCTCGTCTCCGAGGTAGCGCGCGCCGTGCTCCTTCGCGATGCGGAAGAGCCTCTTGCCGCCGGCGCGCACCTCGTCGTCCCAGCCGTACATGACGGCGCACACCAGCGCCCGCACGTCGGCCGGCTGCGGGATGTAGGCCTCGTCGTCACGGCGCAGGTACGCCACTTTGTGCTCGTCGAACAGCACGGCGCCCGCGAACGTCGCAACCCCTGCACGGGCGAGTGCGCCCGTGCAGGCGTACGCGTCGTCGTAGTTGTCGAACGCCCAGAACGGCGAGAGCTCCGCTTCGGGCTTGGGGAAGAGCTTGAGCGTCGCTCGCGTCGCGATGCCGAGTGTGCCCTGGTGTCCCATGAACAGGTGCTTGAGCTGGTAGCCGCTGGACGACTTCGACACCTTCCGCCCGATGCCGTCCCCGACGTGCATGATGTCGCCGGTCGGCAGCACGAAGTCGAAGCTCAGGACGAGGTCGCGGGTGTGGCCGTAGCGCGAGCCGATGAGCGACCAGCCGCTCGTGCCGATCCGTCCGCCGACGAGCGAGCACGGGTACGACGCCGGGTCGTCGGGGTAGAAGAGCCCGTAGGGCGCGAGGTACTCGTTGAGCTTGAGCATGTTGATGCCCGTGCCCACCGTGACGGTGCGGTTGACCAGGTCGAGTTCGTGCACCTGGTTCATGCGCTTGACATCGACCAGGATGCCGCCGCGCAGCGGCACGGCACCGTCGGTGAGCCCCGTTCCGCCGTCGCGCGGGACCACCGGGATGCGCAGGTCGTTCGCGATCCGCACGATCGCGGCCACCTGCTCGGTCGAGGTCGGCAGGACCACGAGGTCGGGCACCCGTTCGGACCACCGATGCACCGGGAAGGGCGCCGGCACGCGCGCCCGGTTGTAGCGGTCGCCGCGCCCGGTGAGGATCTGCTCCTCGGCGAGCACCGTGCGCAGCGCTCTGACGGCGGTGTCGACATCCTCGGTGAGCATGGTCATCAGTGAGCTCCCCCGCAGCCGCAGGCCGCACCCGAGCCGCAGCCACCACCGGAACCGCAGCCTCCGCCCGAACCGCAGCCCCTCGGGCTGCGCCCGCGGCCCGGCGCGCCGGTGCGCGCCTGGGCGAGCCGCCGGTCGCCGGTCGATCCGCGCGAGCCGCCGACCTCGATGCCCAGCGCGGTCGCCAGCAGCTCGTGGATGTCGAGCACGTCGATGTCGACGTCGTTCCCCGCCTCGGTGAGGGGCCGCTCCGACCAGGGGCAGGCGCTCACGAGCGTGTCGACGTCGAGCTTCTGGACGTGGCTCAGCCGGCGCGCGCTGATCGCCGCGGTGAGCTCGGGCTTCTCGACGGCCAGGCCCCCGCCTGCGCCCGAGCAGTACGACCACTGCGTGACGCGGTCGACGTCCTCGAACCGCAGTCCCGGGATCGACCGCAGGATCTCGCGCGGCTCCTTCCAGATGCCCTTGCGCTTGTTCAGCCGGCAGGGGTCGTGGTACGTGATCGCGCGGTCGACAGCGACCGAGGGCACGAGCCGGCCGTCGCGGATCATCTCGGCGAACAGCTCCACGACCAGCACGACTTCGAGGTCGAAGTCGGCGCCGAAGTACTTCGGATAGTCCTCGGTGAACGAGATGTAGTCGTGGGGATCGAGCACCAGGATGCGCTTCGTGCCGGTGGCGCGCCAGGAAGCCATGTTGTGCTCCGCGAACGCGCGTGCCTGATCGACGTAGCCCATCTCGGCCGCCGGCCCGCCGCAGCACCACTGCTCGCCCATGAGGCCGAACTCGTAGCCGGCCTTCTGCAGGATCTGAGCCACGGCGCGGGGCACCGATGTGCGGTAGAACGCGGCCTCGCAGTCCACGAAGAGGATCGTCTCGCCGCCGATCGGGATGTCGAGACCCACCGCCCAGTCTCGCACGGTGTCCTGGCCGACCGGCGCCTCGCCGAGCACAGGCTCGTGGCTGCGCTGGGCGGTGAGCTCATTCCACGCCTTGTACCCGGGCTGGTGGATGCCGGAGTCGACGGCGAGAGCCCTCGCGGCCTTCACGACATCCACGGTGCGGGTGCGGAAGCGGTAGAAGTCGCCGGTGAAGAGGGTGTTGGGGCAGCGCAGCTCGCACGCGCCGCACTGCGTGCAGTTCACGTAGTCGGCCGCCACATCCTCGATGGTCAGCTCACCGCGCTCCATCGCCACGACGTTCGCGTGGAATGCGGTGGGCGTCCACGACTCGTTGCGCGTCTCGGTCATGACCGGGCAGACCTCGCGGCAGAACTTGTGGCCCGACGAGTAGCAGTTGTACGAGGCGTTGCGCCACTCCTCGACGAACTCCCGCGTCTTGATGTCGGCGACCGGGATCAGCACCTGCGGCACGATCTCGTCGTTGCGGGTCAACTCGGCGAGCTCGGGCGGATTGCCCTGCATTCCGGGCGTGAAGGGCTGGACGAGCACGTCGTCGGACGGCGATCCGTCCGGAGCGAGGTCGGGCACGGGAACCCCCCTGGGCGTGGATCCGACCCGGCGTGTCCAGCGTCGGACTGCGTTGAGTCACATCCTGGCCGCCCGGCCCGTCAAGTTCAAGACATCGGGAGGGATGCCGCGACCCGGCCCGCAGGCGCGGGCCGCGGCATCCGCTCAATCGCCCTTCACGTTGACGAGCTGGCGCAGCGTGTGGCGGATCGACACGAGGTCGGCGGCGTCGGCCATGACCTGATCGATCGGCTTGTACGCCTGCGGGATCTCGTCGATGAACGCGTCGGTGTCGCGGAACTCGATCCCCGCCATCGCCTCGCGCAGCTGCGCGTGCGTGAACGTCCGCCGGGCGGCGGACCGCGAGTACTCCCGGCCCGCACCGTGCGGCGACGAGTTCAGCGACAGCGGGTTGCCGAGCCCCTCGACCACGTAGGAGGCCGTGCCCATCGAACCGGGGATGAGACCGGGCAGGCCCGCGTCCGCCTGGATCGCCCCCTTCCGCGAGACCCACACCTGCTTTCCGAAGTGCTTCTCGGACTCGGTGAAGTTGTGGTGGCAGTTGATCCGCTCGTGCTCGACGACCGTCTCGCCCATCACCTCGGAGAGCTGCCGCGCGACGCGGTCCATCATCTCCTCGCGGTTGAGGAGCGCGAAGTGCTGCGCCCAGCGGAGCTCGCGGATGTAGCGCGTGAACTCCGGCGTGCCCTCCACCAGGTATGCGAGGTCGGGGTCGGGCAGCTCGATCCACCACTTCTTCGCGAGCCGCTGCGCGACAGCGATGTGGTGCGTGGCGATCTTGTTGCCGACGCCTCGCGAACCCGAGTGCAGGAACATCCACACGCGGTCGAGCTCGTCGACCGACACCTCGATGAAGTGGTTGCCCGAGCCGAGCGACCCGAGCTGCAGGCGCCAATGCCCGGCGTATGCCGAAGGGTCGAACCCGGCCTTCTCGGCCAGTGCCTCGAGCTCGGCGACGCGGGGCTCGGCCGTCGCGACGACCTTGCGGTTGGCGTGACCCGCCGACAGCGGGACGGCGCGCTCGATCTGCTCACGCAGCACGCTGAGGTCGTGCGCGACGAGCTGGTCTCGCCTGAACTGGGTGCGGACGGCGATCATGCCGCAGCCGATGTCGACTCCGACGGCGGCGGGCATGATCGCGCCGAGGGTCGGGATGACCGATCCGACGGTGGCGCCCTTGCCGAGGTGCGCATCCGGCATGAGCGCCAGATGCGGGTGGATGAACGGCATGCTCGACGAGGTGCGGGCCTGCTCGACGGTCTTGTCGTCGAGCATGCTCGCCCACGAGAGCAGCCGGGTGGAGAGCCTCTCCATGGTTCCTTTCCTTCTGGAGGGTCCTGAGGGACCGAGGCGGCGGACTCACGGCCCGCTGCGCACCCCTGGAAAGAGGAACGCCCCGGACCTGTGCGGTGCGGGGCGTGGAGAGCGGATGCTGCTACACGGCCTGCGCCGGAGGGGACGACTCGTAGCGGTCGCCGGGCTGCTTGCCCAGGACCGGCTCGACACGGAGTGCGCGCTGCGCGTTCATCCGTCGTCCTCTCGGCTCGCCTGTGGTTCCGTGCCGGTCGGCACGGACTCGCCAACATAGTGGAGCCGTCGACGCGAGGTCAAGCGCGGCTCGCGGATGTCGGTGGCCCGGACGACACTGGGTCATGCCACGCGGCCGGGCGCGGCATCCCACCCCCATCGTCCTTCTGGAGTCGCCATGCCGAGCCTCAACCCGTACTTGTCGTTCAAGAACCAGGCCCGCGAGGCGATGACCTTCTACCGGAGCGTCTTCGGCGGCGACCTCGACATCTCGACCTTCGGCCAGTACGAAGGCATGGTGCAGGACCCGTCCGAAAACGACCTGGTGATGCATGCGCAGCTGTCGACGCCCGACGGCTTCGTGCTGATGGGGGCCGACACCCCCCGCGGCGTCGAGTACCGCGAGCCCGCGGGCATCTCGGTGTCGGTCAGCGGCGACGACGAGACCGCGCTGCAGGCCTACTGGGACGCACTGTCCGAGGGCGGAACCGTCGTGATGCCCTTCGAGACGCCGCCGTGGGGTGGGCGCTTCGGCATGCTCACCGACCGGTTCGGCATCGACTGGATGCTCGCGCTCAACGCGCCGCAGTGAGCCGGGGCACGGTCGCGACCGTCGCGGCGCGCCTAGGCTGTCTCCATGACCCCACCTCGCAAGCGCTGGACCCGCGGTCACTCCGGATGGGCGTTCGGCACCGCGCTGATCTTCACGGTCGGCATCATCTTCGGGCTGATCTGGGGGCAGCTGCTCGTCGGCCTGTTCCTCGCGCTGGCGGTCTCGATCGGCTGGCTGATCGCGTACGAGTCGTGGCGCGGCCGCAACGTCGGTCTGGAGAACCGCGACGACGACGGCGCCCAGCTGTAGCGGCCCACGCCTACCGCTCCCGGCGCGCGCGTCGTATCGTGAGCGCCAGGAGGTGGTCCGAATGCAAGCCAGCGTGGGGGACCGCGTGATCATCCACGGCCGCATCGTCGGTGCGGCGGAACGCGCCGGCGAGGTCATCGAGGTGCGCGGTGGCGGCGACACCCCGTTGCTCGTCGTCCGGTTCGACGACGGGCACGAGGCGATCCTGTCACCGGGCAGCGACTGCGAGATCCGCCACGAGTCCTGAGCGGGCGGCGGTCGTCAGCCGAGCAGCTCCGGACGCGTCGGCTCCTTCCCGAGCACGTGCTCGGCCAGGAACGCGAACACCGTCTCGTACCAGACGACGGCGTGCTGCGGCTTGAGAATCCAGTGGTTCTCGTCGGGGAAGTACAGGAACCGGTGCGGCATGCGGCCGTCGTCGTCGGCGTGGTGCTCGGCGAGCTCCGACCACAGCCGCAGGCCCTCGCCGATCGGCACGCGATAGTCCTTGTCACCGTGCACGACGAGCAGCGGTGTCCGGATGTCGCGCACGAATCGATGGGGTGAGTTCTCGGCCATGGCCTCGGGCGTGAAGATCTCCTGCCAGTACACCGACATGTCGGTCGTGCCGGCGAACTGATCGAGCGCCCACAGGCTCGCGTGGGTCACGATCGCGCGGAAGCGGTCGGTGTGCCCGGCGACCCAGTTCGCCATGTAGCCGCCGAACGAACCGCCCATCGCGGCGGTGCGTTCGGCGTCGATGTCGTCGCGCGCCTCGACCGCGTCGGTGATGGCGAGCAGGTCGGTGTACGGCGCCGCGCCCCACGCGTTCCAGCCGCGGGCGATGAAGTCCAAGCCGTACCCGGTCGACAGCGCGGGGTCGGGCAGCAGCACGGCGTAGCCGCGCGCGACCGCGAGCAGCGGCGCCCAGCGCCAGCTCCAGGCGTTCCAGCTGCTGAGCGGACCGCCGTGGATCCACAGCAGCAGGGGCGCGGGGGCGTCGGCCGAGGCGCCGTCGGGAAGCAGCAGCCAGCCGCGCACGCGGACGCCGTCCGCGGCGGCGGTCTCGACCTCGACGATCGACCCGGGGCCTTCGGCGGCCGCGGCGGGGGTGGCGAGCGGAGTGACCGAACCATCGCGCGCGATCCGCACCGGGTGCGGCGGTGTCACCCACGACGATCGCAGGGCGACCAGGTCGCCGGACCTGCGGTCGACCGACACGTGCGAGTAGGTGAAGTCGTCTGCGGTGAGCGCCTCTGGTGCGCCGCCGTCGAGCGGGATGCGGAACACCGGGCCGCGGCCGTCATCGTCGGCGGTGGCGATGAGCGCCGCGTCACCGGCATCCCACGCGAGGCTCGTCGCCCAGCGATCCCAGTCCGCGACGAGGCGGCGCGGATCGGAGCCGTCGATGCCGGCCACCCACACCTCGGCGTCGGTCGGGCCTTCCGGGGTGGACTTGGCGGAGCGCATGTAGGCGAAGGTCGATCCGTCGTGACTGACGACCGGGCTGTCGAAGTCGACTCGCGCCTCGTCGAACAGCACCGTCTGGACGCCGGTCTCGGTGTCGATCGACACGATGACGTACCGGCCGCCGCGCTGCTCCTGCCGCTGCATCGCCGCGATGAGCGTCGTGCCGTCGGGCGTGAGCGATGCGCCGGCGATGTCGGCCGACCGGCCCGGGCGCGGGGTGAGGTCGCGCGGCCGGGGCAGTGTCGCGGGGTACGGCTTCTCGTCGGACGCGGCGGCATCCGGGGCGTCCGCGGCGTCGGCCGCGGCATCCGCCTTCTCCTCCTTCTCGGCGGCGGTGTCGGCGACGGCCGCGGCGATCGTGTCGGCGAGCGCGTCGGTGTCGAGGGCGAGCAGGTGCGGCTCGGCCGGCCCGAGGTCGTGGTCCCAGAAGCGCACCGGGTAGGTCTCGTGCAGGATCGCCGAGACCTTCTTCTCCTTGCGGCGCGCCCGCAGACCGGCCTCGGCCTCGAGCGTCTCGGCGCCGGGGAGCAGGGATGCCGAGACCACGATGCGGTCGGACGCCTCGGCGGTCGCCGCGACGGCGTCGACACCGCCCGAGAGCCTCGTGACCGGGCGCGCCTCGCCGCCCGCGGCGGGCAGCAGCCACAGCTGGCCCGACTCGTCGTCGGCGTCGCCCTCGGCGTCGGGGCGCGCCGACACGAAGAGCAGGTCGCCGCTCGCTGTGAACGCCGCTCCGGCCTCGCCCTTCGCCGAGCGCGTCAGCCGGCGGGGCGTGCCGGAGCCGTCGGCGGGGACGCTCCACAGCGAGCGGTCGTAGCCGGTGCCGTCCTTCTTCAGCGCCGCCACCGTCAGCACGGCGGTGCGGCCGTCCGGAGAGAGCGCCACCGCCTCGGTCCGGGGAAGTGCGATGAAGTCGTCGAGGGAGTCGAAGGGGGTCGCCATCCGTCCACGCTAACCCGCGGGCGTGCGGGCGTCAGCGCCAGAGGGTCAGCTTGTGGGGATTCCGCACGATGTAGACGCCCGTGACGCGGCCTCCCGAGACCTCGAGCGTCATCACGGAGTCGGCGCGCCCGTCGACGGTCACGAGGAACGCGAGACCGTCGGCCGTTACCGTCGGTCCGACCTGCGCCTCGGGCAGCAGGCGCGGCAGGCCGAGCAGGAAGCGGGCGACGCGGTCGGCGCCGAGCACCGGGCGCCGTGCCGCCGAGACGAGGCCGCCGCCGTCGGCGCGGAGCACCACGTCGGGGTCGAGGATGGCGACGAGGGCGGCGAGGTCTCCGGTCGCGGTGGCAGCGGCGAACGCCCGCGCGACGGCGTCGTGCTCCTCGCGCGTGGCCGCGCCGGCGCGGCGCTCACGGACGCGGCGCCGCGCCTGCGAGGCGAGCTGACGCGCGGCATCCGGTGTCCGCCCCACCGCCTCGGCGATCTCGGCGAACGGCACGCCGAAGACGTCGTGCAGCACGAAGGCCACGCGCTCGGCCGGCGTGAGCGACTCGAGCACCACGAGCAGCGCCGTGGACACCGAGTCGTCCAGGGTCACGCGGTCGAGCGGGTCGAGCGGAGCGGATGCGGCGATCGCCGACTCCCCCGGGACAGGCTCGGGCAGCCACTCGCCGACGTACGACTCGCGACGCGCCCGCGCGGAGCCCAGCATGTCGAGGCAGACCCGGCTCGCGACGCGCGTGAGCCAAGCGCCGGGATTGCGGATCGCGGCGCGTTCCTCGTCGGTCATCCGATACCAGCGCACGTACGTCTCCTGCACGGCGTCCTCGGCGTCGGCGACCGTGCCGAGCATGCGGTACGCGAGGCCGAGGAGGCCCCGACGCTCGCTCTCGAGCGCATCGACGTCTTCCATGTCGGTCTCCTCCCGCATCATCGACGACGCTGCGAACCCGGATGTGAGCCCGCACCTCACATTCTGGGGCCCCGCGTCGTCGGAGTGACAGGAGCGCACACCAGCGCCGGAGGGAGAAGACTTGATGCGAATCGCCGTCGCCGGGGGAACCGGCACCGTGGGGGGCCCGACCGTCGACGCCGTGCGGGCGGCCGGGCACGAGCCCGTCGTGCTCGCACGCAGTGCCGGAGTCGACCTGATGAGCGGGAAGGGACTGGATGCCGCGCTCGATGGCGTCCACGCCGTGATCGACACCGCGAACGTCACGACGCTGTCGGCCGACGTCGCCACGGAGTTCTTCACGACGGCGACAGGGAACCTGATCGCGGCAGCGGGGCGCGCGGGCGTCGGTCACTTCGTGCTGCTCTCGATCGTCGGGGTCGACCGGATCCCGTACGACTACTACGCCGGCAAGGTCGCGCAGGAGCGCGTCGTCGAGTCATCCGCTGTGCCGTGGACGATCCTGCGGGCGACCCAGTTCCATGAGTTCGCCGGCCAGCTCTACGACCGGGCGAAGCTCGGCCCGCTCCACATCGCCCCCCGCGCGCGGGTGCAGCCGGTGGCCTCCGCCGAAGTGGGCGCGCGGCTCGCGGCGCTGGCCGCGGCTGCGGCGCAGGGGCGCACGGACGACTTCGCCGGTCCGCGCGAGGAGCGGCTCGACGAAATGGTCCGCGCCTACGCGCGACACCTCGGCAACCGTGGCTGGGTGCCGTCGATCAGCCTCCCCGGCCCGCAGATGAAGGGCATGCGCGCCGGTGACGCGCTGCCCCGACCCGGCGCCGCGCTCGGCACCGAGACCTTCGCGTCGTGGCTGGCGCGCCAACCCGGGAAGGCGTGAGACGGCGCGGGGCGGGGCTCCGCCGCCGGGGTCGGGGCCGTGTGCGGCCCGGTCAGCGCGCCGGCGGAGGGCCGCTGCTCTCGCGCACGACGAGTTCGGTCGGGATCAGCGTCGTCTCGGACGGAGCATCCGGATCGTCGATCTGCGCCAGCAGCCGCTCCATCGCGATGCGGCCCACCTCGCGGAAGTTCTGGCGCACGGTCGTGAGCGGGGGCCAGAAGGCACGCGACTCGTCCATGTCGTCGAACCCGACCACGCTGACCTGATTCGGGATGTCGCGCCCGAGCTCGTGCAGCGCCTTCATCGCGCCGAGGGCCATCTGGTCGTTCGCGGCGAAGATCGCGGTGACGTCGTCACGGCCGGCCAGTTCGAGTGCGACGCGGTGGCCCGACTCGGTCGTCCAGTCGCCGTGGACGAGCGGCGGCGGGGTGATGCCCGCCTGCTCGAGCGTCGCGCGCCAGGACTCGGCGCGGTGGCCCGCCGAGAATGACGAGGTCGGCCCCGCGATGTGCCACACCTGCCGGTGGCCGAGACCGAGCAGGTGCTCGGTCGCCTGGCGCGCACCCAGTGCCTGATCGGTGTCGACGACGGCGAAGCCCGAACCCGCGTTGGAATCGATGACGACGACGGGCAGTCCCGGCGGCAGCGTGATCTCGACGCGGTCGAGCAGGCTCGCCTCGAAGATGATGATGATGCCGTCGACGGCCTGTTCGCTGAGCCGGCGGTACGCGCCTGACACGGCGCCCATCGTGGGATCGGGCACGGGCATGAGCGTCACGGTGTAGTCCGCGGCAGCGGCCTCGGTGGCGATGGCGTCGAGGGTGCGCACGTTGCCCAGCGTCTCGAGCGTGAACATGATCACGCCGATCGTGTGGAAGCGACCGTACTTGAGGGCGCGGGCGGCGCCGTTCGGCCGGTAGCCCACGGCGCGCATGGACGACAGCACGCGCTCGCGCGTGGCGTCGTCGACGTTGGTGAGCCCGTTGGCCACGCGTGACACCGTCTGAGACGACACTCCCGCGTGGCGTGCGACGTCCGCCATCGACGCCGGTCGCCGCCGAGCGGCCTCGATGTGCCCGTTCCCCGTCATCTCTCCCCGATCCGTTTCCCGTGTGCACCACAGTCTTGCATGGTTACGCAAACATGCTAGGCTCGCCCGCATCATGTTCGCGTAAACATGCCTGCAAGTCGACGAACGGACTTCGAGATGACGACGGCGTCAGCACCACCCACCGCACGCCCCCTCCCCCGGCGGTCGTCCCGTGCGCGCCGCGACTGGCGCGGCTGGGCCTTCGTCGGCCCGTTCATGATCGTGTTCCTCGCGGTGCTCGTCGCACCGGTCGTCTACGCGCTGATCCTCACCCTCTTCCGCCAGCAGTTGGTCGGCGGAACCGCGTTCGTCGGCCTCGCGAACTACGCTCAGCTCTTCCAGGACCCGAAGTTCTGGGAGTCGCTCTTCCGGGTGACGCTGTTCCTGCTCATCCAGGTGCCGATCATGCTCGCGCTGTCGCTCATCGCGGCGCTCGCACTCGACAGCGCGCGGCTGCACGGCACCGGGTTCTTCCGCATCGCGATCTTCCTCCCCTATGCGGTCCCCGGCGTGGTGGCCGCCCTCATCTGGGGCTTCATCTACGGCAACCAGTTCGGCCTCACCGGCTCGATCAACGACCTGCTCGGCGCCGAGGTCCTCCGCCCGTTCAGTGCCGACTGGGTGCTCGCGTCGATCGGGAACATCGTCACGTGGGAGTTCATGGGCTACAACATGCTCATCTTCTACGCGGCGCTCAAGGTCGTGCCGACCGAGCTCTACGAGGCCGCTGAGATCGACGGCGCCGGGCAGATCCGCATCATCTCGGGCATCAAGATCCCCGCTCTGCGCGGGTCAATCGTGATCGCGACGATCTTCTCGATCATCGGCAGCTTCCAGCTGTTCAACGAGCCCAACCTGCTGAAGAACCTGGCACCCAACGTGATCTCGAGCTACTTCACCCCCAACATGTACGCCTACAACTTGTCGTTCGCCGGCCAGCAGTTCAACTACTCGGCCACCGTCGCGATCGTCATGGGCGTGATCACGGCGACCATCGCCTACATCGTGCAGTTGCGCGGCTCCCGTCAGGAGGTGCGCTGACATGACCGCGACCGCCACCCTCACCGCTCCCCCGCAGCGCCGCGCGTCGGGTCGACGCCCGAACTACGTGCGCCGCACGCCGTCGCGCCAGCGAAAGTCGATCGTCCTCACGATCGTCATGGCCGTGTTCGTCATCTACTCGGTCGTGCCGCTGGTCTGGCTGGTCGTCAACGCCACGAAGGATCAGGGCGACCTGTTCTCGACCTTCGGGCTCTGGTTCGGCTCCGACTTCAACCTGTGGCAGAACATCGTCGACACGCTCACCTACCGCGACGGCATCTTCGTCCAATGGTTCGGCAACACGCTGCTCTACGTGATCGTCGGCGCCGGCGGAGCGACGCTGCTCGCCACCGTCGCCGGCTACGGCATGGCGAAGTACAACTTCCCCGGGCGGCGCGCGGTCTTCGCGGTCGTGCTCGGTGCGATCGCCATCCCGGGCACGGCGCTCGCGGTGCCGACGTTCCTGATGTTCAGCCAGCTCGGTCTCACGAATACGCCGTGGGCGGTCATCCTGCCGTCGCTCATCAGCCCGTTCGGCCTGTACCTGATCTGGACCTACGCGGTCGACGCGGTGCCGACCGAGCTGCTGGAAGCGGCGCGCATGGACGGATCGGGCGAGTTCCGCACGTTCTTCACCATCTCGCTGCGTCTGCTCGCCCCGGGGATCGTGACCGTGCTGCTCTTCGCCGTCGTCGCCACCTGGAACAACTACTTCCTGCCGCTCATCATGCTCAGCGAGCCCACCTGGTACCCGCTCACCGTCGGCCTCAGCCAGTGGAGCGCGCAGGCCAGCGGCGTCGCCGCCCAGCCCATCTACAACCTGGTGATCACCGGCTCGCTGCTCACGATCGTGCCGATCGTCGTCGCCTTCCTCGTCCTCCAGCGCTTCTGGCAGTCCGGCCTCAGCGCGGGAAGCGTCAAGCAGTGACCGGGAGCTCACCGCTCGAACCCGCATCCGCTCCCACGGGCCCCCAGCCCACCCGCTCCACAACGCTCTGAACCAATGAAAGGAACACCGATGTCGACAATCACACGGTCTCGTCGCCTCCGCACGGTCGCGGTGGCCACAGCATCCGTCTTCGCCCTCGGCCTCACCCTCGCCGGCTGCGCCGGCGGCGGCGACGCCCCGGCCGCCGGCGGCAGTGCCGACGAGCTCGAGGCGGCGCTCGAGGAGGGCGGCGAGATCACCTACTGGTCGTGGACGCCCTCGGCCGAGGCGCAGGTCGCGGCGTTCGAAGACGCTTACCCGAACGTGGACGTGAAGCTCGTCAACGCCGGGACCAACACCGAGGAGTACACCAAGCTCCAGAACGCCATCACCGCCGGCTCGGGTGCGCCCGACGTCGCCCAGGTCGAGTACTACGCCATCCCGCAGTTCGCGCTGTCGGACTCGCTCGTCGACCTCGCGCCCTACGGCTTCAGCGACCTCGAGGACCAGTACACCCCGGGCCCGTGGGGCGCGGTCACGGTGGGCGACGCCGTCTACGGCCTCCCGCAGGACTCGGGCCCGATGGCGATGTTCTACAACGCGGCGGTCTTCGACGAGTTCGACATCGAGGTGCCGACGACCTACGACGAGTACGTCGCGGCTGCCGAGAAGCTGCACACCGCCGACCCGACGAAGTTCATCACGTCCGACACCGGCGACGCCGGCTTCACGACGAGCATGATCTGGCAGGCCGGCGGGCGCCCGTTCTCGGCCGACGGCACCGACGTGTCGATCAACCTGCAGGACGAGGGCTCGAAGAGGTGGGCCGACAGCTGGAACCGCCTGGTCGAGGGCGGCCTGCTCTCCGACACGCCCGGCTGGAGCGACGAGTGGTACCGCGCCCTCGGCGACGGCACGATCGCGACCCTGCTCACCGGCGCCTGGATGCCCGGCGTGCTCGAGTCGTCGGTCGCGGACGCCGCCGGTGACTGGCGCGTGGCTCCGATGCCGACCTACGACGGCACCCCGGTGACCGCCGAGAACGGCGGCGGCGGCCAGGTCGTGCTCAAGCAGAGCAAGAACCCGGCGCTCGCCGCGGCCTTCCTCAAGTGGCTCAACTCCGACCCTGCCTCGATCGAGGTCTTCCTCGCGTCGGGCGGCTTCCCTGCGACGACCGCCGAGCTCGAGTCGGACGAGTTCCTGAACGCCGAGTCGGAGTACTTCGGCGGTCAGAAGATCAACGAGGTGCTCGTGGATGCCGCGAAGAACGTGCCGAGCGGATGGCAGTACCTGCCCTACCAGGTGTACGCGAACAGCATCTTCGGCGACACCGTCGGGCAGTCCTACCTGAACTCCGGCGACCTCAACGAGGGTCTCCAGGCCTGGCAGGACCAGCTGGTCGACTACGGCAACCAGCAGGGCTTCACCGTCGAGTGACGCCTCGCGGAGGCGGCGGCTCCTCGGGCCGCCGCCTCCGCTCCCCTGCCCTGCGGCGCTCGCCGCGCCCGAATGAACGACACGAGAGAACGGTTCGATGAGCGAGTTCCGCATCGGCGACGACGACTTCCTGCTCGACGGGAAGCCGCTGCGCATCCTGGCCGGGGCGCTGCACTACTTCCGCGTGCACCCCGATCAGTGGCGGGATCGCATCCGCAAGGCCCGCCAGATGGGTCTCAACACCATCGAGACGTACGTCGCCTGGAACGCCCACGCACCGCGCCCCGGCGAGTTCGACCTCACGGGCGGTCTCGATCTCGGCCGCTTCCTCGACGAGGTCGCCGCCGAGGGCATGCACGCGATCGTCCGGCCGGGCCCGTACATCTGCGCGGAGTGGACGAACGGCGGACTGCCCGCCTGGCTCTTCGCAGCGGAGTCGGTGGGCGTGCGCCGCGACGAGCCGCAGTACCTCGCCGCCGTCGAGGACTACCTGCGCCGGCTCGCGCCGGTGCTGGTTCCCCGGCAGATCGACCGCGGCGGACCCATCATCCTGGTGCAGATCGAGAACGAGTACGGCGCGTACGGCTCCGACCCCGTGTACCTCGAGAAGCTCGTCGATCTGAACCGCGCGATCGGCATCACCGTTCCGCTCACGACCGTCGACCAGCCCGAGCCGGCCATGCTCGACGGCGGCAGCATCCCCGGCCTGCACAAGACCGCGTCGTTCGGCTCGCGGTCGATCGAACGACTCGCCACGCTGCGCGAGCACCAGCCGACCGGACCGCTCATGTGCTCGGAGTTCTGGGACGGCTGGTTCGATCACTGGGGCGCGCACCACCACACGACGTCCGTCGCCGACTCGGCGAAGGATCTCGACGACCTCCTCGCCGCGGGCGCATCGGTGAACATCTACATGTTCCACGGCGGCACCAACTTCGGCTTCACGAACGGCGCCAACGACAAGGGCGTCTACCAGCCGATCGTGACGAGCTACGACTACGACGCCCCGCTCGACGAGGCCGGAAACCCGACCGCGAAGTACTGGGCCTTCCGCGAGGTGCTGCGCCGATACAACCCCGATGCCGTCGAGGAGACGCCGGCCGAGGCATCCGCGGCCCCCGCTCTACGCACTCGGCTCACCCGCACCGTGTCGCTATCGGCGGTGGCCGATGCGCTCGGCGACTGGTCGACGCACGACGACGTCCCGACGATGGAGGCCCTCGGCCGCTACGAGGGCTTCGCGATGTACCGCACCGAGGTCGACGCGACCGGCCCGGCCGTACTGGAGTTCGGCGAGGTGCGCGACCGCGCGCTGGTGTCTCTCGACGGGCGCCCGGTCGGCGTTCTCGCCCGCGACCACCACGACCGCACGCTGGGCCTTCCGGCCGACGCGCGCGGCACCCTCGAGGTGGTGCTCGAAGACCAGGGCCGCGTCAACTACGGTCCGCGCATCGGCGAGCCGAAGGGCCTCATCGCCCCCGCTTCCCTCAACGGCCACCCCCTGGGGCCGTGGCGGGCGGCGGCGCTCGATCTGACCGATCTGACGCCGGTGCGGGATGCCGCCTCCCCGGCCGATCCGGCACTGCCGGCGATTCCGGGGCCGACGTTCGCGGTGGGGGCGTTCGAGCTCGACGAGCCCGCCGATCTGTACCTTGCGACCCGCGCGTGGGGCAAGGGCTCCGTCTGGATCAACGGCTTCCACATCGGCCGCTACTGGTCGCGCGGACCGCAGCACACGCTCTACGTACCCGCGGGCGCACTGCGCGCGGGCACCAACGAGATCATCGTGCTCGAGCTGCAGTCCGGCTCGGCGGACGTCGAGTTCGTGCCGTGGCCCGATCTGGGGCACACCGACTTCTGAGCGGGCGCGGGTGCGGCATCCGCTCGCCCGACGTGTGTGCGCCGGCGCTACATCTCCTCGTGGGTCTCGGGATCGCCGTCCCACAGCCGACCGCGCTCGAGCGCCGAGATCGCGGCGACGTGATCGTCGGAGAGCGTGAAGCCGAACACGTCGGCGTTCTCGCGCTGACGGTCCGGGTCGCTCGACTTCGGGATCGGGGTGCTGCCGAGCTGCACATGCCACCGCAGCACGATCTGCGTCGGCGTGACGTCGTGGACGACGGCGAGCTCTTGAAGCAGCTGCTCGGTGAGAAGCTCGCTGCGGCGGGCCAGGGGGCTCCAGCTCTCGGTGCGGATGCCGTGCTCGGCGTGGAACGCGCGCAGCGCCGCCTGCGGGAAGTAGGGGTGCAGCTCAACCTGATTCACGGCGGGCGTGACGCCGGTGGCGTCGATGAGCTCGGTCAGCATCGCCTCGGTGAAGTTCGACACTCCGATCGAGCGCACCAGGCCGCGCTCGCGCGCCTCGACCATGCCCCGCCAGGTGTCGACGTACCTGCCGACGCTCGGGTTCGGCCAGTGGATGAGCTGCAGGTCGATGCGGTCCAGCCCGAGCAGTCCCAGCGAGCCCTGGATGCTGTCGATCGCCTGCTCGAACCCGTGATGACGACCGGGGATCTTCGACGTGACGATGAGCTCGTCGCGGTCGACCGGGCTGCGGCGCACCGCCTCGCCCACCTCGTGCTCGTTCTCGTAGTTGACCGCCGTGTCCAGCAGCCGGTACCCGGAGCCGACGGCCTCGACCATCGCCTCGATCCCCTCCTCGCCGCGGAGGTTGTAGGTGCCGAGCCCGAGTTCGGGGAAGGCGGTGCCGTCGTTCAGCGTCACGGTGGGGATGGCGATCATGGATCCATCCTGCCGCGATCCGTGCACTGCCGGGCGGAGGTCACGGACGAGCGTCGATCTCGCCGTCGAGCGTGCCCTCGGTCGCAGCGCGCTCGTCGGCCGCGGCGCTCGAGATGGCGTCGTCGTCGACGTCGGGGTCGAGCGGACGGTCGTCGTCGCCGGTGAGGACGTCGGGATCACCGGCGGCGATGTCGCCACCGCGCTCGTCGGCCTCCTCCCGGGTGAGGTCGTCGCCGTCGCCGGGGGCGACGGGCGGCTGGTTCGGGTACGACATGGTGCGCTCCGATCTTCGAGGTGTGGGGCGAACGTAACCTCGCGGGCGCCGCGCCCTGCAGGGGCTTGCGGGAGTGACGCCGACGGGCTAGCAGTTGCCGGTGTCGGCGCCCACGGCTATCGTCGCGGCGGGCGCACGCCGCGCACGAGACGGAGGACGACGATGACCGACGCACAGAGCGAGCAGCGCGACGGAGCGGATGCCTCGGCCCCGCCGCGGTCGAGAGTCACGGCGAAGGAGTTCCACGACTCCCCCGGGGTCGAGGACTGGCGGGTGCTGTTCTGGGGTGCGCACGTCCACTACTCCACGTCGTCGTTCGCGCAGGCGTCCGCGCTGGTCGCCGCGATCGCCGAGGTGGTGGACGAGGTCGGGCACGAGCCCGACGTCGACGTCCGGCCGCACGGGGTCACCGTCCGCACGTTCTCGCGTGCGGACGGCGCGCTGAGCCCGATCGATGCGGTGCTCGCGGCGTCGATCTCGCGAGCAGCCCGCGGGCTCGGCCTCGAACCCGACCCCTCGCACCTCCAGACGGTCGGCATCGCGGTCGCGGAGGGAGAGGGCGTCGACACACGTCCCTTCTGGGCGGCGGCGCTCGGCTATGAGGACAACGGCGACGAGGATGCGACCGACCCGCTGCGCCGTGGCCCCCACCTGTGGTTCCACCCGCTCGATCCGGCCAAGCCCGGGCGCGGACGCACGCACATCGACGTGTCCGTCCCGCGTGACGTCGCCGAGGCCCGGGTGGCCGATGCCGTCGCCGCAGGCGGACGGATCGTGCGGTCGAACGCACCGCACTGGTGGACGATCGCCTCGCCCGACAACCACGGCATCGACGTGGCGGCGTGGGCCGACTTCGAGGACGGCGAAGAGGGCTGAGCGGCCGGGCCGCGCCCCCCGGACGCAGCCGTGCCGCGGACTCCCTCGACGGAGAGGCCGCGGCCGGACACTCGACGTCAGCGGCGACCCTCGATGATGAGGTTGAACGGCGTCTCCGCGACGACTCGCACCCGCGAGAACCCTGCGTCATGGAGCACCTCGGCGAGACGGAGCCGCCCGGCCTGCGCGCCGAGGACGAGCTCTCCACCGTCGTACAGGGAGTGGGCGGTGCAGATCATGCTCGACGCCGCGTAGTACGTCTGCGCGACCACAGAGAGGTTGTCCTCGAGGCGGTCGGCCGCGTTCGGCTCGACCAGGAGCAGCGTGCCCTCGGGGGTGAGCGCCTCCGCCGCGTGCCGGAGGACGCCGACGGGGTTCCCCATGTCGTGCAGCGAGTCGAAGAAGCAGATCAGGCCGAACCCCCGCTGCTCGTACTCATCGGCGCGGACCTCGGAGAAGACGGCACGATCCTGCACGCCTGCGTCGCGGGCGTTGCGGCGCGCCTCCGACACGGACGCGGCATGGCTGTCGTATCCGTGGAATCGCGAGTTCGGGAACGCCTCGGCCATGAGCACGGTGGTGTGCCCGTGACCGGCGCCTACATCGGCGACCGCAATGCCCCGATCGAGCGCGTCGACCACGCCCTCGAGCGCGGGCAGCCACTGCGACGTCAGGCTCGCACGGTAACCGTTGCGGTAGAACGCGGCGGTGCCGTGCGCCAGTCGGGGGTCGTGATCCCCCCACGCCACTCCTTCCCCGGTGCGAAAGGAGTGGAGCGCTTTCGCCTCGTCCGACCACATCGCCGCGGGTACGTTCCATGCGGGCGGCAGGTAGACCGCACTCGACTCGTCGGCCAGCACGAGCGCCTGCTCGGCGGTCAGCTCGAAGGTCGCGTTCTCGGCGTGGTATATCAGGTAGCCGCCAGCGGCCTGCGAGGCGAGCCAGTCGCGCACGTAACGCTCCGCACAGTCGGTACGGGCAGCGAGTTCGGCCGAGGTCAGGGGCCCGCTCTCCGCGAGCGCGCGGTACAGCCCGAGCCGTGATCCGAGGCTCACCATCACGCCCAGGTAGCCGGCTGCGAGGTCGTCGACGGCTTTCATCACGAATGCCTGCAGGGCGGTTTCATCCACGGTTGTCGTTGTCATAGTTCGGTCCTTCCAGATCCGTTTCGATCGGTGTCCTTCCATGCTCGGGATGCCGCGTCCTCGTGTTCAGGGGCATCCGCACCCTGGTTCGGTCCATTCGTGCCACCATGTGGAGTCGAGGAGGATCGATGGCCGCGGAGCGCACGCTGAGTGTGTCGGTCATCGCCCTGCCCGACACCGGGGTCGCCACGATGTTCGGCGTGCTGGACGTCCTGAACTCCTTCGCGCTCATGGGGATCGGCGGCACCGACGCGCCGCCGCCGTTCCGCGCGACGATCGTGGGCGCCGAAGCCGGACCGCTCATGGGGGTGAGCGGTGTGCCGGTTCCCGTCGCCGAGCGCGTCGCCGATATCGACCACACGGACATTGTCATCGTGCCGTCGATCGTCCTCGGCCCTGGCGGCTGGAAGCGGGACCGGTACCCCGAACTCGTCGGCTGGGCCCGCCGCATGCACGCGCAGGGCGCTCTGCTGTGCTCGGCGTGCTCGGGCATCTTCCTGCTCGCTGAGACCGGGCTCTTCGACGGCCGTGATGTGACGGTGCACTACGACTACGCCCCGCACCTGCAGTCCGCGCACCCCAAGGTGCGCATCCATCCCGAACGCGCTCTCATGGTGACCGGCGACCGCGACGAGCTCATCACCTCGGGCGCCTCGACGACGTGGCACGACCTGGTGCTGTATCTGACCGGGCGCTTCGCCGGGGCATCCGTCGCCCAGGAGGCCGCACGCGTGTTCGCCCTTCAATGGCACCAGGACGGGCTCGCCCCGTACATGGTGTTCACCGGCAAGTCCGGTCACGGCGACGCCGTCGTCGCCGACGCGCAGGACTGGCTGACCACCCACTATTCGGTCGCCACCCCCGTCGAGCAGATGGTGGTGCGGTCAGGCCTGGCCGAGCGCACGTTCAAGCGACGCTTCACCGAGGCGACCGGAGTCAGTCCGCTGGCCTACGCCCAGCGCATCCGCATCGAGGAGGCCAAGCGCCGCCTCGAACGCACGGAGGAGTCGGTCGAGGCCGTGGGCTGGCACGTCGGCTACGAGGACGCCGCCTTCTTCCGAAGGCTCTTCAAACGAGTCACGGGGCTCACGCCCGCGGCGTACCGCAAGCGCTACCGCGTGCCCCTCATCACGACGCCGGCGTGATCAGGGAGCGCGAGAAGGCCGGAGCGCCGGCCGTCACGACCCCGACATGCCCTTGAGGCCGGGCGTCGCCGCGACGTCGACGGTCGCGGCATCCGCCCCGCTCTCGTCGTCGGTCTGCAGAGACGGCGGCGCCGTCGCGTACGCCTCGGACAGCTGGCGGTAGGGCTTCGACACGAACGCCAGGAGCACGACCACCAGCAGCACGGCGCTGGCGCCGACGAAGGCCAGCGCGATTCCTCTGGCCTCGCCGGGTCCGAGCAGCCAGCCCAGGGAGTCCTGCCCGGCCTGCGAGTCCATGAACGGGATGAGCCAGAACTGCGCGAGGGGCCCGACGAGGAACGCGGAGATCGGCGCAGCGGCGGACTCGACGCTGGCGGCGAATCCGAACACGCGGCCCTGCTTCTCGAACGGCACGACGCGCTGCACGATCGTCTGCTCAGACGCCTCGGCGATCGGCATCAGGCACATGAAGACGAGGATGCCGAGGGCGTACAGCCACCACACCTCGCGGATCGCGAAGGTCATGCCGAGGACCGCGATCCCGACGTTGACGAGCAGCATGGTGCGCACCGGGTTCTTGCCGAGGCCGAACTTGGCGACCAGCCCGCCTCCGATGATGAATCCGATGCTGGTGACGCCGAGGATCACGCCCCAGATCTCGACCGAGAAGAGCTCGAGTCCGTACGGGTCCATGAGGGCCATGAAGACACCGCCGACCAGGTTGTTGAAGGTCGAGAACAAGATCAGGGCGAGAAGGCCGGGAACGACCAGGACGGCGGGGATCACGCCCCGGAAGCCGGCTCCGCGGGGTGCTGCGCCATCGACGTGCGCGACATCGCGCTCGGGGATCGGGACGAACAGGAGGTGGGTGAGCGCGATCGCCGTCGCCGCGATGGCGATGACGACGGTCGGGCCCATGCCGAGAAGGCCGACCGACAGACCCGAGAACACGCTCGTCACCATGAACGCGATGCCCTGCACCGCGCCGACGAGACCATTCGCCCGATCCCGCCGGTCGGCCGGAACCAGGAGTGTCACCGTGGTCGACAGGGCGATGTTGCGGAGGTTCTCGACCACGCCGCCGATCAGGATGACGCCGGCGAACACCCAGAACCATGGTCCGCCCCAGTCGATGAGCACGTCTTCGGGGAAGGCCAGGTAGAGCGCGCCGGCGATCAGGTAGGTCGACAGCGTCACGACGCTCGAGAGCACCATGACCGCCTTCTTCTTCATGTGGTCGACGAGCACGCCGAATACGACGCCGAGCACCGCGACAAGCAGCATGTACGAGCCGCCGATGATCGCGGTGGCCAGCACCGACCGCGTCTCGAGGTACGCCCAGAAGGTCAGCGCCCACCACAGATAGCTCGAGGTGACGTTGGCGACCGCCGTGTTCGCGAGCACCTGGTAGAAGGCCCGCATCGTGCGCGGTCCGGGGCGCACCTGGGCGGCGTCGTCGTTCTCCTGCGTCGCGGTGGAGGGCTGGCTCATCGGGTTCCTTCTGGCGTGTCGTGGGGGCGGCGCCGGTGGAGCGGTAGGCTCGATGTGGACACCGTATACATCGATGTTCACACCGTACACATCAACGTGGGGGCGATGCAATGGTCGTGCCGACGCGGGCCTATCATCACGGGGACCTCCGACGTGCACTCGTCGAGCAGGGCCTTCAGCTCGCGCGCACCGGCGGCCCGGCGGCGATCTCGCTGCGCGAGGCCACGCGCGGAGTCGGCGTCTCGCCGAACGCCGCGTACCGGCACTTCGTCGACCGCGACGACCTCGTGCGGGCCGTCGCCGCCGAGGCGCAGACCGCTCTCGCCCGCGCGATCCTCGAGCGCGTCGAGGCGACGCCCTCAGGGCTGTCCGCCGCGGAGGCATCCATCGAGCGCCTCCGGCGGGTGGGACTGGCGTACATCGACTTCGCCCGCGCCGAGCGCGGCTGGTTCGAGCTGGCCTTCGCGACGCAGGACCCGCAGCCCGGCGAGGGCATCGTGACCCTCGACCACGAAGTCGTCGCCCCGTTCCAGCTGCTCCTCGACACGCTCGACACGATGGTCGACACCGGCGCGCTCTCCCCTGAGCGCCGCCCCTACGCCGAGTGGGCGTGCTGGTCGGCCGTGCACGGCTTCGCCGACATCGCCGTCCACGGCCCGGTCCAATGGCAGTCCGCACCCGTCATCGATGCCCTCGCGGCGTCGGTCGTCGAAGCGGCGATCGTCGGGGTGCGAGGCACGACCGAGCCTGCGGGCACCGGACCCGCCGCGTCGTGAGCGGCCGCCGCATCCGCTCGCCCTTGCCTCCCGCCCTCCCGGGGGACGACACTCGGAGTGGACGAGGAGTGCGAATGACAGGTGACCGCCCCGGCGCCGTGCGGCGAGCGCTGTGGTGGGCCGCCGACTACTTCTACGCCGCCCGGCGACAGCTGACGGTCGTGTCGCTGCCGTGGACCTTCGGCCGGCCACGGCCCGCGCCCGCCGCCTGGTCGCACGGTTCGACGGGCCTGCCGGAGGTCGTGCTGCTGCCCGGGGTGTACGAGCACTGGACGTTCCTGCGGCCGCTCGGCGACGCCCTCTCGGCCGCGGGGCACCGGATCGTCGTGGTGCACGGACTGGGCATGAACCGCCGCAGCATCCCCGACACGTCCGAGCGCCTCGGGCGGCTGCTCGCGGAGCAGCCCGCACCGCCCAGCGGACGTGTGTTCGTCGCGCACAGCAAGGGCGGACTGATCGCCAAGCACCTGCTCGTCACCTCCGGCGCCGCAGGAGCCGCCGCCGTCGAGGCGACCACGGGCGGCGATCCCGCCGAGGCCGCGGCGAGCGCGACGCCCGAGACGGGCGGCCCGCCGATGGGGGTGCTGGGGCTGGTCGCGGTCGCCACGCCCTTCGGCGGCGCGCGCCGGGCCCGCCTGTTCGTCGATCCGAGCATCCGGGCATTCCTCCCGGGCGACGAGACCATCGTCATGCTCGGACGCGAGACGTCCATCAACGGGCGCATCGTGTCGGTGTTCGGACCCTACGACGCGCACATCCCCGAGGGCAGCGGGCTCGAGGGCGCCACCAACGTCGCGGTGCCCACGGCCGGCCATTTCCGCGTGCTCGGCTCGCCGAAGACGCACGCGGCCGTGCTCGAGGGCATCCGTCTGCTCGCCGCCGGGTGAGTGCGCCACGGTCGTCGCGGTCGACGGATCAGCCGGATGCCGCGGCCGGCCGCCACACGAGCGTGTGGCCCGTCGCCTGGAACGCCTCGTTGCCGGCGAGCTTGCCCGTCGTCGTGGTCTCGAGCACGAAGCCCAGCGCCTCGTAGAACGCCCGCGCGCTGTTGCCGTCGAGCACCTCGAGCTCGACCGGACCGGTCGCGCGGTCGAGCACGTGCTGCACGAGCGCGCGACCGATCCCCCGGCGATAGAGCGCCGGGTCGACGTAAGCCCACGTGATCTCGCCCGACGAGCCGGCGATGAAGCCGGCGACCCGGCCGTCGACCTCGGCGACCCACACCTCGTCGTCGAACAGCCCCTCGTTCTCGTAGGTCGCCTCGAGGTCGAGGTACGCATCGAGCAGTCCGGCACCACCGAGCTCGTCGAGGCGGGCCGCGTCGTGGATGCGGCAGATGTCGGCCCAGTCGCGCTCGTCGTAGGGACGGACGGTCACGGTCATGCGAAGTCTCCTGTCGATCGGGGGGCGAGCGAGTCGGCCGGGTGCGTCACGACCGCCAGGCGCGCAGGATCTCGACGTGCCGCAGCAGGAACGCCCGCTCGTCCAGGCGCTTGCGGCGCAGCCAGCCGGTGACCTCGTCGTTGCTCTTGCTCGCGTTGCAGGATCGGCACGCGGGCACCACGTTCTCGAACGTGTAGCGCCCGCCCCGCGAGATGGGCAGCACGCAGTCGCGCTGGAAAGGTCCGATGGTCAGACCGCAGTACGCGCAGGCACCCCACGCCTCGACGATGGCCTCCCATTCGTCGACCGTCAGGTCGTTGTCGGCAGCCGCGACGCGGCGTGCGCGACGGCGCGACGCGCGTGCTCTACGGGACTGACTGACGGCCACGCGACGAGCGTACCGAGGCTGCCGGACAGCGATGAGGAGGGATGCCGCGGGCCGCGGCATCCCTCCCTCCGATCTCCCTTCGGCAGCCTCGTGATCGGCCCTTTCCCGATCGGACGCTCTCATGGTCCGTCCAGGCTCCACTGCGGATTCGTCCAGAACGACGAGGCAGACTCGATGCTTTGCGTCCGACCCGAGGATGCCCAGCGCCGCGCTGCCGGCGCGCAACACCGAAGGATTCAGCGTTTCCCCCATGCCTCAGAAGCACTCCGTCGCGCCCGCGCGCGCACCCCGTTCCCGCCGTCGCACCTCGCTCCTCGTCTCGGCAGGACTCGTCGTCGGCATCGCCGGCGCGAGCGCCCTCGCCGCCACCACTCCCGCCTTCGCCGCCCAGACGGCCGCCGCCGCGCTCGCACCGGTGACCGCCGCCACGCCGGCCGTGCTCGCCGCAACCCCCGGCGCGACGACCCTGCAGGAGGTCGGCGAGGACGCCCGCGACGCCGTGGGCGCGGCGCGCGCCGCCCTCGCCGACGCCGGCGCGCTCGGGGCGGACATCGCCGCCGCACACCTCGACCTCGGCGTGGCGGATACATCGGTCGACACCTCTCCCCTGCTCGGCGCCATGGACGAGCTCGACGACATCGACCTCATGCCGGTGCTCCTGCTGCCGGCGGTGACCGAGAAGCTCGTCGACGCCACCGACGACGTCGAGGCCCGCGTGGGCGACCTGCGCGACCGCCTCGACGCGGCGCTCGAGAAGAAGGCCGCCGAGGAGGCTGCCGCAGCAGCAGCCGCCGCTGCCGCCGAGGCGGAGCGCAAGGCGGCAGAGGCCGCCGCCGAGGCCGCCCGCATCGCGGCGGCCGCGAACACCCCCGAGGGCGCCAAGGCGGCCGCACGCTCCATGGCGTCGTCGCAGTACGGCTGGGGCGCCGACCAGTTCTCGTGCCTCGAGTCGCTCTGGACCAAGGAGTCGGGCTGGAACTACCAGGCCTACAACGCCTCGAGCGGGGCCACCGGAATCCCCCAGTCGCTGCCGGGGAACAAGATGGCCAGCGCGGGCGCGGACTGGCAGACCAACGCCACCACCCAGATCGCGTGGGGCCTGCAATATATCGCCGCTGCGTACGGCACGCCGTGCAGTGCGTGGGGCCACTCGCAGGCCACCGACTGGTACTGAGCCGCACGCGGGGCTGAGCCCGCAGGGCACCGGGATGCGCGCGTCAGGCGTTGCGGGCGCCGGCCGGGTGCGCGTCGCCGGCGGCGCCACCCGGCTGCTCGCGCCGTGTGCCGCGGGCGAGGGCGGACTGGGCGCGCCGCCGGTCGCGCATGCCCACGACGATCGTCACGATCCCGTAGACGAACAGCCCCGCGACCACGATGGGCAGCGCCCACGCCCGCGCCTCACCGGTGACGACGCTGTTGATCCAGCCGATGTACGGCACCGAGTACCAGAGCTTGCCGACGATCTGCACGCCCCGGACCGGGTCGGCGTCGTCGGCGTCGTTCGCATCGCCGCGGGTGATGAGCAACGGCTCGCCGTCGGCCGCCGCGCCGATCCCCACGACGCGGTGCGTGACGACCTCGGGCTTGCCGGACTCGAGCTGGTAGGTGATGACGTCGCCGAGGGCGATCTCGCTGATGTCGGCGGGCTTCACCACGACGAGCGTCCCCGGCGAGTACTGCGGCACCATCGACCCGGTGAGCACGGTGTAGGGCTTGGAGCCGCTCACGAGCGGCACGATCACGACGACGACCGCGAGCAGCGCGACAAGGGCGAGCACGGCCCAGGACAGCGCGGTCAGCAGCATCCGCGGCACCGAGACGCGCTCCTCGGCGGAGGGACGATTGCCGGAGCGGGATGCCGCGGCCGCGGCATCCGTCACCGAATCGGTCAGCTCATCCGAAGGACCGCTGACGGCGTCGAGGGTGGTCATCGAGAGAGTGTTCATGCGCATGCCAAGCTCTTGTTGAAGAAGATCACGAGGAAGTACGACGAGCGGAACGAGAGGTTCGCGACGGCGACCACGGTTCCCTGCGCGTTGCGGACGGAGACATAGGTCTCCGCCGTCTCGACGCCGCGGGTCGCGGGGTTCGAGAGGGTGAGGGTCTTGCCGTTCGGCGAGATGCTCGCGGGGAAGGCCGCGCCCGTGTCGTCGCGGGTGACGGTGTACGAGCCGGACGGCAGGCCGCTCGGAAGCGTGAGGACGACGTTGCTGCCATTCGTGGAGCACGCGGCCCATCCGGTGCTCGCGATGGTGAGCTGGGCCTGTTCCTGAGCGGTCCAATTGTGCTGCGCCGCGGTCGCCGTCGTGGTGAGCGTCAGCGTCGGCGCCGGCGCCTGACCGGTGTCGCTGTGGCTGTCGGTGTCGGTGACGACGAGCTTGATGCACGCATGGACGGTGGCGCCCGGCGCGGCGGCGCTCGGCGACGGCCACGTCGACGCGGCGAGTGCGCTGCGTGCGCTGACGCCGGTGTAGGTCGCGTCGTTCTGGCACGCGGTGGACGAGGCGGTGAAGACGACCTGAAGGGTCGCGACGGCCGCAGGACCGAATCCGGATGCCGCGGCCACAGCCACGCTCGCGGACGCCCACGGCGTCGACCCACTGTTGACGAGGGGGGCGGCGTAGTACTGGGTGGTCTCCCAGCCGACGAAGCTCGTCGACGACGACGCGGAGGCCGGCGCGACCGAGAAGGGCGAGACGGCGAAGGTGCGCGCCTGAGCCGTGAGCGCGACGGGCGCTGTCGCAGACCAGTACGCGGCGGCCGAGAGCGGCGCGACGACGATCAGGCCGATCACCGCGATCAGCGCCGTGAGGATCTTCGCTCGCTTCGTCATTGGGGCCTTCTGGGTGAGGGTGGGCGTGGGGTGGGGTCAGGGGGCGATCTGCGTGCCGGTGAGCGTGACGCTCACCGCAGCGGACTGGCCTTGCGTGCCGTTCGGCGCGTTCGGGTCGAGGCTCTGCCAGACGCACAGGGTGCGGGTGGCGCCGACCGCCAGCGTGGTCGGCACGGCCACGGTGCTGGCCGCCGTGGTGGCCTGCCAGCGCCCGCTGTCGGCGGGCCACGCCGCGGGCGGAGTGGCCGCGCAGACGCCTGTCTGGACGCTGACCGTCAGGACGACGCTGGTGGCGAGGCCGCCGGTGGCGGTGAAGGCGGAAGCGAGGCTGAGCGGCACGTCGCCGGTGTTGGCGATGGAGCGCGCTGCGATGAGCTGCGCGGGCCCGCCGGGGTAGACGCCCGAGTTCGAGCCGCCGGTGCCGGTGATCGCGAGGGCCGCCTGGCCCGTCGACACCGAGACGGCGGGCGCCTCGGTGCTCGAGACGAAGGAGCTCAGCGTGCCGGGTGCGAGCACGACCGCGACCGCGACGACGCCGGCGAGGATTCCGGCGACCCCGAGCGGGGCCTTGACCTTGCTGCGCGGCATCCGTCAACCCGATCTGTGTGAGGTGTGAGTGGGGAGGTGGCGGGAGAAGCCGGGCGCGATTCGGGTTCGCACCCGGCCCCTCCCTGTCTGGGTGGCCGGCTCAGGACGCGCCGTTGGCGGTCTGCGTGACCGTCACGGTGGTGGCGCCGAGGTTCCAGCTCTGGTTCATCGTGGCGGCAGCGGTGTCATTCGACGCACTGGTGCCGAAGGGCCAGCTGAGCGTGAAGACGAGCTTGCCGTCGGCCGTGCCGCTCGCGACCGTGAAGGCGCCGCCGGCGATCGCGGTGCTGTTGTAGGTGCCCGCGACGCTCGAGGTGAGGTGCGCGGGGACGGCCGCGTAGCCGCCCCAGCTGATGGCGCCGGCGGCAGTGAGGTTCGTGCCGTTCGCCTTGGTCTGGAAGGGCACCGTGTAGATGACGGTGTCGCCGGGGACCATCTTGAACGAGGCCAGCGTGCTGGTGATGTCGGTCGTCGTGCTGCCGCGCTTGACCTGCCAGGTGGCGCCCGAGGTGAGCGCGACGTTCAGCTCGCCGGTCTGGATCGTTGCCGAGCTGATCTGCGCCGAGCCCTGCCAGTAGGCGAGCGACCCGCCGCCGCCGAGCAGCAGTGCGATTCCGGCGGCGATGGCGATGGTGCCCTTCGTGGACTTCTTCATGATGTTCCCCCCAAGGGATGTGTGCGGGTCTGAGGCCCGTCTGGTCTGGGGCTCTGCGGTGTTGCGCGGCCTGATGGGAACAGTCTGGAAAAGCGACCGCGTCGTTCACGCACGGGAACCGCAACGTTTCCGCAAGAGAACCCCGAGGGTTCGGGCGAAGCGCAAGACGGAGGGCGGTGATTGCCCAGGAGCGGGATCGCGCGGGGTTCCGGCGCGTTCTGGGGCGGATTCGGCGACCCCGAGATCAATCACGAAAAGATAACGCCGAACCCTTGTCGCCGTTACCTTCTCGTTATAGAGTGCTCTCAACGGTCAGCTGTTTTGCTGTGGCAGCTGCCGGCATGTGATTGCAGGACACTCTTGGTGCAAGGGACAAGGGCCGGTCGGTAGCCTCTCCGACCGGCCCTTACTCTCGCCCGCTCCGGGTTCTCGGCGAGATCGCTCGCGGCTCGGGTCAGACGCCCCCGCCGCCTCCGCCGCCTCCTCCGCCGCCGGCCGAGCCCCCGCCGCTCGAACCCCCCGACGTCGACGACGACGAGGCCGTACTCGACGAGAGCGTCGAGATGCCCGTCGAGAACGCGGCTGCGTTGAAGCCGCTCGAACCGGAGTACCACCCTGGCGAGTTGCCCTCGCCGTAGAGCACGGCGAGCTCGCGCGCCCATTCCTTCTCCTGCCCGAAGACGACGGCATACGGCAGCAGACTCTCGTACAGGCGCAGCATCTCCCGAGGATCGGTCGTGTCGACCTGCACGCGCTCCGCACCCCGCGGCGACTGGAGCATGCGGATCCGGTCGGCTTCGGCCCACTCGATGAACAGCTTGAGACCGGCGAGGTGATCGCGCGTCTCCGCGCCGGCGGCCGTCAACGGCTTGCGCGCGACCATGCCTCCGACGATGACCGTCACGAGCACCGAAGCGATGATCAGCACGATGGGCACCCATGGGGTCACCATCGCCTCCAGCGCGGCGAAGCCGGTCAGGAAGACGACCACGGTCGCGGCGATCGCCGCCAGAAGGGGCCACACCCGCACCCGGGCCGGCACCGGGCGCCGCAAGCCGCGGTTCACGAGCTCCTGGTTCGCCGCTTTCAGGATGCTCTGCGCCGCGGACGAGAAGCGCGTGTCGGAGCGACCGAACTCGAACTGCTCACCGACCATCCCCGACGGGAAGAGGCCGTCGAGCAGCATCCGTCCGTCGCCGTCCGCCCGCGACGGGTCGACCAGTTCGGCGCGCAGCTTCACGCCGCCGAACATCCGTCGCTCGCCTTCGACGATGCGGATGCTGCCCACCACCGCCTGCTCGAGCACTTCGGCGGGAATCGCCTTGGTCACGAGGCCCAGCAGCACCGCGCTCTCGAGTGCGTCGACGGCGCGGGGCGGCGTGTACTCGGCGATGATCACCGGCCGGCCGGGCTCGTCGCGCAGGTGACGCGCCCGCGTCACGCCGGCGAACACCGCCGCGGCACCGACGCCGAGTGCTGCGATCCCCTGCAGCCACCCCCACGGCGACGCGAGCGGCGAGGGGTCGAACGCGGTGAACGTGCCGGCCTCGAACCCGATCGCGACAGTCATCGTCTGATAGGGAGCAACAGGAGAAGCGGATGCCTCGACCGCGCCGTCGACCACCGCGATGGGGCAGGTCTGGGTGGAGCCCTCGTAGCCGACGTAACAGGCCTGCGCGCCCGTGAGCCGATCGGCGAGCGTTGCCGGCATCGTGACCCGAGCGCTCACTCGGCCGAACGGCTGCTGCCACTCGGTGCCGTTGACGTTCCAGTAGAACTCGTCCGCGCCCGTGTCGTCGAAGAACCGCGTGACGTTCTGCAGCGTGTAGGTGAAGACGTACGTCTGACGGCCGTGGACGTAGTCGCCGGCGCGCGACGTCATGACGTAGTAATCGTCGGCCGACTCCACCTCGCTCTCGCGCCGCGCCCCATCGCCGTCGGTGATCGACACGAGCTCCGGATGCAGCGGAGCGCCGAGGTACGAATCGGGGATCCGCCGCTGCATCCCGCGGTTCTGGTCGACGTCGGGGAAGACGGCGACGAACCGCTCGACGACGGTGAGCATGCTCGTGCCGTCCTCAGCCCGGTCGAGTCGATACTCCACGTCGAGGCTCTCGAACGAGAAGTCGTTGACGTCGGCGCGCGCGGGCGACCCCCCGATCCCGGCGACGATCGCGCCGGCGCCGAGCAGGAGCGCGAGCAGCCAGACCGCGAGCGCGCGTCCGACCGGACGCGCCACCCGGGACACGGATGAGACAGTCCCCATGCGCCCCAGCCTAGGGGTCGGCTTTGGTCGTACTCTTGTCGTCATGACGGACCGCCGCCTCGCCATCGACGCCTGGGAGAGCCTGTTCCGGGCACAGCACGAGGTGTTCGGCGACATCAATCAGGACTTCCACGACGACACCCTGAGCCAGGCCGAGTACGACGTCCTGCTCACCGTGACGCGCGGGGAGAACATGACCGCGCGCCTGCGCGACGTCACTGCGAACATGCTCATCAGCCAGCCGAGCGTGTCGAGGCTCGTCGAGCGCATGGCGACGCGCGGCCTCATCGAGAAGTGCGCCGACCCCGACGACGGCCGCGGCGCCCTGGTGCGCGCGACGGACGCCGGAGCCGCGACCTTCCGCAAGCTCGCGAGCGCGCACGGCAGGGCGATCGCCGAGCGGATGTCGCTGCTCAGCGACGAAGAACTGGCGCAGCTGCGCGACCTCACCGCCAAGCTCCGCACCCGCCTCCCCGGGACCTGACCCACCCCGCCGATCGAGTGCGCGTGCAGCGCCCACCCCGCTGATCGAGTGCGCGCGAAGCGCGTGTATCGAGATCCCCCTACGGGGTGCGCCGGCGGAGGGTCAACGAGGCGAGGATCAGCGAACCGACCAGGAACGCCCCCACCACGAGCAGCGGGCCGTACACGTCCCACCCCTCGTCACCCGCGGTCACCGCGTTGATCGCGTCGATCGCGTAGCTCAGCGGCAGCACGTTCGAGATCGCGTACAGCGCCTCGGGCATGTCCTCGCGAGGCATGAACAGCCCGCCCAGGAGGATCTGCGGGAAGACGATCAGCGGCATGAACTGCACCGCCTGGAACTCGGTGCGGGCGAACGCGCTCGCCAGCAGCCCGAGGGCCATCCCCAGCACGGCGTCGGTCACGGCGACGAGCCCGAGCTGCCAGACCGGGCCATCCGTGTCGAGACCGCACACCCACACGGCGAACGACACCGTCACGACAGCCTGCAGCATCGCCATGAGCCCGAAGGCGAGCGCATACCCGACGATGAAGTCCGCCTTGCCGAGCGGGGTGGTCATCAGCCGCTCGAGGGTTCCCGACCGGCGCTCCCGCAACGTGGTGATCGACGTGATCAGGAACATGATGATGAAGGGGAAGAGCGCCAGGATCGGCGGCCCGTAGATGTCGAAGACGCCCTCCTGGTCACTGAAGAGCCACGCGAACAGCCCCACGAGCAGGCTCGGCGCCACGAGCATGAGCGCGATCGAGCGAGGGTCGTGACTCAGCTGACGGAGGATCCGTGCGGCCGTCGCGAGCGTGCGCACGCCCTTCATCCGCCCGGCTCCTCTCGCGCCTCTCGCCGGGTCGACGGCGGGTGCTCAGCCGCGCCCGTGGCATCCCGCTCGATGAGCGCGAGGAATGCGGCATCCGGATCCGTCTCTCCTGTGTCGGCGATCAGCCCCTGCGGGGTGGTGTCGGCGATGATGCGCCCCGCCCGCAGGAGGATGAGCCGATCGCAGCGCAGCGCTTCGTCCATCACGTGACTGCTGACGAGGATCGTGGCGCCGGTCTCGGAGATGCCGCGGAACATGTCCCAGAGCTCGGCCCGCAGCACGGGGTCGAGGCCGACGGTCGGTTCGTCGAGCACGATGAGTTCCGGCGCCCCGAGCATCGCGACCGCGAGCGATACGCGACTCTCCTGCCCACCGCTCAGCGAATCGACGGTCTGCTTCGCCTGGCCCTCCAGCCCGACCTTCTCGATCACGCGTCGCACGTCGGACCGCGGCGCTCCGATCACGCGCGCGAAGTAGCGGAGGTTCTGCTCGATCGTCAGGTCGCCGTACACCGACGCGGCTTGCGTGTCGTACGCGACCCGACGGCGCTGCGCCGCCGTTCCCGCGGGTGATCCGAGCACCGCGACCGTGCCGCCCGCCACCTTCTGCACGCCCACGATCGCCCGCATGAGCGTGGTCTTGCCGGAGCCCGACGGGCCCATCAGCCCGGTGATCTGCCCGCGCGGGATGTCGAAGTCGAGGCCGCGGAACACCTCGGTCGAGCCGCGGCGCACCCGCAAACCGCGCACCTCGACGGCGTGGCCCGGCACGTTATTCATCACACGATGAATTATTCGCCCGGCCCCGCCCGGCCGTCAAGGGCTAGGAGCTCGGATTGGTCGCCTTGCCGTCGAGCCAGAGCATGTCGGACGGATCGGAATGCGCGGTGCCGGTACCCACGTGCTTCGCGCTGATCTGCGGCCCCTTGGTGATGACGTGCACGAGGGCCATGGCGTGACCGCGCCCGAGCCCGTAGTCCTCACCCAGCCACGTCACGATCTCCCCCGCCTTGGTGCCGGGACCGAAGCCCTTCTCGGACGCGAGCTCGATGAACTGGCGCGGCGTGAGCCCCGTCTTCTCCTCGACGTTGTCGAGATATGCCTGGAACGTCATGTCTTCCTTCCGTGTCGTCGTCAGTCGTACAGGTAGTGCTGCACGGTCGGGCCGACGCGCTCGACGATGTCGTCGGGGGATGCCTCGGCCAGCGCCGGCAGGCGCAGCACATAGCGCGCGATCAGCATGCCCGCGATCTGCGACGCCGCGAGGGTCGCGCGGAGCTCTGCGTCGGGCACGTCGAGCGTCCGGGCGATGCGCCCGATCAGCTCTCGCGAGAGGAACCCCGCGACGAGGGGTGTCGTGAGCTTGTTGCCGATCGCCGTCCGCAGCAGCGCCACGCCGCGTCGCCGCGCCTCGGGCACCTCCCATGTCTCGAGCACGTAGCGCACGATGCGCTCGCCCACCTCGTCGCGCGGGCCCGCGAGGATCTCGGGCAGCGCGAGGTCGGGCCGCATCGGCGCGTCGATGACGGCGCCGAACAGGTCGGCCTTGGTGCCGAAGTGGTGGTGGATCAGCGCCGAATCGACGCCCGCGCGCGCGGCGATCCCGCGGATCGTCGCGCCGTCGTAGCCGGCGCCGCCGAACTCCTCGATCGCCGCCGCGAGGATGCGATCCCGCGCATCCGACTCGCCGGCCCGGGGTCGACCGCGGCGCCGCTTCGGCGCGGGAACGACGTACTCCACCACGCGCTCAGCCTACGACCGCCCCTCCGACGTGGGCCACCGCGACGGAGAGCGCCGAGCGGCGGCACCCGCTCACCAGCGGTTGTGCACCTCTTCCGCCCAGCCGACGATGCCGTCGAACGCGATCTCTTCGCCCTCGGCGGTGCGGAACGAGCCGCTCCACGTTCCGAAGCACTGATCGGTGCTCGATGCGACGACGCCGAGATCGGTGCGAGTGCGCTTGTTGTAGAAGGGGACGAAGGATGCCTCGAGCCCGCCGCCCGACACGCGCCAGGGCTGGCGCCAGCGCCAGAGGTCGTAGTCCCAGGTGAGTTCGTCGTGGATCTTGTGCAGCCGGCCGTCGATGAGCATCGAGTTCTCGGTCGATCCCGTTCCCTCGGTCCACTTGCCGCCGACCTGGATGCCGATGATCCGGTCGCCGGAGATGCCGGAGCCCGCTCCCCAGTTCCAGCGGATGTCGTAGGGCCAGCGGCCGCGGCCGTGGTCGAGCACGGCCCAGGACTCGCCGGCCGGCACGTCGAACACCTCGCCGTCGAACGCGACGCGTCCCGACGCCGGCCGCGCGACATCCTTCACGGTGTACTGGAACCGAAGCGTGCTCCACGGCACGACGACGGCCAGGCGCTCGTGGCCCTCCGGCAGCTCGGCGACGACGTCGAACGACGCGCGGTGGGTCGCAGCACGCAGCCGGGTGCCGCCGTCGACCTCGTCGATGTCGATTGCGAGGTCCTTCGCCCGCGCTCGGGACGGCCCCTGTTCGAGGCTCGACGCCAGCGTCGCCCGGCCGAGCACGGCCGAGACGTTCGTGCCGATCGCGCGCTGCGACGCCCGGTCGAACACCCACACCTCGCTGACAGCGGCGTAGTCGATCGACGACACCGTCAGCGCCATGATGTGCGTCGGCGTGATGACGTTCCAGTACTCCCAGCGCTTGTTGCGGCCCCATCCGCGTCCGATCCCGCGGGTGTCGACGAGCGGCTTCCTGGCCCATCCGATCGCATCGGGATTCAGCGCGCCGTTCGGCAGCGTCAACGGCACCGGGGTGGTCAGTTCGCGTTCGGACACGGCTCGATCCTAGGCACGCACGACACCGCCCCGCGGCCGGAGGGCTGCGGGGCGGTGTTCGGGTTCAGGCCACCGGGTCACCGGGTCACCGGGGTCACCCGGGTCGCCGGGGTCACCGGGGTCACTGCTCGATCGGCTGCGGCTCCTCGCGGCTCTCCTGAGCGGTGATGGTCTGCGCCCCGGCGCCGGCTCCGGCGCTGGAGCGGACCTCGATCTTGCGGGGCTTGGCCTTCTCGCTGACCGGGATCGTGACGCTCAGCACGCCGTTGCTGTAGTCGGCGGTGATGCTGTCGGTGTCGATGCCCTGACCGAGGTTGAGCTGCCGAAGGAAGCTCACGGCCTCGCGCTCGCGGGTGATCCACTTCACACCCTCACCGGTGGTGAGCGACCGCTCGGCGCGGATCGTCAGCAGCTGACCATCGACGTCGATGTCGACCGAGCCGGGGTCGATGCCCGGCATGTCGGCGGTCAGAACGTAGTGGTCGCCGTCGCGGTAGAGGTCCATCGGCATGCGGCGGGGTCCGCGACGCCCCTCCATGAGGCTCGACGCGAGGCGGTCGAAGTCGCGGAACGGGTCGTAAGTGGCCATTGTCTACTCCTTCTGTGCGATGTGTGGGTTGATCTGAGAGTTGAGTCGACACGACTCAACTAACGTCAGATTAGCACTCTCACATAGAGAGTGCCAATACCCTCACGGCGCACCGGAAGCGGGCGATCAGCACTCGATGACGTTCACCGCGAGGCCGCCCTCGCTGGTCTCCTTGTACTTGTGCGACATGTCGATCCCGGTCTGCCGCATCGTCTCGACGACCGCATCGAGCGAGACGTAGTGCGAGCCGTCGCCGCGCAGCGCGAGGCGCGCCGCCGTGACCGCCGTCGATGCGGCGATGGCGTTGCGCTCGATGCAGGGGATCTGCACGAGACCTCCGACCGGGTCGCACGTGAGGCCGAGGTGATGCTCCATGGCGATCTCGGCGGCGTTCTCGATCTGCCGGTTCGTGCCGCCCATCACCGCGGTCAGGCCGCCGGCGGCCATCGCGCACGCCGAACCCACCTCGGCCTGGCAGCCGCCCTCGGCGCCCGAGATCGACGCGTTGGCCTTGAAGAGCGAGCCCAGCGCACTGGCCGTGAGGAGGAATCGACGGATGCCGCGGCGACGGTTCGCTTCGGCGACGGCGGCGTCGTCCCATCCGGACGTCTCGTCTCGCGCCGCGGCGTGCCCGTCGTAGCCGAGCAGCGCACTGCCTACGAGCTCGCCGTACGGAGTGACCGCGTTGCCGGCGCCGAGGCCGGAGTCGGCGAGGAACCGCCACCAGTACATCGCCACGGCGGGAAGGATGCCGGCGGCCCCGTTCGTCGGGGCGGTGACGACGCGGCCTCCCGCGGCGTTCTCCTCGTTCACGGCCAGCGCGAACGCGCCCAGCCACTCGCCCGGAAGCTCGCGGCGCCCGTCCGACTCGGCCTCGTCCAGTTGCACGCGGATCGCTCCCGCCCGGCGCTTGACCTGCAGCATGCCGGGCAGCACGCCCTCGGCGTGGAGTCCCGCGTCGACGCAGGCCGCCATGGCGTCCCAGATGGCATCGAGCCCAGTGGCGATGTGCTCGTCGTCGCGCAGCGCCTCCTCATTGATGCGGGCGAGCTCGGCGATCGTCAGCCCGTGCTCATCGCACAGCGCGAGCAGTTCCTCGGCCGAGCCGTAGTCCAGTGGGAAGCTCGCCGCCCGCACGCGCGGCGGCTCGCCTTCGCGCCGGATGAATCCGCCGCCGACCGAGTAGTAGGTCTCGCGCAGCACGAGTCCGGGGTCGTCGGCGGCGTGCTCGACGGCGGTCGCGGCGGCACCTGCGCCGAGCGCGTACGCGGCGCCGGTCTCGCGGACGGCGGCGGTCGAGGCATCCGCTCCGATCCGTCTCGGGCGTCCGCCGCCTGTCGTCGACCAGGCTTCGAGGGTCATGGCGTTCGGGTGCCCGGGCAGCCGGGTGCGCGGCTCGAAGACGACGTCGTCCTTCGCGAACGGGACTGCGTGCGTGCCGGCGAGCGGCAGCTCCGCACCCTCGCGCCACGCGGCCCACGCCGAGCGGACGGCGTCAGGGTCGACGGTCTCGGGCTCGAGGCCCATGAGCCCGGCGACGACGGCGTCGGGCGTGCCATGGCCGATGCCGGTGGCGCCGAGCGAGCCGTAGAGCGTGCAGGTGACGCGGGCGACGGAGTCGAGGAGGCCCTCCTCGCGCAGACGGACGACGAAGTCGAGGGCGGCCCGCATGGGACCGACCGTGTGGGAGCTCGAGGGTCCTACACCGATGGAGAACAGCTCGAACGCCGAGACGTAGGCGCTCACTCCTCCAGGCTACGCGGTCGCGTCGACAGAATGCCCGCCGTGATCACATCGAGATGAGCACCATGCGCGCCCGACCGCGATGATCGGCGGCAGTCTGCGCCCAGGACAATCGCTCATCCGCAGGCGTACGCTGACGCCATGGTCGACGAGGACGTGGCACCCGACACCGACGACGTCGAGCGCGTGCGGGTCGCGGTGTATCGCACCTTCGCGGCGACGGGGCATCCACCGACGCGGGACGCAATGGCCGAGGCCACCCGACTGTCCCGCCCGGCCGTCGAAGAGGCGCTGACCGCCCTCGCCGCTGCGAGGCATCTCGTCATGGACGACGACGGCCGCATCGTCATGGCGCACCCGTTCGCCTCGATCGACCTCCACTTCTCGGTCAAGGGCCGACGTGCTCTGTGGTGGGGCGGCTGCGCGTGGGACTCCTTCGCGATCCCGAACCTCGTGCCGGAGGAGCCCGAGGTCCTCGTCGCCACGACCTGCCCCGCGTGCGGCCGTGCCCACGCGTGGGTCGTGACCTCGCACGGACCACCCGCGGGCGAGCAGGTCGCGCACTTCCTCGTCCCGGCGGCGCGTGTCTGGGACGACGTCGTCCACACGTGCGGCCACCAGCGCATCTTCTGCGACGAGCGGTGCGTCGAGGACTGGCTCTCCGCCACCGGCCACTCCCGTGGATCGGTGTTCGACCTCGCGACGCTGTGGCGGCTCGCGGCGCACTGGTACGACGGTCGGCTCGACTCGCCGTATGTGCGCCGGGAGCCGTCCGAAGCCACGGCGTACTTCGCCGGAGTCGGACTCACCGGTGCCTTCTGGGGGCTGCCCGACTGAGACGGTGCGCGCCTCAGCGCTGCTCGAAGAACTCCACCGCGGCCTGCCGGAACACCCGCGAGCCGGGCGCGTTGAAGTGGTGCCGGTCGGGCAGCTCCACGAAGTCTCCGTGCGGCGTCGCGGCGGCGAGCGCGCGCGATCGTTCGAGGATCGCGTCCTCCGAGCCGGTCGCGAAGAGGATGGTCTGCTGCGGCGGCCGGTCAGGATCGGGATCGGCGTCGCCGAGGCGCATCCCTTCGGCGAGCGCGACGAGGGCGCGGAGATCGTTGCCGGGCACTCGCTCGGCGAGCGTGACGTAGTTGCGCGTGACCTGGTCCTCCACCGGTGTGCCGTGGTCGGCGTAGGCGCGGGCCTGCTCGATCTGCAGACGCGCGAGCGGGCGTCCGTCGGGGATGCCGCCCAGCACGGCCCGTTCGACGTGCTCGGGCGCGTTCACCGCGAGCTGCCACCCGACGCGGGCACCGAGCGAGTAGCCCGCATAGAGCACCGAGTCGAGGAGGTAGGTGTCGAGCACGGCCACCAGGTCGGCGGCGAGTGCGTCCATGCCGTACGCCTCGGGCTCGTGCGGCTTGTCACTGAGGCCGTGACCGCGCTGATCCACCCCGAGCACGCGGAAACCCGCGCGGGTGAGGTCGCGGACCCAGCCGGTGTTGACCCAGTTGTCGCGGCAGCTCGACGCGAACCCGTGCACGCAGAGCACGGTCAGGCCATCATCCTCCCCCCACGAGTACGTGGCGAGGCGGTGACCCTCCGCCGACATGACGAACTGCGGGGCGGGCATCTCGGTGAGGGCGGGGAAGGCGGCATCCACTCGCCCATTCTTGCGCGGGATGGATGCTGCGTCGCCACCTCTAGGGACGCTGGAACGCGATCAGCCCGACGGTGTTGCCGTCGGGGTCGCGCAGGAATGCCTGCCATTCGTCGTGGCCCGCCGGCCCGAGCGTGTCGTCTTCGTGGTGGAAGATGACGTGCGGATGCGAGACCACCTCGGCGAGGCCGCCGAGGCGCTCGATCACCTCGTGGACGTTCTGCACGTGCAGGTAGATCAGCGACGACGGCGCATTGCGGTCGAGCAGCAGGCGCACCCCGTCGAGGTCGAAGAACAGCAGTCCGGGCGGATCGAACCGCGCTTTCGGCTCCGCCTGGAGAAGCACGGAGTAGAAGTCCGCTGCGCGGTCGAGATCGTCGGCATGCTGAGCGATCTGCACGAGTCTCATGGCGCACATTCTCACGCGAGCGGATGCCGCGCACCAGCGCCCTCGTCGTCCTCGATCGAGTGGCGCCGGACACGACGCCTCTTCCGGTCGCCGGTGGCGTGCGCAAGAGTAGGCCTCATCGAGCAAACCGGAGGTCGATCATGCTCTTCGCTCTCTACATCATCCTGCTCCTCGGCGGCATGTATCTGGTGGGCATCTCGTTCGCGTCGCCCATCCTGCCGGGCCTGGTGTTCATCGCCGGGATCCTCTGCATCACTGCCGCGGTGGCCGTGCCGATCACGATCCAGCGCGCCGACAGCGGCGTGCATCGCTCCCGCGATTGAGCGGAGATCACGCCGGCCGAACGCAGAGGGCGCGGATAGTACAGCCTCTCGGCCTCGCTGGGTATAGGTCGGCGCGAACGGTCAGCACCTTGTTAGCGTGACGGACGCATGACGAGCACCGCGTACCCCGGCGGCGCTCACAACGGAGGAGGAATCATGCTCTGGACAATTCTCGGACTCATCATCATCGGCCTGATCGCCGGACTGATCGCCCGCGCGATCATCCCCGGAAAGCAGAGCATGGGCATTCTGCTGACCATCGTGCTCGGCATCGTCGGATCGTTCGTCGGAGGGTTCCTCGGGTTCGTGCTGTTCGGCGCCGACCCCAACGGCGGCTTCCTGCAGCCGGCGGGCATCATCGGCTCCATCATCGGCGCGATCATCGTGCTCGGGCTGTACGTCTTCTTCGCACGTCGCCGCAGCACCAGCACCCGCTGACGCACGTCACTCATCGGGGTCGGCTCCGCCCGGGGCCGGCCCCGTTGCCGTGCGCGGGCAGCGGCTTCCTCGGCGCTCGCGCGGGGGCGACCACATCCGGAAAGAGGCCCCGACTTGCCTTTTTCTGCTTTCGGGCTATGGTGAGGGGCATGTCGGCCCCCATCGCCCCCTTCGCTCCGCAGCGCGGCACCGCCGTCGTCGCGGCGCTGACGGCGATGGAGCTCGCGGGAGCGCGGCACGAGGTGCTGCCGCCCCGGATGACCGGCGGAGCTGATGTGCTCTACCGCTCCTTCGCCCGCGCTGCGCCGCCGTGACTCCCGGTTCGATCCCGGTCCATCCGGCTATCCAGCGCGTCGCATCTGCGGCGCGTTTTTTCGTACTCGAAGGAGGCACTCATGCCCATCGCATCGTCGCTCCCCTCACGCCCCGGACACTCGGCTCCACTGCCGGTGACGTGGTCGCCGGTCGCGCTGAACGCCCGGCTGGACGCCGAGCGGGCACTGCACGCCGCGCCCCGGCTTCCGCTCCGCATCGTCGCCGAGGCCCGCCTCTCCGTCGGCCGCATCATCTCGCAGGTCGAGCGGCGCGAACTGACGCAAGGCGACGCGACCGAGCAGCTGCGCGACGTGGCGCAGCGGCTCGCCGAGGCGCGGCTCGTCGAGGAGGCGGCGCACGCCTCCAGGGCCGACGCACCGCTCCACCTGGGGTGAACGCGGCCCCACCCGGCCTCACCGGCCTACCGATACTCCACCGAAGAAAGCAGGACCACCATGCTCGCCGACAACGCAGCCCCCACCCTCGCGGATCCCCCGCTGGATCCCGACGAGATCCGCCGCGCGCTCGACACCGAGCTTGAGCGCCGCGAAGCCCTCGTCGAGGAGCTCGCCCCTCGCGCCATCCCCAACGTCGACCCGGTCGCGTACATGACCGCCGCGGCCACGCGGAGAGAGATCGACCAGATCCGAGCTGCGCTCGGCCGGCTCACCGCGGGCACCTTCGGCTCGTGCATCCGCTGCGGCGGAGCGATCGCCGCCGGACGTCTGGAGGTCCTGCCCCACGCCGAGACCTGCATCGATTGCCAGAGCCATGTCGAAAGCTGAAGCCGCTTCGTCGCCGCACCCAGCGGGTACCGGTGCGCTCCGCGCGCTTCAGCTGAGGGCGCTGCTGGCAGGACTCCCCTTCGCAGCGTTCGAGGGCCTGCGCGGCGGACGCTCGAGGGAGCGCGCGGTGCGGCATCCCTCCTCCCCTTCCGACCGCGTCGCCGCGAAGTGGCACGCTCTGGGCTGAGCCCCGTCCGCGTCCGTGCCGGCGCCCGATGAAGCGCGCCGGCACGGCGATCCGCAGCGGGGTCCAGTCAGCCCTCGGACTCGGCGACGACCTCGGCCGGGGGCGTGGGCGTGGACTCGACCATCCGGCGCCCGAGCGGGATCGACGCCGGGGCGCCGCTCGCGTCGGTCGGCATGTCGCACCGCGCCGGCCATCGCCCCAGCGAGCTGTCGGGCGGCGAGCGTCAGCGAGTCGGCATCGTGCGCGCCCTCGTGAACGAGCCGAGCCTGCTCCTGGTCGACGAGCCCACCGCTGCGCTCGACCGTCGTCGCAGCCACGAGGTCGTCCAGCTCCTGGCCGACCGTGCGCACGATTCCGGAGTCGCCGTGGTCATGGTCACCCACGACCGCGATGTGCTCGAGCACTGCGACAGCGTTCTCGAGATGGTCGACGACCGGCTGGGCACCCCCGCCCTCGTCGCCTGACCTGAGTCCCCGCCCGCGCTACGATCGCGGGCATGGGGTTCTCGGTCTCCGTGGCCAGCGCGGCCGACGTGCGGCTCATGGCGCAGTGGGCGGCCGACGAGGGATGGAACCCCGGTGACGCCGACAGCGACGCGTTCTTCGTCGCGGATCCGTCCGGATTCCTGATCGGACGGCTGGACGGCCGGCCCGTGAGCTGCATCTCGATCGTCCGGTACGGCCAGGACGCCGCGTTCCTCGGCATGTACATCAGTCACCCCGAGGTGCGTGGTCTGGGCTATGGCCTGCAGACGTGGCAGGCAGGGATGGCCATCACCGACGGTCGCGTCGTCGGATTGGACGGGGTGCCCGCGCAGCAGGCGAACTATGCCAAGTCGGGATTCCGCCCGGCCTGGACGACGCAGCGTTTCGAGGGCGCTCCGCCGGATGCAGACCCTCCTCCCGGAGTCGAGCTGGTCGACGCCCGGTCTGTCCCGTTCGACCTGCTCGACGCCTACGATCGGCGACACTTCGGGGCACCGCGTGCCGGCTTCCTCGCGTCCTGGATCACCCTGCCCAGGCGGTCGACCGCCGTCGCGCTGCGCGACGGGACGATCGTCGGGTTCGGAGTGCTCCGCCCGGCGCAGAGCACGGCGCGTATCGGTCCGCTCTTCGCGGAGTCGCGCGAGACCGCGGAGGCGCTCGTCTCACGGCTGGCGTCGAGCGCGCGTGCGTTGGCTGTCGCGGTCGACGTGCCCGGCATCAACCCGGTCGCCGTCGAGTGGGCGCGCAAGTGCGAGTGGACGCCCAGCTTCGACACCACCCGGATGTACACGGGTGAAGCCCCCGGTTTCGATCACGACCAGGTATTCGGCATCACGACTCTCGAACTCGGCTGAGAGCGTCCGGATGCCTCGAAGGCAGCCTTCGGCGCGGCGAGGATGACAGCGATCGCCTCCGCGCCGAGCACCACGAGGGGGCCGTGCGGCCAGTAGCCCGCCGCGAGCGTGCCCAGCACCAGCAGGGGCATGGTCGCGCCCAGCAGGATCCGCACCCGAAGTCGCCAGCGCGAGCGAGCGGTGATCGCCGCGACGATGCCGGCGATGCCCACCGCGGTGAGGACGAACGCCTCGGCACCCCAGAAAAAGTGCAGCGGTGCCTCCCGCGGCGTGTTGAGGTAACTCAATGCCGTGATCGGGGCCCCGGCGACGATCAGCCACGCCATGACCGCACCGCCCCACCCCGCGCGCCGGAGGTCAGGGAGGAGGGCGAGCCCGATCGCCAGGAAGGACAGCGCCGAGAGCGCGCCGAAGACGATGTACGGGTCGTGCACCGCCTCGCGCGCCCAGAAGTACGGCCGGAAATGGAAGACCCATCCCCACAGCGGCACGCCGAACTCGGTCGCGGGGAACGGCAGGGTCACCAGCGCCCAGAGCCCGCCCAGTCCGGCCAGGATCGCACGCCACGGTCGCGACCGATCGACGTCGATGCGACGACGGTGTGTCATGCCTCGATTGCACCACTCACCCTCGTCGCGGTCGCAGATCGACACGATCGCGATCCGGGGCGGAGGACGACGGCAGACGACGTCCTGGCCGCGCTCGACCGTGTCGAGAGCCCGACGGATGGGTCAGCCCGCGTACCGCGCCTCGACGAGGCCGCCGACGCCCGGCTCGGCAGCGAACACCGCGCCCGCGTGCGGCTCCTCGGCGAGCTGCGCCGCCGTACGCCCGATGCGCGCGGTCGTGATGTACAGCGTGGACAGGTCGTCACCGCCGAATGCGACGCAGGTGGGATTGGCCGCGCTCACACGCACCACCCTGTCGACCTTGCCGTCCGGCGTGTAGCGGACCACCGAGCCGCCGCCCCACCGTGCGTTCCACAGACAGCCTTCTGCATCCACCGCGGATCCGTCGGACAGCCCTGGGTGCTCACTGCCGTCTGCGAACAGACGTGGACTGTGCGGGATGCCGGCATCCGTGTCGTACTCGTAGACGAGTATCCGACCGGTTGGCGTGTCCGCGAAATACATCGACGACCCGTCCGGGCTGAACGCGATGCTGTTGGCGCACGACACGCCGTCGATGACCTTGTGAACGGTGCCGTCTGCGTCGAGGCGATGGACAGCGGAGATGGGCCGGGCGTCGGGACCCTCGTCCATGCCGCCGCAGACGAAACGACCCTGCCGGTCCACCCGCCCGTCGTTGAGCCTCGTCGAGCCGAGGTCGTCCTCTACCGGGGCGAGGTTGCGGATCTCCTGCCCCGCCCCGTCAAGGAGCGCGAGCCGGGAAGCGAAGGCGGCGACGAACCCCTCCGAAGCGCGCAAGCCGACAGCACCGATGCGCTCGCGCAGCCGGGTCGTCCGCCTGCCGGATGCGCCGCCTGAGCGCTCCAGCCAGCCGCGTTCGATGTCGACCCACACCAGCTCGCCTGTGCGATCGTCCCACACGATGCTCTCGCCGAGGACGTTGCCACTCGGGACAGCCACCTCCGCGACAAGGACAGCGCTCATCGGCTCACCTCCACGTAGCAACGGTAGACCGCCGCTTCAGCCAGCAAAAGGAAAAGCCCCGGTGAACCGGGGCTTTTCGCAAGTCACTGTCTCAACACAGTGCGCGCCCGAAGGGACTCGAACCCCTAACCTTCTGATCCGTAGTCAGATGCTCTATCCATTGAGCTACGGGCGCCCGGCCCGCACTCCCGCGCGGGCCAGCGTCCAGAATACCCGACGGCGCGCCAGGGAGCGAATCGAGCACCGCCGCGCGGAGATCCCGGGCGTGTCCGCCCTCCCCGCCGTCGTCAGCGCGCGTCGAGCGCACGCAGCTGGCGCTGCAGCGCGACCCGACGGTACGACGTGTCGATCAGCTCCGCCAGGAGCGTCCAGTCCCCCGCGTCGGCTGTGACCCGCAGCGCCAGCCACCCATACGCGCCCTCGTACGGCGGCACGAACACGTCGTCCCGTTCCATAAGCGCCGGCCGCTCCGACGGATCGGGGAGGAACACGACGGCGCCTTCGTCCCTGACGCCGACGAGGGCGAACTGACGCTTTCCGGCACGGAAGGTGCAGCGCCCGTGCGAGATCACCTCCGCAGCCTCCGGGTAGGCCATGCACAGCGCCCGCATCCGCATGTTCAGCGGATGGTCCGGCGGAAACCACATCGGATGACCTGCTCCGTCGACCTCCATGGCGCCGAGCGTAGACCGGTTCCCCGACGTCAGGCGTCGAGTTCGCTCACGTCGATGCCGGCCACTCGCGGCGACGGCGTCGCATCGACAGGCTCGCCGTCGGCCTCCTCCTCAGCCTCCGCGGCGCGACGCCGATGGGCGGCGAGCCGCGGGAGATCCACGAGGCGCAGCGACTGCATGCGCGCAGCCCGCAGCTTCTCGTAGTCGGGGTCGAGATCGGGCCGCATGCCCTCGACGTTGAGCCGCCGCTCCAGATTCGCCTCGACGTCGCCCCACGCGGCATCCCTCGCCTGCTCCACCAGGGTGCGCACCGCGTGCGGGTCTTCGGCGATGCGCCGGAGCTCCTTCGCCACTCCGATGTACTGCTTGTAGCGCTTGCGCAGGTTGCGGGTGTCGCGATCGCGGTAGTCGTGCGTCCCGTCGGGGTCGGTGAACTTCCCCCAGGCCTTCTTGCGCAGTCGCTTGGCCAGCTCGGCGGCGTCTTCCTGCTCCACGGCGAGCGCGACGAGGGTGTCGTGCGCGAAGGGCGCGACGCGCGCGAGATCGAATGCCTCGTCGTGGGCGATCGTCTCGACGAGGATGTGGTTGCGCACCGCCAGCCGCGCCGCGGCGCACGCGATGGACACGCCTTCGGCGATCGCCTCCGCAGTCTTGCCCATCGCTCCTCCTCCATCGAGGCTAGCGTTCACCGGCGCTCCGCGAGTCCGCGAGAATCGATGAGCACGGTCGATGAAGACGAGAGGGATGGACATGGCGCGGATGCAGCGGCTCGAGGTGCGCGGCAGGACGACGGTGATCACCGGCGCGGCGAGCGGCATGGGCGCCGAGGTCGCTCTCGAGCTCGCGCGGCGCGGGGCGAAGGTCGCCCTCGTCGATCGCAACGCCGAAGGCCTCGAGGCGACGCGCGCGCGCCTCACCGGAACGGGCCACACCATGCACGTGGTCGACCTGACAGATGATGAGGCGGTGCGCTCGCTCGCGGCGGCGGTCGAGGCATCCCACCCGCATGTACAGGCGGTGATCACGTGCGCCGGGTCGTCCATGCTCGGCGACATCGATCAGCTCACCATGGACGAGATGCGCTGGCTCATGGACGTGAACCTCTGGGGAACCGTCAACATCACCAAGGCGCTCCTGCCGGCGCTTCGCCGCGAGCCGGCCGCGCACATCACGCACCTCGTGAGCATCTACGGGCTCGCCGCCCCTGCAGGCCGCATCCCGTATGCGATGAGCAAGTTCGCCGTGCGCGGGTTCACCGAGGCACTGCGCCACGAGCTCGAGCGGACCAACGTGAGCGTGGGCGCGATCTACCCGGCGGGGGTCAAGACCGGCATCATCGGACGCGGGCGCTTCGCGGCCGCCATCGACCCGGCCGTAGCGGAGCGCGCCGCCGCCGCGCAGGCCGCGATGTACCACACCGAGCCCGAAGTTGCCGCGGCGCGCATCGTGGAGGCCACGGTGCGGCGGCGGGCGCGGGTCATGATCGGGCGCGAGGCGCGCCTCGTCGATGTGCTGACCCGCCTCACGCCCACCGGCTACTGGGCTCCGATGCGTCGCCCGCTGCGCGAGGCGATCGACACCACGACCCCGGTGCGCTGATCAGGCCGGCTTCGTGTACTGCGCCCGCCCGAAGCCCAGGATGAAGTAGCCGACGAAGGCGAACAGCCACAGCAGGAAGAACGACCAGGCACCGCCCTTGCCGAAGCCCTTGCCCACGCGCACGGCGACGACGATGGACCATACGATGTTCACGATCGGGATCAGGTACAGCAGGGTCAGCCACGCCGAGTAGCCGGCGATCTTCACGAGGATGACGATGTTCACGATCGGGATGATGGCCAGGATGCCGGGGTACCCGGCCTTGCTGAACACCTTCCAGAGCGCGACGGCGACGAGGATGTACCAGATCAGTCCGAAGATGCCGGTGCCGCCCCAGAGGCTGGTGAGGTCGGCGGTGTCGGTCACTGCGTTGGCGAGGGTCATGCGCCTCAGCATAGGGCGGCGGGGCCGCGCCGATGCGTATCAATCGCGCGCGCTGCGCGCAAGCCCCCAGGCTCATTCAGACCGGCCGCCTAGCGTTGAGGGAAGCAGGGCGCGGTACTCGTCGGGGGGTCGCGCCGCTTTCGGGAACTGCGACGCGGGGAGGTGCCGACCGGGGGGCCGGCACCTCCCTCATCTCGTCTGAGGCGCGCCGGTTCAGCCGATCGCAGCCATGCGTGGGCGCGCTCCCTCGATGCGTGGGCGAGCTGGTGCTCCGCGCTGGCGAATGAGTGCGCGTCCAAACCGATCCGGGGTGTGATCCGAACAATCGGGCATCGCGGCACTCGCCGCCAACGAACAGGAGAACGCCATGCGCTCGTCACCGAACCGCCTCGTCGCCACGATCTTCGGCGCTGTCTATCTCGTCGTGGGAGCCCTCGGCTTCGCCGTCACGGGCGGCGTGGGCTTCATCGCGACAGAGGGCAACCTGCTCCTCGGAGTCTTCGAGGTCAACCCGCTCCACAACACCGCTCACCTCCTGATCGGTGCGGCACTCCTCATCGCCGGCCTCAGCAACGCCCGCGCGGCGAAGGCCGTGAACATCGCCGTCGGAGCGGTCTACCTGCTGCTGGGCGTCGTCGGATTCTTCCTGGTCGACACGGCGCTGAACATCCTCGCGCTCAACACCGCCGACCACTTCCTGCATCTGGCGAGTGCGCTGGTGCTCCTCGGAGTCGGTCTCGGCGCGGAGCGCGGCGTGCGCGCCGGAGCCTCGGGCCGGACCGCCTGACGGGAAAGACCATGACCACCGCGATCCCGACTGCCGACGCAGGCCCGGACGCCTCTCCGCGGGCGCGGTCGATCCGCGCGGGGTTCCGCGGCGTCGTGCCTTCCGGTGCCGCTGTCGCGGCGTGGGGCGCGGGCCTCATCGAGCTCGCGCTGGGCGCGGGAGCCTTGACGAACGGAGGTGCCGCCCGGGGGGCCGGCGCCGCCCTCGTCGCTCTCGGCGCCGCCGCGCTCGTATGGGGGGCTGCGACGCTCGTCCGCGGACGCATCATCGTCCCGCGGACGGGCGTCGCGGCAAGCCTGGCCGGTCTCGCCGCCGCCGTCGCGGCACTCGCGGCCGATCCTGTGCGAACGAGCCTCGCGGCGATCGGTGCGCTCGCCGTCCTGCTTCTCGTCACCGCTCTCGCGTGCGCCTCGCGCGTGCGCAGACGTGGAGGGCGAGCGGATGCCGCTCCCCCGCGCGTCTGGGCGATCCTTGCGGCCTCGGTCGTGGTCGCCGCACTGGTGACACCGGCGCTGGCGGCGACGGACGCAGGACGCAGCGCCGTGCCCCACGGACGGCACGGGATCACAGACCCCGGGCATCACTGACGGATTCTGAGCCGGCCGCAGGGTGCAGGGCGCCGCCGCGCCCTCGGCGGGCTCGGCTCTGCGCGCCGGTTCAGCCGATCGCCGCGATGCGCCAGGACGCCTCGGCGGACGCGCCCGGCTCGAGCACGATGAGGCCCGCGTCGTACGCGTAGTTCGCCGCGTTGAAAGCGTCGGGGGCGCAGGTCATCGGCTCGACCGCCAGCCCCAGCCGGCTCAGCGCGGCGTCGGGCTTGTCGGCGGTGTGGATCTGCACCCACGGGCACGCGGCATCCCACGCCATCTCGACGCCGGAACCGGAGTCGTCGGTCACCCGTACCGTCGCGATGCCCTGGTCGTCTCGGGCGAGCGCCGTGTACGCGTGGTCGATCTCGACCGCGCCGACGCGGCGCGCGGAGCGGAAGTCGAAGCGCTCGGGCTCGTCGGCATCGACCGCGACGAGTCCGGTCGGAATGAGCCGGTCAGGGGTGACCGCCAGCACTTCGGCCGCCGGGAGCTCGAGGGTCCACTCGTCGACGAGCCCTTCGCCGGCGACGAGGTACGGGTGCGGCCCGGTTCCCCACGGCGCGGGCTCGCTGCTGTCGTTGCGGGCGGTCACGGTCTGCGTCAGCCCGTCGGGGCCGAGCGAGAAGGTCGTCGTGACGACGATGCGCCACGGGTACGCCGTCTGCGGCTGGACGACGGCGGCGAGGGTGACATGGTCGGGGCCCTTGTCGATCGCCTCGAAGTCCAGCCACGCGGCGAGGCCGTGCAGCGCGTGCGAGCGCGCGGGCTCGGTGAGGGCGAGTTGGTGCTCGGCACCGCCGAAGGTGTATCGGCCGTCGACCACGCGGTTCGGCCACGGAGCGAGGGTCGCCCCGCGGTAGGAGGGGCGCACCTCGTCGGCGTCGAACGGCACGACGAGGTCGCGGCCGTTGTACGTGAGCGAGCGGAGCGTCGCCCCGACGCTGGCGATGACCGCCTCGTAGTCGCCCGCGCGGAGCGCGTGCTGGATGCCGGACGAGGGAGTGCGTGCCATGGGTCGAGGTCCTCAGGTGATTTGTTGGGAGAGTCCCAGTATCCCGCGACAGAGCGAGGGCCCGCGACCTGCGTCGCGGGCCCTCGTCGTCGGGTTACTGGCAGGTGGCGGCCGCGACCGTCACCGTGGAGGAGTGGGTGAGGCCGCCGGCGGCCTCTCCCGTGATCGTCACGTCGTGCGAAGCGATCGATGCGGCACGGGTCGTGAACGAGGCCGAGACGGTCTTGCCCCCGGCAACCGTGACGGTCTTGCTGCCGTAGGCGCCCGCGATCGCGACCGTTGCCGCGACGTCGTCGGCGTTGGTCACGCTGACGATCTCGGTGATCTTGCCCGCGACGCAGCGCGTCGAGGCCGTCGCGGACAGCTGGAGGCCGAGCGACACCGCCGACGACGTCGAGGGGCTCACGAGCCCGTCGGAGTAGCCGTCGTAGTGCGCCGTCACCGAGCCGACACCCGCCGGAACGATCGCGGAGGCCGAGCCGTCCTCGAGGTCGACCGTCTGGGTCCACGATCCGCCCGAGAAGGTGACCGTGCCGACGACGTCGCCGTCGTCTTCCGCGGTCACGGCGGCGGTGACCGTTCGGTCCTCGGCCGTCAGCGTCGTGGTCGATGCCACGGCCGCGACCTCCGTCCACTCGTGCATCGCGTCGAGCACCGACTGCGTGACGCTCACGAAGGCGCCGTGACGCGGGCTCGCCGGCAGGCCGCCGGCAGGGCGCACGGCCCACTCGGCGCGCTGCGAGAGACGGTCCGACTGCTGGCTGGAGGCGATGGCCCGCTCGCTCGTCACGAACGCGCGGTAGCCGCCCGCGCCGTAGTTGTCGACGAGGAACACGTAGCCGTCGCCGACGGCGTTGTTGTTCGGGTCGCCGGCGTTGAGCTTGACGATCTCCGGGCCCTCGCCCGCCTGGCCGGTCTCGAGGCTCGTCATGCGCGTGTCGGTCAGCTGCCACGTCGTGTTCGGGTCGGCCGTCCAGCTGGACTGCGTCGTGGGCGCGGTCAGCGCCTTCGAACGCTCCATGAAGATGTCCTTGCCCGCCTCGAGGATGCCGGCGGCGCCGCCCTCCTCGTTCTTGGTGAACCGGTAGTAGTAGTCGCCGATCTTCGTGACGGTCGAGTCGATGCGCGCATACCCGGTGTCCTGCCACGTGGCGGGCGGGTACGTGAAGGTCTGGAAGTCGCGGGTCAGCACGTAGAACATGCGGGCATAGAGCTTGTCGCTGTTCGTGTGGCTTGCGTCGGAGTACAGGCGGGAGGCGAAGAAGACGACGTACGACTGGAGCTCGTCATCCCAGTACGCCTCGGGTGCCCACGTCATGCCGGCGGCCGGCTGGTTGACGGTGATGCCGGTGTTCTCGCCGTTGGTGCGATCCCAGTGGACGAGGTCGGTCGACTCCCAGACCTCGATCTTCAGGCTTCCCTCGGACTGCGCAGGGCCCCAGCCGGTGCCGCAGCTGATGCAGAGGTCGGTCGCGACCATGTAGTACTTGTCGCCGTCCTTGGAGCGGAGGATGTACGGGTCGCGCAGGCCCTTGGTGTCAGCGGTCGACGTGATCACCGGGTTTCCGCCGTTCACGGGCGAGAAGGTGAAGAAGTCGTTGCCCGACGTCGCGGCCTGGTAGATCTTCTCGTCGCCGTCGGACTTGAAGTACGCCGACGCGTAGCCCGCGTCCGGCGCCCAGCGGCCCTGCTCGGCGATCGTCACGTCGAACGAGCGCTCCTCGGTCTGGCCGTTGAGCGTCGCGTGCGCGGTGAGCGTCACCTCGACATCGCCCTCGCCGTAGGCGGGACGCGTCACGAGGCCGCCGCCGCGGAACGGGTCGGCCGCGCCGACGGCCGGCGCCTGGTACGCGGCATCCGTCGCCGTCACGACGGCGGGGTTCGACGACGTCCACGTGATGTCGGCGCCGTTCACTGTGCCCTTCGTGGCGAGCGGAAGATGCTCGGTCGAGCGGTCGGCCAGGGTGATGGCGTCGAGGTCGGCCGAGAGGGTCGGAGCGAGCACGGTCACGTCGAACGTCAGGGTGGTGCCGAGCGACGTCGTCGCTGTCAGCGTGACGGGCGTGTCATCGACGATCGATCGCGAGACGACACCCGTGGTCGAGATGACCGCGGGGTTCGACGACGACCACGTGAGCGCGACGCCGTTGACGGACGCCCCGAGGGTGAGGTTGCTCGACACCTGATCGAGCGACGGGTTCGACCCCAGCATGTTCGCCAGCACGTCGCCGCGCAGCAGGGCCGCGGTCGCGGCCGTCTTGTCGGCGGCGGCCGGCATGCTGCTCGTGACCTCGTCGGCGGTGAGCGCGACGTCCCAGAACTTCACGTCCGAGACGTCGGCCCGCAGCAGCGAGTCGCCCTGGTACAGCGGGCGGCCGAGGTAGCCGAGCACGTTGCCGCTCGGGATGATCGAGCTCAGCGAGCGGGTGTGGGTCAGCGTCGAGATGACAACGCCGTCCCGGTAGAGCGTCAGGGTGCTTCCCGATCCGACCATGGTGAGCGTCGTGAACCCGGCGTTCAGTCCGCCACCGGCGGGCATGCGGTTCTCGCCGTTGTTGCCGTCGGTCTTCACCCGGATCGCCGCGAGCACCTGGTTGGTGTACCCGCCCTGCGCCGAGCGCGGGCTCAGGAAGATGTGGTTGCCGAGCTGTGTCGTGTTCCAGGCCCCCACACCGTCGCCGATGACCCAGCCGAAGGTGTTCGCCGCGGTCTGCGTCGACACCGTGTACTCGACCGTGAAGTCGTTGTCGGTCCCCGTCACCAGTCCCTTGGGCAGCGATGCGTATCCGTCGGCGCGGAACCGCAGCACGTCATCGGAGCCCGCTGCGGCGAACGACGCGTCCGTCAGCCCCGACAGCGTCGCGTGACGGCCGTTGCCCGACACGTCGAGCAGCGACGTGCCCGAGTGGGACATGTCGTAGTGTGCGCTCGGCGCCGGGACGTCGGCGGCGTTCGCGGCCAGCGGGGCCGTGACGCCCATGACGGACACCGCGAGGACTGCGGCGACGGATGCCGCGACCCCGCGGCGCAGGGAGCGCCGGCGCGGTACGCGAGTGGATGTTGTCGGTTGTGGTCTCATCGGTGAGGCCCCCTCGGGTCGGGTGGTGGTTGTGCTCAGAAGCCCTGAGCGAGTCGGTAGTACGCCTGGTTCCACCGCAGCTCGCGCTGGAAGCCGCGGACGGTGGTGTCCTCGTCGATCACGACGAGCTCGGTCTTGGCGATGTCGGCGAAGTCACGGAACACGTCGATGCCGACGGCGGTCGTCATGACGGTGTGGTGCGCGGCGCCGGCGGCGAGCCAGCAGGCAGCGCTGGTCGCGAAGTCGGGAGCGGGCTCCCACACCGCGCGGCCGACCGGGAGCTTGGGCAGGTCGGGCGCATCCACGTTCTGCACGACGTTCGCCACGAGGCGGAAGCGATCGCGCATGTCGCTCATCGCGACGACGAGGGCGGGGCCGGAATCGGCCGTGAAGACCAGGCGCACCGGGTCGTCCTTGCCGCCGATGCCGAGCTCGTGCACCTCGAGACGCGGCTTGGTCGTCGTCAGGGTCGGCGAGACCTCGAGCATGTGAGCGCCGAGGATGCGCTCGGAGCCGGGCACGAGGTCGTACGTGTAGTCCTCCATGAGCGACGCCCCGCCGGGCAGACCGGCGCCCATCACGTTGGCGACGCGCACGAGGATCGCCGTCTTCCAGTCGCCCTCGGCGCCGAAGCCGTAGCCCTCCGCCATCAGGCGCTGCACCGCGAGACCGGGCAGCTGCTTCAGAGCGCCGAGGTCTTCGAACGACGTGGTGAAGGCGCCGAAGCCGCCCTCTTCGAGGAAGGAGCGCAGTCCGAGCTCGATCGCGGCGCCGTCGCGCAGGGACTGGTGGCGCTCGGCACCGGGCCGGAGCTCGTCGGCCACGTCGTACGAGTCGAGGTAGACCTGCACGAGCGCGTCGATGTCGGCGTCGCTCGCGGCATCGACGGCCTCGACCAGTTCGTTGACGCCCCACGTGTTGACCTGCACGCCGAAGCGGATCTCGGCCTCGGTCTTGTCGCCCTCGGTGACCGCGACATAGCGCATGTTGTCGCCGAAGCGCGCGAGCTTGAGCGTGCGCACCGCGGCCCAGCCGGCGGCGGCGCGCTGCCAGTCGTCGACCTGCTGCACCACGGCCGGGTTGGACACATGGCCGACGACCGTCTTGCGGGCCACGCCGAGGCGCGTCTGGATGTACCCGAACTCACGGTCGCCGTGGGCTGCCTGGTTGAGGTTCATGAAGTCGAAGTCGATGTCGCCCCACGGCAGCTCGACGTTGGCCTGCGTGTGCAGGTGCAGCAGCGGCTTCTGCAGCGCGTCGAGGCCCGAGATCCACATCTTCGCCGGGCTGAACGTGTGCATCCAGGCGATCACGCCGATGACGTCGTCGCGGCCGTTGACCTCGAGCGCCAGGCGGCGGATCGAGTCGGAGTCCTTCAGGACCGGCTTCCACACGACCTTGACCGGGAGCCCGCCGAGCCCGTCGGCGACGGCCTGCGACTGCTCGGCCACCTGCCGCAGCGTCTCCTCGCCGTAGAGGGTCTGGCTGCCTGTGACGAACCACACCTCGTACGAATCGAGGCTGGTGGCGAGAGGCTGACGGGTCATGGGGAGTCCTTCTGGGTCTTTCGAGGTGGGGGGAGGTGGGGTCAGAGGGCCGGCACGGCGGCTCGCTCGACGGCGAGTCCGGCGCGATAGCGCGAGAGGTAGGCGGCGAACCCGGGGACGTCCTCGGGGTCGGGCTCGACGACGTCGAACTCCGCATCGGCGAACACGCGGTCCCGCAGGTAGGCATCGAGGGGAAGATCGGATGCCTCGGCGAGGTACGCCGCGAGCACCGCGATGCCCCACGCACCACCCTCGGACGCCGTCTCGGCCACCGCCACGGGGGCGTCCAGTGCACCCGCGAGGAACCGCTGGGCGACGCCCGCGGTGCGGAACATGCCGCCGTGCGCGAACATGCGGTCGAGGGCGACACCCTCGCCGTCGAGCACGCGCATGCCGAGCGCGAGCGTGCCGAAGACGCCGTAGATCTGGGCGCGCATGAAGTTCGCGAGCGTCAGACGGCTCTCGGGCGTGCGCACGAAGAGCGGGCGACCCTCCTGAAGGTCCGCGATCGGCTCGCCGGCCAGGTGGTTGTAGGCGAGCAGGCCGCCCGCGTCCGGCTCGCCGTCGAGCGCCTCGCGGAAGAGGGCCTCGAAGACGTCGTCGGCGTGGAGGTCTCCGCCGCTGACGGTGGCGAACCGGTCGAAGAGACCCACCCACGCGGCGAGTTCGCTGGCCCCGTTGTTGCAGTGGACCATCGCCACCGGATCGCCGGCCGGGGTCGTCACGACGTCGAGCTCGTGGTGCACCTGCGCGAGCGGCCGCTCGAGGACCACCATCGCGAAGATGCTCGTGCCGGCGCTCACGTTGCCGGTGCGGGGCGCGACCGAGTTCGTGGCGACCATGCCGGTGCCGGCGTCGCCCTCGGGCGGGCACAGCGGGGCGCCCGGCTTCAGGGCGCCGCTCGGATCGAGCAGGGCTGCCCCTTCGGCCGTGAGCTCGCCGGCAGACCCCCCGGCGACGACGACCTCCGGGAGGAGAGCGGCGACCTCGAGCCCGTAGGCGCGCTCGGAGATGAGACGGTCGAACTTCTCCAGCATGCGCGTGTCGTAGTCGCGCGTCTCGGCGTCGATCGGGAACATGCCCGACGCGTCGCCGATGCCGAGCACCTTGCGCCCGGTGAGCTTCCAGTGCACGTAACCGGCCAGCGTGGTGAAGAAGTCGACGTCGGTGACGTGCGGCTCCTCGTCGAGCACGGCTTGGTAGAGGTGCGCGATCGACCATCGGAGGGGGATGTTCACGCCGAAGAGCTCGGAGAGCACGGCCGCCGAGCGATCGGTGTTGGTGTTGCGCCAGGTGCGGAACTCGGTGAGCAGCTCGCCGTGGGCGTCGAAGGCGAGGTAGCCGTGCATCATCGCCGAGACGCCCAGGGCGCCCACGGTCTCGAGTGCGACGTCGTGGCGGTCGCGCACGTCGGCGACGAGGTCGGCGTAGGCGGCCTGCAGGCCGGCCCACACGTCGTCGATCGCGTAGGTCCACAGGCGGTCGACGAACCGGTTCTCCCACGCGTGGCTGCCGACGGCGAGCACCGTGGACGGATCGTCGGCGAGAACGAGGCAGGCCTTGATGCGCGTCGAGCCGAGCTCGATGCCGAGCGCCGTGCGGCCGTCGCGGATCGCCTGGGCGGCGGCCGCCGGATCGAGTGTCCGCGAGGCGGAGGTGTGGAGATCATCCGGGGTCATGCCTGGTCCTCCGCGTCGCGACGCTCGTCACTCGACTGCCCGTACACGTTCTGGTACCGGTCGAACAGGCGGTCGATGGCCTCCTGCGGAATCGGGATCAGCGGCCCGGCCTCGCGTGCGTAGTGCACGGTGCGCGCGACGTCCTCGACCATGACCGCGGCCTTGACCGCGTCCTTCGCCGAGACGCCGATCGTGAAGGGGCCGTGGTTCTGCATCAGCACCGCGCGCGAGCGGTGGCCCGACAGGGTCTCGACGATGCCGCGCCCGATCGAGTCGTCGCCGATGATCGCGAACGGACCGACCGGGATCGGCCCGCCGAACTCATCGGCCATCGCCGTGATCACGCAGGGGATCTCCTCGCCGCGCGCCGCCCATGCCACGGCGAAGGTGGAGTGGGTGTGCACCACTCCCCCGACCTCGGGCATGTGGCGATACACGTACGCGTGGGCGGCGGTGTCGCTCGACGGGCTGCGGTCGCTGCCGGGCGTGCCCGGAACGACGTTGCCGTCGAGGTCGCACAGGATCATGTTCTCGGGCGTCAGGTCGTCGTACGACACCCCCGACGGCTTGATCACGAAGAGGTCGGCACCGGGCACGCGGCCGGAGACGTTCCCGCCCGTCCAGACGATGAGGTTGTACCGCACCAGCTCGGCGTGGAGCTTCGCCACGTCGGCGCGCACCGCGTCGATCGCGGCCTGGAGCTCGGCATCCATCAGCTCGCCCTCCGCCTCGTCAGCACGCGCTGCAGGAGGACGAAGACGAGCAGGACGCCGCCGGTGATGATCGTCAGGTACTCGGGGTTGATGGTGCCGTCCTTCGTGATGATGAGGCGCATGGCCGCGATCACGAACACGCCGACGACCGAACCGAGGATGTAGCCGTACCCGCCGGTGAGCAGCGTCCCGCCGATGACGACGGCGGCGATCGCGTCGAGCTCCCAGCCGATGCCGGTGACGTTCTGCGCCTTGCCGCCGACCTCCGCGGTGTAGACGACCGCGGCCAGGCCGGACAGCGCTCCGGAGATGATGTAGATCCCCACGCGGGTCTTCGCCACGGGCAGACCCATCAGTCCGGCCGAGCCCTCGTTGCCGCCGATCGCGTACACCGTGCGCCCGCTGCGGCTGCGGTGCAGGAAGAACATCCCGCCGAGCACGACGAGCACCGCGATGATGAGGCCCGGGGTGACGGTCAGATCGTTGACCTTCGGCCCGTCATAGAGCTTCCAGTCGGTCGCGAGCAGGTGGATCGGCGAGTCCTCCGGCGCCTGGACCGGCGTGGTCGAGAGGATCGACGCCAGTCCGCGGGCGAGGAACATCATCGCGAGCGTGGCGATGAAGGGCTGCACGTTGAAGTACTGGACCATGACGCCCGCGACCGCACCGAACAGCGCACCGAACAGGATCATGAGCAGCATCGAGGCCCAGCCGTTGATGCCGATGTTCATGAGCATCACGCCGGCGACCGAGCTGAACGCGACCACCGCGCCGACGGAGAGGTCGATGCCCCCCGACACGATGACGATGGTCATGCCGACGGCGAGGATGATCGTCGGGGCGAAGCTGATCAGGAGGCTCGACATGGTGCCGGCGTGGAACACCCGGCCGTACGCGACCTCGGCGTAGATCAGCATGCCGAACAGCAGCACGAGCGCGGCCAGCGTCGGGATCAGGGTCTGGTTGCGTTCCCACAGCCGCGCCATGCGACCGCTGCGCGCAGCTTGCTTGCCCTCGGGGAGGTCGGGAACCGGGGGGATTGCTTCGACAAGCGTGCCTGAGGCGCTCATGCGACGGCCTCCTTCGAGACGGATGCGGTCTGCTCCACGGTCGGCGCGGGTCCGCTGGGCGGGGTGCCCGGCGACTTCCGTCGCACGAGCGCCCACGAGCGCACCCGCTCGGACTGGAGCAGCACGAGGACGATGATGACGATGGCCTTGAACGCCGGGGTCGCCGCAGCGGGGATGCCGAGGAACAGCACGGTCTTGTTCAGGGTCGCGATGAGGAGCGCTCCGACCGTGGAGCCCACGATCGAGAACTTCCCGCCGGCGAGCGACGTGCCGCCGATGACCACCGCGAGGATGGCGTCGAGCTCCATCAGGTTGCCCGTGCCGCCGACGCTCACCGTCATCACTTCCGAGACGCTGAAGAGACCGCCGACAGCGGCGAGCGCGGCGGAGAGGATGTAGACGCCGAACAGGATCGGGCGGGGACGGATGCCGGCGAGCCGGCTTGCGTGCGGGTTGATGCCGATCGACTCGATCATGAGGCCGAGCGCCGTGCGCCGCATGGCCAGGGCGATGAGCGCCACGATCGCGATGGCGAGCACGAAGCTCGTCGGGATCCCGAAGATCTGGCCGTTCGCGAGGAGGCGGAACGGCTCGTTCGTGGCGTTGGTGTTCTGGCCTCCGGTGATGACGCGCGCGATGCCACGTGCCGCGAGCATCATGATGAGCGTCGTGATGAAGGGCTGCAGTCCGATGACCGACACCAGGAAGCCGTTGATGGCGCCGAGCACGATCGCGAGCGCGAGCGCGAGACCGACCGCAGTCAGCATGGCGCCGATGGGCGACGACCCGTTGAGACTCGACAGCGTCTCCATCGCTACCGCGCCGCCGACCGCCATCATCGAGCCGACGGAGAGGTCGATGCCTCCCGTGGCGATGACGAACGTCATGCCCAGCGCGATCATGATGATCGGCGCCGAGACGCGCAGGATGTCGAGGACGTTGCCCGTGAGCATCCCCGTCGTCGGGTTGACGCTGACGGCGAGGTACGCCGGGTTCTTGAGCGTGTTGATGAGCAGCAGCAGCGCGATGCCGACGATGGCCCAGAACCACGGCGTGCGCAGTGCGATCTTGACGCGGTTCATGACGCGCTCCCTTCCTGGTCGGCGGATGCTTCGCCGGTGGCGACCTCTTCGGCGAGGGCGCCGGCGGTCTTCTCGGCCTGATCGCCCGACTCGCTGGCGATGACGGAGACGATGCTCTCGGCGGTGACTTCGGGTCCGTTGACGACCTCGCCCACCTTCTGGTGGTCCTTGAGGATGACGATCCGCTCGGAGAGCCGCACGACCTCCTCGAGCTCGGACGAGACGAAGACGACGCTCATGCCGCCCTCGGCCAGCTCGGCGACGGTCTCCTGGATGTCGGCCTTCGCGCCGACGTCGATGCCACGGGTCGGCTCGTCGAGCAGGAGAAGGTCGGGGTTGGTGGCGAGCCACCGGCCGAGCAGCACCTTCTGCTGGTTCCCGCCCGAGAGGAGGCGGATCGGACGGTCCGGGTCGTTCGGCCGCACGCTGAAGCGCTCCATGTAGGTCTTGACCAGCTGGTCGACCTCACGGGCCGGAACGCGACGGAACCACCCGCGTCGCGCCTGGACGGCGAGCATGATGTTCTCGCGGACGCTCAAGTCGCCGACGATGCCGTCGTCACGGCGGCTCTCGGTCGAGTACGCGATGCCGTGGGCGAGCCCGGCGACGGGGGAGTTCAGCGAGACCTTCTTGCCGCGGAGCCGGATCGTGCCCGTGTCGGACTTGTCCGCGCCGGCGATGAGACGCGCGAGCTCGGTGCGGCCGGCTCCGAGGAGTCCGGCGAAGCCGACGACCTCGCCGGCGTGGATGTCGAGGTCGGTGGGCTCGATCGCGCCCTTGCGGCCGAGGTCTTCGGCGGAGAAGAGCGGAGTGACGCTGCGGTCTCGCTGCTGGGTCTGCCGGTTGGAGCCGAGCGCCTTGAGCGACTCGAAGTCCTTGCCGATCATCTTCGAGATGAGCTGCGTGCGGTCGAGGTCGCGCTTGAGGTACTCGCCCACGAAGGCGCCGTTGCGCAGGACCGTGATGCGGTCGCTGATCGCGTAGACCTGGTCGAGGAAGTGCGAGACGAAGAGGATCGCGACGCCCTGGTCGCGAAGACGGCGGATGACGTCGAAGAGGACCTCGACCTCGTTCGCGTCCAGGCTCGAGGTGGGCTCATCGAGGATGAGCACCTTCGAGTCGGTGACCATCGCGCGGCTGATGGCGACGAGCTGCTGGAGCGCGATGGAGATCGACGACAGCGGCGCGCGGGGGTCGAGGTCGCCGAGCCCCATGCGGGCGAGCGCCTCGCTGGCCTTGGCGTGGGTCTTGCGCCAGTTGATGCCGGTCCAGTCTCGGACCTCGTGCCCGAGCATCACGTTCTCACCGATGGTGAGGTTCGTGCAGAGGTTGACTTCCTGATAGACGGTGGAGATCCCCGCAGCCTGGGCGGAGGCGGTCCCGTTGAAGTGCCGCACCTGTCCGGCCACGACGATCTCGCCGGAGTCGATCTGGTAGACGCCGGTGAGCGCCTTGATCAGGGTGGACTTCCCGGCGCCGTTCTCACCCATCAAGGTGTGCACTTCTCCGGGAAGCAGCCGGAAGCTGACGTCGTCGAGTGCCTTGACTCCCGGGAAGGTGATGGACGCGTTGCGGACCTCGACGATCGCAATCGGTTCAATCATGGCTGCGTGGATCCTTTGCTGCAGGGCGAGCGTTCTGAGGGAAACGAGCACGAGCGGGGGCCGCCGGAACGGCGACCCCCGCTCGCATCAATTCTCGCTTCGTCGACAGAGTCGAATCAGAAGCCCTTGCCCTCGTCGATCGCGGCCTGAGCGGCCTCGGGCGAGTCGAACGTCTCGCCGGGGACGATGATGTTCTTCTCGACGCTGTCGCCCGCCAGTGCGGAGTTGACCGCGTCGACGGCGAGGTCGCCGAAGAACGGGTTGTACTGGGCGACGAAGCTCAGCTCACCGGCGGCGAGTGCTTCGAGCGCCGGGGTGGTGCCGTCGATCGTGGCGATCTTGACGTCCTCACCCGGGACCAGGCCGGCGGCGGTCACGGCAGCGGCCGCGCCGATGCCCATCTCGTCGTTCTGAGCGAACACGAACTGGAGGTCCGGGTTCTCCTTCAGCACGGTCTCGATGACCGACTTGCCCTCGTCAGCGGTCCAGTTGGCCGTCTGCGCGCCGATCTTGTTCCAGCCCGAAGCGCCCTCGATGGCCGCGTCGAAGCCCTCGTTGCGCTCGTTGACGACCGAGAGGCCGGGAACGCCCTCGAGCGTGAAGTAGTTCGCGCCCTCGGGGAAGGTCTCGACGGCCCACTCGCCGACGGTGCCGGCGACGTTGACGTTGTCGGGGGCGATGCGCGTGACGTAGAGGTCGTCGCTGGCGTCGACACCACGGTCGAGCAGGATGACGGGGATCTCAGCCTCCTGGGCGAGCTCGAGCGAGTCCTCCCAGCCGGAAGCCTCGGTCGCGGTGAGGAGGATCACGTCGACCTCGTCGTTCACGAACGTCGCGAAGGCGTCGATCTGCGACTTCTGGTCGGTCGGGCTCGCCGCGGGAGCGTACTTCAGGTCGAAGCCCGCGTCCTGCGTGAACGCGTCCTTGATCGCCTGCTCGTTCGCGTTGCGCCAGCCGCCCTCGGGGCCGACCGCGACGAAGCCGACCGTGGTCAGTTCGCCGTCGCCGCCCGCGTTGCCGCCGTCGCCGTTGTCGCCGCCGTCGTTGCCGCCGCCTGCGCAGCCGGCGAGACCGAGGGCGAGCGCCCCCGCGCCGACGAAGCCGATCAGGCCGAGCATCCGCTTCTTGTTTGCCATCTCTTCTCCTCCTTGAGACTCCCCGACGCTTCTTGGTCGGCGAGGAAGTGCCGGTGCCCCAGCGGGACACTCTCGGGTGTGTGCGAGTCCATTGTGCGCGCTAACAACCTTGTGCGCAACTAGTTCGATCAGATTCGTTATTTCTCCGTTACCGCGAACATTAACACTTTCGCGTGAGCGGCAACATACCCCTTTTCGGTACGCGCGCGAAAGGCGCCCCACCTCGAGCGGCGGAGTCCCTTCGATCGAGCGTCAGGAGCGGGGCGGCGCGGTCGAGCCGCGGACGATCAATCGCGGCTCGATGATGTCGTGCTCGGTGACCTCTTCGCCCTCGATCGCCGCGATGATGATCTGGAGGGCGAGCGCGCCGAGGGCCGCGAAATCCTGCCGCACCGTCGTGAGCGGCGGCAGGAAGTGCCGCGCGTCGGGAAGATCATCGAAGCCGACGACGCTGATGTCGTCCGGCACCTTCAGCCCGCGCTCCGACAGCCCGTGTACGAGGCCGAGTGCCATCTGGTCGTTCGCCGCGAACACCGCCGTCGCGTCGGCGAAGTCGTAGGTCTTGCCGAAGGTGTAGCCGTAGTCCGATGTCCAGTCGCCGACCACCGGGGGCGCGATCGGCAGACCTGCGTCGGCGAGGGCATCCCGCCAGCCCTGCTCGCGGGCCCGCGCGTCGTACCAGTCCAGCGGCCCCGACAGGTGGGCGATCGAGCGGTGACCGAGCTCGATCAGGTGCATCACGGCGGCCATGGCTCCGGCGCGCTGATCGACCGCGGCGGTGTGCATCTCGGGGTCGGACTCCGCCTTGATGACCAGGGTGGGAAGGCCCGTGCTCTGCTGGCGCAGCAGATCGAGCGACGAAGCGCGCGGGGCGATGACGCAGAGCGCGTCCACGCCCTGCGTCACGAGCTCGACGACGCCGGTGTCGATCTGTGACTCTTCGTCGTCGGAGATCGAGAACGCGCTGATCGCGTAGCCGGCATCGCGCGCGGCGCTCTCGATCGCGCGGAGCGTGCTGTTCGGCCCCCACTGCACCGGACTGTCGACGAGGATGCCGATGCGCATGGCGCGCCGCGTGGCGAGGGCGCGCGCGATGGAACTGCGCGTGTAGTTCATCTCGTCGATGGCCTGGAGCACGCGCTCCCGGGTCGACTCGCGGATGTTGGGGTGCCCGTTGAGCACGCGCGAGACGGTCATATGCGAGACGCCGGCCTGCTTGGCGACGTCGTAGATGCTCGGGCGCTGCCAGCCCCTGGCGATCTGTTCCGACATGGTGCGACCTACCTCGCTCGACGTGGGCGGCCGGGGGCGTCACCCCGCGAGGGAACCGTCGCGTCCGTGGACGGGAGTCCCTCGGCCGCGTCGTCGGCATGCCGACCGCTGACCACATAGTAGGGGGATGCGCCCGGCTCGCGACCTATAACGTTGGAAAACGCGCGAACCCGCCGTCCGAACAGCAGGGCCGCGCCTGCCGCGACCAGCACCAGCGCCAGCCAGACGAAGAGCATCGGGTAGTCGGCGCCGGTGGTCGGGAGCACGCCGGCGCCGCAGTCCACGACGCAGCGCAGCGGCTCGATCTCGACGGTGACGACCACCCCGTCCGATCCCGTCTCGATCTCGTCGGCGAGAGCCGGGCTGGGAGCGAGGACCGCCGCCACGATGAGGGCGGATGCCGCCGCCAGCCGTCGTGCGCGGGTCACGAGGCGTCCGCCGGGACGTCGGTCACCGGCGCGTCGTTCGCACGCCGGCCTTCTTCACGAGCTTGTTCGAGCATTACCTGGAGCCTTTTCTTCGATCGGCGGCGGCCCCAGACCAGCGCAAGGATGAGAAGGGCGATTCCTGTCAGCAGCAGCAGCTGCGGCCAGGGCACCGCCCAGACGATTGTGTCAGCAGTCACGGGTTCGATCGTGGAGCTGTCGCCGTTCATCGTCACAACCGTGGGTGTGACGACCACGGACGCGGGCACGACGAACAACGGCCAGACGCCGTCGACGACGACGGTGATGTCGCGCGAGTCGCCGGGAAGGAGTTCGAGGGTGCGCTCCCCCTCGGCGGGGAACACGGTGGATCCGCCCCCCGCGGACACCGTGCCTTCGGCCAGGAGAATGGTGTTCCCGGTGTTCTCGGCGCGGAACGTGATCGTCGCCTCGCCGGGACGGAACGGGTTCCACGACAGGGAGTAGTCGCCCGACACCACGTCGACCGTCGCGGAGGGCGTGATCTCTCCTGTCACCCGCGTGGTCACGCGGAAGCCCACGCGGCTCTCGACGCCGACCGCCGTGCCGTCCTCGCTCTCCTGGACGGACACGATGGAGGCCGTGATGCCGGCGGCGTGGTCGCCCGGCTCGGCCTGTTCGGGGACCGTGATCGAGAAGGGAACGACAGCCGTCTCGCCCGCATCGACGGTGACCGTCTCCGGGACGGAGATCCAGGTGCCCGCGTCGACGGATTCCTCGCCGGCCGGAAGGATGTCGAATCGACCCGTGCTGGTGTAGAAGCCGTCGGCTGCGAGCAGCGCGAACTCGACTGTCTGGTCGCTCACGTTGCGGACCGCGAAGTAGTCGTCGACCGACTCACCCGGATCGAGCTCGTTCTCGACGAACGTCCGCCCGTCGGGTCCGGACTCGTTCGCCGGAGTCACCGACCAGCGGACGTCGGGCGTGTCGTCGGTGTCGGCGTCGGCGGACGCGGGCACCGCAACACCGGCGACCAGCGCCAAGCCCAGCACGAGGCCGGCGAGCGCATGACGCGCCGGCCGGAAGCGGGAAGTGAGTGACAACAAGGACAATCCAGACGTCAGGGTCGGGGCCGCCGACGACGGCCCCGACCCGATTCAACACGAGTCAGACTTCGCGTGTCAGTACGCGTCTTCCCACAGCGTGAGGGTCAGCGTCGCGGCGTAGCTGCCGGGCGCGACGTCGACGGGCGTCTTGAGGAACAGGTTGGCGTTCGCCGACCAGGCGCCCGCCGCGGCGGCCTCACCCGAGTCCAGCGAGAGCGCGAGGAACTCCTCGCCCTCGAGACCCACGTTGTTGGGGCCCTCATCCAGCACGGTGTCGACGTCCGGGCCGACCGCGACCTCGCCGTTGCCCTCCTCCGAGAGCAGCTGCGGCGACCACCCGAGGTGTCCGGCCGAGATGGAGTTCGCGCCCGAGACGAAGTCGGACGACTGACCGGTGACGTACCAGGCGACGCCCTCGGGGACCTCGGCGCGGTCGTCGGTGACGGTGACGGTCGGGAGGGTGCCGTCGAACTGACGGACCTCGGGATCGGTGGACTCGACCTCGGTCAGCGTCGCGGCGTCGGCGCCGACGGTCATCGTCAGCGCGCCCACGGGCTCGAGCGCCTCGATGTTCACGTTGACGTCGACCTGGTCGTTGCCGACCTCGTCGGCGATGGCGGCGCCTGCGACACCGATCAGCAGCATCCCGCCGAACGCACCGGCGGCGGTACGTGCGAACAGTCCTCGCTTGTTCATTCGTTCTCTCCAATTTCCCGGTCGGCACCTCTGCCGATCCGAACTCGCGAGCGACCGGTCCATCCGGTCGTCGGGACTCGCTGGAAGCCTCAGCCGTTGCCGAGCGCCCCCGTCTCACATGGGTGGTGGCCGGCGCGAAGTGCGCCCGCCTCTCGGCGCGGCGCCCGGATACTCCCCGCCACGACGAGCGCAACCGCGATCGCGGTCTGCGCCGTACGGCTGAGGGAGTGACTGAGCATTTTTGCACCTTTGCTCTCGGATCCGGCGGTGGATCGACTTGGCTCGCCTTGGATGTTACCGGCAACAGTTAGCGAGAACAAGACCCGAAATCGGTTTCGGCAAATTCGGTGCCGACCGTCCTTGAAACTTCTCGAGATTCAACTCACAACTCTTGCCCGCCGATAGCGTGAGCGCTAACATTCCCACGGCGTGCCTCATGCGGATCCCGCACACCCTGGGCAGCGCACAGCAAAGGAGCTGGAGTGAATCGCATTCCCCGACCCACAGCCTCGGTGAGCGGCCCCCGCGTTCGGCGACGTCCACGCACCGTGGTCGCCGCCATGGTGAGCGCCGCCCTCATGGCCACCGCGCTCGCTCCCGTCGGGGCTTCCGCCGCCGCGGGCGCCAGCTCATCCGTTCCCATCAACGGCCTGCTCGCCGAGTACGTGTTCGACCAGGCGACGGGCGCGAGCATCCCGAACCGCGTCAGCGGCGGCGCGGCAGCCACTGTCGTGAACGGCACCGACAGCCAGTGGACGGGTTCATCCCTCGTCTTCGCGGGCGGCGCGAAGACCAGCACCTCGGCCAACTGGGTGCGCCTGCCCGACAGCATCCTCAGCGGCAAGACCTCCGCCACCGTCACGATCGAGACCAAGATCGACCCGACGATGAAGAGCAACTGGAACTTCCTCTGGAACATCGGCAGCGACTCGACAACGCAGTACTACTTCGCCTCGGTGCGTGACAATCCGCGCACCGCGATCACCACGAACAGCGGCGGGGGCGAGGTCAACGCCCGATCGGGCACGGCGCTCGACGCGAACCGCTGGTACAGCCTGACGTCGGTCATCGACGGCGCCGCCGGCCACATCACGTTCTACGTCGACGGCGTGCAGGTCGCCCGCACGAACACCGCTCTGACGCCGGCATCCATCACCGACCAGACCCTCAACGCCATCGGCCGAGCGCCCTATCCCGACCCCATGTACAAGGGCGAGGTGTCGACGTTCCGCGTGTACGACCGCGCGCTGACGGCGGCGGAGGTGAACGACGTGTCCGTGGCGGATGCCGCGATCCACGCCGCCTCCTTCCAGCAGGCCGCACAGACCGTCGCCGACGGGGTCGCCGCCGTGACGTTCGACGAGGCGCAGACGACACTGCCGACCTACGGCGGTCGCGTCTCCTGGTCGTCTGCCGACCCGGCGATCACGATCGGCGCCGACGGCGTGACCGCGACCGCCGACCAGCCCGCGGCAGGCGAGGACCCGCGGCAGACCACACTGACCGCGACAGCCACCGTGCGCGGCGCGACGGCCACGAAGCAGGTGCCCGTGACGGTGAAGCCCGAAGCCGCCGCGACCGACGCGTTCGGCTACGCGATGGTGCACTTCATCGAGGACTCGGCGGGCTACGCCGAGAAGATCTACCTCGATGTCTCGCGCGGTGACAACCCCGAGCAGTGGGATCCGCTCAATGCGGGCCGGCCGATCCTGGCGTCCGACCTCGGCACCACCGGCATCCGCGATCCCTACCTCACCTACAACCCCGAGACCGGGACGTACTACATCATCGCCACCGACCTTCGGGTCTTCGGCGGCGACCGCGGCGTCTCCGGCTGCATGGAGTGGTGCTACTGGAGCTCGAAGGGCAGCACGAAGCTCAACGTCTGGGAGTCGAAGGACCTCGTGAGCTGGAGCGACCTGCGCCAGTTCGACGTCGCGCTGACGGACGGCGCGAAGGTCGGCGAGTTCGGCATGGCGTGGGCGCCCGAGGCGACCTGGGTGCCGGACTACTACGGCCCCGGTGAGGGCGGGTTCGTCCTCTACTGGGCGTCGAACGTTTACACCAACCCCGAGCACACCGGCTCGACGTATTCGCGAATCCTGTGGGGCGCGACGCCCGACTTCACGCAGGAGACGTACGAATACGGCGGCGCGTTCATCGACGCGGGCGGCAACACGATCGACACCACGATCATCCAGAACGACGGCAAGACCTACCGCATCACGAAGGACAACTCCGCGGGCAAGGGCATCTACCTCGAATCGACATCGGCAGCCGAGTGGTGGAAGCCGTCGGCGACCTGGACGCAGCTGCAGACGCGTATCGGCGCGATCTGGTCCGGCGGCAACGCCGGCGGTGTCGAGGGTCCCGCGATCTTCCAGCGGCACGGCGAGGAGAAGTGGTACCTCTACGTCGACGTCATCCCGTCGACCGGCTACCGGCCGATGGAGACGACGAACCTCGACGCGGGCTTCACGCAGCTCGCGAGCAGCTCGTTCTCCATGGCGCCGAGCACCAAGCACGGCGGCATCGTGGGGCTCACGAAGGCGCAGTACGACGAGATCCGTGAAGCGGATGCCGCCACCGCCGTCTCGAGCGACCTCGGGTCCGTCGAGGTCGGCGCCGATGCGGCCGAGGCCGACGTGCGAGACGCGCTGCCGAGCTCGGCTGAGGTCGTTCTGGCGTACGGCCGCGGCACCGCGTCGCAGCCCGTGACGTGGGACCTCTCCGACGTCGACACCGGCGAGCCGGGCACCTACGAGGTGACCGGCACCGTGCGCACGATCGGCGCCAACCTCAACCAGTGGGTCGGCACGGGTGGATCGACCGCGTGGAACGCCCCGGGCAAGCAGCTGTACAGCTCGACCGCGGTGATCGTGACGGCCGACGTGGTCGTCGCTGCGCCGGTGCTGCCGGTGACGGTCGTCGCCGACACACGCTGCGTCGCGGGCAAGGTGACGCTCACGGTCAAGACGACGAACGACGGCGACGCGCCGGTCGGGCTCGCCGTCTCGACCACCTACGGCTCGAAGTCGATCGCCGCCGTGCAGCCGGGCAAGAGCACGACAGCCGCCTTCACGACGCGTCAGGGCTCGATCACCGGCGGCACGGTCGGTGTGGCCGTGACCGCCGGGGGCGACAGCGCCGAGGCATCCGCCTCCTACGCCGCCGCGACCTGCGGCTAGACCCTCCCCCAGAAGAGCCCCGCCGGCCCCCATCCGGCGGGGCTCTTTCGTACGAGGGTCGTGGGCGGCGGGGGGCGGCGGGCGCCGAGCGCGGCGAGGACACTCCGTCGCCGCTGCTCGGGGCAGGTGATCCGGCGAGAACAGGACGATCTCGGCGAAAGCATCCTGTCTCCGCCAGATCTCCTGATCTGGGCGACGCCTCCCGTGGGGACGCGTTGTGCCCCGCCGCTGTCCTCGCTCGACGACGAGGGACTCCCTCGAGGACCAGGCACTCCCTCCGTCGCCGCTGCACCGGATCAGGAGATCCGACGAGAACAGGACGATCTCGGCGAAAGCATCCTGTCTCCGCCAGATCTCCTGATCTGGGCGACGCCTCCCAAGGAGAAGCGCCGAGGCGCCACTGCGCGCGGGCGCGACAGCGCGCCGCGGGGTCCGTCCACACCCGCGGCGCGCGTCGCGACGGCCGCTGCTGCGACCGTGGTCAGATCACCCGCACGAGGCGGGCGCGGTGCTCACCTCCGTCGTATCGGTCACCGGCGAGCCGGCTACCGTCGCCGAGGCGCTGAGGGTCATCGATCCCGAGGGGATGCCGGGCGCGCGCGTCGTGAACGACGTGGACGCGCTCTTCCCGGCCGCGAGCGACGCGAACGTCTTCGTGCCGTAAACGCCCGTCACCGTCACGGACACCGGCACGTCCTCGCCGTTGGCTACAGTGACCACCTGCACCACCTTGCCGCCGACGCAGCGTGCGGTGACGGATGCCTCGACCTCGAGGCCTTCCGGCGCGGTGACCGTCACCGTCGCGGTGACCGTGCGGTTACCCGAGGCGAGCCACTCGGTGTCGGTCATGTCGAGGATGGGACTGCCGTCCTTGCGGAAGTACACCATCCTCACCCCCGAGTCGCGGGTGCCTCCAGAGGTGAGCTTGGCGTGGAAGATGTTCAGCAGGTTGCCGTCGTCGTCATAGGTGTACGAGTTGTGTCCGGGTCCCCAGTTGTTCGCGAAAGCGCCCTCGTAGTGCCAGATCGGGTAAGTGCGCACCTGCCACGAGGCGGGGTCGAGCAGGTCGGCGCCGGACTCGGCGGTGGCGAGACCCACCGCGTACGTCCAGTCGACGCCCGAGCCCGAGAACGTGATCATGATCTTGCCGTCGCGCTTGATCACGAAGGGGCCTTCGACGACCTGGGTCGTGTTGTTGGACCAGCCTCGATCGGGGTAGGCGATCGTCGAGCGCGGACCCGCGAGGCGCCAGCTGCCTGTCGTCGAGGGAACGACCTCGGCGATCTTCAGCACGGCGGGGCCGGTCACCGGGGTGATCGCGCGCTCGGACCACGAGACGTAGTCCACACCGCCGTCTTCGAAATGCGTCATGTCGAGCGTGATCCCGGCGCCGTACGTCGTCAGCGGCTGACCGTCGGCGTCGAGCACGCGCTGCGGTGCCTCCCAGTCGGCGCGCACGAGCGGGTCGCCGCCCGGCTTGAGCCGCATGGTGAACGACTGCACGCCGTTCCACGCGTTCTCGCTGTTCGGGTTCGCGGCGAAGAGGATGTACAGGTCGCCGTCGAGCACGTGGAACTCGGGCGCCCACAACTGCGCGTTGGTGCTCGTCCCGGACAGGCCCGGTCCGAGGATCCGGTTGTCCGCCGCGCTCGCGATGCCCGCGATCGTGCTCGACTGGCGCACGAAGAACTCGTCCTGGCCGTTGTCGTCGGTGGAGATGAACAACCACGTCTTCTCACCGTTCGGCAGCGTGTATCGCAGCACGTGCGGATCGGCGCGCCGGGCGATGAGCGGGAAGATGGTGTCCGTCCGCTCCAGTGCGCCGGTGACGGTGTACTCGCCGGGCGTCGACGGGTCGACCCCCGAAGTATCCCAGTCGACACGGAAGTCGTGGGTGCCGCCGTCCGAGTACTCCGCGGTGAGCTTCTCGGGCAGCTCGACCTCGCCGCCGGCCGTGATCGTCACGTCGTCAGGCACCTGCAGGCCGGTGTTCTGCACTCGTCCGAGCAGCTGCTCCGCGACGCGCGCCTCGGCCACCGTGACGGGCACGACCGACGCGGTCTCGGCGTAGGCCACGTTGATCGTGCCGACGCGGCCGGTCGGCTGCTGACCGACCTTGACGGATGCCACAGCGCCGAAGTCGGGCGTCGTGCCCGTGAGCGTCGAGCCGGACGTGCTCGTCCACGCGAGCCGGTACGCGTCCACGCGCGAGTCCCACTCAGCCGAGACCGCTCCCGTCGCACCCTGGCCGGGAAGCGCCAGGAGGCCGACCTCGGTCCAGTCCACGAGGTCGGGAGAGGTGAAGACGAGCGCACCGGCTGCGTCGGCGACGCCCGTGTCGGAGGTGCGACGCGCGATGAGGCCGAAGCCCTCATCGCCCGACAGCCGGAAGACGTAGGGCTGAGCGAGGTAGCGCTTGGTGCCGTTGTCCGTCTCGGTCATGCCGCTGTGCTTCGGGAACACGACTCCGGCGCCGGAGTTCAACGCGGTGTAGGAGGTGCCGTCCGCGCTCACCGCGAGGTGGGCGGACCGGGTCACCTCGGGGTCATCGCCGCCGCGCGTGTTCTTCGACGTGGTGTAGGCGGCGAGGCGCGACGCGCCGGTCTCGGCGATGCGCACCTCGAGCTCGGTCGTCGCGGCATCGGAGCCGGTGCCGACCACGGCCCGCAGCGTGGCGGCCCCCAGGCCCGTGGCCGGAGCGGTGGCGATCGCGCCGTCCACGACGGATCCGGCACCCGACACGTGCGACCACACGACCGGCAGGCCGAGCGCCGTGGGGGGCAGCACATAGCCCTCCTCGAGCACCGACGGCAGCAGCAGCGTCTCGGCGGCGCGCGCGGCCTGCTCGGCCGCGGTCGGCGCCTGCAGCACCGTGACCTCGAAGTCGCGGGTCGCGGACTGGCCGCGCACGGTGGCGGTCGCCGTGAGCGTCACGACGGTGTCGGCGGCGGGCCGGGTCACCTGACCGTTCGACGCCACGATGCCCGCCGGCTGAGATGTCCATGTTACACCGCCGGCCGTGGGCAGCACGAGGTCGGACTCGACCTGCGCGAGGTCCTGCACGTTCGCGGCGGCGAGGTCGATCGCGTTCGCGACCTCAGCGGCGGTGGCCGCAGCATCTGTCGCCGATGCGGCCGCGATGTCCGCCGCCGTCAGCGCCGCGCTGTAGACGCGGAACGCCGAGACACCTCCTTGATAGAGGCTGTCGCCCGCGTAGGCGCTCTTGCCGATGTAGTTCATCGTGTGGGTCGTGAGATCGCTCAGTGCGACGGTGGAGTCCGCCTTCTGCGCGACGAGCGCTCCGTCGATGTAGAGCTTCAGAGTGGAGGTGGTCGCGCCGGAGTTCTTCTCGATGGTCGCCGCGACCGACTGCCACTGGCCCTGCACGAGCTTGGTGGCCGAGGTGACCGACTGCTCACCCGACCAGTTGGCCTTCGAGATCGCCACGCGCGGCGCGACGGGCTGGATGAAGAACTGCCCGGTCGCCGCGTCACCCGATCCGCCGATGTTCCACAGGAACTTGTTGCCGGAGAGCGCCGTCGGGCTCGTCTCGATCACGACGGTCGCGGCGCTCTGCCCCGCGAGGAGGTTGTTCGGCAGCTGCACGTGGTTCGCACCGGTGAACTGCATGGATCCGCCGCGCCAGGCCGCGCCGCCGACGACGGCGGCGTCTCTGCCCGCCCCGGAGACGTCGTGCAGCACCGTGCCGTTCGACTCTGAGAAGTCGTACGAGGCCAGCAGCGACGCCGGCTCGGCCGCGGTGGCGGGAACGGTCGCGCCGATCCCGCCCGCGACCAGCGCGGCTCCGACCACGCCGGCGAGGAGCTTCCTGCGCCGCGCGGTCCCCGCGCCGCGCGCGCTGTCGATATGTGTGCGATCCACCGGATCTTCCTTTCTCAGCCGCAGGTCGCGGCGGGATATGCGGCGTCGGCCGTGAGCGTGACGGGTGCGCCGGCGACCGTGGCGGTCGCGGTGAGGGTGAGCGATCCGAGCGGGATCGACGGCTGGCGCGTCGTGAACGATGCCGATGAGCTCTTTCCCGCGGCGATGGAGGCGAAGGTCTTCGAGCCGTACGCGCCGGCAGCCGTCGCCCCGATCGCGACGTCGTCGGTGTTCGTCACGGTGACGACCTGCACGACCTTGCCCGCCACGCAGCGGGCGGTGACGGATGCCTCGACTGCGAGCACGGGGGCGTCGCCGACGACCACGGCAACCGGGGCCGAGATGGACCCGGACAGCACATCGAACCCGGCGTACGCCGCCGTGAGCTCGGCGGCCTCGCCCGCGGCATCCGTGTCGGGGACGACCGCCTCGGCAACGTATACACCGTCCTTCGAGACGATGGGGGCGTCGACCGTCAGGTCGCCGACCGTGAATGTGACGGAGCCGGCGACGGCTCCCCCGTCGGCGGCGGAGACCGTCGCGATGAGGGCATCGCCCGGACGCAGCGTGTCACCGGCCTCGACGCCGTCGAGCTCGATCTCCGTCGCGACCTTCGTCAGCGCAGCGCCCTTCGCCGCCTCCCACTGGTTGAGGGTGACCGGCAGCACGCTGCCGTGCCGGGACTTCGGCAGGGCACCGGTGACGGTGCGCCACTGCGGGGTTGCGAGCGACTCGGTGAACAACGGCAGGTAGCCGACGCCGGTGAAGTCGTCGACGAACAGGTAGAAGCCCTCGTCGACGCCCGCGGGGAGCGACGTGTCACCCGCGTTCGCGCGGAAGATCGTCGGCCCCTCGGTGGTGCGCGTCGTGTTGCGGGCCGTCTTCGAGATGCAGCTCGCGTCGGTCTGCCAGGCGTAGTCGCCGGGCACCGTGAGTGCGTGCATGTCGTCGGACGACTCCTGCACGATGTCGACGCAGCCCGTCACCTCTTTGGTGAAGCGGTAGAACGTGCCGTCGTCCTCGATCATCGTCGAGTCGATGCGGTCGCCCGCGTCCTCCCACACCTTCGCGGGCGAGAACGTGACGAAGTCGCGCGTCGTGGCGTACATGACCTTCGAGTAGGTCGAGTTCGGCGTGCCTGCCTTGTCGTACGGGCGGGTGCCGTCGAGGTAGACGCGCGACGACCAGTACACGACGAACTCGCCGGCCTCGGCATCCCAGTAGGCCTCGGGCGCCCACGTCATCGACGCGTTCGGACCCGACACCTTCACGTGCCGCTGCTGCGACCACGTGCGCAGGTCGGCCGACTCCCAGATCTCGAGGTGGGTGCTGCCCTGGTCGAGGGCACGGTCCCAGCTGCTGTTGCGGCCGATCGAGAGATCGGTGGCGATCAGATAGAACCGGTCGCCCTCGGGCGCGCGGAGAATGAACGGATCGCGCAGACCCATCTCGCCGATGGTCGAGGTGACGAGCGGCGCGCCGCCGCCGAGAACGTCCCAGCTCATGGCGCTGTTGCCCTGCGACGCGGCCAGGAAGATGTTCTCGCCTGCGACCGTGTCGGCGGTGAAGTACGCGAAGAGATAGCGGCTGTCGGTCGCCGCGCGCGGCAGCGGCTGGACGTCGACCGCGAACGCGCGCGTGAGAGCGTCGGGTCCGTCGCCGATCGTGGCGGTGAGGGTGACCTCGGCGGGGGCCTCACCCCACGCCGGCCGCGTGACGACGCCCGCCGCTGCGGCGCCGGTCGCGGCATCCGTGATCACGTCCTCATCGGACGACTCCCACCGGATCGGCGAACCGGCCACGCCGCGCGCGGGAAGCGCCAGGTTGCCGCGCACCTGCTCGGGCAGGCGCAGCGCGTTGCGGTCGGCTGCCAGGTCGGCGGCGGTGAGTGCGGGCACGGTGACCGTGAAGGTGCGCGGGGTCGACGCAGCCTGGCCACGCGTGGTCGCCGATGCGGTGAGCGTCACGACCGCGGCCGGCTGACCGGGAGCGGGACGGGTGACTGTGCCGTCGGGAGCGATGACCGCAGGGTCGGACGACGCCCAGCGGACGCCGTGCAGCGTCACGAGCTGGAGGTCCGTAGTCACCGCGGAGGTGTCGCCGAGGTCGAGGGACGCCAGCTTCGCGCTCGACGCCGATGCGAGCTCGGCAGCGTGCGGCGCCGCGTCGAGCTCGGACAGCGCGACGACCTCGATGTCGCTGAGGGCGCGGTCGTAGACGCGGAACGCGCCGACCGATCCCTTGAAGAGCGTGTCGGGCCAGGGCGCTCGGCCGATCGTGTTGAGCGTCTGCGTGATGTCGGCCGGCGTCAGCGTGGTCTTGATCACGCCCGCGCGCTGACCGTCGGTGTAGAAGGTGAGGGTGTCGGCGTCCGCGTCGATGACCGCGGTGAGGCTGTGCCAGCGGTTGGCCGTGACGCCATAGCCGGTGGCGTTCTTCTCCCCCGTCGCGGATCCGACGGTGATCGCCGACCGCGGTCCGCGCGCGTTGGCGAACCAGTACTGCTGCGTCGCGTCATTCCCGATGTTCCAGAGGAAGTGATTCGAGGTGAGCATCGTCGGGTCCGATTTCACGTCGATCGACACGGTGGCCGATCCTGCTCCGGCGAGCAGGTCGTCGGGGAGCTCGACCCAGTTGCCGGTCGAGGTCTTCGCGCCGCCGGTGAGCCGCAGCGTGCCCGCCTCGGACCGCTGATCGGCGACGTAGTTGCGCACGACCGCATCCAGCGGGTCGCCGGGCGCGGCGTCGCCGTCTGCGGTGTTGCGCAGGGCGTCGCCCGAGGCCTCGTCGAACAGGTACTCGGCGACGAGGCGGTCGCGCAGCGGCTCCGACGCGGTGGCTGCGGCGGCGGCGGGCAGCAGGCCCGCGGCGACGACGCTCGCCACTGCGACGACGCCGAGGACACGCCGGCGGATGCGGGTGGGTGCAGTCACGACAGATGTCCTCTTTCGGGTCGAGGGGAAGGATGCCGCGGCCCGGGCGCGCTCACACCCGGGCCGCGTGGCTTCAGCCGCAGTTCGCAGCCGCGTACGAGGTGGTCTCCTCGACCGTCACCGGAGCACCGTCCACCGTCGCCGAAGCGGTGAGCGACACCGACCCCGCCCCGATGCCGAGCTGACGCGTGGTGAACGAAGCCGACGCCGACTTGCCGGCCGCGAGCGACGCGAACGTCTTGGTGCCGTATGGCGACGCAGCGGTCACGGCCAGTGTGCTGTCGTCGTCGTTCGTCACGGTGACGACCTGCACCACCTTCCCGGCGATGCACCGGGCTGTGACGGTGGCCGACACCTCGAGCGCAGGGGCTGCGGTCACCGACACCGCGAACGAGGCGCGGATGGACGGTGCGGCATCCAGCGACACCGTGACCTGCGACACTCCCGGCTCGGAGGAGTCGAACCCCGTGAGCGTGTACTCACGAGCGGCGAGCACGCGGGTCGCACCGCTCGCGGTGGTCGCCGTGATCTCGAGACCCGCCGCGTCGAGTTCGTCACCGATCGCGTAGGAGGTCCGCGCGGGCGGGCTGGTGACCGCGATCGACGAGATCTTCGCGGTCGGATCACCGAACGCCTGCGTCAGCCGGTCGTACTCCGTCTTCGTGACCGGAAGGATGGTGCCATGGCGCTTGAGCACGGCGTCGAAGTCGATATCGGTGCCGACGGACCAGCCGCCGCCCTGCGCCGCGGGCGCGGTGCTCGCGAGGTCGGTGCTGCGGAACGGCAGGTATCCCCGTCCGATGCTGCCGCCGTAGCGATCCGCCATGAGGCCCCACGTCGGGACCCTCTCGCCAGACGCATTCTTCTGCCAGTCCTGCGGGTTGTAGGCGAACAGCTCGGGTCCTTCGAGCGTCGTCCCTGCGTAGTTGTTGTCGTTGAAGATGTCCCGGAGGGTGCTCACGCGCTCCCAGCCGTCCGGATTGCTCGTCGGTGCGGTGCCGCTGACGGTGACCGCGTACGGGTCGGAGCTGCGCTCGATCGTGATCTGCCCGTCGCCGGAAGCGCGGTAGAAGACGCCGTCGATCTCCAGCATGGTCGTGTCGATGATCGAGTTGGTGCGGTCGATCCACTTCACGGGGTCGGAGAACGTGACGAAGTCGCGGGTGGTCGCGTAGTACATGTTCATGGGGTCGCCGAGCGCATTGCCGAGCGGATGCTCCGCCCCGGCGCCCGACGCGGTGGCCCAGTACACGAGGTATTCCCCTGTGGCCGGGTCGTACGTCGCCTCGGGCGCCCACGCCGCGCCGGCCTGCGGGATCTCGGATGCGACGTCGACGAGCCGCGGTTCCGACCAGTCGACGAGGTTCGTGGACTCCCACACGACGAGGCTCTTGCTGCCCGGGTTGTCGGGCGTGAAGCGCCACCCGTACAGCGCGGTGCTGAGATCCGTCGCCAGCAGGTAGAACTTGTCGCCACCGGGGGCGCGCACGAGGAACGGATCGCGGGCACCCGTCTCCCCGACCGTCGACCGCAGCACAGGCTGCTCGGCGTTGAGATCGGTCCAGTCCGCGCCGTCCTCGCTCGTGGCGAAGTAGATCTGCTCGTTGATCGTGCTGGGCGAGCGGCCGGCGGTGAAGTGGGCGAACAGGTAGGCCGCGTTCTCCTCCTGCTCCGGCAGTGCTCGGACGGTCACTGAGAAGATGCGGGATGCCTCGGCGCCGGGCACGCGCGCGGTGAGCGTCACTTCGGCGTCGTCGTTCCCGTGTGCCGGGCGGGTCACGATGCCGGGAGCGCGGCCCTGGTCCCCCTCGGTCGAGATCACGCCCGCCGGCTCCGCCGACCACTCGATCTCCGACCCGTGGACCGACCCGGTCTCGGGCAGCGTGAGGTTATCACGCACATCGTCCAGACCGTGCAGGGCGATCGCCGCGAGGTCGGCTTCCGCGCGGGCGCCGGCGTCGGGCAGCTGCGTCACCGTCACAGCGAACTCCCGCGTGCTGCTCTTGCCGCGAACGGTCGCGGTCGCGGTGAGCACCGCGCTGGTCGGTCCGCTCTCGGACTGATGGACCGTGCCGTCGGCCGCGACCACACTCGCGTCCGACGTCGCCCACGTCACTCCGCCCGACGTGGGGAGCGTCAGGTCGGAAGACACGGCCGACAGGTCGCCGAGCGAGATGCCGCTGAGCGTCTCGGACGCGGAGGTCACGGCATCCGTCGACGACACCGTCGCCACCTCGGCGGCCGTCAGTGCCCGGTTGTAGAGGCGGTAGCTGCTGATCGCTCCGGTGAAGCGCGGGTCGGCCGTGTACGCCGACGCTCCGATGACGTTGTTGGTCTGCACGGCGAGGTCGGCGATGCCCGTGGTCGAGTCCGCCTTGCGAGCCACCTGCACGCCGTCGACGTACAGCGTGATCGTCGAGGTCGAGGCTCCGGCATTGGGCTCGATGGTCGCGACGATGGACTGCCAGCGGTCGGCTGCGAAGGCACTGGGCGACACGGCGTTCTGCTCGCCGCTCCAGTTCGTGCGCGAGATCGTGGCACGGTGGCCAGGGGTGTGCACGAAGAACTGACCCGTGGCCCCCTCGCCGGACCCGCCGATGTTCCAGAGGAAGTTGTTCCCGCTGAGCGAGCCGGCGCTGGGCTTGGCCTCGACGGCGACCGTCGCCGCAGTGCTGCCGACGAGCAGGTTGTCGGGCAGCTTGACGTGATTGGACCCGGTGAACTGCATCACGCCGTTCTGCCATGCCGGGGTACCGACGACGGTGCCGTTCTGGGCACCCCCGGCCGCCGCAGCGTCGGCCAGCGTCGTGCCCGTCGTGGCGGAGAAGTCGTACGCCGCGAGGAGGCCGTCGGTCGGCACGCCCGCGAGCGGGTCGGCCGACGCGGCTGCCGCGGGGAGTGCGGCGAGCACCAGGGCGGCCACCGCCGCACCGGCGAGTGCTGTTCTGCGAATTGTCATCGGGTCATTCCTTCAGCTCAGCGGCAGCTCGCCGCATCGAATGCGATGTCGACTCCGTGCTCGAGGAACTGTCCACCGACGGCCGCCGACGCGTCGACATCGACGACCCCGGCCTCGACCGACGGCAGGCGCGTCGTGAAGGCCTGCGACACGGTCTTGCCCGCCGCAACGGACACCGTCTTCGCGCCGTACGGCGACGTCGTCTTCACGGCCACGGGGAAGGTCTCGCCGTTCGTCACCGAGACGGTCTGCACCACCTTGCCTGCGACACAGCGCGCGGCCACGACGGCCGAGACGTCGAGCTGCGGCTCGGGGACGCCGACGACGGTCACCGTCACGGTCACCGTGCGGTTGTCGGGCGCCACTTCCTCATCGGACTCCATGTCGAAGACCGGCATGCCGTCCGAGGCGAAGTGGACGCGGCGGACGAACATGTCGCGACCGGTCAGTCCGCGGTTGCTCGTGCGGGCGTGGAAGACGTACAGGATGTTGTCGTCCTCGTCCATCGACCACATGCCGTGGCCGGTCCCGAGCTGCCAGGCCCCGTTGAACATGCCGGACTTCTGGATCGGGTAGTTCAGCTTCGTCCAGGCTGCCGGAGACAGCAGGTCGACGCCCTCCCCGGCCTTCGCCGTGATGAGTCCTGTGGTGTAGGAGTCGCCCACGCTCGAGCCCGAGTAGATCATGTACAGCGTCCCGTCCTTGGCGAGGACGTTCGGGCCTTCCGCGATCACGTTGTCCCACGCGAACTCCGGCGGCAGGATGCGCACCGGCGCCGAGGTCAGGCGTGTCGGGTCGGACGGGTCCATCGTCGCGATGAAGACCGAGCCGAGCATCTGCCAGGCGTAGTACGACTGGCCGGAGTCCTCGAAGTAGGTCATGTCGAGCGAGATGCTCTGCACCGGGTTGAGGATCGAGCCGTCGGCGCGCAGCACCTTCTCGGCCTTGGTCCAGTTGGCCGGGACCGCGGGGTCGAGGTCGTTGCCCTGGGCGTCCTTCTCCAGCTGGATGATGCTCGCGCGTCCCGTCCACATGTCCGGCTGGCCGTTCGAGCCGTCGTAGCAGGGCATGAAGAAGATGGTCAGCGTGTCGCCGACGAGATGGAACTCCGGCGCCCAGAAGCATCCGGTCATGATCCCGCCGTCCGCGTCGGTGTCGCCGTCCTTGAGCAAGTCGATCTCGACGTTGCGGCCGGCGCGCAGAGCGTCGTCCGACAGGTCCTCGATGTTGTCGGCGATGCGGATCGGCATGTGCGGTCCGTTGGCCGGGTTGATCGGGTTGAGGTTGAGGTCCTCCGTGGCGATCATGAGGAACTTCGTCTCGCCGTTCCAGTCGAACTTGAACACCGACGGGTCGGCGCGCTCGTCGGCGAAAGGCGTCGCGTACTGCGGCTGCTTGATCGAGCCCGTCACCTCGTACGTGCCGGGAGCGGAGGTGTTGACGGCGGCGATCGAGTCGGCGTCCCATTCGATGGCGCGCGTCGCGACCGAGCCGTCGTTGTAGCTCAGTTCGGCGCGCTGCGGCAGTCCGGAGGCTGCGAGTTCCGCTCCGGTCTCCACCTCGACGCCGTCCAGCGCCGTGACGCCGGTGTTGACGATGCGCCCGAAACGGACCTCGAGTGCCTCGGCGACCGCCGCCGTGACGGCGATCGTGTTGCCGGTGGCGTAGTTCGGGATGCCCGTGCTCGTGGTTCCGGCGGTGGCGGCCACGACGCCGCGCTCCACTGCGCCGCGGGTCGCGGCATCCGTGAGGCTTCCGAACGTGGTGTACATCGCGGCGCCCGCGTCCGACGTCCAGCTGACCAGGTAGCGCTCGGCCGCAGAGTCCCACACCACAGCGGGGTCGTTGACACCGCTCGTGACGCCGACGTCGACCAGGCCGACCTCCTGATACGACAGCAGGTCGGTGCTGCGGGCGAAGAGCATGCGGTTGGTCTGCGTGCCGTCCGCCCCGCCGTTGCGCGCGGTGCGCGTGGCGACGATGCCGAACGTGCCGTCCTCCAGGTAGAAGATGTGGGGGTTGCGGAGGCTGCGGATGAGATTCTCGGCCGGGCCGTTCGCCGGCACGGCCGACGAAGTCTTCGGGAAGAAGATGCCGTAGTTCTCGTTGAGCGGGGTCCAGCCTCCGTCGGCCGACAGCGCGAGGTGCATGCTCAGCGCGACGTCGGCGTTGTTCGCCTCGGCGACGGAGGTGGGGTTGCGGTTGTAGGCGAGCAGCTGGGGAGCGGATGCCGGCAGCACGCGCACGGCGAAGGTGCGGCTGACGCCCACCCCCGTGGAAGCGTCGGTGATGCGCACCGACACGTCGGCGTCGACCGGCTCGTCCGACGACGAGGTGATGGCGGCAGCCACCTCGACGGGGCCCTCGACGCCGGTGATCTCCAGCGTGGTGCCCTCAGGAGCAGTCGGCACGGCCGCGCCCGAACGCACGACGGACGGGATCACGAAACGCTGTGCGAGGCGCGCGGCGCGGTCCTCCGCGCTCTCGGTCGACGGCAGCACCGTGACCGTGATCGTCTGGCTTACGGTGATGCCGCGGAGGGACGCCGTGGCGGTGAGCTCGACGGGCACCGCCGGCTGGCCGGCGAGCGGAGGCGTGACCTGACCGGTCGGCGAGACGACGGCGGGGTTGCTCGAGGTCCACGTCACGCGGCCCTGCGCGGTCGGCAGATCGATGTCGCCGCTGGTCTCGCGGTCGGTCAGGGCCAGTCCGGTGAGGATCGCCTGGGCCTGGGCCTGCAGCTCCGCCTCGTTCAGCAGGGCGTCCTCGGCCGAGACTCCGGCGACCTCGGCGGCGTTCAGAGCGCGGTCGTAGACGCGGAAGGCGGAGATCGCACCCTGGAAGAGCGGGTCGGGCCACGGCGCGCGGCCGATCGTGTTGAGCGACTGGTCCAATACGTTCGCCGGCGTGAAGCCGACGTCGCCGTGCGCCGTGCGCACGCCGTTGATGTAGAGCGAGGCCGTTCCCGCCGCGCCGTCGAGGACCGTGGTGACGTTGACCCACTGGTTCGCGGTCACGCCGCAGGATCCCGACTGCACGAGCTGCTCGACGCCGCCGGACTTGATGCCCACGAGCGGAGCGCGGCTCGAGCCGCAGTTCAGCGAGGCGAAGAAGTACTCCGTCGCAGAAGAGTCGTTGCCGATGTTCCACAGGAAGTGGAAGCTGTTCAGCATCGCCGCGGACGCCTTGACCTCTGCGGTCACCGTCGCGGACGGGGCGCCCGAAAGGATGTCGTCGGGCAGCTCGACCCAGTTTCCGGTGGACGTCTTCGACCCGCCGCGCATCGTGAGCGACGACCCGGTCCAGTCGGCCGCCTGCACGTTGCGCACGGTCGCCGCCCCGAGTGCCGATCCGGCGGCGGTGTTGGGCACGGTCGAACCCGACGCCTCGTCGAAGAGATACTCGGCGACGAGGCCTTCGTCGGGCACGGCGGCGGTCGCGCTGCTCACCCCCAGGCCCAGCATCATCGCGCCGATCGCAGCTGCCGCGATCGCTGTCTTCCGGGTGCGGGAGGACACTCTCATTCCACTCTCCATCAAGTGAGGCCGAACATCGTCGAACGGGTGTTATCGCTCACGTTAGCGGTAACTAAACGAATCGCGCCACTGTTGATCGCGTCAATGTCCAAAGAACGCACATGTCGTGTCGCATATCGACTCTAGGAATGTGAGCGGTAACGCGATACTGTGACCGACGATGCCCGCGAACCCGCGCGGGCCGCAGGCCGCGATGAAGAGGTTTGAGATGGCGACGAAGTCCTGGCGACGCGTCGGTGTGGCGGGGGCCGCGATCGCGGCACTCGCCCTCGGCGTGCTCGCTCCCCCGGCAGCACACGCGGATCCGGTTCCGGAAGACCCGAACCTGATCCTCCACTACGACTTCAGCTCTCCCGGGGCGGTGACCGACGTCACCGGCAACGGCAACAACGGCACGCTGCTGGGCACCGGCGGGACGGTCGCGGACGGCGTGCTGACCCTTCCGGGCGGCGCCTCGAACAGCGGCGCCGGCTATGTGCGCTTCCCGGCGAACCTGTTCGATGGCAAGGACACGCTGACGATCTCGACATGGCTGCGCAACGAGACCGCGGCGGGCAACTACGCAGCGATGTTCTTCGGCTCCGCCGCCAACCCGCCGTCGCAGTACTGGCTGCTCAATCCCCGCAACCCGCAGAGCCGCTTCAAGACGGTCGTCACCAACGGCAGCGCGCCTACGGCGCCGTGGGGCACCGAATACGGCATCTCGCCGACCAACGCCGCGCAGGGCGTCGCGGGCCCGACGACGGGCACGGCGTGGGGCATGTACACCACGGTCATCACGCCGACCTCCATCTCTGGCTATTTCAACGGCACACACGTGGGCACCGTGGCGACCAGCCGCACGGTGACGCAGTTCGGCACCGGACTGGTCGGATACATCGGCCGCTCCTCCTACCCGGACGTCTTCTACAAGGGCGGTGTCGACGACGTGATCGTTTCGGCGTCGGCCTATACCCCCGCTCAGATCGCAGAGCTCTACCACCTGAGCGAGCGGACCACGCCCGCCCAGACGCAGGCCGCGCTCGCGGCCGACGCCGACGCGGTGTCACTGCCGGATGAGACCATCGCGAACCTCGCGCTGCCTGCGACCGGAGCGAACCAGTCGCGCATCACCTGGTCGTCGTCGACTCCCGAGGTCATCGCCGCCGACGGCACGGTGACCCGACCCGCCGCCGGCCAGCCGGACGCCGCAGTGACGCTCACGGCCACCTTCGCGCTGGGCGGCGAGACGCTCACCCGCTCGTACGAGGTGACCGTGGCCGCGATCGACCCGCAGCGCGACCTCGAGCGCAGCGCTGACGGTTTCGACCTCGGCATCGAGGTCGTCACGGCCGACATCGTGCTGCGCGACGCCGTCGACGACATCGATGTGTCGTGGGAGTCGTCCGCGCCGAGCGTCGTCTCCGCGACCGGTGGCGTCACGCGCCCGGCCGCCGAGACCGACGTCGACCTCACGGCGACGTTCTCGCGGGAGGGACTGACCACCGAGCGCACCTACACCGTGACGGTCAGGGCCCAGGACGCCGGTCGCGCCGTCGCGTACGTGCGCACCGGCGGCACCGCCAAGACCGAGGTGCTCCACCTCGCGATCGGCGCCGACGGCGACCCGCTGGTCGCGCTGAACAACAACAAGGGCGTGCTCTACCCGACCTTCGGCACGGGCACCTCTCAGTTCGCGAACCCGACGCTCTTCCGCAAGCCCGACGGCACCTTCGGTCTCGTCGCCGCGGACAACGCCGCCAACGGCCGCATCTTCGTCTACACGTCGAAGGATCTCGTGACCTTCACGGGCCAGAAGCTCGCCACCACCAACACGCAGGGCATCACGGTGGCGCGTGCCGACGTCGCGTACGACAACGGCATCCGCGCCTACCGGGTCGTGCTGCGCACACCTGCCGGCGCCGCCTACGAAGTGACCACGCCCGACTTCACGACGTTCAGCGCACCGCAGTCGATCACGACTCCGGCCGCGCCGACGCTGACCGGTCTGCCGACGGGTGCGATCGAGGCATCCGCTCTCCCCCTCACCGACGCGGAGCTCGCGCTCCTGCAGAAGTCGCTCGGACGCATCGTGAACACCACCGTCGACGCCGGCGACGACGTCGAGGTCGAGGTGGGCGGCGAGCTCGAACTGCCCGAGAAGGTGCAGCTCGGATACTCCGACGGCTCGTCCAAGCAGCTCGGCGTCAACTGGGACACCAGCAGCGTGGACCTCGAGACGCCCGGCGAGTACACCGTGACCGGCACCGTGAACCAGCCGGTCTACGGCGACAGCAAGGGCATCCTCGTGCCCGAGCGAGCCGACCCGTGGGTGTTCCGCGACGACGAGCGCACGGGTGAGGCGGAGTACTACCTCACCGGCTCGTACCCGACGACGCAGGCCAACCCCGGCGTCGGCTACGACCGCATCGTGCTGCGCCGCGCGAGCACGATCAACGGGCTCACCACCGCGCAGGAGCAGGTGCTGCTGTGGTCGCGCAACGCGGCTGCACCCAACACCTCCAACGGCTCGAAGATCGCCACCGGCGCCTACCGCTACTTCTGGGCGCCCGAACTGCACAAGATCAACGGGGACTGGTACATCCTGTTCACGTCGAGCCGCAGCACGGATGTGTGGAACATCCGCCCCGCGATCATGCGCGCGCCCGGTGACAGCGACCCGATGGTCGCGTCGAACTGGGAGGAGCTCGGCTACGTCAAGGCGGCACCCGGCGACACGTCGGCGTTCACGAGCTTCTCGCTCGACATGACGTACTTCGAGGCGAACGGCAAGCACTACATGGTGTGGGCCGAGAAGCCGGGCAGCTCCGACCTGCGCATGGCGGAGATCGACCCGGCCAACCCGAGCCAGCTGATCACGCCCTCGATCCTGCTCTCCACACCGAACTACGCGTGGGAGCGGACCGCGAGCCAGGTCATCAACGAGGGCGCGGCGGTCATCAAGAGCGACGACGAGGTCTTCGTGTTCTTCTCCGCCTCCGAGGTGAACGAGACGTACTCGATCGGCATGCTGCGCGCGCCGATCGACGGCGACCTCATGAAGCCGTCCACGTGGGCCAAGACCGGCTATCCGCTGCTCACGTCGGATGACTTCGGCGGTCAGCAGAACGGGCCGGGTCACAACTCGTTCACGCTCGACGCCGACGGCAACCCGGTGATCGTCTACCACGCACGCCCGCCGATCTCGGAGTGGATCCCGGGCGCCGACGGCGGCCTGAACGACCCGAGCCGCCACGCGCGTGTGAAGACGGTGCACTTCGCCGCCGACGGCTCGGCGGTGCTCAACCAGACTCGCGAGGAGGAGGTGGCGCCGGCCAACCGCACGGTGTCGCTGAAGGTCACCGTGGTCGGTCCGGAGCTCGACGTCTCGGGGGTCGTCACGGCCCGCTGCGTCGCGGGCAAGGTGGTGCAGGTGGTCACCGTGACCAACGGCGAGGCTTTCCCGGTCACGCTGACGGCGACCAGCCCGTACGGCACGAAGGCATTCGGATCGGTTGCGGCCGGGAAGAGCGCGTCGGCGTCGTTCACCACGCGCACGCTCACCGTGACCGGCGGCTCGGTGGCGCTCAAGGCGGTGGCGACGGTCGGCGGCCAGCCCGTCACGGTCGACCAGCAGATCGCGTACCCGGCGACCAGCTGCGGCTGATCCCGCACACCCGACGGGCCGGTCCGTTCGCGGGCCGGCCCCTTGCGTGTCGCGACGAGGTGTTACCGATAACGTTCCCCCTTGACAGGCACGCGAGCGCGACCGTAGCGTGAATCCCACCGGAAATGTTTCCGGTAACAGCACCCGACGCCGTCGACACCGACGGTCTGATCTGCGCGATGACGCACATACGCCTCGAACCGACGGTGACGTCGGCCCCGAGGCATCCCTCGCCTGTGCGCCGTCGCCGAGAAGCGAGGAATCAGCGTGAGAACGCGCCAGAGAAACCGAAACCTCGCGAGAGGCGGCGCCGTGGCCACGGCCGTCGCCCTCGCTCTTACCGGCGCCGTCGCGCCCGCGGCGCACGCCGCGATCGACGCCCAGCCGCTTATCCACTACACGTTCGACGCCGTCTCGGGCACGTCGATCCCCGACGTCAGCGGCAACGGCCACAACGCGACGGTCCGCCAGTCCGGCGCCGAGGTGAGCGACGGCGTCCTGAGCCTCCCCGGCGGCGCTCGTGCCACCAGCGCCTATGTGGAGATCCCGTCGGCGCCGCTCGTCGGCAAGAGCGACCTCACCATCTCGACCTGGATGTCGAACCGCACCGGCCCCGCGAACGTCGCCTCGGCGTTCATCGGCGCGCCGGTCGCCTCGGGCGCGTCGTACTCGTCCGGCTACTGGCTGCTCAACCCGACGAACCCCAGCGGATATGTGAAGTCGGTCGTCACCAACTCGACGAACGCCGGTGCACCCTGGGGCACGGAGGTCGGGCCCGGCGCTACGAACACCTCGACTACCGGCATCCGCACACCCGCCGGCATGTCGCTGTACACCACCGTGATCGACGGCACGAACGGCCAGCTGCGTGTGTACGTCAACGGCGCGCCGATCGGTCAGACCGCCATCGCGCGCAACGTCGCCTCGTTCGGCTCGTCGCTGGTGGCGTACCTGGGTCGCTCGACCTACAACGACCCCCACTGGAACGGCCAGGTCGACGACTTCGCCGTCTACGGCGAGGCGCTCGACCAGGCCGAGGTGCAGGCGCTCTTCGCCGGCGAAGCGCTTGACCGCGCGATCAGCGGCATCGAGGTGCCCGAGACGGCGATCAGCGACTTCACGCTCCCCACCAGCAGCTATGGCGTGCAGGTGTCCTGGGCGTCCGACAACGCTGCGATCTCCGTCACCGGCGGCTCCGCCGACGTGACGCGTCCGGCCGCGGGCGAGGGCGACGCGACGGTGACGCTCACCGCGACGTTCACCGTGGGCTCGGACTCGCGGACGCAGACGTACGCGGTCACCGTGCCTCAGGATCTCGCCGACGACGTCAAGGCGCAGAACGACCTCGACGCCATCGAGATCGCGAACGCCGACAACATCCGCACCAACTTCTCGGTGCCGCAGACCGGCGCCGAGGGTTCGTCGATCGCCTGGGCGGTGACGTCGGGCGCCGCCAACGCCGACCTCCGCGACGGCGTCGTCGACACATCGCTCACCGTCGAGGTCGAGCGTCCCGCAGCGGGCGCGGAGGCTGCGGAGGTCGTGCTCACCGCGACGGCGACCAACGGGTCGGCGCAGCGCTCGCGCGAGTTCCGCGTGCAGGTGCAGCCGATGCCCGCCGGCGACGCCGAGAGCGAGGCGTACGTGTGGGCCTTCTTCACGGGCGAGGGAGCCGGCGCCGAGCGCGTCAGCCTCGCCGCGTCGAAGGGCAACGACGCGCTGGCGTGGAACACGCTGAACGACGGCGAACCGCTGTTCACCTCGGAGCTCGGCACGAAGGGTCTGCGCGATCCGTTCATCATCCGCGCGCCCGAGGGCGACCGGTTCTACATGCTGGCGACCGACCTCAAGATCGACGGTCTCGCAGGGGGCTTCAACACCGCCCAGATCTCGGGCTCGCGCTACATCGAGGTGTGGGAGTCGGACGACCTCGTGAACTGGTCCGAGCAGCGGCACGTCAAGGTCTCGTCCGACTACGCCGGCAACACGTGGGCGCCCGAGGCGTACTGGGATGAGGAGCGCGACACCTTCGTGGTGTTCTGGGCCTCCAACCTCTACCCGACGCCGAACGCCGCGGACCGCACGGCCGTGACCTACAACCGCATGATGTACGCCACGACCGACGACTTCCGCACGTTCTCCGAGCCGCAGATCTGGAGCGACGTCCAGCGCGGCACCGGTCGCGGCCTTATCGACTCGACGGTCGCCGAAGTCGACGGCACGTATTACCGGTTCACGAAGGACGAGGCGTCGATGACTCTCCGCGCCGAGAAGTCGACGAACCTCCTGGCGAAGATCACGGGCACGCTGCCGGGCACCACGGGACCGGCCGACCAGTGGACCCTCATCAAGGAGCGCGTCGCCTCGGGCCTCCCCAACGGCGAGCCCGGCGGCACCTACACGAGCGGCGAGGGTCCCAGCGTCTTCCCGGCGAACGAGGGCGACGTGAACAACCTCGACTGGTTCCTCTTCATCGACCAGCCGAACTACCACGGCGGACCGAACTACTACATCCCGTTCGGGTCGAACGACCTCGCGAACGGGGACTCGTGGGTGCCGCTCGGCGCGAAGCTGCGGGCGAATCTGCCGCAGAACTCCGACGGCGGCAAGCCGCGCCACGGCACGGTGATCCCGGTGACGCGCGCCGAGTACCAGAAGGTGCTCGAGGCGTACGCGCCGCACATCGCGGTCTCGTCGGTCGGTGCCATCGAGACGACGACCGGGGCGGGTGTCGCACCGGTCCTGCCGCAGGCGCACCTGACGAAGGCGGACGGCTCGGAGCAGACCGTCGCCGTCATCTGGGAGACCGTCGCCCCGTCGAAGTACGCTGCACCGGGCACCTTCACGGTGTCGGGCGTCGCGCAGGACGACTCGCGCATGCCGGTCGAGGCGACCGTGACGGTGGAGCCCGCGATCGAGGTCACCGTCACCGCGCAGACGCGCTGCGTCGCGGGCAAGGTCGTCCTCACGGCCGTGCTCGCGAACGGCGGCGACTCGCTCGCCGACGTGTCGGTCTCGACGCCGTACGGTGCGAAGTCCGCCACGATCGCGGCGGGCAAGACGGTGTCGTACGCGTTCACGACGCGTCTCGCATCGATCGACGCCGGCCAGGTGAGCGTGGCGGTCGTCGACGGCGACACGTCGGGCACCGTGACCGCGCAATACGCCGTCCGCACCTGCGGATGAGAGTGAGCGGATGCCGCGGCACTGAGCCGCGGTGACGGATCGGGCCCCCGGCGCAGCGCGCGGGGGGCCTCATCGTGTCGTCGACAGGCCGGCCGCGGCATCCCTCCCCCATGGCACGCTGGTGGTGTGACCAGGATCGCTCCCGGCGGCACCGCCGCCCTGCCCCGCCGGCCCCTGAAGCGGCTGCGGGCGCGGCTGCTCACCGCCCTGTCGGGCGACCCGAACGGCACGCCGGCGTGGGTGCGGGAGCTCGCCGAGGGCGACGACACGGGCTGGTTCGCGGACGGCGGCCCCGCATGGACCGTGCATGCCGGCATGGGGACCATGGTCGCCGGCATCCGCGCGCTGCTGATGCAGGCGCTCCACCCGGGCGCGCTGGCGGGCGTGCACGACTGGTCGCGCTACCGCGAAGACCCCATCGGACGCCTCACGGGCACGGTGCGCTGGGTCATCTGCCTCACGTACGGCTCGAAGGCCCAGGCCGAGCGCGAGACGGCACGGGTCGGCCGGTTCCACCAGCGGGTGTCGGGCACCTACGTCACAGGGCAGGGCGACGAGGTGTCGTACTCCGCCTCCGACGCCGAGCTCGTCGAGTGGGTGCACCTCGCCTTCACCGACGCATTCCTCACGTGCCACGAGACCTGGGGTCGCCCGATCCCCGGCGGCCCGGACGCCTACGTCGCGGAGTGGGCGACGGCGGGACGGCTGATGCACGTCGCGGATCCGCCGCGCACCGAGGCCGAGCTGCGGCGCCGGATCGACGCCCTGCTCGAGGGCGGCGTCCTGCGGCGCGACGAGCGGGTCGACGACGTCGTGCGCTTCCTCCGCCGGCCGCCGTTCCGCGACTCGCGGGCGATGTCACTGGCCTACCGCGTGCTCTTCGCCAGCGCCGTGGCCACCATTCCGCACCGCTACCGCGCGCTGCTCGGCCTGCGGCGCACGTGGCTGCCCGTCATCACGGCGACGCGCCTCATCCTCGCCGTCACCGAGAACGCACTGGGTTCCGGGCCGCGGGCGCAGGATTTCGCGCGCCGTCGGCTGCGCCGGCTCGGGAGAGCGGATGCCGCGGGCCCGCCCGCCCCGTCGTCCGAGGACGCCCGGCCCTTCGCCGCGGGAGACTGACCCCCATACGGAACGGCCCGCGATCCGAAGACCGCGGGCCGTTCCGGGAAGCGATCAGCCGCAGCTGAACGCCGCGTAGGCGGTGCTCCCCTCGTACGTGGTGTCGTCGGCGGCCGAACCGGTCACCTCGACATCGCCCCCGCCGATGCCGACCGTGCGGGTCGAGAACGCGATCGACGCGGTACCGCCGGCCTTCACCGCGGGGAAGGTCTTCGACCCGTAGGCCGACTCCACCGTGATGGCGGCCGCGACGTCGTCGACGTTCTTCACCGAGACGACGAGGGCCACCTTGCCCGCGACGCAGCGCTGCGAGATCGACGGCTGCAGATCGAGGCCGCCGCCGACGAGCGTGGGCAGCTCGACTGTGACGTGCTGCTCGACGTTGCCCGCCGCATCCTGCGCCTGCACGTGCACGTAGCGCGGCTCCTCGGTGAGCTGCACCGAGAAGGGCTCCTCGTACGTGGCGTACATGTTGTTGGTCTCGCCGGTCGGCGAGGCATCGGGGCCGTCCGACCAGACGGTGCGGGTGACGCCCGACCCCGGCTCGGCGTCGGACGGCGTGAGCGTGACCGTGGCCGACGTGCCGTCGACGACGACCCAGTCGATGCCGGTGGTCGGGGCGATCGTGTCGACCTTGATGGTCTCGGATGCCTCACCCACCGCGTCATCCTCGCTCGTCGCCCGGGCGCTCACAGTGACCTCACCCTCGGCATCCACCGTGAACGGCTCGTCGTACGGCGTCCAGGTCTCGCCGTCGACGCTGTACTCGACGCTCGCGATCGGGCTGGCCGTCTCTTCGGCGGTCACGGTGACGGTCGGCGCGGTGGTGTACCAGCCCGACCCCTGCGGAGCGGAGTCGAACTCGATCGCGACGATCGGCTCGGCCTGGCTGAGCGGCTCGACGACGAACACGGTCGCGATCGCCCCGGGAGCGTAGCCGGCGACGGCGCCCTCGATGTCGAAGATCGCGTCGACCTCGGCGTACAGCTCGGGCTCGACGGCATCCCACTCGACGTCCACAGCGCTGCTCGCGGTGCCGTCGCCGTACGTCGCGCGCACCGTGTCGGGCAGCACGGGCTCAACGCCCGGCGTCGTGATGGTGGCGGTGTAGTCCACGCCCTCGATCTCGTCGGACAACTCGTCGGCGACGTACACCGCCGCCGAGACGGTCTGGCCGTCGTAGCCCGCAGGATCGCCCACGACCTCGAATTCACCGGCGGTTGCGTAGGCGGATGCCGCGACCGGCGCCCATTCCACGTCGACGTACGTCAGCGGGCCGTTCTCGCCGATGACCCAGACCTGCTGGGGCAGCTCGGGCGCTGTGCCGGTGACCGTGCGCACGGCGACCGCCTGCGCGTCGATGAACGCGTTCGGGTCCTCCGGCTCGGGTTCGACGATCGGGGCGTCCACACCCCAGACCTCCCACTCGATGACGCTCGTGGCCTTGCGCTGGCTCTGGAAGACGACGCGGTCGAGCACGAGCCGGACCGCGGTCGTGGTGACCGCATCCCAGTTCGCCTGCACCACCGGCTGCGAGGCGATGGGCGCCGCGGAGTCGAGCACGGGCAGGGGGTAGCTCAGATCCGCGCCGGTGACCGGGGTCCACTCGCCCGCGCTGTTGCGGTACTCGACCTTCCACGCCGCCGGGATCATGACGCCGGAGTCACCGCCCGGCGTGAGGTGGTTCTGCCACAGGTAGAGCTTCGATGAGCTCACCGTGACGGGGTTCTCCCACGTGTAGGTGGCGATGTCCTGCGTCGGATTGCCCGGCGCGCCCCACGTTCCCCACATCGCGGACAGCGTGTTCGTCGGCCCGACGACGCCGTTGTTGAGCGCCGCGGCCGAGTTCCAGCCAGGCACGTAGCTCACCTCGACCGTCGGCGCGTTGTCGCCCGACGCGAGCGCCACGTTGGACGGCTCGTCGGCGGCGGTCGCGGGGAACGCGATCGCCGTACCGCCGGCGATGAGCGCCACGGCGGCCGCCACCGCGACCGCGATCCTCCTGACACCGGGGCGACCGGTGCGGCCGGAGCGGAGCGTGTGCATGGATGTCCCTTCGATCGTCGTCATGTCAGTTGCCCCCGTCGATCGGCGCACGTCCTGCGGCGAGGAGGATCTTCTGGCGGTTGCGTGCGGTGAGGAGCCCGGCGGCGACGTACGCCGCCGACACCTCCCCGACGGCGTCCAGGAAGGCGCTCCGATCGGCGAACGGCGCCTGTGCCCACACTTCGTCGAGCAGCGTTCTGCCCGCGCGACGCGGGTTCGCGACCCCCGAGTTCTGGCCGGCGAAGGTCACGGTCGGCTCGGTTCGCTGGAAGTACATGTGGTACGCGACATCCCGTCCGTTGTAGGCCGGCTCGTAGCTGACGCCGCCGATCGTGAACACGTTCGCCGCCGTCTTGGAGATGCCGCGGCTCACGTTTCCGCCGAGGTCGAGCCGGTCGGCGAGCGACACCTTCAGGTAGCTCGTGGACGAGCTCGTCGCCGTCAGGACCACGGGGCCGTACAGGAGCGTCTGGATGTCGGCGCGGTCGACCGCCCCCTCCACGCGCACCGAGAGCGGGATGCGCACGGTGATCGTGTCACCGGCCGCCCATGTGCGGTCGATCGTGGCGTACGTGCCGGGCTCGATCGCCACGCCTGCGGGCGTGCCGTTGACCTCGATCTCCACACCGCGCGACCACACCGGGATGCGCAGGTGCACCTTCAGCGGACCCGACGGCGCCGACGTGATCGTGAGCGTCGACGTGTCGCCCTCGGGGTACGACGACACCTGCTCCAGCTCGAGCCCGGTCTCGTCCCACGTGAGCGTCGAAGCGATGTAGAGGTTCACATAGAGCTCGGACGCGTCGGCGGAGCGGAAGTAGATCCCTTCCTGGTACTTGACGTGGCTCTCGAGCCCGGTGCCGCCGCAGCAGGTTCCGATGTTGCCGTTGCCGTACTCCTTGCGCGCCCCCGGGTGCACCGGGAACATGTACAGGTTCTCGGGACCGTTGGTGGACTCCTGGTTGCGCCGGCCGCCGAGGATGTGGTTCAGCACCGTCCGCTCGTAGTAGTCCATGTACTTCGGGTCCTGCTCGTTGAAGAACAGGTGGCTCGCGACCTTGAGCATGTTGTAGGCCGCACACGACTCGGCGTTGCGCGGGCCGATGTCGCCCGCGACCGTGTTCGCCGGGCCCCACAGCTCGCCCTCGCCTGTGCCGCCGTGCGCGTAGGCGCGGCCGGGGACCACCATGTCGAAGAAGCCCTTCGTGGCATCGAGGAAGTGGTCGTCGCCGGTCTCGGCGGCGAGCTTCACGTACCCCGGGAACTGCGGGATGTGCTGGTTCGCGTGCTTGCCGTTGAGCGTGTCGGTTCCGGCGGCGCACGCGTCGACGAGGGTGTGCAGCGTGAAGAGCTTCGCCGCGTCGAGGAACTCGCTCTTCTGCGGGTCGGCGGAGCGCCAGTACAGCTCGACGAGTACCTCGTTCATGCCGCCATACTCACCGGCGATGTACGAGCCCCACATGCGCGCGAGCTGGGCGGGCGTGCACGTGGACAGACGGCTGTACACCCAGTGCCCGATGCCCTCGGCGAGCTGCAGCGCCTTCGCGTTGCCGGCGAGCGCGTGGGCGTCGAGGAGACCCGCGAGGATCTTGTGCAGCGTGTAGTACGGGGCCCAGATCTCGCCGTAGGGGGCGAACTCCTCGAGGGCCGAGAACTGCCACTCGCCGTACGCGGACAGGAAGCCGGGGTGCGAGTAGCGCGGCGCGCCCTCGAACTCCTGCGCGGCGAGCGCCGCGCGGCAGTCCTCGAGGCCGTCGACGATCGCGTTCACCTTGTTGAGCAGCGCGAGCTCACCGGTCGCGGCGTAGGCCATCGAGACGCCGCTGAGGAAGTGGCCGCCGTAGTGCCCACGCAGGCAGCCGCCCGCGCCCGCGGTGTTCTGGCCGCGGGTGTACTCGCGGGGTCCCCACCGCTGCGCGTCGGGGTTGGGTCCGTACTCCTCCCAGCCGCCGGGCGGGGTCGCGCCGTTCGTCGGAAGACCGGCGTTGCGACGGAAGACCGCGAGGATCTTGTCGACCGAGTACGCGCGGTAGAGCACGAGGTGCTGGTCGAGGGCGCGGGTGAACACGCTCTGGCCGAGCTTCACCGACGACAGCGGGAACGGACGGACGCTCCAGGCGTCCGGGTACACGTGGGTCTGCCCGGCGCGCACCACCTGTGCCGAGCGCGCCGGTCCGGCGATGCGGAAGGCGGCCCCGCTCTTGTGCGCCGGCGTGGCCGCGCGCGCCTGCGTCGGGTCGAGGAGCGCGACGGCGGCGGCCATGCCGGCGAGCGCCACACCTCCTCCGACGACGACGTTGCGACGCGAGATTCCGGTTTCGGATGCGGGTGTCATGATCGTGACCTCCTCGTACACGGATCGAAGTGATGCGAAAAGCCTTTCGGTCGCATCACGTTTGACGATAGCGCTAACAGTTAGCGAGAACAATGCTGGTGTGGGACGGGCCCGCCGGCCCGCGCCGTGGTGCGCAGGTCGCTCTGCGCATGCCCGGAGGCGACGTCGCGAGCGACGCCGCCTCCGGGGTGTTGCCTCAGCCGCAGGAGGCTGCCGGGTAGGCCGCGTCCACGGTGGCGGTGTCTCCACCGGCCGTCGTGGCCGTGACCTGCGCCTCGCCCGCCGCGATGCCGATGGCGCGGGTGGTGAATGCCTGGCTCACCGACTTGCCGGGCTGCACCGTGACGCCCTTCTTCGTGCCGTACGCCGAGGTCAGCTGAAGCGTGAGCGGCTCGTCGTCGGCGTTCGTGGCGGTGACCACGAGGCTGATCTTGCCGGCGATGCATCGCGTCGTCGCCGTCGCGGTGATGGCCGGACCGGTCGGGATCCCGTCACCCACGGTGAGGGTGAGCGTGGTCGACGTGGTGCCCGCGGTGCTCACATACGACGGAAGCACGAGGTCACCTCGGATCGTGTACACGCCCGGTCGTTCGACCACCGACTCGTCGAAGTCCCACTCGACCCCGATCGCGCGGTTGTCGCGAGAGCCGTCGTTGTACGACACCTCGACCCGCTCCGGGAGCACCGGCAGCTCGCCGACCTCGACGGTCTGCTCGAACTGCTCCGCACCCTGGATCGAGATGCCGCCCTGCGAGTTCTCCGGCCGCACGTAGATCTGCGCCTGGGCGATCAGCCCATTGGCACTGTTCGTGCCGTACACCACGAACGGCTCCACGTTGGTCTCGGCCACCTGCTCGGCCGTGATCGGCTGCCATGTGAACGGCACCGACCCGCGGTGACCGCTCGCGTAGACGACATCCAGTTGCTCGGGCAGCTCGGGGATCTCGCCCACCACGGTGCGGATGATGACGGGCGCGTCGACCGACGAGGCGGTCTCGCCGTTCACCCGCCACCGCAGCACGCCCGTGCCTGCGCCGGAACCCTGCACGCCCGTGATCCGGATGCGCAGCTGGCTCGCCTCGATCGGCTCGAAGTCGAGTCGGTTGTAGGCGTTGCGCGTGAGCGCGCCGGCGTAGGTCGACGACCCGGTCAGGGTGACCGGCGTCCACGTGGTGCCGTCGTCGGAGTGCTCGAACACGTACGTGTCAGGCCGCGGCATCCGGGTTCCGCCGTTGTCGTCGTACCAGTAGATCTCCGTCGACTGCAGACGGACCTCGGACGGCCACTGATAGCGGATCCACGCCGCGGTAGCCGGCGACGTGCCGTTCAGCGGCTGACCCCAGTTGCCCCACCCGTTGCCCGCACCCGGCGAGGAGCTCGCCGGAGTCGTGGCCTCGTTCACACGCAGGTGGTTCTCCCACGACGACGTGCCGCTGGTGGTGATGGTCGCCACAGCGCCGAACTCGGCCGACGTGGCCTTCTCGCGCAGCTCCACCTCCACGTCGCGCTGCGTCGTCAGCTGTCCGTCCGTGGCCGTGAGGCGGAAGACGTAGACGCCTGCCTCGGTGCCCGTGACGGTGGTGGTGAGGCTCGTCGGGCTGCTGAAGATGACCCCTGCTCCGGCCGGCGCCGAGACCGTCGACCATCCGACCGTGAGCGTGCCGTCCTCGGGGATGCCGTCGTCCGTCGCGGTGCCGGTGAGGGTCGTCGACAGGTTGCCGTCGCGTGAGCGGTCCGCCGCGGCCGAGACGACGGGGGCGTCGTTGACCACCGCGGGCACGTCGCGCCCAGAGTCGAACACCTGGATCTCGGAGATCGCGGTGTACTTCGTGGGCGTGTTGACGAACGCGACCCGCACCTTGCTGGCCGTCACCGGCTCGAACAGCGCCTCGTTGAACTTCGGCTGCACGATCTTGGGCGACTTGAAGGTCTCGGGGATGGTCTCCCATTCACCCGATCCGTTCTGCACCTGCACCGAGTACCGCTGCGGCTGGCTGTAGCCGCCCGCCTGCCGGTCGCTCACGAACCAGATCTTGACGTTGTCGAACTGCTTCGGGGCTCCGAAGTCGAGCTCCACGTAGCCGTTCGCGTCCGTCGTGCCGTAGTTGCCCCAGTAGGGCTCGTTGGTCGTGAGACCGTCCGACACCGCGTCGAGCGACACGGGCCGCTCGGTCTCGCTGATCGCACCCGGCGTGTAGTTCATCGAGCTCGTCGAGTATCCCGGCGTGTGGAAATTGCGCCACGGCGTCGGGCGCGCTCCGGACTGCGTGAACGACGACGACAGGGTCGCGTCGGCCGCGAGGTTGGAGGCGTCCTCCTCGAGGTCGATGCCGGCCGTCTTGAGGTACTCGACGACGCGCTCGTCCTCGATGGGAGTCCCGGCAGCAGTCGGCAGGTCGGCGCCCGCGTCGGAGACGACCTCGACGGTCAGCCCCTCGTCGGACTCCACGACCTCGTTGGACGCGGGGTCGTAGACGAACCGGCCGAGAGCATCGGCGGCAGCCTTGCGCTCACCGTCGATGAACAGGCTGTAGCCCTCGCCGAGACCGTAGTGCGAGCCGTCTTCGTCCCACACGATCGTCAGGTCGTGCCCGTGGTAGCGCAGGTTGTTGACCATGAAGTGGTCGTAGCCCAGATCGATCGGCCAGAGCTCCACCTTGTCGTCGGACCGCGGCTGGATGCCGCCCATGTCCTCGACATAGATGTAGTTCATGTTGCCGAGCATCACGTGGTTGGGGTTGTTGCGGTTGTACGTCTTCGCCGTCGCGTTCCAGTTGGAGTAGTACTCCGCCTGGTTCGCCACCCGCGCATCGCCGCCGGGGTAGATGCTCCATGCCATCCAGTCGAGCAGGCGGGCAGCGTACTCGGGGGTGATGTACTTGCCCTCCGGGTCGTAGTGGCGCAGCGCCTCTCGCACGGCCCGGTACTGCACCGTGAAGTTGATGTTGGAGAAGTTGTTCGACCCGCCGATCCCGAACTTGGCGCGGTCGTACTGGTTCGCCGTGTAGAAGGGGAAGATCGGGAAGTTGTCGCCGTAGCGGAGGAACCGCAGGCCGTCGACATAGGTCTCGGCGTCCTCGGTCGGGATCAGGCCCTCGGCGTAGATGTCGAACAGGTTCGACTCCTTCGCCGGGATCAGATCACGTTCAGCCTCGGACAGCGGGTTGGTTCCGCTGCCGGAGGAGGCAGCCGACTGCGCCCCGTGCGACGTGCCCGCGAGGAACGACCGCATCTCGGTGCTCCACAGCCGTCCGAGGATGGCGTCGCGGATGTCGTCCGCGGTGTCGCCCATCTCGGTGACCTTCTGCTCGTCGGCGCCGGCGATGTCGTAGAGCTGGCGCGCCGCGTCGAACGCACCCCACACGTAGGCGGACTCGGGGCGCTCGATAGTGCGGGCACCGGGCGCGGACGCGTTCACCCGCGGGTAGCCGAACGTGATCGCATCGGAGTCGTTGCCGGGCATGTAGTTCGTGTCGTAGGCGATGAGCAGATCGTCGTTGCCGTCGTAGTGCTCCAGCTGGCCCACGCCGTCGCCCTCGAAGTAGCGGGCGAAACGCTCGGCGACATCGGCGCCGCCGCCGTGCACGTTGTAGGCCTCGAGCCCTGCCGTGCCGATGTACTGCGAGTAGTGGTTGTTCCAGCTCGTGTGCCCGGGGCTGTCCAGGAACGCCGATGAGCCCGAGAGCTCGCCGACGTTGAGGATCTGGCCGTACGGGAGGTACGGGGTGCGGATCCACTTGGTGTCCTGGAGGTGCATCGGCTGCGTCAGCACGACGGAGTTCTGGTACAGATTCACCCCCTCGATGGTGGTGGGGTACTGGTACACGTACCCGGCCTCGTTGGTGTCGAGCACGTTGTAGCGCTCGCCCCACCAGCGGTAGACGATGGCCTTCTCGATCGCGTCGCTGGGGACGTCGATGTAGGGGATGTCCTCGGCCCAGCGGCGGTTGAACTCCGTCACGCCGGCCGCGAACGCCTCGGCGGGCGCGAGCTCCGCATACTGCTCAAGCTCTTCGCGTCCGGCGGGCATGCCGTCGCTGTAGAGGGCGCCGACGACCGAGACGTCGACCGATCCGCCCGCGGGGACGGTGATCTCGCGGTCGAGGTTGGCGCCGGAGCGCGTGAAGCCGTCCGCCTTCAGGCCGATCCGAACCGTGGACCAGGGCGTGTCGACGAGTCCGTTGTTCGCGCCGCTCGTGAGCGTGCGCGTGCCGACGAGCTCGTCGCCCGCCTCGCCCGCGCCGGTCGCCAGCGGCGAGGCCGCGCGAACGGTGAACGTGCGTGCCTCGGCGCCCGGGTTCGAGAACGTGATGACCGTGACCGCGGCGTTCTCGTGCGTGATGAACTTCCGCTGGTCGGCGACGACACCCGTGGTGCCGATCGTGAAGCGCGACTTCGCGTGGCTCGGCGCGTTGAACCGCTGGGCGCCGACCTCCGCGACCGTCTGCCCGGGAACGGCGACGGTGTAGAAGTTGCCGAGGTTGTTCGGGCCGCCGGCGAACGCCGATCCCGCGAAGCCCATGACGCCCCAGTTGCTTCCGCCGCGCATGTACAGCGAGCGGCCGCGCGTCTGCAGCACGGTGTTGTTCGCCGTTCCCGACACCCCGAGGACGCGGTCCAGGTAGAAGTCGGTGCCGCCGGCGGCGAGGTCCTTGTCGAAGATGCGGCCGTGCATGCTGCCGGCCGTCCAGTCGACGCCGGGAGCCAGCTTCTGCGCGACCTCGTCGACGTTCAGGTACGTCGGGTCGCCGATGTCCATCGAGTCGGTCTGACCGTTCGTGTACACCCCGACGTCCGACTCGTTGCCGGGGATGACGTCCGCCGAAGCAGCCGTCGGCGCCAGCGCCATCGTCGTGACCGTGAGGGCGCATATCGCCGCTCCGGCTACGGATCTTCTCCAGTTCACAGGCGACATCGCCCATCCTCTCCATTGGGGAACCAGGTGACTCGGCAGGTCGCACCAGGACGGGATGCCGCGTTTCCGCGAGTCGGGCCACAGTTAATCAGCCGTCGTGCAATTCCGCAATCCTTTTCGATGATTTCGAAACGAGCCCGACGACCGCGAGGACTGCAATGCTGGACACATGCGCATCGCTCTCACCGGCTCGACCGGCAAGCTCGGAACCGTCGTCGCCCGCGAACTCCGCGAAGCCGGATACGACGTCATCGGCATGGATCTCGTCGGTACGCGGGGTCCGTCGTTCGTCCAGGTCGACCTCACCGACTACGGCCAGGTGATCGACGCGTTCGGCGGAGTGGGCGACCGCCACGACGGCATCGACGCCGTCGTTCACCTCGGCGCCATTCCGGCTCCCGGCATCCGCTCCGACATCGCCACCTTCCACAACAACATGGCGGCGACGTTCAACGTGTTCTGGGCAGCCGTGCGCCTCGGCATCCGTCGCATCGTCTACGCCTCCAGCGAGACCGTGCAGGGGCTCCCCTTCGATGCACCGCCGCCCTACATCCCGGTCGACGAGGCGTACCCGCCGCGTCCCGAGTCGGTGTACTCGCTCGTCAAGACCCTCGAGGAGCAGCTCGCGGTGGAGCTCGTCCGGTGGCACCCCGACCTCTCGATCACGGCGCTGCGGTTCTCGAACGTGATGGTGCCCGAGGACTACGCCGAGTTCCCCTCGTTCGACTCCGACGCACTCCTGCGCAAGTGGAACCTGTGGGGCTACATCGACGCGCGAGACGGCGCGCAGGCGGTGCAGCGCGCGCTCGAGGTCGCTCCGGCCGGCTTCGACCAGTTCATCATCGCCGCGGCCGACACGGTCATGTCGCGGCCCAACGCCGAGCTCATCGCCGAGGTCTTCCCCGGCGTCGAGGTGACCGGCGACGTCGGCGAGCATGACACCCTCCTGTCGATCGCGAAGGCCAGGCGCCTGCTCGGCTACGACCCGCGGCACTCCTGGCGCGACCACGTCGGCTGACGCCGCGACGCCTCGGAGCCTTCCCGGTCCGTCCGCTCCGCTGCCGTCGTAGGCTCGAAAGGCGACTCGGAGGTGCCGATGACCGAAGATCCCCGGGTGGCCGCCGCCCGCTATCGCCAGGAGCGACAGTCGGAGGACGCGGACGCCGCCGCCCAGCCCGATGAGGGGCGCGCGTCCGCGGCGCGTGCCGTCGATCGGGCCGCCTACGTCGAGACCGCGCTGCAGCAGGCGATCCGCCGGGGCGACTTCGACGACCTCCCCGGCGCGGGCAAGCCGATCCCCGGCCTGGGCGAGAGCCACGATCCGGATTGGTGGATCCGCCGCAAGATCGAGTCCGAGCAGCTCAGCGGGCTCGGGCCGCCGGCGCTCATGCTGCGCGTGGAGGACGCGGAGCTCGAGGAGCGCCTCGACCTGTTGCGGAGCGAGTCCGAGGTGCGCGAAGCCGTCGAGGATTTCAATCGCCGCGTCGTCGAGGCGCGCCGGCAGCTGCTCGGCGGCCCGCCGGTGGTGACCTCGACGCGAGAGGTCGACGACGAAGTGGCGGCCTGGAACGCGCGACGCGCGACGAGGGTGGAGGAGACGGATGCCGCGTCCCCGCCGCCCGTGACCCGCCGGCGCCGCTGGCGCCTGCGGGGCCGCTGACGCGGCAGGCGCTCTTCCCCTCGACGACGCAACATCGGAGATCTCGCGCGGCACGCCGGTCGATGCCCGCCCCCGCCGGCGTGTCGGCCGAAGTCTCCGATTCTGTGCGCCCGGGCGCTCAGCGGCGCGGGATGGTCGAGCCGCGGATGACCAGGCGCACAGGCGAGTGGTGCTCGCCGCTGCCGATGTCGACGCCGTCGATCGCGTCGAACACGCGCTGCGCCGCCTGTCGTCCGAGCATCTGCAGGTTCGCGTCGATGCTCGTGAGCTCAGGCCGGGAGTTCGTCGACAGCACTTCCCAGTTGTCGTAGCCGATGACCGCGAGGTCGTCGGGCACCCGGCGGCCGAGGTCGCGCGCCGTGTCGAGCACGCCGCGCGCGATCTGGTCCGAGCCGCAGAAGATCGCGTCGACGTCGGGGTGACGCTCGAGCAGCATGGCCGCGGCATCCCTCCCCCAGTGCTCGGTCCACTCCGAGAACATCGGCTCGCCCACGAGCGACAGCCCGGCGGCCTCGAGACCTGCGCGGGCGCCGGCCAGTCGATCCTGCGCGGCGGCGTAGGCCGGGTCGCCCGTGATGTGGGCGATGCGGGAGCGACCGCACGCGAGGAGGTGCTCGACGGCGAGCCTGCCGCCGGAGTAGTTGTCGGGAGTGAGGGAGAGGTCGCGCGGATCGTCGGACGGCGCGTAGGCGTAGACCACCGGGACCGGCAGTTCCTGGCCGAGCGACGGCCGAGGGTCGGTCTGCCGGCCGACGACGATGATGCCGTCGACCCGGCGACTGAGCAGAGCCTTCAGATGGTGCTGCTCGCGGATCGCGTCGCCGCGGGCGTCGCAGAGGAAGACATTGATCTGCCCCGCACCGAAAGCGTCTTCGGCACCCATCAGGATCGGGATCATGAAGCGGCCCTCGAGGTCGCTCGTGAGAAGTCCGACGGTGCCGGTGCGTCCTGCGAGGAGGCCCTTCGCCATGGCGTTCGGGGTGAAGGCGAGCTCATCGGCCGCACGCAGCACGCGCTGCCGCGTGGCGACGGCGACATCGTCGCGGTTGTTCAGCGCTTTCGAGGCCGTGGCGACGGAGACTCCCGCACGCTTGGCCACGTCACTGAGGGTCGCGGCGCGCGACCCGGTGTCACTCGTTGTCACGTCGACCTCCTTCTGCGGAAAGGTTATCGGAGGGGGTACTTGACCCTCCGACAGAACACACGATAGCGTGCCGAAAGGGATTTCGTAGATTTCGATCTTCATTCCCCACCAACGCAGCGGTGCCGGCCCGGGGTCGGCGTCATCCGCTCGAAGAAGAGCTAAAGGAGACAGTTGCATGTTCACCACCCGACGCCGTGCCGCACTGCGTGCAGCCACGGCCTTCGTCGCTGCGGGAGCCCTCGTCGGAGGCCTCACCGCGTGCGCCGGCGGCAGCGACACCCCCACGCCCGCCGAGTCGATCCCCGCCGAGGGCGTGGATGACGGCTCGACGCTGACGCTGTGGACGCGTGCTCCGATGGAAGCACAGGCGAACCTGCTCGTCGACGCCTACAACGCGTCGCATGAGAACCAGGTCGAGCTGACCGTCGTCCCCAACGACGACTACGTCGCGAAGGTCGGCGCGGCCGCCGGCTCGGGCGGCCTGCCCGACCTGTTCGCCGCCGACATCGTGTACGTGCCCAACTGGGTGCAGCAGGGCCTGTTCGCCGACATCACCGAGCAGATCGACGGCCTCGACTACAAGGACACCATCAACCAGGGCCACCTGAGCGCCGGCACCTACGAAGGCGCCGAGCACGTGCTGCCGTTCGTGCTCGACCTGTCGATGCTGATGTGGAACAAGGAGCTGTTCGCCGAGGCCGGTCTCGACCCCGAGAAGGCCCCTGCGTCCCTCGCGGAGTTCGCCGACGCCGCCAAGGCGGTCCAGGACCTCGGCAAGGACGGCGTGTCGGGCACCTCGACCGGTCTGAACTGCGGCGGATGCCTCGTCTTCACGTGGTTCCCCTCGATCTGGGCATCGGGTGACGAGGTCATGAACGAGGACGGCACCGAGGCGCTGCTCGCCAGCGACACGGCCAAGGAGGTCTACTCCACCTGGCAGGACCTCGAGTCGTACGGCGCTGTCGCGCCCGGTTCGGCCGACGAGACCGGCGCCACCTGGGTGGCCGGCTTCCAGGAGGGCAAGGTCGGTGTCATGCCGTACCCGGCCACGCTCCTCCCCGCCCTCGACTTCGACGCGGGCGTCGCAGGCATCCCCGGTGTCGACGGCGGCGAGTCGACGTTCGTCGGCGGCGACGGCATCGGCATCTCGAAGGACTCGAAGCTGTCGCCCCAGGCGTGGAACTTCCTCTCGTGGATGATGTCGGAGGAGACCCAGGTCCAGGTGCTCGCGAAGGCCGGAAACGCGGTCTCCCGCTCCGACCTCGCCGACAACGAGTACGCGGCGCAAGACCCGCGTCTCGTGACGATCAACGAAGTCGCCGCGATGGGCGACACCCCGGTCGCGCTGAACTTCCAGCAGGCGTACAACGCGCCGGGCAGCCCGTGGATCACGCTGGTGCGCAACGCCGTCCTCGGCGACGGCGAGACGGTCGACGCCGACAACGACGAGATCACCGCGATCCTCAGCCAGTAACCCCACTCGCCGGGGGGGGGGGGGGGGACGCTGCCGTCGCCCGGTGCGGGGCTCTGC
>NZ_JACSPM010000001.1:702303-1473797 GCF_014837165.1 Microbacterium gallinarum
CCCCCCCCCCCCCCCCCCCCCCCCCCCCCCCCGGCTCCTTTCCCCCAAAGGAGCGATGTCGTGGCCTTCACCACCACCGCACGTACTCTCCGCCGCGCGCGGCCACGGAGCCCGCTGGGCGGCCCTGTCCAGGGCTGGCTGTACGCGGCGCCCACGGCCCTCTTCGTCGTGGCGCTGTTCTTGATCCCCCTCCTGCTCGTGCTGCAGATGTCGGGATCGGACTGGCCGCTGCTGCGCGGCAACCTCGGCTGGAATTTCCCCGAGAACTACGCCGACGCGGTGGACCACCGTCTCTTCTGGGACTCGATCCGCTTCACGCTCCAGTACACGATCATCACGACGGTCATCCTCATCGGGCTGGGCCTCGGCCTCGCACTCCTCGTTCAGGAGTCGACCGCCTGGAAGGGGTTCCTGAGGACGTCGTTCCTCATCCCCAGCGCTCTTGGTCTCGCCTCGGCATCCCTCCTCTTCTATGTGCTCTACTCCCCGTTCGCGGGCCCGTTCGCCGATCTCATGCAGACGTGGGGCTTCACCTTCCTCGGCACTCCGGAGGGTGCCCTGTGGTCGACGGTGTTCCTCATCGTGTGGCGGTACGCCGGGTTCTACATGCTGCTCATGCTGGTCGGGCTCCAGGGCATCCCGGACGACGTCTTCGAGGCGGCGCGCATCGACGGCGCCTCGCGCTGGCAGACCTTCCGGCACATCACCGTGCCGCTGCTGCGCCCCACGTTCGCACTGACGATCGTGCTCTGCGTGACGGGTTCGCTCCTGGCGTTCGACCAGTTCTACATCCTCACCAAGGGCGGCCCCGACAACAGCACGATGACGATCGTCCAGCTGATCTACAACATCGCCTTCCAGGGCCAGAACAACCTCGGTATCGCCGCCGCGCTCTCCGTCATCGTTCTGCTGGCCCTGATCATCATCAACGTCGTGCAGCTGCGCGCGTTCAACCGACCCGAGGAGGAGTGACGTGACCCTCACCGACACGACCTCGACCCGCACCATCGTCGCGCCGCAGCTGAAGGGCACGCCCCGGATGTCGCGACGGACGACGCGCCTCGTGTGGGGCATCCCGTACGCCGTCTTCACCGCGGCGCTCGCGATCATCTTCCTGTACCCGCTGGTGTGGACGACCGTCTCGTCGTTCAGCCCGCAGGCCGGCTCGGCGCAGTCCGACGGGTGGGGCTTCGGCAACTACGTGTCGCTGGCGAACTTCCAGGCCGGCATCTGGGTCTACCTCGGCAACTCGCTGTTCGTCTCGCTCACCACGGTGCTGCTCACGCTGATCATCTCGTTCCTCGGCGGGTATGCGTTCGCGCGGTTCCAGTTCCCCGGCAAGAACCTGCTGTTCCTGCTCGTGCTGGCGATCCTGATGGTGCCGTACGCGACCCTGCTGATCCCGCTCTACGTGATCCTCAACGCCATCGGCCTGAACAACTCGCTGCTCGGCGTCGCGCTCGTGCTCACCATGTTCCAGCTGCCGTTCTCGATGTTCATGATGCGCATCTCGTTCGAGTCCATCCCCAAGGAGCTGGACGAAGCGGCCCTCGTGGACGGGTGCAACAGCTTCACCGCGCTCTGGCGCGTGCTGCTGCCGGCGGTCAAGCCGGGTCTGATCACGGTCGGGCTGTTCGCCTTCCTCACGGCCTGGAACGACTTCATCGCGCCGCTGATCCTCATCAACGACACGAACCGCATGACGCTGCCGCTCGCCGTCGCGAACCTGCGCGGCCAGGTGATGGGCGTGATCGACTACGGCGCGACCGAGGCCGGGGTCGTGGTGCTCGCGCTCCCCTGCATCGTGCTGTTCCTCGTCCTGCAGCGGCACTACGTCCGCGGATTCATGTCGGGAGCGTTCAAGGGATGACCATGCACACCATCACCCCGGCGCCGCAGGCGCCCGTCGTGCCCGGCCGCGGCCGGCTCCGGCCTCTCGGGCTCGGCGACGTCCGCATCACGGGCGGGTTCTGGGGCGACCGCCAAGCCGTCAACGGCCGCAACACGCTCGAGCACATCGGCGCGCGACTGGAGTCGGAGGGCTGGCTGCCCAACTTCGACCTCGCCGTGTCGGGCGGGCTGCCCGCAGGACGCCGGGGCCGCGAGTTCTCCGACTCGGAGATCTACAAGTACCTCGAGGCCCTCGCGTGGGAGATCGGCCGCACCGACGAAGACGAGCTCGACCAGCGCTTCCGCGCGGTGGTGGCGCGGGTCGCCGCGGCGCAGGAGGAAGACGGATACCTCAACACGATGTTCGGACGGCCCGGGCAGCGCCCCCGCTGGTCCGACCTCGAGTGGGGCCACGAGCTGTACTGCCTCGGGCACCTGTTCCAGGCGGCCGTCGCCCGTGAGCGGACGCGGCCGGGGGCCGACGACGGTCTGCTCGGCATCGCCCGCCGCGCCGCCGACCTGGTGTGCGCGACCTTCGGCCCGGACGGTCGCGACGCGATCTGCGGCCACGCCGAGATCGAGGTGGGTCTCGCCGAGCTGTCGCGCGTGACCAGCGATCGCCGCTACCTGGCGCAGGCGCGCATCTTCGTCGAGCGCCACGGGCGCGGGACGCTGCGCGACATCGAGTGGGGGCGCAAGTACTTCCAGGACGACATCGCCGTGCGCGACGCGAAGGTGCTCCGCGGCCACGCGGTGCGCGCGAACTACCTCGCCTCGGGTGCCGTCGACGTGGCCGTCGACACCGGCGACGGCGAACTGCTCAAGGCCCTCCGCAAGCAGTGGGAGCGCACGATCGCCCGGCGCACCTACATCACCGGCGGGCAGGGCTCCCACCACCAGGACGAGGCCTTCGGCGAGGACTGGGAGCTGCCGCCCGACCGCGCCTACTCCGAGACATGCGCGGGCATCGGGTCGATCATGTTCTCGTGGCGTCTGCTGCTGGCGGGGGCGGACTCGCGCCACGCCGACGTGATCGAGCGCACGCTCTTCAACGTCGTCGCCACCTCGCCCGCGCCGGACGGCCGCGCGTTCTACTACGCCAACACGCTGCACCAGCGCGTCCCGGGAGTGCCGGCCGACCCTGAGGGCACGTCGCCGCGCGCTTCCTCGTCGTTGCGCGCACCCTGGTTCGAGGTGTCGTGCTGCCCGCCGAACGTGGCTCGCACGCTGGCCAGCCTCGACTCCTACGTCGCGACGGCCGACTCCGACGGCATCCAGCTGCAGCAGTACGCGCCGGCTACGGTCACGACCACACTCGACGACGGCCGCATGGTGTCGTTCGACGTCGACACGCAGTACCCGGCCGATGGCCGTGTGGTCGTCACGCACACGTCCGACGCGAGCGAGCCGTGGACCCTCAGCCTGCGTGTGCCCGCGTGGGCGTCGGGCGCGACGCTGCGCATCGTGACGGCCGACTTCGTGCAGCAGCGCACGGTCGACCCCGGCATGATCGAGATCCGGCACGCGTTCCGTGCCGGCGACGTCGTGCAGCTCGACCTGCCGATGGCGCCGCGCGTGTCGCTGCCCGACGGCCGCATCGACGCCGTGCGCGGGTGCGTCGCGGTGGAGCGCGGTCCCGAGGTGCTCGCCCTCGAGTCGGTGGACCTCGCCCCCGCGGGCGTCGACGACGTGGCATGCGTCGCGATGGTGACCGGCAGCGAGCCGGTCGAGCGCGACGGTCGGGTGTGGATCGCCGTCTCGCGGCTGCCGCTGGACGACGCCCGGTGGCCGTACGGCGAGCGGCCGGCCGACGACGGCGCGGCGACCACCGCCGAGGTGCCGCTCGTGCCGTACCACGAGTGGGCCGAGCGCGGCCCGTCGACCATGCGCGTCTGGATCCCGCAGCAGGGCTGAGGCGCGTCCAGACTCCGGCCAGGTGCCCCCGGTAGACTGGGGGCACCATCCCGGATGTGTATCTACCTGGCCTGCGCGGACCAAGGCGGCACGAGTGCCGCGAACCGCGGCGGACGCAACAGGACGATTTCGATGCACACCACCCTGGCCGCACCGCGGCGCACGACGCTCGTGCGCGAAGCGGGCTTCGCCTACTTCCCCATCGCGCTGATCGCGCGGCTGCCGTTCGCCATGATGGTCGTCGGCATCCTGACGCTCGTCGTCTCGGCGCGTGGCTCTCTCGCGCTCGGCGGCCTGACCTCGGCGATGACCGGACTCGGCACCGCCCTCGTCGGTCCGCTCCTCGGCGCGGCGGCCGACCGCTTCGGGCAGCGCCGTGTGCTGCTCCTCTCGGGCACCGCCAACAGCCTGCTGCTGCTCGCGATCGCGTGGCTCGCGTTCGCGTCGGTCCCGGATGCCGCGCTCCTCGCCGTCGCGTTCGCCATCGGCGCTTCCATGCCCCAGGTCGCGCCGCTCTCGCGCAGTCGCCTCGTCGGCATCATCGGCCGCACGTTCTCGAAGGACCGTCGCGCATCGGTCGTCGGGGGCACGATGGCCTACGAGTCCGCCGCCGACGAGATCGTGTTCGTGTTCGGCCCCGTGATCGTCGGTCTCCTCGCCACGACTCTGAGCCCGGCCGCGCCCGTCATCGGCGCCGCGGTGCTGGCGCTGGTCTTCGTGAGCGCCTTCGCCCTGCACCCCACCGCGGCGGTCGGCGCCGCGGCCGGCGGCGACAAGCCGGCCCAGGCGCCGGCCAAGGAACTCGCCCGCCCGGCGCTCATCACGACGGTGCTCGGCGCGCTCGGCATGGGCCTCTTCTTCGGCGCGATGCTCACCTCGCTCACCGCGTTCATGGCCGAGCGCGGCGTGCCCGAGCAGGCCGGACTCGTCTACGGCGCGATGGGCATCGGCTCAGCCGCACTGGCGCTGGGCGTCGCGCTGTTCCCCGCGCGGTTCACCCTGCCGGCGCGGTGGGTCGTGTTCGCCGGCATCCTCACGGCCGGCACCCTCGCGCTGCCGTTCGCCACCAGCGTCGGCGCGATGACCCTGTGCCTCCTGGTGATCGGCATCGGCATCGGCCCGACGCTCGTCACCCAGTACAGCCTCGCCGCCGCGCGCAGCCCGCTCGGCCGCTCGGCGACCGTCATGACGATGCTCGGCTCGGCCGTCGTCGTCGGCCAGTCCGCGGCATCCGCTCTCACCGGCCTGCTGGCCGAGGCCAGCGGCGCGTCGGCGGCTCTGCTCGCGCCGGTCGCGGCAGCCCTGGTCGTGCTCGCTGCCGGCGTCGCGAACGTGCCGCTCTCACGGGTCAGGCGCGCGGCGCTCCAGGGTTGAACGGGTAGGTCACGCGGCCGAACGGCCACTCGCGCTCGAGCCATGCCGGCACGAACGCATCCAGCCGCTCGGCCATGCCTGCCGGAGCATCGGGGACCATCCACCACGACACCTCGGCCGAGATCTCGCCGTCGAGGGCGTCGAGCGGGTCGATGTAGACGCAGCCCAGCAGGCGGTCCTCGTCGGCGGTGAGCACGGCGTAGTTGAAAGACTCGTGCCCTTCCATCTCTTCGGCGTGCCGGGCGAGGTCCTCCTCGTCGGCCTCGCGCGTCATCGTCGCCGGCGGCCAGCCCCAGGCCTCGCCGTACATGTCCCACAGCATCGGCTGGTTGGACATCACCGCGATCATGTCGATCTCGACGTCCTCTGCCCGGATGGGGCGAAGGTGGACGCCGTCGGCGAGCTCGGCGCGCAGCGGATGCGCGAAGTCGTCGGGCAGCCAGCCGGCTTCGGTCATGGGGGCTCCGTTCGGGTCGCAGACGTCGAGGTGAGGCCGCCGTGGGCCAGGGTCAGGAGACACGCCGCCGATCGCGACGCGCCCGGCGGCTGCCGCCGGCGTGTCTCCTGACTCCGGTACGGCTCACGCCACCCTGCCACGGCGGAGGGGGAGAATCGGCACATGACGCGCCACTGGACTCCGCTCGCCCTCGTCTACCTGTGCCTGGCCGTGGTGGGGCTGGTGGGCACGTGGTTCTTCAACGTGCTCGCCATCGTCCAGCTCCGCGACTTCCTCGGCGACCTGGTCACGAGCGGGCCGGCCGTCTCGTCGATCAGCGTCGACCTGCTCGTCGTGGCGCTGGCCGGCAGCGTCTTCGTCATCGTCGAGGCCCGGCGGCTCGGGATGCGTTTCGGGTGGCTCTACGTCGCGGGTTCCGCGCTGACGGCGTTCGCGTTCACGTTCCCGCTGTTCCTCGCGATGCGCGAGCGCCGCAAGACGCAACTCGCCTTCGCCGTGGAGTAGGAGAAGACCGCGCCCCCGGGCATGGGCGCTGCTGCGGTCAGAGTGCCGAGATGCGGGTCTTCAGCTGCTCGAGCGTGTCGGCGGACAGCTGATTGCCCGCCATCTGCAGCACCGCCGCGGCGGGCATGTTCTTCGCGAAGCTGATCATCGGATGATCGGGAAGCTCCGGCACGAGCTCGACGATGATGCCGCGAGCCTCCGGGTCGTCGAGCAGCTGACCGAGGGTCGTGGTCTCGAGGTCGTACTTTCCGGGCATGGGTCCTCCTCGCGCCGTCCGGCACCGCGGCCGGGTCGCTTCAGGATGTCAGACTCCGGTGCTCGCCGCCCAGCGCTTGCGCACGGCCGCGACGATGTGCTCGACGGGCTGGTCGACCGAGACGACCATGCCCCGCTCGTCGGATTGGAGCGGCTCCAGCGTGTCGAGCTGCGACCGCAGGAGGGCGGGCGGCATGAAGTGGTCGGTGCGCCCTCCGAGGCGCTCGGCGAGGAGCTCGGGCGTTCCGTCGAGCTGCACGAAGAACAGGTCGCCGGCAGCAGTGCGGAGCGCGTCGCGGTATCGCCGCCGCAGCGCCGAGCATGCCACGACGGCCAGCCGGCCGCGTGCGGTCTGGGCCACGACGGTCTCCCCGACGACCTCGAGCCACGGCATCCGATCCTCGTCTGCGAGCGGAACACCCGCGGCCATCTTGGCGACGTTGGCGGGTGGGTGGAAGTCGTCGGCGTCGAGGTAGATCCCGTCGAGGGCGCCCGCGAGGGCGGCGGCGACGGTCGACTTCCCCGATCCCGAGACCCCCATGACCACGAGCGGCATGCGACTCCTTCGATCGGGGGACGGATGCCGCGTCCCGGGTCCAGGCTACCGAAGCGCTCCCCGCCGGATGCCCGCTGGCCGGCGCCGTGCGCAGCTGTTACCTTGTACTTCTATGTACCTTGTTGTTCTAGGTATGGGAGACGGGTATGAAGATCGGCAAGGACCTCGTCGCCGCGGCGGCGACACCGATGGTCCTCGGCATCCTCGCCGAGGGCGAGTCGTACGGCTACGCGATCCTGCAGCGCGTGAGCGAGCTGTCCGACGGCGAGCTGGAGTGGAGCGACGGGATGCTGTATCCCCTCCTGCACCGCCTCGAGCGGCTCGGTCATATCGAGGCCAGCTGGAGCGCCTCGCCCACCGGTCGCCCGCGCAAGCACTACCGCCTGAGCCCGACCGGGGCCGCCGTGTTCGCCGAGCAACGGCGCCAGTGGAGCGTGGTGAGCACCGCACTGCAGAAGGTGTGGGCCGATCGCGACGGCGGCCGCAGCCCGTTCACCCTCGGAGGTGCGCCCGCATGACCGCCGACCTCGACCCTCAGCTCGAGCAGCAGATCACCACGTGGCGCGACTACGTCAGCCGCCGCGAAGCGATCGCCGGCCGCGACGTCGACGAGCTCGAGGACCACCTGCGTGGCGAGATCGGCCGGCTCGAGGCATCCGGTCTCGCTCCCGACGAAGCGTTCCTCGTCGCCGTCAAGCGCATGGGAGCGCTCGACGACCTCTCACGGGAGTTCGCACGCGAGCACTCCGAGCGGCTCTGGAAGCAGCTCGTCATCGCCGAGCCCGATGCGGCTCCGCGCTCGCGCGCCCTGCCGCTCGCGCTCGGCCTCGCCGTGGCGGCTGCGGTCGCGATCAAGGTTCCGGCGCTGTTCGGCATCGACTTCGAGGACGGCGCGCAGTTCTACGCCCGCAACATCGCCGTGCTGGTCCTCCCGTTCCTCGCGACGTACTTCCTGATCCGTCGCCGCTCGTCGCCGGCGACCATCGCGATCGTCGCCGCGCCGTTCGTCCTCGCAGCCCTCGTGCTCAACCTGTATCCGTTCGCAGCGGATGCCGCGACCCTCGCACTCGCGAGCATCCACGCGGTCGTCGCCCTGTGGATCGTCACCGGCATCGCGTACACGGACGGCGACGTGCGCTCGAGCCGAGCGAGGATGGATTTCATCCGCTTCACCGGCGAGTGGTTCGTCTACTTCGTGCTCATCGCGCTCGGCGGCGCCGTGCTCGTCGGTCTGACGATGGGCGTGTTCGGCGCGATCGGGCTGGACGCCGCCGATGTCGTCGAGAACTGGCTGCTGCCGTGCGGCGTCGCGGGCGCGGTGGTGATCGCCGGGTGGCTGGTCGAGGCCAAGCAGAGCGTCATCGAGAACATCGCCCCGGTGCTGACCAAGCTGTTCACACCGTTGTTCACGCTGCTCCTCCTGGCGTTCTTCGTCGCGGGCCTGCTGCAGGGCAGCCTCGTCGAGCCCGACGACGGGGTGGTGATGTTCGGCCAGCGCGACATGCTGATCACGTTCGACGTGGTGCTGGTGGTGGTGCTCGCGCTGCTGCTGTACGCGCTCTCGGCTCGCGACCCGCTGACCCCGGCATCGTGGTTCGACCGTCTGCAGCTCGTGATGGTCGTCGCGGCGATCCTCGTCGACCTGCTCGTGCTGATCGCCATGGTGGGCCGCATCGCCGAGTACGGCGCGAGCCCGAACAAGCTGGCATCGCTCGGGCTCAATCTGATCCTGCTCGCGAATCTCGCCGGCGCCGCGTGGCTGCAGCTGCGGTTCGTCCTGGGCCGCACGCGGTTCGAGCGACTGGAGCGCTGGCAGACCGGCTTCGTCCCGGTCTATCTGGCGTGGTCGGCCGTCGTCGTCCTCGTGTTCCCGCCCGTCTTCGGCTACGCCTGAGGGCCGTGGTCACCCGGGGCGGGTGACCTTTGACGGCACCGCCTGCCGACCCGTTGACGCTGGCCGCGGCATCCGCAAGCCTTTCCCTCGACGCCTTCGCCGAGGACCGGGGATACGCGACGGACACTGGAGGAACGACGATGCTGCACCGGAAAGACGACGTCAGAGACGACCTGCTCGACGAGGTGTTCGCCTCGACCGACATGTCGGTCTCGCTGCCGAAGTACCGGATGCCGCAGAACGAGCATCTCGCGCGCCACGCCCACCAGGTCGTCATCGACGAGCTGATGCTCGACGGCAACTCGCGCCAGAACCTCGCCACCTTCTGCCAGACGTGGCTCGAGCCCGAGGTGCGGGAGATCATGGCCGAGACGCTCGACAAGAACATGGTCGACAAGGACGAATACCCGCAGACGGCCGAGATCGAGGCGCGCTGCGTTCACATGCTCGCCGATCTGTGGAACTCGCCCGAGGCGCAGAACACCCTCGGCACGTCGACCACCGGATCGAGCGAGGCGGCGATGCTCGGCGGGATGGCGCTCCTGTGGAACTGGCGCGCCCGGCGACGCGAGGCCGGCAAGCCCACCGACCGGCCGAACCTCATCACCGGACCGGTGCAGGTGTGCTGGCACAAGTTCGCGCGCTACTGGGACGTCGAGCTGCGCGAGATCCCCATGGAGGGCGACCGCTTCATCATGAACGCCGACGAGGTCATCAAGCGCGTCGACGAGAACACGATCGGCGTCGTCCCGACCCTCGGGGTGACGTTCACCGGGCAGTACGAGCCCGTGCACCTGGTGAGCAACGCGCTCGACAAGCTTCACGCCGACACCGGGCTCGACATCCCGATCCACGTGGACGGCGCGAGCGGTGGCTTTCTGGCACCGTTCACGGTGCCCGAACTGGTGTGGGACTTCCGGCTTCCTCGCGTGAAGTCGATCAACACCTCCGGCCACAAGTTCGGGCTGGCGCCGCTCGGCGTCGGCTGGATCGTGTGGCGCGACGCCCAGGACCTGCCCGAGGACCTCATCTTCAACGTGAACTACCTCGGCGGCAACATGCCCACGTTCGCGCTGAACTTCTCCCGCCCGGGCGGGCAGATCGTGGCGCAGTACTACAACTTCGTCCGGCTCGGCCGGGAGGGGTACCGCAAGGTGCACATGTCGTGCCACGACACCGCGATGTACCTCGCCGAGGAGATCGCGAAGCTCGGGCACTTCGACATCATCAACAACGGTGAGGCTTCGGTGGGCATCCCCGCGGTGTCGTGGAAGCTCAAGGACGGGGTCGAGCACCCGTTCAATCTCTTCGACCTCGCCGACCGGCTGCGCACACGCGGCTGGCAGGTGCCGGCGTACACGATGCCTAAGAACCGCGAAGACCTGCCGGTGCAGCGCATCCTGGTGCGCCAGGGCTTCGACCGCGACGCGGCGTCGCTGCTGATGAGCGACTATCGCGCGGCGATCGGGCACTTCGACAAGCACCCGATCGTCACCTCGATGAGCGAGGAGGAAGCGGGCACCTTCCACCACTGAGCGCCCCGATCGGACGCGTCTTCACATGCGCGCGAACCGGGCGCGCGCGAAGCAGAAGAGCCCGTAGAGCACGACCCCGCCGCCGACCACCCACAGGATCAGCGGCCCGAACGGGAGTCCGGCGAGCGTGTGGATGGCGGCATCCATCCCACCCGCCTTCTCGGGGTCGTGCGTGAAGGCGGCGACGACGAACAGGATCCCGGTGACCGCGACGGCGATCCCCTTGGCGATGTAGCCCAGCACACCGAACCCCACGATGCCCTTGCGAGCGGCTCCGCTCGGCAGATCCAGGTGCTTCGTGAACGCGCGGGTGGCACCGCGCACGACGAACGCCGCCCCGATCGCGAAGACGATCACGCCGACCAGTCCCACCAGGATCACTCCCCCCGGCGTCGACATCAGCTGCGCGCTGAACGTCTGCGACGACTCGGACGAGTCCGAGCTGCCGCCGAGCGCGTACACGGCCGCGGTGAGGGCGATCGCGAGGTAGGCGAGAGCGGTCCCCGCGAACTTGATCCGATGCGCCCACTTCTTCTTGGTGTCGGGGTCGGACTCCGTGGCCGCCTCGGCGATCTGCCACACCGCGAGGCCCACGAGGCCGACCGCGATGGCCCACAGCAGCGCGACGCCGGCCGGCGTGCTGCGGATCTGCTCCATGGCACCGCCCTGGTCTGCCTCGCCGCCGCTCCCCAGGGCGATGGAGATGGCGATCACTCCGATCACGATGTGGACGATGCCGAGGACGACGTAGCCGATACGCGCGACGACTCGGAAAGCGGTGGAATCCTGCGCCCGACGGGCTGCGGTCTTGGTGGTGCTCACGCGGGAAGCGTAGCCAGACGGCCGGCGAACACGGGGGATCTTGACAACCGCCGCTCCCGCCTCATGCCGATGGTGCGGCCGCGCCGGCCCGTCTGCGCACTCGGGACAGCAGTCCGAGCCTCGTCAGCATGCGAACCGCCGGCGGCGCGGCCGCGCGCACCCGTGGCCAGCGGGCCACCGCCGCTCGGACTGCGGGGCGCCCGCGCAGCGACCGGCGCACCAGCGCCAGCTCGAAGGCGTCGGCCCACTGGCGGCAGACGGCTTCGTCAGTGAATCGGGAGGTCGACCGGACGGCCCGCTCTCGGATGCGCTGCCGCGACGGCTCGGGCAGATCGGCGACGCGGGCCACGGTGCGCGCGAGCGCGTCGACGTCGCCGGGCGGCACGAGGAAGCCGTTGCGGCCGTGGTGGATGATGTCGCCCGGGCCGTAGTCGACGTCGTACGCGATGGGGATGCAGCCGGCCGCCATGGCTTCGACGAGCGCGAGCGGGAAGCCTTCGGAGTGCGAAGTGAGCATGGCGAACGACGCGGTGGCCAGTAGGTCGCGGGCGCGCGGGTCGTGGCCGTGGAACCGGATTTCCGGGCGGCCGGCGGCGCGCCGCTCGAGCGGCCCCCGGCTCTCGCCATCGCCGAAGACGTCGAGGGTGAGCGGCGTGGAGCGCCCTTCGCCGGCCCGCACGACGGCGTCGATCGCGTGCGACACGCGCTTGCGTTTGGTCAGCGACGCCACCACGATGCCACTCGTCGGGTCGCGTGGCCCGATCGGCGCATCGCCCGCGTGCGGCGCCCGGGGGTTCGCGACCACCGCGACAGGCGGCAGCCCGTCGACATCGCGACGGAGATCCCGCGCCTGCGCCCGGCTCAGCACGGCGACCGCGTCGAAGTGGTGCGCCGACGTGAGAGCGGCCCGGCGCGACGACGTGACCGCGCCGGCAGCATCGCGGTGCGAGCCGTGGATCAGATGCACGGTCACGACATGCGGGCGGCGATACGTCTGCATGAACGGCGCGATGGTCTTGCTGTCGACGATCATGAAGCTCGGGATGCCGCCGGTCAGCGCATCCAGCCATTCCGCGTAGAGCGCCCAGGCCTTGGTCCAGCCCCGCACCGGCCGCCCCTCCCGGTCGTGCAGCACGAGACGCCGCCCGCCCAGCGCACCTCGGCGCCGCACGTCGCGGCGGTCGGTCAGCAGCAGGGTTCCGTCGGTACGGAAGTGGTCGGTCTGCAGCATCCCTCCGCCCGCATCGCGGACCACCCGCGAGACGACACGACCGTCCCGCGTCCGCGTGGTGCTGGGCGCACCCTCGGGAATCGGCGCGTCGGCGGTGATCGGCGGCGTCGGGGCGCCGGGCTGGGGCAGTTCGTGGTCGCGCAGCCAGTCGTAGAGGTTCAGGATCCGGATGCCCTCACCCAGTGAGCCGGCCCGCCGGAGGCGCTCTGCGAGCGCGGGGTGGTCAGGGCGCGAATCGAAGGTGAGCACGTCGACGGGAGTGCCCACCACCTCGCTGAACGCCCGCGACCGCCGCAGAATCGCCTCCGTCATGCCGCCGAAGTCGTCGGGGATCGACCACGTGACGGCGAAGTGCCGCCCGTGCGGGAGGTGCGGGGCGCGGACTCTCACGCACTCCAGTGTGATCGCGACGGTCTGCGGCGGCCCATGGGTTGACCGGGTGGCGGTGGTGGGTTACGCGGGGGCGTCTCGTATCTCTGTGCTCGACCACCCCGGACACCGAGACCCGCCGCGCCGAAATATGATTTGGGACTTGAGACTCCGAGTCCCTAGAGTGTGCAGGGTGCCGCAATCGGGGGGTTCGGCACGACGCTCCGCCGAAGGTGTGCGCAGCCCTGCGGATCGAGACGGTGCCGGGTTCTGGGGACCCGGCACCGTTACCGGCGCGCCGAGCGCGCGGCACTCGTATCGGGCGGGCACGGGGGTGATAATCGGACCGTGCCGCACTCCGAACCACGATCGCGGAAGCCCGCCGGCGAGACGCGGACCCTCATGCTGGAGGCCGCGGTCGAACGGGTGAAGTCCGAGGGGCTTCTGCTCGACTACGCCAACATCGAGCTCGAGAACCTCATTCGAACTGCGGGCGTTCCCCGCTCCACGGTCTTCCGCATCTGGCCAGACCGCATGGCGTTCATCGCGGACCTCGTGCGCGCCCTGTTCGAGGCGGATCCGGGTTTCGAGGCCGGGTTCGACGGGGAGACCCTCGGGATGCTCCAGCAGGCGTTCGGCGCACCCGCCGGCGCGACGCGCTCAGCCGAAGAGAAGCAGGTCGCGCTGCGCGCCGCGGTGAGGGTCGCCGTCGCGCACAACATCGTCGCCGTCGAGAACTCGATGGCGTGGCGCGCCTACAAGACGATGTCCGCCGCGCTCGCGAGCGGCGATGCGGTTCCGGGCGGCGACGAGATCCGCACGCTGCTGGGCGAGATCGAGGATCGCTACGTCGATCGGATGTCCGCCCTCTACGCGCAGCTGAACGCCGCGGTCGGCATCCGCATGCGCGACGGCGTCACCGAGGGCGACCTCGCGCTGGCGATCATGTCGGTGATCGACGGCATGGCCGATCATCGCCGCATCAACCCGCCTTTCGTCGATCGCGCGCGCAGGGTGGAGATGGGCCCGGAGGGGCCGATGGACTGGCATCTCGCCGGGCTCGCCGTCTACGGCGTGTACGCAGCGTTCACCGAGGAGCGTGACGACGAGACCGCTACGGCCGGGGAAGAACCGTGAGCACGCGCTGGATGTGGTCGCGGAACTCGGCCATGTAGTTGCGGAGGAACTCCTCCGTCTCGGGCTTGTTCACGGTGCCGTCCTCGCCGAACACTTCCGGGTCGAACTGGATGTACGCCTCGGGGGCCGTCATCTGCCGTGCGTTGCAGAAGCTCAGCACGCCGCGCAGGCTCTGCTGGGCGACGGCGGTTCCGATCGAGCCCACGGAGGCCCCGATGACGGCGGCGGGGATGTGGTCGAACGAGTTCTGACCCCACGGCCGGGACGCCCAGTCGATCGCGTTCTTGAGCGCGCCGGGAATGGAGCGGTTGTACTCGGGGGTGACGAAGAGCACGGCATCCGACTCCTCGATCGCGTGCTTCAGCGCGACCGCCTCCGGCGGATAGCTCTCGTCGTAGTCCTGGCTGTACAGCTGCAGATCGCGGATGGGGATCTCGGTGAACTCGAGCTCGTCCGGCGCGACGCCGATCAGGGCCTTCGCGAGGACCCTGTTGATCGACGTCGAGGAGAGGCTCCCGACGAAGTATCCGACCTTGTACGACATGTCCGGCTCCTCGTTTCGCTCGGTTGACCGCGTGCGTCCCAGCCTCTGCCGCGGGTGGCCGCGCCCGCCACCCCCTTGCGGACGCGCCGACACCCGCTAGCGCGTCGAGGCCGGCGCTCGTCTACCCCCGTTGCACGACGAGCCGGTCGCCCTCCCAAGCGACGGGCATCGGGTCGGTGACGCCGCCGACGAAGGAGCCGTCCTCTCCGACGTTCCGGAACGCGAAGAGGAGCCATTGCCCGTCGCTCCGACGCTGCAGCAGCCGCCCGACGTAGAGGCTCTCGTCCGTGAGCGGATATGCGGATGCCACGTCGTACGGCCCGAGCACGGACTCGGCCGAGACCGCCCACGTGCCGCCCGCATGCCCCTTGCGCGACTCGGTGGCGTGCTCGTCGAGGCACGAGAAGAGGAGAACCGGACGGCCGTCGACCACCTCCACCTGCGCCACTTCGAGCTGCCCGAAACCGTCGTCGCTCGGCATGCTGAGCGGCTCGCGCAGCTCCCACGACCGCAGATCGGGTGACCACGCGTGGCCGATGACACCGCGCCCGTCCGCCGGACCGTGCGCCGCCCGCGCGGTGATCAGCATGTGCCAGCCGTCGCCGTCCGGATCGGGGAACACCCACGGGTCGCGGAACGCCTCGTCGTGCCACGCGCCGCTCTCCAGCGTCTCGTACCACGGCCCGCTCGCCTCGAGCACGGGACCGCCCGATTTCGTCCAGTTCTCGAGGTCGTGGGATGTCGCGTACCCGATGCGCTGGACGTTCTTCCCGTCGGGCGCGAGCGAGGAGCCGGTGTAGAAGAGGAACCACGTGCCGTCGGGATGCCGCACCACCGAGCCCGTCCACGTGGCGAGGTCGTCGAACGACGGGGCGTCGCTGCGCACCAAAGCGTCTGAGACCTGCGTCCACTCGACGAGATCCGTCGACACGGCGTGACCGATCGAGGCCCGGTAGTGACGCGCATCAGGATCGCGGAGGGCCCGCGAGGCGTAGAGGAAGAAGAGGTGGTAGCGGTCGCCGTCGTCAGCGAACCAGAAGTCCCATACCCAGGAGCCAGGGAGGTCGAACAAGAGATTTCCTTCGTGTGGTGAACGTGGATGGAGGAAGGGAGCCGCGGACTCAGCCGGTCGGGCTCGCCAGCTCTGCGATGCGGGGAGGATCGGCGCCGCGTCGGGAGACGGTGATCGCCGCTGCGCGTGCGCACCGGGTGAGGATGCGGTGGAGGGTCGCGAGCGGGATGCCGCCGCCCGGCACCCGCAACGCGGCCGAGGCTCCCCCGACCGAGGTCACCCCGTCGATGAGCGTGCCCATGAACGTGTCACCGGCACCGACGGTGTCGACCACCGTTGCCGGCTCGGCCGGGACGCGCACAACGCCGTCCCGTGTCACGGCGAGCGCGCCGCCGGCGCCGAGCGTCACGACCACGACCGCCGGGCCGCGCGCCTGCCACTCCCGTGCGACGTCTTCGACGTCGCGCCCGGGATGGAGCCAGCGCACGTCGTCGTCGCTCGCCTTGACGATGTCTGCCAGGGCGACGATCTCGGCGACGCGCCGTCGCACGGCGGCCGGGTGCGAGATGAGGGCGGGGCGCACGTTCGGGTCGTACGTGATCGTCGCGCGATCTCGCAGCGCGCCGATCAGCTCTCCGACGTGGGTGGCTCCTGGCTCGAGCACCGCGGCGATGGACCCCACGTGCACGACAGCAGCGTCCGCAACGTCCGACACGTCGAGGCCGTCGAGATCCCACTCGATGTCGAAGTCGTAGCGGGCGGCCCCCGCCGCATCGAGATGCGCCGCCGCGGTCGAGGTGCGCGCACCGGCGACGGCGATCACGTCGACCCCCGACTCGCTCAGCCAGAATCGCACCCGGGATCCGCGCTCGTCCTCGGCCAGCCGAGTCACGAGGGCCGGCGTGCGACCGAGCCGTCCCAGGGTGATCGCCACATTCGCGGGGCTCCCTCCGGGGATCTCGACGGGCGGTTCGGGCGCGCGGTGCACGATGTCGACGAGCGATTCGCCGACGACCACGATGCGCGCGGCATCCTGATTCATCACCCCTTCACCCCGCTCGCGGCGATGCTGCTGACGAACGCCCGCTGGAAGATCAGGAACACGATGAGCACCGGCAGCGTGATGAGCGACGTGTACGCCATCACCTCGCCCCACGCCGTGTTGAGCTGGAAGAAGTACTGCATGCCGACCATGACGGGTCGCAGCTCCTCCTTCTGCACGACCATCAGCGGCCACAGGTACTGGTTCCACGCGGGCAGGAACGTGAGGATCGCCACCGTGGCGAACGCCGGGCCCGACAGCGGCACGAGGATGCGCCGGTAGATCGTGAACCAGCTCGCGCCGTCGATGCGGGCGGCCTCGTCAAGAGACTTGGGGATCGTCGAGAAGTACTGCGTGAACAGGAAGATCGAGAACGCGTTCGCGATGAACGGCACGATCTGAACCTCGTAGGTGTTCAGCCATCCGAAGTCGTACTTCAGCACGCCACCCTCCATGACGAGCGTGGGCAGCTGTGCGACCCAGTAGACCATCGGCACAGCGATCGTCTCGAACGGCACGATGAGCGTCGCGATGATGACCGCCAGCACCACGATGCGGCCCTTCCATGCGAGACGCGAGAGGGCGAAGCCCGCCATGGAGTTCACGACCAGTCCGAGGCCGACCGTCAGCACCGTGACGAGGATGGAGTTGAACATGAACTGCGCGACGGGCACCCGGTCGAAGACCCCGAAGTAGTTGTCGAGGCTGATGTCGCCGACCGGCAGGAAGGCGTTCACCGAGTCGATGTCCTGCAGGATCTGACTGTCGGGCTTGAGGCTCGAGACGAACATGAACACGAGCGGGAACAGGAAGACGACGCCGAACAGCGTCATCGCCGCGTAGAGCAGGATCCTGCCCCGCAGTCGGTGCGAGCTCTCGCTTCCGACAGACGTCGTGGACGAGCGGCGATCAGCTCGCTCCCCGCGAGGCGCCGTGGTGAGGGTTCTGGTGGCGGACATCCGTCAGTCCTTCTCTCGCGTCAGGCGGCGCTGGATGAGCGCGATGATGAGCACGGCCACGAAGAAGATCAGCGAGATCGCTGCGGCGTAGCCGATCTCCTGCTGCTCGTAGCCCTTGCGCACGGCGTGGAAGACGATCGTCGAGGTGGAGTTCACCGGGCCGCCCTGGGTCATCACATCGACCTGCACGAACAGGCCGAGCGCTGCGATCGTGATCGTGACGAGGACGAACACCATGGTGGGGCGCAGGCCCGGCCAGGTGACGTTGGTGAACTGCCGCCACGGGCTCGCCCCGTCCATCTTCGCGGCTTCGTAGAGTTCTTCGGGAATGGTCTGCAGCCCCGAGAGCCAGATGATCATGTGGAAGCCGACGGCCTGCCAGATCGACAGCACGATGATGGCGCCGAGCGCAGTGTCGGGGTTGTTGAGCCAGTCCGTCCCCGACCACAACCCGAACGTGACCGCGTCGATGAGCGAGTTGATCAGGCCGTCCTTCTGGTACATGAACTTCCAGAGGATCGACACGACCACGATCGAGGTGACGACCGGGATGAAGAAGATGACGCGGAAGGCTGTGACGCCGCGCATGCGGCGGTTCACGAGAACCGCGAGCAGCAGTCCGAGGCCGGCCTGCACCGGTACGACCACGAGCGCGAACACGGCGGTGTTGCCCACCGACTGCACGAACACCGGGTCGGCGGTGAACGCGCGGATGAAGTTGTCCATGCCGACGAAGCGCGGCGGGTTGGGCGAGATGAGGCGGGCGTTGGTGAACGACAGGGTGAACGCGAGGATCACGGGGATGATCAGGAACAGGACCAGGAGGATGCCGGCAGGGGCGATCATCCCGAGTCCGGCCCAGGTCTCGCGGCCCCGGATGGAGCGGAAGCGACGGTAGGCGCGCCGAGGTTCTTCGGCGGCGACCGTCGGTGGGGTGACAGTCATGGCAGATCTCTCTGAGGATGCGCCGGCGGGGACGCGAGGCCCCCGCCGGCGCGGTGGATCACTGGAAGCCGTAGCCGTCGTTGGACTCGATGTTGGCGTCGATCTCCGACACCGCGCGGTCGAGCGTCTCCTGGACGTCGGCGCCGTTCATGATGTCCTTTGCGGCGGTCTCGAACGTGGTCGAGATGACGGCGTAGGCGGGCGTCTCCGGACGCAGCACGGCGTACTCCTGCGAGAACTCCACGAACGGGCGCAGCGCGCCGTCCTCGCCGAAGTACTCGGAAGCCTGGGCCGCGGCCTCGGTCGCCGGGATCACGACCTGCTTGTCGGCGAACTCGGTGATGTACTCGTCCTGGAAGCTGAACTCCAGGTACTCACGAGCTCCGTCTGCGTCGTTGCACTCGGACGAGATCGCCCACTGCCACGAGCCGCCGCCGATCTTCGGGCCGTTGCCGAGGTCCGGCGGGGGCAGGATGAGCAGGTCGTCACCGACCGCGTCCAGCGCGGCCACGGCGTTCCAGACACCCGTGTAGCTCAGTGCCACCTCGTCGTCCACGAACTCCTGGTTGCCGACCGTGCCGCCGTTGCCGGCGTAGCCGTCCGCGAACAGACCCGCGAACCACTCGCCCCACGCGACCGCCTCGGGCCCGTTGAGCACGCCGTCGGCGGAGAGCATCGTCGAGCGGTCGATCAGATCTGCACCGAAGCTCTGCAGGAACGGCGAGTAGGCGTACGGCCACCACTCCCCGGTGTCCTCGGCGCCGATGTCGATCGGCGTCTCGTAACCAGCTGCCTTGAGCGTCGAGAGCGCGGAGTCGAACTCGTCTGCCGTCCAGGGCTCGTCTGTCGTCGGGATGCGGATGCCGTTCTCGGTCAGCACGGACTCGCGTGCGAAGATCGCGAGAGCGGCATCCCAGTAGCCGGCCGAGTAGATCTCGTCGTCCCACACGCCGACCGCAGTCGGCAGCAGCGAGTCCGTGAGCTCGGTCGGCAGCTCGAGCGGCTGCAGGTATCCCGCCCACGCCCAGTTCGGCATGATCGGGCCGTCGAGGTCGAGGAGGCAGGGAAGATCGCCGGATGCCGCAGCCGCGACGATCGCGTCGTTGTAGGCGCCCTGGGGGAACGACTCGTGGACGACCTGGTACTGATCCTGCGAATCGTTGAAGTCGGAGATGATCCGTTCGTAGACCTCGAGCTCGGCAGGGTTGCCGGCCGAGTGCGTCCACATGGTGAGCTCGGTGCGGCCGTCGTCGGTCGTGGCATCGCCCTGACCCGCCTGCCCGCACCCGGTCAGAGCCATGGCCCCGACCAACCCGACTGATACGAAGATCGGCGTCGTTCTGCGCATTGTTGTGGTTTCCTTTTGTTGGTGACCGATGCTCGCGTCGGTCATTGATCGGAGGCTGCCTACGGCAGCCGTTCGGTGTGTGAAGCCCGTCGCCGGTTCGGTTTGGCGACTTGCGCCGGCGGCGGGCCCACGGAGCCTCGTCGGATGACGGGGCACTCCATCAGGTGCGCGGCGTCCTCGTCCCCCTCCGCACGGACGCCGAGTGCGACCTCCATCGCCCATCGCCCCATGGCGTAATGGGGCAGAGCGACGGTGGTCAGTGGGGGATCCTGTTCCGCGGCGATGAGCTGCTGGTCGTCGTAGCCGACGACGGACAGGTCGCGCGGGATCTCGAGTCCGCGATGGTGCGCGGCGGTGTAGACACCGACCGCCATGCGGTCGTTGAAGCAGAAGACGGCGGTCGGCCGCTGGTCGTCGGGCAGGTCGAGGAGCCGGTCGAAAGCGGCTCGGCCGCCGTGCGCGGACGTGTCGCCGGCCACGCGGAGTGCCGGATCGACAGGAATGTCCGCCTCCGTCAGCGCCTCGACGTATCCGTCGTAGCGCAGAGTCGAGGCGATGGGCGCATCGTCGGTGTCGAGGAAGGCGATCCGCCGGTGCCCCGCGGCCACGAGCTCGCGTACGGCGGCGAGCCCGCCCGCGCGGTCGTCGGGCACGACGCTGCGGAATCCGCCGCCTTCGGGACGGCAGTCGAGGAAGACCGTCGAGGCGGGGAGTCCCTCCGGCGCCTCCACAACGCGGTGCCACATGCACGCGTAGATCATCGCGTCGACCTGCTGCGCCGAGAGTGCGGTGATCGCGTCGCGCTCGATCGCCGCGTCGCCATCCGTGTTCACGAGGAAGACGAGGTGCCCGCTCTCTCGCGCGGCATCCTGCGCTCCAGCCAGCATCCGCCCCGCGAACGGCGTCGTCGCGATCTGGTCGGAGATCAGGCCGACGGTGCGGGTCTGCTGGGTGCGCAGGCCGCGGGCGACGGAGCTCGGGGCGTAGCCGACGGCTCGGGCGGCGTCGCGGACGCGCTGCCGGGTCTGCTCGGGAATGCGCGACTCCACATCGTTCATCACGAGCGAGACGGTGGTCACGGACACGCCTGCCGCAGCCGCGACATCCGAGATCCTGGCCCTGACCACGTTCCACATCCTTGTGATAAATCGATTTAGCGAACGGACATGATTATGGACCCGTCGGGCTCCATCCGTCAAGAGGGGTGATGCCCCGGCCGATGTCGCCGGTGGGTGGGACGATCCGCAGACGGAGCGAGCGGGCGGGAGGGGCGGCGATGCGAGGCGAGGCGACCGTTCTGCACGCGGACCTCGACGCGTTCTACGCGTCGGTCGAGCAGCGCGATGCCCCGGCCCTCCGCGGCCGGCCAGTCATCGTCGGCGGCGGAGTCGTGCTCGCGGCGAGCTACGAGGCGAAGGCCCGGGGCGTGCGCACCGCGATGGGCGGCCGCCAGGCGCGGGAGCTGTGCCCCGATGCCGTCGTGGTGCCGCCGCGGATGGAGGCGTACTCCGCAGCAAGCCGCGCCGTGTTCGAGATCTTCCGCGACACGACGCCGCTCGTCGAGGGACTCTCCATCGACGAGGCGTTCCTCGAAGTGGGAGGGCTCCGGCGCATCGCCGGCACGCCCGAGCAGATCGCCGTCAGCCTGCGAAAGCGGGTGCGCGCCGACGTCGGGCTCGCCATCTCGGTCGGCGTCGCGCGCACGAAGTTCCTCGCCAAGGTCGCGAGCGCAGTCAGCAAGCCCGACGGGCTGCTCGTCGTCGAGCCCGAGCGGGAACAGGAGTTCCTGCTGCCGCTGCCCGTCGAGCGGCTCTGGGGTGTCGGCAAGGTCACTGCCGAGAAGCTGCACGGGCTCGGCATCCACACGGTCGGCGAGCTGGCCGAGCTGGAGGCCGCCGCGGCCGAGCGGCTGCTGGGCAAGGCGACCGGCGCGCACCTCCACGCGCTCGCGCGGCTGCGCGATCCGCGCCCGGTCGACACGACGAAGCGCCGTGGATCCATCGGCTCGCAGCGCGCACTGGGCAACCGTCCGCGGTCGCCCGACGAACTCGACCTCATCCTCACGCAGATCGTCGATCGCCTCGCCGCTCGCCTCCGCGACCGCGACCGCGTGTGCCGCACGGTCGTGCTGCGCCTCCGCTTCGGCGACTTCGCGAAGGCGACGCGCTCGCACACCGTCCGTTTCCCGACCGACCGCACCGCTGTGCTGCTCTCGGTGGCGCGGAGGCTGCTCGCCGCCGCCCAACCCGAGATCACCCAGCGGGGCATCACTCTCATCGGCCTATCCCTTTCACAGCTCGGACGGGCCGACAGCATCCAGCCCGAACTGCCGATCGACTGGGACGACGGCGCCCGCCTCGACACCGTGCTCGACGCGCTGCGCGACCGCTTCGGCGCGACGACGGTCTCGCGTGCCGCGCAGCTCGGACGCGATCCCGGATGGTCGACGCCGATCCTGCCGGAGCACGAATGACCCGCCCGCGACGTGCGGCCGAGGCGAGGCTGAGGTGCGCCAGTAGACTCGCACCGTCATGGCCTATCAGGTGCCCCGCATGGACGAGCTCCAGTCGAGAGCGTGGCTCGCGCTGGTGTGGACGGCCGAGCTGCTGCCCGCCGCGCTCGACGCCCAGCTGCAGGCCGACTCCGACATGACGCACTTCGAGTTCATGGTGCTCAGCACGCTGCAGCAGGCGAAGGGCGCCGCGCTGCGCTCGACGGACCTCGCCGCCGCAGTCAACTCCACGATGCCGCGGCTGTCGCGCGTGATCGGCAAGCTCGCCGAGCGCGGACTCGTGGAGCGGCGCGGCACCGAGGGTGATGCGCGCGTCAAGATCGTGCACCTGACGACGGCGGGGCGCCGGGAGCTCGTCCGCGCCGTCCCGCGGCACATCGCTCGCGTGAAGGAGCTCGTGATCGACCGGCTGACGTCCGACGAGCTCGAGGGTGTGACCGCCGCCCTCGAACCCCTCGTCGAACGGTTGGACCCTCAGCAGCGCGTCGGCTTCGGCGAGCGCGCCGCCTCCGGCTGACCCGCGGCCTTGCTCAGCGACCCGCGGCGACCGCGGCCTGGGCGGCTCGCTCGATCGTCTCGGCGACGACATCGGCCCGGGTCATGAAGACCGCGTGACTGGTGGCCACCTCGGTGATCTCGGCGCCGATGCGCTGGGCCATGTGGCGCAGCATCGCCACGTCGAACGCGTGGTCCTCCGTCGCGATGACGGCCCAGCTCGGCTTCGTCTCCCAGGCGGCGTGCTCGACCTTCTCACCGAACACCGCCATGTTGATCGGCACCTGACTGTCGCGGAGGAACGCGGCGTCCGCCTCGCTCGCGTCATGTGCGAACCCGGCCTGGAAGCGATCGTGGTCGAGGAAGCCGAAGCCGTCCTCGCCGACGTCGATGACGAAGTCCGGCGTCTCGGCGAAGCCCTCGTACTGCTGCGAGGTGTTCTCGCCCGCGCCGGGCGCGAGGGCCGAGACGTAGACCAAGTCCCACGACGTTCGGGTGGTCGCCCGCCGCAGTGATCACCGTGCCGCCCCACGAGTGGCCGACGAGGATCGTCGGCCCCTCCTGCAGGTCGAGCACGCGCCGAGTCGCGGCGACGTCATCGGCGAGAGACGTCAGCGGGTTCTGGACGATCGTCACCCTGTGACCGCGGGCGGTGAGCCGGTCGTAGACCGCGCGCCATCCGGATCCGTCCGCGAACGCGCCGTGCACGAGCACGACGTTCGGGATGAACCCGGCGGAGGTGTCGGGGGTGAGTGTGGTGGTGTCTGTCGTGGACATCTGCGTTTCCTCTCTTCATCACGGCTGTGTGCCGTCGGTGGTCAGGTGCAACACCGGCGATACGCAATATATTGCATCCGTCGAGGATCGGCCACGGTTCTTCCTGCCCGACGCTAGACCGGCAGCTGGCCCGGCACTGCGACGGGCAACGTCTGCCAGGTGTCGAAGGCGAGCCGGGCGGCCCCCTCGGCGTCGCCGGCCGCGCACAGCGCGATCAGCGCATCATGGCGCTCGCGAGCGGCGAAGCGGTCGATCGACACGAAGCGAAGGAACTCGGCGCGACGCACCACGGGTTCGAACTGTCCGAGGACCATCGCGATCGAGGGATTGCCGGATGCCTCCACCAGCGCGCCGTGGAAGTCGTCGTCGGCCCGGATCGCGCTGTCGGCATCGCCCGACTCGACGGCCGCGGCGAACGCAGCGTTCGCCTGCCGCATCCGCTCGATCACCGACGCGGTGATCAACGGAACCGCGAGACGAGCGGCGAGCCCGTGCATCGCCGCGACGATGTCGCGCGCGTGGCGCACGGCATCCTCCTCCATCTCGGCGACCACGGTCGAGCGCCCCGGGCGCGCCACGATCAGACCGCTCGCGGCGAGCCGGAGCAGCGCCTCACGCACCGGAGTCCGGCTGACACCGAGCCACTCCGCGAGATCACCGTCGCGGAGCGTCTCACCGGGCGAGAACGTGCCGTCGACGATCGCGTCGCGCAATCGTGCGTAGACGTCGTCACGCAAGAGCGAACGCCCAACCTTCGGAGATGACTGCGGAATCGGCATGCGATGTATTGCACACAGAATTCGGTCAGCCGTCAAGCCGTGCGGCCGATAGGCCCACCCCCGTCATCGACGACATCTGCTGATCTTCGGCGCACACAGCCGTGCACGCGAGAATCGTCGCATGACCCGACGAGTGATGACGGCGCCGGCGCGGTGGCTGCGGGCGATGACGGAACCGGGCCGGCTGCTGCTGGCATTGAAGACAGGGGTCGCTGCCGCTCTGGCCTGGTACCTCGCTCCCCTGCTGCCCATCACGGACGATCAGTACTCGTACTATGCGCCGCTCGGAGTTCTCGTGAGCATGTATCCGACGGTGGCGGCATCCGCTCGCTCAGGCCTGCAGGCCATCATCGGTCTGGCGATGGGGATCGGCCTGGGGCTCCTCGGCATCGCGGCGCTCTCCGCGGGGGTGCCGGGCGTGCTGGCACTTGCCATCGTGGTCGGCGTGGGCGTGCTGTTCGGCGGAGTTCAGGCCCTGGGCGTCGGCCGCGACTGGGTGGCGATCGCGGCCCTGTTCGTGCTCCTTCTCAGTGGGGGTGACACCGAGGATTTCACTCTCTCTTATCTGGTCACCATGGCGTTCGGCGTCGTCGTCGGCATCCTGGCGAACTTCGTCATCGTGCCGCCGCTGTATCTCGAGCGAGCAAGCGCGCGCCTATCCGAACTGCGCGACACGCTGAGCGCGCTGCTGGAAGCCATCGCAGATCACGTGCAGGGAGGGGCCGTGGACGCCGAGGCGTTCGAGGCCGCATTGGCGGAGCTCGACCAGACGGCGGCCGACGTCCGCGTCGAAGTATACGAAGCTGACGAGAGCCGGAAGGTGAACCCCCGGGGCCGGCGTCACCGTTCGAAGCCCCAAGAGAACCTCGATCGGCTCCAGGCTCTGGAGCGCGCCGTGTTCTATGCGAGGGAGTTCGCCGATGTTCTGGTGGCACTCGCCCGCGCGAACGACGTCACTCTCGGGCGCGACGTCAGTCCTGCCCTGTCCCACGCCATCCGTACGTGCGCCGCGTTGGTGGCCACCCCCGTGCATGCCGATGAGTCGCCGACGCGTCTGGAGGAGGCCAACGCAGCGTTAGAGCAGTATGTGGTCGCACTGTCGGAAGTGCGCGGCGGCGGGGCGACGTTCGTCGCACACCAGATCACCCCCGCCGCTTTCCTCCGCCGGACCATAGATGCGTCGGTGCCGTTCGTCCGCACTGACAGCGCCGAGGCGCCCGATTAGGGTGGACGGATGACCACGCAACGGCCGGCGCGTGCGACATCCAGCGGACACCCGTCCACCATCAAGCGATGGGTGTTCTGGCCCGCCGCGGCCGTCACGCTGGCGTTCAGCGGGTTCGCACTGGTCACGCCGCATCTCGCCGAGGAGTTCTTCGGCGCGGTGCAGTCGACGATCGTCAATGCGTTCAACTGGTACTACGTGCTGATCGCGGCGTTCTTCGTCGTCTTCGCGCTGGTCATCGGATTGAGCCGGTTCGGAGACATCCGCCTGGGTGCCGACGACGACGAGCCCGAGTTCTCGCTGGGTGCATGGTTCTCGCTGCTGTTCGCGGCGGGAATGGGAATCGGGCTCGTGTTCTACGGAGTCAGCGAACCGCTGAGCCACTTCGTCCAACCTCGACCGGGCGTCAGCGGGACGCCCGAGCAACTGGCGCAGTCGGCACTCAGCCAGACCTACCTGCACTGGGGTGTGCACGCGTGGTCGATCTATGTCGTGGTCGGCCTAGGGCTCGCCTACGCCATTCACCGGCGAAAGCGCCCCATCTCGATCCGCTGGTCACTCGAGCCGCTCCTGGGCAAGCGCGTCGAGGGCGCCTGGGGCAATGCGATCGACGTCGTCGCCCTCGTGGGCACGCTGTTCGGTGTGGCGACATCCCTCGGTCTGGGCGTGCTCCAGATCAGCGCGGGCCTGGATGCCGCGGGCCTGTTCGAGCCGACGGTCCCCGTGCAGATCGGCATCATCGCCGTGATCACGGCACTCGTGCTCGCGTCGGTGCTGTCGGGCGTGACCAAGGGCATGAAGTGGCTGTCGTCGTTCAACCTGATCCTCGCCGGCGTGCTCGTGGTGTATCTGCTGGTGTTCGGCCAGACGGAGTTCCTGCTGCGCGAGTGGGTGCAGTCGATCGGGAACTACATCCAGAACTTCGTCGGCCTCTCCTTCAATGTCAGCGCGTTCCAAGGCAGCGCCGGTGGAGCCTGGCAGGCGGCCTGGACGTCGTTCTACTGGGGCTGGTGGATCTCCTGGGCGCCATTCGTCGGCATCTTCATCGCCCGGATCTCGCGGGGCCGCACGGTGCGTCAGTTCGTCGTCGGCGTCATCGTGGTGCCGACGCTCATCACGATTCTGTGGTTCAGCGTGCTGGGCGGATCGGCGCTGTTCATCGAGTTGACCACCCCGGGCGCCCTCACACAGCCGGACGGCACCGTCAACCTCAACGCGGCGCTGTTCGAGATGCTCGAGTACATCCCGGGCGCCCCGGTGCTCACCATCGGCGTCATCGTGCTGATCGCCGTCTTCTTCGTGACGTCGTCGGACTCGGGTGCGCTCGTGATGGCGATGCTCGCGACCGGCGGTCAGATCAGCCCTCGCCGGTGGGTGCGGGCCTTCTTCGCGCTGACCAGCGCCGTCCTCGCGGTGGCTCTCCTGCTCTCCGGCGGCCTGCAGGCTCTTCAGACCGCCGCGATCATCATCGCGTTGCCGTTCAGCGTTGTGATGCTCCTGATCTGCTGGTCCACGGTCGTCGCTTTCAGCCGGGAACGTCGCGCCTACGACCGGGCGGCGCGCGCGCAGTTCGTCGACCACATCGGCGAGTACTACGGTCTCGAGGTGGAGGAGCCGAGCGCTCGGGGAGCGCTCCACGAGCCCTCCTGGATTCGACGGCTCGCGCGCCGCGCCAGCCGACACCCGGACCCGCCAGGCCCCGACATGGGCTACGCCACCGATGGGCCACCGCGTCACCCGTCGCTGCGAGCTCTCGAGGCCGAGAATGCGGAGCCTCCGGGTGTCCCGACGTCGGATGTGGACCGAGTGGTCGATCACGACCCGCGCGCCCTCGACGACGTCGACGAGGTACCGGACCGGGAGATCGACCATGGCGGCGATCCCCTGCGTTAGCGGCGCACGCCAGCGCAGAGAAGGGGCGGCCCGGTCAACCGACCGGACCGCCCCTCTTTCAGGTCAGCCGCAGCTGCGTGCGGCGTACTCGGCTTCGAGCGGGAACGTGACCATTTCGCCCCCGACCGTCGCCGATGCCTCGACCGCGATCTCATCAGCTGGTACCGACGCCTGGCGCGAGCTGAAGGCGTGCGCCACCGTCTTGCCCGGCGCGAGGGGTGCGAGCGCCTTCGACCCGAACGCCGTGGAGAGCTTCAGCGTGACCGGCACATCGTCGTCGTTCGTGGCCTGTGCGGTCAGCACCACCTTGCCGGCGACGCAGCGGGTCTGCGCTGTCACACTCACCTCCAGCGACGGGTCCGCCTCCTCCAGCACGCCCAGGCGAGCCAGCTGAAGGCTCAGTGCACGCTCGGGCGCGTCGATCTGGTTCTGCGTTCCGAGCGTCGCGGCCGCAGCGGCCTCTGCGTCGGCGAGCATCTCCTCGAGCTCGGTCCACTCCTCGGCCGGGTAGTCGGCCTCGTCCAGCGTGCCGGCGTGGGCGATCGCCGCCTCCAGGTCGCTCTCATCGAGCGGGAGGTTCTGCGACGTCAGCGTGTCACTCAGCAGGTAGTGGTCGAAGTCGACGTGGCCACCTGCCTGCTGGGTCGCGTAGTTGAACAGGCCGACCCGGTGTCCCATGAAGTGGGTGAGGGTGCCGTCCAAGGTCTGCGGCCCCACGCGGTTGCCGAGCTGCTGCCACGTGATGCCGTCCAGGCTGTAGTAGAACGTCGTCCACAGCTGTCCGACCGGGTTCGCGAAGTCGAGGTCCGCCTTGAGGTGAACCTCGGTCGCCGATCCGAGACTCGCCGTCGTACCGGGCAGGAACGACTCGATCGCAGCCTGGTCGATGGCCGTGGTGAAGGGCTGGGTCCGGTTCACGACGCCGACGGTGTTGACGCCGCCCACGCGCTTGACCGCCACGTACGAGAAGCCGCGGTTGTACGCCGCGAGTCCTGCGACGTCGCCGTCCTTCATGCCCGAGATCTCCAGCTTGGTCTCCGCCGATTGCCGCGGGCCGAAGGTGCGCTGCGAGAGCGTGTTGCGCGCCTCCTCGAGGTACGCGGCCTCGTCATCGTTCGCGAGCTTGAGGTGCTTCATGTTGCCCGTGAGGACCTTGCCCGTGGTGAGACGCAGCCAGCCGTCGCGGTCGGTGAGCGACCAGTAGCGGTTGTCGGGGGCGTGGTTCCACTCCCACGGCAGCGCCAGGCGTGAGCCGTTCGGCGCGATCTCGTCGGGATGCGGCGCCTCGACGGAGACCGGGCGTCCCTTGAGCGACACGTCATCGACCTTGAAGTCCATCAGGTGGGTGTCCGGTGCCGTCGAGGGCGTGCTGGTCCACGGCGTCTCGATGAAGATGCGCATCGACGACAGGCTCTGCGATGCCGGAACCGTGAAGCTGCCCGAGATCGTCGCCCACTGCCCGCGGGTGGCGGTGACGCTTGCGAGGTTCGTGAACGTGCTGCTGCCGTACCGCGCGGTCGCGATGAACTGCTTCGTGGCCGGGCTGTTCGGATTCTCGTACTTGACCTTCGCGGAGATGTCGTAGGTGACGTTGTGCTGCACCTTGCCCGACACATCCTGCGCCGGACCGGATCCGGTGGTGGTGCGTCCCGTGACCTGCACGGAGCTCGCGCCGGACGCGGCATCCGTCGACGATGTGAGCGTCGCAGTGTCGTTCACGATCCAGCCGGTCGTGCCGTCTTCGAAACCGGGGTTGGCGAAGAGCTCCACACCGACGAGGGATTCGTCGATGTCCGGAGCCGCGGGGATCTGCCAGTCCTCGTCCATGTACGCGCGGTGCGGCGCGTCGTTGTCGAAGTCGTCCGACACGACGATGCTCTTCTGCCGCTCGTAGAGCTCCTCTTCGGGAGAGAGCTCGATCGGCTTGGCGAACGCCCCGTTGACCGGGACGGCGCCGTTGTTGCCGAAGGTGGGCCACCCGTCGGACCAGGTCGCCGGGATGAGGGCCGGGATGCGGCCGATGGGGAACGTGTCGCGGAAGAACATTCCCGACCAGTCGGTCGTGCCGTTCTCCCCTGCGATCGGGACGAGGCTGCCCTGAGCGAAGCCGTTCGAGTTCAGGACGCCCTTCGCCTCGTACGGGTTGCTGCCGTCGGCCGTCGCGTACCTGCCGAGGAGCTCGTCGGAGCGGAACAGCGCGACCTGCCGGCCCTGACCCGAGGGCCAGGTGATGATCACGATGTAGTACTTGCCGTCGATGTACTGCACCTGCGCACCCTCGAAGAGGCCGCCGATGAAGGAGGCGCCCGGGTAGTCGGAGGTGCGGAGTATCTGCGGGTACTCCGCGACGACGGTCTTCATGTCGCTGCTCAGCTTGACGGCGCTCGTCGAGCCCGAGCCGTAGAAGATGTACGGCGTCCCGTCGACGTCGAAGAAGAGCGACGGGTCGTGGAACGCGCGGCCGAGCGCGATGCGCTCCCACGAGCCGTTGTCGATGTCTTCCGTGACGTAGAGGTACGAGCCGCCCAGGTTGTTGGTGTTGAACGCGACGTACCACTTGCCGTCGTGGTACCGGATGGACGACGCCCACTGGCCCTGCCCGTACGACGACTGGCCGTTGCGCAGCGAGAACGAGTCGCTGATGTCCGCGCGGTCGAAGACGTAGTTGACGATCTCCCAGTTCACGAGGTCGTACGACTTCATGATCGGCGCACCCGGGCTGAGATGCATCGTGGTGCTGATCATGTAGTAGATGTCGCGGCCCTCGTCGTTCTCGGACGCGGGAATCCGCTCGACCGAGACGTCGGGGACGTCGGCGTTCATGAGCGGCACGGTGTAGGTGCCGTCGCCCTTGTCTGTGGAGGTGTAGCCGGATGCCGGGTTCCACGGCTCCGCGGCCTGTGCCGGAAGCGCGGCGGGAGCCAGCAGAAGCCCTGCGGCGATCGCGGTGGCGCCGGTGATCGCGATCGAGCGCAGCCCCCGTCGGGGACGGGATCGGTGGGTGTCGGTTTCAGTGAGGCGCGACCGGCGCGCGTGGCGCGGGGGCCGTGGAGCGGATGCCTGAGACAACGGTTCTCTCCTTCAGTCAGGCGTGCGGGGAGGCGCCGGTCGCGGTTCGACGGCGCTGTCGAGTGGAGCGGGGATCGGGAGGGGCGGGGGCGGGGGGCCGCCCCTCCCGCGGTGAGGAAGCCGGTCGGATCAGAACGCGCCTTCCCACAGGGTGAGGGTGAGGGTCGCCGAGTAGCTGCCCGGGGCGACGTCGACCGGGGTCTTCAGGACGAGGTCGGCGTTCGCGTCCCACGTGCCGACCGCGCGAGCGCCGCTGGAGTCGATGGCCATGGAGAGGAACTCCTCGCCCTCGAGTCCGACGTTGTTGGGCGCCTCGTCGAAGACGGTGCCGACCTCGGGGCCTTCGGCGACCTCGCCGTCGGCCTCAGTGAGCAGGCGCGGGGTCCAGCCGAGGTGCTCCGGGCCGAGGTCGGGGGCACCGGCGGCGGTGAAGGCCGACGACTGTCCCGTCACGTACCAGAACACACCGTCGGGCACTTCCTCGCGGTCGTCCGAGACGGTGACCGTCGGGAGCACGCCGACGAACTCGCGCAGGTCGGCGTCCTGCGACGCAACCTCCGTGAGCGCCGCCGAGTTCGAGGCGACGCTCATCGTGAGGGCGCCGACCGGCGGCAGCGCCGCGATGTCGACGGTGACGTCGACCGCGTCGTCGCCGACTTCGTCTGCGATCGCCGCGCCGGCGACGCCGAGCAGCAGCATCCCCCCGACTGCTCCCGCGGCGAGCCGCCCCATCATGCCTGTCTTCTTCATCTTGCTGTCTCCGATCTGCCGCGTCGCGCTGCGCCGCGGGGTGATGCCTGCGGCCGGATCGTCCGGACGCTCACGGTCCTCGCACGGAGGCGCGGACCGCAGGTGGATGGGTGGGGTGGCGGCCGGTCACGACCGCCACCCCGGTTGCGCGTCAGCCGCAGCTGTGCGCGCCGTAGGCCGCCTCGACGACCCCGGTCAGTGCTTCGCCGCCGACGGTCGCCGACGCCGACACCGTCGCGGCGCCCGCCGTGACGGTGGCCAGGCGCGTGGTGAACGCGTTCGAGACCGTCTTGCCGGCCGCGACCGTCACCGACTTCGAGCCGAACGCGGTCGCCACCGATGCGGTGACCGGAACGTCCTCGCCGTTGGTGACCTTGACCGTCAGCACCGACTTGCCGGCGACGCAGCGCGATGCCGCCTCGGCGGTGACGTCGAGCGAGCGCTCATCGGCCTCGGTGAACGACAGCGTGTCGAGCTCGAACAGGTCGCCGGTCCCACCGCTGTAGGTGAAGAAGACGTCCTGGGTTCCCGTCGCGCCGGAGAGGTCCGCCGACAGCTCGGTCCACTCGCCGACCGCACCCGTCACGGGGAGGGTGCCCACGACCGGGCCGGTCTCGCTGCCCGTGCGGACGGAGATGGACCCACCGGCCTGGAGCGGCTTGACCTTGACCGTCACCTCAGCGGCTCCGGCGTCGCCGAAGTCGACCGAAGACAGCGCGGTCCAGTCGCCGTTGTCGATGTCCTTCACGACGAGGTTCGGAGCCTCCGCGCCGAACTGCGCGGAGCCGTTCGTGACCTTCTGGGTCGCGATGCCCTTGCTCCAGCCGAAGGTCTCGGCCTCGAAGGTGCGGAACGGATCGAAGTCGCGCACCTGCTGGACGCCGGCGTAGGTGCCCACGACCTGCTGGATGGTGCCGTCTGCGTTGAACGCCAGCTCCTGGATGTGCGGGCTGCGGTACCCCTGCGTCGTGTTGCCGTTGATCCGCTTGTTGAGCGTGGGGGCGTGGTACGTGAAGTAGTACTTGCCCTCGAACTCGAAGACGGACTGGTGGTTGTTCCCGCCGGTGCCCGTCCCGAAGAACTGCGACTGGTTCGGGAAGAGCACTCCGACGTACTTCTCCTTCGGGAAGTTGGTCGGGCTGTCCGACATCATGTAGGGGATCTGGCCTCCGCCCGGGTACCCGGGAAGCGGCGTCTGGTTGCCGCCGAAGTCGATGCCGCCGAAGTGCGACGAGTAGGTGAGGTAGTACTTGCCCTCACGCTCGAACACGTGCGCGGCCTCGAACGACACGGGAGTGTCGACGACCATTGCCGAGCCCTTGGTGGTGACCATGTCGTCCTCGAGCTCGATGACCCGGATGTTCTTCGGGTTGTTGTAGCGCTCGGCCGCGGGCAGGCTCGTCGAGGCGGGACCGCCGCCGAAGTACAGGTAGTTCTTCCCGTCCTTGTCGACGAGCGGAGCCGGGTCGAACTTCCACGCGACGTCCTCGGCACCCGGCGTCGAGCCGTTGATCAGCGTGCTGGTGCGCTCGCTGATCCAGGGACCGAGCGGGCTCTCACCCGTGATGACGTTGCTCGAGCCGCCGCCGTTGGCGTAGTAGAGGAAGTACTTCTCCTCGCCGTCGACGACCTTCTTCGCGAAGCCGGGAGCCCACGAGTTGCCGGTGAATGGCGCCACGCCCTGCGGGCCGGCGACCTGGATCTCACCGTGGTCGGTCCAGTTCACGAGGTCCTCCGAAGAGATCAGCGTGATCTGGTTGATGTTGCCGTAGTTGATCGACGGCGAGATGCCGGTGATCGGGTCGGGTGCGTACCCCTGCGTGTCGTTCGTCATGAACATGTAGACGCGGCCGTCCTCGGCGTAGCCGAAGCCGTCGGCACCGAACTTGTGACCGATCAGCGGGTTGTGCTCGCCGGGGATCTTGCCGACGACCTCGATGGTCTTCGAGGGCGGCGGCGGCGGGGGCGTGCCGATCAGCGAGACGTCGTCGACGACGAAGTCCATGAGGTGCGTGTTGGGATCCGACGACGGGGTGGCCGTCCACGGCGTCTCGATGAACAGGCGCGCGGTCGCGACGCTCTGGCCGGCCGGCACGGTGAACGTCGAGTTGATGTAGCCCCACTGGCCCCGCGCCGGGGTCGTGCTGGCGAGGTTGGTGTACGTGCTGCCGCCGTAGTGCATGGTGGCGAAGAACTGCTTGGTGGCAGGGCTGCTCGGGTTGTCGTACTTGACCCGAGCCTTGATGCTGTAGGTCTGGCCTGCCTGGATCTTGCCGCTCAGATCCTGCATCGGACCCGAGCCCGTCGTCTGCCGTCCTGTGATCTGCACGGCGGACGCGCCGGCGTACGCGTCACTGACGATCGACAGGGTGCCGCCGTCACTGCCGTTCCCGTTGTTGACGAACCAGCCGTCGAGGCCGGCTTCGAATCCGCCGTTCACGATGAGCTCTTCGTCGGCGGCGGTCGCGGGAGCCGCGAGGCCGCTGACGATGAGCGCTGTCGCGGCGACGGCCGCGCCTATGACGCCTGCCATCCTGCGGCGTACGGCCGCACGATGCGTGATCTCCCTGGTGGTCAAGGTCTCCTCCTCATTGATCGATCAACCTCGGTCCGCCTGCACCGCGTGGGACGCGGGGGGACGTGGGGCGGGCACTGGTTTCCCCTTGCCTCAGATCTGCTGAGCACTGCTGCGTGCGACCCGACCCCAATGGCGGTTTCTCGCATGTTAGCGGTCACAGCATCCCGAGACAATACCTAGTTGTTCGCGCTATCAAAGTCGTGCATGATCGAGAGAAGCCACGAGCGGCGCCCGTTCCCGTCGATCCCGCTCGACGCGAAGGAGCGTGCATGGTCAGCATCGGGTTCCGCGCGCGCCGCCGGCTGGGGCGGTCGCCACGCGGTCGCCTCACCGTGCCCGTGCGCGCCCTCTCCGCGCTCGCCCTCGCCGGTTCGCTGCTGCTCGGCGGCTGCGCGGCGACCTCTTCCGACGGACCGATGATCTTCTGGTCGTTCACGGGGATCCAGCAGGGCGAACAGGTCGATCGGTACCTCGAGGCGCATCCGGATGCCCGGATCGAACTCAGCGAAGTGGGCACCTCGGCCGAGACGGCCGACGCGTTGACGGCGGCGCTCGCCGCGGGTCGCGCGCCCGACCTGGTGCTGATCCAGGGCGACGACCTGCCGCGCTTCCTCGCAGCCGAGGACCGCTTCCTCGACCTGAGGGACTTCGGCGGGGAGGACGTGGGCGGCGACTACCTCGAATGGGCGCGGGATGCCGCGACCGCGGTCGGCGGGAAGGTCATCGGCGTCCCCACCGACGTCGGCGGCATGGCGCTCGCGTACCGCGCGGACCTCTTCGCAGCGGCAGGTCTGCCCACCGAGCCGGAGGAGGTGGCCGCGCTCTGGCCGACCTGGGAGGACTTCGTCGAGACCGGCATCCGATTCTCGGCGCGGTCCGACGTCGCGTTCGTCGACAACGTCTCGACCACCGTCTTCGTCAACGCCGCCAACCAGCTGCCGGTCAAGTACTACGGCGACGACGGCGAGCTCGTCCACGCGGCGAACTCCGGCCTCGAGCACGCCTTCGACGTGGCTCTCCGCGCGCACGAGGCCGGCATCAGTGCCGGCGCCGCCGCCTTCACACCCGGGTGGTCGGCGGCCACGGCCGGCGGCGACTTCGCCGTGATGCCGGCCCCCTCGTGGATGCTCCGCGTGATCAGGTCGACCGCGCCCGACACGCACGGCGCCTGGCGGATCACGTCGGTTCCCGGTGTCGCCGGGAACTGGGGCGGCAGCTATCTCGCGATCCCGGCCGGGGCGCAGCATCCCGAAGCCGCATGGGACTACATCGCCGCGACCCAGGCCCCGCGAGCGCAGCTCGAGCACTTCGAATCGGGCGGTCCGCTGCCCGCCTCCCGGGATCCGTACGACCAGGGCGCCTTCGCCTCCTACGGCGACGACTTCTTCGGGCCGTCGCGGATCGGCGAGGTGCTCACCCGATCGATCGTCGACATGCCGGCGGTGCGCCAGGGTCCGGCGTCCACCACCGTGAACACCGCCTTCGTGCAGACGCTCGCCGCCGTCGAGCAGGGCTCCATCCGACCCGCGACCGCATGGCGCTCCGCCCTCGACGCCATCGCCGTCGCTCTGCCGCCGTCGGCCGCGGTCGACGGCGCGGACGACCGTTGATCGACCGACCTCGCCTGCGGTGGGTCTCCCGGTGGGATGCCGCGGCGCCCTATCTCTTCCTCGCTCCGTTCGCGCTGGTCTTCGCGGTGTTCACGGTTCTGCCGTCGGTGGCGACCTTCGTGCTCGCGTGGTGGCAGTGGGACCCGCTGGGCGCGCGCGCGTGGGTGGGCGCCGCCAACTTCGAGCGCCTCGCAGCGGACCCGCGGTTCTGGACCGCGACGACGAACACGCTCGCCATCGCCGCCGCGGCGACGATCGTGCAGGTCGGCATCGCCCTCGGGCTCGCGCATCTCATCCATCGGGTCGCCGGTCGTGCGGTGGGAGCCGTGCGGGTCTCCCTGCTCGTCCCGTTCGTGACGTCCGGCGCGGCGATCACGATCCTCGTCGCGCAGCTGCTGGACCGGGACTACGGGTCGGTGAACCGCCTGCTCGACGCGCTCGGGCACCCCCATGTGGACGTGCTCGCCCAGCCGCTGGGAGCGTGGGCGGTGGTCACCGGCATCGTGGTCTGGCGCACCTTCGGGTTCACGACGCTGCTGATGCTCGCCGTGCTCAGCGCCACACCGCGTGATGTGTTCCGCGCGGCGGAGCTGGACGGCGCCGGAGGGTGGGCCCAGTTCCGCCACCTCTCTCTCCCACTGCTGGGACCGGTCATCGCGTTCAGCGTCGTCACCTCCGTCACCGGGGCGCTGCAGCTCTTCGCGGAGCCTCTCCTGCTGGATCCCGCAGGCGTCACCTGCGGTCCGGCGCGCCAGTGTCAGACCCTCGCACTGCTGGTCTACGAGGTCGGCTTCCGCGACTTCCAGTTCGGATACGCCGCCGCAGTGTCCACCGCCGTGTTCGCGATCGCCGGCGCGGCCGTCGGCGCTGCGCTGGTGCTCGGCCGTCGCCTGGGGTGGACGACGTGATGCGTTCCTCGCGGATCGAAGGCGCGGTCGTGGTGGTCGCGGCGATCGTGTGCTGGCTGCCGATCTGGTTCATGGTGGTGGTCGCCTCGCGCGACTCTGCGTCGGCGACGACCTTTCCTCCGCCACTCCTTCCGGGCGGAGCTCTCATCGACAACGTGGAAACGGTCCTGGCGGCGGTGTCCTTCGGCCGGGCGCTGGTGAACTCCGTCATCGTCGCAGGATGCGTCGCCGTGGGCGGTGCGCTGGCGTGCGCGCTCGCGGGTTTCGCCTTCGCGAAGCTGAGCTTCCGTGGTCGACGCCCGCTGTTCGTGATCGTGCTGATCGGTCTCACGCTGCCGGTCCAGCTCGCGGTGATCCCGCAGTATCTGCTCGTCTCGGCGTTCGGCTGGGTCGACTCGCTCACGGCGCTGATCGTGCCGGCACTCGCGAGCGCCTTCGGGGTCTTCTGGATGCGCCAGTACATCGTGGCGACCCTGCCCGACGAGCTCCTCGATGCCGCCGCACTCGATGGCTGCGGCACCGGGCGGACGTTCCGCCACGTCGCATGGCCCCTCGTCAGGCCGGGAGCAGCGGTCCTCGCCGGCATCCTGTTCGTCACCACCTGGAGCGACTTCATGTGGCCGTTCATCGTGCTGCGCTCCCCCGGCGCGCAGACCGTCCAGGTGGCGCTCCGCGCGCTGCAGGGCGAGTACGGCGTCGACTACGCCCTGGTGTTCACGGGTGCACTGCTCGCGACGGCGCCGATGGTCATGATGCTCATCGTGGCGGGACGGCGCCTCACGCGTGACGGGATCGCTCGCGTCCCGGGAATCACACACCGCTGAGCATCGACCGCTCCCCTCGGGCGCCGGCGTCGACCGGCGCTGTGCTCTGTCGCACGACGAGCCGCGCGCGAACCTGCACCTCGGACGCGAGGGCGTCGTCCGCCGCCAGAAGACGTGCGACGGCGGCCGCGGCGAGTTCGTCCGTGCGCGACGAGACGGTCGTGAGCGGCACTGCGGCATGACGCGCGTCGGCGTGGTCCTCGAGACTCACGATGCTGAGGTCGCAGGGCATCCGCAGGCCACGCGTCCGCAGCCCGCGGACCGCGCCCAGCGCGAAGGAGACCGTGGGCGCGAGCAGTGCGGTGCAGTCGGCGAGGGCACCGGCATCCTGCCCGAGGCGGAACCCGGCGTCGGCGTCGGCGCCCGCGTCCGCGATGGACCGGAGCCGGACCCCCGGGACCCCGTGCCGCTCGTCGACGGGCAGTGCCGCTCCCGCGCACGCGACCGCGATCCGGCGGTGGCCGAGCCAAGCCAGGTGCCCCACGGCCACGGCGACCCGGGCCGGCATGTCGACGCCGAGCGCGAGCATCCTGTGCCGCACCGCCTTCGGCACCGCCGCATGCGCCGTCTCGGCCAGGGAGCTCAGCCGATCACGCGCGAGCGGGTCGGCCGCGATGAGCACGATGCCCGCCGTGCCGGGCTCGCCGATGCGCGCGGCCGCGCTCGCCCGCGAACGCTCGTCGGCAGGGTCCACGTCGACGATCGTGAGAGCGTGCCCGGCGCGATGCGCCTCTCGCGCGACGGCGTCGACCAGCAGCCCCGATTCGCGCCATCCCTCCGCCGCCACCAGCGCGACGAGCTGAGGACGCACGCGGCCGGCGAGGCTGCGCGCCGACGCATTCGGCTCGTACCCCATCCTCACGGCGATCTCGAGCACCCGTCGCCGCGTCGCCTCGGTCATGCCGTCCTGCCCGTTCACGGCTCTCGACACCGTGGTGTGGGAGACGCCGGCGAGCCGTGCGATGTCGTAGATCGTCGGCGGATGAGGCCGCACCACCTGCTGACCGACCGCCGTCATGCTCACTCCGGGCGGAACCGCGCCGGCAGCGGGCGGCTCGACCGGCCGCCATCCGTCTGCCGGGAGGCCCGAGACGCAGATAGAGTCACAAGGTACCTCGGCACCGACCCGAACAGATCCGGATGCAACCACCGTCCCCTTCGCACGCGAAACCGCATGTCACGATGCAGGATGTCGCGGACAGAGCCGGCGTCTCGGCGCAGACCGTGTCGAACGTGATCAACGGCCGCACCGAACGCGTCGGCGCAGAGACCATCGACCGCGTGACCAGAGTGATCGATGAGCTGGGATATCGGCTCAATCAGAGTGCCCGCTCGCTCCGCAAGGGGCGGACCGGGATCATCGGACTCGGGCTCCCGGTGCTCGCCTCCGAGTACTACAGCGAGCTGGCCGAACGCCTGTCGGTGCGATTCGCCGAGCGGGGCATCCGGCTCGTCGCCGAGAACACGGGCGGCGCAATGGCCGCCGAGGTGGAGTCGCTCGCGGCATCCCATCTCGAGACCTACGACGGCTTCATCCTCGCCGTCGCGGCGAGTGAGTCGGTCGATCTCAACCGTCTGCTGCCCACCAAGCCCATCGTGCTGCTCGGCGAGCGCGCGCTGTCCAGCCGATTCGACCACGTGCTGATGGACAACGTCGCCGGGGCCTGCATTGCGACGGGGCACCTGCTGGATCGAGGGTCGGAGTCGCTGGTCGCACTCGGCGGCGATCGATCGGGTCCGGAGTCGGTGCAGACGCTGCGCACGCGCGGCTTCGACGAGGCCCACCGGGAGCGCGGCCTGCAGGCGCGGCCCGAGCGGATCGTGAACGGCGGTCTCGACATGGCCGACGGCTACCGAGAGGTCTGCGCCCTGCTCGACCGCGGCATCGGGTTCGACGGGATCTTCGCCCTCACGGACTCGTGCGCGCACGGCGCGCTGCGTGCGCTCGCCGATCGCCGGGTCCGCGTTCCGGCCGATGTGCAGGTCGTCGGATTCGACAACGTCCGGGCGAGCGCCTACTCGACTCCCCGTCTGACGACGATCGAGCCCGGCAACGATGAAATGGCCGACGAGATCGTCCGCGTCATGATGGCGCGCCTGCAGGCGGGCGCCACGCCCGGCGAGCGTCACCGCAGCACGGCGCACGCCCGGCTCGTGGTGCGCGAGAGCACACGCTAGAGCCTCCGCCCGGCGGGCCCGACCGACGATGTCGCGAGCCGGCCGCTGTCTGCGGGCGTGCCGGTGGGGGGCCGCAGGACGCGACCCCCCACCGACCCGGATCACGGTGTGCAGGACGCCGCTCCGTATTCGACGTCGTACACGGACTGCTCGCGGTCATCTCCGTCTCCGGCCGACACGGTCACCGTGACGGATCCGGCCGGGATGTTCGCCGCACGAGTCGTGAACACCGACGAGTGCGTCTTACCCGCGACCACCGCGCCGACCTGCTTCGCACCGAAGTCCGAGCCGATCTGCGCGGCGATCATGCGCTCGTCGTCGTTGCTGACGGAGACCGTCAGCAGGACCTTGCCGCCCACGCAGCGGGACGACACGGCGACCGAGGCCGCCACGGCGGGCAGCACCTCGAACGACGCCGTCGCCTCGGAGGCGAGCAGGATGTCGTGCCCGAGGAACTCGGCCTTCACGGTCTGCGCGCCCTCAGCGAGGTCCGCGGGAAGCGTCGCCGACGCCTCGCCGTCTTCGAGGTAGACCGTCTCGGACCAGTCACCGAGGCTGAACCGCACCTGGCCACCCGTCTCGAAGCCGTCGGCAGCCGACACGGATGCCGTCACGACGGTGCTGTCGCCCGCGCGGACGTCGTCCGCCGAGACCTCGACCGTGGTGGCGACGTCCTCGTTGGGGATGCCGCGGATGCTGTTCCACTCGCGGAGGGTGATCGGGATCACGGTGCCGTGACGCGGACGCGGGACGCCGGCGTTGGTCATCGTGATCGTCTTCGCCTGCCACGTCTGGGCCTCGATGTTCGCCTCGCACGCGGCCTGGTAGCCGCCGCCGTTGGTGTAGCGGTCTCCCCACAGGTAGAACTGGCCGGGGCACGCGGTGTCACCGGGGTTCGCCTTGAAGATCACCGGACCCTCGTAGCCGGCGTTCGACTGCCACGTCGTGCGACCGAGCGCCGGGGCGATGAGCTCCCACGCGCTGATGTCGCTGTCGAGGAAGTCGGTGTGCTTCTCCGAGAAGATGTCCGACCCGGCGTTGCCGGCCTCGTTCTTCGTGACGCGGTAGTACTCGTCGCCGACCTTGATCGCGGTGGTGTCGATACGCGACTGCGGAGCCGGGTTCTGCCACACCTTGGGCTCGGAGAACGTCTGGAAGTCGCGCGTGATGTTGTACCACATCTGCGCGTTCCCCTGACCGGTGCGGTTGATCGGGTCGTTCCACAGCGACTGTGCCCAGAAGACCGCGTAGGCGCCGATCTCGTCGACCCAGAGCGACTCCGGAGCGAACGCGTTGCCGGCGTTGTCGGGCGCCACCTTCACGTGACGCTGAGGCGTCCAGTTGACCAGGTCGTTCGACTCGAACACCTCGATGTACTGCGTGTCGTTGATCGCGTACCCGCCCTGGTCGTACCAGTTGAGGTCGGTGGCGATCATGTAGAACGTGTCGCCGTCGGGCGAGCGGACGATGTGCGGGTCACGCAGACCCTGATCGCCGAGCTGCGAGACGAGCGACGGCCAGCCTCCGGTGAGACCGGTCCAGTCCAGCGCGGTGTTGCCGTTGGACGTCGCGAACATGATCTGCTCGCCGTCCGCGATGCCCTCGCCCTTGAAGTAGCCGAGGAAGTACCGCTCGTTCTCCTCCGTGCGAGGGAGCGGCTTCACGACGACGTCGAAGGTCTTCTCGACCTCGGCGTCGCCCTTGGCGATGGTCGCGGTGAGCGTCACCTCGACCTCGGCGTGGCCGTACGCGGGGCGGGTGACCACACCGGTCGGCGAGACTGCGTCGGAGTCGGACTCCCACGTGATCTCCGAGCCCCATCGTCCGGCGTCGGGCAGCGTGATGTTGCCGCGCACGTTGTCGGTCTCGTAGAGCTCGAGGTCGAGTGCGTCGCGATCGACCGAGTGTCCATCGTCGAACTCGGCCGGGACGGTCACCTGGATCTCGCGGACGGCGACCGACTCAGAGCCCTTGCGCAGGGTGGCGGTCAGCGTGGCGGTCACGTCGGGCTCCCCGAGTGCCGGGCGGGTGATCACGCCGCGGATCGGCACCTTGCGGGCGCTGTTCACAGCGGGCGGGTTCACCACCTCGACCACGGCGGGGTCGGACGACGCCCACGTGATCGTCGAACCGGCGACGCTGCCGAGCTTCGGCAGCTCGAGGTCCTCGACGATGGCACTCGTGAGTCCGAGGTCGATGGCCGCGGCATCCGCTTCCACTCCCTCGTCATTGCCCTGCGCCGCACGCATCGCGACCTCGGAAGCGCTCAGACCGCGGTCGTACACACGGAAGTCCGCCAGCGTGCCGCGGAACGAGTAGTTGCCGGGCACCTGCGAGCGAGCGAGGAAGTTGCAGTTCGTGCCAGCGGCATTGACCGACGGCGGGGTCGTGATCGTGGCGGACTGCGCGTGCTGCACGCCGTCCACGAACAGGGTGCCGGTCCACGAGGTGCCGTTGGCGTTCGGCGTCTGCGTGTAGGTGACGTGCTTCCACACGCCCTCCGCCAGCCGCACGCGGTTCTGCTGCACGTTGACGTTGCCTGCGGCGACGCGCAGGCGCTGCGTGTTCGACGAGAACAGCTGGCCCTGCTGGCCGGTCGTCGCATCGCACGACGCCTTGTTGCCGAGACTCCAGATCTGGTGCTCACCGACGTTGGCGGGGTCGATCCAGATGTCGTAGTCGACGGTGATCGCCTGCATGCCGGCCGTCAGGTCGTTCGGCAGCCGCACGTACGCGCCGGAGAGGGCGTCGGCATAGTCATCGGGATTGAAGCGGATGCCGCGGCCCTCCCGGGCCGCGTTGTCGGGGTTCACCAGTGTGGCGTCGGCTGCCTCGCCGGCCGAACCGGTGTTGGCGACGCGGGTGCCCGTCGTCTCGTTGAGGAGGAACTGGTGGACGAGGCCGTCGACGACGTCCTCGTAGACGGGCTCTGCCGCCGCGGGCGTGGCGGCGATGACGCCGACGCACAGGGCGGCCGCAGCGGTCAGCGCGGTGACGCGACCTCTGCGTCGTTGTCGGGTGGGGGCGGGATGCGCCATGGAGCACTCCTTCGTGCGATCGTCGGCCGAATGTGATCACGCCGCGTGAGCTGGGACTCCGACGGCGACAGCCGAGGTTTATCCATCAACCTCGGCCTGTTTCGCATGTTAGCGGTCACACTGCGAGTTGCCAAGAGGCAGTGGTCGACCGAGCTGCGGCCGGCCGCGCGCTCCGAGCACGCGAGACGTCACATCTGCGACGAGACGGCGTGCGCGGGGCGACGTTTCGTCGCAGATCCGTCGTCTCGACGGCGGATCCGCGACGAAAGTCACACTCGGACGGCGACGGGGGTGCGAGCGGTGACACCCGCCGCCCAGGTGCGGTAGCCGCCGTCGAGGTTGCGAACGTCACGGCCGTGCTGGGAGAGGATGCGCGCGGCGGTGTGTCCGCGCTGTCCGACCTGGCAGTGGACGATGAGGGGGCCGTCGGGCAGTTCACGCAGACGTTCGCGCAGGTCGTCGACCGAGATGTTGATCGCCCCGGGGATCGCACCGGCGGCGTGCTCCGCCGGGGTGCGGACGTCGATCAGGGTGGCCCCGTCGCGGAGCGCGTCGTCGAGCTCGTGCCACTGGATGCTCGAGGTCGTGCCTGCACGGAGGTTGTCGGCGACGTAGCCGAGCTGATTGACAGGGTCCTTCGCGGAGCCGAACTGCGGCGCGTACGCCAGTTCCAGGCGCGCGAGACCGGATGCCGTGATGCCGCCGGCGATCGCGACGGCGATGATGTCGATGCGCTTGTCCACCCCTTCACCGCCGACGATCTGCGCGCCGAGGATGGCGTCGGTGACCGGCTCCACCAGCAGCTTGATCGACATCGACTCCGCGCCCGGGTAGTAGGTGGCGTGCGACGCCGGATGGGTGTGGATGACGCGATGCGCGCGGCCGGCGGCGACGAGCTGCCGCTCGCGCCAGCCGGTCTTCGCGGCGACCACGTCGAAGATCTTCACAATGGCGGTTCCCAGTGCCGGCGTGTTCCGCTCGTCGCGGCCCACGATCACGTCGGCGACCGAGCGGCCATGCCGGTTGGCGAGGCCGGCCATCGTCACAAGGGAGGGCTCGCCCGAGATCGCATCGATCTTCTCGATGCCGTCCCCGACGGCGTAGATGTGGGGGTCGCTGGTGCGGTTGCGCCCGTCCACCGCGATCCCGCCGGTGGATCCCAGCCGCAGACCGGCCGTGCGGGCGAGGTCGACGTTGGGCACCACGCCGGACGCGTCGATGATGAAGCTCGGCCGCACGCCGGTCCCGTCCGAGAGGAGGACGTCGCCGTCCTCGATCCTCTCGATCGTGACGGACGTGCGCACGTCGACGCCGTGGCGGCGCAGCTCCGTTTCGATCGGGCTGGTCATCTCGGGATCGAGCGGGCTGAGGATCTGCGGGCCGCGCTGGATCAGGGTTGTGTGGATGCCGCGGCGCACGAGGTTCTCGACCGCCTCCAGCCCGATGAACCCGCCGCCCACCACGAGTGCGGACGGGTGATCGGCCACGGTGCCGACGAGCGCGTCGATCGCGTCGACGTCATCGACGGTGCGCAGCGTGTGGGTGGGGATGCCGGAGTCGCCGGTCGCCGCACGTGCGGAGGCACCGACCGCCAGGATCAGCTCGTCGTAGGTCTCGACCGAGACGTCACCGCTGCCCAGGTCGACCACGGTGATCGTCTTCCCGGCAGGATCGATGCTGACCGCCTCATGGCCGGTGCGCACATCCAGACGGAACCGGGCCGCAAGCGACTCCGGGGTCTGCAGCAGGAGGGAGCCGCGGTCGCGGATCACGCCGCCGACGTAGTACGGCAGGCCGCAGTTCGCGTAGGAGACGTACGGCCCGCGCTCGAACACCACGATCTCCGCTGCTTCGTCCAGACGCCGCAGCCGTGTCGCCGCGGACATTCCCCCGGCGACACCGCCGACGATGGCCGTCTTCATGTGGGCTCCTCCCAGAAGTGGTTCGTTATACCCCTATGGGTATTCTACTATACCGTGGGGGGTATTTCGACGCTCACTGCACCCGACGCCGGAGGATCGCGCGTCGAATGCGGTGAAGCTGCGGCATCGCCGCGTAGATGACGACGGGCACGGTGAGCGTGACGAGGATCAACGTGCGCAACACCATCGGGAGCCCGGTGAGCAGATCGCCGAGTACGAGGTTGAGGACGGTGAGTGTCGGGAACACCGCGATCCAGATCATGAGCGCGAGCTGATGCGTAGACGGCGGCGACACCCGGCGCGCAGCGGGGTTCTCGGAGACGGTGGACATTCGGTCGATTCCTTTCGCTTGTGGCGTCGGCGTTCAGCGCACGCGTGACGTCGCGAGCGCGTGAGCGATCTCTGCATCGACGAGAGCGGTGTTGATCGCGATCGCAGCCGCGGACCCCTGCCCTGCGGCGGTGATGACCTGCGCGCGCGGGTCGGCGGCGTTGCCGGCGACATAGACACCAGGCCGGCTCGTCCGGCCTGCGGGATCGTGACGCACCCAGCCGCGCTCGTCCATCTCGCAGCCGAGAGAGATCAGCAACCCGTCGTTGGGGATGAGCCTCGGACGCACGAACACCGCGGAGCGGGGCACCACAGTGCCGTTCACGAGTTCGACGCCGCGCAGCCGGTCGGCCTCGACGACGAGACGCGCCACGGTCCCAGGAATCGTCGCCACTCCGCGTGCGGCGAGCGCCTCTTCCTGCTCGACCGTCAGCGTGTCCGTATGGGGGAAGTGAACGACGTCGTCCGACCACTGCCGAAGCAGCAGAGCATGCGCCACCGCGTCCGGTGTGCCGCCGAGAACGCCGATGGGCTCGTCCTGGACCTCATATCCGTGGCAATACGGGCAGTGCAGGACGTCTCTCCCCCACCGTTCCGAGACGCCGGGGACGTGGGGCACATCGTCCGAGAGTCCGGTTGAGATCAGGATGCTGCGTGCCGTGAGCGCCGTGCCATCCGACAGTCGAGCCGTGAATCCGGGCGCGATGTCCACCACCTCGCCGTCGACCAGAGTCGCGCCGTAGTCAGTGATCTCCGCACGGCCGCGCGACAGCAGCGCTGAAGGAGCCATGCCCTCGCGGGAGAGGTACCCGTGCATGTGCGCAGCCGGCGCATTGCGCGGCGCGCCGGAGTCGACCACCGCCACCGAGCGACGCGCGCGGAGCAGGACCAGCGCAGCGGTCAGGCCCGCGGCGCCTCCGCCGGCGATGATGACGTCGTAGTTGTTCATGACGCCAGCCTCAGGGGTGCATCAGGCTGAGAGCAAACTCTGTTGCCGTTTCTGGGACGAGCGAGCACACTGAGGTGTGGATGAATCTGCGCGCATCGACGCCGCGCTGGACGCGGTGGGCCCCCGGTTGAAGTGGCTGCGCGGGCAACGGGGCCTCACGCTGACGGCGCTGTCCGACGCGACGGGGATCTCCAAGAGCACTCTGTCGCGGTTGGAGACAGGCCAACGCCGCCCCAGCCTCGAGTTGCTGCTCCCACTCGCGCAGGCGTATCGGGTGCCACTGGACGAACTGGTCGGAGCACCGGACGTCGGCGATCCGCGGGTTCGGCTGAAGCCTCGGCGCGTTCGTGGGCGCGTCGTCGTGCCGCTCACTCCCCAGCCGGGTCCGGTGCAGGCATGGAAGATCCTGATTCCCGGCAGCCAGACCACGCCTCAGCCGCGCACTCATGAGGGCTACGAGTGGCTGTACGTGCTGAGCGGGCGGATGCGCTTGATCCTGGGCACCCACGACCTGACGCTGGAGTCCGGTGAAGTCGCCGAGTTCGACACGCACGTGGCGCACTGGTTCGGAAGCGCCGACGGCCGGCCCGCTGAGGTGCTCAGCCTGTTCGGGCGCCAGGGCGAGCGCGCCCATGTTCGAACCGACCGGAAGCAGCGCGAGGACTGACGTTGCCCTGCGAACGATCTCGCGACAGCATGAGTCTGCCTCCTTCTGACGCGATCGCCTGCCCGAGCAAGGCGGCCTCAGCGGGGGCGAGCGCTGGAACCCGCCAGGGCACCGGCGGTGGACGCGAGGGGAATCGCTGAATGGAGAAGGCTCCGCTCTCGTCGCCGATTCTCGAGACGAAGCTCTTCCGCCCCAAGACTCGACGACAGACCGTGGCACGGCCGCGATTGCTGAAGACCTTGGATCGCGGCATCGACGGCCGCGTGACGCTCGTGTCGGCGCCGGCCGGCTTCGGCAAGTCCACTCTGCTCGGCGCGTGGATCGCCGATGCAGCGAAGCGCGAGGATGGCGATCACGCGGTGGCGTGGCTCTCACTCGACAGCGGCGACAACGACCCAGCGTTGTTCTGGACGTACGTGATCGCCGCACTGCGCACCGTCGTTCCGGATGTCGGGTCTGAAACGCTGGCATCGATCGAGGCGCCCGGCTCCCCATCCCCGCAGTCGCTGCTGACGGGTCTGCTGAACGAGGTGGCCGGCCTGGAGAAGGAGATCATCCTCGTCGTCGACGACTACCACCTCATCGAGGAGCGTCAGGTCCACGAGGGTGTGTCGTTCCTGATCGACAACCTGCCCCCGAACCTCCACCTCATCCTCGCGTGTCGCTCCGATCCCCCGCTGCCGCTCGCGCGCTGGCGGGCACACGGCGACCTCGTCGAGGTCCGCGCCGCCGACCTCCGCTTCAGCGCGGACGAGGCCGCCGAGTACCTCACGCGGGCGATGGAGCTGCGGCTCACCGCGCAGGAGGTGGCGACCCTGGGCGAGCGGACAGAAGGGTGGATCGCTGCTCTGCAGCTGGCAGCCCTCTCCATGCGCGGACGGGACGACCTCGCGGACTTCGTGGCCGGGTTCGCCGGCGACGACCGCTACGTCGTCGACTACCTCGCCGAAGAGGTCCTCCAGAGCCAGCCGGCCGAGACGCGCACCTTCCTGCTGCAGACCTCGATCCTCCCGCGGATGAGCGCAGCACTGGCGGATGCGGTCACCGGACGCAGCGACAGCGGCGCCATGCTGGAAGCGCTCGACCGCGCCAATCTGTTCCTCGTCCCGCTCGACGACCGCCGCCGCTGGTTCCGATACCACCACCTCTTCGCCGAGGTGCTGCGCGCCAGGCTGGCCGACGAATGGCCCGACCAGGTGCTCGGCCTCCATCGACGGGCAAGCGCGTGGCACGCTCAGCGAGGTGAGCTGGACGCGGCGGTGAATCATGCCCTCGCTGCGCCCGATCACGATCTCGCTGCGAAGCTCATCGAGGAGGCCTTGCCACCGATGGGTCGCGATCGGCGGGAAGCCACTCTCCGGACCTGGATGGAGGCGCTCCCCGAGGACGTCTTCCGAAGCCGGCCGGTGCTCAGCCTCGGGTGTGCGGGTGCGCTGCTCTCCACGGGCGAGGTGGAAGGGGTGGAGGCCCGTCTGCGGGACGCCGAGCGCTGGGTGAACGCATCCGCCGCCACCGAAGCGAGCGAGAGCGGTCCGCCGCTGGCGGTCGACGTGGAAGAACTCCGTCGCCTGCCTGGCTCGATCGCGATCTACCGCTCGGGTCTCGCGCTCGCGCAGGGGGACGCCACCGCAACCGTGGATCACGCCCGTCGCGCACTCCTCCTGCTCGACGCGGAAGACGAGTATCGCCGGGGTGCCGCGGCTGCCCTGGAGGGGCTCGCGCTGTGGGGCAGCGGAGACCTGAACGGCGCGTTCGAGGGGTACTCGTCGTCGGTGGCCGGCTTCAGGCGCTCCGGTCACATCGCCGACGTGCTCGGCTGCACGATCACCCTTGCGGATATCCGGCTCACCCAGGGCCGACTGAGTGATGCCCTCGCGCACTATGAGGGGGCGCTGGCGTTGGCCCTCGCGCAGTCGTCGCAGGTTCGCCGGGGCATCCCGGACATGCATGTCGGCATCGCCACGATCCTGTGCGAGCGAGGCGAGCTGGAAGCCGCCGCCAGTCACCTGGACGATGCTCTGGCGCTCGGTGACTCCGCGGGGCTGCCGAAGTACCGGTACCGCTCGCGGCTCGCGATGGCGCAGCTGCGACAAGCGCGGGGAGACCTCGCCGCCGCCGCCGAACTCGTGGATGAGGCGGAGCGGTTCTTCGTGACGGACATGGCGCCGCTGGTCCGACCGGTTCCCGCCACGAAGGCCAGGATCCGGGTCCACCAGGGCAGGATCGCGGATGCTGTCGCCTGGGCTCACGAGTCGGGACTGTCCCCCGCCGACGAGCTCAGCTATGCGCGCGAGTACGAGCACATCACCCTCGCGCGGATCCTGGTCTCGCAGCATCGCCGACACGGCGGCCAGCATGCCCTCGACGATGCGCTCGCACTGCTCACGCGGTTGCGCGGTGCAGCGGTGGAGGGAGGCAGGACGGGCAGCGTCATCGAGATCCTCGTCCTGCACTCTCTGGCCTACCGGGCACACGGCGACCTGCAATCCGCGGTCGACTCGCTCACGGAGGCGTTGCGGCTCGCCGAAGGGGAAGGATACGCGCGGGTCTTCCTAGACGAGGGCGCAGCCCTGAGCGCGCTGCTCGAAGCGGTGGCCGCGGATGGTCCCGTGCGAGAGTACGCGCAGCGACTGCTGCGGGTGGCGCGGGACCCGGAGCACGCACCGGCGGCGGCGGACCAGGTCGCAGTGCTCGCCGAGCCTCTGAGCGAACGGGAGCGCGAGGTGCTCCGATTGCTCACCACCGAACTGAGCGGCCCGGAGATCGCCCGGCTGCTCGTGGTGTCGCTGAACACCCTTCGCACGCACACGAAGAGGATCTATACGAAGCTCGGCGTCAACAATCGCAGGGCTGCCGTGCTCAGGGCGCGGGAGCTGGGCGAGCTGCCCGGCCGGTGACGGCGGCGTTCCGATCAGCCCGCGTCGCCGCGACCACGGCCTCACAACGGCCCGTCACCCGCCGTGGTCCGACCCGCGCACCGCCTGAACCGAGAGCAGAACGAGGCCGAGGTCGCGAATCCTGTTGAGGATGCCGTGCAGCGCTGCCTGGTCGGCGATGCGGCCTCGCAGCGTCGTCGTCCCGTCGGGCTCGCGCGTGAGTGAGAGGTCGCCAAGCCACTCGGCCCATCGGTCGTCGATGTGACGCTCGACGCGCAGTTCGTAGTCGGCGGGTCGATCGTTCGCCGCGCACCCGCTCATCGAACCACCCCCGCGAGATCGGCGACCGGGCGGGCGACGCTCCGAGGTGCTCGACGGATCACCCACTCGGCCACGGCGAGGTTGATCGCCCATCCGCCGGCGTTCAGCAGCGCGACGCCGACCTGACCTGTCCCGATCAGCTCTTCACCGAAGCCGAGAGTGAACAGCTGAGTGGCAGCGCCGAGCCCGATCGCGTACGCGCGGATCATCCACGCCCGGTGCCGGCGCAGACGACGGCGAAGGATGGCGACGACGCCCAGCACGATGAAGGCACCCATTCCGGCTGCGGCGACCAGCCGAAAGGTGAAGAGCAGTGCCCCGTCATCCTCGAGCGCATCGAAGGCGAGCCAGACGCCCGAGGCGGCCGCGAGAACCGCGCCGACGGCGGCCAGCCTGCCGGCGACACGGTGCCAGGCGGGTCGCCGGCTGCGAAGGCTCGCCGAGAACTGGAGCGCGCCGAGGACGACGAACACCGTCGCTCCGATGACATGAGCCACCACCGGCAGCGACACGCCGCCCCCGCCCCCCGCTCCAGAACCGGGAGCCCCGGCGGCTTCGGCCAGTCGTCGCACGGCGTTCGCGAGGAGGGGCAGGAGTCCGAATGACATGAGCGCCACCGGAAGGAGTCTGCCCCCCAGCCTGGCCCGTGGTGTCTCACGCATGGCGGGGTCCGCTCTCCTGCACCGCCCGGGCCGGCGTCGGGCCCGGGCGTGCGGGCTCGGGCGCGACGGCGACGACGACGCTTCCGCGCTTGCGGCCGGTGTCGACATGGCGATGGGCCGCCACGATCGCGTCCAGCGGATACTCGCGATCGATGACGGACGCGATGTCGCCGATCTGCGCCAGGTACATGACGTGCTGCAGGTCAGCAGCCCGATACTCGCCCGGACCCGTCACGACGGTGATGGCGAATCTCCGAGCATCCCGCTTCGCGCTGAGAAGCGATCGGAGATCGGCGGCCACCAGGAGCACCGCGCCGCCCGGGTTCAGGATTCCCCGTACCCGGTCTACGGGGGCGTTTCCGACACAGTCGACGATCACGTCGTAGCCGACGTCCTCCGCGGAGAAGTCCTGCACCCTGTAGTCGATGGTTCGCGACGCACCGAGACGCGTCGCCAGCTCGTGATTGGATGCGCTGCACACGGCGGTCACCTTGGCCCCGACCGCGCTCGCGAGTTGCACGGCGGCAGTCCCGACCGCGCCGGAGGCACCGTTGACGAGCACGGTCGTTCCCGCGGTGATCGTCGCCTGGTTCAGGTAGGCCTGAGCGGTGATGCCTCCGAAGATGAGGCTCGCGGCCTCTGCGAAGCTGAGTTCGCCGGGCTTGTGGGCGACCGCATCCGTCGCCTTCACGACGGCGTACTCGGCGTGGCCGCCGAAGCTGCTCCCCAGCATCGCCACCACCTCGTCGCCCGGTGCGAACCCCGTGACGCCGTGGCCGATGCTCTCGACCACACCGGCCACTTCCATGCCGAGCACGCGGCGACGCGGTCGGAAGAACCCGAGAACGAGCGAGGACGGCAGCCGCAGCCCGGCCGGGATGTCCCTGGACCGCGACCGGTGGTCGGCGGCGCTCACGGTCGTCGCGCAGACGCGAACGAGGATCTCACCGCGCTTCGGCTCGAGGTCGGTGATCTCCTCGATCCGGACGACGTCGGGACCGCCGAAACGACGGTAGACAGCAGCTTTCATGACCTTCTCCTCCAGGTGGTGAGCGGCGTGCGCTCTTCATCTGTTGAGCAAGGTATGAAGCGATGTGGTGACTCGGCATCACCACATGTGGTGATCTTCGGTTCGGGTGACCCGGTCGGCCCCCCGGCTTCCGCCTGGTCGGATCGATGGGCCGAGTGGCCTCGTGCGTGCGCATCGCACCCAGTTTCGTCGCGACCGCGGTCGACGACATCGCCGGCGTGGAAACCACCATTGAGGCGCATTACAGCCCGGACCGGGGCCGCTACCTGATCACCACCATCGTCAACCGCGCGATCGCCGAGAACTTCAGCGAGTACCGGCTCAAGCACGCCGCACCGCAGGCAATCCTGCAAGCGGCCGTCCCGCACTGCATCGCACTGCGACTGGACGACAGCCCCGACGCCGAATGGACCGCCATCACAGACCTCACCGCCGACGACGGCCGGATCATCCCGCCATGGCTCGCTCAAGCCGTCGTCAAACGCGGCATGAAAGACGAACGATAGGAAGTCGTCGAGATCCTCTACGGCACCGCCGCCCTCGCAGAACTGCCACCAGCAAAGCTCGTCTCCCTCGAACTCGACGTCCCCGAACGCACCGCCAACTACTGGATCAATTCCGCCCGCGCAGCAGGATGGCTCGCCGGCATGACATCCAACGTCGGCCGCCCGGCGGATGGGTAGCGTCAGCCCCTACTCCACGAGCGCGGGTAGGCGCTATCGAGTCCGGTACCGGCGACCCGACGGCACACAGACCGACAAACGCGGGTTCAAGACAAAGCGCGATGCTGAGCTCTTCCTCGCAAGCGTGGAACTCACCAAAGCGCAAGGGACATTTCTCGACCCCAGCCGCGCGCGAGTCACAATCGGCGAACTGGGCCCCGCATGGTTGGCGGCGAAGCACGCCGCTCTCAAGCCGTCTGCCTATGCGCCGCTCGAGGTCGCATGGCGGCTGCGGGTGAAGCCACGGTGGGGCCGCGTCGCCATCACCGACATCATCCACTCCGACGTCAAAGGCTGGGTTGCAGAGTTGAACCGGCAACTAGGCGCGTCCGTGGTCATCCGGACGTACGGCGTGCTCGCCTCCATCCTCGACGACGCAGTCCACGACAGAAGAATCGCACTCAATCCTGCACGCGGCGGCAAGATCGGGCTCCCGAAGAAGATCGCCTCACGCCACGTCTACCTCACTCACCGTCAGGTAGACCGGCTCGCCAAAGCCAGCGGCGACAACGCGACGCTGATCCGCACGCTCGCCTACACCGGCATGCGCTGGGCCGAGGTCGCAGGGCTTCGAGTGCACGCGATCGACTTCGGCAGGTCCAGAATCTGGGTCACTCAGAACGCCGTCGAAGTCGGCGGCGAGTTCTTCGAGGGGACACCCAAGTCCCACAAGATCCGCGATGTCCCGATGCCGCCATTCCTGCGTGACGAACTAGAGCGCCGGGTTGAGAAGCTCCCGCGGGACGCCTTGGTGTTCCCGAGCAAGTCCGGCACGTTCATGAAACGCGTGCGCACAAGCGCGCACTCCAAGTCGTGGTTCAAGACCGCAGCCGAGGCGGTCGGCGTGCCCAGCTTGCATATCCACGACCTCCGGCACACTGCCGCCTCGCTCGCCGTTCAAGCCGGCGCGAACGTGAAGGCGATCCAGCGCATGCTCGGGCACGCGTCCGCAGCCATGACCCTCGACGTGTACGCCGACCTCTTCGACGACGATCTCGACGCCGTATCTAACGCGCTCGATCGGTCAAGAGCCGCACAGCTTGGTAGCGACGCCTGAAGTCACCATCCTGCAACGGATGTGGGCAAAATGTGGGCACGGGTCGCTGAGTCGATCACGCGTATCCCAGAATTCCGCAGAAAATCAACGCTCTTTGACGCGGACGTTTGGCGGAGACGGAGGGATTTGAAATCGCGCTGATGGCAAGTGAACTCAGCTGAAACCGCGCAATTCCGCGGATTGTGACGTCGATGACGTCGTCCTCGATCAGGTCGGCCGGATTCGATTCGTGGCAAGAACGTGGCGGTTACCGGGCGCTCATCAGGCGGCCGCGCCCGCGCGCCAGGCGTGCGATCTGCAGGCTACGCGGACGCAGCTTCGACCATCATCTCGACGGCTTCGATCATGCCGTACCGGTCCCGCAAGGTGTCGAGGATCTCCTCGACGGTGAGTACTGCACCGTGGCGGCCGGAACGGCTGGCGATCTCCTGCACCGCGGCGAGCGCGCGCCTTGGGTTGAGTGCGACGGTGTTCTTCGCAAACTCGCGCGCACTGAGCACTTGAATCGTTGGCGGAATCTTGTCTGCGGGGAAGTCCTTGAAATTCTCAGTGACGATCGCGCCGGCTCCTGCAATGACGGCCGCGGCGACCACGTGCTCGTCGTCCTGATCGGGAAGACCGAACGTGCCCTCCAGCGGTTCCCACCCTTCGACCTCCGCATCGGCGAACTCGCGCCGCATCGCTGCAATGAGGGTCGCTGCGCGGCCTGCAGCCTCCGCTACGGGGATTCCCCGTTTCACGAGCTTGGCTTCCTCGTGATACTCGAGCTCTTCCAGGATCGCCGAGCTCCAGGTCGGTCGATACGCGCCCTCGACCGCGAGGGAAAGGAGAAAGTCACGTTGCAGGCTCGGCCACAGCACGCTGGTGTCGAGGGTCGCCGTGAACACGACCCCCATCCTGTCAGGCTGCGGAGCTAAAGGCGGACAGCCCGCCTCGACGCGACCGCCTTCCTCGCCGCTTTGAGGTCCTCGAGCGTCTGTTCGACGTTGTCTTCGTCGACAGCGTCACGCGTGGCAGCGAGCATGTCGTACTGACGCTCACGACGGCGCTCCCGATACTCGAGCAGATCTGCAAGGAGAACACGGCGATGCGTTCCGGCCCTCTCGAAGGGGATCTCGCCCTCGTCGAGGAGCTTTACAACGGTCGGGCGGCTTACGTTTAGGAGATCCGCTGCTTGCTGAGTGGTCAGCCGCGTCGTCTGCGGTACAACCGAGACGGCTAGCCCGCTTTGCATCGCATCAACAATCTTGCGGAGTGCAAGGTAGACCTCTTCCGGGAGTTCTACCTGATCGCCTGGACGCGCTCCCGCAAGGAAGTACCTTGGCTCGGGAAGAGCTCTACCGGCAGCCTCATGGGCGGTGAGGAAGTCCAGAACAGGGGCAAGCTCGTAGCCCTTGCTGGGAAGGTACGTCTCTTCAACGACTGCAGCGCGAGACACGGGAATCACCTCAATACGGGTAAACGCAGGGGATTGCGTTTGTTGCGATTACGGTAGCACGTATCCCCGACAGATCGATAGGAGGATGCTGGGCTAGCAGCTCGACTGCCCGGTCAAGACACTCCGAGTCGCGCGAGCGCGTAGCTCCACGGGATGCGCTCCTGCTCGAGGCGAATGTTCCCCTCCGCGCTCAGCGACTGAAGAGTCGCGCGCTCACCGGGCGTGAGCAGCTCGAGCACGCCGACATTCGGTTCTGGATCGGTCCCCCACAGATCCCGGTGGTCGAAAAGAGTCCCGGAATCCATCAACGCCGATGTCGCCTCGACTCCCCTGGCTCGTAGTCGGTTGAGGATGGCGAATCCATGTGAGTCGAGATCGCCCCAGTAGGTGACGGTCTGCGCCCATGGCAGGCGAGCGACGAGGTCGACTCGGTGACCGCCGCCGTGCACAGCGACCGCGTCCGGCACGTTCGGCATGGCGAGCACCGTGGCAAGGTTCTCGAAGACGAAGACTCGTTGAGGCCGTAAAGGGATCGATGCAACTTCGTCGACGGGCGCTGACACATCGGTGAGCCATTGGAAGGAGAGAGATGGATCGAGTACACGGATCCGCACCAGCGGCGACGGCTCGCGAAGCCCCAGTCCGGATGCACCGGTTCCAGCTCGATGCAACGCCTCTACGACCCCTCGGCGGGACTCGATCCATTTGGAGTCGATGCCGCGAATCGGAAGCTCCCGGATGAGGCGGTCAGACGCCGGGTTGTCACGCAGCCAGGTCAGCACGTCGACGAGCCTGTGAAAATCAGCGTCATCGAGGTCGGCAATCGAGTGGGCGTAGGTGCGGAGCACTACCTGCGCGTCGGGCCCAACAAGAGCCCTCAGCTCGTCGAGGCGTTCCACCAGACGCCGCCATACCGCTGCCTCACCTGCGACTCCAGCGATCACCTCTGGGCTACGCACGATGGCGCGCACGGGGACCTCCTGAGATCCGACGCGTGACCAGTTTCGGACGGCCCACTCGAGCTCGATTCCCGAGGCTTCACTCACGCCGCGCCAGGACTTGACCCACTCTCGAACACGATTCAGGTCGCTCAGCGCCTCCCGCTCTGTCGGCGGCCGCAGGAGAACATCGAGCACGACACCGGTCTGCTGCTCGGCCGCCCACGTGCGCGCATCGCGGTCGAAGAGCTTCTTCGCGCGCGCACGCACATCCGACGGCGTGACGGGCGTCGTCACGCGCGCGACTCCGCATGCGGCGTAGAGGTGGCCTCCGGGTCACCGACCGCGAACACCACGTTCGCCAGTCGTGACGTGTTGCGGTCGGGGTTCGATACCGACGTAATCGCGCCCACGTACGGCTCGAGTGTCTGCAGCAGCTTCTGAGGTGTCGCGAGGATCATGTGGAACCCGAATTCCCGGAACACCTCCATCGCGTTGCGCGTGTATCGACTGTCGGCCTTGTCGAATGCCTCGTCGAGCACGATCGACCCGAACCTCGGGACCTCGTCCTCTTCCTCAGTGAGCTGATAGCGCAAGGCCGCGGCGAGGCAGAAGATGACAAGCTTCTGCCTCTGACCGCCCGACAACCCCTCGGCGGAGTCGTACACTCGCACGACCCGGCCGGTGAGGTCCTTCTCCCGCGCAAGGAAGCTCACGTGAAGCCTTGTGTCGAGCACACGATTGCGCCAGTCGATGTCGATGCGGTCCTTGGAGCCGAGTCGACCGATAACGCGCTGCAGGACGCCGAAGCGCTGCTCCGCGCCGGCGGCGGACTCGTCGGCCCAGTTGCCTTCGACGATACGGCGCAGGTCGGTGAGGAACTCGTCGACCTCCGGCGTCCGGGTCGTCTTCACATCGATCTCGAGGAAGCGATCCGTCCCCTCGAACGGGGACCGTCCGAGGGATGCGTTCACGGGAAGGATCCGCTCCCGGATGAACCCCGGGGCGTCGCGGAGGTCGCTGAGCAAGTGGGCGACGACATCCTGCGAGCGCTCCCGCAACAGCTTGCGGAACTCGGTCTCCTTCTCGGGCAGGCCGCGGGCGAGGATCCCCTCCCGAAGTTCGCGATACCCGTAACGGTCGCGGATGTCGGCGGCGAGCTCGGCGGATGCTGCCGGCCACCCGAGTCGGAACTCCGCCGCACGTCCCGCGAAGCTGGCTTCAGCGTCGGCTGCACGGCCGGCTGCGACGTCCTTCTCCTTCGAGAGCGCCGACTGAACCTTGCGTGCGACCTCGTCGACCGTTTCCAGGCTGACGGAGCGTCGCTCGGCGCGGAATCGTTCTTCCAGCGAATCGGCGATGGGTTCGTCGACCGGCGTGTGGGGCGCGGCCTCGAGTTCGGCGATCTGCGCTCCGACACTCTCCATCTTGTTGCGGGCGACGGCGTGGTGGCCAAGCGCTCGCTCGTGTGCTTCGCCGGTATCAGCGAGCCGTTGGCCAGCTCGCTCGGCGGCCTCCTGAGCTTCGCGGAGGGTGCCCGACTCGCTGGTGAGCACCCGGAGTTCATCGCGCCGAGCCGCGGTCACCGCCGCCGCGGCAGCGAGGTCCACTCGCTCCCACGTGAACCTCGAAACCCGCGTGAAGACATCACGCCGGGTCACAGCATCCTGGCGGGCCGAGTCCGCATGCGCATCCCTTGCGGACGTCTCCTCCATCGCCACCATCGCCTCACGACGACGCTCCAGCAACGCCTCGAGCCGCGCCGCAGTGTCGCCGCCCAGCACCCAGCGGGTCGCATCACCGACGTCGTGACGGTCGTCCTTCTCGTACCTGCGTGAGTTGCGCTTGACGAGACCGCCGATCGTGACGCCGCGTTCGACGTCGTCGAGCTCGTCCGGGTGCGAAACGCAGGCGTAGTCGAACTCGGTGGCGATGCGCCTTCGGACATAAGACGCGAAGGGCCCGTCACTCACCGCGAGGCGATGAACGAGCGAGCGGGGGTCCTTGGGGCGACGCGGCTCATCGACCGAGTGCGGCACCGCTTCGATGACGAGCCGTACACCGAGCGTGCGCGAGTCGGCCGCACGGCGGGCTCCCGCAAGATGCTCGTCCCGCACGAGGAGTGTCGACGCGAACGGCGCCATCACTCGCTCTGCAGCGCCGCGCCATGTGGAGTGCTGTTCGGCGACCGAGATCAGCTCACCGGCGAAGGGGAACGTCGACGCCGGAACGCCGACAGCGTCGGCGAGGTATCGCCGGGCTCTCAGGAGCTTCTCGTCGAGGTTGCTCCGGTGGTCTCTCAGCGACTGAATCTGATTCGTGATTTCGTCCAGCACCTTACGGGCCTGACTCGCGGCGTCACGCACCTCATACGACACAGCGGGGATATCGCGCGCAGCTTCGGCGACGGCGACCGCGAGGAGTTCCGCAAACTGTTCGGAGTCTTCAGGCATGGGCGCGCCGATGCGCGTCAGCTCGGCGCCCAGCTGGGACCGGTACTGACCGATGACGTCCTCGGCGCTCTGCGCACTATCGATCCGCTCCTGCAGAAGCTCGACGCGAGCGCCTCCCTCGTCGCGAACGCGAGCCTTCGCGGTCTCGAGAGCATCGGCCGCCAACCGCTGCTCGCGCGCGGCGTCGCTCAGCTCGCTCTCGGCGCGCGCCAGCGCGGCGCGTGCTGGGCCGGCGGCATCCTTCGCGAGCCGAAGCTTGAGTGCCGAAGTGAAGGGCTCGACTGCATCGTGCAGATCAGAGATCGCCGCCATCTCGGCACCGGCCAGGTCGAACGCCGTGATCGCCTCGTCGACCTTGCGAAGCGCATCAGCCTGCTTGCGCAGGTCGACCACGTGTTTGTGAGCCGCATCGAGCTCCGTGAACTGCTCGACCGCAGTCTCCGCGCGCGCAAAGGTTCCCGGCTGATCGAGCATGAACCCGCGGAATAGCGCGTCGAGCGTGCCGAGGTTCTTCGCCGACTGAGTCTTGTGGAGAAGCTGAAGCGTCGCGTCGCCGCGGAAGCCGAACTGGCGGATGACACGCTCATGAAAGCGTCCGTGCCGCCCACCGGTTGTGAGGAGCGCATCGGGGAAGGCCTTCGACATTCGGCGCGCGTCGATCCCGCCTTCGACATGCGGCTTCACTTCGAGAAGCTCCACATGGCCGCGCGCGAAGATCCGCGCGTCCTTCAACGCTGTCGCCTCGGTGCGCGTGCCGGGTGCGTGGAACACCCGCAGCAGGACGACCGGTTCGTCGCGAAGGTTCTCGTAGCGCAGCAGGATGCCGCTCCAGGTGGCTTTCGAGCGAAGGTAAGTCGTGGTGGCCCGATCAGCGGCCTCGTCCGCTTCCTTGCTCCAGGCCCCGCGCACGTAGCTCATCAGCGTCCGATCGCTGTGCCGAGATGCGCCGTCCTGAGCTGCCGCGTTGAGTCGCAGCCACCTATCGGGGGTGAGAACCGCGGCGATCGCGTCCAAGAGGGATGACTTGCCCGATCCGGATGCCCCGGCGAACAGGTGACCGTCGCGCGCGACGTCCACGGCGACGTGGCCCGCGAACGTGCCCCAGTTGACGATTTCGATCTGGGCGAGGCGCCACTGACCGGGCCTGGTCGGATCGATCTCCGGCTCGTCAGTGGGGAAGGTCAGCATCGTCATGCGTCCTGGTCCTCGTCATCCGTCGACAGTGCGGCAAAGTCACCTTCGCACTCGCGGGCGATCCGCTGATACTCGGCGGTGATCGCGCGGATCTGGTCGGCGTCGACGAGCAGCCGCAGCACCGGAGAGATCTCGGCGCGGTCATCGCCCACGGCGTGCAGCACACGGAGCTTGTTCTGCATCTTGTTCCACGACGAGTTGACTCGACTCGCGAAGTCCTTCTCGTCACGATCGGGGGTGCGGAACACAGCAAGTTGCTCGAAGACCTCCGCCTGCCCGACGATCACACGCCCGCGACCCTCCTCGCTCAGCAATGTCTGGCGTAGGACGAGCAGCATCGCCGTGTCGAGGAACGTCAAGGCCTCGGACCGCACCGCCTTCGGCGCATCGTCGGAGGGAGCGTTGCGGACGAACGCGAACTCGTTGTCACGGTCGATGACCAGTTCGAGGAACAGCTCGGCGAGACGTGAGCGGATCATGGTCTCGTCGGTGAGCAGTACTGCCCACAATTGCGCCTCTCGTGCGCCTGAGAGGTACGGCCCGCGCACCAGACGGAGCAGGACCCGCCTGGTCCGGTCCGGAAGCTCCCCCGAGTCACCGCGCCAGAGGCCGGTGTGCTCCCCGGGGGCGACATCCGTTGGAATCGCTTCGGTCATGTCACCGCTCCTGTGAATCGGTGCGCCGCGACGATTGCCGCGCGCGGTACTCCGTCGGCGCCCTGCCCCGCGAGCACCTCGGGCTCGTCGTCAACGGTGCCCTGCTCCGCCGCGATCGAGAGAAGTCCGATCACACTTCCTACCCCCTGCGTCGCGGGGTATCGAGCGAGGACATCTGCGACGGTGCACGATTGCACCTCGGCGAGCAGGTCGTTGATGTTCCGGGTGAGTTCGTCGAAGTCGATCTCGGTCTCGCGAGCGATAGCCCGCATCTCCTCGAGGCTCGCGAGGGATGCCGTCTGCGTGACGATCTCGTCGGTGGCGGCGAATTCGGCGGGATCGTGGAGGTCGATCGCCCCGACGCTTGACATGGCCACGGCCGAGAGATCCAGAGTGAGCGACGTCGGATGCCATGGACGCGTATGCGCGGATGCTTCCACACCCGCGTGCTGAGCCTCTCGCAGAAGAGTCCTCAGTACCCGGTCGCGCTGGTAGTCCTGCGACTGCACGTAGCGGCGCAGCGCCCGGGCGAACAATGTGATGACGTCGTGGATCTCCGCGCTTCGTCCCTTGAGCGTGGTGAGGAAGGAGCGCAATGCCCGGCGTTCATCCGAGGTGAGGTCACGAGCGAATCCGCGGTCGAGGATGCGGCGAATGTCGGCCTCGAACGCGGCACCGAGTGCAGGGTCGAGCACGAGCTGTGAGAAGGCAGCGAAACTGCGGCCTGCATCCGAGTCGGAGATGTGGTCGATTCCGCGGAAGACTTCGTCTACGACCGACGCCTGAGAAACATCGGACTCGACGATCTTCGCCCTCAGCGACGCATTCAGCGCCTCGAACTCAGCACGCACCCGAGAGAAATCGTCCGGCACGTCCGCCGCCTGCGCCAACACATCGCGAACGCGTTCGAGCGCCCGGTCCTCGTCTATCGCGGTCTCGTCACCCGAACGCAGGCTCTCGATCCGCCGCTCGATTGACTCGATCTCTTCTTGGAGCAGCGCGATGCGTGCTGACACGTCAGGATCAGTGTCGATCGCGAGGCGACGGACCTGCGCCGCAAGGCTCGCAAGCCGAGACTCGGTCACACTAGAACGCGGGGCGGCGCGACCCTGCAGGAAGCGGATCCCGGCGATCGCGTCCGGGGAAAGCTCGAGCGTCTCACCCCGCGCTTCCGATGACGGCCGACGCACCAGGAAGCCGGCCGAGCGCCACTCTCCGCAGTACCCCTTCGCAGTCAACGGCAGGATCAGCCCCTGTGCGCGGAGCCGCTCGAGGTCGGCATCGATCCGCTCGTACAGCTCCTCAGCGTCGACTTGGCGCTCGTCTCCGCCCAGGTGGGTGCCGAGAAGACCGGCGACCACGGGTGCGCTGTCGGCTCGAAGCAGCTTCCACGCCGCATCGCGCTCCGCAAGCTGGGCGAGCTCGAGGACCTGGGCGACGGCGGGCACGCGTCCATTCTGAAGGAACACACCGACATCCGTTGACGCGACGACAGCCGCGGATTGTTCGGACGGAGTCACCCGATCAGGTAGACCATTCCACGGCCGTCCGCTGCGAGCGTCTCGACGAACGTCTGCGCCCGCCTGAGGTAGTCAAGGACGTAGCGAAGCTCGTCGTCGTCGTCGGCTCCGTGCCTGCTGCGCCAAGTGCGCGCCCACGTTCGCACCTGGTCCTCGTCGATCGCACAGAGGTCGTCCCGAATCGCCGGCACCTCCACCGGGAGGATCGTCCTCACCCACGGGTCCCACCCGAGCCCGTGCATCGTTACGCTCCCCTCGAACATCCGGTAGCAGGAGCCTGCGTCGGGAACATCGGTCGTCGGACAGGTGAGGGACTGCAGGGCGGACCATACCTTGTCGAGATAGAGCATGTCGCGCTTCGGCGAGACCTGCTCGAACGTCGCGACACTCACGCTTGCGTGCGGTTCCAGGCCCCACGCGTCAGCAAGCGGGTCACTGGAGAGGATGCTGTGCGGGTCATCGACCGCCTGCTCAGCGAGGTCGGCGTCGAAGGCGTATGCGTAGTAGCGGATTCCCATGCGGGCAGCATCTCGACGAGGACGTCGCTCTGATGGCGGCATCCGACGAACTGGGGACAGCGTGCCCGAATCCGCCGCTGTGGAGGACGGGAGGCCTTCGCATGGCCCGTGGAGACCGAGGGATTCGCGCTCGCGGTCTCGCAGGCAGCGGCACTGAACTTTCGACCGGTCCGGCCGCAACCGAGCAGGTTGATGAACAAGAACTCCCGATCGAGTTCAGATCGCCCAGCGTGAGGCGCTTCGCAAACGTGGCAGAAGTGGCGGATTTCGTGGCAGAAGCAGAATAAAACCCTCTGACCGGGGGTTTTTCCGCGGAGACGGAGGGATTTGAACCCTCGGTCCCCTTGCGAGGACTCCACCTTAGCAGGGTGGTGCACTAGGCCTGACTATGCGACGTCTCCAGGCATCCGCCCGCAGACGCGCGGATGCACCCGGCAATCATACCCGGACGGCGCCGGGGTCACGAACCCGCTCCACAGCCCATCCGGTCCCGGCGGGGCCGACCCCGTCCGCAGACACGCACGAACCCGCACCACAGCCCCTCGGGCCGCCGGCGCGGCCAGCGCGTCCGCAGACACGCCGACCACCCCGACCGCGCCGGGGCCACTCTCACCCGCAGGACGCCGAGCCGTACGACGCCGTCACGGTCGCAACGATCCCCGGATCCCCGGACGACGTCCCGACCACCGTCACCTCGCCGGCGGGCACGCCCACGGCGCGAGTCGTCAGCGCCGCCGACGCCTTCTTGCCGGCGGCGACCGGACCGAGCGACGTGGATCCGTAGGCGCTCGACACGGCGAACCGCACCGGGCCGTCCGACCCGTTCGTCACCGTCACCGCGACCACGACCTTGCCCGCGATGCAGCGCGTGGTCGCGACGGCCGACACCTCCAGCGCAGGTCCCGGCACGAGGTCGAACGTGTACACCCGCGAGGTCCCGTCCGGCGCCGTCACGGTCACCGTCGCCGAGCCCTCGGGCCCGGACGCCTGAGCGACCTCGACCGACGCGTCGCCGTCGACCGGCACCGCGGCGACGACGGGTGCGGCATCCCCCCGCCACGGCACGGTGTACGAGGTCGTCCCCGGCACGAAGCCGGACAGGTCCGTTCCGTCGAGGGTCACCCGCGCGACGTCGGCGACCGAGGAGGCGGACGGTGCGGCGGCGTAGATCTCGACCTCCGACACGATCATGTGCGTCGCGTCGCGCGCGGTGAGCACGAGCCGCACATCATCGGCCGCCACTCCCCCGAGCGGCACGTCGACGATCGGCGCCGTTCCGTCCGCCGGCACGGGCACCGCGACGTCCGGTCCGGGCGCCCACGCCCCGGTCCCCACGCGCGTCTCGACGCGCAGCGACTGCGGCCAGCTGTTGCTCGACCCGTCCTTGTAGAAGTACGCCATCACGTGCGAGACCGTCTCGCGCTGCGCGAGGTCGTACGTGAGCGTGTCCTGCAGGTTTTTCGTGCCCGAGCGCCAGTTCGACCAGCCCTTGTCGGTGCGCAGGCCGTTCTTCGTGCGGTCGACCGAGTACGACGCGCTCTCGGTGAATGTGGCCGAGGCCGCGCTCTGCGGCGCCACGTTGCCCTCGCCGGCCTCGGTCACGACCACCGACAGGCGCGCCGGCAGCGACGAGCCTGCGCCGTCCGACGCCGTGCCCGGCACCGTCACGACGCCGGGCTCGGCGAACGAGGCGTCGGTCACGCCCGACCAGTCCCATTCGACGTCGAGCGCGAACCGCTGTGGCGCGACCCCGACCTGTCCGGGGACGGATGCCGGCGCCGCCGCCTGCACTCGCGACAACGACGCCCCCTCGAAGGTGGTCACCGACACGGGGTCGGTCGCCGTGAACGACCCGACGACGACCTTCGCCTCGGCCTCGAAAGGCGCCCCGAAGACGTCGGTCCCCGAGCCGGGGACGGTCACCGTGCCGGCGGTGCTCCAGTCGGCACCCGCGGTGTCCCAGGTCACCGAGGCGACCCGCTCGACCCCGCCCTCGTACACGACCGTGACCTGGGCGGGCAGCGTCGGCGCCACCCCCACACGGGTCGTGGCCTCGACGACGCGCACGTCGCGGATGCCCGTGCCGGCGAGCGTCCAGCGCTGGTTGGCGCCGTTGTTCGAGGTCCACGTGCCCACGCCGGCGCCGTCGGTGGTGCTCTGACCGTTGACGTCGAGCACACGCTCGGCGGCCGCGCTCAGCAGCGAGAAGGTCGTGCCGTCGGTGGTCGAGATCAGCCATTGGAGTGATTCATCGGATGCCGCAGCCTCGGGGTCCGCGTCGACGAGCGCAGTGCTCGTGCCGTTCACCGCGAGCATCCGGCCGTCGCCGTTCTCGAGCGCGAAGCGGTGGCGGTCGGTCCCGGCGCCGGACAGCGAGTGGACGGTCCACGCCTGGGGCGTCGCCGCCGTCTGAGTCGTCCCTCCGGTGCGGATGGTCAGCCCGGCCTCATCGGCGGTGAGGGCCTTGCCGCTCTGCACGCCGACGAGCTGGTACGTCTCGCCGTCCTCGAGCGCGGGGGCCTCGGCCGAGACGCCGGACACCCCGTCGATCACGAGGGTCGTGACCGACTTGGCCGGAACGCTCACCACCGCGGTGCGGGACGCCGCATCCACCGTCACCGGCTCACCCTCGACGAGGGCGTTCGCCGTCACGTCGTCGGCCGGGGACTGCGTGGTGACGATGGGCGTGACGGTCGCGCCCGGCGCGATCTGCCCGAAGCGCGACAGGTCGATGGTGAGGTCGCGCGCCGTCGTCTCGGTGTTGACGTGCACGAGCGTCGCGCCGTCGCCGTCGGCCTGCAGGGCGGCGGTCGTCTGCGTGCTGTCGGTGGGGATGAGCGAGTCGCCGGGCCGGATGAAGTGCGTGAAGTTGCGGACCGTGTTGAACTTCGCGTTGGTCAGCACCTGGCATGACGGGTCGGCCTCGCCGTCGGCGATGCGCCGCAGCGAGTCGCCGTTCTGGTCGCAGTCGAAGTCGATGAAGACGCTGCCCCAGTTGAGGTTCTCGACCTTCTCCATGTTGTAGAGGTCTTCGACCGGCTGCCAGAACACCCACGCACTCGGCTCGAGCTCACGCAGGTCGTCGACGATGCGCCCGGCCATGCCGAGCCCGTTCTCGATGTTGGTCAGATTGAATCCGGTGCCGTCCCAGTCGCCCTCGACCTCGCTCATCCACAGCGGCTTGTCCGAGGCCTTCGCGATGTCGCGCGCGACGACCCGGTCGCCGGTGCCGTAGGTGTGCACGTTGAGCTGGTCGACGATGTCCTTCGACTCCTGCGTCCACGCGTTCCAGTTCTGCGTGAAGATGCTCGGGTTGGTCTCGTCCATGGCCGAGATCGCGACGTCGGTCGCGGCATCCGGCTCATTCAGTCTCGACTCGAGCGCCTTGATCATGAGGTCCTGACGCTGCGGTCCGATGTGCGCGCCCTCCTGGCGACTCGCCGACGTGGGCCAGCCGTCGGTGCCGAGGCGCGTCGACCAGTACGACGTGTTGGGCTCGTTGAAGGGGTCGAGCGTGTCGAAGTCGATGCCGTGCTCGGCCTCGAGCTCCTCGACGACCGTCACGAGGTAGTCCGCGAAGGCGCCCATGTCGTCGGCGGCGAGCTGCTCGGTGCTGCCGTTGTCGATCCCGCCCGACACGTAGCCGCTCTCGGTGAGGAAGTAGGGCGGGGAGTTGCTGAACGCCTCCCACTTGGTCACCTTGTCCTTCAGCGCATCGAGCCACCAGCGCTGCGTCGGATCGGCGTCGAAGTCGTAGTGCGCCGGGTCGTCGCCGTCCCACGCAGCCTCGTATCGGGCGCGGTCGGCGTAGGTCGAGGTGATCTCGCCCTCGGCGTCGGACACGCCCAGGTCGGGGTTCCACCACCCCTCCACTGCGCCACCGGGGCGAAGGTACGGCGGCACGTCGGTCGCATTGCCGCCGCCGATGTTGTAGCGCGCGATGTTGAGGTTCAGCCCGTCCTCACCGAAGACCTTGTCGAACAGGGCCTGGCGCACGTCGTCGGGGTACCCGCCGGTCGCGTTCGCGAACCACACGAGGCTCGTGCCCCAACCTTCGAACGGCGCCGACGCGTACGCCGGGTTGGGCGTGATGCGCACGGGCGTTCCCGCGGCCTGCGCGGGCGCCGAGGCGACCGTCAGTGCCGATCCGACCAGTGCCAGGGCGGCGGTCGCGGTGAGGACTCGTGAGGCTGACTTCATCGTCGTTCCAATCTCGGCGGGACGCAGCGTTGCGGAAGCGGGTCCATGTTTACGCAAACAGTTACCGCGAACAGGAGCGTACCGTCGGGCCACCCGCTGCCGCAAGACCCCTGCAGGATCCCGCCGTGAACACAGCAGAGCCCGGGGCGCCAGCGCGCCCCGGGCTCGTGCCGATCCGTTCCCGGCGTTCAGCAGGTGAGCGCGTCGTACGTCGCGCTCACCTCCGAGGTCACCGTCTCGCCGCCCACGACGCCCGTGACCTCCGCGCTCACGCCCCCGGCGGGGATAGACGTCTGACGCGTCGTGAACGCCTGCGAGCTGCGCTTGCCGGGCGCGAGGTCGGCGACCGCCTTCGAGCCATAGGCCGTCTCGAGCGCGACGTCGACGGGAACCTCGTCGCCGTTGGCGGCGGTCACGGCGAGCACGCCCTTGCCGGCGACGCAGCGGCCCGTCACGGTGAGCTCCACGTCGAGTGCCGGCGCGGCGGGCGCGGCCGCCCACGCCTGGAACTCGAGGATGCCGCTCGATCCGCCTCCGCTCGCCGAACCCCATGCCTGCATGAGCGCACGGAGCTTCGTGGTCGTGACCGGCGCGAAGGCCACCTCGTTGACGGTGGTCGACGAGCGGTCGTAGGAGCCCGTGGCCGCGACATCCCGCCACTCACCCGACGCCAGGTCGACGTACTGGAGCTTCCACTCGCGCGGCGGGATCATGCCCGCCCCCGACGCGTCGGTCGAGTCCCGGAAGAACAGCACGCCGGCCTTGTCGACCGTGACGACGCGGTCCCACTCGAGCTGCACCCACTGCTCGCCGACGTTGGGCCACGTGCCCCATGACGCTCCGCTCAGTGCGCCGTCGTTCACCGCCGTGACGGAGTTCCAGCCCGAGGTGTAGGACGCGGTCGGCGTCGCGATGGGGGCGATGTTGCCCTCGAGCGGAGCGTTCGGCGACAGCGGCACGGTGATCGAGGTCAGCGCGGAGAGGTTGCCCGCGGCATCCCTCGACCGCAGGTACACGACGTGCCGCTCATCGTCGACCGGCACCGCGGTGCCGTAGGCCTGCCAGCCGGTCGGAGCGTCGATGGCGTACTCGATGCCCGCGACGCCCGACCCGGCGTCGGCGGCAGTCGCACTCACCGTGCGCGCGACGATGTCGAGCGTCCCGGTGACGGTGGGTCGCGTCGCGTCGATCTTGACGGTGACGGATGCCTCGGCCGACGTGTTGCCGGCGGCGTCGGTCGCTCGCGCGGCCACCGTGTGCTCGCCGTCACCCGACACGGTCGCCTCGGCGAAGCGGACGTTGTCGCTCGCCTGCCAGGCGCCGCCGTCGACGGACAGCTCGATGCGCGTACGCACGTCGCGGTCGTCGGTGGCGGTCGCCCGCACGGTCGCGGCCGACAGGAACCACCCCTCGGCGCCGTCGACGCCCGACACCGTGAGCGCCACCTCGGGCGCCTCGGCGTCGATCGTCTCGCCGAACACCTCGAGCTCGCCGAGGCCGACGCCGGCGTGCGCCTCGCCGTCGGTCTGCGCCGCCAGCACCACCCGGATGCCCGTGGTCGTGACCGGGTCGAACGTGACCGCGTTCGGGCCGTCGCCGGCCGTGCCGTACTCGCCCGCACCGGTGACGTCCTGCCACTCTCCCTCGACGAGCGCCTGCACGGTCCACGACTGGGGCACGGCGACGCCGTCGCCCGCGTCGGGTCCGGCCCGGTCGCTCCAGAAGTGCGCGGTCACGCCGTCGACGCGAACGGGCTCCTCCCAGGTGTACCCCGCCCAGCGGCTGGCGGCATCGCCGGCCGTGGTCGTCCACACCGGGTGTGCCGATCCCGCATAGAGGATCTCGCCGTCGTTGAGCGCCGCGAGCGACGAGCCGCCGGCCGTCGCCTGCGCCTCCGGGGTGCCGGTCAGCGCGAGGTTGGTGCGCCACGGGTCCTCGCCGAGGACGGTCACCGTCGCGTCGACGCGTCCCGCGGCGTAGCCGTCGACGAAGCCGCTCACCGTGAACTCGCCGGCGGCCACGATGTCGGCGGGGTCGATCTCGCCCCAGCGCACCGGCGCGGGCAGCGTCTCGTCGCCGTATGTGAGGCTCACCGTCTCAGGAAGCTCCGGCGCGGTGCCGATGACGGTCTGCACGGCCACCGGCGCGACCCCGTCGGGCTGTGCGGCGTGCACCTCCCACTCCTCCACGGCGAGCGCGGAGTACTGCGGCGGGTTGGCCGCGTTGGGCGAGGCGTTGAGCACCGCGCGCAGCCGCGACGTCGTCACCGCACCGAACGTCACCTGATGGACGGCCGTGGTGGTCGTCGGGTAGCCGCTCGGGTTCGGCACATCCTTCCACTCACCGGCATCCCAGTACTGCAGCACCCACGACGACGGGTTCGAGACGCCGTTGCCCGTGCCCGGGGCCGCGTCGCGCCAGAACTTGATACGTGCGCGGTCCACGCGGACCGGGACATCCCAGTCGTACTGGATCCACTGCTGCGCGGGGCGGTTCGCCGTCCAGCTGCCCCACATGTCCGGCGGCAGCGGGTTCGGGCGGATCATCTCGTCGTTGAGCGACTTGATCCAGTACTGCGTGGGGATCGGCTCATTGGAGGCGGATGCCGTCGCCCACGGCGCCACGTTCGACCGGGGCGTCAGGTTCGGGCCCTTCACCGGGGTCGGGGTCACGGGGAGGATGCGCGCCGGGGTCTGGGTGTCGTCCCACTCGAGGTGGTCGATCGCGACCGAGCGGCGGAAGTGGTTCCCGCCGACCGCGTCGGCCGTGTGGTACGCCATGTACCACTCGCCGTTGAACTCCGCGATCGCCGGGTGGCTCGTCGTCGACGACACCGGCGCGAGGATGCGGCCCCGGTAGGTCCACGGCCCGAGCGGGCTGGACGCCGTCGAGTACGCGATGCACGCGTGGTAGTTCGCCGGCGTGCACGAGCTCGTCGGGCCGGCGTTGTTCGCCGCGTAGGCCAGGTAGTAGGTGTCGTTGCGCGTGAACAGCCATGCAGCTTCGAAGAACCCGGTGACGCCGCTCGTGATGTTCGTCGGCGTCCCGATGCGCGTCTTCATATCCGGCTGCAGCTCGATCGCCATGAGACGGCCGAAGCTGCCCCAGTACATCCAGACGCGGCCGTCGTCGACGAGCACGGTCGGGTCGATGTTGTGGGCGTCGTTGCCGAGGATGGTCTGCGAGACGATCGGCCCGCCGGCGTGGTCGGTCCACGGACCGAGCGGCGTGTCCGACACTGCGACGCCGATGCCGAACTTGTCGGGCGCGGTGCTCGCCGCCTCGTTGACGGGGACGTACCAGTAGTAGCGGCCGTCGATGCCCTTCACGACCTGCCCGGCGTACGCCCGGCCCGAGGTCGCCCACGAGAAGACCGTCTCGGGTCGCATCAGCGACGGGTGATGCTCCCAGTCGCCGCTGTCGACGTCGCTCGTCGAGAACGCCTGCCACTCGTTCATGATGAAGTCGTTGGTCGTCGTGCCGGCTTGGTCGCGCCCCGCGTGGATGTAGAGCGTGTCGCCGTCGGCGAGCAGGCTGGGGTCGGCGGAGTACACCGAGCCGTCGCCGATGATCGGGTTCTCGGTCGCCGCGATCGCCGGCGACAGCGGCGACAGCGTGACGACCAGCGCCCCTACGGCGACGGCGGCCAGCGCGGCCATCGTCCTCTTCGATTTCGCGACCACGTCGTCCTCATTCCTCGAAGGGCTCGGAGAGCACCCATCACGGTTGAGGGGACGTTATCGGTAACAGGATAGGATCGCAAGCCTTTTCGAAGTTTTCGAAACGTGGCTACTGCTGCGGCTTGGTGCAGGTCGTCTGCGCGGCCGTCTGGCCTGCGATGTCGGACGGCAGGTCGACGCGCTCCTGGACGACGGGCGTGCCGGTCGGATCCGGCGTCGCGGTCGCGGCATCCGACCCGCTCTCGTCACTCGGCGTCTCGGACGGCGCCTGCGTCTGCTGGACCGCTTCGCCGGTGACCTCGATGGCGAGCCCCTGGCTGGACTCGCCGGTGAGCGTGAGCGGCTGGTTCGCCTGGAGGGCGGCGAACAGCACGTCGGCCGCCTCGGTCACGGGGAAGACCTGCGCACCGTCCCACGAGTAGGCCGTCGGGTATTGAACGAACACGATGTCCTCGTACGGCACGTCCTTCGCCGCCATGGCGATCTGCACCATCAGCGTGGGGTTCGTGAGCGACTGGCTGAGCACGAGCTGCTTCTGCTGCACCTGGCTGATCGCGGTCGTCGCGAGGGTGAACAGCACTCCCGGGTCGGCCAGCACCGCGTCGGACTGCAGCTTGCGCACCATCGACGACATGAACTGCTGCTGGTTGGAGATGCGCCCGAGGTCGGAGCCGTCGCCGATCCCGTGGCGCATGCGCAGGAACTGGAGAGCCTGCCGGCCCTCGAGGGTGTGCGTGCCCGCCGCGAGCGTCAGTCCGGTGTGCGGGTCGTGGACGTCGCCCGTGATGCAGACGTCGACGCCTCCGATCGCATCCGACATGTTGATGACGCCCGCCCAGCGGATCGCCGCGGCGAAGTCGATCTTGTCGTGGATGAGCGATTCGACGGTGAGCGCGGTGCAGGCCAGCCCGCCGTAGGTGTACGAGACGTTGAGCTTCTGCGCGCTCATGGCCGGGTAGTTGCCCGCCCCATCCTCGGTGGGGCAGGCCGGGATGGGAACCACCATGTCGCGGGGGAACGACACCACCGTGATGCGGCGCGGCTCGTCCGAGATGTGCACGAGCAGGGTGACGTCGTTGCGCTCGCCCTCGACGTCGCCGTTCTGGCAGGCCGCCGAGAGTGCGGCGTTCTCTCCCTCGCACGAGTCCGTTCCGACCAGCAGCAGGTTTGCGCCGCCTTCGATGGCTCCGAGCGACGGGGGGATGGGCTCGTCCTCGCCGAGGACGACCGCGTTGGCGGTGAGCGAGTTCGCGGCATCCCACACACTGAAGGCGGTGATGCTCGTGGCGCTCACTCCGATGACGGCGAGCGCGACGGCGAAGATGGCGAGGAAGGCGACGAGCGGATGCCGGTCCCGGTGCACCGCGTGGCGCGCGAGGGGGAGGCGGCCCTCTTCGGAGGGTCGAGTACCTGCGGGCATCAGCCGTCGGCTCGCACGTTGCCTGCCGAGCAGGTGCGGTCGGCGGCGGAGGTTCCGGGGATCGAGTCCGGCAGGTCGACCGGAGCCTCGGTGGTGCCGGGAGTCGGCGTCGTCGAAGGAGTGGGCGTGGTGGGCGTCTCGTCGGCGTCGGGCTCGACCGTGATCACGCCGCCGCCGAGGTTCGCGTCGTTGGTGACGTGGATCGGCTCGTTGGCCGCGAGGGCCGCCCACAGCGCTTCTGCGGCCTGACGGTTGGGGACCACGCGGTTCTCGTCGTACGGGTCCTGGTCGACGGGGTACTGCACGAAGACGATCTCCTCGAAGGGAACGTTCTTGACCGCGAGGGCGATCTGCACGAGCGTCATCGGGTTGGCGAGCGACTCGCTCGGGGTGATGTTGTCGACGGCGGTCGTCGCGAGCTTGTACAGCGTCGCAGGGTCTGACAGCACTTCTTCGCTCACGAGCTTGCGGGCGAGGCTCGACATGTACTGCTGCTGGTTGCTGATGCGGGCGAGGTCGCTGCCGTTCGCCAGCCCGTAGCGCGTGCGCAGGAACTGGAGCGCCTCGAGGCCCTGCACATTGCGCTCGCCGGCGGGCCAGTCGATGCCGGTGTTGCTGTCGCGGATGCCGCCGTTGCCGATGCACACGTCGACTCCGCCGATCGCGTCGGTGATGTTGATGACGTTGCCGAAGCTGACCTTGGCGGCGAACGGGATGCTGAGACCGCTGAGCTCGGAGATCGTCTTGTTGACGCACGACAGGCCGCCGTACGACCACGCGGTGTTGATCTGGTCGTTGGAGACCCCGCCGGTGACGGATCCGTCCTCGCTCGTGCACGACGGGATCGGGATCATGAGGTCGCGCGGGAACGAGATCACGGTCACGCGCCGCGGGTCGTCGGAGATGTGGACCAGCATGTTGACGTCGTTGAGCTGGCCTTCGGAATCGGCGCCGGTGCACCGCTCGCCGAAGTACTTCGCGTACTGCGGCTCGCACTCGTCGGTGCCGACGAGGAGCAGGTTCACGCCTCCCTCGATCGCCCCGATGTCGGGCGGGAGGTCTTCCTGGCCCTCGAGCGCGACCGCGTTCTCGGCGACGCTGCCCGTCAGGTCGGTGAGCGCGTATGCCGCGACACCGGCGGTGGAGACGAGGACGACGGCGACGACCACGCCGACCAGCTTCATGATCAGCGAGAAGGGGTGAGGCGAGGTCAGCTCACCGTGCCGTGCGACGGTGCGACGGCCACGCTTCGCGGGCTTGGTCGTCTCGGCCACTCGTGTCCTCTCGGGGGAAGGCTGCTCTCACTGATACGCCCCCGGCGTTCTGCGGAGGGTGTGGGATTCGAACCCACGGGACATTGCTGCCCACTGGTTTTCAAGACCAGGTCCATCGGCCGCTCGGACAACCCTCCCGACGATGCCTCAGCGAGGCATCCGTCAGACAGGCGTCGAGTCTAACCGACAGACCGTCCCCCGATTCTTCCAGCGACGCCTGTGGAAGGTCTGAAAGGGCGCGCTCAGAGCTTGCGCAGCACCGCAGCGACGCCGCCTGCCTGGACCGACGTCGTGGTCTCGCCCGCGGCATCCCGAACCTCTTGCGGGCCCTGCTCCATCGCAACCGCGCGGCCGCCGTTCTCGAGCGCCCACCGGAACATGCCGACGTCGTTGCGGCCGTCGCCGACCACGAGCACGTGCGCCGGGTCGATGCCCAGCTCGGTGCGCACGATCTCGAGGCCCGTGCTCTTGTCGACCCCCTGCGGCGCGATGTCGAGCCACGCCGTCCAGCCGACGGCGTACGAGACCTGGTTGAGGCCGATGCGCTCGACGAGGTCGAGGAAGTCCTGCGGACCCTGATCGGGGGCGACCACGACGATGCGGCACACGGGCTGTGCGCCGAGCTCGTCGAAGCCGACGCGGCGGGCGTGCACGAGATTCCAGTCCTCGAGGTACTCGGTGTACAGCCGCTGACCGTCGGGCAGCTCGACGAGGTAGCGGGCGTCGGGCAGGTGCTCACGCAGCAGCGCCAGCACCTCGGTGGGATCGAACGTCTCGATGTGGTCGCGCTCATAGCGCACCTCGTCGCCGTCGACGCGCCTGAGCACCACGGCGCCGTTCGAGCACACCACGTACTCGGGCGAGAGCCCCAGCACGCGCATGATGCCGCGCGTGCCCTCCCAGCTGCGGCCGGTGGCGATCATGACCTCGTGGCCCGCGCGCCGCGCGTGCTCGACGGCCTCGACGACGCCCGGGCTGAGCGACTCGTCCTCGAGGATCAGCGTGCCGTCGATGTCGAGCACGATGAGCAGCCGCTCGGTGACGACCGACGGGTCTTCGGTGTCGCGTGCGACCCGCTCGACGAGCTTGGCCGCCTTCTTGGGCTTGACGACCTTGATCGACCCGGTCGGCGGAAGATGCGCTTCCGTCACGTGACGGGCTCCATGACCTCGAGCCCTCCGAGGAACGGACGCAGCACCTCGGGCACGGTCACCGAGCCGTCTTCGCGCTGGTGCGTCTCGAGGAGCGCGACGATCCAGCGCGTGGTCGCGAGCGTCCCGTTGAGCGTGGCGACGGGCTCGGTCTTGCCGCTGCCTTTGCCTGGCTCGGCGGGCAGTCGGTGGCGGATGTCGAGCCGGCGCGCCTGATACGTCGTGCAGTTCGAGGTCGACGTCAGCTCGCGGTAGGCGTTCTGCGTCGGAACCCACGCCTCGATGTCGTACTTGCGCGCGGCGCTCGACCCCAGGTCGCCTGCGGCGACGTCGATCACGCGGTAGCTCAGGCCGAGGTCCTGCAGCATGCGCTCCTGCATCTCGACGAGGCGCAGGTGCTCGGCCTCGGCGTCCGCCGCCGTCGTGTAGACGAACATCTCGAGCTTGTTGAACTGGTGCACGCGGATGATGCCGCGGGTGTCCTTGCCGTACGAGCCGGCCTCGCGGCGGTAGCACGTCGACCAGCCCGCGTAGCGCTTGGCGCCCTCGCTCAGGTCGAGGATCTCGTCCATGTGGTACCCGGCGAGGGGCACCTCGCTCGTGCCGACGAGGAAGAGGTCGTCTTCCTCGAGGTGGTAGACCTCGGCGGCGTGCTGCCCGAGGAACCCGGTACCGCGCATCACCTCGGGACGCACGAGCGTCGGCGGGATGAGCGGCACGAACCCGGCCTGCAGCGCCCGGTCGAGGGCGAGGTTCATGAGGGCGAGCTCGAGCCGCGCCCCGATGCCCTTGAGGAAGTAGAAGCGACTGCCCGAGACCTTCGTGCCGCGCTCCATGTCGATCGCGTCGAGCAGTTCGCCGAGTTCGAGGTGGTCGCGCGGCTCGAACGCGAACGCGGGAACCTCGCCGTGCGTGCGCAGTGTGACGAAGTCGTCTTCGCCACCGGCGGGAACGCCGTCGATGACGATGTTCTCGATCTTGGAGAGAGCGAGAGCGGATGCCTCTTCCGCCGCAGTGACGGCGTGCTGAGCCTGCTTCACCCGCTCGCTCAGCTCCTTCGCCTCGGCGACGAGGGCGGCCTTCTCGTCCTTCGGCGCCTGCGCGACCTTCTTGCCGTGGGCGTTCTGCGCGGCCCGCAGCTCTTCGAACGCGGTGATGGCGGCGCGTCGGGCGCGGTCGGCTTCGAGGGCGGCGTCGACGGTGTCGGGCGACTCGCCGCGGGCCTCCTGCGACCGCTTGACCAGCACGGGATTCTCGCGAAGCAGGACGGGATCGATCACCCTACAACCTTAGTCGCCGGGCGGGACGCGGCATCCGGCGCCTCATCTGGCCATAACCTGTACGCATGGTGACCCCTCCCGACTCCGACCGCACGGCCGAGCCGGGCGGCGAGGACGCGACCGACCCCGTGCACCCGTCCGACGCGATCTACGCCGACGGACCCGACCACGAAGAGGTCGAGGCCGACGCGGAACGCGTGGCGGAGGCCGCCGCCGAGGGGGCGGGTCACGACCAGCCCGGAGACGCGGACGATCCCGATCCCGCGGCGGCGGCGGCACCGGACGACGTGATCCGCGAGCCGGAAGACGTCGAGCCCGACACGAAGGACGGCGAGGGCGGTGAGGCCCGCCGCGTCGGGCCCGAGGGCGAGACCGAGCCCATGGCGGGCGGCGACGAGCGCCCGAGCCCGAAGGCGGCGCTGGTCTACAACCCCATCAAGGCCGACGGCGACGCGCTGCGTGAGACCCTCATGCGCCTCTCCGCCGAAGCCGGCTGGGCGGAGCCCCTCTTCTACGAGACGACGGTGGACGACCTCGGCGACGACGTCACGCGTCAGGCGCTCGAGGCGGGTGCCGACGCGGTGCTCGTGGCGGGCGGCGACGGCACGGTGCGCGCGGTGTCCGAGGCGATGAGCGGGTCGGGCGTCCGCCTGGCGATCGTGCCGAGCGGCACCGGCAACCTCCTCGCGCGCAATCTGAGGCTTCCCCTCACCGAGCCCGAGGCGATGATGCGCGCGGTGTTCGACGGCGACACCCTCGCGATGGACATCGGCTGGTCGAAGCTGCAGCGCCGGGACGGCGAGATCGAGGAGCGCGCGTTCGTCGTGATGGGCGGGATCGGGCTCGACGCCGCGATGATCGCCAACACCAACCCGCAGCTCAAGAAGACGGTGGGCTGGGTGGCGTACGTCGATGGCGCAGCTCGCTCTCTGCCCAGCGCGAAGCCGTTCCGCGTGATGTACCAGCTGCCCGAAGCCCGCCTGCACTCGGCGCGGGTGCAGAGCATCCTCTTCGCGAACTGCGGGTCGCTGCCCGCCGGGCTCGAGCTCATCCCCGAGGCATCCGTCGCCGACGGCGCGCTCGACATCGTGATCTTCCAGCCCAAGGGGCCCCTCGGGTGGATCTTCGTCTGGCGCCGCGTCGCCTGGGACAACAGCTTCCTGCGGCGCTTCCGGGCAGGGCGCCGCGTGCTCGCACTGCGCACGAAGGACAACGCCGTGCGGTACTCGCGCGGCTCGGGGATCGAGATCGCGACGCAGGATCCCCGTCCGGTGCAGCTCGACGGCGACGAGTTCGGGGAGGCGATCTCGGTGCGCACGCGAGTCGAGCCCGGTGGGCTGCTCATGGTCGTCCCGAAGGACCACGAGACCGACGCGCTCTGACCGGCTCACCCCGGCGGTCGTCGGGCGAGCGAGGCGAAACGCGCCACGGGATGCCGCGCGCCCGTCAAAGCGTCGGGAGATTCGGCCGCCTCGGTGCCGCGACTCGCCGGTTTCGTGCAGTTTCTCCCGACCGTTCGACCGGGGCCGGGATCCGGTGCGCCGGATTCAGGTCGCCTGACTCCGGCACGCAGGAGGGCGAGGCCGTTGTCAACCCCGGACGGCCGCCGGCGCGCCCCGACAGGATGGACCCATGCCGAGCCCCTCGATCGTGTGGTTCCGCGACGACCTGCGCCTGGCCGACAACCCCGCGCTGCGTGCGGCGATCGATCGAGGCGAGCCGATCATCGGGCTGTACGTGCTCGATGAGGAGTCGCCGGGCATCCGGCCGCTGGGCGGGGCCGCCCGCTGGTGGCTGAACGGATCGCTGGCGTCGCTCGCCGAACGCCTGGCCGAGCGCGGCGGCGCTCTCGTGCTCCGGCGCGGTCCGGCCGATCGCGTGGTGCGGGAGGCGGTGACGGATGCCGCAGCCGGCGCCGTGTTCTGGAACCGCCGGTACGGCGGGCCCGAGCGGGCCGTCGACGCCGGGCTGAAGGCGGTGCTGCGTGACGCCGGCGTCGAAGTGGCGTCGTTCGCGGCATCCCTCCTCTTCGAGCCGTGGACGGTGACCACGGGAGCAGGCACGCCCTACGCCGTCTTCTCGCCCTTCTGGCGCGCGTGCCAGTCACTTCCCGCCCCGCGTGCGCCGCTGCCCGAGCCGCGGGAGATCGCAGGGGCGCGGCATCCGATCGACTCCGATCGGCTCGACGACTGGGAGCTGCTCCCGCACGAGCCGGACTGGGCGGGGGGCCTGCGCGAGACGTGGGAGCCTGGGGAACCCGCCGCGCGCCGACGCCTGCGCGAGTTCTTGAACAACGACCTCGGCCACTACGCCCGCGCGCGGGACGAGCCCGCCGCGGGGGCGACGTCGCTGCTGTCGCCACGTCTGCGCTGGGGCGAGGTGAGCCCGCACCAGGTGTGGCACGAGGGGGTGGCGACGGGGCGCGCCGGGAAGTTCCTGTCGGAGCTCGGCTGGCGCGAGTTCGCGTGGCACACGCTGTTCCACTCCCCCGACCTCGCCACGCAGAACCTGCGGCGCGAGTTCGATGCGTTCCCCTGGCCACGCCTGCGTCCCTCCGCGCTGGAGGCATGGCGGCGCGGGCACACGGGCATCGCGCTCGTCGACGCCGGCATGCGCGAGCTGTGGGTGACCGGCTACATGCACAACCGCGTGCGGATGGTCACGGCATCCTTCCTCATCAAGAACCTGCTGATCGACTGGCGGCTCGGCGAGCAGTGGTTCTGGGACACGCTGGTCGACGCGGACGCCGCGAACAATCCGTTCAACTGGCAGTGGGTTGCGGGGTCCGGCGCCGACGCCGCGCCGTACTTCCGGATCTTCAACCCCGATCTGCAGGCGAAGAAGTTCGACCCGGACGGGCACTACGTGCGGCAGTGGGCGCCCGAGCACCTGTCGGACGATCCGCCGCCGCCGATCGTCGACCTGCGCGAGTCACGCCAGGCCGCGCTCGCGGCGTACGACGTGGTCAAGCGCGCCGCCCGCGGCTGAGGTCACGCGGGCGGCGCGTGCACAGCGTCGGCAGTCCGCGCTCCGGAACCGCGGCGGTGAGCGCCCGCCCGTCGGTCAGGCGGCCCCGCTCCGTCGCGCTTCGCCGGATTGCCGACGATGTGCACGCCGCCAGCCGGGTCAGACCGCGTCGGCGCGCAGCACCACGGCGTTGCCGGGCTGCAGCAGCGGCATCGGCAGCCCGATGTCGGCCAGCACGGCGCCCGGCAGCGTCACCTCGCCCGCCGCGTACCACGGCGGGGGCGCATCCTGCAGCATGCCGGGGCCGGTGCCGAGGTCGACCACGCTGATGCGATACCGGCGCGTGGGGTCGAGGCCGGGCAACCGCAGCGGTGCGGGCAGCGCGGCGTCCGTCTCGCCGACGACGGCGTACGAGACCAGCGCGTGCGCGCGGTCGGGAGCGACCACGGCGTGCACCAGCGTGGCGGTGTCTGCGGCGTCCGCTCGCACCACGCGTCCCGCGTGCAGCAGCGCCCGGTGCTCGCGGTAGACCTCCGCCCAGCGGCGGACGGCCTCGAGGTCTTCCGGCGAGACGCGCGTGAGGTCGGACTCGATCCCGGCATGCCCGAACAGCGCGGTCGCGAGCCGGAAACCGAGTCCGGCGACGCGTCCCGTCGTGTGCGCGCGGGCGTCGCCGACGTGCGAGCCCAGGTACTCGGGCGGGACAACGATGCCCGTCCACCGCTGGATCGCCTGCCGCACGAGCGGATCGTTGGTGTCGCTCGTCCACACTCGGTCGACGCGGCGCAGGATCTCGAGGTCGATCCGGCCGCCGCCCGACGCGCACGACTCGATCTCGACACCGGGGTGCGCGGCGCGCAGCCGGTCGAGCAGGCGGTACAGGCCGAGGACCTGCGGGCGGGATGCCTCCACCAGGAGGTCGCGGTTGTGATCCCACTTCAGGTAGGCGATGGGGTACTCGTCGAGCAAGGCGTCGAACCTGTCGAACAGGTGCTGCTCGACCTCGGGCAGCGACAGGTCGAGCACGTGCTGCCAGCGCCACGTCACCGAGTCGGGTGCGGTGAGGAGCCAATCGGGATGCCGCCGGGCGAGGTCGGAGTCGAGGCTCACCATCTCGGGCTCGACCCACAGCCCGAACTCCATCCCCGCGGCGTTCACCCGCGCGGCGAGGGGGCCGAGCCCGACGGGCCAGCGCTCCGGGTCGACCGTCCAGTCGCCGAGGCCGCGCCGGTCGTCGGTGCGGCCGAGGAACCAGCCGTCGTCGAGGACGAAGCGCTCGACGCCCACCTCGGACGCGCGCTCCACGAGCGGCTCGAGGCGGGAGAGGGAATGGTCGAAGTAGACGGCCTCCCACGTGTTGAGGGTCAGCGGCCGGGGGCGCGCGATCGTCGACCACGATCGCACCCACGGGTGCAGTCTGTCGGACAGGCCGTCCAGACCCGCGTCCGACCACGTCGCGACGACGGTCGGAGAGGCGTACGACTCACCGGGCGCGAGCGTCGTGGCGGTGAATCGCTCCCCCGCGCCGAGCACGGCGGGCGCGAGGTCGGACCGCTCGAACCACTGCCGGGTGTCGCCGCTCCAGGCGACGTGGGTGGACCACACCTCGCCCGAGCCGAAGTCGAAGCCCGCGGTGCCGGCGACCATGAGGAACGGGTCGTCGTGGCCTCCTCGGCCGTGACGGGTCTCGCGCAGCCACGCGCCGTGGCCGGGACGGCTGCGCTGCGGACGCCGCTCCCCCGCCCAGCGGCCGGAGAAGTCGAGCACCTCCCGTGCCCGATCGGGGACCGGGAGCACGACGTCGGCTGCCGTGACTGCGATCGCGGAGTCGCCCTCGTTGCGGATTGTGTGCGAGGCGAGGAGCACGCCCTGCGCGGTGAGCTCGAGCCGCGTCGTGACGGCGGCATCTCCCACCGCCGTCTCGACCACGAGGACGTCGTCTTCGCGCGCGGTGCCGCGATGCCGCACCGGCACGCGCCCGTCGGTTAGTGCCACCCCCGGGCGCCCGGTCCACCCGTCGCCGAGGGCGGGCAGCAGCGTGAGCCGCAGCGGCACGTCGATCGAGCTGGGCGCGATCGCCGGAACCACGGCGTCGGCGAGAGTCTCGAGGTCGGCGAGGTCGAGGGCGCCCAGGTCGCGCCCCCAGTGGACCACGGCGGGAACGCCCGCGCCGCGGGAGTCGAGCACGAGGCTGACTCCCGCGGCGCGGAGGTGATGGATCACGCGGGGACTCTACTCCGCGACCGGGATCGACTGCGCCTTGAGGGTCGCGATCGTGGCCTCCTGGCCGGCCTCGAGCGCCTCGAGCAGCGTGCCCTGGCCGGTGACCGCCTTCTGGAAGCCGTCCGAGACGTCGGCGTAGGTCTGCGTCATGGTCGGACCCCACACGAAGTCGGGGTTGACCTGCTGCGCGGCCTCGGCGAACACGTCGTAGATCTTCTGGCCGCCGTAGAACTCGACACCCTCCTGGAGCGACGGCAGCTGCAGACCGGCCGTCGTGGCGGGGTAGATGTTCGCCGACTGGTTGAGGGCGGTGAGCGCCTCGTCCGACGTGTTCAGCCACAGGGCGAACTTCGCCGCCTCGTAGAGGTGGTCCGTGCCCTTGAAGACGGCGATCGACGAGCCGCCCCAGTTGCCGGAGCTGGCGCCGCCGTCCTCCCACTGCGGGGACGGTGCGACCGACCACTTGCCGGCGGTGTCAGGAGCGCCGGACGAGATCGAGTTGGCGCCCCAGACGGCCGAGTTCCAGGTCCAGACCGCACCCGAGTTGTAGGCGTTGTTCCACTCCTCGGTCCAGGCCGGGTAGGTAGCGACGAGGTCCTCGTCGAGCAGCTCCTGCCAGTAGTCGGCGACCTGCGTCGAGGCATCACCGGTCAGGTCGACGGTCCATTCCTGGCCGTCGTTGGTGAACCAGTCGCCGTTGTTCTGCCACACGAAGCCGGCGAACTGGTTGATGTCGGCGGTCGAGAAGTTGGTGATGTAGCCGCCGGCCGCGCGCACGGCCTTGGCTGCCTCCTTGTACTCCTCCCACGTGGTCGGAACCTCGATGCCGTTTTGCTCGAACAGGTCGGAGCGGTAGAACAGCGCCATGGGGCCCGAGTCCTGCGGCACGCCGTACACACCGTCGGTGCCGAGCGTGACCTGGCCCCAGGTCCACGGGATGAAGTCGGCCTCGGCCGCGACGACGTCCTCGCACGCCGAGAGGTCCTCGAGACCGTCCTGCACGCGGAAGCTCGCGAGCGCGTCGTACTCGATCTGCCCCAGGTCGGGGGCATTGCCGGCCGCGAGCTGGCTGAAGAAGCTCTGGTAGGTGCCGCCGTTGCCGTTGGGTCCGGTCTGCACCTCGACCTGGATGTCGGGGTTCTCTTCGTTCCAGATCGCGACGACGTCCTCGATGCCGGGGATCCACGACGTGAAGTCGAGCGTGACGCTCTCGTCCGACGGGGCGCAGGCCGCGGCATCCGCGCCGTTGCCGCCGTTCTCGCCCGCGCCGGAACTGCCGCCGGCGCAGCCGGCCAGGGTGAGCGCGCTGAGCAGTGCGACGCCTGTGACGACTGCCCTCTTGGAGTGCTGCATGATCTTCCTTACTTGTTCGGGTGGTGCGATTACAGGGGTGCCGGCGGCCGGGGCCACCGGCGGGGAGTCACTTCACGGATCCGGTGCCGAGTCCGGTGCGCCAGAAGCGCTGAAGCAGGAGGAACGCGATGATGAGCGGCACGATCGACAGGAACGAGCCGACGAGGACGTAGGTGCGCAGCTCGGGGATCTGGTTGAGCTGCGTGTTCCACGAGTAGAGACCGAAGGTCACCGGGAACAGCTCCTGACTGCGCAGCATGATCAGCGGCAGGAAGAAGTTGTTCCAGATCGAGACGAACTGGAAGAGGAACACGGTGATCAGGGCGGGCATCATGAGCCGCACCGACACCGTGAAGAACGTGCGCACCTCGCCGGCGCCGTCGATGCGGCCCGCCTCGATGAGCTCGTCGGGCACGCTGGCCGAGGCGTAGATGCGGCTGAGGTACACGCCGAACGGGCTCACGATGCTGGGCAGCAGGACCGCCCAGAACGTGTCCGTCATGTTGACCTGGCTGAACAGCAGGAACAGCGGCAGCGCGAGCGCGGTCGCAGGCACGAGCACACCGCCGAGCACGACGTTGAAGAACACCTCGCGGCCGCGGAACCGGTACTTCGCCAGCGCGTAGCCGCACATGCCGGCCACGACGGTCGCCAGCAGCGCGCCGATGCCCGCATAGCCGAGGCTGTTCAGGAGCCAGCGCACGTAGATGCCGTTGTTGTAGGTCAGCAGGTCGCCGACGTTGCCGAAGAAGTTCCAGTCGGCGAACCACAGTGCGTTGGTGGTGAGCAGGTCGCCACGGTCCTTGGTGGACGCGATGAACAGCCACCAGATGGGCACGAGGAAGTAGAGCGTGAACACGCCCATCACGATGAGCGCGGCCCCGCGCGACAGGACGCTCTCGCGCGGACCCCGCGTCGGGGTCAGGTCGTCGGCGGTCGCGCCGCGCGTACGGGTGAGCATGCTCGTCACTGGGCCGCCTTCCGCTGGGTCAGCTTCAAGAACGCGAACGACAGCGCGAAGGTCGCGAGCGCCAGGACGACGGAGAAGGCTGCGGCCAGCTGCGTGTTCGGGATCGAGTTGGTGGCGTAGATCGTCATGTTCGGCGTGAACGTGCTCGACACCGCCGCGGTGAACGAGCGGAACACCTGCGGCTCGGCGAGCAGCTGAAGCGTGCCGATGATCGAGAAGACGGCGGTCAGGATGAGCGCCGGTGCCACCATCGGGATCTTGATCGACCAGGCGATGCGGATCTGGCCGGCGCCGTCGAGGCGTGCGGCCTCGTAGACCTCGGCGGGGATGGCCAGCAGGGCCGAGTAGATGATCAGCATGTTGTAGCCGACGAACACCCAGGTCACGACGTTCGCGATCGACCACAGCACGAGCTGCGGTGAGAGGAAGTCGATCGTCTGGGTGACCTGCGTGAACGGAGACAGGTTGGGCGAGTACAGGAAGCCCCACATGATCGCCGCGATGACGCCGGGGACGGCGTACGGCGCGAAGAACGCCAGGCGGAAGAACTTCTTCCCCTTGAGCGCGGGAGAGTCGAGCAGCAGCGCGAACAGCAGCGCGAGGCCGAGCATGATGGGCACCTGCACGACGCCGAAGAGCAGCACGCGGCCGACCGACTCCCAGAACGGCGCGTTCTGGAAGACCAGCGCGTACTGCGCCAGCCCGCCGAAGACCTGCTGAGGCTCGCCGTACAGGCCGTCGCGCTGCACGACCTGCAGCGACTGCCACACGGCGTAGCCGATGGGGATCAGGTAGAAGAGCAGGAACAGCACGCCGAACGGACCCGTGAAGATCGCGATCGCCCCCTTGTGCGGGGTGTGCCGACGCCGCTCGCCGCCCGATCGCGCGTTGCGCGCTTTGCGGGCGCTCCGCGTCACGAGGACCTCTGTGGCGGTCATGCGGCCGCCTCCTCTCTGATGATGCGCACGGCTCCCGCCGGCACCTCGATGTCACCGGTCACCGATGATTCGGTGACGAGCTCGAATCCGGATGCCTCGGCCAGCGCCGCGGTCGGCCCGTGGTTGACGACGAACAGGTACGCGGCATCCGCTCCTCGGCGACGCACGATCTCGAGGGCGCCGTCGCCTCCGCGCACGACTGCTGCCGGACGCACGCCGGCCGCCTCGGCGATGCCGCCGAGCAGGGCGCGGTAGTCCGCGGTATCGAGGTGGGTCGCGAGGTACCACGCGGTGCCCTCACCCCAGACGTTGCGGGTGATCGCCGGGGCGCCTGTCGCGGGTCCGTCGGCGAAGGATGCCACGGTCTCGGCGGTGGTCACGCGGGCGCGCTCCGACCACAGGGTCGACGTGGAGCCGTCGGTCAGGCGCAGCGTCTCGCCGGGCGCGACCGGCGCGAACTCCTCGACGCGGATGCCGAGGGCCTCGCGGAACGGACCCGTGTAGCCGCCGGTCCACACGCGGTCGTCCTGATCGACGGTGCCGCTGTAGAACGTGACGACGGCGGTGCCGCCGGCGGCGATCCAGTCCGTCACCACCGCGGCGTCGGCCTCCCGCACCAGGTGCAGCCCGGGGACGACGACGAGACGGTAGGCGTCGAGCTCGGCACCGGGCGGCACGATGTCGACGGTCAGGCCGAGGCCGTGCAGCGCGCCGTAGGCGGCGTGGATCTGGTCGAGGTAGCCCAGCGCCTGGCTCGGTCGCGACTCGGTCTGGGTCGCCCACCACGACTCCCACGAGAAGACGAGGGCGACGTCCGCCTCGACCCGGGAGCCCGCGACCTCACCGATGCGGTCGACGATGCCGCCGAGCTCGACGACCTCGCGCCATACGGCCGAGTCGGTGCCGGCGTGCGGGAGCATCGCGGAGTGGAACTTCTCGCTCCCCTGCACCGAAGCGCGCCACTGGAAGAAGCACACGCCGTCCGCGCCGCGCGCGACATGGGTGAGCGAGTTGCGGATGGCCTCGCCCGGCGCCTTCGGCTTGTTGAGCGGCTGCCAGTTCACGGCTCCGGTGGAGTGCTCCATCAGCAGCCACGGTGCGCCGGCGCCCAGGCCGCGCGAGAGGTCTGCCGCGAAGGCGAGCTCAGCGGTCGGGTCGGCGAGGCGATGGTCGAGGTAGTGGTCGTTCGCGACGATGTCCATGTCGCCGGCCCACGACCAGTAGTCGAGGTTCTCGATGTGGGCGGTCACCATGAAGTTCGTGGTGACGGGCGCCGCGCTGAGGGGCCGGATGATCTCGGCCTCGGCACGGTAGTACGAGAGCAGTTCGTCCGAGCTGAAGCGGTGGAAGTCGAGCATCTGGCCGGGATTGCGACTCGAGAGGGTCGCGCGCGGCGGGAGGATCTCTTCCCAGTCGCTGTAGGTCTGACTCCAGAACGCGGTCCCCCAGGCGGCGTTGAGCGCCTCGATCGTGCCGTGCTTCGCCTGCAGCCAGCGTCGGAACGCGGCGGCGCTGACATCGCAGTAGCAGAGCGCGTTGTGGCAGCCCAGCTCGTTCGAGACGTGCCACAGCGCGACGGCCGGGTGGTCGCCGTAGCGGCGGGCGACGGCCTCGACGAGCCGAAGCGCTGCGGCGCGGAACACCGGCGAGCTCGGGCACCAGGCCTGGCGGCCGCCGGGGTAGCGGCGGGTGCCGTCCTCGACCATGGGCAGGACCTCGGGGTAGGCGGTGGTGAGCCATGCGGGAGTCGAGGCAGTGCCGGTGCCGAGATTCACCCTGATGCCGGCGGCGTGGAGGCGGCCGATGATGTCGTCGAGCCCTCGGAAGTCGTACTCGCCCTCGCGCGGTTCGATGTGCGACCACCCGAAGATGTTGATCGCCACGAGGTCGACCCCGGCTTCGCCCATCAGGGCGATGTCCTCGTCCCACACGTCGGGGGTCCACTGTTCGGGGTTGTAGTCGCACCCGAAAGCGATGCCGTCGTGCTGGAAGTGGCGGGCGGGGACCGTCATGTTCTCCTCGGATCTGTGAACGTGCACAGATCCGGGCGTGAGATCTCGACGCTGAGAGTCTGTGAACGTGTACAGAGTATGCGCATGACCAATCCCTGTCAATCAGCCAGTGACGAACTGTGCTCGTGCACATACGATGGGTCGCGTGGAGAACACCGTGAAGAGGCGCCGTGCCACCGTCAAGGACGTCGCTCTCGAAGCCGGCGTCTCCCGCGGCACCGTGAGCCGCGTCCTCAACGGGCAGCCCTACGTCTCCGACGAAGCGCGCGCGGCGATCGACGCGGCGATCGCGAAGGTGGGCTTCGTTCCCAACCGGGCCGCGCGCAGCCTCGTGATGCAGAGCTCTCAGGCGATCGGGCTCATCGTCCACGAGCCGCATTCGCTGTTCGTCGAAGACCCCAACATCGGGTCGATCCTGATGGGCGCGAATGCCGCGCTCTCCGAGGCCGATTACCAGCTGTCGGTGATGATCGCCGACAGCACACGAGACATCGAGCGGCTGGCGCGGTACCTGAGCGGCGGGCTCATCGACGGCGTGATCATCGTGTCGGCACGCGTCGGCGATCCGATCACGCGGGCGATCGCCGACCTGGGCCTGCCCGCCGCCTTCGTCGGACATCCCCGCGACATCGGCGACGCGGCCTATGTCGCGATCGACAACCGCGGCGCAGCGCGCGAGATCACCACCCGGCTCGCCCGCACGGGACGGGAGCGCATCGGCATGATCGCCTCGGCGCTCGACCGCGACTCGGGGTCGGACCGCCTCGCCGGGTTCGTCGACGCACTGGGCAACCGATTCGACCCGCAGCTCGTCGAGCGCGTGCCCCTGTATTCCTACTCCGACGGGCAGGCCGGCATGCGCGCCCTGCTCGAACGCGCGCCCGACATCGACGGCGTGTTCGCCGCGAGCGACGCCGTCGCCGCCGGAGCCATGGACGTGCTGCAGTCGGCGGGGCGCCGCATCCCGGACGACATCGGCGTGGTCGGATTCGACGACAGCACCTGGGCGCTGCGCTGCGATCCGCCGCTGTCGACCGTGCACCAGCCGGCGACCGAGCTCGGACGCGCCGCGGCCGAGTCGGTGCTGCGTCAGCTGCGGGGCGAGGATCCCGAGACGGGCGGCAGGGTGCTGGAGTGCCCGGTCGTCTGGCGCGCCTCAGCCTGATCCGTCGGCGGCGCCCGGGAATACGCCGACCCGCACTGAGGGTTGGGGTGAGCGATGACTTCTGCACCGGCCCTGTCCGTCCTCGACCTCGTGCCGGTGCGCTCCGGCCAGACCAGCGCGCAGGCGGTCGCGGCATCCCTCGCCCTCGTCGCCCGCGCCGATGACCTCGGCTTCCGCCGCTACTGGTTCGCCGAGCATCACAACATGCCCGCGGTCGCCTCGACCACGCCTCCCGTGCTGGCTGCGGCCGCCGCCGCGCGCACGTCGCGCATCCGACTCGGCTCGGGCGGCGTGATGCTGCCGAACCACTCGCCGCTCGTGGTGGCCGAGCAGTTCGCCGCCCTCGAGGCGCTCGCACCGGGCCGCATCGACCTCGGGATCGGCCGTGCGCCGGGATCCGATCCGGTGATCACGCAGCTGCTGCGGCAGAGCGGCACGACCAGCGACGTCGAGCGGTTCCCCGACCACGTGCGCGACATCGTGTCGCTCGTGTCACCGGACGGGGCGGCGGTGCGCTTCACCTCGGGCGGCACCTATGACGTGCACGCGACGCCGGCGGCGTCGACCGTGCCGGAGGTGTGGCTGCTCGGCTCCAGCGACTACTCGGCCCAGCTCGCCGCGGCCGTCGGACTCCCTTACGTCTTCGCGAACCACTTCTCCGGTCAGGGGCTCGAACGCGCGCTCGACCTGTACCGCACCGGCTACCAGCCGAGCGAGGCGCACCCCGAGCCGCGCACCTTCCTCACCGCGAATGTGCTCGCCGCGCCCACGAGTGAAGAGGCCGAGGAGCGCGCCCTGCCGAACCTGCGTATGACGGCGCGGCTGCGCACGAACCGCCCGCTGGTGCCGCTCGAGACGGTCGAGCAGTCGATCGCCGGGGCGGCCGACTTCGACGGGCTGGGCGACTCGTTCATGGCGTCGGCCCGCGCGAACTGGTTCGTGGGCACGCCCGCCGCGGTCGCGGGCGAGTTGACCGCGTTCGCCACCGCGCACGGCGTCGACGAGATCATGATCTCGCCGATCGCCGGGTCGTACGACAGCGAGCCGATGGATGCCTCGCCCGGCCGCGCGCAGACGCTCGAGCTGCTCGCGGCCGAGCTCCCGCTCGCCGGCTGACCCTCACCGGGTCAGCGAGTAGAACCGGAACATCCCGAAGTCCTCGACCGGGAGGATGTTCAGGTCGGCGAAGCCGGCCGCCTGTGCGTAGTCCCGCAGGGTGTCGGGGCGCATGACCGTGCCGGTGCCGACACTGGGCCGGTGCGAGAGACCGTCCGGCAGGCAGCAGAAGATGCTGTAGCCGTACATGAGGCGCTCGACCTCGTCGCCCGGCGCGACCAGGCGCTCGCCCACGGCTTCGTCCATGATGACGACCGGTCCGTGCGGGACCGCCTGCCGCATCGCGGCCAGCACGTCGACGGGTCGCGCCATGTCGTGGATGCACTCGAACGCGAACGCCGCATCGAACGGTCCGTGAGCGGCGAGTCCGTCGCCGTCCGCGTTGTGGAACCGCACCCGGTCGGCGACACCCGCGGCCGCGGCGTTGGCCCGGGCGAGCTCGATCGACGGCTCGTCGATGTCGAATCCGTCCACCTCGAGTGCGGGGTACGCCTGCGCGAGGGCGATCGACGACCAGCCGCCGCCCATGCCGACATCCGCGACGCGCGCTCCGGGCCGGGTGAGCACCGACTGCACGTCGCCGATCCCTGCGAACGCGGTCGGGAGCTCGGCGAGCAGGGGTCGGTTCAGCTCCGCCTGCGCCTCGCGCGCATCGGCGCCCAGCTGGGCCCAGCTGACCCCTCCGCCGTGGCGGTAGGCCTCCAGCAGCTCGGGCATGGTCCGGCTCACTGCGGCGAAGACCCTCGGCAGCGGGCCGAGGTAGTTGAGGCTGTCGCCGTCGAGGAGCACCTCGGCCGCGGCATCCGGAAGCGTGTAACGCCGCGTGCCGTCTTCGCTCTCGTCCAGCAGGATCACGCCGCTCACCGCCTGCTGCTCCAGCCACTCGCGGGCGTACCGGCGCTGCGTGCCGGTGCGGTCGGCGAGCTGGTCGGGGGTGGAGGGTCCGTGCTCGGCGAGGCTCCGGTACCAGCCGAGCCGGTCGCCGAGGTAGGCCGACATGACGTCGATCCAGCCGAGCGCGGATGCCATCATCCGCTCGGCGTACTCCTCGGCCGTCGAGGTCGAGGCGAGGGTGTCGGGGGTTGAGAGGGTCATGGGAGTGCTCCTTCGGGGCGGGGGCGAGGCCCCCAGCGGCCCCGCGTCACCCACGGTATGAGCGCGACCGGCACCGCCGAATCGGGAGAATCATGCAGATCCGGGCACCGGGCCGCCTGCATGATGTGCGCCACTTGCATCGCCCGGATCGCCGGCGACCTGCTGCGCATGCCACCATGCGGCTGCCGCGGTGCGCGTGCCGACGCCGATCTTCAGGTACACGTTCGCGAGGTGCCTGCCGACCGTCTTCTCGCTGATGAACAGGCGCTGCGCGACCTCGCGGTTGCCGGCGCCCTCGGCGACGAGAGCCAGAACCTCGCGCTCCCGCGGCGTGAGCGGCCCGTCCGCCGGTGCCGGCGCGACGCCCTCGGCCACACGCGCGCCCATCCGGTCGAGGATGCCCCGCGCCTGATCGTGCGCGGCGCGGGCGGCCGCGGCATCCCCCGCCATCTCATGCGCCTGCGCCTCGAGGAGCAGCACCCGCGCGAGCTCGTACTGCTGACGGTCGGTGCGGAAGGATGCCTCGGCCCGCCGCAGCGCGGCGAGCGCCGAGGCATGATCGCCGTCGGCCAGCGCGAGCATGCCGTCGGCGTGGGCCGACCACGTCGCGAAACCGGGGCTTCCGAAGCGGTCCGCCGCGCGGCGCAGTTCAGCCGCCGCGGACTCCGCTCCCTCGCGGTCACCGCTCGCGAGCGCGACGTCGACCGTTGCGCGCAGCAGCCGCACGCGGGCCAGCGCGTCGCGCTCGGCGAGCGACAGCGTGAGGAGCGTCCGCGCCCCGGTCGCATCACCCTCGTCGAGCAGGAGCAGCGCTTCCCCGGGCTGCGGGTCGATCCCCGAGGAGCGGGCATGCGCGAACGCCTCGCGGGCTCCCGCCCGGTCGCCGCGCCGCCGGCGCAGCTCGCCGAGCTGGTAGAAGCCCTCCCCCGCGACCCACGGATTGCCGCCGGCCAGGTCGGCGCACTCGCGCGCGATGGACTCCTCGGCATCCGTCCATTCGCCGCGCGCACTGCGCAGCTCGATGCGGTGCACGCGGCAGATGCCGGTGTAGATCGCCTCGCTGCCGAACTGTGCGCACCACCGCTCGGTCGCGCGGGTCCAGCCCTCCATCCGCCGGAAGTCGGCGAGCTCGTGACTGACGTGGATGACCGTGCAGTAGATGTCGCCGGCCCACTCGACGGGCAGCCGGCCGGCGAGCACGGGAAGCATCGCCTCATCGAGCAGCGCGAAGCCCTGCGCGCAGTCTCCGCGCCGCAGCGTCGCCAGGCCTTGCACGGCGAGCGCGAGCGCCTCCACCGCCGGATCCGCGAAGCGCACCGCCAGGTCGGCGAGCCTGTCGACGTGCTCGTCCCACTCCGAGCCGCCCTCGAACATCATCGCGAACGACGCGTCGAGGTACGCGAGGTAGGCGTGCGCGGGGCCGTCGGGCTCGTCGGCGAGCAGTCGCCGGGCGCGGTGCACCCAGGCGTTGCCGATCGTGAGGTCGCCGCGCGTGACCCACAGCAGCCCGAGCTGCAGCGCCGTCATCGCGGCATCCACACTCCGGTCGGCGTCGAGAAAGGCGCGGAACGCCTCCTCGGCGAACGCGAGCGATTCAGGCACCCTCCCGAGCCACCAGGCGGCGCGCGCGAGGGTCGAGATGTCCTCGGCGTCGAGGGACGTCTGCTCCCGGGCCGCGCTCAGCTGGGCGAGGGCGCCGGACCAGTCGGATGCGGCGTACGCACGCCGCCCCTCGGCGAGTGAGCTCGTCGGATCGAGCATGGTCCAGGGTACTGCCGGGGTGCCGCGCGGCGCAGGGGTGGCCGCGTGGTGCCGCCGGCGCCGGTGCCGGCCATGCCGCTACCAGGCGATCAGCGTGTGCGGGGTGATCTCGATCATGACGGAGTACCGCTCCGCCATCGTCTCGGTCGTGAGGTTCAGGCGCTTCAGCCACGCGTCGTACTTCGCCGTGTACGCCTCTGCGATGCGCGGAAGCCACGCGGTAGACGGCTCGGGCGAGAGCTCGGCGACACCCCGCAGGACGTTCAGCTGCTCGCCGTCGGCTCCGGCCTCCAGGTGCAGCAGCACGCGGTCGTTCGCGCGGATGTTGCGCACCTTGGCCGTCGCGGGCTCGCTCATGATCAGCGCGCGGCCGTCCTTCCACAGGAACCAGATCGGCACGGCGTGCGGGTAGCCGTCGCGCCCGATCGTGCCGAGCCACGCGACCTGCTCGGTCTCGAGGCGCTCCAGCGTTCGCACGTGGGACGGGACGTCGGGATCGAAGGCGAAAGGACCGGGCGCGGTCATGCGTCGTCCGGCTCGCCGCTGATGAGTCCGCGCAGCCAGTCGCGCGCCTCGACGAACACGTCGTCGGAGTAGCGCTCCGGGTAGTGCACGACCGCGCGGTCGGCCCGCGGGTACGAGCCGAGGAACACGACCTGCGGGCTGAATCGCCGCAGGCCCAGCAGCGCGTCGGCCATGCGCTCGTCCTCGATGTGCCCGTCGGCGTCGATCACGAAGCGGTACCGCCCGAGGGCGTCGCCGATCGGACGCGACGCCAGCAGCGAGAGGTTGATCCCGCGGGTGGCGAACTGCTCGAGCATCTCGAGCAGGGCGCCCGGGTGGTCATCGGGAAGCTCGACGATGAGCGACGTCTTGTCCGCCCCGGTGGGCGGCGGCGGCGCGACGGTCTTGCTCACGAGCACGAAGCGCGTGACGGCGTTGGGGTTGTCGCCGATCGCGGAGGCGAGCAGTTCGAGCTCGTGGTGCTCGAGGATCCCGGGCGGCGCGATCGCGGCATCCGCGGCGATCGATCCGTCGATGAGGCCCATCGCGCTGGCGACGTTGCTCGCGGCGGGGATGTGGGAGTGGGCGGGCAGGGCGCGCGAGAGCCACTGCAGGCACTGGGCGTACGCGACGGGATGCGCGGCGACGACCGAGACGTCGTCGAGCGTCGCGCCGGGGCGGGCGACGAGCACGAATTCCACCGGCACCAGGTACTCCCCGACGATGCGCAGCCCCGGGACGGTGGCCAGGGCATCCTGGGCAGTCGAGACGCCGCCGTCGACGGAGTTCTCGATCGCGATCACCGCCGCGTCGGAGCGGCCCTCGGTCACGTCGGACAGAGCCTCGCCCACATTGCGCACCGGGCGCCACTCCTGCGCGCGCGCCTCGGGCACCTGCGCAAGCGCCGCCTCGGTGAACGTCCCGGCCGGTCCGAGATAGCTGTAGGTGCGGCGCGCGGCGGGGGGCTCGGAAGTCACGGGTGCCAGCCTAGCCGCGTGTCACAACTCCAGCCCGCCTCGGTGCCGGCGCGACAGCGGGGCGGGAATCCGGCCGTGCCGGGGCGGCGACGGCCACCCCAGGAGGAGTTGCGGCACAACCGACCGGACACGCTCCCCGCGTCAAGACCGTGCGCCCCTCCCCCGGGACGGGCAGACTGGACCCATGACTCGCGCAGGACAGCCCGCCGAAGCATCCGACCTCATCGACATCGATGACCTGATCTCCGCCTATTACGACCTCACGCCCGATCCGTCGGTGCCCGAGCAGCGCGTCGCGTTCGGCACCAGCGGCCACCGCGGCTCATCCCTCTCGGCGAGCTTCAACGAGGTGCACATCCTCGCGACGACGCAGGCGATCGTCGACTACCGCCGCGAGCAGGGCATCCAGGGTCCGCTCTTCCTCGGCCGCGACACGCACGGCCTGTCGCTTCCCGCCGAGCGCAGCGCCATCGAGGTGCTCGTCGCGAACGGTGTCGACGTGCGGGTCGACTCGCGCGACTCGTGGGTTCCCACGCCGGCGCTGAGCCACGCGATCCTCAGGTACAACAAGGGGCGGGATGCCGCAGACACGGGCCGCGCGGACGGCATCGTCGTCACCCCCAGCCACAACCCGCCGCGCGACGGCGGCTTCAAGTACAACCCGCCGAACGGCGGCCCCGCCGACACCGACGCCACAGGATGGATCGCGCACCGCGCGAACGAGCTGATCGCGGCCGGCCTCGAGGGCGTGGCCCGCACGCCGTTCAAGGACCTCGACGGCGACGCGCTGGGCGACTACGACTTCCGCGACGCGTATGTGCGCGACCTGGCGGACATCATCGACGTCGACGCGATCCGCTCCGCCGGGGTGCGCATCGGCGCCGACCCGCTGGGTGGCGCGTCGGTCGAGTACTGGGCGCTCATCGCCGAGGTGCACGGACTCGACCTCACCGTGGTGAACCCCGACGTCGACCCGACCTGGAAGTTCATGACGCTCGACTGGGACGAGAAGATCCGCATGGATCCGTCGTCGCCGTCCGCCATGGCCGCGCTCGTCGCCCGTCGTGACGAGTACGACATCCTCACGGGCAACGACGCCGACGCCGACCGCCACGGCATCGTCACGCCCGACGCGGGGCTCATGAACCCCAACCACTACCTCGCCGTCGCGATCGACTACCTCTATTCGCACCGGCCCGAATGGCCGGCGGATGCCGCGGTCGGCAAGACCCTCGTCTCGTCGATGATCATCGACCGCGTCGCCGAATCGCTCGGCCGGCCGCTGCTCGAGGTGCCGGTCGGGTTCAAGTGGTTCGTGCCCGGTCTGCTCGACGGATCGGTGGCCTTCGGAGGCGAGGAGTCCGCGGGCGCCTCGTTCCTGCGCAAGGACGGGACGGTGTGGACGACCGACAAGGACGGCATCCTGCTGTGCCTGCTCGCCGCCGAGATCCTCGCGGTGACGGGCAAGACGCCGTCGCAGCGCTACGCCGAGCTGGAGGCCGAGTTCGGCGCCTCCGCGTACCAGCGGGTCGATGCTCCGGCGACGCCAGCGCAGAAGGCGGCGCTCGGCAAGCTCGTGCCCGAGGCGGTCACCGCGACCGAGCTCGCCGGGGAACCCATCACCGCGAAGCTGTCGCACGCGCCGGGTAACGGCGCCGCGATCGGCGGGCTCAAGGTGCAGACCGAGCACGCCTGGTTCGCCGCCCGGCCGTCGGGGACGGAGGACGTCTACAAGCTCTACGCCGAGTCGCTGCGCGGCGCCGAGCACCTCGCCGAGGTGCAGGCCGAAGCCCGCGCGGTCGTCACCGCCGCGCTCGGCGGCGCCTGAACCCGGCATCCTCAGGGCCGAATGGGTGATTCGCGCGCCGCGCGCTAGTGTCGCGGGGTCGCCGCGCTTGCCGGCCGCCCCCGCTCTCTGATCCTGCCCGAGGACCCGCATGACCCACGCCGCCGCACGCCTCGACCCCGCGCTCGAGATCGCCGACATCGACCGACGCCTGTTCGGCGGCTTCGTCGAGCACCTCGGGCGCCACATCTACGACGGCATCTTCGAGCCCGGACATCCGTCCGCCGACGCCGACGGGTTCCGCGCCGACGTCATCGAGCTCGTGAAGGAGCTCGGTGTCACGACGATCCGCTACCCGGGCGGGAACTTCGTCTCGGGTTACCGGTGGGAGGACGGCATCGGCCCGGTCGACCAGCGACCGACACGACTCGACCTGGCGTGGCACGCGACTGAGACGAACGTCGTCGGCCTGCACGAGTTCCAGTCGTGGCTCGACCGCATCGGCTCCGAGCTGATGCTCGCCGTCAATCTCGGCACACGCGGCACCGAAGAGGCCCTGGACCTGCTCGAGTACGCCAACACGTCGGTCGACACGACGCGCACGCGCGAACGCGCCGCGAACGGTCGCTCGGCGCCCTTCGGCGTGACGATGTGGTGCCTCGGCAACGAGATGGACGGGCCGTGGCAGCTCGGCCACCGCAGCGCCACCGACTACGGAAAGCTCGCATCGCGCACGGCGAAGGGCATGCGACAGCTCGATCCGACGATCGAGCTCGTGGTGTGCGGATCGTCGAGCCGCACGATGCCGACGTTCGGCTCGTGGGAGCGCGAGGTGCTCGAGCACACGTTCGACGATGTCGACTTCATCTCGTGCCACGCCTACTACGAGGAGCAGGACGGGGACGCGCAGGAGTTCCTGGCGTCCGGCGTCGACATGGACAGGTTCATCGCCTCGGTGGTCGCGACCGCCGACCACGTCGCGGCGGTGAAGCAGAGCGACAAGCGCATCATGATCTCGTTCGACGAGTGGAATATCTGGTACCTCTCCCGCTGGAAGGAGGAGGAGGCCACCTACCGTCCCGACGAGTGGCCGATCGCCCCGCGGCAGCTCGAGGACCGCTACAGCGCCCTCGATGCGGTCGTGTTCGGCGACCTCCTCATCACGCTTCTCCAGCACGCCGACCGGGTGCGCTCGGCCTCGCTCGCCCAGCTCGTCAACGTCATCGCGCCGATCATGACCGAGCCCGGCGGCCCGGCCTGGCGGCAGACCACCTTTCACCCGTTCTCGCTCACGTCGCGCCTCGCGCAGGGCCGGGCCGTGCGCCTGCCCGTCGACGCGGCGACGTTCGAGAGCGCGCGCTTCGGAGCCGTGCCATCGGTGAACGCCGTCGCGACCGTGGACGACGACGGCGCGAGCGTCTTCATCGTGAACCGCTCGACGACGGATGCCGCGTCCCTCCGCCTCGACGTGGCGCCCCTCGTCGCGGCGCTGGGGCGTGACGTCGCGGTGGTCGAGTCCCACCTGTTGCACGAGGACGACCTCTACGCCGCGAACACTCTGGAGGACCGCGAGCGCGTCGGCGTCCGCCCTCTCGACGGCGCCTCGGTCGAGGCATCCGCTCTCACGCTCGACCTCCCTCCGGTGGCGTGGGCCGCGCTGCGTCTCGCCTGACCGGACGGCGATCGGCCTGACACGCGACGCTCACCTCGCTCACTGCGCTGAATGAGAAGGTTTGCCTGATCAGACCATGATCCGGACAGAGGTCCTAGACTCAGCCTCGTGAGCGAGACGCACGCGCCTGCCCGAGGCGCAGCAACCCTGCACGACGTCGCGCGCGAGGCCGGCGTGTCGCTGGCGACCGCCTCCCGCGTGCTCAACGGATCGACCCGCAAGGTGGCCGAGAGCTACCGCGAGCGGGTGGATGCCGCGGCCGAGAAGCTCGGCTACACCGCCAACCTGTCCGCACAGGCGACCGCCCGGGGAACCTCGGCGATCGTCGCCCTGCTCGTGGCCGACATCGGCGACGTCTCGTTCGGCCGATTGGCCTCGGGAGTCGTCCGCGGCGCCGAGGAGGCGGGCTTCATCGTCACGATCGCCGACACCGGTCGCGATCCGGAGCGCGAGCTGCGCCTGGTCCGGACGCTGCGGGGGCAACGCCCCCGCGGGCTGATCCTGGGCGTCGCCCGCAAGGCGGGGTCGGACTCCGCCGCCCTCCAGAACGAACTCACCGCCCTGGCCGCCATGGGCTGCCATGTCGTGGTGCTCGGCGAGGGAGAACCGGGGCAGCGGTCGATCAGCCTCGGCAACCGCGGCGGCGCGGAGGCGCTCGGTGCCGAGCTCGCCGAGCTCGGCTACCGCCAGGCCGTCGTGATCGGCGGCCCCGAAGGCCTCCGGGCATCGGACGACCGCATCGGCGGCTTCACCGCCGGCTTCACCGACGGCGGCGGGACCACCGCCGCCGTGCGCCACGGGGCGACGACCCGCGACGCCGGCTATGCGGTCGCCCGCGAGCTGCTCGCGGACGGACTGGCAGAGGGCACGCTGATCTTCGGCGTCAGCGACCTCGTGGCCGCCGGGATCGCGTCGGCGCTGCGCGATGCCGGACGCCAGGTCGGCGTCGACATCGCGGTGGCGGGGTTCGACGACATCCCGACGTGCCGCGACATCGGCCCCGGGCTGACCACGGTCCGCGCGCCGTTCGACGACCTCGGCTACCGCGCGCTGCGTGCCGCCGTCGAGAGCGACTGGCAGCACGACGCCGAGGTGCCGCTCGCACTCGAGGTCGTCGTGCGCGGGAGCACTCCCCGGCGCGACGGCTGACCAGGCGGCGTCGCCGGGCGGGGATGCCCCTCACGCGTCAGCCGAGCGCCCCCGGGTGTCAGCCGAGCGCCCCCGGTGTCAGCCGAGCGCCCCCGCGAGCGCCGCGCCCGCTTCGGTCAGCCAGTGCGCCGGCGATGCCATGGCGGCGTCCGCCGACCCGGCGAGGTCGGCGAGCGACACCGTCGCCGCGAACTCCGAGACATCGGCGTCGCCCGCGACGCGCCCGGCGACCAGTGCGACGGCGACCTCGGCCGCGTGGGCGATCGCTGCGACGTGCGCGGGAGCCTTGCCCGCGGCGGATTGACCGTCGTACGACCCTTCGCCGGTGAGGACGACGGATGCCTCGCCCACCGCTGCGCTCAGTCCGATGAGCTCCGCGACCGCGGCCGCGCCGGGCACGAGGGTCGCCCCCCACGCGAGCAGCCCGAAGCCGGCGCCGCCTGCGGCGCCCGCGCCGGGCGCCGCGCGGTCGGCGGGGAGCAGCTGGGCGAAGCGGGCGAGCTCGGCGTCGAGCGCCTGCACCTCGCCGGGCGACGCCCCCTTCTGCGGCCCGAACACCGCCGCCGCGCCCCAGGCACCGACGAGCGGATTGTCGACGTCGCTCAGCACGGTGACGCCGCCCGGCGGCAGCGGTCGAAGACCCGACAGGTCGGCCGAGGCCAGGTCGGCCAGACCTCGCCCGCCGTCGGCGACCGGTCTGCCCGCAGCATCCGTGAATCTCGCACCGAGCGCCGAGAGCAGGCCCGTTCCGCCATCCGTCGACGCGCTCGACCCGATGCCGAGCACCAACCGCGAGACGCCGTGGTCCAGTGCGGCGGTGACCGCCTCGCCGAAGCCGCGTGTGCCGGCGTCGAGCGGCCGCAGCCGCGGGGGCGTGCCGAGCAGTTCGATACCGCTCGTCGAAGCCAGCTCGACCACCCCGGTGCCGTCCGGGGCGTCGGACGTCGCGGGAAGGAGGAGCCACGCTGCCTCGACCGGCGTGCCCTCGGGGCCCGTCACTGTGATCGCCTGACGCTGCGCGCCGTCCACCGCCGTCGCGAAAGCGTCGACCGTGCCCTCGCCGCCGTCCGCCATGGGCAGCAGCAGCACCCGGTCGTGCGGCCGCACGCGCGCCCATCCCTCGCCGAGGCGGGCGGCCGCTTCGGCGGCTCCGACCGTGCCCTTGAACGAGTCCGGGGCGATCACGACGGTGTGCATGCGGCCATTGTCCTCTTCCCGGGTCTGCTTCGCCGGGGCAGCCGCTGGTCAGCGCGCCCGCGCGGTGCTCTCGCGCACCTGGAGCGTCGTCGGCACGATGTCGGATCCGGTGGCGCCGTCCTCGATGCCGGCGATGAGCGCGGCGACCGCGAGCTCCCCCAGCCGGTCGAAGTGCTGGCGCACCGTCGTGAGCGGCGGACGGTAGTCCGCGGCGTCGGCGATGTCGTCGAAGCCCACGATGCTCACGTCGCCCGGCACCTCGCGTCCGGCATCGGCGAAAGCGCGGATCGCCCCGAGTGCGAGCTGATCGTTCGCCGCGAACACCGCGGTCGCCTCGTCCTCGAGCAGGCGGGCGGCGGCGGCATGACCGGATGCCGCGGTCCAGTCCCCACGGACCACGGGCGGCACGGGGGCCCCGGCGTCGGCGAGCGCCTCGAGCCAGCCGCGTTCGCGCTCAGCCGCCGCGAACGACGTCGCGGGGCCGCCGAGGTGATGCACCGTGCGATAGCCGAGCTCGAGCAGATGCGTCGTGGCGGCGCGGGCGCCCCCGGCGTGGTCGGACTGGACGATGCCGAAGCGCCGCGCCCCCTCCGCCTCGGGCGGCGCGTCGACCACCACGAGGCTCAATCCGGAAGGCGCGGGTGTCTCGCGCGCGGCCGCGGTGGCCTCGTTCAGCACCACCACCCCGTCTACGCCCTGCTCGCTCAGGCGTTCGAAGGCGGCCGGCACATCGGGGTGGGCGCCGAGCGTCACCACGGTGAGCGCGTAGCCGCGCGTGGCCGCAGCATCCGCCACCGCCTGCAGCATGCGGGAATTACCCACCGTCGCCAGCGTCGAGACCAGCAGCCCGATCGTCTGCGTGCGGCCCGTGCGGAGGGCGCGTGCCGCCCGGTGCGGGCGGTAGCCGAGCTGCGCCATCGCGGCCTCGACGCGGGCGCGGGTACCCGGATCGACGCGGGGGCTGTCATTCACGACCCGCGAGACCGTCTGCCCCGACACGCCCGCGAGCGCCGCGACATCCGCCATCGAAACGCGTCGTTGCACGGGGTCTCCTCGATCGGGTGTCGAACGGTCGGGCATGTTGACGTTAGCACGGTGTCATTGCTACCGTGTTGACGTGAACATGCCCGCAGGATCACCGCTCGTCGAGACTCTCGGCGCCGGCGTCGTCAAGCGCTCCACCCGTCTCGACGACGGCCGCGAGCTGATCTACTACGACGACCCGGGCACGACCCTCGGTCCCGAGCGCGCCGCGGATGCGCGCGACCTCCCGGCGCGGCCCGAGACGGCGACGATGCGTCGCGACGTGCTCACCGGTGATTGGGTCTCGATCGCCGCAGCGCGCCAGAACCGCGCCTTCCTGCCCCCGGCCGAGCTGGACCCGCTGTCGCCCCAGACGGCCGCGAACCCGTCCGAGATCCCTTCGCTCTACGACGTCGCCGTCTTCGAGAACAAGTCGCCGTCGTTCGGGCCCGCCCTCGCAGTGGCTCACGGCGCGGCCCCGGCCGGTGCCGACGCCCCGGCCGACCTCGCCGACCTCGACGCCCCGGGGCTGGGTCGCGCGCGCACGTCGGTCGGGCGCTGCGAGGTCGTGTGCTTCAGTCCCGAGCACTCCGGCTCGTTCGGCACGCAGACGGTCACGCGTGCTCGCACGGTGATCGAGGCGTGGGCCGACCGCACGGCCGCACTGTCGGGCCTCCCCGGGATCGAGCAGGTCTTCCCGTTCGAGAACCGCGGCGAGGCGATCGGCGTCACGCTCCCCCATCCTCACGGTCAGATCTACGCGTACCCCTACATCACGCCGCGCACCACCAGCCTGCTCGCGTCGATCGATCGCGAAGGAGCCGACCTGTTCGCACGCATCCTCGAGTTCGAGCGCACCTCGGAGCGGGTCATCCTGCAGGGCGAGCACTGGACCGCGTTCGTTCCGTTCGCCGCGCGCTGGCCGCTCGAAGTGCACCTGGTGCCGCACCGGCACGTCGCCGACTTCGCCGAGACGACCGACGCCGAGCGCGACGAGCTCGCGCCGCTCTATCTGCGGCTGCTCCGCGGTGTCGACGCGCTCTACGACACGCCCACGCCGTACATCGCCGCGTGGCATCAGGCGCCGGTGAACCGCGGGCGCGACACCGTCCGGTTGCATCTGCAGCTGACGTCGCCGCGCCGCGCCGCCGACAAGCTCAAGTTCCTCGCCGGGTCCGAGGCCGCCATGGGCGCCTGGATCGGTGACGTCCCGCCCGAGTCCGCCGCCGAGCGCCTCCGTGCCGCGGTCGCATCGATCCCCGAGGAGACCCCGTGACCTCCCCCGCCGCTTCCGACACCGCTGCCGTCACGGCCGCCGCGGCCCGGCGCCTCTTCGTCCAGCGCTTCGGCGGCGAGCCCGTCGGCACCTGGTCGGCACCGGGACGCGCCAACCTCATCGGCGAGCACACCGACTACAACGACGGGTTCGTGCTGCCGTTCGCGATCCAGCACCGCACCCACGTGGCGCTGGGCGTGCGCGACGACGGGATGATCCGCGTCGCATCGACGTTCGACGACGCTGCCGTCGAGATGCCGCTGGCCGACCTCGACGCGCTGTTCCCCGCTCGCCGCGACGAGATCGCCGAATGGGCGCGCTACCCCCTCGGCGTCGCGTGGGCACTTCTCGCGTCCGGGGCGACGGGCGCCCACGGCATCGACCTCGCCTTCGCGTCGAGCGTGCCGGTCGGCGCAGGCCTCTCGTCGTCCGCGGCCATCGAGGGCGCCACCGCCTCGGCGCTCGCCGACACCTGGGGGCTCGACGTCGACCGCATCGCTCTCGCCCAGGCCGGGCGCCGGGCCGAGAACGAGGCCGTCGGCGCTCCGACCGGGATCATGGACCAGATGGCGTCGATGCTCGGCCGCGCCGACGCGGCGATCTTCCTCGACTGCCGTTCGCTCGACGCCCAGGTGGTCGATCTCGGCTTCGACGCCGCCGGCCTCGACCTGCTCGTCGTCGACACCGGCGTCTCGCACTCGCACGCCACCGGCGGCTACGGCGAGCGCCGCGCCGCCTGCGAGCGCGGTGCGGCGATCATGGGCGTCCCCGCGCTGCGCGACGTGTCGGTCGACGACCTCGCGCGCGCGGAAGGACTCATGGACGACGTGACCTTCCGGCGCGTGCGCCACGTCGTGACCGAGAACCAGCGGGTGCTCGACACCGTGCGCACACTGCGCGAGCAGGGGCCGCGCGCGATCGGCGGGCTGCTCGTCGCCTCGCACGCCTCGATGCGCGACGACTTCGAGATCTCCGTGCCCGAGCTCGACACCGCCGTCGACGCGGCGCTCGCCGCGGGCGCAGTCGGCGCGCGCATGACCGGCGGCGGCTTCGGCGGCGCGGCGATCGCGCTCGTGGCGCACGACCGGGTCGAGCGGGTGACGGACGCAGTGACCGGCGCGTTCGCGGCATCCGGCTTCACCGCCCCCACGATCTTCACGGTCACGCCATCCGACGGGGCCGGCCGCGACGCCTGAGGCCCGCCGGCACCCCTGTCGTCCCGCCGGGTCACAGCCCGGACGTCGTCAACCCCTGGCGGTTCGGGATGCCGCGCCCTAGCGTCGAACCTGGGCCGCGGCATCCGCTCGCCTCGGTCCGGAAGGAGCGACACGTGGCGTACATCACCGTCGGAACCGAGAACTCGGCCGACATCGAGCTCTACTACACCGACCAGGGCGAGGGCCGGCCGGTCGTGCTGATCCACGGATTCCCGCTGAACGGGGAATCGTGGGGCAAGCAGCAGGCGGCGCTCCTCGACGCCGGCTACCGCGTCATCGCGTACGACAGGCGCGGGTTCGGCGCGTCGTCGAAGGCGGGGTCGGGCTACGACTACGACACGTTCGCGGCCGACCTCCACGCGCTCATGGAGGACCTCGATCTGAAGGATGCCGTCCTCGTCGGCTTCTCGATGGGCACCGGCGAGATCGCGCGCTACCTCGCGCGGTACGGCAGCGCGCGTGTGGCGAAGGCGGCCTTCCTCGGATCGCTCGAGCCGTACCTGCTGATCACCGACGACAATCCCGACGGCGCCGGTCCGCAGGACTTCTTCGACGGCATCGCCGCCTCGGTGCGCGAGGACCGGTACGCATTCGTCTCCGGGTTCTTCACGGACTTCTACAACCTCGACGACAACCTGGGGTCGCGCATCTCGCAGGAGGCGGTCGACGCCAGCATCCAGGTGGCGAATCTCGCGAGCAACGCGGGCATGGCGGCGGCGCCGCTCACCTGGCCGACCGACTTCCGCGCCGACATCGGCGCGGTCGACGTGCCGACGCTCATCCTGCACGGCACGGCCGACAACATCCTGCCGATCGACGCCACCGCGCGGCGGTTCCGCACGATGCTGCCCGACGCGACCTACATCGAGATCGAGGGGGCGCCGCACGGTCTGCTGTGGACGCACGGCACCGAGGTGAATGAGGCGCTGCTGGCGTTCCTCAAGTCCTGAGCGCGGGGGCGGCACCGTGAGTCCGTCCCGGTCGGAGTCGATGACCTCGCCCGCGGAGGTCACGTGGGGAGCGACGCCTCGCGGGTACCGCCGCTGGGAGAAGTCGGCCGTGCTCGGGCATGGCGACGACGTCTGGCTGCGGGTGACCACCGAGCTGATGCGCTGGCGCGTCAAGACCCGCAGCGGTTTCGCCGTCACGCCCGACGCTCCGGCCGAGACGGGCGCCCGGCCGATCATCGTGGCGCACGCGTTCGGGCTGGCGGTGCGCGAGCCGGTCGAGGTGGTCGCCGTGGTGCGGCGGGCCGACCGCGTCGGGTTCGCGTACCGCACGCTGCCGGGGCACCCTGTCTCGGGAGAGGAGGCGTTCATCGCTCACCGTTCGGGCGACACCGTGCTGCTGACGATCCGCTCGCTCACCCGCCCGGGCGACCGCGCGAGGTGGCGGGCGGCCTACCCGGGACTGCTGCTCGCTCAGCAGGTCGCGCGGCGCCGCTACTTCCGCGCGCTGCGACTGCGCGCCGGCCGCTGAAGGCCCCGTCCCTCACCGGACATGGGATGAGGGATGCCGCGGCTCAGGCCTGCTCGTCCTCTTCGGGCTCGAAGGTGGACGCCGTGCCGGTGTGACCGGCGGCGACGCCGTCGGGGTCGTCGGGGATCGTGCCGTCCTGGCCGAGGCCGTCCGGCTTCGGGGTGCCCTCCGGGTCGTTCGTGCGTGCGTCGTCCGGCGCATTGCGGTTCATGGCTCGTCCTCTCTTCCCCCACGCTCGAACCTACGCAGGGCCGCGATCGGACGGAGCGGGGTTGACACGAAGAACAGCGGATGCCCCTGCCCGCCCGGGGCGAGGCATCCGCTCGTCTGTCAGTCCTGCGGCTGCTGCTGCGGGGCGTTGGCCATCGCGATGAGGCCCTCGATCATCTCGGGGCTGACGGCTCCGTTCGAGTCGCCGGCGGCGAACATCCCGGCGCGGCCGATCGGGAACGACTCCATCATCTTCGACGCGTCGACGCCCTCGGGCATGATGGCCTCCACACCCTCCATGCCCGACATCATCTGCGCGATCGCCGCCTGCACCATCTGCCCGACGACGGGGTGGGCCATGACCTCGCCGATCGACGAGTTGCGGGTGAGCGGCAGCACGATCGGGTCGCCCTCGACCGTCACTTCGGCGGTGGAGCGGATGTCGCGACTCGACGCCGCGACCTCGACGACGTAGTCGCCGCCCTCGACGACCCAGGCGTCCAGACGGACGTCCCAGTACGCGAGGTCCTTCCGGCGCACGGTCATCGTGACCTCCGCGATCTCGCCGGCCTCGAGCGCGACCGACGTGAACGCCTTGAGCTCGCGCACCGGGCGCTGCACGGCGCCTCCCGGGAGCGACGTGTAGACCTGCACGACCTCGCGCCCCGCCCGGTCTCCGGTGTTCGCGACGGTGAGCGTCACGTCGATGTCGCCCCGAGCATTGACCGACGCCGTCGCCTCGCCGTACGAGAAGGTCGTGTACGACAGACCGTGGCCGAACGGGAAGGCGACACCCATGCGGCGCGCGTCGTACCAGCGATAGCCGACGAACAGCCCCTCGCCGTAGCGGACGTGCGAGAACTCGCCGGGGAAGTCGAGGAACGCAGGGGTGTCCTCGAGGCGGTGCGGGATCGTCTCGGTGAGCTTCGCCGACGGGTTCACGTCGCCGAAGAGCACGTCGGCGACCGCGCCGCCACCGGCCTGTCCGAGCAGCCAGCCCTCGAGGATCGCAGGCACCCGGTCGGCGAACGGCAGCGCCACGACACCGCCGTTCGACAGCACGACCGCGACCTTCGGGTTGGCGGCGACCACCGCGTCGAGAAGGGCGAGCTGCTCGGCCGGCAGGTCGATGTCGGTACGGTCATAGCCCTCCGACTCGAGTCGGGCGGGCAGCCCGAGGAAGAGGACGACGACATCGGCAGCGGATGCCGCGGCCACCGCCTCCGCGCGCAGCTGCGCCGTCTCGTCGTCGGTGACGTTCGGCTTCGCGCTGAAGCCCCGCGCGTAGCTCACGTCGCCGTCGGCGAGGGCGCGGATCTCGTCGAGCGCGGTGTCGAGCTTCGTCGGGTTGATCATCGACGAACCGGCGCCCTGGTACCGCGGCTTCTCGGCGAACTCGCCGATCAGCGCGATGCGCGCGTCCTTCGCGAGGGGCAGGAGCGGCGCGTCGTCCTCGGCGACCGCGTCGTTCTTGAGCAGCACGATCGAGCGTCCCGCCGCCTCGCGAGCGAGAGCGTGGTGGGCATCGACATCGAGCGGACCCTCGACCTCGCCGGCTCCGGCCTGCGCCTTGCGCACGAGGTCGAGCACGCGCGCGGCGGCGGTGTCGACGACGCGCTCGTCGAGGGAGCCGTCCTGCACGGCCGCGACGATCTGAGCGTCGGTGACGCCGTTCGAGGTCGGCATCTCAAGGTCCATGCCTGCCGCGAGTCCGGGCACGCGCTCGTTCACGGCGCCCCAGTCCGAGACGACGAGCCCTTCGAAGCCCCACTCGTCGCGCAGCACCCGGGTCAGCAGCCACGGGTCCTCCGACGCGTACACGCCGTTGATGCGGTTGTACGAGCACATGACCGTCCACGGCTGGGCATCCTCGACCACGCGCTGGAAGCCGCGCAGGTAGATCTCGCGGAGCGGCCTCGGGTCGACGTCGGACGACGACCGCATCCGATCGTCCTCCTGATTGTTGGCCGCGAAGTGCTTGAGCGACGTGCCCACGCCCTTCGACTGGATGCCCTTCACGATCGCGGCACCCAGGACACCCGAGACGATCGGGTCCTCCGACAGGTACTCGAAGTTGCGGCCGCACAGCGGCGAGCGCTTGATGTTGATGCCCGGGCCGAGCAGCACCGCGACGTTCTCGATGGACGTCTCGGTGCCGAGCGCCTCGCCCACGCGGCGGACGAGGTCGACGTCCCACGACGAGCCGAGCCCGACCGCGGGCGGGAAGCACGTCGCCGGCACGCTGTCGCCGATGCCGAGGTGGTCGCCGCCCCCGCGCTGCTTGCGCAGGCCGTGCGGGCCGTCGGTGACCATGATCGCCGGCACGCCGGCGCGCTCGATCGGCTTGGTGTACCAGAAGCTCGCGCCGCTGGTGAGCGACGCCTTCTCTTCGAGGGTGAGAGCGGAGACGGATGCCGCGGCCTCGGCTGCGGTCGTGGTGTCGGTCATGGGGGCCATCCTTCCGTGGATGAGGGTCGAGGTGTCAGGGGGCGTTCGGCCCGTGGTCCAGCGGGTCGGGGTCGGCGGGTCGGGCTCACCGGGTCGGGCTCAGCGGGTCGGGCTCAGCGGGTCGGGCTCAGCGGGTCGCCTTGATCGGCCAGACGGCGAAGGCGCCCAGGATGCTCAGCACGATGCCGACCGGGAAGAGGCCGACGTAGCCGAACGTGAGCACGATCGCTCCCGCGACCGCCGGGGCGAGCGTCTGTGGCAGCGTGGCGGCGATGTTGACGACGCCGAGGTCCTTGGCGAACGACTTGGCCGACGGGAGCACCTCGCTCATCAGTGCCGTGTCGACGGCCTGGAACATGCCGAAGCCGAAGCCCGCGATGAACGTCATGAGCATCCAGCCCTCGAGCGTGGGCATGAGGATCGGGATGAGCATCGCCAGACCGACGAAGACCGACGAGCCGAAGACGAACGGCTTGCGGCGCCCCACCTTGTCGGAGAGCGGCCCCGAGACCACGGTCGAGATCACGATGCCGACGAGGCTGAGCAGCCCGAGGATGGGGATGACGGTCTCGGGATTCTCGACGCCGATGTAGTCGGTGAGGATGAACAGCTGGTACCCGGTGACCGCGAAATAGCCGGTGTAGAGCAGGAGGCGCCCGGTGAACGCCCAGAAGAAGTCGGGATGCAGGATCGGGTTCACCCAGAAGGTGCGGAGGAAGTCGCCGAGGCGGAAGGGCTCGGGCTGGAGCTTCGTGCTCGAGTAGTCGGGGTTGAACACGACGAACAGCGTCAGCACGACCAGCGAGATCACCGCGAACGTCACGTACCCCACGGCGATGCTGTTGAAGAACAGCGACCCGACGATCTGGCCGCCGAGTGCGCCGACCATCAGGCCGATGCCCGACAGGGCCGCGAAAAGGCCGCGGCGCTTGAGCGGCACACGGTCGGGGAGGATCGCGCTGAGTGGGCCCTGCGCGAAGTTGTAGGCGATCTGCACCAGCGTCCAGGCGATCGCGATGCCGACGAGGCTGTTCGCGAACGCCAGCCCGACGAGCGAGAGACCGCCCGCGAGCGAGCCGATCACGATCGACGGGGCGCGGCGCCCGAAGCGCGAGCGTGTGCGGTCCGAGATCTGCCCCGCGATCGGCTGGGCGACCATGGCCGCGAAGGCGCCGATCGTCGCGATGATCGCCAGGTTGGCGACCTTGTTCTCCTCGCCGAGGGCGACGGTCACCTGCTGCGGGAGCAGGATGCCGGGCACCGCACCCCAGATGAGGAAGATTCCGAGATTCGCCGGGACGATCCAGCCGAGAAGTCGGCGAAGACCCTTGATCGGCGCAGGCGGATCGTCCTTCCCCGCAGCGGTGGCGACGAAGGTGTTCTCGGTCATGGGGGCGGTCGGCGGCAGGGCCGGCTCGGGGGCGAGTGCGGAGTCAGACGGCGATGTCATGGACGGTCCAATCGGGATGGAGCACGCTCGTCCTCGAGCGCTGGCAAAACCATATGCCACTTGGTTTTGAGAAATCAAGCCTCGTTCGGGTTTACTTGTCCCCATGGCAGAAGGCCGCAAGGAACGCAGGGGTTCGTACGCGAAGGGCGTCGCCAAGCGAGAGGAGATCCTCGAGCGCGCACTCGACGTGATCGCGCGCGAGGGCTACCGGGGGGCCTCGATCAAGGAGCTCGCCGAGGAGGTAGGCCTGAGCCAGGCCGGTCTGCTGCACTACTTCGACAGCAAAGAGGAGCTCTTCACGGCGATCCTCCGCAAGCGCGACGAGATCGACTCGGCCAACTTCGGCCTGGCAGACGATGATGGGCCGGTCGAGGGCGTCGACCTCCGTGAGGGCTATCTCGGCGTGATCCGCCACAACGCCGAGGTGCCCGGGCTCGTCCAGCTGTTCGCGCGCCTGTCGGTCGACGCGAGCGATCCCGACCACGCGGCCCACGACTTCTTCGTGGCGCGCGGCAAGACGCTCCGAACCGCGTTCGCCGCCGCGATCGCCGCGCAGCAGGCCGCGGGAGAGCTCAGCGATCGCGTCGATCCCGACACCCTCGCCCGGATCTTCCAGGCCGTCGCCGACGGCCTCCAGGTGCAGTGGATGCTCGAACCCGACGTCGACATGGCCGGCACGATCGACAGCCTGTTCACCGCCCTCGACACCCGCGCGGCCGCAGGCCCGGATGCCGGCACCGACACGGAAGCGGGGCGTCATGGCGCAGCATCCTGAGCATCCCGTCGTCTCGACCGCCCCGGGCGACGTCCGCGGGCTCTGGCGCGGTGAGCCGGGTGCCCCCGGCGCATCGGCGGCGTTCCTCGGCATCCCGTTCGCGCAGCCGCCCGTCGGCGACCTGCGCTTCGCGGCACCCGTTCCGCCGGAACCGTGGGAGGGGGTGCGGGACGCGCTCGCGTACGGCGCCACCGCGCATCGCATCGACCCCGGCGACACCCTGATCCCCGAGCCGGCGATCCCGGGCGACTCGACGCTCAACGTGAACGTCTTCACGCCTGCGCCGGGCGGCGACGCGCGTCTGCCCGTGATGGTCTACATCCACGGCGGCGGGTACGTCGCGGGATCGCCCGCGAGCCCCTGGTACGACGGCCGGTCGTTCAACCGCGACGGCGTCGTCACCGTCACGCTCTCGTACCGCCTCGGCTTCGACGGCTTCGGGCACATCCCCGGCGCCCCCTCCAACCGCGGGGTCCGCGACTGGCTCGCAGCGCTCGAGTGGGTGCGCGACAACATCGCGGCCTTCGGCGGCGACCCCGCGCGCGTGACGATCGCCGGACAGTCGGCGGGCGGCGGGGCCGTGCTGACACTGCTCGGGATGCCGGCAGCCCAGCACCTGTTCCACTCGGCGTGGGCGATGTCGGCCGCGCTCGCCGACGTCGCACCCGAACGGGCGCGGACCCTGTCGGCCAAGCTGGCGCACCTCGCCGGCGTCACGCCGAACCGCGACGGCTTCGCGTCTGTGCCCGAGAAGACGCTGCACGACCTGCAGCACGATGCCGCGACGCCGGATTCGCGCGATCCGCTCGCCGCCGTGCACGTGATCCTCGACGACGGGCTGTCGTGGGGTCCGATGATCGACGGCGAGCTGCTGACGCAGCCGACCGTCGCCTCGCTCGCGGCGGGCGTCGGCTCCGACAAGCCCCTGGTGCTCGGCACGACCGACGACGAATTCACGATGGTGACCGACTCCGCGCGCGGCAAGCTGCGGCTCGTGCCCGCCTCGTTCGCCCTCGGCAAGCTCAAGCTGCCGCGCGGCGCGCGGCGCGCCTACCTCGCGGCCAACGTCGCGCAGCGCCGCAAGGGAACGGCGGCCGTCCTCGGCCGCTACGTCACCGACGTCGTCTTCCGCTCCGACGTCGTGCGCGTGGCCGAGGCGCGCGGCGACGCGCGGACGTGGGTGTACCGCTTCACGTGGGTCTCCCCCACGCGGGGGTGGGCGCTGCACTGCCTCGACGTGCCGTTCTGGTTCGACTGCCTCGACGCCGAGGGTGTCACGGCGCTGGCCGGCGACGCCCCGCCCCGCCGCCTCGCCGACGCCGTCCACGGCGCCGCCGTCGGCCTCGTGCGCGACGGCGACCCGGGGTGGCCGACGTGGGCCGAGCAGCCCGGAGCGACCCGGATGTTCGGGGGCGAGGCATCCCGCCCCGACGTCGACCCCGACGGCTACCGGAGCGTGCGCTCGCTCGTCGCGGGCCCGACCGCCTGGGCCTGACCCTGCTCCGCGCCCCGCTGCTCACGGGGCGCTGCGGTCAAACGGTCGGGACGAAACGCCGTCGCGCCGGCCATCACAGGTTCGGGGAGCGGAATCTGCCCGACCCTTCGACGGGAAGCGGCTATCACCGCCTGGCGGCTTTCCCGGCTCGTCCTCGAAGCAGACCCACGAGGGCCGCCTGTACATCTGCCGACCGCCACATGATGTCCTCGGCGATGGGCCGATATGTCGCGTAGCCGAGCGCGGCCGCGGCCTGGTCCCGACGCCGATCACGGCGCTGCGCCTCCCAACTCGAGTGGTGCTCGAAGCTGTCGCACTCGACGATGAGCCACCCGTCGACCACGAAGTCGACGCGACCGACGCGCGGGATGATCACCTGTACCTCGAAGCTCACGCCGAGCGTCCGAAGGATCAGCCGCAGGAGGGACTCGGGTCCTGACTCGCACCGCTCGTCGGCCAACGAACGAATCACGCCATAGCGACGAGGCAGTGTGGCGAAGAGTTCGTCCAGATCGTCGGCCTGGAGGAGGCCGAGGTGCAGCACGGAGTCGAGCGTCGCGATCGCGGCACGGGGAGTCTGGCATCTGACGGACTCCCTGAGAGCATCGAAGAGCTCCAGCGCTAGGGCAGAAGGGTGCGGCGCACGTCGGGGTCGCCCCCAGTGACGGCGCATCCTCCTGCTCGTCTTCGGTGCCAGATCTCGTGCTTCGTGGAAGTGAAGGTGCAGCGTCTCCCTCTCGAGGACGAATACGCCGTGCCTGGCGAGCTCCGATACGCACGTGAGTCGCCCGCCGAGCGCGCACGCGTCGATGAGGTCGGGGTCCGTTCCGGGCAGGAGGTACGCGTTCGCCCGCGGCTTGAGCAGCCGCCCTTCTGCCACGGCCCGCTTCAGCTCGCGATCGGTCCAGCCCAGTCGGATGAGCTCGCTTCGCCGTGACGCCGCCATGGGGGGTGCAGAGTGCATGCGGCGACTGTGGTCGAATCGGCCGCGGTGGAGCCGGGCGGGACGGTGTTCTCAGGACACCGCGCGCAGAACCGACGCTGGGGAGGAAGGTCGCCGGCACGCCGGTGAAACGGTCGGGCGAAACGCCGGGCGACCGTGCCGACAGTGACTCGTACAGCCACGTTCAGCCCGACCGTTTGACGGGTGAGCGCCTCAGACGACCTGCGCAGGGCCAGGCCCGGGTAGGGTCGAGCCCCCGCGCCGGGCCGCGCGGCGGGCCTGCCCGGCGGGCCCGCCGCGCGCAGGGGTCAGGCCAGGGCGCCGACCACCTCGCGCTCGAAGAGCTGCACACCCGAGCGGTCGTAGGCCGCCTCGGGGAAGTAGTGGATCGCGTAGCCGAGGCCGTGGCGCTCGCGCTCGGCGAGCCGCTCGGCGACCTGTTCGACCGTGCCGAATGCGGGCGAGGAGCGGTACTCGGCCTCGATGGCGTCGGCGCGCTCCTGGCCAACGTGCGGCAGCAACCGCGCCTTGACATCGGCGAGCCGGTCGGATGCCTCGGCCTCGGTCTCGCCGACGATGGTGTTGAAGTTGGCGGACCGGGTGATCGAGCCGAAGTCCCGGCCGATCGCCTCGCAGTGCCCGCGCAGGATCTCGCTCTTGCGGTCCCACACGTCCAGCGTCCCGTTGAAGTTCGTGTACGCCGCGTACTTCGCGGCGATCTTGAGCGTGACCTTCTCACCGCCGCCGGCGACCCACAGCGGGATCCCGCCCTCCTGCAGCGGCAGTGGCCGGACGATCGCCCCGTCGACCTGGTAGTGCTTGCCGTCGAGCGTGGCCGACCCGGTGGTCCAGGCCTGGGTCATGATGTCCACGCCTTCGCGCAGCATCCCGAGCCGGTCCTTCACCTCGGGGAAGCCGTACCCGTACGCCCGCCACTCGTGCTCGTACCAGCCGCCGCCGATGCCCATCTCGGTGCGACCGCCCGAGACGACGTCGACGGTCGCCGCGACCTTCGCGAGGTATGCGGGGTTGCGGTACGCCATGCACGTGCACATCTGCCCGAGCCGGATGCGGCTGGTCGATGCGGCGAACGCGGCCATGAGCGTCCAGGCCTCATGGGTCGCCTCCTCCGAGGCGACCGGCGTGGTGTGGAAGTGGTCGTAGACCCACAGCGACTCCCATGGGCCGTCATCCGCGAGCTGGGCGAGGGTCGCCATCACCCGCCACTGGTCGGCGGGGTCGATGCCGACGAGGTCGAATCGCCAGCCCTGGGGGATGAAGGTTCCGAAGCGCATTGGTCCAGCCTACGAGGGCGACCCTCCGTGGCGCACGACCGCGGCCTGCGGCATCCGCTGCATCATCACGGCGATCGCGTCGGGATTGTCGTCGACGAGCACCGCGTCGCGTCCGAGCGCGGAAGCCACGGCACCGGTCGTGCCGCTGCCCGCGAAGAAGTCCAGCACGCGGTCGCCGGGGCGCGACGACGCCTGCACGATGCGGCGCAGCACGCCTTCGGGCTTCTGCGTCGGGTAGCCCGTCTTCTCCCGCCCGGTCGTCGGCACGATCGTGTGCCACCACACGTCGGTCGGGAGCTTTCCGCGCGCGGCCTTCTCGGGCGTGACGAGCCCGGGCGCCATGTACGGCTCGCGGTCGACGGCCTCGGAGTCGAACCAGTACCGGTCGGGATCCTTCACGTACACGAGGATCGTGTCGTGCTTGGTCGGCCACCGCTTCCGCGTCTTCGCGCCGTAGTCGTAGGCCCAGATGAGCTCGTTGAGGAACTTGTCGCGCCCGACGAGCGCGTCGAGCAGCACCTTGGCGTAGTGCGCCTCGCGGTAGTCGAGGTGCAGGTACAGCGTTCCGTCGTCGGCGAGCAGCCGCCACGCCTCGATGAGCCGCGGCTCGAGGAAGCCCCAATAGTCGTCGAATCGGTCGCCGTACGCGCGCAGGTCTCCGCGCAGCCGCTCGTACTCGCGACCGTGGAAGCCGCGGCGCACGACCGCGTCGGCGGCACGGTCGTCACGCGGCGCGCGCGCCGTCTCGGTCACGCGCTCCTGCGTGCGCCCGGTGTTGAACGGGGGGTCGAGGTACACCAGCGTGAACGATCCGTCGGCGAACCCGCGGATGACGTCGAGGTTGTCTCCCACGTGGATCTCGACGGCTCCGGATGCCTCGGCCCCGGTCGCGGGCGCGCTCATGGTCGCGCTGCTTCGGTCGGGTGCGTCACGGCACCCGGCGCAGCCAGGCGTCGGTGGCGAACTTCGACTCGACGAGCGCCTCGGCCTCGGCGTATTCCTCTTCGGTGATATTTCCCGGAACGGCGCCGTACAGCTTCGCGAACGTCTCCTTGAAGCGCTCGATGATCGCCTCGCGCGGCAGCCCGGTCTGGCGGCGCAGCGGGTCGACGCGCTTCGCGGCCGACGTCGTGCCCTTGTCGCTGAGCTTCTCTCGGCCGATGCGCAGCACCTCGGTCATCATCCGGCCGTCCATGTCGTAGCTCAGCGTCGCGTGGTGCAGCACGCCGCCGTTCGCCAGGCGCTTCTGCGCCGCTCCGCCGATCTTGCCCTGCGGCGACGCGATGTCGTTGAGCGGCTGATAGGTGGCCTCGATCCCGAGCGAGCGCAGCGCCTGCAGCACCCAGTCGTCGAGGAAGGCGTACGAATCGGCGAAGGTGAGTCCGGCGACGAGGGATGCCGGCACGTACAGCGAGTACGTGACGATGGAGTTCGCGGCCATGAGCATCGCGCCCCCGCCCGAGATGCGGCGCACGACGTCGAACCCGTGCCGCTCGGCGCCCTCGGGATCCACCTCGTTGCGCAGCGACTGGAACGACCCGATCACGACGGCCGACTCGTCCCACTCCCACAGCCGCAGCGTCGGGCGACGGCGTCCGTCGCCGACGCGGCCGGTGAGCACCTCGTCGAGCGCGAGGTTCATGCGCGGCGACACGGGCTTCTCGTGCACGATCTCCCAGTCGAAGTCGCGCCAGCCGGGGGCCGTCACCAGCGCGCGGCGCACCGCGGTGCCGACAGCCTCGGGGGTGAAGCCGAGCAGCTGCGCACCTTCGGGGAGGGCCGAGCGCACCGCGCCGGCGATCGTCGTGACGTCGGCCTCGACCGGCAGGCCGTTGACCGCGGCGTCGATGTCGTCGAGGGCGGAGTCGGGCTCGAGGAAGAAGTCGCCGGCGAGGTGGAAGTCGGCGATGCGGCCGTCGCGTTCCTCGAGGTCGACGACGACCAGCTTGCCTCCGGGCACCTTGTATTCGCCGTGCATGGGTTCAGCCTATTGGGGCTGCGGCCCCGAGCCTCAGGGAGGCGGCGGCGCCGGGTGGAAGCATCCCGGCGCCGCCGTCTGTTCTCAGGAGGTGCAGGCCTTCCCGTTGAGGTGGAACTGCCACGGCTCGACCGCCGGACCGGTGCCCGTCACCGCGAGCGCCGCCGTCTTGCCGGGCCGCAGCGACCGCGCGCCCTCGACGGCGACGTTCGCACCGTCCTGCTCCGCGTCACCGCCGACGACCCTGACGACCTTCTGCGTGCCGTCGAACGACCACGTGAGGGTCCAGGGGTCGAGGGTCGAGGTCCCGTTGTTGCGCACCGTCAGAGCGGCGATGAAGCCCTTGCCGATCTTCGTGCCGACGACCTTGACGTGGCAGTCGAGCGGAGCGATCGGCGGGTTCGCGAGGGCGATCAGCTCCCGCGCCTGTTCGACGAACCATTGACCGGCGGCGGGGTCCTCCATGCCGCGCTCAGGGTCGAGCGGACCGCCCGTGCCGCGGTAGCACTTGCCGTCGGACTCGCCGGGAACCTTGATCCACAGGTAGGCGTCGACGAGCGCGACCCCCGTCTCGGTCGTGGGCCGCAGGCCGAGTCCGCGGTCGGGCGGGTTGCACCAGTCCTCATGCTCGGGGTAGACGCCGTCGGGGTAGTCCCAGGGGCCGAGCCCGTTGCGGCTGGTGTCGACGACGAAGCGCGTGGTCGGCTCGACGCCGCCGAGGATGAGGTCGTAGCGCGACTCCACGCCGTCCACGTTCAAGGTGAGGTCGGCGTTGCCCGGTCCCCACTCGCCGTAGGGCGACATCGTCGCGCCGTTCCATTCCGTCGCCGGGCCGCCGTTCCAGTACTGGTTGCCGCACGAGCCGAAGTCGCCCGGGTTCACCTCGGTGACGTAGGCGATGCACGACGAGATCCAGCGGCCGAAATAGGTCGAGTTCGTCGTGAACTGGTAGTTCGAGGCGTTCAGGAAGAACCCGTCCGCGCGCTGCACGCCGCCCTTGATCAGGCGGTCCGAGATCTCGCCGACGTTGAGCCAGCTCGAGCCGGTGCCGTCGAGGTAGACCGACGTGCTCGCGAGCCCGCCGAGCGTGTCGACGGCGTAGTTCAGCTGCGTGTAGCGGTCGGCGGCGGCCGTCTCGGCGGACACCTCGGCAGGCCGGCACCACTCGAGCATGCCGTCGAGGGTCGTGTAGTGCGGGATGATGCCGAGGCCGTCGGGCTCGAGGATCACCGTCGCCGGCCGGTCGCCGATGCCCGCCGCGAAGCCGTCGATCCACGCCTGGTACCCGGCCGTGTCGAGCGCGCCGCCCGCGGAGTACTGGGCGCAGTCACGGAACGGCAGGTAGTACGCCACGAGCACCGGCATCTGCCCCTTCGCGGCTGCAGCGCTCACGACGTCGTCGACAGCGGCCTCGACCTCGGCAGGGGTGCCGTCTGTGAACCAGTCGGCCGAGGGAATCGACCCGAGCAGCTGGGCGTCGGCGCGCGCCTGGCCGTGCAGCGACTGCGCGGCTTCGAGCGTCGTGCTCCACGGATTCAGGAAGAGCTCCGAGCCGGGGAGCCCGCCGTCGGCGGCTCCCGCGGGAGCTGCGGCGAAGGGGACCGCGAGTCCGGCGACGAGGGCTGCGGCCGCGCCGAGCGCGACAGCCCTCCGTCGTGGCGAGCGGGGGGATGAGTGGGACATGGGAGGTATTCCTCTCGAGGTCATCGTCGACCAAGGCGCGCGACATCGGCGACGCGGCCCGACTGCCGTGGATGCGTGGGAGCGCTCCCACGGCAGTCATTGGTGACAGGATGACGCACCGCGGCCTCGCGCGTCAACGGGCGCGGCTGCGATCAGACCTCAGACGCGCACCGGGAACCGCTGATCGAGCCACGCGCGCAGGTCGGCCCGGACGTCCTCCTGCGTCACATCGTTGAAGACCTCGTGGCGCGTGTCGGGATAGACGAGCGTCGTCACGTCGGTGAGCCCCGACCGCGTGCGGTAGGCGTCGGCGAGCCTGTGCACGCTGCGCGGCCCACCGACCGTGTCGTCGCGGCCCACCATGAGGAGGAGCGGGATGTCGCGACCGAGGTTTCGGCGGGGCAGACCGTACATCCGCAGCGAGTCGAGCACGCCGATGAGCTTGATCGGCTCTTCGGTGGTGGTGAGCGGATCGTCGAGGAACGCCCGCCCGACCGACAGGTCGCTCGCCAGCCACTCCGTGCCCATCGCCCCCGGGCCGTCCCAGGGCTTGTTGAGCCCGCTCGCGTGGATCGACCCCGGCATGCGCAGCGCCGAACCCGTCAGCACCATGCCGTCGTACGCGTCGGCATGCGCGTTCACCAGCATCTGCGCGAGCACCGAACCGCCGGAGTGCCCCAGCAGCACGAGCGGAAGGTCGGGGTTCTCGGCGCGGATCAGCTCGGTGAACTGCCACATCGTGGCGAGTGCGCCACGCAGCCCCCCGGGGCCGAGGTGTCCGAGGCGCGCGACATCGCCGCCGTGCTGGGTCATGCCGGTGCGGCCGTGGCCGCGATGGTCGGCGGCCCACACCGCATACCCGTCGCCCGTGAGCGCCTCGATCAGCGTGCCGTAGCGGCCGGCGTGCTCCCCGACACCGTGCAGGAGCTGCACGACCGCCCGGGGCTCGGTCTTCGCGGGATGGACGTCGTAGAAGATCGCGATGCCGTGCGCATCGGTGAACTCGGGCATGCGGAGAAGTCTAGGAGACGCGGATGCCGCCGCCCCGGGCCGAGGCATCCGGAATTTGTTTAGCAAGACTAATGAGCTATGCTAAATAAACGCATGAGCACTGACACCACGACTTCGACGACAGCGACAGAGCCACCCGACGACCATTCCGCGGCGGCCTCCGCGCTCCGTATCGCGACCTTCCGTCTCGCCCGCCGCATGCGCACGCAGCGCGCGGTCGACTCGATGAGCGATGGGCAGTTCGCCGTGCTCGCCGCACTCTGGGTGCACGGCCCGCACACGCTCGGCGAGCTGGCCGAGCGCGAGCGCGTGTCCGCCCCGTCGATGAACCGCACCGTCAACTGCCTGCAGGAATCGGACTACGTCCTGCGCTCCGCAGACGAGAACGACGGACGCAAGGTCGTGATCTCGCTGACCGACACCGGCCGTGCCGTCGTGGACGAGACCGCCCGCCGGCGCGATGCGTGGGTCGAGGCGGCGCTCGACCAGCTCTCGTCCGAGGAACGGGAAACGCTCGCGAAGGCGGCTGAGGTCATGCAGCGGATGGTCGCTCTGTGAGCGCCATGTTCCGATCCTTCTCGATCTTCAACTACCGCGTCTGGTTCATCGGCGCCCTCGTCTCGAACGTGGGCGCGTGGATGCAGGCGACCGCCCTCAGCTGGGTGGTGCTGACCGAGCTCACCGCCAACGACGCCGCCGCGATGGGCGTCACGATGGCGCTGCAGTTCGCTCCCCCGCTGCTGCTCGTCGGAGTGACCGGCTTCGTCGCCGACAGGTTCGACCGCCGCAAGCTGCTCGTCGTGACGCAGAGCCTCCTGCTGCTCGTCGGCGTCGTGATCGGCATCCTGCTGCTGCTCGGCCTGATGACACTGCCGCTCATGTACGCGTTCGCGCTCGGGCTCGGCGTGATCGCCGCGTTCGACAACCCCGCGCGTCAGGCGTTCGTCTCCGACCTCGTGTCGCGCGAGATCGCCTCCAACGCCGTCGCGCTGAATGCCGCCTCGTTCAACGGCGCGCGGATGATCGGCCCCGCCGTCGCGGGTGTCGTGATCGTCGCGGTCGGCACCGGCTGGGTGTTCCTGGTCAACGGCATCACCTTCCTCGGCATGATCGTCGCGCTTCTGCTCATCCGCACCGACGAGCTCGTGCCGCGTGTGAAGGCGACCGGGGCGTCGCGGCTGGCGGACGGGTTTCGCTACGTCGCCCGTCGCCCCGACCTCCTCGTGACGTTCGCCATGGTGTTCCTGGTGGGCGCGTTCGGCATGAACTTCCCGATCTTCGCCTCGACCATGGCGCTCGAGTTCGGCCAGGAGGCCGACGGCTACGGTCTGCTCAGCTCGATCCTCGCGGTCGGCTCGCTGGCGGGCGCCCTCATGGCCGCACGGCGCGATCGAGCCCGCATCCGCGTCGTCATCGGAGGCACCCTGCTCTTCGCGGGCGCCGCAGCCGTCTCGGCGTTCATGCCCTCGTACTGGGCATATGCCGTCACGCTCATGTTCACCGGCTTCGCTGTGGTGACGATGCTGACGACCGCCAACGGCTACGTCCAGACGACCACCGACCCTGCGCTGCGGGGCCGCGTGCTCGCGCTGTACATGGCGATCCTCATGGGCGGCACCCCGATCGGCGCGCCGATCGTCGGCTGGGTGGCCGCCGAGTTCGGCCCCCGCCAGGCGATCCTGCTCGGAGCCGGCGCCGCCATCGTCGCGTTCGCGATCGGCGCGACCTGGCTGGTCGTGTCGGGGCGCCTGCACCGGCACGAGGAGCGCCGCTTCCGGCTCACGATCGATGAGACGCGTCCGCTCTCGGTGGTGCAGCCCGCGCCCGAGGAGTTCAGCGACGAGGTCGCCTCGACCACGCCCGTGCGCGTTCCCACCGACGCCGACCTGCTGCGCGACCGCCGCGCGAGCTGAGCACCACACTCCGCGGCGGCGCGGGTGACCTCAGCGCTCCTCGCGCACGCCCACGCGCTCGAGGTGGACGTTCAAGAAGCGCCCCCGCGGGTCGAGTCGCTCGTACACCGCGCGGGCATCGGCCAGCCTCGGGTGCACGCGCTCGATCGCCGCGCGGTCGAACCCGTGGCGCTTGCCCCAGTGCGGACGCGCACCGAACATGCGCAGTGACTCCTCGATGCGCGGCAGCACGGTCGCGACTCCGGCCGGGTCGTTGCGCCAGGTGAAGTGGATCGCCACGACATCCTGCCCCGACGCCGGACTCAGCCACAGCTCGTCGGCCGCCGCCGTGCGCAGCTCGCTCACGAACAGCAGCGGACGGATGGCATCGCCGAGGTCCCGCACGGCCCGCAGGGCGCCGGGCGCGTGCTCGCGGGCGACGAAGTACTCGCTCTGGATCTCGTCGCCGAACGAGGGCGTGCCGTCGAGGCGGAAGTGCGGAAGCCGCAGCATCCACGGACCGGGGACTCCCCGCAGCTCGGTGACGTCCGCGAGTTCGCCGAGCGGCTCGGCGTCGACATCGAGCACGCCGTCGAGCAGGTCGGCCGGTACGGGCTGGTCGTCGGAGTCTATGCGGGACTTCACCCACACCCACCCGATCGACTCCTCCTCCCACCGGGTGAACACCGAGACGCTGTAGCCGGCGCCGGTGACCGCGTCCAGGGCGGCGAGCGCGGCATCCCACGACACTCCGCGATAGACGTCCTGCCGCATGCGGTACGACGGCTGCGTCTCGATGTCGACCGACAGCATCACGCCGTAGGCGCCCAGCCCCACCGCGAGCGCGTCGAAGTCGGCGTCGCCGCGCCGGACCTCGCGCACCTCTCCGTCGGCATCGGCGAACCGGATGCCGCGCACCGCTGTGGTCAGCACCCCGTTGCGGTCGCCCGACCCGTGGGTGCCGGTGGCCGTGGCTCCGGCGACCGAGATGTGCGGCAGCGAGCCGAGGTTGTGCAGGGCGAGACCGCGCTCCTCGAGCCAGGCGGCGAGCACGCCGTAGCGGGTTCCCGCAGCGACCCGGACGGTGCCGTCGCCCAGCGCGAAGCCGCCCTCGAGCCCTGCGAGGTCGAGCAGCGTGCCCGTCGTGTCGGGCAGGTCGGTGAAGGAGTGCCGGGTGCCGAGGGCGTGCACTCGGCCTTCGGTGCCGGCGAGCTCGCGCAGCACATCGGCTTCGCTCCACACCGGAACGATCCGCGGCGCGGTGTAGGCGTAGGTGCCCGCCCAGTTGCGCGTCATGGTCGTCGTCGCATCACGCGCGGCGCGGGCACAGGGCGGAAGACCGGCATGGATCAGGTTCCTTCTCGTGGGGACCGGGGATGCGTGACACGATACAGGCGCGCCCGCCGAGAGAATCGAGCCCGCCATGGCCGACCACTACCCCGCCGCCGACGGCCTCGTCCGTGTGTACCCCGCCCGCGCTCCGCACGGCGCGGGCCTCGTGTGGGCCCACGGCGGCGGATTCGTCGGCGGCAGCATCGACATGCCGGAAGCCGACAGGGTGGGCCGCGAACTCGCCGCCGCGGGAACGACCGTCGTCTCGGTCGACTACCGCTTGGCCGGTGAGGGATGCCGCTACCCCGCCCCCTCCGACGACGTCATCACCGCGTGGACGTGGGTGGCCGGCAACGCCGACCGGCTGCGGCTCGATCGCACGCGCTTGGCGATCGGCGGCGGAAGCGCGGGGGCCAACCTCGCCGCCGGCGCCACTCTGCGCATGATCGAGAGCGGGCATCCGGTTCCCCCCGCACTCGTCGTGCTCGCCTATCCGACTCTCCTTGCGGTGCAGCCCGCGCCCGACGCGGCACTGCGCGCGGCGCTCGACGCCGACCCCGCAGCCGACCACTTCGGACCCGACGCCGTGCGGCGGATGTACGAGGACTTCCTCGGCGCCCCCGTGGATGACGCGCCCCTCGCCGCCGTCCCTGGGCGCGCGGAACCGGCCGACCTGGCCGACTTCCCCCCGACGCTCATGATCAACAGCGAGGTCGACGAGCTCCGGGTCTCGGGGGAGGTGTTCGCCGCCACCCTCGCGGCCGCAGGTCGCGACGTCGAGGTCACGTTCGAGCCCGGCACGACGCACGGTCACCTCAACGACCCGCTCGACCCGGCAGCATCCCACTCCCTCGCCGTCATCGCGGCACGCCTGCGCTCCCTCAGCCCGCGAGCGGAGGTCTCCGGGCTCTGAACGCGTCCCCCGCGCATCGGCGTTCGTCAACCCCCGTCCCGCTCGCGGCCGTCGGGCCTAGCGTGGGGGCATGGACGAGCGCCGAGCCGAAGACGAACCCGTAGACCAGGACGCACCGGTCGGCGGCGACGAGACGACCGAGGAGCAGCTGGATGCCGACAATCCGGTCGAAGAGGACACCCTGAAGACGCTGGACCCCGACGCCCCGCCCGCCTGATCCCGGCGCCCCCGGCGCCCACCTGTCGCTCCGGCGCCCAGCCCCGATCGTTCAATGTCCACGGATGAGGGGTTCGAGGGGTGTCGAACCCGTCATCCGTGGACACTCAACCGGGTGGGGAGAGGGACGGTGAGGAATGGGACGGGGGAGACTACGCTTCGCGGGTGATTGTCACCTTCACGTGCAGGTGGCTCTTGAACGGGCCGGCGTAGACGCCGCGCAGGGGCGGCACATCGCCGTAGTCGCGACCGCGGCCCACCAGCACGTGGCGGTCGCCGATCTCGATGTTGTTGGTCGGGTCGAAGCCCTGCCATTCCCCCGCGAACCACTCGATCCACGCGTGGGACTCGCCGGTCACCGCGACGCCGACGTCGGCGGACGGGCGCGGGTGCAGGTAGCCCGACACGTATCGCGCGGGGATGCCGACCTCGCGGAGCGCGCCGAGGGTGATGTGCGCGATGTCCTGGCAGACGCCCTTGCGCGCCTCCCACGCCTCGTGCGCCGTGGAGTGCACGCCGGTGATGCCGTGCATGTACTCGACGGCGTCGCCGATCCCGGTGGCGATCGCGTGCGCGGCCCGTCCCGGGTGGTCGTGGCCGGAGGCGATCGAGCGCGCGAGCTCCGCGACCTCGGGGTGCGGGCGCGTGCGGCCGGTCTGCGTCATCTGCTCGACCGTCTCGATCGAGCGCGCCGACTCGCGTGCGAGGCCGTGCCACGTCACGTCGACGTGCTCGAGCGGGCGCGGGCGCACCTCGACGAGCGACTTGGCGGTGATCGTCAGCGCGGAGTGCGGCGACAACACATCGAACGCGGCGACGCGCGTTCCGAAGTAGTCGACGTACTGGTTCACCGACGTCGACGGCTCGATGTCGAGCGACGAGTTGAGGACGAACTGGCTGTCGGTCGAGCCGGGCAGCATGCGGGCCTCGTTGTACGAGGCCGACACGTCACCCTGGTAGCTGAAGCCCGTCTGGTGCTCGATTCTGAGCCGCTTCATGAGATCTCCCCGATCCAGCTCGGCTCGGCCTGCGTCGGGAAGAACCGGCCCCGGATGGCCTCCGACGCTTCGCGCGTCACCTTCTGCACGCGGTCCATGTGCTGGGGCAGCTCACCGAGGATCTCGCCGACGGGCCGGTACTCGAGGTCGTTTCGGATCTGGCCGAGCGCGCGCAGCACGGTGTTGGAGTGGCCGACGCGGTCGGCGCGGGGGTCGATGGCGCTCATGCACTCCTCGGCGCGCTGGATCGAGTAGATGATCGACCGCGGGAAGAGCCGGTCGAGCAGCAGGAATTCGGCGGCGTTGCGGGCGCTCGGCATGCCGCGGTAGGTGCGCAGGTACGCCTCGTAGGCGCCGCACGATCGCAGGATGGTGGTCCAGGAGGGACCGGATGCCTCGGTCAGCGACCTCGTCGCGAGGAGACGCGCCGTCATGTCGGTGCGCTCGATGCTGCGGCCGAGCGTGAAGAACTGCCACGCCTCATCCCGGCTCGTCGACGAGTCGACGATTCCCACGGCGAGCGCCGCGCGCTCGCGCACCCACTGGAAGAACTCGTGCACCTTGTCGGTCTGCAGCCGGCGGGGCATGCGCGCGTTGGTGGTGTTGAGCGTCTCCCACAGCTCGGTCGACACGATCTCGCGCGCACGGCGGGCGTTCTCGCGCGACGCCGTCAGCGCGTAGGCGATGCTCGACGGGTTCATGCGGTCGACGGCGAGGCGGGCGAGCACGTCTTCCCGCCGCACATGCTCCACTCCGTCCGGCGGCGACGAGCCCATGACGCTCAGCAGCGACCGGCACGCGGTGTCCTCATCGATCCACGGATCCTCGAGCAGCAGCTGGAGGTGCACGTCGAGGATCCGCGCGGTGCCGTCGCTGCGCTCGATGTACCGCCCGATCCAGAACAAGGACTCTGCGATGCGGCTCAGCATGACTGCTCCATGCTCGCCTGCTGCTGCTGCTCCTGCTGCTCCGAGCGGGAGCGCGGCCGGTCCTGCGGCGAGTGCGTCGGCTCGGGCTGGCCGTCGTAGATGATCGGGATCGCCGCGGTGATCGTGGCGGCCTGGTCGGCCACGAGGCCGGAGACGCCGTTGCCCTGCCCGTACTCGACGTGCGAGGGGGCCGAGCCGCCGATGACCCAGGTGTCCTTCGATCCGCCGCCCTGGCTCGAGTTCACGACGAGCTGGCCCTCGGGGAGGGCCACGCGCGTGAGCCCGCCCGGCAGGACCCAGACGTCTTCGCCGTCGTTCACGGCGAAGGGCCGCAGGTCGGCGTGCCGCGGGCGCATGCCGTCCTCGACCAGCGTCGGGATCGTCGAGAGCATGACCACCGGCTGGGCGATCCAGCCGCGAGGGTCTGCGAGCAGGCGCTGCCGGAGCTTCTCGAGCTCGGCGGGCGAGGCGTCCGGGCCCACCACGAGTCCCTTGCCGCCCGACCCGTCGACCGGCTTGACCACGAGCTCGTCGAGGCGGTCGAGCACCTCTTCGAGCGCGTTCGGGTCTTCGAGGCGCCAGGTGTCGACGTTCTTGAGGATCGGCTCTTCGGCGAGGTAGTAGCGGATGAGGTCGGGCACGTACGTATAGAGCAGCTTGTCGTCGGCGACGCCGTTGCCGACCGCGTTGGCGATCGTGACGTTGCCCAGACGTGCGGCCAGCATGAGTCCCGGAGCGCCGAGCATGGAGTCGGCGCGGAACTGCAGCGGGTCGAGGAACTCGTCGTCGACGCGGCGGTAGATCACGTCGACGCGCTTCGGACCCCGGGTCGTGCGCATGAAGACCTTGCCGCCGACGCACAGCAGGTCGCGGCCCTCGACGAGCTCGACGCCCATGAGCCGCGCGAGCAGCGTGTGCTCGAAGTAGGCCGAGTTGTAGACACCCGGAGTGAGCACGACGACGTTCGGGTCTTCGATGCCCGCCGGAGCCGAGGCGCGCAGCGCGGCGAGCAGCTTGTTCGGGTAGTCGCCGACGGGCCGGACGCGCATCGACACGAACAACTCGGGCAGGGTCTGGGCCATGACGCGACGATTCGAGATGACGTAGCTGACGCCCGACGGCACGCGCACGTTGTCTTCGAGCACGCGCATCTCGCCGTGCTCGTCGCGGATGAGGTCGATGCCCGAGACCTGGATGCGCACGCCGTTCGCCGAGTGGATGCCCGCGGCCTGACGGTAGAAGTACTGCGACGACGCGATGAGCCCGGCGGGCAGCACCTCGTCGCGCACGCAGTGCTGGCGGCCGTACGCGTCGTCGAGGAACGCCTCGAGCGCCTTGACGCGCTGCTTCACGCCGGCCTCGATCCGCGACCACTCGTCATAGGTGATGACGCGGGGAACGGCGTCGAGGGGGAACGGCCGCTCCTCGCCCGCGAAGTCGAACGTGACTCCCTGCGCGAGGTACGAGCTGGCCAGCGAATCGGTGCGCCCGCGCAGCTCGTCCTGCGTCATCTGCGCCAGCGCCTGGTACAGCTCGCGGTAGGCCTCGCGGGACTCCGCGAGCGCACCCGGGTGAGCCGGACTCCCGAACATCTCGTCGTACGCGGGGACTCCGGAGGCCGTCTTGCGCGGCGCCAGAGTGGAGCCGTAGCCGTCGAAGAGATCGCCCATGCGGAAAGCCTAGTCGCGGCGGTGTTGCCGACGTGTTTCGCTCCCACGACCCCGATCGCCGCCGACGGCCGTACGCTGGCACCGTGGCGAAGTCGCGCGGGGAACGCGGCATCCCGTCTCCCCTCACGTGGGTGGCGGGAGTGGGTGCCGTCGCGTTCGGCGCCGGGCTCGGAGAACTGCTGGCCGCACTCATCGCACCCGCCTCAGGCCCGTTCGTGGCGGTGGGCGGCACGCTCATCGACCTGGCTCCGCCGTGGGCGAAGGACACCGCGATCGCTCTGTTCGGCACCGCCGACAAGATCGCGCTGCTCGTCGGCATCGCACTCGTGGTGCTCGCGCTCGCCGCGCTCGCGGGCTGGCTCGAAGCGCGGCGTCCACCATGGGGCCGCGTCGTGGTGCTGGCGTTCGGCACGGTGGGCGCCGTCGTCGCGATGACACGTCCGGACGCCGGCGCGCTGTCGTGGCTGCCGTCCGCGTTCGCAGGGGCGGTCGGCGCGATCGCCCTGTGGTGGCTGATCCGGCGGCTGCGCCCCGACGACGCCCCGCTCACCGACCCCGCACCACCCGGCACACGACCGGAGAGCGCCCCGAGCCGCCGCAGCTTCCTGGCATGGTCGGCGGGAGCTGCGGCCGCGGGCATCCTCGCGGCCGTCGCCGCGAGCGCGATGCGCGCGACGGACGCGGCGCTCACCGCCATCAAGGCCGTCGTCCTGCCGACCCCGGCGGCGAAGGCTCCGCCTGTGCCGGCGACGGCGGAGCTCGACATCCCCGGCCTCGCGCCGGTGATCACCCCCAACGACGAGTTCTACCGGATCGACACCGCGCTCGTCGTGCCTCGCGTCGACCCGGCGGAGTGGTCGCTGCGCATCCACGGGATGGTCGCCGAGGAGGTCGTGCTCACGTGGGACGAGCTGCTGGGGCTTCCTCTCGAGGAGAGCTTCACGACCCTGGCGTGCGTGTCGAACGAGGTGGGCGGATCGCTCATCGGCAACGCCCTGTGGCTCGGCTATCCGGTGCGCGAACTGCTCGCCCGCGCACGACCGGCGCCGGGGGCGGACATGGTGCTGTCGCGGTCGATCGACGGGTTCACGGCATCCACTCCCCTCGAAGCGCTCACCGATGACCGCAACGCGATCCTCGCCGTCGGGATGAACGGCGAGCCGCTGCCTGCCGACCACGGGTTCCCGGTGCGGATGGTCGTGCCGGGCCTCTACGGCTACGTCTCGGCGACCAAGTGGATCACCGAACTCAAGGTGACGACGTTCGCGGCCGACGAGGCCTACTGGACGCCGCGGGGCTGGTCGGAGCGCGGGCCCATCAAGCTGCAATCCCGCATCGACGTTCCCCGGAGGGCGCAGGGCCTCAAGGCCGGCGACACCGTTATCGCCGGTGTCGCCTGGCAGCAGGGAGTCGGCATAGAGGCCGTCGAGGTGCAGATCGACGACGGCGACTGGCGGCCGGCTGAGCTGGCTGCGGCCGTCTCCGACGACACGTGGGTGCAGTGGAGTCTTCCGTGGAAGGCCGAGGCGGGCGACCACCTCCTGCGGTGCCGCGCGACGAATCGCGACGGCGAGGTGCAGACCTCGGAGCGGGCGCGCCCGGCACCGAACGGCGCGAGCGGGTGGCACGAGCGGTTCATCACCGTGTTCGAGTGAGCTCGGCCTTGACCGGAGGGCACCGGGCGGTAGCATTCGGGAAAACCCCAGTCACCCGGAGGTCTGGTGCAGGAACCCCTCGACCGCTTCGTGGCCCGTCTGCTCGAGCTCGCGACGGTCGACGACGAGACCGGCGCGCGCCGGCTGCCGCCCGAGCGCGAGCTGGGTGATGCGCTGGGCATGAGCCGGGGCGCGCTGCGCGAGCAGCTCTCGGTGCTGGAGCGTCTCGGGTTCCTCCGCCGCACGCAGGGACGCGGGACCTACATCGACACCCCGTCGTACGGGTTCGTCCGCATGTACTTCACGATCGCGCAGTCGCTGGGCTACATCACCGACCCGCACGTCGCCGAAGCCCGCGTGCTCGTCGAGGAGGCCGTCGCTGAAGCGGCCGCGCTCAAGGCGACGCCGGCGCAGATCGACGACCTGCGGTGCTCGCTCGAGCGCATGAACGCCGCCGAGGCGTCAGGCGACATCGAGCGGGCGCACGAGGCCGACGCCGACTTCCATCGGCGTCTGCTCGACGTGGTCGACAACCCCGTGCTGGACCTGCTGCGCGAGGGACTCCAGCGCGCCCTCAACGACGACATGCGCGCCCGCCGCGAGGCGGTCACCCGCGACGGCTCGGGCACCGAGTTCGACCTGTCGCACGACGACATCGTCGCGGCGATCGCGACCGGCGATCCCGAGGGCGCCCGCATCGCGATGCGCCGGCACTTCGGCATCACGACCACCGGCATCACGGCCACCGGCGTCACCGAACCCGGTGTCACCACGGCCGACGTCGCCGAGGCCGACGTCGTGGCGCGCTAGCCTCAGCCGGCGAGGACGAACCGCAGCTGCTCGACCGCCCAGTCGAGTTCCGTCGCGCGGACCACGAGCGGCGGGGCGATGCGGATCGTCTGCCCGTGGGTGTCCTTCGCGAGCACGCCGCGCGCGATCAGCCGCTCGGCGACCTCGCGACCGGTGCCGACTGCCGGGTCGATGTCGATCCCGGCCCATAGCCCGGCGACACGCACCGCGGTGACGCCCTCGCCCACGAGCGACTGCAGGCGCGCCTCGAGGTGCTCGCCGAGCGCCTTCGCCCGCGTCTGGAACTCACCGGTCTGCAGCATCTCGACGACGCGCAGCCCCACGGCGGCGGCCAGCGGGTTGCCGCCGAACGTCGAGCCGTGCTCGCCGGGACGGATCACGCCGAGGATCTCGCGGTCGGCGACGACGGCCGAGAGGGGAAGGATGCCGCCGCCCAGCGCCTTTCCGAGCAGGTACACGTCGGGCACCACACCCTCGCGATCGCACGCGAAGGTCTCGCCCACGCGGCCGAGGCCGGACTGGATCTCGTCGGCGATGAACAGCACGTCGTGCTTCGTGCAGATGTCGCGGACCGCCCGCAGGTAGCCCTCGGGCGGCAGCACGACACCCGCCTCGCCCTGGATCGGCTCGATGAGCACCGCGGCCGTCGACGGGGTGATGGCCGCCTCGATTGCGGCGGCGTCGCCGTAGGGCACGCCCACGAAGCCCGGCGTGAAGGGTCCGAACCCGTCGCGTGCCTGCGGGTCGTCGCTGAAGCCGACGATCGTGGTGGTGCGGCCGTGGAAGTTCCCGTGCGCGACGACGACGGTCGCGGCATCCGGCTCGATGCCCTTCACGCGGTAGCCCCACGCGCGCGCGACCTTGATGCCGGTCTCCACCGCCTCGGCGCCGGTGTTCATCGGCAGTACGAGGTCCTTGCCGCACAGCTCGGCCAGCGCGGCCGCGAAGGGGCCCAGCCGGTCGTTGTGGTACGCCCGGCTGGTCAGCGTCAGGCGGTTCAGCTGCTCCTGGGCGGCGGCGAGAAGCGCCGGATGCCCGTGCCCGAAGTTGAGCGCGGAGTAGGCGGACAGCAGATCGAGGTACCGCCTGCCCTCGACGTCGGTGACCCACACCCCCTCTCCGCGCGAGATGACGACGGGGAGCGGGTGGTAGTTGTGGGCGACGTGCTCGTTCTCATCGGCGATGACGCGGGCCATCGCGGTGTCGACGTCCGGCGAGGTGGAAGTCATGTCGGGTCTCCTGTCAGCGCCGCAGCTCGAGCGTGCAGCACTTGATGCCGCCGCCGCCGAGCAGCAGCTCGGAGAGGTCGACGAGCACCGGGTTGTAGCCCCGCTCGCGCAGCTGGGCCTCGAAGCCCTTCGCACGGGGGGAGATGATCACGTTGAGGCCGTCGCTGGCCGAGTTCAGGCCGAACACGGCGCCGTCCTCGTCGGCCACGAGGATCGCGTCGGGGTAGCGCTCCTCGAGGATGCGGCGGCTCTCCTCGTCGAACGCGCCGGGCAGGTAGGCGATGTTCGCCTTCTCGACGCCGCCCTCGCCCTGCACGGGATCGAGCACCGAGATCGCGGTGTCGAGGTGGTAGAAGCGGGGGTCGACGAGATTCAGGCTCACGACCTCCTTGCCGAACACCTCACCGAGCTCGCGGTGGCTGTCGCCCGTCGAGCGGAAGCCGGTGCCGGCGAGGATCGTGTCGCCGACGAGCAGGAAGTCGCCCTCGCCCTCGTTGACCTCGGCGGGCTCGGCGACCTCGAAGCCGTTGGCGGCGAACCACTCCATGAATGCCGGGCCCTCGGGCACGCGCTCCTGGAAGCGGAACTTCGCGCCGTACGCGACGCCACCGATGATGAACCCGCCGTTGGCCGTGTAGACCATGTCGGGCAGTCCGTCGATGGGGTCGATCAGCTGCACGTCGTGGCCGAGGGCGATGTAGGTGTCGTACAGCGCCTGCCACTGCTCGACGGCCTTGGCCGTGTCGGTCGGGTTCGCCGGCTCCATCCAGGGGTTGATCGTGTAGCTGACCGTGAAGTGCTCGGGGCGGCACATCAGGTAGCTGCGGTGCTGCTGGATGCGGGTGACGGATGCCTCGGCCGTGGCGGCAGTGGCGGGCGCGGTGTTCTGCGTGGACATCTTGCTCCTGACGAAGGGGCGGCGGACGCTGTCCAGAGGCCCGGCGGAGCTGCGGAAGCCGGCAACCGGGCACGCCGGATCCATTGTCTCACGTCACCTGGGAAGGGCCTGGGATCACCCTCAGCGCGGTGTCAGACGATGGTGACCACGGTCTTCCCGACCGCGTGGCGACCGTCGACGTGCGCGAGCGCCTCACGCGCCTCTGCCAGCGGCCAGGTGCGCTCGATCACCGGCACGAGGCGCTCGTCCGCGGCGAGCGCGAGGAGCTCGGCGAGCACGTCGGGCTTGGCCACGGCCGCCAGGGGGCGCAGCGGGCGCTTCGAGCCGATCGAGCGGATTGTGGCCGCGAGGATGCGGCCGATCGGGCCGAGGAAGCGACCTCCCTCGCCCGACACCAGCACCACGGCGCCGCCGTCGCGCACCAGGGACTGCAGCGACCGCAGCGACGAGGTGCCGGCGATGTCGATGACGACGTCGAACGCCTCGCCACCGAGCTCGGGCGACCCGGGCTGCACGGTGCGGTAGTCGAAGGTGCGGGATGCGCCGAGCCGTTCCACCAGCTCGCGGCTGCGCTCTCCGCACAGCGCCCACACCTCGGCGCCGCGCAGTGTGGCGAGCTGCACGGTGAACGTGCCCACGCCGCCGGAGGCTCCGATCACGAGGATCCTCATGCCTTCCGCGACGCCGCCCCGCTCGAGAGCCTGCCACGCCGTACCGCCGGCGATCGGGAGCGCGGCGGCGACCACGGCATCGAGCGCGGCGGGGCGCCGGACCAGGCGCTTCACCGGTGCGACCGCGTAGCCCGCGAGCCCGCCGCCCCCGGGCAGCTCGCACACCACCTCGTCGCCCGGAGCGAACCCGGTGACGCCGTCACCGAGCGCGATCACCGTGCCCGCGGCATCCATCCCCCGCACCGGCTGCTTCGGCCTGCGCAGTCCGAACGCGAGACGCAGGAGGAGCGGCTCGCCGCGCATCACGCGCGTGTCGCCGTTGTTGACGCCGGTCGCGCGCAGGCGGAGCAGCACCTCGCCGCGACCGGGGGCGGGCACGTCGATCCGCTCGGGGCGGACCGTCTCGGGGCCGCCGTACGTGCGCTGGACCCACGCGTGCATGGTGTCGGTCGAGATCGACGCGTCGCGCGCGCCGGGGGATGTGGCGGTCATGTCATGCCTCCGGGTACTGGAAGAGATCGTCGAGCCCCACGCCGAACACGCGGGAGATCTGGAACGCGAGCTCGAGGGTCGGCGAGTACCGGCCCTGCTCGATGGCGATGAGCGTCTGACGCGTGACGCCGATCCGACGGGCGAGCTCGGCCTGCGTGACGCCCCTCGACTCGCGCACGCTGCGGATGGAATTGGTGACCTTGGTGGGCTTGACCATCAGACGAGCCCCCGGCGGTAGGCGACGACGCTCGCGATGCCGCCCACGATGGCCGCCAGGGCGAAGCCGTAGTACATCGTGTTGGCGATCCAGAACCAGTCGAGCCGGAAGGCGCACTCGATGATCACGCCGAGACCGGCGATCACGAGGAACGCCTGACCGACACGCGTGCTCATGTGGCTGATGTCGCGGTCTCGCTGGTCGGACTTGCCGACCCCGTCGGGGTCGCCGATGCCCGCGAGGATGCCCCACAGGATGCTCAGCACGATCGTCGCGACGATGCTGAGCCCGATCGTCCACAGCATGATGGGCACCCAGTCGATCTCGGTGACGGGCCGCGACGCCGCCTGCTGCAGCACGATCACGGTGTAGATCGCCATGCCGATGATGCTGACGATCAGGCCCGCCCACACGTTGCGCTCTTCGTAGACCATGACTCCCCCGGTGGGTTGTAAAAGATTCTTGACACACACGGTAAGCCGCGCCTACGGTCGCTGTCAAGAATCTTTTACATCCCTGGAGGACTCGACATGAATGATCTTCGCCGCACCGCCCGCTGGACCGGCGGCGCCTACCTCGCGCTCGCGCTGCTCGGCGCGCTCGGCTTCCTGCTCGTGCGACCGCTCGCGGCCGAGAGCGCCGGCTACGCGCGGCTCGGCGTCGCGCTCGAGCTCGGCGTGGTGGTCACGCAGTCGCTCGCCGCCCTCGGCTTCTTCGCCCTGTACCGCCGCGATCGTCCCACCGAGGCGTACGCGGTCGCGAGCTTCGGCATCGCCAACGCGATCGCGATCCTCGGCAGCGCCGCTCTGCTCACCGCGGCACTCGCGGTGCCGACGGAGGCAGGCGGCGACCCGGGCACGGTCGCGCTGCTGCGCACCGTCGCAGACGCCTTCTGGACCACGGGCGCCGTCTTCTTCGGCCTGTGGCTCGTGCCGATGGGCACGTTCATCCTCGCCACGCGACTCATGCCGCGACTCCTCGGCGTGGTGCTCATCGCCGGCGGCGTCGGCTACGTCGCGAGCGCCGTGATCTCGGCGGCACTGCCCGAAGCGGCCGGCATCGCCGACCTCGTCGCCCTCCCGGCGACCGTCGGCGAGTTGTGGATGGTCGGCTACTTGCTCACGGTGGGGATCCGGTCCGCCGCCCCGAGTCGGACGCCCGAGAGCGCCGCCGCCGCTGTCGGGTGACGCGATTCGGCACCGAGCGTCGTTCGGTTTAGGATGCCTCGACCCGTCACCGCCGACGGACACAGCATCCCCGACCTGTCGTGGCCGACGGATCGGCGCACCACCCGGAGTTCCTCATGCGCAAGCGCTGGATCGCGCTCATCGTCATCGCGTCCGTCCTCGTCGTCCTCGTGGCCGGCCTGTACTGGGCGGGGCGCAGCCTCTTCCACATGCCCACGGCGAAGGGCGTCGATTCGGTGGTCGGCGAACTCGGCGGGGAGCGCGTGCTCGGCGTCTTCGCCCACCCCGACGACGAGCAGACCGTCAACGGACTGTTCTGGCGCGCGAAACAGCACGACGGGGCGTACACCGCGATGATCACCGCAACCGCCGGGGAGGCCGGCCACCAGGTACCGGTCGTCGCGCGCCAGGAGGACCTCGGCGTCGTCCGCACCGCCGAGGCGCTCAAGAACAGCTTCAACCTCGGCGTCGACGAGCACGAGGTGTGGGAGTACCCCGACGGCGGCGTTCCCGAGGTCGACGAGGACGAGCTCGTCGAGCGACTCGTCGAAGCCATGAAGCGCATCGAGCCCGACGTCGTCGTGGGCTTCTGGCCGGCAAGCGGTGCGACCGGCCACAAGGACCACATGGAGATGGGCCGCGTGACCGAGCTGGCGATCGCGCAGCTGAAGGAGGAGGGCGGGGCCTACGACGGGCCCGGCCACCTCGTCTACACGATCAGCCCGACCACGGCCCTGTCGATGTTCGGGGGCGAGCAGGGCGAGCTCGTCGTCGAGAACCAGCCCGACCCCGAGTACGCGATGTCTGCCGAGACCGGCAAGAAGCACGAGGGCTGGGCCATCCACGCGTCGCAGGCGAACTACCTCCAGTCGGCGTACTACCTGCCCGCCTGGCTCGTGTACCTGCTCTGGGACGAGGAGTTCTACCACGTGCGCGACCTCGCGACCGATCCGATCGACTAGAGCGGATGCCGCGCCGGCGTCACTCCCAACGTCTCATGGCCGCTCTTTACAACGTCGTAAACCGTCGCTAGCCTGGCCCTCGGGCGGGGGGACGCTCGCCCTCAATTCGAGGAGGAACGAGTGATGCACGCTTCGCCATCGGTGCCGAAGGCCGCGATTCCCAGCATCACCTCATAGCGCGATCCACCTGCTCGACGCAGGCTGCCGGGGGCGGAAGACGTCCATCGGCAGCCACGCCGCGCGCTCTCATGCCGTGCGCCAAGATGTCCTGATCAAGCCGGGTTTACAACGTCGTAAACTTCTTCTTTACAACGTCGTAAACCGTCGCTAGCCTGGCGGGGTCGGAGCCGCCTCGGGCGCTCGGCAGCGATTCAAGGAGGAAGAGTATGAGCGTTTTCCAACGGAGCAAAGACGCTGGAGAGGACACCCGGGCAGGCATCACCCATGGTCGCCGTGCCCGGCTCGCGAAGCCCCTCGCGGCCTTGGGGCTGGCAGCGGTCATGGTGCTGGGCACCGTGCCGCTGACCGCGCAGGCCGCCGACCCCACGCCGGGACCCACGGTCGTCGCGGACCCGAACTCTCCCACGGGGTACACGGGCCACTTCGTGTACTACAACCCGACGGCCACGAGCGTCCGCTTCGTCGCCGACATCATGTTGCGGAACTGGGCGGACCTGACCGACCCGACGGTGTACCAGCCGTCGCAGTACGAACCCGGCCTCATGCGCGGCGGCGGGGGCTACGACGCCCAGATGACGCCGGTCGGCAACGGCTACTGGGAGATCGACGTGCCGCTCGCGGCAGGCGCCAACCAGTACTGGTTCTACGTCAACAACAACACGAGCCTCTGGCTGGCCGACCCGGCGAACTCGCCGATCTACGCGCCGGACGGACTGACGGGCACGGCTCGCCGCGCGTTCAACAAGGTCTTCGTGCCCTACGACGCCGAGAAGCAGAACTTCGCGCCGCTCGCCGCCCGCCAGATCGAGCTCCCGCGGGAGGACTCGACGAAGGGGACGTGGAGCTACGTCGAGGTTCCGGGTCTGCCGCCCCTGGGCGGCACCATCCCGCGCACGATCGGCGTGTACCTCCCGCCGGACTACGACCCCGACCGGGAAGAGCCCTACAAGACGATCTACATGCAGCACGGCGGCGGTCAGGACCAGTCCGACTGGATGAACATGGGCAACGTCCCGGTCATCATGGACAACCTGCTCGACGACGGCACCACCGAGCCCGCGGTCGTCATCACGACGAACACGAACTCCCTCGGACCCGTCGGAAGCCAGACCACCCTGGGCGATGCGTACCCCAACCTGCGCAACGTCGTGATCCCGTTCGTCGAGGCGAATTACAACGTGTCGACCGATGCGATCGACCGGGCGTTCGCAGGCCTGTCGGCGGGTTCCGCCGTGACCCAGAACCTGATCCGGGACGACGCGGACTTCTTCGGGTACTACGGCCCCTGGAGCGGCGGCGCGAGTGTCCCCGTTTCGACACCGGACCTGGTCTTCCCGTACATCCACTTCGGTGGCGGCGCATGGGACTTCGGCCTGCCCAACGCGAACACGGTGGCGAACCTCGACAACGTCGGGTTCATCGAGAACACGGTGGTGGCGGGTGCGCACGACTTCAATGCGTGGAATCAGCTGTTCTCGATCTGGGCGCGTGACTACCTCTGGCACCCCGAGGCGTTCATCCAGGACGAGATCGGCTCGCTGAAGACGAACGTCGCGGGTGCAGGGCTGAACAAGGGCAACACCAACGCCCTCACGGTGAAGCTCGACCAGGCGCTGAAGCTCGTCACCAAGGGAGACAGCGGCGGTGCCCTCGAGGTGCTGGGCGGCTATCTCACCCAGGTGGGCGAGTTCCAGGCAGCAGGCAAGCTGACGGCGGAGCAGGCCACCGCGCTGACGGCGGACGCTCAGAAGATCACGACCAACCTGAGCCACTGGCAGTAGCTCGCAGAGATTCGGGCTGCGGACAGAGCACCTCTGTCCGCAGCCCCGACTTCTGGCATCGCGCGTCAACCGCGGCTCTCGACACCTCGTCTCGGAGGGGCCGTGGAGTCCCGTACGACAAGGCTCGTCGCCAGCTCCACCCGGGTGACCTCTGGGTGCGGATCCTCGAGCTGCTGCAGGACGAGCCGGGTCGCCTGCTCTGCCATCTCACGGAGGGGCTGGTGCACCGTCGTGAGCCGGGGATGGGCCAGTTCTGCGACCGCCAGGTCGTCGAAGCCGACGACCGACAGGTCACCTGGCACCGATATGCCGAGCGACATGGCCGCGTGCAGCACCCCCAGCGCCTGAGTGTCGTTGCCGGCGAAGATCGCGGTCGGCGGATCGGGCAGCCGAAACAGCTCCCGCGCGTGCCGCTCGCCGGCATCGCGCTGGAAGTCGCCGAAGCGGATCCACTCCGGTGCGGCCGGCACCCTCGCCGTCGCCATGGCCGCACGATAGCCGTCGAGCCGTGCCAGGGCGCACATCACCGTCTCGGGCCCGGTGATCGCGGCGATGCGACGGTGACCCAGCTCCAGAAGGTGCCGCGTGGCCGCTAAGCCGCCCGACCAGTTCGCCGAGCCGACGGAGGGGACGTCCTCGGCGGGATCACCGGCAGGATCGATGATCACGTACGGGATGCCGCGTGCCTTCAGCCTCTCTCGCCCGTCCGGCGGGATGTCGGCGAAAAGGAGGATGACGCCGGTGGGCGCGCGTCGCACGACCGAGTCCATCCACTCCTGCCCCGGTGCATGACGATCACCACTCACCGACAGTGAGACGGCGAGTCCTTCCTGCGCCGCGCTCTCGCGCACGCCCTCGAGGATCGCCAGAGCCCACTCGCCCTCGAGCTCGTGGAGGACGACCTCGAGGTACTCTCGTCGCTGCCTGCTCTTGCGGCGCCGGTAGCCGCTTCGGCGGAGCTGCTCCTCGACGAGCGCGCGCGTCGTGGACGACACATCCGTCCCGCCGTTGAGCACCTTCGAGATGGTCGTGAGCGACAACCCGGTCTGAGCGGCGATCTCCTTGAGCGTCACCCGCTGGGTTCGTGCCATGTCGCCACCCGGTTAGTTCGTCGCACGCCGGAGGATCGCGGTCAGGTCCTCGCGAACCCGGCAGTTCGAGAACGCGAAGTCGTCGGCGAGCGATTCAGCCTCATCAGGCCCTATCCCCTCGAACGCCCGGGCGAACTCGTCCACCATCGCCTCTGCGAGCATGACGTGCCGCACGTGCCCGTGAATCCATCGGCGAGCACCCCAGGGGTAGGGCCGGAAGTCCGGGAACTCCGTCTCGAACAGTCGCTCGATCGGTTCGAGGATGTCGCGCACGCCCGCGTCGGTCGATCCCCAGGAGTCGACCCCGAAGCGTGCCTTCCGCTCGAGGAACGGCGCGATGCGCCGCAGGTACTCGGAGTCGGGCTCGACGGCGACCACGCCCTGCAGGCCGATGTCCTTGAAGGTCCACAGCGCCCAGCTGGCGTCGTGGCGCGCGAAGATCTCGAGCTGATCCTCCAGCAGCCGGTAGCGCTGGACGTCTCGCTCGGGATCGCCCGTGTAGACCGGACCGAACTCGCCGACCCAGATCGGCGTGCCCGTCTCGCGCATGTAGGCCGTGCGCTGCAGGAACGTCCGCTCGACGGCATCCCGATCGACGTACTGCCCGCGCGACATCCCCGGATACGGTCCGCCGTCCACGAAGCCCGGAAGCGCGTAGTCGTGCGCGGTGTAGACGCAGTTCGGGAGCGGGTCGCCCAGCTGATCGAACTGAGTCGAGTACCGATTGCCGTCGAGGAACAGGATGTGGTCGGGATCGACCGCACGGATCGCGGCCTCGAGCCGGCGATAGAACGGTCCGATCGCGGTGCCGTGGGCGTCGGCGGGCTCGTTCACGGGGTTATACCCCGCGACCCAGGGGTTGTCGCGATAGTGCTCGGCGATGTTCTCCCACAGATTCACGACGCGGTCCTGGAACTGCCGCTGGCCCCAGAACCCCGCCCACTGGGTGGGGTTGTCGCTGTGCCAGTGCTGGTTCTGGGCACCGGGCAGGGCGTGGAGGTCGAGGATCGTGTAGATCCCCTGACTCGCGCAGGCGTCCACGACCTGGTCGAGCAGGCGGAATCCCTCAGCGCGGATGACGAACGGCTCGTCGTCGCTCTCGAAGTGGCGGTAATTGAACGGGACGCGGAGCGAGTTGAGTCCGAGCGACCGGAGGAACGCCGCATCCTCGGGTCCGAAGAACGCGGTCATGAACCGCGCGAAGAAGCGCTCGTACCCTTCTTCACCGAGCACCCGGCGAAGCGCGCGCCGCTGCTGCGACTCGGAGCCGGCGTACCCCGTGATGAAGTTCTCCATGTTCATCCACCCGCCGAGGCCGAAGCCTCGGAGGGTCACGGGAGCGTCACCCGCCATGATGCGGGTGCCCTCGACGCGGAGCACGTGCTGCTGCGGCATCCTGATTCCTTCCTGTGTCGTAGCGGCGGTCGCCGACGATGTCACGCGATCAGTCGAGCGTCAGGACCGTCCACGACACGGCGGGGAGCGTGATCGACACGGTCCCGTCACCGACCTGAAGCGACGGGTTCCCCTTGGGCACGACCCGCTCCGGCTCGCTCAGCGTGTTGGCCGCATGGATGTCGTCGTCGAAGAGGGACTGCGCGGATGCGGCGGCGATGCGACCGAGGGCGCGCACATCGATGTCGAGCGACACCTCCTCTGTCAGGCTGCGGTTGACGACGAACACCGTCGTCCGGCCGCCGCTCTCGTCTCGGGTGGCCACCGCGTCGACGACCGGCACCTCGCCATAGAGCTCGGTGTCGTAGACCGGGCTGTCGAGCTTGAGTTCCAGCGCCGTACCCCGAGCCAGTCTGGACGTCAGCGAGAAAGGGTAGAACGTGGTCTGGCGCCACGCCGGCCCGCCGGGCTCGGTCATGATCGGGGCGATGACGTTGACGAGCTGGGCGAGGCTGGCCGCGGTCACCCGGTCGGCGTGGCGGACGAGTGAGATCATCAGGCTCCCGAACACCACCGCGTCCAGCACCGAGTAGGAATCCTCGAGCAGCCGGGGGGCGACCGGCCAGTCCGCGACATCCGTGATCTTGTCGACGTCGTTGTAGCGCGACTGGTACCAGACGTTCCACTCGTCGAACGAGATGTTGATCGTCTTGTCGCTGCGACGGACGGCTTTCACATGGTCCGCCGTCGCCACGACAGCGTCGATGAACCGATCCATGTTGACGCCCGAGGCGAGGAAGCTGCCGTAGTCGCCGCCCTTCGGCTCGTAGTAGGCGTGGCACGAGATGAAGTCGACGTCGTCATAGGTCTGCGCGAGCACGGTGCGTTCCCAGTCGCCGAACGTCGCCATCTGAGCCCCCGAGCTGCCGCAGACCACGAGCTCCAGGTCCGGATCGATCTGACGCATCGCGCTCGCCGTCTTCGCCGCCAGCTGCGCGTACTCCTCCGCGGTGCTGTGCCCGAGCTGCCATGGTCCGTCCATCTCATTTCCGAGGCACCACATGCGGATGCCGTGCGGCTCGGGATGCCCGTTGGCAACGCGTCGATCCGACCATTCGGTGCCGGAGGGGTGGTTGGCGTACTCGAGCACGTCGAGAGCCTCGAGCACGCCGCGCGTACCGAGGTTGACGGCGTACATCAGCTCGCCATCGACCTTGCGGATCCACGTCGCGAACTCGTCCAGGCCGATCTCGTTCGTCTCGGTCGAGTGCCAGGCCAGGTCCAGCCGCCGCGGTCGCGCATCGCGTGGCCCGACGCCGTCCTCCCACCGGTACCCCGACACGAAGTTGCCGCCGGGATACCGGATCGTGGATACTCCGAGTTCACGCACCAGTTCGATGACGTCGGCGCGGAAGCCGTCCTCGCCCGCGCTCTCGTGCCCCGGCTCGTAGATTCCGTCGTAGACGCAGCGACCCAAGTGCTCCACGAAGGAGCCGAAGAGTCGCCGATTGACGGGCCCGATGGTGAAGTGCGGGTCGATGGTGAGATGTGCGCGGATCATGCTTCGACTTTCAGGGCAAGGGGCAACACAGCGAGGCCGCCGGCCGACGGGTCACTTGAGGCTTCCGATGGCGAGGCCACCACGCCAGTACTTCTGCAACGCAAGGAACGCGATGATCAGGGGGATCACCGACACGAGCGAGCCGAGCACGATGATGCTCCACAGGCTCTGCCCGCCTGCTGCGCCGTACGTCGAGGCAGTGGACTGCCAGAGTCCGATGCCGACGGTCACCGGGAAGAGCCGGTTGTTCGAGAGCATCACGAGCGGAAGGAAGTAGTTGTTCCAGGAGGCGACGACCGACAGCAGCAGCACCGTCACGATCGCAGGGCGCAGAAGGGGCAGGGCGACCACCCAGAACGACCGGAACTCCCCCGCGCCGTCCACGCGAGCAGCGTCGAGCAGCTCGTCGGGCACGGCGTCACGGGCGTACACGCACATCAAGTACACGCCGAAAGGGTTGAGCAGCGTGGGGAGGATGACGGCCCAGATCGTGTTGGTCAGCCCCGCCTGCGCGAACAGGACGAACGTGGGGATCACGAGCGCCGTGATGGGCACCATGACCGCCCCGAGCAGGATCGAGAACGACAAGCGTCGCCCGACGAAGCGGTACTTGGCGAAGCCGTAGCCGGCCAGCACCGCCAGCACCGTCGCACCGACGCCCCCGACGATGGCGTAGAGGGCGGAGTTCCCCAGCCACCGTGCATAGATGCCTCCGTCGTAGGTGAAGAGGTCTACGAGGTTCGAGAGGTAGTTGATGTCGTCGGCGAACCACAGCGAGCTGCCTCCGCCGAACAGTCCGGCCGAGCTCTTCGAGCTGTTGACGATGAGCCACCAGAAAGGGACCAGAAAGTAGATCATCAACAGCGCGAGCACGATGTTCAGGGACACACGGCGGCGAGTGCGGGGGGTGGACCGGCGGCGCTCGACGACGCTGCGCGGCTTGCGAGAGGAGTCTGTCGCCTCGATGGGGGTGACGCTCATGACATGAAGCTCCCTCGCTTGCGCGTCGCGAACAGGAAGATAAAGACGCAGACGAAGACGACCGCTCCCAGGGCGAACGAGATCGTCGCGCCGTAGTTGTAGTTGGCGAGCGAGAAGGCCTGCTGGTACGCGTACATGTTCGGCGTGAAGTCGTTGGGTATCGCGCCCGCCGCGAGGTCCTGCAGGATCTTCGGCTCGTTGAAGAACTGGAGGGTCCCGATGAGGGCGAACACGAGGATCAGTACGAGCGCCGGTGCGACCAGCGGGATCTTTATCCGCAGGACGATCTGCCACTGGGATGCCCCGTCGATGCGCGCAGCCTCGTAGAGGGTGGGGTCGATGCCCTGGAGCGCGGCGTACAGGATGATCATGTAGTAGCCCGCCCACTGCCACGTCACGATGTTCAGCAGGCCGTAGAAGATCAGGCTGCTGCTCAGGAAATCAGGCGCCTGCCGGCCGAGACTCTCGAAGATCTCCGCCAGCGGACCGAAGTTGTCGCTGTAGAGGAACCCCCACATCAGGGCGCCGATCACGGTGGGAATCGCGTAGGGCATGAAGATCATCAGGCGCGAGAAGCGGGCGAACCGCGTGACCACGATGTCGAGGATCAGTGCGATGGCCAGCGAGACCGCCATCTGCAGCGGGATCAGCACGAGCGAGAAGCGGATGACGAACCAGACGCCGTCGAGGAACGACGGGTCGCTGAATGCCTTGGCGTAGTTGCCGAAGAGGACGAATCTCGTCCCGCCGATGAGGGACTTCTGGAAGAGGCTGAGGTAGAAGGCGTAGCCGATGGGCAGGACGAGAAGCGCGAGGAAGACGATCGCGAACGGTCCGACGAAGGCCCAGCCGGTCAGATTCTGGCGAATGGTCGTGGATCTGCGGCGCTTCGTCGAGACGGGCGTGTCGGTCGAGACGGACATTGTTTTCTCCGGGTCTGCGAAGGGAGAGATGGGGCCGGTCCGCGCACGCACGAACCGACCCCGATCTCAGATCACTGGGTGACGGTGAACCCCTGCTCCTCCGCGTACCCCACGACGTCCGCCTGGAGGGCGTCGGCGGCCTCGGAGCCGGTTGCCGAACCATCGATGATGGCGGCGAGCTGCTTCGTCAGCGCGGAGTAGTAGTACTGTCCGAGCGGCGTGTAGGTCATGCCCTCGTACGCATTGGCCGCCGGCACGTACACCTCCTTGTTGGCCTGCTGGCCGTCGAAGAAGGGGACCTCGTAGTCCTGGAACTCGGGCGAGTCGAGGACGTTCACGTTGAGCGGGAAGATGATCTGCTGCTTCCATCCCTCGTCGAGAGACGCCGGGTCCGCGTAGACCCCGAAGGCCACCTTGGCCGCAAGCTCCGGGTTGCTGGTCTGGCTGCTCACCGAGAAGGCCGAACCGCCCCAGTTGATCGCGATGGGGTCGCTCGGGTCCCACTGCGGCATGGGGGCGGCCGCCCACACGCCGGCGTCCGCTCCCTCGCCGACTCCGGCGCCCTGCAGGTAGCCGGGAGCCCACGCGGCCGAGAGGTAGGTGGCGTAGTCGCCGGCGATCACGGCCGAGATGTACTCGGGGGTGAACTGGTCCTCAGTGCCCACGAGCTCCTTGTCGACCAGGCCGTCCCAGTAGTCGAGGACTTCCTTGATCTCGGGGCTGTTGAGGTTGATCCCGATCTCGCCCTCGTTCGCGGGGTCGTAGGTGAACGGCTCGGCGCCGTTGCCATAGAAGTACGCCGTGGTCGTGGCGGGCTGGTTCGCCGCGAAGCTCGCGAAGACCGGCCCTCCGGCATCCTTGACCTGCTGAGCGGTCGCCTCGAGCTCCTCCCACGTCGTGGGCGGCGTGACGCCGTACTCCTCGAAGACGTCCGTGCGGTAGATCATGCCCATCGGTCCGCCGTCGATCGGGGCGCCGTAGATGCCGTCGCCGACAGAGACGTCCTTCCATGCGCCGTCGCTGAAGTTGTCTTTCACATCTTCGTAGCCGAGGTCGGAGAGATCCACGAGGGCATCCTGCGCCTGGAACGTGGCGATCCGGTCGGCCTCGACCATCATGACGTCGGGGGCGCCGCTTCCGGCCGAGATGGCCGTCTGGAACTTGTCGTAGGCGTCGCCGCCTGCTCCCACGTTCGTCCAGCAGACCTGGACGTCGTCGTTCGCCTCATTGAAGTTGTCGACGACGGTTTCGGAGTTCGGGTACCACGCCCACAGCGTGATGACGGGCGCGTCGGGGTTCTTGATCTCGTTGGTGCAGTTCGATGCGTCACCACCACCGCCGCCGTCACCGTCGCCGCCATCTCCGGCGGTGCAGGCGGCCAGGGCGCCGACAACTGCGAGCATCGTGATCGCAGCAAGGACAGGCTTCGTCTTCACTGGAGTTCCTTTCGGTTTGCGGGACTTCTTCGTCGGTGCGCGACCGTCGGGGACGAGCGAGCTGATATGGAACGCCTCGTCCTCCGGCTGGTCTACAACGTTGTAGAGCAACGTTGTAGACACCTTTCCACCGGCGCCGACCGACTGTCAAGAGTGGGACGCAATTTTCCCGGCGACTCACGAAAGTTCCGCGGCCTCAATAGTCGACCGGCGGCTCACCGAGCCGGAAGAGGAGATCGCGCAGCGCCGCGTACGCCTCATCGCGGTACGCCGCCAGCTCGGGAGCGCGATCGGCGGGCGTCGCAAGGAATCCCCGGCCGGTCTTCACGCCCTTCTCGCCCCGCGCCACGCGCTCCTCGAGAATGGCCGGCCCGGAGAAGCGGTCGGGATACGCGCCGTGGAGCGACTGGTAGCAGAACTGGTAGACGTCCAGCCCGGCGATGTCGGCGATGGCGAAGGGGCCGAAGAACGGCAGCCGGAATCCGAAGGTGGTGCGGGCGATGAGGTCGACGGCCTGTGCCGTGGCGACTCCCTCCTCCACGAGCCGCGCCGCCTCGCCGAAGAGCGCGTACTGGAGTCGGTTCAGCACGAAGCCGGTGACGTCGGCGATGGGCACGCCGACCTTGCCGCACTCGTCGAGGAGAGCGACCACTTCGGTCACGGCGCCTTCGCGTGTGCCCGCATGGGGGATGACCTCCACGCCGGGCACGAACGTCGCCGGATTGCTGAAGTGCACTCCCAGGAAGCGATCCGGCGACGTGACCGCTTCGGCGAGAGTGGCGATGGAGATCGTCGAGGTGTTGCTGCCGATGAGCGCAGCGGAGGGTGCGTTCTCGCTGATGCGCCGGAGTGTCTCGTGCTTGATGCCGAGCACCTCCGGCACCGCCTCTTCCACGAAGTCCACCGCACCCACGGCCTCCTCGATCGACGGCGCCGCGGTGACGCGCCACGCGACCGTCTCGCGGGCGTCGGCGGGGAAGATCCCCCGCTCCGCGTAGTCGGCCGCCTCGCGGATGATCCGCTCGCGGTTCTCCCGTGCGAGGTCGGCGCTCACGTCCGCGATGGCCACATCCCGTCCGGCCAGGGCGAGCACTTGGGCGATCCCGCCGCCCATGTACCCGGATCCGACCACGGCGACCTTCGCGATCATCGCTCGCCCTCGAGTCGATCGATCAACTCGACCTTCTCGGCGGACGCCGATGCCGGGTCGAATCGATGATCCAGCCACTCGCGCACGAGCTTCTTCGCGAGCTCCAGTCCGATCACGCGCGCTCCGAGCGTCAGGACCTGCGCGTTGTTGCTCTTGACCGACCGCTCGACGGAGTAGCTGTCATGCGCGGTCACCGCGCGGATGCCGCGCACCTTGTTGGCCGTGATGGCGACGCCGAGCCCGGTGCCGCAGACGAGGAGCGCCCGGTCGGCCTCGCCCCTCGCCACGAGTCGTGCCGCCTCGACCGCCACCCGCGGGTAGGGCGTGGCGTCCGCGCTGGTGACCCCGATGTCGATGACGTCGCTCACTCGCGGGTCTTCGGACAGCAGCTCGCGCAGCGCCTCCTTGTACTCATAGCCGGCGTCATCCGCACCGACGACGATCCTCAGGCCCATCTCTCATTCCCCTTCCCGGCCGCCGACGGCGTCGCGCGCGATGGCGTCGGCGATGATCCAGAACGACGTGGCTCCGGGGTCGGGATGCCCGACGCTGCGCTCGGCCAGCGGACGCGCACGCCCGAGACGAGGCTTCATCGCGGCGGTCGCATCCGCTCCCACCCGTGCCGCGGTGGCCGCGGCGACCATGCACGCGGCGAGGTCCTCGCCCGCCTGCACGTGGGCGGCCAAGGCGTCTCGGAACGGCGCGATCGCGTCGATCATCGTCTTGTCGCCGGGCCCAGCACCCCCGACCTCTGCGACCCGGGCGCTCGCGGCGGCGACAGCGGCGACGACGTCCTCGGCCGTGAAGTGATCGGGGTTCCCGAGCGACCGCCCGAGCTCTGCGACCGCCGCCCCCCACAGTGCTCCCGACGTGCCGCCCGCCCGCTCCGACCAGGCGTCTCCGGCGCCGCCGAGCAGCTCGCGCACGCCCGCGCCCACGTCGGCCGTCTCGACCGCGTCGGCGGCGGCGTTGAGCCCACGCAGCATCCCGATGCCGTGGTCGCCGTCGCCGGCGATCGAGTCCAGCTCACCCAGGAGGTCGACCTGCGCCGCCACGGCGTCGCGCGCCACGCGTGTGAGTCTGCGCGCGATGGCGGCCGCACGGCGGGATGCGTCGGTGGCGGATGCCGCCACCTGCGGCACCGCAGCGGCCTCAGTCCCCGCGCGCGGCGTCGCAGGCGCTCGGCGTGCTGTGTGAGGAGCGGGTCCGCCGACAGCGCCCTTGCGGAACGCCGGGGAGGAAGCGGGGGCCCGCCACAGCTCCTCGAGTTCTTCATCGAGCCAGAGGACCGTCAGGGACACCCCCGCCATGTCGAGACTCGTGACGAACTCCCCGCACTCGGGCTCGACGATCTCGATGCCGTGCCCCCGCAGATGCTCGACGACGTGGGCGAAGAGGACGAAGAGCTCCTCGTACTTGACCGACCCGAGCCCGTTGAGGATGACGGCCGCCCTGGCGCAGCCATCGGGTCGCTCTGCGAGCAGCGGCGCGGCGAGCGTCGCCGCCAGCTCGGGCGCCCGCTGGAGGGGCACGTCTCTCACCCCGGGTTCGCCGTGGATCCCGAGGCCGATCGACATCACACCGGCCGGAACCTCGAACAGCGGGTGGTCCGCACCCGGCAGCGTGCACCCCGCGAAGGCGACGCCGTGGCTGCGCGTCCTGCTGTTGGCGTGCGCTGCGAGGCGCTCGACGTCATCGATGGAGTCACCGCGCTCCGCCGCGGCACCGGCGATGTGGAAGACGCACAGGATCCCGGCGATCCCTCGGCGCTCGTCGCGGGCCTCGGGCGGCGCGCTCGCCACGTCGTCGGTGATCAGGACGGTGCGGGCGTCGACCCCCTCGGCGCGCAGCCGGCGCTCCGCCTCGCCGAAGTGGATCACGTCGCCCGCGTAGCGGCCATAGGTGAAGAGCACCCCTCCGCCCGCGTCGGCGGACCGGGCGACGCGCAGCGCCTGCGCGGTCGATGGCGACGTGAAGATGTTCCCGCACACGGCTCCCGCTGCGAGACCGGGACCGACGAAACCCGCGAAAGCCGGGTAGTGCCCTGACCCGCCTCCGATGAGGACGGCGACCCGGCCCGGCTCGAGCGGCTGCGCGCGCACCACGCCGCCGTCGACGAGCGCCACCTCGTCGCGGTGCGCGGCGGCGAAGCCACGAAGGGCGTCCGCCACGAAGGAATCCGGGTCCGCGAAGATCCTCGTCATCCCTCGACCTTCCCGTGCGTCTGCCGGACGCGACTGGCGCCCGGGGCGTACTCCCGGCGCGGCAGGATGCGTCCTCGGAGGTAGTCCCGGTTGCTTGCGCTCACGCTGAGACCGTCCCCGCCGTAGTGCTCGACGCAGATGACGCCCTGGAACCCGCTGCGCACCGCGATCTTCACTGCTTCGCGGTAGTCGATCAGGCCGAGTTCGAGCGAGGTGGGGACGGTCGAGACCAGCCCGGCCGCGGCATCCTCGTCGCGCGTGTAGTTCTTGGCATGCCAGAAATTCGCGTACGGCATCGTCGCCTCGACGATCGCGCGCCAGTCCTCCACGGGTTCGTGCAGCCGGATGAGGTTGCCGACGTCCGGATTCAAGCCGACGGCGTCGAGGCCGATGTCCTCGACGAGGCGCACCGCCGACGCCGCGGTGCCCAGGTAGGTGTGCTCGTAGAGCTCGAGCGACAGCACAAGGCCCAGCTCGGCGGCATGACGCCCCAGTTCGCGGAAGCGCGTGACCGCGAGCGACCAGGCCTCGTCGTCGGGCGGGTCGCGGTGACCCTCGACCGTCCAGAACCACAGCTGCTCCCGCTGCTCGGGCGTGAGCGCACGATGCAGGCCGACCGAGACCACCGGCACGCCGAACTCCGCCGCGAGGTCGAGGGTGCGATGCGCGTACGCCAGGTTCTCGGCCCCGTACCGCTCGTCGATGATGCTGCGCCGGATCGCGGAGAGCGACGCCGCGACGAGGCCGGTGGAGCGGAGACAGTCCTGGAGGTCTCTCGCCTGCTGCGGAGTGAGCTCGCCGTAGCGCACCCACGAATCGGTGAGATCCACCTCGCTGAACCCGGCGTCGGAGACCTCGAGAAGGTCCGCCCGCCAGCGCTCGACCGGCGACCCGGACGCATTCGCGGGGTGGGCATCGCCCTGTGACAGCAGGGCGGCCGCGATGGGCCAGTCGTCGGCAGTCAGCATCGTCGGTCCTCGGTGACTCGCACATCGGCACGATACACTAACTTTACAACGTTGCATTGCGTGAGGGCGCGCTGACTCGGCCGAGCCCTTCCGTTGCGTGGACGGTTCTGCGAGCGCAGTAGAGTGCAGTCATCGAAGTGGAAAGACGGGGGCATTCGATGGGACCGACGATGCATGATGTCGCCCGTGTGGCCGGCGTCTCGATCAAGACGGTGTCCAACGTCATCAACGACTACCCGCACGTGCGTCCGGGTACGCGCGACCGGGTCAACGACGCGATCCGTCAGCTCGCCTATCGGCCGAATCTCTCGGCTCGTGGCCTCCGGTCAGGGCGTACCGGGGTCATCGGGCTCGCCGTGCCGTCCCTTCGCGAGAACTACTTCGCCGAGCTCGCCGACGAGGTGATCCGCGCAGCCGAGAAGCGCGGACTGGGCGTCATGGTCGAGCAGACCAGCGGCGACCGCGATGCCGAGCTGCGCGCCGTGACAGGCAACCGGCCCCGCTTCCTGGACGGCATGCTCTTCAGCCCCGTCAGCCTCGGTCAGGATGACGCGGACGCGCTCGACGTCGACGGACCACTGGTCCTGCTCGGAGAGCGCATCTTCGGCGGCCCGACCGACCACGTCACGATGCACAACACCGCCTCGGCCCAGGCAGCCGTCGAGCACCTCCTCGGCATCGGCCGGCGACGTATCGCCCTGGTCGGCGCCGACCTCGAGCACGGTGATGAGACGAGCTCGGCGAGTCTGCGACTGGAGGGCTACAAGCGCGCGCTGGATCAGGCCGGCATCGCGCTCGACCGGGCGCTGGTCCGCCCCACGTCGATGCAGCGATGGAGTCGCGCAGGGGGCGCCGAGGCGGTCCACCTCATGGTGAGGGAGGGGGTCCAGTTCGACGCGGTGTTCGCCCTCAACGACACGCTGGGGCTCGGCGTGCTGCGCGCCCTTCGCGAAGAGGGCGTTCGCGTGCCGGACGACGTCGCGGTCATCGGCTTCGACAACATCGACGAGAGCAGATACTCCGTCCCGTCGATGTCGACGGTCGACACCGGTCGCGCCGAGATCGCCGCGATCGCGGTCGATCGACTGGTCCAGCGGATCAACGAGAAGGGCGAGCGGCGCCCGCCTGAGACGATCAAGCCGGAGTTCCACATCGTCGCGCGAGAGTCGACGGGCTTTCCCGGCACCGAAGCCTGACCACTCCCGCCACGACCCGTGACGGATCGGGCAGAGCGGATGCTGCGCGTCTGAGCGCCCGCCCGGATCAGATCACGTCCTCCGACCACGGATCGGGGTTGCCGAACCGGTGCGCGGTGATCGTGATCGACTGCTCGTGCAGGAACGGCAGCAGCTCGAGCCGTCCGGCCGTCGTCACCTCGTTGTCGTAGACCGCGAGATCGGGGTCTCCTCCGATCGCGACGGCGAGCGCGCGGTGCAGCGCGCCGACCGACTCGCCGGGTCCGATGAGCCGCACACGCGGCGGTCGGGCAGCGGATGCCTCGCCCGCGACCGCCGCCGTCAGATCCGGAGTCGGGGCGGCCATGCGCTGCAGCCACTGCTCGTCGGTCTCGACGAACACCGCGACGTCGAGGTCGCTGAGCGCGCGGCGCACGGCGCCGGGCAGGCCGACCGGCGCGCTGAGCGTGAGGGCAGACCCTGCCCGGATGCCCGCGATGGCGACGCGCAGCACCGACTGCCACGATGCGTCTGCGGTGGCGCGCAGCGCGACCTCGGAGATCGGTCGGTAGCGGAACAGGTTGCGCTCGATGCCGAGGGCCGAGACGTCCTTCACCTGGCCGAACTCGCGGTCCCACGCGATCGCGTCAGACAGCGCGGCGCGGCGCAGCCACTCGAACGCGTCGTAGTCGAGTGACGGCTGGGCGGCCTCGATCACGGACGTGATGCGCGAGTCGAGTCCGCGCAGGTGCAGCGTCGTCGACGCGGCACCGCCCGACGTGGCTCGCCACGAGCCGAGCCCGACGAGGTAGTTCGGTCCTCCGGCTTTCGTGCCGGCTCCGACCGATGAGCGCTTCCAGCCGCCGAAGGGCTGGCGCTGGACGATCGCGCCGGTGATGCCCCGGTTGACGTACAGGTTGCCGGCCTCGACGCGGTCGAGCCACAGTGCGAGGTCGTCGGGGTTCTGCGTGTACAGACCCGCAGTGAGTCCGTAGGCGACGGCGTTCTGCAGCTCGATCGCGTGGGCGAGGGAGCTGGCGTGCATCACACCGAGCACAGGACCGAAGAACTCCTCGTGGTGGAAGCGCGAGCCCGGCATCACGCCGGTGCGGATGCCCGGCGTCCACATGCGGCCCGCGAAATCGGGTCCGGCGTCGACCGGCTTCGGCTCGACGAGCCACTGCTCGCCCTCGTCGAGGGTCGTGAGCGCCCACTCGAGCTTGCCGCGCGGCGGCTCGACGACGGGCCCGACCTCCGACAGCGGGTCGGTGGGCGAGCCGACGCGCAGCGACTGCGCAGCGTCGACGAGCTGGCGGGCGAACCGCTTTGAGTGCCCGACGGGGCCGACGAGGATCGCGAGCGACGCCGCCGAGCACTTCTGACCGGCGTGGCCGAAGGCGCTCTTGACGAGATCGGATGCCGCGAGATCGAGGTCGGCCGACGGCATCACGATCATCGCGTTCTTGCCGCTGGTCTCGGCGAGCAGCGGCAGGTCGGGGCGCCACGAGCGGAACAGCGCGGCGGTCTCGAACGAGCCGGTGAGGATCACCCGGTCGACCGCGGGATGCGAGACGAGCGCCTGCCCGAGCCCGCCCTCGTCGATGTCGACGAGGGCCAGCACGTCGCGCGGCACGCCGGCCTCCCACAGCGCCTCGGCCACGACGGCCGCGCACCGGCGCGCCTGCGGAGCGGGCTTGAACACGACGCCGGATCCCGCGGCGAGCGCGGCGAGCACGCCGCCCGCGGGGATTGCGACCGGGAAGTTCCACGGCGGGGTGACGACGGTCAGCTTCGCGGGCTCGAACACCGCGCCGCTGACCCGGTCGAGCTCGCGGGCGGTGGCGGCGTAGTAGTTCGCGAAGTCCACGGCCTCGCTGACCTCGACGTCGGCCTCGGCGAAGATCTTGCCGGTCTCGGACGCGGCGACCTCGATGAGCTCGCCGCGTCGCTCCTCGAGCGCGCGACCGGCGGCGGCGAGCACCGCGGAACGCTCGGCCGCGGGCGTCGCGCCCCATCGGGCCGCGGCATCCGTCACCGTCTTCACGACGGCTTCCAGAGCGTCGGCGTCGTCGATGCGGGCAGCGGCGATCGTCTCGTCACCGGCACGCGAGGTGTGGATGCGGCGCAGGATGCCTCGGGCCCACGCACGGTTGGCGGGGAGCGCCGGGTCGGTGTCGGGGGCGTTGCGGAAGCCCGGTGCGCCCAGCGCGCGGTCGCTGGCCTCGCGGGGCGCGAAGACGGCGGTCTCGACGAACGCCTCGCCGGCGAACAGCTGCTCCTCGACGGACGGCGCGACGGGCGCAGTGTCGCCGGGGTCCCCCGCCGCGGAGCGCGCGATGCCGATCACGGCCTCGGTGAGACCGTCTCCCTCGCCGATCGCCCCGGTGCCCCGCAGTCGCGCGCGGGTGACGGGGGCCCCGGCGGGCTCGGTCGTGCGGTCCTGCGTGCGATTCGGACCGACGCCGAGGGTCGGGTCGGCGGCGCGCTCGAGCGACGCGAGGAAGCGGTCGCGCTCCCGCTCGAACATCGCGGGCACGTCGGCGAGCTCGAACGCGGCGGAGAGGAAGTTGTCGCTCGACGCGTTCTCCTCGAGCCGGCGCACGAGGTAGCTGATGGCGACGTCGAACTCGTCCGGACGCACGACCGGCACGTAGAGCAGCACGTGGCCCACTTCGCGGGCCACAGCGGCGACCTGCCCCTGGGCCATGCCGAGGAGCATCTCGAACTCCATCTGGTCGCGCACGCCGGTCTCGCCCGCGAGCAGCCAGGCGTAGGCGATGTCGAACAGGTTGTGGCCGGCGACCCCCACCCGCACCGCGGCGGCGTTGTCGGGCCGCAGCGCGAAGTCGAGGCAGCGCACGTAGTTGGCGTCGGAGTCGACTTTGGCGTCATAGGTGGCGAGCGACCAGCCGTGCATCACGGCATCCACCCGCTCCATGGCGAGGTTGGCGCCCTTGACGAGCCGCACCTTGATGCGCGCGCCCCCGGCCGCCGCGCGCTGCTGCGCCCACGCGGTGAGCTGCTGCAGCGCCGGCAGGGCATCGGGCAGGTATGCCTGCAGCACGATGCCGGCTTCGAGACCCCGCAGCCGCGGGTCTTCGAGGATCTTCGTGAAGACCGCGATCGTCAGGTCGAGGTCGCGGTACTCCTCCATGTCGAGGTTGATGAAGGTGCCGTCGGACGCTGCCGTCAGGTAGAGCGGCATCAGGCGGTCGACCACCTTGGCGACGACCTCGTCGAACGCCCACATCGAGATGTGGCTGGCGATCGCCGAGACCTTCACCGACACGTAGTCGACGTCGTCGCGGCGGATGAGCTCGTGGATGCCGTCCAGGCGGCGCAGCGCCTCCTGCTCGCCGAGCACCGCCTCGCCGAGCAGGTTGAGGTTCAGTCGGGCGCCCGACTCGCGGATGCCGGCGATGGCGGGGCCGAGCTTCTCGGGTCGCGCGTCGACCACGAGATGTCCGACCATCTCGCGCAGCACGCGCCGCGCGATCGGCACCACGGGCGAGGGCAGCACCGGAGCGACGGCGCCGCCGACACGCACCGCGCCCCGGAGGTACCAGGGCAGGAAGCCGGGCACGAGCGGGGCGACGCGACTGAGATTGGATGCCGCAGCCGTGAGGCTCTCGGGCCGCATGACGCCGTCGACGAAGCCGATCGTGAACGGCAGCCCGTTGGGGTCTTTCAGGACGCCGGCGAGTCGCTCGGCGGCGGGGTCCACATCGACCTCGGCGCTCTCGGTGATCCACCGCTGCGCCAGCACCACGGCACGCTCGGCGAGGTCGTCGCCGGGAGCCGTCAGGTCGGTGTCCCCCTGATAAGGGTCGGTCACCATGCCGTCAAGCCTAGAGCCGCCCGCCCGGCGTGCTCACCCTGCCTGTGCACGGGTGTCTCGCCGGGCAGACGGCTCCGGTCCTCAGGCGTGATCCCGACGGGTGCTCGGCGGCACCGTGTCGTCGGCGGTGGCCGTGTGCTCGTCGACGACGACCGAGCGCTCATCGGTCGTCGTCGCCGGCGGGCGCGTGATCGCTGCGCCGTCCGCGGCCGCCGAGTCGTGCGCCGAGGCATCTCGACCCGTCACTCCGTCAGGAGCGGGAGGCACGCCGTCGGAGGCCGTCGCCCGGTCGTCGCGCACCGTCGTCGCCCCCGGCGCGGCGGCGTCACGGTCCTCGCGCGCGGCGGCGCGCTCGTCACGGTCGTCCCGGCCGTCCCGGTCGCGGTCGACGTGGCCGTCGCGGCCCCGGTCGCCGGCGTCGGCCTCGGTGGAGACATAGGGATCGACGTCGTCGGCCTTGCGCAGCGTCTCCTCCTGCTCGGCGCGGCGCTGGGCCGCCTCGGCGTCGTGCTCACTCACGCTGTCGGCGAGACGGTTGGCGTCGACCTCGGCCTGCGCGGCCTGCGCCTTCGCCTGCTGTGCGGCAGCCGCCGCGGACGCGGCATCAGCCCTGGTCTGCGCGGCACGCGCCTCGCTCTCACGAGCGGCGAGCTCGGTTTCGCGAGCCTGCTCGCGAAGCCTCTCGGCCTTCTCGTGCTCGGCCTGGCGCTTCTTCTCGGCGCGTCCTCGCGCGGTCAGCGCGAGCGCCACCACCACGATGATCGCGACGACGATGACCGCGACGATGATCCAGATGAGGGTTGCGGTGTCCATGGCTCGTTCCTCCTCCCTGCGCGGGCGGGGGGCGCCAGCGCATGACTGCACGCAACCGGAACCTCCGGCCGGACGCAACGCCCTTGCGCCGCGCCCCGCCGTCCGGTACGCCGTCCCTGATCCCGATTGCGCATGCGCGGCCCGCTGAGCGCATGAATCCACGCCTTCACGCATCCCCCGGCCCGCCTTTGCGGATGGCGACGTAGGCTTGACGTTCCTCGGCCAGCCATCCGACCGTTCGGGGCTGATGTCCGAGGAGGCGCGTTGACCGAGACCACAGTTCTGCATTACGACGACGCTCGTGAGAGGGACGAGGCCGAAGCCCGCCGTTTGCAGGAGTGCGCAGCCGAGCCGATCCGCATCATCGGCCGCATCCAGTCACACGGAATCCTGCTGGCCGTCGATGAGCAGACCGGCACGATCGTCGCCGCCAGCGACAACGCCGGAGCGTGGCTCGGCCGGCGCGTCCACGAGCTCGGGAGCGAGACGCTGAGCTGGGCCGCCTCGCACGCCGCCGCCATAGACCCCGTGCGCGCCGAGATCGACGGCGTCACCTACGACGTGATCGTGCACCGCGGAGGATCGCCGCTGCTCATCGATCTGGAGCCGGTGCACGCCGATCTGGAATACGTGCGCACCGGAGTGGTGGGGGCGATCCAGGGCCTCGCGGCCATCACCGATCCCGACGAGCTGCGCACGCGGGCCGCAGCCGAGATCAAGCGGATCACCGGGTTCGACCGGGTGATGTGCTACGAGTTCCATGACGATGGCCACGGCCAGGTCGTCGCCGACGAGCGCGAGCCCGACATGGAGCCGTACCTCGGGCTGCACTTCCCCGCCTCCGACATCCCGTCGCAGGCCCGGGCGCTCTACCTCGAGAAGCGCTCCCGGGTGATCGTCGACACCGAGGACTCCGGCGTGGCCATCTCGTCGCTGCTGCCCGAACAGGCGCCGCTCGACATCGGCGCCACCGAGCTGCGGTCGGCCTCGCCCCACCACCTGCAGTTCATGCGCAACATGGGTCAGGCCTCGACGCTGTCGCTCGCGCTGGTCGCCGACGACCGGCTGGTCGGGATGTTCACGTGCGCCCACCGCTCACCGCGCAAGGTTCCCGTGCTCCTGCGCCGCGCGCTGGAGGTGCTCGCGAGCCAGGTGACGATGCAGCTCACCGCCGCCCACCAGATCCACGAACTGCGCCGACGCCTCGAAGCACGCGAGCGCCGGGTCGCGATCGTCGCACCCCTCTACGGGCGCGGCGACGCCGCGGCCGTGCTGCTCGGCGGCGACCGCACGGTGCTCGACGTCGTGCCGGCCGACGGAGTGATCCTGCGTATCGGCGATTCCGTGGTCGGTCTCGGCACCGTGCCCCCGTACGACACCGTCCTCGACATCGTCGACGAGCTGGCCGCCGAGCGGCCGATGTGGGAGGCGCTCCCCCTCGAGCGCCCCGAGCTCGCGGTCGAGATGCCCGGTGTCGCGGGGCTGCTCGACGTGCCGATCGGAACCGAGGGCGACCGCCTGGTCTTCCTCCGCAGCGAGGTGGCGCGCACGGTGGACTGGCTGGGCGACCAGCGCGCCGACAACCGCGTCGACGCCCTCTCCCCCCGCCGATCGTTCTCGGCCTGGCGCGAGAGCGTGACGGGTCGCAGCCTGCCCTGGGGCGAGCACGCCCAGGACGCACGCGAACTCGGCTTCGAGATCCAGGCGGCGCTCGTCGCCCGCGCTCAGGCGGAGCTCGCGGAACTCGCCCTGCGGGATGCCCTGACCGGGTTGCACAACCGACGGTTCCTCGACGATCGGCTGGAGGCCCTGCTCGCCGGCGTCGCGCCGCGCCTCGCACTGATCTTCCTCGATCTCGACGACTTCAAGGTCGTGAACGACACCCGCGGCCATGAGGTGGGCGACGCCGTGCTCGCCGCGGTGGGCAATCGCCTTGCGGGGATCGCGCGGGCCTCCGACATGGTGGTGCGTCTCGGCGGCGACGAGTTCGTGATCGTGTGCGTCGGCGCGGATGAGAAGGATGCGCGCCATGTGGCGCAGCGCGCGATCCGCGCGATCGGGCGGCCGGTCGCGGTCGCCGACGCGGTGTTCAGCCTCTCGGTCAGCGCCGGCGTCGTGGCCGCGGCGCCAGGGATGGCGTCGTCAGAGCTGCTGGACGCGGCGGACGCGGCGATGTACCGCTCGAAGCGCGAGGGCGGTGGCCGCGTCTCAGCGTGACGCGGCCGGGTCCGGCTCGGGAACGATGCGCAGCCCGCCCGACGAGTTCGCGGTGTCGACGAGGTCCTGCAGCCAGAGGCGGTTGATCTCGGGCATGGGCGCGTCGTACTCGAACCGCAGTGCCGTGACCGGCGAGATCCACACCGCCTGGCGTAGCTGCGACTTCTCGTCGGTGATCGCGAACGCGAAGCTCTCCTGACGTCGCAGCTTGGCCATCATCACGAGTTCGATGTGGGCGAGCGTGCGGTCGTCGAGCGTGAAGCCGGTGGCCGGCGAACCGTAGTGAAGTGTGCCCACGAGTTCAATCCTAATCTCGACAGCCCGCGCGACGGGTACGCTGGGGCCCATGGCCATCGTGAACCGGCTCACTGTCGACGGACGTGACTACTTCCTGCCCGACCCGGTGACGGGGCTCAAGACCCAGATCCTCGAGGCGATCAAAGCGGGCGGCGGCTACGTCAACATCCCCCCGCTGCGCGGTGGTCCCGGTATCGACATCCTGTTCTCGCCGGGCATGCCGGTGACGTGGTCGCAGATCGACGTCGGCGACTCGCCGTCGGCAGCAGACGACACCCCGGTCGACGCGCCCGACGAGTTCACGCTCTAGGCGAGCCCGTTCAGCGCAGCCAGAGGTCTTCGATCTCGGCCACGCCCATCGGCTTGCCGAGCAGGTAGCCCTGGCCGCGGTGGCAACCGCGGGCGATGGATCGGGCGAGGTCCTCGGGCGTCTCGATGCCCTCGGCGACGACCCGCCAGCCCTGGCTGTTCGACCGGGCGACCACATCGGTCACGATGGCGTCGGCTGCAGCATCCGCTCGCTGTGTCAGCGACCGGTCGATCTTGACCTCGTCGATCGGCAGGGACTCGACCATGTCGATCGTGGTGTCTCCTGCGCCGAAGTCGTCGATCGCGATGGTCAGGCCGGCGGCGCGAAGCCGCGCGAGCGCCCCGCGCATGTCGGGAAGCAGCTGCGGAGTCGGCGTCTCGGTGATCTCGATCGTCACGAAGGCGGGGTCGATGCCGATCACTGCGAGGCGCGCGATGACCGCCTCGGCGTAGTCGAGCGTGATGTGCGACGGCGAGGCGTTCGCCGCCAATTCGACGGCGCGGCCCGTGCGCTGCCACTCGAGGATCTGCTCCAGGCCCTGCTCGAGCACCTGGAGGTCGATCTCCTCGACCAGCAGGGCATCTTCGGCGAGCGGGATGAACGTCGACGGCGGGACCTCGCCGTCGACCTCATGGGTCCAGCGGCAGAGCACTTCGACTGCGACGGGCGCGCCGTCGGGCGCGCCGGTGTCGAGGGCGAATTGGGGTTGGTAGACGACCGTCAGTCCCCCCGACGACACCGCCTCTCGCAGGTCCTGGACGAGCGTCTCCGAAGTGGTCACCGTGACAGCCTGGGGGTTGAAGCACATTGCGTGCAACACCAGACACGGGCGCCAGGAAGGCGTATACTCTGCGTCGCCCTTCGGCGCAGAGTTCCCTGGACCGTCTGCGCGCGCGGTAATCTGGCGGAATGGGCACCCTCACCTACGACTCGAAGATCGCCGTCTCGATCGATGACCGCGTCCTCGCACACCTGCAGGCGGTCGTCTGGGCGAAGCTCCGTCGCGGCGAGCAGTTCCCCTTCACGTGGACCGACCCGATGCGCAGCGGGATGGGGCGCACCTCGGTGTGGCTCAGCCCGCACGTGCCGCTCTCGTTCGAGTACTTCGGCAGCCGTCAGCCACGGCTCAACCCCGCGTGGGTGGAGGCGCTGACCAAGGCCGCGAACTCTCCCGCCGGTCTTTCGCTCGTTCCCGAGCCCGACGACCCCGCCGCCGCCCGCTAGGCCCGTCCCCGCGTCTACCCTGGCTCCTCGAGGAAGTCAAGGGCCGATGCACCGCGGCACGCCCGCCTAGCGTTGCCGACATGACATTCCCCACTCTGACAGCTCCGGCGTCCTGGCGTGTGCAGTGGCGCAGCCTGGACCGCGGCGACTGGGAGGCCGGCCGAGGTGGCCGCAAGGTGGGCGCCGTCCGTCGCGAACGCGGCGTCTATGTCGCCAGCACGCCCCGTGGTCGCACCGTCGGCGAGTTCGACACCCTGCCCGAAGCCCTCGACGCGGTGGGCCGCACGCCTCTGTCGTCGGTCGACTCCGCCCAGGTGTGGACTGCGCTCCTGGTGACCGTCAATGTGGCGATGGTGGCCTCGCTGGCCGCCGTCGCATCGACGCTGCTGGGCTGAGCCTGCACTGCGGGACCGAGTTCCGCTGCACGACCGAGCCCGCGACTCGCGAGCTGAAGCGTCAGTTCCAGACGCTGGGAGCCTCGCCACGCGACGGGGGCAGAGCGGATGCCGCGGCCCAGTCGTGCACCCACGGGTCGATCTCGGGGATGCCGTCCGGATACCCGACCGCCGCGAACAGCTCGTCATGCGCGAGCGTGCCCCCGCTGCGCTTCATCATGCGGGCGCGGACGATCACCCGGGCGTAGACCTCGCCGTCGACCACGGCGCGGTGCTCGAGGTACACGGCCTTGTCGTCGTGGCCGATCATGCGCGACTCGACGTCGAACCGCTTCCACAGCTCGAGGGACTTTCGGAACGTGACCGTCTCGCTCGACACGACCGCGTACCAGCCTCGCTGCTTCATGACGTCGAAGAGTCCCGTCCGCACCAAGAGATCCCAGCGACCGAGATCGAACAGCGAGAGATACCGGCCGTTGTTCATGTGCAGGAGGATGTCGAGGTCGGTCGGCAGGGTCGTCAGCCGGACCCGGCCGATGCCGGTCGGCGGAAGGTGCCCCTCGCGCCGCACGCGCCGCCGCGCGCCGAGCATCACGAGCAGGGTCCGCCAGATCACGTTCACGGGGAGTGATGGTAGCGATCCACGAGCGCAGGCGACATTCGGTTGTGGATGTCCGACACACGAGCAGCGGCATCCCACCCGTCGGGGACCACGCGTCCACAGGCGCCGTGGGGCCGATTTCGTCTCGCGCGAGGCCCGGCGTAGAGTCTGGCCATGGAAGCCGAACTCCAGACCGACATCGTCGTCCGTCCGGTGCGCGACGTGGACGCAGAGGCCCTCGGGCGTGTTCACGCCACCTGCTGGCACGAGACCTACGACCATCTCATCAGCAAGGCCGCTCTCGAAGCGGTGTCTCCCAAGCGTCTTGCCGAGCTGTGGACCCACTGGGCCGTCCAGGGCCCCGATTTCAAGATGTTCGCCGCGCTCGTCGGCGGCGAGATCGTCGGGTTCGCCGGCTCCGGTCCCGCCCGCGATAAGGACGCGCCGCGCTTCCGCGAGCTGTACTTCATCTACCTCCTCGACGAGTACCACGGCACGGGCATCGGCCAGAAGCTGTTCGACGCCGTCGTCGCCGACGATGAGCAGCTTTACCTCTGGGTCGCCGACGACAACCCGCGCGCGCACCGCTTCTACACGCGCAACGGCTTCACGCTCGACGGCGCCTCGCACACCGAGCCGTTCCTGGGTGAGACGCTCACCGAGGTCCGCTTCGTCCGCTGATCGCCGACGTGCTGCAGGTCTGGGCTCTCGACGGGATCCCCGAGATCACGCCGGGCGATGACCTGGTGACGGTGATCGCGGATGCCGCGGCCGGCGGCCTCGCCGATGGCGACATCATCGTGGTGACCTCGAAGGTCGTGTCGAAGGCCGAGGGGCGCATCCTGGCGGCCGACGACCGCGAGGAGGCGATCACCGCCGAGACGGTCCGCGTGGTGGCCTCGCGCCCGACGCCGAACGGCGGGACGACCCGCATCGTGCAGAACCGGCTCGGCATGGTGTCGGCCGCCGCCGGCGTGGACGCCTCGAACACGCCGCACGGCACGATCCTCCTGCTCCCCGAAGACCCCGACGCCTCAGCACGACTGATCGCAGCCGGGTTGCGCGAGCGGCTCGGTGTCGAGGTCGGCGTGCTCGTGTCCGACACCCTCGGCCGCGCCTGGCGCGACGGTCAGACCGATCACGCGATCGGCGCGGGCGGTGTCCACGTCTTCGAAGATCTCCGCGGCGAGACCGATGCCGAGGGCCGATCCCTCGTCGTGACGATGCCGTGCGTCGCCGACGAGCTCGCCGCGGCGACCGACCTGGTCAAGGGCAAGGCCGCTCGACGGCCGGTGGCCGTGGTGCGCGGGCGCGCCGACCTCGTCGGCTCACTCGACCTTCCCGGCGCGCGCTCCATCGTGCGCCCGCTGGAGCGCGACATGTTCCGGCTCGGGGCCGACGAGGCCTACGCCGAGGGGTTCGCCGCGGGCGCGGCATCCGTCACCCCCTCATCCGCCCCGTAGGGTCGTCAGCGCACGGGCACGGGCCAGGGGTTCGCCTCCATCTCGGCGCGCACGGTGAGCCACTGGGTCTCGGTGAACGCCTCGAGGTTGGCCGTGGCGCCGCCGAAGCGCGCACCGTTGCCGGACGCGCCGACCCCGCCGAACGGGATGTTCGCCTCGTCGTTGACGGTCTGGTCGTTGATGTGGACCTTCCCGCTCACGATGCGGTCGGCCACCGAGATGGCCGTGCCGACGTCGCCGAGGAGGCTCACCGAAAGCCCGTACTCGCTCGCGTTGACGAGGTCGACCGCCTCGTCGAGCGTGCGGTAGGCGAGCACCGGGGCGACCGGGCCGAAGATCTCCTCGCGCCAGGCGAGCATGTCGGGCGTCATCCCGCGCAGCACCGTCGGGCGGAAGAAGCGCTGCCCGGACGGTCCGCCGGTGACGACCTCCGCGCCTTCGCCGACGGCCGAGTCGACGATCCCGCACACCGCGGAGAACTGTCCGTCGTCGATGATCGGGCCCATCTGCGCGTCGTGATCCGTGTACGGGTCGGCGACCCGGAGCGAGTCCGCGATGCGGGCCAGTGCTGCGACGTACTCGTCGTGCTGCGCCTCGTGCACGAGGTGGCGCCCGGCGCTCTGGCAGATCTGCCCTTGGTGGAGGAAGGATCCATATGCTCCGGATGCCGCGGCCCGCTCGACGTCGGCCCCGGGGAGCACGACGATCGCGTTGTTGCCGCCGAGTTCGAGGTGCGCCCGCTTGAGCAGTCGCGCGGCGGTCTCGCCCACGCGGCGACCGGCCGCGGTGGAGCCCGTGAAAGAGATGACACGGACCTCGGGCGCCTCGACGGCGGCGATCCCGACCTCGGCGCCCCCGGTGAGGGTCTGCAGGACGCCGGCGGGCAGGCCTGCCTCGTCGAACACGCGCTGGATCGCCACGCCGCCGCCCACCGACGTGCGCGGGTCGGGCTTGAGGAGCACGGCGTTTCCGAGCCCGAGCGCCGGGGCGACGGAGCGGATCGCGAGGGTCAGGGGGTAGTTGAACGGCGCGATGACCGTGACGACGCCGACCGGAAGGCGACGGGAGAACGACCACCGCGGCTTGTTACTGGGGATCACCTCGCCGTTCGGATGGGACGGCAGCGCGGCGGCCTCGCGGCACTCTGCCGCGGCGGCGAGCACCTCGGAGCGGGCCTTCAGCCACGTGCCACCGGACTCGCGGACGATCCAGGCGGCGATCTCGTCGGCGTTCTGCTCGAAGAGGTCACCCGCGCGGCGCATCACGGCGGCGCGGGCCGCAGGCATGAGTGCAGCCCAGTGCTTCTGGGCGGCGGCGGCGCGCGTGGCGGCCTCGGCGACCTGCGCGGGCGTCGCCGCGCCGACCTCGCCGATGGCCGCGCCGGTCGCGGCGTCGCGCACCGTCAGCGGGGCGCCCCCGCCGTCGGTCCAGCCGCCGACGGAGATCTTCGCGGTCCACACCGCACTGTCGAGGAGCGTCATCGCCCTACCGGTTCTTCCACTGGGGCGCGCGCTTCTCGAGGAATGCGCGCACGCCCTCGGCACGGTCCTCGCTCGTGTACGGGTTCGGGCCGACGTTCAGGCGCAGAGCGCTGGCGATCGGCATCCCCCAGCTCTTCGTGGCCATCTCCTTGTAGCGCCGCAGCGACACCGGCGAGTTGGCGAGGATGCCGTCGAGGTAGGTCTGCACGGCGGACTTGAATTCCTCCCGGGCTACGACCTGGTTGACGAGACCGAGCTCCTTGGCCTCCGCCACGGGTACCATGCGCCCGGTGTACAGGAGGTCCATCGCGAGCGCGCGCGGGATGAGGCGCGGAAGCACGACGGAGCCGAAGTTCGCCCCCATGCCGCGCTTCGCCTCGGTCAGGCCGATGGTCGAGCCCTCCACGGCGATGCGGATGTCACTCGCGAGCACGATCTCACAGCCCCCCGCGAGCGCATGGCCGTTGATGGCGGCGATCACGGGCTTGTACGTCTCGAGCATCACCTCGAGGAGCGCGCGGTACATGCCGGTCATGGGCGTGTGCACCTGGCGACCCGCCTTGGCGATGTCGTCCATCTCCTTCATGTCGCCGCCGGCGCAGAAGGCCTTGTCACCGGTGCCGGTGATGACCACGGCCCAGACGTCCGGGTCCTCGCCGGCCTCGACGAAGGCCTCGGTCAGCAGCCGCACAGTGTTGCGGCTCATCGCGTTGCGCCGCTCGGGGCGGTTGATCGTGATCCAGGCGACGCGGTCCTTGACCTCGTACAGCACCTCGTCGGCCGTGCCGGCCAGCATTCCGTCGCTCATGCGCGGGCACCTTCCGTGTGGGTCTCGATGACGCCGTCTGCGAGCAGGCGGTCGATGCGCCCCTCGTCGATCCCGACGGACGCGAGCACGTCGACGGTGTCCGCGCCGAGCAACGGCGGTCCGTTCTGGTGGGCGAGGTACTCCCCGTCGATCGTGAGCGGGGAGTTGACGATCGTGACGTCGCCGAGCGTGGCGTGCGGGATCGGCTGGAGCTGACCGAGGGCCTTCACCTGCTCGTCCTCCAGCACCCGGTCGAGGGTGTTGACCGCCGAGTGGGGCACCTGCGCCGCATCCAACCGCTCCAGCAGCTCCTGCATCGTGAACTTCGCGGTCGCGGCGCCGAGCTGCGCATTGACGTACTGGCGGTTCGACACGCGCGCGACGTTGTTCTCGAACGCCGGGTCGTCGCGCAGGTGCGGCGCCTCGATCGCGTCGAGCAGGCGGTAGAACGCGTCATTGCTGCCGACGGAGAGGAAGACATATCCATCGGATGCCGGGAACGCGCCGTTCGGGACGTTCCCCCGGAACCCGGAGCCGAGCCGCTGGGGCACCGGCCCGCCGGCGGCGACGCCCATCAGCGGCGTGCCGACCCACGCGAGCGCCGTCTGCAGGAGCGAGACCTGGACGTGCGCGCCCTCGCCTGTCTGCTCGCGCCGGCGCAGCGCGTCGAAGACGCCGAGCGAGAGCCACAGCCCGGTGCCCATGTCCATCATCGACAGCGGCACGCGAGCGGGCTCGCCCTCATCGGAGCCGGTCATGGCGACGACGCCGGAGTAGGCCTGCAGCATCGCGTCGTACGCGGGCTGCTCGCGACGGGGGCCGGCGTGCCCGTACCCGGTCATCTCGACGTAGATGAGGCGGGGGTTGGTCTCGCGCAGGTTCTCCCACGAGAAGCCGGCCGCGGCGAGCGCGCCCGGGCGCAGGTTCTGCACGAGCACGTCCGCGGTCTGCAGCAACTCCTCCAGCGCCTGCTTGCCCTCGTCGGCCTTGTAGTTGAGGACGACGGACTTCTTGTTGCGGTTCAGTGAGAGGAACGTCACCGAGACGCCCTCGGTGAGCGGCGCCCACATGCGCGCCTCATCGCCGGTGCCGAGCCGCTCGACCTTGATGACCTCGGCGCCGAAGTCGCCGAGGATCTGGCAGCCGAACGGCACGGCGACACTCGTGCCGATCTCGACGACCCGGATGCCTGCGAGGGATCCCTGCACGCTCACGAGCGCATCTCCTTCTGCGCGCCCACGCGCGCGTCGTACTCGTCCCGCACGGGCGAGCTCACCGGCTCGCGCCACGGCGAGAGGGCACCCTGGTACACCGAGGGGCCCAGGCGGAAGTGCTGAGCCTCCTCGAAGGTCTCGACGAAGGGCATGTCCATCGCATAGACGTCCGGCCCGGTCGGCCGCGGACCGGCCGCGGTGACCTTCGACCACAGCTCGTGACCGACGACCTCTTCGGCGATCTTCCCCGCCTCGACGAGGGCTGCGAGGTCGAGCCCGGTCTCGATTCCCTCCGACTCGAGCAGGTGCGCGAAGTCCTCAGTGGGGATCATGCGGGTGGCACGGCCGTTGCCGCAGTAGGGGCATCCGCCCATGCCGCCGATCGCGGTGTCGATCTGGACGGTGTCGTCGGGGCCGAGCTCCTCGATGGCGACGTACGCCGAGAGCATCGCCATTCCGCGCGCATCGTGGAGGTGCAGGTGGTAGTCGTGCACGTCGGGCCACGTGGCGCGCACGCGCCGCAGCGTCGACCGCATGGCCGAGGGCGTGTTCCAGCTCATCGGGTCGCCGATGTGGATGCGGGTGACGGGAATGCCCGCCGCCGTCCAGGCGTCGTGCTGGAGCTGCAGCAGGCGCAGGCGTTCGTCCTCGTCGAACGGGCCGAGCCAGTTCGAGCCCCACGCCGCGTTCACCGAGATCTCGGCGTGCGTGACGACGCCGCCGGCCTTGGCCGCCTCGACCGTCCGCGCGATCGAGTCGATCTCGTCCTGCTGACTGCGGTTGATGTTGCGGCGCACGAACACGTCGCACAGGTGCACCTTCGTGCGACCCAGCGAGGGGTCGGGCATGGTGAGCTTGTGCGCGTACTCCGCGCGGCGCTCGACGCCTCGCGGATTGAGGACGATCGCGGTGTACTCGACGCCGTCCACCGGAGTGAAGCCGTCGATGACCTCCTCGACGTCGGCCATCTGCGGGGTCCACTTCGGGCTGACGAACGACCCGACATGGATCTTCTTCAGGCCGGTACGCGACAGGGCATCGAGAAGACGCACCTTCTCGCTCGCGGGGATGTCGGCACTCTCGATCTGCATGCCTTCGCGCATCCCCTCCTCGAGGATGACGACGGTGGGCTTCCCGTTGGTCATGCGGTGGTCCTCCTGGGGATGAGGGATGTGAATCCGGCGCCGGGTGCGGACTGGATCGAGGCGAAGATGCGCTCCGCGCCCGCGACACCGATACCGCCGGCGGAGCAGCAGTCGACGAACTTGGCGCGCAGCTCCGCGTCACTGAGCGGGTCCCCCGCCTGGCCGCGCGTCACCTCGACGCGGGCGGAGCGCACGGACCCGTCCTCGAATTCCAGCTCGACGACGGTGTAGCCGGTCTGGAAGACGGGATCGCCGGTCGGGGGCACCGCGCTCTCGGCCACCGACACGGCTCCCATGAGCGATCGGACCTCCGGATCGGAGAAGGCGCCGAGAGTGAAGTCGTCGAGGCCGACGCCGCCGCGCAGGAACGCGGACGCGAGGCAGTACTCGAGGCTGAACTTCGCCTGCGTGGGGTCGGTCGGCGGTGCGGTGCGCAGCGGACGCGTCCCCCGCGGGTGCAGGGTGGCGCGGATGCGGGTCGGGATGCCGGCGATGCCCTCAGATCGCAGCTGGAGCATCGCGTCGATGCCGCGGTGGGTGCCGTAACAGCTCGGGTAGCGCTTCAGGCCCCAGTCACGCGGCCAGGCGTCCTGCCAGTACTCGAGCCGCTCGTCCAGCGTCTCGGCGAGGGAGCCGACGGGCGCGGCATCCGGGTCTCCATAGCGCTCGAGGAAGCCCCCCGGTGCCTCGAGCTCATCGGGATTGCCGGTGAAGCCCGCTCCGGCCAGCTCGACCGCCATCACGGCGTCGCGAGCGGCCGAGCCGGCATGGAACGGCTTGGTCATCGAACCGAAGTTCGGGCGGCTGCCCGCCGCGAGCGACGACACGATGCCGAGGGCGTGACGCGCCGACTCCCGATCGAGCCCGACCAGCCGGACGAGCGCCGCGACCGCCGCGAGGCGCCCGATCGTAGACGTGGAATGCCACCCGCGCGCGTAGTGGACGTGCTGCGGGAGCACGTCCGCCAGCGCGCGGAACGCGGCCGCTCCCACGTCGTACGCCTCGACGAACCGCGTCGGGGTCACATCGCCCGACTCGGCCACCGCGACGAGGGCGGGAAGGATCACCGCGCTCGGGTGCAGCGGCATCGACGGCGAGTAGTCGTCGAAATCGAGCACGTGCGCCGCCGTGCCGTTGACCAGCGCCGCCACGGACGGCGATGCCTTCTCGCCGGTCGTCCAGACGGTCGCCGTCCCCGCCGAGGACTCCGCTCGTGCCCAGTCCGCGAGGATGCGCTCACCGGGGGTGCCCGCGGCGCCGAGCGAGACCCCGACGGTGTCGACCAGCGCGCGCGCCACCGCGTCGCGGTGATCCACGCCCGCCGCGGGCCCATCCGCAGCGAACGCCGCGAGGGTCTGAGTGACGCCGATCTCGGCGGTGGTCTCGGTCACGACGATCAGAACGACTTCGGCAGACCCAGCGTGCCGTGGGCGATGCCGGCGAGCACGATGTTGTTGCTGATGGGCGCGGTGCGGGGCAGGCGGGCGCCCTTCCAGCGGCGCTCGATGCCGTACTCCTCCGCCGCGGCGTAACCGCCGAAGGTGTCGAAGGCGGCATCGGCGGCGGCCCACAGCGCCTCCGACGCGAGCAGCTTCGCCCCGTTGACCTCGAAGCGCGGGTTCTCACCCGCGGCGTACATCTCCGCGGCGCGCCAGCGCATGAGCGAGGCTGCCTGCAGCTGCGCGTACGCACGCGCCAGGGGCATCTGGATGGCCTGGTTCTTGCCGATGGGCCGGCCGAACACCTCGCGCTCGTTCGCGTACTTCACCGCGCGGGCGACCAGGTCGAATCCACCGCCGATGTACTCGCTCGTGACGAGGATGCGCTCGGAGTTCATGCCCGACAGGATGACGCGGAAGCCCTTGCCCTCCTCGCCGATGCGGTTGGCGACGGGGACGCGCAGGTCGCGGATCGCGAGTTCGTTCGTCTCGTGGTTGACCATCGTCTTGATCGGAGTGGCGACGATCTGGCCGCTCTCGATGGCCGTGCGCAGGTCGACCAGCAGCACGGTGAAGCCATCCGTCGGCTTGGCGGCGTCCTCGCGCTTGGTGGTGCGGGTCAGCAGCAGGAGCAGGTCGGAGTGCTGAACACGCGAGATGAAGATCTTGTTGCCGTTGACCACGTACTCGTCGCCCTCGCGCACGGCGAAGGTCTTGATGCGCGTGGTGTCGCTGCCGGCGTCGGGCTCGGTGACGCCGAAGGACTGCAGGCGCAGCTCGCCCGAGGCGATCTTCGGCAGCCAGTACTCCTTCTGCTCAGGAGAGCCGTGGCGCAGGATGGCGCCCATGGTGTACATGCCGGCGCGGGCGGCACCCGCGTGGCATCCGTTCCGCTCGATCTGCTCGAGGACGACCGCCGCGTCGCGGATGTCGGCGCCGCCGCCGCCGTACTCCTCGGGGATGAGCATGTTCATCCAGCCGGCGTCGTACAGCGCGTCGACGAACTCCTCGGGGTACGTGCTGTTCGCATCGTGCTCACGCCAGTAGTCGTTGTCGAACGGGGTGCACAGGTCGTCGATGGCCTCGCGGATCGCCATCTGCTCCTCGGTCAGGCTGAAAGCCGACGACTCGATGATCTCTGCCATGGGGTGCTCCTTTGCGGTACAGGAATAGCGAACCCGAGGGTCGCCGGCGGTCAAAGCCCAGTTCTCACCGGGTGGAATTCGGTTCGTCCCACACGAGCGACGCGAGGGTCTCGCGCACGTCGGAGGTCTCCGCGAGGTCGGTGACGACGCGCGCGAGGGCGGCGGAACGCTCCGCTCCGAGGCCCCGCACGTTGAGATCGAACTTCAGCTGCACCTGTTCGGCGCTGATCGGGCGGTCGGCCGTGCCGAGATTGGCCATCACCCGCTCCTCGACGATCGAGCCGTCTGTCAGGTGCACGCGCACGACGCTGGGCAGGCGCTCGGGGTAGAGGGACTCGACTTCCTCGTCGCGGACGTACCAGACGCGTTCGGCGATGGCCCGCACGAGCGGGTCGTCGAGGTTCTCCTGCGTGAAGTCGTCGAGGTGCAGCCCCAGCCCCGACCCGCCGCGCCAAGCGAGCGCGAACGTCAGCGGTCCGCTGAACTGCGCGTGGTACGGCGACTGCGGGTGGATCTTGGCCTCACGCGGCTCGGCGATGGTGCGGGTGACGGCCATCGGCACGGACAGCTCGATGCGCTCGATCGCCGCGACGTCGATGCCGCGACGCGAGAGCAGCATCGCCGCGTCGATGCCGGTGTGGGTGAAGACGTTGGTCGGGTAGGGCTTGACGAAGCAGCGGTCGAGCTCCCACTCCTCGCCGAGGCCCGAGAGGAAGCCCTCGTCGACCGGATGAAGGCCCGTGAAGGCGTTGAAGAAGCCGAAGCGGCCTTCCAGCACCGTGTCGGGAGCGGTCAGACCGTGCCGCGCGAACTGTGCGGCGGTGACCCCCGCGTGCGCCGCCCACCCGCAGTGGACGCGTTTCACCGAGCCCCCGTTGCGGTTGGCCTCGAGGATGCCGCTGCCCATGCTGGCGGCGATGCCGATCGCGTGACGCGTGGTCTCGGCATCCGATCCGAACGCCACGGACGCCGCCACCGCGGAGCCGATGGCACCGCAGATGGACGTGGCATGCAGGCCGCGCTCGAAGAACACGTTGTTGCCGACCTCGGGATCGTCCGCCCCGTTGCCGAGCCGGATCGCGACCTCGTTGCCGGCGGCGACCGCAGCCAGCAACGTGCGACCTTCGGCACGGGCGTGCTCTGCGGCCGCGAGCGCTGCGGGCACCGCCGACGCGCTCGGGTGCAGGATCGACGGCAGGTGCGTGTCGTCGAAGTCGAGCGCATGGGCGGCGGTGCCGTTGACGAGCGCGGCGACCGGCGCGGGCGCGCGGTCGGCGAAGCCGAGGAGCGTCGACTGCGGCGAGCCGCCCCACTCGCGGGCGAGCGCGAGGGCGGCCTGCACGGGCGCGGTGTCGACGGCGGCGATCGAGATGCCGACGGTGTCGGTGATACGCGCGAGCGAGTCGGCAGCGATGCGGTCATCGAGATTGGATGCCGTGGCGACGGCGAACTCGGCCAGCCGCGCACTGATGGTCGTGACGTCGGTCATGCGTGCACCTCGAAGACGGCGAGCGGGCGCACCGGTGAGCCGGTGGCGCCGAGCAGGGGAAGGGGGGAGATGACGAAGTCGAAGACGAGTCCGCCCCGAGCGGCCAGCGACTCGAGGCTGAGCATCTCGATGATCGGGATGCCGCGCTCCACGAGCATCAGCCGATGCACGGGCAGTCGGGCGTGCCCCTCGCCCGCCGGGATGTGCTCGAAGGCGGTCGTGTCGCTGCCGACGAAGCGCGGCCTTCGCGCAGCGAGCCACTCGCCGCCGTCGAGGTTCGGCCCGGGCACGCCCGACTCGTGTCCGACGAACGTCGGACCCTCATCCCACAGCTGCCCCCACCCGGTGCGGACGAGCAGTGCGGCCCCCTCGGGGATGTCCTCGGCTCCGCCGGGCAGCAGCGCCGCGGCGGCGTCGAGATCGGCGGCCGAGACGGGGTGGGAGGCGCCGAGACGGTCGACGCCCACCGCCCGCGGCACGTCGAGCAGGACACCGGGGACGATCGCCGGTGCGACCTCCTCGACGCCGTGCTCGGTGAAGCGGCCGGTGCGCTGCGCCGCCTCGGCGTCGACTCCGCCGTGCAGCAGACCGTCGGCGCTGATGTGTGCGAGCGCGTCGACGTGGGTGCCGGTGTGGGTTCCGAGCACGAGCAGGTCGTTGGCTCCCGACGTGCCGTCCACCCGCACGGCGTCGCCGTGGCGCCGCATCAGCGCGTGGCGATAGCCGGGGTGGCTGGGCGACGTCGGGATCGCCTGGTGCAGGCCGTGGCCGAGGTCGACGATGTCGAGTCGGGCGCCCGACGCCCGGGCGCCGGTGAAGGGACGGGCGGCGGTCGACGGACGGGCGTGGGTCGGCGACGGGGTCGTCATGAGGCGGTCCTCGCGGTCAGGGCGGCGATGGTCTGGGCCTGGCGGATCACCGGCGCATCGATGAACGAGCCGTCGGCGAGCGTGGCGACGCCGGTGCCGTCGTCCGCCATCGACGTGGCGCTGGCCAGCACCCTGCTCGCCCACTCGACATCGGCCGCCGCGGGACGGAACGCCTCGCGCACGGTGGGGACTTGGGCGGGGTGGATGCAGCTGCGGCCGAGGAAGCCGAGCGCGCGCTGCACCGCACTGTCGGCTGCCAGCCCTTCGGCGTCGGCGACGTTGACGAAGGCACTCGCGAGTGGAGACGGCAGACCGGCAGCGCGTGAGGCGAGCACCACCGTGAGCCGGGAGAGAAGGAGCCCCTCGGCGTGCGAGGTGCCGCGCGGCAGTCCGAGATCGGCCCGCAGGTCGGCCTCTCCGAGCATGAGCGAATGCACGCCGTCGACGACGGCGATCGCGTGGGCGTCGCGCACCGCGCGCGCCGTCTCCAGCTGGCAGATCAGGCGGCGGTCGTTGCCCCAGCCGGCCGTGGCCGCCGCCGCCCGGCGAGCCTCGTCGGCGCTGTCGACCTTGGCGACGCGGATCGCCTGAACGACGCCACGGCGCACGAGCGGCGTCACGGCCGCGATGTCGAGGTCGAAGTCGGGCGTCGACGGAGCGTTGACCCGCAGGACGGTGGGCACGCCGAGCCCGTCGCCGAGCGCCGCGGCGAGCCGGTCACGGGCGGAGGCGCGCTCCGACGGGTGGACGGCGTCCTCGAGGTCGATCACGACGCCGTCGGCGGCCGCGGCCGCCTTCGCGAAGCGGTCGGGGCGCGTGGCCGGCACGTAGAGCCACGCGAGAGCGAGCTCCCAGTCCGCCCCCATCACACGGCACCCGCCGCGCGCAGGGCGGCGATCTCGTCGGGGCCGTACCCGGCCTCGCCGAGCACGTCGTCGGTATCGGCGCCATGCCCCCGGCCGGTGTGCCGGATGGCGCCGGGCGTCTCCGACAGGCGGAACAGCACGTTCTGCATGCGCACGTCACCGAGGTCGGGGTCCTCGACGGTGGCGATGGTGCCGATGTGGTTCAACTGGGGGTCGGCGATCACCTGCGACATGTCGTACACGGGAGCGATCGCGGCCTCGGCGCGCTCGAACTCGGCGATGACCTCGTCCATGTCGCGCTCGGCGATCCACCCGGCGACGGCGCCGTCGATCTCGTCGGCGCGCTGGGCACGCTCGACGCCCGAGCCGAACCAGGGCTGTTCGGCGAGGTCGGCGCGGCCGACGAGCCGCATGACGCGCTCGGCGATCGAGGTCGAGCTCGAGGAGATCGCCACCCAGCGTCCGTCGCGCGTGAGGTACGTATTCCGGGGCGCGTTGTTCTCCGACCGGTTGCCTGCGCGCTGGGTGATGTAGCCGAGCTGGTCGTAGGCGAGCAGCTGCGGTCCGAGCATCGTGAGGATGGGCTCGATGATCGCGAGGTCGACGACCTGCCCACGGCCGGTGCGCGCGCGCGAATGCAGTGCGGTGAGGATCGCGATGGTGGCCGCGAGTCCCGCGATGTTGTCGGCGAGCGCCAGCGGCGGCAGCGTCGGCGGGCCGTCGGGCTGACCCGTCGAGAACGCGAACCCGCTCATCGCCTCAGCGAGCGTGCCGTAGGCCGGCCGGCGGGCCATCGGACCTGTCTGGCCGAAGCCGGTCACGCGCACGAGGATGAGGCCGGGGTTCGCGGCGGCGAGCGTCTCGTAGTCCAGGCCCCACTTCTCGAGGGTGCCGGGGCGGAAGTTCTCGACGACGATGTCGGCGTCGCGCACCAGGCGGAGGAAGACCTCCTTGCCCTGAGGGCGGGACAGATCGAGCGTGGCGGTGCGCTTGTTGCGCCCGAGCATGAGCCACCACAGGCCCTTGCCGTCCTTGCTCTTGCCGTGCGTGCGTGCTCCGTCGGGGCGCGTCGGGTGCTCGATCTTCAGCACGTCGGCACCGAAGTCGGCGAGGATCGTCGCCGCGCTCGGGCCGGCGAACAGGGTCGCGATGTCGATGACGCGGAGATCGTCGAACGGGCCGCTCACGGGCGGTCCGGCATCCGCCGTCGTGGCGTCGGCACGGGGTGTCGTTTTCACAGGAGCTCCCGACTCTCGATATTGCGGGCCACCGTATGGCGGCGCGGGCCCCGGGCGAAAACGCTTCTCTCACTGTCTGAGAGACCTTCCGGACGCTCCGGTTGACGAAACCCGTCAATGGTCCATATTCTGTCATATCGAATCGTATTCCTCGATACAGAATTCTGATCCGGCCGCGGTACACCTCGCGGGCCGTCCCCAAAGGAGGAGGGCACATGTCAGAGCAGCCCATCAAAGTCGACATCCTCATCGCCGGCGGCGGCATCGCGGGACTCGCGACCGCACTCGGACTCGCGCGAGGCGGCCGACGGTCGCACGTGCTCGAACGCGCTCCCGAGTTCGGCGAGGTGGGCGCAGGGATCCAGCTCGCCCCCAACGCGCTGGCGGCCCTCGACTCGCTCGGTGTGATCGACAAGGTGCTGAAGGATGCCGTCCACCCCGAGCGCAAGGTCTACATCGACGCGGTCACCGGCGAGACGATCGGCACGATCGACCTGGGGCCCGCGTTCGTCGAGCGCTACGGATACCCCTATGTGGTCGCACACCGCGTCGACCTGCACGCCGCGCTCCTCGAGGGCTGCCGAGAGAGCGGACTGGTCGACCTGGAGAACGACCAGGAGGTGGTGAGCGCGGTCAACCAGCCCGACGGCACCGTCCTCGTCACGACGGCGAGTGGGCAGCAGTACCTCGCAGACGCGGTCGTCGGCGCCGACGGCGTGCGCTCCAACCTGCGCAAGAGCATCGTCGACGACGAACTCGTCCCGTCGAAGTACGTCGCCTACCGCGGCACCGTGCCGATCGAGCTCGTGGGCGAAGACGTCACCTCCTCCCCGGCCGTGTTGTGCTGGCTCGGCCCCAACATGCACCTGATCCAGTACCCGCTGCGCGAGGGAAGGATCTACAACAACGTCGCGGTGTTCAAATCCGACACGTACAGCCCCGACCACGAGAACTGGGGAACGCCCGAGGAGCTCGACGCGCGTTTCGCGGTGTGCTGCGAGACCGTGCGCAACGCCGGCAAGTACCTCAGCCGCGACATCCGCTGGCCCATGTACGACCGCGAGCCGGCCGAGACTTTCGTGGACGACCGCGTCGCCCTCATCGGCGACGCCGCCCACGCGATGCTGCAGTACCTCGCCCAGGGCGGTGCGCAGTCGCTGGACGACTCGATCGCGATGGCCGACGCCCTGCTGTCCGACGAGGACGAGGCATCCGCGTTTCAGGCGTACCAGGACAAGCGCCTGACGCATGTCGGGAACATCCAGCGCCTGGCGCGCGTCGCGGGTGAGCTGTTCCACATCGAGGGCATCGGCCGCGAGCTGCGCAACTTCAGCTTCAAGGACCATCAGCCCGACGACTACGCGAACCTCGACTGGATGTTCATGCCGCTGGCGAAGGCCCCGGCGGAGCGCTCCTACCCGGTCTGACCCCATCCTCCCCGGCCCTCGCAGCCCGGGCAGTGCATCAGCGGCGCAGCTCCTCCTCGAGCTGCGCCGCTGCGTGCTTCACGGCGTCGGCCAGGTGCGGCACGTCGGCATCCGCGATCCTCCCCGTGGGGAACGTCACGCCGATCGCGTACTCGACCGACCCGGTGGCACCGCGCACGGGAGCGGCCAATGCACTGACGCCCGACTCGACCTCGCCGTGCTGGAGGATGTAGCCCCGCTCGGCGATGTCGCGCAGGTGGCTCGCAAGCGCGCGCTCGTCGAGCGCCGGATCCTCTGCGCGCGCCGCGGCCGCGACATCCGCCAGTTCCTGCCCTGACAGCAGGGCGCGGCCCATGCCGCTGAGGTGCGCCGGCTGCGTGTGGCCCGAGCGGTCGCCGACCCGCAGCATGTGCGGGCTCTCGACCGAGAACAGTGTGAGCGCCTGCATCCCGTCGAGGGTTCCGAGGTGGGCCGTCTCCTGGAACTCGTCGACGAGTTCGCGCAGGAGCGGCAATGCGGCCTGGCGGGCGCGCTCCCGCGGGTCGGCCAGTCGCGAGATCGTCTCGCCTGCGTGGTACGCCTTGGTGGCCGGGTCCTGGCGGGCGAACCCGTGGAGCGACAGCATCTGCAGCAGCCGGTGCGCCGTCGACGGGGCGACGCTGAGCGCGGCGGCGGCGTCTCCGATGCGCACGCCGCCCGGCTTCTCGGCGACCATCAGCAGGAGCCTGAGCGCCTTGTCGACCGAACCGATCGGGTATGCGGGTTGCTCGCGCTGCACTGCCTCTGCCATGGACCGATTCTAGAGGGGAGAATCCGATTCTGAGATCGGCGCATCGGGTGACGCCGACGCCTGATCGAGCAGCGAGAACCGCCACCCGGGCAGCAGGGCGACGAGCAGCGCGACGACGACCAGCGCCGCGCCGAACGCGATCGTCGCCCACTGCACGCCCCACACATCGGTGAGGATGCCGCACAGCAGCACGCCGACGGCGATCGACGCGGAGAAGACCATGTGGCGCGCGGCCAGCACGCGCCCTCGCAGCTGGTCGGGCGCCAGCAGCTGGATCGTCGTGTTGAGCGTGGCGAAGGCCGCGAGGAAGGCCGCTCCCACGGCCATGGCCGCGACGATGCCGAGGACGAGCGTGGGGACGACCCCGATCAGGCACAGCGCGAGCCCGAGGGCGATCATCGCGGCCGCCGCGCGTCGTCCGAGGGATCGTCTCGAGCGGACGATCGCGCCGGCCAGCGCGTAGCCGACCGCTCCGGCGCCGAGCGCCGCGGTGAGCAGGCCCAGCCCCACCGGCCCGGTGTCGAACACCGTCTCGGCGAACACCACGGTGAGCGAGAAGATCGGGTTGCCGAGCACGCCGACGACGCAGCACAGCACGATCGCGAGGATCATCGCGCGCGTGCCGCCGATGTACGCCAGCGCGTCCTTCCACTGCGCGGCGAAGCGTCCGCCGGCACGCGTGATCGCGCGGGACGGATGCCGGCGCACGAACAGCAGCGAGACCACGACGATCGCGAACGAGAGGGCGTTGAAGAAGAACGCCCACGTGGCCCCGAGCGTCGCCAGCAGCACGCCGCCGAGCGCAGGGCCGATCGCGCGGGCGAGGTTGAACTGCAGCGAGTTGAGCGTCACGGCCGAGGTGACGTCCTCGCGCGGCACGAGGTCGTTGACCAGCGACTGCCACGCGGGATTGTTCATGCCGTTGAGCACGCCGAAGCACGTGAGCAGGAGGATGAGCAACAGCGGCTCGTGGAGCCCGCTCGCCCATTGCGCCCACATCAGGAGAGCGATGACGCCGAGGCCGGCCTGCGTCCACAGCAGCAGCTTCCGGCGGTCGCGGGTGTCGGCCAGCGAGCCGCCGAGCGGGGCGAGGATGAAGGCAGGGCCGAACTGCGCGGCGGCGGCGAGCCCCACCCATACCGCGCTCTGCGTCTGCTGATAGAGGACGTACGGGACGGTCAGGTTGCCCAGCCAGGTTCCTGTGCTCGAGATGAGCGCACCGAACCAGAAGATCGTGTAGCTCCGGTGGCGGAACGCGCCGAGCGACCCACCCCACGATCGCGGGGCCTCTGCTGCTGCTGTCACTGACCTGCCTCGTCGTCGAAGGGTGGGCGCACGAGCACGTCGCCGGGGATCCGTGCGGATCCCCGGCGACGTGGTGACTCACTTGCCGAACGCGGCCTTCCAGATGGCGGCATCCGCCTCGCCGTACTCGAGCTCCTTCTCCGCGGGCATGACCCACACCTGGTCGGAGTCGAGCGGGGGCAGTTCGCGGCCGTTGGCGACCGGCGGGTCGACGTCGGCGCGTGCGCCGTAGTCGCCGACCTGTGCGATCACCGACTGGCCGCGCTTGGACAGCGCGTAGTTGATGAAGACCTGCGCGGCCTCGGAGTTCTCGGCCTCCGCCACCTTGCCGATGAAGAAGCTGAACAGCACCAGACCTTCGTCGGGCACGACGTAGTCGATCGGGGCGTTGTCCTGCGTGGCGGCGACGTTGACCGCCGCGGTGCCGGCGGTGGCGACGTTCAGCTCACCGCGCGCGAGGGCCTCCTGGCGCTGGCCGCCGCTGTCGAAGATCGTCGGGTTGAGCGCCGCGAGCTTGGTCCAATAGTCGGGGTCGACCTCTTCCTGGATGAACCGGTTGAGGGCGATCGACGAGCCGCCGGCCGTGCCGGAGGTGATGCCGATCTTTCCGGCATTGGCGGGGTCGAGCAGGTCGTTCCACGACGTGGGGACGTCCTCCTCGGCGACGAGCTGCGTGTTGTACGCGAACGTCACCGCGACATTGGCGAACGTCGAGAACGCGCCGTCGTCGTGCTGGAGCTCGGTCTCCTCCTCGATCGGGAGGGGGGTGTAGGGCTCGAAGATGCCCGCCTCGTCGAACTCGCGCGCGACCTTGTAGTCGGACGTGATGATCACGTCGGCGCCGAGCTGGTTCGCGCCGTTCTCCGAGAGGATGCGCTCAGACAGCTTGTTGGTGACGTCGCGGACGTACTCCACCTCGATGCCGGTGTCTTCGGTGAACGCGTCGTTGAAGGCGACCTGGTTCGCCTCCTGATACCCGGTGTAGAGCGTGAGGGTCTGCTCCTGCGCCGCGTCGTAGGTCTCTTGATCGGCGACGAGTTCACCGTCGATCACGAGGCCCTCTTCGACCTCGACCTCGGCTTCGTCGGTGACGACCGAGTTCGAGTTGCCGCCGCTGGAGCAGGCGGTCAGTGCCAGTGCCAGTACCGCGACGGAGGCGAGCGCACCGTATCTGATTCGCATGGATGGTCCTTCCCTGGTGGGTTCGGGCGAAGAGGCAGCTCTGCCTCTTACGCGGGGATGTCCTTGAAGCGCCGCTCACGCATTCCGATGAGCTGGGTGGCGACCGCGATGATCGCGATGATCAGGACGAAGACGAGGCTGATGGCCGCGGAGTAGCTGATGCTGCCGTTCTCGAAGCTGTGGAAGACGAGGATCGAGAGCACGCGCGTGTCCGACGTGTAGAGGAAGAGGATCGCGCTCATCTCGCGCAGACCGAGCATGAGGAGCAGCAGCAGGGTCGAGACGATGCCGGTGCGCATCAGCGGGATGGTGATGTTGCGGACGGCGCGCAGGCGGCCGGCCCCCAGCATCACCGCGCTGTTCTCGAGGTCGCCGTCCATCTGGAGCATCGACGACGAGACGCTGCGGTATCCCTGCGGCATGTTCACCGCCACGGTGGCGATGATCAGCAGCAGCAGCGTGCCGTAGATCGAGAACGGCAGGCTCAGCCAGGCCCACAGGATGCCCATGCCGAGCACGACCTGCGGGATCGCCAGCGGCGACATCGCGACCTGCTCGAGGAGCTGGCCCAGCTTCGACGTGCTGCGGAAGCGGATGTACGAGCCCATGAAGGCGATGAGCGTTCCGAAGATCGCGGCCCCGATCGCCAGGACGATCGAGTTCGCCGTCGACTGCTGGAAGTCGCTCTGGCCGATCGCCTGCAGGATGCGGTCCATCGAGAAGCCCGCGAACAGGTCGGCGAACTGGCTGATGTAGACGTTCTCGGACATCGAGGTGAAGATCAGCGCCAGCATGGGGAGGGCCACCGAGACGGCGAAGTACGCGATCGCGAAGCCGGTCGCGACCCAGCGCATCCACCGCAGCGGCACCGGGCGCGGGCGGTTGCCCTTGCCCGTCAGCGTCGTGAAGCGCTTGCGGTTGACCACGCGCTGCTGGAACCAGGTCACGACGACGACGGCGAGGGTGAGCGCCACGGCGATGCCCGCGGCCGCGTTCGGCTGGGGGTCGCCGGCCATCAGGCGGTAGATGTAGGTCGGGAGCGTCTCGATACCGGCCGGGTTGCCGAGGATCGCGTTGACCGGGAAGTTCTCGAGTGCGAGCACGAAGCTGAGGATCGCCGCGCCGGCGAGAGCAGGCACCGCCAGCGGCAGCGTGACCGTGCGGAACATCTTCCGCAGGCTCGCCCCGTGGATCGCGGCGGCCTCCTCGAGGTCGGCGTTCATCATCGAGAACGAGCTGTAGGTGAGCATGAACGTGTACGGCGCGTAGTAGATGCCGAGCACGAAGATCAGGCCCGCGTACGAGTAGATGTTGAGTTCGCCGGGGAGGCCGATCGAACGCAGGAACAGGTTCAGGTGGCCCGAGCTGGGGCTCGCCAGGATCGACCACGCCAGCGCGCCGACCAGGGCGGGGAGGAACATCGGGGCGATGCCGGCGATGTAGATGAAGCGACGCCATGGCGCGTCGGTGCGTGCCGCGATGAACGCCAGCAGCGCGCCGAGGACGAGGGACAGGATGCCGGCGCCGACGCCGATCACCAATGAGTTGACGAGGCTCTGGATGCCCTGCGGCGTGGTGAGGATCGCGAAGTTCTCGAGAGTGAACTGCCCGAGGTCGGTGTTGCCGGGGCGCGGGACCGAGGTCGAGAACGCCGCGATGACGATGAACACCACCGGCAGGATGATGAGGAAGAAGAGGACGATCGCGAGGATGCCGCTCGGGATCTCCCGGCGCAGGTGCTTGAGCGCGATCCGCCCGTGCCGCCGGCCGGCCGGCTTCGGCGATCGCACCGCACGCCGCGTGACGACCGTGCGCGTGCTCAGTTCATCCTCGGACCCGGTCGGCGTCGGCGGCAGCGTGATGGTCATGCTGCCACCGCCGTGTTCACGGCCGGGTCGACGGCGGTCTGGGGCAGCACCTGAACGGCGGTGGGGTCGACCGTGACCCACAGCGACTCGCCGACGGAGTGGCGCACGCCTGCGGCGAGCGGAGCGAGCACGTCGAGGTGAGTGCCGCCCGGGAGCTCGACGGCGTAGCGGATGCTGCTGCCCTGGAAGCTCGCGACCCGGACGATTCCGGGCCAGCTGTTCACGCCGGCCGCTCCCTCGCGGGAGAGGCGGATGTCCTCGCTGCGGATGCAGGCGCTGAGGTCGGTCGCCCCGGGCGCCGGTCGGCGGCCCGTCGCCGAGATCGAGACCGCCCCGTCGCCGAGCGCGAAGTCACCCGAGGTGCGGGAGGTCGCGGGCAGGACGTTCGAGACGCCGAGGAAGTGCGCGATCGACGAGCTCGCCGGCTGGGTGTACATCGCCGACGGCTCCTCCATCTGCACGATGACGCCGTCCTGCATCAGGGCGATGCGGTCGGCCAGGGCGAACGCCTCCTGCTGATCGTGCGTGACGTAGACCGTCGTGAGGCCGAGCTGCAGCTGGATCTCGCGCAGTTCGATGCGCAGGCGGTCTCGGAGGCGCGCGTCGAGGTTCGACAGCGGCTCGTCGAGGAGGAGGACGTCGGGGCGCATGACGAGGCTGCGTGCAAGCGCGACGCGCTGCATCTGGCCACCCGACAGCAGGCTCGCGCCACGGCTGGCGAAGCTCTCGAGACCGACGAGCTCGAGGACCTCGTGCACGCGCTGCTTGATCTCGGCCTTCGGCAGCTTCTGCAGTTTGAGCGAGTATCCGACGTTCTCGAACACCGTCATGTGGGGCCACACGGCGTACGACTGGAACACCATGCCGACGTTGCGCTTGTTCGGCGGCACGTTGATACCCCGGGCTGCGTCGAACACGACGGTGTCGCCGATGGTGATGCGGCCGGCAGTGGGCTCTTCGAGACCGGCGATGCAGCGCATCGTGCTGGTCTTGCCGCAGCCGGACTTGCCGAGCAGGACGACCGATTCATGATCGCCGATCTCGAGGTCCATGTTCTCGATGGCGGTGAACTTGCCGTACCGCAGCTGCAGATTCTCGATGGTGATCTTCATGGTCTCCTGCTCTCAGGCGTGAAAGGTGCGGGCTTCGATGAGCACGGGGCCGTCGGTGGCGAGGGCGCGCTCGAGCGCGTCGCGAAGCTGGGCTTCTGTCGCTACCGACTCGGCGGTCACGCCGTAGCCCTCGGCGAGGCGGACGAAGTCGATGCCCGGAAGGTCGAACGAAGGCGCGCCCTCGACGTCCAGTCGGCGGCCGAAGCTCACCATGGCACCATACGTCTCGTTGCGAAGCACGACGAAAACGACGGGGACATCATGTTGCGCGGCCGACCACAGGCCGGTGATGCCGAAGTTCGCCGAGCCGTCTCCGATCGAGGCGATCACGCGACGGTGCGGCTGCGCGAGCTGGATCCCGACGGCGGCCGGAAGGCCGAACCCGAGGCCGCCGGCGGCAGCCGAGTAGAACGATCCCTGCGCGCAGAGCTCGACGTTGTTCCAGAACGCCTCGGCCGTCGACGTCGACTCCACCACGTGGATCGCGTCGACGGGGGCGATCTCGGAGATCGTGCGGAAGACCGTGTCGGGGTGCATGCGGTCGGCGCGGTCGATGCCGGCGATGCGCACCGCGCGGGCCGGCAGCTCGACGTCGCGGACCGCGACCGTCTCCGACAGGCGCGCCGTGGTGTCGGCGACCGGGGCGAGGTACGCGTCGCCCATGGGGGCGCGGGAGATCTCCGAAGGGTCCTGCGAGATCTGGATCAGCCGCGACCCCTCGGCCAGGTACCGGCCCGGGCGATCGTGGTGGTAGCGGAACACCGCCGCGCCGAGGACGACGACGAGGTCGTGGGGCGACAGCAGCTCGGCGATGCCGGCCACATTCGCGGGGAGCAGGCCGGCGAACTGCGCGTGCGACGTGGGGAACGGGCAGCGAGCAGGTGACGGCGCGATCCACACCGGGCAGCCGAGACGCTCGGCCAGCAGGACCGCGTGCTCATTCGCGTCGGTCGCGTCGACCTCGGGGCCGAGCACGAGCACGGGCGACCGGGATGCGTCGATGGCGTCGACGATCTCGGCGAGGCGCGCTTCCGACAGGCCGGTCGCGTCGAGCACGTCGCGGGCGACGGTGAGCTCGGTGTTCGCGTCGGCGTCGTGCTCCCAGTCGTCGTAGGGGACGGAGAGATGGGTCGGCCCCTTCGGGTGCAGGTTCGCGGTATGGATGACCTCCGCGAGCGAGCGAACGACGTCCTTGGGCGAGAGCGGCTCGAGGCTGAGCTTGGTCAAGGGCTTCGGGAGCTGCGCCGCGTCGGTGCTGGCCACCATGATCTGCTGGCCGACCATCGAGCGCACTTGCTGGCCCGAGAGCACCACCACGGGTGACTTCGACTGCACGGTGTTCGCGAGCACGCCCATCGAGGTGCCGGTGCCGGCCGCCGAGTGCAGGCTCACCAGCGGTGCCCGGCCCGAAGCCTGGGCGTAGCCGTCGGCCATGGCCAGGACAGCACCCTCGTGCAGGCCCATGACGTACGTGAAGTCCTCGGGGAACTCCTTCAGGAACAGCAGCTCGTTGGATCCGGGGTTGCCGAACACCGTGGTCATGCCGTGCCTGCGCAGCAATCCATACGCTGCGTCACGAATGGTCGTCATCGATTCCTCGCCTTACGCGGGGGGCTTCTGCGCCCGCCGCGCGACAAGAGTAAGCAGGTCATTGCCAAAAGCAGAACAACGGACCTTTGATCCATCCATAGAGAGGATTTATGGTTGGACGATGGCAGAGTACGACATCGGGATGCTGCGCGTCTTCCTCCTCGTCTATGAGACGGGCAGTGTCACGACCGCCGCCGAGCGTCTCTTCCTCAGTCAGCCATCCGTGAGCTACACGCTCCGCAAGCTGCGCGCGCACTTCAGCGATCCCCTCTTCGTACGTCGTGGCACCCGCCTCGAGCCGACACCCGTGGCGGAGGAGCGGTACCCGAAGCTGCGCCGGCTCGTCGAGTCGATGGATGAGGTCATGGCTCCTGCTTCGGCGTTCCGCCCCGAGACGTCGACGCGCCGATTCCGGCTGCGCATGACGGATGTCGGCGTCAGCGGGCTGCTGCCGCGCATCCTGCAGCGCGTCCGCGCCGAAGCGCCCAGCGTCGTGCTCGATGTCGAGTCGCTCAATCTCGCCACCGTCGTCCAGGACCTCCGATCCGGCGCGACCGACGCCGCGATCTGCACGACGCGGCTCGACGAGCCCGACCTGCAGCGCGATGAGCTGTTCACCCAGGCCTACGCGGGGCTGCGACCGGTCGGGCACCCGCGCATCGGCGAGAGGCCGACGCTGCCGGAGTACGAGGCCGAGGAGCACGTGACGGTCGCGATCTCCACCGGCCACACGGCGCTCGACCGCCACGTGCGCGAGACGGGCATCCAGCGCCGGGTCGCCCTCATCGTCCCCACGTTCGCCGCGTTGCCGGCGCTGCTCGAGCGCACCGACCTGCTCTCCTATGCGCCGACAAGCGTCGCGAACCGCCTGGTCGGACTCGGTCAGGTCGAGACGTTCGCACTGCCCTTCGACGTGCCCATCACAGAGATCGCGCTGTACACCGTGCGTCGAGAGCTGCCGTCCGCCGAGTTCGACTGGTTCCGCGGTGCCCTGGTCGAGGCCCTCCGCTGATCTCACCTGATCCGGGACGTGCCGTCAGCGCAGTTCGCCCCCGGAACGCCGTGACAGGTCAGCGCTGATCGCCCGCGCGGTCATCAGCACCCGCGGCACGATCGTCCGCGGGTCGGCGATGCGGGTGTCGGGGAACGACACGGCCACGCTCGCGACGATGGTGGCATCCTCCCCGAACACGGGGGCCGCGACCGTGGTGCGACCCGGAAGCCCGTCGTTGCGCGAGATCCCGACGCCCGTGGTGCGGATCTCCGCGAGCTCCTTGCGCAGCGCGGGCAGCACCGCGGCCAGATCGGGCGAGTGCTCGGCATCCTCCTGGAGGCGTGCCCAGGCGTCGTCACTGTAGGCGAGCAGCACGCGGCCGCCTCCCGTGCTCTGCAGCGGCATGCGCCGGGTCGCCCTGGTCGACTTCGCCGTCGGCTTGACGCGCGTTATCCGGTCCGCGAATATCGCGTCGGTTCCGTCACGGACGCCGAGATACACGGTGCCTCGCGTGACGACATGCAGGTCGACCAGGTACGGCTGCGCGAGTTCGCGCAGCCGGCGAACCTGCGGGGCGCCGATGCCGAGGCGCCAGATGCGGGTGCCGAGCCGATAGCGCCCGCGCTCGACGCGCTCGACGCCGCCCCATTCGACGAGGGCGGCGAGCATGCGGTGGACGGTCGCGGGCGGAAGCGCCGTGCGCTCGCAGATGCCGGCGACGGTCATCTCGGTGCCGCCGGCGAAGCAGTCGAGGATGTCGAAAGCCCGGCCGAGGACGCTGCGCTTGCCGTCGTCGCGCTCGACATCCTCCGACATGGAAACCCTCCGGTCGCACGGCCCGATGGGATGACCCGCAGACGACTCACATGCTAATCCTTCGCCGCGCTTGACGGCCCGACATCGACGATGCACAATTCTAGATAAAGGAATGTGAGTCTGCATAACAGAACGGAGTCGCCATGACTGCCACCACAACCGACACCGAACGCTTCTACGCCGAGCTCCAGGAGAACCACTACTCCCCGCTCTGGCAGCTCATGGGAGGGCTCGGCCCCGAGGCCAAGACGAACCTCGTGCCGCACATCTGGCGTTACGAGCAGGCCCGCGAGCTGATGATGCAGGCAGGCGAGGTCGTGCCGCTCGAGGACGCCCTCCGTCGCGTACTCGGCTTCCGCAACCCGGGTTCGCGTCCCGACCAGCGCACCGGTGCCACCGACTCGCTCTGGGCCGCGCTGCAGCTCGTGCTCCCGGGGGAGATCGCGCCGCCCCACCGCCACACTCCCTCGGCGCTCCGGTTCATCGTCGAGGGCGAGGGCGCCTACACCGTCGTCAACGGCCAGCGGGTCCCGATGGAGGTGGGCGACTTCCTGCTCACCCCGGCCCTGCACTGGCACGAGCACGGCCACGAGGGCGACGGCCCCATGATCTGGCTCGACGGCCTGGACTCGCCGCTGATCAGCCGCCTGAACCAGTACATCATCGACGAGGAGAGCGACTTCCAGCCCGTCGACAAGCCCATGCCCGCCCCGTACGTCCAGGGCATGCTGGCCAAGACCTGGGGAGAGCCGCACGCACTCACGCAGCCGCTCGTCTACAAGCTCGCCGATGCGCTGGAGGCGCTCGAGTACCTGCGCGACCTCGAAGGCGACCCGTACGACGACATCATCGTCGAGTACAAGAACCCGACCACGGGCGGCCCGGTCATGACGACCATCTCCGCCTACCTGCAGCTCATCCGCCCCGGCGTCGACACCAAGTCGCACCGCCACACCCACAGCACCGTGTACCACGTGGTCTCGGGCAGCGGCTACTCGATCGTCGACGGCCAGAAGATCGAGTGGACCAAGGGCGACACCCTGGCCATCCCGCTCTGGTACGAGCACTCCCACCACAACGACACGACGGAGGACGCCGTGCTCTTCTCCTACACCGACCGTCCGGCGATCACCGCCCTCGGCCTCTGGCGCGAGCGGGGCGCTGCCTGATGCGCGTCTGCGTCTACGACGACGACCGAGTCGGCGCGCTTGCATCCGACAGCACGATCGTCGACCTCACCGACCTCGTGCCCGGGCACACGCCGGCCGATGAGCGCATGAACGCGCTGATCGCGAACTGGGATGCGGTCAAGCCGACCGCCGCGGAGCGCGTCGCCGCCGGCGGCGGAGTGCCCGAGGCGGATGCCGTTCTGCGAGCGCCGCAGCCCCGTCCGCGCAACCTCTTCGCCGCGCCGGTGAACTACCACAAGCACCAGCAGGAGATGGGCGGCGACGCCGGCGTGTACGTCGGCCGCCAGATCCTCACGGCCGAGGTTCGCAAGGGCTTCCTCAAGGCCGCCACGTCGATCGTCGGGCCCGACGGCGCCATCGAGCTGCCGTGGGAGGACCGCCGCTTCGACCACGAGGCCGAGATCGGCGTCATCATCGGCAAGAAAGCGAGCCGCGTGTCGACCGACGACGCGCTGGACTACGTGTTCGGCTACACCCCGCTGCTCGACATCACGCTCCGCGGCGAGGAGGACCGGTCGTTCCGCAAGTCGTTCGACACCTTCACGCCGATCGGCCCGTACATCGTGACCGCCGACGAGGTCGACGATCCCGAGAAGCTCGACTTCTGGCTCACCGTCAACGGCGAGGAGCGTCAGAAGTCGAACACGTCGTACCTCATCTACGGCATCGCGAAGCTCATCGAGGTGTATTCGGAGGTGATGACGCTGCAGCCCGGCGACATCATCGCCACCGGAACGCCCGAGGGCGTCGGCCAGATCGTCCCCGGCGACACCGTCGTGCTCACGATCCCCGAGGTCGGCGAGCTCACCATGCCGGTGGTCGCGCGCGCCTGATCACGCTGAGGGTCTGGGGTGGGGTACGTCCTCACCCCAGGCCTTTCGCATGTCGTCGAGGCGGCCGTCGGCGATCAGCCGCACGTGCATCGCCGTCTGGCGCAGGGCCGAGACGATGTGGTGCCTCGCGAGGTTCTCCCATCCGCGAGACCAGCTGAGCCTCGAGGCGATCTCCCACACCGAGGCATCCGGATCCGCCTCGCGCGCCTGCGCTACCTCGAACGACCGCCCGAGGTGCCGCCGCGCGATCTCGGTCGCCCGCTCGGCGATCCCACGGAACCGGTATCCGTGACCGGGAAGCCCCACGAGGTCGTCGTACGCACGCATCGCGGCGAGGCCGTCGAGGTACGCCTCGAGCGGGTTGTCGACGGTCGGGCCGCCGAGGCCCACGCCCGGCGCGACCGTGGGCAGGATGTGGTCGCCGGTGTAGAGGAGGCCTCCCGCCTCATCGACGAGGCAGATGTGCCCCGGGGTGTGGCCCGGCGTATGGATGACGCGCAGGGTGCGCCCGGGAATGGGCAGCACGTCGTCGTCGTCGACGAGCACGTCCGCGATGACGACGGGGCGAGCGGATGCCTGGGCGAAGCGCGCGATCTCCGCGCGGCTGCCCTCCGGCACACCCCACGCCTCGATGTCCGCCTGGATCGGACCGGGATCGGAAGCGCGCGTCGCGACCACTTCCTGAGCCCGCTGCTCCGCCCGGTGGAAGATGACCGGCGCGCCGTCGCGCTGGCGGAGGCGCTCCGCGAGGCCGAGGTGATCGGGGTGCAGGTGGGTCACCACAAGCGATGCGATCCGTGCGCCGCGGCCCGCGATCGCACGCACCGCCGTGTCGATGGCGTCGACGTTGGCGTCGAGCTCCCAGCCCGGATCGACCACGTGCACGCCGCCCTCGGCATCCCTCACCAGATACGAGAGCGAGAACGGCATGCGCCCCGGAGCGATGCGAAGCGGCAGGCACCACACACCCTCGGCGACCTCTTCCATCGCGGGAAGGCGCCCTTCCGCCTGCGCGACGAACTCCGCCTGGCTGACCGGGGTGATCACGCCGTGGCCGCGAGGTGGTCCAGCTGCGCGCGCGTGGACGCCACCGCGGCGAAGCGCACGCGGGGATCGATCTCGCCGTAGACGCGATCGACGACGGCCTCGACGAGGGCGGGATCGTCGGATGCTTCGACTCCGAGCGCCGCGAGGACGCCGCGCACCTGGTCGAGGCGCTGCTCCCGATGCGACCGGTACGCGCGGCAGACCGCACGGAGGTCGGGAAGCATCGGCCCGTGGGCCGGCAGCACCGGGATGGCGCCAAACGCCTCCAGGGCGTCCAGCGACGCGAGATACGCACCGACGGCGCCGTCGGGGTGTGCGATGACGGTGGTCCCGCTGCCGAGGATCGTGTCGCCCGTGAGCATCGTCCCCCCTGCCGCGGGACTGTCGATCGCGGCATCGTCGGGGAGGTGGAAGCTCACCGAGTCCGTCGTATGACCGGGCGTGGCTACGACGCGGATGCGCGTGCCGGCGGCCTCGATCTCCTCGTCCGCCGCGAGAGGCTCTGCATTCCGGCACAGTGCGGCCCGCCACGCCCGCACCGGTGCGCCGGTGAGAGCGACGAGCGAGTCGACGCCTTCGACGTGGTCGGCGTGGTGGTGCGTGAGGAGGATGAGCTCGACCGTCCCGAATCCCGCCAGGCGCTCCAGGTGGGCGGCATCCTCCGGACCCGGGTCGACGACCACGACGCCGTCGTGCCCGGGCGCCGCGATGACGAACGAGTTGGTGCCGCCCAGCGTCATCGGGCCCGGATTGGGCGCGAGCAGCCGTCTGACGAGCCGCGTCCAGTGATCGGCGGACGGCGTCATGTCAGCGACTCGAGACGGTGCCGAACAAGCGGGCGATCGGCGCGAGCACGAGCGGCCGGGCGGCGACCCAGGCTGCGGCGATCACGACGAGCGAGACGGAGAAGATCCAGAATCCGGCCCAGTTGTCGGCATAGGCGTTCGGATCGACCGAGCCCTGCGCCGCATACATGTGGTTCAGGTTGCGCAGCGCTCCCGTCGCGAACACCAGCACGACGTGCACGAAGATGAACAGCACGAAGTAGAGCATCACCGGGAAGTGCACGGCGCGCGCCCACTCGACCGGGTATGCCTTGTTCAGCCCCGCCGCGTTCTTCGGCCAGATGCCCGACATGCGCGCTCCCGTGATCGCTGCCAACGGCGCGGCGACGAAGATCGTCGTGAAGTAGGCGATCTGCTGCAGGCTGTTGTAGTTCACCCAGCCGTTCTCGGTGGGCCAGTCCAGCGACACGTACTGCAACGCCGCCGAGATCGCGTTGGGGAACACCTCCCATGAGGTGGGGATGACGCGCATCCACTGTCCCGAAACGAAGAGCAGCACCACGAAGAGGACGCCGTTGACCAGCCACAGGATGTCGAGCGACTGGTGGAACCAGATCGTCAGGCTGATCTTGCGCTTGCTGTTCCACTTCGGCGTCCAGAATGCGGTGGGCCGCTTCTCGCCGCGAATCCTCAGACCCGAGCGGATGATCAGGATCATCAGGAACACATTGAAGAAGTGCTGCCATCCGAGCCACGCCGGGAACCCGACCGGAGCCCCCTCGGGCAGGTGGTATTCGCCCGGGTAGGCCGCCAGGAAGTCGGCTCCCCACTGCGTGCTGAGCAGCCAGCGCACCGCGAGTACGGCCATGCCTGCGGCGAACAGCAGTCCACCGCCGCCCACGATCACCGCACCGGCCCACTGGGCCTTGGTGAACGGTCCGATGCGCTCGGGCTCCGGCCGCGGGGTCTGACGGGTCTTCGCGTACGCTCCGGGCCACACCGTGCGCGTGAAGGGCAGGGGCCGGTCCAGCGGGACGCCCGACGGCGTGCGTGCGGGCTCGGGAGCGACGGCGACGGCTGCAGCCGCCGGGGCGGCGGGGGCGGAGACGGATGCCGCAGCCTGCGGCGCCTCCGCAGCCGGGGGCGCCTCCGCAGCGGGCGCGGGCGCGGCGGGGGCGAATCCGGCCGGGGGCCACGGCTCACCGCCGGGCACTCGCGGCAGGCCGCGGCGCACGGGGCGACCGCCGTCGCCACCAGGAGCCGAGGCAACGGGGGCTGCGGCAGCCGGCGCGACTGCCGCCGCGACGGCCTCGACCACGGCAGCGGCGGGAGCGGATGCCTCGGCACCTGCCGCGGGAGCCTCAGCGGCTTGCGCAGCCGGCGCAGCAGCGGACGGCGGGGGCAAGGCAGCGGGCGCGGCGCCGGCAGGCGGCCACGGCTCACCGCCCGGCACGCGCGGCAGGCCGCGGCGGATCGCGCGCCCTCCCGAAGCCGCAGCCGGCGCAGCCGTGACTACGGGTGCGGCGTTCGGATCCCCGACAGCCGGCGCAGCGGCCGCGGCGGACTCGGATGCGGCGGCGGACACAGTGTCAGCGGCAGCCGCAGGCGTCGCATCCGCGACGGCCGCGGCAGGTGCGGCAGCTGCGGGGGCGGCAGCCACAGGTTCAGGGGCCGCCGGAGCTCCGGCCGCGGCGGGCGCGCCGACGCCGTCGGGCGCCTCGCCGTTCGGCGGCCAGGGCTCGCCGCCGGCCACGCGCGGCAGGCCGCGGCGCAGGGTCGTGCCGTAGGTCGCCATGACGCCGCTACGCCTTCTTCGCCTCGAGCGCCGAGATGAGCTGCGGCACGACCTGGAACAGATCGCCGACCACGCCGAAGTCGGCGACCTCGAAGATGGGGGCGTCGGCATCCTTGTTGATCGCGACGATCGTCTTGGCGGTCTGCATACCGGCCTTGTGCTGGATGGCGCCCGAGATGCCGAGCGCGACGTACAGCTGCGGGGCCACCGAGACACCGGTCTGCCCGACCTGCGCGGCCTGCGGAACGTAGCCCGCGTCCACGGCGGCGCGCGAGGCGCCGACGGCGGCGCCGAGGGCATCGGCGAGCTGCTCCACGAGAGCGAACTGGTCCTTCGAGCCGAGACCGCGACCACCCGACACGACCTTGGCCGCGCCGCGCAGCTCCGGACGCGACGACGACACGACTGCCGCATCCACCGACTCGACCGTCGCCGACTTCCGGCCCGACGGCGTCACCTGCAGCATCTCGACCTGCGGCGATGCGACGGCCTCGGCACGGGCATCGACAGAACCCTGCCGGATCGTGATCACCGGCGCGCCCCACGTGACCGCGGCCTGCACGTTGTAGGCGCCGCCGTACACCGAGTGGTGCGCGACCACGCCCTCGTCGTCTCGTGAGACGCCTACGGCGTCGACCGCGATCGCCGACCGCGTGCGCGCCGCGTACCGGCCTGCGGCCTCGCGTCCTGTGACCGAGTGCGACACGAGGATCGCGTCAGGGCGCACGAGCGTCGCGGCGGCGTCCAGCGCGTCCACGATCGGCACGACCAGGCCGTCGCCGGCGGGCGCGACCAGCACCGTGCCGGCACCGAGGGCCGCGGCATCCGTCGCCAGCTTCTCGTCGCCGACCACGACGGCGACCGGCGTGCCGACCTGCGCGGCCGCTCCCAGCACCTCGGCGGCGGACTTCGCCAGCTCGCCCGAAGGCATCACGTCGAGCAGGACCAGAATCGAATCTTCAGCAAACGTCATCTCACACGCACCCTTACGCGAGCCGGTTCTGGATCAGGAACTCCGCGAGCTTCTCGCCGGCATCGCCCTCGTCGACGATCTTCGTGCCGGCCTCGCGCGGCGGCTTCTCGGACAGCCCGATCACGATCGACCGCGAGGCGTTCGGGTCGTGCGGGTCGATGCCGAGGTCATCGAGCGAGAGCGTCTCGAACGGCTTCTTCTTCGCCGCCATGATGCCTTTGAAGTTGGGGAAGCGCGCGTCGGGCAGTGCCTCGGTGATCGAGATGAGCGCCGGCAGCGTCGTCGAGACGTTCATCGTCGCGCCTTCGACGGCGCGGGTGCCCGACACGGTGCCCTCGCCGATCTCGACCGACGTCAGGTACGTCGCGGCGGGCACGTCGAGGATCTCGGCCACCATGGCGGGGATCACGCCACCCGAGCCGTCCGTGGACTGGTTGCCGGCGATGACCAGATCGAAGCCGGTGCGCTGCACCGCAGCCGCCAGCACCTCCGCCGTCAGGCCCAGGTCGGCGCCGAGCAGCGCCTCGTCCACGACCTGCACGGCCGAGGCGGCGCCCATCGCCAGGCCCTTGCGCACCGTCGCCTGCGCCGACTGGGGCGTCATCGAAAGCACCACGACCTCGGTGCCGGGGTTCTTGTCGGCGTAGGAGAGGGCGACCTCGATCGACCGCTCGCCGATCTCGTCCAGCACCGCCTCCGATGCCCCTCGATCCGCCAAGCCGGTCTCCAAAGACAGCTTGCGGTCCCCGTAGGTATCCGGGACTTCCTTGACCAGGACGACGATCCTCATATAGATCTCCTCACGCTGGGCACGAGTCTAAGACGCGGCGAAGAATGTACCCAATCGAGCGTTGCAGGCAGGTAACGAGTCGCGCGGAGCCCCGTCAATGTATACACAGAGAGCGGATTCCGCGAACCGAAGAGTGCGCAACCACCTTGGCGACGCGAGGGCGCCGGAAGCAAGCCGTCGTCGCACTGAGTGAGCGGAGCGCGCGAGTTCTCGCACGCTACGGTAAGAGCGAGGAGGTCGTCATGGCAGCACCCAAGCGTCTTCCGGTCGATCCGATCGCCGAGGCCAAGAGGCAGTGGATCGCGCACGGCTGGGAGCCCGCCGCGGCCGGCATGACCGCGGTCACCTCGGTCATCCGCGCGCAGCAGCTCATGTTCGCCCGCATCGACGCGACGCTCAAGCCCTTCGGGCTCTCGTTCGCCCGCTATGAGATGCTGCGCCTCCTCGCCTTCACGAGATCGGGGCGGATGCCGATGGCCAGCGCCATCGCGCGGCTCCAAGTACACCCGACCAGCGTCACGAACACCGTCGACCGGCTCGCCCGCGACGGGCTGGTGACGCGTGAGCCCCACCCGATCGACGGACGCGCGGCGATGCTCGTCATCACGCCCGCCGGTCTCGACCTCGTCGAGGATGCGACGGTCGCGCTCAACGAGAACGTGTTCGAGGACGTCGGCCTCACCGACGACGACACCGCTGAGCTGGTGCGGATCATCGCGCGCTTCCGCAAGGACTCCGGCGACTTCACCGACCCGCGCCCGCAGCCCGACCCCCTCTGACCGGGCTCAGCGCCCCTGGAAGTCCGGCGAGCGCTTCTCGCGGAACGCCGCCATCCCCTCCTTCTGATCCGCAGTATCGAACAGGCTCGCGAAGACGTGCCGCTCGAGCCTCAGTCCCTCCGCGAGCGGTACCTCCATGGCCGCGTCGAGAGTCGCCTTCGCCGCGTACAGCGCGGGCAGCGACTTCGACGCGATCGCCTCGGCCGTCTTCCCGGCCTCGTCGAGCAGGTCCGCCGCCGGGACGACGCGCGAGACGAGTCCCGAGCGCTCGGCCTCCGCGGCATCCATCATCCGACCGGTCAGGATCAGCTCTGCGGCCTTGTAATAGCCGACCGCGCGGATGAGCCGCTGCGATCCGCCCATCCCAGGGATGACCCCGAGGTTGATCTCGGGCTGACCGAACTTCGCGTTGTCGGCGGCGAGGATGACGTCGCACATCATCGCCAGCTCGCAGCCGCCTCCGAGGGCGTAGCCCGACACAGCCGCGATGACCGGCGTCCGCACGGCCGCGAACTGCGCCCAGCCGCCGAAGTGGTCGCCCATCAGCATCTCGAGCCCGTTCTTGGACTCCATCTCCTTGATGTCGGCGCCGGCGGCGAAGGCACGCTCCGATCCGGTGAGCACGATCGCGCCGATCTCCGGGTCGAGATCGAAAGCGGATGCCGCTGCCACGACATCCCGCATCGTCTGCGTATTGAGCGCGTTGAGCGCCTCAGGACGGTTCAGGGTGATCCACCCGACGCGTCCGCGCGTCTCCACCAGGATCGTCTCGTACTCGGCCATGTCTCTCCTCGGTCGCTCGTCACTCGTTGCTGGACACTCGGTGGTCGCTGCTCGCTGCTCGCCTGTCACATTGTGTCGCCCGCGGCCGCACTTCGTGACAGGCGAGCCCGGGGTGGTGCTGCTCACCTGTCGCAAAGGGCCGCCCGGGGCGGCATTGTGCGACAGGGGAACCTGGGGAACTCGGGGCCCAGGGAACCCAGGGGTGAGCGGCGGGATCAGTCAGAGAACTCGCGGATCGTGTTGATGATGCCCGAGAAGTCCTGGCCCGCGCCGGAGCCGTCGGCGTACTCCTGGTAGATGCGGCGCGCGAGCATGCCCATCTGCGCGTCGACCCCCGTCGACATGATCGCGTGCTCCGCGAGGCCGAGGTCTTTATTCATGAGGGCGCCCGCGAAGCCGGGCTGGTAGTCGCGGTTCGCCGGGCTCGACGGAACCGGACCGGGCACCGGGCAGTTCGTGGTGAGCGCCCAGCACTGGCCCGACGCGTTGGAGGCGACGTCGAACAGCGCTTGATGCGAGAGGCCGAGCCGCTCCCCCAGCACGAACGCCTCGGCGACCGCGATCTGCGAGACCGCGAGGATCATGTTGTTGCAGACCTTGGCGGCCTGGCCGAGGCCGGCGCCGCCGCAGTGCACGATGCGTCGGCCCATCGCCTCGAGCACCGGGCGCGCGGTCTCGAAGTCGTCGTCGCTTCCGCCGACCATGAAGGCGAGCGTCGCGTTCTCAGCGCCGACGACGCCGCCCGAGACGGGGGCGTCGAGCGACCGGTGTCCTGCGGCCTCGGCGAGCGCGTGCGCCGCCCGGGCGTCGTCGACGGAGATCGTCGAGGAGTCGATGAACAGCGTCCCGGGGGCTGCGACGGCGAGCAGACCTTGCGCACCATCGGCGCCGCGGTAGGCGTCGAGCACCTGCGCACCCGACTGGAACATCGTGATCACGATGTCGGCGCGCGCCGTCGTGACGGCGGCCGGCCCCGACTCGGCGACCGCGAGGCCGCCCTGGGCCGCAGCATCCATCGCGCCCTGGAAGACATCGAAGCCGACGATCTCGTGACCTGCGGTGGCGAGGTTGCGGGCCATGGGGAGGCCCATGTGGCCGAGTCCGAGGAAGGCGATGCGCATGTCAGGCTCCCAGCAGTTCGCGGCCGATGATGACGCGCATGATCTCGTTCGTGCCCTCGAGGATCTGGTGCACCCGCAGGTCGCGCACCACCTTCTCGATGCCGTAGTCGTGCAGGTAGCCGTAGCCGCCGTGCAGCTGCAGCGCCTCGTTCGCGATGCGGAAGCCGGCGTCGGTCGCGTAGCGCTTGGCCATCGCGCACTGCATCGACGCGTCGGGGGCCTTCGTGCCCGAGCCGTCGCCGTCGAGGGCGGCCGCGGCATCCCTCACCAACGCTCGCGCAGCGCGCAGCTCGGTCGCCATGTCGGCGAGCGTGAAGACGACCGACTGCTTCGCGGCGAGCGCTTCGCCGAAGGTGAAGCGCTCCTGCACATACCGCGTCGCGCGGTCGAGGGCCCATCGGGCACCGCCGAGGGAGCACGCCGCGATGTTGATGCGGCCGCCGTCGAGCGCCGACATCGCGATCTTGAAGCCCTGGCCGTCGGTCCCGAGCATGTTCGCCGCGGGCACGCGCACCTCGTCGAGGATCACCTGGCGGGTCGGCTGGGCGTTCCAGCCCATCTTCTTCTCGTTCGCGCCGAAGGAGAGCCCCTCGGTGTCGGCCGGCACGAGGAACGCCGTGATCCCGCGAGCGCCGGGCTCACCGGTGCGCGCCATGACGATGTAGACGGATGCCTCGCCCGCACCCGAGATGAACTGCTTGACGCCGGTCAGCACGAACTCCTCGCCGTCGCGGATCGCGCTCGTGGTGATCGCGGCCGCGTCGGAGCCGGCGCCCGGCTCGGTGAGGCAGTAGCTGCCGAAGCCCTGCATCGACGTGAGCGTGGGCAGCCACTCCTGGCGCTGCGCATCGGTGCCATACGTGTCGATCATCCACGCGACCATGTTGTGGATCGAGATGTACGCGGCGATCGACGGGTCGCCGACGGCGATCTCCTCGAAGATGGCCACGGCGTCGGATCGGGTCAAGCCCGAGCCCCCGACGTCCTCGCGCACGTAGATGCCACCGAGGCCGAGCTCGCCCGCGCGCTCCAGCGTGTCGCGCGGGAAGTGCTTGTTCTCGTCCCACTCGAGCGCATGCGGCGCGAGCTCGGACTCGGCGAACTCGCGGACCGCTTCGATGATCGCGGCGCGCTCGTCCGCGGAGAGCGCTTCGCTCGGGGTGGTGATCGTCATGGACATCGTTGCTCCTTCGGCCTCACCGGAACGCCTTCGTGGGGCATCCTGATGAAAGTCACCGTGCCATCGTTGGCACGTTGCCGATTTTACATGGACTTCCATGTATCTGCGAGGGACCCCGTCTTTGTCGACCGCGAGGTCAGCTTCCGTCGCGCAGATTCCCGAGGGTGCGCTGCGAGAAGTCGACGTCGCTGAAGGCGACCTCGCAGCCGTCGCCCATCGGGCTCTGCGCTTCGAATCCGACGCGGGCGGACTCCGCCCCGGGGAGCGAGAATGCCCGCACGAACACCCAGCGGCCGTCGCCCGACGACGCGTGGAACGCGAACACCCGACCGATGCGCGACACCCGCAGGTGCACGTCCTCGCCGGTCACGACGAAGGCGTTCGCGTCGTCGGAGACCCCGCGGGTGACGACCGACACGACCATCGGCTCGCGATCCGGCGAGAGCTCGAAGCACAGCTTGGCCCAGTAGTGCTCGTCGATCCAGACGAGCAGCACGCCGGCGTCGAAGGTCGACGCGAACCCCACCCGCACGCGCGCCGAGAAGGTGAAGTCCCCTGCGGGCGGCTCACCGAGGAGGGTGGCCGCGTTCATCTGCGACTCGGCGGCGGTCTGGCCCCCGCCGCTGGGATCGGCGAAGAGGTCGCTGTGCGGGGCGGCCGTCACCGTCACGTCGTCGGCGCCGATGGTCCAGAGCCGGTCATCGGAGGCGTGGAGCGGGAAGGGGATGGCGGGCATCGCGATCGGAGCAGTCACAGCGACGAGTATTCCGGACCGCCGTTCCCGGCCGACCCCGGGACGCGCTGCCCGGGGTCGTCCTCAGCGTCGGACTACTCGTCCCACGGCGCGAAGGCGCGCAGCTCGATCTGGCCGTTGCGGGCCATCGGATGCCGCGACGCGATCTCGATCGCCTCCTCGAGGCCGTCGACGTCGAGGATGTCGAAGCCCAGGATGACTTCGCTCGTCTCGGCGAACGGCCCCCGCGTGGTGAGGACCTTGCCGCCGCGCACCCGCACGACCGTGGCATCCGACACGGGCGCGAGGACTTCGCCGATGACGCGCTTGCCGCTCGCGTCGAGCGGGTCGACCCACAGGTCGATGTCCGAGTCGTCGGAGGGCTGGTCGGGCTGGGCGTCGCTGACGACGAACATCATGAACTTCATGGTCTGATCCTTCCGTGGCGGGGCGGCCGAACACCACCCTCGTACGGGGCGTCGGACGGATGCGGCACGCATCGACAATTCGCACCGGACCTTCTGCGCGTCCGGCTCAGAGTCCCTCGAGGACGGGAAGGCCGAACACGACGGCACCGGCTGCAGCGACGGCCGCGAGCGCGATCCCCACGATCACGACGACGAGGATGTTCCCCGCCACCGTCAGCAGCAGGGCGCCGGCGGTGGAGAGCCCGCTGCGCGTGGTCTGGATCGGAGAGGTTGCCGTCACCACATCGACGCTACGGACGAGCCCCGCTGGGCGCGTCGTCCGGAAGTCTCATCCCGGTCAGCCGTCAGGATGACCTCGTGCCCGCGCCAGCAGCCGGCCCGTCGGACGCCGAGCGGCGGGTGGCGCAGTCGCCACCCGCCGCTCGTCGAACGAACTCAGTGGATGAGCACCGGCGCCGGCACGATCGCCCGCGAGTCCTTGTACCCCGTCGCACCGTCGAACGACGTGCGCAGCAGGTGCAGCCCTCGACTCAGCGTGGGCAGCGTGATGCGCACCTTGCCCTTGTCGGCCGCCGCGAGCTCGACCGTGGCGATCACGACGCCGCCGTCGGTCACCGTCACCGTCCCGACGGGCGCCGTGCCGTCGGCCGCCACGACCTTGCCGACCACCTTCACCGTGGCGCCGTGCTTCGCGACGAGCTTGTCGGGGGCCGCAAGCACCGCGGTGCGCACGTCCTCCTTGTCGACGAGCACCGCCACCGAGCGGGCCGGCACGGTGAGCGCGCCGGTCGCGGCATCCCACGTCGTCGTCTTCACCACGGCATCGGAGCCGTTCGCCTGCGCGGCGGTGAGGGCGAACCCGCGACCGGCGAGGTCGGGCAGCGCCTGCGTCGTCGCTTCGGGCGACGCGTTGAACACCACCAGGGCACCCTCGAGATCGCGGTCGACGTTCTCACCCAGGAGGTCGTCGATGAGCATCACGACGACGCCGGGCGTGGCATCCGGTCCGCTGTTCGGGAACGACACCTTCTCGTTGATCAGATCGGCCGAGCCGAGCCGCAGCAGGCCGACTTCCTCGCGGATGCGGAGCAGATCGAGAGCGGATGCCTCGGCCGCGGCGATGTCGGAGGCACCGGGCTTGAGCGCCGGGTTCTCGAGCAGCGGCTTCATGAACGACCACTTGGCCTCGTTGTCGGCCTTGCGCGGCAGGCCCGACCCGTAGGTCGACTCCTGGCCGGTCCAGTCGATGCGGTTGAACCAGTCGCCCGAGTTGTAGCTGTTGCGGTCGAGCGACTTCGAGCGCAGCAGCTCGGTGCCCGCGTGCCAGAACGACGGGGTCTGCGAGAACGTCGTCGTCGCGAGCGACAGCGTGTTCATGCGCACACGATCGGCCATCGACGTGTCGACCGGCAGCTTGAAGACCTGGTGGTCGTACAGCGTCTCGTTGTCGTGCGCGTCGACGTACGTGATGACCTCGTCGGGCTGGTCGGCGTAGCCCGCCGCCGAGCCGTTGTAGTCCAGCTCGTCGCCCGCCTTCACGGTGCCGTCCGAGGTCGTCATCTCGAAGTCGCGGAGGTTGCCCGCGAGGCCGAGCTTCACCAGGTCGGTCTTGTGCGCCAGATCCCCGGCGGGGTCGCCGGGCACGTCGGGCCGTCCGTTCGGGTCGGTGAACAGTCCGGTGCCGAAGCCCTGGTAGAAGATCGAGGCGCCGTCGACCGGGCTGCCGCCGTGCACGGCGTCGCGCAGCCGGTCGCTGAACGTGCCGATGCCGGTCCCGCCGAGCTGCCCCTGCGTGGCCTGTTCGAAGAGGGCGTTGTTCGCGACCTCACCGAAGTTCCAGCCCTCGCCGTAGAGGTAGATCGCCTTGCCGTCCACACCGTCCTTCTTGAGCGTGAGCTCATCGAGCGCCGCACGGATCGCGAGCATGTTCTCCTTCGAGTGGTGCCCCATCAGGTCGAAGCGGAAGCCGTCGACCTTGTAGTCCCGCGCCCACGTCACGACCGAGTCGACCATGAGCTTCTGCGCGACCTCGTGCTCGGTGGCGACGTTCTGGCAGCACGTCGAGGTCTCGACGTTGCCGGCGAGGTTGAGGCGGTGGTAGTACCCCGGCACGACCTTGTCGAGCACCGACTTGGCGTCCTGGCCGGACTGGGCGGTGTGGTTGTACACCTCGTCGAGCACGACCTGCAGGTCCATGCCGTGCAGCGCGCCGACCATCTCACGGAACTCGTGCACGCGCGCCCCGCCCTCGGGGTCGACGGCGTACGAGCCCTCGGGCGCGGAGTAGTGGTACGGGTCGTAGCCCCAGTTGAAGCCGTCGGCGTCGATCACCTCGGCGATGCAGGCCTGCTGCTCCTCGCTTCCCGGGCCCATCGAGGCCAGGTCGCAGTCGGGAACCGCCTGTGCCGCGCGGTCCTCCTCGATCGACGCGATGTCGAACGACGGCAGCAGGTGCACGGTGTTGATCCCCGCGTCGGCGAGCTGACGCAGCTGCTTCGTGCCCGCACTGTCGCGCGTGAAGGCGCGGTAGGTGCCCCGCTCCGCGGCCGGCACGGTCTCGTCGGTGATCGAGAAGTCGCGGATGTGCAGCTCGTAGATCGCGCGATCGACCGGGCGGTCGATCACCGGGGCCTTCGTCTTCTCCCACTGCTTGGGCTTCCACGACTTGTCGTTCAGGTCGATCGCGACCGAGCGCTCCGAGTTGAGCGTCAGCCCGACCGAGTACGGGTCGGTCACGACGTTCGTCACGACCTCACCCTCCGCAGGGGCGAACACCTCGAGCTCCCACAGGAACTCGTCGCCCTTGAGCGACTTCGCCCCCGAGACCGTCCAGACACCGGATGCCGCGTCCCACGTCGCCTCGTGACGGACGGGGTCGCCGTCGGTGGTGCCGGCATCCCACGTCAACAGCGTCGCCTGCTGTGCGGTCGGCGCCCAGAGCCGGAACGTCGGCTTGCCGGCCTTGAACGAGACGCCGAGGGCCGTGTCAGCCACCGCGTCGGCGTACAGGTCGTCGAGCACGCCCGGGATCTGCACTCCGGTGTAGGCCTTGAGCGCACCGGCGGCGTCGCGCTGCGACACCATGAGCTGGCCCTTCAGCGGGGCCGCGGCATCCGCTCCCTCGACATGCAGCGCGACGAAGCCTGCGAGTGCGGGGAACCGCTTCTTCTGCTCGGCGGTGAGCCCGCCGTCGACACGCGTGAGGTCGATCGCGTCGCCGCCGGTGATCTCGCCGTCGGTGAGAACCAGGGATGCCGCGTCCGACGCGTGCAGCTGCCAGGTCGCGCCAGCGGCGGTCGAGCCCAGGTCGGCCGGCCACGCGATGGTCTCGGCGTCGATCCAGTGCGCGCGGAGCTCACCGGTGCCGACGAGCGGGGGGTCGGTGGCCTTGACCGTCAGCACGTGGGACTCGAGGTTGTACCGGAACGTCACGACCTTGCCCGCGGTCGCGCTGAACGTGATGTTCGCGCCACCGGGTGCCCCGCCTGCCCCGTAGTTCTCGTCCCAGCTCAGGTTGTGCGCGACCTTGACCTCGTACGAGCCGGTGGGCGGGTCGTCGGTCGTGTACTGGAAGACACCGTCCTTGTTCCGGTCGAACATCATGGTCGCGAGGCACTCCGGCTGCCAGTCGCCGGGGCAGCCGAGCTCGCTCTGCAGCGAGCCCGGCAGCGTGATGACGGGGCCGTCGGCCGTCGACCAGATGTTCTTCGTGCGCGAGTCGAAGTAGAAGGTGATCGCGCCGCCGGCGTGGTTCAGCACGATGTCGGAGCCGCCCTGCGCACCGCCCGCACCGTAGTTCTCGTTCCACGACTTCTCGACGGCGATCTTGTAGGCGTAATCGCCGGCCGCGAGGTTCGCGATGCTGAGGCGCCAGATTCCGCCCGCCTGCTCCTCCATCTGCACGGCGTCGCAGTCGGGCTGCCAGTCGCCGGGGCATCCCGCTTCGCTGTTGAAGCTGCCGGGCACGCTGACGAAGCCGTAGTCGGTCGGCTCCTGCGGCTCGGGCTCTTCCGGGGCCTCGGGCTCTTCGGGCTCTTCAGGTGCGGCAAGCGTCACTCGGTTGCCCACGGAGGCGAACGTCGATGCGGCCGAACGGTTGCCCGCGGCATCCGTCGACACCGACCGGTACTCGACGAGCGTGCCCGCCGCGAGGCCCGCCGTGTCGTGGAACACGCGCGGCGAAGTGTCTTCGGCCGTGCCGAGCGCGTGCCACTCGTCGTCGCCGACCACGCGCCACGCGAAGCTCGTCTCGGCCCACACGCCGTCGGCGATGTCGGCCGCGATCGGGGTGACGCCGCTGAGCCCGGCGCCGGCCGCGGGGACGGTGACCGCGATGTCGCCGGCCTGCTCCGGAGCCGTGACCGTCTTGCCCGCTGTGTAGACGACGGCGGACATCGCCGGGACGGTGACCGACGCGACGCCGGCGGAGTCGGTGGTGAAGCCGCTGCCGCCGCCGTAGAGCGGGGTGAAGGCCGCATCCGTCGTCAGAGTCGGAATCGAGACGGTCTTGTCAGCCGTCGCGTTGTTGGTCGCGACGAGGTACTCGATCTTCTCGTCGCGGTCGACGCGGCTGAAGGCGTAGACGCCGGTCGCCGCGTCGTCGACGAAGCGCTCGATCTGCGCGCCCGATTCGAGGGCCGGGTGGCCCGCGCGGAGGTCCGCGAGCGCAGCGATGTGCGTGTAGAGCGGCGCGTCGGTGTCGTAGCGATCGGTGCTGCCGAGCTGCTCGCCGGTGACGAGCGGCTGGTTCGCGTAGTCGGCGGTCTGCGTCGCGAAGAGCGACTGGCGGGCATCCTTGTCGCCGCCCGTGCCGGCGAAGCCCTGCTCGTCGCCGTAGTACACGACGGGCTGGCCGCGGGTGAGATACATCAGCTCGTGGGCGAGCTCGTCGCGCTGCAGCGCGTCGGCTCCGGCGACGAAGTGGCCGATGCGGCCCATGTCGTGGTTGCCGAGGAAGGTCGGCAGCGCCGTTGCTGACGAGTCCGGCGTCGTGTACATGTCGTCGCCCGCGAACAGGGCGCGCAGGCCGGTGGGCTTCGCGCCGGCGCCGGTGCCCTTGGCGTAGGCGGTCGCCGCACTCTGGAAAGTGAAGTCGAGCACCGAGTTCATGTCGGTCTTGCGCACGTAGGGCGAGAGCTTGGCCGGGTCGGCGTCGTAGACCTCGCCGAACATGAAGAAGTCGGGCTTGCCTGCCGCGTGGGCGTAGTCGAGCACCTCGGTCGCCCACTCCTCCCAGAACTCGAAGTTGACGTGCTTGGCGGTGTCGATGCGGAACCCGTCGATGCCGAGGTCGACCCAGTCCTGGTACACGTCGACGAACCCGTCGACGACGGTCGGGTGCTCGGTCATGAGGTCGTCGAGCCCGACGAAGTCGCCGAACGTGACCGACTCTCCGGCCCAGGTCGAGTCACCGCGGTTGTGGTACAGCGTCGGGTCGTTGAGCCACGCGGGGACCTTGACGTCCTTGTCGGCGTCGGCGATCACCGGCGTATACGGGAAGCTCGTCGCCGGGTCGAGCGCGGGGAAGTCGTCGGTGCCGGCGTAGGTCCCCGGGTCGAACGCGGTGCCCTCGGCGTCACGGTAGGGGTCGGCCTCCTGGGTGATGTAGGTCTGCGACCCTTCCTGGTACGAGATGACGTCGGCGGTGTGGTTCGTGATGATGTCGAAGTACACCTTGATGCCGCGGTCGTGCGCGTCGTCGATCAGCGCCTCGAGCTCGGCGTTGGTGCCGAGATGCGGGTCGATCTGCGTGAAGTCGGTGATCCAGTAGCCGTGGTAGCCCGCGCTCGCGTCGGCTCCGGCGCCCTGCACGGGCCGGTTCTTGAAGCTCGGGGTGAGCCAGATCGCCGTCGTGCCGAGGCCCTCGATGTAGTCGAGCTTCGAGTGGAGGCCGGCGAGGTCGCCGCCCTGGTAGAAGCCCTTGTCGGTGGGGTCGAAGCCGTGTGCGAGGCGGTCTCCGTCGATACCGCCGGTGTCGTTGGACGTGTCGCCGTTGGCGAAGCGGTCGGTCATGACGAAGTAGAACTGCTCGGCGCTGCCCGGCTGGCGCACCGGAGCCGCGACGAGCGCGTCATCCGCCTCGGTGTACCCGGCAGCGAGCGAGCGCACCTCGATGCCGATGCGGTGGGTCGTGTCGTCGTAGCTGAAACGCAGCGTCGAGGGGCCCGCGACCGTGAGCGGGATGTCGTCGCTCCCGCCGTTGAGGCCGTACGACTCGTCCCAGCCGTCGTTCACGGCGACCTTGTACTGGTACGAGCCGGCGGGCACCTCGAACTCGGCCGCATAGACGCCCGCGGTGTCGGTGAGCGCGAGCTCGGTGGCGGCGCACTCGGGCTGCCAGTCGCCCGGGCACCCCAGTTCGCTCTGCAGACTGCCGACGAGCGCGAAGGAGCGCTCTGCGGCGGCGGCGGGGGCGGCGGCGACCAGGCCCCCGGTGAGGATCAGGGCCGCGGCGGTGAGGATCGCGGCAGTACGACGGACACGTGCGGATGTCGGCTTCGACACGGAGGAACTCCTGGGGGAGGCAGGGCACGACAACGTGCCGAGTGGTGCAGTGTGCACGCGACGCTAGCAAGGACACCCCCGAAACTGCAAGCGCTTACATTATGAGAAACGACTCATTTCCGGATGCCGCGCCGCCGCAGGCTGTGGTGGAAGGTGTCTCCGCGCAACCGCTTGCACTGCGGTTAGGGACCACCCGTTGCACGACGAAACACGTCATTCGCGGCGAGACAGCGTCCGGCAGACAGGGTCTTGTCGCCGATCCGACGCTTCACGAGTCTGGGCGGGCGCGCCGCCGATCCCGGGGAGTTCAGCTGCTGCGCGATCGCCGCGCGATGCCGATCACGATGAGCGCCAAACCCACCAGTGCGACGATCGGACCGATGACCGCCCACAGCGTCGAACCGGTCATCGCCGAACCGCCGAGCATGCCGAAGCCCTGCAGCGCCCACACCGCCCCGACGAGCACGAGGACAGCACCCAGGACCACAAACAGCCACATGCGCTTCACGCGCGACACGCTAGTGCAGCCTCGGCCGCGCAGCCACCCTCAGCCCCGCTCCTCCGGCTTCCCGTACGTGCTGCGCTGCTCGATCACGGCGAGCGTGCAGCGCGAGATGCAGGCCAGCCGCCCGGCGTCGTCGACGATGCGCACCTCCCACACCTGCGACCGGCGGCCGATCGCCGCGGGCGTCGCCGTCGCGGTCACCCACCCGGCGAACACCGGGCGGATGTGGTTGGCGTTGATCTCCTGACCGACGACGTGGAAGCGCTCGCGGTCCACCGCCAGGTATCCCGCCCACGACGCGAGTGTCTCGGCCAGCGCGACCGACGCGCCGCCGTGCAGGACGCCCGCCGGCTGGACGGAGCGCCGGTCCACCGGCATCCGTCCCACCAGCGCGTCGTCGCGGACCTCGACGATCTCGATGCCGAGGTTCTCGATGAGCGTGCCCGAGGCCATCGCCGTCAGGTCGATGCCGGCGACGTCCCCGAACCAGAGGCTCACCCCGCGGCTTCCTCTCGGCGCTCGGCGGCGGCAAGCTCGGCCTCGTCGGGTACGTATCCCGCGATGTGGCGCTCGTCGGGGCCGTTGTAGGCCGACAGCGGGCGGATGAGCGCGTTGGACGCGGCCTGCTCCATGATGTGCGCCGTCCAGCCGGTGACCCGCGCCGCCACGAAGAGCGGCGTGAACGTGAGCGTGTCGAAGCCCATGAGGTTGTAGGCGGGACCCGACGGGTAGTCGAGGTTCGGGTAGATGCCCTTGCGGCTGACGAACTCCGACTCGAGGGTGTCGTAGAGCGCGGCGACATCGGCCCGGTCGTAGTGCTCGACGAGCGTGTCGAGCGCCTTCTTCATCGTCGGGACGCGCGAGTCGCCCTTCTTGTAGACACGGTGCCCGAAGCCCATGATCTTGCGCTTCTCGGCGAGTGCCTCGTCGAGCCACGGCCCCACGTTCTCCGCCGAGCCGATCTCGTCGAAGATGTGCAGGACGGCTTCGTTGGCGCCGCCGTGCAGCGGGCCCTTGAGCGCGCCGATCGCACCGACGACAGCCGAGTACAGGTCGCTGAGGGTCGACGTGACCACGCGGGCGGTGAACGTCGAGGCGTTGAAGGAGTGCTCCGCGTACAGGATCATCGACCGGTTGAACGCGTCGACGACGACCTCGTCGGCCTCCTCGCCGAACGTCATCCACAGGAAGTTGGCCGCGTAGTCGAGGTCGTTGCGCGGGGCGATCGGCTGCTGACCGCGGCGACGGCGCTGGCCGTACGCGACGATCGCCGGGAGGACGGCGAACAGACGGATGCTGCGCGCGAGGTTGTCCTCAGCGCTGCCGCTGGCGTCGAGCACCGAGCCGATGCCCGCCATGTCGCGCGCGCCGATCAGGCTCACGGCGGTGCGCACCTCGTCCATCGGGTGGGCGTCGACGGGGACCAGGTCGATGGCGGCGCGCACGTCCGGCGGCAGCGCGCGGTAGGACCGCTCGGTGGCGCGGAGGTGCGCGAGCTCGACCTCGGTCGGCAGCTCGCCGTGCCAGAGCAGATACGCGACCGCCTCGAACGGCTGGGTGGAGGCGAGCTCCTGCACGGGGTAGCCCCGGTACAGCAGCGAGTTCGTCTCGGGGTTGACCTTCGAGACCGCCGTGTAGTCGACGACGACGCCGGCGAGGCCCTTCTTGATGTCGGGTTCGGTCATGACTGCTCCTTCGGGTCAGTGACTCAGCGCTGGATCTGGAAGTTGAAGACGTCCTGGTCGAAGTGGTTGTACTGCTCGTAGTCGATCAGGTCGTACAGATCGGCGCGGTGCTGCATCTCGCCGAGCTTCGAGGTCAGGTGCCCCTCGTCGATGAGCGTATCGAGAGCGCGGGATGCCGCGCCCATCGCGATCCGCAGCAGCGAGACGGGCCAGATCACGATGTTGACACCGGCACTGCGCAGCTGCTCGGTCGAGAAGAGGTCGCTCTTGCCGAACTCGGTCATGTTCGCGAGGATCGGCACGTCCAGCGCGGCGCGCATCGCCTCGAACTCGCCCAGGTCGCGCATGGCCTCGGGGAAGATCGCGTCGGCGCCCGCATCCACCAGCGCCTTCGCGCGGTCGATCGCGGCATCCATCCCATCGACGGCGCGGATGTCGGTGCGCGCCATGATCAGGAAGTTCGGGTCGCGACGCGCGTCGACGGCCGCCCTGATGCGCTTGACGGCGGTGTCCTCGTCGACGACGGACTTGCCGTCGAGGTGGCCGCAGCGCTTCGGGTTGATCTGATCCTCGATGTGCGTGCCGGCGAGCCCGGCGTCCTCGAGCGTCTGGATCGTGCGGGCGACGTTCATGGGCTCGCCGAAGCCCGTGTCGGCGTCGATGATCGCCGGCAGGTCGGTCATGCGGGCGATCTGCTGCCCGCGCCCCGCCACCTCGGTGAGGGTCGTCAGTCCGATGTCGGGCAATCCGAGGTCGGCGGACAGCACGGCACCCGAGATGTAGACGCCTTCGAAGCCCTTGCGCTCGATGAGCCGCGCGCTGAGCGGGTTGAACGCGCCGGGGAACCGGAGCAGTTCGCCCGAGGCGAGCCGCTCCCGGAGCAGCCGCCGCTTCTCGGCGGCCGTCACGCCGGAGTACAGCATCAGAACAGTCCCTTGGGCGCAGGCGCCGCGGCGAGCACGCCGAACTCGGCGACGATCGACAGCTGCTGCACCTCTTCCGGCGTGAGCTCGGGCAGCCGCTCGGCGAGGTCGATGAACCGATCGATCTCCTCGGCGGAGAGCACCGGCTCGGCCAGGATGCGGAACTTGCGGATGTAGTCCGCACGGGCGAAGGGACGGGCGCCGAGGGGGTGCGCGTCGGCGACGGCGATCTCGTCCTCGATGGTCTCGCCGCCCGTGAGGCGGATCTCGACGCGACCGCCGAAGGCCTTCTCGTTCGGGTCGTCCGAGTGGTAGCGACGGGTCCACTCCGCGTCCTCGGCCGTGGTGATCTTCTGCCACAGCGCGACGGTGTCCTCGCGGCCCGCGCGCTCGGGGGCGTACGAGTCGACGTGGTGCCAGCCGCCGTCCTGCAGGGCAACGGCGAAGATGTACGGGATCGAGTGGTCGAGCGTCTCGCGCGACGCCTTCGGGTCGTACTTCTGCGGGTCGTTCGCTCCGGAGCCGATGACGTAGTGCGTGTGGTGCGAGGTGTGCAGCACGATCGACTCGACGTTGGCGGGGTCGGTCAGCTCGGGGTGCTCGCCGTGCAGCTTGCGGGCGAGGTCGATCCAGGCCTGCGCCTGGTACTCGGCCGAGTGCTCCTTCGTGTAGGAGTCGAGGATGCCGCGCTTGGGCTCGCCGGCTTCCGGGAGCGGCACGTCGTACGAGGCGTCCGGTCCGTCGAGCATCCAGGCGACGACGCCGTCCTCGCCTTCGTAGATCGGGCTCGGCGACGTCTCACCGCGCATCGCGCGGTCGACGGCCTCCACCGCCATCTTCCCGGCGAATGCGGGGGCGTGCGCCTTCCACGTCGAGATCTCGCCCTTGCGCGACTGGCGCGTGGCGGTGGTGGTGTGCAGCGCCTGGCCGACGGCCTGGTAGATCGTCTCGACGTCGAGGCCGAGGAGCGTGCCGATGCCGGCCGCCGCCGAGGGACCGAGGTGGGCGACGTGGTCGATCTTGTGCTTGTGGAGGCAGATCGCGCGCACGAGGTCGATCTGGATCTCGTAGCCGGTCGCAAGGCCGCGCACCAGCGCCGCGCCATCGGCGCCGACGTGCTGGGCGACCGCGAGGATAGGCGGGATGTTGTCGCCGGGGTGCGAGTAGTCGGCGGCCAGGAAGGTGTCGTGGTAATCGAGCTCGCGCACGGCGACGCCGTTGGCCCACGCCGCCCACTCGGGGCTCGTGCGGCGGTCGAGAGCGCAGCCGAACACGGTCGCGCCGTTGCCGCCGACCGACACGGCGTGGTCGAGGGCCTGCTGTCGGGCCGCGCTGACGGGGGCGCGGGTGAGGGATGCCGCGGCCACGGCGGCATTGTCGATGACCCGGTTGATGATCATGTCGACGACGTCGGGCTCGACCTCGACGGGATCGGCGGCGACCTCGGCGATGTGCCAGGCGAGCTGCCCCTCGCGCGCGAGGTTCTCATCGCTGCGGTGGACGCGGAGGTGGTGGTTGACGGTCATGATCGTCCTAACTTCAGTGACTCGAGGATGTTCGTGAGCGCGTTGTGCAGGTGCACGTGCGTGGCGTGCGCGGCCAGATCGGCGTCGCGCGCAGCGATGGCCGACGCGATCAGGCGGTGCTCGGCGGCCGAGACCGCGAGCCGGTCGGGATTGTCGCGCGCAAGACGCCGGACCCGCACGAGGTGAGTGCGCACCGTCTTGAGCGCCGCGGTGAGGTACTCGTTGGCGACCGATTCGTCGAGGCGGCGGTCGAACCGGGCGATGAGGGCGTAGTAGGCGTCAGGACCGGCGACGCCGGCGACGTCGGTGCGCGCGAACTCGTCGGCGAGGTCGGCGAAGGCCGCGGCATCCCCCCGCTCGGCGGCGAGCCGGGCAGCGGACTCCTCCAGCGCGCGGCGCACCTCGAAGATCTCGCGGATGTCCCCGGCGTCGATCGGCGTGACGACGGTGACGCGCGGCGACTGCTGGGCGACGAGCCCGTCGGCGACGAGGCGCCCGAGCGCCTCCCGCAGCGGCGTGCGGCTGACGCCGAGACGAGCGGCCTGCTCGACCTCGCCGAGCACCGCACCGGGCGGCAGAGCGCCGTTCTGGATCTCGTCGAGGAGGGTCGCGTACGCCCGGTCACTTGCCCGCATCGTCCGCACCTCCTCGTTCACAACTCGACCCAGTGTATACATAAGGCGATAGAAGGGCGAGCGGATGCCGCATCTCCGGCCCATTCGTATACATAGAGCCCCGCCGAGCGGCAGGTCACAGTGAAGACAATTCACAAATTCGTGAAATGGGTGTAGCTTCCCGGCATGACCACAGTCATTCGCACGAGCGGACTCACCAAGCACTACGGTCGCGTCCACGCCCTCGACGGTCTCGACCTGCAGGTCGACGAGGGGCAGGTCCACGGCTTCCTCGGACCCAACGGCGCCGGCAAGTCCACGACGATCCGCATCCTCCTCGGGCTCGCACGGGCCACCGGCGGAGAGGCCACCGTCTTCGGCGCCGACCCCTGGCGCGAGGCCGTCCGCCTCCACCGCCGCGTCGCGTACGTGCCGGGCGATGTCAGCGTCTGGCCCAACCTGTCGGGGGGCGAGGCGATCGACCTCCTGGCTCGGCTGAGGGGCGCGACACGACACGATGCGACGTATCGCGCGGAGCGCGCGCGACTGATCGAGGCCTTCCAGTTCGACCCGCGCAAGAAGGGCCGCACGTACTCGAAGGGCAACCGGCAGAAGGTCGCGCTCATCGCCGCCTTCGCGGTCGCGGCAGACCTCTACATCTTCGACGAGCCCACGAGCGGCCTGGATCCGCTCATGGATGTGATGTTCCGTCGAGAGATCGCCCGCGTGCGCGCAGCCGGAGCGACGGTGCTCCTGTCGAGCCACATCCTCTCGGAGGTCGAGCAGCTCTGCGACCGCGTCTCGATCATCCGCGCAGGACGGATCGTCGAGTCCGGCACCCTCGCCGAGCTGCGCCACCTCACCCGCACCGAGATCTCGTTCGACGCAGCGGATGCCTCGGCCGCGATCGGCATCGCCGGCGCGAACGACGTGGCGGCCGAGGACGGGAGGGTCCGGTTCACGATCGACAGCGCAGCCGTGGCATCCGCCCTACCCGAGCTGGCTCACCGCAACGCCGTCGGACTGCGTATCGCACCGCCGTCGCTCGAGGAGCTGTTCCTCCGTCACTACGGCGACGAGCTCGGAAGCGCGACCCCATCGGCCCCCGCGCGGGTGCGGGGCACCCAGCTCGAGGACGCGCAATGAGCGGATTCTGGGCGCTGCTGCGGCTGCGTGCACGGCGGGACGCCGTGCAGGTGTCGATCTGGACTCTGGCGGTCCTGATCCTGGCGTACGGGTCGAGCGTCGGCGTCGCCGAGAACTTCGGAAGCCTCGAGGAGCGCACCTCGCTGCTCTCGCTCGCCCTGGCGAACCCGGTCATCCTGCTGTTCCGCGGGCTGCCCTCGGGCACCGCCGAGGGTGCGTTCATCGTGTTCCTCGTGCTTCCCTTCCTGGCGATGCTCGCCGCGCTCATGGCGGCGTTCCTCGCGGTGCGCCACAGCCGTGCCGATGAGGAGTCGGGTCGCGCCGACATGGTCGCCGCGACGCGCGCCGGCCGCAGGGTGCCCTTCGCCGCCACCCTCGTCCACGGCATCATCGCCTGTCTCCTCCTCGGAGCAGCCGGTGCCCTCGGACTGGTGCTGAGCGGGCTCGCCCCCGCAGGCAGCCTGATGACCGGCGCGGCGATCACGGCCACGGGACTGGTGTTCCTCGCGGTGGGTCTCGTGGCCGCGCAGCTGTTCCACAGCTCCCGGGCAGCCAACTCGCTCACCGTCTCGCTGCTCGTGGCGTCCTTCATCATCGGGGGCGTGGGCAACGCACTGGGCACGCCCGACTCCACGCTCACCCGCATGACGAGCAGTGGCCTCGCCTGGGTGTCTCCGTTCGTCTGGGCCGAGAACAGCCGGCCCTTCGCCGACGACGACATCCGCCCCCTGCTGCTCGCCGCGGCCGTGACCGTCGCCCTGGCCGGACTGGCGCTGGCCATGCAGGCGTCGCGCGACGTGGGATCCGGGGTGCTGCCCGCGCGCCGCGCGAAGGCTCAGGCCGGACCGCTGCTGTCCGGCTCCGTGGGGCTGGCATGGCGCCTGAGCGCCGGATCCCTGGTCGCGTGGACGCTCGGCAGCGCGGTGGTGGGGGCGCTCTCGACCTCGCTGGCAACTGTGGTCGAAGAGGTGGGCACCGAGAACCCGTCGGTGCAGGCGATCCTCGAGCGACTCGCCGCTCAAGGATCCATGGATCAGGGGCTGCTCGTGACGTTCTTCGTCATGGCGGGTGTACTCGCAGCGTGCTTCGGCGTCCAGACCGTGCAGCGCGCCCGGCAGGAGGAGACGCACGGCACGGCCGAGGCGGCACTCGCGACGCCGCTCGCCCGCGAGCGCTGGCTGGGCGCGTTCCTGCTCGTCGCTCTCCTCGGCATCCTCGTCATCACAGGCGCCGCGGTCGCCGGGGCGGGGATCGCACTGGCGGCGACGGACGGAGACGGGTCACTGCTCGCCGACGCCCTGGTGGTCGCCGCCGGTCAGACGCTCGCGGCCGCGGTGTTCGCCACGCTCACCGCGCTCATCTTCGCCCTGGCCCCGAGACTGACCATCCCGCTGAGCTGGGGGCTCGTCCTCGTGGCGGCGTGCCTCGCGCTGTTCGGGACGATCTTCGGGATCGACGAGGACATCGTCGCGCTGTCGCCGTTCGCGGCCGTACCCCTGCCCTCGGGCGACGGCGTCGACGGGAACGGCGTGCTGTGGCTGGTGACTGCGGCCGCGGTCGGGGCCGTCGCATCCGTCGTGCTCATGCGCCGCCGGGACCTTGCGCCGGGAGGATAGGTTCGAGACGGGAGGATCCGAATGGGGGACGCACACGCGAATGCCGCGCATCCGGGCGTCGAGGCGGCCGAGCAGGCGGCCGCGATGCTCGCCGCCGCCGGGATGCCGCGCATGCCGGCCCGGGTGATGATGGCGCTGGTCGGCTCACCCGACGAGGGGTACACCGCGGCTGAGCTCGCGGAGCGCCTCGGGGTGTCGGCTGCTGCCGTGTCGGGAGCCGTGCGCTACCTGATCTCGATGCGGCTGATCCAGCGCCTCTCGCGCCCGGGGGATCGCCGTGACCGCTACGACCTGGTCGACGACGCGTGGGGCGGCATGATCACATCGAACTCGCCTCTCTATGCCGCGCTCGCGACTCAGATGGACCGCATCGCCGACGAGAACGCCGACGCCCCCGTATCCGTCGCGCGGGCTCGGGAGATCGCCGACTTCCTGCGCTATCTCACCCAGCGCATGCCCCAGCTCGTGGACGAGTGGCGGGCAGGGTCCGGGTAGCCTTGCCCGAGTGACCGACTTCCCCCGCTACATCGTTGCCACCGACGGCGCCTGCAAGGGCAACCCCGGACCGGCGGGCTGGGCGTGGGTCGGCGAGGACGGGCAGTGGGCGGCGGGGTCGATCCCGGTCGGCACCAACAACATCGGCGAGCTGATGGGGCTGCTCAAGGCCATCGAGGACCACCCCGATGTCGAGAACCTCGTGGTGCAGGCCGACTCGAAGTACGCCATCGACACCTACACGAAGTGGATGGACGGGCACCGCCGCCGCGGCTGGAAGACCTCGACCGGCGCGCCGACCAAGAACGTCGACCTGCTCGAGCAGCTCATCGCGGTGCGCGACGCCCGGCGCGCGACCGGCCTGCCCGACGTCGTGCTCGAGCACGTGCGCGGGCACTCGGGCCATGTGCTCAACGCCTGGGCCGACGAGCGCGCCGTGCGTGCATCCGAGCACGCGGCCAAGGGAGTTGCGAGCGCCTGGTCGTCGCTCGGTGCACAGGATCCGATCGACGTCTCAGTCGCACCGAAGAACGGGCGCTGACCGCGACACGTCTCGTCCCGCTCCGCCCGCTCGAACGACCGGGCACCGAAGAACGGGCGCTGACACCAGCCCTCAGACCCCGGCCTCCGCGAGGTGGGCCTCCAGCGCGTCCAGGGCGGGGCGCTGGCCCTTGACGAGCTTCTCGCGCGCGTCGGGAAGCGGCATCCACTCCGCTCTGTCCACTTCGGGGAACGAGGCCGTCCGGCCCGACCGCGGTGGCCACTCGAGCTCGAACTCGCCGAACTCGAGCCCGTCGAGCGACAGTGCTGCGCCGTCGGCGACGAACACCGTGACGCGCTTTCCCGACGAGTAGGCGAAGGTGCCGAGCTCGGCGTACGGGCCGTCCGGCGGGTCGATGCCGAGCTCCTCGCGGAACTCGCGCTGCGCCGCGTCGAGCGCCGGCTCGTCCCCTTCGTCGAACTCGCCCTTCGGGACCGACCAGGCGCCGGCGTCCTTCGAAGCCCAGTACGGCCCGCCCATGTGCGCGATGAGCACCTCGGGTTCGGGTCCGAGCCGGTAGAGGAGGATGCCGGCGCTGGTGGTCGCCATGGCTCAGACGACGCGCGTCTTCGGCGACACCGTGTAGGTGTCCTCGGGGTCGTCGTAGACGGCGCCGGCGAGCGCGGTGTCGATCGCGGCCATCGTGTCGGCGTCGAGCACGACGCCCGAGGCCTTCACGGTGTCGGCGAGCTGCTCCGGGCGCGACGCGCCGACCAGGGCCGAGGCGACGTTCTTGTTCTGCAGCACCCACGCGATCGCGAGCTGCGGCATCGTGAGCCCCGCCTGCTCGGCGATGGGCTTGAGCCGCTGCACGGCCTCGAGCACCTCGTCCCGCAGGAAGTCCTTGATGAACTGCGCGCCGCTCTTCTCGTCGGTGGCCCGTGAGCCCTCGGGCACCGGCCGGCCGGGCAGGTACTTGCCCGACAGCACGCCCTGCGCCATCGGCGACCAGACGATCTGCGAGATGCCGAGCTCCTGCGCCGCCGGCACGACCTTTCCCTCGATCACGCGCCACAGCATCGAGTACTGGGGCTGATTGGAGATGAGCTGGATGCCGAGTCCCTTGGCGAGGGCGTGCCCCTCGCGCAGCTGCTCGGCCGTCCACTCCGAGACGCCGATGTACAGTGCCTTCCCCTGGCGGACGATGTCGGCGAACGCCTGGAACGTCTCCTCGAGCGGCGTCTCGTAGTCGAAGCGGTGAGCCTGGTAGAGGTCGACGTAGTCGGTGCCGAGCCGCGTCAGCGACCCGTTGATCGATTCCATGATGTGCTTGCGGCTCAGCCCGGTGTCGTTGGCCCCACGGGGTCCGGTCGGGAAGTACACCTTCGTGAAGATCTCGAGCGACTCGCGCCGGCGGCCGGCGAGCGCCTTGCCGAGCACGGTCTCGGCGGCGGTGTTGGCGTACACGTCGGCGGTGTCGAATGTCGTGATGCCGGCATCCAGCGCCGCGTGCACCGTCTCGATGGCCGCCGTGTCGTCGACCTGCGATCCGTGCGTCACCCAGTTGCCGTAGGTGATCTCCGAGACCTTGAGACCGCTGTTGCCGAGATACCGATAGTTGACCATCAGACAACGCTATCGGCGGTGGGATGCCGCGGGGCCGGATCGAACCGGACCGCGATGTCCGTCGGCGAACCTGTCCCCGGCTGCCGCCCATAGCGCTACCTGCGCGCGCAATGAGATAGTGACATCAGCACGACATCGCCCTCCGCGACGGCTCAGTGCCGGGAGGGGTTCACTGGGGAAGCGGGTCGCATGGCAGCTCGCGTGACGACGTCTGACCTCGTCTCCCGCCTGCTCGCCGAGCAGGACGGGCAGAGGGGGCGTCCGCTGTGCACAGGCGGCCCCGCAGCCCATGCGGTTCACAGCGGGAAAGCGGATACTGTCCTCGGCGGACTCGGTGTCACCGACGTCACCGGTCTCGTCGCCGCCGGCGACGCGACGACCCCTCGGTCCGCACACGAATCAGAGCCGTCATGACCGCCGTCCCGTCGCCGCGACGCAGCACCCGCAGGGCCATCGGCCTCGCGGCTGCGGCGACCGTGATCGCGGCCGGACTCGTGAGCCTGCCGTCACCGGCGTCGGCGGTTCCCTCGCCTCCCTCGGAGGCCGACGTCTATCTGGTGTCGCGCACGGACGAGGGATCGTCGGGCACGCCGTACATCACGCCCGACGGCCAGCGGGTCGCGTACGCGTCCAACGCCGGCGATCTGGTCGAGGGCACCCAGGTCGCGACGCCGAACATCTTCCTCGCGACGGCCATCCGCGGATCCGGCGACCCCTTCTCGGGCCGGCCCCGCCTCGTGAGCCGTCCCGACGCGTCGCTGCCCGACGAGCCGGCGAACGACGTGAGCTACGACCCCGTGACGAGCGCCGACGGCCGGTACGTCGCGTTCGTCAGCCAGGCGACGAACCTCGTGCCGGACGGCGGCACCCCGGGTCGCGCGGCCGTCTACGTTCGCGACATGCGCGCGGGCACCACGTTCCGGGTCGACGCGGGCACCGAGCCGAACGGCGCCGCCTACGAACCGGACCTGAGCGACGACGGCCGTCACCTGGTCTTCACGTCCACCGCGACGAATCTGGCACCGGGCGACACCAACGGCGCTCCCGACGTGTTCGTCGCCGACCTCGACAGCAATGGTGACGGAGCCCTCGGCGACGTCTCCGTGACCCGGCTGCTGGGCTCGCGCAGCGTGCAGGGCGGCACGGCCCAGCCGGCGATCAGCGGCGACGGCGCGTGGATCGCGTTCACCGCCTTCGTCACCGACCCGACCGCAGCGTCCGCCACGCCCGGCGACGTCTCGTCGGTGTTCCGCACCCGTCGCGGCAGCGAGGCCGAGACGCGCATGCTCGTCGCGGGCGCCCACCACGGCGCGGTCGACGCGACCGGCAGCGCCTACGCGGCCGTCGTCGACGACTGCCAGGGCGATCCCGTCGTCGCCGGCGTGACGCTCGACGCCGCCGGCACCCCGTTCGCGGTGGGCATCGGCTGGAACGAGGTGGAGCGCGGCGTCGGCAGTGTCTGGGCGCCGGCGATCTCGGCCGACGGGTCGACCGTCGCGTGGGCGAGCACGCAGCCGGACGCCGGCCTGTCCGAACCGCTCGCCGACCCGGTGGTGCGCGTGGCCGAGCCGGCGTGGCAGGATGCCCGCGCGGGCGAGGTGCCGTGCGCGGGAGACCACGACGACGTCACCGAGCTCGGCGTCGGCGATGCGCCGACGCTGTCGGCGTCCGGCCGCACGGTCGCGTTCGGCGGGCCCAGCGACATGACCACGGCGGAGACCTCGGTCACCGCCGTGGACCGCCAGACCCACGGCGGCCTCTGGGTCTCGAACACGATGGGCGGGCTGACCGTCCCCGGCTACGTCACGAGCGTGGCGATCTCCGAGATCCCGGTGTCGGCGGTCGCCGAGTACGCCGGGGCGCTGGCGGACGTGCCGCTCCATCGACTGCCCGTCTACCGTCTCCCGCTCACTGCGCTGCCGATCCACCGGCTGCCCGTCTACCGCCTGCTGAACGGCGACTCGCCCATCTATCGCCAGCAGGCGGACGATGCCACGCTCCACCGCGTGCCGATCGACCGTTTGGCGCTTCACCGGGTGCCCCTCCAGCGCCTCGACATCCCGGGCGGCTGGCAGCAGGTGCTCGCGGCCACCCCGTTCGCCGGCCGGCTCACGCAGAGCGTGACGCTCGCCGAGGTTCTCGGCTGGGCGGACGAGGCGCTCCCCAGTCGGTCGTCGGGTGCCGCGAAGGAGGCCGCGACGTTGATCCGCAGCCTGTCGCTGGGCGACGTCGACCTCGACGGGTCGGGCATCGACGCCCTCTCGGTCGGGTCGCTCCTCCTCGGCGCAGCGCCGCTCTCCGAGGTCGAGGTGGCCGGCACCGGCTCGCCCCTCGAGCGCTGGCAGGCCCTCGCCGACGCACAGGGCCTCGGCGTCACCGCCGACGACGCGATCTTCCTCGCCGAGCTCGACGCCGCCGGACTCGATCTCAGCCGGACGGGCATCGACGCGGTCCCCCTCAACCAGCTGCCCCTCGACGCCACGATGCTCGACGAGATCACGATGGCTGCCTCCGACGGCCAGCCGGGGCTGTTCCTGGCCGGCACGCCGCTCGGGGCCCTCGAGGTCGACTCGCTGAGCCCCGGTGCGCAGACGGCGCTCTTCGGCGGAACGCGGTCGGGGACGCTCGCCGACAGTGCCGGCGCACTGCGCCCGTCGGCGACACTCGCCGACCTGGCGGCCGGTGCGCCCGACTCGGTCACCGTCGGCACAGTGCTGTTCTCGCTCATCGATCGTGCCGCCTATCCGTGGGAGCAGATCGACCCGACCGTCATCCCCGCCGGCGCAACGGTCGGGCAGACCGCCGATCACGGCTGCGACGGAGGCGGTCGGTGCGGCCGCGTCGCACAGTTCCAGTTCACGTTCGACCCCGGTCCGGGTGAGTCGACCACGTTCCCCGCGCCCACCGCATCGGTGACGCTGCCGGCGTCGTCGCGCCTCTCGCTCGTCCGGGCGACCGGCTCGGGCCCCCGCGTCACTCCGGACGGCGACGAGGTCTACGACGGTCCGGTGCAGGCCGAGGGATCGCTGGTGCGGTTCCCGCTGCCCGACACGGCGGGCGGCACCGTGCGGTCGCTGTCGCTCGAGTACACGGCGAGCCGGCAGCCCGGCGCGTGGAGCTCCCGCGCCGAGCTGACCAGCGGCGACCTGCGTGCGGACGATGAGGTCCTCCTGAGCGCCTCGCAGGAGTACTACGACGTCGCCGACCACAACCGCACGCCGGACGGCCGGTGGCTGGGCACCCCTCAGACACTGGCGGAGGGGGCTCTCCGCTACGAGTGGATCTCGCCCGCGTCGATCGAGCTCGACGACGAGGGTCGGCAGCTTCCGTCCCCTGCCGACGACGAGGACTGGTTCTCCGTCGCACCCCCGAAGCCGGGGCAGCGCCTCGTGGTGTCGTCGGACGCCGCGGACGGCCGGATCTCGCTCACGCTCCTCAAGCCCGCGCAGGCGGTGTCGCCGCTGGGCGTGGCGAGCGTGGGCGTCGCGCCCGGCATCCCCGTCGCCGAGCAGGAGGGGAGGGATGCCGCAGCCCCGGCCGAGTCCGGAGCGGATTCGGGCACGACCGTGCCCGGCCACGTGCTCCTCGACCAGGCGACCGTCGGCGGAGACGGCGCGGTGACGGTGCAGGCATCCTCCGCCCTCGCCGAGGGCGAGGCGAACTGGCTCGTGCGGGTGACGAGCGGGAACGGACTCGCCTCCTCACAGCCCTACTCCCTGCGCGCGGCCTACCTCCCGGAGCCGCCGGAGCAGCGCTGCGCGCCGTGGCTGCCGCCTCTCGACGTCGAGCCGCAGAACCCCGACAATCCGTGGCCGTTCGTCGTCAGCGACCCGGTCGGCGCAGCCACGAACACGCTCTACCTCATCGACACGACGCGCTTCCGGCTGACCCACGGCCTGCAGGCGACCGACGAGGTCGTCGCCGCGATCCGGGCCCTCGACGGCACGGGCGCGGTCGGCGACGGCACGATCTCCGGCGCGATCCTCTCGATCGACACCGATCCCGCCGTCGTGGCGGCCCGCGCGGCGCTCGACCAGGAGCCGTGCTCGATGAGCGCCCGCGGCTCCCTGACCGCCGCGATCACGGCATTCGTCACCGCCGCGGTCGGGGCCGCCACCGAGCAGATCGAGTCGATCGTCATCGTGGGCGGCGACGACATCGTGCCCTTCGCCCCCGTGCCCCAGCACGCCGCTCAGTTCACCGAGGCCGGCCACGCCGCCGAGCTCAGACTCCCCGCACAGCCCGACGGCACCCCCTGCCCTGCCGGGCTCCCGCCGGGCGAGGTCGACCCGTGCGCCACGCCTCTCTCCGCCGCCGCGGCGGCAGGCGTCATCCTCACCGACGACCCGTACGGCCTCGCCGATGCCTACCCGTCCTTCGGCGGCCACCTCTACGTGCCGACCGTCGCCGTGGGGCGCCTGGTCGACACCGCCGACCAGATCCGCGGCCAGCTCGATCGATTCCGCTACGCCGACGGCGTCCTCGCGGGAGACTCCGCTCTGACCGGCGCCTACGGCGCGTGGGCGGAGCTTCCGCAGCTGGTCAGCGAGAAGCTCGCCTGGCGGCTCGGCGCCGACGAGTCGCTGGAGCAGCCGTGGTCCAGGGAGGACGCCGAGTCTCGTCTCTTCCCCCGCGGCGCGGACGCGCCGCGGATCGTGTCGCTCAACGCGCACTCCGACGAGCGGCGTCTGGTGGCCGGCGTCGAGGACGCCGCGACCGGGGCCGTCGACGACGAGGCCGTCATCGACGCCGGCGATCACGCGCCCCCGGCCGTCCCGCGCGCGGAGGAGGTCTTCGACCCGCGCGCGCCGACGAGTCCGCTCGACGGCTCGGTGGTCTTCATGATCGGCGGACACGCGGGCAACAACCTTCCTGCCGCCTACTACGGCGAGGTCACGGACTGGGCGGACGTGTTCTCGCCGGCGGGCGGCTTCGTGGGCAACACCGGCTTCGGCCTCGCGAACGGCGCCGCGACCGCGTTCAGCGAGCGTCTGCTCGGCCTCTACGCCGACTGGATCGGCGTGCAGAGCGCCCGGGGGGCGGTCTCGTCCGGCGCTGCACTCGCCTACGCCAAGCAGGCGTACGCCGGCGCGCTCGGCCTGTACTCCGGCTACGACGAGAAGGTCCTGATGCAGTCGGTGTACTACGGCATGCCGATGTACACGTTCGAGGACTCGACGAAGGATGCTCCGCTCCCTGCGGCGCCCGAGCTCCCGATCGCCGACGGGCCGGCCGGGCTGTCGTCGGCCTCGCTGACGCTGACGCCGTCCTTCGCCACCGTGACCAGGGAGGACCTGACCGGCGAACAGATCACCTACGTCACCGTCGGCGACGAGCAGCCGATCGCCGTTCCCGGCCAGCCCCTGCTGCCGAGGCTGGTGACGCAGATCCCGTCGTCCGACGGCGCGGGCAAGGTGCCCCGTGGCGCGCTGATCACGAGCCTCACCTCCGCGTGGACCGGCACGGTGCGCCCCGCGATCGGCGACCCCGGCATCGGGGTCGAGCGGGCGCCGGTCGTGAAGGACGGTCTCGCCTTCCCCTCCTCCTTCACCTCGATCTCGCGGCAGCAGACGCCGATCGGCGCCGTCAGCCTGCTGGTCGCGGCACCGGCCAACGTGCAGTCGACCACGGGCGGTCTCGGCCGTATCGAGACCTTCCCGTCGATGGGCCTCGAGATCCTCTACGGTCCCGACGGCGGCGACGTCGTGCCGCCCATGATCCGCTGGACGCAGCACCGCGACGGCGAGGTCGCCGTCGCCGCCCAGGACGCCGGCGGCGAGGTGGCCCGCGTGGTTCTCCTGGTGCAGGGTGCCGACGCCCCGGCGGATGACGCGACGCGCGACTGGGAGGCCGTCGAGCTCGACGTCGACGCCGAGGGCGTGTGGCGCGGCGCCATCCCGTCCTCGATCTCGGGCCCGTACCGCTGGATCGCGCAGGCCGTGGACGCCTCCGGAAACGTCGCGACCGACAGCGCGCGCGGGCGCATCCAGGTCGCGCGCGCCGCGGGGCCCGTGCTCGGCGAGCCCGGCGGCCCGCTGACGGTGAACGCCGGCGACCCGGTGGTGCGCAGCATCCCGATCACGGATGCCGCACCCGGCGCTCTCGTCACCGGGTCGTACCTCCTCCTCGACGCCAACGGCCGGGAGCGCGCGGCGGGCCCCGTGACCGTCGCGACGGACGTCGACGGCGCGATGCACGCCGAGGTCGACCTCATCGCCGACACCCCCGGCACGTTCCAGGTCTCGGTGACGGCCTGCAGCGGCGGCCAGGACTGCGGCGAGCCCGTCGCGTTCGACCTGACGGTGCAGTCGCGCAACTCGGCGCCGACGGCATCGGTTTCGCTCGACCGCGAGGGAGTGACACCGGGCAGCCTGCTGACGGCGCAGGCGACCGGTGCCGACCCCGACAGCGGCGACGTCGTGACCCTGGCGTATCGCTGGCTGCGCAACGGCGTGCCGCTCGACGGTGCCGAGGTCGCGATGCTCTCGCTCGACGGCATCGCGCGTCCGGGCGACGTGATCCGCGTCGAAGTGGTCCCGAACGACGGCGATACCGACGGCCACGCCGCCTCCGCCGAGGTCGTCGTCGGAGACGAGCTCGCGCTTCCGACGATCGCTGCCTGGGCGACGTCGGGGGGCGGCACGTACAACGACGGATCGTGGGCGTCGGAAGACGTCGTCGTGTCGTTCACGTGCACGGGCAGAGGCGTCTCGTGTCCGGTGCCGGTCACCGCCTCCGCCGACACCGACGGCACGCGGGTCGAGCGCACCATCACCGATGTGCAGGGACGTCAGGCGACTGCGGGCATCACGGTGCGGCGCGACGCGACCGCCCCATCGCTCTCCCCGTCCGTCTCCCCTGATCCGGTCGCCGTCGGCGGCACCGCCACGGCCGTCCCGGCAGCGGTCGACACCGGTTCGGGAGTCGCCGTGCAGTCCTGCGATCAGCCGGTCACCGCTGTCGAGGGCGCCAAGAGACTGACCTGCCGTGCGACCGATGTCGCCGGCAACAGCGCAGTCACCACCGTCGCGTACACCGTGATCGGTCCCGCCGGATCGATCGGGTCCACGGCGCCGGGCGGCGACCGCCCGTCACCCGGCGTGGGCGTCGGTCCTAGTCCTCGAGCGGAGTGACGGCGGCGACCGCCTGGTCATCCTCGGTCGCGACCAGCTGGCCGCACGCGCCGTCGATCTCCTTGCCGCGGGTGTCGCGAAGCGTGGTGGGGATGCCGGCGTCGTTGAGGCGGCGCACGAACTCGTTCTGCACGGGGACCTCGGACGCCGTCCAGATGGAGCCGGGCGTCGGGTTCAGCGGGATCGGGTTCACGTGCACCCAGCCCCGGCCGCGGGCGTTGAGCTTCTCGGCGAGGAGGTCGGCCCGCCACGCGTGGTCGTTCATGTCCTTGATGAGCGCGTACTCGATCGAGACACGGCGCCCGGTCTTGTCGAAGTACGCCCGTGCGGCGTCGAGCGCCTCGTCGACCTTCCACCGCGAGTTCACCGGGATGAGCTCGTCGCGCAGCCTGTCGTCCGGCGCGTGGAGCGACAGCGCGAACGTCACGGGGATGTCCTCGTTCGCGAGCTTCGTGATGGCCGGCACCAGGCCCACGGTCGAGACTGTCACGCCGCGGGCGCTCATGCCCAGCCCGTGGGCCTTGTCGGTCATCACGCGGACCGCCTGCATCACACGGGCGTAGTTGGCCAGGGGCTCGCCCATGCCCATGAAGACGATGTTCGACACCCGCTCGGCGGAGTGGTCGTCGCGCTTCTTGCCGCCCAGCTGCCCGTCGGCGATCACGCGGTTCGCGCGCACGATCTGCTCGATGATCTCCGCCGCCGACATGTTGCGTGTGAGACCCGCCTGCCCGGTGGCGCAGAAGGGGCAGTTCATGCCGCAGCCTGCCTGCGATGAGACGCACAGCGTGATGCGGCCGGGGTAGCGCATGAGCACCGACTCGACGAGCGCGCCGTCGTGCAGCTTCCACAGGAACTTGATCGTGTCGCCTCGGTCGGTCTCCAGCCGGCGCACCTCGGTGAGCAGCGGCGGGAGCATGCCGTGCACGAACTCCTCGCGTCCTTCCGCCGGGAGATCGGTCATGTCGGCGGGGTCGTGCGTGAAGTGCGTGAAGTAGTGCTTCTCGAGCTGCTTCGCACGGAAGCCGGGCATCCCGAGCTCCTTGACCTTCTCGACGCGCTGCTCAGGGGTCAGGTCGGCGAGGTGGACGGGGGGCTTGCCGCGCTTCGGGCTCGCGAACTGGAGGAGCGGCCGCCCTTCGGCGTCCTTCTTCTGCGACCAGCCTTCCGTGGCGGGACGCACCTGACGGGGCTTCGTGGTGCGCACGGGAGGCTCAGTTGTCATGATCCGAGGGTAGGGGACGCACCTGAACGCACGCCCGAATCAGGGCTACCGTTGACGTGTGGACGCCGCGACCCGCGTCGAGCTCGCCGGTCTGCGTCGCCGCGCCTACGGCCCCGGGGCTGACATCGACGGCGACGCGGAGGCACTGCTGCGCCTCGTCGAACTCGAGGATCTCGTGCGGCGCGAAAACCTCGCCGCGACCGCTCCGGGCTCAGCGGCACCGGGCTCAGCGGCTCCGGGCTCAGCGGCACCGGCCGCCGCGGCGACGCATGCCGCAGCGAAGCCCTCCCGGACCGCTCCGCCCCTGCGCCGGCCGTCACCCCCGACGCGCGCGGCACCGCACACCGCGGCGACGCCCGCCGCCCGGAGCGCTCTCCCGCCGAGCGGCGCACGAGAGGCGGCATCGCCCCCTCCCGCGCCGCGCCGGCCACGCCGGCTCGGCCTCACCCTCGCCCTCGTCGGCGGAGGGCTCGCGGTGGCGGTCGCCGCGGTGATCGGCATCCGGCTGCTGACCGCGCCGGACGAGACGCCCGACGCCCGCTCGACGCTCTCGCCCGCCTTCCAGGCCTCGCGCGCGGCCTACTCGTTCGCGCGCGACACCGATGCGGTGACGCTCCTGAACATCCCGCTGGACGGCTCATTCGGCGGGTTCATCGACCTTCCCTCCGATGGGCACGTGCCCGAGTTCCCGACCACCGGCGAGGTCGAATGGGCGGTGCACCTGGGCGAGTACTTCGGGTGGGATGCCTGGATCGCCGGCGCCATGGTGGACACCGCGGGCTTCCGTCGCGACCACTGCGTGCTGGTCGAACGCGGCGACGTCACCCGAGGACGCTGCGTGCCGGCGTCGATCCGCTCGCAGAGCGCGCTGCTCGTGGACGTGCCGTACACCTTCATGCCCGCCGACGACCGCCCGATCGGGATGCAGGAGGACCAGCGTCTGGGGTTCTGGTGGCGTCGCGACCAAGCGGTCACGGTGCTGCTCGGCGACGATCCCGTGCGATGACGGGACTATGGTTTCCTCGTGGTCCCTCCCGAGAACCTCCTCGCCTTCGTCCTCGCCTCGATCGTCCTCATCGTCATCCCCGGCCCGAGTGTGCTCTTCACCATCGGCCGCGCGCTCGCGCTCGGCCGGATGGGAGGCCTGCTCAGCGTGCTCGGCAACGCGCTCGGGCTCCTTCCGGTCGTCGGACTGGTCGCCCTGGGCGTCGGCGGCATCGTGGCCAAGTCGGTCGTGCTCTTCACGATCGTCAAGGTCGTCGGCGCGGGATACCTGATCTACCTCGGCGTCCAGGCGATCCGGCATCGCGACCGCGCGGCCGACCAGGCCGGCGGCGCGATCGCACCCCGTTCGGCCTGGCGTCAGCTCGGCGAGGGATTCCTGGTCGGCATCACCAACCCGAAGACCATCGCCTTCTTCGTCGCGGTGCTCCCCCAGTTCGTCGATCTGAACGCCGGCGCCGTGCCGCTGCAGATGATGCAGCTCGGCCTGGTGTTCTTCGCCATCGCGCTCGTCTCGGACGGCATCTGGGCGCTTGTCGCCGCGTCGGCGCGCTTGTGGTTCGGCAAGTCGCCGAAGCGCATCGCACGGCTGTCGGCGACCGGCGGCGGGCTGATGATCGGCCTGGGCGGGCTCCTGCTCTTCACCGGCGGAGACCACTGACCCGCAGCATCCGCTCGTCTGCTCCGGCGGTCCGCGCGCGGATCAATCTGTCGAAGCGGATGCCGCGAGCCCGAGGTTGACGAGAGTGCCGTCGGGGTCGCGCACCTGCGCCACCCGCTCGCCCCACGGCATGTCGGCGGGCTCGGCCACGGTGTCGCCACCGGCGGAGCGCCAGCGCGCGAAGGCGTCATCGACGTCGTCGACGTAGAACCACAGGGCGATGCGATCCCCCGCGCCGCGCCCGGGCGTCGCGGGATCGCGGGCGATGCCGAGCGACGCCCCGCCGATCGCGAGCGAGACATAGTCGTCTTCGTCGGCGCTGCCGAAGCGGTAGCTCACCCGAGCGTGGAGTGCGTGCTCGTAGAAGCTGACCAGCCGCGGCAGGTCACGCGTGAGCAGGATGGGGAACAGACTCCGCACGCCCATCCCCCCACCCTACGCGCGGCGGTCAGTCCAGGAAGATGTCCGGGAAGAGCTGATCGTCGGGCGTGCCCGGCACGGCGGCGTAGCCCGAGAAGTCGGTGACGCCCGCCTCGCGCAGCACGTCCTCGACGATGAGCGTCTGGCCGGTGTACTCGGTCGCCGGCTTGAGGAACACCTCGTAGGCGGCGTCGGCGTACACCTCGGGGGTGCGGCTCACCTTCATCATCGCGTCGCCGCCGAGGGCGAACTGCACCGCGGCCGTCGCGATGGTCGTCGCCGGCCACAGCGTGTTCGCGGCGATGCCAGCCTTCGCGAACTCCGCCGCGAAGCCGAGGGTCGTCATCGTCATGCCGTACTTGGCGAGCGTGTAGCCGGTGTGCGCGCCGAGCCACTTCGGCGACAGGTTGAGGGGCGGCGACAGCGACAGGATGTGCGGGTTCTCGGCGTCCTTCAGGATCGGCACGGCCGCGCGGCTGAGCATGAAGGTGCCGCGCACGTTGACGTCCTGCATGAGGTCGTACTTCTTCGCGGCGAGGTCGAGCGAACGGGAGAGGTCGATGACGCTGGCGTTGTTCACGACGATGTCGATCCCGCCGAACTCTCCCTGCGTCTTGAGCACGGCCTCGGTCACGTCGTCGTCGTCGCGCACGTCGCCGACGATCGGCAGCGCCTCGCCGCCGGCTTCGCGGATCTGCTCGGCGGCGGAGTGCACGGTGCCTTCGAGCTTCGGGTGAGGGGTGTCGGTCTTCGCGAGCAGCGCGATGTTCGCGCCGTCACGGGCGGCGCGCAGCGCGATCGCGAGGCCGATGCCGCGGCTGCCGCCCGACATCAGGATGGTCTTGCCGGCGAGGGTCGGGGCCGGACCGGTCGAAGGGGTCACGCGTTCTCCTTGGTTGAAGCCTTGCGCGATGCGGCGGCGAAGGCGGCCACGCGCATCTGCGACTCGGGGGTGTCGAAGCGGGCGCCGATCGAGGCGGCCTCATCGTCGAGGTTCTCGGCAAACGGCCGGTCGGCGCCCATGCGCACGAGTCGCTTGGCGTGGCCGAACGCCGCGGTCGCGTTCGCGAGCCAGAAGCCCGCGATCTCCTCCGCGCGACCGGCGACCTCTGCGGCGGGGAGCACTTCGGCCACCAGCCCCCACTCGAGCGCCTCTTCGGCGCTCAGGGTGCGGTCCTGCAGCAGGAGCTGCAGCGCGCGTCGCTGACCGACCGCCGCCGGGAGCAGGGTCGAGACGCCGAGGTCGGGAGTCAGCCCGATGTTGGCGTACTTGCTCACGAACTTCGCCGAGTCGGCCGCGACGATGTAATCGGCGGTCAGCATCAGGCCGAGCCCGCCGCCCGCGACGGCGCCCTGCACCGCGGCGACGATCGGCTTGTCCGACAGCGCAAGCGTGCGGATGCCCTCGTGGATGACGTGAGCCGTCTCGGTGACGGCTGCACCGCCGGCGCCGGACGTCGCCATCGCGACCACATCACCGCCGGCGCAGAAGGCCGGGCCGGCGGCATCCAGGATCACCGCACCGACCGAAGGGTCGGAGGTCACCGCGCGGGCGATGTCGCGCCAGCGGCCGCCCATCTCGAAGTCCATCGCGTTCAGCGACGCCGGCCGGTTGAAGGTCACGCGGGCGAGCCCGCGCTCGACGTGGAGGAGGATCGAATCGCTCATCAGAGTCCTGGTTCTACTTGGGAGCCATGCGGATGGCGCCGTCGAGGCGGATGGTCTCGCCGTTCAGGTAGCCGTTGTCGACGATCGACTCGACGAGTCGCGCGTACTCGTCGGGCCTGCCGAGGCGCTGCGGGTACGGGACCTGCTCGCCGAGGGAGTCCTGGGCGGCCTGCGGCAGCCCCATCAGCATCGGCGTCTCCATGATGCCGGGGGCGATCGTCACGACGCGGATGCCGTAGCGCGCCAGCTCGCGGGCGATCGGGAGCGTCATCGCGTGCACGCCTCCCTTGCTCGCGGCGTACGCGGGCTGACCGATCTGGCCGTCGAACGCCGCGACACTCGCGGTGTTGACGATGACGCCGCGCCCTCCGTCCGTTTCGGGCTCGGTGCGGGCCATCGCCGCGGACGCCTGCGCCACCACGTTGTACGTGCCGATGAGGTTCACGCGGATGATGCGCTCGAAGCCTTCGAGCGGTGTCGGCGCGCCCTCACGATCGAGGATCTTCGCGGGCGGGGCGATTCCGGCGCAGTTCACGACCACGCGCAGCGGTCCGGCCGCCGACGCGGTCTCGACGGCGGCGGCGACCTGACCGGGGTCGGTCACGTCGGCCGGAGCGAAGGACCCGCCCAGCTCGGCAGCGACGTCGGCACCGGCGGACTGCGGCAGGTCGACGATCGTGACGGCGGCGCCTGCTGCGGCCAGGCGGCGCGCCGTCGCGAGCCCGAGCCCGCTTGCACCGCCCGTGACGAGGGCGGAGGCACCCGTGAGATCCATGCGTTCTCCTTCGAACAGCCAAGACATTGCATCCCACCATACGCGGGACTGAGTCTCAGATCCGACCGGGATGCCACGTCCAGGCTAGTGGGCGGAGCATGATGGTGGCATGGCGGTGAAGCTGAAGCGGGTCTACGACGATCCCTCACCCGACGACGGGTACCGCGTGCTGGTCGATCGCCTGTGGCCCCGCGGTCTGACGAAGGAGCGCGCCGCCGTCGACAGCTGGGCGAAGGACGCGGCCCCCTCCGCCGAGCTGCGCCGGGCGTACCACCAGGGCGACCTCCCCTGGGAGGAGTTCGAGGCGGCCTACCGCCGCGAGCTGACAGGCAACCCGGCGGTCGCGGCGCTGCGTGCGGAGCTCGCGGCGCGGCCCACGTCGACGCTCCTGTTCAGCGTGAACGACGCGCTGCGCAATCACGCCGTGATCCTGCTCGACGTGCTGGGACTCTGACGCGGTGTCCATCCCCGTCGGCGATGTGCCCGTGCCCGAGCGTGTCCGCACGCTGGCGCACGGTGCCGCGCTGACGCCGGTCTGGCGGAACAACCACGGCGGCGTCACCTTCCGCACCGACGACGAGCGCTACATCAAGCACGGCCCGCGCAACGCGGAGTCCTCGCTCGCGGACGAGACCGTGCGCCTCGAGTGGGCGGGTCGCTGGATCCTCGTGCCGCACGTGCTCGAGGCCGGTGCCGACGACACCGAGGAGTGGCTCGTGACCCGGGCGATCTCCGGAGAGAGCGCTGCCGCCGCACGGTGGCTGGCCGAGCCGGCGGTCGCCGTCCGGGCCGTCGGCGAGGGCCTGCGCGCGCTCCACGACGCGCTGCCCGTCGAGGACTGCCCGTTCGACTGGTCGGTGCCGTCGCGGATCGCGAACGCGGCGGGCCGCGGCATCCGGATCCCCGACTCCCTCCGCGAGGCGCCGCCGATCGACCGGCTGGTGGTCTGTCACGCGGATGCCTGCTGCCCGAACACGCTCCTCGGCGACGACGGACGGTGGCTCGCGCACGTCGACCTGGGTCTGCTGGGGACCGGCGATCGCTGGGGCGACATCGCCGTGGCGTCGATGAGCACGGAGTGGAACTACGGCCCCGGCTGGGAGGATGCGCTGATCGAGGCGTACGGGGTCGAGCCCGACCGAGACCGCGTGACCTACTACCGCGACCTCTGGAACGCGACCTGAAGGCCCCGATCGCCGGGGCGACTCGTCACTCCACACGCTCCCAGCGGTTCCCGCCCGCCCCGCGGGCCCGAGCCATCGCGGCATGCGCGGCGTCGATCAGCTGGACCGCGTCGTAGCCGACGGTGCGCACGGGGGCCCAGCCCACGCTCGCCGACAGCTCGGTCTCGATCGGCTGATCGGGGGTGACCGTGCCGATGCGCTCCAGCAGGTCGCGGATGCTCTCGCGCACGACCCCGTCCGGTCGTGACAGCAGCACCAGGAAGCCGTACGGCGAGTCCGGGCCGATGTCGGCCTCGACGGGGAAGGAGGCTCGCACGTCCGCCGCGAAGCGCGCCATGATCCGCTGCAGTCCGGGCTCCCCCACGGCGACCCGCAGGGGCCCGGTGTCGTCGAGCGACAGCGACAGCATCGCCCAGTTGCGGTCCTCGGCGGTCGCCGCGCGCGCCAGCCGGTCGTCTGCGATGTGCGCGAACTCCGTCTGTCCCTTCACCTCGGCGACCGAGTCGGCGAACCGCGTCAGGAACAGCAGCGAGATCAGCGCGCACGTCAGGTACACGACCTGGCCGACCACCTTCACGTCCGGCAGGGCCGTGTGCTGCGTGCCGCCGTCGGCCAGCAGGGCGGCTGAGACGCTGGCGACGCCGATCAGAGGCAGCACGAGCGACACGACGGTCAGCGGCAGCAGCATCCCTCCTCCGCGCTCCGGGCGGCGCAGCAGCTCGACGGCCGACAGCGCGGCCATCACGGTGGAGCCGAAGTAGGCCACCGAGTATGCGAGCGAGTGAACCGGCAGCCCCGCCGTCGCCAGCAGCAGGCCCGCGCTCGCGACGCCCTGGGCGACGGCGATCCACGACCGGGCCGGTGCGGCGCGCTCGGCGCGCAGGCCCGACCAGACCAGTGCCGGCGCGCCGAGCATGAGTCCCACCGCGATGTCGTCGATCCAGTCGAGGGTCGTCGCGTCGGCGACGATGACCCCGAACGTGCCGAGGGTGACGAGGAAGAACACCATCGACCACAGCAGGGTCGACCAGGTCGGGCGGTAGAGGAAGCCGAGACCGAACATGAGCAGCGCGGCGAGGATGGCGAACACCGCCAGCAGCGCTTCGCCTTCCAGCGTGGACGACGTCATCCGGCCTCCCTCGGGATTCTGGTGGTCACGGTGGTGCCGACCCCCGGCATGCTCTCGACCCCGATGGAGCCGCCGTGGTCCTCGACGATCTCGCGCACGATCCGCATGCCGAGACCGGTGCCGGGGATGCCGCTGTCGAGCACCGCGCGTGAGCGGTAGAAGTCCTCGTAGATGCGCGGGAGGTCGGCGGGCAGGATTCCGATGCCGTCGTCGGTCACCACGAACTCGACGTCGGCGCCGACCGCGCGCGCGATGACGGTGACCGAGCCACCCGCGGGGGTGTACTTCACGGCGTTGCTGAGGAGGTTGTCGACGACCTGGCGCAGGCGGAAGGCATCCGCCCACACCTCCAACGGATCCCCCGGAGCGAGGTCGAGAGCGATGTCGCGCTCCGCCGCGAGCGGCTCGAACGAGTCGACCGAGGCGTCGAGGATCTTGCGCAGGTCGGTCACGGCCCGCGGGCCCCGGTCGGGGTCGGCGACCTGCTCGACCGGCGCACTGAGGATGGTCGAGACGAGCTTGCGCATGCGCTCGCCGGACTCCTCGATGATGCGGATGCGGCGGACCGCGTCGTCGTCCAGGTCGTCGCGGTCGAGCAGCCGATCCACCTGGCCGAGCAGGGCCGTGAGGGGATTGCGCAGCTCGTGCGAGACCACCGAGGCCAGTGCGTCGCGGCGCTGCTGCGCCTGCAGCACGTCGGTGACGTCGCGCACGATCAGCACGGTGCTCGGCTCCTCCTCGCCGTGCGCCGGCTGCGGTCGCGTCGTGACCGCCAGCGCATGCCAGCGGCCGTCGGGGTCGTAGAGCCAGATCCGCTCTTCATCGAGCCACTCGCCGCGCGCGGCGCGGGCGAACGTGCGATCGCGCGTGCGCAGGGCGGTGCCGCGCAGCGAGTCGTACTCGACTGAGTGCGCCGGCTGGCCGGGGTCGGCGACGTCGAGTGCGTACAGCCCGCGATAGGCGGCGTTGGCCGAGAGGAGCTCGCCATCCGGGGCGACGCGCGCGATGCCGATGCTGACGTCGTCGAGCGTGTCGCTCACCCGGCGCTTCTCGATCGACACCTGCTCGAGCGACGCCGTCGACCGGCGCGCCTGCCGGCGCAGGAGCGTGCGGTAGGCGGCCGCCTGGCGCGCCGCGTTGTTGACGGTGATCCCGATGAACGCGAGTGCGAGGAGCGCGATGAGAACGCGCAGCGCGCTGGCGCGCGACACCTCGTTCACGAGCACCTCGACGAGGGCGGCGACGGCGACGACCGCCAGACCCCCCGCGAGCCGCAGCAGGCCGAACTGCGTCGCGAGCCACGCGATCGGGAAGACCCAGAGGTGGGAGAGGCGCAGGTCGGTGTTGAAGGTGAGAAGGGCGATCCACACGATGTCGAGGTACGGCAGCACGGCGGGCGCGGAGTCGGGCAGGCCGCGCCACGGGACGATGAGCGACCCGATGGTCGTCAGGAAGATGCCCGTGGTGCCGATCGCCACCGACCCGATCGCGAGAACGCTCGCGTCGAGGATCGCCACACCCACGATGACGATCCCGGTCACGGCGCACAGCGCGAGCTGCCAGATCCAGATGGAGCGCACACGGGCGTCCGCCTCGGCGAGGTCGAGCGCGGGAGAGCTCAGCCTGACCGGACCGGTCGTGTCCCAGGCCCCCATGGCCGCAGTCTAAGCCGACTCGTCCTCGGTGAGCCGATAGCCCACGCCTCGCACGGTCTCGATGTACCGCGGGGCCACGGAGTCTTCGGCGAGCTTGCGCCGGAGGTTGGCGATGTGCGTCTCCATCGTGCGCAGATCGACGTCGGTGATCGGCGCCGCGTCCTGACGGTCGCCGCGCACCACCATGACCAGCTCGCTCTTGGCTCGCACACGGCGCCCGGTCTGAAGGAGGGCGACGAGGATGTCGAACTCGGTGCGCGTGAGCGCCACCTCGGCTCCGTCGCGGCGCACGACCCGCGTTGCGCGGTCGACCACGAGATCCTGGTGCCGCAGCACGGTGTCGTCCGCTGCATCCGTGCGCTGCGTCGACGCAGCCGCGGCGTCGGGCTGGCGGACGCGCCGGAGCACCGAGTCGATGCGGGCGCGGAATTCGCGGGCGCGAAACGGCTTCGCGACGAAGTCATCCGCCCCCGCCGACAGCGCCAGCACGGCGTCGGCCTCATCGGTGAGCGCCGACACGACGATGATGTGCGTCGCGCTCCGCGCGCGGATGCGCCGGGTGGCCTCGAGGCCGTCGATGCCCGGCATGTTGATGTCGACGGTCGTGATGAGGGGGTTGTGCTCGACGGCGGCCCGCACACCGTCGGCGCCGTTGTCGACGGCGATCGTGTGCAGCCCCGCACCGTCGAGGATGTCGACGAGGAGTTCCCGTACGATCTCGTCGTCTTCGATGACCACTGCGGTGGACGACGTGATGGCGGCGTTCACTGTGACTCCTCCGCGGCTGGCCTGGATCCGTTATACACCGCCGGGCACGGACCGTAGCGCGCCCGGCCAGCGAGTGCCAGCATGGAACGCGACATGACCGACAGCACCGAGAAGAACGCGCGCCCCGCCATCACCGGCACCGTCACCGACATCGACGGCCACCCGAACCTCGTGCTCACGCGGGCCTTCCCGCTGCACGCGCCCGAGCTCTGGCGAGAGCTCACCGACTCCGCCCGCCTGGAGCGGTGGATCGGCCGGTGGGAGGGCGACCCGAAGACCGGTCGCGTCGCATTCTTCATGACCGCCGAGGGCGAGGATGTCCCGCCCGAGGAGTACACGATCCTCGAGTGCGATCCCCCGCGCCGGTTCGCCGGCGACACCTCGGCCGCGACCGGCTCGTGGCACCTGTGGTTCGAGCTCGTCGACAAGGGCGAGGCGACGCTCCTGGTGTTCGGTCAGCGGCTCAACCCCGGCGAGGACGTCGGCTCGATCGGCCCGGGCTGGGAGTACTACCTCGATCGGCTGGTGGCGGTGACGAAGGGGCGGGATGCCTCGACCATCGCGTGGGAGGCCTACTTCCCCGCCATGCAGCCGGCTTATCAGACGCTCGTCGCCGCCGGCTGACCGCGCGGGTCAGGACCACACGAAGCGGAAGCTGCCGGTCGCGACGGCTGCGGTGATGGCGAGCGCCATGATGACGATGCCGCCGAGCAGCGCGACGGCGTCACGAGCGTGCAGCCGTGACGGGCGCGACCACGTGCGGGGGATGCCCGACCCGAACCCGCGCGCCTCCATGGCGGTCGCGAGCTTCTCGCCTCGACGCACCGCGAACACGAGCAGCACGAATGCCATCGAGAAGAACCGGCGCACGGCGCCGGTGTCGCCGATCCCCCTGGAGCGGCGTGCGAGCTGCATGCTGCGCCAGTCGTCGAGGAAGAGCCCGAGCGTGCGCGTGCCGGCGAGCACACCGAGCACGAAGCGTGAAGGAAGCTTCGCGACCTGGGCGAGGGCGTCGGCGAGTTCGGTGGGGTCGGTGCGGCCGAACAGCAGGATGGTCGGCAGGGCGAGGGCGACGACTCGCACACTGACCGCGATCGCGAGGGCGATGGAGTCGTCGCTGATCGTGGCGTACCAGAACGTTGCGTAGATCTGTCCGCCGGGCTCCGCGTACAGGAGCATGCTCACTCCCGCCACGGGCGCGAACAGCGCGATCGGCAGCAGCCGCTTGGCGACCGTGGCGATCGGCAGGCCCGTGAGCGGCACGCAGGCGAGCTGCAGCGCGATGGCGGCGAGAGCGCTCACGACGTCGATCGATGCGAACAGGGGCACCGAGAGCAGCAGCGCGAGCACCACCTTGGTCACGGGATTGACGCCGTCGAGCCAGGCCGCTTTCTCTTCGCGGGTGATCGCGCCGGCCGCGCCGGCGTCGAGGGCCGTCATCGCAGCACTCCTGCAGGCGCGGCGAGCTCGATGCGGTGGCCACCCAGATGACGCGCGACCTCGGCGTCGTGGGTGACTGCGATCACCGTGGTGCCCGCAGAGATCTCGGACTGCAGCAGCCGGACGAGTTCGATCCAGCCGCGGCGGTCCTGACCGAAGGTCGGCTCGTCGAGCACGATCACGGGCGGCGCGTCGGCGAGCACGGTGGCGACGGAGAGACGCCGCTTCTGGCCGCCCGACAGCGTGAACGGGTTCGCCTCGGCGAGCGCTGCGAGGTGCAGTCGCTCGAGGAGCTCCTCGACGATGACATCGACGGCGGCGCGTTCCACCCCCCGCGCACGCGGTCCGATCGCGAGCTCGTCACGCACGGTCGAGGCGAGGAACTGATGCTCGGGCTCCTGGAACACGGTGCCGATCCGGGTGAGCAGCTCGCGCGACTTCCACTCCGACGGACGACGGCCCGATTTCGCCGCGAGCTCGGGCGCCGCCTGCACGGTGCCGTCGAACTCGGGCAGAAGACCGGCCAGCGTGAGCGCGAGCGTGGACTTCCCGGCGCCGTTGGGCCCGGTGACGATGGTCGCTCGGCTCTTCGGAACGCGCAGGTCCAGCCCCGCGCGCACGAGTGTGCGCCCGTCCCGGGAGATCGCGAGCCCGGCGGCTTCGAGCGCTGCCGGACCATCCGCGCGGCGGTCGAGCGCAGGAAGGTCGATCGGATGATCCGGCACCCACACGCCCGCGGCTGCGAGCGCGTCGCCGAGCCGCGAGAACACGACGTCGGGCGGTCCGTCGGCGAGGAGGCCGCCGTCGGCGCCCACCACGATCACGCGCGTCATCAGATCCGCCCAGACCGCGGTGCGGTGCTCGATGATGACGAGCGTGGCACCGGTCTGCGACACCGCGCGCTCGACGCTGTCGCGCACCTCGCGGACCCCGTCGGGATCGAGGTTCGCGGTCGGCTCATCCAGCAGCAGCACACCCGGGCGCATGGCAAGCGCCCCGGCCAGGGCGAGCCGCTGCTTCTGACCTCCGGAGAGCGCCTTGGTCGGACGGCTGAGCGGCACGTCGAGTCCGACGTCCGCCAGCGCCTCGGCGACGCGTCCGGGGATCTCAGCGGCGGGAATGCCCAGGTTCTCGCAGCCGAACGCCACGTCGTCGCCGACCTTCGACAGCACGACGCCGGCGTCCGGATCCTGCAGCACCAGGCCGACGCGACCGCGATGCGCGTCGGGCCGCTCGCCGTCGATCAGGAGCCGTCCCGACTCATGACCCTCATCAGCGCCGCCGAGCAGACCGGCGATGCCTGCGAGCAGGGTCGACTTCCCGGCGCCCGACGCTCCGAGCAGCAGCACGCGCTCGCCGGGCTCGATCGTGAACGACACGTCGCGCACCGCCGGCGCACGCCTGCCCGCGTAGCGCCAGCCCCAGCCGGCCGCGGTGATGCGACCAGGACGCACCGGGGGCACGATCAGACCTCGCGCCGGCGTTCCCTGCCCGCCGCGAAACGGTTCAGGGCACCGGTGGCGGCCAGCGCGCGCACTGCCAGCCAGCCGAGCAGGCCGGCGAGCACGGCGCCGGAGACGACGAGCGCGACCAGATAGATGGTGTTGAACTCCGCCGTCTTGAGGATGTTCGGCGAGCTCCCGTAGAACAGCTCGAAGACCCACGCGCCCACGGCAGCGCCCACGCCCGACAGCATCGCGACGGGGAGGGTGAACCGGGCGTAGAGGAACAGTGCGAAGACGAGCTCGGCGCCGAGTCCCTGCACCAGGCCCGACAGGAGCGTCGACACGCCCCACACGTTGCCGATCAGCATCGACACGACGGCCGCGATCACCTCGACGAGCAGCGCAGCGCCCGGCTTGCGGATCACGAGACCGCCGATCACTCCGCCGATCAGCCAGATGCCGACCGCCAGCCCGCCGAGGCCTGGGGTGACCGCATCCATGCTGACGAACCAGGCGTACCCGACGGTGTTCCACCCCCAGAACACCAGGCCGAGGGCGACGCCGAGGACGGCCGCTACGACGATGTCGACCACTCGCCAGCGGAGTCGGTGGGGGGCGGCAGAGGTGCCCTGCGACGAAGTGGTCTCGAACGTGGACGCGTGCATTTCTTCTCCTCCCTGCGCCGGCATGATCCGGATCAGGTTCGACGGTCGAAGCGTGGATCGCTTCCTCTCAGCCCGGCTCACCGGACTCCCGTGGTTGTGGCACGAGTATACGCCCGCCGGGCGACGTATTCTGAGCGGGTGACACCCGACGACATCCCTGCTCCGCCGCGCCGTACGCGCGTGCGGACGGGCGCGTTCGCGGTCACACCCGAGGGGGTGGATGCCGCGGACGGCACGCTCACCCTCGACCCGACGTCCGTGGACCGGGCGGCGACGCCGGCGAGCTCGATCGCCGCTCCCGCCGGTGTCGCCACCGAGCCGGCCACCGCGACGCCCCTGGGCGAGCTCGGATCCACGGCAGCCGGCGGCACGGCGACGACCGATCCCGCCGATGCGGCGGAGGTGGCGTCCTCGGGCCGGGTGGCGCTCACGTGGGTCGACGAGCGGGACGTCGCATCCCCTCCGGCTCCGGCCGACCTGTCCGCGGCGTCGACCTCGTACATCCCGGTCGAGAACGACCTGCTCGCGCACGTCCCGCGCCGCTCGCCGCTGCGGGCCGGCGTGATGGTTCCCGCGGCGATCATCGCGAGCCTCGCCGGCGCGTACGCCGCGACCACACTGCTGTGGCCGCTGCACGCGGTCGAGCCGACCGTGGCGGCGGTGCAGCTGCAGTCGGTACCGGCACCCGCCACCGAGCTGCCCTGGCCGGCCGAGGGCAGCGCGGCCGTCTCGATCGGCGGCATCGCGGGGAACGCGGCATCCGGGTCCGATCGTGAATCCATCGCCAGCATCACCAAGGTCGTCACCGCCCTCGTCGTCCTCGACGAGATGCCCCTCGCCGTCGGCGAGCAGGGACCCGATTACCGCTTCGGCTACGGCGACATGCTCGCGTACTGGGACTATCGAGCCCGTGGCGAGTCGGCCCTCGACGTCCCGGTGGACGGCACGCTCACCGAGTACCAGCTGCTCCAGGGCATGCTCATCGGGTCCGCGAACAACTACGCCGATCGTCTCGCCTCCCACCTCTTCCCGTCCGACGCGGTGTTCGCGGACGCCGCGATGACATGGCTCGAGACGCACGGGGTTCCGGGCGTGCGCATCGTCGAGCCGACCGGGATCAACTCGCGCAACACGGCCACGCCCGAAGCGCTGCTCGTCCTGGCGCAGAAGGCGCTGGCGAATCCCGTGGTCGCCGAGATCGTCGCGCAGAAGTCGGTGGACCTGCCCGGCGCCGGCACCGTGAAGAACACCAACGCGCTGCTCGCCGATCCCGGAGTGGTCGGCATCAAGACCGGCACGCTCGACACCTGGAACCTGCTCTCGGCCAAAGATGTGACGATCGGCGACACTCCGGTGCGGATGTTCGCGTCGGTGCTCGGCCAGCCCGACGACGACACGCGCGCCGCCGCGACGCGCGCGCTCTTCGCCCGGCTCGAGGAGGAGCTCGCGTTCGATCCCTCGGTTCCCGAGGGCACGCTCGCCGGGACGGTCGACACCGAGTGGGGCGACAGCGCCCGCATCGTGGTGGCGGAGGACGCGTCGGTCGTGCTCTGGAACGGCGGCTCGGGCATCGTGACTCCCACCTACTCCCTCGGCGATGCTCGCGCGGACGGCGACACCGTCGGGTCGATCACCGTGGACGGACCTCTCGATGCCGTGACGGTCGACCTGCGACTCGACGGTGACATCGAGGACCCGAGCCCCTGGTGGCGGCTCACCCACCCGCTCGAGCTCTTCGGTCTCACCGACTGACCAGCTGGGTCGCCCGCCGCGCGGCGCTCAGGCGAACCGCACCGCCTGCTGGAGCCGCGTGCGCACGTCGAAGACCTCGTTGCCGCCGATCGCCCGCACGCCGGTGATGCCCCTGCGCAGCACCGTCGACAGCGCACCGCGCGCGACGATCGCGACGGGCGTGCCCTTCACCTTGCCGATCTCGTCGATGACCTGCAGGACGTCGTCATCGGGCAGCACGACGATCGCGCCGCTGAACCGCACGCCCGCGGCCCGTGCGAGTCCGCGCATGCGCGCGACGAGAGTGGCGATCGGCGCCCCGTCGACGCCATCGCCGATGAGCTCGCCGCGGCGCAGGCGAACGGGGCCGCCGAAGTCCTCCGACAGGAGACCGTAGAGCCCGCTGGGCCCGAGCACGATGTGGTCGATCTTGGCGTCGGGGTCGGCGCCCCGACCGGACGGCGCGACGTCATGCCAGACCGTGTAGCCCATGCCCAGCTCGGCGACGATGCGCGCGGTCGCCTCCTCGGCGAGCGCGTCCGCCAGCAGCCTCCGCACGTGCTGCGGCGCGGAGCGCACGAGCGCCGGGTCGTACGGGTCGTCGAGCGTGACGCCGCGGCCGGCCCACTCCCGGATCAGCGTCAGGTACCGCTCGCGACGCCAGCCGCCCGGGTGCCCGTACGAGCGGGCGCGCGGGCGCGTGTCGGTGCGGGCAGCGGGCGCGCGCCAGCCCGACCACTCCGGGGCCGGTGCGTCGCCGAACCCGTGGCCGCGATCGTACGCGGCGCGCGCGTCCGCCGTGCCGACGAGCTCCCAGGCGCGCTGCACCTGGATGAACACCGCGGCGTCGCCTCCGGTGTCGGGGTGCGTCTGGCGCAGGCGCAGGCGGTACGCCTTGCGCAGCGACTCCTCGTCGGCCGTGGGGTCCACCCCCAGCACGTCGTAGGCCGACGCGGACAGCGGGCTGTCGAACACGCATCCTCCTGATCCCGGCCGCCGCAGCGGCGGATCTCAGGCTAGACCACGCGCCCCAGGGTGGGCGCCGGACCGACTCAGGGGCGCTCCCTGCGTCGCGCGTACGCCGCCGCGCTCCGACTCGACAGCGCGAGGAGCAGGAGGATGTCGATCGCCAGCGACACGAAGCTGCCTTCGAGCGTGATCTCCTGCCCCTGCGCCCACCACGCGCCGAACACCGTGCTGATCGACAGCACCGAGATGCACATCACGATGACCCGCGCCCAGTTCCGGCCGAGGAACACGAGCACCGCGAGCAGCAGGTCGATCAGCAGCACGGCGGCGCCGATCGCGAGCACCACCCGCAGGGCCGCGTTCCAGCCCTCGGGTGTCGGGTCGAAGCCCTCCAGGGCCGCGCCCGCCTGGGTGCGGAGGTCGTCCCAGCCCGCCGCGAGACTCACCAGCACGACGACACCGGCGATGACCCGCAGCAGGACGAGCGCCGCGCCGGCTGTCACCGAGGCCGGCCGGCGCATGTGCGGATCCCGCGCGGTCGGTCGCAGCAGACGCGCGGGCGGCTCGAACGCCGGGCGCTTGTCGGGGTGGATCGGCGCCGGCGAGGGGTCGGGAGTCGTCACGGCATCACCTCCGCGAGGGCGCGCACGTCGACGATCGGCAGGTCTCCGTCGGTGCGGATGGTGTCGCCGCCGCCGTTGCGCGCGTGGTACCCCGAGGCGAAGTCGGCGATCACGTCCACGGCGACGCGGGAATCGGCATCCGTCACCGTCGTGACGATGTGGTCGCGCTCGACGTCGGTGTCGGCGTCGATGCGGTGCGTGACCTGCAGCGTGAACAGCGACAGTCCGACGCTCGTGTCGAAGGTGCCGGCGGCGAGCCAGTCGACACGTCGCCCGCCCGGCAGCAGCCAGTCGTCGGGGCACCGCCAGAACCGCACGTGGTGGCGCTGGGCCGGGTTGCCGTCGACCTCCTGCTGATAGGCGAAATCCTGCTGCCGGCCGAACAGGAAGAGCGGGCTCACCGGCGCCTCGTGGTAGCTGCGGCGCCTCAGGGTGGACGTGATGATGCGCCACGACGACGCCAGCGTGACCGGGTCGGCCTTCGTCCACCCCGCCGCCCGCATCGCCATCTCGATCTGCTCCCCGGTCCCGAGGAACGCGAGGTTGACGGGATCACCGAGCAGGCCGTCACTCGTGCGCGTGCGCCCGATGAAGTAGTCGGGCACGTAGATCGTGGTGAGGATGCGGTGCAGCCGCGGCAGCACGAGATACGCCAGCAGCACCCAGAACGCGGCGAAGAACAGGATGCCCCACCAGCCGACCTTGAACGACTCGGTGAAGCTGAGGTACGCCAGCCAGATCGCGGCGAGCCCGGCGAAGACGAAGAAGAACCAGTCGATCGCAATCCCAATCGAGTAGCTCCGCTTCCTGGCCATGTCAGTCCCCGCTGGGGCTTCCCCAGAGCGGCACGCCGGGGCGGTGCGTGAGCGCCGACGATGCGAGGCCGGAGGGCAGGTCGGCGATGGTCGCCGGCTGCCACTTCGGCGACCTGTCCTTATCGATGACCTGCGCGCGGATGCCCTCCGGCAGGTCGGGCTGGGTCGAGGCGAACCACATCACCAGGCCGTACTCCTGCTCCAGTGCGTCGCGCAGCCCGGGCAGGTCGCGCGAGCGGCGGACCGACGCGAGCGTCACGGCGAGACCGGTCGGCGAGAGTTCGCCGAGGAGGTCGGCGGTGGCGGATGCCTCGGGCTCGGGGCGCGCCCGCAGGCGCTCGACGATGTCGGCGACGGTGTCTCCCGCGAACGCGTCGTCGATCCACGCCCGAGCACGCTCGAGCTTCGACGGCGGCGGAGTCTCGTCGAAGAGCAGCACCAGCTCGGTCGGGCTGGACGGGTCGGCGCGGGTCTCGAGTGCGTCGCGCAGCCCGTCGAGGTGGGCGGACGGAACGAAGTGGTCGGCGAAGCCGGCGTACAGCGCGTCCGAGGCATCCATCACCGCACCGGTCAGACCGAGGTACTCGCCGAGGCGGCCAGGCGCGTGCGCGAGCAGCCACGTGCCGCCCACGTCGGGCGTGAAGCCGATGCGGGTCTCGGGCATCGCGAGCTGCGAGCGCTCGGTCACGATCCGGATGGCGGCATGGCCCGCCACCCCGATGCCGCCGCCCATCGTGATGCCGTCGGCGAGCGCGACGAAGGGCTTCGGGTACTCCGCGATCCGCACGTTGAGCGCGTACTCGTCGCGGAAGAAGATGCCGGCGTCCTCCGGGCGTGCGCTCGTGACCTGCTCGGCGAGGCCCCGCACGTCGCCGCCGGCGCACAGTCCGCGCTCGCCCGCGCCGTCGAGCAGCACGACGTCGACCTCGGTGTCGTGCTCCCACGCGTCGAGCGCGGCGTGCAGCTGGTGGATCATGTCGAGGTCGAGGGCGTTGAGCGCTCGCGGGCGGTTGAGGGTGAGCCGTCCCAGCCCGCCGCGGGCGCGGACGAGAACAGTGGGCTCGGGGGCATCGGTCACGGTCGCAACGTTACCCGGACGACCCTCGCGGGCCGAGACGGGGGCCGGCGAGGGCGGCGCCGGGAAGCCGCGCCACGATGCGACCGGCCGCCACATTTCCCCACGGCGGCCGGCAGTTTCCGACAGGATGGGGGGAGTGCTCCCGAGGACGAGAGGGTTCGGCATGCCGGAAGGACAGGTGCTGGAGTTCTCCGGCGTGACCAAGCGCTTCGGCGCAGTCACCGCAGTCTCGGACTTCACCGCACGTGTCGACCCCGGGCTGGTCACCGGTTTCCTCGGTCCCAATGGCGCCGGCAAGACGACGTCGCTCCGCATGCTGCTCGGGCTCGTGCGACCCACGGCCGGTCACGCCACGATCGGCGGCGCGAAGTACGCCAAGCTCGCCCACCCGCTGCAGACCGTCGGCGCCGTGCTCGAGGCATCCAGCTTCCACCCCGGCCGCACCGGCGCCGCACACCTCACGGTGTATGCGCACGCGGCGAAGATCCCGAAAGCGCGCGTCGACGAGGTGCTGGGCCTGGTCGGACTCGCGGATGCCGCGGGCCGCAAGGTCGGGGGCTACTCCCTGGGCATGCGGCAGCGCCTCGGACTGGCCTACGCGCTCCTCGGCGACCCGGGTGTGCTCGTGCTCGACGAGCCGACGAACGGCCTCGATCCCGAGGGCATCAGATGGATCCGCGGATTCCTCCGCCAGCTCGCCCGCGAGGGCCGCACCGTGCTCGTCTCGTCGCACCTCCTCACCGAGGTGCAGCAGACCGTCGACGCGCTGCTGATCATCTCGCAGGGCCGCCTCGTGTTCGAGGGCGGCATGGATGAGCTCGTCGACCCCTCCGAGCGGGCCACCGTCGTCGACTCGGAAGACCGTGCGGGGCTGGCCGAGGCGCTGCGCGCCGCCGGCGTGCCGTTCGAGGTGCTGCGGTCCGGGCTCACCGTGCGCGGCATCGAGCCTGCTGCCGTCGGCCTGGCCGCGGCCGCTGCAGGCGTGCCGCTCTCGACGCTGCACAAGCGCGGCCCCGCGCTCGAAGAGGTCTTCCTCGACCTGGTCAACGGCACGCGCGTGCACACGAGCGCCTCCGGTCGACGGGACGACGTGATCCCCGCCCTCGAGTCGGGTTCGACCGGCGCCGTGCCGGTGCAGGAGTCGGTTCCGGATGCCGCGGCTGAGGTCTCGCCGGCGGAAGCCGACGCGGGTCCCGACGACGCCGTTCCCACCGGCCCCGACGCCGTCGCCGCCGAGGCTGTTGCCTCCGACGCCGATGCAGTGCCTGATGCACCCGAGGCCGGCGACACCGCGGGTGTCTCTGCTGAGCTGAACGCGGAGTCCGGCGGCGCAATGGCCGGTGCGGCCGCTGTCGGTTCGGCCGAAGCAGCCTACGACGCCGAGCAGCAACGCGCCGACGCCGAACCCGAGCCACAGTCCGAGCCCGAACCGGAACCCGCCCTCGAGCCGGAGCCCCACACCGCGTCGTTCGCCGTCGCGAGCACCGGAGTGATCGACATCCTCCCGGAAGATGTGCCTGCAGCCGACGGCGACACCGCGACCGACCAACCCGCCGGCCAACCCGCCGGCGAGCCCGGCGACGAGCTCGCCGAAGAGCCTGCCGAAGAGCCGCCGTTCGTCGCCGAGGACGACGATCGCTCGTGGGAGGACTACGTCCGCACGGACGCCGACGTCGAAGCCGACCGCTTCTTCGCGGCGTTCGACGACGAGCCCGACCCGGAAGCCCCCTCCCCGGACGACGCCGAGCCCACCGGCGACTCGCCCACGGACGTCCAAGACCACACCGAGCCCGACCCGGAAGCCCCCTCCGCAGGCGAGACCGAGCCCGACCCGGAAGCCCCCTCCCCGGACGACGCCGAGCCCACCGGCGACTCGCCCACCGACGTCCATGACCACGCCGAGGGCGAAGGAGGCGAGCAGCGATGAGCCTCGCCGCAGCGACCCGCTCCGAGACCACGAAGCAGTTCTCCACCGCGATGTGGTGGGTGCTCGCCATCGTGCTCGCCGGCTACGTGGGCTTCACGGCCGCCGCGCTGGGCTTCGTCTTCTCCGCCGCGGCCTCCGGTTCCCTGCCGGGTGAAGCGCCGCAGCTGCCCGAGGACGGCCTCGCCGGGCTGCTCTACAGTTCGGCGACGGCGGTGGGCTATGTGTTCCCGCTGCTCATCGGGACGCTCATGGTCACCGCCGAGTTCCGCCACAAGACCCTCACGCCGACCTTCCTCGCGACTCCCCGCCGCGGCCGTGTGCTGTGGGCGAAGCTCTTCGTCGGAGTGCTGCTCGGCCTACTGTACGGCGTGATCGGGATCGTCGCCGCGGTCGGCCCGTCGGTCGGGTTCCTCGCCGGCTACGGCATCGACACCGCGTTCGCGTCGGTCGACACCTGGGCTCAGTTCGGACGGATGCTGCTCGCCTATGTGCTGTGGGTGCTCGTCGGCATCGGGGTCGGCGCCCTCGTGCGCAACCAGGTCGGCGCGATCGTCGGCGTGCTCGTCTTCACGCAGTTCATCGAGCCCATCGCGCGCCTCGCCGCCACGTTCATCGAGCAGGTCGGCGACTACACGCAGTACCTGCCGGGCGCGGCGAGCGATGCGTTGGTCGGCTCCAGCATCTTCGCGATGAGCATGCAGGGCGGGTCGGTCGACCAGCTCGAGTGGTGGGTGGGCGGCCTTGTGCTGGCCGGTTACGCCGTGGTGTTCCTCGTGCTGGGCTACCTCACCAGCTGGCGCCGCGACGTCAGCTGACCGGTCTGCGTCACCGGGGGCGGAACGCGGTTCAGACCGCCGGCGCCGCAGCCGTCTTGCGCGCCCGCGGCTTGCGCGCCGGAACGGTCGGAATGGTGCCGGTCTCGGCGGCGATGTCGACGACGTCGCTCGCCTCTTCGGCGAGGTCGAGTCGGAGCGCCTGCACGAGCTCCAGCCCGTGGCGCGTGGTCAGGATGATCCGCTGGAACTCGGGATGCCCCTCGAGGTCGATCACGACACTCGGGCGGTGACGGCGGATGATGGCGAAGTCGTCGGCACCGGCGGATTTCCAGGTGCCCATCGCGACCACACCGCGCAGGTGGGTGCCGGGGCTCGGGACCCCGCGCAGCCACGTCCAGGCGTCGTCGGTGAGCTGCACCTTGGTGATGGTCGAGCGCTCGATCACGACATTCCCCTTGCGGAATGCCATGGCGCGCTCGGCCCCGGAGAGCACCACTTCGAGCTGCGTCGAGTCGAGCAGCAGGGTCACCATGCCTCTAGTCTGCCAGCGGCCACCCCCAGGGCCAGGGTCATTTGCTTACAGGAGGGCAACGATCGACGGAGCGCAGGTCCGCGTGCGGTGCGAGACTGGACCGGTGACCTTCGCGGCATCCTCCCTCGCCTCGCCCCCGGAGACGGCGCGTGCGCTCGATCTCGCGGGTGCCGGCGGGCGCCTCGAGGTCGATGACGCGGCCGCACTCCTCGCCGCGGTCGGGCCGGACCTCGACCGTCTGCTCGAGCTCGCCGGCGCGATGCGCGACGCGGGGCTCGAAGCATCCGGTCGTCCCCGCGTGATCACCTACTCGCGCAAGGTCTTCGTCCCGCTCACCACGCTCTGCCGCGATCGGTGCCACTACTGCGTCTTCGTCGACACTCCGGGGCAGCTGCTCAAGAAGCACAAGCCCGCCTTCATGTCGCCCGAGCAGGTGCTCGCCGTCGTGCGGCAGGGGCAGGCGATGGGCTGCAAAGAGGTGCTGCTGACCCTCGGCGACCGACCCGAAGACCGCTGGCCGGAGGCCCGCGCGTGGCTCGACGACCACGGCTTCGCGTCCACGCTCGACTACGTGGGGCACATCGCCCGGCTGGTGACGGCCGAGACGGGGCTGCTCGCGCACCTCAATCCGGGCGTCATGAGTGCAGAAGAGCTGCGGATGCTGCGCCCCACCGCCCCCTCGATGGGGATGATGCTCGAGACGACGTCGCGTCGCCTCTTCGAGGAGCCCGGGCAGGTGCACTTCGGGTCGCCCGACAAGGACCCCGCCCTGCGACTGTTGGTGATCGACGCCGCCGGGCGCGAGCGCATCCCGTTCACGACCGGCATCCTCGTGGGGATCGGCGAGACGATCCACGATCGCGCGGAGTCGCTCATCGAGCTCCGCGACGCGAACGAGCGCCACCGGCTCGACGGCCAGGGCCACGTGCAGGAGGTCATCGTCCAGAACTTCCGCGCCAAGCCGCGGACCGCGATGCAGGGCGCACCCGACGCCGACCTGCTCGAGTACGTCGCCGCCGTCGCGGTCGCGCGCCTCGTGATGGGCCCGCGGATGCGGATCCAGGTGCCGCCGAACCTCTCCGACCCCGCCGAGTTCGACCTGCTCGTGCGCGCCGGCGCCGACGACTGGGGCGGCGTCTCGCCGCTCACCGCCGACCACGTCAACCCCGAGCGCCCGTGGCCGCACCTCGACGACCTGGCGCTGCGCACCGCCGAGCTCGGGTTCGAGCTTCGCGAGCGACTGACCGCACAGCCCGAGTTCGTCGTCGGCGCCGGTATGTGGATCGACCCCGGCCTGCGGCCAGCCGTGGAGCGACTGGCCGATCCTGCGACGGGCCTGGCTCGGGCAACGCCGGCCGCGGCGCCGGGTGTGCCGTCGTCAGGAGACACGCCGGGCGAGAGGTCCGCCCACGGCGGGCCGACGGCGCGTCTCCTGAATCCGGACCGCCCCACCACTCCGTCCGCACCCGCCGCACCCGCTGCACCGGCCGCGCGAAGCGCGAGCATCCGCCGGCTCGCCGAGACCGCGGCATCCGATCCCCTCGCTCTCGACGACGCGGAGTGGGTCAGTCTTCTCGAGGCGACCGGCGCCGATCTCGACGCCCTGACCGAGACCGCCGACGATGTGCGCCGGTACACGGTCGGTGAGGCCGTGAGCCTCGTCGTCAACCGCAACCTGACGTCGTCAGGGCTGCGGTCGGCGGCCACCGACGACCCGGTGACCTTCACCCTCGACGACGTCGGCGCGATCACCGCCGACGCCTGGGACCTGGGCGCCACCGAACTGTGCGTGCAGGGCCTCCTGCCCGACGACGTCGATCCCCAGGGCTATCTCGACATCGTGCGCGCGGCGAAGGCGGCGGTGCCGGGCATCCACCTCCACGCCTATCGCCCGCAGGACGTGCGCGACCTCGCCGACCGCGGCGGCCTCGGGCTCGACGGCGCGCTCGCGGCGATGCGTGACGCCGGGGTCGACACCGTGCCCGGCACCGGGGTCAAGGTGCTCAGCGAGCGCGTGCGGTCGCTCATCGCCCCCGCCGACCTCGCGATCGAGCCGTGGGTCGAGGGCATCACGGCCGCCCATCGCGCCGGCTTCCGCTCGACGAGCGTGATCTTCTACGGCCACGTCGAGACGGCGGCCGAGCGCATCGCGCACCTGCGCGGGCTGCGGGCGATCCAGGACCAGACGCGCGGCTTCACCGAGTTCGTGCCGATCCCGCTCCCCGGACCCGCGGGCGGCGTGCCGCTCGTCGCAGGTCGCGTGCCGATCGACGAGCACCGGGCGATGGTGGCGGTGTCGCGCCTGCTGCTGTCGGGCAGCATCCCACACGTGCAGATCCCGTGGACGCGCGTCGGGCGCGAGGCATCCGCTGTCCTCCTCCAGTCCGGCGGCGACGACCTGGGCGGCACCCTGCTCGACGGCCGGGTGAAGCCCGCAGCGGGCATCGAATACGGCCTCGAGCTGCCCGTGGCGGTCGCCTCGGGCATCGCGGCCCGGCTGTTCCGGCCGTTCCGCCTCCGCACCACCGATTACCGCGAACCGCCCGCGCGCGAGGCCGCACGATGAGCGCGTCGGCCACGCGCGTCGAGGTCGCGATCGTCGGAGCCGGGTTCGCGGGCATCGGCATGGCCATCGCACTGCGCCGCGCCGGGCGCGAGGACTTCGTCGTGCTCGAACGGGCGGCCTCGCTCGGCGGCACGTGGCGCGACAACACGTATCCGGGAGTGGCCTGCGACGTCCCGTCGCACCTGTACGGCTTCGCCACCCACCCGAATCCGGGCTGGTCGGGAACGTACGCGCGGGGCGCCGAGATCCACTCGTACCTCCAAGACGTGGCGGCGGCCGAAGGGCTCGGCAACCGGCTGCGCCTGCGCTCGCCGATGAACCGGGCGGAGTGGGACGCCGACCGCGGCGTCTGGCGGCTCGCGATCGGCGTCGCCGACGGCGCAGACCGCGAGGTGTCCGACGGTGCGTCCATCGTCGAGGCCGACGTGCTCGTCATCGCGTGCGGCCGGCTCACCGAGCCGGCGATCCCGCGCACCCCGGGCCTCGAGCAGTTCCCCGGACCGGTGTTCCACTCCGCGCGGTGGGATCACTCGGCCCCGCTCGCCGGCGCTCGTGTCGGCGTCGTCGGGACGGGGGCCAGCGCCGTGCAGATCGTCCCCGCCCTGGCGCGCACAGCCTCGCACGTCACGCTGCTCCAGCGCTCGGCACCGTGGATCGTGCCCCGCGGCGGAGGCGCCTACTCCGACGCCGACCGGGCACGCTTCGTCGCCGACCCGACCGCGCTGGAGACCCTCCGTGCCGACCTGTACGCCGAGGGGGAGGCGCGGTTCGCGTCGCGTTCGGGCGACTCCGCGGCCGCAGCCGAGGCAGAGGCCGTCGCACGCGCGCACCTCGCGCGCCAGGTGACCGATCCGGCCCTCCGCGCGGCCCTCACGCCCGACTACGCGTTCGGGTGCAAGCGCGTGCTGCTGTCGGATGACTTCTATCCCGCCGTCTCCTCCGATGCGGTGACGCTCGTTCCCGCGGCACTCGCCGCTGTCGAGGGCTCGACGCTCGTCGCCGCAGACGGCACGCGCCACGACGTCGACGCGCTGGTGCTCGCGACCGGCTTCGCCTCGTCCCGGCAGCCGTACGCCGAGCTGGTCCGCGGCGAGGGGGGCCGGACCCTCGCCGAGCACTGGTCCGCGGGCATGACGTCTTTCGGGTCGACGGTCGTCGCCGGCTTCCCGAACCTCTTCGTGCTCAATGGCCCGAACGCGTCGCTCGGGCACTCGTCATCGGTGCTCATGATCGAGGAGCAGGCCGCCTACGCCTGCCGGGTCCTCGAGCTCCGAGGGCGCGGGGTGCTCCGCGTCGACCCCGCCGCCGAACGCGGCTACACCGCCGAGATCGGACAGGCAGCGGCATCCACTCGCTGGATGACCGGGGGCTGCCGCAACTGGTACGTCGACGAGCGCTCCGGGCGGCTGACGCTTCTCTGGCCGGGTACCGTCGACGCCTTCCGTGCGCGGCTCGCCCGCGCCGACGGCTCCGAGTTCCTTCCCACGACCGACCGCGAACCCGCTCTCGAAGGGAGCTCCGCATGACCATCCCGCTGCGCTTCGGATACAAGGCCTCGGCCGAGCAGTTCGGTCCGACCGAGCTGCTGGACTACGCCGTGCTGGCGGAGGAGGCCGGGTTCGACTCGGTCTTCATCTCCGACCACCTGCAGCCGTGGCTGCACGAGGGCGGTCACGCTCCGGCATCCATCCCGTGGCTCGGCGCGCTCGGCGCCCGCACCTCGAAGGTGCTGATCGGCACGTCTGTGCTCACGCCGACGTTCCGCTACAACCCGACGGTCGTGGCGCAGGACTTCGCGACGCTCGGCGTGATGTACCCGGGGCGCGTGATCCTCGGCGTCGGCACCGGAGAGGCGCTCAACGAGGCGAACCTCGGCATCACGTGGCCCGATCCGCCCGAGCGGTTCCAGCGCCTGAAGGAGGCGATCGGCCTCATCCGCCGGCTGTGGTCGGAGGATCGTGTGACCTTCGACGGCACGTACTACCACGCGAAGAACATCACCATCTACGACAAGCTGCCGCAGCCGGTGCCGATCTACATCGGCGCTGCAGGACCCGCCGCGACGCGTCTCGCCGGCCGGATCGCCGACGGCTTCATCACCACCTCGGGCAAGAAGCGCGAGCTCTACACCGAGACGCTGCTGCCCGCACTCGAGGAGGGCCTGTCGAAGGCCGGACGTGAGCCCGGCGCCATCGACACGCTCATGGAGATCAAGGTCTCGCTCGACACGACGCTCGACGCGGCGCGCGAGAAGACGCGGTTCTGGGCCCCGCTCGCCCTCACCCCCGACGAGAAGATGGGCATCGACGACCCGATCGAGATGCAGCGCCTCGGCGAGGAGCTGCCCATCGAGCGCGCAGCATCGCGGTTCATCGTGTCGGACGACCCCGACGAGCATGTCGAGAAGATCGGCTGGTACATCGACCTCGGTTTCCGTCACCTCGTCTTCCACGACCCCGGTCATGACCAGGCCGCCTTCCTGCGCCGCTACGGCGAGGAGATCCTGCCGCGCCTGCGCGCGAAGTACGGCGCGTGACGCCCTGGTTCCGTCGGCTGTTCGGGGGCGGGACCGGGCGCGACGGCGGCGAGTCGGGGCCCGGGCGTGCCGTGACTCCGCCTGACCCCGGTGCCGTCGGGGAGGGAGCCGGCGCGCCGGCGGGTGTCACGGCCGGCGGCTCGCCGGCCCAGGCGGAGTTGCGGCACGCTGACCGCTGGGTCGTCGTGGTGCCGGTCAAGCCGTCGGCGCGCGCGAAGTCGCGGCTCGCGGTCGACGGCGTCGATCGTTCCGGCCTCGCGCGGGCGATCGCGCTCGACACCCTGGCCGCCGTGTCGGCGTGCGAGCTGGTCGTGCAGGTGGTCGTCGTGACCGACGACGCCGCACTCGCCCGCGAGGCCGCCGTGATCCCCGCGCTGCGGTTCGTGCCCGAGGGCGAGTCCCGCGGGCTGGACGCGGCCGTCGCCACCGGGATGGCGGCGGTCGACCCGAACGGACGCCTGCCGCGCGCCGCCCTGCTCGGCGACCTTCCGGCCCTGCGACCCGCGGACCTCGCCGAGGCGCTGCGGGCCGCGGGATCCGTCGATCGTGTCGTCGTCGCGGACGCCGAGGGGACCGGCTCGACCCTGGTGACGGCCCGAGCCGGGGCGGCCTGGTCGTCATCCTTCGGCGACGACTCCCTTGCGCGGCACGTAGCCGCGGGGTGCGAACCGCTGGGGATCCGGGATGCCTCGACCCTCCGTCGCGACGTCGATACGGCCGACCAGCTCGCCGCAGCGGTGCGTCTGGGCGTCGGCCCGCGGACGGCAGCGCTGCTCGCCTCCGTGCCCGGCCGCTGAGCGAGGGCTGACTCGCGGCTAGGGCGAGCTGAGACCTGTCGACGACGGGCGTCTGCGTTCGAAAAGGAACTCGCCGGGACGGAACCCGAGCCGTTCGTACAGCGGTGCGGCCGCGTGATTCGCGCTCACCGTGATGCGTTCGATCCCTCGCGTATCGGCCGCCTCGAGCAGCGAGGCGACGAGTGCACTCCCGACACCCGCTCCCCGAAAGGCCGGCGCGACGTAGACGCTCTGGATGTCTCCCGTCAGGCGCACCGTCTGGTCGATGTTCGGAACGCGCTCGAACGCCACGAGCCACGCCATGCCGACGAGCTCAGCCTCGTGGTCTGCGACCCGCGCGATGAGCGACGCTCCCCTCCGCTCGATCCAGCTCGCAAGGGTCTCGGCGAAACGTCGACGCTGATCCGGCGCAGCGGGTTCCGGCAGCGCCGCCCACTGCTCCTTGAGCTCCGCCACCGCCGCGACGTCGGACTCTGTCATCGGCCGCACACGAACGTCCGCCATTCCGTGAGCCTGACGCCATCCGGCACGTGCCGCAAGCGTCCGGAAGCGTGTCTCCGCGTCGGGTCGCTCGTTGGGCGGTCACCGTCTCACAGCAAGGCCCGGGTTTCGCGCTGTGCCGAGAGGTATGCTGGCAGGGATAGGCGAACTCTCATTCGTCTCGCCCCGGCCGCGTGGTAACGGTCGGGGCTTCTTCATTCGCCGGGGCGCATCCGGTCAACCGTCAGCCTCCGACGCAGGGTAGACGAACATCTCCACGCGGTCCCCTCGGTAGTGGAAACGAAGGATGCTGCCATCGGGGAGCGGTTCGACGTCCTCGCCCCGTATCCGTGGCCAGGGCGTGAGATCCGCGAAGAGGGATACGTTCGGCGGCACACAGTTCGCCCCCTCCACCACGGAGGGGCGGATGACGAGCATCAAGCACTGGAAGCCGTACTCGTCCTCGAAGTACCACGGTTCGACTCCCCACTGAGCCTCGTAGCGCTGGAGGGTGGACACATCCACCTCTGCGCCGAGAAAGTCGAGCATCGAGAACACCACGCCGTCGGCGGGAATCGGGTCGCGATCGAGCCTCGCATCGGGGTGCGGGGCGAAGAACCACGACACGGTCGAGGCCGTGACGAGGATGACCACCAGCGCGCCCGCCAAGAGGGAGATGCGGCCAGCCCACGTGGAGACGAGCCGCAGAAACGGGGACTGGGGCTCGGCGGAACTCGGCGCTGGGGACCGCTCCGATGCCGGTTCCGTCGGATCGGCGACAGTTCCATCGTCGGCACCATCGGCTCGGACGACGTCGGTCGCGTCCTCGATCGGCTTCGGCAGGTGTGCGGCTTCCAGCTCGGAGAGCCTGGCCAGCGCTACGGGATCGGACTGGATGTCGGCGTTCGGCCCGTACGCCCTCGCGCGAAGGTCTCGAAGCTCGTGCTCGTCTGGAGGCAAGGAGGCACTCATCAGCCGGCCTCGGAGAGCAGGTGGAGGTAGGCATCGATGGAGTCGCCGCGGTGGATGAAACGGACGATGCCCTGGCCCGGTAGCCCTTCGAAGTCGTCGCCGATCGACGAGACATCCATGATGAGCTCGGCCGGCGGCGGCGCGCAGCGCATCTCGGAAACCGTGCCGTTCGCTCGATCGACGGCGATCAGACAGGGCGAGCCGAATTCGTTCGCACCTGTCCAGATCTCCAGCCCCCTGTAGCTCTCGTAGGCGCGGAGGGTCGCCAGCGAGAACCGGACCTGGGGAACCTCCTCGGCGAGCAGCGCGAGGAACTGACTGTCGGCCTCGGTGGCGGTCGGTTGCAGCTTCGCATCCGGCCGCGGCGCAGAGACCGGGAAGACCGCGACCACCATGGCCGCGACGACCACCGCCGCCGCCACCCACACGAGCGGACTCCACCACTGCCTGGTCACGCCGCGCCAGAGGGATCGCCACCCGTCGGCAGGACGCCGAACTCGCGCGGCGCCGGCGGCCTCGAAGGCACGCGACCGTGCGGAATCACCCGGGTCTCTGTCGATGTCGGGATCCGGACCGTCCGCCCTCGCGCGCAGATCGCTCAACTCGCGGTCGGCGTCCGCACGGTGCGTGGAGCCGTCCACGGCTGAAACCTACACCCGCGTCCACCGGCGGATCCACGGGTGCGTCGACAGGCCCACGACGAGCATCTGCGGCACGAGTGCCCCCGGCCAGCCGTGCGTCGGTTACTGGCCACCCATGCTCACTATCCGGGCATTTGATCCCTGGGCACGCATGTTCACTGGCTACGCATCGTTCACCAGCCGGCTCGCTCGCCGACCAGATCGCTCGCTGACCACGCCTCGGTCGGTGTCCTTGCGTCGCTTCTCCCCATCGATGGCCCTGCCATCGCATCGTTCACTCCCGGGCGACGAATCTCACGCAGGGCGGCGGGCGATCGAGATAGCGCCGGCCGAGCGGGCTCGTCCACTCGAGCACGCCGCCGGCGTGCTGCGCGACCTGCCACGGGGTGTGATGCTTCAGCGTGTGATGTCGGCGGCACAGGTGAGCCAGATTCGTGTGCGCTGTCGCACCGCCGTGCTGGTGGTCGATCGTGTGGTCGATGTCGGACCGCCATACCGGCATGCGGCAGCCGGGAAACCGGCAGTGCTCGTCGCGCGCCCGGAGGTGACGACGCTGAGCCTCGGTCGGGAACCTGCGGTCGACCGCGATCACGTCGCCCGAGACCGGATCGGTGAGCACGCGATCCCAGAGGGTCGCCGCGCCCAGCAGCCTCCGCGCCGATTCGGGGTCGATCGGCGCCCGGCCGGTGAGCACCGGCGCGGGTCCCTCATCGCCGACGAGCGTCTGGAACGGCACGGTCACTTGCACGATCGCGCGGATGGCGTCGATACCGGCCCCGCCGTCATGGTCGATCGCCTGGACCGTCGGGTGCCCGGTGAGCGCGAGGTCGCACAGGGCGTCGGCCCGCAGCTGATCCATCGTGCGCGCGTCGTGCGCCGCTGAGCCATCGGACGCGGCTGCGCCCAGACCCTCGGCCGCATCCGCCCCGCCGGCCGCGTCCAGCCCGCCGGCCGCATCCGCCCCGCCGACCGCGTGGCCCAGCTCACCCCCGCCGTCCGTACCGCCGGCATCACCGACCCCAACCGCGGCATCCTTCACAGACCGCGCCATCTGCGTGATGCGGTCGTGGATGCCGTGCGCCAGCACCGACGGAAGCAGCGCCCACAACTCGGACATGCCGTCCTCCACGTCGCGCACGGTCACTCGCCGCGCTTCTCGCGCCTCGGCATGGCGCTCGGCGATCGTCGTGGGCATCAGCGCTTCCGCGATCGACGCGGCCGCGACCCGCAGGCGCCCGGTCGTGAGCCCGGCGGAGCGCTCGAGTACGAGCGCCTCGAACCGCCCCCGCGCCCCGTCGTCAGTGAGCCGCACGCCGGCATCGACCACGACCCGGGCGTGAGGCAGCGAGAGGCGCCCGGCTTCGAGCGCAGCCATCGTCTGCGGAAACCGGTCGCGCATCACGAGCGCGTCGTCCATGCGCTGCTCGATCGTTCGGTCCGCCATGCCGACGACGCAGGCGAGCTCAGCTGCGAAGTCGCGCACCGACAGCGGCGCGTCGTCTCGCATCGCGCCGTCTTCGAGGGCGAGGCCCATCGCCTCCGCGAGCAGCCGCACCTGCACGCCCTGCCACCGGGCGACCTGCTCCGTCGCTCGCTCCCACTCGTAGAGGAGCTCCTCGCGGCGCGTCGCCGCGACATCCCACGTGTGCCGCGTCTCGATGCGCGGGCCGGTCTCGAGCGGACCGTCGTAGGGCTCTTCCCACGCCTCGGCCGCCAGCTCACGCTCGCGCCAGAGCATCGCTTCGATCTCCACATCGAGAGTCAGCGGCGCCGGGAGGTTCATGTCGCAATTGTGGCAGCAGCCTCCGACATTCTATTCGATTCCACAGGCCTCTCCACATGTGGAAAGTCGAAGATAGAAGCAATCCGAATCCGCTCACGGCGCGACGTGACCCTATCGCGTTGCTACTGTCTGCCCATGACCCCCTCGCTCAAGCGCCTGCAGTCGTTCGCCGATATCTCGATCGTCATAGGGCCCCTGCTCCTGGTGCTCGGTCTCACCTTCGCGTTCAGCGTCGCCGGGCTCATGCTGCTCCTCGGCACCTCCGCTGCCGTGACCGGAGGCATCCTCCTGCTCGCGGGTCTCGTCAGCCGGGCGATCGAGCTTGGGGTGCGCGCGATGCACGAGAGCGCGAGCCTCCCGGCGACGGAGGGCCTCACCGCGCACGCGGAGCACTCAACCGCCGACTGACCAGCGACACATCGGAGCACTCAACCGCCGACTGACCAGGCGGCGCATCGGAGCAACCCGCACCACCGAGCCGACAAGCCACCTCACGACACGAGCAGGTACGTCGCCCCCACGATCGTGAACACGATCACCAGCCGCTCGAACCCCTTCTGATCGAGCCGGTCCGCGATCCACCGGCCGGCCAGTGCCGCAGCGATCACGACCGGCACGAGCATCGCGTCGAGCAGCAGGCCCGGCACCGTGATGATCCCGAGGCCGATCGAGAACGGCACCTTGAAGAGGTTCACGATCGCGAACAGCCACGCAGCCGTGCCGAGGAACTCCTTCACCGGGAACCTCGCCGCCAGGAAGTACATCGACATCACCGGTCCGGCCGCATTGGCGACCATCGTCGTGAACCCGCCGAGCGTGCCGTAGGTCGCGGCCGCCACCCGGTGCGGGCGTGCCAGGTCGACGCCCGATGCGAACCGCCGCCGCAGCAGCGTGATCGCGATCACCGCGAACAGGATCACCCCGATCGTGCGCTTGACCCACACATCGTCGGCGAACCACAGGAACACCACGCCCACCAGCACGCCGGCGACCACTGCCGGAGCCAGACGCAGCAGTTCACGCCAGTTCGCGTGACGCCGGTACATCGTGACGGCGAACAGGTCGGCCACGATCAGCAGCAGCAGGAGCGTGCCCGTCGACTGCTTCGCGGGAAGCACGGCGGCGAAGATCGCGACGGCGACCGTGCCCGCACCCGGCACCGCCGTCTTCGACAGGCCGACGATCGCGGCGGCCACGGCGAGCAGCAGCCATGCCCACCAGGCGAGCTCGGGCACGCTCAGAGCCCGGCTGCGCCGAGCGCTGCTTCGGCGAGGGCGGCAGAGCGCGCAGCATCCGTCATCCACAGCGGAGTGACGAGCGAGCGGATGCCTCGGCCGGCGACCTCGGCCGACAGGGCATCGTCCTCCTCGGCGATCAGCCAGGCGTCGAGCACCCCGTCGCGCGAGCGCGCGCCGTAGTGCGCGGCCACGGCCGCGGCGGAGGTCTCGACCCCGATCGCGGTGAGGCACACGTCGGCCATGCCGCGCACGACCTTGCCGCCGATGATCGGCGAGACGCCGACGATGGCCGCGCCCGAGTCCCGCAGCGCCGTGCGCATCCCGGGCACCGCGAGGATCGGGCCGATCGACACGACCGGGTTAGACGGCGCGATCAGCACGACGTCGGCGCCGGCGATCGCCTCGGTCACGCCCGGCGCGGGGCGCACGTGCTCGATGCCCGGGTTCTCGAACCGCGCGGGCGCGAGCGTCGCACGATGGCGCGTCCACCACTCCTGGAAGTGCATCCGGGTGCCGTCTTCGAGCACCACGACCGTGTCCACCTCGGCGTCGGTCATGGGCAGCAGGCGGGCTCCGAGGGGCCAGCGGTGCGACATCCGCTCGAGCACCTGCGTGGGCGTGAGACCCTCGCGCAGCCAGCCGGTGCGCGCGAGGTGGGTGCCGAGGTCGAGGTCGCCTAGGGTGAACCAGGGCCACCCGGCATCCCACTCCTGCAATTCGCGATTCACCCGCTCGGTGTCGCCCTCGCGGCCCCACCCGCGTTCGGTGTCGTTGACCCCCGCGAGGGCGTAGGTGATCGAGTCGACGTCGGGCTGCAGGCGCACGCCCGACAGCCACAGGTCGTCACCGGTGTTGACCACGACCGTGAGGGCGGCCGCGGTGTCGTCGATGCCGCGGGCGCGCAGGGCGCCGCGGACGCCGAGCACGAAGCGCGAGCCGCCGACGCCGCCCGCGAGCACGACGATGCGCGGCGCTCGGGTCACGTGCGGATCAGCCCCGGTCGGACCGCAGCTGCGGGATCACGCCGGTCTTCGGCGCGAACTCATCGGCGGCGTGCGGAAGCGAGAAGCGAGCCACCGCGTCGATCAGCGCATCGACGGTCTGCGCGTCGGCGATGACGTCGACGTTGAGTCCGGCACGGCGCGCATCCTTCGCGGTGCGCGGGCCGATCGCGGCGATGAGCGTGGTCGACGGCAGGTCGGGGAACTGCTGGTGCACCTGCTCGGCGACCGAGCCGCTCGTCACGAGGACCGCGTTGATGCGGCCGGAGCGGACGTCCTCGGCGATGCGGTCGGTGACGGGAACCCCGACGGTGCGATACGCGACGACGCTGCGCACGCGGTGCCCCGCCGCGGAGAGCATGCGCGTGAGGACCGGCTTGGCGATCTCGCTGCGGAGCGTGAGGATGTCGCGCGCCTGTGGCTCGAGGGCGATCAGCTGCTCGGCCATGCCGGCGGCGGAGTTGTCCTCGTCGGGGACCAGGTCGACGCGGTACCCGACGGCGAGCAGGGCGGCCGCCGTGGTCTCGCCCACCGCCGCGATCCTGGTCGTCGGCGGAACGACCGCGCGGTACGCGTACAGCACGTCGACGGTCGTCGCGCTCGTGACCGTCAGCCAGTCGAACGTGCCGGCGGCGAGATCGGCGAGCGACTGCTCGAGCGTGGCCTGGTCATTCGTGGGAGCGAAGTTGATGAGGGGGGCGATCACCGGGGTGGCACCCTGGCGGCGCAGTGTGGCGGCGACTCCATCGCCCCACGGCCCACCTCGTGGCACGAGCACACGCCAGCCCGCGAGGGGCTTGGCGGGTACGTGCTGCGGAGCTGTGTTCATGGGGGTCGACTCTCGTGGCGCTCGGTCGGCCGCCCCAGACGTTCGAGCAGCCGATGCGCGAACGAATCGGGTTCGCGCGCTCGGCAGCATTCGCACCATTGCACTGCCTCACCCCGAGCATACCCCTACGCTCCGGGGGGTGTCGGGTCGAGGTACAGACTCGACGGAGGGCGTCAGCGCGAGTAGGAACGCACGAACGCCCAGACGGCGGCGCCCACCGAGGCGGCGGCGAGGATCACGGCACCCGCCGCGAGCGCGGGGCTGCGGCGCTGGAAATCGCGCGCCGTATCGATCGCGTCGTCGATCTTCACCGAGAGGCGCCGCGGCACGTTCGCCTTCACCTCGATCGCAGCCAGCGTCGCCTTGAGCTCGGCGCGCGCCTTCTCGACGGGGTCGGTGATGCCCAGCGGTACGGCGGTGCGGGGCAGCGGCACGGGCGCGTCAGAGCTCATCGCGCACCTCCTTGACGTCCTGGGCGATGGATTGCACGGGGTTCTGGCTCTTGCCGATCTTGCGGAACCGGAACACGCCCAGCAGGGCGAGCAGCGCCGCGACGATGATCATTCCGAAGAACACGACGAGGGCCGACAGCCACACCGGCCACCACGATGACAGGCCCGCGATCAGATAGGTGCCGAACACCGGAACCGACCAGAACAGCACGAACAGGGCGGCGAACATCCACAGCGCGCCCCATCCGCCGTCCTTCGCGGTGCGTGCGACCCACTGCTTCGCCGACTCGATCTCGGCGACGACCAGGTTTCGGATCAGCTCCGGGATCTCGCCGACCAGGGTCAGCAGGCTGTCGTCGGCGCGGTCCTTGAATCCACGCGGCGTGGTCACGTCACGCTCCGCCGCGACCGGGTGCGGGAGCGTCGTCGGTGGCCTCGTCGACGAGGTCCTCCACGGCGTCCTTCGCGGCCTTGGCGGTGGTCTTGGCGGCGCGACCGACGTCGTCGGCCTGGTCCTTGCTCACCTTGAGCGCGGCGTCGAGCTTCTGCCCGACGGTCTCCTTGCCCGAGGCGGCCTTGGTGACTTTGACGGCGGAGTCCCACAGGGTGCTGGGGAGCGCCATCGCACTGGTCTTGGCGAACTCCTTGACCTTGCCGACCTGCTCCTGAACCGGATCGAGGTTCCAGACCTTCAGCCACTGCGTCTTGATCTGCTCGTAGCGCTCACGACCGGCTCGTGTGCCGAGCACGTATCCGACGGCGAGTCCGACGACGAGTCCTGCTTTGCCCCTCATGGGGTCTCCTCACGCTCGGTGGTGCGCTGATGAACCATCCCAGGTTAGCCCTGTATGCCGATTCCGGCATCCACCCTTGACAACACCGGTCGCGGCAGACTCACGACGCCGGAGCGGACCCCCACAGCACCATCCGACGCACGCGCTCGGCCTCCGCCTGGGCATCCGCGACGACCTGCGCGAGGCCGCTCCCGGCGAGCCACGACCCCACGGCGGCGAGGCCCCGCGCACCTGCGGTCGCCCTGCGCACCGCGTCTGTCGCCTCGCCGTGCCCGATCGTCGATGCCGGACGCGCGAGCGCGAAGCACGCTCGGTGCACGCCGCGCACCGCGGCCTCGTCGAGGGCCAGACCGAGGAGAGCGGATGCCTCGCCCCGCGCGAGCTCGCCCACGGCGGCGTCATCCAGCCCGGCATGCGGCCCGCCATCCGTCCCCGCGTCGCTCGCGACGTCGAACGCGACGCTCAGCACGTGCCGACCGGGGCCGGCAGCCTGCGAGAGCCACGCCCACCGGGCCGTCTGGTGCACGAGCCCCGAGGCGCGGCGAGTGCCCGGCACGGCGTAGACCTCCGCCCCGCGCGGCGCCGCGTCGAGCGCGGGCGCGTCGACCACGATCGTCACGACCTCCCGCAGAGGCGCGGCATCCGTCATCGAGTCATCCAGGGCAGCGCCCGCGTACGGCGACAGCAGGCGCCGGGCGTCGGCGTGCCCGGTGGCGACGATGAGCACGTCCGCCGGCGCGACCACGATCGGCTCACCCGTCGGGTCCGCGGCGCTCACGGCCCAGCGGTCGTCGGCGCCGCGCTCGACAGCGGTCACCCGGGCACCCGTGACGACCTGGGCGCCGAGGGCGCTCAGCTTCTCGACGAGGGCGTCGACGAGCCGCAGCATCCCGCCCTCGAGGCTCTTCAGGCGAGGGCCGGCCGGACGATCGACGAGCAGGTCGGCGACGGCGCCGCCGAGCGATCCGGTGCGGGTCAGCGCCGAGCTCAGGCCGGGCGCCGCCGCGGCCACATCGACACGCGACGGGATGACTCCGAAGCGGCCGGCACTCAGCGGAGCGACCATGCGGTCGACCACCGCGTCGCCCATGCGGGTGCGCACCAGGCGGTCGAGGTTGCGCTCCTTGCCGATCGTGAGCGGCGGGCGCAGGCGGTCGAGGTACGCACGCCAGGCGCCGTTCAGCCCGATGAAGGGCCGCACCTCTTCGGACCACGGATTCGCCGGGATGCCGAGCACCGAGTCCGCGGGCACCGGGGCGGCGCCGGATCCCGAGCGCCCGAGTCCGGCGATCCACGTCGTGGTGTCGTCGGGCTCGACCACGAGCGACGAGAGGCCGAGTTCATCCACGAGGGCATCGACCGCGCCGTTGGCGGTGGACCACGACGTGGCACCGAGATCGACCCGAAGGCCGCCCACCTCGGCTTCGGCGATGGTGCCGCCCGCGTGGTCCGCTGCTTCGAGGACGGTCACCGGCATCCCGACCTTCGCGCACTCGAGCGCGGCGACGAGCCCGCCGATGCCCGCGCCCACCACCACGACGCGCGTGTCGTGCGCATGGGTGACCAGGTCGTCGAAGGGCTCGGGCGTCTCGGACATGGGCTCCATCCTCCCATCCGGGCGCGCGATCCCCCGGGTCGCCGACCGCGCGCACGAGTGCGAGACTGGCGGCATGAGCCTCCACATCACCGGCGACGAGACCGCCGACCGCCTGCTCACCGACGACCCGCTGGCACTGCTCATCGGCATGCTGCTGGATCAGCAGGTGGCGATGGAGACCGCGTTCGCGGGTCCGCTGAAGATCTCGGAGCGGGCGGGAACCCTGGATGCCGCGGCGATCGCCACCTTCGACCCCGAGGCGTTCACCGAGCTGTTCAAGGCCACACCCGCGGTGCACCGCTTCCCGGGATCTATGGCTGCCCGGGTGCAGTCGCTGTGCGCGGCGGTCCACGAGGACTGGGGCGGCGACGCCTCGGGGATCTGGCGCGACGGCGACCCCGACGGCGCCACCGTGCTGAAGCGGCTCAAGGCGCTCCCCGGCTTCGGCGAGCAGAAGGCGAAGATCTTCCTGGCGCTGCTCGGGAAGCAGTACGGCTACGACGGCGCGGGCTGGCGCGAGGCATCCGCTCCCTATGGCGAGGACGGGAGCTTCCGCAGCGTCGCCGACATCGTGTCGCCGGACTCGCTCGCGAAGGTGCGCGAGCACAAACGCGCAGCCAAGGCCGCCGCGAAGTCGGGGGGAGGGGGCGTCTGATGAAGAAGACGGGTGAGAGCGTCGCCGCATTCATCGCGGGGGTGACGCCCGCGAAGAGGCAGCGGGATGCCGCGACCATGGTGTCGCTCATGCGCGAGATCACCGGGCGCGAGCCCGAGATGTGGGGCACGATCGTCGGGTTCGGCGCGTGCCACTACCGCTATCCCACCGGCACCGAAGGCGACATGCCCGTCGCCGCGTTCGCCCCGCGGAAGCAGGCGACGACGGTCTACCTCATGGACACCGGCGCGCACGGCGATGAGCTCGCGAAGCTCGGGCCGCACGACACCGGCGTCGGGTGCCTGTACATCAAGGACCTCGAGGCGGTCGACGCCGACGTGCTGCGCGACATGATCGCCGCGGACTACCGCCGCGTGCTCGACGGCGACACGGGCTCCGTCGAGATCACGCTCCTCGACTGAGGGCGGTGCCGCGCTCGCGCTGCGCGCATGTGCACAGGCGGAACGGGCGACGGCGCGCCGGGGCGAGGCATCCATCTCCGAGATCAGGAGATCCGGCGAGAACAGGACCATTTCCGCAGAAACGTCCTGCGTACGCCAGATCTCCTGATCTTGCCGACCGCTGTCGCTCGGGACGCCACGTGCGACGAGGAACGCCCCGGCCGAGGACGACCGGGGCGTTGGTGACACAGCTCAGGCGCCCTGGAGTCGCTCGCTGAGGTAGGCGTGGAGGGCGTCGAGCGGCACGCGCTCCTGACCCATCGTGTCGCGGTCGCGCACGGTGACGGCACGGTCGTCGAGCGAGTCGAAGTCGACCGTCACGCAGTACGGCGTGCCGATCTCGTCCTGGCGGCGGTAGCGGCGGCCGATGGCTCCGGCGTCGTCGAAGTCGACGTTCCACTCGCCGCGCAGCACATCGGCCACCTCGCGCGCGATGGGCGAGAGCTGCTCGTTGCGCGAGAGCGGCAGGATCGCCACCTTGACCGGGGCGAGGCGCGGGTCGAGCTTGAGCACCGTGCGGGTGTCGGTGCCGCCCTTCGCGTTCGGCGCCTCCTCCTCGTGGTACGCGTCGACGAGGAACGCCATCATGGCGCGCGTGAGGCCGAACGACGGCTCGATGACGTACGGGATGTACTTCTCGCCGGACGCCTGGTCGAAGTACGTCAGGCTCTGACCCGACGCCTCGCTGTGGCTCGCGAGGTCGTAGTCGGTGCGGTTGGCGACGCCCATGAGCTCGCCCCACTCCTTGCCGGTGAAGCCGAAGCGGTACTCGATGTCGATCGTGCCGGCGGAGTAGTGCGCGCGATCCTCTTCGGGAACGTCGAACTGGCGCATGTTCTCGGGGTCGATGCCGAGGTCGATGAACCAGTCCCAGCACGCCGTGACCCAGTGCTCGAACCACTCGCCCGCCTCGGCCGGCGGCGTGAAGAACTCGATCTCCATCTGCTCGAACTCGCGGGTGCGGAAGATGAAGTTCCCGGGCGTGATCTCGTTGCGGAACGCCTTGCCGACCTGGCCGATGCCGAACGGCGGCTTCTTGCGCGACGCGGTGAGCACGTTGGAGAAGTTCACGAAGATGCCCTGCGCGGTCTCGGGGCGCAGGAAGTGCAGGCCCGACTCGTCGTCGACGACGCCGAGGTACGTCTTCACCAGGCCCGAGAAGGCCTTCGGCTCGGTGTACTGGCCCTTCGTGCCGCAGTTCGGGCACGGGACATCCGCCAGCCCGTTCTCCGCCTTGCGGCCCTTGCGCGCCTCGAAGTCCTCGAGGAGGTTGTCGGCGCGGAATCGCTTGTGGCACTGCAGGCACTCGACCAGCGGGTCGGTGAAGGTCGCGACGTGGCCGGAGGCCTCCCACACACGCTTCGGCAGGATGATCGACGAGTCGAGGCCGACCATGTCGCCGCGGCCGCGCACGAACGTCTGCCACCACTGGCGGCGGATGTTCTCCTTGAGCTCCGTGCCGAGGGGGCCATAGTCCCACGCCGACCGGGATCCGCCGTAGATCTCGCCCGCCTGGAACACGAACCCGCGGTGGCGGGCGAGGGCGATGACTTTGTCGAGGCGGGACTGCTCGGCCATGGTGGCTCCAATGGTCGGGATGGGTTTCATGCCGGATGCGGCGAGCGCCGCGGCATCCGTCGATTCTAGTCGTCGGAGCCGGGCCGGCCGGACGATCCGGGCTCGTCCCCGGCGGCGCGCTCGAACTCCCGGTCCCACTCGCGCAGCTCTTTGCGACGGCCGATGAGTCCGTCGAGCGACACCTGGAAGTGCAGTCCGCGCCGGGCGTTGACCTGCTTGATGTTCTCGACCAGCTCGACCGAGAACGCCGCCACCGCGCTGCGCACCTCGTCGATGCGCTCGGCCGGGTCGTCCCACAGATCGGGGTGGATGAGGATGTCGAGCAGGTAGTCGCGGTCGAGCGCGCCGGTGAGCTTGCGCAGCGTCTCGCCGTACTCGACGGCGGCCGTCGCGCGCTGCCCCTCCTCGCCCTTGCGGTCGAGGCGGTCGAAGAGCTCGGTCGTGTGCGAGGCGATGCGGCCCACGTCGGCGGCGACCTCGCCCGCCTGCGGCACACCGCCCGCGCCTGCGTGCGCGTACTCGGCGCTGAGCATCTGCAGTGTCTGCACGTGCGCGCGGACCGGCTCCGGGAGCGGATGCCGCACCGCGGCGCCACCCGTGCGGCGACGCCGCGAGCGCATCACGCCGAAGAGCGCGCCACCCGCGGCGAGCAGCACCACCGCGCCGACCGCGATGCCGATGAACGGCCCGGCGTCGGCGCCGCCGGACGACGGTGCGTCGGGTGCGAGGGCGATGACCCCCTGGATCGTCTCGGTGAGCGCGGCGTCGACGTCGGCCGCCGACAGCTCCGCCTCGTTGGCGACCCGCATGGCCTCGCCCGGCGAGAGCACGCGGGAGCCCGCCGACAGGTCGTCGCCGACCGCGACGATGATCGTCGCGGTCCCCGGGTGCGCGGCCGCCAGTTCGGAGACGATGTCGGGGCCGGATGCCTCGAGCGCGGCGTTGTCGGAGAAGACCGCCACCCCGATCGACTCGTCGCCGATCTGCTGGGCGAGCTGGTCGCGAAGCGATGCCGCATCGGCGACCTCCGACGACACGTACACGTTGCCGGAAGCGAGCGCATCGACGGCGTCGTCGACGTAGCCCTGGCCGTCCATCGCGCTGTGCATGCTCGCCGTCGCCTAGAAGTTGTTGATGACCGAGGCGAACACGAGATCGATCTTCGCGGCGTCCGACGCGTCGAACCACTGGCCGCCGGTGGCCTCGGCGATCCGCTGCAGGGCGCCGGTGTCGGCACCCTCGCCGTACGCGATCGGGAAGATCCGCACGGGGGCGTCGTCGCCGCCCTCGCGCGTCGTCTTGCCGATCTTCGCGACGAGCGAGTCGAGCGAGATCGACGAGTCGGTGTCCTGCCCGTCGGACAGCACGACGATCGCGTTGATGCGACCGGGCTCCGCGCGCTTGGTCATCTCGTCGTACGCCTGAGCGATCGCGTCGTAGAGCGGCGTGCCCTCGCGGTTCGCGAAGCGCAGGTCGTCGAGGGAGGCGTCGACCGACTCGCGGTCCGACGCGAGCGGCGTGACGTCGCGCAGCACGACGAGGTTCTCGCCCGCCGCGGATTCGACGCCCGTCGTGAACGCCCACACCCCGACCTCGTCGGTCGACCGGAAGTGGCCGAGCGTCGCCTGCGCGCCCTCGATGGCGCCGTCGAGCTTCGAGCGCCCGTCGCCGATCGGCTCGTCCATCGAGCCCGAGATGTCGATCACCTCGAGCACCGACGACGGCTTGCGGATCTGCGTCCACTGGTCGATGGCCGCCGAGACGACATCGACCTCGGGCCGCGGGAGCGAGATCGCCGGCCCCGCGGGGTCGACGCCGTACTCCGCGGTGAAGAGCTCGCCGAGCGGCACCGTCTCGTCGAGCGGGCGGAAGCCGAAGTCGGGCAGGATCTCCTGCGCGGCCTCGGTCTGCAGGAACGCGGCGAAGGCGGCGCCCGCCTCGGCCTGGACGTCGGTGACCCAGTCGGCGCGGAGCACCGTGATCGGGTTGTCGGACCACATCGAGCCGCCCGCCGGGTACACCGCGACGAGCTTCTCCTTCGGCGGCGTGAGCTCCTCGCCCGGCTGCACCGTGTGCGAGTCGGGGTTGCCCTGGTTGTAGTTGAGCAGCGACGTCTCTTCGAGCGCGACGGCCGAGACGTAGCCCGAGCCGCCCGCGCCGTTCTGGGTCTCGTCGTACAGCGTCGTGAGCACCTTGCCGGTCGTGTCGCCGTAGTGGATCACGCATTCCTCGAACACCCGCGAGAAGTCCGCGGCGGCCGCGACGTCGTCGGCGGTGAGCCCGTCGGTCTTGCCGGATGCCTCGTACGTCTGCATCAGGATCGCCGAGAGGCCGGTCGTGGAGGTGTTCGGGTTGGTCTTGGAGATCTTGAACGAACCCCACAGGTCTTTGCCGACGCTGCCCCAGCCCTCGGGGTCCTGGCACAGGCGCTCGAAGTCGGCGATGCCGATCGGCGACCCGGGGTAGCCGAGGGCCTTCGCCATCGTCTCGGGCACGCCGAAGACGATGGGCGTGTGGGTGAAGGACGCGGGCTCGCCGACGAGGGACGCGGATGCCGCAGCCGCCACCCGCTCGGTCCACACCGTCGATGCGGGCGACCACATGACGGGCCAGCGACGCGGGTTCTCGTCGGGCCAGTCCTGTCCCGAGGTGAGGAAGCGCGTCGCGTCGCCCGACGACACATTGATCGGGCGCACGGTCGCGCACTCGTCCAGCGCCTCGTGCTCGGGCGACTCCTTGAACGCGGCGGCGAGCGCGTCGAGCATGTTGACCTTCTCGGACGACGTCGCCACCACGACGCTCGTGCAGCCGTCGTCGGCGAAGTCGCCGTCGCCGAAGTCGCCTCCCTCGGTGCCCCCTCCGCCGAAGCAGGCGCTGAGGGCCAGCGCCGCGATGAGGATCCCGGCGCCCGCGGCACTCCGTCGTACGGGCGTGCGGACGCGCTCGGGCGAGAAAGACGAGGAGGCGGCGAGGACCCGCCGGCGTGGGGCTGGCATGGGGCCAGCCTAAGGGTGAACCTCGCCCGTCGCGGGCGCCGCAGCGAGCCTGTGGAGCGAGGTCGTCAGGAGACGAAGCCGATCGACATCGGGTACTTGTACCACTCGCCCCGGTTGGCCTTCACGGCCGCGACGATGCAGAACACGATGTTGAGCACGTAGGCCGCGAGCAGGATGAAGATGCCGATGATCACGACGGTCAGGACGGTGCCCACGACGTAAGCGATGAGCAGCGTCAGCTGGAAGTTCAGCGCGGTCGCGGAGTGCGCGCGCACGAACGGTCCGCGGTCCTTGAGCACCAGGAAGCCGATGAGCGGGGCGAGGAAGCCGAAGAACAGGCCGCCCAGGTTGATGAGGGTGGCCCAGAGCTTCTCGTCAGCCGGGTTCATCGGCTGGGGCTGCGGCGCGGCATACGGCGAGTGGGGCTGGTACGGCGGAGGCGTGGTCACCGCCTCAGCATAGGGGCGCAGCGGAGCGGGTACACGGGGGCTGACCCCCGAGTTCGCACGTCCGGGCCGCCGTTCACACCTCGCGCAGCGCGCCCCGGCCGACCTCGGCGATCGACGTGTGCCCCGACAGACCCAGCGTGATGTCGAGCTCGGCGAGGATGTTGCGCACGGCCTCGCGCACGCCGTCCTCACCGGCGATGCCGAGGCCGTACGCGTACGGGCGGCCGATCGCGACGGCCGTGGCGCCGAGCGCGAGGGCGATGAACGCGTCCGATCCCTGCCGCACACCCGAGTCGAAGATCACCGGCACGCGCCCGCCGATCCGCTCAACGACGGCGGGAAGAGCCTCGAGGGTCGGGACCGACTGGTCGATCTGGCGTCCGCCGTGATTCGACACCCACACGCCGTCGGCTCCGACGTCGACGGCACGCGCCGCGTCGTCGGGGTGCACGATGCCCTTGAGCAGGATGGGCAGAGTCGTCCATTCGCGCGCCTTGGCGAGGTCGTCCCACGTCAGCGCGGGGGTGGAGAACACGTCGAGGAACGTCTCGACCGCGGCGCGCGGCAGCGGCGAGCGGAGGTTCTCGCGCAGTCCGCCTCCGGTGAGCGCCGCGCCCTTGCGCGCGATCTTCACGCCCGCGGCCACCGTCTGCGGGGTGAGGCGCACCGGCGGCGCGGGCGGGGCAGCGGCATCCGGTCCCCTCCTCACCCGCTCGCGCACGAGCTGCTGGAAGACGGGATCACTCGTGTACTGCGCGATGCCCATGCCGCGCGTGAAGGGGAGGTAGGCGAGGTCGAGATCGCGCGTGCGCCAGCCGAGCAGGTGCGTGTCGAGCGTCACGACGACCGCTTCGCACCCGGATGCCTCGGCCCGGCGCAGCAGCGAGGCGTTGAGCTCGTCGTCGGCCGACCAGTACAGCTGGAACAGGCGGGAGCCGTCGGGCGCGGCATCCCTCACCTCCTCCATCGGGAACGAGGCCTGGTTGGAGAGGGTGTACGGAACGCCGAGGGATGCCGCGGCCCGCGCCACCGCGAGGTCGGCGTCGCCGTGCGCCATCTCCATGACACCGAGCGGCGCGAGCAGCAGCGGCGTCGGGCGTCGGCGGCCGAGGAAGTCGATCGACAGGTCGCGGGCGGCGACGTCGCGCAGCGGACGCGGCCACACCTGCCAGCGGCCGAATGCGGCGGCGTTGGCGCGCAGGGTGCGCTCGGCGCCCGCGCCGCCGGCGATGTAGGCGAAGGCCTCGGCGCTCAGCGCGCGGCGCGCCGACTCCTCGAGCCGGTCGGCGTCGACCGGGATGCCGGGCTTCGTGCCGCTGATCCCGGCGCGGTAGATCTCGGACTGCGTGCGCCGGGAGATGCCGCGCGCGGCGGCCGGGTCGTGGGGAGCGACGTTGCTCATGCGGCACAGCCTATGCGCGAGCAGGTGCCCCCGCCCTGCGGGCTGACGAAAGGGCGGGCTCCGTAGGAGTCCCGCCCTTTCCGGTGCTCCGACGCTGGGGTCGACGGAGCGATGGGGGTGTGTCAGGTCTGGCGGCGGATGAAGCGCATCAGCCAGGCGATGATCGCGATGATCACGATGACGATGCCGATCCACAGCAGGAACTTCGCTGCTTCGATGAACACTCCGAGCAGGAGGAGCACGATGCCGACGATGAGAAGGATGACTGCGAGTCCGGTCATGACCCCAGGTTCGCGGCATCCCACGCCTGCGTCGAGGGGTTGACAAACGCTCACGAGGAGTGCAAACCGGCGGATCGGGGAGCGTCGCGATGACCGGCTCAGGCGCCGAACCCGCACCAGTCGGCCACCCACGTGAGGATCTGGCCGCGGAGATCTTCGGATGCCGCGAGCTCGATCTCGCCGGGCTCGCCGTCGACCTCCACCTCGAGGTCGAAGATGGTGCCCCGCTTGTCCTCCTGCACGGCGTGCGGATCGCAGCGGATCGGGACGATCGGCAGCGACACCTCCGTCAGTCCGGTATCGCCCCCCCGGACCTCCAGCCCGATCGGAAACGTCTCGGGCGCGGTGTCGCCTCCGTCCTCGAACGTGATCAGGTTCGTGGTCTGGATGCCCGAGATCAGCACGGCCGATCGCCCTGTCGGCGCGATGCCGAGCATGAGCGCCGCCGGTTCCCCCGGCGGGGAGGGGTCGAAGTCTGTGAACGATACGTGGGCGGCCTCGGCGACGGCGGCCGCGCGGCAGTCGCGCACGTGGAGCGGCTCGATGAAGCCGATCGGGTCCTCGATGCCGGCCGACGCGCGCCCGGCGGCATCGCCCAGCGTGTAGTCGAGGGTCACCGTCGACCCGGCATCCTCCGATGCGTCCTGTCCGCATGCCACATCGGGCAGCTGGACCCGGATGCCGACGGTGCGGCCGGGCCCGATCGTGCTCTCGCGCTCCTCGACGCGGACGATCGGGGCGGCGAACCGCGGATCCTCGACCTCGACGGGACCGACGACCAGCGTCGCGTCGGTGCCGTTGCGCACCACGACCTGCGCCTGCCGTGCGGCGACGTCGGAGCGTCCCTGCTGCAGTTCGACGGTCACGCCGTCGGGCAGCGCGGTGCTCGGCGCCGGCGCCTCGCCGTCTGGCACCTCGCCCCCCGGCGCGCAGGCGGAGAGCGCCAGCGCGAGGAGGGCGGCCGCGACGATCGCCGCCGTGCGCACCCTCCGACGCGGCGTCATCGCGTCAGCGTCTCCCGCGCCACGGTGACGTCGTCGAGCGCGACCGGGTCGATCTCGACGCCGAGCCCGTGCCCGGTCGGCACGCCGACGTGCCCGTCTTCGAGCACCGCCGGCTCGGTGACGATGTCTCGCGTGTAGAAGCGGTTCGACGCCGACACGTCGCCCGGCAGGGTGAACCCGGGGAGAGCGGACAGCGCCGCGTTCGCCGCGCGCCCGATGCCGGTCTCGAGCATGCCCCCGCACCACACCGGGATGCCGGCATCGCGGCACAGATCATGGATCGCGACCGCCTCGAGATAGCCGCCGACGCGGCCGGCCTTGATGTTGATGATGGATGCCGAGCCCAGCGCGAGCGCGTCGGCGGCGGCCTTCGCCGAGACGATCGACTCGTCGAGGCAGACCGGCGTGCGCAGCCGGCGTGCCAGCACCGCGTGGTCGACGAGGTCGTCCTCCTGCAGCGGCTGCTCGATGAGCAGCAGGTCGAACCGGTCGAGCTCGGCCAGGGTGTCGGCGTCGGCGAGCGTGTAGGCGGAGTTCGCGTCCACCTGCAGCGCGATGGTGCCGAAGGCGTCGCGCACCGCAGCGGTGTCGGCGATGTCGCGCCCCGGCTTGATCTTGATCTTGATGCGCGCGTAGCCCTCGTCGAGGTACCCGCCGACCGCGTCGACCAGGGCCGACGGGTCGCGCTGGATGCCGACCGAGACGCCGCTGGGCACGCGGTCGCGCACCGCGCCGAGGTACTCGCCGAGCGCACGGCCCTCGCTGCGCAGCGCGGCGTCGAGCACCGCCAGCTCGAGCCCGGCCTTCACCATGCGGTGTCCGACGAACGGCGCGAGCGCGCCGGCGACCGCTTCGGGCGCGATCGTGCCGCGATCGAGAAGGGCGGGCACCAGGAAGCGCAGCGCGACATCCCAGGCGCTCTGCGTGTACTCGCTCGAGTAGAGCGGCGCGGCGCCGGTGACGATCTCGCCCCAGCCGTCGCCGCCGGCGGTCAGGGCGCGGACGACGATCACCTCGCGGACGGTCTCGGTCCCGAACGACGTCGTGAAGGGGGATACCAGCGGCAGGTGCAGAACGCGCAGCTCGAATCCTTCGAGGGAGACGGATGCCGCGGGCGTGGCGATGGGCATGCGCTCAGGCTACGCCCGGCCCGCGACCTGCCGCGCTCAGTGGGCGAGTCGCAGCGCGGGTGTCTCGGGGACCACCGGCACGAACGTGCCGCGTGCGCGGCGGGGTCCGCGGCGACGGCGGGGGGTGCGGTGGTCTTCGCGGCGAAGCTTCGCCGTCAAGGCCGCCATCATCAGCTCGATGTGCTCGCGCATGATCGTCTCCTCTTCTGCGTGGCTGCAGGAGAAGAGCGCACGGGCGGCGCGCTGATACGTCGATGTCAGTCGGGGATCTCGGCGAACGCCCGCACCGGGAACGTGCCGAACCCCTCCACGGCGGGCGGCGCGGCGGTGAAGCGCGCTCCGCGGGGCGGAAGCGAGCCGAGGTTCGTGAGGTGCTCGACGACGTGCACCCCGGCACCGAGCAGCAGCGAGTGCGCGGGGCGTTCCCCGCCCGACTCGGTGTCGTCGATGTTCAGCGAGTCGATGCCGACGAGCACGGCGCCGGCGTCGATGAGCCACTGTGCGCCCTCGCCGGTGAGGAACGGGGGCGCCCGAGCCGTACTCGGGCTGACCGAACCAGCGGTCCCAGCCGGTGTGGAGCAGCACGGCCGCACCGCGCACGTCGCGATCGGCGAGGGTGGCGGCCCGGATGCCGCGGCGCTCAGGCGACCACGCATCCTCGAGGTGGAAGACCTCGGCGCGCAGCCCGACCAGCGAAGACAGGTCGAGGCCCGCGAGGTCGGACCCGTTCGCGTAGCGGTGGAACGGGCTGTCGAGGTAGGTGCCGGTGTTGCCGATCATCGTGAGGATGTCCATCGCGAACTCCGTGCCCGGCGCGTACCGCGCACGGGAGTCCTCACGGGTGAGGTGCGGCGCGATCGTCGGCGCGGGCAGCCCCGGATACGTCACCAGCCCAGCGCGGATCGGGTGGCTGAGGTCGACGACCCGCGTGCCCACACCGGTCGCGGCCGCGGAATCGACGCCTCGGCTGCCGCGGTGCTCCTCCTCGACCACGCGCAGCCCGCGCAGCTCGACCTCGTCGACGAGCGCCAGGCCGAGATGCTGCACCAGCAGCCGGCCGATCTCGTCCTCCGAGACGTCGGGGGACGGCAGGTCGAGGCGGAAGCCGGTGCCGGCGAGCGCTCCCCCGTTGGCGAAGCGGATGTCGAAGTCGAAGTGGGCGCGATACTCGTGCATGTCGCGAGCCTAGAACCGAGCGGATGCCGCGGACTGCCGCATCCCGTCCGATTCCCGCCGTTCCGCGGTGGCTCCCTATCGCCTCGCGACGAACAGATACCCGCGCTCGTCGTCGAAGCCGCCGATGCGCAGGCCGTCGGCGATGTTCCGCATGATCTCGTCGCGCACGCGCACGCGCCAGGCCGCGGCGGCCGCGGGATCCTTGCGCCGCAGCGACTCGATGTCGTGCGGCACCGCGACCGACGCCACCACCCGATCGTCCTCCGGCGTCGGCACGGGCGGCGCGGCGAGCGCCCACGACACCATGATGCGGTCGGTCTCGTCGCCGCGGTTGATGCCGTCGTCCATGGCGCCGTAGTGGTTGACGAGGTACTCGGTGACGCGCGTGCCGAGCGTGCGCAGGTTGAAATGCGCGTTGCGGGCGACCAGCGGGTCGAAGGTCCAGGTGATGTGGCCGACCTCGCGGGCGAGCGCCCACTCGCGCTGGTGCTGCTTGAGCAGCCTGCCGAGGCCCCGGCTCTGCAGGCCCGGCAGCACACCGGTGATGTGGCTGTGCATGGTGCGCGCGGCGGGGGGCGCGAAGAAGGCGACGGATGCCCCGACCATGCGCTCGCCGTCGTACAGGCCGACCGCGTAATTGCCGGAGTGGGCCAGCGCGCGCAGCAGATTCGGCGGCATCCCGCCCCGGTCGCCGCCCCACACCTCGGCGAGCACGTTCGACGCGGTGTGGACGGCGTCGATCGTGTCGAGGGCGTGGATGTCAATGCCCGGCGGGGTCGCGGAGTCGGCCATGCGATCACGGTACTCCGGCCCGGGCGCTCGTCGCGCCGTTAGCCTGGACGGATGCGCGCGCGGGATGAGGACGACAGAAGAAGACTCACCCGGATGCCGCCGCAGGGCGCCATCGTGGCGGTCCTGGCCATCGCGGGCCTCGCCTCGTCCTTCATGTTCACGCTGGTCGTGCCGATCCAGTCGAAGCTGCCCGAGCTGCTCGACGCGAGCCGCGAGGACACCGCATGGGTCGTGACCTCGACCCTGCTCGCGGCGGCCATCATCACGCCGATCTCGGGCCGGCTCGGCGACATGTACGGCAAGCGGCGCATCGTGCTCGTGCTGCTCGCGCTGCTGGTGCTGGGGTCGGTGATCGCCGCGCTCTCGCCCGGCATCGTCGGCATCATCGTCGGCCGCACCCTGCAGGGTGCCGTCGTGGGCGTCGTGCCCCTCGGCATCTCGATCCTGCGCGACGTGCTGCACGAGAAGCGTGTCGACACCGCGATCGCCCTCATCAGCGCGACGCTCGGCGTCGGCGGCGCGCTCGGCCTGCCGATCAGCGCGTTCATCACCGAGCGCAGCGACTGGCACGTGCTGTTCTGGGTCGCCGCCGGTCTCGGCGCGGTGGTGTTCGCGCTCGTGCTGTGGATCGTTCCGGTGAGCGTGCTGCGCACCGCCGGCCGGTTCGACTTCGTCGGCGCGGCCGGTCTCAGCCTCGGTCTGCTCGGCATCCTGCTGGCGATCTCGCGCGGCAACGAGTGGGGCTGGTTCTCGCCGCCGGTGCTCGCACTCGGCGTCGGCGGTCTGGCCGTGCTGCTGGCCTGGGGCTGGTTCGAGCTGCGCATCGCCGAACCCCTCCTCGATCTGCGCGTCGCCGCGCGGCGGCCGGTGCTGCTGACCAACATCGCCTCGATCGCGATGGGCTTCTCGCTCTTCGCGTCGAACGTCGTCTACCCGCAGATGCTCGAACTGCCTGTCGCCACAGGCGGCTTCGGCCTTTCGCTGCTCGCCGCGAGCCTTGTCGTGATGCCCGCGGGCATCATGATGATGGTGCTCTCGCCGTTCTCCGGACGGATGGCCCGCACGGTCGGTCCGAAGCTGCTGCTCGTACTCGGCGCGATCTCGCTCATCGCCGCGTACGGGTTCACCCTGCTGTTCTCCTCGGAGGTCTGGCACCTCGTCGTGGCGAACGTCCTCATCGGCGCCGGCATCGGCTTCGGCTACGCGGCGATGCCGATGCTCATCATGCGGTCGGTGCCGCAGTCCGAGACCGGCGCCTCCAACGGACTCAACGCGCTCTTCCGCTCGCTCGGCACCAGCACCGCGGCCGCCGTCGTCGGCGCGGTGCTGGCGACCTTCACTGTGCCGTACGAGGGCACCGCGGTGCCGTCTGCCACCGGCTTCCAGCTCTCGTTCGTGCTCGGCGGCGTCGCGGCCGTCGTGGCGCTCGTGGTCGCCGTCTTCATCCCGCGGCACCGCTCGGCCCAGGAGCGGCATCCCTCTCTCCCGGAGTGACCGCGGTCCCACTGTCGAGCGGGCTGGCGGGCCGCTAGCCTGTCGTCATCCACCGGGGGGCGGCGACGGGAGCGATGATGAGCGAGCGCGACGATCGGGATCCGGAGCAGGTGCCGGTCGGGGCGCCGGACGGCGCGACGGCCGCCGGGGCCGAGGCATCCGCCACCACTTCCGGTGCCGTTGCCGCAGAGCTCAGCGGCACCGACGCGGCCGCCACCGCGGGCCCAGGCGACCACGACACGCGGTTCTTCGGACAGCCGTGGTCGCTCGTCCACATCTTCTTCGTCGAGATGTGGGAGCGGTTCAGCTTCTACGGCATGCAGGGGATCCTGCTGCTGTACATGTACTACTCCGTGACCGAGGGCGGGCTCGGGATGCCGGAGGCCACGGCCGCGGGAATCGTCGGCGCCTACGGCGGCACGGTGTACCTCTCGACGATCCTCGGCGCGTGGGTCGCCGACCGGCTGCTCGGTTCGGAGCGGGTGCTGTTCTACAGCGCGATCGTCATCATGGCCGGACACGTCGCGCTCTCGCTCATCCCGGGGTACTGGGGCCTGGGTGTCGGTCTCATCCTCGTCGCGGTCGGATCGGGAGGCCTGAAGGCGAATGCGACGGCGGTCGTCGGCACGCTCTACGCGCCCGACGACACACGACGCGACGCCGGCTTCTCGCTGTTCTACCTCGGCATCAACCTCGGCGCGTTCTTCGGGCCGATCCTCACCGGCTGGGCGCAGGTGACGTGGGGCTTCCACGCGGGCTTCCTGCTCGCAGCGATCGGCATGGCCGCCGGACTCATCCAGTACTCGTTCGGCCGGCGCGGCCTACCCAAGGACGCGAGCGTCGTCGCCAACCCGCTGCCGCGCAACCGCTACGGGCTGTGGGTGGGCATCGCCGTCGGTGCCGTGCTCGTGATCGTCGCTCTCGTGCTCCTGCAGGTGATCCGCGCCGACAACCTCGCGCAGGTGGTCATCCTGATCACGGTGATCGCCGCGGTCGCGTACTTCGCCGTGATCCTGTCGTCGCGAGCCATCTCGCCGGTCGAACGATCGCGGGTGTTCGGATTCATCCCGCTGTTCCTCGTGAGCGTCGCGTTCTGGTCGCTGTACCAGCAGCAGTTCACGGTGCTGACGATCTACTCCGACAAGCAGCTGGACCGCACCGTCTTCGGCATCGAGCTGCCGCCGTCGGTCATCCAGTCGATCAACCCGATCTTCATCATCATCCTGTCGGGCGTGTTCGCCGCGCTGTGGACGAAACTCGGCGCCCGGCAGCCGTCCACCCCCGTGAAGTTCGGCCTCGCATCGATCATCATGGGCATCGCGTTCCTGCTGTTCCTCCCCTTCACGGGCGGGGCACCGAACTCGACCCCGATGCTGGCGATCGTGGGAATCCTGTTCGTCTTCACCGTCGCCGAGCTGCTTCTCTCGCCCGTAGGGCTGTCGGTGACGACGAAGCTGGCACCGACGCGCTTCCACACCCAGATGGTGGCGCTGTTCTTCCTCTCGGTCGCCCTCGGCACGTCGATCGCGGGCTGGCTGGCGAGCTTCTACGACCCCGAGAACGACCCGCAGGGCGAAGTGCCGTACTTCCTCACGCTGGGCCTCATCGCGATAGCGGTCGGCGCCGTGCTGCTCATGTTCGTGAAGCCGGTGCTCAAACTGATGAGGGGCGTGCGCTGACGCACGCCCCTCACGGGCTCAGTGGCCGATCCGTCGATCAGACGCGGTCGTCGCCCTCGGAGTACGGGGCGGCGGGCTGTGCAGCCGGGGCGCCGTAGCCGCCGCTCATCGCCTCTGCATCACGCTCGGTGACGCCGTCGTGCACCTCACCGCGCCAGCCGCCGGTCTCGTGGCCGCGCTCCTCCATGAACGACTGGAAGCGCTTGAGGTCTGCCTCGGCCTGGCGCTCGTCGAGGTCGAGGGCGGCGCCCACCTTCTCGACGAACGTCTCAGGCAGCCACATCATCTCGAGATCGACGTGCGTGCCGCCATCCGCGTTCGGGCGGAAGGCGACGCGTCCGGTGTGGGTCTTCCCGTCGATGCTCGCCCACGCGATGAGCTGGTCGGGCACCTGCTCGGTGATCTCCGCCTCGAACTCACGGCGCACACCGCCGACGCTCACGACCCACCGGGTGCGGGTGTCGTCGAGCTGCGTGACTTCCTTCACGGCGTGCAGGAAGCTCGGGAACGACTCGAACTGCGTCCACTGGTTGTACACGGGCCGGATCGGCGCATCGACGTCGATATCGGCGCTCATCGTGCTGGTCTTGGCCATGGTTCCTCCCTGGATCTGCGGTCCGACCACGCTAGGCGCACCGGCACACGACCCGGAGGGGGTTGACGATCGACGTTCCGGCGTCTACCCCGCGTCACGGGCCCTGCGACGACAGGGCAGAATCGATGCATGGCCGCCCACAGCCCGCATCTGCTTCCCGACCACGCCTGCCTCATCGTCCACGGCAGCGACCGGCCCGGGATCGTGGCCGCGGTGTCGGCGCTCATCACGCGCAACCAGGGCAACATCGTCGCGTTCGACCAGTACTCCGACGACCCGACCGGCGGCGCGTACTTCCAGCGGGTGGTGTTCCACCGGCCCGACCTCTCCGCCGCGCTGCCCGGCATCGAGGCCGACCTCGCCCGCACCCTCGGCGAGGGCTTCGACCTCGAGTGGACGATCACCGACCAGTCCGTGCCGAAGCGCATGGCGATCCTCGCGTCGAAGCAGGACCACTGCCTGCTCGACCTGCTGTGGCGTCACCGCCGCGGCGATCTGCCGGTCACGATCCCGATGGTGATCTCGAACCACACCACCTCCGCCGACGACGTGCGCTCGTTCGGGGTGCCGTTCTTCCATGTGCCCTCGACGCCGGGGCCCGACAAGTCGGCGTCGGAGGCCGAGATCGTCAAGCTGCTCGCCGGCAACGTCGACTTCGTGGTGCTCGCGCGCTACATGCAGATCCTGTCGGCGGACTTCCTTAACAAGCTCGGCGTGCCGGTGATCAACATCCACCACTCGTTCCTGCCCGCCTTCATCGGCGCGGAGCCGTACAAGAAGGCGAAGGAGCGCGGCGTCAAGCTGATCGGCGCGACCTCGCACTACGTGACCGACGACCTCGACGAGGGTCCGATCATCGACCAGGACACCATCCGCGTGACGCACGGCGACTCGGTGGCCGAGCTCGCCCGCCGGGGTGCGGACGTCGAGCGTCAGGTTCTCTCGCGCGCCGTGCTGTGGCACGCGCAGGACCGCGTGATCCGCCACGGCAACCACACCATCGTCTTCTGACCCGGGCCGGGGCCACGGCCTAGGGGCTGAAGGCGTCGATGAAGCGGTCTCGGAAGGCGTCCATGCGCCAGACCGGCGCGGTAGCTGATGGGCGCGCGCCGTCGTCCCACCCCCAGGACTCGATGTGCTCGAACACGGCGGGATCCTGAGCGATGATCGTCACCGGAACGTCGCTGTTCGCGTCGTCGCCGCTGACGATGCGCGACGGCTGGTGGTCGCCGACCACGATGAGCACGAGATCGGACTGATCGAACGTCGCGAGGTACGAGAACGTCGCCTCGAGCGAGTACGCGACCGAGTCCGCGTAGAGCTGCCGCACGCGCTGGGGATCGCCCCACACGGCGACAGCGGACTCGCCCTCCTCCGGCTGCGATGCGAAGACGCGGCCGTCGCCGAGCTGCGACCACGGCACGATCTCCGGCAGCGGGGTCCACGGGGTGTGCGACGAGACGAGGTCGACCTCCGCCATGACGGGTCCGTCGTCGCCGGAGAGGGCGCGCGCGTGGAAGGCCTGCCACGTGTACTGGTCGGGCATCCTCGCGTACCCGAACGATGGGCCGCGGTAGCCGAGGTTCCGGGCGTCGAGTACCGCGTCGAACCCGTAGAACGCCTCACCCTCCTCCCACTCGCGGTCGTTCGACGGCACCACCGCCAGCGTGCGCCACCCCGCACCCCCGAAGGCGCTGCTGAGCGTCATCCGGTCCTCCGTCATCAGTCGCGCGTACTTCGTCTGCGTGTCGACCCACACGCCGCTCTGCAGCGTGGCGTGTGCGAGCCAGCTCACTCCGCCGAAGGTGGGCGAGGTCAGGAACGCGCTGCGCGCCGCATACCCGCGTCGAGCGAGCATCGCGTCGCCCTCGCGGAGCACGCGCTCGATGGGCGCGGTGAACCCCGACGGCTCCACCGCGACGCGGCCGTAGCTCTCGACGAACGCGATCACGACGTCTTTGCCGGCGAGCGCCGCCAGCAGGTCGCCCGACGCCGCAGGATCGAGCGAGTCGGCGGCGAGCGCGCGCTCGAACGCCTCCTGCTCGCGCACGCTGGTGACGGCGCGGGACGAAGACTCGACCAGCGCTTCACCGGTTCGGGATGCCGCCACCGGCGCCCCCGGCACGAGCTGGGCGCCCGCGAGAGAGCACACGATCCAGGTCGCCGCCACGGCGGCGACCACGCCCCGGCCCCGGCGACCGTGGTGCGCGACGAGCGTCCCGACCCGCAGCGCGGCGGCGGCGAGACCCCATCCGACGAGCGTCGCGATCGCCAGGATCAGCGCGACGACCGACGCCGCCCCGACCGGACCCATCGCGTCCGACACGACCCCGTACGCCGAAACGAGCGACCCGCCGTCCTCGGCGAGGCTGAACGGGCGATCGATCGTCGATTCGTAGGCGAGGTCGAGAGCGGCCACGACGATCGCCACCACGACGATGGCGGCGTAGACGCCTGCGACGGCCCGCCGCGCGAGCCGATGCGGGACGGCGGCCAGCACGACCACGACGGCGATCGACTCGACGGGCACCGCCAGCAGCGCTCCCGGGCCTTCGTCGCCGAGCGCACCGGGGATCAGCGGGGCGACGAGCAGCGTCGCGCACGCGAGGATCGTCAGCGCGGCGCTGCGGAACCCTCCGCCGGCCGCACCGGCGCCGAGGTCACGCCCCGCCGCCATCGAACCGGTCCGAAAGCGCGTAGCGCAGCAGCACCACGTCGGCGATCTGCCGTGCCTCGGCGAGCCGGGCGCGCCGGTGCGCCGTCCACGGGAAGCTCCCCGCGCCGACGAACCGCGGTGCGAGCGACTCCCCCACGAAGAACGGCGCGATCACGAGCTGCAACTCGTCGGCGATCTCCTCGACGAGGAACTGCGTGTGCATGCGCCCGCCGCCCTCGACCATCAGCTTCTCGATGCCGCGATCGCCGAGGTCGGCGACCACGTCGCGCATCGCCACCGTGTCGCCGAGCACCACAACGGTCGCGGCCCCGCCGAGCGTGCGCGTGATCCGCTCGCCCTCCGATCGCGGACAGTAGACGATCTTCTCCACATCTCCGGCGGTGAAGAACGCGGAGCCGGCCGAGAGCTCACCGCTCGCCGTGACGGTGACCTTCACCGGCGAGGCCGTGAGCCCGGCGTCCAGCCGCCGCTGACGTCGCTCCTCGCTGCGCACCAGCAGCCGGCAGTCGTCGCGGCGCACCGTCGACGCGCCGACCATGATCGCATCGCTGGCGGCGCGCAGCTGGTCGACGCGGTCGAAGTCCTCGGCGTTGGACATCGCGAGGCGCTGCGGCGTCTCGGTGTCGAGATAGCCGTCGATCGACATGGCGCAGCTCAGGGTCACGTACGGCCGGCTCATGACACCGCCTCCTGAGCCCGGCGGCGGCGGCGCACGAGGGAGACCGCGACGACCGCGGCGCCGGGCGCGAGGGCGATCATGGCGAGCACGCCGTACGCGGTTGCGGCCGTCAGCCCGGCAGCGGCCCCGAGTCCCACGGCGCCGAACGCCCACGCCGCCGCGCCCTCCCTCGGCCCCCATCCGCCGATGCTCAGCGGGATGGACGACGCGAGCACGGCCACCACGGCCGCGGCGCCGATGCGTTCGGCGGGCGCCTCGATGCCCACGGCGGCGCAGGCGACGAGGAAGGTCGCGACATGCGCGACCACGACGACGGTCGACGCTGCCACGACGCCGAGGACGGCGCCGGGCGTCGCGAAGGCTCCGCGCAGGATCGCCCATTCGCGCCTCAGCGCGGACCGTGCGCGGCGATTCGCCGCGGCGATCGCGAGCGCCACGACCGCGAGCACCACCGAGACCAGCAGCACGGTCATGGCCGGACTGTAGGCCGAGAACCCGATCGCCGCCAGCACCCCGACGGCCAGCACGAGCTGCACCGCCTGCCCCGCCGTCCGTTCCGCGGCGACTGCACGCGCCGCCTGGGCCACCTGATCGACGCTGCGCCCGTGCACCACGGCTCGGTGCACGTCGCCCACGACCCCGCCCGGCAGCACAGTGTTGAGGAACTGCGAACGGTAGTAGGCGCCGATCGACTCGACCCACCCCAGCCTCAGTCCCATGCGGCCGGCCAGGATGCGCCACCGCCACGCGGCGGCCGCGGTCGCGGCTGCCGCGAGCACGACGGCCGCTCCGATCGCGGCGGGCGACACCGCCGTGAGACCCCGGACGAACGGCTCCGCCCCGACTGCGGCGACGATCGCCGCCAGGATCGCGACGCCGATCGCGGCACGGATCCACGGTCCCCACCGCGCCGCTCGGGCTGCAGTGGAGCTCGTCTCCGGGTGGGTGACCACGGTCATGGCCACGCCAGCAGATCCTCGTGGTGCACGACGACGCGCAGTCGTCCGGCGGCGAGCTGGGCGGAGCGGCTCCGGCTGTACTCGTCGGCCCACTCTTGCAGTGCGGGGCGCTCCGCGACGGCGGCGGCGAGCCAGCCGTCCAGCCATTCCGCGACGAGCGCACCGTCCGCGCTGGACAGCGTCCACGGCGAGTCGGCGACCCTCACCGACCAGCCGCGCGACCGGAACAGGTCGGCCGTGACGAGGACGGCATCCGGTCCGAGCAGGCGTCGCCCCTCCACCACACGGCGCTGATGGTCGTTGAACGCCGCCTCGAACACGCGGTCGCCGGGGTCGAGCGGGTCGAGCTCCACCCGCCCGTTCACCGAGAGGCCGAACAGCGCCGGCGTGCCGACGGCGACGCACGCGTCGACGATGGCCTCGACCTCATCCGCGGCGAGCACGTCCAGCAGGGCGGATGCCGTCACGAGCGACGCGCCCTCGACGTCGGCCGCGCGCAGGTGCTCGAGTTCGCCCACGCGGGTGCGCATCGTGATCGGCCCGCCGTCGGCGTCGTGGGCGTCCGCCCGTGCGGCGTGCTCGAGGAGCGCGGGGTTCCAGTCGTGCAGCACCCACGTCTGCGGCCCCGGAAGGAGCGGTGCGAGCCAGCGCACCATCGACCCCGTGCCGCTGCCGAGGTCGTGCACGGTGAACGGGGGGCGCAGCATCCGAGCCGCCCTCGTCGCCAGCGCGCGGGAACGCGACGCCGCGTCGGCTCGCTCTCGCAGCGTCAGCCAGTCGGCGGACACCGGGATGACGACGCTCACGTCAGCCCCGCCAGCGTCTGGCCGATCGTGCGCGCGGTCTCGCGCCACGACGGGCGGTCGGGGGCGGAGCGCCGCGCCGCGGCCGACAGGCGCGCGCGCAGCCCCGGATCCTCGATCCAGCGCCGAAGCGCGAAGCCGAGCGCCGTCGGATCGCCGGGTGGCACCAGGATCGCCGCATCCTCGGGCCGCGCGGCCTCCGGAAGACCTCCGACGCGGGAGGCGATGACCGGGATGCCGCGCCGCAGCGCGTCGCCGACGGCGATGCCGTAGCTCTCGGTGCGCGAGGGGGCGATCAGCACATCCGCGCGTGCGTACGCGGCGTCGAGGTCCTCGGGGCGCAGGACGCCCGTCCAGGTGATCCGCTCCGACAGGCCCGCGCGCGCGGCATCCGTCTCCAGCTTCGCCGCGAAGCTCCGGTCGGCGCTGACCGAACCCGCGATCGTGCACGACCACGTCGGATCGGCGGCGAGCCCGGCGAGCGCCTCGATCAGCGTGTCCTGCCCCTTGTGAGGAGCGACCACACCGACGCAGAGCAGCGAGCCGCCGGCCGAGGTGCCCGCCGTCGGCGTCGCCGCATCGGCACCGGGAGTCGCCACCACGATGCGATCGGCCGGGCTGAGACACCGCCCGACGAGCTCGTCGCGCGCCCACTCACTCGTCGCGATCACGCGATGCGCGTGCGACAGGGACGCGCGCTCCCCCTCGACCATGCGGGGGTCGGCGTCCTCGAACGCGTCGGCCACCATGTGCACGAGCACCGCGACCCGCAGCCGACGGGCGGCGGACTCCACCGCAGCCGGGGCGCTGATCGCGACGAGCCCGTCCAGCAGCACGAGAGCATCGTCCGGCACGCCGTCGAATGGGTCGCCGGGCGCGTCGGGCTCGACCCTCACCAGGCGCACGACCCATCCCAGCCGCCGCAACTCCACCTCGACGCGCCGGTCGAAGACGTTGCCGCCGCTCACCCGCTCCGGATCGTCGACCCCGTCGGGGACGACGAACCACACGACAGGCGGGACTGCGGTCACAGCGTCACCTCGTACGTCGCCCAGGCGACGTGCGACTCGCGCAGCGTGACCTCGATCGCAGAGACCGTTCCTCCGCCCAGCTCGCCAGCCCGGACGGCCGCCACGAGCCGATCGGCCACGACCTTGCACAGACGCTCGGTCGTGGTGTTGACCCCCGCGAACTCGGGCTCGTCGTCGAGATTGCGATACGACAGCGTCGACAGGATGCCGCGCAGCGCGTCGGTCGCACGCCCGATGTCGACCACCAGGCCGTCCGCGTCGAGCTCGGCCGTGCGAAAGGCCGCGTCGACGACATACGTGGCGCCATGCAGGCGCTGGGCCGGGCCGAACACCTCGCCCGCCAGACTGTGGGCGATCATCATGTGGTCACGGACGGTCAGCGAGTAGGTCATGCGGAGTCCCTCCAGTCGATCGTGTGACAGAGCCCGGGCGACGAGCCGGCGGCGATCCGCGCCATGACGGCGGGAAGATCGCGCCACGACGACTCGCCGGTGAGCAGGTGGTCGAACCCCGGGTCCTGCAGCAGGCGCAGGGCGAGTTCCAGGCGGTCGGCGGTCGAACGCGTGCCGCGCCGGCGCGGCGAGACCATCCCGACCTGGCTGGAGCGGATCGTCAGCCGACGGGAATGGAAGTCGCCGCCGAGCTGCAGGGTGACCGAGCGATCACCGAACCAGCTCGCCTCGATGATCTGGCCCTCTGTCGCGGCGCTCTCGATCGCCAGCTGCAGGCCGTCACCCGAACCGCTCGTGTCGATCACGACGTCCTGGTCGACCGGAGCCGCGCCGGGGTGGGCGTAGGTCACGCCCAGCCGCCCGCACACATCCGCCTTCCCGCGATCGACGTCGACGACCGTGACCGTGAGACCCGGGATGCCGCATGCCACCCGCGCGAGCGCGCATCCGATCATGCCCGCGCCGACGATCATGAGCCGATCGCCGACCAGGGGCGCGGCATCCCACAAGATGTTCACCGCGGTCTCGACCGCACCCGCGAGCACCGCGCGACGCGGCGGGACACCGTCTGGCACGACCGCGATCGACCGCTCCGGCACGACGTAGGACGACTGGTGCGGGTAGAGGGCGAACACCGTCCGCCCCCGCAGATGCTCCGGACCCTGCTCGATCGTGCCGACGTTGAGATAGCCGTACTTGACCGGCCCGGGGAAGTCGCCCTGCTGGAACGGGGCACGCATGCGCTCCCGCTCGGTCTCGGGCACTTCACCGCGGAACACCAGCGACTCCGTACCGCGACTGACGCCCGTGTACAGCGTGCGGACGCGCACTTCACCGGGCTGCGCGTCAGCCACCAGCTCCTCGCGCAGCGCCCCCGAGGCGGGCGCCTCCACCCAGAAAGCCGTCGCCATCGTCACCCTCGCGCCCGGGTCGATTGAACCGAGGCACTCCCCCGATACGTGTAACCGGTGGTATCCATGACGGAGGAACGGAGCTCCCTATGCCGAAGGTTCATCTCGCTCCGCTCTCGTCGATGGCGGCGGGGGTCCTCGGCCTGTTCGCCGTCACGCTCGTCTCCCCGCTCACGGCAGCCGGATGGACCGCCGGGCTCCTCTACCTTGTCGCCTCGAACGCTCTGCTCGCCAGGGGGTTGCAGACACGCGGGATGTCGGCCTTCGGATGGGGGAACTGGGCGACGGCGAGTCGCTCGACCCTGGTGGCCCTGGTGACCGCGCTCGTCGTGACGTCGTTCTCGGCGCCGGTCTCACTGCCTCTGCTCATCGTGGTGGCGAGCATCGCGCTGGTGCTGGATGCCGTGGACGGCTGGCTCGCGCGCCGCACGCACAGCGAGACCGAGCTCGGGGCGCAGTTCGACATGGAGGTGGACGCCTTCCTCCTGCTGGTCCTCAGCGTGTACGTCTCGCAGCTGCTGGGCTGGTGGGTGCTCGCGATCGGGCTGCTGAGGTACGCCTTCGTCGTCGCAGGCTGGCTGCTGCCCTGGATGCGGACGACTCTGCCGCCGCGCTACTGGCGCAAGGTCGTCACGGCGTACGCGGGCGTGGCACTGACGGTCGCGGCATCCGATCTCCTCCCGTTCTGGGCAGGAACCGCACTGGTCGCCCTCGCGCTCGCGCTGCTGCTCGAGTCGTTCGGACGCGACGTGCTGTGGCTGGTCGCTCGGCGGCCGGCCGCCACCACCCGCGCAGAGGCGGGTCATCGAAGGAATGGAGTGGACGCATGAACGAAGGCACCCGACGGGGCCTGTGGGCTCTCCGCATCTTGAGCGCGGTCTTCCTCCTCGCCGCCGGAGGAATCCATCTGTACCTCGTCTTCAACGGCGTCGGCGGCATCCTCGGCGTGATGTTCGTGCTCAACGCGATCGCCGCGCTCGTGCTCGCGATCGCCATGGTCGCACTGCGCGGGCGGCTTCTTCAGCTCGCGACGGTGCTCAGCCTGCTGTTCATGATCGCGACGCTCGGCGCGCTGCTTCTGGCGCTGACGGTCGGGCTGTTCGGCATCACCGAGACGTGGGACTTCATGCTGGTGCCGGAGACCGTGATCGTCGAGTCGATCGGGATCGTGGTGCTCGCGGCGACGACGGTCGCCGTGTTCCGCAAGCCGCGGGAGTGACGGGCGGTGGTCGGCGCGAGCCGACCGCCCGACCCGGCGACGGATAGGGCATGCTCGGGGTGTGGCGGGCGCTCCCTCTGGTTTCGAGTTCACCGTCCGTGGCGACGTCGTCGAGATCCGTCACCACGGACGACCCGCGACGACCCTGCGGAACGCCGCGGCAGCCAAGTTCCTCGTCGACGTCCAGCGCGGCGACCCGCAGCACGTGATGGCGCGGGTGACGGGCAACTACAAGCGCGGGAACGAGCGGACGGCACATCGCCCCTGACGCGCGGCGTCAGTTGATGATCTCGCCCCGCTCGTCGGCGCGCAGGACGGCGAGGCGTTCGTGCCACTGCTGGAGGGCTTCGGGCGTCAGCCGCGTCCAGGCGTCGGTCTCGCCGGTCACCCGGAGCGGCGCGCTGCTCCGGTAGGACCGGGTCGGGTTGCCGGGGAACTTCTTGTCGGTGACGTTCGGGTCGTTCTCGAACTCGCCGATCGGCTCGACGATGTACACGCGAGGGGCCGCGTCGCCGGGCGCGAGCTCCGCCGCCAGCCCGGCGCCGTCCGGCAGAGCCGTGAAATAGATGTGGTTCATCACCACTTCCGGCCGATAGTTCGAGCGGAAGCCCGGGGTCAGCAGATCGCCGACGTGCAGGTCAGCCTTCGTCCCGTGGAAGAACGGGCCTTCGTCGAGCGGTTCGGTCATCGAGCCAGCCTGCGGGACGCGGGCGAAGGGTTCAAGGGGGCCTCCCGGAACGTCCGTGCCTCGGAGTACCGTGGGGCCGCACGAGGTGGGAGGAGTTCTCATGGATGAGGCGAGCGCACGACCGGAGTCGATCTCCGCCGCCGAGTTCCACCGGGCGCCAGGCGTCACCGACTGGCGCGTCACCGGGTCCGGTCCGCAGGCCGTCTTCACCGCCACCTCGCTGGCGCATTCGGCGCGCTTCGTCGCCCCGATCGTCGCCGCGGCAGAACGATTCGGCGTGCTGCCCGACATCGACGTGCGTCCCGAAGGCGTGGTGGTGCGCGTCGCGTTCGGCGACGAGGGCATTCCCGCAGCAGCGACCGGTTTCGCGGCCGCGGTGTCCGAGGCCGCCGCCGATCTCTCGCTGACGGCCGACCCGTCGCGCGTGCAGTCGGTCGGCATCTACGTCGCACAGCACTCGCAGGTCGACGCGCGCCGGTTCTTCACCGCCGCGCTGGGCTATGAAGAGCTCGGTGACACGGATGCCGTCGACCCGTTGCGCCGCGGACCGCAGCTCGCGTTCAACCCGATCACCGGCGACACACCCAGCCGCGGGCGGACGCACTTCGACGTGTTCGTACCGGCCGACCAGGCGCAAGCCAGAGTGGACGCCGCCCTCGCAGCCGGGGGACGGCTGGCCGACGACTCGCACGCACCCGCGTGGTGGTCGCTCGCGTCGCCCGACAACCACGGCGTCGACATCGCCGCCTGGACCGACACGTACGACTGATCCTGATCGGTCGCCCTCGCCGGCAGACGCCGGTACGGTGGGGCATTCGAGGAGTGGTCGTGGCCTGGAGCACGCGAGAGCTCGCCAAACTGGCGGGGACGACGGTGAACACCATCCGGCACTATCACCGGCTGGGACTGCTCGAGGTGCCCGAGCGCGAGGACAACGGCTACAAGCAGTACGAGGTGCGCCACCTGGTGCGGCTGCTGCGCATCCGCCGGCTGACCGACCTCGGTGTGCCGCTGTCGCAGATCGGCACCGTCTCGGCGGGCGAAGACGGCACGCCCGATGCGCTCCGCGAGATCGACGCGGACCTCGCGGCGACCATCGAACGACTCCAGCAGGCACGCGCCGACATCGCGGTCATCCTGCGCGACGGCGCGCCGGCCGATACGCCCGCCGGCTTCGAGGCGGTGGCCTCGCGACTGTCCGAGGCCGACAGCTCGATCATCCACATCTACAGGAAGCTGTACGACGACGACGCACTCGCCGATCTGCGAGCGATGGTCGACGGCGATGACGACGTTCTCGGCGCGGAGATCGCTGCGCTCCCCGCGGACGCGGACGAAGCGAGCCGCGTGATGCTCGCCGAGCGGCTCGCGCCGATCATCGCGCAGATCATGACCGACTACCCCTGGATCGCGGATCCGGAGTCGCACCTGTCGAGGAGTCCGCTCGTCACCAAAGAGACCGTCATCGAGGCGATGGTGGAGCTGTACAACCCTGCGCAGCGCGACGTCATCGCCCGTGCCAGCATCCTCGCCCACGCGCAGCTTCGCGACGGTGCGGACGAGGGCGAAGACGACACCTGAGCGCACATTTCTCACAGCGTTTGACCATGTTCTGAGAACACGGCTTCTACTGAGCATCCGTCGGGGACAGACCCCGGCATCCATCTCAGCAAGGAGTCGTTCCGTGAACCCCATCGAGGAGCTCGTCCTCAACTTCCAGAACCTGGTGGCCCAGGTGCCCGAACTCGTCCAGCCTTTCATCGTCCTGCTCGCCGGCGCAGTCCCCTTCATCGAAGGCGAGGGTGCGGCCATCATCGGCGTCGTCGGCGGCATCCTCCCGATCGTCGCCGCGATCGCGGCTGCAGTCGGCAACTTCCTGAGCGTGCTGATCGTGGTGCTGCTCAGCTCACGCGCCCGTTCGGCCGTCCTCAGTCGCCAGAGCGCGCACGCCGTCGCCGCCGTGGGTGGCGGCGGGACCGTGGCCACCATGGCGGCCCCGCCTGCCAAGCCCGAGTCGAAGGGCCGCTTGCGCTTCAAGAGGTGGCTCGACCGCTTCGGCGTTCCCGGAGCCAGCATCCTCGGCCCGCTCGCCATCCCCACGCAGTTCACCGCCGCGATCCTCATCGCCGGCGGCACGTCCCGGTCCTGGGTGCTGCTGTGGCAGGGCGTCGCGATCGCCCTGTGGACGACGGTCGGCACGATCTCGGTCTGGCTCGCACTCCAGCTCGTCGTCTCGATCTGAGTGCGAGGTCCTGGCGAGCGTCGCCGGGGGTCGGCAGACTGAGCCCACCGGCGCGAGAGAAGGGCGGATGACGTGGCGACTTCGCACGTGATCAAGGCACTCACCCCCCAGACCTACCCCGCGTGGCTGGCGCTCGCGCAGAAGCACAACGGGGTGTGGGGTGGGTGCTACTGCTCGTACTTCCACGGCGACACCGACCAGACGGTCAAGGCCGAGTACGACGGCCCGACGTTCAAGCGGCGCCTGGTCGAGGAGGGCGTCGCGCATGCCGCGCTGGTCTTCGACGGCGACGACGCGATCGCGTGGTGCGAGTACGGCAGTCCCGAAGAGCTGCCGGGCATCTATCACCGCAAGCAGTACGACGCGGGCGAGACCAGACCGGCACCGTGGCGCATCACGTGCTTCTTCGTGGACCGCGACCACCGCCGCGCCGGGGTCGCCCGCGAGGCCCTCGACGGCGCGCTGCACCTGATCTCGCAGGCAGGCGGCGGGGAGGTCGTCTCGTTCCCGAACGAGCTGGTCCCGGGCAAGCGGACCTCGTCGTCCTTCCTCCACAACGGCACGCGGGCGATGTTCGAGAAGGCGGGCTTCACGTTCGAGCGGCACATCGGCAAGAGCAAGACCGTCATGCGGATCACGGTTCCGCCCTCCGGGTGACCCGCGACCAGGACCCCGCGTCACCTGGCGAGCTGGTCGCGGCGGCGCGTGAGGTAGGCCCGCTCGGCGGGGTTCCCGGCCAAGTCGAGGGCTCGGTCGTACGCGACGCGTGACTCGCTGCTCCGCCCGATCCGTCTCAGCAGGTCGGCGCGTGCGGCGTGGTACGCGTGGTACCCGTCGAGCGCACCGCCGAGTCGGTCGATCTCGGCGAGGGCGACGTCGGCGCCGTCCACCTCGGCCACCGCGATCGCTCGGTTGAGGCGCACGATCGGCGACGGGTCGACCCTGGCGAGCCGGTCATAGAGGGCGAGGACCTGCGACCAGTCGGTGTCGCGCGCGGTCGGGGCATCCGTGTGCACCGCGTTGATCGCCGCGAGCAGCTGATACCGGCCCGGCGGATCCGCGCCCGCGGCCACTGCGGCGATGCGGGTGCGCACGAGTGACTGGCCCTCGACGATCAGCTCCCGGTTCCACGCGCCGCGGACCTGTTCGTCGAGGGTCACCAGTTCGCCGGACTGCGACACGCGTGCGCGCCGCCGGGCGTCGGTGAGGAGCATCAGGGCGAGGAGGCCCGCCGCCTCGCCCTCCTCGGGGAGGAGGGCGTGCAGGAGACGGCCCAGCATGACCGCCTCCTCGGTCAGCTCGGCACGCACGGGCTCGTCGCCGGCGGAGGCGAGGTAGCCCTCGTTGAAGATGAGGTAGATCACGGTGAGCACCCCGTCGAGCCGCTCTCGAAGGTCCGACGGCGACGGCACACGGTACGGAACCCGGGCCGCCCTGATCTTCGCCTTCGCCCGGGTGATCCGCCGGGCCATCGTGGTCTCGGGCACGAGGAAGGCGTGGGCGATCTGCGGCACCGTGAGCCCGCCCAGCAGGCGCAGCGTCAGCGCGACGCGCGCCTCCAGGGCGAGGGCAGGGTGGCAGCAGATGAATACCAGCCGGAGCCGGTCGTCCTCCACCGCTCCAGTCGGGTCGGGGGGAGTGTCATCCGAGAGCATGTGAGCCGCCCGATGCTTGTCGTCGCGATGGGACTCACGACGCAGCCGGTCGATCGCCTTCCGCGTCGCGGTCGTGGTGAGCCATGCACCGGGGTTGGGAGGCACACCGTCGCGCGGCCATCGCTCCACGGCGGCGACGAACGCCTCGGCCGCTGCGTCCTCGGCGATGTCAAGATCGCCGAAGCGACGGGCGAGGCCCGCCACCAGCCGCGCCCACTCCTCCCCGTGAGCGCGGGCGACGGCGTCGCCGACCACGCGCGGTGTCACCCGCCGTCGGACGCGTGGCGTTCGACGATCTCGGTCATGCCGGAGGGGAAGCGGTGCACTTCCTGCGGCCATTCGAGCGCGACGGCGAGGCGTCCGGCCCAGTAGCGCGCCGCGTCATCGTCGGCCACCTCGACGACGGTGAATCCGCCGAGGTGCTCCTTCGATTCGACGAACGGCCCATCGGTGAAGAACGCCGTGCCGTCCTTGTTCACCACGTGGAAGACCGCTGTCGAGGCATCGATCCCGCCTTCGGCGAAGAGATAGACACCGGCGGCCTTCATGTCGTCCGTCACCACACGTGAGGCCTCGCTCTTGCTGTGCAGCTCGTCGGCGGTGTGTTCGGGGACCCACTCGTCGTTGAATGCGATCAGGTACTTCGGCACTGTCGTGTCCTTTCGTCGGGACGAGAGCCGGTCGTGGACTCTCGGTCGCGGTGGCCCGGATGGGGCCCGCTCACCTCATCTACGAACGGCGATGCTCGAATAGGACACCATCCCGAAGATTCACGGGCGGACGCGCAGCCTGCGCCCCTCGAAGCCGACGACGTCTCCGACCTGCAGCTGGCGCCCCCGGCGGCGGTCTACCTCGCCGTTCACGGTCACGAAGCCGTCGATGATGGCTTCTTTGACGTCGCCGCCCGAGTCGAGCACCCCGGCGAACTTCAGGAACTGCCCCAGGCGAATGCCGTCGCCGCCGATCGAGACGTCGTCGATCGGGGCCGGATTGGTCATGTCGGAATGCTAACCGACGCGCACCGGCCGACGTCCGCGCCCCCTCTGGCCCACGTCCGCCGCTTCTGTCAAGCGCTTGTGACCCCGCCAGCCACGCGGTGACACTGGAACCCATGACCCACACGGAGCGACCCCCGTTCGAGTTCCTCGGCCAGTGGGACGGCCAGTTCGTGGCGACCGCGATCCACAACGGCCACGACGTGCGGCCGGATCTCGCCGCGGAGTTCGCCCTGCCCGAGCCCGATCGGCTGCGTGAGGAGGACCCGCACACCGACCGGATCGGCGCGCTCATCCCCGCCCGCGTCGTCGTGAACCGGTCACGGTTCGAGGTCGATCTCAACCGCGCCCGTGACGAGGCCGTCTACCGCTCCTCGGAAGACGCCTGGGGGCTCGAGATCCTGCAGGACCCGCCCCTGGCGGACGACCTCGTCGCCGGGTCGCTCGACGTCTACGACTCCTTCTACGCCGAACTCGGCAGACGCCTCGACGAGGTGGCCGCTCGAGGGCCGTTCGTCGTGTTCGACGTCCACTCCTACAACCACCGGCGTGACGGCGCCGACGCCGACCCGGCACCGGCCGGAGAGAACCCCGAGGTCAACGTCGGCACCGGCTCGCTGGATCGCGATCGGTTCGGCGGCGTCGTGGATGTCTTCATAGACGCCCTTCACGGAGCGCACACCTCGACCGGCCCTCTCGATGTCCGCGAGAACGTGCGCTTCCGCGGCCGTCAGCTCGCCGCGTGGACGCATGCCCGCTACCCCGGCCGAGCTGTGGTGCTCGCACTCGAGTTCAAGAAGACCTTCATGGACGAGTGGACCGGCGAGGCCGATTTCGGCCGCGTGGACGAGCTCGCGCGCGCTCTGGCGGAGACGGTGCCGGCGGTGGAGGCATCCCTCCGCCATCTGGTGAGCGTATGACGCCAGACCACCTGAGCGAGGCCGTCGGACCGGAGACGAGCGCGATCGAGTCGGGGGCGTTCTCGCCCGCCGACCTCGCCGCGGATCACGCCATGGCCTCCCTGGCAGGCACGGTGCGATTCCTCCTCGAGATGACGCCTGTGAACGCCGATGAGGTCCGGGCAACGTTCCTCGCCGATCCGCGGACCGACCCGGTGTTCGAGTACCGCGAGCTCGACGTGGATCCCGACGTGCTCGACGCCCAGGTGGCCGCGATTCCGCTGGACTCGGTGACGGACGCAACGCTCGCCACGCTGCTCGCGAACCGGCACCGCGAAATGATCCTGCGGGTGGAGATGCTGCGTGCACGCGACACCGCCGACTTCCTGCAGCTCTCGATCGCCCAGTACGGCCCGGTGCTGCCGGCCCTCGTGCAGCGTGCGGAGGACCTCCTGGAGCGCCTTCCGCGCGGACGGCTGGAGTACGACTCGGTCGATGCCGCGGCCTTTCTCGCCGCAGCCGAGGCGGAGATCGACCACTACCGGTCGATCGACCCCGACGTCGGCATCCACGCGGAGATCCGCGACGACGTGTCGGGCGTCCTCGTGGAGGGCGACACGCTCCTCATCTCGCACAACGCCTCGGTCGCCGGCGCGCGCGTCAACGCGCTCCTTCAGCACGAGGTGGGAACCCACCTCGTCACCCAGGTGAACGGCTCGGCACAGCCGATCCGCATGATGGGCTCAGGCCTCGCCCACTACGACGAGACGCAGGAGGGCCTGGCGGTGCTCGCCGAGATCGCGTGCGGCGGTCTCACCGTCGCTCGGCTCCGTCAACTCGCCGCCCGGGTCGTCGCCGTTCACTCGATGGTCGGCGGCGCGAGCTTCGTCGAGACGCACCGCGTGCTCACCGGCTACGGCCTGCCGGCCGGCAGCGCGTACACGGTCGCCATGCGTGTGTACCGCGCCGGCGGCTTCACGAAAGACGCGATCTACCTGCGCGGGCTACTCGCGCTCCTGGAGCACGTGGCGGGCGGCGGTTCGCTCGACCTCCTGTTCCTGGGGAAGTTCTCCCTGGAGGACCTTCCGCTCGTCGAAGACCTCGCCCAGCGCGGGCTCCTGGTTCCCGCGAAGATCACGCCTCGCTACCTCGCCGACCCCGCGGCCGGCGACCGACTGCGGGATGCCGCCCGAGCAGACGACCTGCTCACCCTGGTCAACGCGTAATGTCCAGCGTGACGACGGTGCCACCCCGCCGATCACGATCCATACACACGGCCTCGCCATCGAGCGCCGTCGAAGAGGGGGAGAACAATGAAGATCGGTTTCGTCGTGAACGACATCGCCACCGAGAAGCCGGAGTACACCACGACCCGGCTGGCGATGGCCGCCACCAAGCTGGGCCACGAGGTGTTCCTCCTCGGGCAGCGCGACTTCGGCTACGAGCCGGACGGCTCGCTGTGGGCGTACGTCGCCACACCTGAGCACAACAAGGCGTACCGCTCGCTCGAGCGCTACCTCGAAGACGTGCAGAGCGCGACGCGCACCCGAGTGGGCATCGACGACCTGGATGTGGCCATGCTGCGCGCGGACCCGGCCACCGACGCGTTGGAGAGTCCATGGACGAACACGGCGGGACTCGCGTTCGGCCGGATGCTCGCCGAGAACGGCGTGCTGGTGGTGAACGAGCCGCGTTCCCTGGCCGAGGCGATGTCCAAGGCGTACTTCCAGTACTTCCCCGAGGCGGTGCGGCCCCGCACGATGATCAGCCGCGACGAGGACCGGGTGCGCGAGTTCATCGACGAGCTCGGCGGTCGCGCCGTGCTCAAGCCTCTGCAGGGGTCCGGCGGCTCCGGTGTGTTCCTGGTGAACATGAAGGAGGAGCCCAACATCACCCAGATCGTCGAGGCGATCTCGCGGGACGGCTACGTCGTCGCACAGGAGTACCTGCCTGCGGCGACCGACGGCGACGTGCGCATGTTCGTCATGAACGGCCAGGCACTCGAGGTCGACGGCGCGTACGCCGCTTTCCGCCGCCGCCCGGGCGAGACCGACGTGCGATCGAACATGTCGGCGGGCGGGAAGGCCGAGGCCGTCAAGGTCACCGACGAGATGCTGCGGCTGGTCGAAGCGGTGCGGCCGAAGCTCATGGCCGACGGACTCTTCCTCGTCGGCCTCGACATCGTCGGCGACAAGCTCATGGAGGTCAACGTCTTCTCGCCGGGCGGTCTCGGCTCGTGCGCGGCGCTCTACGGGGTGGACTTCGCCGCCGCAGTCGTCGACGATCTCGAGCGCAAGCTCGCGATCCGCGAGCACTACGGCTCGGAGCTCTTGAACATCCAGCTCGCGACCATGTGACGCGGCGAGCCACCGGCATGCCGGCCCCCGCACCTGTTCAGAACACGTACTCCATCAGTTCGACGCCCAGGGTGCGGAACGCCTCGTGCGCCCGCATGCGGTGGTAGATCGACAGGTCGTCGAAGCACACGATCAACGCGTACGAGACACCGGCGCGCGGACCGGCCAGCACTCCCGCTTCCACGCGGATGCCGGCATCCCGCCCCGTCTTGTTGATGAAGAGCAGCCCGTGCTCGTCGTTCTCGTGCGAGAACGGGTCGAGCCCCGTCGCCGACGCCACGAGCGACAGGTCGTGGTTCAGACTCAGCCACTCGGCGACCTGCGCGCTCACGCTCGCCGACACGACCTGAGAGTTGACCAGCGCGGCGAAGACCTCGGCGAGCTCGCGCGCCGACCCCAGCGCGAAATGCGGAGCGTCGTCGGGGCCGCGCATGTCGCGGAAGCGGTCGAGCAGGGCGGACCGCGACAGGCCCATCCGCTCGATGCGCGCACGCACCGCCGAGATGCCCACCCGCGCCAGCAGCGCGTTGGCGGCGAGCGCGTCGCCCGTCGACGCCGTCAGCACCGCGAGGTCGGACAGCGGCAGCGCCGGCGCCTTCAGGTGCTGCCAGACGCCGCCGACCGTGACCGGCTCGACGTACGAGCGGTCGATGATCTCGAGCGGATCGAGCGTGCCGGCCTCGAAGCCGGCGGCCACCTCGATGAGCAGCGGAACCACCCCGAGACCCGCCACCGGCAGGGTGACGAAGTCGTCGCCTGCGAGCACCGACCCGCCCCGGTCGAGGTCGGTGATGCGCACCGAGATCTTGGCGCCGGATGCGGCGAGGTCGTCGAGCGCCTTCAGCGTCGACGTGAATGATCGGCGTCCGACCGCCGCCCTCCTCGGCGGTCTTCTGCTGGTGCTCCGTCGCGACCCCCGCAGCGACTCGGCATCCCTTCTGGGCTCAGTGCCCACGGGTGGGTTTCCTTCCAGTGGATTCGGGCGGGTGAGCACGCGTCCCCAGGACGCGCACGGGTACATCTCACCAGATCGTGACGCGCTGATCCTCATCGAGCCACAGGGCGTCGGATTCGGTCACGCCGAACGCGTCGTAGAACGCGTCGATGTTGCGCACGATCTGGTTGCAGCGGAACTCGTTCGGGGAGTGCGGGTCGATCGTCAGCAGGCGGATGCTCTCGGCATCCCGCGCCTTCTGCTGCCAGATCTGGCCCCAGCTCAGCAGCAGACGCTGAACACCGGTGTACCCGTCGATCACGGGCGCCTCCTCGCCGCCGAGCGAGATCTCGTACGCCTTGAGCGCGATGCCGAGGCCGCCCAGATCGCCGATGTTCTCGCCGATCGTGAGCGAGCCGTTGACCCTGTGGTCGCCGTCGAGGCCCTCGGGCGTGAGCTCGTCGTACTGCGCGATGAGGCTCTTCGTGCGCTCCTCGAACGCCGCACGGTCGTCGTCGGTCCACCAGTCGCGCAGCGACCCGTCGCCGTCGAAGCGGCTGCCCTGATCGTCGAAGCCGTGGCCGATCTCGTGGCCGATGACCGCGCCGATGCCGCCGTAGTTCGCCGCGGCGTCGCGGTCCGACTCGAAGAACGGGAACTGCAGGATCGCCGCCGGGAAGACGATCTCGTTCATCAGCGGGTTGTAGTACGCGTTGACCGTCTGCGGCGTCATGTACCACTCGTCGCGGTCGATCGGCTGGCCGACCTTCGCGAGCTGGCGGTCATGCTCCCACACGTGCGCACGGCGCACATTGCCGACGAGGTCGGACGCGTCGATCTCGAGCGACGAGTAGTCCTTCCACTTCACCGGGTAGCCGATCTTGGGCGTGAACGCGTCGAGCTTCGCGAGCGCCCGCTCACGGGTCTCGGGCGTCATCCACTCCAGGTCGGTGATCGACTGGCGGTACGCCTCGATGAGGTTGGCGACCAGCTCGTCCATCGCGGTCTTCGACGCCGGCGGGAAGTGCCGCTCGACGTAGACGCGTCCGATCGCCTCACCGAGCGCGGCCTCGGCGAGCGCGACACCGCGCTTCCACCGCTCGCGGTTGACAGGCACGCCGGTGAGCTGGGTGCCGTAGAACGCGAAGTTCTCGTCGACGAACTCGTCGGACAGGAATGCCGCCGAGCCGTGCACGATCGACCAGCGCAGCCACGCCTTCCAGTCGTCGAGCCGCTCCTCGGTGAGGAGGGCGCCGAGGCCCTCGACGAAGCTCGGCTGGTACACGTTGACTTCGGCGAACGCGTCGGGGTGCGCCGGGGCGATCCCCTCGAGCCACGGCGCCAGGTCGACACCGGCGAGCGTCTGCACGTCGGCCCACGGCTTCAGGTTGTACGTGGCGACCGCGTCGCGGCTGCGCACGTTGTCCCAGTGGTGGGTGGCGAGCTCCGTCTCGAGCGCGAAGATGCGATCGGCGGATGCCGCGGCCTCGGCAACACCGGCCAGCTCGAGCATCTTCTGCACGTGCGCGCGGAACGCGACGCGCGTCGCCTCGAAGTTCTCGAGGCGGTAGTAGCTCTCGTCGGGCAGCGACAGGCCACCCTGGATGATGAACGGCACGTAGCGCTGCGGGTTGCCGGGGTCGGGCTCGATGTAGAGGTGCAGGACACCCGCGACCCCGTCGCGCTCGAGCTCGCCCACGGTGCGCAGGAACGAGGCGATCGAGTCGATCTCGTCGACCCGCCCGAGCTGGTCCGCGAGAGGAGCGGCGCCGAGGGCGGCGATGCGCTCGGTGTCCATGAAGCTCGTGTAGAGGTCGCCGATCTTGCGCGCCTCGGTTCCCGACTCGGCCTTCTGCGACTCCTCGACGATCGCGTGGACGTCTTTCTCGGCCTGTTCGGCGATGAGGTGGAACGAGCCCCAGCGGGCCTTGTCTTCAGGGATCTCGGTGCGTTCGAGCCACGCGCCGTTGACGTGGCGGAAGAGGTCGTCCTGCGGGCGGATCTCAGCGCTGAGCTCGTCGAGCGCGAGACCGGATCGGGGGGCGTCGGTCATGCGTTCCACAATATGCGTCCCCGCCCCCAGGGAGAGTTGTTCACAGAACCAATCCGGGCTGTGACCGCATTGTGATGACCGGCCGGCGTCGCCGGGCGCACCTAGGCTCGAGGGGTGACGAGCCTGCCCGACACGCTGAACCGCGACATCCTGCGGCTCGCGGTCCCCGCGCTGGGCGCACTCGTGGCCGAGCCCCTGTTCCTCATCGTCGACTCCGCCCTGGTGGGACACCTCGGGATCACGCCGCTCGCGGGCCTCGGCATCGCATCGGCGGTGCTGCAGACGATCGTCGGGCTGATGGTGTTCCTGGCGTACTCGACGACGCCGGCTGTCGCGCGGCGGTTCGGCGCCGGCGACCCGTCGCGCGCCGTCTCGGTCGGCATCGACGGCATGTGGCTCGCGCTCGGCATCGGCGGCGTGCTCGCCCTGATCGGCTATGTCGCGACGCCCTTCCTCGTCGGGCTGTTCGGCGCGACGCCTCTCGTGTCGGAGCAGGCCGAGACCTACCTCGGCATCTCGATGTGGGGCCTCCCGGCCATGCTCATCGTGTTCGCCGCGACCGGTCTGCTGCGCGGCATGCAGGACACCGTGACGCCGCTGTGGATCGCCGGCATCGGGTTCGCCGCCAACGCCCTGCTCAACTGGCTGTTCATCTACGGCGTCGGCTGGGGCATCGCCGGGTCTGCGGTGGGCACCGTCCTCGCGCAGTGGGGCATGGTCGCGGCGTACGTGGTCGTCATCGCCCGGCTCGCGCGTCGGCACGCGGCATCCGTGCGCCCTCATCGCGAAGGGGTGCGCGGGTCGGCGCGCTCCGGCGGCTGGCTGTTCCTGCGCACGGTGTCCCTGCGCGTCGCCCTCCTCGCGACGGTCGCGGTCGCGACAGCGCTCGGCACCGGCGAGCTGGCCGGATGGCAGGTCGCGTTCACGATCTTCTCGACCGCCGCGTTCGCGCTCGACGCACTGGCGATCGCCGCACAGGCGCTCATCGGCAAGGGCCTCGGTGCGGGCGACCGTCCGATGGTGAAGCGCGTGCTCGGCCGCACACTGGCATGGGGCGCCTGGTTCGGCCTCATCGTGGGCGGCGTCATCGCGGCGTTCTCGGGCGTGATCGGACTGCTCTTCACCGGTGACCCGCAGGTCGCCGCGCTCGTTCAGCCCGCGTTGATCGTGCTCGCCGTGGCGCAGCCGATCTGCGGCGTCGTCTTCGTGCTCGACGGCGTGCTCATCGGCGCGGGCGACGCGCGGTACCTCGCCCTCGCCGGTGTGCTCAACCTCGTGCCGTACGTTCCCGCGCTCGTCATCATCGGGATGCTCCAGCCGCACGGCGCCGCGGGCCTCGCGTGGCTGTCGGTCGCGTTCTTCGGCGTGTACATGCTGGCCCGCCTCGCCACGCTCGGCTGGAGGGTGCGCGGCACGACCTGGATGACGATCCCCGCCTGACCGCGCACGCGCTCAGCCGCGGCTCACGCCCAGCGGCGGCACCACTCGTACATGACCACGGCCCCCGCCGCGCTGGCGTTGATCGACCGGGTGGACCCGTACTGGGTGATCTCGATGACGGCGGATGCCGCGGCCACCGCCTCGGGCGACAGCCCCGGCCCCTCCTGTCCGAACAGCAGCACGCAGCGCTCCGGCAGGTCGGCGCGGTCGAGCGGCACCGATCCGTCGACGTTGTCGATGGCGATCACCGGGAGGGATGCGGCATCCGCCCACTCCGTGAACGCCGCCACGCTCTCGTGGTGACGCACGTGCTGGTACCGGTCGGTGACCATCGCCCCGCGCCGGTTCCAGCGGCGCCGGCCGACGATGTGCACCTCGGCGGCGAGGAACGCGTTCGCGCTGCGCACGATCGATCCGATGTTCATGTCGTGCTGCCAGTTCTCGATCGCGACGTGGAAGCCGTGCCGGCGCTGATCGAGGTCGGCCACGATCGCGTCCATGGTCCAGTAGCGGTACGCGTCGACCACGTTGCGGGCATCGCCCTGGGCGAGCAGCTCGGGGTCGTAGCGCGGGTCGTCGGGCCACGCCGCCGGCCCGCCGGGCCACGGCCCGACCCCGACCGGCAGCGTCGGCTCGGGGGCGTCGTCGGGGGCGGTCACCGGCTCAGGCTATCCGCCGTGTCCCCCGAATGTCGGGTCGACGGTGCGACCGGCGCCTTACATACTGGAGAGATCGCCGTGACAGAGGGGGGCCTGTTGTTCGACGACGAGAAGCGTCAGCGCGCCATCGAGAAGCTCGGGGTGCTCGACACCCCGCCCGACGCGCGCGTGGACCGCGTCACACGGCTCGCCCAGGAGCTCTTCGACGTGCCCATGGTCAGCGTGACGCTGATCGACCGCGACCGGCAGTGGCGCAAGTCGCAGATCGGGCTCGGAGGCAATGAGGCGCCGCGCGAGGGGGCGTTCTGCGACGTCACGGTGCGCGCGGGCGACACGCTGGTGGTGGAGGATGCCTCGACCGACGCGACCTTCGCCGACAACCCGTTCGTCGTGGGCGACCCGCATCTGCGGTTCTACGCGGGGCATCCGCTCGCCGCGCCCGGCGGGGAGCACTTCGGAACGCTGTGCATCCTCGACACGCGCCCGCGCACCCTGGACGGCCGGCAGATCGACCTGCTCCGCGAGCTGGCGGGATGGGTGCAGGCAGAACTCACCGACGTGCACGAGCTCGACGACGCGTCTCTCGTGCAGCAGTCGCTGATGTCGGCGCGGCGGCCGGACGTCCCGGGCTACACCTTGGCGGCGTCCGCGACCCCCGCCGGACAGCTCATGGGCGACGTCTACGACTGGTACGTCCACGACGGCCGGCTGAGGGTGACGCTCGCCGACGTGATGGGCAAGGGCGCCGGCGCCGCGATCATCGCGGCGGAGGTCCGGGCGTCGCTGCGCACCGCGCCCGGGCGTCCGCTCGGTCACGCGGTGTCCGAGGTCGAGAAGATGCTCGAGGAGGACATCGGCGGGTCGAACATCTTCGTCACCGCCGTGCACGCCGAGATCGACCTCGCCACGGGTGCGCTCTCGTTCGTCGACGCCGGCCACGGGCTGGCATTCGTGCTGCGGGCGGACGGGCGCTGGGAGTTCCTGGAATCCACGGGGCTGCCGCTCGGCATGGGCTTCGACGAGGTGCGCGATCCCGCGCGAGCGCACCTCGACGTCGGCGACAGCTACCTCGTCTGCAGCGACGGCCTGCTCGACGTGCTCGATCCGGACGACCCCTATGGGCACGTGTACCGGGTGCTGACCAGTCTCGATCCGGAGGGCGCCGTCGCCGAGGCTGCGCGCCTGGCGAAGGCCACCCGCGCGCCCGACGACGTCACGGTCGTGGTGGTGAGGAGGGACCGATGACCGCCCGCTTCGCGTGGATCCGGATCCTCGCCCTGCTGTCGGTGCTGCTCGGCGCGAACTACGTCGTGTGGCGGTGGATGGACTCGGTGAACTGGTCCGCCTGGTGGATCGCGGTGCCGCTCGTGATCGCCGAGACCTACAGCCTCATCGACACCTTCTTCTTCTGCCTCACGATGTGGCGCGCCCGCGAGAGGCCCGCGCCGGTCTCGGCTCCGGAGGGGACCGTGGATGTCCTCATCACGACGTACAACGAGCCGGTCGAGATGGTCATCGCGACGGCCCGCGCGGCGAAGCGGATCGCGTACCCTCACGAGACCTGGATCCTCGACGACGGTGCCCGGCCCGAGATGGCGGCCGCGGCACGGGAGGCGGACGTCGGCTACATCACCCGCTCGGCTGACTGGGAGGGCAAGCCGCGGCATGCGAAGGCCGGCAATCTCAACAACGCGCTCTTCGCCACCGAGGGAGAGTTCCTGCTCATCCTCGATGCCGACCAGGTGCCCGACCCGCTGATCCTGCACCGCACCCTGGGGTACTTCGCCGACGATCCCGAGGTCGCACTCGTCCAGACGCCGCAGTGGTTCGTCAACGTCGACGACGCGGACCCTCTCGGCAGTCAGGCGCCTCTCTTCTACGGGCCCATCCAGCAGGGGAAGGACGGCTGGAACGCGGCCTTCTTCTGCGGCTCGAACGCCGTGCTGCGGCGCGACGCCCTCATGCAGCTCGGCATCGTCGGATACGTGCGCAGCGTCGAGCAGTCCACCCTGCGGACCCTCCGAGCGTCGGAGTCCCTGCTGGCCAAGGCCGCCCGCGATCGCTCGGCCGACCAGAGCGTCCGCGCGGAGCTGGGGGCGCTGCGCAGCGAGGTCGTACGCGCGAGATCCGACATCGCAGCCGGACAGCCGATCGCCGATGTCACGTACCGCGTGCAGTCGGCGGTGGACGCCGCATCGCGCCGACTGGTGCGCGCCGACCTGGCCCAGGTGCGCGCCGATCTCGCCGCCATCGACGCGCTCCCGGTGCAGCGCGACGCCGAGCTCGACGCGATCGTCATCGACGACGCCGGGCTCGACGCCCTGGCTGCACGCGAGCTGTCGCCGCTGGGGGCCGTCGACTCGGTGTCCGCCCTCCTCGAGGCGCTCCGTCTCGACCGCCCCGATGAGGCGCAGCCGGTCCAGCCGATGGCCACCATCTCGGTGACGGAGGACATGGCGACGGCCATGCAGCTGCACGCCCTGGGCTGGCGCAGCGTGTATCACCACGAGATCCTCGCCAAGGGCCTCGCACCCGAAGACCTCCGCACCATGCTCACGCAGCGCCTGCGGTGGGCGCAGGGCACGCTCCAGGTCATGCTGCGCGACAACCCGCTCGCGAAGAAGGGCCTCTCGGCCGGGCAGCGGCTCATGTACTTCGCGACGATGTGGAGCTACCCGTCGGGCTTCACCGCGCTCGTGTACCTCGCGGCTCCCGTGATCTACCTGGTGTTCAGTGTCATGCCCGTCACGGCCTGGAGCGTCGACTTCTTCGCGCGATTCCTGCCGTACTTCATCGTGAACCAGATCCTGTTCCTGGTCGTCGCGCGCGGGCTCAAGACCTGGCGAGGGCAGCAGTACTCCCTCGCGCTGTTCCCCGTGTGGATCCGCGCGTGCACGAGCGCGTTCGCGAACGTCGTCCTCCGTCGGCCCCTGAGCTTCGCCGTGACCAAGAAGGACGGCCGCAGCGAGCTCGGACCGCCGTGGCGCGAGATCTGGCCGCAGCTCACCGCGATGGCCGTGCTGGCGATCGCGCTCGTGATCGGACTGGCGAGGCTCGCCGTCGGCACGGCGGACGGCACCGGCACGCTCGTCAACACGGTCTGGGTCGTGTACGACCTCGTGGTGCTGAGCGTCATCATCCAAGCGGCGCTGTACCGCGGGCCCGCCGCCCCCGCTCCCGCCCCCGAGGAGGTCCCGTGAATCTGACCGTCACCACCGGCGCCGACTACGCCGTCATCCGTCCCGAGGGTCGCGTGACGGCTACGACGGTGCCGCAGCTGCGCAAGGCCGTCGACGAGCTCGTCGGCGGCGGCAGCCCCCGCATCGTCGTCGACCTCGGCGGGACCGAGTTCATCGACTCGTCCGGACTGGGCGCCCTCATCGGCGGCTTGAAGGCGGCGCGCCTCGCCGGTGGCGATCTGCGCATCGCCGCGACCCCCGAGTCGGTGCGCAAAGTGCTGCGGCTGACGAACCTCGATCGGGTGCTGCGCGACCACCCGACCCCGGAGACGGCGTTCGATGGCGACTGACCCGGCGATCCGGCTCGACGGGATCGCCGATCCCGCCTTCGTCGACCGCGTGCACGCGGCGCTCGACGAGCTCTTCGCGCGCGCTCCGGCAGCCGGAGACGATGACCGGATGCTCTTCCGGCTCGCCGTGAGCGAGGTCGCGACGAACGTCGTGGAGCATGCCGTCGCCCGCGAGCCCATCCACGTCACCGTCGAGCTCGACGTCGATGCCGAGGCGTTCTCGGCGATCTTCACCGATTCGGCCGACCCCGCACTGCTCGACCTCCGGCACGTCGAGATGCCGGACGAGCAGGCGGAGTCCGGTCGGGGGCTGGCGATCGCACTCGCCGCTCTCGACGAACTCAGCCACGAGACCGACGGCGGCAACACCTGGCGTCTGCGCCGCCTGCACCGCCGCACCTGATCCGCTTTTCGGTGCGCCGAAATCAGAGTATGGTTTTCGGCATGCCGAAAAATCCTGTCGACGTCGATCGGATGCCGCCGCTCACGCCCACGCGGGCGAGCGGCGCGCCCACGGCCCGGCGGGCGGCATGGCTGATCGGTCCCGCCCTCGTCGCCGGCGTCGCCTATCTCGACCCGGGCAATGTCGCCAGCAACATGACGGCCGGTGCCGTCTACGGCTACCTGCTGGTGTGGGTCGTGGTGCTCGGCAACGTGATGGCGTGGCTGATCCAGTACCTGTCGGCGAAGCTCGGGATCGTCACGGGGCAGAGCCTGCCCGAGACGCTCGGCCGCCGCATCCGCAACCCGTGGGGCCGCCGCGCATACTGGCTGCAGGCCGAGCTCGTCGCGATGGCGACCGACATCGCCGAGGTCATCGGCGGCGCGGTCGCGCTCAACCTGCTGTTCGGAGTGCCGCTGCTCTGGGGCGGGCTGATCACCGGCGTCGTCTCGATCGTGCTGCTGCTCATCCAGTCGCGCCGGGGGGCGCGCACGTTCGAGTTCGTGGTGATCGGCCTCGTCGTCATCATCGCGATCGGCTTCACCTACGGGGTGTTCGTCGCCCCGCCCGATCCGGCCGGTGTCGCCGCGGGCCTGGTGCCGCGCTTCCAGGACACCGGGTCGGTGCTGCTCGCCGCGTCGATCCTCGGTGCGACGATCATGCCGCACGCGATCTACGCCCACTCGGCGCTCGCGCGCGATCGCTTCGCGCCGACCCTCCCGCGCGGCGACGATGCGTCGCCCGGCCCCCGGATCGAGGCACCCCTCGACGAGCTGCGCGGCATCGGCACCGCCCGCCTCCTGCGCGCGACCAAGTGGGACGTCACGATCGCGATGCTCATCGCCGGCACGGTGAACCTCTGCATCCTGCTGCTCGCGGCCGCGAACCTCGCAGGCGTCCCCGGCACCGACACCCTCGAGGGCGCGTACGCCGCACTCGACGCCGGCCTCGGCCCCGCCGTCGCCACGCTCTTCGCCGTGGGCCTGCTCGCGAGCGGCCTGGCGTCGACCTCGGTCGGCGCCTATGCCGGAGCCGAGATCATGCACGGCCTGCTGCACATCCGGGTGCCCCTGCTCGCCCGCCGGCTGGTGACGCTGATCCCGGCGCTCGTCATCCTCGCCGCGGGCATCGATCCGACGCTCGCCCTCGTGCTGAGCCAGGTCGTGCTGTCGTTCGGCATCCCCTTCGCGCTCATCCCGCTCGTCGCGCTCACCGCGAAGGCCGACGTGCTGGGCCGGTTCCGCAACCGCGCACTGACGACGGTCGCGGGGGTCGCGGCATCCGTCTTCCTCATCGCGCTGAACGGGATCCTGCTGTGGCTGGTGCTCACGGGTTCGTGACGGGCCGCGGGTAGCCTGATCACGTGCCCTCCTCCCCCGCCATCGACGACTATCTGAAGACGATCTACCACCACACCGAGTGGCAGAACGATCGCATCACGCCGTCGCAGCTCGCGGCCGAGCTGGGGCTCGCGCCGTCGAGCGTCACCGAGATGGTGCAGAAGCTCGCCGCGCAGGATCTCGTCACCCACCGCCCGTACGGCCCGATCGCACTCACCGAGCCGGGCAGGCTGCGGGCGGCGGCGATCATCCGGCGCCACCGCCTGATCGAGACGTGGCTCGTGCGCGAGTTCGGCTACGCGTGGGACGAGGTGCACGATGAGGCCGAGGTGCTCGAGCACGCGATCAGCGACCGGCTGCTCGAGGGCATCGACGAACGCCTCGGACGCCCGCGCTTCGATCCGCACGGAGACGCGATTCCGGATGCCGCCGGCGAGGTCGAGCGCGTGCCCTTCGTGCTGCTCGCCTCGGCGCCCGCCGGTCACACCGGGCGCGTGCTGCGCGTGAGCGACCGCGACCCCGACGTGCTGCGGGCCGTCGAGGCGGCCGGCGTCGAAGTGGGCGCCGATGCGACGGTGACGGATGCCGCGACCCTCCGCATCGGCGATGTCGACGTCGCGCTTCCCGCGGCCGCCGCCGACGCCGTCTGGCTCAGCGCCTGAGACCGGCCTTCTCGAAGGGCCAGCGCACGCCGGTCGCCTCCTCGGCCGCTCGCCAGACTCGCGCCGCGACGTCGGCATCGTACGTGATGCGCGACGCTCGCTGCCGGCGGGGCTCACCGCGGGCGACCGTGCGCGGGCCCCAGAACTCGCCGCCCTCGACGTCGGGATCGATGAGGGCGCGTACGAGCGACCATGCGCCGTGCTCCTTCGACTGCGCGATCGGGGCCTGGAGGTTGTCGCGGAACCGCTTCGCCCGCGTCGGCGCGTTGACGCCCGTGATGCCGGGCGTGCGCCCGCTGGTCGAGTAGCCCGGATGCGCGACGACGCTCTCGACGGGCACTCCCGCGGCGCGCAGCCGCCGATCCGCCTCGAATCCCAGCACCGTCGTCGCGACCTTCGACTGCACGTACGCGCGCCAGGCCGAGTATCCCTCGACGAGCTGCGGATCGACCGGGTCGTACGGGGTCAGCGACGTCGACATGCTGCCGACCCACACCATGCGGCCCGACCGGTCGGCGAGCGGCCGCAGCAGCTCTCCGGCGAGCGCGAAGTGACCCAGCGCATTGGTGGCCAGGACGAGCTCGTGCCCGTCCACCGTCATCTGACGCTCCTTCGGCGCATGCACGATCCCGGCGTTGAGCAGCACGCCGTCGAGGCCGCCCTTGCCACCGATGCTCGCGGCCGCCGAGCGCACCGATCCGAGGTTGCTCGTGTCGAGGACGAGCGTCTCCGTGGCGCCGGGCGCGGCATCCGGAACCCTCCTCCGCACCGCCGCGCGCGCAGCCGCGAGCCGGTTCGGGTGCCGGCCGGTCATGTACACGCGGGCTCCGGCGCGGACGAGCTGCTCGGACGCGAAGTAGCCGAGGCCCGCATTCGAGCCCGTCACGAGATACGCACGGCCGGTGAGGTCGGGCAGGCTGCGGGGATCCCACGAGGTGCGCACGACTCCGACCATATCCCCGCGACCCGTAGGCTGGGCGCATGCGGACCCGCGCCGAGATCGAATGCTGGCTGACCGACATGGACGGGGTCCTCGTCCACGAGAACACGCCGATTCCGGGGGCGTCGCAGCTGCTGCAGCAGTGGCGCGACACCGGCACCCCGTTCCTCGTCCTGACCAACAACTCGATCTTCACGCCGCGCGATCTGTCGGCCCGGCTGCGGGCCTCGGGCCTCCTCGTCCCCGAGGAGTCGATCTGGACCTCAGCGCTCGCCACCGCCGACTTCCTCAAGTCGCAGATGCCCGGCGGAACCGCCTTCGTGATCGGCGAGGCGGGGCTCACCACCGCCCTCCACGAGGCCGGGTTCATCATGACGGAGACCGAGCCCGACTACGTGGTCGTCGGCGAGACGCGCAATTACTCGTTCGAGGCGATCACGAAGGCGATCCGGTTCATCGGCGCCGGCGCCCGGTTCATCGCGACCAACCCCGACGCGACGGGCCCGTCGACCGACGGGGTGCTGCCGGCCACCGGCGCGATCTCGGCGCTCATCACCAAGGCGACCGGCATGGAGCCGTACGTCGTCGGCAAGCCGAACCCGATGATGTTCCGCTCCGCGATGAACCGCCTCGGCGCGCACTCCGAGAACACCGGGATGATCGGGGACCGCATGGACACCGACGTCGTCGCCGGCATCGAGGCGGGCCTGCACACGGTGCTCGTGCTCACCGGCATCAGCGACCCGGCCGAGATCCAGCGCTACCCGTTCCGGCCTGACGAAGTGCTCGACTCGGTCGCCGACCTGCTCGCCGAGCACCCGGTGGAGGCCGAGGAGACCGACATCCTGTGATCGACCGCATGCGGACACGTCGCGTCCGCATCGGCCGATAGGGTCGCGGACATGGGAGCACTCGACGACGGCGTGATGGTGGAGGCAGCGGATGCCGCGGCCTGGCGCGCGTGGCTCGAATCCCACCATCGCACCTCGAAGGGCGCCTGGCTCGTGCGTGCGCGGCGCGGGTCGGGCCTGACGTTCGTCGAGTACGAGGACGCGATCCGGCAGGCACTGTGCTTCGGGTGGATCGACGGTCCGGTCCGCACCTTCGACGACGCGCGGGGCGGCCTGTGGTTCGCGCCGCGCCGGCCGTCGAGCGCGTGGGCCGCCACCAACAAGGCGCGTCTCATCGAACTCGAGGCCGCAGGGCTCATGATGGAGGCGGGCCTTCGCGCGGTCGAGGTCGCGAAGCAGAACGGCGCCTGGACGGTGCTCGACAACGCCGAGGCGATGATCGAGCCCGACGACCTGGCCGCCGCGCTCGACGCCCAGCCCGAGGCCCGGGGGAAATGGGACGCTTTCCCCCCGTCCGCCCGCAAGATGGGCATCGGTGCCGTCGACGCGGCGCGGCGACCCGAGACGCGCGCGGCGCGCATCGCGAAGATCGTGGCGGACGCCGCCGCAGACAGGAGACCCCGGTGACGGAGCTCGAGCAGAATCTTCTCTTCGCCGGTACCGCCATCGTGCTGGCGGGCACGCTGATCGTCTTCGTCTGGCAGTGGTGGCGGGGGCGTCGTCGCGGCGACGACGACTGACTGCCGTAGGTCAGCTGACCACGAGGCCGGCTGCGTACAGCTGACGACCGACTACTGCGGGTCGAGCCCCAGGTCGTCGAGGTCGATCGCGGCGAGCCACTGCAGCCCCTCCGCCTCGACGGCGGCCTGAGCGCCCGTCTTGCGGTCGACGATCACGGCGACGGCGACCGGTTCCGCGCCCTCCCGGCGCAGCGCCTCGACGGCCTTGAGTGCGGACTGCCCTGTGGTCGAGGTGTCTTCGAGCACGACGACGCGCTTGCCCGCGACATCCGCTCCCTCCACCTGACGGCCGCGACCGTGGTCCTTGGGCTCCTTGCGCACGACGAACGCGTCGAGCGGCATGTGGGTGCGCGCCGACTCGTGCATGACGGCGTTGGCGATCGGGTCGGCGCCCAGCGTGAGCCCGCCGACCGCGACGATGCCGTCGAGGTCGCGGATGAGGTCGAGCATGATTCGGCCGATCGACGGGGCGGCGCGGTGGTCGAGGGTGAGCTTGCGCATGTCGACGTAGTACGTCGCCTGCGTGCCGCTCGAGAGCGTGAAGTCGCCGTGGAACACCGCCTCGTCCTGGACGAGGGCGATGAGGTACTGGCGGTCGGCTTCGAGCGCGGGCGTGGACGCGACGGTCATGGGTCGATTCTACGGATGCCGGGGAACGACGAAGCGGGTGCGATCGCGCGATCGCACCCGCCCGTCGTGCGTCGATCAGTCCAGGAAGGGCATCACGAAGGCGAGGTCGTCGGCACGGTCGACGCGGTACACGCCGCCGGTGCCGGCGCACGTGCTGTTGAGGCCGAACGAGGTCACGCCCGCGATGACCTTGGTCGATCCCAGGAAGTTCGGGCCGCCCGAGTCACCCGAGCAGGTGCCGCCGGTGTGCGCGTTGTTCGACAGCAGCAGCGAGCCGTCGCCGGTGAAGCCGGTGTTGATCTGGTTCAGCTTCGGGTACGAGACCATCCGCAAGCGCTCGGCCTGGTCCTTCCACGACGCAGCGTCGGGGAAGCTCTTCTGCAGCCCGTAGCCGACGGCGGTGAAGGTCGCGGCCTTCTTGTTCGTCTTCAGCGCGTCGAGCTGGTCGAGTGCGGGCAGCGCGCCGTATCGCGGCAGGTCGACGGCCTGGTCGAGCACCACGACGCCCACGTCGTACAGGTAGAACGCGGCGTCGTCGTACTCCGGGTGCGTGTGCGGCGTGCCGCTGACCTCACCGGTCGTGGGGTATCCGTGGACCGCGGCATCCCGAACGTCGTCGTCGAACCACAGCTCGACGTGGTCGGCGCCGGAGGTGCAGTGCCCCGCCGTGAGGTAGACCGTCGGCGAGATCAGCGTGCCGCTGCAGCGCCACGCCGGGGCGCCGTCGACGAAGGCGACCATGAGGCCGACCTCCGGGTGTCCGTTACCGTCCGGCACGCCGTCCGTGATGCCCTGTGCCGGTGCGGCGCTGAGTCCGATGAGTGCCAATGCCGCAACGACTGCGGCAAGCGCTTTGTGGCGCATGCAGTACCCCTCTCCCTGGGTGTTGGTGGGATGAGCATGTCACCGCGATCGGGACGTTGACAAGGGTGGAATTCCGGATGCCGCGGCCTCGCGCCCCGCTTCCGGTCATTGCCCGTCGGCGTCACCGCGGGGCGTCGAAGTGCTCCCAATGGCCCTCCGAGACGACCTCTGCCTTGCCCTCGACGACCGTGATCGCCGTCTGGTCATCGATCGCATACGCGGGTCCGGGCATCGTCGCCGCCCAGCGGCGCGCCGCCTCGGTGGTGTTCTCGTCCCACCCCGGATAGTCGAGGTGCGGGAAGATCGAGAAGTCCACGACGCCCAGAGTCTCGTCGCCGCCGTCGGGTCGCCAGTCGACGAACTGCCCGCCGATGCGCGGCGTCATCACCATGCTCCCCGCGCTCACCCCCACCCACACCAGGTCGGGCATCGCGGCGAGCTCGTCGGCCAGGCCGGACTCGCGCATCCAGTGACCCAGGTAGACCGCCTCGCCGCCGTCGACCAGCAGCACGTCCGCGTCGCGGACCCAGGGCACCCAGCGCTCTGCGCGGATCGACGGCAGGGCCGTGAGCTCGAGCACGCCGACCGACTTCCAGCCGAGCGTCGTCAGCGCGCCGCCCCCCTCCCATCGGCCGGCGGTCCCCTTCCAGACGGTCTCGGGTGAGCACATCGGATGCCCCCACTGCGCGGTCGGGATGAACAGCGCCCGCGACTCGGCGATCGGCTTGCCGAGCAGATCGACCAGCGCCGCCTGGATCGACTCGTTCGTGATCCCGCCTGACGTGAGCAACAGCTTCATGAGTCCATCCTCCGCGCGCGTTCCAGTTGTGGTCTGCAACCGGTCCCGGCGACGGTACTACGACCGCGTGGCCACGTGCAACGGCCGACGCGATCCGCGTCGGCCGCTCGTCCTAGGCTGGAGACCATGCGCTTGGCCACCTGGAACGTGAACTCGATCCGCGCCCGAGTCGACAGGATCGTCGACTTCGCGGTGCGCGAGCATCTGGACGTGCTCGCCATGCAGGAGATCAAGTGCAAGGTCGAGCAGTTTCCGTTCGCCGCCTTCGAAGACGCCGGCTTCCACGTCGAGGCGCACGGGTTCTCGCAGTGGAACGGCGTCGCGATCGCGAGCCGCGAGCCGGTCGAGAACGTGCGCACCGCGTTTCCGGGCATGCCCGGTTTCGAGAAGGGACACAACGGACCGGATGCTCCGCAGGAGGCCCGTGCGATGGGCGCGACCGTCGGCGGAGTCGAGGTCTGGAGCCTCTACGTGCCGAACGGCCGCTCGCTCGGCGACCCCCACTACTTCTACAAGCTCGACTGGCTCGCGGCGCTCGAGCAGTACACCCGCGACTCACTGACGGCGAATCCCGATCTCGCACTCGCCCTGGTCGGCGACTTCAACATCGCGCCGACGGACGCCGACAACGGCGACCCGACCGTCGTGCAGGGCTTCGCGACCCATGTGTCGCCGCCCGAGCGCGCGGCCTTCACCGCGCTCGAGAGCGCCGGGCTGACCGACGTGGTGCGCCCGCTCGTGCCGACCGGGTACACGTACTGGGACTACAAGCAGCTGCGGTTCCCGCGCAACGAGGGCATGCGCATCGACTTCATCCTGGGCTCGCATGCGGTCGCCGATGCCGTGACCGGCGCCACGATCCACCGCAACGAGCGCAAGGGCGAGGCGCCGAGCGATCACGTTCCTGTGGTCGTCGACCTCGACCTGGAGGGCCCCGACGACGACGATCGCCCGATGATCTTCTGACGCGACGGCTGGTTCCCCGGGCCGTCATTGTCAAGCGCTGGGCACGGCACCCCACCCCTGCCTACTCTGGGCCCATGGCGGTGAACGAGCTCTGGCTGGTCAGGCACGGGGAGAGCGTCGGCAATGTGGCGGCGACGCAGGCGGAACTCGATGGGCTCGACACGATCCCGCTCGAAATCCGCGATGCCGACGTTCCGCTGTCCGACACGGGCCGCGAGCAGGCCGCGGCGCTCGGTGAGTGGCTCGATGAGGGCCACGCGCACATCGACGACTACTGGGTCTCGCCGTATGTGCGCGCACAGGAGACCCTGCGGATCGCGCTCGGCGAGCGCGCGACGCCCTCGCCGCCCGCCCTCGACGAGCGATTGCGCGACCGGGAGCTCGGCATCCTGGATCTGCTCACGCGCACGGGTGTGCAGCGCCTGCATCCCGAGGAGCGCGCCCGGCGCCTGCACCTCGGCAAGTTCTACCACCGGCCGCCCGGCGGCGAGTCGTGGGCCGACGTCGCGTTGCGTCTGCGGTCCTTCCTGCGGGACCGGCTCGACGGACCGGGTGAGAAGGCCATGATCGTCGCGCATGATGCGGTGGTGATGCTGCTGCTGTACGTGCTCCTCCCCCTGCGCGAGGACGAGCTGCTCGACTTCGCCGCCGAGAACACCGTGCTCAACGCCTCGGTCACTCACCTCGTGCGCCGCGACCCGGGCTGGGAGCTGGTGGCGTTCTCCGACGTCACCCACCTGCAGCGCGAGGGCGCGGACGTCACGGTGCATCCCGGGAACCCCGATGTCGAGCCGGCCTGAGCGCGTCGGTCCCGAGCTTCTGCGGGGGTGGGGCCTCCCCGATCCCGGCGATTCCAAGAAGGCACGCGGCGACGTGCTGGTCGTCGGCGGCTCGCGCAGCGCGCCGGGTGCGGCGCTGCTCGCGGGTGAGGCGGCGCTGCGCGTCGGTGCCGGGCGGATCGCCCTCGCCGTGCCGGGGTCGATCGACGCGCAGGTGGGCGTCGCCCTGCCGGAGGCCGGCGTTCTCGCGCTGCCCGATCACGCCGACGACCCGTTCGAGGGCGACCTGCTCGACCACGTGACCCGCGCCGACGTCGTGCTCGTCGGGCCCGGCTTCGACGATCCCGACGAGACGCGCGCGACCCTCCTCGCGGTGGTCGCCGCCGGTGCGCGGCGGCTGGTGCTCGATGCGTTCGCGCTCGGGGTGCTGCCGAGTGTCGAGCGGGACGCTCTGCCGCCCGACGTGGTGCTGAGCCCGAACAAGGACGAGCTCGGCATCCTGCTCGATCGGGACCTGCGCGACGAGACGACCGATGTCGCCGACGCCGCGCGCCGCTTCGACGCCGTCGTCGGGTGCTACGGCACCGTCGCACACCCGGACGGCCGCCTCTGGCGCGTCGATGAGGGTGGAGCAGGGCTGGGGACATCGGGCAGCGGTGATGTGCTGGCCGGGGCGATCGCCGGGTTCGTCGCGCGCGGCCTGCCCATCGAGCGCGCCGCGGTGTGGGGCGCCTGGATCCATGCCCGCGCCGGGTCTCGCCTCGAGGAGCGCGTCGGCCTCGGCTTCCTCGCGCGCGACCTCACGGTCGAACTGACTCCGACGGTGCGCGACACGCTGGCCGCCGATTGAGCCGGCTCAGCCCTCGGTGGCCGGCGCCGGCGTGCAACTCGCGGGCGGGTAGTTGCCACTGAGCTGGAAGTCCCAGCAGGTGAGGAAGTGCTCCTGGTTGAGTCCGAGGACGAACGCGATGATCGCCACTCCGAGCACGACTCCCGCGATGAGCCACTTCGTCCCGCGGCTCGACTCGTGCGCGAAGTCGGGGAAGGCCACACGGACGAGCACCCACAGCGTGAACGGGATGCCGATCAGCACCGCCAGGATCGCGACGACGTCGACGATCGCGATCAGCAGATCGGTCTCCTCGTCGGAGACGACGAACGACAGCACGAGCCAGACCGACGGGAGCAGGAGCAGGAATGCCCGGACCAGCTTTCCCCCGACCGGCTTCCGCTCGACGAGCACGAACACGAAGGCGGCCGTCGACGCCGCCCACACCGTCAGGATGTCGTTGAAGAAGATCTCGCCGTAGACACCGAGGGTGAACGCCGGCCACCAGGCGATCACCGCCATGCCGACCATCACCACCCCGATGGGCACGTCGCGCCGGCGGCGCTCCGCCCTGACCCTGCCGGTCTCGCTCACACCCGCACGCTAGCGGGGGCCAGCGCGAGCCCCCGGCGGCACACGCCGGGCGGCGCGGCCGCGGCCTCCGGTCACACGACCAGTTCCGACGCGCCGGTCGGGTCGATGTGGAAGGTCGCGGCGAATCGCTCCAGCAGGGTCGCATCACCCGACACCACCGCCAGCACCTCGCGGTCGATGGCCTCGGCGGGCGTGACCTCGCCCGAGATGAGCAGCCGGATGCCCGGGCCCGCCGCGAAGACGAGGCCGGCTTCGCCGTCCGGCATCGCGCCCCCGACGGGAGGGGCCGGCGGCGCGAGCTGGGCGATGCGCAGCTCGGTTCCGTCGACCTGCACGCGCAGCGCGACGTCGGCGACGTGCACCTCGTAGTCCGCCGCGGGGAGGTCGGCAGCGGCATCCGCTCGGAACGCCGTCCGGAGCGCCATGGTGAGCGAGTCCGCGGTGACGACGTCTTCGGGGGCGGGGTCGCCCATCTGCGCGAAGCCCCACCGTCCGAGCGCGAGCACCACGGGCTCGAGCCGGCGGCCGTACGGCGTGAGCTCGTACACGAGCCCGCAGTTCATGAGCGGAACGCGCCGCACGACACCGCCCTCCTGCAGCTCCTTCAGCCGCGTGGAAAGGATGTTCGTGGGGATCTTGGGCAGCCCCAGCTTGAGGTCGGTGTACCGCCGCGGCCCGACGAGCAGATCGCGGACGATGAGCAGCGCCCACCGCTCGCCGATCAGCTCGACGGCCGTCGTGACCCCGCAGTACTGCCCGTAGCTGCGGGACGCCATCTACGCCTGCGCCTGCGCCGCCGCGTAGGCGTCGGGACCCTGCTCGGCCGCCTGCGGTTCCATGAAGACGAACTCGATGCCGTTGCCGTCGGGGTCTTCGAGGTCGCGGCTGTACATGAAGCCGTAGTCCTTCGGTTCGGTCGGCTCGGTGCCGCCGTTGGCCAGGCCCGCTTCGACGATCTGGTCGACGGCCTCGCGCGACTCGCGGCTCAGCGCGATCAGCACCTGCGCGTGCGTGGCCGGGTCGGCGAACTCCTTCTCGGTGAACGTCGAGAAGTACTCCTTGCTGAGCACCATGAAGTAGACGTTGTCGTCCCACACGATGCACGCCGCGTTCTCGTCGGTGAACAGCGGGTTGATGCCCGCGCCGAGCGACGTGTAGAACGACTTGGCCCGCTCGAGGTCGTTCGTCGCGATGTTCACGAAGATGTGCGTCATTGCCCTGCTCCCTTGCCCGTGGCGGTCGTGCCGCGGTGTGCTCCGCGGCGATGGGTCGATACTTGCAAAAAGCAATTTGACTTGTCAATAGCAAGTAACCCCCGACCCGGTCCGGGCTCCGTCGTGCGGGGGATGCCCGGGCACCCGCGACAGCCCTACCGTGGAGGGATGTCCGTGAACTCCCCCGCCCGGCGCACGCCCGCGTCGCCCGGCGAGCTGCGCAACGACGTCTGGCTCGCGGTCGGCCTGCTGCTCGGCGCCGTGCTCAGCGCCGCCCTCGGCTCGGTCGCCGGCGTCTACGGCGAAGAGACCCGGCAGGGCATGCAGTGGGCGCTCCTGTATGCCTTCGGCCTCACCGCTCCCCTGGCGCTGCGGCGCCGATACCCCGGGATCGTCGCGGTCGTGATCGCCGCGGTGTTCTTCGTCGGGGTGACGATGCGCATCCCCGAGCTCTACGTCGGCAACATCGCGGTGTTCATCGCGATGTACACCGTAGGCGCGTGGGTCGACGACCGTCGCCGCGCCATGATCATCCGCGTCGCGATCATCGTCGGGATGTTCCTGTGGCTGCTGGTCACGACGTTCCAATCCGCGACCGCGCCGACCGACGAGGGCCTCTCTCGCGAGGGGCTCTTCTCGCCGTTCGTCGCGTTCATGCTGATCCAGTTCCTCGTCAACGCCGCGTTTTTCGGCGGGGCGTACTACATGGGCGATCGCGCCTATGCATCGGCACTCGAGCGGGCCGCCCTCGAGGAGCGCACCCGCGAACTCGAGAACGAGCGCGAGGTGACCGCCGCCCAGGCGGTGGCGCTCGACCGCGTGCGCATCGCCCGCGAACTGCACGACGTCGTCGCGCACCACGTCTCGGCGATGGGCGTGCAGGCGGGTGCCGCCCGCGCCGTGATGGACCGCGATCCCGATGCCGCCCGTGCCGCGCTGTCGGGGGTCGAGGCATCCGCTCGCTCTGCGCTCGACGACCTGCGCCACCTGCTCGAGACGCTGCGCACGCCCGACGGAGAGCCGCCGAACGCGTCGACCGTGCGGCTGGGCGGGCTCGCCGAGCTGGTCGCGCACGCGAACGCGAACGGCCTGCCCACGACCCTGACGGTCGTCGGTGACGAGACACCCGTGCCCGACCTCGTGCAGGTGAACATCTACCGCGTCGCGCAGGAGGCGCTCACGAACGCGCGCCGCCATGGCGGACCGGATGCCGCGGCCGACGTGCGCCTCCGCTACGCCGGCGACGCGGTCGAGCTCGAGATCGTCAACACCGGGCGCGTCGCCGCGGCGCTGCGTCCGGGCCTCGGCATCGTCGGCATGCGCGAGCGCGCGGGTGCGTCCGGCGGGACGCTCGAGGCGGCGCCGCGCGCGCGGGGCGGATTCCTCGTGCGGCTGAGCGTTCCGCTGGCCGAGCGGGTCATCGCGTGACCGGCACGCCGATCCGGGCGCTCCTGGTCGACGATCACGCCGTGATGCGCGCCGGGTTCCGCATGATCCTCGAGGCGGCCGGCGACATCGCGGTCGTGGGCGAAGCCGCGACCGGAGTGGAGGGCGTGGCCGCGGCATCCGCTCTGCAACCCGACGTGGTGTGCATGGATGTGCAGATGCCCGACATGGACGGGCTCGAGGCGACACGGCGCATCGTCGCCGACCCGGAGATCGCCGCGGCGGTCGTGGTGGTGACGACGTTCGACCGCGACGACTACCTCTTCTCGGCGCTGTCGGCGGGGGCGAGCGGATTCCTGCTGAAGAACGCCGGTCCGGAGGAGCTCGTCGCGGCCGTGCGCATCGCGGCCGCCGGCGATGCGCTGCTCGCGCCCGAGGTCACGCGGCGGGTGATCGCGCGGTTCGCCGACGGCGAGGCGTCCGCTCCCTCGCCCACGAAGAGGGCGGTGCCCGCGGGTGTTCCCGAGCTCACGGAGCGCGAGGGCGAAGTGCTGCGCCTGGTGGCGCAGGCCCTGAGCAACGCCGAGATCGCCGAGCGGCTCTACATCGGCGAAGCGACCGTCAAGACGCACGTCTCGAACGTGCTGCAGAAGCTCGGCGCCCGCGACAGGGTCGCCGCCGTCGTCTACGCGCACCGCCACGGCCTGGTCTGACCCCCCACCTAAGAGCGGAACGCCCCGAGCCCGTGAGGGGCCGGGGCGTTCCGAGAGACGGGGTCAGGCCGCGACCGGAACCGATGCGTAGCGGTCGACGAGCGCGCCGAAGGCCTCGAGGTAGCCGACGAGGAACTCGGCCGTCTGCTCGTTGGTGACCTCGCCGCTGTCGGTGAACAGGCCGGGGGTCGACTGCACGTAGCCCTCGGGCTGGCCGAGCGTCGGGGCGTTGTAGTGGCTGAGGATCGCCTTGAGGTGCTGCTGCGCCGCAGCGGTGGCGATGCCGCCGCCCGAGGTGCCGATCACGGCGGTGGGCTTGCCGTTGAACGACCCCTGGCCCCACGGGCGGGCGGCCCAGTCGAGGGCGTTCTTCAGCACGCCGGGGATCGAGCGGCTGTACTCGGGCGTGACGATGATGACGCCGTCGACATCGTCGATCGCATCCTTGAAGTCGCGAGCGACCTGCGGGTAGTCGGCGTCGAAGTCGGGCGAGTAGAAGGGGAGATCCTTGATCGGGATCTCGACCAGGGTCGTGCCCTCGGGGGCGAGGCGCTCGAGCGCCTTCGCGAGGCGACGGTTGATCGAGGTCGACGAGATGCTGCCGACGATGTAGCCGATGGTCCGCTCGGACATGGGTGTGCTCCTTCTGGAAAAACGAAAAGACGTCCCGGTGGTGACCACCGTGGACGTTCCACAATCATGCAAGCGCATGCACTCGAGATCTATTCCGACGCATGCAGACGTCGTCATCCTGGGGCTCCCCCGTGCGGCTGACCGCGCGGAATCCACCCTGAGGGGGAGGACGCGGGATCCCCGCCTCCGTAACGTCGGATGCAGGAATCGACAGGAGGAGCGGGATGCTGCAGCTGACGGGGATCACCAAGAGCTACGGAGGGCGGCGCGTGCTCGACGACGTCGCGTTCGACGTCAAACCGGGCAGGCTCACCGGCTTCGTGGGCGGCAACGGCGCGGGCAAGACGACGACGATGCGCATCGTCCTGGGCGTGCTCGCCAAGGACGGCGGCGACGTCTCGCTCGACGGCGCCGAGGTGACGGCATCCGATCGCCGCCGCTTCGGCTACATGCCCGAGGAGCGCGGGCTCTACCCGAAGATGAAGGTGCTCGAGCACATCGTGTACCTCGCGCGTCTGCACGGGTTCACGAAGGCGGATGCCACGACCCGCGCCACCGCGCTGCTCGAGCAGCTCGGACTGGGCGAGCGCCTGGACGACAACGTCGAGACGCTCTCGCTCGGCAACCAGCAGCGCGCGCAGATCGCCGCGGCCCTGGTGCACGACCCGCAGGTGCTCATCCTCGACGAGCCCTTCTCCGGCCTCGACCCGCTCGCGGTCGACGTCGTCGCCGGCGTGCTGCAGGAGCGCGCCGCCGCCGGCGCCGCCGTGCTCTTCTCGTCGCATCAGCTCGACGTCGTCGAGCGGCTGTGCGACGACCTCGTCATCATCGCCGGCGGCACGATCCGCGCGGCCGGCGCGCGTGACACGCTGCGCGCACAGCACTCCACGCGCCGCTTCGAGCTCGTCTCGACGGGCGATGCCGGGTGGCTGCGCTCCGAGCCCGGGGTCGAGGTCCTCGACTTCGACGGCGGCTACGCCGTGTTCGACGCCGACACCGACGAGACCGCCCAGCGCGTGCTGCGCCGGGCCGTAGACCAGGGCGATGTCGCGAGCTTCGCGCCGCAGCATCCCACCCTCGCCCAGATCTTCAAGGAGGTCATCCAGTGAGCACCCCCGCCCGCACCCCCGCGACCGGCCTCGGCACGGCCCAGGCCGTCTGGCTCGTCGCCGAACGCGAGATCGGCTCGAAGCTGCGCAGCAAGGCCTTCGTCATCTCGACGGCGATCCTGCTGATCGGCGCGCTGGCGCTCGTCATCTGGGGCGGCTTCGCGGCCGCGAACTCCACCGGCACCCCGGTCGCAGTGACAGCGGATGCCTCGTCCGCCGTTGCGGACGTGCAGGGACTCGACATCACCGAGGTCGCCGATCGCGCCGCCGCCGAGGCGCTCGTCGCGGACGGCGACGTCGACGCGGCCATCGTGGCCGATCCGGACTCCCCGGTCGGGATCGCCGTGATCGCGGACTCGAGCGCGCCGTCGCAGCTGCTGCAGCAGCTGTCGCAGGCGCCGACGGTCGTGCTGCTCGAGCCTCAGACCGGCAATCAGGCGCTCGGCTACCTCGCGGCGATCGGCTTCGGCGTCGTGTTCCTGTTCGCCGCATCGATGTTCGGAGGCACGATCGCGCAGAGCGTCGTCGAAGAGAAGCAGACCCGTGTGGTCGAGCTGCTCATCTCGGCGATCCCGGTGCGCGCGCTGCTCGCCGGCAAGGTGATCGGCAACACGATCCTCGCGATGGGGCAGATCCTGTTGCTCGCGGCGATCGCGATCGTCGGCCTGACGGTCACCGGTCAGACGGCGCTGCTGCAAGGGCTCGGCGGGCCGATCGCCTGGTTCGCGGTGTTCTTCCTGTTCGGGTTCATCCTGCTGGCGGCGCTGTTCGCGGCGGCGGCGTCGATGGTGTCGCGCATGGAGGACGTCGGCTCGACCACCACGCCGCTCACGATGCTGATCATGGCGCCGTACTTCCTGGTGATCTTCTTCTTCGACAACCCGCTCGTGCTGGGGATCATGTCGTACGTGCCCTTCTCCGCGCCGGTGGGCATGCCGATGCGACTGTTCCTCGGCGAGGCGCAGTGGTGGGAGCCGCTGCTCTCGCTCGCGATCCTCATCGCGACGTGCATCGCCGCGATCCTCGTCGGCTCGCGCATCTACGAGAACTCGCTGCTGCGCATGGGCGGCCGCGTGAAGCTCTCGGAGGCGCTCGCAGGCTGAGCTCGATTCCGGATGCCTCGTCCCTCGCTCTGTGCGCGCGGGACGAGGCATCCGTCGATCACTGGGTCTTCAGCACCGCGAGGACGTTGCCCGACGGGTCGCGGAACCACGCGATCGCGGGACCCATCTCGCGCGAGATGCCCTTCGCGTCGGTGGGGAACTCGGAGTCGTCGTAGATCTTGGTCACCACGCCGCGCGCGTTGAGGTCGTCGACCGCCGCCTCGACGTCGTCGACCTCGAAGTTCAGGATGGTGAAGACGGCCGGCTCGTGGTCGTCCTTCGGATAGACCATGACGCGTGCGCCGCTGCCGATCGTGAGTTCGATGATGCCCATGTCGTACTCCTGCACGGGCAGGCCGAGGGTCTCGCCGTAGAAGGTCTTCGCTGCGCCGAGGTCGGCGACGGCGAAGCTGCTGAAGGCGCGAGCGGGTGTGAACATGCTGTCTCCCTGGGTCGTGGCTGCAGCCAGCCTCCGCCTCCGGCGGCGCGGTGTCCAGGGGGTGCGGTGCAGCGCGCCGTCAGAGCCGCTCGACCACGGTCGCGACGCCCATGCCGCCCCCGATGCAGAGCGTGGCCAGGCCGTAGCGTCCGCCGGTGCGCTCGAGTTCGTCGATCAGGGTGCCGAGGATCATCGCTCCGGTGGCGCCGAGCGGGTGCCCCATCGCGATCGCGCCGCCGTTGACGTTGGTGCGCTCGTGGGGGAAGTCGTCGAGGTCGCGCATGAGGCGCAGGGCGACGGAGGCGAACGCCTCGTTGATCTCGACGAGGTCGATGTCGTGGATGCGAAGCCCCGCGCGCTCGAGGGCGAGCTTCGACGCCGGGCCGGGGCCGGTCAGCATGATCGTGTGCTCGGTGCTCACGACGGCGGCCGAGCGGATGCGGGCGCGCGGCGTGAGTCCGTGGCGTTCGCCGGCCCGCTCGCTGCCGACGAGGACGAGCGCGGCGCCGTCGACGATGCCCGACGAGTTGCCGGCGTGGTGGACGTGCTGGACAGCACCCGCCTGGGGGTACTTCGCGAGCGCGAGGTCGTCGAACCCGCCGGCGCCCATCGCTGCGAAGGCAGGGGGCAGCGCGGCGAGGGTCTCGACCGTCGTGCCCGGGCGGATGATCTCGTCGCGCTCGAGCAGCGGCGTGCCGTCGGCGCCGCGGACGGGGATCACCGACCTGTCGAACCGGCCCTCGTCCCAGGCGCGGGCGGCGCGCTCGTGCGACATCGCGGCGAAGCGGTCGACGTCTTCGCGGGAGTAGTCCTCGAGCGTCGCGATGAGGTCGGCGCTGATGCCCTGCGGAACGGAGTCGGGCGAGATCGCCGCCGCACGGTCGGTCGAGAACGGGCTGCCGTCGGAGCCCATCGGCACGCGGCTCATCGACTCGACGCCGCCCGCGAGGAAGAGGTCCTCCCAGCCGGACCGCACGCGTGCCGCCGCCTGGTTGACGGCCTCGAGCCCCGAGCCGCAGAAGCGATTGAGCTGCACTCCCGGTACCGAGTCGGGAAGGCCGGCGGCGAGCGCGGCGACCTTCGCGATGTCGGAGCCCTGGTCGCCGATCGGCGTGACGCATCCGAGGATGACGTCGTCGACTCCCGCGGGGTCGAGACCGGCATGCCGGTCGCGCAGCGCGTCGATGAGCCCGACGACGAGCTCGTGCGGCGCCGCCCCGTGCAGTGCGCCGGTCGCCTTGCCGCGACCGCGCGGCGTGCGCACGGCGTCGTAGACGTAGGCATCGGTCATGGCGTCTCCCTTGCTCGCTCGTTCCATCGTGCCACCGTGCGCCCGGTCCCGGCCGCCGAGCGGGCGCGCGGAGGCGCCAGCGTCAGGGACACGCCGCGCGGGCGGGCCGGCGGACCTGCCCGGACGGGCGCGTCTCCTCACTGTGGCGCGGCGGCCGGCACCCCGCGTCAGCGCTCGACGAGCACGCCGTCGGCGTCCGCCCAGACGTGCCGGCCGGGCGTGAAGACCACGCCCGCGATCTCGACGGGCACGTCGGCCTCACCGACGCCGTCCTTCGCGCTCTTGCGCGGGTTCGACCCGAGCGCCTTCACGCCGATCGGGAGGGCGGCGATCGCCTCGCGATCGCGGATCGCGCCGTGCACGATGATGCCGGCCCATCCGTGCTCGACCGCCGACGCGGCGATGAGGTCGCCGACGAGCGCCGACTGCAGCGAGCCGCCGCCGTCGATCACGAGCACGGCGCCGTCGCCCGGTGTCGCGAGCACGGCCTTCACCAGGGCGTTGTCGCGGTGGCAGCGCACCGTGCGGATCGGTCCGTCGAACGCCACCCGCCCGCCGAGGTCGTGCAGCTGAAGGGAGAGCGAGTCGAGCGCGTCCCCGTGCTCGTCGTAGAGGTCGGCCGTCGCGATGGTCATGCGGCCACGCTACGACGTCCGCAGGGCGCTCCGCGCGTCAAACCGTCGGGAAGAATCGCCGGATTTCCTCGGCGGTGAAGCCCGGAGCGGGCGTTTCTCCCGACGGTTTGACGCGTGGCGTCTCGCCCCACGCCGCTCAGCGACCGGAAGGCGACGGGGCGGGCGGGTTCAGGTCGGGGTGCAGCGCTGTGAAGAGCGAGTACGGCTCACCGTCGGGGTCGGGATCGCGCTCCTTGAACTCCTCGAGCAGGTCGACGATGCGCTGCTGCAGCTCTGCCTTGTGTTCGGCGTTCAGCTTGAGGCCGAGCCAGGCGGTGTCGAGTTCCTCGGGCTCGACGCCCTCGATCTGCTGCAGGAAGACTTCGACCAGCACGCGACTGCGGTGCGGCATCGGGGTGCGCCAGGACAGACCCGTCGCCCGGTACGGGACCTCACGCGCGCCCTGAGCTCCGACGCGCTCGGGCTGCGCCGCGAGGAAGCCGGTCTGCACCAGCGTGCGCACGTGATGGAGCATCGTGCCCGGGTTCACCCCGAGGAGTTCGGCGAGCTCCTTGTTCGTCCGCGCCTCGAAGGCGCACAGCCGCAGCACGCGCAGGCGCAGCGGTGAACTCAGCGCGCGCAGGCGCGCCTCGTCGGCGGGATCGGTCGACGGGCGCACCTCGGCGCCGACGCGCTGCTCGGTCACCACTCCAGACTAAGCCAGTGATTGACAACTCTCAATCAGTGTCGGACACTGATTGGCATGTCCCAATCACCGGACGCGCCTCGCTCTCCCGATGACGTCGATGTCGACGACGCGATCCTCGCGGAAGCGCGGGCGGAGGCATCCGGAACCTCCTCCGCCGCGCGCGCCGACGCCGCAGCCGATGCGGATCAGCCCGACCCGCTCCCCCCGCGATCGCGGGGCGCATCGCTGTGGCGGGACCGCAACTTCCTGACGCTGTGGAGCGGCCAGGCGCTCAGCCAGTTCGGTGCGCAGATCGCCGAGCTCGCGATCCCGGTGCTCGCGGTGCTGCTGCTCGATGCCACCGAGTTCCAGGTGGGCGTGCTCAATGCCGCCAACGTCGCCGCCTTCCTCCTGGTGGGGCTGCCGGCGGGCGCGTGGATCGACCGCATGCGCAAGCGCCACGTCATGATCGCCGCCGACGTCGTGCGTGCGGGCGCGCTCGCACTCGTCCCGCTCCTGTGGATCCTCGGGGTGCTTCAGATCTGGCACCTCGTCGTGATCGCGGCGATCATCGGCATCGCCACGGTGTTCTTCGACGTGTCGTACCAGAGCATCGTGCCGTCGCTCGTCCGCCCGAACCAGATCGCCGAGGCGAACGGCAAGCTGCAGTCCACCTACGAGCTGGCCAATATCGCCGGTCCGGGATTCGGCGGCTGGCTGATCGGCGTGGTCACGGCACCCGTCGCCGTGCTCACGACGGCCGGCACCTACGTCGTGTCGGCGTTCGCCCTCCTGGTCACGCGCGACCACGAGGAGGAACACGACCCTGCGCAGCGCGGCCCCATCCTCCACGAGATCTGGGAGGGCCTGCGCTTCGTCTTCACCGAGAAGCTGCTGCGCCGCATCGTCGCGACGACGGGCACGTCGAACTTCTTCAACACGGTGTCGACCACGCTGCTGCCGCTGTTCCTGCTGCGCGAGCTCGGGTTCTCCCCCGCGTCGCTGGGCCTGATCTTCTCGCTGGCGTCGGTCGGCGGACTGCTCGGCGCCATGGCGACCCCGCACATCGTGCGGCGGATCGGCGAGGCCCGCGCGATCCCGGCTGCCGCGCTCGGCTTCAGCTTCGTCGCCCTGCTGCTGCCGGTGGCGGCGCTCACCCCCGCCTTCGCGTTCCCGCTGCTCGTCTGCCAGTTCTTCGTGATGAGCTTCATGGTGCTCGTGTACAACATCACGCAGGTGACGTTCCGGCAGCGGATCACGCCGCCCCGTCTCCTCGGGCGCATGAACGCCTCGGTGCGCTTCGTCATCTGGGGCGTGATGCCGATCGCCGCGCTGCTCGCCGGTGTGCTCGGCACGTGGCTGGGCGTCATCCCGACGATGTGGATCGGTGCGATCGGCCAGCTGCTGTCAGCGGTGTTCGTCGTGTTCTCGCCGTTCTGGTCGATGCGCGAGCTCCCCGACCAGCACACCGGGGGTGCCGCATCCGCCGCCGAGGGCTGACCCGGCGGCTCAGCCCTTCGCGACGGCCGCCCGGCCGCGCGTGACGCCCATCACGGCCAGCACCAGCTGTGCGAGATAGGACAGGCCGATGAGCCCGGCGGCGATGGCGAACAGCGCCGCCGAGGTCTGCGCCGTGATGCCGAACCACGACATGAGCACCGTGTCGAGCGGGCCGCTGTCGCCGGAGTCGGGCACAGTGAGCGCGCCGAGGACGATGCCGAGCCACAGCACGGCGCTCGCGATGTCGTAGTGAAGCCGCGTGGCCCGCTGCCGCCGCACCTCGGGATCGAACAGCGTGATCGCGGGCGGCACGAGCAGCAGCGCGATCACGATGAGGCCGTACACGATCCCGAAGAAGCCGAGCCAGCCGACCTCGGCACCGAGGTTGCCGCGTCCGATGAAGAACAGGACCGGCAGGAAGACGGCCACCGGCCACTGGGCGTAGAACACGAAGCGACCGGTGCCCTCGATGTGCATGATCCGACCGTAGTACGCGAGCGGATGCCGCGCCCCGCGCTCTGCACGAACCTGATGGTTCGCACAAGACCACCCCGCGCAGGGCCTCGGGGTGCTTAGGTGTGAGCATGAGTCCGCGCATCGTCTCGATCGGAACCGCCGTCCCGACGACCCGCGTCGCCCAGACAGAGGCCCGCGACCTCTTCGCGACGCAGCCCGGCGTCGACCGCCTGACCGCGCGACTGATCCGCGCGGCCTTCGACGCTGCCGAGATCGAGCACCGGCATACCGTGCTCGCCCAGCTCGCCCTGTCGGGGGCCCCCGGTCCCGACGACGGCACCGCCTTCATCGACGCCGAGCGCGGCCTCCTCCGCCCGACGACCGGCACCCGCAACGACCTGTACATCCGCACGGCGCCGGCGCTCTACGCCGAGGCGGCCCGCGTCGCGATGGCGGACGCAGAGATCGAGGCATCCGCCGTCACCCATGTCGTGACCGTCTCGTGCACGGGGTTCTTCGCCCCCGGGCCGGACTACCGGCTCGTGCGCGACCTCGGCCTCGACCCTTCGGTCGAGCGCTATCACCTCGGCTTCATCGGCTGCGCGGCGGCGATGCCCGGACTGCGACTCGCGTCGCGCATCGCCGAGTCCGACCCGGCCGCCGTCGTACTCGTCGTGTGCGTCGAGCTGTGCACGCTGCATATCCGGCCGTCGGCCGATCCGCAGCAGATCGTGGCCGCCTCGGTGTTCGCCGACGGGGCCGCCGCGGCCGTGGTCACCGCCGACCCGGGCGCAGGGCGCGAGGGCGGTCTCGAGCTCGATCGCTTCTCGACCGCGCTGACGTCGGAGGGCGAAGCCGACATGGTCTGGACCATCGGCGACCACGGCTTCGAGATGATCCTGTCGGCCGAGGTGCCCCGCATCGTCGGGCGCGAGATCCGCGGCGCAGTCGACCGCTTCCTCGCGGGTGAGGCGACGCCCGACGTCTGGGCGGTCCACCCCGGCGGGCGCAGCGTGCTCGACCGCGTCGAGGCGGGCCTCGAACTTCCACCCACCGCCCTCGACGCCTCGCGCGGCGTGCTGCGCGACTACGGCAACATGTCGAGTGCCACGATCCTGTTCATCCTCGAGCGGATGCTGCGCGACGACTCCGTCGCCGACGGTGCGCGGCTCGCCGCCCTCGCGTTCGGGCCCGGGCTGACCGTCGAATCCGCGCTGCTCACCAAGCGCGGCGCCACAGGATCTGCCGTCGCCGGTGAGCCGGCGGGGGCGGCGGTCGGGGCGGTCGCCGGCGCATGAGCCTGGCGGTACGCGACGTCGAGCTCGAGGAGCTCATGGACGATCCGGCCTGCGATCCGCGGCGCCTGCGCGCGACCCTGCGCCGGTTCGGCACGATCAACCGCCTCTTCTCCGGCTGGGGCTTCGCCTACCGCGCCCGCCTGGCCCCGCATCTCGCCTCCTTGGGCCGCCCGGCACGGGTGCTCGACCTGGGCTCGGGAGGAGGCGACCTCGTGCTGCGCCTCGCACGGCTCGCGGCCGAGGACGGGCTCGACGTGGCGTGGACCGGCGTCGACCCCGACCCGCGCTCGCACGAGGTCGCGATCGGCCGGGACGCACCCGCGAACGTGCGATTCCGGCTGGCGGATGCCACGACCCTGGTCGCTGAGGGCGAGGCGTTCGACGCGGTGCTGTCCAACCACGTGCTCCACCACCTCGGCGACGACACGGCGTCGTTCCTGTCGCAGTCGCGGGCGCTCTCGCACGGCCTGGTGCTGCACGGCGACATCGCCCGCGGCCAGATGCCGTACGTCCTGTACGCGGTGGCCGTCACCCCGTTCGCGCCCGGGACCTTCCTGCGCACCGACGGACTGCGCTCGATCCGCCGCAGCTACACGCACGACGAGCTGCGGCGCCTTCTCGACCACGCGGATCCCGGTGCCTGGAGCGTGACCGGACACGCGCCGTTCCGGCTGCTCGCCGCGGCACCCGGGCTCGCGCCCGAGCCGGGGCTCGGCGCCGCGCGCACGGAGCCACCGAGTGCCTGACGTCGTCGTCGTCGGCGCGGGGCCGGTCGGCACGCTGCTCGCGGGCGATCTCGCGCGTCGCGGGGTCGACGTCGCGCTGTACGAACGCCGTCCCGCCGCCGGGGGCGGAACGCGGGCGATCGGCGTGCACGCGCCCGTGCTCGCCGCCCTCGAGCCGGGCGGCGTGACCGAGCGACTGCTCGCAGCCGCGGCCCGGGTCCCCCGTGGCGAGGCGCGCTCGGGCGGGCGCCTGCTGGGCTCGCTGTCGTTCTCGCGTCTGTCGACGCGGTTCCCGTTCGTCGCGACGCTGCCGCAGGCCGCGACCGAGGCGGTGCTCGCCGCCGACGCCCCCGAACCGACCCGTGGGGCCACGGCGATGTCGATCGCACCCCGCGCCGAAGGCGTGCGCGTGCGGATCGGAGTCAGCGGGCGCCCGACCGAGCTGACGGCGCCGATCGTGGTCGTCGCGACCGGTGCCGGAGGGCGCGATCTCGTCTTCCGCCCCGGTGCCGTGCGCGCGCACGAGTATCGGGACAGGTATCTGATGGCAGATGCCGCGACCGGCCTTCGCGCCGACGATGACCTCGCCGTGATCCACCTCGATCGAGACGGCGTGCTCGAGTCGTTCCCGCTCCCGCACGGGTATCGGCGCTTCGTCACGTGGGACAGTCCCGGAGCGGATCCCGACCCCGCAGCACGCACCGAGCGCCTGCGCGCCGCCCTCGACGCACGAGGCGAGGGCGAGGCATCCGTCGCCGTCTCTCAGGCGACCGCCTTCGGCGTGCGTCGGGTTGTCGCCCCGCGCCTGCGCAACGGCCGGATGATCGTGATCGGGGATGCCGCGCACGAGGTCAGCCCCATCGGCGGCCAGGGCATGAACCTGGGTCTGCTCGACGCCGCGACCCTCGCGCCGCTGCTCGCGACCTGGGTGCGCACCGGCGAGGCGCCGGACGCGGACCTCGCGCGGTGGGAGAAGCGCCGGATCGCGTCGGCCCGCACCGCCGCACGTCTGGCCGCGGCGAACACAGCGCTCGGACGGAGCGCGACCCGGCCCGCAGACGCGGCACGGCGCACGCTGGTGCGCACGATGCTCACCCCTCCCGTCGACCGCATCTTCGCCCGTGCCTACTCGATGGGCTTCGACGCCGACGCCTGACCGACTCCGCGCCTCACTCTGCCAGCGCGGCGCCACTGGCGACGAGCTGCGCGGCCAGCAGGAGCGCGGCGACCATTACCAGCCGGAACAGCACGCGCGCGGGGGGCCGGACGAGCGCACGCACGATCGTCCACCCCGCGACCACGGCGACGCCGGCGAAGAACAGCCACGAGACGATGGAGACCGTCGCGAGGTCGCCTCCCGACGTGCCGAGGAGCACCGCGATCCCGCCGGCCAGCACCGCACTCGCGGCGAGAACAGCCGAGACCCGCGCTCCCAGCCGATGGGGCAGCCCGCGCACGCCGGTGCGGGCATCGTCGTCGAGGTCGGGCAGGACGTTGGTCAGATGCACCGCCGAGCCCAGAGCCGCGCCGGCGATCCATGCCCACCCCGGTGCGAACACCGGGTCGGGCGCCGACAGCGTCGCGAGCGACGGGAAGATCCCGAAGCTCACGATGAACGGCACGATCGACAGCGCGCTCGACTTGAGCCCCGCGTTGTACGCCCACGCCGATCCGAGGAAGAGCGCGTGCGCCGCGAGCATCCGCCAGCCGAGGGGTGCCGACAGCGCGAGCGCGACGAGCAGGGCGACGGATGCCGCGCCCCATGCGGCCCGCAGCGACACGTCCCCGCGGGCGAGGGGCTTGTCGGTGCGGCCGACGGCTCGGTCGCGCGCTGCGTCGAGCGCGTCGTTCGAGATGCCGATCGACACCTGGCCCGCGAAGACGGCGAGGGCAAGCAGTGTCAGCCGCCACAGCTCGAGGCCGACCGCGATGCCCAGCGTGAGAGCGAGGACTGTGACGACCAGCGTCGGGCCGGGATGGGTCGATCCCCACAGGGCCCGGACGATGCGCACCGTCCGATGCTCTCACGGAGACGCGGCGTCAGTCGTCGAGGAGCTCGGCTTCGATGACCTCCTCCTCGTCGGCCTCGGGGACCGGTGCAGGACCCTCGCTGACGAGCGACAGCCCTGAGCCGTCCGCTGCGACATCCACCCGCACGACGTCGCCGTCGTGCACTCCGCCGCCGAGGATCGCCATCGCGAGGCGGTCCTGGATCTCGGACTGGATGAGCCGGCGCAGCGGCCGCGCACCGAACATCGGGTCGTAGCCGCGCTCGGCGAGCCAGCCGCGGGCGTCCGGCGTCACGGCCAGCGTGAGCCGGCGGTCCTTGAGCCGGCGCTGCAGCGCGAACACCGCGAGCTCGACGATCTGGGCGAGGTCGTCTTCGGTGAGCGCCTGGAAGATGACGATGTCGTCGAGGCGGTTCACGAACTCGGGCTTGAACGCCTGGCGGACGAGCCCCTGCACCTGTTCGCGCTTCTGCTCGGTCGAGAGCGTCGGGTCGATCAGGATCGGCGAGCCGAGGTTCGAGGTGAGGATCAGGATGACGTTCTTGAAGTCGACCGTGCGCCCCTGACCGTCGGTCAGGCGCCCGTCGTCCATCACCTGCAGCAGCACGTCGAACACCTCGGGGTGCGCCTTCTCGACCTCGTCGAGCAGCACGACCGAGTACGGACGACGCCGCACGGCCTCGGTCAGCTGACCGCCCTGCTCGTAGCCGATGTACCCGGGAGGGGCGCCCACGAGTCGCGAGACCGTGTGCTTCTCGCCGTACTCCGACATATCGATGCGCACCATGGCGTGCTCGTCGTCGAAGAGGAACTCGGCGAGCGCCTTGGCGAGCTCGGTCTTGCCGACGCCGGTCGGGCCGAGGAACAGGAACGAGCCGGTCGGCCGGTTCGGGTCGCTGATGCCGGCGCGCGAGCGGCGCACGGCGTCGGCCACCGCCTTGACGGCGTCCTTCTGGCCGATCAGGCGCTTGCCGAGCTCGGCCTCGAGGTGCAGCAGCTTCTCGGTCTCGCCCTGCAGCAGCCGGCCCACCGGGATGCCCGTCCAGGCTGCGATGACCGCGGCGATGTCCTCGTCGGTGACCTGGTCGTTGACCATCCGGTCACCGGCGGGCTCGTCGCGCTCGGCGTCTATCAGCTGCCGCTCGAGCGCCGGGATCTCGGCGTAGAGCAGGCGCGATGCCTTCTCGAGGTTGCCCTCGCGCTGAGCGCGCTCCGCCTCCATGCGGGCGGCGTCGAGCTTGGTCTTCAGGTCGCCGACCCGGTTGAGCGAGGCACGTTCGTGCTCCCAGCGAGCCTGCAGGTCGCTGAGCCGCTCCTGCTCGCCCGCGAGGGTCTCGCGCAGCGCCGCGAGGCGCTCCTTCGACGCGTCGTCCTTCTCCTTCTTGAGCGCGAGCTCCTCGAGCTTCAGGCGGTCGACGTGACGGCGCAGCTCATCGATCTCGAGCGGCGCGGAGTCGATCTCCATGCGCAGGCGGGACGCCGCCTCGTCGATCAGGTCGATCGCCTTGTCGGGAAGCTGCCGGCTCGGGATGTAGCGGTGGCTGAGGGATGCCGCGGCCACGAGCGCCGCGTCGGCGATCGCCACCTTGTGGTGGGCCTCGTACCGCTCCTTGAGTCCGCGCAGGATCGCCACGGTGTCCTCGACCGAGGGCTCGCCGACGTAGATCTGCTGGAAGCGGCGCTCGAGCGCGGCATCCTTCTCGATGAACTCGCGGTACTCGTTGAGCGTCGTCGCTCCGATGAGGCGCAGCTCGCCGCGCGCCAGCATGGGCTTGAGCATGTTGGACGCCGCGACGGACCCCTCGCCGCCGCCCGCGCCCATGAGCACGTGCAGCTCGTCGATGAACGTGATGATGCGTCCGTCGGACTCGGTGATCTCCTTGAGGACGCTCTTGAGGCGCTCCTCGAACTGGCCGCGGTACATCGCGCCCGCGACGAGGGCCGAGATGTCGAGCGTGACGAGCTCCTTGTCCTTGAGGGACTCGGCGACGTCGCCGGCGACGATGCGCTGCGCGAGGCCCTCGACGACGGCGGTCTTGCCGACGCCGGGCTCGCCGATGAGCACGGGGTTGTTCTTCGTGCGGCGGGTCAGCACCTGGCTGACGCGCCGGATCTCGCTGTCGCGCCCGATGACCGGATCGAGCTTTCCCTGGCGGGCCCTGTCGGTGAGGTTGATGCCGAACTGCTCGAGGGCGCTGCGCGCGTCCTCCTGCCCCGGCTGCTGGGTGGCGTTCATGTGTCTCCTGAAGTCCTCTCACAAAGTTGAGTCGTGATGACTCAACTTTAGCAGGAGAGTGGATGCCACGGCAATGCGTCCGGCGGACCGTCAAGGGGTTGATTCGTCCGGCGAGCGGGAGAACGCTGGGAGCCACCCACACGAACAGAGGAGTTCATGATGAGCAGCACGACGGTCGCGCGCGTCACGACGATCACCGCCCGGTCCCCCGAGAGCTTCGAGGCGGCTGTCCGAGAGGGCATCGCCCGCTCCCACCAGACGCTGCGCAACGTCAGCGGAGCGTGGGTGAAGGAGCAGAAGGTCGAGTGCACTGACGGCGAGATCACCTCGTATCAGGTGGCGCTGGAGGTCACCTTCGTCCTCGACGACTGAGCTACGACCGGTCGCCGATCTCCTCGCGGGCATCGGCGTGCGCACGGCGCAGGGTCTCACCGACCCACTCGGTGCCCTTGTAGACGTTGCGCTCGCCGATGTCGTCGAGCAGGCCGCCCGCTTCGAGCGCGTCGAGCACGCGATCCTCGGTCGCGACGACCTTCAGGCTGGAGTCGGCGTCGCGCAGCTGATGTGCGAAGCGGCGCAGCACGTCGACGAGCGACAGCCCGATCTGGTCGGTGCCCCGCAGGCGAACGATGACGACGGCGTTGCGTGACGCCCGGCTGACCTCCGGGAGCTGCTTCTCGAAGATCGGGGCGCTGGCGAAGAACAGGCTGCCGTAGGGCTGGAGCACCAGCACGTCGTCGGGCGGTACGACCGCAGGCGGATCCGACTCGCGCAGGCGGCCGCCCGGCTCGATGTGCACGGCGCGCACGCGCACGCGATTGGACTGCTGACCGACGAACAGGATGATGCCGAGGCCGACGCCGGCGAGCACGGCGAACTGCAGCGGGATCACGAGCGTCAGCCCGAACGTGACCGCCATGATGGCCGTCGGCAGCGGACCCGACTTCATCACCGAGTAGACCCGGCTGGGCTTGATCGCCCCGAATCCGACCACCATGAGCAGGCCCGCGAGCGCGGGCATCGCGATGAAGGCGACGAGGTCGGAGGCGGCGAACACGACGACGGCCATGACCGCCGCCGCGATGAAGAGGGCGAGGCGCGTTTTCGCGCCGGACTGCACGATGATCGACGATCCCGACATCGACCCGCCGACCGGCATGCCCTGGAAGAGGCCCGACACGACGTTGCCCGCGCCCTGGCCGATGAAGTCGCGGTTCGCGTCGGCCGGACGGCCGTCGGCGGTGGGGATGCCGGCCGACACCGCCGCTCCCTGCACCAGGCCGATGAAGGCCAGTGACACCGCCGGGATGATCAGCACCGGGATGTCGGCGACGCTCGGCAGCACCGGCGCGGGCAGCCCGCGCGGCACGTCGACGATGTCGCGCAGCTGGGCGACCGGGTCGCCGACCCACAGGTTGAGGAGCACGGCGCACACCGAGCCCGCAATGACCGCGACGACGAGGCCGAGGCTCCCGACGCGGGTGGGTCGCAGCACGACGATGAGCAGGATCGCGATCGTGCCGACCACGACCGACGCGATGCTCCACTGGCCGATGTGCACGAGCACGTCGATCGTCTTCAGCAGCCGGTTGGCACCTCGTCCGGGGTAGCCGGTGAAGTTGGAAAGCTGCCCGAGGATGATGTTCACGCCGATCGCCGTGACGAACCCGGTCATCACCGCGGTCGGCACGAAGCTCACCAGGCGCCCGGCCCGCGCGATTCCCGCGATCACCATGACCACACCCGTGAGGATCGCGAGCGTGAACAGCGCGCGGTCGGGATCAGGGCGCGAGGCGAGGTCGGCGTCCGACACGACGAGCGCCATCGCGCTCGTCGCCTGCACGGCCATGAACGCACTGCTCGTGACGAACGCCGCGCCGGCCATCCCGAACAGATAGGCGTAGAGGCCGGCGAGCGGATTCACGCCCGCGAGCACCCCGGCCGCCAGGGCGTCGGGGACGGCCTCCACGCCCAGCACCAGGCCGGCCGCGGCATCCTTCCCCAGCGTCTTGCGGGAGAACCACCGCCTCGGATCGATCCGCACGCTCACACCGTAGTGACGTGGGCGCTTCGCAGCCTCGCCCGCCGCGGGTGGTTACGCTACGGGTTCGAGCATCGCCCCTGCGCCGCGCCGCGATTCGGCGGCCGCCACGCCCGCAGCCTCCTGCGCCTCGCGGGTGCAGCAGAACCGCGCCCGGTAGGCCGTCGGGGTCGTGTCGAGGACGCGCGCGAAGTTCTGACGCAGCACGGCCGCCGACCCGAATCCGCTCTCGTAGGCGATGCGGTCGAGTCCGAGGTCGGTCTTCTCGAGCAGCCGCTGCGCGTGGATGATGCGCTGGCGCGCGAGCCATGCCGCGGGCGTCGCGCCGTAGTCGGCCTTGAAGCGCCGCGCGAACGTGCGCGGCGACATGTGGGCCTTCGAGGCGAGCTGGTCGACGCTGAGGTCGAGACGCAGGTTCTCGAGCATCCAGTCGGTGACCGGCGCGAGCGACAGCGACGCCACCTCGGGCAGCGGCCGATCGATGAACTGCGCCTGCCCGCCGTCGCGCTGCGGGGGCACGACCATGCGGCGGGCGATCCTGTTGGTCATCTCGGCGCCGAGCTCCTGGCGCAGGAGGTGCAGGCAGGCGTCCAGGCCGGCCGCGGTGCCCGCGCTCGTGATGATGCGACCGTCCTGCACGTAGAGCACGTCGGGGTCGACGCGGACGGCGGGGTACATGCGGGCCATAGCGTCGGCGTACATCCAGTGCGTCGTCGCCTTGCGGCCGTCGAGCACACCGGACGCGGCCACGACGAACGAGCCGCTGCAGACGCTCAGCACCCACGCGTCGCGCGCGACGGCCTGGCGGATCACGTCGAGCACGCGCTCGTCGGCGGTGCTCCGCGCCCAGTACTCGCGCGGCGTGGGCGACACGACGACCAGGTCGGCCTCGTAGGCGAACGACAGGTCGTGATCGACGTTGATCGAGAAGCCCATCTTGGAGTTGACGACGCCCGGGTCGGGCGTCACGATGCGGAAGTCGAAGTTCGGGATGCCGTCGGCGGAGCGATCGAGGCCGAAGGCCTCACACGCGACGCCGAACTCGAAGGGGGCGAACCCGTCCTGGACGATGACGGCGACCGTCTTCATGGTGACCTCCTGACCTGGACTGCAGTGGCAGTTTTCATGCGATGTGTGTCCATCCTGCCACTGTTGGCAGGACAAGCACAAGCGTAGCGTTTCTGCCATGTTCATGGTGATTCTTCTCGCAGCACTGTCCGCTGTCGCGGTCGCCTCGACGATCACGGCACTTCGCAACGACGGATACCGTCGCACCCCGACCGACTGGTCACGACTCGTCTGACTCCGCCCCTCGCCCCCGGTCTTCAGGGACCGGGGCCCGGGGATTCAGCCGGCGATGACGCGGTCGTAGATCTCGACCATCGCCGCCGTGCGGGACGACTGCCGGAACCGCTCGCGGATCGTCGGGTCCACCTTCACCGGTGTTCCCGCGTCGATGGCGGCCACCGCGGTGCGCAGCGCCTCCGCCAGGGCCGCGGTCGAGGCATCCGTCCGCTTCCCCTCGCCCACGCGCCAGAATCCCGCACCGAGCTCGGTCGCCAGGTCGGGGTCGCTCACGATCGAGGGTGTGCCCAGCGAGGCCGCCTCGAAGATCGTCATGCCCTGCGTCTCGAAGCCGATCGACGTCTGCACGACGGCGTCGGCCGCGGCGATGCGGCGCAGCGTCTCGGCATACGGCAGCCGCCCGGCGAAGACCACCGACGCCGCGGGCCGCGTGCGCGCGACCGTCCGCGCAGCCGCGGCGAGCTGGCCGCCGCCGCCGATCACCTCGACCTCGGCCTGCACGCCCGACTCGGCGAGCGCTTCGAGGAACGGCAGCAGGCGCTTCTCGGGGCTCATGCGTCCGAGCCAGACGAGCCTGGCCGGCCCGGGCGTCCGCTCCTCCGGCGCCTCGGCGAGGGTGGTGTCGAGGACCTCGTCGTCGATGCCGTTCCACACCACGTCGACGCGTGATCCGGGCGAGTGGAGGTCCAGGATGCCGCGGCGACCGCCCGGGACCACGCCGTGGTCCTCGAGCCGCCGTGCGAAGTGCGTCGAGGGCGCGGTCACGGCATGCGAGCGCCCGGCGAACCGGCGCAGGAACGCCCAGCCGTCGGACCCGTCGGCGTCGCCGCTGGACTGCACGTCGAGCGCGCGACGCTGCCAGGCGTTGAGCACGGCGAGAACGGTCGACGGGAACGGCGCCGTCGCCTCGATGCCGACGTCGACGCGGTTGTGCATGGTGTGGACGACGGGCAGTGCGTGCCGCGCGGCATAGCGGTGGCCGATGAACGCGCCCCAGAAGTCGCCCTGGATGTGCACGACGTCCACCGGCGGGCGGCCGGCGAGCGCGGCATCCACCCATCGATCCGTTCCCCGGCCCGGCCACGCCATGGAGTACTCGCGGTCGAACGTGATCGGGATCGACCGCATGTCGAGGTACGCGTCGTCGGCGGCGATGGACCTGGCCCGCGGGCCGTGCACGGCCGGCGCGACGATCGTCACGGTGTGTCCGGCACGCTCGAGGAACCGCCGCTGCAGCCGCATCGACACCTGGGCTCCGCCGAGGGTTTCGACGTGCTGGTCGCCGAACATCACGACGTGCACGGGGCTACTCCGGCAGCGGTTCGTCGCGATACAGCGCCTCGAAGGTGTCGAGCGTGCGCTTCATGTCGTGCACCTTCACACCGTCGAGCGACGCCTGCTGCATCTGCAGGCGGTCCTCGGGCGAGAGCGTGAGCACCGCCGTGAGCTTCTCGGCGAGATCATCCACGTCGCCGGGGCGGAAGAGGTAGCCGTTCTCGCCGTCGTGCACGAGGTGCGGCAGCGCCACGGCGTCGGCGGCGACGATCGGCAGGCCGGACGCCATCGCCTCCATGGTCGCGATGGACTGCAGCTCGGCGATCGACGCGATGACGAAGAGGCTCGCGTTCGTGAGCAGCGCCTTGAGCTCGTCGTCGGTGGTGTGACCGTGGAAGCGCACGCGATCGGTCAGGCCGAGCTCGCGTGTGAGCTCTTCGAGGTTGCGGCGCTGGTCGCCCTTGCCGACGATGTCGAACGTCACGTCGAGCGCCGGGTCGAGCGTGGCGAGCGCGCGCAGCACGACGTCGATCTGCTTCTCGGTCGTGAGCCGGCCGACGAACACGAGGCGGTTGCCGTCGCGGGCCGTGAGGTCGGCGCTGTAGTTCGACGCCTCGATGCCGCAGCTGACCGGGATCACGTTCTGGATCTCGATGGTCCGCTCGAGGAACTCCGCCGCCTTGCGCGTGGGGGTCGTCACGGCGCGCGTCATGTCGAACGTGCGCTTGGCGTCCTCCCACGCGAGCTTGATCGCGTAGCGGGTCCACGAGGCGGGCAGCACGGTGAAGTCGAGCACGTTCTCGGCCATCACATGGTTGGTCGCGACCACCGGGATGCCGCGCTGCCGGGCGATGCGCGTGAGTCCGCGGCCGATCACGATGTGCGACTGGATGTGCACGACGTCGGGCTTGACCCGGTCGAGCACGCGTCGCGCGTAGTACTTCGAGCGGAACGGCAGCACGAAGGTGAGCCAGTCGTGCGGGTACCAGCGCCACGAGGCGATGCGGTGCATCGTCATCGGCTCGCCCTCGATCACCTCGGTGAACGTGCCGTGGGCACGGTGGGTGGCGCTCGGCGCCATCACGTGCACGTCGTGGCCGCGCTTGACGAGGCCGGCGGCCAGGCGCTCCGCGAACCGGGCAGCGCCGTTGACGTGGGGCAGCCAGGTGTCGGCGCCGATCAGAATCGTCAGGGGTCGCTGGACTTCGGCGTCGGCCAGATGGTCGTCGGGCGTCGCGGACTCGGTCACGGGGTACAGGGGCCTGTCTGTGCGGCGGGGGTGCGCGGCGGGAAGGAGAGGGTGGCGCGGCATCCACTGTACCCGAGGGGTCCCGGTGGGCCCCGTACGCTGGAAGCATGCCCCGACTCCAGGCCGACGCCGATCCGACGCTGTGGGTGGCTGTCACCGAGTCCCTCGGATTCAAGGGGCGCCGCCACCGCAAGGCCGCGATCCGGATGCTGCTGTCCCAGGCGAACACCGCCGTGGGCGCGGAGCGGCCCGGCAGCGGCGTCGCCGCGTGGGCGATGAGCCAGGCGGCGCCCTTCCTCATGCGGCGCGCCGCCGGACGCGTGCTGGTCTGGGTGTGGAAGGCCGACCCCGAACTCGTCGTGACGATGGCGCAGGTGCAGGAGGCGACGCCCCAGCTGCGCACCGCCCGGGCCATGATGCCGATGGAGTACGACGACACCGAGTCCTTCCGCAGCAGTCACCTCGGCGTCGGCGAGAAGCTCGAGATGGCGCTCCCCTCCGACCCGCGCACGCCGCCGTTCGCCACCTACACATGGGACACCGGCACGCACTTCGTCACCGTCACCGCGGTGTGCTCCGACCGTGAGCGCTTCGGCACGGTGATCGGCTCGGTGGACGACCTCGCCCGCACGGTGCGCGTCGTCGACGACCTCGCCGTGGGCGAGGCGCCCGGCGTCCTGCGCATCGAGCCGACGAACTGATCGCCCCGGCGCGCTGACGCGCCGGCGAACCGAAGGAGCCCGAGTGGTCGACGTCCGTCATCCGGCAGCCCATCGCCCTGTGCGCATCGGCGTGCAGCTCGCCCCGCAGCACGCGCGCTACAGCGCGTACCGCGACGCGGTGCTGCGAGCCGAGGACATGGGCGTCGACGCGATCTTCAACTGGGACCATTTCTTCCCGCTGACGTCGCCGTTCGAGGCCGAGCACTTCGAGGCCTGGACGGTGCTCGCCGCGATGGCCGAGCAGACCGAGCGCGTCGAGCTCGGCCCGCTCGTCAACTGCAGCTCGTATCGCAACCCCGATCTGCAGGCCGACATGGCCCGCACGGTCGACCACATCAGCACGGGGGCAACGGGCACGGGCCGCCTCATCTTCGGCACCGGCTCGGGCTGGGCCGAGCCGGACTACACCGAGTACGGGTACGAGTTCGGCACCGTCGGCTCGCGCCTCGACGCCCTCGCCGCCGACCTGCCCCGCATCCGCTCCCGGTGGGACCGGCTCAACCCCGCACCGACGCGACGGATCCCGATCCTCATCGGCGGGCAGGGCGAGCGCAAGACCCTGCGGCTCGTCGCCCAGCACGCCGACATCTGGCACACCTTCACGAAGCTCGACGACCTGCCCCGCAAGATCGGAGTGCTGCACGAGTGGTGCGCGAAGGAGGGGCGCGACCCCGCCGAGATCGAGCTGTCGACCGGCTACACGATCCGCGGCTTCGGTCCGCTGCTGGAGGCGGATGCCCCGGCCCGGCTGTTCGAGCTCGGCTTCCGGCTCATCGTGCCGGCGATCGACGGCCCCGACTACGACCTGTCGCCGCTCGTGCCGCTGCTCGAGTGGCGCGACCGGCTGAACGACGAGATCGGGTGAGCTTCGTCACCGGGTGAACGACCCGGGCTGAGGGAATCGTCCCTCGCGGGTGACGACGCCCCAGGAAGCGTCCTCCACGCTGGCAGTGTCCGTTTCGCGCCGCGCCGGAAGAGAGACATGTCCGCTCACCTCGTCGAAGTCGTCATCACCGGTCACCTCGGCCCGTCGCTGACCGCGGCGCTCGAGGGCTACGACGTGGTGGGGCGGGACGACGGCACCTCGAGCGTCACCGGTATGGTGGGCGACCAGGCCGAGCTGCGGGCCCTGCTCGCCGTCTTCGACGGGCTGAACATCGAGGTCGTGTCGGTCAACCGAGTGACCCCCGCCTGAAGGAGACCCGCGTGGCCGCCAGCATCCTCGACCAGTCCGCCCTGTGGCCGATCATCCTGCTGGTGGTGTTCGCGATCGACATCGTCGCGCTCTTCGTCATCCCCCGGGGCCGCAAGCCGACGGCGGCGATGGCGTGGCTGCTGCTGATCTTCCTCCTCCCGTTCGTCGGCATCCTGCTCTTCCTGCTGATCGGCAGCGTCCGCCTGCCGAAGTCCCGCCGCGACGAGCAGGCGCGCATCGACGGTCTGATCCGCGGGGCCGTCGATGCGCAGGGGCTGCGCACCGACGAGCCCGACTGGCCCCGCTGGTTCCAGCGGGTCGTGCAGCAGAACGAGCTGCTCACCGCACTGCCGGCGACCGACGGGAACGAGGCATCCCTCTTCCCCGACTACCAGGGATCGATCGACGCCATGGCGGCCGAGATCGACACGGCGCACGCATTCGTGCACGTCGAGTTCTTCATCGTGGCGTGGGATGACACGACGCGCGGCTTCTTCGCCGCCATGGAGCGGGCCGTCGCGCGCGGCGTCACGGTGCGGCTGCTCGCCGACTACGTCGCCACCCGCCGGCTCGGCAACTGCACGGCGACCCTCGCCGAGCTCGACCGCATCGGCGTGGAGTGGGCGTGGATGCTGCCGGTCATGCCGCTGAAGGGCAAGTATCAGCGCCCCGACCTGCGCAACCACCGCAAGATCGTGGTCGTCGACGGGCGCGCGGCCTTCATGGGGTCGCAGAACCTCATCGACCGCACCTACGACTCGCCCAAGAACATCAAGCGCGGCCTGAAGTGGCAGGAGCTCATGACGCGCCTCACCGGCCCGGTCGTCACGGCGGTCAACGCGGTGTTCCTGTCGGACTGGCTGATCGAGACCGGCCAGGATCTCTCGACGATCGAGCACGTGCCGGCCACGGAGGTCGCGCGCTCGACCGCTCCCGACGCGCTGCTGTGCCAGGTGGTGCCGAGCGGCCCCGGCTACGACACCGAGAACAACCTGCGTCTGTTCCTCTCGCTCATCTACGGCGCGACCGAGAAGGTCATCCTGACGAGTCCGTACTTCGTGCCCGACGAGGCGATGGTCTACGCGATCACCACCGCCTGCCAGCGCGGGCTCGAAGTGCAGCTGTTCGTCTCCGAGATCGGCGACCAGGGGCTGGTGTACCACGCGCAGCGCTCCTATTACTCGGCGCTGCTCGAGGCGGGCGTGAAGATCTTCCTCTACCCCGCGCCGTTCATCCTCCACTCGAAGCACTTCTCGATCGACGACGACATCGCGGTCATCGGGTCGAGCAACATGGACATCCGCTCGTTCAGCCTCAACATGGAGGTCTCGCTGCTCGTGCGCGGCGCCTCGTTCGTGGCCGAGATGCGCGAGGTCGAGCAGGCGTACCGCGATGCCGGACGCGAGCTCACGCTGCGGGAGTGGCGCGACCAGCCCGGCAAGGCGACCTTCCTCGACGGCCTCGCGCGGCTCACCTCGGCGCTGAACTGACCGCATGGGCGACATGGTCCTGATCGAGGGCGGCACGTTCCTCATGGGTTCGGACGAGTTCTACCCCGACGAGCGGCCCGTGCACGAGCGAGCCGTCGAGAGCTTCCACATCGACCGTCACGCCGTCACCAACGAGGAGTTCGCGGCGTTCGTCGACGACACCGGCTACGTGACGGTCGCCGAACGCGAGCTCGATCCGGCGGACTTCCCGGGGGCGAACCCCGCCGACCTCGTGCCGGGGTCGATGGTCTTCACCCCCACCGCGCGCCCGGTCGACCTCGAGGATTGGCGCAATTGGTGGCGCTGGCAGCCGGGCGCCCACTGGCGACGGCCGTTCGGCGCCCGTTCGTCGATCGACGAGCGGATGCGGCATCCGGTCGTCCATGTCGCGTTCGAGGACGCCACCGCCTACGCCGCGTGGGCGGGCAAGCGGCTGCCCACAGAGGCGGAGCACGAGTACGCGGCGCGGGGCGGACTCTCCGGAGCGCGCTTCGCGTGGGGCGACGACATGCAGCCGGGCGGGCGGGTGTTGGCCAACTCGTGGCTCGGGCGGTTCCCGTACCGGAATGAAGGGGTGGGGGATGCCGCGCCCGTCGGCTCGTATCCGCCCAACGGCTACGGGCTGTACGACATGACGGGCAACACGTGGGAGTGGACCAGCGACTACTGGACGCCGCGGCACCTGCGGCTGTCGGATCGGCCCGTCGACCCCGGGCGCCGGCAGAACCTGCTCGCCACGGCGAGCGCACAGGAGGGGTTCTCCACCCCGCGCCGCGTGCTCAAGGGCGGCTCGCACCTGTGCTCGCCCGAGTACTGCCTGCGGTTCCGACCGGCTGCGCGGTCGGCGCAGGCCGAAGACACCGGCATGTCGCACATCGGCTTCCGCTGTGCGCGCGACGCGTGACACCTAGACCTTGAGGTCCTGCTTCGGCACCACGACCTCGCGGATGATCAGCAGGATCGACGCCATGACCGGCAGCGCGACGAGCACGCCGATCACACCCATCAGCGCGCCGCCGATCAGCGCGCCGATGAGCACGAGGGCCGCCGGGATCGAGACGGCCCGGTTCATGACCCTGGGGCTCACGACGTACGACTCGAGCTGGATGTAGATCAGGTAGGCGATCGCGAAGATCAGCGCCTGCAGCGGACTCGTGAACAGAGCGACACCCGTGCCGATCACGAGGAAGATCACCGAGCCGAAGAGCGGGATGAGCGTCACGACGAAGGCCACGACGGCCATGAGCGCCGGGAACGGCAACCGGATCACCACGTGCAGCACGAAGACGACGCCGGCGTTGAGGGCGGCGAGGATCACCGATCCGATGAGGGCGCTGCCGACCGAGTCGGTGATCCGCTCGGTGAGGCTCTCGAGCCGCGGCCGGCTGTGCGCCGGCGCGAGATCGTAGAACGCCCTCTTGATCGACGAGAGGGAGGAGAGGAAGTAGAGCGTGAGGGCGACGACGATGAACGACGCGGTGATGCCGCTGATGAAGGCGACACCCACGGCGAGCACACCGCCTCCGAGCGCCGCGATCGTCGACGGACTCGCGATCCACTCGCCGAGCTGCTCGAGGCCCGCGACGAGCGCGACCTGCGTGTCGGCGTTCAGCGCCGCGAACCACTCGGTCTCGGGAACGCCTGCGATCGACTCGGGGATCGCCTCGACGAACTCCGCGATCTGGGCGATGACGGGGGGCAGCACCCAGATCAGGAACCCGAGGAACAGCAGGGTGAAGCCCCCGAACACGATGGCGATCGCGCCGCCCCGCTTCACGCGACGGCGCTCGAGGCGCCGCACGATGGGATCGAGACCGACCGCCAGGAACATCGCGAGGACGATGTAGACGAGGATCGTCGAGATCGAGCCGAGCGCGCTGCCGAGCAGGAGCGCACCCAGCACGCCGAGCGTGGTGATGAAGCCGAGGGCGAGGGGCCGGTCGAGCGCCGCCAGCACGCCCAGGAAGCGCCGAGGCCGGTCTGGAAGCGGCAGGCCCTCCGCCTCGGCGACCGGACCCGGGCCCTCGGCGTCATCCATGCGGCCATGATGGCCGCGCGCGATCGGGTTCTACGTCACCCGACGCGGGCGATCTCTCGGGCGTCCAGGAGGCCGAGCTCGACCGCGTGCTCGATGGCCGCATCCCTCCCCGAGACCCCCAGCTTGCGATAGATGTGACCGAGGTGCGTCTTGACCGTGTTCGTCGACACGTAGCAGCGGGCCGCGATGTCGGCGATCGTGAGGCGGCTCGGCAGGAATGCGAGCAGCTCGAGCTCGCGCGGTGTCAGCTCCTCGAGCAGCCTGCGGTTCGGGCGACCCCCTGCGGTGCGGGCGCGGGCGATGACGAAGCGTGCGAACTCGGTGCGCCCGCCGGTGAGCTCCTCGACGAGGTCGACGACCGCGGGTCCGGCACGCAGGAACGGATACGCGAGCCATTCCGGTGCGGCGAGCGCGAGCGCCTTCTCGAACTGCTCGCGAGCCTGCCCGCGTCGCCCTTCCAGCGCGTACGTCCAGCCGGCGACGATGGCCAGCTCGACGGACGCCAGCGGCGCCTCCGGATCGGGCTCGAAGGCGAGTCGGCGTATCCGGGCGTTCGCAGCGGCCGCCTGCCCGTCGGCGAGCAGGGCCGCGATCTCCTCGAAGTGCACCGAGGACCAGCTGGAGGAGAGGGCCAGGGCCGGCGCAGCCTGAGTCGACGTCTTTCCGTGAACGCGAACCCGCCGCAGGGCGATGGTCACGAGCCACTGGCGCACGATGGCCGGCGGGGGGCCCGGGGGCTCGACGGTCGCGAGCTGGTAGTCGTCGGGGTCGATGAGCAGCCGGATGGCGTGGCCGACCCACATCAGCTGGGTGCGCTGGTTCGCAGCCGAGCGGACGATGCCCTCAGTCAGGGCGAGCGCTCCGACATCAGGCTCGCCGCGCTGCACCGCCACGATCGCCCGGGCGAGGTACGCGTCGGCCGGTGCGGGATGCGACAGGAGTCCCGCGCTCCGGGCGGTCTCGAGCGCTTCGTCGGAGTGGGCGGTGGCGGCCCCCAACCTGCCGTCGATCGCCTCGACCAGGGCGAGACTGCCCAGCAGGTGCACGCGGTACGGCGTGTACGCGAACCCCGGCAGTGCGATCGCCGCCGCGAGATGCCGCCGTGCGCCGACGAGATCGCCGAGAAAGATGTGGGCGCGGCCCAGCGAACCACGCGCCAGGAACGCGAGGAACGGTTTCGAGGTGAGTCCGAGCAGATCGGGCACCTCGGCGTCGGGATGCGCCTCGAGGAGGGCGAGCGCGTCGACAGCCGCCCGCACGAACGGCTCGGGATGCGGGTGGAACTGCACGCTCGCGGCCAGGTAGGCGAGCGCGACCTGCCGCTGGCCGATCGAGAGTTCGGCGCCGGCGAGCAGAGCCTGCATCGCGTCGACCGCCACAAGGCCCCGGCCGCTCATCCCCTCGGCGATCGCCCGGAGCAGTTCGGCGTCGATGTGGGCGGCACGCACCTCGGCGGGCACGCGTTCGAGCCACCGGGCCACCGTGGCGGTGCGGGACTGCTCGAAGACCTCGCGTCCGCTCAGGAGCACGCGCTCGATGGCGCGCTCCCACTTCCTCGCGCGCAGGAGGTAGTCGACGGCGATCTCGACGTCGCCCGCATCGAGGTGCCAGTCCGCGGCGATCTCGAGCAGGCTCGTCTCGGCGCGCGGATCGTCGGCACGCAGGCGGTACAGCAGCAGATCGCGGAAGAGCCGGTGGAACCGGAACCAGCCGGGACGCTCGGGAACGGCGACGATGAACATCGAGTCGCGCTCGAGCTCCGCCAGGAACGCCGCGCCGTGGACGTCCGCGATCGCCTCGACGAGCCCGGCGCACACTTCGTCGACCACCGCCAGATGCTTGAGGGCCGAGCGGCGCGAGGGCTCGAGGGCGTCGAGCACCTCCTCGCTGAGATAGTCCACGACCAGCCGGTCGGTGCCGGCGAGCTCGTCGACGACGCGATCGGGATCGTCGGCGAAGCGCAGGCTCAGCGCTGTGAGCTGCACGCCGACCGCCCATCCTTCGGTGCGCGCCGTCACCGCTGCGACGGCGTGCCCGCTCACCGGCTTGCCCGCGATGTGCTCGATGACCCGCGCGGTGGTGGAGTCGTCGAAGGCGAGCTCACGCTGCCGGATCTCGACGAGCCCGTGCTCGAGGCGGTGACGGCTCCAGCCGAGCTGCAGGTCGACGCGCGACGCGAAGACGGCGTGCACGTTCGGCGGCAGCAGGTCGATGAGGCGCCAGAGGTCGGTGAGGATGGAGCTCCCCGCGATGCGGTCGAGGTCGTCGAAGACGAGGACCAAGCGACCATCGAGCTCGCCGAGGCTGCCCGCGAGGTCGTCGAGGAACGCGTCGCCGAGGCGCCCCTCCGATGCTTCGAGCGGTGCGCCGGGCGCGTGCAGAGTCGGGACGACAGACCCGATCCCCTCGACGAGGCGCGCGGCGAAGGCGCCGGGCGAGTCGTCGGCGACCGTGATGTCGAACCACGCCACCGCGATGTCGGAATGGGAGTGCGCCCACTGCGACAGCAGGACGGTCTTGCCCGCGCCCGCGGGCGCGACGACCAGCGACAACGGCGATTCCATGCCGGCATCCAGCTGCCTTCGCAGCGCCGGCCGATCGACGGCGTGCGACGGGATACGACGTGATCCAGACAACCCCTGAGCCTCCCTGGCGAGGTGGGCGTGAGCTCGGGGGAATCATCCCACAGGGGTGACGTGTGCGCGAGAGACCCGCGGTGACAATGTCGGCAGCGTTCACCGGGACGACACCCGCAGAAGCGCGATCCCCTCCGAGAGGTCCGTGATGACGCCCCAGGTCGTGTGCATCCTGCTCCGAGGACGCCTCGGCCCCGCGCTCGTGGCGGCACTCGACGGCTTCGACGTCCGCACGACCGACGACGGCTGCACCCGGGTCGTGGGCCGCGTGCCCGACCAGGCGAAGCTCATCGGCCTGCTCGACATGTTCGACGAACTCCACATCGAAGTCGTATCGGTCAACCCCGTGCCCGACGCCGTCGACGATTCACCCGCTCAGGGTGACGTCGCGCCCGGTCCGCCCTCGTAGTTTCGCAACTGCGGCGGGTGAATCGATCCGCCCTTGACGATTGGCTGGAAACAATGGATCTCTGGAGTTGGGTCGCCTGGTTCTTCTGGGTCTTCGTGTTCGTCGCGTACCTGATGGTGCTGTTCTCGATCCTCGGCGACCTGTTCCGCGATCACACCCTCAGCGGGTGGTGGAAGGCCGTCTGGATCATCTTCCTGATCTTCGTGCCGTTCCTGACCGCGCTGGTCTACCTGATCGCCCGGGGCACGGGCATGCAGAAGCGCGCGATGGACCAGGCCACCGAGATGCGCAAGCAGCAGGATGAGTACATCCGGGCCACCGCAGGCAGCGGCGGAGGCAGTGCCACCGACGACATCGCCAAGGCCAAGTCGCTGCTCGACTCCGGCGCGATCTCGCAGGCCGAGTTCGACGCGCTCAAGGCGAAGGCACTCGCGGGCTGAGGCTCGGCAGAGGAGGATGACGTCATGACGACCTTCGATTACGGCCCGATCGAGTTCTACGCGATCGGATTCGACGGCGACAAGCCCGGTCCCGGCATCCTGCAGGCGGTCGACGACCTCGTCGCCACCGGCACGATCAACGTCCTCGACCTCGTCTTCGCGACGCGGTCGCCCGAGGGCGAGCTCACCGTGATGGAGCTGTCCGACACGACGGACGACGGCGGAGTGCCGGCCCTCGACCTCGCCGGGCTGGCGGGGATGGAAGACATCGAGGCGCTCGCCGAACAGGTTCCGCCCGGGACCTCCGCGGCGATCCTCGTCGTCGAACTGCTGTGGGCCAAGGCGTTCGCGGCGGCGCTCTACGACGCCGGCGGCGCCGTCATCGCCCGCGAGGGCATCCCGGCGCCGGTCGTCAATGCGTTCCTCGCCGAGAACGCCGACTGAAGGAGGCAGACATGATGCGCAGAGTGGGCCGTCCCGGCCTCATCGGAATGGCGGCACGTACCGCGGTCGTCGCGGGCACCGCGACCGCCGTCTCGGGGAGCGTGGCGCGGCACCAGCAGAACAAGGCGAACGAGCAGTACGAGCAGCAGGCGTACGAGGCCCAGCAGCAGCAGGCGGCGATGGACGCCGCTGCCGCGCAGGCCGTCGCCAACGCTCAGGCGGCAGCGCCGCCCGCCGCGGCGCCGGCCGCAGGCGGCGACGACATGATGGCGAAGCTCACGCAGCTCGCCACCCTGCACTCGCAGGGCATCCTGTCGGACGAGGAGTTCGCGGCCGCCAAGGCCAAGCTCCTGTCCTGACAGCGCCGATCGAACGCCGGGGGCCGCATCCGCGAGGGTGCGGCCTTCGGCGTTTCGGTGACGCCGGGTCAGCGCTCTTCAGCGTTTCGGTGACGCCGGCTCAGCGCCCTTCGGCATCCCCCTCCGCGGCGGGCCTGCTCAGCGCCTCCACCTTGGCGAGCAGCTGACGCATCTGGCCGCGGGTCGCGGGCTCCGCGTCGTCGTGGTCGCGGGCGGCGCGCTCGAAGATCCACGAGGCGAGCGTGGCGGTGATGATGCCTGAGAGCGCGATGCCGCTGAACATCACGCCGGTCCCGACGGCGCGCCCCATCCACGTGACCGGGAAGAAATCGCCGTAGCCGGTCGTCGTGATCGTCACACACGACCACCAGACCGCGACGGGGAAGCTGGTGATGTTGGCGTCGGGCGACGACCGCTCGGCTTCGAGCACGGCGAGCGACGCGATGTAGATCAGCAGGACACCCGCACCGGCGCCGTAGACCATGATCTGCGTGCGCAGGCGGCTGCCCGCCGATGGGCGCATGCCGGGCACGTGGGTGAGGACGCGCAACAGCAGCACCAGGCGGAACACGGGGATGAGGGTGATCGCGAGGGTGCCCAGGTGCGTGCGGAACCAGACCCGGCGGTCCTTCGCGAGCGACAGCCTCACCACGTAGTCGACGATGAACAGCGCCCACGTCGCGACGATCACCGTCGTCACCAGGACGTGGGCGACTCCTTCGAGGCCGCCGATGACGCGCCACGAGTACGCGATCAGGTAGACGAGGGATGCGAGTACGAGCGGCACTTGTGTGCGGCGATGCCAGGTCTTCTCGTCCACACGCGCATCATCCCGCAGTACACGCGACTCCCCGCGGGGGCGCGCGGGTCAGGAGGCCGAGCGGGCGTCCTGCTCGAGCGCGGCGGCGTTGCGGATGAACAGCACGATCCAGGTGAACACGAGGATGCCCGCGACGAGCTCCACGGCGGTCAGCGTGTAGTAGCCGACGAGGAAGAACACGGCGAGCACGAGCGTGACCGCGAGGAACAGCCAGCCGATGAGGATGAAGGGGCGCGGCATCCCGGTGATCCACCTCGGAAGTCCGATGACGAGCACGCCGTACGCGACGACCATGCCCGACGCGACGGCGGTGTGGATGCCGAAGAACACGTTGACGGGGAAGACGCCGACGAGCGCGAGGAAGACGCCCACGACGATCAGGCATACGCGCACGCGGCCGATGCCCACCGGATTGGCCGTAGGGATGCCGCGCGTCGCGTAGCGCGCGAGGGTCGTCACGAGGAAGCCGGCGACGATGAGCGTGAGGTTGAACGCGAGCGCCGACACGTTCGTGGTCATGCCGAGCGCGCTCAGGTTGTCCTTCCACCAGTTCGGGTCGCTCGCGGTCAGCATGCTCGCGAGCACGCCCAGTGCCAGGAAGACGGCGAGCACTGCGGCCAGCAGCTGCAGGTCCATATGAGTCGCCGAGAAGAACGCCAGGTACGCCGTCATCGCGGCCGCCGCGCCGGCGAGGATCAGCACCGGCAGGGCGAACACCTCGGCACCGATGAACGCGCGCTCGAGCGTCACGGCGAGGATCGTCCAGCCCAGCAGCGCGATCACGGCGTGCGCGATCGCGAGGGCGACGATGTCGAGCACGTCGAGCACGCGGACGCGCCCGTTCGGCCCACGGTCATGGAGCAGCCAGCGTCCGGCGATCACCGCGACGAACGCGACCACCGCGGATGCGACGGCGGCGAACTGGCCGATCGAGTCCGGACCGGAGATCGGCGCCGGCTGGAGGCCGAAGGCGACCGCGGCGATGACCGCCGCGACGACGAAGGCGACCGCGGCGATGCCGATCGCGAGGGATTCAAGCGACCTCTCGCTGGTGCTGTCGAGGATCCGGGATGCCGCGTTCCCGCGCCGTGTCGCGGGTTCGTGGTCGATGGTGCTCTCGGTCATGGCCGCCTCCGTGGCTGGGTCGACGAGGGATCGGGATCGGGCGGTGGCACGGCTGAGCGATCGCCCGAGAGCCAGCGCAGCCAGTGCGACTGCGGGTCGCCCTCGAGCACGAGCGTGCGGACGAACAGCGTGAGCGGGATGGAGAGGATCGCCCCGAGCGGGCCGATGACGAAGGTCCAGAAGATGACCGAGAAGAAGCTCAGAGTGAGGCTCAGATCGACGGCGTCGCTGACGAACTTGGGCTGCACCAGCACCTGCAGCACGACGTTCACGACGCAGTAGATCGCGATGACGGCGAGCAGCATGGGCCAGCCGCCCACGACGAACGCGAGCACGGCCGGCGGGATCAGGCCGAGAACGAAGCCGATGTTGGGGATGAAGTTGGTGACGAACGCGAGAATCGCCCATACGAGCGGCGCGGGCACGCCGAGCCACAGCAGCGCGAAGCCGTCGATGATGGCGACGATCGCACCGAAGGTGGCGTTGACCACGTAGTAGCGGCGCACCCCCGTGTTGAGCCGCTGGATGCGCGCGAGTGTCGGCGCCTTCGCGCGCCCGAAGACCCGGCCCGCATCCCGATAGCGCGCGGCGTCGGCAGCCATGAAGATGATGTACGCGACGACGAAGAAGAGCGCGGTCGCGACGCCGAGCACCGCCCCGCCGAGGCTCGACGCCAGGCCGACGAGCGTCTCGGGATCGAGCACGGCGGCCGCGGCATCCGCTGCCTGATCATCGAGGCCGACCGACCGCAGCCAGCCGAGGAAGCTCTGCACGCTGTCCTGCAGTTCGTCGGAGAACTCACCGACGAGGCGCGCGAACTGCGTGCCGGCCAGCCACAGCAGCGCGCCCATCACGGCGAGCACCAGATACGCCACCAGGATGACGGCGGTGGTGCCCGTCCAGTGCGGCCAGCCGCGGCGCTCCAGCGGCCGGCGTACCGGCTCGCAGATCACCACCAGGACGATCGCCAGCGCGAGGGGCCCGACGAGCTCGCGCGCGAAGTACACGCCCGTGAGCACGATGACCGCGGCCGCGAGACCGAGCACGGTCCGCGTGCTCGACGACAGCAGCGGCGGCGGCGGTTCTGCTGCGGCGCGGGTCACGCGGCCAGGGTACCGACGGCGGGGCTCGACGCCGCGCATTTCATCCCCGAAGTCACCCCCCGCGCGGCGACGGACGGTGCCACACTGACGACATGTCAATGACGGACTCGCGGCCCCTGGCCGAGACCTGGTCCCCGCCGCCCACCCTGGAGGACCACCTGACCGAGGGCCGCACGGTGCGCGAGGCGCATCCGCGCGAGAGCCTGGCTGTGCTGCCGGAAGGCGAGCGCGATCCGATAGGGATCCTCGATCAGCAGGATTCGACCCGTGTGCCCGAGCTCGTGCCCATCCGCACGCAGCGCATGAGCGAGAGCGCCTTCGCGTTCTATCGGGGAACAGCGGCCCTGATGGCCGCCGACCTCGCACGGTCGCCCAGCAGCGGCATCGAGGTCGGGTCGTGCGGTGACGCGCACGTGTCGAACTTCGGCTTGTTCGCATCGCCGCAGCGCACGCTCGTGTTCGACCTCAACGACTTCGACGAGTCGGCCTGGGCCCCGTGGGAGTGGGACGTCAAACGCCTCGTGACGAGCATCGTGATCGCCGGGCAGTCCACCTCGCGCGATGAGGAGGTGGTGCGGGATGCCGCGCTCGGCGCCGTGCGCACGTACGCGCGCGCCCTCGGCAGCGGCGCCAAGCGCAGTCCGCTCAAGCGCTACTACGACCACTTCGACGCGGACGCGGCCTCGGACTCGCTCGACCCGGAGTCGGCGGAGGCTCTGCACAAGGCTGTGAAGGACGCCGAGAAGCGCACGTCCGCCCGCGCGGTGCGCAAGCTCACGTCGCTCGACGACGCCGGTCGGCTCGTGTTCGGCGAGACGCCGCCGACGATGACGCACGTGGACCCGCGGATCGAGCTGCGGATCAACGAGTTCGTGGCGCAGTACCAGCGGTCGGCCAACGTCGACATCCGCGTGCTGCTGCAGAAGTACCACGTCACCGACATCGCCCGCCGCGTGGTGGGCGTCGGCAGTGTCGGCACGCGCTGCTACCTGATCTCCTTGTCGGACGGCGACGGCAATGCGCTGATCCTGCAGGGCAAGGAGGCGGGACAGAGCGTGCTCGTTGAATTCGGCAAGGTGGCGCAGCCGGAGTCCGTCGCCCGCTACATCGAGGAGAACGGCGAGGGCGGGCGCGTCGTGGCGATGCAGCGGATCCTGCAGGCGGTGTCGGATCCGTTCCTCGGCCACCTCACCGGCCCGTCGATCGACGGACCCGAGCGCTCGTTCTACGTGCGGCAGTTCCACGACAAGAAGGGCGGCTTCGACGTCGACACGCTCGAGGACGCCGCCTTCGGCTGGTACGCGGATGCCTGCGCCTCGACGCTCGCGCGCGCACACGGCCAGTCCCCCAACGCGGCGGTCGTCGCCGGGTACGCGGGCGGTGGCCGCGTGGTCGGCGAGGCGATCCTGGAATGGTCGTACGCCTACGCCGACCTGTCCCGTGCGGACTGGGAGCTCTTCCGCCGTCACCGCGGGGTGGGCGAGGCGGGCTGACAGGCGGGGCGCGCGCTCAGAGGCCTTCGACGCGGCCGACGAGGTTCACCCTGATGCCGATGCGGTCGAACATCGCCGCTTTGGCGATGAGCGCCTTGTCGGCGGTCTCGGCATCGGGCGCGTAGACCACCTGCGCGTGGTTGGCCTTGTGCCGTGCCATGAACTGGTCGCGCGAGACGTCGTGCAGCACGACGTGGGCGATCGGCCACTCGGGGTTCGTGGCGTCCTTGCGCCGCTGCGTCTCCTCGACGGGCAGCTCGACGACCGACCCGCGGAACACATCGGCCTGCAGGATGCCGTCGGCGATGAACACACGCGAGATCACGACCTCGCCCGGCCGGGAGATGCCGTTGATCGTCGCGCCGCCGGCAGGGAAGAACACCGGGCCCTGACGCCAGCCTTCGGCCTTGTCCCACCCGCCGAGGTGCGATGCCGGGACCGAGCCCGAGATCTCGTAGACCCAGACGAACTCCCCGTCGTACTCCTCGCCCCACCGCACGTCGTGCAGGGTGTTGTCGGGCACGAGGCCCATCGCCCGCCAGACCCGGTCGGTGATGAGCGCATCCACCGCGACGCCCTCGTCGGCCTCGTTGAAGTGCGGGAACGCACGGCCCGCGAACAGCTCGCGCGAGCCGTCGCGCGAAAGCACCGGCGGACGCTCGGTCGAGTTCAGCACGCCTTCGGCGAGGTCGGAGGCGGGCACCAGGTCCTTGAGGCCCTGCTGGTACTGGATGCCGACGGCGTCGAGGCCGAAGTCGTCGGCGATCCGCAGCGCGGCGATGTACATCTTCATCTGCCAGCGCACCTGCGCCTCGGTCAGCTCGGTCTCCTCGTCGGTGCCGAAGCGGAACGTCATGCCGCGGTCGATCAGCCAGTCGCGGGCTGCGTCGGCCTCGGCATCCGTCACCGTCAGCATCTCGGCGTACAGCGCAGACTGCGACAGGCGCTCCTTGTAGATGCCCGTCGCATTGAGCAGCTCGTCGTCGAAGATCGCGTTGTACATGCCCATGCAGCCCTCGTCGAACACGCCGATGATGGCCTTGTCTGCGAGCAGCTCATCGCCGAGAGCGCGTCCGAGCTCGACCTCGGCCGTGGCCGGCAGCTCGCCGAGCGGCCGCACGTGCGAGGCGTCGTGGGTGATGGTGCCCGTCTCGGTCCACTCCTCGAGCCCGGCCTTGAACCAGTCGTCGGTGAAGTCGACCGACCAGATCGTCGAGTAGGCCTTGCCCATCTTCGTGAGACCGGCGTTGAGGCCGAGCAGCCCGACAAGACCGGGCCAGTCGCCGGCGAAGTTCGCGACGGTGAGGATCGGCCCCTCGTGGGTGCGCAGTCCGGCGAGGACGTGGTGCGAGTACTGCCACACCGCCTCGGCAACGATGAGGGGCGCGTCCGTGGGGATCGTCTTGAAGACCTCGAGCCCCATCCGCTGGCTCGAGATGAATCCGTGTCCGGTAGCGGGGTCGACATCGTTGGCGCGCACGACCGTCCAGCCCAGATCGCCGAGCGCCGCTGTCACGTCCGCCTCCATCTGCGCCTGCGTGGGCCAACCCGCCGTGTTCGCCGACTCGCGCAGATCGCCGCTCGCGATGAGGTACGCGGTCTTCGGGGGGACGGCCGCGCGTGCGCGGGCTGCCGGGAGGGTGTAGGTGCTCATGCGTTCTCCTGTGGTGCGGGATGGTCGGTCGGAGTGGAGGTGGTCGCGTCGCTGCGGCCTGCCAGCCGGGCGGCGATCTCATCGGCGGTCGGCATCGCCTCGGCGGCGCCCCGCCGCGAGACCGCGATCGCGGCGGCGGCCGCTGCGGCCTCGAGGGCTCGATCCAGCGCGTCGCCGGCAGCCAGACCCGCGACGAGGACGCCCGTGAAGGTGTCCCCCGCCCCGGTGGTGTCGACGACGTCGGTCGCGACCGCCGCGACGGTGGTGACGACGGCGCCGTCGCGGGCGACGATCGCGCCGTGCCGGCCGCGCGTCAGGACGACGGTTCCGGCGAGTCGGCTCAGTGCGACCGCGGCAGACTCGGCATCGGCTTCGCCCGAGAGCAGCATCGCCTCGCCCTCGTTCGGGACGAGCACGTCGGCGAGGCGCAGGATGTCGTCGAGACCCTCGTGGGCGGGTGCGGGGGTCACGACGGTCGTCACGCCGTGCGCGCGGGCGTGAGCGAGTGCTTCGAGCAGCAGCGACTCGGGCCGCTCGAGCTGCACGACGAGATGGGATGCCGCGGCGATGGTCTCGCGGTCGGCATCGTCCAGCACGCTCCGCGCGTTCGCTCCGGCCACGACCACGATCGCGTTCTCGCCGTCGTCGGTCACGGTGATCTGGGCGATGCCGGTCGGCTCGTCCACGATGCGGACTCTCCCGACGTCGATTCCCTCGGCGGACAGCCACGAGCGCAGGCGCACCCCGAAATCGTCGGCACCGACCGCGCCGATGAAGGCGACCGTCGCACCGGCGCGCGCTGCGGCGACGGCCTGATTCAGGCCCTTGCCGCCGGGCCCGGCGTGGAACGACGATCCGAAGATCGTCTCGCCCGGTTCGACGCGTCGCTCCTGCCGCACGACGAGATCCATGTTCGCGCTTCCCAGCACCGCGATCCCCGACATCCGCCTCACCTTCCGCGCATCCGCCGAGTCAGGAGCCGTAGGCCGCGAGCACCCGCTCGATCTCCGCGATCGCCGACGCGTCCGGCTCGACGAGCGCCATCCGGCAGACGCCGTCGGCGATGCCCATGCTGCGATAGGCGGCCTTCATGCGCGCCATGTCTCCGCCGATGACCGAGACGACGTCGTCGACGGCGGTCTGGGCCTGCTCGATCGCGGCGGGATCGCCGCTGTCCGCGGCCTGCGCGAGAGCGCGGAAGGGGCCGGGGAGCACCGACGACACCCCCGAGACCACGCCCTGCGCACCGGCCTCGCCGGCGGCCACGAGCTCGCGGTCGGCTCCCGTGTACAGCACGAAGCCGTCGGGCACGGCGGCGCGGTAGGCAGCGAGCTCGTCGAGCGACAGCTCGCTGACCTTGGCCCCGATCACGTTGGGAAGAGTGGCGAGGCGGGTGAGAAGCTCCGGGCTGACCTCGACACCGCTGCGCTTGGGATAGACGTAGACGAACAGCGTGCCGTCGCCGATGGCTTCGGACACCTCGGAGAAGTAGTCGAATACGGCGTCCTCGGTGACCGCGAGGTAGTACGGCGTGAGCGCCGCGAATTCCGTCGCCCCCAGCTGCTTGGCGATGCGCACGCGGCGCACCGCCTCGAAGGCGCTCGGCTGGCCGACGTGCACGATGACGCGCATCGCGCCGCCGAGCTCGTCGAGAGCGGCCGCGACGAGCGTCTCGAACTCGGCGTCGTCGATCGCCGGGAACTCCCCGGTTGTGCCGAGGACGAATGCGCCCTCGTTGCCCGACTGGGCGACGTACCGGAAGATCGACCGGCTGCCCTCGGCGTCGAGGGTCCCGTCGGGGTGGAAGCTCGTCGGGATGGCGGTCACGATGTCTCGGCGGGTCACTTCTGATTCTCCTTGGGATTCACCGGACGCGTCGGAGCGACGTCCAGCTCGTCGGGCGTGCGGACCACGCCCGTGACGGGGTCGGGCAGGGCGTCGATGGCGGTGTGCTTGGCCTCGATGTCGGCGACGGTGTCGTCGTCGAGGATCGACTCGGCGAACGAGCCCCGCTTGTCGCGCGGCCGGCGGGCGTTGCGCACCGCGGGCACGGCGATCGACAGCACGGCCAGCACGAGCAGGATGATCGCGATCGGGCTCACGACCTCGAAGAACGGGCGGGTCGGGAGGATCGCGAGCGTGCGCGCCAGATTCTCCTCGGCGAGCGGGCCGAGCAGGAGGCCGAGCACGACCGGGCCGGCCGGCACCGACATCCGCTTCAGCAGCAGGCCGATCACGCCGAACACGAGCATCGTGACCACGGTCGAGAGACTGTTCGACGTCGCGAACGTGCCGATGATGCAGAACACCAGGATGCCGCTCCACAGGTACGGCTGGGGGACGTCGAGGAGCTTCACCATGCCGCGCATGCGCACCAGGCTGAGGCCGAGCGACAGGAGCGTCGCGATGAGCATGATGCCCGTGATCGAGACGACGAGGCCGGGGCGATCGGCGAACAGACTCGGGCCGGGCGTGATGCCCCAGATGATCATCGAGCCGATCATGACGGCCATCACGGAGTCGCCCGGGATGCCGAGGGCCATGGTGGTCGTGAGGGATCCGCCGAGGGTGGCGCTCGACGCGGTGTCCGAGGCGGTGATGCCCTCGATCGACCCCTTGCCGAACTGCTCGGGCTGCTTGGACACCTTGCGCGCGCGCTCCCAGCCGATGAGGCCGGCGATGTCGCCGCCCGCCGCGGGGATGAGTCCGACGCCGAGGCCGACGCCGCCCGACACCGCGAGCGCACGCCGCGTCTGACGCAGTTCGGCGCGGGTCGGCCACCAGCGGCCGAGGCTCGAGATCGGACGGGTCTTGGCGCGGTGGTAGGTGAGCAGCTGGTCGAACAGCTCGGCGATGCCGAAGAGTCCGATGATGACGGCGATGAAGTTGAAGCCCTCGAAGAGCTCGAGGATGCCGAACGTATAGCGCTGATCGGCGGTGGCCGAGTACGTGCCTACGGTGCCGAGCATCAGTCCGAACAGCCCGGCGAGGATGCCCTTGAGCATCGACTTCGACGAGATGCCGATCATGATCGCGATGCCGAAGACGACCAGCGCGAACAGCTCGGGCGACTTGAAGAAGTTGCGCGCGAACGTGGCGACGGGCACGGCGGCCACGGCGAACAGCACGAGGGAGGCGAGGATGCCGATCGCCGACACGATCGCGGAGATCGTGAGCGCGAGGCCGGCGCGGCCCTGCTTGGCCATCGGATAGCCGTCGAGTGTGGTCGCGATGGATGCCGGCGTGCCCGGGGTGTTCACCAGGATGGACGGCACCCGGTCGCCGAAGTTGGCCGCCACGTAGATGGTCAGGAGGACGGCGAGCCCCTGGACGGGCTCGAGGGTCATCGTGAACCCGGCGGCGAGCGCGACCGCCATCGTCGCGGTGATGCCCGGGAACGCTCCGACGAGGAAGCCGAGGAGCAGGCCCACGAGCATGTAGAGGAGGACGGAGATATCCAGCAGAGAGCTGATGCCGTCGAAGATGGCGTTCATAGGGGAACCCTCAGCAGCACTCCGAAGAGCACATAGATGAATGCGGTCACCGCGAGCGGGTAGAGCACGAGGCCGAGCCAGCGCCGCTGGCCGAAGAGGAGCATCAGCGACGCCATGAAGAGCGCGGTGATGATGGGGAACAGCTCGATGCGGTAGCCGAACGCGACCACCGATGCGACCGTCCAGAGGGCGACGTAGACGCCGGTGAGCGCGCACGTCGCGATGACGCGGACGATGCCGCCGGGCTGAATCGGCTCGATGTCCTCCCGCGAGGGCGCGGGGCGGGCGATCGCGATCACCAGCAGCGCGATCGACACCGCGACACCGCTCACGCCCAGCAGCAGCGGCCAGAAGCGCGCGTCGATCTGGCCGGGGGCGGCTTCCTGTCTCAGCGGGATCTGCGTGCCGAGGTAGAGATAGATCGCGGTGAAGGCGAGTGCCACCGCTGCGAACAGGATCTCGAGGGGACGGGATGCCGCGGCCCCCGCCTGTTCCTCCGCAGCGACAGTGCTGTGCGATGTCGACATGTCGTCCTCCGAAGGTGTGGGGCGGGCTCTCGCCCGCCCCGCACCGGACGGGTCAGCCCAGGAGTTCCTGGAACAGGGTGAACTGGTCCTCGACGAAGGTCGTCCACTCGGCCGAGTCGCGGTACACGACGAGGTTGCCGGCGTCCGCCTGGAACTGCTGGTACGAGTCGCTCGCGACCGCCTCCTCGACGGCGGACTCGAGCACGCTCTTCACGTCGTCCGGCAGGTCCTTGGGAGCGTAGATCCCGCCCCATCCACCGAAGACGACCTCAGCGCCGATGGCCTCCTGCGCGGTGGGGACGTCCGGAACGTCGGGGTGGCGCTCGTCGTGGAGCACCGCGAGGATCCGCACGGCGTCGCCTTGCGCGAGCGCTTCGCCGAGACCCGACACCGCGGCGTCGGTCTCGCCGGACGCAGCGGCCGAGACGGCGGTCGCGCCGCCGTCGTACGGCACCGGGGTGAACGTGCCGCCGGCCTCGGCGGCGAGGCCGAGGGTCGCGGCCTCCCAGATCGAGCCCGCGCCCGAGTTGGCGACGGTGACGCTGCCGGCCTCCGCCTTGGCGACGAGATCCTCGAGGGTCTGCACGTCGCTCGACGCACCGACGGTGACGACGCCCGGAGCGAGCATGATCTGGCCGAGCAGATCGTAGTTCTCGGGGAGCACGTCGGCTCCCTGCGTGGTGTTGAGCATCGCGATCTCGACCGGCGCGAACCCGATGACGTAGCCGTCGGCGGGCTGGGCCGCGACGTACTCCATCGCCAGGGCGCCTGCGGCGCCCGGCATGTTCTCGGGGATGACGCTGACGCCGAGGATGTCCTCGAGCTCCGTGGCGAGGGCGCGCGACGACAGGTCCGATCCGCCGCCCGGGTTCGCCTGGATGATCAGGCGCAGGTCCTTCTCGGGGAACGTCGACTCCGGTGCAGCGGTCTCCTCGACCTTGGTGCAGCCGGAGAGAACGAGAGCGGTCGCTGCGACGGCTGCGGCGGCGACGGCGAGGCGGGTGATGCGCTTGCGGGGCATCCTTGCTCCTCTGGTGCGTGGCCGACCCTGTTGTCGACTCACCTCGACGTTACAGTGTCGACTGTTAACAGTCAACACTTCGTCGCTCAGGCCTCGCGGCGCGCGGCGAGCTCCATGGTCATGCGCTCTTCGGCGCCGGCGAGGTGCTGCGCCAGGACGCTGGACGCCGCGGCGACGTCGCCCGAGCGCATCACTGCGTAGAGGCGATCGTGGTCGGCAGCGGACTCGTGGAGATCCTCGTCGTGGTTGATCGTCACGTCGAGGAGCGAGGTGAAGGTCGGCAGGTACTGGCTCCACGCGCCCTCGAGACGGGGATGATCGGCGAGCGCGTAGATCTGCGCGTGGAAGTCGAGGTCGGCGGCGAGGAAATCGGCGTGGTCGCCACGATCTGCCGCTTCGAGCATGCGTGTCACCGCCTCGCGCGAGGGGCGCCAGCGCGCATCGTCGCTCACGCGCATCGCCCGCTGAAGGGCGAGCTGCTCGAGTGCCGCGCGCAGGCTGTACAGCTGCTCCACGTCGTCGTCGGTGAGCCCGACGATGTAGATCCCGCGGGGCTTGTGCACCTCGACGAGCTTCTCGAAGCTGAGCTGGGTGATCGCGTCGCGAACCGGTCCGCGACTCACCTGGAACTCGTCGGCGAGCGACTCCTCGGTGAGGCGATCGCCGGGCTGCAACTCGCCCCGGACGATGCGCTGGCGGATGATGTCCGCGATCTGCTGACCCAATGACGCGGCGCGCTGGACCGATCGAGTCACTCTCGTCTCCTGTCGACAGTTAACAGAGTACGACGGAGTGGCCGGTCAGATCCAGCACGGATCGCACCGACTCCCGGCTCGGTCGGCTCAGCCTTCAGACGAGCCGGCCGCCGGCGGATCATCTGCGGGATCCTCGGCACGCTCGATCGGCTGGCGCGGACGCCACACGACGAGTTCGGTCGCGCGGCGCACGCGTGTGCCGTGGCGCAGCGTCACGACCGCGCCGGTCGCGCCGGCCGCGAAGACGCGGGCGCCGGGGCGTCGTTCGAGCTCGGTGCGCACGCGCTCCTCGAGGTCGCGGACGCGGCCGTGCAGTTCGCGGACCCGGTCTTCGAGCTCGAGGATGCGCGCGATCGCCGGGAGGCCGATGCCGTCGGCGGACATCCGCGCGACCTCGCGCAGCTGCGCGACGTGGCGGAGCGAATAGCGACGCGAGCCGCCCGACGTGCGCGCGGGCACGACCAGCCCGAGACGGTCGTATTGACGGAGGGTCTGCGGATGCATGCCGGAGAGCTCTGCGGCGACGGCGATCGCGAAGATCGGCGACTCGTCGTCGATGTCGTGCTGCTCACCCATGCCCAGTCACCTCCCTCCGACCTATCCTCCTAGCCGCGCGCCTTCGCCATGAGGTCGGCACGCGGGTTCTCCTTCGGCTCCAGCGCGTGATACCGCTCGAGCGCCTCGCGGGCCGCGTCGTCGAGATGCGACGGCACGGCCACCTGCACCTCGGCGAGCAGGTCGCCGGTGCCCTTGGCGGTCTGCACGCCGCGGCCCTTCACGCGGAGCACGCGCCCCGACGGAGTGCCGGGAGCGACCCGCAGCTTCACGGGCTCGCCGCCCAACGTCGGGACCTCGATGGTCGCGCCGAGGGCGGCCTCGGTGAACGTCACCGGGATCGTCACCCGAAGGTTGAGTCCGTCGCGCGTGAACACCGGATGCGGTCGCACGGCGACCTGCACGACGATGTCGCCGTTGTCGCCGCCGTCCGGCGACGGCCGGCCACGGCCGCGCAGGCGGATCTTCTGGCCGTCGGAGACGCCCGCGGGGATCTTCACCTTGAAGGGACGGCCGTCCTCGCCCTGGAGCGTGATGGTCTCGCCCTTGGTCGCGGTGACGAAGTCGATCGTCGTGCGCGCCGTGACGTCGGCCCCACGGGTCGGACCGCCGTACCCGCGGTAGCCGCCCGTCGACTGACCGAACCGGCCGGTGCCGAAGCCGCCGCCCTGCTGGTTGAACATCGAGAAGATGTCGTCGAAGTCCTCGGCCGACTGGTAGCGACCGCCGCCGCGCCCCTGGTTGAACATCGAGAAGACGTCCTCGAAGCCGCCCGCGCCGCCCTGGCCGCCCGCCGTGAAGCGCGCGCCCGAGCCCATGGCACGGATCTGGTCGTACTCCTTGCGCTGCTCGGCGTCGGAGAGCACCGAGTATGCCTCGCTCACCTCTTTGAACTTCGCCTCGGCCTTGGCATCGCCCTGGTTGGAGTCGGGGTGGTACTTCCGCGCGAGCTTGCGGTAGGTCTTCTTGAGGTCAGCGTCGCTGACGTCCTTGGACACACCGAGGATCGAGTAGAAGTCCTTGTCGAACCAGTCCTGACTGGCCATAGGTGCCCTCCGGACTACTCGGCCGGCACCGCGACGACGACCTTCGCCGGGCGGAGCTCGACGGAACCGAGTCGGTAGCCGATCTCGACGACCTCGAGGATCGTGGGCTCGGTCGTGCCGGGGGTCGGCGCCTGGAAGATGGCCTCGTGCTGCTGCGGGTCGAACGCCTCGCCGGGCGCACCGTAGGTGGCCAGGCCGATCCGCTCGGCCACGCCGCGCAGCTTCTCGGCGATCGCGGCGAAGGGCGAGCCCTCCTCGAGGTCGCCGTGCTTCTCCGCTCGGTCGAGGTCGTCGAGCACGGGCAGGAGACCCTTCGCGACCGCTCCCTTGGCGCGCTCGATCTCGAGCTCTCGCTGGTCCTCCGTGCGGCGCCGGTAGTTGGCGTACTCGGCCTGCAGGCGCTTGAGGTCATTCAGCAGCTGCGATTCGAGGTCGGCGATCACGGCGTCCTCGGCCGCGGCATCCGCATTCTGTGGTGCACCGAGGATGTCATCGATCGTCAGCTCGTCGTCCTGGCCCTCCTGCGGGTCGGACCCGGAAGCCTGTGCTTCCGGGTCCTCGCCGCCGGGGACCTCGTTCTCGAAGTCCTTGTCGGCCATGGTTACTTCTTGTCTTCCTCGTCGTCGATGACCTCGGCGTCGACCACGTCCTCGTCGGACTCGGTCTGGCCGGAGCCGTCAGCGGGCTGCTCGCCCGACGCGTCGGGAGCCGGCTGCGACGCCTGGTTCGAGGCGTAGATCGCCTCGCCCAGCTTGCCCTGGCTCTGGTTCAGCTTGTCGAACGCCGTCTTCACAGCCTCGTCGTCGTCGCCTGCGAGCGCCGTCTTGAGAGCGTCGACGTCGGCCTGGACCTCGGTCTTGACGTCTTCGGGCAGCTTGTCGTCGTTCTCCTTGATGAGCTTCTCGATCGAGTACGAGAGGGTCTCGGCCTGGTTGCGCACCTCGGCGGCCTCGCGGCGCTTCTTGTCTTCAGCGGCGTGCTCCTCGGCCTCGCGCACCATGCGCTCGATGTCGTCCTTGGGCAGCGACGAGCCGCCGGTGATCGTCATCGACTGCTCCTTGCCGGTGCCCTTGTCCTTCGCCGAGACGTGCACGATGCCGTTGGCGTCGATGTCGAAGGTGACCTCGATCTGCGGGATGCCGCGGGGCGCCGGCGCGATGCCGGTGAGCTCGAACGTGCCGAGCGGCTTGTTGTCGCGCGTGAACTCGCGCTCACCCTGGAAGACCTGGATCGCGACCGACGGCTGGTTGTCGTCGGCCGTCGTGAAGGTCTCCGAGCGCTTGGTCGGGATGGCGGTGTTGCGCTCGATGAGCTTGGTCATGATGCCGCCCTTGGTCTCGATGCCGAGGCTCAGGGGGGTGACGTCGATGAGCAGGACGTCCTTGCGCTCGCCCTTGAGGACGCCGGCCTGGAGGGCTGCGCCGACGGCGACGACCTCATCGGGGTTGACGCCCTTGTTGGGCTCCTTGCCGGCCTCGCGCTGCACGAGCTCGCTCACCGCGGGCATACGCGTCGAACCGCCGACGAGCACGACGTGGTCGATGTCGGCGACCTTGATGCCGGCCTCGCGGATGACGTCCTCGAACGGCTTCTTCGTGCGGTCGAGGAGGTCCTTGGTGAGGTCCTCGAACTTGGCGCGGGTGATCGTCTCGGAGAGCGACACCGGGCCCGAGTCGGTCAGCGAGAGGTAAGGGAGGTTGACGCTCGTGCTCGTCGAGGACGAGAGCTCCTTCTTCGCCTGCTCGGCGGCCTCCTTGAGGCGCTGCAGGGCGATCTTGTCGCCCGAGACGTCGACACCCGTCGTGTCCTTGAACTGCTTGATGAAGTAGTCGACGAGGCGCTGGTCCCAGTCGTCACCGCCGAGGCGGTTGTCACCGGCGGTCGCGCGCACCTGGATCGTCGAGAAGTCGTCGTCCTTGCCCACCTCGAGCAGCGAGACGTCGAACGTTCCGCCACCGAGGTCGAAGACGAGGATGAGCTCGTCCTCCTTGCCCTTGTCGAGGCCGTACGCGAGAGCGGCGGCAGTGGGCTCGTTGATGATGCGCAGCACGTTGAGGCCCGCGATCTCGCCGGCCTCCTTCGTGGCCTGGCGCTCGGCGTCGTTGAAGTACGCCGGAACCGTGATGACGGCATCCGTCACCGTGTCGCCCAGGTACTGCTCGGCGTCGCGCTTCAGCTTCTGCAGGATGCGGGCCGAGATCTCCTGCGGCGTCCACTTCTTGCCGTCGACGTCGAAGCCCCAGTCGGTGCCCATGTGACGCTTGACGGACGAGACGGTGCGGTCGACGTTGGTGACGGCCTGGCGCTTCGCGGTCTCGCCGACGAGCACCTCACCGTCCTTCGTGAACGCGACGACCGACGGGGTCGTGCGGAAGCCCTCGGCGTTGGCGATGACCTTCGGCTCGCCACCCTCGAGGACGCTGACGACCGAGTTGGTCGTACCGAGGTCGATTCCGACAGCACGTGCCATGTGTTCTCTCCTTCTTGTGGGCGAAGCGGATGCCTCGGCCCGTGGTTGATGGGAAGTCTGCTCGCGCTCGACACAGAGGTTGAGTCGCGATGGCTCAAGGCTACTCGGGGGTTCCGAGCGTGTCAAATGAACTTGATATGACCCGGCTCAAGTTTGAGTCGGAGGCTGAGGTTCAGACGGAGTGGGCGAGGGTCTGGAGCAACACGACCACCAGCCCGAGGGTGACGAGGATCGTGAGCGCGAGCAGCTGCTTCCACAGGTCCAGGCGCGACCGGCGGACCGCGAACCAGCCGATGACGGCGAGCGTGGCGACGTAGACGATCTCGGCCGCGCGGAGCGCGGCGGGCAGCGGCAGGACGCCGAACCACGCCAGCGCCAGGAGGATCATCGGGGTGACGAGGGTGCCGAGTGCCCCGCCCGCGATGCGCAGCTGCGCCCTCAGCTCGGCGCCCCCCGGGAAGTCGCGGTGGACCGCGAGGTGCGAGATCACGCCCGACACGAATCCCGCCGCGGTGATGCCGACGACGCCGAGCAGGAGCGCCAGCACGGCATGGGCGGCGTCGTGCGCGTCGTTCGCCGACACCACGAGGATGATCGCGAGGCCGGTGAAGGTCGCGTAGACGCGCTCCTTGAAGTACTCGACGAACTCCGGTGCATCCTCGCCCAGCCTCTTGCGGGCGCGGGCGGTGCCTCCGTGCGTCGGCGGCGGGGGCGCCTCGTGGTGCTGGCCCACGCGGTGCCGAGCGCCCTGCGCGTGATGCGGACCCTCGCCGCGACGCAAGGCCTGCCTGTGCGGCGGCTCGGCGTCAGGCGAGGCCGAGCCGGGCGGGGCGCCGGTGTCAGGCGAGGGCTCGGCGTCAGGCGAGGCGGCCTCGGGCGAGGCGGCGTCAGGCGAGGGCGGGGCGCCGGTGTCAGGCGAGGGCTCGGCGTCAGGCGAGGCGGCGTCAGGCGAGGCGGCGTCAGGCGGGGCGCCGGTCGGTTCGCTGTCCGGCGGTGTGGGGTCGTTCATCGATCCTCCCGTCGGAGTTCGCGTTGCGGCGAGCCTAACCCTCGAGAGCGCCGGATGGCGGGCATCGGCGGGCGCGGCATCCCTCCCACCCGTTCGTGCGATCCGGGAGGATGGCCGCATGCCGCTTCCGTACGACCTGCAGCCGCTGCGCGGCCCCCGCGTCACGCTCGACGCGCTGCGCCCCGACGACCTCGACGACCTGCATGCCCTTCAATCCGACCCCGACGTGTGCCGGTACCTGCTGTACGAGCCGCGCTCGCGTGACGAGGTGACCCGAGTGCTGGAACGGGATGCTGCGGCCACGCATCTCGAAAAGGCCGACGACTACCTTCAGCCGGCGATCCGCGACGAGAACGGGGCGTTTCTCGGCACGATGTATCTCGAGCTGCACAGCGTCGATCCCGATCGCACCGCCGAGATCGGCTGGATCCTCGCTCCGCACGCGCAGGGACGCGGTTACGGCGCGGAGGCGGCACGCGTGCTGCTCGACCTGGCGTTCGGCGACCTCGCGTTGCATCGCGTGTATGCCGAGCTCGATCCGCGGAACGACGCCTCCGTCCGGCTGTGCGCCCGTCTCGGCATGCGCCATGAGGGGCACTTCGTGGAGCACATGTGGCTGAAGGGCGAGTGGACCGACACCGGTCACTACGCGATCCTCGAGCGGGAATGGCACGAGCATCGCAACGGCGGGGTCAACGCCTGAGCCGGAGAAGCGCCGGATTCACTGCCTGAGCCGGGTGAGCGGCCGGATCACCGCCTGAGCCTGGTGAGCGCCCGGACCACCGCCTGAGCCAGGTGCCAGGCGGGATCACCGCCTGCGCACGGTGCCCGGCGGATCACCGCCCGACGCCGGTGCCCGGCGGGATCACCGCCTGCGCACGGTGCCCGGCGGATCACCGCCGGACGCCGGTGCCCGGCGGGATCACCGCCTGCGCCCGGTGCCCGGTGAGTCAGTGTCTGAGCCGGGTGAGTGCCGGTTCGCGGTCTTCGCGGGGACCAGTGGAGTATTCGTGGGCCGATGGGCTCATCCACACGAGCAGTTCATCCTCGAACCGTGCCCACCATCGGGTGTGGTGCTTGAGCCGATGGTGCGCACGGCACAGGTGCGCGAGATTGTCGTGGTCGGTGCAGCCGCCGTCGGCCCAGGCATGGTTGTGGTCGACGTCGCACGCCGAGGCCGCGCGGTCGCAGCCCGGGAACCGGCACGTGCCGTCGCGGTCGGCGAGCCAGGCGCGCAATGCGGCCGGCACGCGGTAGGTCTCGCGGTCGAGGCAGAGCCGGACCCCGGTCACGGGGTGCGTGAGCACGCGTCGCCAGGAGTCCGCCCCCGCTGCGAGCGTCTTGGCGACGTCGAGCGGGATCGGGCCGTACCCGTCGATCACCGCGGGCTCGTCACCCTGCCCGAGCAGGGTCAGGGCGGGTACCGTGAGGGTCACCCCGACCCGAACCGGACGCAGCGACGCTGCGTCAGCGCCGTCGGCGAGCCCGACCGGGCGCCCGGAGCGCAGCACCGCGTCGACGAGGGCGTCGAAGCGAAGCTGCGACATCGTGCGCGGGTCGCCCGCCGCAGTCTCATCCATCGCGGTGCCGGTGAGCAGCGTGTGCGCGAGCTGCACCTGCATGATCGGTCCGTACGCCATCAGCCAGGCCATGCCGTCTCGCGCCGGCTGGACGGTCACCCCGCGCGATCGCGTCGCACGCTCAGACCGCTCGTCGATCGTCTCGGGGTCGAGGTGCTCGCGCACGCGACGGCAGCGATGCGCGAAGCGATGCGGCGTCACGTCGACCCGCCCGGAGAGCACGACCTGCTCGAACGCGCCGCGGTCGAGCGGGCGGAACAGCTGCGCGTCTTCGACCAGCGCTTTCGCGTGCGCGTAGGAGATGCCACCGGAGCGCAGCGCCTCGGTCGTGGCTGGGAGGTCGGCGCACAGCACGCGTGCTTCGGAGAGGAGGGTCGCGGCAGCGCGCTCGCTGATCCGCAGCACGCACGCGACTTCGGCGCGGGTCGACCGGGCGACCCAGTCCGAGGCATCCGCAGCCGCTCTTCTCGAGCCGGACTCGCACTCGACGTCACCCCCGGTCACGACCCGATCTTCGTGCGCCTCGTTTGCGCGCCGCAGGGCGTCGAGCAGCATCGTGCGCTCGGCTTCGAGCGCGGCCAGGTCACGGCGCACGCGGTCGAGCTCACCGACGATGGCAGCAGCGTCGTCGCAGTGGAGGGCGTCGGTGCTGCACATGCCCCGACACTAGAACATACCTACGACACTCCGTGAAGTGCGCAGGTGCTCAGTCGCAGGTGCGGAGCGCCGCGACGCTCGAACCGAGTACACCGGTTCCTCCGAGCAGTGTCAGCTGGGCGGCGTTGCGGAAGCGAAGGCTCTCGAGGGTCCAGTAGTTGATGCACGTCTTGGCGCTGAGGTAGAGCGGTGCATCGTGCGAGCCCGCCAGCGGTGCTCCGGCGAGCGCGTCCGCGAAGCCGTTGGCGCCCGCGACGTACCCTCGATCCACACTCCCGAAGATCGCGTCGTTCACCTCGATCGCCGTGAACACCCGGTCGGAGCCGGCGAGCCGCTTCACCTTGCCCTTGCCCAGCAGCGAGCGGAGTTCCGACTCCAGGTCGGCGCCGACGGCGCCCTTCCCCCCGGCGATGTAGACATCGGTGATCCCCAGCTTCGCAATCGTGGCCTTCGTCTCGCGGGTCAGCCCTCGCGCACCGTCGACGAGGATCACCGGGGCGTCGAGGTGCCCGGCTGCCGGGCCAGCGGCGAGGGCGTCCGGGTAGGCGGCCCCCGTGGCCAGGATCGCGTGACGGCTGCCTTCGCCCCCGAACGCGTCGCGGACGATGAGGTCGGCGGTCTGGTAGCGGCTCGCGCCGCCGAGCCGCACGATGGCGGCATCCGGGAGGATCGCCCTCACGGCGGTGACGACAGCCGTGGACACCGCACCCGTTCCGCCTGCGACGACCACTCGGCTCGGGCGTAGGCGACTGAGCTCGCTCGCCACGCCCGCCGGAATCGCGTCGCGGCTCACGGGAAGGACCACGCCCCCGGCGCGCATCGCCGCAGGAGCTGCGGCGAGTGCATCCGGGAAGTCGAACGCATTCGTGAGATAGACCACGGGCGCCCGGCCTCCCGAGGGGACGAGCTTCTTCGACACCGCGACCGCCGTCGCGAACCTGTCGTCGCCGGCGATCCTGCCGACCTTCATGGCGGACGGAAGCGCGAGCGTGCCGAGGTCCAGGTGTTCGCCCGGCCCGACGGAGATCTCGGTCGCCCTCTCGAAGGAGGCGGCTCCGCCGTAGTACATCGACGGCCCGTGGCCCGGATCGAACCGCAGCACGTAACGGCCCGGCGCGAGGTAGCCGTAGAACTCGCCGGCACCGCCGGTCTCGCCCCACACGGTGTACCCCTCCACAGCGCCGGGAACAGGCACGAACCCGGCGGCCGTCCTCCGCCAGACATCGAAACCGACGCCGGCACTCGGGTAGAAGGTCCCCTCCGCCCGCACCCCGATGACGCCGGTCAGCTCCGCGTGGGCGTCGACGACGGCATCGATCCCGGCGAACGTCTGGTTCTTCGCGAGGACGATCTCGGTCGCGGAATCGAGATCCTCGCCACCCCAGTAGCCCGTGACGATGCCGCTGTGGCTGAACCCCAGCTTGTACCGCCCGGCGCTCAAGCAGTCGAGAAGGAACGCGCTGCTGGTGCCGCTCCCGGCGCACGTCGCGGACTGCTTCACCCACGCGCCGCCGGCCGAGAGCTTGTAGAGGAGCACCGATCCCTGTCGCATCGGCACGATGCCCTCGGCCGTTCGCAGCGACCACGTGCCCGAGATCGATGCCCGGGCCGCCTGAAGGGCGACGTCCGTCGTCGTCGAGGGTGACGTCGCGACCACGTCGCCGACCGTCAGGGGCGAATGCGCGCCCGTCGTGTCGGCGAAGGAGAGATCGTACGTCCCGGGAATCACGTTGAACGAGTAGCTCTCCCCCAGCCGGATGGTGGTGGACCGCCAGGGGAGCCAGTCGTCGAGCTCGGCATCCCCGGACGTGACCGCGACGGTGATGCTGCTCTTGGCGACGGGAAACGCCAGCTGCCGGCCGGTGACCGTGCCCCGCAGCCTGACCGTGGACGACAGCCGGGCCTCCAGCTCGACCACACCGCCATCGGTGACCTCGATGAACGCGCGCTCCGCCGCGCGGCGCGTGTCGCCCCACCACTCGCCTACGCGCCAGGGGTTCCACCCCGGCACCGGCGCGAACTTCACCGCATATCGTCCGGCGGGGACGTCGGTGAGCTCGAACTCGCCGAGGTCGCCCGTCCCCAACTGCATCGTCAGCGCGGGAGTCTCGAGCTCGTCGTCGCGGTAGAGCGAGACGAGGATGACCGACTCGTCGCGGACGAGCAGCCCGCCGGCCTCGTCCTGAAGCACTCCCCGGACGGTGCCGACCGGCTCGGCGGCATCGGCAGGCGCGGCCAGTCCCAGCACGAGGGCGCCGGCTCCGAGAGCGGCGAGGACGGCCCGAAGGCGAGGGTGCGGCATCGTGGGTCGCTTCCGGATCGAGGGGTGCAGTCGCGCGGATCGAACGGCCCGCTCACGCGCAAATCGATACACCCTAACAAGGCGTGCGCGCCTCGCCGCACGGGCGCCAGCCAGCGGTGGACAGCCCGCCCGGGACCGCCCCGCCCTACCCGAGCAGCGTCTCCGTCGACGACGCCTTCGGGTCGGGCAGCTTCCGCATCCGGAACCCGTTCAGCACGCCCAGGCCGGCGGCGAGGATCGGGATGAGGAGCGCCACCTGCAGCGCGATGTGCCGCGCCTCGGTGTTGATGCGGATCACCTCGGCCGCGGCATCCGGCGGCTCATCCGCCACCAACTCGGCGAGCCCGGTGTTCGACATCAGCTGCGCGTCCTCTTCGAGCACGCTGGAGACCTGCTGCTTCTGCTCCGACGACAGCACCGTGCTCGCGTCGGAGAGCGACGTGAACGACACGGCGAGCGTTGCGAGCATGATGGCTCCGGCGAACGCGAGTCCGAATGAGAGTCCGAAGGAACCCGCAGCGGAGTTGACTCCCGCCGCCTCGCTGACCCGTTCGTCGGAGATCGGCGAGAGCGTGTAGTTGTTGAGCTGCGAGACGAGCAGGCCGAGCCCCGAGCCGGCGATGAGCAGCGGGATCGCGAGCCACCACCCCGTGTCTGCGATCGGCACGAGCGGCACGATGGCGACCAGCCCCACGAGGGCGAGTGCGAAGCCGGTCAGGATCAGATTGGCAGGGCGGCCCTTCGCGCCGCGCCCGGCCCAGATCGCCACGGCGAACATGCTCAGCGACAGCGGAGCGATCGACAGGCCGGCCTGCAGCGCGTTGTACTCGAGCACCATCTGCAGGTACAGCGGCAGCACGATCATGGTGCCGCCCAGCGCGATCTGCTGCAGCAGCTGCCCGCTCACTCCCGTGCGGAAGGGCTTCGACGAGAACAGGGCCGGATCGAGCAGCACCGGCTTGCCGCGCTTCTTGCGCGAGTTGAGCCACCAGGCAAGGCCCCCCAGCGCGACCGCGCCGAGGCCGATGATCAGACCGACGTAGCCGCCGCCCTCCTGCCACACCAGGATGCCGAGCACGACACCGCCCATGCCGATCACCGACAGAGCCGCGCCGACGAGATCGATGGAGCGGTCACCGGTGTACTTCACATCCTTGACGAGGCCGATCCCCAGCAGCACCACCGCGATGATGACCGCTTCGAGCGCGAAGGCGACGCGATACGACCAGAACGTCGTGATGAACCCGCCGAGCAGAGGGCCCACTGCCGCCGCGATCGCCGCCGACGCGCCGACCAGCGCGTAGACGCGCTTCTGGTGATCGCCGGCGAAGTTGCCGTGGATGAGCGACTGCATCGCGGGAAGGAGAAGGGATGCTCCGATCCCGCCGATCACCGCCCAGAAGATGATCACCGCGGTCAGGCTCTGCGCGAACGTCATCGCGACGGCTCCGATGGCGTAGCCGAGCAGGCCGAGGATGTAGGCGAGCTTGCGTCCGATCAGGTCGCCCGTCTTGCCGCCGATGAGGATGAACGCGGCCGAGACGAGGGCTTCGAGCGCGATCGCGCTCTGCACGCCGCTCGCCGTCGTGCCGAGCTCGTTCACGACCGCCGAGATCGACACGTTCATGATCGACGTGTCGACGACGAGGACGAACATCGCCATCGCGAGGAGCATCGCGAGGCGACCGTTGAAGGCGGGCGTGGCGCCCGGTGCGTCGGACATGACCGTAGCGAACCACGGCGGAACCCGCACGGACAGATCCTGCGGCAGAGATCACCCGGGTGAACATCGCCCCGGTCGACGGCCGGTACTCTGGCGGGGCGTCGCGATGAGGCGACGCGCCCGCGGGCGCCACCCGCCGTTCATCGAAGGGCCGTACCGTGACGACCATGGGACCCGACCACTCTCCCGACGAGCCGATCTTCCGCACGCCTGCGCCGCCGGCGGCAGCCAACACCGGTGCGATCCGTCCGTTCGCCGACGTCTTCCAGGAGGCCGGTTCCGAAGCCCCGGTCCCACGCAAGCGCGTGGTCTCGTGGGCGCTCTGGGACTGGGCGACCCAGCCCTTCAACTCGGTGCTGCTCACCTTCGTCTGGGTGCCGAGCTTCCTCGTCTCGCCGTTCTTCCTCGATCCCGCCGTCGCCGCCTCCGGCATCGTGAACGGCGAGGAGATCGACTGCGACACCAGCGCGAACGCGCTGACGGAGTTCTGCCGAGCACTGGGCGGTCTCGACGCGAATCTCGGCTGGGGCATCATGATCGCCGGCATCCTCATCGCGCTTCTCGCGCCGGTGCTCGGTCAGCGCGCCGACGCCACTGGCCGCCGCAAGCTCATGCTGGCGATCTTCACCGGGCTGCTCATCCTCAGCCAGCTCGCGATGGCGTTCATCCCGGGAACGCCGTCGCTCTTCTGGTTCGGGGTGGCGATGATCGCCTTCGGGAGCATCGTCGGCGAGATCGCGGGCGCCAACTACAACGCCCTGCTGGTGTCCGTGTCGACCCCCAAGACCGTCGGCCGCGTCTCCGGACTGGGCTGGGGGTTCGGCTACATCGGCGGCATCGTCGCGCTCGTGATCGTCGTGGGCCTCATCCTGGGCGGCGTCCTCGACGGGACGCAGGCGATCACCTTCCAGCTGATCGCTGCGGGGGCGACCGTCTGGACGGTCTTGTTCTGCATCCCGATCTTCCGGAACGTCCCGGAGCCGCCGGCGTCGCCCGACGCCAAGCGGGTCGGATTCTTCGCCGGCTATGTCGAGCTCGTCCGCTCGGTGGCGCGCCTGTGGCGCGAACACCGTCCGACGCTGTGGTTCCTGCTGGCCTCGGCGGTGTACCGCGACGGCCTCGCCGCCGTGTTCACCTTCGGCACCGTGATCGCCGCCCGCGTCTTCGGGTTCGGCTTCACCGATCTGGTCATCTTCGGCGTCGTCCTGAACCTGGTCGCGGGCATCTCGACGATCCTGGCCGGTCGTCTCGACGACCGCTTCGGCCCGAAGACGGTCATCCTCGTCGCCATCGGCGGGATCATCGCGTGCTGCCTCGCCGTCTTCATCGGTGCGGGCGCGGGCAAGGGCCTGTTCTGGGCGGCGGGCATCGTGCTGGCTGCCCTCGTCGGCCCAGCACAGGCCGCATCTCGCTCGTTCCTCGCCCGGGTGACGCCCGTCGGCCAGGAGGGCGAGATCTTCGGCCTCTACGCCACGACCGGCCGGGCCGCGAGCTGGATGGCGCCGCTCCTGTGGGGTGCGTTCATCGCCGTCGCCGGCAACCAGACCCTGTACGGCATCCTCGGGATCGCGCTGATCCTCGCGATCGGCTTCGTGCTGCTGCTGTTCGTCAAGGCCCCGCCGCGCTCGCAGCCCGCGTGAGGGGCGGCGCCCGGCTGCGTCACCAGGGCCAGGCGTCCGCGAGCTTCGTGAGCAGTCGTGCGAGGTCGGCGCGCTCCTCGTCGGTGAACCCGGCCAGGGCGGTGTCGATGGCCTCGCGGCGCTCGCCGCGGAACCCCCGCACGAGGGCGGCTCCGGCATCCGTCAATGCCACACGGGTCCGCCGAGCGTCTTCGGGGTCGGCCTCACGGCGCACGAGCCCCAGCTGGAACGCCTGCTGCACCAGCCGCGAGGCACGCGGCTGATCGACGCCGACGGCGTCGGCGATCTCACCGACGGAGAGAGGGTGGGATGCCGCCGCCAGCGCCTCGAGCAGGCGCATGCGGGCCGGGCCGCCGATGCGAGGACCGCCGCCCCACGGCGGACCGCCGTGCCCGTGGTGCGCACCGCCGCGCCCCCAGGGTCCATCGCCGTGGTGATGCGGACCGCGGCCGGAGTGGCCGTGGGGGTCGGGGCCCTCCCACGGCGGGCGCGGGATACGGCGGCCGCGCAGCTTCGAGAGGGCTGCGGCGATGTCGTCGGCCGGGGTGGGTTGCTGGGGCATGGGATCAATTTACATGCGACTTGACATATAAAACATTCGCATGTCACACTACATATACATGTACTTAGACATGTAATCGAGCGGCTCTGCCGCCTTGGAAGGGACCTCATGAACGACGACGACAACACACAGAACACACCCGCCGACGACAACGGCGGCACCCCCGGCGACCGTCGCCCGATCGGCTACTGGCTGCGCGCCGTCGACGACCTGCTCACGAGTCAGTTCGCCGCAGCGTTCCAGAACGAGGGCGTCACGCGCCGCGACTGGATGCTGCTGAACCTGCTCGCCGGAGACGTCGATGCTCCGCAGGCCGCCGAGCGCCTCGCCCGCAAGGGCAAGCGACTGCGCCGACTGGAGGACCTCGGCTGGGCCGAAGAGCAGGGCGACGGAACCTGGGCGCTCACCGATGCCGGCCGCGAGGCGCACGCACGTCTCGGCGAGGTCGTGAGCGGCATCCGCTCCCGCGTCGCCGGCGCCGTCTCCGACGAGGAGTTCGCCACCACGCTCGCTTCCCTCGAGGCGATCGCGCGCGAGCTCGGCTGGGATGAATCCCGACCGTTCGCCGGACGACGCGGCTTCGGGCGCGGCTTCGGCCCGGGACGCCGGTTCGGCGGACCGCGCGGGTTCGGCGCCGGTCCCGGCTTCGGGTTCGGACTCGGCTACGGCGCTTCGCGGTCCGAGGCGTGGGCCTACGGTCATGACGACGACGGATGCCGTGGCCGCGGCGGGCACCACCACGGCCATGCCCCTCACGAGCACGGTCACGGGCGCGGCCACGGCCACGGCGGTGGCCACGGCGGCGGCCACGGCCACCACGGTCACGACCGGCACGGGCACGGCGGCAAGGGCGGCGAGCGCGCGTACGAGCGCGGCTTCGACGCCGGATTCCGCCGCGGCCAGGAGGCCGGCGCCGCCTGAGCCGACGCCCCGGCGTCGAAGCGTCGGGAGATTCCTGCGCTCGCGGCGTTCCCAGAACGTCGCCGGGCGGGTTTCTCCCGACGCTTCGACGTGTCGGCGCCGCAAGACTCGTAACACGCGCGCCACATGGCCGGAGCACAATGGAGCCGATGACCACCCCGGCTCTGCTCGCGATCTCACACGGCACGTCCTCACCCGAGGGCCAGGCCGCGGTGGCGGCGCTCGTCGCCGCCGTCGCACAGCGACTTCCCGACGTCACGGTGCGGCTCGGCCATGTCGACGTGCAGCAGCCCGATGTCGCGGCATCCCTCGATGCCCTCCCCGATGACCAGCCGGTCGTCATCGTGCCGCTGCTGCTGTCGGCGGGCTACCACGTGCGGGTCGACCTGAAGAAGCAGTCCGCCGGCCGCGAGGGCGTGACGATCGCCCCCGCTCTGGGCCCCGACCCCAGGCTCGCCGATCAGCTCGCCGCGCGTCTCGCGCAGCTCGACCCCGATCCGGCGAGCGCGGTCGTGCTCGCCGTCGCCGGATCGAGCGACGACCGGGCGAACGACGACTGCCGTGCGGTCGGCGCGATGCTGGCAGAGCGTCTCGGGCGACCCGTCGAGGTGGGGTTCCTGGCCGCGGCCGAGCCGCGCCTCGGCGCGGCCGTCGCCCACGTGCAGGACACGGCGGGCGCGGCCGTGGTCGCGAACTACCTCCTCGCGCCCGGCTACTTCCACGACCTCGCCGTGCGCGTGTCGGGCGACTCAGCAGTCGTACGCCCGCTGCTCGACGACGACGAGCCCGCGGCATCCCTCGTCGACATCGTCATCGACCGCTACCGCAGCGCAATCCCCGCATAGCGAGCGCCCTTTTCCTGGACGCGGTCCGATAACCCCGCTCGGCCGCAACCTCTGTGACGCACCGTTACGCACGGTGACGCCCCTTGACACCCGCCTAGGCCGGGGCGCATGGCGCTTCTACTCTCGCCGAATGGGCTCGCCAGAGTCCGCCCCGGTGACGCCCGGGGACTCCTCCGGAGGTCACCGTGACCATCAGCGACACCGACACCCGCGCCGCGGCGCCGCCTCCCGCGCGCACCGGCGGAGCCACCGCGCGTCCGCCTCGGCCGTCGTCCAAGCCCAACGGGCAATGGAAGATCGACGGCACGACGCCCCTGAACGGCAACGAGGAGTGGAAGCAGGTCGACGACGGCCTGGCGGTGCGCGAGCGCATCGAGAGGATCTACTCGAAGGGCGGCTTCGCGAGCATCGATCCGACCGATCTGCACGGCCGCTTCCGCGTGTGGGGGCTCTACACCCAGCGCAAGCCCGGGATCGACGGCGGCCGCACCGCGACCCTCGAACCGCACGAACTCGAGGACGCCTTCTTCATGCTGCGCGTCCGCATCGACGGCGGCCAGCTGACGACCGAGCAGCTGCGCGTGATCGCCGGCATCTCGCAGGAGTTCGGCCGCGACACCGCCGACCTCACCGACCGGCAGAACATCCAGCTGCACTGGGTCGAGGTCGAGTCGATGCCCGAGATCTGGCGGCGCCTCGAAGCAGTCGGGCTGGGCACGACCGAGGCCTGCGGCGACGTTCCGCGCGTGGTGCTCGGGTCGCCCGTCGCGGGCATCGCCGCCGACGAGCTCATCGATCCGACGCCGCAGATCGACGAGATCACATCGCGGTTCATCGGCGATGCCTCGCTCGCCAACCTCCCCCGCAAGTTCAAGTCGGCGATCACCGGGCACCCGAGCCAGGACGTCGTGCACGAGATCAACGACGTCGCCTTCGTCGCGGTCGAGCATCCCGAGTTCGGCGTCGGCTACGACCTGTGGGTCGGCGGCGGCCTGTCGACGACCCCGCGCCTCGCCGAGCGGCTGGGTGTCTTCGTGTCGCCGGATCGGGTGGCGGATGCCTGGCACGGCGTCGCCCAGATCTTCCGCGACTACGGCTACCGGCGCCTGCGTAACAAGGCGCGCCTGAAGTTCCTGCTCGCGGAGTGGGGTGCCGAGAAGTTCCGCCAGGTGCTCCAGGACGAGTACCTCGGCTACGCCCTCCCCGACGGACCGGCCGCGCCCCAGCCGCTCGCCCACGGCGACCACGTCGGCGTGCACCGGCAGAAGGACGGCCGCTTCTACGTCGGCGTCACCCCGATCGTCGGCCGGGTCTCGGGCCCGATCCTCGCGCAGCTCGCCGACCTCGTCGAGGCGCACGGCTCGACGCGGCTGCGCACCACCCCGCACCAGAAGCTCGTCATTCTCGACATCCCCGAGGACCGCGTCGACTCGCTCGTGGCCGGCCTCGACGAGCTCGGGCTCTCGGCGCGTCCGAGCCTGATCCGCCGCGGCACGATCGCGTGCACCGGCATCGAGTTCTGCAAGCTCGCGATCGTCGAGACCAAGGCCTACGCGACGGCCGCCGTGCTCGACCTCGAGAAGCGTCTCGAGCAGTTCGAGCTGCCGCATCCGATCTCCCTCCACGTCAACGGCTGCCCGAACTCGTGCGCGCGCATCCAGACGGCCGACATCGGCCTCAAGGGCCAGCTCGTGACGATCGACGGCGAGCAGGTGCCCGGATACCAGGTGCACCTCGGCGGCGGACTCGTCAGCGCCGACCGAGACGAGGCCGGCCTCGGCCGCACCGTGCGCGGCCTGAAGGTCGGCGCCGACGGCATCGCCGACTACGTCGACCGGGTGGTGCGCCGCTTCCTCTCGGAACGGGATGCCGCGGCGGACGAGACCTTCGCCCAGTGGGCGCACCGCGCCGACGAGGAGAGCCTCCAGTGACCGTGTCGCTCGCGCCCCGGATCGCGGCGAAGCGCTCGGCCGAAGAGCTGCAGGCTCTCGCCGAGCGGGGCAACCTCGAGCTGGGCAGTCTCACCGAGCATGAGGCATCCCCCGCCGATGCCGTCGCCTGGGTCGCGCGCAACTTCTCGATGACGTCGGCGGCGGTCGCATGCTCGATGGCGGATGCCGCGCTGCCGCACCTCGTCGCCGAGCACCTGCCGGGCGTCGACGTGCTGTTCCTCGACACCGGGTACCACTTCGCCGAGACGCGGTTCACGCGCGACGAGGTCGGCCGCGTGCTCGACGTGCGGATCGTCGACGTGCTGCCCGAGCAGACCGTTGCGCAGCAGGACGCCGAGTTCGGCGCGAAGCTGCACGAGCGCGACGCGGCGCTGTGCTGCGAGCGCCGCAAGGTGACCCCGCTTCGCGACGCCCTCGCCGGCTACGAGGTCTGGTTCACGGGCGTGCGCCGCGACGAGGCCCCGACCCGCACCCGCACCCCTCTCGTCACATGGGACGAGCGCAACGGCCTGGTGAAGGTGAACCCCGTCGCCGCCTGGACCTTCGACGACCTGCTCGACTACGCCGACGCGCACCGGGTGCCGGTCAACCTCCTCGTCTCGAACGGCTACCCGTCCATCGGGTGCGAGCCGTGCACCAAGCCGGTCGCCGCCGGCGAAGACCCCCGTTCCGGCCGGTGGGCCGGGCTCTCCAAGACCGAATGCGGGCTCCACGTATGACCGAGACACTCATCGTCAACGCTGTCGCCGAGAACAGGAGTTCTGGCGAGGACAGGTCGATTCCCGACAGATCATCCTCCGCTCGGCAGACCACCGGTTCTGGGCAGCTCGGCACGGCGCTCAGCACGCTCGACCTGCTCGAGGCCGAGGCGATCCATGTCATCCGGGAGGTCGTCGCCGAGTTCGAGCGGCCCGTGCTGCTGTTCTCCGGTGGCAAGGACTCCGTGGTCGTGCTGCACCTCGCCACCAAGGCGTTCGCGCCCGGCCGCGTGCCGTTCTCCGTGCTGCACGTGGACACCGGCCACAACTTCCCCGAGGTGATCGCGTTCCGCGACGAGACCGTCGAGCGCCTCGGCATCCGTCTCGACGTGGCCCGCGTGCAGGACTACATCGACGACGGCCGCCTGCAGGAGCGCGCCGACGGCACCCGCAACCCGCTGCAGACGCTGCCGCTGCTCGACGCGATCGCCGCCGGCCGGCATGACGCCGTCTTCGGCGGCGCGCGCCGCGACGAGGACAAGGCCCGCGCGAAGGAGCGCATCATCTCGCTGCGCGACGAGTTCGGCCAGTGGGACCCGCGCAACCAGCGCCCCGAGCTGTGGAGCCTGTACAACGGCCGCCACACCCCCGGCCAGCACGTGCGCGCCTTCCCCATCTCGAACTGGACCGAGCTCGACGTCTGGCGCTACATCGAGCGCGAGGGCATCCCCCTCCCTCCCCTCTACTTCGCGCACGAGCGCGAGGTCTATGCCCGCGACGGCATGTGGCGCCCCGTCGGCGAGTTCTCGCCCCCGCGCGAGGGCGAGAAGGTCGAGCGGCGCACGGTGCGCTACCGGACGGTGGGCGACATGAGCTGCACCGGAGCAGTGGAGTCGGATGCCGCATCCCTCGCCGACATCGTCGCCGAAGTGGCCATCTCGACCCTCACCGAGCGCGGCGCGACCCGCGCCGACGACCGCCTCAGCGAGGCGGCCATGGAGGATCGCAAGAAGGACGGGTACTTCTGATGACCGCGACGCTGACGGCTCAACCCACGCTGTTCCGGTTCGCGACCGCGGGATCGGTCGACGACGGCAAGTCCACGCTCGTCGGAAGGCTGCTGCACGACTCGAAGGCGATCCTCGCCGACCAGCTCGAGCAGGTCGCCCGCACGTCGGCCGAGCGGGGCTTCGCGCACGGCGCGTTCGACTTCGCGCTGCTGACCGACGGCCTGCGTGCCGAGCGCGAGCAGGGCATCACGATCGACGTCGCCTACCGCTACTTCTCGACAGGCTCCCGGTCGTTCATCCTCGCCGACTGCCCCGGCCACGTGCAGTACACCCGCAACATGGTCACCGGCGCGACGACGGCCGACGCCGTGGTCGTGCTCGTCGACGGCCGCAAGGGCGTGCTCGAGCAGACCCGCCGGCATCTCGCCGTCGTCGCGCTGCTGCGCGTTCCGCACGTGATCGTGGCGGTCAACAAGATCGACCTGATCGGATTCTCGGCGGATGCGTTCGCCGACGTCGCGGCGCAGGCGCGGTCGGTCGCGACCGAGCTCGATATCGACGACCTCCACGTGCTCCCCGTCTCGGCGCTCGACGGCGACAACGTCGTGGACCGCTCCGACCGCACCCCCTGGTACGACGGGCCCTCACTGCTCGAACTGCTCGAGACCCTGCCTGCGACGGGGTCGCTGGGCGACGACCCGCATGCCGGTCCCGAGCCGCTGCGCCTCCCGGTGCAGCTCGTGCTGCGGCCGCAGGGCGGTCTCTCGCCCGAGCTGGCCGCCGACCCCGTCGAAGCCGAGCTGCTGCGCGACTACCGCGCCGTCGCGGGGCGCATCTCGTCGGGCGCCGTGCGGGTCGGCGACCGGGTGCAGCTGTTCCCGTCCGGCATCGCGACGACGATCACCGGCATCCGCTCCTCCGGTCGCCCGGTCGACGAGGCCGTCGCCCCGCAGTCGGTCTCGCTCGAGCTCGCCGACGAGCTCGACACGGCGCGCGGCGCTCTGGTCGTCACCGAGGGCACGCTCCCCGCCGGTCGTCGCGAGGCCGACGTCGAGCTGTTCAACCTCGACGCCCGGCCGATCACCCCCGGTCAGCGGGTGCTGGTCAAGCACGGCACGACGACGGTGCAGGCGATCGTCGCGCAGATCGAGTCGCGGTACGACCTCGACGCCCTGGTCCACGCGCCGGCGCAGACTCTGCACACCAACGACATCGGCCGAGCGCGCCTGCGCCTGGCCGCCGATCTTCCGCTCGAGCCGTACGCCTCGAGCCGACACGGGGGCTCGTTCCTCGTGATCCATCCGTCCGACGGCGCCACCCTGGCCGCCGGCATCGTGCGCGGCTGACGCGCACCCGTCCTGCTCCACCCACTGCCATCTAAGGAGGCGAACCGTGAACACCATCCGCACCGCGACGACGATCACCACTCTGGGACTTGTGGCCGTGATGATGGCCGGGTGCGCCTCCGCCGCAGGCAGCACGCCCGAGCCCGAAGACGTCACCGAGGTGCGCCTCGGCTACTTCGCGAACGTCACGCACGCACCGGCGCTCGTCGGACTCGAGGAGGGCCTCTTCGCAGAGTCGCTCGGCGACATCGACCTGTCGACCTCGGTCTTCAACGCCGGTCCCGCGGCGATCGAGGCGCTCACGGCGGGCGCGATCGATGCGACCTACATCGGCCCGAATCCGTCGATCAACACGTTCATCCAGTCCGGCGGCGAGTCGGCCCGCATCGTCGCCGGTGTGGCGACCGGCGGCGCCGCGCTCGTCGTCCGTCCCGGCATCGACAGCCCCCAGCAGCTGGTGGGCACGACCCTCGCGACTCCGCAGCTCGGCAACACGCAGGACGTCGCGCTGCGCGTCTACCTGGCAGAGCAGGGCTACGAGACCGATCCCTCGGGCGGCGGCGACGTGTCGATCACGCCGACCGAGAACGCCCAGACGCTCACCCTGTTCCAGCAGGGTGCGATCGACGGCGCCTGGTTGCCCGAGCCGTGGGTCTCGCGGCTCGTGGTCGACGAGGGTGCCGAAGTGCTCGTCGACGAGGCCGAGCTGTGGCCCGACGGCGCGTTCCCGACCACTGTCCTTCTCGTGCGCGCCGATTTCCTCGAGGAGCATCCCGACGTCGTCGAGCGGCTCCTCGAAGGGCACGTGGCTGCCGTGCACTGGATCGGCGACAACGCGGCCGAGGCCCCCGGCGTCATCAACGCGGCGATCGAGGCCGAGACGGGCAAGCCGCTCAGCGACCCGGTCATCGAGCGCGCCCTCGAGCACGTGGCCTTCTCGGTCGACCCCCACGCCGAGGCGTTCGAGACCCTCGTCGCCAACGGCCTCGAAGCCGGTACGCAGAAGGACGGCTCGATCGACGGACTGTTCGACCTGCGCATCCTCAACGGCCTGCTCGACACCGCCGGCGCAGAGCAGGTCTCGGCGGCAGGGCTCGGAGAGGACTCGCCGTGACGGCGTCCGGTCCCACGGCAGCGGGTGTCGCGACGTCGGGCGTCGAGGTCGCGGCGCCCCACTTCGCGGCGCCCCGTTCCGCCACGCCGAACCTGCTCGGGCCGAGCTTCGACGGTGTGGCGCCGGTGCCTGCACCCTCTGCGGCACCCGCGCCGGCAGTGCGCATCGGCGGCGTCTCGAAGCGGTTCGGCCGCGGTCCGCTCGTGCTCGACGACGTCTCCCTCGACATCGCGCCGGGCGAGTTCGTGTGCCTGCTGGGCGCGTCGGGTTGCGGCAAGTCGACGCTGCTCAACCTGATCGCCGGCCTCGACCGGCCAACGGTCGGCTCGATCGCAACGCCGGCGGAGGGCTCGGCGGTCATGTTCCAGGAGTCGGCCCTCATGCCGTGGCTGACCGCACGCCGTAACGTCGAACTCGCCCTGCGGCTGCGCGGGGTTCCGCGCGGCGAGCGTCGCGAGAAGGCGCTCGCCCTGCTCGATACGGTGAATCTCGCGGATGCCGCGGAGAAGCGCCCCCACGAGCTGTCGGGCGGCATGCGGCAGCGCGTCGCCCTCGCGCGCGCGCTCGCGCAGGACCGGCCGGTGCTGCTGATGGACGAGCCGTTCGCCGCTCTCGACGCCATCACGCGCGACCTGCTCCACGAGGAGCTCGAGCGCGTGTGGCGCGCGACCGGCCGCACGATCGTCTTCGTCACCCACAACGTCCGCGAGGCGGCGCGGCTCGGCCAGCGCGTCGTGCTCATGGGCAGCAGGCCGGGCCGGATCGTGCAGGAATGGACGATCGCCAAGACCCGCGGTCGTCGCATCGAATCGCCCGAGGTCGCGGCCCTGTCGGTGGAGATCACCGAGCAGCTGCGGAAGGAGATCCGTCGCAATGCCGCGTGACATCACGGTCGAAGCGCCGCGGGCCGAGGCATCCGCTCCCGACGACCTGCGCAGCCTCGCTGCCGGACTCGACCGCCTCCAGACCGATGCCGGCCCGGGAGCTGCGCGCTGGCGCCGCATCACCGAGAGCGTCGTGCCGCCCATCGTGTTCGTGCTTCTGCTGCTCGTCGCGTGGCAGGCGTACGTCGTCCTCGCGCAGCCGCGCCCCGACATCGTGCCGAGCCCCGTCGACGTCGCGACCGCACTCGGCTCGGCGTGGGACTCCGGCCGGCTGCAGGAGGCCGTCGCCACGAGCCTCGAGCGCGGCGTGGTCGGCTTCCTCATCGCGCTCGCGGTCGGCACACCGATCGGGCTGCTGCTGGCCGAGGTTCGTCCCATCCGCCGGGCCGTCGGACCCATCATCTCGGGGCTGCAGGTGCTCCCCTCCGTCGCGTGGGTCCCCGCCGCGATCATCTGGTTCGGGCTGTCAGACGCGACCGTCTACTTCGTAATCCTGATGGGCGCGATCCCGTCGGTCGTGAACGGCCTCATCGCCGGCATCGACCAGGTGCCGCCGCAGCTCCGGCGCGTCGGCACCGTGCTCGGGGCGTCGCGCTGGCAGCTGGCGACCGCCGTCATCCTCCCCGCGGCGCTGCCCGGCTACCTCGCCGGTCTCAAGCAGGGCTGGGCGTTCTCGTGGCGCTCGCTCATGGCGGCCGAGATCATCGCCGTCGGCGGCACGATCGGGTTCGGGCTCGGCTCGATGCTGCAGCAGTCGCGCGAGCTCGCCGATCTCGCCGGCGTGCTCGGCACCATCATCCTGATCCTCCTCATCGGCATCCTGATCGAGCTCGTCTTCTTCGGACCCCTCGAGCGACGGATGCTGAAGCGCCGAGGTCTGCTCGTCACGGGAGGTGCGCGATGACCCGGCGACCGGAGTCCGCCGGCAAGGTGTGGCTCGTGGGCGCCGGGCCCGGCGATGCGGGACTCCTCACCGTCAAGGGGCTGCGCGCGCTCGAGAACGCCGACGTGATCGTCGCCGACCGGCTCGGCGCACGGGGCGTGCTCGACGGCCTCGCCGCGGACGGGGTGGAGCTCACGGCCGAGGTCGTCGACGTGGGAAAGCTGCCCGGACACCACGCCGTGCCCCAGGACGCGATCAACGCGCTGCTCATCCAGCTCGCTCGAGACGGGAAGCGCGTCGTGCGGCTCAAGGGCGGCGATCCGTACGTGTTCGGCCGCGGCGGCGAGGAGCTCGCCGCCTGCCAGGAGGCGGGGATCGAGGCCGAGGTGGTGCCGGGCATCACCAGCGCCATCTCGGTGCCCGCGCTCGCCGGCATCCCGCTCACCCATCGTGGTGTCGCCACCGCGTTCACCGTCGCCACCGGACACGACCAGATCCGCGAACTCGGCGGCGGACGCGACCACACGGTGGTGCTGCTCATGGGCATCGGCACCCTCGCGCACTCAGCCCTCATCCTCGCCCGCGGCGCGCGCGGTGCCGACTGCCCCGTAGCGGTCGTCGAGGATGGCTACGGCCCGGGCCAGCGGGTCACGGTCGGCACGCTCGCAACCATCGCCGCGCAGGCCGCCGCTCGCGGCGTCCGCTCCCCCGCCGTCGTGGTGGTCGGGGACGTCGTACGCCTCAGCCCGTATGCCCCCGACGCGATCGCGACCGCCGATCTGTCGGCTTTCGACCCCCTCGGCCCGCCCGTCTCGCGCGGCGACGCCCCCGGAAAGGCTCTTGCACAATGACCTCATCGTCCATCGACAACCTCCGCGTCGCGATCGTCGGCGCCGGTCCCGCCGGCATCTATGCGGGCAACATCCTGTCCGCCTCCGTGCGGGAGGCCGGCGGTCGCGTCGCGATCGACCTCTTCGAGTCGCTGCCCGCCCCGTACGGCCTGATCCGCTACGGGGTCGCGCCCGACCACCCGCGCATCAAGGGCATCGTGACATCGCTGCACGAGATGCTCGACGCCGGGTCCATCCGGTTCCTGGGCAACGTCGAGATCGGCCGCGACCTGGCGCTCGACGAGCTGCACGAGCGGTACGACGCGGTGATCCTGGCGACCGGCGCGATCCGCGACGCGGCGCTCGACATCCCCGGCATCGACCTGCCGGGGTCGTTCGGCGCCGCCGACTTCGTCGCCTGGTTCGACGGTCACCCCGACGTCCCCACCGACTGGACCCTCGACGCCGAGCAGGTCGCCGTCATCGGCAACGGCAACGTCGCGCTCGACGTGGCGCGCATCCTCGCGAAGCACCCGGAAGACCTGCGTTCGACCGAGATCGCCGACAACGTGCTCGCCGGGCTCGAGGCATCCGCCGTCACCGACGTGCACGTGTTCGGACGCCGCGGCCCTGCCGACATCAAGTTCACGCCGATCGAGTTGCGAGAGCTGGGCGAAGTGCCCGGCGTCGACATCGTCGTCCACGACGAGGACTTCGCCCACCTCGAGGGCGTGACGCCCGCCACCAACCAGCTCAAGGTGATGCTGCGGATCCTCGACGGCTGGCGCACCCGCCCGTCGACCGGAGCGAGCCGTCGCCTGCACCTGCACTTCTATCACTCCCCCGTCGAGGTGCTCGGCTCTGACAGGGTCGAGGCAGTCCGCTTCGAGCGCACCGCGCCGGCGGGCGACGGCGGGGTGCGGGGAACGGGAGAGTTCCGCGAGCTGCCGGTGCAGCAGGTGTACCGGGCTGTCGGCTACCACGGCACGCCCGTGGTCGATGCGCCGTTCGACGACGCGCGCGGTGTGATCCCCAACGTCGAAGGCCGTGTGAACGGTGCGGACGGTCACGTGTCGGGTCTGTATGCCACCGGATGGATCAAGCGCGGTCCGGTCGGGCTCATCGGCCACACCAAGTCCGACGCGATGGAGACGATCGCACATCTCGTCGCCGACGCCGCCGCGGGCCGGCTCGCCGCACCTCGGATCGACAGCGACGTCGTCGAGCTGCTCGAGGAGCGCGAGGTCGCCTACACGACATGGGACGGCTGGCTCGCGCTCGACGCCCATGAGCGCGCTCTCGGCGAATCGCACCGCTTCGCGCGCGAGCGCGTCAAGGTCGTGCCGCGCGCCGAGCAGGTGGACATCTCGCGGTCGGGAGCGCTGATCCGCACATGACGTATGTGATCGCTCTTCCGTGTGTGGACGTCAAGGACCGGGCCTGTATCGACGAATGCCCCGTGGACTGCATCTACGAAGGCGACCGCTCGCTCTACATCCACCCCGACGAGTGCGTCGACTGCGGCGCGTGCGAGCCGGTGTGCCCCGTCGAGGCGATCTACTACGAAGACGACCTGCCCGACGAGTGGCAGGACTACTACAAGGCCAACGTCGAGTTCTTCGACGACGTGGGCTCGCCCGGCGGCGCCGCCAAGGTGGGCGTGATCCACAAGGACCACCCCATCATCGCCGCGCTTCCCCCGCAGGAGGAATCGCATGGCTGAAACGGCATACAGCGCGGGCATGTCGCAGGTCGAGGTCGACGTGATCGTCATCGGAGGTGGTCCGGCGGGACTGTCGGCGGCGCTCAACCTCGGACGCTCGCGGGCCTCGGTGGTCGTGGTGGACGCCGGTCGACCACGCAACGCGGCCACCCTTCGCTCCCACGGATTCCTCACCCGCGACGGGGTTCCTCCGCTCGAGCTGCGCAAGCTCGCACGCGCGGAGCTGGCGGCGTACCCGAGCGTCCGCCTGCTCGACCGCACGGTGGTGACGGATCTGCTGCCGACGGATTCTCCGAACGGCATGCGATTCATCGCCGCTCTGAAGGGGCCAGCCGGTCGCACCCCGCCGGCCGTCGCCGCACGATCGGTGCTCATCGCGACCGGGATGCGGGAGACCCTGCCCCAGATTCCGAGCCTGCGCGCGTTCTACGGCATGTCGCTGTTCAGCTGCGCGGCCTGCGACGCGTGGGAGCTGCAGGATCGTCCGCTCGCCCTCATCGGCGAGACGACCGACCTCGCGGTGCGGGCCCGCCTCATCTCCCGCTGGACGGACCGCCTCACGGTGTTCACGAACGGAGCGGACGTGGTCGACACCGTCGAGGAGGCCGAGCTCGCAGCATCCGGCATCATCGTCGAACGCCGCGGCATCGACGATCTCGAAGGGGACCGCGGCGCCGTGTCGGCGGTGCGCCTCGTCGACGGCTCTCGCGTCGCGGTCACCGGCGGGTTCGTGCGGCCCCAGTGGCAGCCCGCGCTGGACTTCCTGTCGGCGTTCGACGTGGATCGCGACGACGACGGCGCGCTCACCGCCGACCGCTCGGGACGCACGTCGGTGCCGGGCCTGTATGCGGCGGGGGATGCCGCGTCCCCCGGCCCGCAGCAGCTCATCGTCGCCGCGGGTCAGGGGGCGCGTGCCGCCGCGGTGCTGGTGCACGACTCGGTCGGGGTGCGCACGGCGCACTGAGGTCGTCCGTGCGCTCAGAGTCTCCGGGCGCTCAGGGCCGCCGGGCGTAGACCGACGCCTCGGATTCGTCGACGACGAAGCGCAGGGAGGTGCCCTCGGGGAACTCCGAGCGGAGGTCCTCCGACGCAGTCGACGTCACGGTGAACGACGCCGTCGGCGGGAAGCCCTCGCCCGCGCAGCCCATGGTCAGCATCATGCCCTGGTCGCTGTAGACGAACACGCACGTCGTCGAGCGGTCGTCCTCGGGCTGACCCCAGGCGTTGCGCACCTCGACGACGGTGAGGTCGCGGAAGTCCTCGAACACAACCGAGCCGTCCTGCATCGGGCCGAAGAGGTCGCTGTTCCATTCGGCCTCCGACGCCGTCGCGAGCACCGCGACCCGGTTGCCGGGCAGCGCAGGAATCGCCGTCGCCAGCACCGCGCCGACGACCAGGCCCGCACCGCCGACGGCGACCAGCCACGGCCAGATGCGGCGGTGTCGCTTCTCCGGCTCGTCACCCGTGGCGACCGCGGTCGTCGCGGACGCGCCGGAGACGGATGCCGCGGCCACCGGTGCCGCGTCCTTGGCGGCGGGTACGGGTGCGGGGTCCGTGGCGGCGGGTGCCGGTGCTGCATCCGTCGCAGCGGGTGCGGGGTCTGCGTCCGTCGCAGCCGGGTCGGGGGTCTGCGCGCGGTCTTCAAGCTCGCGCAGCCGGGCGAGCGCAGCCGGATCGTCGAGGATGTCGGCTGCCGGACCGTAGGCGCGGGCACGCAGCATCCGCAGCTCGTCACTCCACTCGTGATCCATCGCTCATATCCTGACATCCGGCGACGCGCCGAGGGCGATCGGTGCGGGCGACGAAGGGGGTCAGGCCCCGAGCTGGAGCGATGCGCCCCAGGCCTTGCGACCCTCCGCGAGCATGTCGCGCACCTGCGTCTGATGCGTTTCAGCCGGGGAAGCGGGGTCGGGCCACGACTCGGTCTGCTCGAGCGCCCACGTCGTCCACTCGATGATGTGGTTGTAGTGGCCGATCATGAAGGTGTTGGACAGTGCGAACAGGTGCCGGCGCTCCGGGAAGGTGCCGCCCGTCTCACTGATGTGCACGGCGTAGCGGGCGAACTGCGCGCGTGCCGTCTCGGCCTGCGCGCGCATGGTCTCGAGGGTGCGTCTCAGGTCGTCGATCGAACCCTGGTCGGAGACGAGGACGCGGATCATCCCCTCGAACTCGAGGGCGACCGGCTCCGGCTCGGCGGCCAGCCACGCGGCGAGCGCCTCCCGGCCCGCGTCGGTGATCGCGTAGACGGTTCGGCCGCGCCTGCCGGAGTGCTCTTCGCGCGCGGTCACCAGACCCGTGGCGAGCAGCTTCTTCACCACGTTGTATCGCTGACGGTCGGCGCGCGGCCAGAGCTGGTCCACGCCGCGACCCAGCTGCTCGGCGAGCTGGTAGGCCGACCAGTCGCTCGTCGCCAGCAGACCGAGGGTCAGGTACGCGGTCGTGGTGAGCTCGCGTTGGGGCACAGCATCCTACTTTCAGAAAATCATCGACGCGGACCGTCCGGATCCCTATACTGCAAACTGCAGTAGCCTTCGGGTCGATCGTGACCGAATCGTGTGGGGACACGGGTCACGGACTGGGGCGGGCTCGATCGGAAGGTTGACCTGCGCCCGATGGCGCTGGGGCAGCCATCGGGGTGGTGCCGGCACCGCTCGCCGGTTCCACCCCGATTGCTCGATCGGGGCCCGAGGCTCAGCCGCCCATGGCTCCTGCGTCGGTCTGACCGACGTCGGTGCGATGGAAGCTCTGGAACGATCGGGATGCCGTCGGCCCACGCTGGCCTTGATAGCGATTGCCGTACGGACCCGAGCCGTAGGGGTTCTCCGCGGGCGAGGTGAGGCGGAAGTAGCAGACCTGGCCGATCTTCATGCCGGGCCAGAGTTTGATGGGCAGCGTGGCCACGTTCGACAGCTCGAGCGTGACGTGGCCCGAGAAGCCGGGGTCGATGAAGCCTGCCGTGGAGTGGGTCAGCAGACCCAGACGGCCGAGCGAGGACTTGCCCTCGAGGCGGGCGGCGATGTCGTCGGGCAGGGTGATCTGCTCGAACGTCGAGCCGAGCGCGAATTCGCCGGGGTGCAGGATGAAGGGCTCCGACGGGTCGACCTCGATGAGTCGCGTGAGCTCGGGCTGGTCCTCGGCAGGGTCGATGAACGGGTACTTGTGGTTGTCGAACAGCCGGAAGTAGCGGTCGAGCCGCACGTCGACACTCGACGGCTGCACCATCTCGGGGTTCCACGGCTCGAGCCCGATGCGACCCGCGTCGAGCTCGTGTCGGATGTCGCGATCGGAGAGCAGCACGAGGCCAGCCTACCGGCGGCGCGGGAGCGTCTGCTTCGGCCTGTGGACCCGCTCTGTTATTCTTTCCAGACGCTGAAAGGCGTGCCCGGGGATGTAGTTCAATGGCAGAACTTCAGCTTCCCAAGCTGATAGCGCGGGTTCGATTCCCGTCATCCCCTCCACTTGTCACTTCCAACGCTCGTTCGGACATTCGAGAGGTGTTCCGGACTGACGTTTTCCGCCGGTAGCGGCACCTCATCGCCACGTAGGGCGGCTTTCAACCACGCCCCTCCCTGCCGCACTCCTTACCGGCGATCCCGGGGCCGATTACCTGGCGCTCTAGCGCTCGTTGCTGCCGAGGGTCCCGCGTCTGCGCCGTTAGCGTGGGCTGCGGGCGTCCCCAGCGCCCTGGCGGGTCGGGTTCCCCAGACCTCCCGCCGTTTTTTATGTGGAGGTTCTGTGATGAAGCTGTTTGCATGCAAGGCCGCGGCTGTAGCGGCACTCGTTGGCGTGCTGATCCTGGGCGGTGCTCCGGCGCACGCCGCGTACCCGTCGGCGAAGTCCTCAGCCGTACTCGTGAAGGCGTGGCCGTCGTCAACGACCGTGCTGTCCCCACCCAAGGGTGCGATCGTCGGCTTGTACCACAACGGCAAGAAGACGCTGGTGTCAACGCCGAAGTGCACGTCGCGGATCGCGGAGCAAGGCACGTTCTACAACTGGGCAACGATCGCCGGCAGTCGCCAGCCGTTGTTCTCACAGCCGATCTACGTCATCAAGTGTCGGTAACCCACTCCGAAACTCCTACCGCCTGACCCCCACGCCCCTCCTCAGCCCACGCCGGGCGAGGAGGGGCGTCCTTCATGGCTCGCCCCGGGGTGGGACCGCAACCGGACCGGCAAGCGGTCGCGTGAGCATCGGGGATGCGACCGACCCGCGGCTTGACCGTGAGCAGCAGGTGAAGTCCATGCCGAGGCCGGGCAAGTCGCAATCGGTGCGGATCCGTATACGCGCATCCGGCTAACGAAGGACGCGGTACCGGAGGTGCGTCTCGCTCGCGTGGGGATGGGAAGTCACATCCACTTACGTGAAGGCCGCGGACTAGGGTCGGAAGCGTGTCTCGAAATCCGGCGGGTGCTGCGGTTGTCTTCGCCGTGGCGGTCCTCTGCGCGGGCTGCGCGTCGTTCCCGAGCGCGCCGGGTGCCGTCGGAGACGGCTATCCCGGCACGTGCATGCCGCCGGAGCTGTCATGGCCGACCGACTTCCTGGAGTCCCTCCCGGGAGAGTCGTCGGCGGTGGGAGGCGAGATCGTCGGTCTTCGGCTCGAGTACCTGGAGTCGCGGTGGGTCTGGCGCCTGAGGAGCGCCGACACGAAGCTCGACTCCTTCGGCGAGCGGGTGGACGATCCGAGTTTCGGCAGGGAGTCGCTCGTCGACGTGCGAACTCTCGAACCGATCGCGACCCGCGAAGTCGCGCTCACCCAGGCCGAGCAGGGCTCGCCGGCGCTCGCGGCGCTCGAAGCAGCGCAGCGCTCGGGCGAACAGTGGCCGAGCCCGCTGATCATCGAGATGGCCCGCGTCAGCGACGGCGATCAGGCAGCGTGGCAGGTGACGACGTGCGACCCCGAGAGCAATCAGCACTCGGTGACGACGCTGGGCTGATCACCGAAGTCGCGCTACTCGGCGCGACTCACTTGTCTGTCGCATGCTCGTGGCATGCGGTTCACTACGAGCGCGGCGCCACGTCGGCCAGAACCTCAAGCAGACGGGGTACCACGGCCGGGTCCTGCGCCATTTCGGGGCTCCCTAGGAGGAGCGAGGTGAAGGTGCCGTCTACGCACTGCTGTGCGGTCACGGCGATCGGCGACTCCTGGGTGGGCACGAAGTTCACGACGTAATTCGACCCGGGTTCCATCCCCTGGATCTCGACCAGCGTGCTGAAGTGCTCACACCCCTCCTCCGGCGCTATCGTGCCGCCCTGGCTGATAATCTCGGCGGCTGCCTTCGCCTTCTCCACCTTCGCCGGATCGAGCATCTCCGCGGCGCCGGCCGCGTCGATCGCGCTCAGCGCGGCGGGAAGCGACTGCGCCCAGGCATCCGCGGGAAGGTGGATCACCTGGATGCCGTGGTCGGTGATGTCGCCGTACTGACACGCCGACGTCTCGGTGCCCGGGACCTTCACCTCGACCGGGGTCAGAGGCTGCCCCAGCAGAGACTCGACAGTCTCGTCATCGAGGACATTGCACGGCGAGTCGCCGGTGTTCCCGAGGGCGTCATCTGACGCCGCGGATGGCACCCGATCGCTGGTAGCAGGGGTCGGGGCACCACATCCCGCCAAGGCGAACACGAGGAGGGCAGTTGCCAACACGGTCGGGACGGAGCCGGACGCGAGCGGGCGACGACCGACGGAGTCATGCTTCACAGTCCGGAGCGTAGTTCATCCCGTGCCAGGCGAAGTCTCAACCCCACGACCTGTGGAAACGTCTCGTATCAGGTCATGGGGTTGGCAACGGGGATGGTGGCTGCCGCAGTTCGGGTCCGCAGATCTTCACGCGCGAGGCCGCTGCTCTGAGGTAGGTTCGCGTCATCCCCGCTCGCAAAGGACTTCGCATGACTGGCAGCGCTGCCGCACCTGGACGCCCCCGTCCCATCCCTCACACCGTGTGGCTCGTCGTCGTTGGTGTCGCGGGCCTGTCGCTCGCGACCGCGCTCAGCCTCGCCGCTCTGGCGATCACGAACCGGACCTGGGACGAGGTCGGAGATGCCGAGCGAGTCGCGGCGCTGTCGGCAGGGGCACAGGTATCTGTCACGCTGGGCATCGTCGCGCTCGTCGGAGCGACCGTGCTCGCCGGCGTCGCGCAGATCGCGACCCGTTCTCTCGCAGATCGAGCGCACGATCGAGAGGGGTCGCTCGAGTAGCCTTCGCGGGCCAGCTCGACCGGACCATGGTTTCCACCTACCTAGAGATCGAGGATGCGATGAAGGGTCGCGGAAGACGAGTCGCGTTCACCACAGCGCTCCTGGTCGCGACCTCCCTGGTCGCCGTAGGTTGCGTGCCGGGTGGTCAATCGGGAAGTCGGCATACGTTGTATGACGACCTCGACTCGCTGGCCCGGGACAGCTCGGCCATCGTCGTGGGATCCGTCAGAGATCAGCGCGAAGAGACATCCGCGGGATTCAGCTCCACGATCTCGACAGTCGAAGTCACCAGCAGTCCTGCGAACCCGAGCCTCGGCTCGAACCTCGAGTCCGGCGCGGTGCCCGTAGCAGTCGGAGAGGTGATCCAGGTTCGGCAGGATGGGCCGGAGCCCAGCGTTCTTCACCCGGGGCAGGAGTACCTGCTCTACCTGACGCCCAGCATGCTCTCCGGGGAGGATTCGACGCACTACTTCATCACCGGAGCGGTCGCAGGGGCGTACGTGAGGAACGGCGATCAGTTCACCCGCGTCGCAATCGACAGCGGCGATCAGCTCCCCGACACGATCACCATCGCAGGCACGGAGTACTGACCGAGCGCCCGTCGAGTAGGGGGCGCCGGAGCTTCCGCGCAAGAACGGAGCGGGTAGCCGAGCGCCCGTCGAGTAGGGGGCGCCGGAGCTTCCGCGCAAGAACGGAGCGGGTAGCCGAGGGTCGGCGAGGGTGGCCGCCCTCCCCAGCCAGGGACGCCCGATCCGGGGGTAACGGCGCCCTGAATCCGCCGGCGCGCCTCGCGCACGATGGGTGAACCCTCACACGAAGGAGCCACCCATGCCGAAGCCCCACGACATCCCCACCCCTGACCTGACTGGCAAGCGCGCGCTCATCACCGGCGCGAGCGACGGCGTCGGATTCGAGATCGCGGCGCGGCTCGCTCGGGCGGGTGCCGACCTCGTCCTGCCCGTCCGCAACGGTGCGAAGGGCGAGTCCGCCGCGGCTCGTATCCGCGAGCGGACGCCGGGCGCCGGCATCCAGGTCCGTCATCTCGATCTCGCCTCGCTGGAATCGGTCGCCGCATTCGCCGACGGCCTGCTCGCCGATGGGCGCGCGATCGACATCCTGATCGCCAATGCCGGTGTCATGAACCCGCCCACCCGGCAGCGCACCATCGACGGCCACGAGCTGCAGTTCGCGGTCAATCATCTGGGACACTTCGCCCTCGTCGCACACTTGCTCCCCTTGCTGCAGGCGGGACGCGCGCATGTGACGAGTCAGGTCAGCGTCGCGGCCGACAGAGGCTCGATCAACTGGGACGACCTCACGTGGGCGCGCCACTACGACCCCATGAAGGCGTACAGCTCATCGAAGATCGCGTTCGGCCTCTTCGCGGTCGAACTGCAGAGGCGATCGGATGCCGCGGGTTGGGGCCTGCGCAGCAACCTCTCGCATCCCGGCATCACTCCGACCAACCTGCTGTCGGCGCAGCCGGGTATGGGGCGACCGAACGACACTGCGGCGGTCAAGGTGATCCGGTGGTTGTCGGGGCGCGGCATCCTGGTCGGCACCCCTTCGTCGGCTGCGCTGTCTGCCGTGTACGCGGCGACCGCCCCGGAGGCGCGGGGCGGACGGATGTATGGGCCGAAGGGCTTCCGTCATCTGGGCGGGCTCCCCGCGGAGCAGCCGCTGTTCACCCGGCTGCGGAGCGAGAGCGACGCACGGCGCGTGTGGGAGCTGTCCGAACAGTTGACCGGCGTCAGCGTCGCCCTGTGATGCGCGCGACGCCGTCGCACGGATCCGCGATCCCTGGCTAACCCCGCGCCCGTACCCGAGACTCGGATCATGGACAGAGCGCAACTGGCGGACTTCCTGCGGCGCCGCCGAGAGGCGTTGCAACCCGAGGACGTCGGGCTGCGGCGCGGCCCGCGGCGCCGGACGTCGGGGCTGCGCCGCGAAGAGGTCGCGGTGCTCTGCGACATGTCCACCGACTACTACAGCCGGCTCGAGCAGAGCCGCGGCCCGCAGCCTTCAGAGCAGATGCTCGCCGCGATGGCGCGCGGCATGCGGCTCAGCCTCGACGAGCGCGACCACCTGTTCAGACTCGCGGGCCACACGGCACCCGCGCGAGCCCTGCGCAGCGAGCACGTCTCGCCCGGCCTGATGCGGGTTCTCGACCGGCTCGCCGACACTCCGGCACAGGTCATGACGGAGCTCGGCGAGACGCTCGCGCAGACTCCCGCCGCTCGCACGCTGTTCGGCGACGAGACGCGGTTCGAAGGATTCATGCGCAGCGTGGGGTATCGATGGTTCATGGATGCCGCGGCCCGCGACGTCTATCCGCACGAGGACCACGCCGCACTGTCCCGCGCGTTCACCGCCGACATCCGGACGGTCTACGCCAAGTACGGTGCACGCTCCCGCGCCGGTGCGATCGTCGCCGCCCTGCTGGCGGAGAGCCCGGAGTTCGCCGCGCTGTGGGAGGCGCACGAGGTGCGGTCGACGCATGCACGTGAGAAGCGGTTGCAGCACCCTGAAGTCGGCGTGATGGACATGCAGTGCCAGATCCTGATCGACCCGGAGCAAGGACAGACGCTCCTCGTGCTCACTGCGACGCCGGGCACCGAGAGCTACGAGCGCCTGCAGCTTCTCGCGGTCATCGGCACCCAGGAGATGTCGCTCGGCGACCGCGATCAGCCGCAGTGATGCTGACGGACATCCCCCGGCTCCCGCCGGCCGCACCGCTACGATGCGGGCATGCCGTTGCTGCGAGCCGTGGTCCTGCCGACGCTCGGAGCAGTCGCCGTGCTGGCTGCGGCTGGGCGGGCCATACGGCTCCTCGGCGGCGACGACCCCCGCGAGGACGAGCCCGTGCGCGCGCTCCAGGAGGCGTTCGGCCACCGGCCGGACGACGTCGATGCCGTCCTCGCGACACGCCCCGCCGACCCGGCTGGGCGTGAGCCGATCGACCGCCTCACCGGGCCGCTCTCGTGGTACTCCGGCGTGCCGCAGACCATCGCGAACGGGGCGATCTGGTGCGGCATCACCTGGATGCTGACGCGCGACCGCCGCTCAGCGATCGCCCCCGCGGCGGTGCTCGCCCTCGAGACCGCATGCTTCGTCGCATCCGCGGCTCTCGTGGAACGACCACGGCCCCAGCGGGTGTGGCGTCCTGAGAAGCCCCATGCGACGTCGTCCTTCCCCTCCGGGCACACGGCAGCAGCCTTCGCGCTCCATGGCACGCTCGCCGACCTGCTCGATCGCCGCGGCGTCCGTGGCGCGCGGCTCGTCGGTCCTGTCCTTCGGTACGGCATTCCTGGAGCGATCGCCTTCTCGCGGGTCTACCGCGGCCAGCACCATATCTCGGACATCGTCGCTGGCGTCGCGCTGGGACGGTGGAGCGCCGCTGTGGTGCGGCGCGGGCTCATATCGGGTCCATCGGCACCGAGGTGATCCGGTCGACCTTCGGGGAGGCGGCCATTCGAAGCTCTGACAGCTCGCGCACCGATCCAACCTCATGTGCGCGAGGGGTATCGGCCGCGGCCCGCGCAGCCTCCTCTCTATCGACACAACGGAAGAGTCCCGGGACCACCGGGCTCAGGGCAGGGAGCGTCAGCGCTCCGCCCGAGGAGGTGAGACACGATGTACGCCTACATCGACGTGCTGGGGTTCGTCGCCTCGGTGATCTCGTTCGTCCTCTGGTGGCCCCAGGCGGCTCTGGTGTGGAGGTGCCGCAAGCACCGGGAGCAGCTGAGAGGAGTGTCGACGTCTTCTCAAGTGCTCCTGTTGATGAACGCATGCCTCTGGGGGGCGTATGCGGTGGGCACCGGCTCGCTCTGGGTCGGTGCGCCCGGGCTGGTGAACGGTCCGCTCGCCGTCATCACCATCGTTCTCCTCAGGCAATCGCGACGAGGACCGCAGGAAGTCCGGGGCTCCACGGCAGATAAAGTGGCGAGGTGACAGCGCCCGCTCCGCCGAGTCCCACCCCCGTGCCGCGGCCGGGTGCCGTCTACTTCCTGGGTCGAGTCGTCCTGCGGCCACTCTTCTGGATGCTGTACCGTCCCCGCATCGTGGGGCGAGCGAACGTGCCCGAGCGCGGGCCGGTGCTGTTGGCGAGCAACCACCTGGCGGCGCTCGACACGGTGATCATCCCGACATCGGCGATCCGCCCCGTCCAGTTCCTGATCAAGTCGTCATACTTCACCGGCCCCGGGATCCTCGGGCGCTTCAAGCGATGGTTCTTCACCTCTATCGGCGGGGTCCCCGTTCACCGCGCGACCGGTCGCGATGCACGCGCCGCGCTCGATGCCGGGAGCAGCATCCTGCGGGCCGGGAGTGTGTTCGCGGTATTCCCCGAAGGGACCCGCTCACGCGACGGGAAGCTTCACGCCGGCCACGGTGGCGCCGCGTGGATGGCGCGCGACACGGGCGCTGCGGTCGTGCCCGTCGGCCTCATCGGGACCGGCACCGTCAGGCCTCTGAGCCACCTGCTGCCGGGGAGGCCGCGCATCGAGGTGCGCTTCGGTGACCCGCTCGATCTCACGGATCTGGAGGGCGTGCCCGACGGCAAGGCGCGTCGCGAGATCACCGAGCGCATGATGGCCGCCATCGCGCGCCTGAGCGGCCAGGAACGCTCCGGCAGCGTGAACGCGACCTCGCGCGACTGAATCGCTCGGCCGTGCGGAGAAACCGCAACGGCGAGCGCCGGGGCTGTGACGCAACGCGCGAAGGCCCGCCGCTACATTGACAGGATGCCCTTCGCCTTCCTCTTCACGCTGGTCCTCGCCCTGCTGGCCGTCTTCCAGCTCGCGCTGGTGCTCGGTGCGCCGTGGGGGCACTTCGCGTGGGGCGGCAAGGACCGTGTACTGCCCGCGCGCAAGCGCATCGGCAGTGTGCTCTCGATCCTGATCTACGCGTTCATGGCGGTGGTGGCGTGGGACCGCGTCGGTGCGATCAGCGTCTTCCCGGACCTGTTCTCGCAGATCGCGATGTGGGTGATCTTCGCCTACTCCGTGCTCGGGATCCTGATGAACGCGATCTCCCGCAGCAAGCCGGAGCGCTACACGATGGTGCCGGTGGCGATCGTGCTCTCGGTGCTGTCGTTCCTGATCGCCATGGGATACGGCGAGGTGACCCTGGCGATCTGACCGCGACACGAGAGCGCGGGTCGCCGGCCGCTCGACCAGGTCGACCGGCATACATTCGGGGATGCTGCGTCGTCGACTCTGGTATGAGACGACTACATGCCTGGGCCGCGGCGCTCTCCACCCTTCTCGCGGGATTCGTCGGAGTATGGGCGTACTTCTTCCCGGAGGCGTTCTACGACTCGTTCCCCGGCGTGCTCGGATCGTGGGTGTCCGTCGACGGACCGTTCAACGAACACCTGATCCGCGACGTCGGCGCCATGTACCTCGCTCTGGGCGCGGCGAGCATCGGCAGCCTCATCTGGCGCAACGAGATCGCCTACCGCATCCTCGGAATCGCATGGACGACGTTCGGCGCTCTGCACTTCGCGTACCACGCCTTCCACCTCGACCACATGCCGCTCATCGACGCCGTCGGGGAGATGATCGCGCTCGGCGTCAGTCTGCTCCTCGGCGTCGTGTTGCTGATTCCGGCCCGGGAGACGCACCGCGAGCGCTACTGACCGGCGCGCAGCGCGGTCACCAGCTCGGCGCGGGCGAGCTCGATCTGCTCGGTGCCGAGATAGGCCGAGTGCTTCGCGACGGTCCACTGGTAGCCCGGGGCCGCCTCGGTCGCGCCGCGGTCTACCGGGTTGCGGACGCTGTGGTAGCTGAACACCGGGAAGCCGAGGAAGTCGGTGCGCCGCCAGAGGTTCCGCCAGCGCGGGTCGCCCTTCGCCCCGGCGCCGAGCAGCGCTGTCAGCGACTCATCCCGATATGCCGCGGCATGCACCTCGGCCTTGGACGCCCTGACGCTCTCCTCGTCGGCTGCAGCACCCGGTCCGGGGAACTCCGCCAGCACCTGCGTCTTCCACGGGTCGCGCCTCCACAGCGACGGAGCCGTCAGCCCGGGCACGCCCAGCACCTGATAGCCGAACACCGACGGGAAGTACCGGCTGAAGTAGGCGCGCAGCTGGCTGCCGTACGAGAGCAGAGCCATACGCTCGGTCAACCGCGTGCTGAGCAGGTCGCCCTCCACGACCGTCTCGCCGCGGAGGGCCAGGATCGTCGCCGCAGAGATGGTCGATCCCATCGAGTGCGCCGTCAGCATGACGGCCGGCAGCGGCGCGGCGGCGTCTGCCCGGGGTTGCCGCAGGAATCGCCTGGTGTGCTCCGCCAGCTCGGGAACGGCTCGTTCCGCGAAGCACGGCGGCGCGAACGGGTGGCCGGCACGCGGGAAGAACGCGACGACGTCCCAGAAGACGCCGAGAGGACGATCAGCACTGGATGCCGCGTTCGCGACGACCGCCGCTGCGGCGACGACCGCCAGCGCGACGAGCACCGACGTCGCGGTGGTGCGCAATCCCGCCGGGAGGCCGGGCGCCCACCCGCCGAGGATGAGCTTCGCCTCGTCGAAGGCGATCGAAGACGAGAGGGCGAAGAAGCCGACCGCAGCGAACGCGGCGATCCACGCGAACAGCGGCTCGCCGCGGTGAAGCAGATGCGACGACCGCCGTGCGAGGGCGCGAATCCGCACCCGTTCGTCCGGGTCGTCGAGAGGCTCGGGATACCTCGCGCCGGGTGCATCCACTCCACCCCCGACCCGAGCGTCGGCTTCGTCATCCGGCGCACTGCCCCTCCACCTCAGCTCGGGAAGCGTGAGCCTGACGAGCTTCGCGAGGTTGATTCCGATCGCGAAGATGAGCAGCACGACGATCCCGACGACCACCGCCAGGAGCAGCACCGCGAAGCGCTCGTACGCGTCGGGCACGTTCCACTCGGTGACCGGCAACGGGTCGCCGGGTTCGCGCCAGATGCGGTCGGTCTCGGGTGGCGCGGGCGCTCCCAGCCAGGAGGCGACCCCGAGCACGAGCAGACTCGACAGTGCCATCGACACGAAGAGCGACAGCAGCATGACCACTGCCGCCCCCTGACCTCGCCAGGCGCGGAACCGCAGCTCGCCGGCATCCGACTCCCCCTCAGCGACACCCGGGTTCGGCTGCGATGTCCGCGAGATGAGCAGGTGAAGCAGCACGAACGCGACAGCCACGGCGGTCAGCGTCCACTGGAGAGAGGAGTCGGAGAGCACCTGACTCGTCAGCAGCGCGGCGGCGCCGAGGGTGAGCACGATCGCGCTGGTGCGCCGGCGCCAGGTCGAGCGCAGTCGCCAGCTCAGCGCGTACAGCGCGAGGAACAGCGCCACCGACATGAGCACGAGTGGCGCAGTGATCAGCCCGGTGAACTGATCCGCGACCTTCGACGGGTCGGTCGGCGGCAGGAACGTCAGAACGAGCCACACGAGGTAACCGACCACGGCGTAGCCGAGGCAGCTGAGCGCGAATATCCGCTTGCGGGCATTGCGCTTGTCGGGCGTCTGATTCCGCTGGGCCAGCAGGACGGGGTTCATTGTCTTCGCCGTTTGCGCTGCCTGTGGCGGCGTGCTCGAGGCAATGATCACCCCGATCACGACGAGCACGAGACCGACACCCGCCACCACCACGAACGCCATCGACATCCCGTCGATCGGCCCCAGGCACGTGGCGAGGTCCTTGGTCAGCGGGGCACCGAGGCAGTCGGCCTCGGGGAACGCGGCATCCCAGGCGAGCAGGAACAGCACCAGCAGGAACGAGCCGGCCACATGCAGCCACTCCGAGGTGTCGCGGCTGCGTGCGGCCGACCAGAACCCGCGGGTCGCCAGGAGCGGCCTGCCTGCGTCTTCCTGGCTGCCGATCTGCTCGCCGAACTTCTCGATCCGGGCTTCGAACCGCACCCGTCCACGGCGTGCGATCGAGTAGAGGACGAGGATGATCAGCACCGGGATGAGGCCGAGGAGGGCCGCCCGGCTGTCGACGTCGAACTCGCGCAAGCCGTCGAAGATCGCGGGCAGGGCCGCACACACCCTGTCCGCTTCGTCGATGCTGCCGCGGAAGCACTGCACCGCGACGAGGTCGATCGCGACCGAGCAGAACGCGGCCACCGCGATGAGCGTGAGCACGAGCCCGAAGACGCGCACCGTTCCCGAGCCGATGTCGCCGTGCCACGCGCGCGTCGTGCCGTCGGGCTGCGGCCTGATCTCGCGCGTCCAGTAGGCGAGGTTCACCAGCGCATAGGGCAGCAGCAGGAACCAGCCGACGTGCACGAACGCCCGCCCGACCGCGGCGAGCGCTCCGCCGCCGGTGCGGGTCTGCGCACCCCACGAGAACGCATGCGTGGACGTGATGCCGTCACCGCTGACGGCTCTGTCCTTCCTCGCCCAGAACGAGCCGAGGGCATCGCCGTCGACACGCTCGATGGCGTCGGGCTCGGACTCGAGCATCTCGGCCGGAGGCGTATTGCTCACGCCGTGGACCCGGATATCGAGGATCAGCGGCGACGGCGGGGCCGTCGATTGCGCGTCAGTCATGGACACTTCCCGGATGCGTCGGTGCCGCCGGACAGATCAGCACGATGGTACTGCGCAGAGGCCTCCGCGCGACATGCTGATACGGTCGCGACGCACACCAGCGCCCGGACCGCGAGCGTCAGGCGAGCGGCTCGGCCGCCTCGCGCGCGGCCCGCGCGGACGACTGGACGGCGCCGATGCTGGCGGCGATGACCAGGGCGATGCCGACGATCTCGAGCCAGGCCAGGTGCTGGCCGAGGAAGATGAACCCGGCGAGCGCCGCCGTCGCCGGCGCGAGGCTCATCAGGATCGCGAAGGCCGCCGCCGGCAGCCGGCGCAGCGCCACCAGCTCGAGTGCGTAGGGGATGGTCGACGACAGCACCGCGACGGCCGCGCCGAGGGCGACGATCTCGACCCGCAGCAGGGCGGGGCCGGCATCCGCCACACCGAACGGGAGTGCCAGCACGGCGCCGACCGCCATCGCCAGCGCGAGCCCGTCGAGCTTGGGGAACGCCTGGCCGACCCGCGCCGACGCGAGGATGTAGAACGCCCAGCTCGCTGCGGCGCCGAGCGCGAAGAGCACGCCCAGCGGGTCGAGCCGGTCCCATCCGCCGCCGCCGAGCGCCACGACTCCCACCAGAGCGAGCAGCGCCCAGAGCCAGGCGGAGCCGCGCTTGCTCGCGACGATCGACAGGACCAGCGGACCGAGCACCTCGATGGTGACGGTCACGCCCAGCGGGAGCCGCTCGAGCGCGAGGTAGAACAGCGCGTTCATGGTCGCGAGGACGACACCGAACCAGACCACGCCCGTCCACGCATGGCGGGAGTGCCCTCGCAGCGTCGGACGGGCGATCAGGAGGAGGATCACCGCCGAGAAGACGAGCCGCAGCATCACCATGCCGAGCGGTCCGACGGTGGGGAACAGCAGGACGGCCAGCGAAGCGCCGACCTCCTGACAGGCGAGGCCGGCGACGACGAGGAGGATCGCGGGGGTGGTTCCCGCGCCGCCGCGCGTCACGGGGTCACTGCTCGGGAGTTGCGCAGATCGCGCCGCTGGCGATCATCTCGTGGTACTGCTCCGCAGTCCAAGGCAGCCCGGCGTCGGGGGCCGTCTGACCGGACGCGGCGGGCGCCTTCGAGGCGATCGCGGCCAGCTCCCATGCGAGGTACGCCCCCACGCCCGAGCCTGCCGCGGAGTCATTGAGCACCACGGCCACCGTCAGACCCGACGTGGGGTCGGAGAACGCAGCGGTGATGTAGCCCGGAACGGAGCCGAACTGCCCGACCAGCGAGCCCGCGAGCACGGCGCCGCCCGCCTGGTTGTACCAGGAGGGCGCTCCCTTCGTCGCCGGAAGCGCGTCGTCGAACCGGTCGTCCTTCTCGGGCTGAAGTGCGCCCGTCGCCAGCGCCTGCGCGTATCGGCCGAGCTCGGTGATGTTGCTCGACACCCCGCTGTCGGTGAACCCGGTCGTGATGGACACGTTCGACACGTCGAGCGGTTCGGCGCAGTTGCTCTTGCCGTCCTCCAGCCGTGGTGCGTGCAGGCCGGTCAGGACCGATCCGGACGGCAGCGCCAGCTGGGTGGCCTCCAGGTCGAGCGGGTCGGCGATGTAGTCCTGGATCAGCTCGGCGGCGGACCGCTCGAGGGCGCGCTCGAGCGCGAGTCCGAGCAGCACGTAGCCGGCGTCGGAGTCGCGGTACGCGGCACCGGGCTCGCCCGACCGGGGCTCGCCCAGCCCGAAGCTGGCGAGCTCGCGCGGGCTCCACTTGCGCTCGGGGTTCGACAGCCAGACCGGCGTCAGGTGCTTCGAGTACGAACCGATGCCCGACGTGCCGTCGCACAGCTGCTCGAGGGTGATGTCGGTGAGGGTGGGAGCGCTCGGCACCCATGTCGCGACGGTGTCGTTCAGCTTGACCTTGCCTTCGGCGGCTGCGGCGTAGAGCACGTCGCAGGTCATCGCCCGTGTCATGCGCCCGGTCCGGAACTGCATGTCCGCACTGACCTTGCCGCCGTCGACCGGATTCTGCGTCCCGAGGCCCTCAACCCAGCTGCCGCTCCAGGGCGCCCAGACTCCGACGATGGCGCCGGACGACCCGGTCGCCTCCATCGCGTTGGTGACGGCATCCTTCAGCTGCTCGACGGTCGCCTCGGCGAGTTTGCCCTCAGCCTGCGGCGGCACGTCGACCTCGACGTGCTTGTCGGGGGAGCATGCTGCGAGGGCGAGCGCGACGACGATCGCGGCGGATGCCGCAGCCATGGCGCGGCGTGTCGCGAGTCGGGCCGTCATTCTCACCCCCCGGTGATCGTCCTCTAGATTCAAACACACCCGGGCACGACTGACTCTCTCAGCATTCTTTAGGCTGACGCTCATGACGCACCACTTCGACGAGTCCGCGCTGGCGGGCGTCCTGGGCCACATGAACAGCGACCACGGGGACGACAACATCCTGATCGCCCGGGCATTCGGCGTCGACGACGTGGTCGGCGCGGTGATGACCGGCTTCGACGGCGACGGCGGAACGTGGGAAGCGACGCTGTCCGACGGCAGCGCGATCGAGGTTCGCGCTCCCTGGACCGGCGGACCGATCACCGCGCGTCCCGAGGTGCGCCGAGAGATCGTCGCCCTGTACGACGAGGCGTGCCGCAGGCTGGGGGTGGAGCCACGGCCGCACGCGTGAGCCGATGACGAGATAGGTAAGGCGAACCTAATCTGTCTAGAATGGGGCCATGAGCGACCCGATCCCGTTCTCCGCTGCGCTGCGTGAGCGCTCGAGTCGCGCCCACTCGTCCAGCGAGCACGCGGGCTTCATGGCCGATCTGATGAAGGGCGAGGGGACGCGCGAGGACTACATCGCACTCGTCGCGCAGCACTGGTTCATCTATGAGGCGCTCGAGCGCACCGCCGGTCAGATGCGCAACGATCCCGTCGCCGCCGTCTTCATCAGCGACAAGCTCACCCGCCTGCCGGCGCTCGAAGCCGACTTGGAGTTCCTCGTGGGCCCCGACTGGCGCGAGAGCATCACTCCGCTGCCGGCCACCCGCGCGTATGTCGACCGCATCAACGAGGTCGGCGCCACGTGGGCGGGAGGATTCGTCGCCCACCACTACACCCGCTACCTCGGCGACCTCTCGGGCGGCCAGTTCATCGGCCGCCTCATGGCCCGCCGGTTCGGCTTCGAGACCAACGGCATCGGCTTCTACCTCTTCGACGACATCGCCGACCCGAAGGCCTTCAAAGAGGTGTACCGCGAGCAGTTGGATGCTGCGCCGTGGGATGCCGAGGAGCAGGAGCATGTCATCGACGAGGTGCTGCTCGCCTACCGCTTCAACACCGATCTGTTCGACGACCTCGCACTCGCGAAGGCGGCTCAGGTCGCCTGACGCGTCTAGAGGTTCTTGCGCGCGTCCGGGTCGTCGGCGAGCCGATCCGCCTCGCGCTCCACGGCCTCCTGCTCGGCCTCGCTCAGCGGGGGCAGCCCGACTGCGTCGGCCGGGATGCCGGCATACGGATCGGCGCCGGGGAACTCCTGGCTGAACGAGCCCGCGACGACTCCGCCGGGAGGAACCTCGTCACCTGCGGCACCCAGCAGCGTCCCTTCGCCGGGCGCCTCCTCCGGGAGATCGTCGCCGAGATGCTGACGGTGCCACTTGTCACTCATGTTCGCTCCTCCACCGGATGTGGCTGAAGTCTACGACTGCGGCAAGCCCGCGGGGGTCCGGTCAGCGACCGGATCCGGCCGCGGCCTGCGCCCGCACACCGGCCATGAACCTCTGCACGTCGGGGTCGACGCGGATGTCACTCGGGCGAAGCGGTCGCGAGAGGTACAGCCCGTCGAGCGACGTCAGCCGCGACAGGGCGACGTACGTCTGACCCGGCGCGAACGCGCCCGAGCCCAGGTCGACGATCGCGCGGTCGTACGTCTTGCCCTGCGACTTGTGGATCGTCACCGCCCACGCCAGGCGCAGCGGGAACTGCGTGAACTCGGCCACGATCTCGCGCGAGAGCGACTTGGAACCGGCGTCGTACGCGTAACGGAACCTCTCCCACACGGCGGGCTCGACGTCGAACTCCTGGCCCTCCACCTCGACGCGCACTGTCCCGCCGGCGATCCGGGTGACGGTGCCGATCGTGCCGTTGACCCAGCGCGGCGGTTCGCCGTACGACTGGACGTCGTTGCGCAGGAACATCACCTGTGCCCCGACCTTCAGCTTCAGCTCCACGTCGGCGGGGTACGCGGCATCCCCTCGTCCGAAGTCTCCGCTGATCTCGGCCATCGCGGTCTGCTCGCGCCCCACGAGCTCGTTCAGGTGACGGCGGTTGATGTTGTTGACGATGTCGTTGCGCGTCGCGAGCGTGATGATCGGATGCTCACCGTCGCGCGGATCCGGCGGCGTGCGGGCGCCGGTGTCGTTGAGGATCTGCGCGATGTCGGCGGTCACCCGGCCGTAGCGCACGGCGTTGAGCATCGCCTTGAACCCCGGATCCGACTGCCGGTGGATGTCGACGAGCTCGCGGATGTTCAGGTCGGCGCCGTACGACCCGACATCGAGGATGCCGTCGCGCGCGGCCTCTCCGACCCAGACCTTCGCGTCGAAGAACCAGAACGAGCGGTAGTGGTCGCGCACGTACCGCAGCTCATCGCCGCGCGGGGGGACGGGTGCGAGCTGGTACGGGTCGCCGAACATCACGATCTGCACGCCGCCGAACGGCTCGCCGCGGCGGCCGCGCGCCTTGCGCAGCGAGCGGTCGATCGCGTCCATGAGGTCGGCGTTCACCATCGAGATCTCGTCGATCACGAGCGTGTCGATGGCGTTGAGCAGCTTGCGGGTCGCGTCGGACTGGTCTTCTTCCTGCGAGCCGATGATCCCGAGGGGGAGCTTGAGCAGCGAGTGAATCGTCTGCCCCTCGACGTTGAGCGCCGCGACCCCGGTCGGCGCGCACACCGCGATCGACTTGCTCGTGCTCCATGCGAGGTGCTGCAGCAGCGTCGACTTTCCGGTGCCGGCGCGGCCGGTCACGAACACGTGCTCGCGCGTGTCCTCGATGAGCCGGAACAGAGCCTCCTGCTCGGCGGAGAGAGGCGGCGTGGTCACCGATCAATGCTAACGAGCGGATGCCGCGCCCCGGTCGCCCACGACGGTTCGGTGGACGACCCGCCCCTTCACAGGGTCGTCCGTCCACATGTGTGACTCCGGGTTTCGGGCGGGACCCACGATGCTTCCTAGACTGGGGGCGTGGACCAAGGGGCGGTGGACACGACAGCCGGTCGCGGGTCTGCGTCGCCGGCTCCGTCCGCGAGCCCGGGGGACGAGGCATCCGCTCTCATCCAGCCGCCGCGCAAGCGCCGCCGCACGCTCGCCCTGGATCTCACCCTGCTCGCCATCGTCGGCGTGCTGCTGATCGCGGCGACGGCCGCGGCCGTCGGGGCCATCCAGACGCAGTTCTACAGCCCGAGCGCGTTCGTCGAGCGCTACCTCGGCATGCTCTCCGACGGCAGGGCGGCCGAAGCACTCACCGTGCCGGGCGTCGTGGTCGAGTCGGCCGAGCTCGAGGCGGCCGGGCTGCCCGCGTCGGCGTCGGAAGCGCTGCTGCGCCGGGCGGCGCTCGCTCCGCTCTCGGACGCGCGGGTGGTGTCCGAGGAGACCGACGGCGACATCACGCGGGTCACGGTCGAATACGTCGCGGCGGGCTACGAGGGCACCACGACCTTCGATGTCGCCCCGAACGGGATGATCGGCATCGCGCCGACGTGGCGCTTCGCAACCAGCCCGCTGGCCGTGATGGACCTCGTGGTCAAGGGGTCGACGGTGTTCTCGGTGAACGGCTTCGAGATCGACAAGCGGCAGGTCTCGGTGGACGGAGCGGATGCCGAGCCGCTCGACCCGCTTCCGCTGCTGGTCTTCTCGCCCGGCCTGTACTCGGTCTCGGTCGACACCGCCATCTCGGCGACGCCCGGCGTCGCGGTGCTCTCCGACAGCCCGTTCCGCTCCATCCCCGTCGAGATCCAGGCCGAGGCCACGGACGAGTTCGTCGCGGTCGTGCAGCAGGAGGTCGAGGCGTTCCTCACCCGGTGCGCAACGCAGGAGGTGCTCCAGCCCACCGGGTGCCCGTTCGGCTACACGGTGCAGGACCGCATCGACTCGCTGCCGAAGTGGTCGATCGCGCGCCAGCCCACGGTCGCCGTCACACCGGAGGGCGCGGGGTGGCGCATCGCACCCACCGAGGCCGTGGCGCACATCGAGGTCGACATCCAGTCCCTGTTCGACGGCTCCATCACTCAGGTGGCCGAGGACGTGCCGTTCATCGTCGAGGGTGAGATCACCGTCCAGCCCGACGGGCGGGCATCGATCGTGGTGACCGGACCCGACACGCGGTAGGGGCGTCAGCGGGGCTGCCGGGCGTCGCGTGCCGCGAGCTCAGCGAGTCGTGCGTTGTACTCCTCGAGCTCGGCGTCGCCCGTGCGGTCGGCGTGCCGGTCGCGGCGCTTCTGGTCGCGGGCGTCGCTCCTGCTCCACTGGATCGCGACGATGATCGCCAGGATGAGCGTCGGGATCTCACCGATCGACCACGCAACACCGCCGCCGACGTACTGGTCTTCGAGCGGCGTCGCCCCCCACGTGCGCCCCATCGAGCCGAACCACTCGGCGATCATGAGCCCTTCCTGCATCATGATCGCGATGCCGAAGAACGCGTGCATCGCCATGACGCCGATGAGCAGCAGCAGCCGGCCGGGGTACGGCAGCCGGTACGGGACCGGATCGATGCCGATGAGCGTCAGCACGAAGAGGTAGCCGGTGATGAGGAAGTGGGCGACCATCCACTCGTGGCCGAGGTGGTCGTACAGCGACCACCGGAACAGGTCGGTGTAGTAGAAGACCCACAGCGACCCGATGAACAGCCCGGCCGCGACGAACGGGTTCGTCAGCACCCGGGCCACCGGCGAGTGCACGGCCCAGAGGATCCACTCGCGCCCGCCGCGCGTGCCGTCCTCGCGCTTGCGGATGGCACGCGCCGCGAGGGTCACCGGAGCGCCCGCGACCAGCAGGAGCGGCACTGCCATGGTGAGCAGCATGTGGCCGACCATGTGCACGCTGAAGAGGTAGTCCTGGTAGACGTTGATGGCGCCGCCGGTCACCCACACCAGCAGAGCGAGTCCGGTCATCCACAGCACGGTGCGGTAGATCGGCCAGGCATCGCCGCGGCGCCGCAGGCGCCAGACACCCATCGCGTAGAAGAAGACGCCGAAACCGGCCGCGACGGCCCACAGCAGATCGATGTTCCACGACGTGAGCCAGCCCAGCGGTGTGAGCTCGGGCGGCAGCGGGGCGCCCGTCAGCACTTCGGCGGGCGTCGGCGGCCCCGGCAGCACGGATGACCCGGGCGGAGGGGTGCGGGCGAGTGCCGCAGCGGCTCCTGAGGCCGCGCCCATGAGCACGAGTTCGAACACGATCAGGGTCCAGAAGGCGCGGGATGCGGCATCCCCCCGCAGCTTTCCGATCAGCCGAGTGCGGTACCACGCCCCGAACGCGCCGAGCGCGATGAGCGCCACGATCTTGACGCACAGGATCGCGCCGTAGGGCGACAGCAGGGCGTCCCAGGTCTGCAGCCCGATCGCCGCGCGCACGGTGCCCGACACGGCGACCACGACGAACGCGGCGATCGCGATGCTCGAGTACCGCGCGACGACGGTCGCGAGGCGGTCGCGATCGAGCAGGGGGCGCACCACCACGAGCAGGATCAGGCCGCCGAGCCAGACGGCCGCGGCGATGATGTGCAGGATGAGCGCGGTCATCGCCTCGTGGTGGAACGCCTCTTCTCCCGAGTGGCCCTGGGTGCCCATCGGCACGAGCGAGGCGGCCGCGAGGATCGCGACGAAGAGGGTGGCCGTCCATGAGCGCACCGCGAACGTGAGCACGGTGAGCGCCGCACCGGCGACCGTGGTGATCAGCCATGTACGGCCGACCTCGGTCTCGACGACGAAGCGGCCGAGCTGCGCTCCGAACTCCGGGCCGGCGTCGATCGCGGGGTTGAAGGCGTCGACGAAGGTGAGGAACCCGGTCGCGGCCGCCGAGACGGTGAAGATCGCCGCGGAGATGGATGCCACATCCAGCGCGACGTCGAACTCGCGCTCCCCCGCGCGCAGCGCGTAGAGCGCCGTCACAAGCGCTCCGACCATGCCGGCGGCGGAGAGGTTGACGACGAGCTTGACGGTGGGGAGTCCCCAGCGGGCGACCGGGCCGGGGTCGCCGATCGCGAGCGGAGCGGCGCCGCCGCCGAACGCCAGCGCCCAGATCAGCACGACGAGCGCGCTGACGGCGAGGATCACGGGCCCTGCGGCCCGCAGGGCGCGGGGACTCACCCCTCCAGCCTAGGCGCGGAATCGCGCGCCTATCGCCGCTGCCGGGAATGCAGAAGGGGGATGCCGCGGCATCCCCCTTCTTGTGTGGTCGTCAGCCGGTTTCGATACGGTCGCTTCGCGGCCTACTCAACCTGACCCGGGTCGCATCAACGCTGCTTCGCAGCATTGATCCGACCACGCGTCACTTGACGGCGGCCTTCAGCTTCGAGCCCGCGGTGACCTTGACGCGCTGGCCGGCGGGGATCTTGATCTCCTCACCCGTCTGCGGGTTGCGGCCGGTGCGGGCGGACGTCTCGACGCGCTCGAACGAGATCCAGCCCGGGATCGAGACCTTGCTGCCCTTGGCGACGGCCTCGGAGACCGTCGAGAAGAGGGAGTCGAGCACGCCCGACACGGCGGACTGGCTCTGCCCGGTCGCGCTGGCGATGCTCGCGACGAGTTCGGTCTTGGTGATGGACTTGTCGGCCATGGGGATTGTCCTCCAAGGCGGCGGAATCGCCGCCTTTTCATTGCTCGGACCGGACGGCATGCGCCCCCCGGCTGGTCGGATCGACCGCCTTGAATGTACCCGACTTCGCGCGCAGATCCGCGTATTTCCGGGGTTTTCGGACGTTACAGGCGGCGTGTCGGGGGTGAAAGTGACCCCTGTGGCCGGTGTGACGAGGGTTTCGGGGTCGTTCGAGGGGTCTCCGCCGCGGTCAGCGGCGGTGCGAGTCGATGACTCCGCGGGCCGTTCGGGCGAAGGCGGGAGCGACCCGATCCTGGCCGTCGAGGTACCCGCCGACGAGCGCGGCGTCGCGCAGGAGCACGAGCGATGCGGCCGCATCGGCGGGGTCGGAGAGCCCTGCGGCGGAGGCCACCTGCTCGAGGGTCGCGCGGAACCAGTCGCGGTGGTCGTCGATCAGCGATCGCACCGGCCCCGCGTCGGGGTACTCGGCCGCCGCATTGATGAACGGGCAGCCGCGCGTGTGGCGCTCCCGGATGTCCTGTTCTATGCCCGCGATCACCAGATCGAGCAGCACCTCCGGGTCGGACGACGCCGCGCCTGCCTCGGTGAACAGGGCGCGCAGGCGTTCGTCCTCGCCCCGGAGGTAGGCGAGGACGAGCCCCTCTTTGCCGTCGAACTGCTTGTACATCGTCGCCCGCGTGACGCCGGCCGCCTCGATGATGCGATCGACGCCGACCGAGTGGATGCCCTCGCTGTAGAAGAGGTCGGTCGCAGCATCGAGCAGCCGCTTCCGGGCAGGGGAGGGGCGCGTGCTCGCGGCGGGCGCGTAGGGGGTGCTCATGGGTGATCCTCCGGCTCCATCGTGCCACTTCCGAACATTTTCGAGATTCTCGGGGAATAGTCTTGTATAGATAGAACGTTCGGTCTACCATCGGTACACATCAGCAGCCCACCGCAGCTGGACACCAACAGGAGAAGGAAAATGAACACCACGACCAAGACCCCCATCGTCCTCATCCACGGACTCTGGATGACCCCGAAGAGCTGGGACACCTGGGCGGAGCGCTTCCGCGCCGCCGGCCACCAGGTCATCGTCCCCGGCTGGCCCGGCATCGACGACCGGTCGGTCGACGACATCCGCACCAACCCTGCTGCCCTGAAGGGGATCGGCCTGAAGCAGATCGCCGACAACTACGAGCGCATCATCCGCGCCCTGCCCCAGAAGCCGATCATCATCGGCCACTCGTTCGGCGGCGTGCTCACCCAGATGCTGGCCGACCGCGGCCTCGGCGTCGCCTACGTCGGCGTCGCACCCGGCCAGACTGCCGGCGTCACCGCTCTCCCGCTGTCGACACTGTGGACCGGAACGCCGATCCTCTCCAACCCGTTCGACCGCAACGGCGCCAAGCCGCTGTCGAAGCGGCACTTCCAATTCACGTTCGGCAACGACCTGCCCCGCGAGGAGTCCGACCGTCTGTGGGCGGAGTACGCCGTCAACTCTTACAACCGCGTCTTCTTCGAAGGCGTGCTCTCGGTGCTCAATGAGAAGGGCGGGGTCACGCACGTCGACTACGGCCGTGCCGACCGTGCGCCGCTCCTCGTGATCACCGGCGAGATCGACCACGTCGTGCCGCCGGCGATCGGCGAAGCGATCGTGAAGAAGTACCGCGCGACGGGCAGCCCCGCGATCGTCGACTACAAGACGTACCCGGGTCGCACCCACCGCCTGGTGAGCCAGGACGGTTGGGAGGAGATCGCCGACTACGCGCTGGAGTGGGCGACGACCCACCAGGTGCGCGAGAACGAGCCGGTCAGCTGATCGGATGCCGCCGCCCGGCGCGGCGGGAAACCACTCCGTCGTCGAGACACCAGGTCATGCGTGGTGTCTCGGCGGTCGAGTGGTCTCTCGGCCGGTGTCCGCGGTGGGACGCACGAGGCCCGGGGCGACAGAGCCCCGGGCCTTCGTCGTGCACGGACGAGGACGCCGGCAGGCGTACGCGTGCGGTCACGCGTGAAGCCGGCGCAGCGCCGCGACGACATCGTCATGCCACCGGCGGGCGGCGGGGAGCACACCGGTGAAGATCGGGGTGTCGTGCGTCACGCCCATGTACCGCACCACGCTGGCGTCGACGCCGGCCGCGCGCAATGCGGCCCCGTAGGCCTCGCCGTCTCCGCGCAGCGGGTCGTACTCGGCGGTGAGGATCACGGCGGGCGGCAGCCCGGCGTGCGATGGGGCGCGGAGCGGCGACGCGTAGGGCTCCCGGGCGTCCTGCGGTCGCGCGAGGTAGGTGCGCGCGACCGATCGCAACTCCCTCACCGTCAGGAATCGCGGGATGCCGAGTGCGCGCATCGCGCCGAGATCGAGGTGGGCGCCGGTCAGGTCGACGACCGGCACCTCGAGGACCTGAACGACCAGCGGGTGGTTCGCGCGATCCCGGTTGACGATCGTCAGCGCCGCGGCGAGGCTGCCGCCGGCGGAGATGCCCATCACGCCGATCCGGCTCGGGTCGACGCCGAGCCCGCCCGCTGAGGCGATCAGCCAGTCCAGAGCCGCCGCGGCCTGCTCGATCTGCACCGGATACCGGTGCTCGGGCGCGAGCGCGTAGTCGACCGCGGCGATCGCGACGTGGGCGTCGACGCAGCGGCGGCGGTACGCGGCATCCGTCGTCGGATAGTCGATGCCGCCGATGCGGAATGCTCCCCCGAAGAACGCCAGGACGGCAGGCACCGGTGCGTCGCCGACGACGGGCGGGTGATAGATCCGCACGCGGACGGACGGATGCCCCGGCACGTCGACCTGGTGCTCGGTGATGCGCACCTCGGGGCCCGGCGAGCCGACCGTGCTCAGCTCGGTGCGATCCCACGCGAGCGCCGCGCGGCGATGCCGGGCGCGGGCCTTCGCGCGAGGACCGAGCGCAGCGGACTTCTCGGGCGCGGACTTCTCGGGCGCGACCGCTCCGGCGGGCTTCGCGGCCGCGCCGGTGGGCTTCGCGGCCGCCGGGAGCATAGTGCCGCGGCTGAACGGCCACAGCGCGGTCATGCGGGCGCGCGCGGAACTGAGCGCCTGGTCGAACATGTACTTGCGATGCACGCGCAGGCGCTCGGCGAAGAACGGGTCCAGCGGCATGGAACCATCCTGGCGGGACCCGGCGGGCGGATGCACTCGCTTGACAAAGCGGAAGGCCCGGAGTTCCGAGGAACTCCGGGCCTTCCGGTGAAGCCGTGGTGCTTACCAGCTCGACTTGGTCACGCCGGGCAGCTCGCCACGGTGCGCCATGTCACGGAAGCGGACACGCGAGATGCCGAACTTCGTGAGGACACCGCGGGGGCGGCCGTCGATGACGTCGCGCGAGCGGACGCGAGCGGGCGACGCGTTGCGGGGCAGCTTCTGCAGGCCCACGCGAGCGGCCTCGCGCTGCTCGTCGGTCGAGTCGGGCGAGACGAGCGCCTTCTTCAGTTCGGCGCGCTTCGCCGCGTAGCGGTCGACGACCACCTTGCGCTGCTCGTTGCGCGCGATCTTGCTCTTCTTGGCCATAGGTCAGCGCTCCTCTCGGAATTCGACGTGCTTGCGGACGACCGGGTCGTACTTCTTGAGCACGATGCGGTCGGGGTTGTTGCGGCGGTTCTTGCGCGTCACGTAGGTGTACCCCGTGCCGGCCGTCGAACGCAGCTTGATGATCGGACGGACGTCCTGTGCCTTCTTGGCCATTAGAGCTTCACACCCTTCGCCTGCAGGTCACGCACGACCGCCTCGATGCCGCGGGCGTCGATGACCTTGATGCCCTTGGCCGAAACGTTGAGCTTGATGTTGCGACCCAGCGACGGAACGAAGTAGGTCTTCTTCTGCACGTTCGGGTCGAAGCGGCGCTTCGTCCGGCGGTGCGAGTGCGAGATGTTGTGACCGAAGCCGGGAACTGCTCCAGTCACCTGGCACACTGCTGCCATAGTGATGTCTCCTTAGTACCGTGGAGCCGGACGGCCCCACCCAAGATCCCTTGTCTGCACCCCATGACTCACCGGACCGATTCCGGCCCGGAGGAGGTGTGGGATACGAACTGCGTGCTGGAGTGCGCGCAGACAAAGAGTCAGTCTAGCACGGGCGGCGTGTCGCGCTTGACTGGGGCGGCCAGGGGTCCATCGAGCGGATGGCCGACGCGGATGACGCCCTCGGGGTCCCACGCGCAGGCGACGCGGCGCAGCCGCTCGGCGTCGATCCCGTACAGAGTCGCCGCCGCCGTGGGCCGTTCGGCGAAGTTCTTCACGACGGCAGACGACGCGAAAGGCTGCATCCGGTCGGCGACGGCGGTGGCCGCATCCTTCACCGCGGCGAGCGCGCCGGGAAAGGGCACCAGGCCGACCGCGAACACGAGGCCGGCACCGTCGATCGCCGAGACGACACCGCCGGCCGTCCCGCCCGGCGCCGTCCTGCCGCCGAGGTGACGCAGTTCGATCGACAGGAGCGACTGCGACGAAGGCTCGAGCGCGACGTCGATCAGGGCGTCCATCGACGCCGCGGTGATGTCGGTCAGCACGACGGCCTCGCCAAACCCCGGAGCGGGGTGGGCCGGGTCGCCGTGCACTGTGCTCAGCTCCGCCGGAGACATCGGGCGCACCGAGTCGAGCTCGGGGCGAAGGTCACGCAGGGGCTGCAGCAGAGACGCGGCGGTCGCGGCATCCGCCTGAATCGCCGCTTCGACGGCCACGAAGGAGCGAGCGCGCAGGAAGTCGGGAATCTCGGGGATCGGGGGGTACCGCAGCACGCGGGCGAGCGAGGTGACCGCCTCGGGCAGCTCTTCGATCCACTCGCGCCAGGCGTGCGCGACGTCGGCCGCACGCTCGAGCGGCCACATCAGCGCGCCCGCGTGCAGCTCGCCGATCTCGTGCAGCTGAAGCTCGATGGCGGTGACGATCACGGGAGCGATGCCACCGCGCACCGCCCAGAAGAGGTCCGCGTGGTGCTCGGCGTCGACGCGGATGACGTGCCCCTGCGCGTCGACCGCATCGATCGAGAGGATGCTGTTGACCCCGAGGCCGTGCGATCGTGCGAGCCAGCCGAGCCCGCCGCCGAGCGTCGACCCGACGACGCCCACGGAGGGCGCCATGCCCGAGACCGCGGCGCATCCGTGCTCGGCCACGGCCGCGGCCAGCGCCGCTGCGGTGACGCCGGCGCCGACCCGCGCGGTGCGGGCTTCGGCGTCGATCGCGATGCCGTCGAGCCGCGCGGTGCGCAGGAGGATCGTGTCGGTGAGCGGACCGAGCGCTCCAGCCGCGTGACCGGTGCTCTGCGGGGCGACGTGCAGTCCGAGCCGACGCGCGCAGGCCACCGTCGTCGCGACGTCGTGCACGTCCGCGGCGACGACGACGGCGGCCGGGTGCTGGTCGACCAGCAGCTGCCAGGCGGCGCGGGCCGAGTCCCAGCCGTCCTCGCCCGGAAGGACCAGGTCGCCCGAGAGCTCCGCACGGAGTCGCTCGAAGTGTTCACCCGGCAGCACGGGCTCGTGGGCCGCGGATGCCGCGCCGGCGGCGGACGCCTGGCCGGGGGCGGGGAGGGAGGTGTCGATCGTCACTGTGATTGCTCTTTCGTCTTGGGTGTCTTCGTTCCGTGCCCGGCGTCGCGCGGAGCGGCCGGCGTCGCGCGGAAGGCGCGGTCGACCGCTCAGCGTCGGGCTCCGGCGGCAAGGAGTGCGTCCAGCACGGCGGTGATACCTGCGGGACCAGGAGATCTCCGGATCGCGGCGCCGATGCGCTCGGCGCTGCTCCGGTACGACGGGTCGCGCAGCAGCGTCTGCACAGCGCTGCCGACCTGAGCGGGCGCGACGCGGCCGTCGCGCGGCCGCAGCCGCAGCCCCGCACCGCTCCAGGCGACCCGCGCCGAGACCTCGGACTTGTCTTCGCTGTCGCCCGCCGCGACGATCGGCACGCCGTGCGCGAGTGCGTACTGGACCCCGCCGTAGCCGCCGTTGGTGACGAGCGCGCTCAGGAGCGGGAACAGACGGTCGTAGGGCAGATACGGGGCGATGCGGGCATTGTCCGGAAGCGCGAGCGCGGGAACGTCGCGTCCACCCGTCGTGGCGACGACCAGGACATCGCGGTCGGCGAGCGCCTCGAACGTGGGCAGGACGAGCCCGGAGAGGTCGCCGTTGGCGACCGTCCCCTGGGTCACATGGATAACCGGCCGCCCGTCGCTCAGGTCGTCCCACCACTCCGGCACCTCGACGGTCGACGCGTCGGCGAGCGAGACGGGGCCGACGAAGTGCACAGGCGTCGTGAGATCGCCCCGTGGGTACTCGAATTCGGGCACGGTGAACTGCACCACGGCGTCGGCCGTGGACGGATAGTCCATCACCGGCACGCTCAGCTCGACGCCGACGAGGTCTCGCACCATGCGCTCGGCGTTGCGCTGCAGCTCGGCGAACACGAAGCGATCCGTCGTCCAGGTGAGGAATCGGTTGCGGATGCGGCCGAGGGGCCCGGCAAGCGGCGGGATGCCGAGGGCGAACGGCGCGGTGTCGCGGCTGCGCAGGCCCAGCGGCACGATGCCGAGGTTGACCACGAGCGGTCGCTGATGCGCCGGGCGCGCGAGCATCAGCATCGCGCCGAGGAACATGCTCTCGCTGAGCACGGCGTCGGCCGGCTCCGCCGCCAGCAGCTCATCGAGCGCGCGCAGCTGGCTCGGCGCCGGCTCGAGGAAGATGTGCTGCAGGTCCCAGCGGGGGCCGGCGACGCCTCGGAGCCCGACGCGGCTGGGGAACGCGGCATCCATGTCCCGATCGTCGTAGTCGGCGTCGGACGGAAGCGGGAACCAGCGCGCGCCGGTGGCCTCGACCGCCTCGCGGTAGCGCCCGCCCGTGAGGAATCGCACATCATGACCGGCCGCCACGAGCGTGCGGGCGACAGCGAGCAGCGGGGTGACATGACCATGCACCGGGGTGCTGCAGATGACGAGAGACAGCATGCGTTCTCCAACTGGTAGGGTTGTGAAAGTACTCGTGGAGTATTCACTACCCTGTCAGGAAAGTCAATGACCCCCTACGTGTCGCCCCTGCGCGAAGCTCAGGCTGCGCAGACCCGCGCCCGCATCCTCGACGCGGCGATCCGCGTGTTCGGCGAAGCCGGCTACTCCGGCGCATCCCTCGGCCGGATCGCGAACGAGGCCGGCGTCTCGCTCGAGACGGTGAAGCAGAACGGGCCGAAGGCAGCGCTGCTGCTGGCCGGTTTCGATCACGCGTTCGCCGGCAGCGAGGGCGAGGGGCCGCTGCACACGCGCGAACTCGGCGAGATGGCGGAGGAGCTGGACCCGAGCGAGCTGCTGCCCTTCCTGGTCGAGTTCGTCGCGAGCGCCAACGCCCGCGTCGCACGCCTGTGGCCCCGGCTGCTCGAGGCCGCGGCCGGCGACGACGACGTCGCGCAGCGGCTGCGCGAGCTGCAGGCCAACCGGCGCTCCGACATGCTCGGCGCGGTCGCGATGTTCCGGGGTCGGGGTGTGTGCAGCAGCGCCCGCTCCGACGGGGAGCTCGCCGACGCGCTGTCGTTCGTCATCTCGCCTGAGAGCTACACCCAGCTGGTCGCCGAGGCGGGCTGGAGCGAAGAGGCGTACCACGCGTGGCTCGTCCGCGCGGTCGAGCGCGTGGTGCTGACCGACTGACCGCGCGTCGAGTCAGAGCTCGGCGGCGCCGCGGCCCCATCGGAACGGCGAGACCGTCGGCTCGCCGGGGATCCAGAAGCGCCAGGGGAAGGCCGCGGTGCCGGCCACACCGGCGACGCCCACCCGCGGTCCCGACGCGAACCCCGCGACCGGCTCGGCGGCGAGCGCGAGCCGCACGGTCGCTCCGTGATGAGGGGCGCCGGTGATCGCGTCGATTCCGTCGTGGAGCGGATGCCGCAGCCCGACCGCATCGCCGAGCCTGCCCGGGCCGCGCGCGAGGTCGCGGGGCGTGCGCGCTGCGGGACGACGGCCGAATGCGGTCTCGATGCCCTCGATCACCTCGGCGCCGCGCAGCAGCACGCCGCCGGCGACCCCGTCGGGTCCGCACACGACGTTCACGCACGAGTGGATGCCGTGGCTGAGGTACACGTAGAGGTGCCCGGGCTCCCCCCACATCGTGGCGTTGCGGGCCGTCGGTCCCATGCGGGCGTGCGACCCCGGATCGGGGACGGGTCCGGTGCCGCGGCCGTGGTACGCCTCGACCTCGGTGAGACGCACGGTGACCGTCGCGCCGGCCACCGTCGTGGTCAGGTGGGCACCGAGCAGGGACGGAGCGACCTCCGCCGGGAGCCCGAGGAGATCGCCGCGCCGGGCGGGGCGGAGCGCGGGTCCGGGCATGCCGGGAGTATACGCAACGGACTTCACCCCAGCGGGACGATTCTTCTCGGCCGACGAGTCGTTAGTCTGCGCCCATGAAACGCTGGTTCGTGCTGCTCATCCTCGGTGTCTCGCAGTTCGTGATGGTGCTCGACAGCACCGTCATGAATGTCTCCATTTCCACCGTGGCCGCCGATCTCGGCACCGACATCGGCGGGATGCAGGCCGCCATCACCTTCTACGCGCTCACCATGGCGGCCTTCATGCTCACGGGAGGGAAGCTGGGGGACAAGTGGGGGCGGAGTCGCGCCTTCCGAATCGGATCCGTCGTCTACGGCGTCGGGTCGCTGACGACGGCGCTGTCCCCGAACCTCGCAGTTCTGCTCCTGGGCTGGTCGCTTGTCGAAGGCCTCGGCGCCGTCCTGGTGATCCCGGCGATCGCCGCCCTCGCTGCCATCAACTACACCGGGCGCGATCGCGTCATCGCGTTCTCGGCGCTCGGAGCGATCACAGGATTCGCCGCTGCCGCCGGGCCCCTCATCGGCGGGCTCATGACCACGTACGCGTCCTGGCGCTACGTCTTCGTCGGCGAAGCGGTCATCATGGCGCTCGTCCTGGTCTTCTCCGGGCGCATCAAGGACATCCCCGGCGACAAGGCGCTGCGCATCGACCTCCTGAGCGTTGTGCTTTCGGCCGCCGGGCTCGCGATCCTCGTCTTCGCAATGCTGCAGAGCAAGACCTGGGGATGGCTCGTCCCTCTCGACCCGCCCGAGCTCGGCGGCGCCACCATCGCCCCGTTCGGCGTCTCACCCGTCGCGTATCTGATCCTCGTCGCGATCCTCGTGCTGTGGTGGTTCGTCCGCCGCCAGCAGCATCTCGAGGCGACCGGTCGCGTGCCGCTCCTGAAGGTCAGCATGCTCCGCATTCCTGCGCTCCGCAGCGGCCTCACGATGTTCCTCGCGCAGTACTTCGCCATCGCGGCCCTCTTCTTCGTCGTGCCCGTGTACCTGCAGACGATCCTGGGCTACGACGCCCTGCAGACCGGGCTGAAGATCCTGCCCTTGTCGGTGGGACTGATCCTGTTCTCGATCGCCGGCTCCCGCCTGTCCACCATGCGCTCGGCCCGCAACATCGCCCGGATCGGACAGTTCACGCTGGGGATCGGCCTGCTGCTGGTGTTCGTCGCCGTCCAGCCGGAGCTGAACGACTGGCTCTTCGCCACCGGCATGCTCGTGGTGGGCGCGGGTTTCGGCCTCCTCGCGTCGCAGCTGGGCAATGTCAACATTTCGGCGGTGCCGAAGGACGACACATCGGAGGTCGGCGGACTGCAGGGCACCTTCCAGAACCTCGGCTCGTCGTTCGGCACCGCGATCGTCGGCTCGGTGTTCATCCTGCTGCTCACCTCCGGGTTCGGGGCGGCGGTGCAGGGGAGCGATTCGCTGCCCGACGACGTCAAGCGGCAGGTGGCCGAGGCCACGGCGAGCGGAGCGCCGATCATCTCGCAGCAGCAGGCGGAGCAGCTGGTGCTCGACGCAGGGGGCACAGCACAGGTTGCGAACGAAGTGGCCGGCGTGTATGCCGACGCCCAGGTCGAGTCGCTGCGTCAGGCGCTCTTCCTGGTATTCGCACTGACGCTCATCGCCATCGTCCTGGCGCGAGGACTTCCCGCCACGATCCCGGTGCCGGCGAAGGCGGACGGCGAGCACACGGAAGACCACGTCGGTCAGGCGGGCGGCACCTGACACCACGAGATCGACGATCCCGCGAGCGCGACGACCTGGTTGCCGTCCGCGAGCTCCAGGATCCGGGTCTCGGTGCGCTCCGGAAGGGGCAGCTGATACGTGTCGTAGGAGTTGGCCACGGCATCCGGCGCCACCAGCACAGCGGCGTAGCGGGCGCTCGGAGACACGCACACCTGCAGCACGGCATCCGTGTCGGCGACCTCGCTCAGCAGACGCGTGCTGCCGTCGGGCGAGACGAGCGAGACCGACGTCCTCCCGGTGGGGGCGCCGTCGGGCTCGAGCACCGCCGCGGTGCGGATCGTCGATCCGTCGGGGAGGGGCGTCACGGTGCTGACCGGACCGGGATCTTCCGTCGCTGCCACGAGCGGGGCCTCGGTCGCATCCGTCAGGTCGATGGACACCATCGCATCCGGACGCTCGACGATCGCCTCGGTCGAACCGCGCGCGATGCCCTCGATGGTCATCGCCGTGCCGAGCGTCGTGGCTCCCTCGCCCTCCGACCCGGTGAGCAGCAGCGACCCGTCGAACGACAGCAGCAGGATGCTGTCGGTGTCGGGAACGAAGCGCCACTCGGCGATGCGCGGATCGGCGCCCTCGACGGCGATCTCGACCGGCTCGGCGCCCGGGTCGCGCAGCGACATCGTGTAGAGCAGGCTCTCGCGTCCGCTGTCGGCCGTGAGCACCGCATCCGAGAAGGTGTACCCGACCGTGTCGCCGCGGTCAGCGCTCTGCAGATTCGACACGAACCCGTCGCCGGGGAGGGTGAGCTCGCGCGCGTTCGCGCCGTCGAGGTCGGTCATGACGAGCCCGGCACGGTCGTCCTCGGTGCGCACCGACACCACGAGGTGGGCCCACGTCGCCCGGAAGTCCTCGATGTGCGGGTGCGTGAAGACCGGCTCGGCGTTCTCGCCCGACAGGTCGGTGCGGAAGATCGTGTCGCCGTCGGCGCCGCGCTGGAGCAGCTCGACCTGGGCCGCCGGCGTGCGGAAGGTCTCGGTGATCCCCGCCGTCGGACCGCCGCCCAGCGACGTCACGTCGGCGATCTCCACGGTGTACTCGGTGTCGTCCCACAGCGGGAGCGCGAAGCGGATGCCCACGCTGCGCCCGGCGGTGTCGACCGCGAACGGCGTCGCGGGCGTGACGGTGACCTGCGACGGGTCCACTTCGGCGAGCGACTGCGTGGTGGTGATGATGAGACGACCGCCGGATGCCGCGGCCGCCGCAGCCGGATCGACCTGCACCTGCGTCACCCGTGGCCCCTGCGCGACGGTCGCCGCGGCACCGGCCAGCCCGAACACCGCCAGCACGCCGACGACGATCGCAAAGGCGCCGGCGAACGCGCGACCGCGCCGACGCCGGCCGTGGGAGCGGCGCGTCGACGGCTCAGTACTCATACGGGTCCTCGGGCTCGTCGATCTCCTCCACCGAGGCGGCGTCGATCTCGAGGCGCCCGTCGGAGGTGGCGCGCACGGTGCCGGTCACCGTCACCCACTGCCCCGTTCCCGGGTTCCCCTCGCCGGCGACGGCCACGCTCGCGGGCTGCGCGTCGATCACGCAGTGCGTGATGACCAGGCGCGTGAGGTCGAAGGCACCGCCCTCGCCGGGGGTGACGAATCCGGTCAACTCGATCGGGTCGCCGTCGAAGGCCTCGGGATCGGTCGCCGTCGCGAAGACCGTGGCCCACTCGCCGACCCCGAACGACGACGTGTCTCCGGTCGCAGCGAGGGTGACGGCATCCGCTCCCGCGAACAGCGGGGTCGCGCCGACGTCGCGCGACATCGCGAGCTCGGCGGAGAGCGACGCGGGCGGCAGCACGAGGGTGAGGACCGCGATCCCGGATGCCGCGAGCCCGCCCGCGACCGTCGCCGCGATGCCGAGCGGGTGCCGCCCGTGCGCGTGCCGGTGGGGATGGACGTCGCTCCCCGTCCGTTCGTTGTCCACAGATGCCGGGCCCGCGCCCACCCCGATCCTGCGTCCGTGGACAACGAGCTGAGGGGCGGGGACGGTGTCGCCGTGGTCGTGGCCGTGATCGGCCTCGGCGCCGAGCGGCAGGGCGAACGACGCGATCGCGCCGACGAGCGCGACCACGGCCATCGAGACTGCGAACCAGGTGGAGTCGGGGTTGATGTACAGGCTGAGCCGGCCGGTCACGGCGAGCCCGAGCGTGACGACGGCGAGAACCGCGGCGAGGCCGACGCCGAGCCACCGCGTGCCGATCCACTCCGCCTTACGCAAGGAGGTTCACCGCCGTCCCGATGGCGAAGGCCGACAGCACGACGATGACGACCATGCCGGCGAGCGTGCGGGTCGTGAACGTCGTGCGCATGAGCGCGAGCATCTTGACATCGACGAGCGGCCCGACGAGCAGGAACGCCACGATCGAGCCGGGTGTGAAGGTCGAGGCGAACGACAGGGCGAAGAACGCGTCGACGTTCGAGCAGATCGAGACGACCATCGCGAGGGCGATCATGGCCACGATCGAGAGGGCCGGGTTCGAGCCGATCGCGAGCAGGGTCTCGCGCGGGATGAGCACCTGCACCGCGCCGGCCAGCGCGGAGCCGATGATGAGCGCGGGCATGACCGCCCGCAGCTCGACGACGAACTGAGCGATGCTGCGGCGGCCCTTGCCGCCGGGCTCGTGCGTCACGAGCTCGCAGGTGTCGCGGAACCGGTCGGTGAGCAGTGCGTCCGGCGACGGGTGGCGGCTGTAGAGCCAGCCGATCAGGTTCGCGATGAGGTAGCCGCCGACGAGGCGGGCGATGAGGATGCCGTCGCTGAAGCCGAACGCCTGGTGCGTGGTGATGATGACGATCGGGTTCACGATCGGAGCTGCGATGAGGAACGTCATCGTCTCCGGCACGCTGAAGCCGCGCATGAGCAGGCCGCGCGCGAACGGCACGTTGCCGCACTCGCACACCGGTACGATCATGCCGAGCAGCGAGAGCACGGCCCGACGGGCCCACGCGCGGCGCGGCATCCATCTCTCGAGCACTCCCGGCGGCACCCACACCTGCACCGCGATCGACAGGATCACCCCGAGCATCACGAACGGCAGCGACTCGATCAGGACGCTGATCGCGAGGGTCAGGCCGTCCTGCGCGCGCGTGGGGAGGGATGCCGGGAACAGCGTCGGCACGAGCCAGTCGAGGAGGAACAGCACCCCGACGACCGCCGCGCCGATCGCGAGCGCGACGAGGGTGCGGGCCGTGCGCGTCGGTGCCGCGGGCCGAACGTCAGTCCGCGTCACGCTTCTCGTCCCGGGCCTTCGCGCAGGTGGCGCACAGCCCGAAGATGTCGACGATGTGCTCGGCGTCGCGGAAGCCGTTGCGCTCGGCGGTCCGCTTGGCCCACTGCTCGACATCCGTCGCCTCGATCTCGACGGTGAGTCCGCAGCTGCGGCAGATCAGGTGGTGGTGGTGCCCGGTGCTGGTGCAGGCGCGGTAGAGCGCCTCGCCCTCGGGACTCTGCAGGGAGTCGGCGTCGCCCTGGGCCGCGAGGCCGGCGAGCGCCCGGTAGACGGTGGCCAGTCCGATGCCGGTGTTCTCGCCGCGCAGGGTCGCGTGAAGCGACTGCGCGCTGACGAATCCGCGGGCGTCGGCAAGCGCTTCGCGCACGCGTTCGCGCTGCCACGTGTTGCGCTGGACCATAGGGGCAAGTCTACCGGCGGCCCCCTGAGCGCCGGCCGGACCCGCCCGCCCCCGGGTCGCGTGCGCCCCTGCTGCTCACCTGTCGCAATGTGCCGCCCCGCACGGCGCTTCGTGACAAGTGAGCCCCCTGCTCACCCGGGCCCCGCTGCTGACCCCTGGCCTGCCGCTCACCTGTCGCAACGTGCCGCCCCGCACGGCGCTTCGTGACAGGCGAGCGAAGGGGAGTCGGCGCTGAGCGGCCGGGTCAGTCGGCGTCGATTCAGGCCGCGGAGCGGACGACCCGGCCGCGCCGCGCGCCGATGCCGCGGCACACCAGGTAGATCACGAACGAGATCGTCGTGATGTACGGGCTCACCGGCAGGGTGCCCATGATCGCGAGCAGGATGCCGCCCACGGCCGACACGAACCCGAACAGCGCCGCGAGCACGGGCACCGACACCGGGCCGGTCGCGACGCGCATCGCGGCGGCCGCCGGGGTGACCAGCAGCGCCATCACGAGCAGAGCGCCGATGATGTGCACGGCGACGGCGACGATCAGCCCCAGCAGCACCATGAAGGCCAGCGACACCGCGGTCGTCGGCACACCACGCGCCGCGGCGGACTGCGGGTCGAGCGAGTCGAACCGCAGCGGTCGCCAGATGAGCAGCAGGCCCAGCAGGGCGACCGCGCTGATCACGATGAGCCAGCCGAGCTGTCCCGACTGCACCGAGACGATCTGGCCGGTGAGCAGGCTGAACCGGTTGGCGCTGCGGCCGTCGTACAGAGACAGGAACAGGATGCCGAGACCCAGCCCGAACGGCATGAGCACGCCGATGATCGAGTTGCGGTCCCGCGCCCGCGCGCCGAGCCAGCCGATGATCGCCGCGGCGAGGATCGACCCCACGATCGACCCGGTGACGACGTCCACGCCGATGAGCAGCGCCGCCGCCGCACCCGCGAACGACAGCTCGCTGATGCCGTGCACGGCGAACGCCATGTCGCGCTGCATCACGAGAACGCCGATCAGACCGCCCACGAGGCCCAGCACCGCACCCGCCCACACCGAGTTCGACACAAGCACGAGGATGTCGCCGTACACCGGCAGGCCACCGAACATCGCATCGGCGATGTCATCCCAGTTCATGCGTGGTCCTCGTCGTGGGCGTGATGGTGGTGGGATGCCTCGGCATCGGGCGCACCGACGACGACCAGCCGGTCGCCGGCACGCAGCACGAACACCGGAGCGCCGTAGAGATCGGTGAGCACCCGGGAGTTCAGCACCTCGTCGGGCGTGCCGAGGGTGAAGCGCCCGTTCGCAAGGTAGAGGATGCGGTCGACCTTGCCCAGGACGGGGTTGATGTCATGCGTGACGAGCAGGACCGCAGCATCCTTCTCTCGCCGATGCCGGTCGATGAGGCCGATCACCGCCTGCTGGTTGGCCAGGTCGAGGCTCGTCAGCGGCTCGTCGCACAGCAGCAGGCCGGGCTCGTCGGCGAGCGCCTGGCCCGCGCGCAGCCGCTGCTGCTCGCCGCCGGACAGCTCGCCCACCGGCCGGTCGGCGAAGTCTCGCGCGCCCACGGCGTCGATCAGGGCATCCACCCGCGCGTGGTCGCCGCGGCGCGGGATGGGCAGTCCGAACCGGTGGCCCGAGACGCCGAGGGTGACGAGGTCGCGCCCGCGCAGCGCGGTGTCGGGCGGCAGCGGCCGGCTCTGCGGCAGGTAGCCGACATGCCGGCTTCCCCGCTTGCGCACCGGCTCGCCGAGGACCGTGATCGACCCGGCACTCAGCGGCTCGAGTCCGAGGATCGCCCGCAGCAGCGTGGTCTTGCCCGATCCGCTCGGTCCGAGCACGGCGATCAGCTCGCCCGGCCGAACGGTCAGGTCGAGCCCGGCCCAGAGCTCGCGGTCGTCGCGGCGAAGTGCGGCGCCGCGGATCTCGAGGGCGGGGGCCGGGTCGCTCACGACTCCAGCGCGCCGCTCAGCGCCTCGATGTTCGCCTGCATCCACGAGATGTAAGTCTGGCCCTCCGGGAGCGTTTCCGAGAACGCGACTCTCGGGATGCCGCGACCGTCCGCCTCGCCGACGATCTGCGCGGTCTCGGCCCCGGCGGTCTGCGTGTTGGTGATGACGAGCTTCACATCGCCGTCCTCGAAGCGGGCGATCGACTCGAGGAGCGTCGCGGGCGCGACATCCTGTCCCTCTTCCACCGCCTCGGTGAAGGCATCGGGCGTGACGTTCGCGAGACCGGCGGCCGCGATGAGGTAGGCGGGCACGGGCTCGGTGACGAACACCTCGGCGCCTTCGTGCGCACCCGCGATGTCGGCCAGCGAGGCCTCGAGGCCCTCGACCTCGGCGACGAACGCCTCGGCGTTGGCGGCGAAGACGTCGGCGTTGTCGGGATCGAGCTCTGCGAGCTCGGCGGCGATGCCCTCCGCGAGGTGCGCGACCGTGTGCGGGTCGTACCAGACGTGCTCATTGAAGCCCTCGACGTGGTCGTGGCCCTCGTGATCGTGACCCTCGTGGTCGGCGTGGTCCTCCGCCTCGCCGGCCGACTCGGCGTCGTGGCCCTCGTTCTCGGGCCAGTCGTGCGAGTACTCGACGGCCGTCACCACGGGTGCCTCGGCGTCGCTGGACTCGATCAGCGCGTCGATGAACGCGTCGTAGCCACCGCCGTTCTCGATGATGACGTCGGCCTTCGCCACAGCGAGCTGGTCACGCGCGCTCGGCTCGAAGGAGTGCGGATCCTGCGACTCGTTCGTGACGATCGACGTCACCTCCACGAGGTCGCCGCCGAGCTCCTCTGCGATCTGTCCGTAGACGTTCGTCGACGCGACGACGGCTACCCCGCCGTCACCGCCGTCGCCCGCGGCTGTACCGCCTGCACAGCCTGCCAGGGAGAGAGCGGATGCCGCGGCCAGGCCGAGCACGATCAGCGAACGTCGGGGGGAGGTCATGCCTCCACTGTAACGCTATTGATAATCGTTCTCAAACCAGCTCTGCGGGTCGATGTCAACGCCGGGACCGGTCCTCAGTTGTGACGCGTACTGATACATGCTTCGGATCTGTCGCATATGGTCCAGCGATTCAGCGCGACCGCCGAACCGGTTAATGGCGGCGGATCGTCAAATTATGTGCTCCGGTGCGGAGGCGAGATCGGAAAGGACTGAGTTCCGTGTCGAGCATCAGTCTTCGTTGCGCTGAGACCCCTGCGCCCGTACGAACCGACGGAAAACGTCATTCTTCTCAGAATCTCAGTGGCCTCGGCGATGTGGTCGCGGTGCGGCTCTAAGAGCGCGGCGGCCCGGGAGAGACATTTTGGAGGGCACTCGCGTCATCGACAGCGTCCCTGCGTAGTGCAAGCACGATTGCCTGAAGGAACGCGCTGAGAACCAGCCAGCCGAGCGCCGCCACAGCGGCGATGAATATCCAGCCGCCCTCACCCCATGGCTGCGGCCCACTCGCGGTTGCAAAGACGATCCACGGGATCGCCCCTGTCACAGCAGCCGTCGCCGACAACCACACCGACCGCAAGAGAGGGTCAGGTCGTGATGCAGTCCTTGCGACAGTGGTCGAGACTAGTCCGGCGACGAGTGCAAATACCGGGGCGACGCAGACCACCGCTGTACCGATCCATCCGAGCGCGAGCGCTGCCGCCGAGCGGGGGGCGCAGGAAAGCAGCAGCGGCGTAAACGTGTATTCAACGTCAAAGCAGCGCCCCTGCCAGAGCACGTACGCCGCGAACGTTGCCACGCACAGTTGCGTAAGCACGCCAAGCCATAGCGCCACCCACCCCGCTCGGACAAGAGCGAGGTGGGTGGCGACGGTGGTCAAAATCCTGCGCCGCATGTCCAACGGGAGGCGGGATCAGCGCCGAATCCGCCCGAGTACCAGCACAGGGACGGAGCCTTCCAGCCCCGCCCGTTGTTTAGCACCACACGGGACGATGAGGGCCCGGGCCCGGGATAGGAACCAGGGGTGACGCCCATGCAGTCCATCAGCGGCATAGTCGGGTTCACCTCACAGTGGAGTCGATTGACTGGTTGAACGATTGCACCAACGACACTCTGCGTATCGCTGCCCCGCTCGGGATAGTACGAGATCACGAGCGAGTTCTGTCCCCAATCATCCATCGGCATCGCCCAGGGGTTGGCCATCCCCACCGCAATCGTGCTCACATTGCAAGGATCGCTGAGGTCGTTGAAGTCGCCATACATTCCCAAGTTGGCGGGCGCGGCAACCAGGTTGGGTCCGACGATGACGAGAGCCGTCCACGTGTACGGCCGCGTAGACGCGACCGCCCAATCCTTGTAGTACGTGGACGTGGTGCCGCAGAACGGGCGGAACCCTGTGTAGTCGTCGCCGTACGGGTTTAGGTTCGGCCGCGTGGTGGTGTAGAAGTCGAACTGGAACTCCATTCCCCAGTGGTCGGCCATCACGACAGGCGATGCGAACGGTGCGTCGCCCCACCAGTAATACTTCCCGACGATGCTCAAGTTGTCCGAGCCCAGCGGCTCAATCATGGCCTCGACATCGTTTGGCTGCCAGGTCGAGGCCGCGGACCGCGGGGACGCCCCCAGCGCTCGGTCAACATCCTCGCGGGGCTGCACGTAGGCAGGGTCTGGATCAGCGTCTGGTGCGTCGAACTTGGGCAAGTCCTCGCCCAGGATCGCCGTGCTCGTGCGATTCGCCGCTGTCTCGACATCCTCGCCCCTTAGATACGCGTGCGTCACTTCCGGGACAGTGCCGGTCTTCGACTCGACATCATCCAGAAACTGTTCGACTGACAGACCATCCGTTGGGAAGAAGTCACCGACGATTGAGTCGCTGAGCAGGTGGTAACCCTGAACGGGCGCGCCATCAACCACAGTTACGGTCAGCGCGGATTCCAGGGAAACCGGATGGGCAAACGCCACCGACTCGAAGGTCGGCGCGGCAGGCGGTTGCTCCGCGGTCGTCGTGACAGCCACAGACGTTTCGAGCGCGTCATCGGCGCTCGCGGATGCGCTGGTACCTTACGCAACCAGTGAGCACACGGCTACCGCAGCGACAGCGACCTGAACTCGGCGTCTATTTGGTGTACTCCACTCCATAACATCTCCTATCCATAGGGACTTGGGCTAGTGGCGGCGACGGTGTCGGCAACCGTTTCCCAAGTGGCACCAAGCTAAGCGCTGCGCGCATTGGCGCGATGTAGGAACAAAGGGGGACAGGGACCCCTATTGCCGTTCCTGGCGCGCGGAGATCTCGCGCGGCGCCTGTCCTCAAGACCAAGTGCCTGCGCCACTGGGGGACGGGTGACCGCGCTTGACGGCCATGTGAATAGCCCAAAGGAGGACAACTGTGAAGAGCCCGCAACCGTTAGTTACCGCATCTCGGCAGACGTCGAACATCAGTCGAGCAGGAGGGCGGGCTCCTCGAGGATCGACGCGACGTCGGCGATGAAGCGCGACATGCCGTCGCCGTCGACCACGCGGTGGTCGAACGAGCCGGCGACCGTCGTCACGAAGCGGGGGCGCACCTCGCCGTCGACGACCCACGGCTTCTGACGGATCGTGCCCAGCGCCACGATGCCCGACTCGCCGGGATTGATGATCGGGGTGCCCGCGTCCATGCCGAAGACGCCGATGTTCGTGATCGTGATCGTGCCGTGCTGCTGATCGGCCGGCGTCGTCTTGCCGTCTCGCGCCGTCTGCGTGAGCTTCTCGAGCGCTCGGGCGAGCTCGCGCATCGAGAGGTCCTGCGCATCCTTGATGTTCGGCACCAGCAGCCCGCGCGGTGTCGCGGCCGCGATGCCGAGGTTGACGTAGCGGCGCACGCGGATCTCGGCGCCGTTCTCGCCGTCGACCCACGCCGCGTTCACCATCGGTGTGCGTCGCGCGGCCCAGATCACGGCGCGCGCCATGATGAGCAGCGGCGAAACGCGCACGTCGGCGAAGTCGGGCGAGGCCTTGAGCCGCTTGACGAGCTCCATCGTGCGTGTGGCGTCGACGTCGGTCCACACCGAGACGTGCGGCGCCGAGTAGGCGGACTGCACCATCGCCGTCGAGGTCGCCTTGCGCACGCCCTTGACGGCGATCGTCTCCTCGCGGCCGGCTGCGTCGCGGGCCGGTGCCGCCGGGGCGGCAGTTGCCGGACGGGATGCCGCGACCGGAATCGTCTCCTCGCGCACGTCGCCCCACGCGGGCGTCTCGATGTTGCGGAAGACGCTGGCCTGCGACGCGTGCTTCACGACGTCGTCGCGGGTCACCTCGCCGGCAGGGCCGGTGGGCGCGACCGCGGTGAGGTCGACGCCGAGGTCGCGCGCGAGCTTGCGGATCGGGGGCTTGGCGACGACGCCGACGGATGCCTCGACCCGCTGCTGTGCGGTGGCGGGAGGCTTGCGGCGGCGCGACTGGACGGGTCCGCCCGTGCCGTAGCCGACCAGGACCGCGCCCTCGCCCTCGCCCTCGCCGGCGGGCGCATCGGCCGGGGCGCCGTGCTCGGACTGTCCGACCGTGGCCGGGCCTGCGGCATCCGCTCCCGCTGTGATCGTGATGATCGGCGCGCCGACGTTCACGGTCTCGCCCTCTCCGACGAGCAGGTCGCCGACCGTGCCCGCGAAGGGCGACGGCAGCTCGACGAGCGACTTGGCGGTCTCGATCTCGACGAGGACGTCGTTGACCGCGACGGTGTCGCCGGGCGCGACGTGCCACGACACGATCTCGGCCTCGGTGAGGCCTTCACCGACATCGGGGAGGACGAACGTCTGGGTGCTCATGTGCGGTCCTTTCGAAGCATCCGCTCGTCGTGCTCTCCGCCGCGGCCGCCGCGCTGTTCGCGAGACGACGAAATCGTGTCGAGACGGCGTCTGCTGCACGCCGTCTCGTCGCGCGAATGCTGTCTCGTGGGGTGGAGCGGAGCGGAGGAGGGCATGGGGGCGGGGCGGATGCGGGGGCGGGGGGTCAGTAGGCGAGGGAGCGGTCGACGGCTTCGAGGATGCGGTCGGCGTCGGGCAGGTACGTGCCCTCGAGCTTGGCGGGCGGGAACGGCACGTCGAAGCCCGACACCCGAAGGACGGGAGCCTCGAGAGCGTAGAAGGCGCGCTCCATGACGGTCGCCGCGACCTCGCCGCCCAGGCTCGCGAAGCCGGGCGCCTCCTGCGCGTAGACCATGCGGCCGGTGCGGCGGACGGAGTCGAGGATCGGCCCGTAGTCGATGGGCGACAGCGAGCGCACGTCGACGACCTCGCAGCTCGTGCCCTCGCTCTCGGCGAGCGCCGCCGCCTGCAGCAGCGTCGTCACCATCGCGCCGTGGCCGACGAGCGTGACGTCGGTGCCGCGGCGCACGATCCGACTCGCATGCAACGGCAGCGCGCGCGACGTCGTGTCGACCTCGCCCTTCTGCCAGTACTTGCTCTTCGGCTCGAGGAAGATCACGGGGTCGGGCGAGGCGATGGCGTCCTGGATCATCCAGTACGCGTCGTTCGCCGTCGACGGGCTGACCACTCGCAGCCCTGGCGTGTGGGCGAAGTAGGCCTCGGGGCTCTCCTGGTGGTGCTCGACGGCGCCGATGTGGCCGCCGTACGGGATGCGGATCACCACGGGCATCTGCAGTGCACCCTCGTGGCGGTTCGTGAACTTCGCGAGCTGCGACGTGATCTGGTCGAAGGCGGGGAACACGAAACCGTCGAACTGGATCTCGCACACGGGCCGGAACCCGGCCATGGCGAGCCCGATCGCGGTGCCGACGATGCCGGACTCGGCCAGCGGGGTGTCGAGCACGCGGCGGTCGCCGAACTCGGCCTGCAGCCCCTCGGTCACGCGGAACACGCCGCCGAGCTTGCCGATGTCCTCGCCCATGAGCAGCACGCGGTCGCTGCCGGCGAGCGCTGCGCGCAGACCCGCGTTGAGCGCACGGCTGATGGGCATGGTGGTCACGTCGCTCACGATGCGCCCTCCTCGAAGGATGCCTCGTACCCGGCGAGCCACTCCCGCTGCGCCTCGACGAGCGGATGCGGCTCGGAATAGACGTGGTCGAACATCAGCGCGGTGTCGATGCCGCCGAGCGCGTTCGTGCGGGTGCGGACGTCGTCGGCCACGGCCTGCGACTCGGCCGCGACGTCGGCGAAGAACGCGTCGGAGGCGCCACGCGCACGGAGGTAGGTCTCCATGCGGGCGATCGGGTCGCGGCGGCGCCACGACTCCTCTTCATCGGACGTGCGGTACTTGGTCGGGTCGTCGCTCGTGGTGTGCGCGCCCATGCGGTAGGTCATCGCCTCGATCGCTCGGGGTCCCTCGCCCGACCGCGCCTCGTCGAGCGCGACGCGGGTGACCGCCCAGCTCGCGAGCACGTCGTTGCCGTCGACCGGGATGCTCGGCATGCCGTAACCGGCGCCGCGTCTGAACAGCGGCGCCCGCGACTGCGTCGCGACGGGCACGGAGATCGCCCACTGGTTGTTCTGCAGGAAGAAGACCTCGGGCGTGCGGTAGCTCGCCGCGAACACCATCGCCTCGTGCACGTCGCCCTGGCTGGACGCGCCGTCGCCGTAGTAGACGATGACGGCCTCATCGCGTTCGGGGTCGCCCGTGCCGCAGCGCCCGTCGAAGACGAGCCCCATGCCGAACCCGGTCGCGTGCAGCGTCTGCGCGCCGAGCACCAGCGTGTAGATGTGCGTGTTGCCGTTCTTCGGGTCGGTCGGGTCCCAGCCGCCGTGGGTCAGGCCGCGCATCAGCCGGATGATGTCGACGGGGTCGACCCCGCGGATACGCGTGACGACGTGCTCGCGGTACGACGGGAACAGATGGTCCTGGGTGCGCGCGGCGCGCGCGGAGCCGACCTGGGCGGCCTCCTGGCCGAAGCTCGGCGGCCACAGGGCGAGCTGTCCCTGACGCTGCAGGTTGGTCGCCTGCACGTCGAAGGCCCGGATGACCGCCATGTCGCGGTAGAAGCCTTCGAGGTCGGCGTCGGCCAGTCCGTCGACGAGCGCGCGGTACGGCTCGGCGGCGGGCGACGGGGCGAACGTGCCGTCAGCGGCGAGGAAGCGGACCGTGCCCGGGTCGTCGGCGAGCGCGGCAGCCGCGAGCTCGACCGTTCCGTCGATCGACGTCACCGCTCGACGCTCTCTCGCGCGCCGGCGTGACCGGCGGGGAGGTGGCTGACGAGCGATGCCGCGATCCGCAGCACCTTCTCGACCGACTCCGCCTCGCCGACCGAGATCCGGATGCCATCGCCCGCGAACGGGCGGACGATGATCCCCGCCTCGTCGAACGCCTGCGCGGCCGTGAGCGTCTCGTCGCCGGTGGGCAGCCACACGAAGTTGCCCTGCGCGTCGGGGACCCGCCAGCCGGCGTCGCGCAGCGCGGCGACGAGCTGGTCGCGCCGTTCGGCGATCGCGCGGACCCGGTCGAGCAGCTCCTCCTCGGCGTCGAGACTCGCGAGCGCGGCGACCTCGGCCTGGGCCGTGACCGACAGCGGGATGCTCGTGCTGCGCGCCGCGTCGAGGATGCGCTTGTGGCCTACCGCGTAGCCCACACGCAGCCCCGCGAGCCCGAAGGCCTTGGAGAACGTGCGGAGCACGACCACGTTCGGGTAGGTCGCGTTGCCCAGTACGAGCAGGCCGTCCACCGCGTCGGGGTCGGTGACGAACTCGGCGTACGCCTCGTCGAGGATGACGAGCACATCGGACGGCACCTGTGCGATGAACGCGTCGAACTCGGCCTGGGTGACGATCGGGCCCGTCGGGTTGTTGGGGCTGCACACGATGATGGAGCGCGTGCGCTCGGTGATCGCGGCCACCATCGCCGGAAGGTCGTGGCGCGCGCCCTCGGCGAGGGGGACCTCCACGGCGGTTGCGCCGGCGACGACGGCGAGCCACGGGTAGGCCTCGAACGAGCGCCAGGCGTAGATCACCTCGTCGCCCGGGCCCGACGTCGCGAGGATGAGCTGCGCGAGGATCGAGACGCTGCCGGCTCCGATGTGCACCTCGTCGGAGGCGACGCCGAACCGCTCGGCCAGGCGCTCGCGGAGGCGGGCGGCCGAGGCATCCGGGTACCGATTCACGGCCGTCGCGGAGCGGATCGCCTCGACGACGCCGGGCAGGGGGTCGAAGGGGTTCTCGTTGCTCGACAGCTTGAACGCGTCGCCACCGGCCTGCCGACCCTGCTTGTACGGAGGGAGTGCGGCGATCTCGGGGCGGACGCGGATGGGAATGTCGGATGCGTCGGTCACCCTGCGAGTCTACGAGCGCGCCGTATGCCGACGGGAGGATACGTGGGCGTCCGAACACCTGGCACGGCGTCCTCGCACACGCGCGGAGCGCGTGCCAGACTGTGCTCACTATGGGCTTCATCATCCGCGTCGTCGTCAATGCCTTCGCGATCTGGGTCGTCACTCTGATCACGGCTCTGCAGGTCACGGTCATCCCGTTCCCGCCCGGCGAGACCCTCCAGCTCGTGCTCACGCTGCTGGCGGTCGCCGCCATCTTCGCCCTCGTCAACACGATCCTCGGCACCGTCATCAAGGTGCTGGCCTTCCCGCTGTACATCCTCACGCTCGGCCTCATCGGCCTGCTGATCAACGCGTTCCTGCTGTGGTTCACGGCCTGGATCACGAGCTTCTGGAGCTGGGGCCTGCGCGTCGAGGACTTCTGGCTCGGACTTGTGGCGGCGATCATCATCTCGCTGATCAACTGGATCTTCGGCATCATCCTGCGCCCGCGGCAGAAGGACTGACGACGGCGCGGTCGCCCCGCACCGCGGCGAACTCCAGCACCTCGACCGACTCAGCCTCGGCGAGCCCCGCGAACACGTCGCGGACCTGGCCCATTCGCGGGTCGCTCGACGCGTCGACGAGGACCGCAGTGTCGGTGTACGACATCATCCGGTGCGCCGGCACGCCGAGATCGCCCAGCCCCGACGGGGAGTCGGCCTCTCGCTCGGCGACGAAGCTGCCCGGCGCGCCCACCGCTCCGTCGTGACCGGCTCCGGCGAGCGCGGCGACAGGATCGTCCGTGTGCCGCATGGCGACGCTCAGCGTGCCGGGACCGACGTCCGCCTCGACGGGTGAGCCGAACGACACGAGCGTGCGCACGTCGTAGTCGCCCTCGAGCGCGAGATGCGACGTGATCATCGCGCCCTGCGAGTGCCCGAACGCGTGGACGACATCGCCGGGCTCGGCCCCGGCTGCGGCGAGCGCCGCCTCGGTCGCCTCGTACGACGCCGAAGACGACCCGGCGTAGAGCTGCGCGTTCGACAGGTTGTCCCACGGATCGTCGCCGCCGGCCGCGAACGTCTGCATGCCCGCCACGTACACGGCATACTGCCGCGAGCCGTCGGCCATCGTGTACCGCTCGACGCGCACGCGTGAGTCACCGCCGCCGGGCATTCGCCTCGCAGCGCCTGCGAGGCCCGTCGGCGCGACCGTCGGCGTCTCGACCGGCGGCACACGCGTCAGCGTGACCGGATCGCGGCCACGCCCGGTGAGGCGCGCGTCAGCATCGAGCCGGCCGAACCCGCCGACCCCGGCAACGACACCCAGCCCGAGCGCGAGCCCGCCGAGCGCCACGCCGCCGACGATCGCGCCGGTCGCGCTGACCTCGTTGCCGACGACGATGCCGACCTCGGTGGCCTCGCGGACGAGGTCGCCGGGTGCGTTCACCGTCCACCAGAACCGGGCCTCCGCAGCCGCGGCCGCGGCGTCGGGATGCCGTGCGACCAGGGTCTCGCGCAGACGATCGATGCGCGCGACCGCGTCGCGATCGGCCGAGAGCACGGCGGCATGATGCTGGGCGTCGAGCTCGACGAGTTCGTACACGGCGGCCGCCTCCCGGAGGGCGTGGGCGATCTCTTTCGCGCCGACGAGCGATGCTGTCAGCCGAGAGCGCAGGGTCGCGGCGGCTCCGGCGGCGTCCCACGCGTGGGCGCGTGCGGTGAAGAGCATCATCTCCAGCGAGCCGACGCGGTGGCACAGCGCGTCGAGTTCTTCGCGCGCTGCGACGAACTGCGCCGCTGTGCGCCGCAGCGTCTCGGTGTCGACGGCGACGACCCCGCCGCCGCTGAACTGCACGTCGTCGCTCATCAGAGGCCCCGATCCGACGAGAACAGCACCGCATCACGCGCGCGCAACGCCGACAGGCGCGCGGTCTCGGCGAGGCAGACCAGGCCCGACACGTCGCCGGCCCACTCCTCGGCACGGGCGTGGAAGACCGTCGCCGCGGAGGACTGCCAGTCGGTCGCCGCCGACAGCGCTCGAGCGAGAGCCGCGACGTCGACGAGCCGATCACTGACCGCCGCCAGCTCCCGCGCGACGATGTGCAGCTGGGAGGCGACGCCTGGCGCCCACGTCGTATCGTGCATCGCCCCATGCTCGTCGGGCGCGGCCGCGTCTCCCCGTGGACGCCGACGACCTGTGCACGGCGACCATCACCCGCACGGCTGTGAAGGAGGAGTGGAGGGCGCGGCATCCGCTCTCCTCCAGCGAACGAGAAGACGCCGCCCCGACGTGCGCGGCGGCGTCCTCATCGTCTGCCGAGGGTCACTCGAGGTCGAGGAGCCCCTTCATCCCGACGATCACCGTGGCGCTGCCGGTCGCGGTGTTGCCCGCGGCGTCCGTCGCCGTGTAGGTGAAGGTGTACGTCGCCTTGTTCACGGCCTTGACCGTGAAGTGGGTGTCGTCGATGCGGGTCCACGCCGCACGCGCCTGACCGTTGGTGGTCACGCTCGTGAGCTCGACCGTCACCTCGCCGCGGTCGTCGGCCGCGTCGATCTGCACCGCGATCTCACGGTCCTTGTTGTTGGGCGGGAAGACGAACGACGGGTCGGTGGTCACCTCGATGGTCGGCGCCGTCGTGTCGGGCGGCGTCAGCTCCAGTCCGACCAGCACCGGGTCGTGGTCGCTCGAGCGGTACGGGTCGGGCGCCCACAGTGCGTCCTGCGCCGGCTGCTTGAACGACATGTCGTAGTCGATCAGGCTCGGCTCGTCGGCGTTGATGTTCCACGGCGACGCACCGCGGACGTCTCCGAGCAGCCCCGGACCGGCCAGCGCGTGGTCGAGGTAGCCGTTCTCGCCGTCGAACACGTAGCTGTACGCGTCCTCGCCCTGGAACTTCAGGATGAGGTCGGTGTAGCCCTTCGCCGTGAGCGCGGTGATCGGGTCTTCCTTGTCGTACGCGTTGAGGTCGCCGATGATCAGCTCCCGGCCGACGGTTTCCTGCCCGGTCGGGTCGGTGGTGAGCCAGTCGGCGAGCGCATTGGCCGCGTTCGTGCGGACGACGTTGCAGTTGCCCTGGAGCGGGTCCTCAGACTCGCCTGTGCACGCCGAGCCTTTCGACTTCAGGTGGTTCACGACGACTGTGAACTTCTCACCGCCGACCTTCTGGAAGGTCTGCGTGAGCCCCGGGCGATTGCGGCTGTCGAGCCAGCGCGAGTCCTTCGCCTGGTTCATCAGGGCGTAATCGCCGACCGGCGTGACCGTGGCCGGCTTGTAGATGATCGCCGTCGTGATGACATCGGTCCCGATCTTGCCCGTGACGAGCGGTGCGTAGACATCGGAGCCGAGCTTCTCGTTGAGCGCCGCGGTGAGCGTCGTGAGCGCCTGCGAGTCGGCGTTGTTCTCGATCTCGATGAGTCCGAAGACGTCGGCGTCGATCGCCGCGAGCGCCGACACGATCTTCGCCTCCTGGCGGTCGAGCTCCTCCTGCGTGTTCGCGCCGCGGGCGATGTCGTCGTCCGCCGACGTGTTCGGGTCGTCCAGCGTCGTGAAGTAGTTCAGGACGTTGAAGCTCGACACCAGGATGTCGCCGCCGACCTCAGGCACATCCGGCCGCGGGTTGGTGGCCGTGTAGATCGGCTTGCCGGTGGGCTGGATGGCGTAGGTGCCGAAGCGGTCATCGAGGATGCCGATCACGTTCTCCAGAGTGTCGCCCCCGCGGAAGGTGTTGCCGAGGGTGAACACCTCGCCGTTCGGGTGGATCGCAGGATCGGGATTCTGGATGCTGCGCCCGTCGTCGATCGTGATCCGCTCGGCCACGTTCGACAGGTCCAGTGCCGCTGCGCGCGGGTCGCTCGGCAGGTACCGCGCGGTCGGCACCGACTGACGGGTCAGGCCGACGTCGACCGTGCCGTAGCGCGCGAACTCGAAGTACTCGAGTATCGACAGCGTCTGCGGGAGGGTGACGTACATGCCCTCGAGCGCCTCGCGCTGCGCGGGCGTGGCGGGGAGCTGGAACTCCACCGGTGCCGGCAGCGTCACGCCCGAGTCGCAGACTGCCACGTCGGCGAGCACGATCTCGGTCGTCCCCTCGAACTCCTTGACCTCGCCGGCGACGCTCACGACGTCTCCGACCGAGACCTCTGCGCCGTTCTGCGCGTAGACGAAGATGCCGTCCGACGTCGCGGAGTCGTCGTCGCCGCCGTCCTGCACGAAGTAGCCGTTGAAGCCGCCGGTCTGGAAGTCGCCGACGACCGTGCCCTTGATGAGCACATCGTTGCCCGCAACGGGCGACGCCATGCCCGAGCCCTGCACCGAGCCGATGGTGACGTGCGTCAGGTCGCACCCGGCCTCGATGTCCGGCGGGTCGACGGGCGGGACGGTGAGGGAGTTCGACTTGCCCGGCGTGTTGGCCGCCTCGCCCTCGATCAGCGTTCCGGCGTAGCCGGGGATGCCTGCCAGGTGGAAGTCGTTGCGCACCCAGTCGGCAGTGGTGTCGGTGTCGGTGCCGTCGGGGATGCGGGATGCGCCGCCCGGGGCGAACGGCAGTCCGTCGTACGAGACCCCGAGCGTCACACCGCCGTAGGTGCGGTCGGAGGCGCCGCCGTCGTGCACGGCCACGGCATCGACGACCTCGAAGCCGAGACCGTCGTCGATCACGCCGTCGTCGTTCGCGTCGATGTCGGTGCCCAGAGCCGGGATCGTGCCGGTGACGAGGAGCAGGCTGACCGTGCCGTTCTCGAGGTCGCCGTTGCCGAGCGTGGCGAGACTCCGGCCGGTCATGTCGGCGGCCGGGAAGGAGACGACCTGGTCGATCACCCCGAACGCGGGCGTCGTGGTGGAGTCGCCCTCGATCTCGAGCACACGATGGCCCGACAGGTCGGTGCCCGGGGTGGCCAGCAGCTCGACGAACTCGACGTCGTCGCCGTCGGTGCTCGCCGAGAACTCGTTGATCACGACCTTCTGCGCGGGGGGCTCGCCGCCGCAGTCCGCGGTGTGTGCGCCGAGTCCGCTGAAGGTGTCGATCGCGAAGCCGTCCCACTCGTCGGCGGGACTGAACGCGTTCGTGCCGTCGGCGTCGCCGATGCATACGTCGGACTGACGTCGGAGCGTGGCGTCCTGCGCACCGGTCGCACCCGTTCCCCACTCGGTGCCGGGGTCGAAGCCGATCTGCCCGAAGACGTCGACGGCGGTGGAGCCGTTGAAGAGCGCGATGGCGTCGTCGCCGTTGTACCAGTTGCCGGTGGCGATCTGATCACCGAGGGCCTGGAGCGCCTCGGAAGCCTGGTTGTTGACGACGACGAATGCGTCACCGGCGGCGACGGTGCCCGACAGCGCCACGGTGAGCGTCGAGGTGGCGGAGCCGTTGAAGTACATCCTGAGCGAATAGCCGGTCAGGTCGACGGGCGCATCCGTCGGGTTGTAGACCTCGAGGGCCTTGTTGTTGCCCGATCCCTCGACGTACTCGCTGATGAACAGCTCGGTCGGGGCCTCGGCTGCCACCGCGGAGGGTGCGATCAGCCCGGTCAGGGCGATGGCACCGGCGGCGACTATGGCGACGGTTGCTCGTGTGGAACGGCGCACAGATCCTCCTGGACATGAGAGAAGGCCGGTAGGCCTTCCGCGCAAGGCTAGGCGAGCTCGTGTCGCGCGGGAAGGTCAATTAGAGGAGAGTTCGATAACGTTCGGTGACGAGCGGGCGGAGCAGCATCCGTCACCTCTTGGGCACCCACATTCGGCGCGCAAGAATGGAGGACATGACGGCCACCCCCGGCGATCCCTTTCGCGTGGTCTTCGTCTGCACCGGGAACATCTGCCGGTCACCCATGGCTGATGTCGTCTTCCGAGGATTCGCGGATGCCGCAGGCCTGGGCTCGCGCGTCGCATCGACGAGCGCCGGCACCGGCGACTGGCACGTCGGCGAACGCGCCGACCAGCGCACCATCGACGCCCTGACCCGCGCCGGCTACGACGGCACTCGACACCGCGCACGACAGTTCACCCACGCCGACTTCGCCCACAGCGACCTCGTGATCGCGCTCGATCGCAGCCACGAGCGCATCCTGCGGGGCTGGGCGCGCAACGAGTCGGACGCCGACAAGATCGCCCTGCTGCTGCGGTTCGATCCGGCGGCCACCACGCTCGACGTGCCCGACCCGTATTATGCCGGGCCCGGAATGTTCGACGAGGTGCTCGGTATGATCGAGAGTGCGAGCCGGGCGCTCTTCCGGCAGCTCGAACCCGCGATCCGTCCGGTGCACTGACACCGGCGCCGCCCTCTGCGTCTCGACGGGAGCATCGTGACCTCTCTCCATCCCACCGCTCTTCCGTGGCAGCCGCTGAGCCCGCTCGACGGGCGCTACCGCGAAGCCGTCACCGGGCTCGCCGACTATCTCTCGGAGGCGGGGCTCAACCGCGCGCGCGTCGAGGTCGAGGTCGAGTGGCTGATCGCCCTCACCGACCGGTCGCTGTTCGGCACGTCTCCGCTGAGCGACGACGACAAGTCCCGCCTCCGCGCCCTCTACCTCGAGTTCGGCCAGGCCGAGATCGACTGGCTCGCCGAGAAGGAAGCGGTGACCCGCCACGACGTGAAGGCCGTCGAGTACCTCGTGCGCGACCGCCTCTCCACGCTGGGGCTCGACTCGATCGCCGAACTGACCCACTTCGCCTGCACGAGCGAGGACATCAACTCCACCTCGTACGCGCTCACTGTGCAGCGCGCGGTGGAGCGGGTGTGGCTGCCGAAACTGCGCGCGGTCATCAACGCGCTCACCGACCTCGCCGTACGTCACCGCGACGCCGCGATGCTCTCCCGCACCCACGGCCAGCCCGCCACCCCGTCCACGATGGGCAAGGAGCTCGCCGTGTTCGCGTGGCGCCTCACGCGCGTGGCCGATCAGATCGAGGCCGGCGACTACCTCGCGAAGTTCTCGGGTGCCACGGGCACCTGGTCAGCGCACCTGTCGGCCGATCCCGACGTCGACTGGCCCGAGCTCACCCGCTCGTTCATCGAAGGACTCGGCCTCGGGTTCAACGTGCTCACGACGCAGATCGAGTCGCACGACTGGCAGGTCGAGCTCTACGATCGCGTGCGGCATGCCGGCGGCATCCTGCACAATCTCGCCACCGACGTGTGGACCTACATCTCCATCGGCTACTTCACGCAGATCCCCGTCGCGGGCGCCACGGGCTCGTCGACGATGCCGCACAAGATCAACCCGATCCGCTTCGAGAACGCCGAGGCGAATCTCGAGATCGCCGGCGGACTCCTCGGCACGCTCTCGCAGACGCTCGTCACGAGCCGCCTGCAGCGCGACCTCACCGACTCGACGACGCAGCGCAACATCGGCGTCGCGTTCGGCCACTCGCTGCTGGCGCTCGACAACCTGCAGCGCGGGCTGAGCGAGATCTCCCTCGCCGAGGACGTGCTGCTGGCCGACCTCGACGCGAACTGGGAGGTGCTCGCCGAGGCGATCCAGACGGTCGTGCGGGCCGAGATCGCCGCCGGCCGCTCGCAGATCAGCGACCCCTACGCGCTGCTGAAGGACCTCACGCGCGGCCGCCGGGTCGGCGCCGCGGAGCTCGCCGAGTTCGTGCGCGGACTCGACATCGGCGAGGCGGCGAAGGAGCGCCTGCTCGCCCTCACTCCGGCGACGTACGACGGCCTCGCCTCGAAGCTGGTCGACGAGCTCGGCTGACGCTCAGGCCGTTCGCCTGCGGCAGCCGGCCGGCAGTCCCCGAGAACAGGTGATCTGGCGGAGACAGGAAGACTCGGCGGGAAACGTCCTCCGTGCGCCAGATCTCCTGTTCTGGGCGAGGGGCGCTTGGCTCGCTCAGCGACCCGCGGGGTCGCCGCACCTACGACCTCGGCCGGAAGGCGTCAGGCCTTGGGGCCGGCACCGGGCGCGGCATCCGACGAGTCGTCCTCATCGGGCATCAGCACCGGCTTGTCGATCGTCTTCGTCACCTGAGCCGGGTCGACGGCGAGAAGCAGGAGCGACACGATCAGCAGCACGGCGATGAACGTGATTCCGGCGATGATGAGCGCGAGCACGAGCGCGGCCCGCGTCTGCTCGCTTCCGCCCGCCTGGAAGAAGCCCATCGACACGAGCGTCACGATGCCGGCGAACAGGGCGGCCGCGAACGCGAGCCCGAGCAGCTGCAGGGGCTTCATGAGGTCGCGGCGGGTGGGGCGGTCGTCGCTCACGCGGGATCCTTCTGGTCGGCGGGGGCGGATGCCGGGGCCTCGGTGACGACCTCGGCTTCCTTGCGGGGCGAGAAGCCCGCGATCCCCAGGTATACCGCGACGATCGCGGCGTAGACGCCGAAGATGCCGACGGCGATGATGATGCCGGTCAGGGTGCCGGTCATGCCCGCTTCCTCGACGCGGTAGGTGAGTGCATAGCCGGCGGGGACGAGCGCCAGCGCGATGCCCAGCAGCACGCCGACCGCTCCGACCACGACGCCGTCGCGGGCGTCGGAGCGCGGTCCGGGGTCGACGACCGGGCGCACGTCGGCGACGCCGGGGGCGATCTCGCGACGGGCACGCGGACCTCGCATCGCGCGCCAGCCGGCGATGAGCTCGAGCACTCCACTCACGAGGGCCCACGCAATCACGACGGAGAAGAACCCCGTCACGGTGCGCAGCGGCATCAGGCCGCCGGCCATGCCCGCAACGAGGGTCACGCCGCCGAGGGAGGCGGCGGGCCAGCGCCGGCCGGCGGGGTGGACGAGCCACACCGAGAGGAGCAGCACGAGCCCGGTGGCGATCGCGAAGCCGCTGAACACCGACATCCCGACCTGCGCGGAGTGGTCGGGCGAGAACGTGATCATGACCGCGGCGAGCGCCGCGAACGCGGCGCGCGCGAGCTGCACGTGGCGCACGTCGAACGTGCGAGCGGAAGAAGCTGAGGTCACGGCGGATTCCTGCGAGACGGAAGGGATGCCTCCAGTCTAGTTCGGCCCGCTGAGAAGGGCCGCCGCCGCCGGGGCGGCAACGAGCCTCACCCCAACGAGTCGAGGATCTCCACGAGCAGCTCGTACGTCGTCAGCGGGCTGATGATGGCGAAGCGCAGCACCGGCTCACCGGCGTGCGAGCTGGGCACGACGAAACCGCGCTGCTCCTCGAGCAGGCGATCGGACCACGCCTGGTAGTCGGCGGCCGCCCAGCCCTCCCGGCGGAAGACCACCACGGAGAGCTGCGGGTCGCGCACGAGCGACAGGCCGTCCCGCCGGTCGATCTCGTCGGCGATGCGGCGGGCGAGGTCGATGCCGTGCGCGATCGTCGCCCGGTACTGCTCCGTGCCGTGGGTCGCCAGCGAGAACCACAGCGGCAGGCCCCGCGAGCGCCTGGTCAGCTGGATCGCGAGGTCGGACGGGTTCCAGTCCGGCGAGTCCGTCAGCGTGTCGAGGTACTCCGCCTTCTGCGTGTGCGCGCGCAACGCGAGGGAGGGCTCACGGTAGATCAGCGCACAGGCGTCGAAGGGTGCGAAGAGCCACTTGTGGGGATCGACGATCACCGAGTCGGCGAGTTCGACGCCCGCGAACGCCGGGCGCAGCTCCTCGACGAGCATGGCCGCGAGTCCGTACGCGCCGTCGACGTGCAGCCAGATGTCGTGCGCCTTCGTCGCGGCGGCGACTCCGGCGATGTCGTCGACGATGCCGAAGTTGGTCGTGCCGCCGGTCGCGACCACGGCGAACACCGCATCCGCGTGCTCGTCGAGCGCGCGGGCGACCGCGTCTCCGTGCAGACGCCCGTCGGCGCCGGGAGGCGCGGTGATGACGTCGACATCCATCACGGCGGCGGCGGACGCGATCGAGGAGTGCGCCTCGGCGCTGCACAGCACCGCCCAGCGCGCCGGGTCGGGGCGGCCCGCGTCGCGGTTGCGCTGGCGCGCGGCATCCCGAGCCGTCACAAGGGCCGAGAGATTGCCGATCGTGCCGCCCTGCACGAACACCCCGCCCGCCGACGCGGGCAGCCCGAACTCGCGGGCGAGCCAGTGCAGCACCTCGTTCTCGGCGAAGACGGCACCGGCGCCCTCCATCCACGAGCCGCCGTAGATCGCGGATGCCGACACCACGACGTCGAACGCGAGCGAGGCCTTGCTCGGTGCGGAGGGGATGAACGACAGGTACCCCGGGTGGTCGGTCGAGATGCACGCCGGCGCCAGCACGTTCTCGAAGAGCGCGATCGCCCGGCGAGCGCCGATGCCCTCCTCGGTGATCGAGCCGGACGCGAGGCGGGACAGGTCGTTCGGACGCATCGGCTTGTCGAGCGGCACGTCCTTGTAGAGCGCACGGCGCCGGGCGTAGTCGAGCACGTCGTCGACGGTGTGGCGGGTCTCGTCGGAGATGGCGTGCATCTGCTCGGGTGCTGGCGAGGTCATGGCTTCTCCACGGATCGGGTGACAGTCCACGGTAGATCCCCCCGCGCGGGTTGTCACTCCGGCCGTCGGGGAACTGATCAGGATCGGAGAAGCGGATGCCGCGGCCCCTGCGTAGCGTGAAGCTCGAGGTCGCAGGGACGGCCGCACACCGTGAAGGAGAACGTCATGAGCGAGAAGGCAACGTCGAAGGAGACGACGAGCGGACTGTCCGCCGAAGAGCGCGCCGCCGTCAAGGAGCGCGCCAAGGAGCTGCGGGCACAGGAGAAGGCCGGGAAGAACCGCGAAGCGGGGCTCAAGTCCGTGCTCGACGTCATCGCGAAGCTGGACGGCAGTGACAAGAGGATCTGCGAGGGGCTCGTGAAGGTCGCCGGCGAGGTCGCTCCGGAGCTCGTCGGCAAGACCTACTACGGCATGCCGGGCTTCGCCAATGCCGACGGCAAGATGGTCGTCTTCGTGCAGCCGGCCGGCAAGTTCAAGACGCGCTACGCGACGCTGGGCTTCGAGCACCCCTCCCACCTCGACGACGGCGACATGTGGGCGACCGCGTTCGCCGTGCTCGACTGGAACGACGCCGTCGAGAAGCGAGTCACCGAACTCGTGAAGAAGGCGGTCTCGTAGGCGTCAGACGGTGCGGAACCGGGGCGAGCCGAGCACGCGCTCGACGGTCAGCTCGAGCACGACCCGCTCCGGGTTCACGCGCGGTTGGCGGTAGCGCGCCGCATAGAGCTCGACGGCGCGGGCGACGGCATCCGCTTCTTCATTGATCCGTGCGGTGCCCTCGAAGCTGATCCAGCGCGCGCGGTCGACCGAGCAGATCGTCGCCCGGCCGCGTCGCTGTGCGTTGAGGAACTTCTGCGTGCCGCGCGTGCCGATGACGCGCACCACGCCGTCCTCGTAGGTGAAGCCGACGGGCACGGCGTGAATCCGGTCGTCACGCCCGAGGGTGGACAGGGTGGCGAGGTGGTACTCGCGGAGGAACTCCAGGGCGTCGTCAGTCAGCACCGGACCAGCCTCGCACGCGGCGGGTTGATCAGCTCTGAGCCGGGAGCCGGTACACCGACACGTGACTGCGCGACTCGCCGGTGAAGGCGCCGCGGTCCCAGTCCGCCCACCGGGACTCGAGCTCGAAGCCGGCGAGGCGCGCCATGAGGTCGAGTTCGCTCGGCCAGATGTACCGGTGCGGCGACCGCCCGACGCGGGCCTCGCGACTGCCGGTGATCTCGGGGTCGAAGCGCACGTGGTGCGAGACGATCAGCTGCTGCAGCGTGTCGACCGTGTCGACGAGCAGGTAGCCGGGCTCGCTCACCTCCACCGTGCCGCGGTAGCCGGGTGCGAGTGCCCGCAGCTCGGGCACCCACAGCTCGACGACGAAGCATCCGCCGGGTGCGAGGTGGCGCGCCGCGTTGCGGAAGCACTCGACCTGCACCTCCTGAGTGAGCAGGTTCGAGATCGTGTTGTACACGAGGTAGACGAGCGCGAACCCCTCGCCGGCGTGCGCGGTGGTCATGTCGCCCTCGACGACCGGCAGCCGATCAGCACTCGCCTTCTCGCGGAGGCGGGCGACCATCGCCGTGGACAGCTCGATGCCGACGACCTGCACTCCGGCGTCGCGCAACGGGATCGCGACCCGTCCGGTGCCGACCGCGAACTCGACCGCTCGTCCGCCTTGCGCGAGCTCGGCGAGCACGCCGACGGTCGGGCCGAGCACGTCGTCGGAGAACATCCCCTCGCCGGGGGTGTCGTAACTCTGCGCAACCTCGGCATCCCAGAGCCGCTGCTGGTCGACCATCGGGCCATCCTGGCCCGTCGGTCGCAGCAGGTCAACGGCTGCGCGAGTGGCCTACTGGAAGTCGCCCGCCGGGGCCATGTCGGTGAAGCGCGAGAAGTGGCCCTGGAACGCCACGGTGATCGTGTCGGTGGGGCCGTTGCGGTGCTTGGCCACGATCAGGTCGGCCTCGCCCGCTCGGGGCGACTCCTTCTCGTAGGCGGCCTCGCGGTGCAGGAGCACGACCATGTCGGCGTCCTGCTCGATCGAGCCCGACTCGCGGAGGTCGGACAGCGCAGGCTTCTTGTCTGCGCGCTGCTCGGGACCACGGTTCAGCTGGGACAGCGCGATCACCGGGCACTGCAGCTCCTTCGCGAGGAGCTTGAGGGCACGCGAGAACTCCGAGACCTCCTGCTGGCGCGACTCGACGCGCTTGCCGCTCGTCATGAGCTGGAGGTAGTCGATCACGACCATCTTCAGGCCGGCCTTCTGCTTGAGGCGACGGCACTTCGCCCGGATCTCGACGAGCGTCATGTTCGGGCTGTCGTCGATGTACAGCGGCGCGTCGTTGATGCGACCTCGCGTCGCGGCGATCGTCGTCCAATCGCGCGAGTCGAGCGTTCCCTTGCGCATCGCCTGCAGCGGGATCGATCCCTCGGCGCTCATGAGGCGCATCGCGATCTCGCTGCGCCCCATCTCGAGCGAGAAGAAGATCGTCGGCATGTCGTGCTTGATCGCCGCGGCCCGCGCGAAGTCGAGCGCGAGGGTCGACTTACCCATGGCGGGTCGCGCCGCGATGATGATCATCTGGCCGGGGTGCAGGCCGTTGGTGAGCTGGTCGAGACCCGAGAAGCCGGTCGGGATGCCGGTCATCTGGCCATCGCGACCGCGCGCCGCCTCGATCTCCTCGACGGCCGCATCGACGGCGATCGTGAGGGGCACGTAGTCCTCGGCGGCCTCGGCGCCGGTGACCGAGTAGATCTCGGCCTGCGCGTTGTTGACGAGGTCGAGCGCCTCGCCCTGACCCGAGTAGCCCATCTGCACGATGCGGGTGCCGGCGTCGACGAGGCGACGCAGCAGCGCACGCTCCGAGACGATGGACGCGTAGTACCCGGCGTTGGCGGCGGTCGGGACGATGGAGGTGAGGGTGTGCAGGTAGTCGGCACCACCGGCGCGCTGCAGCTCGCCCGTCTTGATCAGCTCGTCGGTGACCGCGACGACATCGGTCGGCTCACCGTGCGAGTAAAGGGTGAGGATCGCCTCGAAGATCAGTTCGTGCTTCGGGATGTAGAAGTCGGCGCCGCGGAGCGTCTCGATGACGTCGGCCACGGCGTCCTTCGACAGCAGCATGCCTCCGAGGGCGCTCTGCTCGGCGAGGAGATCGTGCGGGGGAGTCCGCTCGAACTCACGGGGTCCGCCGCCCATGCGTTCTTCGGAGATGTCGGCGATCGACATGAATGCAGGATCCTCCACGTGTTCGGGTTCCGTCCGGGCGGCTCGCCGAGTCGGGTGCGCACGCGCCGCAGAAGGAACACGGCTGTCGCGAAGCGAGTGCGGCGGGAGAGCCGGCGCTGACTCGGACCTCGTCGTCTGAGACGTGCCGTGCTCTCCCCCCGGAGTGCCGAAGTCCACGGTAGGCAGGGGGTCCGACAGTCGCAACAGAGGCTGTGGATAACTCTGTGGAGAGCCTGCGTGAAACGCCGATAGACCTGTGAACAAACCCTGTGGAGAATCTGCGCAGTTCGGCGGAGGTCGGCGGAACAAAGGCCGCCTGATCTGGTGTTCCCTGTTCCACAGGCTGTGGAGGGCGATGTGGTTGAAGTCGCGCTTGAAGGTTGCCCGTCGGACGGCCCCCTGTGCACAATTCCGCGTCGCTTGTGAACAACGGTCCTCCCGTCGATCGCTCGCAAGAAGCCTCTGGACACTGCCGGGGGAGAGCGCTAGCCTGTTCAGTCCAGGCACCCTCAGGCGCATTCCACTCGGAATGCGTGACGCTGTTCGTCGTGGGAGGTGAACGTGGAGATCGCTACCTCGCAGTTGCCGAGGATCTGGCGGCTGGCCCTCATCGGGGCCGCGACCGCGTTCGCCTGGATCGTCCTCTCGCTGCTGCTCGGGCTCGGCTTCGGGTCCGCGCACGCGGATGAGGGCGATGACGACGGAGCGGGCCTGTTGGGTGCCGTCACCTCTGCCGTCGACAGCACGGCGACCACGGTCACCACGGCCGTGACGAAGACAACGTCCGCCGTCACCGAGGTCGTGAACACGGTCGTCGAGGTGGCGCCCGCTCCGGTGCAGCAGCCCGTCCGGGAGGTCGTGCAGGCTGCCGGGTCGACGGTGAACACGGTCACGGAGCCAGTCGACGAGGTCGTCTCGAACGACGTCGTCGGCACTGTCACCGCTCCCGTCGTCGAGGCGGTCACGCAGGTTCCGGTCGTCGGTGGCATCGTCACCGGGACGGGCCTCGACCAGGCCGTCTCCGACCTCAGCGACACCGTCGACGACACGATCGGCGAACTCACCGGAACGGTCGCCGACACCGGTTCCGCCATCGGTCAGCCACCCGCCGGAACCCCAGATCTCCCCCCGGTGACGCCGGGAATTCCTGTGCTCCCGGGTGGGGATCACTCCGACGAGCCGACCGGCGTGGACACACCGGCCGCCTCCGCCGCCAGCGCCCCCCGCCTCGGCCCCGACACGGCTGCGACGTCCGCGATCGGCGGGGCCGCGGCATCCGCTCAGCTCCTGTTCTCGGACGGCGTGCACGAGGGCTTCGCCACGCCCGCGACCGCTGTCTCGTCGTCCTCGGCGTCGCCCGACGCCCGCGGACCCTTCACTCCGGCGGGAGAACTCTGCCCGCCGACTGCTTCTTCCTCGGGACCCGGTGGTGCGGGTCCCGGCGCCTGGGCGCTCGTCGCCGTCGGTCCACTCGCCGCTCTCCGTGCCTGGGGGCGTCGTGCCGGACCGGAGGACGACCTCGCGCCCCCCGCGCCTGCAGGATCCACCGACGTCTCCCCTGACTGATCCGCTCATGCCGCCTTCTCGAGGCGGACGAGCATCGGCGCGCACCCTCGCGCGCCTCGACACATCAGTCACATCAAAGGGGAAAACATCATGCGTACATTCATCAAGCGCGCCCTGCTGGGCACGCTTCTCGCCGGCGGCATCACGCTGCTCGGCGCAACGGTCGCCAACGCGGCCGAAACCACGGGGGAGGACGGGCTGCTCTCGGGCACCCAGGCCCTCCTCGACGTGAACCTCCCGGTGACGATCAGCGGCACCTCGCTGTCGGTCATCGGCGACTCCTCGAGCCAGAACGCGGCCACCACGGCCCCGGCTCCCGCACCGGCGGCCCCGGCTCCCGCACCGGCTGCGACCACCAGCGGTCAGGACGGCGCGGCATCGGGAACACAGGCGCTCGTCACCGTGACGGTGCCGGTCACCGTGTCGGGGAACGCGATCTCGGTCGTCGGTGATTCTTCATCGACGGATGCCGCGACCGCCGCTCCCGCTCAGCCCGCAGCCGCCTCGGCCCCGGCCGCTGCGGCGACCACGTCCGGCGCTGACGGGCTGCTCTCGGGCACCCAGGGGATCGTGTCGGTGAACGTGCCTGTCACGGTGGGCGGCAACGCCGTCTCCGTCGTGGGCGACAGTGCCAGCTCGGACTCGTCAACCACGTCCGGCACCGCCGGCGGCGGTTCGGCTACCGAGGCGATCACGGACGGACAGGACTCGATCGCGGGCGGCACGCAGGTCGTCGCTCCCGTCGCCGTTCCGGTGAACGTCGGCGGCAACGCCATCTCGGTGATCGGCGACAGCAGCAGCTCGGGCGCCGCGACGGCGCCGGGTTCGACCGGCGGCGCGGGCACGGCCACGGCGGGCGGTACCGACGGCACCGACTCGATCGCCGGCGGCACGCAGGTGATCGCACCGATCGCCGCGCCGATCACCGCCGGCGGCAACGCCGTGTCGGTCATCGGCGACAGCACGAGCACGGGTTCCACCACGGGCACCAGCGGCGGAACCGGCGCTCCGGGCACCACGGCGGGAGAGACCGACGGCAGCGACAGCATCCTCGGCGGGACGCAGGTGATCGCACCGATCGCCGCGCCGATCACCGCCGGCGGCAACGCCGTGTCGGTCATCGGCGACAGCACCTCGACGGACAGCGCGGTCGCGCCTCCCGCCGGGAACGGCGGCTCGGGCGGTCTGACCTCGGGAGGTGACTCGATCCTCGGCGGGACGCAGATCCTGGCTCCGATCGAGCTGCCGATCACGCTCGGCGGCAACGCCGTCTCGGTCATCGGCGACAGCACCACCGTCGTCCCGGCGGCACCGGTCGACCCGACCGATCCCACGGACCCGACCGACCCCACGGACCCGACCGATCCCACCGATCCCACGGACCCGACCGATCCCACGGACCCGACCGATCCCACGGACCCGACCGACCCGACCGACCCCAGCGGTCCGGGCGCGTCGGCTGACGGTGGTGACATCACCGGCTCGCCGGCCGGTGCCAGCGTGACCGGCTCGCCGGCCGGTGCCGGCGCCACCGCACTCGCCGAGACTGGAGGGATGGGCGCGCTCCCCGTGCTGCTGCTGGGCATGGTGCTGCTCGCAGCGGGCGCGATGGCGCTCGTGTCTCGGCGGCGCTCGGCCTGACCCGCGCGTCGGAGACCACCTAGGGGGCCTCTGACGAGCGGCGCAGCCGGGCGTGGCGGGAGGGCCGTTCCCCACCGGTCCTCCCGCTTCCCCCACCCATCTCGCCCTCCGATCGCGGGGCGGCCGCCATGCCTGGACCGGCCGTCCCGCATCGGACGGCGCACGAACCAGGCGGATGTCGCGAACGGGGGGCTCGCGGCATCCGTCTGCGGAGGGATGAAACGGCGGATGCCGCGGACCCGAGGGTCCGCGGCATCCGCTCTCGTGTTCGTCGCTGGGAGGTCTCGATACGGCGCTGCGCGCCTACTCGACCTAGACCCGTCGCGCATCAACGCTGCTTCGCAGCATTGATCCGAGCCGCGTCTACTTGGCAGCAACCACCTGCAGGGTGATCACAGCGGTGAGGTCGTCGCGCAGACGGACCGTCGCCTCGTGCTCGCCCACCGACTTGATCGGCGAGGTGATGTGGATCTTGCGCTTGTCGAGCTCGCCCAGACCGGCGGCCTTGACGGCGTCGGCGACGGCCTCGGTCTTCACCGAGCCGAACAGGCGGCCCTCGGCGCCGGCCTTGACGACCAGGCGGACCTTGTTGGACTCGAGGGCGTCCTTGAGGGCCACGGCCTCTTCGTGGACGTGGATCGCGCGAGCGTCACGGGCGGCGCGGATCGACGCCACCTGCTTCTCGCCGCCACGGGTCCACGCGACCGCGAAGCCCTGGGGGATGAGGTAGTTGCGGGCGAACCCGTTCTTGACCTCGACCACGTCACCGGCGCTACCGAGCCCGGCGACCTCATTCGTGAGAATCAGCTTTGCCATTGCGGTGCTCCTTAGCGGCCAGCGCCGGCGTAGGGCAGGAGCGCCATCTCGCGCGCGTTCTTGATCGCCTTGGCGATCAGACGCTGCTCCTGCACCGAGACACCGGTGATACGACGGGCGCGGATCTTGCCACGCTCCGAGATGAACTTGCGAAGAGTCGCGACGTCCTTGTAGTCGATGAGACCGACACGGATCGCCTTCGCGGGGGCAGCGTTCTTCGCGCCCTTCCGCGGCTTCCGGCGGTCGCCGGTTGCCTTTCCAGCCATGGGTGTTTCCTTACTGAGAGATGAGATTCAACGGATGCCGCGGCATCCGGATGCCATTTAGAACGGGGTGTCGTCGCCGTAGGCGCCCGGGGCGGCCCACGCGTCGCCGCCGCCGGCGTTGCCACCGGAGGCGTTCGACGAACCGGGGGTCGACCACGGCTCGTCGGCGACCTGCGCCTGACCGCGGGACTGACCGCCGCCGCCTGCCGCCCGCGTGACCTGAGCGGTCGCGTAGCGGAGCGAGGGGCCGATCTCGTCGATCTCGAGCTCGATCGCGGTGCGCTTCTCGCCCTCGCGCGTCTCGTAGCTGCGCTGCTTCAGGCGACCGGTCGCGATGACGCGGGAGCCCTTCGTCAGCGAGCCCGCGACGTGCTCGGCGAACTCGCGCCACACGCTCGCGCGGAGGAACAGCGCTTCGCCGTCCTTCCACTCGTTCGCCTGGCGGTCGAAGTTGCGCGGCGTCGACGCGATCGTGAAGTTCGCGACGGGGAGACCGTTCTGCGTGTAGCGCAGCTCGGGATCAGCCGTGAGGTTGCCCACGACGGTGATGATCGTCTCGCCGGCCATCGTCGTTACGCGTCCTGCTTGACGGGCTTCGCGGGACGGGCAGCCTTGCGGGCAGCCTTCTCGTCGGCGCGGGCCTTCTCGGACGCGATCATGGCGATCGCCTCTTCGGCGCGGAGCACCTTGGTGCGCATGACCTGCTCGTTGAGATTGAGCTGGCGGTCGAGCTCCTGAGTGGTCTCGCTCGTAGCGGTGAAGTTCACGACGGCGTAGATGCCCTCGGTCTTCTTCTGGATCTCGTACGCCAGACGGCGGCGACCCCAGATGTCGATGTTCTCAATCGAGCCACCATCGTTGGTGATGACCTTGAGGAACTTGTCGAGGTTCGGAGCGACCTGGCGCTCGTCGATCTCAGGGTTCAGAATGACCATGAGTTCGTACTGGTGCGTCACTAACCCACCTCCTTCGGACTTGAACGGCTGTCGGGCATTTCCCGGCAGCAGGAGGGTGTGTTGCACGTCATCCGGCTTCCCGCGCACAGGGGCGCGTGCGGACAACCCTCCTATGGTACCGGATGCCAGGTCAGCCGCCGAATCCACCCGGATCTCCGCTGTCGCCCTCGAGCAGCTCGAGCACCCACGCCCGGTCGGCATCGTGTGACGGCGGGGCGAGCGGGTACCGCGCAGGCGTCGAAGACAGGGAGATCGGATGCCGCACCCCCGGCGTCTGCTCCTCTCCGGCGCCGATCACCGGGTCGAGGCCGAGTCGGCGCGCCCGCTCGAAGGCGTCGTCGATGCCGAGCACCCGCGCGCACGGCACGCCGGCCGCGGCGAGCAGGGTCTCCCACTCGGTCGCGGAGCGGGCGGCGAGCGCTGCGTGGAGGAGGGGGCGCAGTGCGTGACGGCCTGCGCTGCGGTCGGCCGCGCGCGTGAAGCGGGCGTCGGCCGCGACCTCGGGGATGCAGAGCACGTCGCACAGCCGCGCGAACTGCCGGTCGTTGCCGATGGCGAGCACGAGCTCTCCGTCGGCGGTGGGGAACGGGCCGTACGGGAAGATGCTCGGGTGGTCGTTGCCGAGCCGGCGGGGCACGACGCCGGCCAGCGCGTACGCGCCCGACTGGTTGACCAGCGCCGACAGCGCGGACGACAGCAGGTTGACCTCGACGCGCTGACCCTCGCCGGTCCGGTCGCGGTGGCGCAGGGCGGCGAGCGCGCCGAGCCCGGCATGCAGGCCGGTGACGACGTCGACGATGGCGACGCCCGCCTTCGTGGGTGCGCCGTCGGCCGCGCCCGTCACGCTCATGAGCCCCGACAGCGCCTGCGCGAGCACGTCGTATCCCGGCAGCGTCGAGTCCGGTCCGAACCCGGTGATCGAGACGTAGACCACGCCGGGGTTCGACGCGCGCACGGCGTCGTAGTCCAGGTCGAAGCGGCCGAGTCCGCCGGGCTTGAAGTTCTCGACGACGACGTCGGCACGGCCGGCGAGGTCGCGCGCGATCGCGAGGTCGGCCGGATCGTCGAAGTCGAGCGTGATCGACCGCTTCCCGCGGTTCACCGACAGGAAGTAGGTCGCGTCGCCGTCGCGCTCGGGCGGCGTCCAGTGCCGCGTCTCGTCGCCGGCCGGCCCCTCGACCTTGATCACCGTCGCGCCGAGGTCGGCGAGGAGCATCGTGCAGTACGGCCCCGCGAGCACGCGCGAGAAGTCCGCGACGACGAGTCCGGCGAGCGGTCCCGAGGCGCCTGCCGGCGCCGAGACGGCGTCATCGCGACGAGACGCACCTCCCGAGCCGTCGTCTCGTCGCAATCGCGACGTTTCACCGTCGGGAGGAGGGGCGGGGGCGGGGGGAGGTGCCGGGACGGGCGTCACCGGAAGGCCCCGATGCCGGTGAGGTGCTGCCCGAGGATCAGGGTGTGCACCTCGTCGGTCCCCTCATAGGTGCGCACCGACTCGAGGTTCGCGGCATGGCGGATGGGCGAGTTCTCGAGCAGCACGCCGTCGCCGCCCAGGATCGTCCGCGCCTCGCGCGCGATGGCGATCGCCTCCCGCACGTTGTTGAGCTTGCCCAGCGACACCTGCGGCGGGGTGAGGGTGCCGGCATCCTTCGCCCGCCCGATCTGCAGCGCGAGCAGCGCACCCTTCTGCAGCTCGACGACCATGTTCACGAGCTTCTGCTGCGTGAGCTGGAACGACGCGAGCGGCACCCCGAACTGCTGTCGGCGCAGCGCGTGACGCAGCGCGACCTCGTAGCTGTCGCGGCCCGCACCGAGCGCCCCCCAGACGATGCCGTACCGCGCCTCGTTGAGCGCCGAGAACGGACCGCGCAGTCCGCTCGCCCCGGGAAGGAGAGCGGATGCCGGCAGCCGGACGTCGTCGAAGTGCAGCTCGGTCTGGATCGACGCCCGCATCGATCCCTTCGGCTCGAGCACCGACGCCTCGAACCCGGGTGCGTCGGTCGGCACGATGAACCCGCGCACCCCGTCGTCGGTCCGCGCCCACACGACGACGAGCTGCGCGATCGTCGCAAGGCCGATCCAGCGCTTGGCGCCCGTCAGGATCCAGTCGTCGCCGTCGCGACGGGCGGAGGTCGTCATGCTCGAGGGATCGGATCCGGCTGTCGGCTCGGTGAGCCCGAAGGCCCCGATCACCTCGCCGGTGGCCATGCGCGGCAGCCACTCCTGCTTCTGCTCCTCCGAGCCCCAGCGGTGGATCGAGCCCATGGCGAGCGAGCCCTGCACCGACACGAAGGTGCGCAGCCCGGAGTCGCCGGCCTCGAGCTCGAGCGCGGCGAGGCCGTATTCCACGTTGCTGCGGCCGGGGCATCCGTAGCCCTTCAAGGTCATGCCGAGCACGCCGAGCTCGCCGAACCCGCGCGCGAGTTCGACCGGGAAATGCGCGCGATCGAACCAGCCCGCGATGTGCGGGCGGATCTCGTCGTCGACGAACGCGCGCACGCGGTCACGGGTCGCCCGCTCATGGTCGCTCAGCAGCGCGTCGATGCCGAGGATGTCGGATGCCTCGCGCAGCGCCTCGAGATCGTCGGGGTTCCTGGGCTCCATGGCGGGCTCCTCGGGTCGGATCGTCGTTCACCATTCTGCCGGGAGGGGTCCGTCGGCGTACCCCGGTAGCGTGAAGGAATGACCCTCCCGAGCGCAGCGGCGGCCCCGTCCTACCCGTTCGATGCCCGGCCCCTCGTCGAGCCCGTCGACGCAGCCGAGGCGCGCGCGTACGCCAAGCGGCTTCGCGAGAGCGGTCGTGTGCCGGGGATGTTCACCGGATCGACCGCCGTGGTCGTGGTGGTGGTGGGCGTCTTCGTCGTGGCGTTCGGGTCGGTGTTCGTCACGATGTTCGTCTCGATCTTCGCCTCGCTCGCGGGCGCCGTGGGCGAGGGCGGCGGCTTCACCGGGGCCCTGTTCGGCGTGGTCCCGTTCCTGGTGATCGGCGTGGCGATCACGCTCGTGGTCGTCGGGTTCACGACCGCCGGGCGCACCGCCGCGGTGCGGATGTTCCGGCTCGAGCGCTTCGCCCGCGCGAACGGCATGAGCTACCTGCCGCGGTTCGACAGCCCCGGGCTGCCGGGCATGATCTTCAGCATCGGCAGTGCCCGGCAGGCCAGCGACCTCGTGCGCGGCGACCACCCGCGCTTCGTCGAGTTCGCGAACTACCGCTACACGACCGGGTCGGGCAAGAACAAGACGACGCACGCCTGGGGCTACGTGGCGGTGAAGCTCGACGTGCCGCTGCCGCACATCGTGCTCGACGCGAGGGGCAACAACGGCCTCTTCGGGTCGAATCTGCCCGCGACCTTCGACAAGGACCAGCGCCTGAGCCTCGAGGGCGACTTCGACCGATACTTCTCGCTCTACTGCCCGGAGGGCTACGGGCCGGACGCCCTCTACCTGTTCACGCCCGACATCATGGCGCGCTTCATCGACAACGCCGCAGCGCTCGACGTCGAGATCGTCGACGACTGGCTCTTCCTCTACGCGAAGCGCGACTTCTCGACGCTCGACCCGGCGACGTGGGCGTGGCTGTTCTCGGTCGTCGGCGCGCTGCTCGACAAGTTCGCGCAGTGGGCGCGCTGGCGCGACGACCGGCTGCGCGCTCAGGCGCAGTTGAGGACGGATGCCGCGTCCGGCCCGCCGGCCGGGGCCGGGGAGGCGGCATCCGCTGTGCCCTTCACCCCTCCGCTCGACGCACTGCGCCCACCGCCGGGCGTCGCCCCGCAAGGACGCCGGCTGCAGCGCGGCGTGCCGTGGGTGTCGTTGATCGCGATGGGCGCCGTGGTGCTGTGGTGGATCGTCTCGCAGACCGGGGTGCTCGGCCTCTTCTTCCGCTGACACCCGTGGCCCGCGAGGCGGGTCAGTCCTCGGCGGCCTGCGGTCCCAGCCCGAAGTGCGTGAGCTCGGTGTCGTCGAGCATGCGGCTGCGGATGATGAACCGGTTGCCCGTGGGGCCCTCGACGCTGAACCCTGCGCCGCGGCCCGGCACGACGTCGATGGTGAGGTGGGTGTACTTCCAGTACTCGAACTGCGCCGCAGAGATGTAGACCTCGACCTCGTCGTCCAGCCCGACGTCGAGCGACCCGAGGTGCACGTCCGACGGCCCCACGAGGAACATCCCGACCGGGAAGCACATCGGTGCGCTGCCGTCGCAGCATCCGCCGGACTGGTGGAACATCAGCGGGCCGTGCTGCGCCGTGAGCCGGCGAAGAAGTGATGCCGCAGCATCCGTCACCGCCACCCGTGAGCGGATGCGGGTCTCGGCGTCTGTCATCGCGGGTCCTTTCGCTGCGCCGTGCGGCGTGGGCCGTCGGAACTCGGACAACCCGGATGGAGCGCGTGGGATCGCCCCATCCGGGTGCGTCGGATCAGAAGAAGCCCATCGCGCCTTCGGCGTACGACACGAGAAGGTTCTTCGTCTGCTGGTAGTGGTCGAGCATCTTGAGGTGGTTCTCGCGGCCGATACCGGACTGCTTGTACCCGCCGAACGCCGCGTGCGCGGGGTACTGGTGGTAGGTGTTCGTCCAGACACGGCCCGCTTCGATTGCGCGGCCGGCGCGGTATGCCGTGTCTCCCGAGCGGCTCCACACACCGGCGCCCAGGCCGTACAGCGTGTCGTTGGCGATCGAGATCGCGTCGTCGAAGTCGTCGAACGACGTGACCGAGACGACCGGGCCGAAGATCTCCTCCTGGAAGATGCGCATGTCGTTCGTGCCTTCGAACACCGTCGGTGCGACGTAGTAGCCCTCCGACAGGTCGCCACCGAGGTCGACCCGCTCGCCGCCGGCGAGCAGCCTGGCCCCGCCCTGCCTGCCGATGTCGATGTAGCTCAGGATCTTCTCGAGCTGGTCGTTGGATGCCTGCGCGCCGATCATCGTCGCCGGGTCGAGCGGATTGCCCTGCACGATCTTCGATACGCGCTCCAGTCCGTCGCCGAGGAAGCGGTCGTAGATCGAGCGCTGGATGAGTGCGCGCGACGGGCACGTGCACACCTCGCCCTGGTTGAGCGCGAAGAGGGTGAAGCCCTCCAGCGCCTTGTCGTAGTACGCATCGTCGGTGGTGCGGGCGACGTCCTCGAAGAAGACGTTGGCGCTCTTGCCGCCGAGCTCGAGGGTCACCGGGATGAGGTTCTGCGACGCGTACTGCATGATGAGGCGCCCGGTGGTGGTCTCACCGGTGAACGCGACCTTGCGGATGCGCTTGTGCTGCGCGAGCGGCGCCCCCGCCTCGATGCCGAAGCCGTTCACGATGTTCACGACGCCGGCGGGGAGGAGGTCGCCGATGATGTCGAAGAGGAACAGGATGGATGCCGGCGTCTGCTCGGCCGGCTTCAGCACGACGCAGTTGCCTGCGGCGAGCGCGGGCGCGAGCTTCCACGTCGCCATCAGGATCGGGAAGTTCCACGGGATGATCTGGCCGACCACACCGAGCGGCTCGTTGAAGTGGTACGCGACGGTGTCTTCGTCGAGCTGGCTCAGCGAACCCTCCTGCGCACGCAGCACGCCGGCGAAGTAGCGGAAGTGATCGACGGCGAGCGGGATGTCGGCGGCGAGCGTCTCGCGGACGGGCTTGCCGTTCTCCCACGTCTCGGCGACGGCGATCTTCTCGAGGTGCTGCTCGATGCGGTCGGCGATCCTGTTGAGGATCACCGCGCGCTCGGCGGGGGTCGTGCGCTTCCACGACGCGAACGCCTTCCATGCGACGTCGACGGCGCGGTCGATGTCTTCCACGGTGCCGCGGCCGACCTCGGTGAACGGCTTGCCGTTGACGGGGCTGATGTTCTCGAAGTACTGGCCCTTGATCGGCTCCACCCACTCGCCGCCGATGTAGTGGCCGTAGCGGGGACGGTAGTCGGCGATCGAGCCGCGCTGCCCGGGGGCGGCGTAGACGCTCGAGACGCCCTCTTCGACGATGGTCATGCTGGTCTCCTTCGACGCTGTCGCGACGGTCCTCGTCGCGTGTCGCCGAAGGTAGGCGACCCGACGTTGCATTCCGTTGCATCCGGTCGTCGGCGCACCCCGACCCCCGCGATGCCGGGCGGCCCGAGTCCGCGGTCAGGAGTCCGCTTCGAGCTTCTCGACGCGGGCGACCAATCCGGCGCGCTTCGGCGATCGTGCCGGCAGCATCGACAGGCAGAGCCGCAGCAGTTCCAGGTCGTCGGCCGCGGCATCCGTCTCGGAGAAGGCGAGAAGGACGTCGACGGATGCCTCGGCCAGCAGTGCTTCACGGAGTGCGGTGCGCACCGTGGTGCGGAAGTCCTCGACGCCCGGCGCGACCGAGTCGGGGAGCACATCGCCCCGGTAGGCGGCGAGCGCGACGCGGTGGGCGCCGCGGTCGAGCAGCGAGAGCAGCCGGTGGGCGTCGGTCTCGAGCTCGATCCCCAGACGGTACGGACGCGACTCGGGCACGAGCGCCGGAGCGGTGCGCTCGAGCACTTTGCGCAGGCGCACCATCTCGGCGCGGACGGTCACTGTCGCCGAGGGATCGCCGTACACGAGCTCGGCCAGCCGCTCAGCCGAGAGTCCCTGCCGGTGCACGGCGAGCATCAGCAGCAGCTCGGCGTGACGCGGCGCGAGTGCCGACACGGTCTCGGTGCCGTCGCCGGCGACCTCCAGCTGCCCGCGATCGCGCCCCAGCACGCTGAGCGCGGCACGGGTCGCGGTCGCCGTGCGGGTCGTCCGGCGCGGTGCGCGCGCCGGCTGCGCACGGGCGCGAAGCCGCGCGACCAGGAGCTCGCCCTCGATGGCGCGGGCCGTGGCATCCACCAGCAGCTGCGCCTGCGGCGAGGCGGCCTCGGCTCCGCCGGTGACGTCGATCACTCCCAGCAGCTTGCGGGTCTCGGGATCGTGCACCGGGGCCGCCGTGCACGACCACGGCTGCACCAGCCGGTTGAAGTGCTCGGCGCCGTGGATCTGCAGCGAGGCGTCGAGGGCGAGCGCCGTGCCCGGAGCCGACGTGCCGACGGCGTCCTCCGACCAGTTGGCGCCCTCGACGAAGCCCATGTCGCCGGTGAGGGAGCGCACGCGCCGGTCGCCCTCGACCCACAGCAGGCGCCCGGCCTCGTCGCCGACGGCAACGATCACGCCCGATTCGTCGGCGCCGCCCGGCAGGAGGAGTCCGCGCACCATGTCGATGACGCCCACCAGCGGGTGGCTTCGGCGGTATTCGGCGAGCGAGTCGCCGTCGAGCTCGAGCGGCGGCAGCGCCTCGGCCCCGACGAGGCTGGCGATCGAGCGGCGCCACGACTCTCGCACCAGCGCCCGCACATCGGCCAGCCGCTCATCCGCCGCGTTCCCGGCGAGGAGCTCCTCGTGCGCGCGCTCGATGAGCAGACGGGAGGTCTCGGGCGACACCTCGCGCCGCTGCGACCACGGCGAAGACATGGAGGCTCCGATCGACGTCGGTGGAGCGTGCGTCCAGTGTAGGCGCGCCCGGTCAGCCCCGCGCCGCCCACCACTCCCGGAGCCGGCGCTCGGCCTCCGCCTCGCCGACGATGCCCTCGTCGAGGCGCAGGTCGAGGAGGAACCGGTACGCCTCGCCCACCTCGCGCCCGGGCGGGATGCCGAGCACCTCCTGGATGCGGTTGCCGTCGAGCTCGGGCCGCATCGCGGCGAGCTCCTCCTGCGCGGACAGCTCGGCGATGCGCCGCTCGATGTCGTCGTAGGCACGGGCCAGACGGCCCGCCTTCTTGGCGTTGCGGGTGGTCACGTCGGCCCGCGTGATGATGTGCAGGCGCTCGAGCTCGTCGCCCGCGTCGCGCACGTAGCGGCGCACGGCCGAGTCCGTCCAGGCGCCCTCGGAGTATCCGAAGAACCGCAGGTGCAGCTCGATGAGCCGCGTGACGACGCCGATCGTGTCGGCGTCGAACCGCAGGGCCTGGAGGCGCTTGCGAGCGAGCCGCGCGCCCTTGATGTCGTGGTGGTAGAACGTGACGCCGCCGCCCGGTTCCAGCCGGCGCGTCGCCGGCTTGCCGATGTCGTGCAGCAGCGCCGCGAGCCGCAGCGGCACGTCGGGTGCGGCATCCGGATTCCGCGTCTTCTCCAGGTCGATCGCCTGTCGCAGCACCGTCAGCGAGTGCTCGTAGACGTCCTTGTGGTGGTGGTGCTCGTCGACCTCGAGCTGCAGCGCCGGGATCTCGGGCAGGAACTGCGCCATGAGTCCCGATTCGACGAGCAGGCGGATGCCGCGCACCGGGTCGTCGGTCTGCAGCAGCCGCACGAGTTCGCCGTGGATGCGCTCGGGGCTGACGATCGACAGCGTCTCGCGCAACTCCGCCATCGCCGCGGCCGTCGCCGGGTCGACCGCGAAGCCGAGCTGCGACGCGAACCGTGCGGCACGCAGCATCCGGAGCGGATCGTCTCCGAAGCTCACCGACGGATCGGCGGGTGTGCGCAGCCGTCGGGCGACGAGATCTTCGACGCCTCCGGTCGGGTCGACGAGCGTGCGGCCGGGCACCCGCAGTGCCATGGAGTTCACGGTGAAGTCGCGGCGCACGAGGTCGCCCTCGAGCGTGTCGCCGAACTCGACCGTCGGCTTGCGGGTGACGCCGTCGTAGCTGTCGGCGCGGTACGTCGTGATCTCGACCTGCTCGCCCGCGACCTTCGCGCCGATCGTGCCGAACGCGCGCCCGATGTCCCACTGCGCGGTGCTGATCGGCTTGACGATGCGCAGGATCTCGTCGGGCAGCGCGTCGGTGGTGAAGTCGAGGTCGTTCGTCGTGCGACCCAGCAGCGCGTCGCGCACCGGACCGCCCACGATCGCCAGGTCGTGCCCGGCTGCGGCGAAGGCGTCGGCCAGCGTCGAGACGACGGGAGACTCGGCGAGCGCGCCGAGGCGCGCGATGCCCTCGGCCATGTTGAGCATGGCATCGAGCCTACCGATCGGCGTCGCGATCAGTGCGCGTGTGCGAGCCCCGCGGGTTGAGCAAGCCCCGCCGGTTGAGTAGGCGCGAAGCGCCGTATCGAAACCCCTCGAACGCACGAGGGATCTCGATACACGCGCTGCGCGCGCACTTGATCAGCGGGCACCCGCCCGCGGCGGCCTACGCGAAGCGCAGGAAGCCGGTGAACGTCAGCTCGCGCACGCGCGGAAGGAGGTCGGCGCGCAGGGCGGCGGCATCCGCTTCGAGAAGGTGCGCGATCGCGTCGATCAGCACCCCCACCGGCAGGTCGCCGTCGCACGCGCCCGCGAGCGCGGCGAGCCCGGGGTCGACGCCGAGCGCGCGGCCGAAGCCGCCGCCCTGGCGCAGCTCGATCACCGTCGGATCCTCCTGCCCCGGGATGTGGTGGCGGGCCTCGGTCACGTCCGGGGCGAGGGTGAGGACGGATGCCGCGAGCCCGTCGTCGTCGAGCGCGGAGAGCCGGTCGTGTGCGGCGAGCGCCTCGGCCAGGTGCACGCCGAGTCCCTCGCCGGGCAGCGACTGGTGCAGCGACTCGAAGCGCCGCAGCGTCGGCTCGCCCGCGGCGGGGCGGCGCAGCAGCAGGTAGCCGAACCCGACCTCGGTGACCTCGCGGGCCGTGAAGTCTTCGAGCCACGCGTCGATGAGCCGCGAGAACCCGGGCGTTCCGGGCAGCGTTCCGCCGTCGCGCACCCACAGTTCCGCGTACGACAGCGGGTCAAGGCTCTCTCGCTCGACCACCCAGGCGTCGAGCGGTACCGCCGACTCCTCCACCCAGCCGCGCACCCGGTCGAGCCCCGGCACGCCGGCGCGCGTCTCCCAGTTGCCCAGCAGCTGCGCGACCCCGCCCGGTTCGAGGTGCGCGCCGACACCGCGCACGAACGCCGCGACGACGTCATCGCCCTCCATGCCGCCGTCGCGATATTCGTACGCCGGCACGTCGGCGACCCGCGGCGTGATGACGAAGGGCGGGTTCGACACCACACGGTCGAACCGCTCGCCGGCGACGGGCTCGAAGAGGCTGCCGAGCCGCACTTCGATGCCGTCGACGCCGTTCAGCAGCGCATTGAGCCGCGTGAAGGCGAGCGCACGCTCGGAGATGTCGGTCGCGACGACGTGGCCGACCGACCGCCGGGCGCGCAGCGCCTGGATGCCGCAGCCGGCGCCGATGTCGAGCCCGCGCCGGGCGGGCGTCGGCAGCTGCAGTGCCGCGAGGGTCAGCGACGCGCCCCCGACGCCGAGCACGTGGTCTTCGGGGAGCGGGCCGCCCAGCGCGGCCTCGTCGAGGTCGCTCGCGATCCACCACGAGCTGCCGTCGTCGGTCGCGCTCGCGTCGGCATAGGACTGCGGTCGCACCACCGCGAGCGGCCGCACATCGTCGCCGGCGACCTCGGCGAGTCCGAGACGCACGAGCCCGTTGACCGCGGTGCGGGGAAGAGCGAGGGTGACGGATGCCGCGGGCTGCGGCATCCCGAGCATGAAGAGTCGTCCGAGCACCGCCACCGCATCCCGGCGTGCGCCGAGCGCCCGGTCGGCAGGCGCACGCAGGCCGCGCGCGATGGCATCGTCGGCTGCCTCGCCCCACGCGGCGCGCAGCACCTCGGCGGTGTAGCCCGCGGCGCGCAGGTCGTCGGCCAGGTCGCGGCAGAGGGCGGGATCGGGTTCGGGGAGCACGGATCCATTCAACCGTGCGTCGCCGCGCGGCGCCCGGGTACGGAACCTCGGAGGGTGCAACCGTAGAATCTGACTCGATCGTGCGGTCAGACATCGCACAGGAGCGAACCACACAGTATGACCGTGATCCCCTCGGGAAGGCCAGCCCGTCGCCGCGTCCCACGCGCCGCCACGGTGGTCGTGGCGATCCTGACGGCCCTGGCGCTGCTGACTCCGACGGGTGCGGTCGCCGACACGCCCACGCCGTCGCCGACCCCCGCACCGCCCATCCCGGCCGGCACGACCGCGTTCACGCTCGCACCCATCTCGAACGGCGTCGTGCGCCCCGGCGACCCGCTGGTGGTGTCGCTCACCCTGCAGAACGAGACGCTCACGCCGACTGCGCCGGTCACCGCGACGCTGGCCCTCGGCCGCGCTCCCCTCGCCGGCCGCACTGCTCTCACGGCGTGGCTCGACGGCGAGGAGGCGGGCGTCACGACCCAGGCCGTCGCGACGGCGGCGATGGAGTCCGTGCCGTCGGGGTCGTCGCGGGTCGCCGCGGCGCGCGTCGAAGCCGACGACCCCCTGCTGAGCGGACTCGCGCCGGGCGTGTATCCGCTGCGCGCGAGCTACGACACCCCGTCCGGCACGGTGACGTCGACGAGCGCGATGGTCGTGCCCCCCACCGACGGCGACGAGGTCGGGATCGGCGTCGTCGTGCCGATCGCCGCAGACCCGATCGCGCAGGGGCTTCTCACCGCCGACCAGCTCACCGAACTCACCGCTCCGGGCGGCGCGCTCACCGCGCAGCTCGACGGCGTCGAGGGCACGGCGGCGATCCTCGCCGTCGACCCGGCGATCCCCGCCGCCATCCGCGTGCTCGGGAGCTCGGCTCCGGAGACGGCCACGGCGTGGCTCGAGCGGCTCGAGGACCTGCCCAACTCGCGGTTCGCCCTGCAGTTCGGCGACGCGGACGTCGTCCCCCAGATCGAGTCGGGCCTCGCCCGGCCGCTCGCCCCGACATCGCTCCGCGCGTACATGCAGCCGGCCGACTTCGTCCCCGAGCCCGAATCGGACTCCGACTCCGACTCCGCGCCGCCGGCGCAGGCCACCCCGACTCCCACGCCGACCGAGGCGGTCGACCCCGAAGCGCCGGTGTACCCGACGCTGCCCGAGCTGCTCGACATCGGCGCGGGCTCCCGCACGGCCGTCTACTGGCCGGTCTCCGGTACCGCGGGCCCGGCCGTCGTCGATAGCTTGGGCGACATCCGGATCGACGACCAGGCTTCGCTGACCCTCCTCTCCTCCGCGTCCACCGCCGTCGGCAGCGCGGGCGGCACCGTGCCGGCGCACGGCCGCGCCGGCGACGCCGAGCTGCTCGTCTACGACGCCGACGTGAGCGACGCCCTCGCGGTGGCCTCGGGGCTCGAGGAGCCTCCGCTTCGCGGCGCGGCACTGGCCGAGGCGACCGCCTACCTCGCGTTCGCGACGGCGGAGTCCGGCGGCGCCCCGCTCCTGGTGAGCCTCGGCCGCAACCCCGACCGCTCGCGTGTGGCCCTCGGCACGACGATCGGCGCCGCGACGAGCGCGCCCGATGTCACCCCCTTCACCCTCGGCGGACTGGCGAACTCGGCAGTGAGCGAGGTGGAGATCGAGGACGCGCCCGAAGAGACGGTGCGGGTGGACGTGGCATCCGCTCTCCTGCAGGACGAAGGCGAGCTCGCGCGGTTCGCAACGATCCTCGACGACACGAGCCTCCTCACCGGTCCGCAGCGCGCCGAGATCCTGCAGCTGCTCGGCACCGGCTGGCTGGCCGACGACGCCGGCTGGACCGCCGCGGTCGCCGATCATCGGGCCGCGACAGAGGCGACGCTCGACTCGGTGGGACTCGTGCCCACCAGCGAGATCAACCTGTTCGGCTCGAACGTCGGCCTGCGGTTCTGGGTGCGCAACGACCTGCCCTACCCCGTGAACCTCGTGCTCTACGTCACACCCGACAACCTGCGCCTGAACGTGCAGCGGGCCAATCCGCTGGTCGCCGCGGCCGGCAGCAACAGCCGCGTCGAGGTGCCGGTCGAGGCCCGGGTCGGCAACGGCGAGGTCACCCTCGAGCTGCAGCTGCGCAGCCGGGCCAGCGTCGCCATCGGCGACCCCGAGTCGGTCGACGTGAACGTGCGCGCCGAATGGGAGAGCTTCGGGCTCGCGGCCCTCGGCGTGGTCGTCGGCGGCCTGCTCTTGCTCGGTGTCGTGCGCACCGTGCTGCGTCTGCGTGCGCGCCGACGGGGAGCGGATGCCGCGTCCGACGGCACCGACCGCGAGGCGTCCGTGGACGGCGAGGTCGAGTCCGGGGATGCCGGGCCCGACCGCGACACGGAGAAGACGTCGTGAGCATCGGACGGGCCAGTGCGCTGATCGGCGCGGGGACGATCATCTCGCGCGTGACAGGGCTGCTGCGCACGATCGTGCTGGTCTGGGCGGTCGGCGCGACCACCGCGGGAGGCAACGCCTTCGCCGTCGCCAACCAGCTGCCCAACAACATCTACGCGATCATCTCGGTCGGTCTGCTGAGCGCGGTCGTGGTGCCGCAGATCGTCAAGGCGGCGGCGCACGACGACGGCGGCAGCGCGTTCGTCTCGAAGCTCTTCACCCTCGGCACGGTCGTGCTGCTGGGCACGGCGGCCGTCGCGACCGTCGCCGCACCCTGGCTCGTGGTGTTCTACGCACCGGACTATGGCCCCGAGCAGCAGGCGCTGGCCACGGCCTTCGCCTACTGGTGCCTGCCTCAGATCCTCTTCTACGGCCTGTTCGCGCTGGTCGGCGAAGCGCTCAACGCGCGCCGGGTGTACGGACCGTACACGTGGGCGCCGATCGTCAACAACGTCGTCTCGATCGCCGGATTCCTGGTCTTCATCTGGCTGTTCGGCGCCGGCACGGCGTCGACCCAGTGGTCGCCCGAGATGATCGCCGTGCTGGCGGGCACCGCGACGCTCGGCATCGTCGTGCAGACCGGCATCCTGTTCCTGTTCTGGCGGAAGACGGGGATGCACGTGCGTCCCGACTTCCGCTGGCGCGGCGTGGGACTCGGCCAGATCGGCCGCCTCGCGGGCTGGACGTTCCTGATGGTCCTCGCGGGTCAGCTCGCCGGCGTCGTGCAGTCGCGCGTGATGTCGCAGATCCCCGAAGGCGACCCGGGCTTCTTCGTCGCCGGCAACGCCTGGCTCATCTTCATGCTCCCGTACTCGATCATCGTGCTGTCGATCGGGACGCCGTACTTCACACAGCTGAGCGAGCATGCCGGTGCCGGCCGCGACGATGACGTCCGCGCGGACGTCGGCCGCAGCATCCGCACCCTCGGTCTCTTCATCGTCGCCGCGACCGCCGCCCTCGCGGTGGCGGCCGTGCCGATGTCGCGCATCTTCACCAACTCGCGCGAGGAAGCCGTCGGAGCGGCCGGGGTGCTGCTCTGCTACCTGGTCAGCCTCATCCCGCTCGCCGTGCTCTTCGTGATCCAGCGCACGTTCTACGCCTACGACGACACGCGCACACCGTTCTTCTTCACTCTCGGGCAGTGCGTGATCGTCGTGCTGACGGCACTGGCGGCGTCGTGGGCGGCGGGCGCCGGGGTGATCGAGATGGCCCAGCTGGCCGCAGCCGTGGCGCTCGGCCAGTCGTTCGCGAGCGTGTGCCAGGTGATCGCCGCGACCTGGCTGCTGCAGCGTCGCCTCGGCGGGTTGCGGATCGGATCGTGGATGCTGGCGCTCGGCCGCTTCGCGCTGGCCGCGCTGCCCGCCGCCGGCGCCGGCTGGCTGACCTTCCAGCTGCTGGGAGGGACGGGAGGCTGGACCGTATCGGACAAGCTCCTCGGCGTGCTCGGAGCGGCCGTGATCGGCGTCGTCGTGCTGGTCGTCTACGTGGCCTTCCTGGCCCTGCTCCGCGCGCCCGAGCTGTCCGCCGCGATGACCCTCGCACGGCGCGTCCTGCCCGGCGGGCGCTGACCGTGCCGGTGGAATGCTCCGCGGTTACCATGTGTTGAGCAGTACGGGGCCGAAGTGCCCCGCAACAGAAGGGGTCGCAGTGCGTCACGTCATCATCATCGGTTCGGGTCCTGCGGGCTACACGGCAGCGATCTACGCGGCACGCGCGAACCTCGAGCCGCTCCTGGTCGCCAGTTCGGTCGAGGCCGGCGGAGACCTGATGACCACCACCGACGTCGAGAACTTCCCCGGCTTCCCTGAGGGCATCCAGGGTCCCGACCTCATGACCCGCATGCAGGAGCAGGCAGAGCGGTTCGGCACCGAGGTGCTGTACGACGACGTCGTCTCGCTCGAGCTCGACGGTCCCGTCAAGAAGGTCTCGCTGGGCAGCGGTGCCGAGTACGAGGCCCGCTCGATCGTCTACGCGACCGGATCCGCGCACCGCAAGATCGGGATCGAGGGCGAAGAGCGCCTCTCCGGCCGCGGCGTGTCGTACTGCGCGACCTGCGACGGCTTCTTCTTCCGCGAGCGTGTCATCGCCGTCGTCGGCGGCGGCGACTCCGCGATGGAGGAGGCGACGTTCCTGACCAAGTTCGCGTCCAAGGTGTACGTCATCCACCGCCGCGAAGAGCTGCGCGCATCGAAGATCATGCAGGAGCGCGCGTTCGCGAACGAGAAGATCGAGTTCGTCTGGAACAGCGAGGTCGTCGACGTGCTCGGCGACGACGCGGTCACCGGTGTCGTGCTCGAGAACACCGTCGACGGCACGCGCAGCGACCTGGCGATCGACGGCCTGTTCGTCGCGATCGGCAACGACCCGCGCACCCACCTCGTGCACGACAAGCTCGAGCTCACCCCCGAGGGCACCATCTGGGTCGACGGCCGTTCGTCGCGGACGTCGGTCTCCGGCGTGTTCGCCGCGGGCGACGTCATCGACCCGACGTACCGCCAGGCTGTGACGGCCGCCGGCAGCGGCACCGTCGCCGCGCTCGACGTCGAGCACTACCTCGCATCGCTCGGCGAAGCCGGTGCACCCGCCGCCGACGCCGACCAGATCGAGGGCCTTCCCGAGGCTGACCCGGAGCAGACCGCGGCCTGATCCCGCCGCGTCGTGCCGCGGAACAATCCCGCTGCGCCGCGCGTTGTCACCCCACGTACGACTTCCCCATCTAAGGAGAGAACATGACCGCCAAGGCGACGACGTCCGCCACGTTCGACCAGGATGTGCTCCAGGCCGACGGCCCGGTGCTCGTGGACTTCTGGGCTGAGTGGTGCGGTCCTTGCCGCATGGTCTCGCCGGTCCTCGACCAGATCCAGGCCGAGCACCCGGGCAAGATCACCATCCTGAAGCTGAACGTCGACGAGAACCCCGACCTCGCCATGAAGTACCAGATCACGTCGATCCCGGCGATGAAGGTGTTCAACAAGGGCCAGGTCGAGACCACGATCATCGGCGCCAAGCCGAAGTTCGCGCTCGAGAAGGATCTCGAGGCGTACATCGGCTGAGTCCGTCCTCAGCGTGAACCCCGCTGGCCTGCACTTATCGCAGGTCAGCGGGGTTTTTCATCGCATGCCGTTCGCGGCATCCATTCACTCGGGAAGAAGTCTGCGAGAGGATGTCGATCCCGGCCCGTCTTGTTCGACGTAGAGGGTGACGGGGCCGGAGCGCGGCCCTCCGGGTCGAAGGCCCGCAACGACGAAGGAGCAGGACATGCGTTACATGCTGATCATGCAGGTGGAGCCCGAAGCCGCGGCCAAGGCGCCGGAGGAGCTCGACATGAAGCAGGTCATCGCCGCGATGAGCGCCTACAACGAGGAGCTTCAGAAGGCGGGGGTCTTCCTCTCGGCGGAGGGCCTCTCCGATGCGAGCGAGGGTTTCCGCGTCGACTTCTCGTCGGTGCCGCCGGCGGTGACCGACGGACCGTTCGCCGAAGCCCGCGAAGTGTTCACCGGCTTCTGGATCCTCGAGGTCGCCAGTCGCGAGGAGGCCGAGCACTGGGCGAAGAAGTGCCCCCTCGGACCGGGCGTCGCGCTCGAGGTGCGACGGGTCAACGAGTTCGCCGACTTCGAGTCGGTCGACCCCGAGTGGGTGGAGAAGGCGCAGGAGTGGCGGGCTGCCAACGCCTGACGGCGAGATCAGGACGCGTCGGCGCGCACCGTGGCATCCCAGCGACGGTGCGTGTTGGCGTCGCCCAGCAGTCGCCAGACGGCGCGCGTGAGCGGGGGATAGTCCAGGGCGATCTGGCGCAGCACGCGATAGTGGCGCGCGGCGTTCGGCCGGGAGCCGCCATTCGCCTCGATGTTCTCGGCCCGCAGCGTGAAGACCACCAGTTCGTCGATCGTCGGCAGATCGTCCATGAAGTCCCACGGGTCTTCGCCGGCGCGCAGTCGCTCGGCGATCACCACGGCGAGTTCGTCCGCTGCCTCGGCACGCAGAAGCTCGAGACTGGCCCGGCGGCGCGGGGTCTGGTCTGCGTTCGGCACCCATCAAGGGTACGACGCCGCACCGACCTCGGGCCGCGTTCCACGCCTACGCTGACACCATGACCGACGTCGACGTGCACGCCCGCCGCACGGTCGAGGCGGTCTGGCGGGCCGAGTCCGCACGGATCGTCGCCGCGCTGACCCGCCACACCGGCGACTTCGCCTGGGCGGAGGATCTCGCGCAGGATGCACTCGTCGAAGCTGTCGCGAAGTGGCCGGCGGGGGGCATCCCGGACAATCCCGGGGCCTGGCTGCTGTCCGTCGCGAAGCGACGCGCGATCGACGGGTGGCGCCGGCGCGAGCGGCTCACGCAGCGCGAACCGCTGCTCGCCGTCGACGTGCAGGACGCCGAGCGCGTCGACTCGGTACCCGAACTCGCCGATCCCGACCGCATCGACGACGACGTGCTGCGGCTCGTGTTCGTAGCGTGCCACCCGGTGCTCCCCGCGCAGGCCCGGCTCGCTCTCACGCTGCGCACGGTGGCGGGCCTCACGACCGACCAGATCGCGCGCGTGCTGCTGATGACCGTGCCGACCGTTCAGCAGCGGATCGTGCGGGCGAAGCGCACCCTGGCCGATGCGGGTGTGCCCTTCGAGGTGCCCGACCGCGCCGAGCGGCCTGCGCGGCTCGCCAGCGTGCTGCAGGTAATCTACCTGCTCTTCACCGAGGGCTATGCCGCGGCCTCCGGCGACCATCCGGTGCGACCCGAGGTGGCGCGCGAAGCCGTGCGGCTCGCGCGTCAGCTGCACGCCCTCGCACCGGACGAGCCCGAGGTCGACGCGCTCATCGCCCTCATGGAGTTCCAGTCGTCGCGGTTCGCCGCTCGCATCGATCGGGACGGACTGCCGCTGACCCTGGGCGAACAGGACCGGCGGCGATGGGACCGTTCAGCCATCGCGCGCGGCCGAGAAGCGATGAAGAGGGCGGATGCCTCGCCCCGCGGGCTCGGGTACTACGGACTGCAGGCGGCGATCGCCGAATGTCACGCGATCGCCCCGTCGTTCGACGAGACGGACTGGGACCGCATCCTGCGGTTGTACGACGCGCTGATCATGCTCGCGCCGACTGCTGTCGTGCGCCTCAACCGGGCCGTCGCCTTCTCGATGGCCGAGGGCCCTGAGGCTGCGCTGCACATGGTGGACGCGTTGGAGCCCGAGCTCGGCGACTTCCGTCCGCTGCGGGCGGTGCGTGCAGAACTGCTCGAACGGACGGGGAGAACGGATGCCGCGGCCGCCGAGTTCGTGGCGGCAGCGGCGCTGCCCGGCAACGAGGCCGAGGCGACCGTGCTCAGGCGACGGGCCGCGGCGCTCCGTGTCGACGTGGACCGGGGTACGACCAGCCCGGAGGTGGATCAGGCGGTGCCGTAGCCGGCCTGGGTCAGGCGGGTCTGGCTCAGACGTGACGGGGCCGGTCTGGGTCAGGCGGTGCCGAAGCCGGTCTCGCCAAGCTCCTCGAGGATGCGGTTCAGGTCCTGGATGCTCGCAAAATCAATGCTGATCTGGCCTTTTCGCGCGGTCAGTGAGATTCGGACTCGGGTGTTGAGGCGGTCGCCCAGGCGCTCGGCGACTTCGTCGAGGTGACCGCGGCGCGCGCCGGCGGTTGGCTTCGAGGGGCGGCGAGAGCCGGCATCCGTCATCTTCGCGGCAGCCTCAGCGGAGCGCACCGACAGATCCTCGTTGACGATCTTGTCGGAGAGCCGCTGCATCGCTTCGGGGGTATCGAGCGACAGGATGGCCCGGGCGTGGCCGGCGGTGAGCACACCCGCGGCGACGCGCTGCTGCACGGGCACCGGGAGCTTCAGCAGGCGGATGGTGTTGCTGATCTGCGGGCGCGAGCGGCCGATGCGGCTGGCGAGCTCTTCCTGGGTGATCCCGAAGTCCTCGAGGAGCTGCTGGTAAGCCGATGCCTCTTCGAGCGGGTTGAGCTCGGAGCGGTGGAGGTTCTCGAGCAGCGCATCGCGCAGCAGGTGCTCGTCGGCCGTCTCTCGGACGATCGCCGGGATGGACGTGAGGCCGGCCTCGCGTGCGGCACGGGTGCGACGCTCGCCCATGATGAGCTCGTAGTCGCCGTCTTCGTTCGCGCGGACGACGACCGGCTGCAGCACACCGAACTCGCGGACGCTGTGGACGAGCTCGGCGAGATCTTCGGGGTTGAAGTGCGTGCGCGGCTGGCGCGGATTCGGCACGATGGAGTGCGGGTCGATGTGAGTGAGGCGTGCGCCGGGAACCTGCACCAGGTCTTCGGAGGGCGCCGTGTCGGGCGTCGCGTCGCTTTCCGCCCCGGTAGGAGCGTCGTCGGTGGCGACGGCGCGGGGGAAGAAGACGTCCGAAGGGCGGTCCTCCGCTGGCTCCGTCGTCGGGATCAGCGCGCCGATCCCCCGTCCTAGGCCTGTGCGCTTGGCCATCAGGCTCCCCCTTCGATCTTCGATTCGACGTGCTGTTCCGGGGCGCTCTCGCCCGCGGCGTTCTTCACCGCGGCGGGCAGGCCGTCGCGGCGGATGATCTCGACGGCTGCTTCGCGATACGCGATCGCGCCGGCCGACTGCCCATCGTAGGCGATGACGGTCTGGCCGAAGCTCGGCGCCTCAGACACGCGCACCGAACGCGGGATGACGGTGTCGAGCACTTCCTTCGCGAAGTGCTCGCGCACCTCCTCGGCGACCTGCTGCGCGAGACGGGTGCGGCCGTCGTACATGGTGAGCACGATCGTGCTCAGCGTGAGGCCAGGATTGAGGTGCTTCTGGATCATGCGCACAGTCCCGAGCAGCTGGCTCAGGCCCTCGAGCGCGTAGTACTCGCACTGGATCGGGATGAGCAGCTCCCCCGCGGCCGTGAACGCGTTGATGGTCAGCAGGCCCAGCGACGGCGGGCAGTCGATGAGCACGAAGTCGATGTGTTCTTCGAGGCTTGCGAGGTACTCGTCGAGTGCCGTCTTGAGCCGGTGTTCGCGCGCCACCTGCGATACGAGCTCGATCTCGGCGCCGGCGAGGTGAATCGTGCTGGGGGCGCACAGCAGGTTCGGCGACTCCGGGCTGACCTGCACGATGTCAGCGAGCGGGAACTCGTCGATGAGCACGTCGTAGACGCTCGGGATGTCCGCAGTGTGGGGCACCCCCAGTGCCGTCGACGCGTTCCCCTGCGGATCGAGGTCGATCACGAGCACCTTTGCGCCCACGGAGGCCAGGGCTGCCGCGACATTGACGGCGGTCGTCGTCTTGCCGACGCCGCCCTTCTGGTTCGAGACCGTCAGCACCCGGGTGCGACCCGTGAGTCGAACGTCTGCGCTCTCGAGCGCACGGCGTCGTGCGGAGAGGTCGGCGATTTCACGTGCGAGAGGGGTGTCGTCGAACGAGAAGGATGCCGCGGCCACCGACTCGTCGGGCTGTTTCACGTGAAACACTCTCCCTTTCGCGAGCGATCAACAACGCTTTCCACTCTATCCCGCCCTCACCCCATTCCCGTCCTCACCTCGCTCCCCCGCCGTCCGAGTGGGCGCGCACCCCTCCGCCGGTCGAGTAAGCGCGCAGCACCGTATCGAAACCCCACCCGCCCCGCCTCTCCCGCCGGTCGAGTAGGCGCGCAGCGCCGTATCGAGACCCCGTTCAGCGGGAGACCGCGGTCCGACCGCGTGGGTACTCCGGCCCGTTTCACGTGAAACACCGGCTACTCCATTACTTGCTACCCGGGAAGTCCTTCTTGCTCAGACCCGGCAACTTCTCGAGCTGTTCGTTCACCAAAGCAAGTCGCTTGGCCCGACTCCAACCCTGCACCTGCTTCTCACGCAGGTACGCATCACTTACGCGTTCGAACTGCTCGAAGTAGAGGAGCTTCACCGGTAGGCGCGTCCGCGTGTAGAAGGATCCTTCTCCCTCGCCGTGCTGAGCGAGCCGATGCTCGAGGTCGCGCGTGCTCCCGACGTAGAGGGTTCGGTCCGAGCACTCGAGGATGTACATATACGCCATCGGTCAAGGCTCGCCGGCCAGCGGCCCATCCCGAGTGGTTGCAGCGCCATCGGTGAGATCTGCGCGGAGTGGGCACGCGGTGGAGGAGCCGTTGAAGTCCTCGCCTTCAATGTTTCACGTGAAACGGCGACAGTCAGCGCGCGAGCATCTACCTAATCGGCCGGCCCCGGTCCGCCGATCGAGTGCGCGCGTAGCGCGTGTATCGAGATCAAGATCCTGAGGACGGGTCTCGATACGGCGCTTCGCGCCTACTCGACCGGCGGGGTCAGTTCCGCTGATGGAGTGCGCGCGCAGCGCGTGTATCGAGATCACGGGTGCGAGGCGAAGTCTCGATACGGCGCTTCGCGCCTACTCGACCTGCGGGGGTCCAGCTCCGCGATGTTTCACGTGAAACGTCGGGGACCGCTGATGGAGTGCGCGCGCAGCGCGCGTATCGAGATCACGGGTGTGAGGGAAGTCTCGATACGGCGCTTCGCGCCTACTCGACCGGCGGGGGTACACCTTCGCGATGTTTCACGTGAAACGTCGAGACGAAGCCACTCGGCGGGCCGCGGGTCGCCGATCGAGCGCGCACGCAGCGCTTGTATCTAGATCACGGGCGTGAGGGGGTCTCGACACGGCGCTTCGCGCCTACTCGACCGGCGGGGGCTCGTGCACCCTGATTCGACCGGCGTCAGCGAACGGTGGCGCGAACGACGCGCGAAGGCTCCACGAGAAGACCCTCGCCGACCATCTCAACCCGTGCGTTGGTCACGCGGAACTTGCGCAACTGCTTCTCGGCGGCCTCGATCTCGTTCGCGGCGCTCGCGCCCTTCAGCAGGATCAACTCACCGCCATCCCGCACCAACGGCGCCGTGATCGGCACCAAGGTGCGAAGAGCCGAGACTGCGCGAGCCGTCACGGCATCCAGCACCGGACCGGAGCGCCAGTCCTCGGCGCGTGCGCGAACGACCTCGACGTTCTCGAGCCCGAGCTCGCCCACTTGCTCGGTCAACCATGCGACCCGGCGCTCCATGGGCTCGATGAGCACCCACTCGACGTCGGGGCGCGCGATGGCCAGCACCAGGCCGGGCAGACCTGCGCCCGAACCGACATCACCGACGCGACCGGGGGAGAACAGCGGCGCGATCACGGCGCTGTTGAGAATGTGACGGCTCCACAGGCGGGGGAGCTCCAGGGGACCGATCAGCCCGCGCTCTTCGCCGTGCTCGGCCAATGCCGTGGTGAACTGGCGCGCCAGATCAACGCGGTCGCCGAAGATCTGGGTCGCCGCAGCCGGCTCCTGCTCGAGCTCCGTCATCGATGCCTCATCCACCGCAGTCCCGATGTTTCACGTGAAACGCTGCGGGCTCAGCCGCGGCGGATCACCGTGTGACGGTCTGCGCCTTCGCCGTACGACTCCGACACGAACCCGCGCTCCGCGACGATGTCGTGGATCAGCTTGCGCTCGTAGCTCGACATGGCCGGCAGTGAGGCCTGCGAGGCACCTTCCTCGAGGCGTTCGATCGCGCGGTCGACGAGCGTGGCGAGCTGCGCCTGACGCGTGTTGCGCGAGCCACCCACGTCGAGGATCAGCCGCGAGAAGCGGCCGGTGCGGTTCTGCACCGCGATACGCGTGATCTCCTGCAGCGCCTGCACCGTGTCGGGGTCGGCGATCAGCGACACCGAACCGCCCTCCGGCGCCTCGACCGAAACGTACGCGCGGCCGGCACGCACGTCGAGGTCGAGATCTCCGTCGATATCGGCGATGTCGAGCAGGCCCTCGAGGAAATCGGCGGCGATGTCGCCTTCCTGCTCGAGCTGCTCCACCGTCGCGGGCTCGCGCTCGGGTGCCGCCTCGGTCGGTGCGAAGTCGGGCGTGCTGGTCATGGTGTCCTCAGATACGTCGATCGGCGTTGGTCAAGAGAGGGGCAGGCCTCAGGAGCCCGCGGCATTCCCGGGGCTGTCGCTGTCCGAGGGCTTCTGCTGCTTCTGCGCCTGCTTCTTGGCGCGCTGCTTGCTCACCGGCTGCTGGCGCTTCGGGGTTGCGGCGCGCGCACGCTCGGCCTCTTCGTACAGACGCTTCTGCTCGGCGAGGTACTTCTCCATCGGCACGACCTTGCCGGACGAGTCGATCGCCTTGCCCTTGCGAGCCAGTCGCTCCTCGCGCTCCTTGGCGGCCTCGGAGCCGGGGGTCGGCATCTCGCGGATGACGAGGAACTGCTGGCCCATCGTCCACAGGTTCGACACGAACCAGTAGATGACGACACCGAGCGGGAAGAAGACGCCCGAAAAGACGAAGGCGAAGGGCAGGACCCAGAGCATGATCTTCTGCATCTGGTAGGCCTGGCCGGTCTTGGCCTCGGGGGAGAGGTTCTTCGAGATGATCTGCAGCTGCGTGAAGAACTGCGACGCGATCATGAGCACCACGAGCGTCGCGAGGATGGCGATCGCGGCGGTGTTGCCGGTGTTGACGGCATCGATCAGGGTCTCGTGCAGCGACGCGACGCCGAAGAGCTTCGCGTTGTAGAACTCCTGCGTGAGCTCGGCACTCAGCAGTCCGACACCGCCGATGCCCGCGTTCGCGTGCTTCGTGACGTCGTTCAGCACGCTGAACAGCGCGAAGAAGATCGGCATCTGGACGAGCAGCGGAAGGCAACTCGAGACGGGCGTGGTGCCGTGCTTCTTGTACAGCGCCATGGTCTCGCGGCTCATCGCCTCGCGGGAGAGCTGGTCGCGCTTCCCCTTGTACTTCTCCTGAACTTTTCGCAGTTCAGGGGCGATTTCCATCATCTTGCGCTGGCTCTTGATCTGCTTCACGAACAGCGGAATCAGCGCCGAGCGCACCACGATCACCAGGCCGACGATCGACAGCACCCAGGTGATGCCGTCTGCCGGCGGAAGGCCGATCGCGGTGAAGAGCCAGTGCCAGGCGACGAGCACGGCCTCGACCGCCCACTTGAGGGGCCACAGGATGGTGCCGATCAGGTCGAAGCCACCGTCTGTGGGTGCAGGTGTCGGGGTGGAGGCCAGCAAGAGATCCATGCGGAGGATCAGTCCTTTCCAGAGGGGACTGGCACGACGAACCCGCGAGGGGTCAGCGCGTGCCGGAAGTTCGCGTGCGGCGGGACGTCATCGACGCCGCCCACCGCCCAGGGGTGACAGCGGGCGAGCCGGGCGGCGGTGAGCGCCGCTCCCTTCATCGCGCCATGCTGCTGAACGGCGCCGACCGCATAGGCAGAGCACGACGGGAAGTACTTGCAGACGTCGCCGTACGTGTGCGAGATCGTGGCGCGGTAGCCATGCAGCAGCGCGAGAACGGCGTTGCGGGGGAGCAGGGGCACAGCGCGAAGCGAGCCGGAGGCCTCGAAGTGCGCGTCGCCGAGGGCGTACGCCGGCAGAACGCTCATGCCGCCCTCCGGGCCAGGCATCGGGCGACCTCGTCGCGGAGTTCACTGAACGGAGCAGTCGCCGCACTGGGCAGCGCGCGGATCACGATGTCGTTGCCGTCACGCACGGCGGGCAGCGCCTCCGCGCACAGAGCCTTGAGGCGCCGACGGACGGTGTTGCGCACGACGGCGCCGCCCACCTGCTTGCTGACGATGAAACCGAACCGCGCCGGGCCATCGGCCACGGCGCTGTTCACGTAGGTCACGGTGTGCGCTCCGGCACACCGACGGCCCCGACGGACGACGGCCTTGTACTCCGCTCCGCGGGTGAGTCGGTTCGGCCTCGCCAGCACCGCTCGGGGGTCAGGCCGAGAGCTCGGTGCGGCCCTTGCCGCGACGAGCCGAGAGGATGGCGCGACCGGCGCGGGTGCGCATGCGGGCACGGAAGCCGTGCTTCTTGGCGCGGCGGCGGTTGTTGGGCTGGAAGGTGCGCTTGCTCATGGGATCACTTCCGGATCAGGTGTCACCGGGAGTCTGAGACCGGGGACGCTATGTACAAAGGGACTGCCGCGAGGGCATAAGTCAACCGATTTAGGGTACGCCGAGCCGCCTGAGAACTCAAACCGAGGCCGCGGGCCGGCCATTATCCACGGACCGGCACATCGACCCTGGCAACGACACACCCACCCGATCTACAGTGGAGTTTGCTCCGGGGACGCCCGCGAACTAGCGTTGCTCCGGCAGTTATCCACAGGCCCGATGCACTCGTTCCGCGGCCTCCGGTGGACTCATCAACAACCCGGGGGGGCCATGACACCGCACGAAATTCCAGATGTTCCCGTCTGGACGACCGTGCTCGATGAGCTCACCCGCGACGAGCGGATCACCCCGCAGCTCCACGGCTTCCTGAGCCTCGCAGTGCCGCAGGGGGTCATGGGCGGAACGCTCTACCTCGACGTCCCCAACGACCTCACCGCCGCGCAGTTCACCAAGCGCATGCGCACGCCGATCATGGAGGCGCTCGCCAACGTCGAGCAGGACGACGCTCAGCGCGCCAGCACGTTCCGCGTGGTGGTCAACCCCGAACTCGTCGACGCGCACGTCACCGCCCCCATCCCGGTGCAGTCCACCGCGCAGTCGATCTCGCAGCCGACCGCCGCACCGGCGGCCGTCCTGCACCCGCAGCGCGAAGAGGCTCCGGATGCCGCATCCGCCGGCTCCCGCAGCGATACGCGCCTCAACCCGAAGTACACCTTCGACAACTTCGTCATCGGTCAGTCCAACCGCTTCGCGCATGCCGCCGCGGTCGCGGTGGCCGAAGCGCCGGCCAAGGCGTACAACCCGCTGTTCATCTACGGGGACTCCGGCCTCGGCAAGACGCACCTCCTGCACGCCATCGGCGAGTACGCGATGAGCCTCTACAGCGGCATCCGCGTCCGCTATGTCTCGAGCGAGGAGTTCACGAACGACTTCATCAACTCGATCGCCAACAACCGCGGATCCGCATTCCAGGCGCGGTACCGCGACGTCGACGTCCTGCTGATCGATGACATCCAGTTCCTCCAGGGCCGCGCCGAGACCCAGGAAGCGTTCTTCCACACGTTCAACACGCTGCACGACCACGACAAACAGGTCGTGATCACGAGCGATGTGCCGCCGAAGCATCTGACCGGCTTCGAGGACCGCATGCGCAGCCGGTTCGAGTGGGGCCTCATCACCGATGTGCAGGCGCCCGACCTCGAAACGCGCATCGCCATCCTCCGCAAGAAGGCGCAGTCCGAGCGCCTCCACATTCCGGACGAGGTGCTCGAGTACATCGCAACGGTGGTCTCGTCGAACATCCGCGAGCTCGAGGGCGCCCTCATCCGCGTCTCCGCGTTCGCCAGCCTCAACCGGTCGACCCTCGACATGTCGCTCGCCCAGACCGTGCTGCGCGACATCGTCGACCAGGACGACGCGAACGTCATCTCGCCGACTGACATCATCACGGCGACCGCACAGTACTTCAAGCTCACCGTCGACGACCTCTACGGCTCCAGCCGTTCGCAGTCGGTCGCGACCGCTCGGCAGATCGCCATGTACCTGTGCCGTGAGCGCACCAGCCTCTCACTGCCGAAGATCGGCCAGCTGTTCGGAAACCGCGATCACACGACCGTGATGTACGCGTACAAGAAGATCAGCGACCTCATGAAAGAGCGCCGCTCGATCTACAACCAGGTGTCCGAGATCACCGCCCAGCTGGGCCGCAACGGCCGCTGATCCGTGGTGCGGTCATATGCCGCAAGAGGTGCTTGACAGCCGGGCTCGGACAGGGCCATTATTCGCGTTCTTCACAGTGTGGAAAACCTGTGGATAACTCCACAAGCCTGCGGAAACGCTGTGGGCGACGAGTGCAAGCCTGTGGATGAATGTCGGAACGCATCGCGTCGCGCTCGAGCTCTCCCGGACGCCCTCCGCAGCCCCTCCACATCTCACAGAGATGTGATTCCCAACTCTCGTCTGGGATCGGCTGAGTTGTCCACAGTTTCCACAGCCGTTAACACCATGACAAGAAGTATTTGAAGAATCCCGGTCCGATCACCTTGACGGTGGAAAGACCGGTGGAGGGATGCCGCGTCCCATTCGGGACTGGCATCGTCACGGCCTACCACTAGCATTGGAGGCCCAACCGCAGTCGAGGGAGCATCCGTGAAGTTCCACGTCAATCGCGATGTGTTCAGCGAAGCCGTGTCATTCGTCGTCAAGCTCCTCCCGCAGCGGAATCCGCAGCCGATCCTCGCCGGCGTGCTGATCGAGGCATCCGATGAAGGGCTCTCGCTCGCCGCCTTCGACTACGAGGCATCCGCTCGCACGACCATCGAAGCCACAGTCGACGACCCGGGCACCATCCTCGTCCACGGCCGGCTGCTCTCCGAGATCGCGAGCCGGCTCCCCAACGCTCCGATCCAAGTCGAGGTCGATGACGACGGCGGCATCCTGCTGACCTGCGGTTCGGCGCGCTTCACGCTCGCATCCATGCCGGTGCAGGAGTACCCCGCGATCCCCGAGGTCACCGGCGACTCCGGTCTCGTCCCGTCCGAGGACTTCGCGACCGCGATCGCACAGGTCGCCTTCGCGGCGTCGCGCGACGACGTGACCCCGGTCCTCACCGGCGTGCAGCTCGAGGTCTCGGGCACGGGGCTCAGCCTCGTCGCGACCGACCGTTACCGCGTCGCGCTCCGTGAGATCCCCTGGGACGGCGGCGGAACAGCGTCCGACGAGTCGACCACCGCGCTGGTGCCGGCGCGCACCCTGACCGAGGTCGGCAAGACCTTCGCGCACGGCGGCGACATCTCGATCGCGTTCTCGGGTTCCGGCGACCGCGAGATCATCGCGTTCACCGCAGGCAACAAGACCGTCACTTCGCTGCTGATCAAGGGCAACTTCCCGCCCGTGCGCCGGCTCTTCCCCGAGGCGACCGAGCACCACGCGGTCGTGAACACCGCCGAGCTCGCCGAAGCCGTGCGCCGTGTGTCGCTCGTGCTCGATCGGTCCGCACCGCTGCGTTTCACGTTCACGACCGACAGCGTGTCGATGGATGCCTCGGGCACCGAGCAGGCGCGGGCGACCGAGTCCGTCGACGCGAACCTGGTCGGCGAGGACGTCACGCTCGGACTGAACCCGCAGTACCTGCTCGAGTCGCTGAGCGCCGTGAAGAGCGAATTCGTGCGCATCACGTTCACCTCGAGCGACAACGCCAACAAGCTGAGTCCCGTGCTGATCACGCCGCAGACGTCCGTCGACAAGGCCGGCGCGGACTCGTTCCGCTACCTGCTGCAGCCGAACCTCCTCCTGCGCTGATCCACCACCCTTCCTCGCCACGCCTCGACGCGTCGCCACCCGCGCAGCGGACCTACACCGCGCAGCGGTGCCGACCCGAACCGACCAGGACGTCGCCGCCGCTCATTAGGCTTGACCGGTGATCGTGGAGCAGCTGAGTCTCGTCGACTTCCGCAACTACGCGGTCGCCGACGTCACGCTCGCACCCGGCCCCAACGTCTTCGTGGGCCGCAACGGTCAGGGCAAGACCAATCTCGCCGAGGCGATCGGCTTCTTCGCGACGCTCGGCTCGCACCGTGTGTCGAACGACGCACCGATGGTGCGTGATGGCGCGGATGCCGCGATCATCCGCGCCCGCCTCGCCCACGGCGACCGCCGGGTGCTCCTCGAGGCGCAGCTGAACCGGCAGGGTTCCAACAAGGCCCGGGTCAACGGGGCGCCCGTCAAACCAACCGAACTCCCGCGCTACGCGCAGGTCGTGCTGTTCGCCCCCGAAGACCTGCAGATCGTCCGAGGTGATCCGTCGGCTCGGCGCCGTTTCGCCGACCAGCTCCTGGTGCAGCGGGCACCGCGCATGGCCGGTGTGCTCGCGGACTACGAGCGCGTCCTCAAACAGCGCACCGCCCTGCTCAAGTCCGCGAAGGCGCGCGGCATCCGCGGTGACGCACTCACCACCCTCGACGTGTGGGACGACAAGCTCGTCGCACTCGGGACCGAGCTCATCGAAGCGCGCCTCGGTCTCGCCGCCGATCTCGCCGAACCGCTCGCTGCCGCGTACGCCGCGATCGCCGGAGCGGATCACCGTCCCGAGGCTGTCTGGGCACTGTCGGTCGCCGGCGGGGACCCGGAAGAGGGCGCGGCCGTGCCTGCCGCCGAGGCATCCGGTTCTCGTATCGCGGATCTCTTCCGCCAGGCGCTGGCTGCTCGTCGCACCGCCGAGCTCGAGCGCGGCCTGACGCTGGTCGGTCCGCATCGTGACGACCTCGTGCTCCGGGTGCGCGGCCTGCCGGTCAAGGGCTACGCATCGCACGGCGAATCGTGGTCGGTCGCGCTCGCGCTGCGGCTCGCGTCGGCCGAGCTGCTGCGCGCCGAATCACGCCTCGGCGATCCGGTGCTCATCCTCGACGACGTGTTCGCCGAGCTCGACGCCGACCGCCGCGCGCGTCTTGCGCTGCTTGCCGGCGGGTATGAGCAGGTCGTCGTGACCGCGGCCGTGGAAGAAGACGTCCCGTCGGCGCTGCGCGCGCGGATCGTCCGTGTCGAGGCGGGCACGATTCTGGAGGCGGCGGATGCCTGATCCCGACGCCCGCGCCGAGGGCGAAGCATCCGCTCCTTCCTCCGCCTCCGTCCCGGAGACGGTCGCGACCTACCTTCGCCTGCGCGGACTCGAGCCGTCGGCGCGATCCTTCCGCAAGCGCCGGCGACGGGTGGTCGACGACGAGAACGCTCCCTTCACCCCGGGGCGAGACCCGCGCGGCGTCGGCGACGTCCTGGCCGCGCTCACCCGCGAGGCCGGCTGGGACAAGGAGCTGGCGCGCGAAGACGTGGTGCGGGCGTGGTCGGACGTCGCCGGCGAAGACACTGCGCGGCATACCCGTCCGGTCGCGTTCTCGGAGGGCACGCTCACCGTCCAGGCGGACTCGACGGCGTGGGCGAAGCAGCTTCAGCTGATGCGCGCGCACATCCTCTCGGAGATCGTCCGGCGTTTCCCCGAGGCGGGGGTCGACGCGATCCGTTTCATCGGGCCGGACGTCCCCTCCTGGAAATGGGGTCCCAGAACGATTCCAGGGCGTGGCCCACGCGATACCTACGGATAAGTGACGGTCGGAGGCGTTTGAGGTGCTTTCAGAGCCTCACAGAGGCGTGTAACGCTCGTGCCGCCCCCGTGAACCGATAGACTGTCCGGGTCCCTATCGAAGGATCCGGAGACCCCGCGAAGATGACGTCCGACACCCCCGACAACGTTCCTGAGGAACCTGAAACGCCCAACCGGGCTCCCAGCGAATACGGGGCAGACGCCATTCAGGTGCTCGAGGGCCTCGAAGCCGTCCGCAAGCGCCCCGGCATGTACATCGGGTCGACCGGTGAACGCGGTCTCCACCACCTGGTGTACGAGATCGTCGACAACTCGGTCGACGAGGCGCTGGCCGGCTACTGCGACACCATCGAGGTGACGATCCTGCCCGACGGCGGCGTCCGTGTCGTCGACAACGGGCGCGGTATCCCGGTCGACATGCACCGCAGCGAGGGCAAGTCGACCGTCGAGGTCGTCCTCACCGTGCTGCATGCCGGTGGCAAGTTCGGCGGTGGCGGCTATGCCGTCTCGGGCGGTCTGCACGGTGTCGGCTCGTCGGTGGTGAACGCGCTCTCGTCGCGCCTCGAGGTCGAGGTCAAGCGTCAGGGTTCGGCATGGCGTCAGTCCTACCGCGATGGCGGCCAGCCCCAGGCGCCGCTCGCGAAGGGCGAAGAGACCGATGAGACCGGCACGACCATCGAGTTCTGGCCCGACGAAACGATCTTCGAGTCCGTCCACTTCGACTACGACACGCTGCGCACCCGCTTCCAGCAGACCGCATTCCTCAACAAGGGACTGCGCATCATCTTCAGTGACCAGCGTCCCGGATCGGCCTACGTCGCCGACGCGAAGGACGGCGGATCCGAGGAGCGGCAGCCGCACGACGACTTCCTGTACGAGCGCGGTCTCGTCGACTACGTCGAATACCTCAACAAGGTCCGCCACGCCGACGTCGTCAACGACGAGATCATCGAGATCGAGTCGGAGGACACCGTCCGCCACATCTCGCTCGAACTCGCGATGCAGTGGACCACCAGCTACACGGAGAACGTGTTCACCTTCGCGAACACGATCAACACCCACGAGGGCGGCACGCACGAAGAGGGCTTCCGCGCAGCGCTCACGACGCGCATGAACGCGTACGCGCGCGAGAAGAACCTCCTCAAGGAGAAGGACGACAACCTCACCGGCGACGACATCCGCGAGGGTCTCACCGCCGTCATCTCGGTGAAGCTCTCCGAGCCGCAGTTCGAGGGTCAGACCAAGACCAAGCTCGGCAACACCGAGGCCAAGGCGTTCGTGCAGAAGATCGTCGGCGACCAGCTCGCGGACTGGCTCGACCGCAACCCGGTGCAGGCCAAGCGCGTCATCACGAAGGCGATCGACGCGGCCACGGCCCGCATGGCCGCACGGAAGGCCCGCGAGACGGCGCGCCGCAAGAGCGTGTTCGAGTCGGCGGCAATGCCCGACAAGCTCAAGGACTGCACGAGCAAAGACCCGTCGATCAGCGAGATCTTCCTCGTCGAGGGTGACTCGGCCGGCGGTTCGGCGGTCTCCGGCCGCGACCCGCACACGCAGGCGATCCTGGCCCTGCGCGGCAAGATCCTCAACGTCGAGCGCGCGCGCCTCGACAAGGCTCTGTCGAACAAGGAAGTCCAGGCCATGATCCAGGCCTTCGGCACGGGAATCGGCGAGGACTTCGATATCGCCAAGGCGCGCTATCACAAGATCGTGCTGATGGCGGATGCCGACGTCGACGGCCAGCACATCACCACGCTGCTGCTCACCATGCTGTTCCGCTACATGCGCGGACTGATCGAGGCCGGCTTCGTCTACCTCGCGATGCCTCCGCTGTTCCGGCTCAAGTGGACCAATGCGCCGCACGAGTACGTCTACTCCGACAAGGAGCGCGACGCGCTCCTGGCCGACGGCCTCGCCAACGGCAAGCGGATCCCGAAGGACTCCGGCATCCAGCGCTACAAGGGCCTCGGCGAGATGAACGCCAAGGAACTGTGGGAGACCACGATGGACCACACGACCCGCACGCTGCGGCAGGTGACAATCGACGACGCCGCAGCGGCCGACGAGGTCTTCTCCGTGCTGATGGGCGAGGACGTGGAATCCCGCCGCACGTTCATCCAGCGCAACGCCAAAGACGTCCGCTTCCTCGACATCTAGCGCCTCGCGCGGCGGAAGCGTCCGTCGCGCGCACGCGGAGCGACACGAAACGCATAGAACGAAAGACGAGAGATGGCAGAAGACGAGCGTCCGGACATGAACGCGGACCACGAGCACGGCCGCATCGATCAGGTCGATCTGCAGCTCGAGATGCAGCGCAGCTACCTCGACTACGCGATGGCGGTCATCATCGGCCGCGCGCTGCCGGATGTCCGTGACGGACTCAAGCCGGTCCACCGCCGCGTGATCTACGGCATGTACGACGGCGGGTTCCGTCCCGACAAGTCGTTCTCCAAGTGCGCCCGTGTGGTCGGCGAGGTGATGGGGCAGTACCACCCGCACGGTGACAGCGCCATCTACGACGCGCTCGTCCGCCTCGTGCAGCCGTGGTCGCTGCGGTACCCGCTCGCTCAGGGCCAGGGCAACTTCGGCTCCCCGGGGAACATGGGCGCTGCCGCTCCTCGGTACACCGAGACCAAGATGGCTCAGCTCGCGCTCGAGATGGTGCGCGACATCGAAGAGGAGACCGTCGACTTCCACGACAACTACGACGGTCAGACGCAGGAGCCGTCCGTTCTGCCGTCGCGGTTCCCCAACCTCCTCGTCAACGGTTCGGTCGGCATCGCGGTCGGCATGGCCACGAACATCCCGCCGCACAACCTGCGCGAGGTGTCGGCCGGTGCCCTGTGGGCGCTGGAGCACCCGGATGCCTCGCGCGAGGAGCTCCTCGACGCGCTCATGGAGCGCATCCCCGGCCCCGATTTCCCGACGGGAGCGCAGATCCTCGGGACCAAGGGCATCCGCGAGGCGTACCGCACCGGTCGCGGCTCGATCACCATGCGCGCGGTCGTCGCGATCGAAGAGATCCAGGGCCGGACGTGCCTGGTGATCACCGAACTGCCGTACCAGGTCAACCCCGACAACCTGGCGGTGAAGATCGGCGACCTCGCCCGCGACGGCAAGATCACGGGAATCGCCGACATCCGTGACGAGACGTCGGACCGCACCGGTCAGCGCCTGGTGGTCGTGCTCAAGCGCGACGCCGTCGCGAAGGTCGTGCTGAACAACCTCTACAAGCACACCCAGCTGCAGGACAACTTCGGCGCCAACATGCTGGCGATCGTCGACAACGTGCCGCGCACTCTGCCGCTCGACAGCTTCATCACGCTGTGGCTCGAGCACCAGATCGAAGTGATCGTGCGACGCACGACGTTCCGTCTGCGCGAGGCCGAGAAGCGCATGCACATCCTGCGCGGCTACCTCAAGGCTCTCGACGCCCTCGACGAGGTCATCGCGCTCATCCGGCGATCGCCGACGGTCGATGACGCGCGCGACGGACTGAAGAAGCTCCTCGAGATCGACGACGACCAGGCCGACGCGATCCTGCAGATGCAGCTGCGTCGCCTTGCCGCGCTCGAACGTCAGAAGATCATCGACCAGGCCGCAGAGCTCGAGACGCTCATCGCGGACTACAAGGAGATCCTGGCGAAGCCCGAGCGCCAGCGCGCCATCGTCCGCGAAGAGCTGACCGCGATCGTCGACCGCTTCGGCGACGACCGCCGCACGCAGATCATGCCCGGCTACGACGGCGACATGTCGATCGAGGACCTCATCCCCGAAGAGGAGATGGTGATCTCGGTCACCCGCGCGGGCTACATCAAGCGCACGCGCAGCGACAACTACCGCTCGCAGCACCGCGGCGGCAAGGGCGTCAAGGGGGCGCAGCTGCGCGCCGATGACGTCGTCGAGCACTTCTTCGTCACCACGACGCATCACTGGCTGCTGTTCTTCACGAACAAGGGTCGCGTCTACCGGGCGAAGGCCTACGAAGTGCCGGAGGCAGGCCGCGACGCGAAGGGTCAGCACGTCGCCAACCTGCTCGCGCTGCAGCCGGACGAAGAGATCGCGCAGATCCTCGACATCCGCGACTACTCGGTGGCGACCTACCTCGTGCTCGCCACGCGGAACGGCCTGGTGAAGAAGACCCGCCTCACCGACTACGACACCAACCGCCAGGGTGGCATCATCGCGATCAAGCTGCGCGGAAACGGCGGCGACGAGGACGAGGTGACCGACGAGCCGAACGGTGCGGAGGACGAGGTCGTCAGTGCCCTGCTCGTCGACGAGGGCGACGACATCCTGCTCATCAGCCGCCACGGCATGTCGCTGCGGTTCTCGGCGACCGACGGGGCTCTCCGCCCGATGGGTCGCTCCACCTCCGGAGTGAAGGGCATGGACTTCCGCGCCGGCGACACGCTGCTCTCGGCGTCGGTCGCGCGCGACGACCAGTTCGTGTTCGTCGTGACCGAGGGCGGCTATGCGAAGCGCACCGAAGTCGCCCAGTACCGCCTGCAGAACCGCGGCGGACTCGGCATCAAGGTGGCCCGTCTCAGTGAGGATCGCGGCGATCTCGCCGGCGGTCTGATGGTGTCCGAAGACGACGAGGTCCTTGTGGTTCTTGCCAGCGGCAAGGTGGTACGCTCTGCCGTGGCCGAGGTCCCAGCCAAGGGCCGCGACACCATGGGTGTCGTGTTCGCCCGTGCCGCAGACGAGGATCGCATCATCGCGATCGCACGAAACGGTGAGCGGGGCTTGGCCGACAACGCAGAGGCCGCCGACCAGGAGTCCGGCACACCCCCCGAGGCCTCTCCCGAGACCCCCGAAGAGAGTACTGACGCATGAGCACGGTAGCCGACAAGCTCGCCAAGAAGTCCACCCACCGCACGTCCGCCAAGCAGGTCCGTCTGCGCCTGGTGTACATCGACTTCTGGTCGGCAGTGAAGCTGTCGTTCCTCGCCGCGATCGCGATCGCGGTGGTGACGGTGGTCTCGTTCGTCCTCGTCTTCTTCGTGCTCCAGGCGACCAACGTCATCACGCGTGCCGACGAGTTCTTCGGCAACTTCACCGACGGCACCATCCTGCTCTCGAACTTCGTGAGCCTGCCGCAGGTGCTGGCGTTCTCGGCGATCGTCGCGATCCTCAACCTCATCGTGGTCACCGTGCTGGGCGCTGTGCTCGCCGGAATCTACAACCTGGCGGTCAAGGTCACGGGCGGTCTGCTCGTCGGCTTCACCTCGAACTGACACCGCTTCGCCGAACGGGTCCGATCGACGATCGGACCCGTTCGCGCGTCCGCCGCCGATTCGTGAAAACGGCGCGGGTCGGGTAAAGTCTCTGAGGTTGATGACGCGAAAGCGTCGCAGCAGACGGGGCTATAGCTCAGGCGGTTAGAGCGCTTCACTGATAATGAAGAGGTCCCAGGTTCAAGTCCTGGTAGCCCCACCAAATCCACAGCCCCGGGGCCTTAGCTCAGTTGGTAGAGCGCCTGCTTTGCAAGCAGGATGTCAGGAGTTCGAATCTCCTAGGCTCCACAACGCGAGAAGGACCGGCCCGAAGGGTCGGTCCTTTCTTCTTTCTCAGAGACCCCGCGGAAAGCGTTTGTCGGAAACGTCCCCCAATCGGTGGACATTATGTATGTCCCACACAACGGATGCCGTCCGCCGGGCTTTCGTCGTCGGATTCCGACGACAGCGTCTCAGCGCAGGATGTACGACCAGCGATAGACCTTCCTCACGAACTTGGGGCACAGATAGTTCGACTGGGAAGGGGCAGGCAGATGTACTGGTCATGGATGAGGCTCGCAGCCGCGGCTGCCGGGCTGTCAGGTGTAGCCGCCGGCTATATCGTCAACGTCGACCGCGCGACCCGGCAGGGACAGGACCTCGCGGTCGTCCTCGCCAACTACTTCAGCATGTTCACGATCGTGTCCACGCTGATGAGCGTCGCTGCTCTCACAGCAGCAGCGGTGTGGGCGCGGATGCACCCGCACGCGGCGCGCGAGCCACTGGCGATCGCATTGGCGATGGGCGTCGTCACCGCACCGATGCTGCTGCTCGGGGTGGTGTACAACGTCCTGCTGCGAGGCGGACCGAGCGGTGCCGCACTGAGCGACTCGGCGGGGATCGCGATGCTCGACACGTACGCGATCGAGATGCTGCACGTGGTGCTGCCGCTGTACTTCCTGGCAGACCTGCTGTTCGCGACCAAGCGCCACAGCATCCCGTGGTGGGGGCTGGCCGCGTTCGCCGCCTACCCGCTGACCTGGCTGGCGTACACGATGGTCCGCGGAGAGCTGGTCGCCGACCCGTCCGGTGCTTCCCCGTTCTGGTACCCGTACCCGTTCCTCGACCCGCACGGTCCCGGAGGGTGGGGTTCGGCGATCGTCTACATCGTCGGGATCTTCGTGGCCTTCGTGGCGATCGGCGCCGGCATCATCGCGATCGACCGGTACCGCGAGCGTCGCAGCTCGCACCACACCACGTCGACGACTCCGACCATCGGCGCTGTCGCAGCGTGAGTCGCGCACCGGTGAACCCCTCCCGTCCGCGGGAGGGGTTCGCCCGTTAGGCTGAAGCATGGACCTGCGCGTCGCGGCCTACGCGGTCGTCATGGACGATGACGGCCGACTGCTTCTCGCACACTGGAACGAGGGCCGCCGCGCGGCGTGGACGATGCCCGGCGGAGGCCTCGAACCCGGCGAGGATCCCGAGCGGGCGGTGTGCCGCGAGGTTCGGGAAGAGACCGGCTACAAGGTCGCGATCGACGAACTGCTCGGCATCCACTCGCGGGTCATCCCTCCAGGTCGCCGCCTCACTCCCGGCGTGACCGAACCGCTGCACACCCTGCGCATCGTCTACCGGGCGCACGTCATCGGCGGCAAGCTGCGCAACGAGAAGAACGGCTCGACGGATCGCGCGAGCTGGTTCCCGCTCGCCGAGGTCGACGACCTGCAGCGCGTCAAGCTCGTCGACATCGCCCGCGAGATGGCGGGGATCTGAACGATCGGATGCCGCTACCCTGCGGCCTGCGAGATGTCGGCCACGGTCGCCCCGTAAGTCGCGATGAGGTCGTCGGCGTCGACGAAGAGGCTGTAGCCGTGGGCACCCGCCCCCATCGCGACGCGCTGACCCACCATCTGCTCGTCCGCGTAGACGGGCCAGTCGTGCGTGCTCCCGATCGGGACGATCGTCCCCCGCTCGTAGCCGGTCGCCTCGAGGGCGCGCTGCGGGTCGGGCAGCTGCAGCTTGTTGACCCCCACGACGGCCCTCAGCTTCGGCCAGGAGATCGCACGATCGCCGGGCACGAGCGCGAACAGGTAGGTGTCGTCGCTGCGTTTGACCACGAGGGTCTTCACGATGCCCGCGGGGTCGATGCCGAGGATCTCGGCCGCCTCGGCGAGGCTGTTGGCGACGGGCCGCTCGCGGATCTCGATGTCGAGGCCACGAGCGGATGCCGCGTCTTTCACCCGGTCGAGGGGATCAGGCATCCGGTGCGCGCAGCGGGTCGTCGGCCACCCACAGCTCGTCGTCGGCGCGCAGCGTCTGCCACGCGGCGTACAGCACGCCGAGAGCGGCTGCGACACCGAGGATGATGGCGATGACACCGCCGGCGCCCATGCCCTTCTTGACCGGTGCCGGCGCGGGCTTCTTGAAAGCCGAGAAGTCGAGGCCGCGGCCCGAAGCCAGACGGGAGCGCGTGTCGTTCGCGGCATCCCACACCGACATGGCGGACCCGACGACGGCACCCGCTGCGGGGATGACCGTGTCGTTGACGACGCGCTTGCCCTTCTCGACGTAGGGCGCCGCGTAGGTCTCGTAGCCGGCGGTGACGCGCGGCTTGACCTGCTCCCGGTTGAGGTGGCCGAGCTGACGGCCGGCCTCCCGGGCGACCGAGGCGGCCTCACCGACCAGGACCTGCTGCGACTCCCACAGGCTGGTCGCCTGCGTCTGGAGCTTGCGGAGTTCCTTCTTGCGCTTGCGGCTGAGGCTCACGATGCCCTCCTGATCGAACCGGGGATCTGGTTCGATCCATCTTGCCAGACGTGCGCAGAGGCGGGAGGGGTTGCACAGAACTCTGGAAGAATGTAGCAATGCCGATTCCCACCGCTGTCGCCACTTTCCACACCAACTACGGCGACATCGTCGTCAACCTCTTCGGTGACCACGCACCGCGCACCGTCCAGAACTTCATCGGCCTCGCCGACGGAACGGGTTCCTGGACGCACCCCGCCACGGGCAAGCCCGGCGAGGGTCCCCTCTACAAGGACGTCGTCTTCCACCGCATCATCTCGGGCTTCATGATCCAGGGCGGCGACCCGCTCGGCCAGGGCGTGGGCGGACCGGGGTACACGTTCAACGACGAGATCAGCCCCGAGCTCACCTTCACCGAGCCGTACAAGCTCGCGATGGCCAACGCCGGTCTGCGCCGCAACGCGATCACCGGCAAGGCCGAGGGAACGAACGGCTCGCAGTTCTTCATCACGGTCCCCGGCCAGGGCGGCCGCGGACCGGAGTGGCTGCAGGGCAAGCACACGATCTTCGGCGAGGTCGCCGACGACGCCTCGAAGGCCGTCGTCGACACGATCGCCGAGGTGCCGACGGCCGCGGGCGACCGCCCGATCGAGCCCGTCGTGCTGCAGTCCGTCGACATCGCCGCGGCCTGAGGCCTCCGCCGCGTCGTGACCGCTGACGATCTCCGTCGCAACAGCGACAACTTCTGCTACCGGCACCCCGACCGGCAGAGCTTCGTGCTCTGCCAGCGGTGCCTGCGCACGATCTGCCCCGAGTGCCAGACTCCCGCCGCAGTGGGCGTCATCTGCCCGGAGTGCCTGCGCGACCAACAGAAGGCCGCCTCGCCCGCGCAGCGGAAGGCGGAGCGTCGGTGGTCACGATCGCGCCCGGTGGCGGTGGCCGACACGCGGCCGCTCGTCACGTACTCGATCATCGGGATCACGCTCTTCGTCTACCTGCTCACGCTGATCCCGGGCATCGGCTCGACCATTCAGCAGAACCTGCTCTACTTCGCGCCGGCGCTGTACCCCGAACTCACCGGGCGCTTCGAGCCGTGGCGGCTGCTGACAGCCGCGCTCGTGCACGGCAGCTTCTTCCACGTCGGCCTCAACATGCTGGCGCTGTGGATGATCGGTCGCAGCCTCGAGCCACTGCTCGGGCGCTGGCGGTTCGTCACGCTGTACCTGCTGAGCGCGCTCGGCGGTTCGGTGGCGGTGACTCTGCTGTCGTTCCTGACGCCGGTGGTCGGAGCATCCGGTGCCATCTTCGGGCTCTTCGGAGCGCTCTTCGTGATCGGCCGGCACATCGGCGCCAACATCGGCGGCATCGCGATCATCCTCGCGGTGAACCTGGCCATCGGATTCGTTCCGGGGTTCAACGTGTCGTGGCAGGCCCACGTCGGCGGCCTGCTGACCGGTCTCCTGGTGGCGTTCATCTTCACCCGCACGCGGTCGCGCGAGCGCCGCGGGCTCCAGATCGCGCTTCTCGTGGCGGTGTTCCTCGGGCTCGTCGCACTGCTGCTCGTCCCGGTGTTCGCGCCCGGTCTCGTGTTGCGCTGACCAGAGTTATCCACAGGTTCATCCACACATGGGGATGAATCACACCGGTGTAATTCACATCTGTTAACAACCTTGTTAACAAGTCCACACAGCGAAAAGCCCCGGTCGAGCCGGGGCTTTTCGAGTCGTCGTAGATGCGGGCTATCGCCAGCGGGTGGTCATCAGGAAGCCGAGGAAGGCGATGCCGAATCCGATCACGAGGTTCCAGGCGTCGATGCCGGGGATCGGGTAGCGCATGCCGCTCAGGTAGAAGACGAGCACCCATACGAGTCCGACCAGCATCAGGCCGATCATGATCGGCTTGAACCACACCGGGTTGGGTGCAGCCTCGCCTTCTGCGCGTTCGACGAGCGAGTCGTCCTCTTTGCCGGGTCGTGCCATGCGAGAAGTCTAACTGCCAGGCGCCCCTCAGCGTGCGCTGGCTAGAATCCATCTGTGGAGGAAGCTGTCGCCGGCGGCCTGGGGGATGCCGGACCCCGTCGCTCACGCACGCGTGCGAAGCACCGCACCTCCGTCATCGGCGTCCTCGGCGAGCTGCTGATCACCGCCGGTGTCATCGTGCTCCTCTATGTCATCTGGCAGCTGTGGGTCGGCGACCTGATCTACGGCGCCGAGCGCAACGCGACCGGTCACGAGCTCTCGCAGGAATGGGCCGAGGCGTATCCGGGCACCAATGAGCCCGACGCCGCCGCCCCCGATGAGCCGGTGACGGCCGAGCCGATCATCCTCGATGAGCCCGGCGACGGCGAGCGTTTCGGGGTGATGCACATCCCTCGCTTCGGCGACGACTACGCCGTGCCCATGGCGGGCGGGGTGACCCGCCCCATCACGCTCGACCCGATCGGCATCGGCCACTACCCCGGCACGAGCATGCCGGGCGAGGCCGGGAACTTCGCGGTCGCCGCCCACCGCACGACGTGGGGCAAGCCGTTCAACCGCATCGCCGATCTGCGCGTCGGCGACGCCATCGTGATCGAGACCGAGGACGGGTGGTACACCTACCGGTTCCGCACGCTCGAGTACGTGACGCCCAACGAGGTCGAGGTGCTGCTGCCCGTGCCGCAGAAGCTCGACGTGCCCGCCGGAACGAGCTACATCACCATGACCAGCTGCAGCCCCATGTACTCGCTCGCCGAGCGCATCGTCGCCTACGGCGTGTTCGAGTCTTTCACCCCGCGCTCCGCCGGAGAGCCCGCGTCATTGGCGGTGATCGCCTGATGTACGCCGCACTGTGGCGGATCCTCCCCGGCCCGTGGTGGGTGCGGGTTCTCATCCTCGTGATCCTCGCGGCCGCGGTCCTCTACGGCTTGGTGTTCTACGCGTTCCCGTGGGTCAGCCAGTTCGTCAACCCGCAGGAAGTCACCGTCGAGTGACCGCATGCCGATGAGCCCGTCGCCGATCCTCGTCGTCGACAACCACGACAGCTTCGTCCACACGCTGGTCGGGTATCTGCACGAGCTCGGCGCCGACACCGACCTTGTGGAGGCGGACGCCGTCGCCGACCCGGCCGAGCTGATCGCCCCCTACCGGGGCGTGCTCGTCTCCCCCGGACCCGGCGCCCCCGCAGACGCCGGCGCGTCGATCGCGGTCGTCCGCGCAGCCGCGGGGCGCGGCATCCCACTCCTCGGTGTCTGTCTCGGGCACCAGGCCATCGGCGAGGCCTTCGGGGCCACCGTCGATCACGCGCCCGAACTCATGCACGGCATGACGTCGCCGGTGCACCACGACGGCAGTGCGCTGTACCGGGGTCTCCCCGACCCGTTCACGGCCACCCGATACCACTCGCTCGCGATCGTGCCCGAGACGCTGCCCGACGAGCTCCTCGTGACGAGCCGCACGCCGGGGGGCGTGATCATGGGTGTCGCGCATCGCACCGCCCCGATCGTGGGGGTGCAGTTCCACCCCGAGAGCGTGCTCACCGAGGGCGGGCACCGGCTGCTGGGCAACTGGCTGGAGACGGTCGGATTCCCGGATGCCGCCTCCCGCGGCGCCGCGCTGAGTCCGCGTCGCTGATCCGGACCCCGGCCCGGCGCACGACGTCTACTCTCCCGAGCAGAACCCGAGCTCGATCGTGGAGTGGACGGGCACGTCTCCCGGCGCGAGGGACTGCGTCGACACGGTCGGCGGCGCGGCGGCGGGGCACGACGGATCTTCCTTGGTCGTCACGGTGAGCCCGACCGCCTCGAGCTCGCGCTTGGCCGCCTCGACCGTGTAGCCGGTGACGTCGTTGATCGTGATCTTGCCGGAGGCCACGACGATGTTCACGACCGTGCCGACGGCGACGCTCGCGCCCTCGGCCTGATCGGCCGAGATCACGGTGCCGGCAGCGAGGGCGGCGTCGTTGCGCTGCGTCACCGAGCCGAGTGTGAGGCCGGCGTCGTCGAGAGCGGCGGACGCGGCGTCCTGTCCGAGTCCGGTGAGGGCGGGGACGGTCGCCATCTCCTGCCCGAGCGAGACGTAGACGGTGATCGCCTGGTCGGGGTTGACCGACGCTCCCGCTTCCGGGTCGGTGCCGATGACGATCCCCTCCGCCACGTCGCCGTTCTCGACGTCTTCGCGGATCGAGAGAAGCTCGTTGTCGAGCAGCTCCTGGTTGGCGCGGTCGTAGGTCATCCCGGCCACGTCCGGCACGAGGCGGGCATTGGCGGGCACGTTCTCGGCCGGGTTGATCGAGAGCACCCAGAACAGGATCGAGATGAGCAGCACCGCCAGCACACCGACGCCCGCCCAGATCCACGCGACCGGCGGACCGGCCTGCGTGCGCTTCATCGTCGTGTCGGTGCTGAGCTGACGGAGAGAGCGCGCGGTCTCGGCGGCCTGCTTCGGGTTCGGCCCGTACAGCTCGCTGGTGAGCGCGCCGACCTGCCGCTTGCTGGGTGACCGGCCGTCGATGGTGGCGTCGAGCGCCTCGCGGAAGCTCGCGGCGTCCTGGTAGCGCTGGTACGGATCCTTGGCGAGGGCGCGCAGGGCGACGGCGTCGAGGGACCGCGGCACGGACTCATTGACCTCCGACGGCGGCAGCGGCGCTTCGCTCACGTGCTGGTAGGCGACGGCGACCGGCGACTCGCCGCGGAACGGCTGGCGACCGGCGAGCAGCTCGTACAGGACGACGCCGGCCGAGTACAGGTCGGCCCGTGCATCGACCGGCTCGCCCTTGGCCTGCTCGGGCGAGAAGTATGCGGCCGTGCCGAGGATGGCGGTCGTCTCGGCGACGGTCGACGAGCTGTCCGACACCGCGCGCGCGATGCCGAAGTCCATGACCTTCACCTGTCCGGCGTGAGTGACCATGACGTTGCCGGGCTTGATGTCACGGTGGACGACACCGGCGCGGTGGGAGTACTCGAGCGCTTCCAGGATGCCGTCGACGTAGCGCACCGCATCGGTGACGGGCACCGGCCCGGCCGCGATGATGTCCTTCAGCAGTGAGCCCTTGACGAGCTCCATGATGATGTACGGCACCGGGTGGATCGAGCCGTCGGGATAGGTCACGGTGTCTTCGCCCGCGTCGTACACGCGCACGATCGTCGGGTGGGCCATGCGCGACGCGGCCTGCGCCTCGAGGCGGAACCGCGTGCGGAAGGTGTTGTCGCCGGCGAGCTCGCGATCGAGGATCTTGACCGCGACGGCACGGCCGAGCGTCAGGTCGTACCCGCGGTAGACGCTGGCCATGCCACCGCGTCCGATGAGCTCGTCGATGCGATAGCGCCCCGAAAGCACGCGCGGCTCAGCAGTCACAGTCTCTCCCTGCGTGGTCAACAGCCAGACTAGCCGAGCGGAGGGGCCGCGCCGTCCGGCGTCAGCCCCTCGCGAGCGTCAGGGCGTGCCGCCCTCGCCGCCCTCGCCGCCGTCCTCGGGTGCCTGGATCGCCGCGCTCGCCTCGGGCGATGCGCCCGACGTGCGCTCTGCCGACGGGCCGCCGCTGCAGGTGACCGTGTACGTCACGAGCACGTTGCCCGAGGCGTTGCTCGGCACGGTGACCTGCGCCGAACGGTCGCCCTGGCCGAACGACGACGTCGACTGGCCGTTCGGGAACGTGCCGTTGGTCGCCGTGAGGTTGTACGCGCTCACCGAGCCTTCACCGGGCGGGCAGGTGTACTGCGGCCACGTGACGTTGATCGTGCCGCCAGGAGCGACCGCCGCTGCATCGAACGCGGGGGCGGACGGCGCCGGCATCGGCGTCTGCGGACCATAGGCGGTGAGGTTGATCGTCGTGCCCTGCGCGACGCGTCCGGTCGGATTGACGTCGTAGACCAGACCCTGGTCGGCTTCGGTCGGCGCGGCGTTGCCCTCGGCGCAGTTGGCGACGAGATCGGCACCCTCGACGATGGCGCGCGCGTCTGCGCACGTCTTGCCCATCAGTCCGAGCGCGCCGACGTCGACAAGATCCGCGGTGGGTGTCGGTGTCGGCGCCGGGGTCGTCGGAGTGGCGGAGGGCGTCGTGGCGGAGGGCGTGGTCGGCCCGGGGCCGGGGTCGTCCTGGTTCGCGAAGATCGCCCAAAGCGTTCCGCCGAGCACGAGCAGCAGCAGCACGATCAGCGCGATGAGCGGCCACGTCCACGGGCTGCGCTTCTTCTTGGCAGGCTCCTCCTCGCCCTCCACCGCATCGGCGTCGCCGGCAGGGAGCAGCATCGTCGCCGCGCCGGTCGCTCCGCCGGCGGTGAGGACCTGCGTCATGTCGTCGCCGACCGCGGAGCCGGTGGCGATCGCGGGGACGGCCGCGGCGGCGGCCGCGACATCTCCCCGGCGGAGCGCGGTCGCGGCACGCGCGACTGCGGCGGCCGACGCGGGCCGGTCCTCGGGCTTCTTGGCGATCATCGCCATCACGAGGTTCTGCACCGGCACCGCCACGGTGGGCGGCAGCGGCGGAGGCTGCTCGTTGATCTGAGCCATCGCGATGGCGACCTGCGACTCGCCCGTGAACGGACGCTTGCCGGCCAGAGATTCGTACGCCACGATGCCGAGCGAGTAGGTGTCGGTGGCGGGGGATGCCGGGTGCCCGGATGCCTGCTCGGGCGAGAGGTACTGCACCGTGCCCATGACCTGACCGGTCGCGGTCAGCGGCACCTGGTCGGCGATGCGTGCGATGCCGAAGTCGGTGATCTTCACGCGTCCGTCGGGAGTGATGAGCAGGTTGCCCGGCTTGATGTCGCGGTGCACGAGCCCGGCCGCGTGGGCGGCCTGGAGCGCCGCCGAGGTCTGGGCGACCACATCGAGCGTCTTGTCGGTCGAGAGGGAGCCGTCGCGCTCAAGGATCGTCGAGAGCGCCTCGCCCGGAACCAGCTCCATCACGAGGAAGGCGCTGCCGTTCTCCTCGCCGTAGTCGAAGACACTGGCGATGCCCTCGTGGTTCACGAGGGCCGCGTGCCGGGCTTCGGCGCGGAAGCGCTCGAGGAACCCGGGATCGCCCATGTACTCGTCTTTGAGGATCTTGATGGCGACTGTCCGTCCGATGACGTGATCGGTCGCCTCCCAGACCTCACCCATGCCGCCGATCGCGATCCGCGAATCAAGCTCGTAGCGGCCGCCGAAGGTCACGCCCTGCGTCGGTCTCATCTGCCCAGCACCGCCTCCATGACCTTCTTTGCAATAGGCGCGGCGATGGTGTTGCCGCTCCCTGCCTGACCTTGCCCGCCGCCGTCTTCGACGACGACCGCCACGGCGACCTGCGGGCTCTCCGCGGGCGCGAACCCGGTGAACCACAGCGTGTATGGATCGTCCGGTCCGTTCTCCGAGGTACCGGTCTTCCCGGCCACGTCGACGCCCTCTATTCTTGCACCCGACGCCGCGCCGTCACTGACATTGGCGACCATCATCGCAACCAGCTCCTCGGCGATGCCCTCGTCCAGCGCCCGGCCGTACTCCGAGCTCTCGTACGTCTGCTGCACCGAGAGGTCGGGACCGATCACGCGGTCGACCATGCGCGGATTCATCACGAGTCCGCCGTTGGCGATGCCGGCCGAGACCATCGCGATCTGCAGCGGCGTCGCCGTGACCTGACCCTGACCGAACCCGGTCAATGCCGTCTGCGCGTCGTCGAGCGCGCGCGGGTAGCTCGACGGCGTCGACACGAGGGGCAGCTCGAACGAGAAGTTGAAGCCGTACTTCTCGGCCTCCTCGCGGATCGCGGTGTCGCCGAGCTCGACGGCGAGCTCCGCGAACGGGATGTTGCAGCTGAGGCGCAGCGCGTCGGCGAGCGTCACCGTCGCGCCCGGCCCGCACGTGCCGCCGCTCGCGTTGTGCACTACGCTGCTCGACTGGGGCAGCTGGTACGTCGCGGGATTCGGGAACGTCGACTCGGGGGTGTAGTCGCCCGACGCCAGCGCGGCCGATGCGACGACGAGCTTGAACGTCGACCCTGGCGGGTTGAGATCGCCGCCGATCGCGCGGTTCGACAGCGGCTTGCCGGGGTCGGCCACGAGCGTGTCGTAGGTCGCGTTGACCTCGGTCGTGTTGTGCGCGGCGAGCAGGTTCGTGTCGAAGCTCGGGCTCGTCACCATCGCGAGCACGCGGCCGGTGGACGGCTCGATCGCGAGGATGCCGCCCTCGAGGTCGCCGAGCGCCTCGTATGCGGCGCGCTGCACGGCCGCGTCGAGCGAGAGCACGACGTTCGATCCGCGCGGCGGCTGGCCGGTGAAGATTCGCTCGATCCGCGAGAGGAACTGCGAGCCCGCGGTGCCGCTCAGGTACGAGTTCATCGCCTGCTCGATGCCGGTGGAGGAGCCGAGCGCCGGGTTGATGTAGCCCGTGACGGGTGCCCACATGTCGGCGTCGGTGTACACGCGCTGCCAGCTGTAGACGTCGTCCGATGGGACCGACGACGCGATCGCGGCGCCGCTGGCGATGATCGAGCCGCGCTGCACCTCGAACGAGTCGTACAGCGCGCGCGTGTTGCGGGGGTTCTGCGCGAGCTCCTCGGCGTTGACCACCTGGATCCAGCTGGTGGAGCCGAACAGCGCGAGGAACATGATCAGCATCAGGATGCTGAGACGTCTGAGTTCTTTGGTCATCCGATCACCACCCGGGGGCGACTGCGGACGGCATCCGAGATGCGCAGCAGCAGCGCGACGATGATCCAGTTCGCCACGAGCGAGGAACCGCCGGCCGCGAGGAACGGCGTCGTCAGACCGGTGAGCGGGATGACGCGGGTCACGCCGCCGACCATGATGAACACCTGCAGGGCGATCGTGAACGACAGGCCCGTCGCGAGCAGCTTGCCGAAGTCGTCCTGGCCGGCGAGTCCGATGCGGATGCCGCGGCTCGTGAAGACCATGTACAGGCACAGGATCGCGAACACGCCGACGAGGCCGAGTTCCTCCCCGAGCGCGGGGAGGATGTAGTCGCTCTCGGCGACGGGCGTGAGGTACGGACGCCCCTGGCCGAGGCCGGTGCCGATCAGGCCGCCCTGGGCAAGGCCGAAGATGCCCTGCACGAGCTGATAGCTGCCGCCGTTCGCGTCGATGACCTCGGGGTTGAAGGCATCCAGCCAGTTCGTGAACCGCCCGTTGACGTAGGACAGCACCTGCGACGCGAGCAGCGCGCCCGCGGCGGCCAGGGCCACACCGAGGAGCACCCAGCTGGTCTTGCCGGTGGCGACGTAGAGCATCGCGACGAACATGCCGAAGATCAGCAGGCCCGTGCCGAGGTCGCGCTGCATCACGATGATGCCGAGCGAGATCAGCCAGATCACCAGGAGGGGGCCGAGTTCACGCGCCCGCGGCCACGTCATGCCGAGGAACCGCGTGCCGACCGAGGTCAGGCTTTCGCGCGTGCGCACGAGGTAGCCCGCGAAGAAGATCGCGAGGGCGATCTTGGCGAGCTCGCCCGGCTGGAACGAGAAGAAGCCGAGCGAGACCCACACGTCGGCGTTCGCGTCGGTGCCGAGGCCCGGGATGATCGGCAGGATCAGCAGGCCGATGCCGACGAATCCGAAGATGTACGTGTAGCGGAAGAGCACGCGGTAGTTGCGCAGCAGCAGCACCACGAGCACGGCGCCGACGAGGGCGATCGCGGCCCACGCGAGCTGACGTGTCGAGAACGCCTCCCAGCCGTGGCGGTCGCGTGCGATGTCGATGCGGTAGATCATCGCCAGGCCGAGACCGGTCAAGAGCGTCGCGATCGGCACGACGAAGGGATCGGCGTCGCGGGCGCGCAGACGCAGCACGATGTGCAGCGCGACGACGAGCGCGGTCAGCCCGCCGCAGTAGACGAGGAAGGTCCAGTCGATCGCGTCGGTGGCGCCCAGCTGCACGAGCGCGACCGCGGAGCCGTTGATCGCGAAGGCGAACACCAGCAGCGCGAGCTCGCGGTTGCGCTGCGTCTGCGGCACGCGGATGCGCCGCAGGGCGCGCACGACCGCGGTGTCGGTGGAGACCGCTTCGGTCGCGGTGGTCGGGCCGATCATCCGCCTCCTCCCGCGGTTTCGCTGATGGACTGCACGATACGACGCGCGTCTGAGAGCGAACTCGCCGAGATCGTCTGCTCGACGGTCGCCCGCGCGAACTCCGACAGCGAGTCGAGCGGGATCTGCGTGTCTTCGTACGGCGTCGAGAGCGCGATCGGTCCGATGCCCTGCTGCACGCCCTGGAAGATCACGACGGTGTCTTCGTCGGCGCCGACGTAATAGCGGGTCTGGGTCCACTGGTAGCCGATCCACAGCGCTCCCGCGAGGATGGCGAACACGAGCAGCACCCCGACGAACCAGCCGATCCGGCGTCGGCGCACACGGCGGCGGTCCTCTTCGATGAGCTCCTCGAGGAACTCGGCCGCGGGCTCGAAGTGCGTCGGCTCGTTCGCGGCCTGGCGGTTCGGGTGCAGCCAGCTCGTGCGCCCGGGGCGCGCCGCGGGCACGTCGACCCCGACCGGGTTCGACGCGGAGCCGACCACTGTGGGGGTGCCGGAGAAGAGCGGATGCTGGCCCCCGACGTCGACGATGACGATCGTGACGTTGTCGGGGGCGCCGCCGTCGAGCGCCTGCTTCAGCAGGTTGTCGGCGGTCCGGCCGGGGGCGACCCCCATGGCGAGGGCCTTCGAGGTGTGCGTGTCGTCGACGACGCCCGAGAGCCCGTCGGAGCAGAGCAGCCAGCGATCGCCCGGCTGCGTCGGCATGATGAAGGTGTCGAGCTCCGGATCGGGATCCATGTCGCCGAGCACGCGCATGAGCACGGAGCGACGCGGGTGGTAGCGCGCCTCTTCGGGTGTGATGCGTCCCGAGTCGACCAGCCGCTGCACGAAGGTGTGGTCGGTCGTGATCTGGGTGAGCGCGCCATCGCGGAACAGGTAGATGCGGGAGTCGCCGATGTGCGCGATGACGGCGTAGTCGTCGACCATCACGAGCGCGCTGACCGTCGTGCCCATGCCGGCCAGTTCCGGGCGGTCGTGCACGGTGTCGATCAGCTGGGTCGCGGCATCCCCGATCGCATCACGCAGTTCACGCTCGGCCTCGGCCGTCGAGCCGTAGGGGCGGTCGAGGGTCTGGAGGCGGGCGATCGCGAGGCTCGAAGCGACGTCACCGCCGGCGTGGCCGCCCATGCCGTCGGCCACCACGAACAGGTTCGAGCCGGCGTACCCGGAGTCCTGATTGTTGGAGCGCACCTTGCCGGTGTGCGAGATGGCGGCGCTCGAGCCCTGGAAGACCATAGGTGGTGGTGCCCGCCGCTACTTCCGGAGCTCGAAGGTCGTGGCGCCCACCTTGATCGGCGCGCCGATGGTGACGGGTGCGGGAGCGGTGACGCGGGCGCCGTCGTGCCAGGTGCCGTTCGTCGAGTCGAGGTCCTGGATCATCCACTGGTCGCCCCATAGCACGAGGCGCGCGTGGTGGCTGGAGGTGTAGTCGTCGCGGATGACGAGAGCCGACTCGCTCGAGCGCCCGATCGTCAGCGGCTCGTTGCCGAGCGGCAGTTCGATGCCGGCCTTCGGCCCGCTGGTGATGACGATGCGCGAGACCGAGTCGGCCGTGGCCGGGCCGCCCTTGGGTCCGGCGGGTGCCGCCGAGGCCTTGGCCACGGGCGCGGTGGCTCCGGCGGTGCGCCCGGCCGCTGCCGGTGCCGGCGCGCCTGCGGGGGCGGCCTCGGGCATCTTCCGCACCTTCACGCCGAACAGGTCGGCGCGCAGCGAGTAGATCACGGCGAAGACGAAGGCCCACAGCAGCACGAGGAAGCCGATGCGCAGCAGGAGGAGGGTCAGTTCGCTCACGACAGCGGCCCTCCGTCGCGCAGGTCGTAGGCGCGTGTGGCGTCCTCGGCGGTCATCGTCGGCTTGGGCGGAGGTGCCGCCTGTGCGATGACATGGAAGACGATGTCGGTGCGGCCGATGGTGACGGTCGAGTCCGGCGGCAGCGCGGCCTCGGTCACCTTCCGGCCGTCGAGCAGCGTGCCGTTGGTCGACTTGAGGTCGCGGACCATCGCGCGCTCGCCGTCCCACAGGATCTCGACGTGCTTGCGGCTGGTGCCGGCGTCGGCGATGGTGATGTCGGCGTCGCTCCCGCGGCCGATCACCGTGCGGCCCTTGACGAGTGGATGCCGCTTCCCCGCGATGTCGACGACGCCGCGCCACGATACCCGGCCGCCCTGCGCGGTCGACGACTCGACCCGGAGCGTGCCTGTGGCGATCTGGTCGTCGCGCTGCAGCGAGATCGAGACGGGACCCGCGAACGAGTACCCCTGCGACTTGGCGTGCTTGTGCACGAGGGTGTCGAGCTCGTGCTGGAGAGCGCCGCCGAGGGCGCCCATCTTCTCGTCGTCGGCGGGCGCGAGGTGCACGGTGAACGTGTTCGGCGCAAGGATGCGGTCGCGACTGACGACGGCAGCCTTCTTGTCGAGCTCGCTCCGCAGTGCGGAGGCGATCTCGACAGGCTGGATGCCGCTGCGGAAGGTCTTCGCGAACGCGCTGTTCACTGCGCGCTCGAGACCTTTCTCGAAGCTGTCAAGTAGTCCCACGGGGCTCCTCGGACGGGGGGTGCCGGTTGGTACATGCTAGTTGCACAGGCTGGGATGCCCGCGACCGCCTCCCGGGAATCCCGGTTCGGGCGGGTGCCTGGTGCGTGATATCCTCGGGAAGTTGAGTTACGCGGTGTTCTCGGATGCCGCGACTCGCGCGAGTGGCGGAATAGGCAGACGCGCTGGCTTCAGGTGCCAGTGCCCGAAAGGGCGTGGGGGTTCAACTCCCCCCTCGCGCACAGCGCAGCGAAGATACGTGAAGAGCCGGTCGGAGGTGAAGACCTCCGACCGGCTCTTTCGTGCTGTGCGGGATTGGCCCGCGTGCGTCAGTCCCCGGTGACCACAGGGAGACGAGCGCGGACAGGGCGGTGAGGGCGACGCGCCGCAGCGGCGCCCGGCCCGGTCGGAAGCGCGTCATTGCGGGCAGCTGCAGCGGTCGGCTTCGGGAATGCCCGCGAGGGCCTCGTCGACGTGCTGGCCGCAGCCGGCCCAGGTGGGCTTGCCGCAGGAGGAGCAGGTGATCTGTGCGCACATGTGAATGTCCTCGTGTCAGTTCTCGGTTTCGGCGATCTGCCGGCGGATGTCGTCCATATCCAGTTCCCGCGCCTTCTCGATCAGCAGCTCGAGCTGCGCCGCGGGAAGCGCGCCGGGCTCTTTGTAGACGAGCACCCCGTCGCGGACCACCATCAGGGTCGGGATCGACGTGATGCGGTGGGCGGCGGCCAGTTCGCGCTGCGCCTCGGTGTCGACCTTCGCGAAGGCGATGTCGGGGTGTCGTTCGGATGCGGCGTCGTAGACCGGCGCGAACGCGCGGCAGGGGCCGCACCACTCCGCCCAGAAGTCGACGAGCACGATGCCGTTGCCTCGGGTTGCGGCGCCGAAGGTCTCGGCCGTCAGGTCGGTCGTCGTCATGGCCCGGTCACCGCCCGAAGAGGCGCGCGAAGAATCCGCGGCGCTCGGACTGGGCGGCCTGAATCTCCTGGCGGGTGTGGCTGCCGTTGCACCACTCCGACGCCGGCACACTCTTGCGCACCGTGGCGACGTGCTGACCGCAGCCGGCCCACGTCGTCTTCCCGCACGTGCGACACGTCGTCGCTCGACACATGATCTCTCCCGTCCGAATACCCCCTCCAGTATTGAAGAGGTAGCCCAATAATACCCATGGGGGTATGCTGGATGTCAATTCGAAGGAGCACTCCATGGATGATGCCGCCACCCTCGCCGCATTCGGTCACGACCCCGAGGCGAAGCGAAAGGTCGTCAACCGGCTGAAGCGAGCCCACGGGCAGCTGGCTGCCGTGATCAACGCCGTCGAGAACGACGCGCACTGCCGCGACGTGGTGCAGCAGCTCGCTGCCGTCTCGAAGGCCCTCGACCGGGCCGGCTTCCTCGTGATCTCCACCGCCCTGCGCGAGTGCCTCACCGACCCTGACGGGGCGGATGCCACCCAGCCCGAGGAACTCGAGAAGCTCTTCCTGTCTCTCGCGTGATCGGCGGCGTCCGTCTGGGCGCCGTGCCGCCTTCAGACCGTCGTCGCTACTCCAGCGTCGGCACGAGGGTGAAGACGATCTCCTCGACCTCGCGTCCGAGTCCGGGGGCGAAGTCCACATTGCGCGACACCTCGGTGAAGCCGAGCCGTGTGAGCACGGTGATCGACCCGACGTTGTGGGCCGCGGCGCGTGCGAAGAGCGGACGAGCCGGCTCACGCGACACCAGTTGACGCATCGCCGCGGTCGCGACGCCTCGGCCGCGGGCGTGCGGAGCGATCCAGAAGCTGACCTCGCGGTCGCCGTCGATCGTGAAGGCGGCGGCGGTGCCGGCGAAGCCGCCGTTCTCGGTCACGACCTGCAGCAGGACGTCGGGGTTCGAGCGCTGGCGGCCGATCCACGCGTCGAACGCCGAGCGATCGTCGGGGTCGGAGGCGGTGAAGGCCGCCATGGCGATCCCCTCGGGATCGCGCATCATCTCGAACACGGCATCGAGGTCGTCATCGTCGAGGTCCCGCAGCTCGATGTGGCTCACACGACCACCGTAGCGAGCGCCGCCGACTCAGGAGAGGCCGTGCAGTTCGCGGAGGACGGCCTCAGCGCGATCGCCCTCGCGCCGGGCGAGGGCATCCCGGAACTCCTCGTACGACGCAGACCGGCCGAGAGGACACTCGATGGTCGGCCGCCATGACGCGATGTTCCGCCGGATGGCCAGCTCGGCCTCGCGCATGAACCGCAGGATCGCGACGTTGCCGGTGGCGCGTGTGAGTGCGGCGAAGAACACATGGCTCGTGCGCAGGAGCGCGGCATGGTCGTCGGCTCGGGATGCCTCGATCACGGCGTCGAGCTCGGCGACGAGGCCATCGAGCACCTCGTCGGACGCGTGCACGATCGCCATGCGCGCGGCATTGCACATGAGATAGGCCACGAACTCGAGGGTGTCCGCCTGCGCCTTGCTGTTCGGGGTGGAGACCCGCGTGTAGCGATGCGGCGACACCTCGACGAGCCCGACACGCTCGAGGCGCTGCAGCGCCTCCCGCACCGGGGTGCGCGACACCCCCAGCCACTCGGCCAGATCGTGGTCGCGCAGGCGCTCGCCGGGCGCGAGGCTGCCGTCGAGGATCGCCTCGCCCAGGCGTGCGTAGACCTCGTCACCGAGAACGGTGCCGCGGGGGACGAGAGGGGCGAGGGGCACGGACATGCTGGCGACCAGTGTACGACGCCCGGATTCACGTGCATGGATTCTCGCTGAACCGCGCGCGGAGGCCCGTTCACCTGCGCTGGAACGCCCCTCGAGACCTTGCCCCGACTGCCGTTTCGACCTCGCCGTCCGGCCGATATATCGGTACGATGTGGGTGTCACGCTTCTGCGTGGCCTATCCGGGGGGATCCGTCGACGCCCGGGCTTCGAGCTCCGCTCAGCCCGGGCGTCCGATGGGGCCCGCGGGCCTCCGTGCACGCGCTCTGCAACATTTCTGTCACGCCCGCGAAAACCCCTAGCGCGCACGCCCCCATACACCATTACGTTGGAGGGGACTCGTCGCACCAGCGCGGGCACCATCAAGGAACGGCAAGTAATGAGCACGCAGGGCACCGTCAAGTGGTTCAACTCGGAGAAGGGCTTCGGCTTCATCGCTCCCGATGAGGGTGGCGCAGACGTCTTCGCGCACTACACCGCCATCGCGGCGAGCGGATACCGCTCCCTCGAGGAGAACCAGCGGGTCGAGTTCGAGATCGCCCAGGGCCCCAAGGGCCTGCAGGCGGAGAACATCCGCCCCATCTGATCCTCCCGGACCCTCGGGTCCGGCATCAACGGAGCTGCGCCGCGGCACTCCCCAGCCGTCCCAGACGGAGAGTGGATGCCGCGGCCCAGTCACGCGCCCGGCCATCGCCGGGCGCTTTCCTTTTGGGCTGTGTCACTCGCGGTCGCCGCGCACCAGCTCCATCCCCGCACCCGCGAACTGACGCAGCGTCGCGTCGGGGAGGAACGCCCGCGTGAGCCCCGCGCCGATGCGGGTGAGATCGGCCTCGTCGCGGAAGAGCAGGTACATCGTCTCGTAGCGCGGATGGAACTTGCTCTTGAAGCGATGCAGCGACTGGAAGCCGTAGACGGGCTCGAGCGAGTCGGCCAGCCAGTCCGACAGGGAGGCGATGGCGCCGGCATCCGGTGGGTAATCGTGTGCCAGCGGCGCACCCGACAACGACATGATCTCGGCGCCCTCCTCCGAGAACTGGCGGGCCGATGAGCCGATCAGGAACTCCATCACCGGCCCGAAGCCGCCGTCGCGCCGACGCATGAGGTCGAGCGTCCACCCGCGCACCGCCCCGTCGCCGCCGTAGACGGGCAGCCAGGAGAGGAAGCCGTCGACATCGCCCTGCGGCGAGATGGCCAGCGCGAGCCGCACCTCCGGGTCTTCGGCCTGGTCGAGCGTGCCGAGCGTGAACCCCATCTCGGGCAGACCCTTGTCGCCCACCCACATCTCCGAGATCGCGCGCAGCTGCTGGCGGATGCCCCACGGCTCGTCGGCGAGCCGCGTCATGCGGAACGTCATCTCCTCGCGGCCGGCCCGGTTGAGCGAGGTGCGCACGGCACTCCACTGCTTGCCGGTGAACTCGAGGTCGGGAAGGTCGACGATCGTGTCGTCGGCGACCACGATGCTGCGCCATCCTGACGGCACGGCTGCGCGCGTCGCCTCGCCCGCACTGAAGAAGCACGGCACGAGGCCCGCGTGCTCGGCAGCGCGGATGAACTCGACGACGGATGCGGTTCGGGATGCCTCCGCCCCGAGCGGATCGGCCAGCACGATCGCCACTCCGGCCCGGCGCTGGTAGGCGACGATGCCGCCGGACTCGGTGCGGGCGTAGCTGTTGCCGTCCCACGTGGTCATCCACGACAGGGTGCCGCCCCCGTGCGCCCGGAGCGCATCCTTGACGTCGTCGACCGTCGGCGCGGGCTGCGCGCCGAGGGTGCTCTTGCGGCGCGCGCGGACCGCGCGCCGCACCCAGACGAGGTACACGAGCAGCAGGAGCCACATCGCCGACTGAGCGAGCGCGACGTTGAAGTCCCCGATCTGGTCGTCGAGGCGCTCCGGCCCCAGGACGGCCGCGAGCACGACGATGAGCGCACCGGTCAGCACGTTGACGGCGGCGAGCACGATCGTCCAGATCCACGCCCAGCGCCGCCCACGGCGCAGGCCGTTGGCGAGGATCGCGATGACGACCACGTCGAGGGCGATGTCGAGGAACGAGCCGCCCGCGGCGCGGGTGTGGCCGAACGGGCCGTCGGTCGGCACGAGCAGGGTGAGCACCTCGACCGCCAGGATCACCAGCACCGCCACGAACGCGATGAGCCGCTGCTCGCGGACCGTGGTGCGCTGGATCCGCAGCGATCGGTCGACGAACAGCACCAGGAGCACGGCGAACGCGTGCTCGAGGTCGGCCAGCGAGCCCCAGAAGAACAGCGTCACGAACGAGAAGCCGAGCACGATGAGCCACGCCCGAACCCGCCACGGCGAGACCAGCAGGCCGGCGGCCGCCGCGATCCCCGCGAGCGTGCCGCCCGAGGGACCGACGTCGAGCACCGTCGCCTCCATCTGCGCCCACGGCCACGGCAAGGCCGACGCGACCCACAGGAACAGTGCGCTGGCGAAGATCGCGAAGAGCTGGCCGATGCCGAAGTAGCCGAGTGCGGCGAGCGAGCCGCGGCGATGCTCGAGGTACGCGAGGCCGGCGAAGCTGGGGATCACGAAGGCGTAGACGATCGGGTGGTCGACGAAGAACGTGCCGGTGACGGGCGTCCACCATCGTCCTTCGACCAGCGCCGGCAGACCGTAGGCGACGGTGTCGAACAGCGGATGGTCTGCGAACGGGCGCCACAGCCCGCCCCACACGATCCCCACCAGCAGCACGATGGCGATGAGCGACAGCGTGACGGGGATCCGTGCGAGCACGGCGAGGACAGGACGGCTCGATCGCGACTCGGCGTCGGTCATGCCCTCACGATAGCGAGGGGGGCCGGATCAGCGCCCGCCGAGCCGGGAGTACTCGGCGAGGGCCTTCGCATCCTCAGCATGGCGCAGAGCGCGGCGCGCGGCGTCGAGCGCGGCGACCGGGTCGTCGACCTGCCGCGCGCGGGCGAGCTCGTCCTGGGCCGAGAGCAGGCGTGCGCGGGCGTCTGCGCCGCCGCGCGAGTGCGAGACGGATGCCTCGGCCTGCGCGATGGCGCTGCGTGCGGCGGCGAGCGTCCCCGGCAGCGCCGTGCGCGCTCCGCGGATGCGCTGCTGCGCGGTGCGTGCGTCGCCGAGAGCGAGGTCGAGCCGGCCGCGCAGGCGTGCGATGCGGTCGACGGAGCGCGAGGGATGGCGCGCGGCATCCGCTTCCACCTTCGTCAGTTCCGACTCGATCGCCCGCAGCTCCGCGCCGAGCCGCTCGGCGTCGGCGGGATCCAGGTGCTCGCGCGTCACGCCGGCCTGGCGCAGCGCAGTCCGTGCGGCGTCGATCTCTCCGGGCACGGCCTGCGCTGCCTGCAGCACGAGCCGGTGCGTCTCCTCGAGGATGCGGGCGTCCGCCTCGGCCCTCCGCAGCGCGCGCTCGGCCGACGCGAGCTCGGTGAGGACGCTCTGCGACGGATCGGCGACCCGCGCCTGCGCCGCGTCGAGCAGGCCCGACGCCTCGTCGGCAGCGGCGGTGGCGTCGTGGGCGGCGCGCGAAGCATCCCTCCACTCCTCCTCGGCGAAGCGAGCCGAGAGCTCGCCGACCAGCGCGGCGGGGTCGCCCATCGACGCGCGCAGCTGGGCGAGGCGCTCGCGCGCCGACGCGACCTGGCTCGCGGCGGACACGTTCGCGCGCACCCACTCAGCATGCTCGGCTCGGGCGGTCGCGATCACCGCGAGGGCGTCGGCAGACCGGCGGTCGATGCGCGCGGCGAGGCGGCGGATCTCGGCGGGAGCGGCGTCGGACGCCGACAGTGCGCGGTACTCGTCGAAGGACTCGTCGCGCACGTGCTGGGCGGTCATGCGCGCCCGCCGCAGCGAGACCGGCGCCCCGCCCCCGTAGAGCGCGCCCGACAGGCCGACCTCCAGGTCGAGCTCGGCGACCGCGTCGTCGAGCCGGACCAGTGTCGCGCCGGCGCGCGTGCGCTCCTGCTCGGCCGCCGCCCGGGCGCGCGGAGAACGACGGGCACGGCGGATGCCCCAGGCGAGGACGGCGACGAGGATCGCCGTCACGCCGAACACGACCAGCGCGGGCACCAGCCACGCGAGGATCGCCCCGACGCTCTCAGCCATCGGAGTCCTCGAAGAGGAGAAGCGTGCGCAGCTGGGACACGTCGTCGACCGCGGCCTGTGCACCGTCGGCCTCGTGCGGCCAGCTGAAGCCCCAGCGCACGAAGATCACCGGCACGTCGTTGGCCGCACCGCCCTCGACGTCGTGATGCCGGTCGCCGACGAGCACGGGGCGGCTCGTGTCGACCCCGGCTGCCGCGAGGCGGCGCAGGGCCTCCGCCACGATGTCGGACTTCGCGCTGAGCGTCTTCTCGTCGGGCGTCGCGCCGACGATCGCGGTGAGCGAGGTGGAGAGGTCGAAGTGGTCCATCAGGGCGACGACCTGCACCTCGGGCTTGGAGCTGGCTGTCGCCTCCGGGATGCCGGCTGCCGCGACATCCCGGATCAGCACATCGATGCCGTCGAAGAGCTTGGCGCCCGTCGTGTAGCCGTCGGCCTTGCCGAGCACGCGGTAGAACGCGACCGCCTCGCTCGACTCGGCGGGCGTCATGCCGACGTTGACCTGGAACGACTCGTACATCGGCGGGCCGATCCAGTGCACCAGCTCGGCGCGGGTCGGCGGACGCTTGCCGAAGTGCTCGAGAGTGACCGTCAGCCGGCGCAGGATGCCGTCGGACGCGTCGACGATCGTGCCGTCGACGTCCCACAGCACACAGGTCCAGGGCGATCGGCTCGGCATGCCTTCCACCCTATGGGGCGCCGCGCACCCCCTCGTCTATCGCGAGACTGCACCGGCGCTCCGAGACAAGCGGGAGGCGAGGGGTCAGAACAGGCGGGGGGCGCCGGACTCGATGCCCTTCATGCCCTCGTAGTCGAGGGTGACGCAGCGGATGCCGCGGTCGTTGGCGAGCACCTTCGCCTGAGGCTTGATCTCCTGCGCGGCGAACACGCCGGTTACGGGGGCGAGGTGCGGGTCGCGGCCGAGGAGCTCGAGGTAGCGCGTGAGCTGCTCGACGCCGTCGATGTCGCCGCGGCGCTTCACCTCGACCGCGATCGTGCCGCCGGCGGGGTCTCGCAGCAGCAGGTCGACCGGGCCGATCGCCGTCGGGAATTCGCGGCGCACGAGCGTGAGGTTCTCGCCGAGCACGTCGACCTGCTCGGCTAGCAGGCGCTGCAGGTCGGCCTCGACGCCGTCCTTCTGCAGACCGGGGTCGATGCCGAGCTCGTGCGATGTGTCGTGCAGCACCTCGTAGATGCGCACGAGCAGAGCGTCGCCGGTCTTGGCGTGCGTCACGCGCCAGTACTCGCGCACCCCCGCGGCGGCGGACTCGGCATCCGGCTCCTCCACCTCCAGGCGGCACGGCGGGCTCATCCAGTTCAGCGGCTTGTACGAGCCGCCGTCGGAGTGAACGAGCAGGCTCCCGTCGCCCTTGTGGACGAGCAGACGCGTCGCGAGCGGGAGATGCGCGGTGAGCCGACCGGTGTAGTCGACGGAGCAGCGGGCGATGACGAGACGCACCCGAAGAGCCTAGCCCGCGCCCGGACTACTGCGATCAGTGGTGCGGATGACCCGCACCGACCTTGGAGCCGGCGATGGGCCTGGCGGCGCCCGACGCGAGACCCGACAGCGCGATGAGGCCGACGATGATCCACAGCGTGGGCAGGATGCCGATCTGGTTGCTGATCCAGCCGAGCGCGGGCGGGCCGCACAGGAAGGCCAGGTATCCGATGGTGGCGGCTGCCGAGACGGATGCCGCGGCCTTGGCCGGGTCGTCGGCGGCCGCCGACATGCCCAGCGGGAAGCCGAGCGACGCCCCGGCGCCCCACAGCGCGATGCCGACGAACGCGATCGGGAGGTTCGGCGCGAGGATGAACAGGATGAGTCCGAGGCCGGCGGCCACGGCGAGGACGCGGAGCGTCCATACGCGACCGATGCGGTCGACGATGGGGCCGCCGAGGACGCGGAAGACGGTCATCGACACCGAGAAGACGGTGAGGGCGATCGCGCCGACGGCCTCGGTCTCGCCGTGGCCGTCGACCATCGCGATGGTCAGCCAGTCGTTGGCGCTGCCCTCTGCGAACGCCATGCCGAGCATGATCGCGCCGATGGCGTAGGTGCGCGGATCGCGCCAGACGGCCAGCTGCTCTGCGAGTCGCTCGCGGCGGGTCGCGGGCGTCGCCGGATCGTCGTGCATGGTCTCGCGGATCGGCACCGCCCGCAGGGCGACCAGCCCGGCGATCAGCACGAGGATGCCGATGACCCAGAGATGCCAGGCGACGCCGACGTTCCAGACGGCCATCAGCACGCCGATGCCGGCTCCTGCGACCGTGCCGAGGCTGAAGAAGGCGTGGAAGAGCGGCATCAGCGTCTTCTCGAAGGCCTGCTCGACCGCGGCCGCCTCGACGTTCATCATGACGTCGGTCGCACTCATTCCCACACCCATGAGGGCGAGCCCGATCGCGGTGACGGCGTAGGACTCGAGGAACTCCACACCGAGGCCCACCACCGCGACGCCGAGGGAGAACGTCACGATCGTCAGGAACATGCCACGGCGGGCACCGAGCCGCACGACGAGCACGTTCGCGATCGACAGGCCGACGATCGCCGCAGCACCGGAGATGAACAGCAGGATGCCGATCTCGGCGTCATCGATGCCGAGGTCCCTCTTCACAGCCGGCAGCCGTGACGCCCAGGACGCGAAGCCGAGCCCCGTCACGAAGAAGATCGTGAAGACCGCGGTGCGCCAGTTGACCAACTGCGAGCGCGAGAGAACCTTGTCCACCCGACAACGGTAGCGGCCGATCCGAAGCTTGTCGAATCGATTCGACGCGCGTCCTGACGGCGGGGTACCATCGAACCGACATGAGCACGCGCCGAGCCACCATCTCCGACGTCGCACGCGAGGCGGGCGTCTCGCCGTCGACCGCGTCCGTCGTCTTCAGCGGCAAGACCAAGGTCTCCGACGCCACGCGCCGCCGGGTGCTCGACGCCGCGTCGGCGCTTGGCTACACCGGACCCGATCCGCGGGCCGCCTCGCTGCGCCGCGGCCGGTCCGGGATCGTCGGCGTCGTGTTCGAGGAGCACCTCGGCACCGCCTTCCTCGACCCGGTCAAGACGCTCATGATGGACGGCCTCTCCGACGGAGTCGCCCCGCTCGGCGCCGGCCTCCTGCTGCTGCGCGACACCGAGCCGGACGGCGGCACGTCCCTGACCACCGCGCCGCTCGACGCCGCCGTCCTCGTGGGCTGCAGCGGCCACCTGCGCCGCTCGCTCGACGCCGTCAAGGCACGCGGCATCCCGGTCGTCGTCATCGAGGGGGATGCCGGCGACGACGTGCCCCGCATCGGCCTCGACAACCGCGAAGCCCAGCGTCAGGCCGCGAGCCACCTGCGCGCGCTGGGGCACACGCGGGTCGCGATCGTCGCACTGCCGGCACGCGCGGGCTGGGAGGGCGGCTGGATCCTCGACGGCACCGCGATCACGGTCGACGTCACGCGCGAGCGTCTCGCCGGGGCCCTGGACGTGTTCCCGGATGCCGCGGCCTACGCCGCCGCCGGCAGCTTCATCGACGAGGGACTCGCGGCCGGCCGGCTGATCTTCGCCGACCCCGCCGAGCGCCCCACCGCCGTCATCGCGCAGAGCGATCTGCTCGCAGCGGGGGTGATCCGCGCCGCCGAGGAGGCGGGACTCCGTGTTCCCCAGGACGTCAGCGTGACCGGCTTCGACGGCATCGTGGTCGACGGGCTCGCGCCGTACGAGCTCACGACTCTCGTGCAGCCCGCGGCCGACAAGGGACGCGCGGCGGGACGCGCCGTGACGGCGATGCTCGACGGCGACGGTGCGGCGTCGATCAGCTTCACGTGCGACTTCCGTGAGGGCAACACGACGGGTCCCGCGCCGGCCTGACCCCGCCGCCGCTGCTGCTGCCGTCGGGCGCGAGACATCACGTCTGCGACGAGACGGCGTGCGGATGCGGACGTTTCGTCGCGAATGCGCCGTCTCGCGGGTGAGCTCAGGGCGGGCGAGGACCGGGCGGGTCAGGACCGCTGCGGGCCGAGCGTCAGCGTGCGCTCGCCGAAGTCGGCGATCGTGTAGCGGCCGCAGTCGATCAGCTCGGCGCCGTCGAGGGAGGCGCCGTCGGGCAGGGCGAACGGCACCGACTGGTCGTCGATCACGAGGAACGACACGACGCCGTCCCTGAAGTCGTCGCGGTTGACGAGCCACGCGTAGCCGCGCAGCTCGTGGTCCACCTGCACGAGGCGCCGAGGGTCGTCGAGGTGCGCCTTGGCGAGCCGGACCGTCCAGAACTGACCGGCTCCGGTGCGGGACGCGGCATCCGTCCACTCCACGACGCAGTCGAGATCGGCATCGGGCGCGTTCGCGGCGGACGCGATGCGAGGGATGCCGACGGCCGACGCGACCAGCAGCGCGAGGGCTGTCGCCCCGGTGAGCACCGGGAGGCCGAGGGGGCGGGCGGTCCGGTGCGGCAGCAGCGCGGGCAGCACCGCGAGGCCGAGCACGGGCGCGAACCCGATGGGCTGCAGGTAGCGCGCGGCGTGCGTCCCGAGGACGACGGCACCGACGACGACGAGGACCGGCATCACCCAGCCGCACGCCGCGATGAGGGCCGCGCCGACATCGCCCCTCCGGACCAGCAGCACGGACGCCGACACGCACCACACCCAGAGCGCGAACCCGAGCGTCACCCCGAGCACCCCGACGACGGTGCTCGCGCGCTCGCCGAGGAGGAACGCGTAGTACCCGGCCGACTCGAGCCAGCGCGACGGATCGGCGTAGCCGACGCCGGTGTTCGCGATCATGCCGGCGAGCGGCAGCCGCAGCACGAGACCCGCGACCGAGCCGCCCACGAGCGCGGCGACCAGCCACACCGCGGTGCGGCGCCGCGACGAGCCACCGCGCCACGCGACGACGGCCAGCACGGCCACCACAGGAACGACCGCCCACGCCGCGAACAGCGGATTGGTGAGGACGGATGCCGCGCCCACGGCCGACAGGGCCCAGACGTGCAGGCGGCGTCCGGGCCGATCGATGGTGCGTCGCACGAGTCCGACCGCGAGCACCGAGGCGATCACGGTCGCGCTGTAGTACGTCGTCGTCAGCAGGAGCGACGCCGGCTCGAGCGCATCCCGGCTCGGCGACGACTCGGTGATCGCGAGCAGTCCGAACCCCGACAGCGCGAGCAGGGCCCCCGCGATCGGCGCGCGCGCCGCGTCGGCGGCGCCGGCCGCGAGCCGCAGCGCTCCGTACAGCGCGAGCAGCGTGACGATCGCGGCGGTGGCGAGCGTGCCGGCGACGCCCAGCCCGAGCAGCGAGAGCAGCACGACGAGGGCGCTCTCGGGCAGGAAGAGCACGGTCGACATCGCCCAGTCCTGCGGCTGACCGACCGCGATCGACCGGGCCACGAGCGTCGTGACGAGTGAGTCGCCGTCGCGGAAGAGCAGAACCGACCTCGGCCCCGCGGCGACCGCAGCGGTGACCGCGATCGCGATCGCGAGTGCGGCGAGGGCGCCCAGCACCTCGCGCGGCCAGCGCGGTGCGCGCGTCACGGCGGGGTCGACGGCCACAGGTCCACTCTCGCACGCCGGGGCGCGGCATCCGCTCGGCTCTCCTGTGCGTTCGGACGACCTTGCGCTCGCCGCTTCGGATGCCCCGCGCGAACGCACCTGCCGTTTCGCCCCGGTAGACTTCACGAGACATCTGATCGCCCGAGCTGCGCGCGGGAGCCCCCGGCCGACGACATGAGGAGGCCCCCATGCTCCTCATCCTCGGTGCGTTCGCGCTCACGCCCCTCGTGCTCCCGTGGCTGGTCGGCCGCATCGGCGCCCGCGCCTTCTACGTCGCCGCCGTGCTGCCGCTCGTCGGCCTCGGACACGCCGTGGTCGCGACGCCCGCCGTGCTGGCAGGCGACCCGCCCTTCGAGTCCTACGACTGGATCTCGCCTCTCGGCATCGAGCTCTCGATGCGGATGGACACCCTCGCGTGGCTCATGACGCTCATCGTCACGGGCGTCGGCGCGCTCGTGATGATCTACTGCCGCTGGTACTTCCGCGGCAAGAGCGACAACCTCGGCCAGTTCTCCGCCGTGCTGCTCGCCTTCGCCGGCGCCATGTACGGCCTGGTGCTGACCGACGATCTCGTCGTGCTCGTCATGTTCTGGGAGATCACGAGCATCCTGTCGTACCTGCTCATCGGCTACTACAACCGACGGGCCGCGAGTCGCCGGGCCGCTCTGCAGGCCCTGCTCGTGACGACGCTCGGCGGCCTCGTCATGCTGGTCGGCGTCGTGCTGCTCGTCGTCGACGCGGGCACCTCGAGCATCTCGACGATCCTCGCCGAGGCCCCCACCGGCCCGGTCGTCGATGCGGCCCTCGTGCTGCTGCTCGTCGGCGCGCTGAGCAAGTCGGCGATCTTCCCGTTCCACTTCTGGCTGCCCGGTGCCATGGCCGCGCCGACCCCGGTCAGCGCGTACCTGCACGCCGCTGCCATGGTGAAGGCCGGCATCTACCTGATCGCGCTCCTCGCGCCGGTGTTCGCGGTGGCGCCGACATGGCGCCCGATCGTGATCTCGCTCGGCGTCTTCACGATGCTGATGGCGGGCTTCCAGGCGCTCCGCGAGACCGACCTCAAGCGCATCCTCGCGTTCGGGACGGTCAGCCAGCTCGGGCTCCTGGCCGTCGTGCTGGGTTTCGGCACGCGCGACACCGCGCTCGCCGGACTCGCGCTTCTGCTCAGCCACGCCCTGTTCAAGTCGGCGCTGTTCCTCGTCGTCGGCGTGATCGACCGCCAGCTCTCGACGCGTGACATCGCGGAGCTGAGCGGCGTCGGCCGGCAGGCGCCCGTCATGGCGACGTTCTCGTTCATCGCGGTCGCCTCGATGATCGGCATCATCCCGACGATCGGCTTCGTCGCGAAGGAGGGCGCGCTCACCGCCCTGCTCGACGAGGCGCTCGCCGGCTCGCCCTGGGGCATCGTCGCCTTCGCCGGAGTCGTGCTGGGATCGGTGCTCACGGCGGCGTACGGCTTCCGCTTCCTGTGGGGCGCGTTCTGGACGAAGAAGGATGCTTCGCGCCAGGCGGTGCCCACGACCGAGTGGCCCGACCCGCCGATCGGTTTCCTCGGAGCCCCCGTCGTGCTGGCCGCCCTCACGGTCGTGGCCGGCTTCCTCGCGCCGCAGCTCGACGTCGCGTTCGCGGGCTACGCCGACCGGGCGCCCGCCGGTGCGGCGGAGCATCCCGCCCATCTCGCGCTCTGGCACGGCTTCGAGCCGGCGCTGTGGGTCTCGCTCGGCACGATCGCGGTCGGCGCCGTCGTGTTCTGGCTGACGGCCCGTGCCGGATGGTCGAAGCGGATGCTGCCGTTCACGGCGGCCGATGTCTACAACAGCGTCCTCCGCGGCATCGCCCGGCTCTCGGTGATCACGACGAGCTTCACCCAGCGGGGTTCGCTGCCCGTCTACGTCGGGACGATCTTCGTGGTGTTCGTCGCAGCCGAGGGCACCGCGCTGTTCGCGAGCCCGGCCTGGCGGGCGGAGCTCGACCTGTTCCAGACGCCGACGCAGCTCGTCGTCGCCCCGATCATGATCGTGGCCGGGCTGGTCGCGGTACGGGCGCGCAAGCGCTACACCGGCGTCGTGCTGGTCTCGGCGACGGGTCTGGGCATGGTGATGCTCTTCGCGACGAGCGGCGCCCCCGACCTCGCACTCACGCAGATCCTCGTCGAGACGGTGACGCTGGTCGCCTTCGCGCTGGTGCTGCGGCGGATCCCCGCACGCCTCGGCGAGCACAACGCCTCGGTGTGGCCGGTGGCGCGTGCCGTGCTCGGCGCCGCCGTCGGCGCGACGATGGCGGCGGTCGCCCTGGTGGCGACCTCGGCGCGCAGCACGAAGCCGATCTCGGAGCGCTTCCCCGAGCTCGCGTACGAGCTCGGCCACGGCAAGAACGTCGTGAACGTCGCACTCGTCGACCTGCGCGGCTGGGACACCATGGGCGAGCTGTCGGTGCTCATCCTCGCCGCCACCGGTGTGGCATCCCTCGTCTTCGTCACCCACCGTGCCGACACCTGGTCGCGCGTCATCGCGCCGCTCCCCGCGGCCGCCGCGCGCACCCGCCGGCCGCTCGTCGAGACAGCCGAGGGTGTCAAGCCGCGCGGTTCGGGCGGCGGTCGCATGGCGTGGCTCGTGGGCGGTCAGCGCGTGCGTCCCGAGAACCGCTCGATCATGCTCGAGGTGATCGTGCGCATCCTCTTCCACACGATCATCGTCGTCTCGCTGTACCTGCTGTTCGCCGGCCACAACCTGCCCGGCGGCGGCTTCGCGGGCGGCCTCGTCGCGGGCATGGCGCTGGTCATGCGCTACGTCGCCGGCGGCCGCTACGAGCTCGGCGCTGCGGCGCCCACCGACGCCGGGCGCCTGCTCGGCATCGGCATGTCGATCGCCGTCGCCTGCGCGGTCGTGCCGCTGTTCGTCGGCGCCTCCCCCCTCACGAGCTTCTTCTTCGAAGCGGACCTCCCGGTCCTCGGGCACGTGGAGTTCGTCACCTCGACGCTCTTCGACATCGGCGTGTACCTCGTGGTCATCGGCCTCGTGCTCGACGTGCTGCGCAGCCTCGGCGCCGAGGTGGATCGCCAGGCGCTCGAAGCCGGCGAGGGCCACCGTCCGGAGGTGACCGTCTCATGACCGTCTCCGGAGTCCTCATCGTCGTCATGGCGGTGCTCTTCGCGTGCGGCGTGTACGCGATGCTCGAGCGCAGCCTGACCCGCGTGCTCATCGGCTTCCTGCTGCTAGGCAACGCCGCCAACCTCCTGCTGCTGATCGTGATGGGCGAGCCCGGAGTCGCCCCGTTCTTCGGCGCCGCGGCCGATCCCGAGGACATGTCCGACCCGCTCCCGCAGGCGCTGACGCTCACCGCCATCGTCATCACGTTCGCCGTGTCGGCTTTCCTCCTCGCCCTGATCTACCGCTCCTGGCAGCTCGGCCAGGCCGACACCGTCGAGGACGACGAAGCCGACCGCGCCGTGCGCGAGCGCACCGCCGACGTCGACGAGACGATGGACGAGGAGATCGAGATCGAGGACGAGGACGACGACGCGACGACCGACTTCGTGGGGCTCGACACCTCGCCGATCACGGTGCTCGGCCCGCGCGACTTCGCCGGCCTGCGCGACGACGCGCCCGTCGACCGCCGTCGCACCGAGCGAGAGGACGGTGACGACGCATGATCGGCTTCGCCCCCGCCCTCGTGCCGCTGCTCGTGACGCTGCCCCTGCTGGGCGCGGCCATCGCGCTCATCGCGGGCCGCCACCGCCACACCCAGGTGGCCGTCTCGGTGACGACCTTCTCGCTCACGACCGTCATCTCGGCGATCCTGCTCTACGTCGTCGACTCGACCGGCGACGCGATCGCCGTGTCGGTGGGCGGGTGGCCGATCCCGTTCGGCATCGTGCTCTATGTCGATCGGCTCGCAGCCCTGCTCGTGCTCGTCTCGAGCATCGTCCTGCTCGCCGTCCTCCTCTTCTCGGTCGGCCAGGGCGCGGCCGACGGCGACGATGAGACGCCCGTCTCGATCTTCCACCCGTCGTACCTCATCCTCGCGGCGGGCATCTTCAACGCCTTCATCGCCGGCGACCTCTTCAATCTCTACGTCGGCTTCGAGATCCTGCTCGTCGCCTCCTACGTGCTGATCACGCTGGGATCGACCGAGTCGCGCATCCGCACCGGCGTGGTCTACATCGTCGTGTCGCTCGTGTCGTCGATCCTGTTCCTCGCGTCGATCGCGATGATCTACGGCGCCCTCGGCACCGTGAACATGGTGCAGATCTCGGAGCGAATGGGGGAGCTGCCGCAGGAGACCCAGCTCGTCCTGCACCTCATGCTGCTGCTCGCCTTCAGCATCAAGGCCGCCGTCTTCCCGCTGTCGTTCTGGCTGCCCGACTCGTACCCGACCGCGCCCGCACCCGTCACGGCGGTGTTCGCCGGCCTGCTGACCAAGGTCGGCGTGTACGCGATCATCCGCACCGAGACCGAGCTCTTCCTCGACAACGACGTCAACCAGCTGCTGCTGTGGGTGGCCCTGGCGACGATGATCGTCGGCGTGCTCGGTGCCGTGGCACAGGCGGAGCTCAAGCGCATCCTGTCGTTCACGCTGGTGAGCCACATCGGCTACATGATCTTCGGGCTCGCGATCGCGACGCCCGCGGCGATCGGCGCGACGATCTACTACATGGTCCACCACATCGTGGTGCAGACGACGCTGTTCCTCGCCGTCGGACTCGTCGAGCGCCGGGCCGGAAGCACCTCGATCCTCCGCGTGAAGGGCTTGATGAAGGCTGCGCCGGTGATCGCGGTGCTCTACTTCATCCCCGCGGTGAACCTCGGCGGTCTGCCGCCCTTCTCGGGGTTCATCGGCAAGTTCGCGCTCTTCGACGCCGCCGCCGAGGTGGGAACGCCGATCATGATCGTGCTCATCGTGGGCGGCATCGTCACCTCGCTCCTCACGCTCTATGCGCTGATGCGCGCATGGAACCTCTCGTTCTGGCGCGAGGAGGACGACTCGGCCGAGACCGAGGCGCGCATCTCGTACCTGGGCGCATCGCCGAGCGGAGTGAACACCGAGCGCCGGGTCATCCCGAGGATCATGACGGCCTCGACGGCGGGGATGGTGGCCGTGACCGTCGCGCTGACGATCTTCGCGGGACCGCTCTACGACGTGTGCACCCGCATCGGCGCGGCCCTGCTCGAACCGGTCACGCTCGTGCAGCTCGAAGAGCAGCGCGAGGTCAGCACCGGCGTCGACGACGGGGAGGTGGTGCTGCCGTGAGCCAACCGGTCGACACCGTCCCACCCGGCGGCAAGCGGATGCTGCTGACGCAGCTCTGGCGTCAGCTGCCGTTCTTCCTCTGGCTCATCGCGCTGTGGATGCTGCTCTGGGGGCAGTTCACCTGGGTGGCGTTCCTCACCGGGCTGATCGTCGCGATCTTCGTGACGCGCATCTTCCGCCTGCCGCCGGTCGAGCTCTCGGGCCGCGTGAACGTGTGGTTCGGCGCGATCTTCGTGCTCGCGTTCCTCGCCGCCCTGGTGCGCGGATCGCTGACCGTCGCCGCTCAGGTGCTCGACTTCCGGCGGCAGCCGGGGACGGCCATCATCGCGGTGCCGATGGTCACCGACGACGACCTGATCATGACGCACACGGGGGTCACCGCCTCGCTCATCCCCGGCTCGCTCATCGTCGAGACCGACCGCGACCGCCGCATCCTGTACCTTCACGTGATCGGCGTCCGGAGTGCACGGGACGTCGAGCGGCAGCGGGAGAGCGTGCACATGTGGGAGCGCCGCATCGTCATGGCGGTCGGCTCGCGCGCGCAGGTGGCGGCAGTGCGAGCGGATGCCGCGTCCCGCACCGGAGGTGCTTCGTGAACGTTCTGCTGCTGGCCATCTACGTCGTGTTCGGCGTCGCCGCGCTGCTCACGGTGTGGCGCATCATCATCGGACCATCGATCCTCGACCGGGCCGTGGCATCCGATGTGCTCCTGACCGAGGTGATGTGCGTGCTCGGCGCGGAGATGGCGATCAACCACCACACCCGCACGCTGCCGGTGCTGCTGATCATCGCCGCCGTCGGAGTGTTCGGGTCGATCTCGATCGCCCGGTTCGTCGCCCGAAGGGACAACGCACAGCGATGACCATCGATGCCTGGCTGGACCTCTCCGCGCTGATCCTGATCCTCGCGGGGGCGATCCTGTGCCTCACCGCCGCAATCGGTCTGCTGCGGTTCCGCGACGTGCTCACGCGCCTGCACGCGGCGACCAAGCCCCAGGTGCTCGGCCTCATCCTCATCTGCATCGCGATCGCGCTGTCGCTGCGGTCGTGGCCGGTCGTCGCGTTCCTGCTGCCGATCGTGCTCATCCAGCTCGCGACCGCACCGCTGTCGGCGCACATGGTCGGCCGTCAGGCCTACCGCAACGGCACCATCGACGAGCCGAATCTGATCGTCGACGAGCTGGCCGACTCGCGTCGCACCCCGCCCGCGGCCGGCGGCTGAGCTCCACGCGCGGGCGCCGCGCGCCGGGCGCCGCGCGCCGGGCGCCGCGCGCCGGGCGCCGCGCGCCGGGCGCCGGGTCAGCCGGCGGGGGTGAGGGTCAGGGTGTTCGTCGTCGCCTTCGCGATGGCGTCGCGCGAGAACGCCCACGGCGTGAGCCGCGCCTCCTGCCAGGCCGCGGTCTGATCGATGTAGTTCGGGTGGAAGGCGTGCCCGCTCGTGCCGGTCAGCTGGTTCCAGCTCGAGTCGTCGAAGTCGGCCAGGTCGATGATCATGCGCATCGACGGCACCGTGACGGTGGCGAAGCCCTCGTCGTCCATGACCCACCCCGTCGCGTTGACGACCGATGAGCCGCCGCCGACCGGGAACGGTCCGCGATTGAAGAGCCACTCGATCGGCGCGATGCCCGACGACCCGAAGGTGTCGCTGCGCAGGGGGAGCGCGTGCAGCGACCCCCAGTTCCACTTCGACGGGTTCTCGCCCTGCAGCTCGACGATCCGCTCGTACGCATCGACGGCTGAGCGCTTCAGCATCTCCTGCTGACTCGAGACGCCCAGCGCCTCGTTCGTCCACCACTCTGACGCGGGCTCGCGCAGCAGCCCGTCCACCACGAGGAACAGGCGGGCCTGGTCCGACAGCGGGACAGGATTCTCGCGTCCCTCGACGAAGAGGTTGCGGGCGAGCTCGCTCCACAGCACGTTCGCATAGGCCGCGGCCGCGGAGGAGGCGTCGTTCTGGGCGTCCCACGTGCGCAGCAGGTCGAGCGCGGCATCCGTCCCCTCTTCTCCGGTCTGCAGCTCGCTGTAGGCGCCCGACAGGCGCATGCCGAGGAAGAAGCCGTTGTCGGCCTGGATCTCGCGCATGTCCTCGGCCGTCAGAGGGCCGTTCGCCGAGGCGCGCTGCAGCAGGTCGACGATGCGCGCCGCGCGCCAGCCGTAGTCCCAGTCGCGCGTGAGGAAGTGCGGGTACTCGTCGCCGACCACGGCGTTGTTGGCCGTGACGATGTAGCCCTCGTCGGGGTTGAAGGACACGGGCAGCTCCTCGAAGGGGATGAAGCCCTGCCAGTCGTACGCCGAATCCCAGCCCGGCTGCGGCATCGAGCCGTCGCCGGCGCCGCGGATCGGCAGCGAGCCCGGCGTCTGGTAGCCGATGTTGCCGTCGATGTCGGCGTAGACGAGGTTCTGCGCCGGCACGGCGAAGAGTGCCGCAGCGCTGCGGAACTCGTTGAAGTCCCGTGCGCGGTTGAGAGCGAAGATGGCCGACGGGGTGGTGGACGGCGTGAGGGCCGTCCACTGCAGGCTCACCGCGTACTCGCCCTCGGGAGCGCCGGACGGCGGCGCGACCGTGCCGCCGGTGCCCGTGTACGGGTCGTCGGCGACGGACGTGTAGGCGTCGGTGAGACCCGAGATGATCGGGCCGTGCACCGTCGAGCGGATCTCGAGCTCGACGTCGTCGCCACCGGCGACCTCGAGGGTCTCGGTGCGCACGTCGAGCGGCACGAGGGCGCCGTCGCGCCAGTAGCTGTCCCCCTCGACCTTCTCCAGGTACAGGTCGGTGACGTCGGTGGTGAGGTTGGTGAATCCCCACGCGATGCGGCCGTTGTGACCGATGATCACGCCGGGCACGCCCGAGAAGCCGAACCCGGCGACGTTGTACGCGCAGTCCTCCGAGACGACCTTGCACCTCAGGCCGACCTGGTGCCACACGCTCGGGAGCGAGGCGCCGAGGTGCGGGTCGTTGGCGAGGAGCGGCTTGCCGCTCTCGGTCAGGTCACCCGAGACGACCCACGAGTTTGAGCCGATGCCCTCGCCGACGCCGCCGACCAGCGTGCTCACGGCCTCGATGACACCGTCGACCTCCGACCACTCGATCGACGCGGTGGCAGTCTTCGCCTCGGCGTCGGGCACGATGTCGGCCAGGGTGCCGACGGCGGGAACCGACGAGATCGACGGCACGATCACCGGGTTGCGGTCGAAGGGATACGCGGGGTACAGCTCCTGCATCTGCTCCTGGCTGGACCCGGGTGCCATGACGGCGCGCTCCGTCTCCTCCTCGAGGTTGGAGCGGAGGTCCCAGGCCATCGCCTTGAGCCAGGCGACCGAGTCGGCCGGCGTCCACGGCTCGATCTCGTACGCGTCATTCTGCAGTCCGAGCACGGCGTACTCGAACGAGGTGTCGGCGCCCTGATGGTCGGCGAGGTAGGCGTTCACGCCGTCGGCGTAGGCGTCGTAGTACGAGCGGGTGGTCTCGTCGAGCGCCTCGACCTCCTGCTCCGCGATCGCCCGCCAGCCGAGCGTGCGCAGGAACCGGTCGGTCGGCAGCTGGGACTCGCCGAACAGCTCCGACAGGCGGCCGCTGGTCACGTGGCGGCGGAAGTCCATCTCCCAGAAGCGGTCCTGCGCGTGGACGTACCCCTGTGCGAAGAAGAGGTCGTCGGCCGTGGTCGCCGTGATCGTCGGGACGCCGAGCACGTCTCGCTGGACGGTGACCTCTTCGCCGAGTCCGGCGACGGCGACCTGGCCGTCGAGCTGCGGGAACGAGCGCTGGATCGTGTAGACCACGAACCCGGTCGCGATCAGCGCGAGCACGACGATGCCGGCGACGATGCTGTAGACCGTGATGCCGATCGTGCGGCCGACGGAGCGGCGGCGCGGCACCTCGGTCGTCTCGGCGTCGACGTGCTCAGGGGAGGACTTCAGCATTGAAGAGCTTTCGGATCGGGCGCGGCTAGGACGCGATGTCACGCACCGCGAACCCCAGTGTCGCGCATTCGGGTTCGCGCGGCACCGCCCTGCATCGTATCCCGGGCCCGATCAGGCGGCGAATCCTCTGGGGAGAACGTGGCTTCCCCGTCACCCGAGGGCGCGTGCGAAGTCGTCGCGGGTCAGTCCGTGCCGGCGTCGTACATCGCCGACTCGGATGCCGCCTCGATCGCCTCGTCGAGGGCCTCGGCCGCGGCATCCTGCGACTCGGCGCGCCCGGTGATCTCATCGGCCTCACCCGCCGTCACGCGGCCCACGAGGTCGCCGGCCGCTCCGCCGATGATGCCGGCGGCGGCGTAGTGCTCGAGCCGGCTGCGCGAGTCCGCGATGTCGAGGTTGCGCATGGTGAGCTGACCGATGCGGTCGGTCGGGCCGAACGCTGCGTCGCCCACGCGCTCCATCGAGAGCTTCTCGGGGTGGTACGACAGGCCGGCGCCGGTGGTGTCGAGGATCGTGTAGTCCTCGCCGCGGCGCAGGCGCAGCGTGACCGAGCCGGTGATCGTCGAGCCGACCCATTTCTGGATCGACTCGCGCAGCATGAGGGACTGCGGCTCGAGCCAGCGGCCCTCGTACATGAGGCGGCCGAGGCGACGGCCCTGCTCGTGGTAGGTCGCGAGCGTGTCTTCGTTGAGGATGCCGTTGACCAGGCGCTCGTACGCCGTGAACAGCAGAGCCATGCCGGGCGCCTCGTAGATGCCGCGCGACTTCGCCTCGATGATGCGGTTCTCGATCTGGTCGCTCATGCCCAGCCCGTGGCGGCCGCCGATGCGGTTCGCCTCGAAGACGAGCTCGACGGGGTCGCTGTACTCCACGCCGTTGAGGGCGACCGGACGACCGGCTTCGAACGTCACGGTGACGTCCTCGGCCTGGATCTCGACCGACGGGTCCCAGAAGCGCACCCCCATGATGGGCTCAACGGTCTCGAGTGAGACGTCGAGGTGCTCGAGGGTCTTGGCCTCGTGCGTGGCGCCCCAGATGTTCGCGTCTGTCGAGTACGCCTTCTCCACGGAGTCGCGGTAGGGGAAGCCGTGCTCGACGAGCCACTCACTCATCTCCTTGCGACCGCCGAGCTCGGTGACGAAGTCGGCGTCGAGCCACGGCTTGTAGATGCGCAGCGCGGGGTTGGCCAGCAGGCCGTAGCGGTAGAACCGCTCGATGTCGTTGCCCTTGTAGGTCGAGCCGTCGCCCCAGATGTCGACGCCGTCGTCCTTCATGGCGCGCACGAGCAGCGTGCCCGTCACCGCGCGGCCGATCGGCGTGGTGTTGAAGTAGGTGCGCCCGCCGGAGCGGATGTGGAACGCGCCGCACGCGAGGGCGCCGAAGCCCTCCTCGACGAGGGCGGGCTTGCAGTCGACGAGGCGCGAGATCTCGGCGCCGTACGTGAGGGCACGGTCGGGGATCGACTCGATGTCGTCTTCGTCGGGCTGGCCGAGGTCACCGGTGTAGGTGCAGGGGATCGCGCCCTTGTCGCGCATCCACGCCACGGCGACGGAGGTGTCCAGACCCCCGGAGAAGGCGATGCCGACGCGCTCGCCGACGGGCAGGGACTGGAGGACCTTCGACATGGTCTCCAGTCTAGTTGCGGGCATGATCGCACATTTCCGGTGTGACGGGGCGGAATGGCGCGAGAGGCCACAAAGGGCCAAGGTTGGAGTATGAGCACTCACGTGAACGCCGACAATTTCGCGCGTGCGGAGACCGACCGCATGTTCGCGGACATCCAGCGCGATGCCGGCGGCGTGAACACCTTCCGTCACAACCGGGAGCCCGCGTCGATCGACGCGCAGACGGTCATCCGGCTGAATCGCGACACCCTCTACAGCTTCGCGATCGTCGACCTGTCCGAGGGGGCCACGCTCGTCGTCCCCGACGCCGGGGAGCGGTACCTCTCGGTGATGATCGTCGACCGCGACCACTACGTGCGCGCGGTCCTCCACGACGCCGGCACCTATGACCTCGCCGACCAGGCACCGGGCGCGGACTACGTGCTCGTCGCCGCCCGTACGCTGGTCGACCCCGACGACCCCGACGACATGGTGCGTGTGGCCGAAGTGCAGGACGCCCTGCAGCTCGAGGCCGCGTCGTCGGTCACCTTCGCCGGCGACGAGTACGACCCCGCGTCGCTCGACGCCACCCGCAGTGCGCTCCTCGCGCTCGCTGCAGGGCTCCGCTCGTTCGAGCGCACGTTCGGCGCGCGCGACGAGGTCGACCCGGTGCGGCACCTGATCGGAACCGCCGCCGGATGGGGCGGCCTGCCGGTGTCGGAGGCGTCGTACGTCGGCGTCGACCCGCAGCTTCCCGTCGGCTTCTACGACCTGTCGATGCACGACGTGCCGGTCGACGCGTTCTGGTCGGTCTCGGTCTACAACGCCGAGGGGTACTTCCAGCCGAACGACGAGGGCCGCTACACCGTCAACAGCGTCACGGGGCACCGCGACGAGGACGGCGTGGTGACCGTGCACTTCACGCCTCCGGGGGCGGCGGCCGAGCCGAACAGCATCCCGCTTCCCGAAGGCTGGAACTACCTCATCCGCCTCTACCGCCCGCAGCCGGCGTTCGGCGCCGGCGAGTGGCACGTGCCCGATCTGGTGCGCCGCCGCGATCGCGAGGCGGAGTTCGCCGCCGATCATCCGACGGATGAGGGGACGGATGCCGCGGCCGGCGACGACGTGATCGACGAGGTTCCGCGGGACGACGACGGCGTCACGGCGGGTGAGCCGGACGAAGCCGCCTCCGACGTGGCCGACGCGGCCCCCGAGGCCGACTCGGCGCCCGTCGCCGAGGCCTACGAGGGCCCCGACGTCGAGGTGTCCGACGACGTCGCACCCCCCGCGAACGCGGCTGACGGAGCGCACCGCGAGGCCGACACCGGCGCCACTCCCGTCGCGTAGCAGGTGCGGCGCGGCATCCGCTCTCTCGGTGTCAGTGCCCCTCGACCTCGGCCTGCCGTGCCTCGCTCCACTCCTCTTCGACGTGGTCGCCGGTGAGGTGATCGAGCTCGCGCTCGGCGCCGACGCGCCGGCCCCACCACACGATGAGCGAGGCGAAGACGAGGAAGGCGATCGAGATGACGACGATCCAGAACACCACGGTCGGCCAGCCGCCGGTGCCGTTCGGGTTCAGGAATGGATAGGGGTACCAGTACGGGTCGCCGGTCACGGGGTTCGTCACGAGCGGTCCGCGCAGCATCGTGTAGAGGACCCAGAGGATCGGGAAGGCGATGATCGCCCACACCGCGCGCCACGGCAGCGCCCGGCGGAGCGGTCCCACGAACAGGTCGGCGAGCAGGAACAGCGGCCCGATGAGGTGGAGCACCTCGTTCGACCACGGGATCGGCGCACTGCCCTGGTCGAGCACGATCTGGCGCAGCAGCAGGTTGTAGACGACGCCCGTGATGATCATGTAGGTCGTCACGCACGCGAGCGCGAGCGCCAGCGCCGGCGGCTCGGCGTTCGCGTGACGTCCCCGGGTGAAGAACCACAGCGCGGCCCAGACCAGCACCACCGCCGCGAGGGTGTTCGAGAGGATGGTGAAGAAGCTGAAGAAATTCGCCAGCGTCGTGCCGACGTCACGACCCAGCTCTGCCGCCGTCGACAGCGACTTCGCCAGCTGCGCGAGCACCGCGGCGATGATCAGCGCGGCCATCGCAAGCCGCATGACGGACCAGGTCTGCGCCCATGCCTTCGATCGCATGGCGCCACCTTAGCGGTGGGCGGGCGGCGCGGCCCCGATAGGATGGGGTGTAACCGTCCGATAACGGGGGAGTAGCCCATGCCAGGCATCGTGATCGTCGGAGTCCAGTGGGGAGACGAGGGCAAGGGCAAGGCCACCGATCTTCTGGGCGAGCGGACCGACTGGGTCGTCAAGTTCAACGGCGGCAACAATGCGGGCCACACGGTCGTCATCGGCGACGAGAAGTACGCTCTGCACCTGCTTCCCAGCGGCATCCTGTCGCCCGGCGTGAACGCGGTCATCGGCAACGGCGTGGTGATCGATCTCGAGGTGCTGTTCGCCGAGCTCGAGGCCCTGCACGCGCGCGGCGTCGACACCTCGCGCCTGCGGGTGAGCGCCAACGCCCACATCATCACGCAGTACCACCGCACGCTCGACAAGGTCACCGAGCGGTTCCTCGGCAAGCGCCAGATCGGCACGACCGGGCGCGGCATCGGTCCGGCGTACGCCGACAAGATCAACCGCGTCGGCATCCGCGTGCAGGATCTCTTCGACGAGAACATCCTGCGCCAGAAGGTCGACGGCGCTCTCGATCAGAAGAACCATCTGCTGGTGAAGATCTTCAACCGACGTGCGATCACCGCCGACGAGGTCGTCGAAGACCTCCTCTCGTACGCCGACCGCCTGCGCCCGATGGTCGCCGACACCGGCCTGCTCCTCAACGAGGCGCTCGACGCGGGCGACGTCGTCGTGTTCGAGGGCGGCCAGGCCACGATGCTCGACGTCGACCACGGCACGTACCCGTTCGTCACGTCCTCGTCGGCGACCGCCGGCGGCGCCGCGACCGGCTCGGGCGTCGGCCCGAACCGCCTCGACCGGATCGTCGGCATCGTCAAGGCCTACACGACCCGCGTGGGTGCCGGTCCGTTCCCCACGGAGCTCTTCGACGACAACGGCGACTTCCTGCGCTCGCGCGGGTTCGAGTTCGGCACGACCACCGGTCGCCCGCGCCGCGTCGGCTGGTACGACGCGCCCATCACCCGCTACGCGACGCGCATCAACGGCATCACCGACCTCGTGCTCACGAAGCTCGACATCCTCACCGGGCTCGACCAGATCCCGGTGTGCGTCGCGTACGAGGTCGAGGGCGAGCGGTTCGACGAAGTGCCGGTCAACCAATCGGACTTCCACCACGCCAAGCCGATCCTCGAGTACTTCCCCGGCTGGAAGCAGGACATCTCGAGCGCGCGCTCGTTCGAGGACCTTCCGCGCGAGGCGCAGGAGTACGTCCTCGCCCTCGAGGCGATGAGCGGCACGCGCATCTCGGTGATCGGCGTCGGCGCAGCCCGTGACGCGGTCATCGTGCGCCACGACCTCATCGACTGACCCGGCCTGCCGGACGACCTTCCGCGCACCTGTCGCTTTGCTCGGAACAGGAGTTCTGGCGGAGACAGGACCCTGGACGGCGAGAACGTCCTGTTCTCGCCGGAACACCTGTTCTCGGACCGTAGGAGTGCTGCATGAGATTCTGGCTGGGCGGGTACACGGCCGACATGGACGGCGTGGCGAGCGGGGTCGGGATGCTGCACGCCGGCGCCCCCGACGACGGCTCGGCCGGCGGACCCCTGAGCTTCGCGGGTGAGGTCGCGCGCTCGGACTCCCCCTCGTGGGTCGCCGCGCATCCCACGCTCGACGTGGTCTACGCGGCGCTCGAGGCACGAGGCGCCGTGCAGGCCTTCCGGCGCACGGGCGAGGCATCCTTCGTCCCCCTCGGCGAGGCCGTCCCCGCGGGTGACGCGACCTGTCACGTCGCGGTGGCGCCGGACGGCGGGTCGCTGATCGCATCGTGCTGGGGCGACGGTCGCGTGGTGCGCATGTCGCTGGATGCCGCGGGCCGGCCCTCGTCGCCCGTGATCGCTGCAGCTGCCGTCGATCCGCATGCTCCCGGGGGCGGCGCCGTGGGCGCCGGCACGGCCGACCTCGACCTCGCTGCTGCCGCGCGCGCCCTGCGGGAGGCGGCGGGGCCGGAGTACGCGCACCTCCTCCCCGACCGCGACGCCGACGCCGTCGCCGTCGCCGACCCCGACGGAGACGCGGCGGGGGCGGCATCCGATCGCCCCTCCCGCGCCCACCAGGCCACGTTCCTGCCGGGCGGGCTCATCGTGACGACCGATCTGGGGCACGACCTCGTGCGGTTCTGGCGTGCCGGCCCGACCGGGTTGCGACCTGGGCAGCAGGTCGCCCTGCCGAAGGGCAGCGGACCCCGCCACGTCGTGTTCCACCCGAGCGGCCACCTGTACGTGGTGACCGAGTTCTCCTGCGAGGTGTTCGCCCTCGCCGCGTCGGTCGACGGCACGTGGCGGGTCGTGGGCGGAACCGCGCTCGGCGCCGGCGGCGTGCTGCCGGGCGACTCGGCGGCCGAGCTCGCGACGTCGCGTGACGGCGAGTTCCTCTATGCGGGCGTACGGGGCAGCAACACCCTCGCGACCGTGCGGGTGCGCGGCGCGGGCGAGACGCTCAGTCCCGTCGCGCTTGTGGACGCGGGGGTGGACTGGCCGCGCCACCACGTCGTCGTGCGCGACACCCTGCTGGTCGCCGGGCAGCGCTCCGACGAGGTGGCGTCGCTCACGCTCGACCTGCGTACAGGCGTGCCGGGGCGGGTGCGCCACCGCACGCCGGCGCCGTCGCCGACGTGCCTGCTGCCGGCGTCCTGACGCTCCGAGCCGCCTCGGCGACTAGCGCTTGGCGTCCTGCCGCGGGATGAACACCTGCTTGATGATCAGCAGGATCGACGCGGTGACCGGGATCGCGACGAGCGCCCCCAGCAGGCCGAGCAGCGTGCCGCCGACCATGGCGCCGATGACGACCAGCGCACCCGGCACCGAGATCGCCTTGTTCATGACGCGGGGCGTCAGCACGTAGGCCTCGAGCTGCATGTAGATCAGGTAGACGATCGCGAAGATCAGCGCGGGCAGCCAGCCGGTGAACAGCGCGATGATCGTGGCGGTGATCCAGTAGAGCACCGAACCGATGAGCGGGATCAGTGTGATGAGGAACGCGAGCACGCCCATGAGCGCGGGGAACGGCAGGCCGAGGAACAGGTGGAGGAAGAAGGCCACCAGCGAGTTGCAGAACGCCAGGACGACCATGCCCATCAGATAGGCGCCGATCGAGTCGGTGATCTGGTTCGTCATCGCCGTCGCCTTCGGACGGTTCCGGGCGGGCGCGAACTTCATGAACGCGACCTTCATGGCGGGCAGCCCGGCCAGGAAGTACAGGCTCAGCACGAGCACGATGATGAGACCGGAGATCGTCGTGCCGACGCTGAGGGCGAAGTTGAGCACGCCGCCGCCGATCGCCGCGAGGTTCGCCGGGTTCGCGAGGAACGTCTCGACCTGCTGCAGCATCGTGCCGACCTGCGTGCCGAAGGTGTCGCTCAGCCAGTCATAGAAATCCGAGTTCTGGAACGCGTCTATGGTCGCGGGCAGATCGCCGAAGAAGGCCGTGATCTGCTTCACGAGCGCCGGCACGACGAGCAGCAGCACTCCCGCGAAGATGACGGCGAAGACGGTGTAGACGATGATGATCGCCCACGCGCGGCCGACCTTGTGCCTCTCGAACCAGCGCACGACGGGGTCGAGGCCCAGCGCGACGAAGAGCGCGAAGACGACGTAGATGATGATCGTCGAGAGGTTCCAGAAAGCCAGGCCGAGAAGGATGGCGACCAGCCCGCCCAGCGTCAGCAGCAGGCCGAGGCTGAACGGGTGATTGAGGTTCGCCCAGAAGGTCTTCGACTCCGGCGCCTCGCCCGAGAACTCCGCGACGCCGTCGGGCACCGCATCGCCCTGTGCGTGCGCCGCGTTCGTGCCCGACGCCGGATCGACGGCGAGAGGAGCGATGGTCTCGGCGTCGCTCGCGCCCAGCGAGGAGGAGGCGTCGTCGGTCATGCGTCACACTCTAGGGGCGGGGGTCGGATGCGACGACGGGCCGCTCCGCAAATCACCCCGTGCGGGCGACACACGCCGGAATCAGGCCGAACCGCTCGGGTATCGTCGTTGCGGAGGAGGACCCATGACCGAGGACCCGACGACCACGCTGCACCGGCTGCGCAGCAGCATCGACAACATCGACGCCTCGCTCGTCTACCTTCTCGCCGAGCGCTTCAAGGCGACGAAGCAGGTGGGTCACCTGAAGGCCGAGCACGGGATGCCGGCGTCCGACCCCGCCCGCGAGGAGCAGCAGGTCGCGCGCCTCCGGCGCCTGGCCGAAGAGGCCGACCTCGACCCCGCCTTCGCCGAGAAGTGGTTCAACTTCGTCGTCGCCGAGGTCATCCGCCACCACACCGAGGCGGCCGACAGCCGCTGACCCGCGAGGGCTACGGGACCGCGCGGCGCAGGGTGAGGTACGAGATCCCAGCGAGGACGGCGCCCACGAGCAGACCCCACAGCGCGAGCCCGAGCGCACCCTGGCCGGCGATCCAGCCGAACACCTGCGCCCATGCGTTCGTCTGTCCGACGAGGAACATCCACAGCACCAGCAGCGCGCCGATGGCGAGGAGAACCGTCGTCAGCACGACCGACCCGAAGCGCTTGAAGATCGTCGCTGCCCAGAAGCCCACGACGAAGAACAGCATCGAGATGGTGAAGAAGAACACCCCGGCGCCGAGAGCGCCCGCCTCCCAGATCCACGGCAGGTAGAAGAAGTAGCCGTTCATGCCCCAGCCACCGGTCGCCTGCTCGATGAGCCCTCCGACCACGAACAGCAGCGCCAGGATGGCGCCCGTGAGCACGGCGGTGAGGAGGGTGCCCAGGTAGAACTCGCGGCGCGTCACGCTCATCGCCTGCGAGAAGGGGAAAGTGAGCGTGAGGGCCTGGACCCCCACGACCCCGAAGTACCACAGCGGAGCCTGGGCGCCGCCGCCGTACATGGGTCCGTCGGCGCCGGCGTTCTGGATCACCCAATAGATTGCGAGCGTGAGCAGCAGCGCTCCCCCGAGCACCATGAGCGGCACCCAGATGTAGGTCTGCCGGTTGATCAGCTGCATGCGGACGACGTTCAGAGTGCGGCTCATCGGATTGCTCCCTCATCGACAGTGGCGGATGACGCGGCCGAGGTCTCGGCTGCGTGCTGAGTGGTGCGCACGATCAGCTGCTGCAGCGACACCGGCGCGACGTCGAGACCCGCGGCGGCGATGCGCTCACGGTCCTCCGGGGTGAGTGCTCCGAGCACGGTGACCGACGCCACGTGTCCGAGACTCTCGCGGTGGATCACCTCGCGAGCGCCGACGAACGCGTCCACGGCCGCGGCGTCGCCGACGATGTTCGCGGCACGATCTCTGACGGCGTCGGTCGACTCATCCATGATGATGCGACCGCGGTCGATCACGAGAACACGCTCGATGAGGTTGGACACCTCGTCGATCAGGTGACTCGAGAGGATGACGGTGCGAGGATGCTCGGCGTAGTCCTCGAGGAGCCGGTCGTAGAAGATCTGCCGCGCGACGGCGTCGAGGCCGAGGTACGGCTCATCGAAGAAGGTGATCTCTGCGCGCGAGGCCAGACCGATGATGACTCCCACGGCAGAGAGCTGGCCGCGGGACAGCTTCTTGATGCGCCGCTTGACCGGCAGCTGGAAGTCGCTGATGAGCTGCTCGGCGAGATCCTGGTCCCAGTTCGGGAAGAACAGCCGCGCCGTCTCGAACGCATGCCGCGGCATCGCGTCGTCGGGGTACTTCTGGCTCTCGCGCACGAAGCACATGCGCGAGAGCACCTTGGCGTTCTCGTACGGATGAACGCCGAACACGCGGACATCGCCGCGGGTGGGGAAGTTCTGCGCCGTGAGGATCGACATCACGGTCGTCTTGCCTGCGCCGTTGCGCCCCAGCAGCCCGTATATGGTGTCCTTCTCGATGGTGAAGCTCACATCGTCGACCGCGAGCGTGTCGCGGTAGCGCTTGGTGAGGCCGTTCACCTCGATCACGTGTGTCATCATGCATCTCCTTCGGGGGTGGTCGCGGGAACCGCTGCGCGGTCGCGGATCAGGTCGGTGAGGTCTTCGGCTCCGAGCCCGAGCTTGCGCGCCTCGGCGAGCAGCGGATCGACGTAGCGGTCGGCGAAGGCGGCGCGCCGCTCCGTGAGGAGCCGCTCGCGAGCGCCGGGGGCGACGAACATGCCGATCCCACGACGCTTGTAGATCACTCCTTTGTCGACGAGCATGGCGACGCCTTTCGCTGCCGTGGCGGGGTTGATGCGGTAGAAGCCGGCGAGCTCGTTCGTCGACGGGGCGCGTCCCTCTTCAGGGAGGGAGCCGTCGACGATGGAGTCCTCCACGCGCTCGGCGATCTGGAGGAACAGAGCACGGCCTTCTTCGATCACGCGAGCCTCGCTTTGTCGGTTAGTTACTCGACTAAGTAACCATAGAAGTTCGGCCGCGTCAAGACGTCAGCATCGAGCTCGGAATGTGACGGGACGCGCGCCCCGTGGTATCACGCGCACGGGTAGCGACCCGATCCGGCGATGTCGAATTTGCCATCCATTCCCACGCATGAAACGTTCGATGAGGTCCGTCATGGACCACCCCGACCAGTCCGCGGTCGCGGCGCAGCGCTGGGGCGCGGCGCCGGGAGCGTACGGTCGCGGCCTGTGCGCGGATCCGAAATCCGCTGCCGAGCCGGCCCCCGCCGGCTCCCGTGGTCGCCACCCGGGCGTAACCGATGCAGATCCCTGCACGGGTTCTGCCGAGGTGCACAGTGACAGTTCCGCCTGCCATCGAGGCGAAGAACCTGTTCAAGGTCTTCGGCCGCAATCCCCAGGCCATCGTCAATCGTCTCCGCGCAGGCGAGACCCGCGAGGCGGTGGCGTCCGCCGGCACCGCCGCGGTGATCGATGCCTCCTTCACGGTTCAACCCGGCGAGATCTTCGTCATCATGGGCCTCAGCGGATCCGGCAAGTCGACCGTGATCCGCACGCTCAACGGGCTGCTTCCGCCCACGGCCGGCGAGGTGCGGGTACAGGGCCAGAGCGTCACCTCGGCGTCACCGGCCGAGCTACGACGGATCCGCCGCGCATCCGTCTCGATGGTGTTCCAGCACTTCGCGCTGCTGCCGCACCTGTCCGTGCTCGACAACGCCGCCTACGCGCTCGAGATCCAGGGTGTGGGCAAGAGCGAGCGGCGCGCGCGGGCACGCGAGATCCTCGACAAAGTCGGCCTCGGCGACCGCGTCGAGGCGACGCCCGACGAGCTGTCGGGCGGCATGCGCCAGCGGGTGGGCCTCGCACGTGCGCTGACGGCGGGCACCGACATCCTCCTGATGGACGAGGCGTTCTCGGCTCTCGACCCCCTCATCCGTCGTGAGATGCAGGAGCAGCTGGTCGAGCTGCAGAGCGAGCTCGGCCGCACCATCGTGTTCATCACCCACGACCTCAACGAGGCGATGTTCCTCGGCGACCGCATCGCTGTCATGCGCGACGGCCGCATCGTACAGACCGGCACGCCGGAGGAGATCCTCACCGATCCCGCCAACGACTACGTCGCCCAGTTCGTGCAGGACGTCGACCGAGCCCGCGTGCTCACGGCAGGCTCGGTCATGGCGCCGCCTGCGGCCGCCACCCCGCTCAGCGCGGGTGTGCGCGGAGCCCTGCGTGTCATGCGCGACCTGCAGGTCGGATCCGTCGCCGTCCTCGAGGGCCGTCGCTACCTCGGATCGGTGAGCGACCGCGCCGTCGTCCGCGCCGTCAAGGCCGGCAGCACCGACCTGCGGTCCCTCATCTCGACCGCGCAGCCCGTCGTGTCGCCGAACGACCCGCTCACCGAGGTGGTCGAGCGCGCCGTCGAGAGCCCGATCCCCATCGCCGTGGTCGACGACCAGCGTCGCCTCCTCGGCACGATCCCGCGCGTGACCCTGCTCGCGGCGCTGGGCAACGTCGATCCCCAGACGACCGAGATCCCGATCATCGGGGCACCGTCATCGGTGCCGCAGGCAGAGCTCATGAGTTCGCTCGTGGCGGTGGGCGAGCCCGCGGGGCGCCCCGCGACGGGAAGGGGTGCGTGATGGAGGGTCTGCGACTTCCGCTGGGCGACGCCGTCGAGGCGTTCGTCGACTTCCTCGGCGACACCCTCGGGTGGCTCTTCGATGCGATCGCCCTCGCGCTCGGCGTCGTGTACGACGGTCTCGACTGGGCGCTGCGCACGCCGCCGTTCTGGGCCGTGATCCTCGTCCTCGCCGCCGTCGCGCTGTGGGTCAAGGGCGTCAAGCTGGCGGTCGGCACCGCGCTCGGGCTCGTCCTGATCGTGGCCGTGGATCAGTGGGATGCGGCGATGGACACGCTCGCCCTGGTGCTCGTGGCATCGGCGATCGCGATCGCGATCGGCATCCCGGTCGGCATCTGGGCGGCGCGCAACGACCGCGTGTCGCGCATCGTGCGTCCTGCACTCGACTTCCTCCAGACGATGCCGGCGTTCGTCTATCTGATCCCGGCGATCATCTTCTTCGGCGTGGGCGCGGTGCCCGGGATGATCGCGACGATCCTGTTCGCGCTCGCGCCCGGGGTGCGCCTGACCGAGCTCGGCATCCGCGGCGTCGACCAGGAGGTGGTCGAGGCGGGTCACGCCTTCGGTGCGACACCCGGTCGCATCCTCCGCCAGATCCAGCTGCCACTCGCGCTTCCGAGCATCATGGCGGGTGTCAACCAGGTGATCATGCTCAGCCTGTCGATGGTCGTCATCGCCGGCATGGTCGGCGCCGGCGGGCTCGGCGGTGAGATCGTCCGCGCGATCGGACGCATCGATGTGGGGCTCGGGTTCGAGGCAGGCATCGCCGTCGTGGTCATCGCCATGATCCTCGACCGCACGACATCGGCGCTCGCGGTGCAGAGCCGGCGCACGGGCCGAGGCCGGCGTGCGTCCGCGCGCGCCGCGTCCGCCCCGGTGGAGACGGCGGCCACTGCAGCGGCGTGAGGCGAGCGGATGCCTCGGGCCGAGGCATCCGCTCATCACAGACCAGGCGGGAGCATCGCCCGCCGGAGGTGCGCGACCTTCGCGCGCCTGACCAAGACCGATCCGTGCGACAGCAGCGCGGATGGAGAGGAAGTCACGATGATGACCAAGAGAAAGCACGTGCTCGCGGGAGTCGCGCTCGTCGGCGCGGCCGCCATCGCACTCACCGGCTGCGCAGGAGGCGCCGGGGAGGCCGGCGACGGTCCGGCCGACCGCCCGATCGAGATCGCTGTGTTCAACGGCTGGGACGAGGGCATCGCCGCGTCGCACCTGTGGGAGAGCGTCCTCGAGGCGCAGGGGTACGACGTCAACCTGACCTACGCCGACGTCGCTCCGATCTATGCCGGTCTGGCCAAGGGCGACTTCGACCTCGTGCTCGACACGTGGCTGCCCACCACGCACGCCGACTACCTCGAGCAGTACGGCGACGACATCGTCGACCTCGGGGCATGGAACGACGAGGCCTCGCTGACGATCGCCGTGAACGAGGACGCCCCGATCGACTCGCTCGAGGAGCTCGCCGCCAACGCCGACGAGTTCGGCGGCCAGATCGTCGGGATCGAGCCGGGCTCCGGCCTGATGCGCATCACGGGCGACGAGGTCGTGCCCGGCTACGGCCTGGAGGACATGACGCTCGTGGAGTCGTCCACGCCCGCGATGCTCTCCGAGCTGAAGTCGGCGACGGACGGCGGGGAGAACATCGTGGTCACCCTGTGGCGGCCGCACTGGGCGTACAACGCCTTCCCGCTGAAGGACCTCGAAGACCCGCAGGGTCTGCTCGGCGACGCGGAGAGCATCCACTCGGTGTCGTCGGCGACGTTCGCCGACGAGTTCCCCGAGGTGAACGACTGGATCGCGGACTTCCAGATGCCCAGCGAGCTGCTGTACTCGCTCGAGGACGTGCTGTTCAACGGCGACTCGAGCGGCGACTACGCGCCCCTGGTCGAGACGTGGATCGCGGACAACCAGGAGTGGGTGGACGGTCTCACGTCCTGACACCCGGAAATACGGCGGGCGGGCGCGGCGGAGCGGGGCTCTGTCGCGCCCGTCCTGTCAGGGGTGGGTCTTCGGGTGGATCACGCGGCCCGGCGGCGCGGGATCGCCGGCCGACCGGGCCGGGATGGGCCACGGCGCCGGCTGCGGGGCCGCGTCGGCCTGGGGGCCGGGCGTGCTCGGTGTCGGCGTTGTGGCCGCCGGAGGCGGGGTCGTCGAGGGACGCGCGGGCGCGGCATCCGTCCCCTTCTCAGCCTGCGCGGGCGAAGGAAGCTCGAGCGAGACCTTCGACTCGAGCACCTCGATCGCACCGTCGGAGAGCGAGATGAGGCCGTCGAGCTCCTGCCGCACGCGACGGTAGGCGAGCTGCCTCTCGGCGGGTGTCGCGGCCTGGTCGATGGCGACGGTCAGCAGCTGTTTGGCGGTGTCGAGGCGTTTGCGCTCGACCTCGGTGAAGCTGGAGTCCTTGAGGCGGCGCGCGTCGCGCTCGGCGACGTCGAACGCCACCTCGAAATCGGCGACGGCGTTGCGGTACTCGGCCAGCTGCTCCTTCGTCAGCCGCGCCTTGGACGACGCCGGCCGCAGCCCGTCGGCGATGCGCTTCGCGCGCAGGAACGCCGCCGTGAGCGGCTGGCGTCCGTCGCTCATCGCCGGGAACGCGATGATCTTCGCGACGTCGAGCTCGTACTCGAGCCAGCGGTGGGTGACCGAGTCGTGGGTCGCGAAGAGGCGCTCCAGCTGCGTGGCCTGCGTCTCGCGCGACGTCTGCGGGCCGCCGACCGTGGTCGCAGTCGGTGCGGTGACGGGCGGGAGGGATGCCGCGGCCACCGCCTGGCCGCGTGCAGCCGCCTTCAGCTCGGCCTTGGCGTGCAGCACCTCGAGCCGGCGCTTGTGCCGCCGGCGCGCGCCTCGTTCCCAGGCGCCGCCGACGGCGCTCATCACACCGAAGAGCGGGAAGATGAGCCACCAGTACTGGCCCAGGAAGTCGAAGAACGGCTCCACCCTGTCATGGTAACGGGCGTGGCCGACCCGGTCGCGCGCTCTGGGCAGGCGCACAGCCTGGCCGGCGGGCAGGTCGTGGTCAGCGCGGCGCGGAGTCCGGCGGCTTCGGCGTGAACCGGCGCGGCAGCACCACGGCCGACCGCAGCCCTTCGATGACGGGGATGGCGGCGTCGATCATGTCGGCGACCGAGCCGAGCACGCCGGCCACGCCGCCCTGCGGAGCGGGGCTCGTGCCGGGCACTCCAGCCTGCCGCTCGGCCTCGGTGAGGGCGGCGTCCATCGCGGCGACGGCATCGCGGTACCGCACGTACTCCTCCGGGGCGATGCGGCGTCCGGCCGTCGGCCGCAGCCACTGGGCCTCGCGCTGCGCGTGGAGGAAGGCGACGGTGGCGGGATGCCGCGAGTCGGTCAGCTGCGGATAGGCCAGCGCCTTGTCGACGTCGGTCTCGTACGAGAGCCACCGGGCGTTCACGGCGTCCTGGGCCGTGTGGAGCCGCTCGATCGGCAGCGGCTCGGCAGTCGAGGCTGCCCGGTACTGGGTGTACGAGGCCTTCACGCGGGCGCGGCTCGCGCGCAGCGCGTACGCGGCCGACTTCTCGGCGTTGCGGGCCGCCTGGAGCGCGCGCTTGGCTTCGAGGGGCACCATCCCGGTGGTGCGCGAGCGGGCGGCGAGCACGTCGGCCTGCGCGACGCGCACCTGAGCCCGCGCCGCCACGAGAGCGCGGTAGGCCTGCGATTCCTCGTGGCGGGCGGCATCGAGTTCGAGTCGTCGCGCTCGGCGGCGACCCGTCGTCAGGCCCATGTAGGAAGCGGCTCCGACGCCTGCGGCGGCCGGAGCGGCCCACCACCAGCCCTGCAAGAGCAGGATGAGAGGCTCCACTCTGCCATGGTAGCCGTGGCGTGGCGCGCCGGACCGGGGTCGCGGGGAACGCTCAGCCGAACAGCAGCGCGAAGACCGTGGCGCCGCCGCCGACGAGGATGAGGGCGACGATCGTCACCCACGCGATGACCTTGACCCGCTTCTGACGGGTGTCGTTGAAACCGCTGTACTCTTCGTCGTCCGCCGCCATGGGTTCGATCTTAGGCGGTGCGCTCGGTGATGATCGGGCCGAACGCGTCGGGCAGCGTCGAGGTCGACGCGTCGCGCAGCTCATCGAGGGGCACCGTGAACAGGCCCTGGACTTCGAGCGAGGGCATGTCGCCGTCTGCCGCGACGTCGGTCACGCCGATGCGCAGCACCGGGTAGCCCCGGCCCTCGCACAGTCCGCGGAACTTCACGTCGTCCTCACGCGGGACCGACACGATGACGCGACCCGTCGACTCCGAGAACAGCGCGGTCGCAGCATCCACTCCATCACGATCCTGGATCTCGTTCAGCCACACGCGCGCACCGACGCCGAAGCGCATGACCGCCTCGGCGAGAGCCTGCGCGAGTCCGCCCGACGACAGGTCGTGCGCGCTCGAGACGAGCGACTGCTGCGATGCGGCGTGGATGAGCTCGGCGAGCTTCTTCTCCTGTGCGAGGTCGACCGCCGGCGGGCGTCCGCCGAGGTGGCCGTGGATCGTGCCGGCCCACTGCGAGCCCGAGAGCTCGGTGGCCGTCACGCCGAGGAGGTAGATGTTCTCGCCCGCGTCCTGCCAGCCCGACGGGATGCGGCGGGCGACGTCGTCGATGATGCCGAGCACGCCCACCACGGGCGTCGGGAAGATCGGCTGGTCACCAGTCTGGTTGTAGAACGAGACGTTGCCGCCGGTGACGGGCACGCCCAGCTCGAGGCAGGCGTCGGACAGCCCGTCGACGGTCTGCGAGAACTGCCACATCACCTCGGGGTTCTCGGGCGAGCCGAAGTTGAGGCAGTCGGTGACGGCGGTGGGAACGGCCCCGGTGACGGCGACGTTGCGGTACGCCTCGGCGAGGGCGAGCTTCGCGCCCTGGTACGGGTCGAGCTGGCAGTAGCGGCCGTTGCAGTCGGTGGCGATCGCGAAGCCGAGGCCCGAGTGCTCGTCGACGCGGATCATGCCCGCGTCGTCGGGGAACGACAGTGCCGTGTTGCCCATGACGTAGTAGTCGTACTGGTTCGTGATCCACGAGGTGTCGGCGAGGTTGGGGCTCGCGACGAGCTGGACGAACTGGCGGCGCAGCGTGTCGGGGTCGACGTCTCGGGTGAGGGCCGAGGCGGAGTCGTCGCGCAGCGCGTCGATCCACGTCGGGTAGGCGACGGGGCGCTCGTACACCGGGCCGTCGACCGCGACGGTCGAGGGGTCGACGTTCACGATCTCCTCGCCGTGCCAGAAGATCTGCAGCCGGCCGTCGCCGGTCACCTCGCCGAGCACGCTGGTCTCGACATCCCACTTGTCCACGACCGCGAGGAACGCGTCGAGCTTCTCCGGAGCCACGATCGCCATCATGCGCTCCTGGCTCTCGCTCATGAGGATCTCCTCGGGCGTGAGCGTGGGGTCGCGCAGCAGGACGTTCTCGAGGTCGACGCGCATGCCCGAGCCGCCGTTCGCGGCGAGCTCCGACGTCGCGCACGAGATGCCGGCGGCGCCGAGGTCCTGGATGGCCTCGACGAGCTCGTCGCGGTAGAGCTCGAGGCAGCACTCGATGAGCACCTTCTCGGCGAACGGGTCGCCGACCTGCACGGCGGGGCGCTTGGTCGGGCCGCCGTCGGCGAAGGTGTCGGAGGCGAGGATGGATGCTCCGCCGATGCCGTCGCCGCCGGTGCGGGCGCCGAACAGCACGACCTTGTTGCCGGCGCCGGTGGCGTTGGCGAGCTTGAGGTCTTCATGGCGCAGCACGCCGACCGCGAGGGCGTTGACCAGCGGGTTGCCCTGGTAGACGGCGTCGAACACGGTCTCGCCGCCGATGTTCGGCAGGCCCAGGCAGTTGCCGTAGAACGAGATTCCGCTCGTGACGCCGTGGACGACGCGCGCCGTGTCGGGGTGGTCGATGGCGCCGAAGCGCAGCTGGTCCATGACGGCGACCGGACGCGCCCCCATCGAGATGATGTCGCGGACGATGCCGCCGACACCGGTCGCGGCGCCCTGGAACGGCTCGATGTAGCTGGGGTGGTTGTGCGACTCGACCTTGAACGTGACGGCCCAGCCCTCGCCGATGTCGACGACGCCGGCGTTCTGGCCCATGCCGACCATCAGGCGGGTCTTCATCTCGTCGGAGACCTTCTCGCCGAACTTGCGGAGGTAGATCTTCGACGACTTGTACGAGCAGTGCTCCGACCACATGACGGAGTACATCGCCAGCTCGCCCGACGTGGGGCGACGGCCGAGGATCTCGCGGATCCTCTCGTACTCGTCGGGCTTGAGTCCGAGCGCCGCGTAGGGCTGCTCCTTCTCCGGCGTGGCGGCGGCGTTTTCGACGGTGTCGGCAACCGGGCGTGCGGTTGCGGACGTCGGAGAGGGGGTGGTCACGCGGCTGAGCTCCAGGAATCGGGGATGCCGGACCGGTCCAGTCTAGTTCGGCCGCGGCATCCGCTCCCTCCCACTCCCCGGGCAGGGGGTTTCGCCCGAAACATAAGGCGTCTCCCTCGGTCTCGGCGAGGATCCCCTGGCTCGACCCCACCGCGACGGCCTCGATGCCGCCCCGCCCGGAACGCTGAGCAGGCGGCTAGTGTGACGCCCATGCGGATCATCGCGGCGGGCATGGCGGCTCTCGCGCTCGTGCTGACCGGTTGTGCAGCCCAGGGCGTCGGTCAGGGAGCGCCGATGGGGGCCGGCTCGCCGACCGCGTCTCCTTCCGCGGCCCCTCTCGACCTGATCGGCCTGTGGCGAGTCACCGGCGCCGAAGGCGAAGACGCCGACACGTGGCTGCGGATCGACGCCATGGACATGCAGCTGTGGCGCGACTGCGGCATGGTCTTCTGGCACTGGGCTGCCTTCCCGGGTGCGCTGACGACGTCGATCTCGGGCGCGAGCGGTGAGTGCGCCAACGGCGGGGTGATGCCCGACGCGCCATGGCTTGCAGCGACGGTCGGCTTCGAGCCGTCGGCGGACGGCTGGCTGTTCCGCGATGCCGAAGGCGGTCTCACGGCTGCGCTGACCATCGACGGGGCGCCGACGCCGATTCCCACCGCGGATGAGCTGTACACGCGACCTCCGCTTGTGGACGCGACCACGCGAGCCCACTTCCGGCCACCCGCAGGATTGCCCGGCTCGCTCACGCCGGTGACCCGCGAGGAACTGGCCGGGCGATGGATCCCGGTCGAGTATGAGACAACAGACGAGCGGACCCCCTTCGTCGAGTTCGACACCCCGAACGGATACCGAGCTTCGGACGGGTGCAACGGGGCGGAAGGCGGCTGGCTGCTCGGCGACGAAGGCCGGTTCGCGGCGACGGTCGCCAACATGACCGCGATCGGCTGCGAGGGCGCCAACGTGCCGGATTGGGTTTCCGGCGCCCGGCTCGCCGGCTTCGACGGCAGCGAACTCGTCCTGCTGGACGCGCAGGCCGGAGAACTCGGGCGACTCTCGCGGGATTGACCGACGACCGGACCCGAAAAGGGTTGACGGATGCCGCGACCCGGCGTAACGTACAACCAAATGGTTGTAGATTCAGGACTCAGCGATGAACAGATCGACCGCGTGTTCCACGCGCTCGCCGCAGCGACGCGGCGCGACATCCTTCGGCGAGCGATCCAGGACGAGCACTCGGTCTCGGCGCTCGCCGGCGAGTACGACATGTCGTTCGCGGCGGTGCAGAAGCACGTCGCGGTGCTCGAGGCGGCTGGTCTCATCATCAAGCGCGCCGAAGGGCGCGAGCGTCTCGTCCGGGCGGACCCGGTCATGATCGCCCGCGCCCGCGCACTCCTCGCACGTTACGAGGAGCTCTGGCGCTCGCGCATCGACCGGCTCGATGCGCTCCTCGCCGAGCCCGCACAGGGGAATACCGACCGTCCCGGCCGGCCCGGCACCGACACCACCGATCCCACGCAAGGAGCATGAGATGCCCGTCACCGATGTCACCACCGATCCCGAAGCGCTCACCATGACGCTCACGGCCGACTTCGACGCGCCCGCCGAGCGGCTGTGGGCCGCCTTCACCGAGCCGCAGCAGCTCGAGCGCTTCTGGGGCCCCCCGGGCTGGCCGGCGCGCTTCCCCACGTTCGAGTTCTCGGTCGGCGGGCGCGCGGTCTACTACATGACCAGCCCGCAGGGCGAGAAGTCGTACGGCTCATGGGAGTTCCTCGAGATCGATGCGCCGCGCGGCTTCACCGTGCTCGACAACTTCGCCAACGAAGACGGCGCGCCGCTCGAAGGCATGCCGGTCATGCGGGTCGTCTTCACCTTCGAGCCGACCGCGACCGGCTCCCGCATGGTCAACGTCTCGCACTTCGCGTCGGCCGACGCGCTGCAGCAGGTCGTCGACTTCGGCGCCGTGGAAGGCTCGACGATGGCCATCAACCAGCTCGACCGGGTGCTCGAAGGGCTGCGCGCCTACGCGGCGGGCAAGGGCACGCAGACCGAGATCCTCGACGACACTCACGTGCGCATCACGCGCCTGATCGAGGGACCCATCGACCTGGTGTGGCGCGCCCACCAGGAGCCGGAGCTGCTCGAGAAGTGGATGCTCGGTCCCGACGGCTGGCGGATGACGGTGTGCGAAGTCGATCCGGCCGTCGGCGGGAAGTACCGCTACCAGTGGGCGCCCATCGAGGGCACCGAGGGCGAGCCCTTCGGCTTCGACGGCGAGACGGTGCTCTCGGAGGCGCCGCGCCGCGCGGTCACCACCGAGCACATGACGGGCACCGACTACCCGTCGACGCTCAACGACCTCAACCTCGACGAGGAGGACGGCGCGACTCTCATCACGCTGCTCATCGAGTACCCCGACAAGGAGACGCGCGACATCGTCCTCGGCACCGGGATGACCGAGGGCATGGAGGCCAGCTACGCCCGCCTCGAAGGAGTCCTGGCGGCGGTCTGACCCGCGCTCACGACGAACAGAACGGGGGACGGCTGCCGCGGCATCCGTCCCCCGTTCTCCGGTGAGCGGGGCGTCAGGCCGGTCGGAAGCGGTTCACCATCGGGCAGTCGAACGGGTCGCGGGCGGCGAGACCGACGCGGTTGAGATACGCGATGACGATGGCGTACGACTCGATGAGGCTGGTCTCGGTGTAGGGCACACCGCGCGTGCGGCACTGCTCGATCACGATCTCGCGCGCCTTGGAGAGGTACGGCCGGGCCATGCTCGGGAAGAGATGGTGCTCGACCTGGTAGTTCAGACCGCCCATGAGCGCCGTGGCCCACCAGCCGCCGCGAATGTTGCGCGACGTGCGCACCTGCTTCGAGAAGAAGTCGAGCTTGGCGTCGGGGGCGATGATCGGCATGCCCTTGTGGTTCGGCGCGAACGAGGCGCCCATGTAGACGCCGAAGACGGCCAGCTGCACGCCGAGGAACGCGAACGCCATGCCGATGGGCAGGAACAGGAAGATGGGAGTGAGGTACAGCGAGAAGCGCAGCGCGATGAGGCCGAGCTCGATCCAGCGGCCCTTGACCTCGCCGCGCGAGAACAGGTGCTTGAGGCCCAGTGCGTGAAGGTTCGCGCCTTCGAGCGTGAGGAGGGGGAAGAACAGCCACCCCTGCTTGCGGGTGATCAAGGCACCCAGACGCCCCACCTTCGCGGCATCCTCCTCGAGGAACCTGATGGTGTCGACCTCGATGTCGGGGTCCTTGCCCACGCGGTTCGGGTTGGCGTGATGGCGATTGTGCTTGTTGTTCCACCACGACAGGCTGATGCCGACCACGCCGGCTGCGAGGAAGCGGCCGAGCCGGTCGTTCGCCGGGCCCGACGCGAGGATCTGCCGGTGCGCGGCCTCGTGCGCCAGGAACGCCACCTGCGTGAAGATGATGCCGAGGGCCCCGGCGATCAGGAGCTGGTACCAGGTGTCGCCCAGCAGGATGAAGCCGGTGATGGCCCCGCCGAATGCCAGCACGAGCGCGGTGCCCACGATGGCGTAGAACCATTCGGCTCGGCGCAGCAGTCCGGTTTCACGCACGACCTGCGACACCTCGGTGTAGGCACGGGCCACGGGCGGGAACGTCTCGGCCCCGGCGTACGTCTGGCGCACAGCGCCGAGACGACCTTCGGGGGCGACGGGAGTGAGGATGGCGATGATTGCACCTGCTCTGGGTCGGATGCCGACCTCTTGGTCGACGCGGAGCCACAGGCGGATGCCGATCGCTTAGGCCCACCCTACGCACGTGCATATGGCCCGACCGGTATAGGAGGGGACTCCCAGGCCATTGGGGGCGGGTCCTCATCGGGCGCTCATCGGACCGAGGCCGCGCGCTGCCGGAACTGTGCCGGGCGCCGCCTACGATGGGCTCGTGGACTTCTCCCTCGAATTCACCCCTGACCTGATCGCCGTCTTCCTCACGCTCTTCGTGCTCGAGGTGGTCCTGGGTGTCGACAACGTCATCTTCATCTCGATCCTCGCGTCCAAGCTGCCGAAGGAGCAGCAGGCGAAGGCCCGCAACCTCGGCCTGACGCTCGCGATGGTCATGCGGGTGGTCCTCGTGCTCTTCGCGGGCTGGATCATCACGCTCAAGGAGGACGTCTTCTTCATCGGCGAGATGGGCTTCTCGTGGAAGGATCTCATCCTCATCGCGGGTGGCCTGTTCCTGGTCTACAAGGCCGTCACCGAGATCCATCACAAGCTCGAGGGCGCCGAGGAGGAGCACGGCGGGGTGGGCCGCAAGACCATCACGTTCGGATCTGTGCTCATCCAGATCCTGCTCCTCGACCTCGTCTTCTCGCTCGACTCCGTCATCACCGCGGTCGGCATGACGGAGAGTCTGGTGGTGATCATCACGGTCGTGGTGCTGTCGTTCGGCATCATGCTGTTCGCCTCCCGCTTCATCTTCGCGTTCGTGAACAAGCACCCCACCGTGAAGATGCTGGCGCTGTCGTTCCTCCTCCTCATCGGCGTGTTCCTCGTCGCCGAAGGTTTCGAGATCAAGATCGACAAGGCATTCATCTACGGCCCGATGGCGTTCGCGATCTTCGTCGAGGGGCTCAACCTGGCCTACTCCGCCCGCAAGGCGAAGCGCGAGCAGAAGCGTCAGCATGCAGTGCAGCTGCGCCCGCAGTACCCCGACGTCGACGAGTCCGTCGCGGTGTCCTCGGCGCTGGGCGCCTCGGGCGGCTCGGTGGGCCTCTCGCGCAAGCCCGTTGCCGGAGAGATGATCGCCGAGGACGAGCGCGCCGGCCTGGGCTGATCCGACCCCCCGTCGAGCGGACGGATCAGGCGGGATCGATCACGAGCCGGTAGCCCATGCCCGACTCGGTCAGGAGGTGCGCCGGCCGGGACGGATCCGCTTCGAGCTTCTTGCGCAGCTGCGACAGGTACAGCCGGAGGTAGCCGGTGTCCGTCACCTGCTCGGTGCCCCAGATCTCCTTCAGGAGCGCCTGCCGCGTCACCAGCGCGCCCGGGTGCCGCACCAGGACCTCGAGGATCTGCCACTCGGTCGGTGTGAGGTGCACGAGCACGCCGTCACGCGTGACGGAGCGTGCCGACAGGTCGACCCGCACATCGCCGAACGACACGACGGGCTGGTCGTCGGATGCCGGAGCCCGGCGCGACAGGGCGCGCAGGCGTGCGAGCAGCTCATCGATCTGGAACGGCTTCGTCACGAAGTCGTCGGCTCCGGCATCCAGGGCGTCCACCTTGTCGGCCGAGCCGGTGCGTCCCGACACCACGATGATCGGGGCGGTGGTCCAGCCCCGCAGCGCCTCGATGACCTGCATGCCGTCGAGGCGCGGCATCCCGAGGTCGACCATCACGATGTCGGGCCGCTCCTTCGCGGCGAGGGCGATGGCTGCGGCGCCGTCGGGGGCGGCGATGACGTCGTAGCCGTGCGCCGACAGCGTGATGCGCAGCGCGCGGACGAGCTGCGGGTCGTCGTCGGCGACGAGCACCTTCACGACGCGCTCCCCGCGACAGGCAGCGCGATCACCATCGTCAGCCCTCCTCCGGGCGTGTCCTCGGGCGTGAGCGTACCGCCCATGCCGTCGGTGAAGCCCTTCGACAGTGCCAGGCCGAGTCCGAGGCCCGCGGTGTTGTCGGTGTCCCCGAGACGCTGGAACGGCGCGAACATCTCGTTGCGCCGCTCCGGTGCGACGCCTGCGCCGTGGTCGGCGATGCGCACCTCTGCCATCTTCCCGTTCACCCTCGTGCCGATCTCGACGCGCGTGCCCTCGGGCGCGTGACGCTCGGCGTTGGCCAGAACGTTCACGAGCACGCGCTGCAGCAGCACCGGGTCGGCCGCGATCGCCGGCAGCTCGCCGTCGAGGGCGAGGCCGACGGCGTCGGGTCCGAGGTCGAGCTCCTCGAGCGCGGCGAGAATCGCCTCGGCGGCGTCGACCGGTCGCAGCGACACCGCGAGCACGCCCGCCTGCACGCGGCCGACATCGAGCAGGTCGGTCACGAGCGTCGACAGCGTCGCGAGACTCTCGTCCGCGGTGGTGAGGAGCTCCGATCGGTCGGCGTCGGACAGAGTGGGCCCCGCGGCACGCAGGCCGCCGACGCCGGCGATGGCGGCGGCGAGCGGTCGTCGCACGTCATGGCTGACCGCCGACAGCAGCGCGCTGCGCACCTGGTCGGCGACCGCCAGCGATTCCGCCGCGCGCGCCGCCTGCGTGAGCTCGGCGCGTTCCAGCGCGGCACCGAGCTGGGCGACGACGACGTCGAGCAGCCGGCGCTCCGAGGCATCCGGAGCGCGACCGTGGAGCTCGAGCACGGCTCGGGGCTCGCCGTTGCGCCTGCCAACGGGCACCGACTCGAATCGGCCGTCGCGCACGGGCTCGCCGTCGGTGGCGAGCAGTGTGCCGTCGCTGTCGACGAGCCGTACCCCGGCGAGGCCGAACGCCTCGCGCGTGCGGCCGACGAGGGCGGGCACGGCGCTCTCGCCGCGCAGCACGTTGCCTGCCACGGTCGCCAGCAGTTCGGCTTCGGCCGTCGCGCGCTGCGCGATGCGAGCGCGTCGGGCCGCCTGGTCGACGATGTAGCTCACGAGCAGCGCGATCAGCACGTAGAGCAGGAGCGCCCACAGGTGAAGCGGGTCGGAGACGGCGACGGTGAACAGCGGCGCGACGAAGAGGAAGTCGAGCGTGAGCCCTGACAGCACGGCGGCGAACAGTGCCGGCCAGATGCCGCCGACGAGCGCGACGATCACGACGAGCAGCTGGAACGCCAGCACGTCCGACGTGATCGACTCGGGCGTGCGCGCGCTGTAGAGCAGCCAGGTGAGCAGCGGGCCGAACACCAGCGCGACGGCGAAGCCCAGCACGACGCGCTCGCGGCTCAGGGCTCCGCCGGTCACGCGCGGGAGGCTGAACCGATCGCCCGCGCGCGCGTGCGCGACGAGCTGCACGTCGAGGTCCCCCTGCTCCCGCACGACGGTCGCGGCGACACCCGGTCCGGAGAGCGCGGCGGCGAGCCGGCCGCGTCGACTGACGCCGAGCACCAGCTGGGTCGCGTGGTGCGAGCGCGCGAACTCGACCACCGCGCGGGCGATGTCGCCGCCGATGACCTGGTGGTAGGTGCCGCCGAGCGACTCCACCAGCGGCCGCTGCGCCGCGAGCTCCGTGGGCTCGGCCGGCCGGCCGGCGCTCTCGGTCGCGACATGGAGGGCATGCAGCTCAGCGTCTCCGGCGCGCTCGGCCATGCGCGCGGCGCGACGGATCAGCGTCTCGCCCTCGGGTCCGCCGCTCAGCGCGACGACGATGCGCTCGCGCGCGCCCGTGCGGTCATCGATCTCGCCCACGTCTCGATCCAACACCCGTGTGCGCCCGCATCCCGCCGGTCCTCACGGTTTCCATGCGGAAGGGCGTGTCGATCGCTGCTGTGGACAACGTACGCGGGCGCGCGTCGGCAGCCCTAGCGTGGAGCCATGATGCAGGGACTCACCGGCTGGCACTTCGTGATCATCTTCTACCTTCTCGTGCTGGCGGTGATCGCTCTCGCGCTGTACGTCGTCGTGCGGCTCGCGGTGCTCCATGCGCTCAAGGCGCACACAAGGTGGCAGGCGGGCGCGGCCGGCGCCGCAGGCGCTGCGAACACCAGCAACCCCGTCGGACCTCCCGCACCCGGCACCAGCGGGCACGACCCGCTGCCCGAGGTCTAGGCGCGAGCCAGGTCGTCCTCGAGGGCGACCCACGCGAGCATCGCGCACTTGACCCGCGCGACGTACTTCGAGACGCCCGAGAGCGCCGCGGCGTCGAGGTAGACGTCCTCGTCGAGCTCGATGGTGCCCCGCGAGCGCAGCGCCTCGCGGAATCCGTCGATGAGAGCGGATGCCTCGGCCCGCGGCATCCCTTCCGCCAACTCCACCAGCATCGACGCCGACGCCTGCGAGATCGAGCAGCCGGCTCCCTCCCACGTCACGTCGCGGATGGTCTCGCCGTCGTCGCTGAGCCGCACGCGCACGGTGAGGTCGTCGCCGCACAGAGGGTTGTGCTGATGGGAGGTCGCGCTGCGACCCTCCTCGTCGGCGAGGCCGAACCCGACCTTGCGCCGGGAGTGGTCGAGGATGAGCTCCTGGTAGAGCGACTCGAGCCCGCTCATGCGCCCGCTCCGAAGAACCCGCGCACCCCGGCGACGGCGTCGAGCAGCTGGTCGACCTCATCGGGGGTGTTGTAGAGCGCGGCCGAGGCGCGCACCGAGGCGGTCAGACCGAAGCGGCGGTGCAGCGGCTGCGCGCAGTGGTGCCCGACGCGCACCGCGACACCGCGGTCGTCGAGGAACTGACTCACGTCGTGCGCGTGCACGCCGTCGACGTCGAATGCCCACAGGCCGACCCGCTCGACGCCCTCGGCGTCGCCCAGCAGCCGGATGCCGGGAATCTGGCGCAGCCCGTCGCCCATGCGCGCCTCGAGCGCGCGCTCGTGCGCGTGCACCGCGGGCATGCCGACGGCGTCGAGGTAGCGCACGGCTGCGGCGAGTCCGATCGCCTGCGACACGGGCTGGGTGCCGGCCTCGAACCGCTGCGGCGGCGGCAGGTACTCGGCCTCGTCGAGCGAGACGGTGGTGATCATCGACCCGCCGGTCAGGAAAGGCGGCAGGTCGTCGAGCACGTCGGCGCGGCCGTAGAGACCCCCGATGCCGTACGGGCCGAGCATCTTGTGACCCGAGAACACGGCGAGGTCGACGCCGAGCGCCGGCAGGTCGAGGGGCAGGTGCGGGGCGGACTGGCAGGCGTCGAGCACGGTCAGCGCGCCGACCGCCTGCGCGAGGGCGACGAGTTCGGCGACCGGATTGACGATGCCGAGCACGTTCGAGACATGGGGGAACGCGACGACGCGCGACCGGTTCGAGATGACGGATGCCGCGGCATCCAGATCGATCGTCCCGTCATCGTGTACCGGGATGTGCCGCAGCACGGCGCCCGTGCGGCCGGCGAGCTCCTGCCACGGGATGAGGTTCGCGTGGTGCTCGCTCTCGGTGACGACGAGTTCGTCGCCAGGGCGCAGGGCGAAGCGAGCGCTGCCGGGGGCGCCGCGGCCGGCGGTCGCGTTGCCGAGGGAGTAGGCCACGAGGTTGAGCCCCGCTGTCGCCCCGTTGGTCCACACCAGCTGCTCGGGGGGCGCTCCGACGAAGGCGGCGACGGTCGCCCGGGCGTCCTCGAACAGCTCGGTCGCCTCGGCGGCGAGGGCGTGGGCGCCGCGGTGGACGCCCGCGTTCGTACGGGTCAGGAACTCGACCTCAGCGTCGATGACCGCCTGCGGCTTCTGGCTCGTCGCCGCTGAGTCGAGGTAGACGAGCGGTGTGCCCCCGACCCGTTCCGAGAGAAGCGGGAAGTCGGCGCGGATAGCCGCGAGGTCGAGCACGGCAGAAGATGACACCCTTCCAGGCTACGCGGGTCGGCGCCGCCGCGGGTGGGGTCGAGGTTCACCCCGGCGGGGTCTGCACGCCGGCGGACTCGGCGTGCTCGACGGACTACGCAGGCGGCCCCGCCGGGCGGGTCGCGCGGCGCGCGTGCGGGTGCACCGCGGGGTGCGGCGTAGGCCGGCCGGCCCGCTCATCGCCGGGCAGCGGCCGCGACCGGCGCCCGTAGATGAGCTCCGACGAGTCGAGCAGCCACGGCACGAGCGTGATCGAGACGCCGTGCACGAGCATGAGCGCCTGGGCGATACGCCGCGACCGCCGATTGTGCAGCAGCGACTCCCACCAGTGGCCCACGATGTACTGCGGCAGGTAGACGGTGACCACCGACGAGCCGAACTTCTCGCGGTACTGCTTGATGAAACGGGCGACGGGGGTGGCGTACGAGCGGTACGGCGACTCGATGATCACGAGTTCCACGGGAACGCGACGCTCGACCCACTCGCGCTGGAGCTCGGCGGCGTCCTCCTCGCTGACGGCGACATGCACCGCGATGGTCCTGTCGTGATCGGCGGCGAGAGCGTAGTCGACGGCCTTGAGCACGGGCTTCTGCAACCGGTTCACGAGGATGATCGCGAGGTCGCCGTCGGCGCCGAACCGGGTCGTGTCGTCCACCCGGATCTCCTGCTCGACGTCTCGGTAGTAGCGGTTCACCCCGATCATCAGCACCGAGAGCACCGGGATCGCGATGAAGACGAGGCATGCACCGTGGGTGAACTTCGTGATCGTCACGATCAGCAGGACCGAGATCGTCATCGCCGCTCCGAGTGCGTTGATCGCGAGTCCGCTATAGGCCGAGTGGCGTTCACGGCGAGCGGATGCCGCGGCCGCAGCATCCGTCGACGATCCGGTCAGCTCGCGCAGCGCCCGCCTCCAGTGGCGCACCATGCCGATCTGGCCGATCGAGAACGACACGAACACGCCGATGATGTAGAGCTGGATCAGCGTCGTGAGATTCGCACGGTAGATGATCAGCACCGCTATCGCGGCGATGCCCAGGAGGATCATGCCGTTCGAGTACACGAGGCGGTCGCCGCGGGTGTTGAGCGCCTTCGGCGCGAAGCCGTCGCGGGCGAGCACGGCGCCGAGCAGCGGGAAGCCGTTGAACGCGGTGTTGGCCGCCAGCAGCAGCACGCACGCCGTCGCGGCCTGGATCACGTAGAAGGGGATCGAGCCCATCCCGAAGGTGGCGGCCGCGACCTGCGCCATGAGGCTGGGCTGCGGCTGGGTCGCGCAGTCGAAGCCGATCAGATGACAGGCGTTCTCGGCATAGTGCACGCCCGAGACCAGGGCGAGGGCGGTGAGCCCGGAGAACAGCAGGATCGCGATGCCGCCCATGAGGGTCAGCGTCATCTGCGCGTTGCGGATCTTCGGCTTGCGGAACGCGGGCACGCCGTTGGAGACGGCCTCGACCCCTGTGAGCGCGGAGCACCCGCTCGAGAACGCGCGCAGGACGAGGAGGATCACCGCAGCCTGCGTCAGCTGCTCGGCTTGGACGCCGTACTCCGCGCTCGACGCGACCGGCGGATCGCCCATCAGCGTGCGGGTCAGGCCGACGACGATCATGACCGCCACGGACCCGATGAACACATACGTGGGGATCGCGAACGCGAAGGACGCTTCCCGCACGCCGCGCAGGTTCACGATGATGATCAGGATGACGAATCCCACGGCGAGCTCGATGCGTCCCGGGTCGAGTTCGGGGATCGCGGAGATGATGTTGTCCACGCCGGAGGCCACGGACACCGCGACGGTGAGCACGTAGTCGACCAGGAGCGCCGCCGCGACGACCACGCCGGGGACCTCGCCGAGGTTCTTGCGGGCGACCTCGTAGTCGCCGCCGCCCGACGGGTACGCCTTGATGAGCTGCCGGTAGCTCGCGACGACCACGATGAGGAGCACCACGACCGCGGCGGCGACCCACGGCGAGAACGCGAGGAACGCGGTGCCGCCGATCAGCAGGATCATCAGCAGCTCCTGCGGGGCGTAGGCCACCGAGCTCAATGCGTCCGAGGCGAAGATCGGGAGCGCGCGGCGCTTGGGCAGGAGCTGTTCGTCCAGGGTCTCGGACGTGAGCGGGTCGCCCAGGATCAGGCGCTTGGCGAGCCGCGGTTCGTCGCCCGGCTCTCGTGGTTCGCTTGTCACGGCTGGCGACACTACGCTCGCCGCATCGGGATGAGGGGCATCCTCACGGAATCCATGCGCACCCCGGGATCTGGGGCGGCCGCGCGCGCTCTGGGATGATCGGAGGCGTGGACGATCGGGTGATGCTCGGTGCCTTCGCGATCGCTCTCGGCGTGGTCGCGGGCGTCGTGCTCTTCGTGCCGTTCGTGGCGATCAGCTACCGCCGCCGCGGAGGTCTGGGCCTCGGCCGCTTCGCGCTGTGGGCTTCGGCGCTGGTGTATCTCATGGCGATCTGGACGTACACGCTCCTGCCGCTCCCCGACCCCGGCGAGCTGGCCTGTGCCGGCGTGAACGTCGACCTCTTCGCCGTCGTCGGCGAGCTCGGCGACGCCGGACTGCGGCCGGGAACCCTCCTGTCCGATCCGGTCGCGCTGCAGCTGCTTCTCAACGTGCTGCTGTTCATCCCGCTGGGCTTCTTCCTGCGCGTGCTGGGCGGCCGGGGCATCCTGGTCGCGGCGCTCACCGGCCTCGGGCTCTCGGCCTTCATCGAGTTCACCCAGCTGACCGGGGTGTGGGGCCTGTACCCGTGCGCCTACCGCGTGTTCGACGTCGACGACGTGCTGACCAACACGCTCGGCGCCGTCGTCGGCTCGCTCCTCTCCCTCGCCGTGCCGCGCGCGCACCGCGGGATGGCCCGCGCGGCCGACGCCGACCGGCCGCGTGCCGTCACGCGCTCACGCCGCCTGCTCGCGATGGCGTGCGACCTCGTGGGGTCATGGCTCGTCGCACTCGCGATCGGCGTGCTCTTCCAACTCGCCCTCTTCGCGCTCGGCGCGCAGGACGAGGTGCGCAGCGGCGGCGCGGCGGCGGTCGTGTCGTCCGTCGTCACGATCGTCGTCTGGCTCACCGTCGTGCTGGCGACGGGACGCACCGTCGGCGACCTGGCGGTGCAGCTGCGATTCCAGGGCGGCCCGCTGCCGGTCTGGCTCGCCCGCGTCCTCCGCTTCGCGGGCGGGATCGGCGGGTTCCTCGTCCTCTTCGCGCTGCCCGGAGCGTGGGACTTCGTGGGCTGGCTCTTCGCCCTCGGCTCGCTGATCCTCGTGTTCACCACGCCGGACGCGCGCGGGCTGCCGGGTCTCGCGTCGGGGCAGTACGTCGCCGACGCGCGCGAGCCGCTCGACCCCGACGAGCCGAGGCGTCTGCGTTCCGTCCGCTGGCGGTGACGGAGAGCGGATGCCGCGCCGCGGCATCCGCTGATCACTCAGCCGTGCGCGTCTCCAGGAACTCGCGCGCCGCGACGACCAGGTTCGCGACGCCGTTGTCGAGCGTCGGCTGCAGCACCGGTGCGAAGAACGGCGAGTGGTTGGTGGGGATGTCGCGCTCGACCGAGTCGGCGGCGACGGCGGCGGCATACGCGTCGGGGTCGATCCCACCCCAGAACCAGAAGACGAGAGGCGCTCCGGACTCACGGGCGAACCACGACACGTCCTCGCTGCCGGTGAACATGCCCGGGTCGATCACGGTGCCCTCGCCGAACGCGGCGTCGAACGCGGTCCGCAGGCGCGCGGTGGCGTCGTCGTCGTTGATCGTCGGCGGGAGCGAGTGGTCGATCGTGATCACGGGCGGCTCCTCGGCTCCGGATGCCTGCGCCTCGGCGCGCACGACCCGCTCGACCTTCTCGAGGACGCGCGCGCGGGCGTCGTCGTCGGGGTAGCGCAGACTGAGTTCGAGCTTCGCCTCGGCCGGGATGATGTTGTTCTTGAGCCCGGCGTGGATGGAGCCGACCGTGACGACGGCGACGTCGCGCGGGTCGACCTCGCGCGAGACGATCGTCTGCAGCCGCATCACGGTGGCGGCGGCCATGACGACGGGGTCGATCGTGGAGTGCGGTCGTGAGCCGTGCCCACCGCGGCCGAGCAGCTTCACGACGAGTCCGTCGGAGGCGGCCATCTGGGTGCCGCTGCGCACGCCGATCGTGCCGGCGGGGAGCGGGGTGACGTGCTGGCCGAGCACGATGTCGGGCTTCGGGAAGCGGTCGAGCACGCCGTCGGCGATCATCGCCTGCGACCCGGCGCCGTACTCCTCGGCGGGCTGGAAGACGGCGACGATCGTGCCGCTCCACTCGTGCTTCGTCGCGACGAGCCGCTCGAGCGCGCCCAGCATGGCCGAGACGTGCATGTCGTGGCCGCACGCGTGCATGACCGGCACGTCGGTGCCCGACGGATCGGTGCCGCGCGCGGTGCTGGCGTACTCGAGGCCGGTCTGCTCGGGAACGGGCAGGGCGTCCATGTCGGCGCGCAGCCACACGACCGGGCCGTCGCCGTTGCGGATGACGCCCGCGACACCGGTCTTGCCGATGCCCTCCTCGAACTCGATGCCGAGGTCGGTGAGGTGCCGCGTGATGACCCCCGCCGTCCGCGTCTCCTGGAACGACAGTTCGGGATGCCGGTGCAGGTCGGTGTAGAGGGCCTCGAGGTCGATCGTCATGCGGTCGAGCCTATCCGGCGGTCGTCGACCGGACCCCCCGGGTGCCAGGGTGCCTCGCCTGTCACGATGTGCCGCTTCGGGTGGCGTTTCGTGACAGGTGAGCGCGGGGTCGGATGAGCGCGGGGACGGGCGAGCGACGGGGTCGGATGAGCGCGGGGACGGGTGAGCGAGGGGGATCAGCCGGGCAGGCGGGCGGTCGAGCCGCGCACGATCAGCTCGTACGGCAGCTCGCCGGGCTGGTGCACGGGGGGCGCCGCGTTCGTCGCCTCCAGCTCGGCGAGGATCGCGTCGGCCGCGCGCTCGCCCTGCCCCTTCGGGAACTGGTCGACGGTGGTGAGGCGGAAGAACTCGCCGAGCTCGTGGCCGTCGATGCCGACGACGGACAGGTCCTCGGGCACGCGGTATCCGAGCTCGCGCGCGGCGAGCAGGGCGCCGATCGCCATCTCGTCCGAGGCGGCGAAGATGGCCGTCGGCCTCCCGCCCGGCTTGCCCAGCAGCTGCTTGGCGGCGCGGAATCCGCCCTCGATCGTGAAGTCGGCCGGCTCGAAGAGCGACGGCTTGACCTCGATGCCGGCATCCGCCAGGGCCAGCTCGAACCCCCGTCGGCGGTGCGTCGGGATGTGGAAGTCGATGTCGAACTCGGGGCTCGCGCCGATGTGGGCGATCTCGCGGTGACCGAGGGCGAGCAGGTGCTCCGTCGCCAGCCGCGCGACCGCGACGTCGTCGACCGTCAGGGTCGTCAGCCGCGGGTTCGGGCCGCCGATCGCGATGACGGGGAGGTCGAGGGCGAGCAGCTGCTGCGATTCCTCGTCGCCGATCTCGATCGAGATCGCGATGACGCCGTCGACGCGCTGGCGACGCAGGAACGTGTCGAAGACGTCCCGCCGCTCGGCGCGATCCGCGGTGAGGCTGTAGAGCGTGATGTCGTAGCCCCGGCGCATGAGCGCCGAAGCGATCCCGCTCAGCACCGTCGAGAAGAACCAGCGGTCGAGGAACGGCACCAGCACGCCGATGTTGCGCCTCCGCCCTGAGGCGAGGCTCGAGGCCGACGCTGAGACGACGTAGCCGAGGCTCTTCGCAGCCGCCTCGACCCGGGCCTTGGTCGAGTCCGAGACGTGGCCGCGCCCGCTCAGCGCGCGCGAGACGGTCGCCGTCGAGACGCCGGCCTGCCGGGCCACCTCGTCGATGCTGACCACGTCGTCACCTCTCCCCGCGGATCGGGACGGCGTCCCCCGCGCTCATCGTCCGGCGCGGTGCCGGACGCACTCAGTCGTCGGCGAGCCACACCGTGGTGTCGGCCGGAAGCTCGTTCCCCAGGACCGGTCCGCTCGATGCGATCACGATACCGGTCGGCATGGGCACCGGCGTGGCACCGGTGTTGCCGACGACGGTCACGCTTCCGTTGCGGAAGGCCACGACGTCCGTTCCCAGGCCTTCGACCCACTCGAGTGTGCCCGCACCGAGGCCGCGTGCGCGGCGGGCGGCGATGAGCGAACGGTAGAGCGAGAGCGTCGAGTCGGCGTCGCCGACCTGGACGTCGCGGGCGAGCTCGGCCCACTCCGCAGGCTGCGGCAGCCAGGAGTCGCCGGTCGGGCTGAAGCCGTAGGCCGGGGCATCCGACGTCCACGGAATCGGCACGCGGCACCCGTCACGGCCATAGCGCTCGCCGTCGGTACGGAACCACGTCGGATCCTGGCGGGCCTCGCCCGGGATGTCGATGACCTCGGGCAGGCCGAGCTCCTCGCCCTGGTAGAGGTACGCCGAGCCGGGCAGGCCGAGCATGAGGGTGGTCGCGGCGCGGGCTCGGCGGAGGCCGACCTCGGGCACGGGCTTGCCGGGGGAGTCCGGGCCGATGCCGTGACCCTGCGGGTTCTCGGCGGTGAGCGCGAGACGCGAGGCGTGGCGCACGACGTCGTGGTTCGAGAGCACCCAGGTGCTGGGGGCGCCGACCGCGGCGTAGGCCGCGATGGACTCGGCGATCACCGAGCGGAGAGCCGGTGCGGCCCACGCGGTCTCGAGGTAGGCGAAGTTGAACGCCTGGTGCATCTCGTCGGGACGCACCCACAGCGCGGTCTGCTCGGGGGTGGGCAGCCAGGCCTCCGCGCACAGCGCGCGGTCGCCGTCGTACTCGGCGAGCAGCGTGTGCCAGTCGCGGTAGACCTCGTGCACGCCGTCCTGGCCCCAGTACGGAACGTTCGCCTCTTCGCCGCCCATCGATCCGGCCGCGGGGTCGGGCGTGTAGTCGGGCAGGCCGTCGGCCTTGACCAGGCCGTGGGCGACGTCGACGCGGAAGCCGTCGACGCCGCGGTCGAGCCAGAAGCGCAGGATGCGGCGGAACTCCTCGCGCACCTCTTCGTTCGACCAGTCGAAGTCGGGCTGCGACGAGTCGAAGAGGTGCAGGTACCACTGACCGGGGCTACCGTCCGCCTCGACGATGCGCGTCCACGCGGGGCCGCCGAAGACGGACTCCCAGTTGTTCGGGGGCAGCTCGCCCTCGACGCCCTTGCCGTCGCGGAACATGTAGCGCGCACGCTCGGCACTGCCCGGGGCGGCCGCCAGCGCCTGCTGGAACCACTCGTGCTGGTCGGAGGAGTGGTTGGGAACGAGATCGACGATCAGACGGATGCCGCGCGCATGCGCCCCTTCGAGCATGTCGTCGAAGTCGCCCAGCGTGCCGAACAGCGGGTCGACGTCGCAGTAGTCGGAGACGTCGTATCCGGCGTCCTTCTGCGGGGAGCGCTGGAAGGGGCTCAGCCAGATGGCGTCGACGCCGAGGTCGCGCAGGTCGTCGAGGCGCGAGGTGATGCCGGGGAGGTCGCCGATGCCGTCGCCCGAGCTGTCGGAGAACGAGCGCGGGTAGATCTGGTAGATGACGGCGGTGCGCCACCACTCGCTGCCGGTGGTGTCGATCGGCGCGTCAGCGCGCTCGGCGGTCTGCGAAGAAGTCATCCCGACAGGATACTGCAAGCGCTTACATCCCCTGCGCGGACAGGCCGCATTCATAGCCGCGAGCCAGGTGGCCGGCATCCCGAGCGGTATCGTGAGGCGGTGAACGAAGCCCTGTCCCGTGCCGAGTCGCTCATCCGCACGATTCCCGACTATCCCGAAGCGGGGGTGCTCTTCCGTGACATCACGCCGTTGCTGGCGGATGCTGCGGCCCTGCGCACGGTGATCCATGCGCTCGTCGAACCGTTCGCAGGAGAGTTCCACGTCGTCGCCGGAGTCGAGGCGCGCGGCTTCCTCCTCGCGGGCGCGGTGGCGATGGACGCGGGCGCCGGCCTGGTGCCGATCCGCAAGGCGGGCAAGCTGCCCCGGCCCGCGGCATCCGTCGACTACGCCCTCGAATACGGGACCGCGACGATCGAGGCGCACGACGACATCCGCGACGGCATGCGCGTGCTGCTCGTCGACGACGTGCTCGCCACCGGCGGCACCCTGGTCGCGGCGCACGCGCTCGTCGAGCGCCTCGGCGGCACCGTGGTGGGCACGGCCGTGCTGATGGAGCTCGAGGCCCTCGGCGGCCGCACCCTCGTCGGCGACGTCCACGCCGTCTTCACCGCCTGACCTCCAGTCGTCAGCGCGGGTCAAGCGACGGTCGAAGCGCCGGGAGATCTTGCTCTCACGCCGCCGTGCAGGGGCGGCAGGATGCCGATTGCCCCGACCGTTTGCCCGCCGCGCGCAGGCGCTACGCTGTGGCCAGCTCGCCGAAGGAGTCGTCATGCTCGGTCACCACCGCGTATCCGTGCTCATGCTCACCCTGGCGGGGCTCGCCGCGCTGAACGGGTGCGCGCCTGCTCCGTCCAGTGCGGAGGGCGGGTTCGGGCTCCCTCGTCTGCCGGCCGCTGAGGCTGAAGGCATCGCGACGGACGCGGAATCGCTCGAGGGCGCCCTGCAGGTGGGGCCGAACGGATGCTTCCTCTTCGCCGTACCCGGTGACTCCGCGGCCCCAGCGCATGGCACGTGGATCGTGTGGCCCGAGGCCGCCGAGCAGGACGGTGCTGCGGTGGTGCTCGCGGACGGCACACGGCTCGGCGACGGCGACGCGCTCACAGGCGCGGGCGAGGTGGTCGGACTTGAGGCGCTCCCTGATGGGATGAGCGACAGCTCGTACTTCGGATCGTTCGGGCGCTTCTGCGGTGCAGACGAGCGTCGTGTTCTCGTGCTGACGAGCATGACAACCGACTGACTGGCCGCCCGAAAGCGCTCGAATCACGCCCTCGCGGCGTGCCCGCGAGCGCGCGCTAGCTGTACTGACCCGGATCGTTGTTGACGTAGGAGAGACCTCCGGGGTCGAGTTGGAGCTGTCTAGGTTCCCTCGAGTCCACGGAGGTCTCTCGTGTCCCACGCTAATGCCCGGTTGACTCCTGCCGGCAGGTTGATCATGGTCCAGCGGATCCAATCTGGGCGCCCGGTCGCGCATGTGGCTGCGGAGATGGGTATCTCCCGCACGGCGGCGTGGCGGTGGTGGCGCCGCTTCCGGGAGCAAGGACCGGCGGGTCTGATCGACCGGTCCAGCGTGGCCCGGTCGCATCCGGGTCGCACGACGGTGTGTGTGGAGACGCGGGTGTTGATCATGCGGCATCTCAGCCGCCGTGGGCCGGTGTTCATCGCGGGCAGGCTGGGCATGCACGCCTCAACCGTGGGGCGGGTGCTGCACCGCCACCGGGTGCCGCTGCTGCGCGAGCTGGATCCCGTCACGGGCAGGATCATCCGCGCGACTCGGGCCACCGCGGTGCGCTACGAGCATGATCACCCCGGGTCGTTGATCCACGTCGACGTGAAGAAGCTCGGCAAGATCCCTGCCGGTGGTGGGTGGCGTGCGGATCCGACCCAGAGTGTCGCCGTTCACCGGACCTCGCATCTGAAGGTCGGATACGACTACGTCCACACCGCGATCGATGACCACTCCCGGGTCGCTTACGCCGAGATCCACGACGACGAGAAGGGGGCCACCGCCGCCGGGTTCTTGGATCGAGCTGTCGCGTTCTACGCCGCCCTCGGCGTGAGGATCGAACGAGTCATCAGCGACAACGCGTTCGCCTACCGCCACTCCACCGCGTTCCGCGACGTGCTCCACGCGCACGGCATCACCCAGAAGTTCATCCGCCCGCACTGCCCCTGGACCAACGGGAAAGTAGAACGCCTCAACCGCACCCTCGCCGTCGAGTGGGCCTACGCACGCCCCTGGACCTCGAACAGCGAACGCGCCGCAGCCTTGCCCACCTGGCTCGACCACTACAACCTAGACAGACACCACCTCGGCATCGGAGGCCAAGCCCCCATCGACCGAATCAACAACGGTCGAGGTCAGTACAACTAGCCGCCGAGGACGACGTTGCGGGGCTCCTCGCCCGCCAGCATCCGATCGATCTGCGAACGGACGAGCCGGGCGATGCGCGGGCCCATCGCCGAGGACGCACCCCCGACGTGCGGCGTGACGAGCACGCCGGGAAGCGACCAGAGCGGATGCCCCGGCGGCAGCGGCTCCGGATCGACGACGTCGATCGCTGCACGAACCCGGCCGCGGCGCACGTGGTCGACGAGTGCATCGGTGTCGACGAGCGACCCGCGCCCGACGTTCACCACGAGCGCGCCGTCGGGCAGAGCCGCGAGGAAGGCATCGTCCACGATGCCCCGCGTCGCGTCGCCGCCGGGCAGGGTGAGGATCACGATCTCGGCCGCGCCGAGGAGGCTCGGCAGCTCGTCGACGCCGTGCACCGGCATCCCGTCCTCTTCACGTGCTCTGCTCGCGACCGCCGTCAGCTGCACCTCGAACGGTGCCAGCCGCGCGGCGACTGCCTTGCCGACGCCGCCGTATCCGAGCAGCAGCACGCGCCGGTCGGCGAGGCTCTGCGTGAAGACCGGCTGCCAGCGTCCGGCGGCCGTGTCGACCGCGAACCGGTCGAGGTGACGCTGTGCTGCGATCGCGAGTCCCACCGCGAGCTCGGCCGTCGACGTCTCGTGCACGGTGGCCGCATTGGCGAATGTCAGTCCGCGCGGGAGCACCTCCTCGACGCCCTCGTAGCCGATCGACTGGCTCTGCACGAGACGCGTCGGCACGCCTTCGAGGCGCGCGAGCACCGTCGCCATCTCCATGTAGGGCGGCACGACGATGTCGAAGCGCGGGCGAGGCGCCGGCCCATCCATGGGCCACACGACCAGGTCGACATCGGCGGGCAGCGCGCCCAAGTCTCCGGCCAGCTTCTCGGTCGGAACGCTCACGGTAAGAGTCACGCCTCCACGGTATCGGCGTGCTGGGGCCACGGCGCGGGGGTGCGGCGCTACGCTCACGTGCAGCGGCGGCGATGCGGCCCGGCCGCGAACGGAGGAGGCGACGATGGTTCCCGAGATCAACTATTGGGCTGTGCTGGTGGCGACGCTGTCGACCATGATCGTCGGTTCGGTCTGGTACGCGCCGAAGGTGTTCGGCACGCGCTGGGCGAAGCTGGCGAACGTCGACATGAACCGCGACCAGACGGCGCTGCAGGCGTGGATGCCGATCATCGTGACGGTCTTCGTGAGCTTCGTGTCGGCCTGGGTGCTCGCCGGCGCGACCGCCATCTCGTGGCACTTCTACGGCAGCGGGTTCCTGCTGGCGGCGCTCGGCACCGCCGTGATCCTGTGGGCGGGCTTCACCGCGGCGCGCTTCATCACGCACGACCAGTTCGAGGGCCGTCCGACCTCGCTCACGGTCATGAACATCGCCCACGAGCTCGTCACGTTCGTGGTCATGGGCATCATCATCGGCGTCTGGCCGCCGGCCGGCACCGTCTGAGCGCTCGGCGGCGGGGCGCAGCACCGCGCCCTCGCCCATGCCCGCGAGACCTCTCATCGGCGACGAGACGACGTGCGCGGGATGACGTCTCGCCGTGTATTCGATGTTTCGGCGGAGAGGCGGGGGCGAGGAGCGGATGCCGTGGCCTCAGGCGCCGGAAACGCGCGCGAGCGCAGCACCGCGCCGCCCTCACCCACGCCCGCGAGACATCGCATCGGCGACGAGACGACGTGCGGCAGACGTCGTTTCGTCGTGCCTGCGCTGTCTCGCGGGAAAAGGACGAGCTGCGCGTCAGACGGCCGCGCCGACCACGGCGGCGATCGCCGAGGTGAAGAACGGCAGGCCGTCGACGCCGGAGCGCATGGCGGCCGCGGTGTCGGGGCCGAAGCCGGCCTCGACGGCGTGCTCGGGGTGCGGCATGAGGCCCACCACATTGCCGCGCGCGTTGGTGAGGCCGGCGATGTCGCGAAGGGAGCCGTTGGGGTTCACGCCGAGGTAGCGGAACGCGACGAGCCCTTCGCCCTCGAGGCGGTCGAGTTCGGACTCCGAGGCGATGTACCCGCCGTCGGCGTTCTTGAGCGGGATGACGATCTCCTGGCCCGTGGCGAAGTCGCTCGTCCAGGCGGTGTCGTTGTTCTCGACGCGAAGCTTCTGGTCGCGGCGGATGAACTGCTGGTGCGCGTTGCGGATCAGGCCGCCGGGCAGCAGGTGCGCCTCGACGAGCATCTGGAAGCCGTTGCAGATGCCGAGCACGGGCATGCCCTTGGCGGCGGCATCCTTCACCTCCGCCATGATCGGCGCGAGCGCCGCGATCGCACCGGCGCGCAGATAGTCGCCGTAGCTGAATCCGCCGGGGAGCACGAGCGCGTCGACGCCCTCGAGGTCGTGCGAGCCGTGCCACAGGGCGACGGCCTCGCCGCCGGCGAGCTCGATCGCGCGGTGGGCGTCGCGGTCGTCGAGCGACCCGGGGAAGGTGATGACACCGATGCGGGCGGTCACTCGACCACCTCGACGCCGACCACATCCTCGATCACGGAGTTGGAGAGGATCTCGTCGGCGACCTGACGCGCAGTGGCGAGCACCTCGTCGGTGACCTCCCCCTCGACGGTGAGCTCGAACCGCTTGCCGATGCGCACCGAGGTGAACGCGTCCTGACCCAGACGCGCGAGAGCGCCGGAGACAGCCTTCCCCTGCGGGTCGAGCAGCTCGGCCTTGGGCATGACGTCGACGACGATGGTGGGCATACGAGAGCTCCAGGAGTCGCGGGAAGGGTTGTCCCCAGTCTACGGGCCGAGGCATCCGCTCGTCGCCCGGGGTCGTGCCATGTGTCGTGATGCAACCGTGACACGTTCGTGGGAGCGCTCCCTTGACATCCGTGGGAGCGATCCCATACGGTGATGCTCAGTCCGGTGGGAACGCTCCCATGGCACCGCGGTCCGGCACCCGTCCCGAACCGCTCACACCCTGCAACACATTTCGACCCTGACAACACAAAGGAGTGACAGTGAACTCACGCGCCTTCCGTCGAAGCGCAGTGGCAGTCGCCGCCTTCTCGGCCTCGGCCATCGTCCTCGCCGGCTGCGCCGGCGGCGGCGGCGGCCAGCCGTCGGCAGATTCCGACGAGCCCATCACGCTCACCATCGCCACGTTCAACGACTTCGGCTACACCGATGAGCTCCTCCAGGAGTACATGGACGAGAACCCGAACGTGACGATCGTCCACAACCGCGCCGCCGAGTCCGGCGACGCGCGCGCGAACTACTTCCAGAAGCTGGGCAAGGAGGGTCTCGCCGACATCGAGGCAGTCGAGATCGACTGGTTCGCTGAGGCGATGCAGTACTCCGACCTGCTCGCCGAGGCTCCCGACAGCGTCAAGGGCCGCTGGCTCGACTGGAAGGAAGCCGCCGCCACCGACGGCGACGGACGTCTTGTCGGCTTCGGCACCGACATCGGCCCGCAGGGCATCTGCTACCGCGCCGACCTGTTCGAGGCCGCCGGGCTGCCCAGCGACCGCGAGGGCGTCGCCGAGCTGTTCGACGGCGACTGGGAGAACTTCCTCGACGTCGCCGACCAGTACAAGGAAGCCACCGGCAAGCCGATGATCGACTCGGCGAACTCGGTGCTCCAGGGCATCGTCAACCAGATCGAGTACACGTACACCGAGCCCGACGGCACGGTCATCGCCACCGACAACCCCGAGATCCAGGCTGCCTACGAGCTCGTCACCGAGCGCGCGGTCCCGAACTCGGCCTACGCCGGCCAGTGGTCCGACGACTGGTTCGCCTCGATGGCCAACGGCGAGTTCGCCACGATGCTCTGCCCGGGCTGGATGCTCGGCGTCATCTCGGGCAACGCTCCCGACGTCACCGGCTGGGACATCGCCGATGTCTTCCCGAACGGCGGCGGCAACTGGGGCGGCTCGTACCTGACCGTTCCCGCCAACGGCGCCAACGTCGACGCAGCGCTCGCGCTGGCCGACTGGCTCACCGCCCCCGAGCAGCAGGTCAAGGCGTTCACCAACGCGGGCACCTTCCCCAGCCAGCTCGAGGCGTACGAGGACCCGACCCTCACCGACGCGACGAACGAGTACTTCAACGACGCTCCGACCGGTGAGATCCTCAGCACCCGCGCCGAGGCCGTCACGGTCGCTCCCTTCAAGGACGCGAGCTACTTCAAGTACCACGACGCGCTCCAGAACGCGGTCACGCGCGTCTTCGACGGTGTCGAGGACGAGCAGACCTCGTGGGACACCTGGGTCGCCGAGGTCGAGGCCTTCTGATAGGCGTGGCCTAGCCACCACGGCCGCTCGCCCGGCCGTGGTCTGACCGAAGGAGGAGTGTGCGCGGGTCTCACCCGGCCCGCGTGCACTCCTCCTGCACCGCCCCGCCTCTCCCCGAACAATGAATCGGAGCCTCCGGTGACCTCGACCGCAACCCGCCCCACGGCATCCGGGCCGGCCGACCGGCCGACTCCGGTACGCCAGCCGCGCGTGATCTCCTTCTCCCACCGCCTCAGCCGCTGGGACCTCAAGCTCTCGCCGTACCTCTACATCTCGCCGTTCTTCATCGTCTTCGCGATCGTCGGCCTGTTCCCGATCGCCTACACCGCGGTGATCTCGTTCCAGAACTGGGACCTGGTGCGCAACTCCGGCGAGTTCGTCGGCTTCGACCAGTACATCTGGATCCTGCAGAACCCGCAGTTCTGGACGGCGCTGCGCAACACCTTCAGCATCTTCCTGCTGTCCACGGTGCCGCAGCTCATCCTCGCGATCTTCATCGCCGCGATGCTCGACCGCAACATCCGCGCCAAGACGTTCTGGCGCATGGGCGTGCTGCTGCCCTACGTGATGGCACCGGTCGCCGTCGCCCTGATCTTCAGCAACATGTTCGGCGACAACCACGGCCTCGTGAACAACATCCTCACCGACCTCGGACTCCAGCCGATCCCGTGGCACAAGGACCCGTTCTGGAGCCACATCGCCATCGCCACCATGGTCAACTTCCGGTGGACCGGCTACAACGCGCTGATCCTCCTCGCCGCGATGCAGGCCATCCCGCGCGACTACTACGAAGCGGCGACCGTCGACGGTGCCGGCGCGTTCCGCCAGTTCATCTCGATCACGGTGCCCTCGCTGCGCCCGACGCTGATCTTCGTGATCATCACGTCGACGATCGGCGGTCTGCAGATCTTCGACGAGCCGCGCATGTACGACAACACCGGTGAAGGCGGGGCGGCGCAGCAGTGGCTGACGATCACCCTGTTCCTCTACAACATCGGCTGGCGCGAGTGGAACTTCGGGCGGGCGGCGGCACTCGCATGGATCCTGTTCCTCATCATCCTCGTGATCGGCCTCATCAACCTCATGGTCACCCGAAGACTCGTCCGAGACGAGGGCGGCCGCGGCGTCGTGTCGCCGCGCAAGAAGGGAATCCGCCGATGAGCATCAGCACTCCTCCGCCGCTCGCGACCATCGAAGAGGGCATCCCGCAGGAGGCCGCGCGTCGTCGCAACAACCGCACGACCAAGATCCGCGGCTACCGCCCGGGGTTCTGGGTCTACGCCGGCCTCGGCATCGTGATCCTGTCGGCGGTGTTCCCCTACTACTGGTCGTTCCTCATCGGGTCGGGCGACTCGTCGACGATCAACGACCCGAACATGTCGTGGATCCCCGGCGGCAACTTCATCGCCAACGCGACGTCGGTGATGAACGACCCGGCCGTGAACTTCTGGCCGGCGCTGTGGAACTCGATCTACAGCTCGACCCTCATCGCCGCCGCCGTCGTCATCACCTCGACGCTCGCGGGCTGGGCGTTCGCGAAGCTGCGCTTCCGCGGCAGCAAGGCCCTGCTCGTCTTCGTCGTCGCGACGATGGCCGTGCCCATGCAGCTGGGCGTCGTGCCGCTCTACATCCTGTTCGCCGACCTCGGCTGGACCGGTCAGATCGGCGCGATCATCATCCCCGCGCTCACCAGCGCGTTCGGCGTGTTCTGGATGACGCAGTACCTGCAGCAGTCCGTGCCCGACGAGCTGATCGAGGCGGCGCGCGTCGACGGGGCATCCATGATCCGCACCTTCTGGGTGATCGGCGTCACGGCGGCGCGACCGGCTGCGGCGATGCTGTTCCTCTTCACGTTCGTGGGTGCCTGGAACAACTTCTTCTGGCCGTTCATCGTGCTCGACCGGCAGAACCCGACGCTGCCCGTGGCGCTGTCGCTGCTGCAGTCGAACTACTTCGTCGACTACTCGGTCGTCCTCGCCGGGGTGCTGCTGTCGACCATCCCGCTGCTGATCCTCTTCGCCTTCGCGGGCAAGCAGCTCGTCAGCGGCATCATGGCCGGCGCCGTAAAGGGCTGACCCGCGGCATCCCGCCCCCTCTTTTCGAACCACTTCAGAAAGGACGCCGTCCGCATGACCGCGACCACTGCGCGCGCCTTCCCGTCGAACTTCCTCTTCGGCGCGGCCACCGCCGCCTTCCAGATCGAGGGGGCCGCCCTCGAGGACGGCCGCCGTGCCTCCATCTGGGATGCCTTCTGCCGCGTTCCGGGAGCCGTCATCAACGCCGACAACGGCGACGTCGCGTGCGACCACTACCACCGCTACGCCGACGACGTCGCGCTGATGAAGTCGATGGGCTTGCAGACGTACCGCTTCTCGACGTCGTGGTCGCGCGTGCGGCCCGACGGCGGCGCGCTCAACGCCCAGGGCGTCGACTTCTACAAGCGGCTGGTCGATGAGCTGCTGGATGCCGACATCCTGCCCTGGCTGACCCTGTACCACTGGGACCTGCCGCAGGCGCTGCAGGAGAAGGGCGGCTGGGCGAACCGCGACACCGCCGACAGGTTCACCGAGTACGCGCTCGACATGCACGATGCGCTCGGCGACCGGGTGAACGTCTGGACGACGCTCAACGAGCCGTGGTGCTCGTCGTTCCTCAGCTACACCGCAGGTCTTCACGCGCCGGGTCACTACAGCGTCGAGGAGGGCGTGCTGGCTGCGCACCACCTGCTGCTCGGTCACGGTCAGACCGTGCGCGAGCTGCGGGCGCGCGACGCGTCGCTCAACCTCGGCCTCACGCTGAACCTGACCGTCGCCGACCCGGTCGACGAGAACGACCCCGCCGACCTCGATGCCGCGCGTCGCATCGACGGCCAGTTCAACCGCTGGTTCCTCGACCCGGTGTTCCGCGGAGCGTACCCGGCCGATGTGGTGGAAGACATCCGGAAGGTGGATGCCGCGGCCATCGCCGCGTGGGAGTCCGCGGTGCGCCCGGGCGACCTCGAGGCCATCTCGACGCCCATCGACACGCTGGGAGTGAACTACTACCACGGCGAGTTCGTCGGCGGACACGCGCCCGCCGTGGCGCCGATCGGCGGCGACGCGCCGACCGACCGGCCCGGCGCCTCGCCCTTCCCGTCGCACGAGGGCATCTTCTGGCACGAGCGCGGCCTGCCCCGCACGCCGATGCACTGGGAGGTGCAGCCCGAGGGACTCACGCGCCTGCTCGAGCGGGTGTGGGACGAGTACGCGCAGCCGGCAGGCACGGTTCTCTTCGTCACCGAGAACGGCGCCGCCTACGACGACGAGCGCGTCGTCGAGGACGGCGAGGTGCGCGTGCACGACGCCGAGCGCGCCGACTTCGTCCGCTCGCACCTGGGCGCGATCCTCGACGCGGTGGAAGCCGGGGTCGATGTGCGGGGATACTTCTACTGGTCGCTCCTCGACAACTTCGAGTGGGCGTGGGGGTACGAGAAGCGGTTCGGCATCGTCCGGGTCGACTACGACACCCAGCTGCGCACGGTGAAGGACAGCGGTCGCGAGTACAGCCGCATCATCGCCGCGCGCGAGCTGGAGCGAGAGACGGCGACCGTCGGGTCGTAGCATCCCGGAAGGAAAGGCAGACGGCATGACGACGGACGCGATGCGCGGATCGGTGACGATCGAGGAGGTCGCCGCGGCTGCGGGTGTCTCCCGATCGACGGTCTCGCGGGTCGTGAACGGCTCGACGGCCGTGAGCCCCGAGGCGCTCGAGGCGGTCAAGCGCGCGATCTCGGACCTCAACTACGTGCCCAACCGCGCCGCCCGCTCGCTCGCGAGCCGGCAGACGCACGCGATCGCGCTCGTCGTGCCCGAAGACACCACGCGGTTCTTCGGCGACCCCTTCTTCGCGGCGATCGTGTCGGGCATCAACGCGCGGCTGAGCCGGTCGGACTACGTGCTCAACCTGTTCATCGCGAACGACGACCCGGGCGACAAGACCACGAGCTACGTGCGCAGCGGCGCGGTCGACGGCGCGATCATCGTGTCGCACCACACGAGCGACAGCTTCATCGACCGCATCGCCTCGGCCGTGCCGGTCGTCTACGGCGGTCGGCCCGTGCGCGAGCGCGAGCGCGACTACTACGTCGACGTCGACAACGTCCGCGGCGGACACGACGCGACGACGTACCTGATCGAGCGCGGACACCGGAACATCGCGACCATCACCGGACCTCTGACCATGCCGGCCGGCGTCGACCGCCTGCAGGGCTACCGCGACGCGCTGCGGGCGTGGGATCTGCCCGAGGGCGAGGTCGTCGACGGCAACTTCACCGCCGACGGGGGTGCCGACGCGATGCGCGCTATCCTCGCGGCCGGCGCGCGGCCCGACGCGATCTTCATCGCGAGCGACCTCATGGCCCGCGGCGCCCTCACGGTGCTGGCCTCGGCCGGACTGCGCGTTCCGGAGGACATCGCGATCATGGGCTTCGACGACTCGCCGGTCGCCACGTCGGTGACGCCGCAGCTGACGACCATGCGCCAGCCGTCGTTCGCACAGGGCGAGCGGATGGCGACGGTGCTGCTCGACCTGCTCGCCGGCCGCCACCCGCGGCACGTGACGATCCTCGAGACCGAGCTCGTCGTCCGCGACTCCGTCTGAGCACCCGGCCTGTTCCCCGCGTACACCGAACCAAATTCGAGAGTGGGAGCGCGGGTCAGCCCTGGCCGGGCGCCGTCGCGACGAGAAGGTTCGCCCAGGGGTCGTCGAACGACAGGTCGCGGCCGTCGTCGCGTACCTGAAACCCGTGGTGCCGCAGCCGCTCGGAGAGCTCGCCCATCGCGTCGGCGTCGGGCAGCGCGAGGTCGACGCGTCCGAGGCCGAGCGCAGGCATGCGGGGGCCGGCTCCACGCGAGTTCCACACGTTCATCGCCATGTGGTGGTGGTAGCCGCCGGCGCTCACGAACAGCGCCTGGTCGCCCAGTGTCGCGGTCGCGTCGAACCCGAGTGCGTCGATGTAGAAGGAGCGGGCGGTCGCGACATCCCCCACGGAGAGATGCACGTGACCGACGGATGCCGCGTCCCCGGCCGTCGCGCCGAGTGCGGCCTCCTCGGTGAGGTGCTCGCCGAGGAAGCTGTTCGGGTCGAGGTACAGGGTCGCCATCTCGACCTGCCCGTGCGTCCACGACCACTCCGTGCGCGCGCGGTCCCAGTACAGCTCGATGCCGTTGCCCTCGGGGTCGGTGAAGTAGAACGCCTGGCTGACGAGGTGGTCGGCCGATCCGGTGAACGTTCCGGGCGCATGACGCGCGACCGAGTACAGCGCCGCAGCCAGAGCGGTCTGCGTCTCGAAGAGGATCGCCGTGTGGAACAGCCCCGCCGACCCGGGCGTCGCCTGCCGCAGCGACGGCTCGTACCGGAGGACCACGATCGGGCGCCCGGCGCGGCCGAGCGTCACGGTGTCGCCCTCGGCTGCGAGCACCTGCAGCGTCACGACGTCGCGGTAGTACGCCGTCATCGCGTCGAGGTCGCCCACGAGCAGCGTCACGGCGCCCATCGACGTGTCGGCGGCGAGCCGGTCGCCGTGGTCTGCGGGGAGATCAGTCATGTGTACCTACAACTATCTCGTCCCGCCCGGTATTCCGGGCGTGGACTGCCTCAGCGCACCGGTGCGTTCTCGGGGTCGCCGCCGAGCGGACCGACCGCCGGGATCGGGCCGCCGTCGTCCGCACCCGTCTTGCGCCAGCGCGCGATGGCGTTGCCGAGGTGGTAGATCAGCAGGGCCGCGGCGGCCCCGATCACGATCGCGCCGAGCTGGAACTCACCCCACTGCATCGTGAAGCCCGCGATCGCGATGACGAGGGAGACGGCGCCGGTGTACTGGTTGACCGGCCGCGAGAAGTCCACGCGGTTGTCGACCCAGATCTTGATGCCGATGATGCCGATGAGTCCGTAGAGGGCCGTCGTCACGCCGCCGAGCACACCCGCCGGCACCGAGGCGATCACGGCACCGATCTTCGGCGACAGCGCCAGCAGCACGGCCACGACGCCGGCGACCCAGTAGGCCGCCGTCGAGTACACGCGGGTCGCAGCCATGACGCCGATGTTCTCGCCGTACGTCGTCGTTCCCGAGCCGCCGAAGAAGCCGGCGAGCGTGGTCGCGGCCCCGTCGGCGATGAGTGCACGGCCAGTGTGCTGGTTGACCGAGGCATCCGTCATCGTCGCCACACCGCGTACGTGACCCACGTTCTCTGCGATCAGCACGAGCACCACGGGCAGGAACATCGCGATGACGCTCCACGTGCCGGGCGCGGCGAAGTCGGCGAGGTGGAACTCGGGCAGCCCGAACCAGTCCGCCTCGTCGGCGGCGGAGAAGTCGACCTCGCCGAAGAGCAGGGCGACGACGTAGCCCACGATCACGCCGAGGAAGATCGAGATGCGGCCGAGGAAGCCGCGGAACAGCACGCTGAACAGGATCACCGCGACGAGGGTGACGGATGCCGTCACCGGCTGCTGCTCGAAGTTGTCCCACGCGACCGGGGCGAGGTTGAAACCGATCAGCGCGACGATCGCACCGGCGACCACCGGCGGCATGAGCTTGTCGATCCAGCCCATGCCCGCGAACTGCACGACGAAGCCGACCGCCGCAAGCAGGACGCCGACGGCGACGATGCCGGCGAGGGCGGAGCCCATGCCCTGCGACGCGGTCGCCGCAGTCACCGGCGCGATGAACGCGAACGACGAGCCGAGGTAGCTGGGGAGCTTGTTGCGGGTGACGACGAGGAAGAGCAGCGTGCCGATGCCCGAGAAGAAGAGGGTCGTCGAGACGGGGAAGCCCGTGATCACCGGCACCAGGAACGTGGCGCCGAACATCGCGACGACGTGCTGCGCGCCGATCGCCACCGTCGCCGGCCAGTTCAGCCGCTCGCCGGGAGTGACCACCTGGCCGGGTTCGACGGTCCGGCCGTTGCCGTGAAGGGTCCACAGAGGCATGCGCGCTCCTTGCGCTCGAGGATGATGCGCCCCTCACCCTAGCGACGGTGCGGGACGGCGGAGATCCGGGGTCAGGCGGCGGTGAGACGCTCGAGCAGCTCGCGGTAGCGGGCCGTGGTGCGCTCGATCACGTCGGCGGGGAGCGCCGGCGGCTCGCCCTCGCGCGGAGCCGGCCAGTTCGCGGCCAGCCAGTCGCGCACGATCTGCTTGTCGAAGCTCGCCATGCGCTCCTCGGGCGTCGTGCCCGAAGCCCAGGCCGCGGCATCCCAGTACCGCGACGAATCGCTCGTGAGCACCTCGTCGGCGAGCGTCATCACGCCGTCGTCGTCGATGCCGAACTCGAACTTCGTGTCTGCGAGGATCACACCGTGCTGCTCGGCGGTGCGCGCGGCCCGTGTGTAGATCTCGAGCGACAGGTCGCGCAGCTCGGCGGCGCGCTCCGCGCCCACGAGCTCCACGGTGCGCTCGTACGAGATGTTCTCGTCGTGCTCGCCCATCGGTGCCTTCCACGCCGGGGTGTAGATCGGCTCGGGCAGCCGGTCGCCGTTCTGCAGCCCCGCCGGCAGGGCGATGCCGCACACCGTGCCGTTCTCGCGGTACTCGGCCCACCCCGAGCCGGTGAGGTAGCCGCGCACGACGCATTCGATCGGCTGCATGTCGAGGCTCTTCACGACCATGGCGCGGCCCGTGACGGCATCCGGGATCAACGACTGCAGATCATCGGCGGTGTTCGCCTCGCCGTCCGCGCCGAGGGTCAGCACGTGCGACGACGCGAGATGGTTCGGGATGCTGCGCCCGCCGTCCGCGCCGGCCAGCCGGTCGAACCACCACAGGCTGAGCGTGGTCAGCAGCACGCCCTTGTCGGGGATGCCGGGCGACAGCACGTGGTCGAACGCGCTCACACGGTCGCTCGCGACGACGAGCATGCGCTCGGCCGTGGCGGCGTGGGCCGCGTCAGCGGGGACGTACAGGTCGCGGACCTTGCCGGAGTACACATGCCGCCAGCCGGGCAGTTCGAGGGGGCTCGTCACCTGCCCATTATCCCGGGCCGCGCTGCCGCCTCGGCCTCGCGCGTGGGCGGGCGTCGCGCGCGGGATCTCCGGGATCGACCCGCGTGGGCGTGGAGGAGGCGTAGAGTCCCCCCGGACTCTTCGACATGGAGCGACATGAAGGATGCGATGACGGAACAGACGACCCGGGCCGCGGCATCCGCTCGCCCCTCCAAGGGTCCGCGCAGCGCCTGGCCCGCCCTCTGGGCACTGGTCATCGGGTTCTTCATGATCCTCGTCGACACGACGATCGTGTCGGTGGCGAACCCGGCCATCAAGGCGGCGCTCGACCCGGAGACGAACAACCTCGACAACGTGGTGTGGGTGACGTCGGCGTACCTCCTGGCGTACGCGGTGCCGCTGCTCATCACCGGTCGCCTGGGCGACCGGTTCGGTCCGAAGAACATCTACCTCATCGGGCTCGCGGTGTTCACGCTGGCCTCGCTCGCGTGCGGCCTGTCGCCGACCCTCGGCGCGCTGATCGCGTTCCGCGCCGTACAGGGCCTCGGTGCCGCGATGATGACGCCGCAGACCATGGCCGTCATCACCCGCACCTTCCCGCCGAACCAGCGGGGTGCGGCGATGGGGCTGTGGGGCGCCACCTCGGGGGTCGCGATGCTCGTCGGCCCGCTCGCCGGCGGTCTGCTCGTCGACGGCCTCGGCTGGGAGTGGATCTTCTTCATCAACATCCCGGTCGGGATCGTGGGCTTCGTCCTCGCCTGGATCCTCGTGCCGAAGCTCGAGACGCACCCGCACAAGTTCGACCTCGTGGGCGTGGTGCTCAGTGCGGTCGCCCTGTTCCTCATCGTGTTCGGCCTGCAGGAGGGCGAGACCTACGACTGGGGCGTGATCTGGGGCCCGATCACGGTGTGGGGGCTGATCCTCGCCGGCGCCGTCGTGCTCGCGCTGTTCATCTGGCAGCAGGCCAAGACGAAGAGCGAGCCTCTCGTGCCGCTGGAGCTGTTCCGCGACCGCAACTTCTCGGTGGCGAACATCGGCATCGCGACCGTCGGGTTCACCGTGACGAGCATGTCGCTGCCGCTGATGTTCTTCATCCAGCTCGGCCGCGGTCTCACCCCGACCGAGGCGGCGCTGCTGCTCGTGCCGATGGCCGTCGCCGCCGGTGTGCTCTCGCCGATCGCCGGGCGCTGGCTCGACCGCACCGACCCGCGCGTCCTGCTCGTCCCCGGCCTGCTGCTCGTGACGGGGTCGCTCGTCCTCTACTCGTTCCTGATGAACGTCGACACCCCGATCTGGATGTTCCTCATCCCGTCGTTCATCATGGGCGTCGGAAATGCCGGCATGTGGGGTCCGCTCGCGACGACCGCGACGCGCAACCTCGCGCCGCGTCAGGCCGGCGCCGGAGCGGGCATCTACAACACCATGCGCACGATCGGATCGGTGCTCGGCTCGGCGTCGATCGCCGTGTTCATGCAGGCGCGCCTCGAGGCGAACCTCCCGGGTGCCTCCGAAGCGGCGGCGGGTTTCGGCGAGGGCACGCTGCCTCCGCAGGTCGCCGAGCCGTTCTCGACGGCCATGGCGCAGGCGATCCTGCTGCCGGCGGCCGTGCTGCTGATCGGCGTGGTCGCGGTGCTGTTCCTGCGTCGGCCGACGCCGATGCCGACCGCCGAGTGGCAGGCCGCCGAGGAGGCCGGGTAGGTGCGGGGACCGGTTGCTCCAGCCGCGCCGGGGTGAATCGTCAGGCCTCCGGTTCAGCCGCGCCGAATTGCGCTGCAGGGCGGCGGAAGGCCGCGGAACGCCGCGGTCGAACCGTCAGTCCTCGACGACGCGGGCCGCGATGTCGGTGCGATGCTGCCCGCCCTCGAGCCCGATCTCGGCGATCGACCGGTAGACGCGGCCGCGCGCCTCGGTGAACGTCGTTCCCAGTCCGACCACGTTCAGCACGCGCCCGCCTGTCGCGACGACGCGGCCATCGGTCTCGGCCGTGGCCGCGTGAGCGAGGTGGACGCCCTCGACGGCGGCCGCGGCATCCAATCCGCTCAACGGGCGGCCGGTCACGGGTGACTGCGGATATCCCTCGCTCGCCAGCACCACGGTCACGGCGACCGCGTCGGCGAAGGCAGGCCGGGGGCGGCTCTCGAGATTGCCGGATGCCGCGGCCAGCAGCAGCTCCGACAGCGGGTCGACGAGCCGGGGCAGCACGACCTGCGTCTCGGGGTCGCCGAAGCGCGCATTGAACTCGATGACCTTCACGCCGGCATCGGTGAGGATGAGCCCGGCGTAGAGGAGGCCGATGAACGGCGTGCCCTCGGCGTCGAGCCGGCGGATGACCGGCTCGGCCACCTCGCGTGTGACGAGGTCGACGAACTCGTCCTCGCCGCCGAAGCGCTCCGACAGCCACGGCAGCGGCGAGTATGCGCCCATGCCGCCGGTGTTGGGGCCGGCGTCGGCGTCGAGCAGGCGCTTGTAGTCCTGGGCGGGGCTGAGCGGAAGCACGTGGTCGCCGTCGCTCAGGAAGAACAGCGACACCTCGGGCCCGGAGAGGAACTCCTCGACGAGCACCGGTCCGGACGGGAGGTAGGCGTCGGCGTGCTCGATCGCCGCGGCGCGGTCCTCGGTGACGATGACGCCCTTGCCCGCAGCCAGGCCGTCGGCCTTCACGACGTATGGGGATCCGAGCTCGTCGAGCGCGCCCTCGAGCTCGGCGCGGTTCGTGGCCCGCAGCGCGCGCCCGGTGGGGACGCCCGCGGCGTCCATGATGCGCTTGGCGAACGCCTTGGAGCCCTCGAGCTGCGCCGCGGCCTTGCCGGGCCCGAACACCGGGATGCCTCGCTCGCGCAGGGCGTCGGCGACGCCGGCGACGAGCGGAGCCTCGGGGCCGATCACGACGAGGTCGATGGCGTTCCCGTTCGCGAAGACGGTGACGGCGGCGGGATCGTTCGCGTCGAGCGCCACGACCTCGGCGTCCTGCGCGATGCCGGCGTTGCCCGGAGCCGCGAAGATCTCGTGCGCCGTGTCTTCCGAGCGCAGGGCGAGGATGATGGCGTGCTCGCGCGCGCCCGAGCCGAGTACGAGGATCTTCACGCGACCAGCCTACCGAGGGCGATCTGCTGCGTTTCGGCGATCCGCAGTCAGGCGACCCGCGGTCGGCGCCGCTGTGCGAGCGAGCGACGGGCACGGCGTTTCCCGACGGTGGGACCGGAATGGGCCGTCACGCGGGAACCGGACGCGGCGGCGTGGCCGCCCCGACCGTGCTCCGCGCGGCGTAGCGTTGACTCATGCCGCGAAGGATCACGACCGACGAGGGACGAACCGCCCTCGAAGCCGTGCATGCGGCGGGCGAGGCATCCCTCCCCTCCCGCACCGACCTCGCGACCGCCGTGCGCTACCTGCTGCAGCTGCTGGCGGAGAAGGCGCCGGGCAACTCGGTCGAGGTTCGCGTGCCGCCGTTCGGTGCGGTGCAGGTCGTCGAGGGTCCGCGCCACACCCGCGGGACGCCGCCGAACGTCGTCGAGACCGATTCCGCCACGTGGATCGCGCTCGCAACCGGACAAGAGCTGTGGACGGATGCCGCGGCCCAGGGCCGCATCCTCGCATCCGGCACTCGCGCCGACATCTCCGACCTGCTCCCGCTGCGCCCCTGAGACCGGCCGGTGCCGCCGCTCGCCAGGAGTGGGACAATGGAGGCATGCCGGATCACGTCGAAGACCACATCGAGACCGTGCGCGTCCGCCGCGCACCGAAGATCTCGGTCTTCCTGCTCGCCGGCGCCGCGCTCGGCGTGGTGGTCGCGATGATCCTCACGTTCGCGTTCGACGGCTCCGCCGAGAAGAGCCCGAACACCGGGCTCGTCTACTCGCAGGGCCAGGTGTTCGGCTTCCTGCTCCTCGTCTGCATCCCCGTCGGGCTCGCGCTCGCCGGCTTCGTCGCGCTCTGGTTCGACCGCCGTTCGAGCAAGCGCACGCGCGAGGTCACGGTCGACCACGAGTCGGTGCAGGTCGACGAGGATCGTCCCGCCTCCTGACGCCGGCCGGCCCCCTGTCGACGCCCGCTTCAGCTCGCCGCGCCTCAGGCCAGCTCGGCGATGATCGGGTGGATGGCGGCGTCGAATGCCGCGACGTCGCCGCGCAGGCCGTCGGTGACGGCGATCGTCAGCGAACCGATCCACCACACGCCGCGCTGAGTCAGCGGCAGCACCTGCACGTTGAGTTCGAACGAGTGGGCGCGTCGTCCGACCTGACGCTCGTGCTCGGCGATCGCGCTCGCGTACGCCCGGTACGACGTTCCGGTGCCGGGGCTCGCGTCGCGCCGATAGCGAGCATGTGCGGACTGCGTGAACGCCAGCGCCCCCGCCGCGTGCGGCGCGACGGCGGCGCGCAGCTCGTCGCAGCCCTCCGACGGCAGCGCGAGGAGCGTGTCGAACCCATCGACGAGGTCGAGCGGCACGGGAGACGGATGCGCCTGCGGCTCGACCGTCATCGCCCAGTACTCGCGCCACTGGCGTTCGAGGAGGGCCTGGGCCTCTTCGGACCGCTCGTTCACGCGGGGAGGGATGCCGCGCAGCTGCGGCAGCTCGTCAGGGGAGCGGATGCCCAGCACCTGTCGCAGATAGAGCGCGAGAAGGACGGGCTGACCGGCGTCTTCGCGGATCAGCCACTCCGGAGCACCGGTGCCGCCCATGCCGCCATTCTAGAACCGGCCACTCCCATCGAGCCCGCCGATCCACAGGTACTCAACCCCGTCGAGTGTCCACGGATGCCGCCTGGTCGACCCGGGTTACGGCGCTTCCGTGGACACTCGACGGAGGTGGCAGCCGCCGCGGTCACGCGGCATCCGCCTCGCCGTCGCGCCGGTAGGCTGGAGGCGTGGCCTCCTCTTCGCCCGATGCCCCCTCTTCCACGCCGGTGAACCCGTACGCGGCCGCCGGAGTCGACACCGCCGCCGGCGACCTCGCCGTCGAGCTGATGAAGTCGGCCGTCCGCCGCACGCACGGACCCGAGGTGCTCGGCGGGGTCGGCGGCTTCGCCGGGCTCTTCGACGCTTCGGCCTTCACGGCGTACGACAAGCCGCTGCTCGCGACGAGCACCGACGGCGTCGGCACCAAGGTCGCGATCGCGCAGGCGATCGACAAGCACGACACGATCGGGCTCGACCTGGTCGGCATGGTCGTCGACGACATCGTCGTGGTGGGCGCGAAGCCGCTCTTCATGACCGACTACATCGCGTGCGGCAAGGTCTTCCCCGAGCGCATCGCCGACATCGTCCGCGGCATCGCCGCCGGCTGCCACGAGACCGGCACCGCCCTCGTCGGCGGAGAGACGGCCGAGCACCCGGGACTGCTCGGCATCAACGACTACGACGTCGCGGGCGCCGCGACCGGCGTCGTCGAGGCGGCCGGCGTGCTCGGGGCCGACCGTGTGCGCGACGGCGACGTCGTGCTCGCGCTCGCCAGCTCGGGCCTGCACTCCAACGGCTACTCGCTCGTGCGCCACATCGTCGCCGGCGCCGGCATCCAGTACGGCGACCGCGCCGCCGACCTCGGCTCGCACGTCACGTGGGGCGAGGCGCTGCTGGAGCCCACGCGCCTCTACACCCAGCCCCTCCTGCGCCTCATCGCCGAGACCGGCGACGCCGTCCATGCCCTCAGCCACGTCACCGGCGGCGGCATCGCCGCGAACCTGGCGCGTGTGCTCCCGCAGGGCACGTGGGTCGAGGTCGACCGCTCGACCTGGTCGCCGCCGCCTGTCTTCCGCGTGCTGGCCGACCTCGGCGACCTCGATCTGGAGTCCACCGAGGGCACCTGGAACCTCGGCATCGGGTTCCTGGCCGTCGTGTCGGCCGAGAAGGCGGAGGCGGCAGCATCCGCTCTCACCGCCGGAGGCATCGCGACCTGGCAGGTGGGCGTCGTGCGCGACGGCAGCCGGCCGGACGGCGAGTTCGAGCAGGGCGCGAAAGGCGTCGACGGCGGCGCGGTGCGTCTCGTCGGCGCATACAGCGAGAACAACGGAGCGAAGTAACACCCCATGTGCGGAATCGTCGGGATGGTGGGCCGCGGCTCGGTCAATCAGGAGATCTACGACTCACTCCTCCTGCTGCAGCATCGAGGTCAGGACTCCACGGGCATCGCCACCGCCGAGACCAACGGCGTCTTCCACGTGCACAAGGAGAAGGGCCAGGTGCGCGAGGCGTTCCGCACGCGCGACATGCGCGCGCTCCTCGGCAACCTCGGTCTCGGTCACGTGCGCTACGCGACGAAGGGCACGGCGTCGAGCGAGGAGGAGGCCCAGCCGTTCTACGTGAACGCGCCGTACGGCATCGTCCTCGTGCACAACGGCAATCTCACGAACACCCGAGAGCTCACCGACGAGCTCTTCCATAAGGACCGCCGGCACCTCAACACGTCGTCCGACACCGAGCTGCTCGTGAACGTGCTCGCCAACGAGCTGCAGAGCTCGATCTCGGGCGTCGAGCTCGAGCCGGAGCAGATCTTCCAGGCCGTGACCCGCGTGCACGAGCGCGTCGAGGGGTCGTATGCCGCCATCGCGCTCATCGCCGGTCACGGACTGCTCGCGTTCCGCGACCCGTACGGCATCCGGCCCCTCATCCTCGGCACGCGCAAGAACGACGACGGCAGCTACGAGTGGGTCGTCACGAGCGAGTCGCTCGTCCTGGAGAACGGCGAGTTCGAGGTCGTGCGCGACGTCGACCCCGGCGAGGCGGTGTTCGTCGACCTCGACGGTCACCTGCACACCCAGCAGTGCGCGGTCGACCCGAAGCTGGTGCCGTGCTCGTTCGAGTACGTGTACCTCGCGCGGCCCGACTCCATCATGAACGGCATCTCCGTCTACGAGGCTCGGCTGCGCATGGGTGATCGCCTGGCCGACACGATCGCCAAGTACACTCCCCCGGGGGCGATCGACGTCGTGATGCCCATCCCCGACTCGTCGCGGCCCGCCGCGATGCAGGTCGCGCGCAAGCTCGGCATCGAGTACCGCGAGGGCTTCTACAAGAACCGCTACGTGGGCCGGACGTTCATCATGCCGGGACAGGCGGCCCGCAAGAAGAGCGTGCGCCAGAAGCTCAACGCGATGTCGAGCGAGTTCAAGGGCAAGAACGTGCTGCTGATCGATGACTCGATCGTGCGCGGTACGACGTCGAAGCAGATCATCCAGATGGCGCGGGATGCCGGAGCCAAGAGCGTCACCTTCGCGTCGGCGGCCCCTCCCGTGCGGTACCCCCACGTCTACGGAATCAACATGCCGTCGCGCCATGAGCTCGTCGCGCACGGCCGCACGATCCCCGAGATCGCCGAGGAGCTCGGCGCCGACTACATGGTCTACCAGGAGGTCGAAGACCTGAAGGCGGCGATCCTCGAGGGCTCCGACGTCGACGACCTCGACATGAGCTGCTTCGACGGGCGGTACGTCACCGGAACGGTGACCGAGGAGTACCTGGCGTGGGTCGAGGGCTCCCAGGAGTCCTGACACACGCGCGGCCGGGGCATCCGGCGGCACGTAGGCTTGACCGGTGAGTTCCCCTGCCCGTCCGCTCTGGCGCGGGCGTGCACTCGCCCTCGTCGGCATCGTGCTCTTCGCGTTCTCGTTGCGCTCGGCCGTCGCCTCGCTCTCGCCGCTGTTCGACCACATCTCAGCCGAGTACGACGTGCCGGCCGCGGTGATCGGGCTCATCGGAACCGCGCCGCCCGTCTGCTACGCGGTGTTCGGGCTGCTGACACCCGCGCTCGAGCGCAGGTTCGGCCTCGAGCGCCTGGCGGTGGCAGCGATGGTGGTGGTCGCGCTCGGGCTGATCGCGCGCGCCCTCGCGCCGAACTCCGGCCTGCTGCTGGCGGGGACCGCGCTCATCTTCGCGGCGGTCGGCAGCGGCAACATCCTCTTGCCGCCGCTCGTCAAGCGCTACTTCCCCGATCGCATCGGCCTCATGACGACGGTGTTCTCCACCACCATGGCCGTGTCGACCTTCGTTCCCCCGCTCTTCGCCGTTCCGGTGGCGGATGCCGCGGGCTGGCGCGTCTCGCTGGGACTCTGGGCCGTCTTCGCAGTCGTGGCGCTGGTCCCCTGGATCGGCCTCGCGCTGCGACAGCATGCCGCTGCGAGCGATGACGACATCGAGCAGCCACCGCCGGGCGTGCTGGGACGCATGTGGCGCGTCCCGCTCGCCTGGGCGCTGACGGTCGGCTTCGCCGTGTCGAGCACGCTGGCCTACACCTCGTTCGTCTGGCTGCCCACGATTCTCGTCGATATCGCGGGCGTCACTCCGGCGGTCGCGGGAGTGCTCCTCGCGCTCTTCGCCTTCATGGGCCTGCCGGCGTCGCTCACCGTGCCGCTGCTGGTGACGCGCTGGAATGCGACCCGCGCCCTGTTCGGCGTCGCCGTGGGCACCGGGCTCGCCGGCATCGCGGGCCTGCTCTTCGCGCCGACGGCGGCGCCGTGGCTGTGGGTCGGGCTGCTCGGGCTCGCGCCCCTGCTGTTCCCGATGACCCTGGTGCTGCTCGGGCTGCGTACGCGCACCCACGAGGGAGCCGTCGCGCTGAGCGGGTTCGTGCAGAGCGTCGGCTACGCGATCGCGGCACTGTTCCCGTTCGGCATCGGCCTGATCCACGATGTCACCGGCTCATGGACGGTGCCGCTCCTCATCCTCGCCGCGGTGGTCGCGGCCGCGATCCCGGCGGGGGTCGTCGCGGCGCGCAAGCACACCGTCGAAGATGACTGGGAGCGCCGTCACGGCACGTGGTGAGGCATCCGCTCAGGGGGAGCCGGAGAAGCGCGTACGGCTACGCCTTCTCGTCTTCGTACTCGTCGGAGTACTGATCCGCCCACTTGTCGACGTACTGGTCGTCGGACGGGTGTCCGAGCTCGCGCTCGAGCGCCCCGTAGTTGACGCTGTGCACGTCGTACTTGAGTTCGCGGGCGATCTTGGTGTGCTTCGCCTTCTGACGGCCACGCCCCATGCGAGACCCCCTCATTTGTGAGTCGCGGGCAATCTGTCGGCCCGCCGCAACGACGCCGGCTCGAGGCCGGTAAGAGTAGCATTCAGGATAACACGGAGCCTCCACACCCCGGCGGGCTCCGGCGCTGTTGCGGCATCGGCGCGCGAGGAAGCGAGGACGCATGACGGATGAGGCATCGGACCGGGCGGAAACCGCCCCGTCGAACGAGGCGGTGATGGGCGCGGTCATCGTGGGGGTCGTCCCCGACCAGTCCACCCGCGTGCTGGGCGAGGGAGCGCGCTATGCGAGGCTGCTCGGCGCTCCGCTTCTCGTCGTGCATGTCGACGTCACGCGGTTCGTCACGTACGAAGACCCCGACGGTTATGTCCACTCCGCGCCGATCGACCTCAACATCGCCGCAGGTGAGGGCGAGCTTGCCAAGGTCACCGAGACGGTGACTGCATTCCTCGCCGGACATGACGTCGACTGGAGCATCCAGCAGCTCGTCGGCGACCCTGCCATGGCGATCAAGCACCTGGCCGAGAAGATCGACGCCAAGCTCATCGTCGTCGGGACGCGCAAGCGCGGGCTCGGCGAGTCGATCCGCGAGTTCTTCACCGGCTCGGTGGCCGCGCGTCTCGCGCATCGGCAGCACCGCAGCATCCTCGTCGTGCCTCTCGGAGAGCCCGTGGCCGACGACGAGGACATCTGGCCGGGGCCGTAAGCCGCTCCGACCGGGGTCTCGCTGCGCCCGCTCGACGAACGAGCGCAGCGAGACGGTCCCCAGGTCAGCCGTTGAGCGTGCGGGTGACGTCGCGCGCGATGCGGTCGAGGTCGTCCGCGAGTTCGTCCACGAACGTCGCAGCCAGGACGCCGCCGCGGGCGACGTGCGACCGGAGGTCGCTGCGCAGCCGTGCGCGGAACTCGCTGATCGCGGCATCCGCCCGATGAAGCTGTTCCCGCGTGAGCACGCGCGGGTCGTCGCTCTCGGTCGGCTGCGGCGCGCTCTGACGCTCGTCGGCGCTCGCGGCGGCGAGATCGGCTCGCAGGCTCTTCATCGCCTCGCGCACGCTCCCGCGCACCTCTTCAGCGATCAGGCGGACCGAGTCGGCGAGGCCGGCCTCGATGCCCTCGAGGTCGCCCGCGCGGGACTGCACTTCGGCATGCCCGGCCTCGGTGATCGCGTACACCGTCTTGCGGCCGTCGATCGACTTGGTCACGAGTCCCTCCTCTTCGAGCTTGGCGAGGCGAGGGTAGATCGTGCCTGCGCTGGGCGTGTACGTGCCGCCGGTGCGGTCGGACAGCGCCTGCATGATGTCGTAGCCATGCCGGGGTCCTTCGTCGAGGAGGTTCAGCAGGTACAGGCGCAGGTCGCCATGGGAGAAGACGGGGCTCATCACCACTTCTCCTCAGTCGTCTCGTCCGCGGACTCGACCGCGGGGCCGGTCGGGGCGGCCGGCGCGGCCGGTGCGGAGGACCGGCGGAGCACCGTGACATCACCCGAGACGGAGTTGGCTCGCACATCGGCGAAGTTGCCGCTGAGCTCGCCGACGGATCCCGAGAAGTTGGTCGTGGGACCCGTGCCCTTGCCCGAGCGGACGACGCCGTCGATCTGCACGCGACCGCTGACGCTGCGCACCACGAAGTTGGCGGGGTAGCCCTCATCGAGGCGGACGGTCGAGGCGCCGCTGACCGTGTTGAGGTTCGCGGCGTGGAGCTCTCCCGTCGAGTCGATCAGCATCGACCCCGAGACGGTGTCGACGGTCGCCTTGCGCAGTGAGCCGGTGGCCGCCACGTCGCCCGAGACGCTGTTGGCGCTGAGCGAGCCGACCAGCTCGCGCACCTGCACGTCGCCCGAGACGGCATTGACGGTGAGGTCGCCGGTGAGCCCGTCGACGATGATGTCGCCGGATACGGTGTTGAGGCGCGTGTCGGTGTGAAGTCCCGACACGAGGGCGCTCGCGCTCACGACGCCGAGCGTCAGTGCCACCGAGCGGGGGACTGCGACGCTGATCTCGGCCTTGGGGCCGCCGTCGCCGAAGTTGCGGAAGACCTCGAGGAAGTTGTCCCACCGCAGCTGCGGGTGGTCGATCTCGACCTGGTCGCCGACGACCTCGATGCGGAGGTCCTTGATGGTGACGCCGTGCACCTCGATGCGGGCACCGGGCTCGTCGTGGGCGATGACGTCGATCTGGCCGCCGACCAGGCCGACCTTGAGGCGGCTGACCGTCTCCAGGTCGATGACGCGCGTCTCGCCCGGGTGGATGATCCACTTTTCCAGGGTCATGGTGTTCTCCAGGGGTATCAGGGATGGTCGCGATATATCGCGTCTAGCGAGAGTAACACGATATATCGCGAGATTGTCAAGATTCGTTCTCGCAGGTGGCTTGACCTTGACGTGACGTCAACCTCTAGCGTGGTGGACATGAACGAGGACGAGTGGTCGATACAGCAGATCGCGAAGCTCGCCGGCACGACGAGCCGCACGCTGCGGCACTACGGCGACATCGGGCTGCTTCCCGCGTCGCGCGTCGGCGCCAACGGCTACCGCTACTACGACCAGGCCGCGCTCGTGCGCCTGCAGCGCATCCTGCTGCTGCGGGACCTCGGCCTCGGGCTTCCGCAGATCGCGGATGTCCTCGGCCGAGAGTCGTCCGAGGCGCACGCCCTCGAGAGCCACCTCGCGTGGCTCCGGCAGGAACAGGACCGGCTGACACGACAGGTGGCAGCGGTCGAGACCACCATCACCGCGTTGAAAGGAGGTGAACGACTGATGGCAGAGAACATGTTCGACGGCTTCGACCACACCCAGTACAAGGACGAGGTCGAGCAGCGCTGGGGCGAGAAGGCCTACGCCGACAGCGACCGCTGGTGGCGCGGCATGAGCGCCGACGACAAGAAGGCGTGGCAGCAGCGCGTGTCAGACCTCGGTCGCGACTGGATCGCAGCCGCCGAGAGCGGCATCGCACCCGAGAGCGACGAGGCGCAGGCCGTCGCACGTCGGCACGTGGAGTGGCTGACCGGCATCCCCGGCACGCCCGCCGCGGTGCCCGGCGGCGACGTCAAGGCCTACGTGATCGGGCTGGGTGAGATGTACGTGGCCGACCCGCGATTCGGCGCGAACTATGCGACGAGCGCGGGAGGCACGGCCGGCGCGGAGTTCGTGCGGGACACCCTGCGCGTCTACGCCGACGCGAACCTCTAGAGCAGAAACACGGATGCCGCAGCCCGATGGGCTGCGGCATCCGTGGTTTCCGGAGAGATGGATCCGGAAGGTCAGACGCGTCGGCTGCCGCCGATTACTCGGAACAGGAACGCGATGAGAGCGATCACACCGACGATCAGGGCGACCCACAGCAGCCAGCTCAGGGCGCTGTTCAGGCCTCCGACGATCGCCAGCACGACTGCGACGACGATGATGATGATCAGGGCGAGGTTCATGGAGGTTCTCCTTCTCCTTCGTCGGTGCGCGGGGTCTGCGCATCGGATGCCTTTCGGGCAGTCACACCACAGTGGCACCCGGGATTCCACGTCGACAAGGGCTTGACGGCCCCTTGTCCGCGGTGATACCCGGGTGTGCGGGGTGAGCAGTAGGCGGGCAAGGGCGTGCTGTCAAGCCCGCGCCCCTCTGCCCTGGCGGGCTCTACCGTGGCGTCACCATCCCATCACCATCGAGGAGGAGCCATGCCTCGCGGACGCGGTTCTGCCAGCCTCAAGGATCCGGAGCTCTACGAGGAGCTGCGCGATGACGGGGCGTCCAAGGAGAAAGCCGCGCGCATCTCGAACGCCGCCGCGCGCGACGGGCGCAAGAAGATCGGCGAACGCGGCGGGGAGTCGGGTTCGTACGACGACTGGACGGTCGACGACCTGCGCAGACGGGCCAAGGAACTCGGGATCACGGGATACTCGGGAAAGAAGAAGGCCCAGCTCATCGACATGCTGCGCAACCACTGACACGCGCTCGGGGGCGCAGCCGCCGGGAACAGAAGAAAGGTGACGGATGCCGAAGCTGATGCGCGTGCGCCCCTTCCAGGACCCCGGATACACCCGGCGGCGCGCAGGCTCGGGCTTCCGCTACGTCGACGCCAAGGGCGCGGCCTGTCCGGATGGGCACCTGGAGCGCATCCGCGCGCTCGTCATCCCGCCGGCGTGGGAGGACGTCTGGATCTGCGTCCGACCCGACGGTCACATCCAGGCCGTCGGCACCGACGACGCCGGTCGACGTCAGTACATCTACCATCCGGAATGGACGGCCGGTCGCGACAAGCGGAAGTACGCCCGAGCGCTGCAGCTCGCACAGACCCTGCCCCGCGCTCGTGCGCGGGTGACCACGTCGCTGCGTCGCAGCGCGCTCGACCGGGAACGCGTGCTGGCGGTGGCGTTCCGCCTGCTCGACCAGGCCGCCCCGCGCATCGGCTCCGAGCGGTATCTCAACGCGCACGGCAGCCGCGGGCTGACCACATTGCAGCGGCGGGATGCCTCGGTCGAGGCATCCGTCGTCACGCTCTCCTTCCCCGGCAAGAGCGGCAAGCGACAGTACCTCGAGGTCGACGACGGCGACCTCGCCGCGGCCGTCGAGATCCTCGCGGCGGGCCGCCCGCGCTCGGCGCTTCTCTCGTGGGAGCGCGGACGCCGGCGCGTGGCGCTCACGCCGAGCGAGGTGAACGACTACGTCCGCTCGCTGACCGGCGGGCGGTTCACGGCGAAGGACTTCCGCACGCTGCGGGGCACGATCCTCGCCGCGGAGGCACTCGCCCGCATCGGCACCGTCGACACCGCGACCGAACGCAAGCGCGCCGAGAGTCTCGCGGTGCGCGCCACGGCCGAGGCGCTCGGCAACACGCCGTCCGTGGCCCGCGGCTCGTACATCGACCCCCGTGTCTTCGTCCGGTACCGCGACGGCCAGTTGCTCGACCTGTCGATCTCACCGGAGTCGGCGATCCTGGCGCTCATCCGAGGGCGGCGCTGAACCGCGTGCCGCGGCTCCGGTCGAGGGGCTGATCGCCGCTAGCGTGTGAGGATGACCTCGCGCCGGCAGCCCGTCGACCTGCGCACTCTCGGCTACGTCGTGGTCGGCGGTGCGCTGGGGGTGTTCGCTCGGGCGGTCCTGCTGGCCCCGGTCGACGACGCCGCGGCCGTCCCGTGGCTGACGCTCGCGGTCAACGTCGTCGGGTCGTTCCTGCTCGGGGTGGTGGTCGGCGTGCTCGCCGAGCGGCATCCGCATGCCCGCCCCTTCCTGGGCACAGGGGTGCTCGGCGGATTCACCACCTACAGCGCGCTCGCCGTGCAGACCGCCGGGTGGCTGGCCGCGCCGTGGGCGGCGCTGGCGCTGGCCGCGGCATCCGTCCTCCTCGGCGCACTCGCCGCCTTCGCCGGACTCCTCGCGGGCCGTGGGCTGGCCGGACGCCCGGCCGCCGTCCCCGAGCCGGGGGAAGCCGAATGAGCCGCTGGCTGGAGCTGCTGGTCGTCGCCGTCGCCGGAGGGGCGGGGGCGGGCCTGCGCTACGTGCTCGACCGCGTGATCGGCACCCGCGGGCGAGGCGGGTTCCCGCTCGGGATCCTGGTGGTCAACATCACGGGCTCGCTCGCACTCGGCCTGCTGACCGGGCTCGGCACGCTCGTCGCGCCGCAGCTCGCGGTGGTGCTCGGCACCGGACTGCTGGGTGGGTACACGACCTTCAGCGCCGTCTCCGTGGACTCCGTGCTGCTGGCCGAACGAGGGCGGTGGCGGGATGCCGCGGCCGACCTCTTCGGCACGCTCGTCCTGTGCGTCGCCGCGGCCGCCGCGGGTGTCGGCGCGGGGCTGTGGATCGCCGCCGCCGCGGGCGCCGTTTGACGGCGGATGCTCAGGCCGCGGGCTCGGACGCGGGTGAGATACTTGATCCGATACATTCCCGTATCCGTCACGTTCCGGCGCGCATCGTCGCGTCCCCATTCCCGCGAAGGCATCCGTGTCGAATCTCGCCGTCCTCAGTCTCAAGAACCGTGCCCTGATCGCACTGATCACGATCGTCGCCGCGATCTTCGGCAGCCTCGCGCTCGTGAACCTCAAGCAGGAGCTCATCCCCTCGATCGAGTTCCCGGGGCTGATCGTCGTCTCGTCCTACCCCGGTGCATCGCCCGAGGTCGTCGCGACCGACGTCTCCAGCCCGATCGAGACCGCCATCCAGGGTGTCCCGGGGCTCGAGGCCAGCACGGCGACGAGCACGACGAACGCGTCGGTGATCCAGGCGTCGTTCTCGTACGGCACCGACCTTGCGACCGCCGAGCAGAAGATGACGCAGGCGATCAACCGCATCAAGGGCCAGCTGCCCGAGGGCGTCGAGCCGAATGTGCTGAGCGCGAGCATCGACGACTTCCCGGTGATCGCCCTCGCGGTGAGCGGGTTCGACGACGCCGAGTCGATCCAGGCCCAGCTCGAGGCGTCGATCGTGCCCGAGCTCGAAGACGTCGCCGGCGTCAACGCCGCCCAGGTCGTGGGCGGCGTGGGCGAGCGCGTCACCATCACGCCCGACGCGGCCGCGCTCGCCGAGGCGGGCTTCAGCCAGCAGGCGATCCGCGACGCCCTCGAGCAGAACGGCGTGCTCTTCCCCGGCGGCGAGATCACCGAGGACGGCGAGACGCTCACCGTGCAGACCGGCTCGAAGATCACCACGGTCGACGAGATCGCCGCGCTGCCGCTCGTGCCGGCGAACGCAGAGCAGATCGCGGCAGGCGTGACGACGATCGGCGGAGTCGCCGCCGTTGCGCAGGAGCAGGATCCGATCACGAGCATCTCGCGCGTGGACGGCGAGCCGGCGCTGACGATCGCCGTCACCAAGCTGCCCGCTGCCAACACCGTCGATGTCTCGCGTGGCGTGCTCGCCGTGCTGCCCGAGCTCGAGGAGACCCTCGGCGGCGCGGAGTTCACGGTCGTCTTCGATCAGGCCCCCTACATCCAGGAATCCATCGACACGCTCGCGAAGGAGGGCCTGCTCGGCCTCGTCTTCGCCGTGCTGGTGATCTTCGTGTTCCTGCTCTCGGTGCGGTCGACGCTGGTCGCGGCGATCTCGATCCCGACGAGCGTGCTCATCACCTTCGTCGGCATCCAGGCGTTCGGGTACTCGCTCAACATCCTGACGCTCGGCGCCCTCACGATCGCGATCGGACGCGTTGTGGACGACTCGATCGTCGTCATCGAGAACATCAAGCGCCACTACGTCGGCGACGCCGACAAGGGCGACGCGATCCGCCGCGCGGTGCGCGAGGTCGCCGCGGCGATCACCGCGTCGACCATCACGACGGTCGCCGTGTTCGTGCCGATCGCGTTCGTCGGCGACGTCACCGGCGAGCTGTTCCGGCCGTTCGCCCTGACCGTGACGATCGCGATGACGGCCTCGCTGCTGGTCGCCCTGACGATCGTGCCCGTGCTGGCGTACTGGTTCCTCAAGCCCGGCAAGCCGATCCTCGACGAGCAGGGCGCGGCGATCGACCCCGAGGACCCTGCCGCGCCGCCGAGCCGACTGCAGAAGTCGTACCTGCCGATCCTGCGCTGGACGCTCAAGCACTCGTGGGTGACGCTGCTCCTCGCCGTGCTCGTGCTCGTGGGCACAGCGGCGGCCGCGCCGTTCATGAAGACGAACTTCCTCGGCGACTCCGGCCAGAACACCTTCACGATGACGCAGGACATCGGCCCCGCTCCGAGCCTCGACGCCGAGAGCGCCGCGGCCGCGGAGGTCGAAGAGGTGCTCCTCGGCATCGACGGCATCGAGACCGTGCAGGTGTCGATCGGCTCGAGCGGCTCGGCGCTGCGCGACGCGTTCGCGGGCGGCGGCACCGGCATCACGTACTCGATCACGACCGACCCTGCCGTCGACCAGGTCGCGCTGCGCCAGGAGGTGCAGGAAGCCGTCGCCGACCTCGAGGACGCCGGCCAGATCACCGTCTCGACCGCGCAGGGCGGCTTCGGATCGAACGACATCGAGATCGATGTCACGGCGCCCGACTCCGAGACGCTCACCGAGGCGGCGGACGCCGTCGTCGCGGCCGTCGAGGGCGAGGATGGCGTCGGGCAGGTCTCGAGCAACCTCGCCGCGTCGCTGCCGTACATCGCCGTGACCGTCGACCGCGACGCCGCGGCGGAGCTCGGCCTGTCGGAGGTCGCCGTCGGCGCGCTCGTGTCGAACACGATGCAGCCGCAGCGCATCGGCACCGTCGAGATCGACGACACGGCGCTCACGGTCTACCTCGCGGCCTCGGCGACCCCCGCCTCGCTCGAGGAGCTGCGGCAGCTCACGGTACCGAGCGCGCGCGGCCCGATCCCGCTCGAGCAGGTCGCGACCGTCGAGGAGAGCGTCGGCCCCACGTCGATCACGACCCAGCGCGGCCAGCGCACTGCGACCGTCACCGTGACGCCGTCCACGGACGACCTCGCGACGGCGTCAGCGAGCGTGACGCTCGCGCTCGAGGACGCCGATCTTCCCGCGTCGGCCGACGCGTCGCTCGGGGGCGTGGTCACGCAGCAGCAGGACGCCTTCTCGCAGCTCGGCCTCGCCCTGCTCGCCGCGATCCTGATCGTCTACATCGTGATGGTCGCGACGTTCAAGTCGCTCCGCCAGCCGCTGCTGCTGCTGATCTCGGTGCCGTTCGCGGCCACCGGCGCGATCCTGCTCCAGATCATCACGGGCGTGCCGCTCGGCGTCGCCTCGCTCATCGGTGTGCTGATGCTGATCGGCATCGTCGTGACGAACGCCATCGTGCTCGTCGACCTCGTGAACCAGTACCGCGAGAAGGGCCTCTCGGCCCACGATGCGACGGTCGCGGGCGGGTCGCGCCGTCTGCGGCCGATCCTCATGACGGCCCTCGCGACGATCTTCGCGCTGACCCCCATGGCCATGGGAATCACGGGTCAGGGCGGGTTCATCTCGCAGCCGCTCGCCATCGTCGTGATCGGTGGCCTGGTGTCGTCGACCGTGCTCACGCTGCTCGTGCTGCCCACGCTCTACAACCTCGTCGAGGGCGCCAAGGAGCGCCGCCTCGCCCGCCGTCGCGGTGACGGGGAGAGTGTCGCGTCGACCGGGTCGTCGACGGGCGGAGCGGATGCCGCGAGCCCCGCGCTCGTCGGAGCACCCGCGGGCGCTGCGGCGATGACGCGCCGCGAGCGGCGTGCGCTGGCCGTCGGCGCTGCGGCCCCGGTGGTCGTGGCGGAGGAGCCCGTCGCTGACGAGGAGTCCGAGGCAGCGGAGGCGACGTCTGCAGAGGCCGAGCCCGCGGTCGAGACCGAGCCCGTCGGCGATACCGTGCCCGCGGTCGAGACCGAGCCCGTGGTCGAGACCGAGCCCGTGGAGGACGATGGCGCAGAGGTCGACGCGCCTGTCGCCGAGGAGGAGCCGGTCGGCGAGACCGGGGGGCCGGCAGCTGACACCGAGGAGGAATCGGCTGCGGACGCGGACTCCGACACCGAGGCGGTCCCGGCTGCGGACGCGTACTCCGACATCGAGAGCGGATCGGATGCCGCATCCGACGACGCCGAGCCGGTGGCCGAGCCCGTAGAGGACGGCAGGCAGCCCGAGGCCGATTCGGTCGAGACCACGGAGAACGCCGAGCACCCCGCCGACGGACACCCCGCCGACGGGCACTCCGAGGACGGGCACTCCGAGGACGACGCCGACCAGCACCGCGAGGAGTGACCCGGGGCGCCACCCGGTGCGGGTGGCGCCGGGATCAGTCGCGTTGGCCGGCGACGCCGAGGAAGCGGATGAAGACGGCGATCCATCCGAAGATCAGCGCGAACACGATGATCTCGAACGCGGTCAGCGAGAAGTAGCCCACTGCGGGCACGAACAGGATCACCGACAGCAGCGTCGCCCCGAGGAATGCCCACGACGAGACGAAGTAGGTGCGCGGCATCCCTCTCAGCAGAATCGGCCCGCTGATGAGCAGCACCAGGAACATCGCCGCCATGCCCGAGGCTGACAGGTTGTGGAGGGCGAGGTTCACGTCGACGGGGAAGATGCCGACGCACGCGAGCATCACGCCCATCACGACGAACAGCGCCGGCACGACCTTCGCCCCGTGGGGGTGGGTGAGAACGCCCGCTTCGGTGAGGGCGCTCATGTCGTTGGCGATGTAGACCGCGAACGTCGTCACGAGCAGTCCGCCGGCGATGAGCGTGCCGTTGAAGACCCAGCTCGACAGGTTGTCGAAGGTTCCGAGCTGGCTGAAGTGCACCATCCACCACTGCGGGTCCGGTGTGGTCACCATCGCGGTGAGCGTTCCGATCACGATGAACGCCATGAGCAGCGACGACATGCGCTGCGTCGTCATGCGCGACACCGACAAGTACGCGATGTACGCCGTCAGGCCGAGGGTGACCGTCATGAGCACGACGGCCCAGAACACGATGACCGGCAGCCCGATGAACCCGAGGGCGAGCACACGGTACAGCGCGTACGTCGCGAGGAATGCGAGCACCGTGTGCACGATCACGACCGAGATCGTGTTGACCGTGAACTTCCACGAGGGCAGGGTGCGTCGCCACTCCTGACCCGGCTGATTGCGCGTGCGCCAGTATCCGGCGGCCGAGACGACCGCGGCGACGACCGCTGACCCGCCGGCCGCCCAGAGCGCGAACGGATCGTCGTCCGCGAGGCTGAGCGAGGGGGCGACGAGCGCCACGACGAGGCCGTAGAGCGCGCCGAGGCCGCCGGCGCCGAGGGCGAGGTAGACCGCCTCGGACTCGGTGCGCCGAGTGGGGACCGGACCGGGGCCGTCGACTGCGGCCGCCGTACGTGGCGAGGTCATGGCGTCAGTGTAGGACGGCGGGATGCCGCGTCGTCGCTACGCGCGCGGGGGATGTCGCGAGGCGGTGCCGGTCGCGGAGTGTCAGCCGGCGCGGTGCAGCCACGGGCGCAGCAGGCGCGTGACCCAGGGCAGCACGAGGTAGGTCATGATCGGCGTCAGCAGCAGGGTCGCGAGGAGGACGCGTGCGACGAGAGGCCAGTCGCCGAAGCCGGGGACGAAGCCGAGCAGCCACGAGGCGAGCAGGTTCGTGGGGAAGAAGCCGAGCCAGATGGCGACGGCCTGCTTCCACCGGGGCGGTGCTGCGGGGATCGGCTGCTGGATCGGGCCGGTCGCGGCTGCGGCATCCGATCGCTGTCCCGATTCAGGGCGCTCGACGTGAGTCGCGAAGGAAGCATCGAACCAGCCCTCGATGCCGGTGCGGCGCTCGACGCGGACCTCACTCGCGAATGCGCGGCCCGAGTCGAGCCACCACTCGCGCTGGGGCGACTGCTCCCACGCTTCGAGGGTCGGGATGTCGCGGAAGCGGTAGAGCATGTACCAGAGGTCGCTCCCCTCGCCGGCCCTGACCCAGCCCGAGCCGAGGAACCCCGCGAAACCGGTCGCGAGATCTGTGCCGGCCTGCATCCAGCTGGTCGCCTCGACGGCGCGGGACGGGTCGATCCGGCGTTCGATCGCGACGGTGATGGGGTGGGCCGCGGATTCTGCCATGTCGTCCATTCCACACGATCGGCGGACACCGTCGCGGCGGCCTGGGTGAACAGGGAGTCCTCGGCGGGGTGCGTGCACGCGGCGAGCACGCGCGGCAGCACGATCAGCCACGCGCCGACCGACGCGAACCCGAAGAACTCGAAGCAGGCGAGGGTGATGACACCGGACGTGAGCAGGACCATTCCCGAGGCGAGCAGGGCGACGCAGCCGCTCGAGGCCACGCGGAACACGCGGGTGAAGCCGGGGATGCCGAGGCTCCACGCCACGATGGCGAGGAGCGAGAGGCCGAGGCCGGCCGCGGCGAGGTCGTGCAGCTCGGTGCTGACGGTGAGGGGGATGAGGCCGACGACCGTGAGGTGCAGGCCGGCCGAGATCACCGCCGTGCGGAAGGCCCGCGACACCACGCGGTGGGTGGACCGGGGGAGGACGGTGACGACGACGACGCCGTAGGTGGCGAGCAGGAAGCCGGCGATGATCGCGGTGGAGTTGAAGACGTGGGCGGAGAAGTCGTCGAACGTGCCGAGCTGCGAGAAGTGCAGCTGCCACCACAGCGGATCGCGGGTGGTGAGCACGGCGACGAGCACGCCGGCGACGAGCGCGGTGATCGCACCACGGCTGAAGTGGTGCGCGCTATGCGGCGGGTGCTCCCGTGCGGAGAGCACCCCGGCGGTCGGTATGGCGCTTGAGCGCTCGGGCGGTGCGAGGAGGGTCAACGTACTCACGTTCTCTATGTGCGCCGATACTCCGAACACGCCGACCCCCCAAGCCGTACGCCTCGGAGATCGTCGCGCTAACGCGGACTTGATCCCCAGATCGCGAATGAACCGCTGGGCATATGATAACGCCCTGTACATGAGAACCTGCAAGGTGTGTGGTTTTACCACCGGCGAGTTCTCAGACGCGTCCGATATTCTCGACGGGTCGGCTCTGGACACCGCGCAGTGCGCGCGGATGGGTTTGTGAGTCCAAGGGGCCGATGGTGGAGACGATTCCGTCTCGACGACCATCAATCGAATGGCCCCCGGCCGACGACAGTCCGGGTTACTCCACGCCGCCAGAGCGGCATCGCACGCGTGCGATCTTCAGGAGCGCTGTTCTCACGGAACAACCCAGAAGGACACCACCATGCCCAAGAGCAAGAAGCCGGCAGGCGGCCGCCCCGCCAAGAACTTCGAGCCGCGCTACGGGGCCAAGACGAGCTTCCAGGACCGCAAGCGTCGCCCGGGTGACGCCTCCGCCGGCAAGCCCGGCAGCAAGAGCCCGAGCCATCGGGGCTATCGCCCCGAGGAGTCGACGGATGCTGCGCCCAAGCGCCGCTGGTCTGCCCAGGAGCGCGCGGGCCGCGACCAGGCACGCGGCATCCGCACCCACTCGGGCGCCGGTCGTGACGACCGCGCTCGCCGCGACGACCGTCCGGCCCGTTCGTTCGATGACCGGCCGAAGCGTTCGTTCGACGACCGGCCGAAGCGTTCGTTCGAGGACCGGCCGAAGCGTTCGTTCGACGACCGGCCGAAGCGTTCGTTCGAGGACCGTCCGCCCCGTTCGAACGACGACCGTCCGCATCGCGATGACCGCAGCGGACGCCCCGCCTACCTCGACCGCGTCGACCGCGATGACCGCCGCTCGTTCGGCGACGCCCGCCCGTCGTACCGCCGTGACGACCGTCCGGCTCGCTCGTACGATGACCGTCCGCGCCGTGATGACCGTCCGGCCCGCTCGTACGATGACCGCCCGCGCCGTGACGACCGTCCGGCCCGTTCGTTCGAGGACCGGCCGAAGCGCGCCTACGACGACCGTCCGGCCCGTTCGTTCGAGGACCGGCCGAAGCGCGCCTACGATGACCGTCCGGCCCGTTCGTTCGAGGACCGGCCGAAGCGCGCCTACGACGACCGTCCGCGCCGTGACGACCGTCCGGCTCGCTCGTACGACGACCGTCCGCGTCGCGATGCCCGTCCGGCTCGGTCGGATTGGAATGCGCCCGCCCGCACGGCCGCGCACGAAGCGCACGTCGACGTCGTGCACGAGCGCCTGCAGGCCGAGGCCGTGCAGGCCGGCGAGGTCGCCGATGTGACGTTCACAGACCTGGGTCTCGGCGACAACATCGTCCGCACGCTCGCCGACCTCGGTGCGGCGACGCCGTTCCCGATCCAGGCCGCCACGATCACGCCGATCCTCGAGGGCAAGGACGTGCTCGCGCGCGGCCGCACCGGCTCGGGCAAGACGATCGCGTTCGGCGCTCCGCTCGTCGAGAGCGTCCTGCGCTCGCAGGCGGGTCAGCGTCGTGAGTTCGGCCGCGCGCCGAAGGCGCTCATCCTCGCCCCCACGCGCGAGCTCGCGCTGCAGATCGACCGCACGATCCAGCCGATCGCCCGCAGCGTCGGCCTCTTCACCACGCAGATCTACGGCGGTGTGCCGCAGGGTCGCCAGGTCGGTGCGCTCAAGAAGGGCGTGGACATCATCATCGGCACCCCGGGGCGCATCGAGGACCTCGTGAATCAGGGCAAGCTCGACCTGTCGGAGATCCGCATCGCGGTGCTCGACGAGGCCGACCACATGTGCGAGCTGGGCTTCCTCGAGCCGGTTCAGCGCATCCTGCGTCATACGGCCGACGGCAGCCAGAAGCTGCTCTTCTCGGCGACGCTCGACCGAGAGGTCGCGGCGCTGGTCGACGAGTTCCTCGTCGAGCCTGCCGTCTACGAAGTGGCGGGCGAGGATCAGGACTCCGGCACCATCGATCACCGCGTGCTGGTCATCGAGCACCGCGACAAGGCCGAGATCCTCGAGTCGCTCGTCGAGCGCGAGGGCAAGACCCTCGTCTTCGCCCGGACGCGCGCGTACGCCGAGATGCTCGCCGAGCAGTTCGACGACGCGGGCATCCGCGCGCTCGCCCTGCACGGCGACCTCAATCAGGCCAAGCGCACGCGCAACCTGGAGCGACTGACGTCGGGCCGGGTGCAGGTGCTGGTCGCCACGGACGTCGCGGCACGCGGCATCCATGTCGACGACATCGACCTCGTGGTGCAGGCCGACGCTCCCGACGAGTACAAGACGTACCTGCACCGCTCGGGCCGCACCGGCCGTGCCGGGCGCTCGGGCACCGTCGTCACGCTGATCACCCGTCAGCGCCGTCGCCGCATGACGGAGCTCCTCGACCGCGCTGAGATCGACGCGCCCTTCGATGAGGTGCGCCCCGGCGATGACCTGATCGAAGAGCTGAGCGGTCGCCAGCTGTCGAACGTCGACGCGTAGCAGCACTGCCGCAAAGGCCCGATCCCCGCAACGGGGTCGGGCCTTTTGCCTGCTCGGGCGCGGGTCAGGCGCCGGCGGGCACGCGCCCGATCTGCGCGATCACCTCGGGGTCGCCGTCCAGCGCGAGCAGGCGCGTGCGCAGAGCGGTTGCGGCACGGTCGTAGGGCTCGGTGCTGCCGTGCAGCAGTGAACGCGTGTTGGCTGCCTCGAGGAATGAGACCGCCTCGAAAGTGAGCTGCCGTGCGTCGTCGAGCCCGGGCAGTTCGCCCGCATCCATCGCGCGCTGGATCGAGAGTGCGAGGTAGTCCTCCCACTCCATCGACGCGGCGACGACCGCGTCCCGGATCGGCCCCGGCTTGGCGTCGTACTCGACCGAGGTCGCCGCGAAGAAGCAGCCGCCGCGGAACACGCGATCGTCCGAGTAGGCCAGCCACGCCCGGATGAGCGCGCAGACCCGCGTCAGTCCGTGCGCGGACTCGGCACGTGCCGGCGTCACGACGCGTTCGATGAAGATCTCTCGCGCGGCGGCGACCGTGGCGAGCTGCAGCTGCTCCTTCGAGCCGAAGAGCGTCGCGACCCCGCTCTTGCTGTGGCCCGCGGCATCCGCGAGTCGTCCGATGGTGAGACCTTCGAGCCCCTCGACCGATGCGGTGTCGATCGCGTGCGCGAGGATGACGCGCCGCGACTCGTCGCCCCGCACTCGTCGTCCGTCACGTTGCTCTTGCGCCATATCCCCAGGTTACCGTACGATCGTTCGTATTCATACGTACGACCGTTCGTATATCTCCTCCTTCGATCGGAGCAATCGTGAATCTGGCACTCTCCGCGGCCGGCGCTGTTGTGCGCACGGCCGGCGCTCTCACGCCCGAACTCGGCGCGGCCGTCGCGCTGCCCTTCTTCGCTCGCATCGCCCGCGCCCGCCCGGTCGGCGCTGGTGCGCAGGACACCATGTGGGCCGCCCGTCGATCGACCGTCCGTATCCCGGGACTCACGCGGCGCGGAGTGGACGTGGTGGTGTACGAGTGGGGCGTCGGCGACGACGTCGTGGTGCTCGCCCATGGCTGGGACGGCAGGGCGAGCCAGTTCGCCGTGCTGGTGCGCGACCTCGTCGCCGAGGGGTACCGCGTCGTGGCGTTCGATGCTCCGGCGCACGGCGACACGGTCGCGCGCGGAAGCTACCTGATCGACTGGCTCGACATCCTCGAGGCGATCCAGCGTCGCTTCGGCCGGCTGCACAGCGTCGTCGGCCACTCGTTCGGCGGTCTGGCCACGCTCGTGGCCGCCGCCGATGGGCTGACTGTCGACCGGGTGGTGACCGTGGCGGCCCCGGCGGATGCCGACCTGTTGCTGCGGCAGTTCCAGGCGATGCTGCGCTTCGACGACCGCACCGCCGCCGCACTGCGCGCGCGGTTCGCCGAACACTACTTCCCGGGGGAGCGCGACCCGTTCGCGCGGCTGTCCCCGGTGCGCCGACCTCTGCCCCGTGGAGTGCGGATGCTCGCCCTCCACGACGAGGGCGACCGCGTCGTGCCGTTCGGCGAGCTCTCGCGGATCGCCGGCGCCAACCCCGCAGCCGAGGTCATCGAGACGCGCGGTCTCGGCCACAACCGCATCCTCGAATCTGACATGTTCCTCGACGCCGTGCTGAAGTTCGTCGCCGACCCGATGCCGGCGCCCGTGGCGGTGCCTGCCCAGGCGGAGGCCGCGGCCCAGATTTAACGTCCCTAGAACAGTCGCGGCTCGGCGACGGCCGCCGCAGATGCCCGCCCGCGTGAGGTCGTGATGATCCCCGACGCCCGGGCGTCGGCGCGTGCGGCGAGCCCGGAGACGGGGGTGCCCCGCGGGTGGTCGTCCTCGGCGCGACCGTCGAGCCCGTGCACCCGCAGCAGGGGGCGCACGCGCTTCGCGAGCCAGGCGCGATACGCCTTCGGAGCATTGGCGGACGCGCCCGGGTACAGCCCGAGATACGACGACACGAGTTCGGGATGCTGCTGCTCCAGCCACTGCATGAACCACTGCTTCGCGCCCGGCCTCAGGTGGAGCGCGCCGTAGACCACGCGCGTCGCTCCGGCCGCTTTGATGCGGGTGAGGGCGTCGTCGATCGCCGCGATCGAGTCGGTGAGGTGCGGGATGATCGGCATCAGGAAGACCGTCACGTGGAAGCCCGTCTCGGTCGCGGCGCGCACGGTCTCGAGTCGCGCGGCAGCGGTCGGCGTGCCCGGCTCGATGAGGTGCTGGAGGGCTTCGTCGAAGATCGCGATCGACATGGCGATCGATACCCGGACGGATGCCGCGGCCTCGCGCAGCAAGGGCAGGTCACGGCGCAGGAGCGTGCCTTTTGTGAGGATCGAGAACGGGGTGCCCGACTCGGTCAGCGCGCTCACGATGCCGGGCATCAGCTTGTAGCGGCCTTCGGCGCGCTGGTACGGGTCGGTGTTGGTGCCGAGCATCACCGGCTCATGCGCCCACGAGCCGCGGCGCAGCTCCCTCTCGAGCACCTCGGCGACGTTGATCTTGACGATGACCTGACTGTCGAAGTCGCGGCCTGCGTCAAGCTCGAGGTACTCGTGCGTGCCGCGAGCGAAGCAGTTGTGGCTCACGACGCCGTTGGCGATGAAGTCCCCGGTCGACGTCGTGATGTCGACCATGTCGATCGTCTCGCCTACGTCCTCGATCGACACGATCCGCAGTGGGGCATCCGACTTCACGGCAGCCCCGAGAAGGGCGAGCTTTCGCGTGATCGCCGGCTGGACGAGTTCGAAGAATCGCCGGCGCTCGGCGAGGCCGCCGCGGAGCCGCACGGACGTGACGCCGTTCGGTCGGATGGGCTCGATCGCGACGTCGAAGTCGTAGGCGACCAGCGCGTTGTGGATCGCCGCTATCATCTGGGGATCCTTGTTCGAGATGCGCAGAATCCCCCGGCTGCAACTCCCCTCCGCATCGAAGACGCCCGCCAGGAAGCCGCGGTGCCAGTCCGGCGACGGGTCTTGCGGCCACGACACCAGAGACGTGATGGCCTCATAGTCAGCGGCGCGCGACGTGAAGATCGCGTCCATCGCTCGACGGTTCGCGGTGGCTTCGGCGAAGACGCGGGTATTCGTCTTCACGCCGCTCACCGCGAGGTAGCGGCGCGATCGGTCCAGAGCCTCCGTGTCGGCGAGTGCCAATCGGAATCGGTGGGCGATATACGTTCCGCGCCCGTTGGCCCGCGGATACTCGCGCTTGAGCATCATGGCATCGCCGCGGATCATCCCGGTCAGATAGCCCGTGCGATACGCCGGGGACTCGGCGTGGTCGATGGCCGTCGGGCCTATGCCGAAACCCAGCAGCTTGTTGTTCGTCGTCAGGAACGGCCGCTGAGGCGAGCCGCTCGGCGCGGGCCGCACATACTTCCAGCCGCGCTCCGTCAGGAATCGGTGGTCGGCGCTCGCGATCAGCTCGGTGCCGTCCGCGAGCCGCACGCGGTGAGCGCGCTTCCGTGTGGACCACTTCGCAGAGACGGTCGCGGCGGTGTATCGCCGGTACGAGCCTTCTCGCTCGGTCCCGACGACCATGTCGCCGACCGCGACGTCGCGCAGCGCTTTGCTTCGGCCGTCTGCCATCAGGATCATCGTGGACGGATCCAGGCAGTACACACACGCATGACTGCAGCCGCGGTAGGGGTTGACCGTCCAGTCGAACGGCATCGCCGACGCGCCGGGAACGTGGTTGAGCGCGGTCTTGCAGAGCACCTCGTGGAACGTCACCCCGGCGAACTCGGGTGTGGTCACCGATTGGACGAGGCCTTTCAGGTGCTCGAGGCCGGGCAGGGCCGCGGCATCCGCTATTCCCAGTTCCTGACCCTGCCACCTCATGCCTCAATGGGAACAGATGTTCGAGAGTATGTCAACAGCGCGCACTGCGTGATCGAACACCGCACGATCGCACTCGCGCCTCCCCCTGCCGGGCGCCGACTCGGGTGAGAATGGCATGGTGACGGCGCCCGGTTCGTCCGACTCCCCGGTTTCTCGTCGTGCCGCCAGAGAGCAGCGCGAAGAGGCTGCTCGGCGCGCCCGCCGGACGGCGTCCGACGGACTCGCGGGATCCGTCCCTCCCGACGACGAGTACGCGCCGCCCGTCGCGCCCGCGCCGGAAGCCAGCCCCTTCCTCTTGCCCGCCGAGTTCCGCGCGGCGGTCGCCCAGCATGCCGCGCCGGCCACGCGCGCGGCGTCGCCCTCGCGCGTCACGGCTCAGCCCGGGCCGCTCCGCCGCAGTCGGCGGACCGAGCCGATGGTGCGGGAGAGCGCTCGGCGAGCGGCGCGGGCCGAGCGGCTGCTGACCGCCGACGACGCCGAGGCTCCCCCGCCGCGGCATGTCCGTCCGCGGTTCGCGCGCAGCGGGGTCGCGCTGCTCATCGCGGTGGGCGGCGCCCTGCTGCTTGGGTCGACCGCAGCTGTGACGGCGCTCGTCTCGGGCGGCACGCCGGGTGTCGCAGCCCAGGCGCAGCTGCTCTCCGACGCGCCGCAGTCCGTGACGTCGCTTCCGGTGCCCGTCGTGAAGCAGATGCAGGTCGCCGCCGACATCTGCGGCGTGCCCGAGGTCATGAGCGCCCTCGAGGCACACGACGACGCCGCCGCGATCACGGCGGCGGGCGGCGCCGAGGCGTTCCGCTCGGCGGTCGCCGAGGGACGGGCGCGGTGCGTCGACCTCGGCGATCCGACGCGCGTGTGGGTCGTCGTGAACAAGGCGCGTCCGTACTCCCCGGTCGACTATCGCCCGACCGGGCTCGTCATGCCCGACGGTGTGCGGAGCATCGAAGGCGGCGCGCTGCGGTCGGACGCGGCGTCCGCTCTCGCCGCCATGGTCACTGCAGCACGCGAAGCCGGCGTCGGCGAGATCGCGCTCGAGAGCGGCTTCCGCTCGTACTCGACGCAGCAGGGAAGCTACGGTCGCCAGGTCGATCAGCGGGGCCAGGACGGCGCAGATCTGGTGAGCGCGCGGCCGGGGCACAGCGAGCACCAGTCGGGCCTCGCCGGCGACGTCGTCGCCTGTGCGGGCGGCTGTGGCACGCTCGACGATCTGGCGGCGACGGCGCAGGGTGCCTGGATCGTCGACCACGCGTGGGAGCACGGCTGGATCGTGCGCTACGTCGCGGGCGCGACCGGCGTCACCGGATACTCACCGGAGCCGTGGCACCTGCGGTACATCGGCCCTGAGCTCTCGCGGGCGTACCACGACGGCGGATGGACGTCGCTCGAAGAGTTCTTCGGGCTCGACCCGGCCCCCGGCTACGTCGGCTGAATCGCGTTCGAGCCCGGTCGCGTGCACGCTGAAACGGCCGGTCCGGGCCGGTTTGAGGCATCCCACAAACAGCGGTACCCAGTTTCACGATCCTTAGGACGCGATCTCACAGGCGGCCCGATCTCACCGCGCATGACCTTTATGATCGAGTCGAGCCACGGGCGAGCGGCACGACCGCGCGCCGACGACATGCTCGAAGACGAGAGGAAGGCGCACATATGGAGCGCAACATCTACGACGAGGACCACGACGCGTTCCGCGACGTCGTCAAGGAGTTCATCAAGCGCTACGCGTCCGACGAGAAGCGCAAGCAGTGGGACGCCGCGGGCGAGATCGACCGCGAGACCATGCTCGCCGCGGGCCAGTCCGGCATCATCGGTCTGTCCGTTCCCGAGGAGTTCGGCGGTGCGGGCATGCTGCAGGACTTCCGCTTCCGCTCGATCGTGCTCGAGGAGACGATCGGCGCGGGCCTCGGGTCGCTCGCCGGTGCGCTGGGCATCCAGGACGACCTCGCGATCCCCTACATCGTGCACATGGGCACCCAGGAGCAGAAGGAGAAGTGGCTCCCCGGCATGGCGACCGGCGAGATCCTCGGCGCCCTCGCGATGACCGAGCCCGGCGCGGGCAGCGACCTGCGCGGCATCAAGACCACCGCCAAGAAGGTCGACGGCGGCTACATCGTCAACGGCGCCAAGACGTTCATCTCGTCGGGCAAGACGGCCGACATCGTCGTGACGTTCGTCAAGACCGGCGAGGGTAACCGTCCCGACGCGTTCAGCCTCCTCATCCTCGAGGACGGCATGGAGGGCTTCGACCACAGCAAGAAGCTCGAGAAGATGGGCTTCCACGGCTGGGACACCGCCGAGCTCTCGTTCAGCGACGTGTTCGTGCCCGAAGCCAACCTCATCGGGGGCAAGGAGGGCCTCGGCTTCATCCAGCTCATGATGAACCTGCCCCTCGAGCGCCTGTCGATCGGCGTCGCGGCCGCTGCTGCCGGCGAGGCCGCCTTCAACTGGACGCGCGAGTACGTGCTCAGCCGCGAGGCCTTCGGCCAGCCGATCGCCGACTTCCAGAACACGCGCTTCAAGCTCGCCGACATGGCGACGACCGTCGACGTGATGTGGGCGTACAACGACCGCGCGATGATGCTCTACAAGGACCAGAAGCTCACGGCCGAGGAGGCCGCGAAGGTCAAGTTCTGGTCGACGGACCGCGAGTGGGAGCTGCTCGACATCGGCGTGCAGCTGCACGGAGGGTACGGCTACATCACCGAGTACCCGATCGCCCGCGCGTTCCTCGACGCCCGCGTGCACCGCATCTACGGCGGCACGAACGAGATCATGCGCGACCTCGTGTCGCGCCAGATCGTCGGCAAGCGCTGACCGCACACTGACGACGACGCGGTTCCGGATGCCGCGGCCCGCCCTCCTTGTGAGGGATCGGGCCGCGGCATCCGTCGTCTCACCGTTCGCGCTGCCGCTTGCTGCACATGCCATCGATCACCACGAGAGCGAGTGCAGGGAACGACAGCGCGAGCGAGCTGCGGTTCGTCGCGCGCGCCGGCCGGCGGTGCCTGGGTCGTCCCGGCTGGTCCGGGCTGCACTCCCGGATGCTCACCTGTCCCGAAGTGCTGCTTCGCTCGGCACTTCGTGACAGGTGAGCCGGTCAGGGATGGGATGCCCGGGCTCGGCGCTAGGCGAGGCCCCAGGGGAACAGGGCCCAGAACAGGGCCGCCGAGACCGCCCAGAAGAGCACGACGAACACGACGTCGCGGGTGCGAAACGGCACCAGGTGACGCTCGGTGCGGTCGGGGTGCGCGCCGAATGCGCGCGCGTCCATCGCCAGAGCGACTCGCTCGGCGTGCCGGATGGCGCCGGCCATGAGCGGCACGATGTACCCGAACCACCGGGCGATCGCGGCGAACGGCCCCCGGCCGCCGTGGGCGCCGCGCACGCGGTGCGCCTGCCGGATGACGTCGAGCTCGTATCCGAACCGCGGCACGAACCGGAACGCCGCGAGGGCCGTGTAGCCGATGCGGTACGGCACGCGCAGCTGCTGCACCGAGGCCCGCACGAAGTCGGGACCGGTCGTCGACAGCCCGACGGGAAGGGTCAGCGCCACGATCGCCGCGATGCGCAGGCCGGTCGCGAGGCCGACCTCGAGCGCTCCGCCGTACAGGGTCCATGACCCGATCTGCCAGATGACGACGGACTGGTCGACCCGCGCGGCATCCGCCCACACCGAGAAGCCGAGGCCGACGACCGCCGCGGCCGCGGGCAGCGCCACGAGGATGGCCGCGAGGCGTCCGCTGAACGTCACGCCGATCAGCAGGATCGCGTAGCTGAGAGCGAGGAAGGCGAGCGGGGTCGCGGCATCCCGCACGAACACCAGCAGCACCATCGCTGGCAGCGGCGCGGCGATCTTCGCCAGGGGGTTGAGGCCGTACAGGAACCGCGCGGGCGAGGCGGTGGGGCGCTCCGCGTACGGGTCGACGCGGTCGCGAAGCGACTGCGTGGCCGAGAGGGGGCCGGTCGCGCTCATGCCGCGCCTCCCCTCGCTGCGGGAAGGTCGGCGAGGCGGGCGAGGCCGGTGAGTTCGGGATGCCGCTCCAGTCCGAGCAGCGCTCGCTGCAGCGGCGGCAGGCGAAGCCCCGCGCCCTCGATCAGCTCGGCGTCGGCGAACACGTCGGCGGTGGGGCCCGCGGCACGCACGCGTCCGTCGGCGAGGACCACAGTGCGGTGGGCGTACTCCGTCACGAGCTGCATGTCGTGGGTCACGACGACGATCGTCGTGCCCTCGACGTTGAGCTCGCGGAGCAGCGCGAGCAGTTCGTCGGCGCGGGCACGATCCTGTCCGAACGTCGGTTCGTCGAGCACGAGGACGGGCGCGCCGGCGACGAGGGCCGTGCCCACCGACAGGCGCCGCTTCTGACCGCCCGACAGCAGGAACGGGTGCGTGTCGGCCTTGCCCTCGAGTCCGAAGCGCACGAGCAGCTCCATCGTGCGGCGGCGCACGTCGTCGTCGGCGAGGTGCTGGCGGCGCAGACCATGTGCGACCTCGTCGAAGACGGTGTGCGCGATGAACTGGTGCTCGGGGTTCTGGAACACGAATCCGATGCGGGCCGACAGGGTGCGCGCGTCGGCTCGGCCCACGTCGACGCCGCCGACGCGCACCGTCCCTTTCGGGGGCGGGACCACGCCCGCGAGCGCCTGGATCAGGCTCGTCTTGCCGGCCCCGTTCGCGCCGACGACCGCGACGAACTCGCCCGCCGCGATGTCGAGGTCGATCCCGTGCAGCACCTCGGTGCGCCCGCGGCGGAGGGTGAGGCCGCGCACCGAGATGAGCGGGGTGGAGGCGGAGGGGTCCGTCGTAGCGTTCGCAGGACCGGTGTGCGGATCGGGGGCGTTTCGCCGCGGATCAGCCCTGTCGGCGGGGTCGGTCCTGCGAACGTTACGCGCGGCGGCAGCCGGGGCGTCGGCGGGGTCCAGGGCATCCGGGTCCGCGGAGTCAGGTGCATCGGCGGCATCGAGGCCCGCCCGCAGTTCTTCGGGCGTCAGCGGCAAGGGGTCGAGCGCGTAGCCCGCCCGGCGCAGCCTCAGCGCCGCGAGCGCCGACACGGGCAGCCACACGCCCATCGCGTGCAGCTCCTCGGCGCGCCCGCGCAGCACATCATCGACACTCCCGTCCGCCGCGACCCGTCCGTCGAGATCGAGGACGACCACGCGGTCGACGAAGCCGACGGCGGCGTCGAGGTTGTGCTCCACCAGCAGGATCGCGCGGTCCCCGGCGGCGACGAGGTCGGCGAGGGTAGTGTAGACCTCCTCGATGCCCTGCGGGTCGAGGTTGGCGGTCGGCTCATCGAGCACGAGCAGCGGCGAGCCCATCGCCAGCGCGCAGGCGATCGCCAGTCGTTGCCGACCTCCGCCCGAGAGCAGGTCGGGGTTGTCGCCGCGTCGCTCCCACAGCCCGACGCGGCGCAGCGCGGCCTCGGCCCGGGCGAGGACGTCGGCCACCGGCATCCGCAGATTCTCCGGGCCGAAGGCCACCTCGTCGAGGAGCGTGCCGGTCACCAGCTGCGCGTCGGGGTCCTGGAACACCATCGCGACGTGCGTACTCAGTTCGGCGACGGGCGTCGCCGCGGTGTCGAGGCCGGCGACCTCGATCGATCCGCCGATGTCGGCAGGCACGGCGTGGGGGATCAGCCCGTTGAGCGCGAGCGTGAGTGTGGACTTGCCCGAACCGCTGGGGCCGAGCAGGAGCACGACCTCCCCGGCGGTGATGTCGAAGGTGACGGATGCCGGCACCGCCGACTTCTCACCGTCATACGTCACCGCGAGATCGCGGACCCGCACGAGGGGGACGCCGGAACCCGCCGCGAGCGCGGCGGAAGGGTCGCGCTGTGGTGCGGTCACGGGGCTTCCTGGAGAAGTGGACTAAGTGTCTCCTAACTTAGCCGACCCTAACCGAGTGCGTGCCGGTCGCTCAGCGCGTGCGAGGTCGCGCCACGCCCGCTCGGCGCAGCGCGCGCCCGACGCCCAGGCCGACGGCGGTCCAGCCGACGGGCCCGAGCACCGACAGCACGAGGTACAGGATCTGCGCCCACAGCGGCATCGCGCCGAGGTGGGCGGCGAAGAAGACCGCGAGCGCGACCACGACGCCGATCACGAGGGCCGAGACGAAGAAGCGCCACGGCGCCCACGAGCGATAGCGCACGAGCGCTGCGACGAGCTCTTGGATGCCGCCGAAGAGGATCGCGGTGCCGATGTACTGCCCGGCGTAGATCGGGGCGATCGCGATGCCGACGAGCGCCGCCACGCCGTGCGTGATCAGCGCGACCCACGGCAGGCGCAGCGCCTCCTGGGCGATGATGCCGGGAAGGACGTGCACGCCGAGCACGAAGCCGTAGACGATCGGCAGGGCCGCCAGGACGGGGATGGTGATCCACCCGGCGATGCCGCCGAGGACGCCTGTCGCGACGCCGATGGCGGCGCAGGTGAGCAGAACGCTCGTCGAGAGTCGGGTGTCGGCGGCCACCTGCCCAGCGTACTGTCCGCCGGCCCGGCCCCCGCCCGGCGGTCAGACCCGACGGCGCCGTCGGGTCAGTCGCACCGCGGGCAGCGGCGGGGCCGGGATGCGCTCGTCGCCGTGGTCCACGACGTGCCCGAAGCGCTCGCCGCCCGCCTCCCATGCCTCGCGGGCCTCGACGATCTCCTCGTGCGTGCGGCCGACGAAGTTCCACCACATGACGATGTCGTCCTCGAACGGCTCACCGCCGAGGAGGAACAGTGTGGCACCGCCCGCGCTCGACACGTCGACGTGGTCGCGACGGAGTCCGAGGTACAGCAGGTGCGCGTCGTCGAGGCCGACGTCGCCCTCCGTCTCGGTGTGCACGGCGAGGTCGCCCTCGACGCCGACGAGTGCATGCTCCCAATCCGGCCTGAGCGGCAGGCGCAGGCGCGATCCCGGCGGCACGCGCACCTCGGCGCCGACGATCGGGGTGTAGGTCGTCGCGGGCGACGCCACGCCGGCGAACTCGCCAAGCACGACGGCGGCCGCACCGTCGGCGCCGGACTCGGCGGCGAGGACGACCTCGGGGAGGACGCTGTGCTGCTCGAACGCCGGTGCGCCGTGGCGGCGGGACTCGGGGAGCGCGACCCAGAGCTGCAAGGCATCCAGCGGGGCGGCATCCTCCCCCTTCGAATACTCGGAGTGCGAGATCCCTGCACCGCTCGTCATGAGGTTGAGCGCGCCGCGGCGCACCATCACGTCGCTGCCGATCGAGTCGCGGTGGCGCACGTCGCCCTGGAACGGCCACGTCACCGTCTGCAGCCCGATGTGCGGGTGCGGTTCGACGCGCATGCGCGTCACCTGCGGACCGAAGCGATCGAGGAAGCACCATGCTCCGACGAGGGGCAGGTCGCGCTGCGGAAGCGCCCGCCGCACGGACATCGCCCGCACCCCGCCCAGCGGCACCTCGCGGGCCTCGAGCAGCAGGGCCCGTGGTCCGTCGCCGCCGGATGCCGGTTCCTGTGCCTGACCGACGGCAGTGGTCACCGCTTCGTCGGCGTCGAGCCTCGTCATGGCCTGCGGGTCATTCCGGGTGCGGCTGCGAGGGCCACTCGATCTTCAGACCGGGGACGTCGTTCTCGTGCAGGTACTTCGCGACGACGGGGCAGTGGGGCACCACCGTCTCACCGCGTGCAGCGGAGTCCGTCATCGCCGCGGCGACGACCGCCTGCGCGAGCCCGCGACCGCGGAACGCGGGGTCGACCTCGGTGTGCGGGTAGAGGTAGCGGCCCCGGCGGTCCACGCGGAACTGCGTGAATCCCGCGAGAACATCGCCGACGTGGACTTCGTAGCGGGAGTCTTCGTCGTTGCGGACAACGGTGATCTCGTCAGTGGAGGCGGGCATCGGCATCCTTTCGTCGTCTGTCTCAACGTAGGCGCCGGAGCGGGTGTTCCGCCAGCGCGCACCAGACCCCTGGCGCGGGACGTGCCGCAGGTCTATCGTCAGCCTCGTCCGCACTGCGCGGGCAGTTCCTTGGGGGAATCGCTCGATCCGTTCCGACGATTCAAAGGGGAATCATGAAACGACGGTCTCTCGCCGCGCTCGCGGCACTCGCCCTCAGCGCCGCCGCGCTGTTCGGCGCCTCGCCGGCGGCGCTCGCGGCCCCCGACGGCGCACCCTACGTCGCCCTGGGCGACTCGATCGCTGCGGGTACCGGCAACAAGCCCTACAGCGACCCCACATGCCTCCGCTCGAAGAAGGCATACCCCGAGGTCGTCGCCGCGCAGCTGGGCGTGCCGGTCGTGTCGGCCGCCTGCGCCGGCGCCACGACGGAGGGCGTGCTGCAACAGGTCGCCCTGCTGGACGCCGCTGGAGCACTCGGCGCCGACACCCGCCTCGTCACGATCACGGTCGGGGCCAACGACGTCGGCTGGCAGCAGGTGCTCCTCGCCTGCAGCAACGCCGGCACGCCGGCGGCTTGCCAGGCCGCCGGCGGTCAGATGATGCTGGCCATCGCGAACCTCGGACCGAAGCTCGACGCCGTGCATCAGGCGGTGCGCGCAGCCGCGCCGCAGGCACTGATCGCGTTCGCCGACTATCCGGTTCTGTTCGGGGAGTTCACCGGCACGTGCAGCATCGGCAACTACGACGGGACGCCGGTCAAGGTCACTGCGGCGCAGGCGGCCGCCGCGAACGCCGCTCTTATCGAGCTGATCCTCAAGATCCAGGAGACGGTGTACGACATGCCCCCGGCAGGGGACTCGAACGTCGGCTTCGTCGAGGTGGCGGAGGGAATGTACGCACACGGCCTGTGCGGCACCGGCGACCGGTGGATCAGCGGCTTCGTCCGGGGGGAGCCCGTCTTCGCGCGCAGCCTGCACCCGAACAGCGCGGGACAGCAGGCGTACGGCGAGATCGTCGCGTCGGCGTTGTACTGGGTCTTCCCCGAATAGCCGAGCATCTCGGGAGCGGATGCCGAGGGCTACGGCATCCGCTCTCCTCCCGAGCCCGGCGGCGCGACCTGGCAGACTCGGGGAATGCCCCTCTCGCTGCTCGACGCCGTGCCGCGCGGCGCCGACGACGACGACGTCTATCTCGGGTTCGTCGAGTGGGCGGCCGATCGCGGTCTGACGCTGTACCCCGCGCAGGACGAGGCGGCGATCGAGATCGTCTCGGGATCGAACGTGATCCTGTCGACGCCGACCGGCACGGGCAAGTCGCTCGTCGCCGTCGCCGCGCACGCCGCCGCCCTCGCGCGCGGCGGCCGCACCTACTACACGGCACCCATCAAAGCGCTTGTGAGCGAGAAGTTCTTCGCACTCGTCGACATCTTCGGCGCGGCCAATGTCGGCATGGTGACGGGCGACTCGTCGGTGAACGCCGACGCTCCGATCATCTGCTGCACCGCCGAGATCCTGGCGAATCTCGCGCTGCGGCGCGGAGCAGACGCCCCGGTCGACCAGGTCGTGATGGACGAGTTCCACTACTACGGCGACCCCGACCGCGGCTGGGCGTGGCAGGTGCCGCTGCTGCTCCTGCCGCGCGCGCAGTTCGTGTTGATGTCGGCGACGTTGGGCGATGTCACGGCGATCGCCGACGACCTCTCGCGCCGGACCGGCCGTCCGACGGCGCGGATCACCGGCGTCGAGCGACCGGTGCCGCTGCACTTCTCGTATGCGCGCACACCCGTGCACGAGACGGTCGACGAGCTGCTGCAGACCGGGCAGGCGCCGGTGTACATCGTGCATTTCTCGCAGGCCGCGGCGATGGAGCGGGCGCAGGCGCTGTCGTCGATCCGCGTGGTGTCCCGTGAGCAGCGGGATGAGATCGCCGAGGCGATCGGGGGCTTCCGCTTCACGACCGCGTTCGGGCGCACGCTGTCGCGCTATGTGCGCGCCGGCATCGGCGTGCACCACGCCGGGATGCTGCCGCGCTACCGGCGCCTGGTCGAGACGCTCGCACAGCGTGGCCTGCTCCGCGTGATCTGCGGCACCGACACCCTGGGCGTCGGGATCAACGTGCCGATCCGCACCGTGCTCGTGACGGCACTCGCCAAGTACGACGGACAGCGGATGCGGCAGCTCAGCGCCCGCGAATTCCACCAGATCGCCGGCCGCGCCGGCCGCGCCGGATTCGACACCGCCGGGACCGTCGTCGTGATGGCGCCCGACCACGAGATCGAGAACACGTCGGCGCTGGCCAAGGCGGGCGACGACCCGAAGAAGCTGCGCAAGGTCGTGCGCAAGAAGGCGCCGCAGGGCTTCGTCAACTGGAGCGAGGCGACGTTCGACCGGCTCGTCGAGGCCGAGCCCGAACCGCTCGTGCCGCAGCTGCAGCTCACGGCCGCGATGCTCATCAACGTCATCGCGCGCGGCGGGAACGTGTTCGAGAACGTCCGTTCGCTCGTGCGCGACAACCACGAGCCCCGCGCCCGTCAGTTCGAGCTCGCCCGTCGTGCGATCGCGATCTTCCGCACGCTGCTCGCCGCCGACGTGGTCGAGATCCAGCCGGGCGGCGGGGTGCGCCTGACCGTCGACCTCCAGCCGAACTTCGCCTTGAACCAGCCGCTGTCCCCGTTCGCGCTCGCCGCGATCGGGCTGCTCGACCCCGAGGAGAAGCCGGGCGGCGCCGGAACCGGACACTATGCGCTGGACGTCGTCAGCGTGATCGAGGCGACGCTCGACGACCCGCGTCCGGTGCTGTCGCAGCAGCAGTTCCTCGCGCGCGGCGAGGCCGTCGCGGCCATGAAGCGCGAGGGCATCGAATACGACGAGCGCATGGAGCTGCTCGAGGACGTCACCTATCCGAAGCCCCTCGAGGAGCTGCTCGCCCAGTCGTACGAGGTCTTCGCCTCGAGCCAGCCGTGGATCCGTGACTTCGAGCTCAGCCCGAAGTCGGTCGTGCGCGACATGTTCGAGCGCGCGCTGTCCTTCGCCGAGCTGATCAACCACTACCAGCTCGCCCGCAGCGAGGGCCTGGTGCTGCGCTACCTCAGCGACGCATATCGAGCGATTCGGCAGACGGTTCCCGCCGAGGCGCAGACCGAGTCGCTGCACGACCTCGTCGCGTGGCTCGGCGAGCTCGTGCGCCAGGTGGACTCGAGCCTCGTCGACGAGTGGGAGGCCCTGGTCAACCCCCACGAGGACCCGACCACCCCGGTCGTGCCGCCCGCACCCCCGTCGGTGCTCACCAACCGTCGCGCGTTCCTGGTGCTCGTGCGCAACGAGCTCTTCCGCCGCGTGCAGCTCGCGGCGCTGCAGCGCGACGATGCGCTCGTCGAGCTCGACCCCGACGTCGACTGGCCCGCCGCGCTCGATCGCTACTTCGACGAGCACGACGAGATCCTCACGGGCGGACCGGCCCGGTCGCCCAGACTGGTGACGATCGATGAGACGGATGCCGCGGCATCCGGTGTCTGGAGAATCGAGCAGACGATCGACGACCCCGAGGGCCACCACGACTGGCGCATCCGCGGGGTGGTCGACCTCGCAGCGTCCGAGGAGGAGGGCTCCGCCGTCGTGCGGATCACCGAGGTCGTGCGGCTGTAGGCGGAGGCTCCGGCCCGCCTCCCCCCGAGCCCCGGGCCCGCTGCTCGCCTGTCACGAAGTGCCGGGTCGACCTGCACTTCGTGACAGGTGAGCCATGAGCACGGGCGCCGGGGCTCAGCCCAAGGCGAAGCCGCCGTCGGAGCTCAGCACCTGGCCCACCACCCACGCGCCCTCGGGGGTGGAGAGCCACGCGATCAGGCGGGCGGGGTCGTCGGGGACTCCGACGCGCCCGAACGGAGTGGTGCGGATCCACTCCTGGATCTCCTCGAGGGGGCGGTCCGTCGTCTCGGGATCGAGGTAGCCGGTGTTGACCGGGCCGGGATCGATCGTGTTGAGGATGATGCCGAGGTCGAGCAGCTCCGCGGCGACCGTCCTCGTGACACCCGCGAGCGCCGCCTTGCTCGTCGCGTAGGCGACCTCGCCGCGCATCGGGCCGTGGATCTGGCCGGAGGTCATCCAGAAGACGCGTCCGACGGGCTCGGCGAAGGGCTCGACGCGTCCGGGCCGCTCGCCCGGTCGCGCCCCGGGGGCGTCCGGGCGGTGGAGTGCGGCGAACGCCTGCGTCAGCAGCAGCGACGAGCGCGCGTTGGCGGACCAGAACGCGTCGAGGCGCTCGGCCGTCATGTCGAGGATCGAACCGTCGCCGCCGCTCTGCGCGTGGTTGCACACCAGGATGTCGAGCGCGCCGCTGAGCCCTTGCGCCTGCTCGATCAGGACGGGGATCGCGTCGGCGTCGCGCAGGTCGGTCTCCGCATCGCCGAACGAGGCGCCGGGGGTGAGCGCAGCGCGCAGCTCGGCACGGACGGCGTCGAGGTCATCGCCGCCCCACGGGAGGGCGGTGTCGTGGGGCCGGAAGTGATGGATGAAGACGTTCGCGCCGAGGCCCGCGAGCCGTGACGCGACGGCGAAGCCGATCCCGCGGCGGCGAGAGACACCGGTGACGAGAGCGGTCTTGCCCTGTAGAGGAAGAGAGAACATGCGATGCCTTTCGGATGCCTCGACCCGCGCGCCCGGCAGAGCGGCGCGCGATCGAGCCGGCGCGGTGGCGCCGGGGTGACGGGAGCGGAGGCGGGTCAACGGCATTGCATAGGGCCGAGGATATCGGGCGCCGGCTCCTCCCCGGGCGGACGAGGCGCCGAGGTCTCCCCAGCGGGCGAGGCACCCGGACCGGGGCGTCGGCACCCGCGGCTACCCTGGATCCGATGAGCATTCCGCAGGGCGACCCGTACGCCGACCTCGTGTGGGACCCCGACGAGCTCGCACCTCCGCCCGAGTTCGACGAGCCCCCCTACGTCGAGCCGTCGCGCGGCTACGCGACCCCGGCGCCGGCTGCGACCGGGCCGGCGCCCGAGCCCGCGTTCGCCGCCGCCCCGCGCCGCGACTTCGTCGGCTCCGATCCGCGCGCCGTGCTGCACGAGGTCTACGGCTACGACGCCTTCCGCGGCGAGCAGGGCGCGATCGTCGAGCACGTCGTCTCCGGCGGCGACGCCGTCGTGCTCATGCCCACCGGTGGTGGCAAGAGCGTCTGCTACCAGGTGCCCGCCCTCGTGCGCCCGGGCACCGGGCTCGTCGTGAGCCCGCTCATCGCCCTCATGCACGACCAGGTCGACGCCCTCGTCGCGAACGGCGTGCGGGCCGCCTACCTCAACTCGACGCAGTCGCCGACCGAGCGCGCGGCGGTCGAGCAGGCGTATCTCGCCGGCGACCTCGACCTGCTCTACGTCGCTCCCGAGCGGCTCAACACCGAGGCGACCCTGCGCTTCCTCGCGCGCGGTCGGCTCAGCGTCATCGCGATCGACGAAGCCCACTGCGTCTCGCAGTGGGGCCACGACTTCCGGCCCGACTACCTCGCGCTGGGCGACCTCGCCGAGCGGTTCCCCGGCGTTCCCCGCCTCGCGCTCACCGCCACCGCCACGCCGGCGACGCACCGCGAGCTCACCGAGCGGCTGCGGCTGCCGAAGGCGCGGCACTTCGTCGCCAGCTTCGACCGCCCGAACATCCAGTACCGGATCGAGGCCAAGACCGATCCGCGCCGGCAGCTCGCCGCGTTCATCCGTGCTCAGCCCGAGGGGTCGGCGGGAATCGTCTACGCGCTCAGCCGCAAGTCGGTCGAGCAGACGGCGGAGTTCCTGCGCACGCAGGGCGTCGACGCGCTGCCGTACCACGCGGGGCTCGACGCATCCGTCCGGGCGGCCAACCAGTCCCGCTTCCTGCGCGACGACGGCGTCGTCATGGTGGCGACGATCGCCTTCGGCATGGGCATCGACAAGCCCGACGTGCGATTCGTCGCGCACATCGACCTGCCGAAGTCCGTCGAGGGCTATTACCAGGAGACCGGCCGCGCCGGCCGCGACGGTGACCCGTCCGTCGTGTGGATGGCCTACGGCCTCGGCGACGTCGTGCAGCAGCGCCGCATGATCGATCAGAGCCCCGGCGACCGCGCATTCAAGACCCGCCTGGGCCAGCACCTCGACGCGATGCTGGGGTTGTGCGAGACGATCGGATGCCGCCGCCAGAACCTCCTCGCCTACTTCGGGCAGGACTCCCAGCCGTGCGGCAACTGCGACACCTGCATCGAGGCGCCCGAGACGTGGGACGGCCTCGTGCCCGCCCAGAAACTCCTGTCGACGATCGTCCGCCTGCAGCGTGAGCGAGGGCAGGCCTTCGGCGCGGGGCACCTCATCGACATCCTTCGCGGGTCCTCGACCGAGCGCGTACGGCAGCAGGGTCACGACGCCCTGTCGACGTACGGCCTCGGCGCCGACCTCAGCGAGCAGGACTGGCGCAGCGTGATCCGGCAGCTTCTGGCCCGCGGAATCCTCGTGTCCCGCGGCGAGTACGGCACGCTGGCGCTCGGCGAACCTGCCGCCGGGGTGCTGCGCGGCGAGGCGCCGGTGCCGCTCCGTCGCGACGTGCTCGGGCGCTCGACGACTCCGCGGGTGCGCAAGGTCTCGGCATCCGACACCCTCGCCGACGGCGATCGCGCGCTCTTCGAGGCGCTGCGCGAATGGCGGGCCGGCGTCGCGAAAGAGCTGGGCGTGCCGGCGTACATCGTGTTCGGCGACGCCACGCTGCGCGCGCTCGCCGAAGTGCGCCCCGCGAGCCTCGCCGACCTCGACGGCGTCACGGGCATCGGCGCCAAGAAGCGCGAGGCGTACGGCGAGTCGGTGCTCGGAGTCATCGCGGCGGCCTGATCCCGGCTCAGGACGCCGGGTCTCGTGCCGGCGGAAGCGCGCCCCGACCCTCGGATCCGCCGCGCGGTCGCGGCTGTGAATCGGACTCGGGTTCCCCACCCTCGCGAGGTCGCCCGCATAGGCTGACCTCGCGGACGACGGCGTCCGCCGAAGGGGCAGCATGAACCCGAGCAACATCGACATCGCCCAGGCCGCAGAGATGCTGCCGATCGATCAGATCGCAGCGGGGCTGGGCATTCCGGCGGACAGCCTCGAGCAGTACGGGCGTTACAAGGCGAAAGTCGCCCTGCCCTGGCTCGCGGGGCTGGCGGACCGCCCCGACGGCAAGCTCATCCTGATGACGGCGATGTCTCCCACCCCGGCGGGTGAGGGCAAGACGACGACCACCGTCGGCCTCGGCGACGCGCTCAGCCGGACCGGCCGACGGGCGATGATCTGCCTGCGCGAGCCCGCGCTCGGCCCGGTCTTCGGCATGAAGGGAGGCGCGGCCGGCGGAGGCTACGCGCAGGTCGTGCCGATGGAAGACATCAATCTGCACTTCACCGGCGACTTCGCCGCGATCGCCTTCGCGACGAACCTGCTCGCCGCGCTCATCGACAACCACGTGCACAGGGGCAACGCGCTGGGAATCGACGTGCGGCGGATCAGCTGGCGCCGGGTCCTCGACGTCAACGACCGCGCCCTGCGCGACATCGTCGTCGGTCTCGGTCCCGACAACGGATACCCGCGGGAGTCGGGCTTCGACATCGTCGTGGCGAGCGAGGTGATGGCGATCTTCTGCCTCGCGCACGACCTCGCCGATCTGCGCGAGCGACTGGGCGACATCGTCGTCGCCTACACGCGCGATCACCGTCCGGTCCGCGCGCGTGATCTCGAGGCGCATGGCGCGATGACGGCGATCCTCCGCGATGCCTTCGCCCCGAACCTGGTGCAGACCCTCGAGCACACCCCGGCGTTCGTTCACGGTGGGCCGTTCGCGAACATCGCGCACGGCTGCAACTCGCTCGTCGCGACGCGGGCCGCTCTGAAGCTGGCCGACTATGTCGTCACCGAAGCGGGCTTCGGCTCCGACCTCGGTGCCGAGAAGTTCGTCGACATCCTCTGCCGCTCCTCCGGCCTGCGACCCTCCGCGGCCGTGATCGTTGCGACCGTGCGCGCGACGAAGTACCACGGGGGCGTAGAGGTCGCCGATCTGCCCGCCGAGAACATCGCCGCGATCGAGAAGGGCTCGGCGAACCTGATCCGGCACCTCGGCATCGTGCGCGACATCCTCGGGCTGCCCGCCGTCGTCGCGATCAACCATCGCGCGGAAGACACCGACGCCGAGATCGCGGCGCTCGTCGGCATCGTGGAGCGGGAGGGTGCGCGCGCCGTCGTCGCACGCCACTTCGCCGAGGGCAGCGCTGGCGCGGAGGAGCTCGCGCACGAGGTCGTGCGGCTGTGCGACGAGCCGTCGAAGCTGCAGTTCGTCTACCCGGACGACGCGTCCCTCTGGACGAAGATGAAGACGATCGCCACCCGCGTGTACGGGGCGTCGGACATCACCGCCACCACCGCCGTCCGCGCGCAGATCCGGCGCCTGCAGGAGGAGGGGTACGGTGACTACCCGATCTGCGTCGCGAAGACCCAGTACTCCTTGTCGACCGACGCCAAGCTGCGTGGCGCCCCGACCGGCCACGTCGTTGAGATCCGCGAGGTGCGGCTGGCCGCCGGTGCCCGGTTCGTCGTGATGGTCTGCGGCGCCGTCATGACCATGCCGGGGCTCCCGGTCGTCCCGGCCGCCGCGTCGATCGACGTCGATGAGAACGGCAGGATCGTCGGCCTGTTCTGACAGCGACGCCGGGTCGATGCCGCTACCGGCCGCCGGCCGGCCGCGGGCGCAGCATCCGCGACAGATAGAAGGCGCGTTCCTCCGTCTCGGGCTGGATCAGCTCGAAGTCGTGCCGGCCGTAGAAGCGGAGGGCATCGACGTCGCCCTCGTCGACGTTCACCTCGAGCAGCTCGACGCCGCGTGCGGCGCACTCGTCCGCCACGACGGCGATCATCTCGCCGCCGATCCCCCGCCCTCGCCGCACGGGCGACACGTAGAGCTCGTCGAGGAGCGCGACCCGGCCGTCGAACCAGACGTTCGTGCGCAGTGTGACCAGCGCGACTCCGTCGGGGCCTTCGCCGCCGAGAACGGCGAAGGTCGTCGTGCCCGCGAGCAGCGAGCGCAGTCGCCGAGCGAGAGTCGTCGGGCCCGGACTCTCGGTGTCGAACTCGGTGTTGAAGTCGTACAGCAGCCGGGCGACGGACTCCGCGTCGTCGGCGGCCGCGAGGCGCGCACGGGTCATGCCGCCACGGTACGGCGAGTGGACCGATACTGCCATGGTGCGCGTCACCCCAGAGCGAACGACCGCACCCGTTCGACCCGCAGCACATGCGGCAGCGCAGCGGTGTCGCGCGTGCCGTCGGCGCGCGGGAACTCGTAGACGTCGAGCATCAGCTGCACCGGATAGTCGATCGACTGCACGACGGTCTTCACCCAGGCGCCGTCGATGAAGAACCGCATGCGCTCCGGCGTCCACTCGACGGCGTAGTCGTGCATCAGCGTGAGGTCGCCGTGGACGCGCACCTTCTCGAAGTCCTCGCGCAGACGGGGGTCGTTCTGCGGCTTCACGCCGACGCCCACCCAGCCGCCGTCATCGTCGAGCTCGGCGCCGAAGATCTCGGCGATGCAGAGCTCGCCGCAATCCTCGGGCCGTTCCTCGAACCCGATCGGCCAGAACGCCACCATCACGTCGGGGTGGCGGATCGCCGCGAGACGCACCTCGATCACCCCGTGTCGCACGAGCCAGCCGCGGTGCTCGGGCTGCTCCTCCGTCACGCTGAGGCCCGTCCGGAACCGGTGCTGCCCGATGCCGCTGCCCGCCGGCCCTGAGAACTGGCCGGTCTGCACGTGCGACACCCGCAGGTCGCCGTCCAATGCGGGCGCCCACGGGACGGTGTCGGCGGCGATGCTCAGCTCGAGGCCACCCCGGCCGATCGACCAGCGCGCGGCCGAGGCATCCCGAGACGACCACTGCGGAGTGTAGAAGGGCCACCAGCGCTCGGTGTCGAGAGCGGACCCGTCGAACCGCTCGTCGACGTCGGGCACGCGCCCGGCCAGATCGAGCGGGGACACGTCGAGCACCCACGTGTTGAACGTCAGCTCGCCGCCGCGCCACGGGAGGGTGCCCGATCCGCGATGCTCGAAGCCCGCACCCCGGCACAGCGCGTTCGAGGCCGGGTTGTCGACGCCCGGGTAGGCGACGAGCAGCGTGCGCCTGCCGTCGGCGGCGACCAGGCGGGTCACCTGCCGCAGCGCCTCGCGCGCCACGCCGCGACCCTGCCACCGCGGCTCGACCGACCAGCCCGTCTCGAATGCGGGCACCCCTTCGTGGTCGGTCTGCCAGTACCCGATGGCGCCCGCCGGGATGCCGTCGACGTCGATCCGCATCATGCGGGCCTCGCCGGCGGCGTTGAGGCGCAGGTAGCGGGCGTGTCGCCCGCGCACCTCCTCGTCGGTCTCGGGCCCGCACAGGTGCGCGGTCATCTCGGGCGTGTTCGCCCGCTCGAGCACGGCGAGGTCGCCCTCGCGCCAGGGCCGCAGTTCGATGATCATCGCGCCCATTCTGCGCGCCCCCTCCGACGCCCACCCCCGATCCCTGCGGAACCCGCCGAGGTGCCGCTGACGGCGACCTTCCGCCGCGCGAACCCGCCGTCACCGGCAACCCGGTGCCTCGCCAGGATTACGGGCGGATGACCCAGACCGCGACCTCGATCGGAGCGCCGCCGTCGTCCCCGGGGAACATCCCCGTGCCCTCGAGCTCGAACCCGACCCGGCGGCAGAGGGCGTGGGATGCCTCGTTCCCGACGTGTGCATATCCGACGATCGGACGCCCGTCCCCGGACGCCACGGCCCGGCGGACGACCTCCGCGAGCGCGGCGGACGCGACGCCCCGCCCCTGCCACGCGGGCTCGATCACGCAGCCGACCTCGTACGCCGGCGCGCCCTCGTGCTCCTGCTCCCACCACCCCGCGTAGCCGGCGGTGACCCCGTCGTTCACGACGCGGAACATCGACTCGCCGGCGAGGTACTCGGCGTGCCGCTGGGCGAGCGCCGCCTCGGGCTCGGGCCCGCCGAGGAACTGCGTGAGCTCGGCGGTGTTCGCCCGGCGCAGCACCTCGAGGTCGTCGGCGCCCCACGGCGCGAGGATGACCTGCATGCCGGCCTCCCTCCGTCTGCGCTGAGTCTGCGCCCATCCTGCCGCGCTGTGGGCTGGGCACAACGGGACCGCGCTTCGCGACGCGACCCCGTTGTCGAACTCATCCAAGCGGTTTGGGTGTGCGTTGTGGGAGTCCTACCGTCGATAGTGACTTTCCCGTCCTCCGACACCGAGAGGTGACGCATATGGCCGACGCCGCCGTCCGCTCCCGCAAGCCCGCCACCAACAAGCGCACGCCCGCCGGCGGTGCCCCGACCGCACCGCACAGCGCGGCCGAGGCATCCGACCCCCGCATCGACATCGCCGCGGTCACCGACCTGCTCCTCGGCACGTGGGCCGAGACGCGCCGTGAAGCGCGCGAGATGATCAAGGACTCCGCCTTCTGGAAGATCGAGGGCCAGCCGATGGCCGAGCACCGCGAGCGCACCCTGACGCAGCTGCACCTGCTGGTCGAGCACGGCGGATCCCGTCGCGCCTTCCCGGCGGAGTTCGGCGGGATGGGCGACAACGGGGCCAACATCGCCGGGTTCATGGAGCTCGTCCTCGCCGACCCCAGCCTTCAGATCAAGTCGGGCGTGCAGTGGGGCCTCTTCGGCTCCGCCGTGTACCAGCTCGGCACCCAGAAGCACCACGACAAGTGGCTGCGCGACATCATCGACCTGTCGCTTCCGGGCGCGTTCGCGATGACCGAGACAGGACACGGATCGGATGTCGCCGCCATCGGCACCACGGCGACGTACGACCCCGAGACCGAGGAGTTCGTGATCCACACGCCGTTCCGCGGTGCGTGGAAGGACTACCTCGGCAACGCGGCCCTGCACGGCAAGGCCGCCACGGTCTTCGCCCAGCTCATCACGGGCGGCGTGAACTACGGCGTGCACTGCTTCTTCGTGCCGCTGCGCGACGACGCGGGCGACTTCCTGCCGGGCATCGGCGGCGAGGACGACGGCGTCAAGGGCGGTCTCAACGGCATCGACAACGGGCGCCTCCACTTCGACCACGTGCGCGTCCCGCGCGAGAACCTGCTGAACCGGTACGGCGACGTCGCCGCCGACGGGACCTACAGCTCCGACATCCCCTCGCCCGGCCGCCGCTTCTTCACGATGCTCGGCGCCCTCGTGCAGGGTCGCGTGTCGCTCGACGGCGCTGCGACGACCGGCACGGCGCTGGCGCTGTACATCGCGCTCACCTACGCGAACCAGCGTCGCCAGTTCGATTCGGGCGCCGGCAGCAGCGAGGTCGTCCTGCTCGACTACGGCAAGCACCAGCGGCGCCTCCTGCCCCTGCTCGCGCAGAACTACGCGCAGTTCTTCGCCAACGACGAGCTGCTGCGCACCTTCGACGGGGTGTTCTCGGGCCGCACCGACACCCCCGAGGAGCGCGAGAACCTCGAAACCCTGGCGGCGGCGCTCAAGCCGCTCTCGACGTGGAACGCCCTCGACACGATCCAGGAGGCCCGCGAGGCCTGCGGCGGCTCGGGCTTCCTCGCCGAGAACCGGATGGTCGGACTGCACCAGGACCTCGACGTGTACGTCACGTTCGAGGGCGACAACAACGTGCTGCTCCAACTCGTCGGCAAGCGTCTCCTGTCCGACTACGCGAAGCAGTTCAAGGGAGCGGATGCCGCGACCCTCGCGCGCTTCGCCGTCGGCCAGACCGCCGGCAGGGTGTTCCACGGTGCCGGTCTGCGCCAGCTCGGGCAGTCGGTCGCCGACCTCGGCTCGACGGCGCGCTCGGTGGAGTTCGGACTGCGCGAAGACCAGCAGCACGACCTGCTCGCCGGCCGCGTGCAGCAGATGGTGGCCGACGTCGCCGGTGCGCTGCGTCCGGCGGCGAAGCTCTCGGCCACGGAGGCTGCAGCGATCTTCAACCGTCACCAGGCGGAGCTGATCGAGGCGGCGCGCGCCCACGGCGAGCTGCTGCAGTGGGAGGCCTTCACCGACGGTGTGAACAGGATCGAGGACGCCGGCACCCGCCAGGTGCTCACGTGGCTGCGCGACCTGTTCGGCCTGCACCTGATCGAGAAGCACCTGGCGTGGTATCTGATCAACGGGCGGCTGTCGGCCCAGCGCGGGGCCTCCGTGTCGCGCTACATCGATCGGCTCGCCGCCCGCCTGCGCCCGCACGCTCAGGATCTCGTCGACGCCTACGGCTTCGCGCCGGAGCACGTGCGCGCTCCGATCGCGTCGGGTGCGGAGCTCGCGCGGCAGACCGAGGCGCGCGAGTACTACGCCGCGCTCGCCGCATCGGGCGAAGCGCCGGTGTCGGAGAAGTCGCTCAAGAAGAAGTGACGTGGGGATGCCCGGCGCAGGACGACCTGGGCCGGGCCCGCCCGCCCGGTCGCCCCGCCGGGAGACGTCGGCGAGCCCGCTTAGGCTGAGCGCGTGAGCACCGACACCCGCACCGGTCCCGACGGCATCGACCGCTGCGCGTGGGTCGGCGACGACGCCGAGTACCGCCGATATCACGACGAGGAGTGGGGCGTCCCGCTGCACGGCGACCGGGCGCTCTTCGAGAAGATGAGCCTCGAGGGCTTCCAGGCCGGTCTGTCGTGGATCACGATCCTGCGCAAGCGTCCTCGGTTCCGCGAGGTGTTCGCCGGGTTCGACCCGGCCGTGGTGGCGCAGTTCGACGACGAGGACGTCGAGCGGCTGATGGCCGACGCCGGCATCATCCGCAACCGGGCGAAGATCCTCGCGACGATCTCGAACGCCCGCCTCGTCACCGAGCTCGACGACGGCGAGCTCGACGCCTTCATGTGGTCCTTCGCGCCGCCGGCGCGCCGCCGGCCCGCGAGCTTCGCCGAGGTGCCGGCCACGACGTCCGACTCCGACGCCCTCAGCAAAGCGCTGCGCACGCGCGGCTTCCGCTTCGTCGGCTCGACGACGATGTACGCGCTCATGCAGTCGGCCGGCATGGTCGACGATCACGTCGTCGGGTGCTGGCGCGCCGCATGACGCACGCGGATCCGCCCGCTGCCCGCCGATCCGCCCCGCTGCACGCTCGTGGGGGATTGTCCCCATCGCCGCCGCCGCCGCGGAATCGTAGGCTCGACCCGGTCGCACCGAGACGGGGGAGCCGATGACAGACGTCGATCTGGATCTGACGGCGCTGCGCCTCGCGCGCGGCCGCGTCGCCGCCGCACTCGAGACGTTCCGCAGCGCCGACCGCGTGGGTGACGACCTGGCCGAGCTGACCGGCGAGCACCGCCTGGCCGGCAAGGTCCGCGACTTCGCGGGCAACTGGGACTACAACCGCGGAAAGCTCGAGGAGCAGCTGGTCACCCTGCGCGACTGGCTCGAGGCCATCGACGACACGATGACCGAGCTCGACCAGTCGATGGGCGACTCCGTGGAACAGGGGACGACGCCGTGACATCGGGGCTGGAGTGGGAGTTCGAAGACGTCTTCGCCGGTCACCCGACCGAGCTCGAGAGCCGGGCGCGCCGTCTGCAGACCACCGCCGAGGCCATCTCGCGCGCGGCCGACGCCCTGCGCGACCTCGTCGATGACCAGCGCAGCCTCGCGACCGATGCCCTCGAGGCGTCGGCGGAAGAGGCATCCGCCGGTCTCCGTCGCGCCCGGCGCCGCTACGGCGGCACGGCGACGGCGCTGACGACGTACGCCGTCGAGCTCGCACCGATCCAGGCGAGCGCGCGCGCGGCCATCGCCGACGCCGACTTCCATCAGGCGCGCAGCCACCGGCTGCAGGGCAGCGCGGACGATCTGCGCGACGACATCGTCCGCGCCGAGGCGGAGGGCTCGTCGACCGACGCCCTCTACGAGCAGCTCTGGTCCACGAGCGACGGTGCGGCCTATTCGGCAGGGCAGGTCGACGCCGCGCGGCGCACGCTCAATCAGGCGCGGCAGGACATCTGGGATGCCGCGAACCGCGCGATCGACGCGATCGAGACGGCCATCGAGCACGGCGCCGACTCGTTCGGCGACAACTGGAATCAGTTCTGGAGCGGCGTCGGCGACTTCTTCGAGATGGTGGGCGAATGGGCATCGCAGGTGCTCTCGGTGGTGGTCGATGCGCTCATGGAGGTGCTCAGCGCCCTCGTCTCGGCGCTGGTGGTCGCCCTGCTGCTGGTGGCCGGTCTGCTCCTCGTGGGGCTGGTCTTCGTGGCCTTCGGCCTCGTGGGCCTGATCCTGCTGGGTGTTGTGCTGGCCGCCGCGCTGCTGACCCTCGCCATCGCCGAGATGCTGGGCAAGCCGCAGCAGGTCTCCGGTTCGCACCGCAGCACCGCGGCCACGGGGGATGCGGAAGCGGATGCCGCGGCCGACGCCCTCGAGGCGCGCGACTACGAGGGGCTCATGGCGGACCTCGCCGAGCAGGACTCGCAGGGCGGCGAAGACCTGACGCAGATCCGCGTCGTCGCCATCCGCGATTCCGAGGGCAACGTCATCTCGTGGCGTGTGCAGCTGCCGAGCACCCAGAACTGGGATCCGCTCAACACCGGGGGCGCCCTCAACGACGCGCGCACCGACGCGATGCTGTCGATGTTCCCGGGTGTGCCGACGCAGTACGAGCAGGCGGTGTGGGACGCGATGACCGAGGCCGGGGTCTTCGAAAGCGAGGCGCCGATCATGTTCACCGGCTGGTCGCTCGGCGGCATGATGGCGGGCGAGCTCGCCACCGACCCGCGGGTCGCCGACCGCGTCGAGTCGGTGTTCACCGCCGGCTCCGCCATCGACAAGCACTACAGCGACATGCCGCCCGACGTGCGGGTCACGCAGATCAACAACGGCATCGACCCGGTGCACACGCTCGAGTTCCTGGGACTCGACCCGATCGACTACGTGCGGTTCGACAACGACTGGCAGACCTACCGTCCGCTCACATGGCCGATGCACGACTCCGGAATGTATGGTGCTGAGGCGGAGCGGTACCTGCCCGAACCGCGTCCCGGGGACGAGATCTTCTTCGCCGGTGAGGGCGCAGGCAGCTACGAAGACGTGTACGTCGCCGAATACACGAGAGGGTCCTGAGTGCCGATGAAGCGATTCCGCGCCGTGCTCGCCATCGCCGTCGCGATCGGCGCCCTCGCGCTCTCGGGCTGTGCGTCCGACCCCGATGTGGGCGGGCTCGAGTCCGGTCTCTCCGAGATCGACGGCGTCAGCGGCACCCTGGCGTACACGACGCACTCGGGCGGACCGTGGAACACCCAGGTCGTGGTGCTGCTGTTCGTCGACGACCCCTCCGAGGAGGCCGTCGTCGCGACCGCGAGGGCTGCGGCGCCCGTGCTGGCCGGCGACCCTGCCTCGTCGGGCCGCGAGGTTGCCGTCTACTTCATCGACGGCGACCGCGCGGACTACGAAGGACGCTCCGCGGCCTTCGCGGACGCCGTCCCCGTGACGCCCGCGCTCGCCGAGGCGCTCGGCGTCTCGCAGCCCGGCAGTGAAGCGCTCCGCCTCTCGCCCGACGACGTCCGCCGCCTCGCCGACGGGTCGTGACCTCGACCGACGAGTCGACGCGCATCGCGCCGCGGCTCACGTTCCAGCTGCCCGGGCGGTGGCTCGCCGTCGACCCGCGCGATCGGGCCGCGGCATCCCTCCGCATCGACGAGGTCGTGTGCGAAGTGGTCGGAACGGCCGACGACGCCGCGATCGCACGACGACGGCTGCGCGACCAGCTGCGGACCGTCGTCGAGAGAGCAGCGGATGCCTCGGCCCACGCCCTCTTCCTGTGCATCGAGATCGTGCCCGACCTGCCCACACCCGCGTCGCTCACGGTGCACGCGCCGGCGGGGATGCGCATGACCCCGGCGGTGGGCACGTCGGCCGACGCCGTGCTCGCGGTGCTGCAGGAGAGCTTCCGCGTGCTGGACGTCGAGGGTGCCGAGACCGCCCGGCGGCTCGACGGGCCGCGGGCCAGCATGCTCCGGATCGACCGCGTGCACGAGGAGCATGTCGAGGAGGAGGGCGTCGAGGCGGTGTCGACGCGACTCGAAGCCGAGTACTGGTTCGCCGTGCCCGGGTCGAAGCAGGTCGTGCTCGCGAGCTTCGCCACCCCGCTCGGCGAGATCCGCTCCGCCATGCTCAACCTGTTCGACTCGATCGCGCTCGCCGCGTCGTTCGGCACGGAATGATCCCGGCCGCCGAGGCGTTCGCAGACTCGGAGGACCCACATGGATTACGGACACTCACTCGAGTTCGGCGCATTCATCACACCCGCTGCGGCGGACCCCGACGTCCCCGTCCTGCTCTCGCAGGCGGCTGAGGCCTCGGGCCTCGACCTCGTCACCTTTCAGGACCACCCCTACCAGCCCGCGTTCCTCGACACGTGGACGCTCATGTCGTTCGTGGCCGCGCGCACCGACCGCATCCGCATCGCTCCCAACGTGCTCAACGTGCCGCTGCGCCCGCCCGCCGTCGTGGCGCGGTCGGCGGCGAGTCTCGACCTGCTGTCGGGCGGCCGGTTCGACCTGGCGCTCGGCGCCGGCGGCTTCTGGGATGCGATCGAGGCGATGGGCGGCGGACGCCTCACGCCCGGCCAGGCGGTGACCGCGCTGGAGGAGGCGATCGACGTCATCCGCGCGCTGTGGGACACCAGCGAGCGGCGCGGTGCGTTCACCGACGGGGAGTTCCACCGCGTGCACGGCGCGAAGCGCGGACCGAGCCCGGCGCACCGCATCCCGATCTGGATCGGCGCGTACAAGCCGCGCATGCTCGCCCTCACCGGACGCAAGGGCGACGGCTGGCTCCCGTCCCTGGGGTACATGAAGCCGGGCGACCTGGCGCGCGGCAATGCGGCCATCGACGCGGCGGCCGAGTCGGCCGGTCGCGACCCCCGAGAGATCCGCCGTCTGCTCAACGTCGGGCAGCTCGCCGCCGACCCCGCCGAGTTCGCCGACCGCCTCGCGCAGCTCGCGCTCGAGGACGGCATCGGCACGTTCATCCTCGCCGGCGACGACCCGCGACTGCTGCAGGCCTTCGGCCAGGAGGTCGCACCCGCGGTCCGCGAGCTGGTCGCCCGCGAGCGGACTGCGCGCGGCACGACGCAGGGCGAGGTGCGCTCCGCCGCCGCGCTCGCCGCACGCCGCGAGGGCATCGCCTACGACGACGTGCCCGGGGGCCTCACCGCGATCGAGCCCGGCGACTTCGGCTACGGCGACGTGCGGTCGACGTACATGCGCGGCGGATCGCCGGGCATCGTGCTGCAGCCGGACTCGCCCGCCCAGGTCGCCGAGGCGATCGCTTTCGCCCGCCGGCACCCGGGACTCCCGCTCGCCGTGCGCAGCGGCGGCCACGGGATCAGCGGGCGCAGCACGAACGACGGCGGCATCGTGATCGACCTGCGCCGGCTCGACGCCATCGAGGTCCTCGACGAGGAGCGCCGTCTCGTGCGCATCGGGCCCGGAGCGCGCTGGATGCAGGTCGCCGCGGCCCTCGGCGAGCACGGCTGGGCGCTCACTTCGGGCGATTACGGCGGGGTCGGCGTCGGCGGCCTCGCGACCGCGGGCGGCATCGGCTTCCTCGCGCGCGAGCACGGCCTGACCATCGACCACCTGCGCGCGGTCGAGGTGGTGCTGGCCGATGGATCGATCGTGCGCGCCGACGCCGACACCCACCGCGACCTGTTCTGGGCGGTGCGGGGCGCAGGCGGCAACGTCGGCATCGTCACGGCCTTCGAGTTCGAGGTCGACGAGGTCGGCGCGATCGGGTGGGCGCAGCTCGCGTTCCAGGTCGACGACCTGCCGGAGTTCCTCAAGGGGTACGGCCGCGTCGTCGAGGAGTCGCCGCGGGACCTCACCGCGTTCCTCCTCGCCGGCGGCCCGCGCCCAGGCCAGCCCCAGGTGGTCCAGCTGTACGGCGTGGTCGACTCCGACGACCCCGACACGATCATCGCGCGGCTGCAGCCGTTCGCCGAGCTGGCGCCGCTCGTGCAGCAGTCCGTGCAGGTCGCGTCGTACGCCCAGGTCATGGCCAATGCGGATCTCGGCCCCCAGCACGGCGTGGGCGAGCCCCATTCGCGCTCGGGACTGATCGAGCACATCACGCCCGAGTTCGCAGAGACGGCGGCACGGATGCTGGCCTCCGGCGCGGTGCCGTTCTTCCAGCTCCGCGCGGTCGGCGGAGCGGTGGCCGACGTGGCCGAGGACGCCACGGCGTACGCCCACCGCTCGGCGAACTTCTCCGTCGTGGCGCTCGGCTCCGACGCCCAGCGCCTCGACGTGCAGTGGCAGGCGCTCGCCGCGCACACCGCGGGGATGTACCTGAGCTTCGACTCGTCGGAGCGGCCCGAGCGCATCGCCGAGGCCTTCCCGCCGGCGACGCTCGAGCGGCTGCGCGCCGTGAAGGCCGCGTACGACCCGACGTGCGTGTTCCGCGACAACTTCGCGATCGAGCCGGCCGAGTCCGAGGCGGCCTGACCGAACCGAGCAGGATCGAGGAAGCGGGGTGTCCGCGATGGCGGGCAGACTGTAGCGTCGCCATCGATCGGAAGGACCCCATGGCCGAGGCATCCGTCCCCCACATCGCCGACTCGCACGAGGTCATCCGCGTCATCGGAGCTCGTGAGAACAACCTCAAGAACGTCGACGTCGAGATCCCGAAGCGCCGCCTGACGGTCTTCACGGGGGTCAGCGGCTCCGGCAAGTCATCGCTGGTGTTCGGCACGATCGCCAACGAGTCGCAGCGTCTCATCAATGAGACCTACCCGACGTTCGTGCAGCAGTTCATGGCGCAGCTCAGCCGCCCCGAGGTCGACGGGCTCGAGAACGTGAGTCCGGCGATCATCGTCGATCAGGAGCGCATGGGCGCGAACGCGCGGTCGACCGTGGGCACGGCGACCGATGCCCACGCCATGCTGCGTCTGCTGTTCAGCCGCATCGGGCAGCCGCACGTCGGATCGCCGCAGGCGTTCTCGTTCAACGTGCCCTCGGTGTCGGGAGCCGGCGCGGTCACGATCGCCGTCGGCAAGGACAAGGGCAAGAAGGAGCGCCGCTCGTTCGAGATCACGGGGGGCATGTGCCCGCGCTGCGAAGGACTGGGCGAGGTGAGCGACGTCGACCTCGACGAGCTCTACGACAAGACCAGGTCGCTCGCCGACGGCGCGATCACCATCCCCGGGTACAGCCCCGACGGCTGGATGGTGAAGGGGTACACCGAGTCGGGCCTCGTCGACCCGAACAAGCCCATCCAGGACTACACCGAGCAGGAGCGCGCCGACTTCCTCTACAAGGAGCCGACGAAGATCAAGATCCAGGGCATCAACATGACCTACGAGGGTCTGGTGCCGAAGATCACGAAGTCGATGCTCCAGAAGGACCGCGACTCGCTGCAGCCGCACATCCGCGCGTTCGTCGACCGCGCCGTGAAGTTCCTCCCGTGCCCCGAGTGCGGCGGCACGCGTCTCAACGAGGGTGCGCGCTCGTCGAAGATCAACGGGATCAGCATCGCGGACGCCGCGGCAATGCAGATCACCGATCTCGCGGCGTGGCTCGAGACCGTCGACACCCCTGACGTGGCGCCGCTGATGGTCAGCCTGCGCCAGCTCATCGGGTCGTTCATCGACATCGGCCTGGGCTACCTGTCGCTCGACCGCGCGTCCGGCACCCTGTCGGGGGGCGAGGCGCAGCGCACGAAGATGATCCGCCACCTCGGCTCCGCACTCACCGACATCTCGTACGTCTTCGACGAGCCCACGGCGGGGCTGCATCCGCATGACATCCAGCGCATGAACGCCCTGCTGCTCCTGCTGCGCGACAAGGGCAACACCGTGCTCGTCGTCGAGCACAAGCCCGAGGTGATCGAGATCGCCGACCACGTCGTCGACCTGGGGCCCGGCGCGGGAAAGGCGGGCGGCGAGATCCAGTACGAGGGTGACGTCCCGGGGCTGCGCGCCTCGGGAACGATCACCGGGCGGCACCTCGACGACCGCGCGCGGCTGAAGGAGTCGACGCGGATGCCGAAGGGGGCGCTCGAGATCCGCGGCGCAACCCAGCACAACCTCAAGAGCGTCGACGTCGACATCCCCCTCGGCATCCTGACTGTCGTGACCGGCGTCGCCGGATCGGGCAAGTCGTCGCTCATCCACGGCAACGTGCCCGCGTTCGACGACGTCGTGGTCGTCGACCAGTCGCCGATCAAGGGCAACAGGCGCTCCAGCCCCGCCACCTACACCGGCATCCTCGACACGGTGCGCACCGCATTCGCGAAGGCGAACGGGGTCAAGCCGGCTCTCTTCAGCGCCAACTCCGAGGGCGCGTGCCCGGCCTGCCGGGGGCTCGGCGTGATCATCACGAACCTCGGCTTCACGCAGACGGTCGAGACGCTGTGCGAGCTGTGCGAGGGCACCGGCTTCAGCGACGTCGTGCTGGAGTACACGCTCGACGGGAAGAACATCGCCGAAGTCCTCGCGATGTCGGCGGCCGAGGCCGCCGACTTCCTCGGCAAGGGGCCGGCGCACACCATCCTCGTCCGCATGATCGACGTCGGCCTCGGCTACCTCACGCTCGGCCAGGCGCTCAACACCCTGTCCGGCGGCGAGCGACAGCGACTCAAGCTTGCGATCTCGATGGCCAAGAAGGGCGCGATCTACGTGCTCGACGAGCCGACGACCGGTCTGCACCTCGCCGATGTCGACAACATGCTCGGGATGCTCGACCGCCTGGTCGACGCCGGCAACAGCGTCATCGTGATCGAGCACCACCAGGCGGTCATGGCGCACGCGGACTGGATCATCGACCTCGGCCCGGGCGCCGGACACGACGGCGGAGAGATCGTCTTCGAAGGCACACCCGCCGATCTCGTGGCGTCGGACACGGGCCTCACCGCGAAGCATCTCCGCGAATACATCGCACGCTGATCGACGGGGGCGCCCGTGGGTGATTCTCCCCATGGTCGCCCGCGTCGCTCCCGGAATACGATCTCCCAGGCGAGCAGCCTCCCTCGGGGGTGTCCGGATTCCCGGGTTAGGCTGGTGCTTTCTGCCACTGCGCTCGCCCCGCATGCACCGACCGCCCGGAGGAGGCCGAGGGTCTGATGAAGTCGTTCGCGTGGCTCCGCTCACGCCCACGCGCCGTCGCCTCGGCGAGCATCATCACGGCGGCAGCCGTCGCCATCACGACGATGGCGTTCGTCTACGAGGGCAATCCCACGACCGAGGTCGACCTCCACGACGGCGGCGTCTGGGTGACCAAGCGGTCATCGCTCCTCGTCGGCCACTTCAACCACGAGTCGCAGGTGCTCGACGGCGGGCTCCGCACGGTCGGCACCGACTACGACATCCTCCAGTCCGGGACCAACGTGCTCGTCGTCGATGAGACCGAATCCAGCGTCACGTCGGTCGATCCGGCGATGGTCGCGCTCAACGAGTCCGCCGACGTCCCCGGCGGCGCGAAGGTCGTGCTCGGCGGCACGGCCGTCGGCATCCTCGATCCGTCGTCGGGTGACCTGTGGGTCGTGCCGTCCGCATCGGTCGGCTCGTTCGAGGTGCAGGCCGCCGAGCCCATCGCGAACGTCGGCAAGGGAGCGGATGTCGCGGCCGGCGTCGACGGCACCGTCTACGCCGTGTCGGCCGAGGACGCCGAGATCGTGACAGTCCGCACCGACGCCGAAGGAGCGCCCGCCGGAGATCCGTCTCGCGCAGGCGTCGAGGGCCTCGAGTCCGGTGCCACCGTGTCGATCTCCGTCGTGGGCGATGTGCCGGCCGTCTTGGATGCCAAGAGCGGCATGCTGTTCGCCGCCGGCCGGACCACCGAGGTCGAGGGCGGCCGTTCGGCAGTCCTGCAGCACGCGTCCGCGCAGAACGACTCGGTCGTGCTCGCGACCGCGGACGCACTCGTGCGGGTGCCCCTGGACGGCTCCGAGCCCGTTGCGCAGCCCGCCGGCGCCGAGGGCGGGGCCGCCGCCCCGGTCTTCCTCGAGGGCTGCGCGTACGCCGCGTGGAACGGATCCGGCAAGTTCATCCGCGACTGCGTGGGCGACGGCGACGACCTCGCCACCGACATCGAGGGCGTGAAGGCGTCGTCGGTGCTGCAGTTCCGCGTGAACCGCGACGTCGTCGTGCTCAACGACGTCATCGGCGGTGCGGCCTGGATGGCCAGCGACAGCATGCAGCGGGTCGACAACTGGAACGAGATCACTCCGCCCGAGGGCGAGGCCGAAGAGGACGAGCAGACCACCGAGGAGACCGTCGAGACGACCCTCCCCGAGCGCTCCGAGGTCAACACCCCGCCGGTCGCCACCGACGACTCCTTCGGCGTGCGGCCGGGCCGCACGACCCTGCTTCCGGTGCTCGACAACGACAGCGACCCCGACGGCGACGTGCTGATCGCGGCGGTCGCCGACGACGGCCCCGCCTTCGGTGAGATCACCACCGTCAACGACGGAGCGGCCCTGCAGATCGCCGTCCCCGAGAACGCATCGGGCACCACGTCGTTCGTCTATGAGATCGACGACGGCCGCGGCGGAACCGACACGGCACGCGTCTCGCTCAGCGTCCACGACTGGAGCGTGAATTCGCCCCCGGTGCAGAAGCGCGTCACGAGCGTCGTGGTCGAGGCAGGAGGCGTCGTCTCGTACAACGTGCTCCCCGACTGGATCGACCCGGACGGCGACGACGTCTTCCTGCTCGGCGTGGCCCCCGCCGAGGGAGACGAAGCGGACTTCACCGCCGACGGACGCATCACGTACCGCGCGGTGGGCGGCACGCAGGGCCGCAAGGACGTCGCTATCACGGTCTCGGACGGCACGGAGGAGGCGGCCGGCATCGTGCGCTTCGACGTGCGCCCGCTCGGGTCGACCGACCCCGTGACGAACGCAGACCGCGTCGTCGTGCAGGCCGGGCAGGTCGCGACGATCGCCCCGCTCGCCAACGACACGAGCTCGGGTCGCGAGCCGCTGCGCCTGGTGCGCGTCGACGAGGTCTCCGGCGCGCGCATCGTGCCCGACTTCGCGAACAAGACCTTCACGTTCCTGTCGGACGTCCCCGGCGACTACTACGTCCAGTACCTCGTCGCTGCCGGCTCCAAGAACGCCGAAGGACTCGTCCGCGTGCAGGTGCTCGCCGACAACGACACGACGTCACCGCCGGTCGCCGTGCGCGACGTCGCCCTGCTGCCAAGCGGGGGCGAAGTGCTCGTCAACGTGCTCGCAAACGACACCGACCCGGCGGGCGGCATCCTCGTCGTCCAGTCGGTGACCGTCGAGCCCAACTCCGGCATCTCCGTCGCGGTGATCAACCACGAGACGATCCGCATCGCCGATCAGGCCGCTCTCGGATCGCAGGTGCGCATCTCGTACCGCGTCTCGAACGGCGCGAAGTCCGCCGAGGGCGAAGTGATCGTCATCCCGATCCCCGCGCCGTCCAAGCTGCAGCCGCCCGTCGCCAACGACGACCAGATCGTGGTGCGCGCAGGGGACGTCGTCAACATCCCGGTGCTCGACAACGACTACCACCCGAACGGCGACGCCATCCACGTCGCCCCCGACCTCGTGCCGCCCCTCGTCGAACCCGAGGACGGCGAGATGTTCGTGTCTCAGGACGTGCTCCGCTTCCGGGCGTCCGACGAGCCGGGTACGGTCTACGCGACGTACGAGGTGATCGACAGCACCGGACAGAAGGACGCCGGCTACGTCACGATCCAGGTCCTGCCGGTGAATGAGGAGACCAACGCCGCGCCGCGACCGCGCGACATCGTGGCGCGCGCTCTCGAGGGCAGCCAGGTGCGCATCGCGATCCCGCTCGACGGCATCGACGCCGACGGCGACTCGGTGCGGCTCGAAGGCATCGCCTCGCCGCCGTCGAAGGGACGCGTCGTCGAGATGGGCGCCGATCACCTCGTGTACGAGGCGTTCGACGATGCCGGCGGGGTGGACGCGTTCACGTACCGCGTGCGCGACCGGATCGGCGCCGAGGCGACCGGCTCGATCCGCGTCGGCATCGCTCCTGCCGAGACGTCGAACCAGGCGCCGTTCGCCGCGAAGGACGCCGTCGTCATGCGACCCGGCCGGATCGTGGCGGTGCCCGTCACGGCCAACGACTCCGACCCCGACGGCGACGAGTTCGCGCTCCTGCGCGACGGTCTCATCCTCCCGGACGTCGAGGGCCTGGAGGCGAAGGTGACCGGTGACCGCGTCATCGTCACGGCTCCCGACGAGGAGCTCGAGACCTCGCTGCAGTACACGATCCGCGATGAGCGCGGGGCGACGTCGAAGGCGGTCCTGCAGATCACGGTCGACGAGGACGTGCCGCTCCTGAGGCCCATCGCGCGGGACGACTACGTGCAGGCCGCCGACGTCGACGGCGAGACCGTCGACCTCGAGGTCCTCGCCAACGACGAGGACCCCGACGGCACGGTCGACGAGCTCACGGTGACCGTGGGCGACGCGGGTGCCCGCGTGCTGGGCAACGACCGGGTGCGCGTCACCATCGACGACCGCGACCGGCTCGTGAAGTACACCATCACCGACCGCGACGGGTTCGAGGCATCCGCCTTCATCCATGTCCCGTCGATGAGCTCACTGCCGCCCACCCTCATCTCGACCGAGGCGGTCGAGGTCGACAGCGGCGAGACCATCGAGCTCCCGCTGAGCGAGTACGTAGAGGTCGCGGGCGGTGGATCCGTCGTGATCACCGAGGCTGCGAAGGTCAGCGCGGTCAACGCCGACGGCGCGAACCTCGTGAAGGACCAGCGGACGCTCGTGTACACCTCGAAGGACGGGTACTTCGGGCAGGACGCGCTGACGTTCGAAGTGACCACCGGCAGTGGCCCGGACGACCCGAAGGGCCGCAAGGCGACGCTGACGCTGCCGATCACGGTGCTCCCGCCCGACAACCAGCAGCCGGAGTTCGTCAACGGCTCGCTGGATGTGGCACCGGGAGAAGACCCCAAGGGCCTCGATCTGCGCGCCCTCACCACCGATCCCGACGTCGACGACCTCGACGGCATGCGGTACGAGATCGTGGGCGGCGCTCCCGCCGGCATCACGGCGTCGGTGGCCGGGCAGGAGCTGCGGGTCAGCGCCGGCGCCGACACTCCGAAGGGCACGCTGGAGCGACTGACCATCCGCGTGAGCGACGGCGAGACCGAGCCCATCGAGGGCACGGTCACGGTGCGCGTCACCGCTTCGACCCGCGAACTCGCGACCGCCAATGACGACATCATCGACGAGGCGCACCAGGGCGACACGGTGACCGTCAACGTGCTCCGCAACGACGTCAACCCGTTCCGCGAGGGCCCGCTGACGGTCGTCGACGTGATCACCGAGACCGGCCGCGGCACCGCCGTCATCGATGGCGACGCGGTGCGCGTCACGCCGGACGAGACGTTCTTCGGCACGATGGTGGTCCGCTATCGCGTGGCGGATGTCACGAACGACCCCGACCGCGAGGTCGAGGCCCGTATCCGGCTGACCGTGCAGGGCAAGCCCGATGCGCCGGGCACCCCCGTCGTCTCGAGCGTGCAGGACCGCACGGTGGTGCTGTCGTGGACGCCGCCGGCCAACAACGGCGCCGAGATCACCTCGTACGAGGTCTCGTCGACCGCGGGGAACTACACGAAGGTGTGCGCGTCCACCACGTGCACCCTCGACGGCCTGACGAACAACGTCGAGTACAACTTCACCGTGGTCGCGATCAACCGCGTCGGACCGTCCGACCCGTCGGCGCCGTCCGAGACCGCGCGTCCGGACGCCCGCCCCGACACGCCGCAGCCGCCGACCCTCGCCTTCGGCGACCAGAGCCTCCAGGTCGCATGGGTCACGCCGACGACGCCGGGCTCGCCGGTGGAGTCGTTCACGCTCGAGATCTCCCCCGCTCCGCCTTCGGGCGTCGTGCAGAAGACCGGCGTCACCGGTAACTCCCTTGTGTGGGAGGGGCTCGAGAACGGCGTCAACTACCAGGTGCGCGTGCGCGCCCACAACCGGGCGCCCGAGCCGTCGAGCTGGAGCGCGTGGTCGGCGTCCGAGATCCCGGCACGCGCCCCCGATGCGGCCGGCGCCCCGTCGGTCGAGCGTCTCGACCCGGTCGGCACGCAGGCGCAGATGCGCGTCTCCTGGGTGGCTCCCGCCAACAACGGCGACGCGATCGCCGAATACCGGCTCAACGTTCTGCGCGGCGGAGCGGTCGTGAACACGATCGCCGGGATCCCGGGCGGCCAGACGTCGCAGGCCCTCGCCATCGACGCGTCGACCACCGACTACACGTTCACGGTCGCGGCGCGCAACAAGGCGGGCTGGGGCCCCGACAGCGCGCCGTCGGCGCCGCGCCGCGCCTTCACCCCGCCGGGAGCGCCGACGAACGTCCAGGCGTCGACGCCGAGCGGCAACAGCGCGGTCGTCGTGACGTACAACCCGGCGCCGGGCAACGGCGCGAACGCGAGCGAGCTGCGCTACGAGTACTCGCTCAACGGCGGCGGCTGGCAGGCGAACTGGGACGGCCGCACGATCGGCGGGCTCAGCAACGGCCAGCAGTACACCGTGCGCGTCCGCGCGTACACCGCGCTCGACGGCGTCCGCTACGACGGCGCCGAGTCGGCGCCGTCCAACCAGGTGATCCCGTACGGCCCGGTGCGCAACCCCAGCGTCGACGCCTCCCGAAACGGCCGTGACATCACGTTCAGCTGGAACGCCCCGGCGCCGAACGGCCGCAACATCACCCAGATGCAGATCCGCATCGACGGCGGCAACTGGCAGAACGTCGCCAACAACGGCTCGCGCACGAACACCTACGCCTACAGCACGCGACACACCATCGACGCGCGGGCGCAGGATGCCGCAGGCCAGTGGTCGGCGGTCGTCTCGGCCGCGGCGACCACGGTGGATCCGCCCGAGCCGCGCGCCTGGGTGACGAAGGGCGCCTCGGCGCAGGGCCAGCCGGGCTGCAGCAGCTCGCAGTGCGCCTACTTCGTCGTCAACACGCAGGACTTCCCCGCAGGCAACTACTCGGTGGGATGCAACGCGACCGGCCCGTACGGCGGCACGCCTTTCGTCCAGGGCGCCAGCCGCAACATCGGGGCGAACGACCGGGTCCAGCTCGGCTGCTACTTCGGCGACGACGGCGCGGAGGTCTGGGTCACCATCGGCGGCAAGGCCTACGAACGCCGTACGTGGTAGCCGGCGCACGCACCACGACGAGCACGACGAGAAAGACAACGGACAGGACATCACCATGACCATGACCCCCGAACAGGCCGCCTGGTTCCAGGGAACCTTCGCGCGGCTCGTCGACAACGTCGACCGGGCGCTGCTCGGCAAGCGCGAGGTCGTCGGGCTCGTGCTGTCGGCGATGCTCGCCGAGGGCCATGTGCTGCTCGAGGACGCGCCGGGCACGGGCAAGACGAGCCTGGCCAAGGCGCTCGCCGCCACCGTGCAGGGCACGAGCAGCCGCATCCAGTTCACCCCCGACCTGCTGCCCTCCGACGTGACGGGCGTCACGATCTACGACCAGACGTCGCACCGCTTCGAGTTCCACAAGGGACCGGTGTTCGCGTCGATCGTGCTCGCCGACGAGATCAACCGCGCCTCGCCGAAGACGCAGTCGGCCCTCCTCGAAGTCATGGAGGAGTCGCGCGTCACGGTCGACGGCGTCACGCACGAGGCGGGTCGCCCGTTCCTCGTGATCGCCACGCAGAACCCGATCGAGCAGGCCGGCACCTACAAGCTGCCCGAGGCGCAGCTCGACCGGTTCCTCATCCGCACGTCGATCGGCTACCCCGACCTCGCCGCAGCCGAGCGCATCCTCGCCGGCGCGGCCGATCGCAACCCGTCCTCGCATCTGCCCGCGATCATCACCACCGGTGCGGTGGCCGACATGGCCGACCTCGCCGCCACTGTGCACGTCGAGGGTGCCGTGCTGCGCTACACCGCGCAGCTCTCGGAGGCGACCCGGGCGGATGCCGCGACCAGGCTCGGCGTGTCGGTGCGTGGTTCGCTCTCGATGATCCGCATCGCGAAGGTGTGGGCCGCCGCCCAGGGCCGTCACTTCGTCACGCCCGACGACATCAAGACTCTCGCAGGCCCGGTGTGGACCCACCGTCTCGTGCTCGATCCCGAGGCCGAATTCGCCGGCACGACGGCCGAGACCGTGGTCTCGCGCGTGCTCGAGGACGTCGCGGCACCGCAGGCGAGGTCCGCGGCCTGATGACGACGGAGGCGCTCGGGTCGGCCGCTCCGGTGACGGAGCGCCGCGAATGGTGGGAGACGACCGCCGAACATGCCGCGCGCTGGCTGCGCGGCGTGATCGCCGTCGTCCGCCCTGCCGCCTGGGTGCTGATCGCCGTCGCCGTCGTGCTCTGGATCGCCGGGGCGACGCTCGGCTGGTGGGAGCTCACCGTCGCAGCCACTGTGCTGACCGTGCTTCTCGCGCTGTGTGCGCTCTTCCTCATCGGACGCACGGCCTACGACGTGACCCTCGACCTCACCCGGACCCGGGTCGTGGTCGGAGAGCGCGCGGTCGGCGCACTCACGCTGTCGAACTCGGGCACCCGCGCCATCCTGCCGTCGCGCGTCGTGCTGCCGGTCGGCGCCGGTCGCGGTGAGTTCGAGGTGCATCGCCTGGCACCCGGCGCCTCCGCCGAAGAGCTGTTCGCGATCCCGACGACCAAGCGCGCCGTGGTCGAGGTGGGCCCGGTCAGCGTCGTGCGCGGCGATCCGCTGGGCCTCTTCGAGCGCGTGCATCGCAAGGACGAGCCGGTCGACCTCTACGTGCACCCGCGCACCGTGCTGTTCGAGGGTCAGTCGCTCGGCTTCCTGCGCGACCTCGAGGGCCTGCCCGCGACCGACCTCTCGCGCGACGACGTGTCGTTCCACGCGCTGCGCGAGTACCAGCCGGGCGACGACCTGCGTCACGTCCATTGGAAGTCGACGGCGCGCACCGGCACCGTCATGGTGCGCCAGTATGAGGAGACCCGTCGGTCGCACTTCGTGATCGGGCTCTCGACGCACCCGGGCGACTACCGCGACGAGGACGAGTTCGAGCTCGCCATCTCGGCCGCCGGGTCGCTGGGACTGCGCGCGCTGCGCGACTCGCAGCGTGTCGAGGTCCGCGTGCAGGAGCGCGCGCTCCCCTCGGCGACGGGGAAGCAGTTCCTCGACTCGCTGTCGGGCGTGGTGCACTCGCGTCCGCGCGCCGGAGGCGTCGTCGACCTCGCCGGCATCGTCGCCGCGACGCTCCCGCTGGCGAGCGTCGTGGTGCTGGTGTGCGGCAGCGGGGTCAGCGCCACCAAGCTGCGTGCGGCCTGCGCCCGCCTGCCGTTCGGCGCCCGCACGCTCGCCGTGGTCGCCGAGACCGGCGCCGCTCCCGCGCTGCGCCGCATCGGCGACGCCGACGTCGTGACGGTCGGCTCGCTCGAGCAGCTGCCCGCCGCGCTGCGGAAGGTGCTCTCGTGAGTGCCCGGGCCGAGGTGAGCGTGCGGCGCTGGGTGCTCGACCTGAGCGCGGTCGCCGCGCTCCTCGCCGTGCCGATCGCCGGCTTCTGGCCCACGTTCGGCGGACCCGCCTACCTCCCTGCGGCGATCGGCGGCGCCCTCCTCGGCATGGGTCTCGCCGCGCTCTGCGCCTGGCTGCGGTGGGGCATCCTCCCGCTCGCCGGCCTCACCGTGGTCGCCTACTTCCTCTTCGGCGGCGCCCTCGCCCTCCCGCACACCGCGGCGCTGGGTGTGATCCCGACGATCGACACGCTGGGCCGGCTCGCCCTCGGGGTCGTCACGTCGTGGAAGCAGCTGCTGACCACGGTCGCGCCGGTCGCGGCATCCGATGGTCACCTCATCGTCCCCTTCCTGCTCTCGCTCGTCGCCGCGGTGCTCACGGCCTCACTGGCGCTGCGCCTGCGCACCCCGGCCTGGGCGCTGATCCCCGCGGCGGCGCTCCTGGTGGCGCAGATCGCGCTCGGCACGCCGCAGCCCGCGGTCCCCGTCGTGCAGGGCGTCGTCTTCGCGCTGGTCGCGGCGATCTGGCTCGCCCTGCGGCAGAGCTGGGAGCACGGCACCGGCGCAGTGCCCCTCGGCGACGGGGCGGCCCCCGTGCGCGGGGTGGCCACTCGACGGCTCATCCTCGGCGGTGCCGTGGTCGCGGTCGCCGCGCTCGTGGGTGTCGCCACCAGCGCGTTCGCCGCGCCGCAGAGCCCGCGCTACGTGCTCCGCGACGTCGTGATCCCGCCGTTCGACGTGCACGCCTACCCGAGCCCGCTGCAGTCCTTCCGCGCCTACGTCCGCGACTTCCCCGACGAGCCGCTCTTCTCGGTGACCGGTATGCCCGACGAGGCGCGCGTGCGTCTGGCGACGGTCGACGCCTACGACGGCACGGTCTACAACGTGTCGGACGACGGGGCCGGCACCTCGAGTGCTTTCAGCCCGGTGCGGGGCAACATGTCCGCGCAGGCCGAGGGCACGCCCGCGACCGTGCACGTGGAGATCGGTGCGCTGGAGGGAGTGTGGATGCCGGAGGTCGGCGCCGTCCGCAGCATCGCCTTCGACGGCGATCGCGCGGAGGACCTGCGTCGCACCGCCTACTACAACGAGGGCACGTCGACCGCCGTCGTCACGCGCGAGCTCAGCGAGGGCGATGCCTACACGCTCGAGGCCGTGGTGCCGTCGACGCCGAGCGACGACGCGCTCGAGGGCGACGACTTCGCGCCTGTCGCGCTGCCCGATCAGGAGGGCGTGCCCCAGGCGTTCGTCGAGATCGCGTCGGAGGCCGTCGCCGAGGCCACCACGCCCATCGAGCAGGTGCGCGCACTCCAGACGATGCTGGCCGAGGGCGGCTTCTTCAGCCACGGACTCGAAGGCGAGGTGCTCTCGCGGGCCGGCCACGGTGCGGAGCGCATCTCGACGCTCCTCGGATCCGACCAGATGGTCGGCGACGACGAGCAGTACGCGACGGCGATGGCGCTGCTCGCGCGCGAGATCGGCATCCCCGCGCGTGTCGTGATGGGCTTCTATCCCGAGGAGGATGCCGCCGGCGAGCCGGTCTTCACCGCGACCGGCGACACCCTCCACGCGTGGGTCGAGGTCGCGTTCGAGGAGCACGGGTGGGTCACGTTCGACCCGACGCCGCCCGAGGACCAGGTTCCCAACGACCAGACCACCAAGCCCCGCGCCGACCCCAAGCCGCAGGTGCTGCAGCCGCCGCCCCCGCCGCAGGAGCCGGTCGACCTTCCGCCGACCGTGCCCGACGACCGCGAGTCGGAAGACGAGAGCACCTTCGACGCCGCCCTGCTCGCGCTCATCGTCGTGATCGGCATCGGAGTGCTCAGCGTGCTGGCGCTGCTCGCCGCGCCGTTCATCGTCATCGGCGCGCTCAAGGCCGTGCGTCGTCGCCGCCGCCGCGAGGCCGAACGCGCCGCCGACCGCATCAGCGGCGGCTGGGACGAGCTCGTCGACCACGCGAAGGATTACGGCACCCCCGTCACGCCCGGCGCCACCCGCGCGGAGGACGCCGGAGTCGTCGAGGCCGCGTTCACCGAGCCGCGCGTCATCACCCTCGCCCAGCGCGCGGATCTCGAGGTCTTCGGGCCGTCCGAGCCGACGCCCGACGACGTCGCGGAGTTCTGGCGCCAGGTCGACGAGATCGTCGGCGGCATGGGGGCCGGCCGGTCTGTCTGGAACCGCCTCGGCGCGCGACTGAGCCTGCGCTCGCTGCTCGCCGGCACGCGGTTCGCGCTGCCCGACCGCCGACCGCGAGCGCCGCGCCCGCCGCATGCGCGCCGCGGAGGCCGTGAGACGTCGTCCGAGCGGGCACCCGAGCCCGACGCCCCCCAGGAGAACGCATGACCGCCCGTCCGCCCCTCGCCCTCGTCGCCGCGCCGCCCGGCAGGCGAGTCGGCGCCTACGTGATCGACGCGCTCGTCGCCGCGGCGATCGGCGCCGCGGCAGCCGCTGCCGCCTTCGCCGTCGCCCTGAGCCTCGGCGCCGTCGGCGATGCCCGCACCCTCGCCCTCGCGCTCGGTGTCGCAACCGTCGCGGCGTGGACGTCGCTGCTCGCGTGGTCGCTCGTCTACACAGCGATGCAGGGTGCGCAGGGCTCGGTCGGCCAGCGCGCGCTCGGCCTGCGACTGCTCGACGCCGACGCCCCGGTTGCGATCGGCTTCTGGCGCGCACTGTGGCGCAACGTGGTGTGGTCGGCGTCCTGCGCCATCATCGTCGGCTGGTTCACGCCGCTGTTCGACGCGAGTCCGCGCCGCCAGGGCTGGCACGATCGGGCCGCCGGCGCGCTCGTCATCGACGTGCGGGGAGCGGATGCCGCAGCCGCGGCTGCGACGGCCGCCTCGGTATCGTCCGTCCCGGCCGTGTCCGCTCCGCACCCGTGGTTCCTCGACGCCATCGTCATCCCGCCCAAGCCGGCCCCGCCGGTCGTACCCGCTCCCGTGGCAGCGGTCCCGGCGCAGGCCGCTGCGCCGGCCGTACCGGCACCTGCGCCCGTCGCGGCCCCCGCGCCGGCGATGACGCTCACGGCTGTCCCCGGCACCCTGGCGGTGGCCGAGGCATCCGCTCCTCCCTCCGCGATGATCCCGCAGGCGCCCGCCACCCGCCCTGTGACGCTGCCCTCCGCCGACCAGGCGCGCAGCATGACCGTCCCGCCGCCCGCTCCGCCTGCGCCGATGTTCGACGATCCCGTGCTCGCGGTGCTCACGTGGGACGATGGCGTCCGCATGGCGGTCTACGGCCGCACCCGCTACGGCCGCAACCCCGCTGTCGAGCCCGGGATCGTGAGCGTCCCGGTGCGCGACGAGACGCTGTCGCTGTCGAAGACGCACTTCGAGATCGGCGGGGTGGCATCGGGGCCATGGGTCGCCGACCATCACTCGACGAACGGCACCGTCCTGGTGCGCGGCGGGGAGCGGCATCCGCTCGTCCCCGGCCTGCGCACCGGACTGCGCGACGGAGACCTCCTCGAGCTCGGTGACCGCATCGCTTCGGTGGGAGTGCCGCGATGAGCTCCCCGGTGACCGTGGCCTTCGGATCGGCGACCGATCCGGGGTTGCGCCGAGCGATCAACGAGGACTCCTACCTCGCCGTCGCGCCGCTGTTCCTCGTCGCCGACGGCATGGGCGGACACCACGCGGGCGAGATCGCCAGCGCCACGGTGATCGACGAGTTCTCCGGATTCGCCGGACGCGACAGCCTCGAGATCGATGAGGTCCGCGCGGCGCTGGCCCAGGCTCGGCGCCGCGTCGAGGCGCTGCCCGCCGGTGAGGGCGCCGGCGCGGGCACGACGCTCACCGGGGTCGTGATCGCCGACGTCGACGGCGAGGGCTACTGGCTCGCGATCAACCTCGGCGACTCGCGCACCTACCGCCTCAGCGAGGGTGTCTTCGAGCAGGTGAGCGTCGATCATTCCGTCGTGCAGGAGCTGATCGACGCCGGCCAGCTCGCTCCCGAGGCGGCCTCGAGCGATACGCGCCGCAACGTCATCACGCGGGCGATCGGCGCAGGGAGCGACGGCGACGCCGACTACTGGCTGATCCCCGCCGAGCCCGGTGACCGCATCCTGGTGTGCTCGGACGGGCTGTCCAGCGAGCTCGACAGCGCCGCCATCCATGCCGTCCTGGTGGCCGAGACGCAGCCGCAGTGCGCCGCCACCCGCCTGGTGCACGAGGCCATGCTCCGCGGCGGACGCGATAACATCACGGCGCTGGTGGTGGATGCCACGGCCGTCCGCACCCGGGCGAACCGCCCCGGTGATCACACGTCCCCGTCGGCCGCCGCCGCCGCGGACGAGGTGGACGGAGACACGCTGCCCCGCGTCGTCGCCACGGGAGGATTCTGATGTCGGTCCACTACTCGCCGGGAACGCACCCGGTCGCGGTCACCCCGCAGGGGTTCGCTGCGCTCGCCGACGACACATCGCCCGCTCTCGCCGCACGCATCCACGCGCTCGTGGCCGACGGTCGCGGGCTCGGCGGCGTTCTCGAGGCACTGACGGGTGCGTACGGCACCTCGCTGTCGGCCGTGCCGCCGTTCGCGGTCGCGCTCGCCGAAGGAGGATCCGTCCGACTCGCCGTCCGCGGTTCGTTCGCGCTCGACGTCGACGGCCGCTCGCCCGAGCGCGTATCGGGCGAGGGCGTCACGACCTGGACGGAGCGCGTCGTCGCCGAGGCATCGCGGGTCTCGCTGGACGGGGGAGCGGATGCTGCGCCCCCCGAGCTGCCTATCGCGGACGGCGTCGTGCTCGCCGCCGGCCTCGTGTGGGTTCCCGCCGGCGCGGACGAGTCTGCGGCTGCCGCGGTGAAGACGGAGGCCGCCCCCGCGGAGCGGCCCGATCCGGCCGTGGAGTCGCCCGAGCCTGCACCCGCACCCGCACCCGCGCCTGAGCGCGAGCCTGAGCCCGCACCCGATCCTGCAGCCGAGCCTGAACCGGAATCGGAGCCCGAACCAGAGCTCGAACCAGAGCCCGCGGTCGCACCGCTGCCGCCAGCACAGCCCACGCCCGAGCCTGCCCCGCGCGGACGGTCGGCGCACGTTCCGGGTGCACAGGGCGCAGCATCCGTCGCCCCTCCCTCTCCCGCGACGCCTCTCACGACCCCGTCGGCCGGGCTGATCGACTCCGCCGCCGTGCTGTCGCTCGCCGACGCCGACACGCTCCTGCCCGCCGAGTCGACGCTGATCCCGCGCGACGAGGAGGCCGAGCACGTGCTCGACGAGATCGCAGAGGATCCCGCCCTCGAGGCGACCGTCGTGCGCCCGGCCGACACGCCAGTCGTGCTCGGCGATCACGACGGCGAGACCATCTCGCTCGCCGAGGCCAGGGCGATGCGGGGTGCTGCCGAGCCGGTGCCGCCGCTCGCGCCGCCGCGGCCGCCGGCTCCCGGGCGCATCCGCGTGTCGTCGGGCCAGGTCGTGACGCTCGACCGCACCGTCGTGATCGGACGACGCCCGCGATCGACGCGCGTGTCGGGCACCGACCTGCCGCACCTCGTCGCGGTCGACAGCCCGCAGCAGGACATCTCGCGCAGCCACGTCGAGCTGCGCGTCGAGGGCGACAGCATCGTTGCGACCGACCTCAACACCACCAACGGGTCGACTCTGCTGCGGCCGGGCGTCGACCCGATGCGCCTGCATCCTGGCGAGGCGACGGTCGTCGTGCCGGGCGACGTGATCGATCTGGGCGACGGCATCACGGTGGCGATCGAGGACATCGCGTGAGTTCCAAACGCGCGCCGATGGCGCCACCCGACCTGCCGGGCTTCACGTACGTCGACCTGCTCGGTTCGGGCGGGTTCGCCGACGTGTACCTGTACGAGCAGGCGCTTCCCAAGCGACGGGTCGCCGTGAAGGTGCTGCTCACCGAGCGGATGTCGAGCGGCTCGGTCTCGGAGTTCACCGCCGAGGCGAACGTCATGGCGATGCTCTCGACGCACCCCGCCATCGTGACGATCTACCAGGCCGGCGTCGCGCGCGACGGGCGCCCGTACCTGGTGATGGAGTACTGCCCGAAGCCCAACCTGCAGGTGCGGTACCGCCGAGAGCCGTTCTCGATCGCCGAGTCGCTGCGGGTCGGCGTGCAGGTGGCCGCAGCCGTCGAGACGGCCCACCGCGCGGGCGTGCTGCACCGCGACATCAAGCCGGCGAACATCCTCGTCACCGAGTACAACCGGCCGGCGCTCACCGACTTCGGCATCGCGTCGACCACGAGTGCCGCGGCTGAGTCCGCCGGGCTGTCGATCCCGTGGTCGCCGCCCGAGTCGTTCGCCGACGAGCCGCGCAGCGACCCGCAGTCCGACGTGTACGCCCTCGGCGCCACCGTCTACACGCTCCTCGCCGGTCGCTCGCCGTTCGAGCTGCCCGGCCAGCGCAATACGGCCGCCGAGCTCATCCAGCGCATCGAGACCGCGCCGCTGCCCCCGCTCGGTCGCGCCGACGTGCCGCCGTCTCTCGAACGCACCCTCGAGCGTGCGATGTCGAAGCCGTCGGCCGACCGTTACGAATCCGCCATCGCCTTCGCCCGTGCGCTGCAGAAGGTGCAGATCGAGCTCTCGCATTCGGTCACGCCGGTCGACATCCTCGACGACGGCATCACCGAGGACATCGTCGAAGACGAGGACGAAGGCCTGACGCGGGTGCGAGGCGTCGTCAGCATCTCGCCGCAGACGACGCCCGCCGCCGGCCGCACCCGCCCGTCGGCGGAGACGAGCCCCACCGCCGGGCGCCCGCCCGTCGTCCCGCCGGTGTACGAGCCGGCCGACGCGCAGACCGTCATCCGCGCGACCGCCCCGTCGGCCGCGGCCGCCGAGACGCGCCGACGCTCGCCGGCCGAGATCGCGCCGGAACTCGACCACACCGTCGTGCGTGCGCCGTCTGCGGCGCTCTCGACGTCTGGACCCGCCGTGCCCGCCTCCCCGGCCGTACCGGCGGCCACGGCAGCGCCCGCCTACGAGCCGGTCGCCGATCCCGGAGCCGCAGGCGACACCGCCGCCGCGGGGCCACAGTCGCGTCGCGGACTGTGGATCGGGCTAGGGGCCGCGGCGATCGTCATCGTCGCGGTCATCGTCGGCGTCTCGCTTCCGGGCATCCTCGCCGGACCCGATCCGGTGCCCACTCCGGTGACCTCGTCCGATCCGCAGGATCCGGTGTCGGCGGTCGTGCCGCAGCCCGAAGACCTGTCGGGCGTCGCGACGGCCGACGGGGTCGCCTTCACGTGGACCAATCCCGATCCCCGCGAGGGCGACCGCTACCTCGTCGGCGTGGTGACCCGCCCCGACGAGGAGCCGGTGTTCGAGCCGGTCACCGACGCCGAGGTGACCGTGCCCGCCGACCCCTCGGGGACGACCTGTGTGGAGGTTCTGCTCGTGCGAGACAACGGCCAGTCGTCGGATGCCGTCCGGGGGTGTGCTCCGTGACCGCGCCCACCGACGAGCTGACGGTCGAGTTCGCGGGCGAGGCCTTCACAGTCGGTCCCGACGCGGTCTTCACCGTGGGTCGCGAGGGCGACCTGGCGATCGACGACAACCTCTTCCTGCACCGGCACTTCCTGACGATCGAGAACGTCCAGGGACTCTGGCTGCTCTCGAACGTCGGCAGCCGGCTCGCGGCGACCGTCACCGATTCGGGTGGCCGTGTGCAGGCGTGGCTCGCGCCGGGTGCGCGGCTGCCGCTCGTGTTCGCCGCCACCGCGGTGATCTTCAGCGCCGGGCCGACGACCTACGAGCTCACGATCAGTGTGGCCGAGCCGGCGTTCCGCGAGACGCAGCAGCTCGAGCACGACGACGGGCTGAGCACCATCGGCGACGTGCCGCTCACGCACAGCCAGCGAATGATGATCCTCGCGCTCGCCGAACCCGTCCTGCGCCGCGAGGGCACCGGCATGAGCGAGCTGCCCACCTCGGCGCAGGCGGCCGAGCGTCTCGGCTGGACGCTGACCCGTTTCAACCGCAAGCTCGACAACGTCTGCGACAAGCTGGACCGCATCGGCGTGCCGGGGCTGCGCGGCGGCGTGCGCTCCTACGCCACGAACCGGCGTGTGAGGCTCGTCGAGCATGCGATCGCCGCACGACTGGTCACGCGCAACGACCTGCCGCTGCTCGACCTGGAGCGCGAGTCCGCCGCTGCGGACGACGACTGAGCACGCAGCGGTCAGCGACCGGTGTCGTAGAGGTGCCGGCCGCCGTGGCTGATGACCTTGACGACGACGCCGCGCCGGTGCAGCTCGGCGACGGTGCGCGTCTCCTCGTCGATGTCGCGCCCGAGCGCGTGGACGTTGCTCACCACGAGCACATCGCCGCGGGTGAGCGTGCCGAAGAGCCGCACGAGGCGCTCCTCCCACGACTCCATCGTCTCGGGCGCTGGGTGCCGGAAGCCCTCGATCGGAACGCCGAACCGTGTCAGGTCGTTGCGCTGCTCGACCACCGACGGCATGTCGTCGCGAGAGATGACGAGACCGACCAGGCGCGAACCGGCGGGCCGGGCCTGCCACCAGTCACGGTCGCGCTGCAGTTCGGTGAAGCACTTCGGGCAGTCCGCGGCGGCGTGCGGCAGGTGCAGAGGAGCGGTCTGAGCGGATGCTTCGCCCTCGGCCGCCCCGGAACGCAGGGTCGAGGCATCCGTCGCCATCGCGTCTGCCGCGGGACCCGCACCGTTCATCGCCATCGCTCCTTCGCCGGAACCCATTCTCTCCCGAAACCGTCGTCGCCGTGGTTCAGTTCAGTCCTGGTCGCCGAGGCGCAGCTCGAGGCTCAGCTGGTCGGCATCGAGCTCGGCCAGTGCGTGCCGCAGCGCGGGTGTGCTGAACTCGCCCCCTGAGGAGAGCTCGTTCAGCCGCCGCCGCATGGCCTCGATGAGCACGAGGCGCAGCTCGAGGGCGTCGCGCGCCGCGGTGCTCGCGTCGTCGTCGGGTGGGTCGGCCAGGCGCGAGCCGACCCGCTCGATGAGCTCCTGGGGGAACGGGTTCCCGTCGCGGCGCCGGAGCTTCGGGTCGGCCATCGCGGCGACGGCGGCGGTGCGCAGCTCGTCGTCGAGCTCGGACTGCTCGGCCCGTTCGAGCAGGCTGTCGGCGGGTGACGTGAGGTGCAGCACGCGCACCAGCCACGGCAGGGTGAATCCCTGCAGCATGAGACTTCCGACGGCCACGGCGAACGCGATGAAGACGAGCAGCTCGCGCTCCGGGGTGTCGCGCGGGAGCGTCTGCGCCGCGGCGAGCGTCACGACACCGCGCATCCCGGCCCACACGATGACCACGCCGTGCTTCCAGCCGAGCGGCGACGCCTGGTAGTAGTTGAGGTCTCGCATCGCCCGGGCGACCCGTGCCCTCATCGACGCGATGCGGCGCTGCGTGCGCGGGTGGTCGGGAGACAGCGTGTCCCGGCGCGCCCGGCGTCCGCCGCCGGATCTCATCGGGTCGGCGGCCGCGCCGCTCGCGAGCTCGTCGATGCGCTCGCCGATCTGCTCCAGCCGCGCCCGCTGCCTCCCGCGAGCCCGGCGGCTCTGCAGCCAGACCATCACGGAGACGTACGCGGCGCGCACGGCGAGGACGATCGCCAGCGCCCCGAGCGCGATGCCGATGCCCGTGCCGAGGCCGTCGTGGTTCTCGACGTTCCCCTCCACGATCTGCTTGAGCTCGAGACCCATCAGCAGGAACACCGCGCCTTCCAGCATCAGCTCGATGGTGCGCCAGTTGTGCTCGTCCGACATGCGCTGCTCGGGCGTGAACCAGCGCGCCGAGCCCTGACCGGTCACGATGCCGGCGACGACCGCGGCGACGAGGCCCGAGCCGCCGAGCTCCTCGGTCGGAAGGTACGCCGCGAAGGGGATCACGAAGCCTATGGCGGTGTTGGCGGCGGAGTGTCCGATGAGCGAGCGGAGCCGCAGGTTGAGGTAGCCGACGATCGCTCCGATGACCACGGCGACGACCACGCCCCACGCGAAGGCGGGAATGAACCCGACGCCCACGCCGTCCTCGGCCGCAGCGCCGGCGGTCGCGACCGCCGCGGCGGCCACCATCGTGCGCAGCAGCACGAGCGCGGTCGCGTCGTTGAGCAGGCTCTCGCCCTCGAGCATGGTCACCACGCGGCCCGAGACCCCCAGTCGTTTCACGATCGAGGTGGCGACGGCGTCGGTCGGGCTGAGGATCGCACCGAGCGCGACCGCCAATGCGAGGTTGAGCCCCGGGATCACGAGCACGAAGAAGAACCCGAGCGCGATCGAGCTCAGGAGCACGAGCAGGAACGACAGGCCGGCGATCGGGCCGAAGTCGCGGCGGAACTCGATGGCCGGGAGGGCGACGGCCGCGGAGTACAGCAGCGGCGGCAGCACGCCGACGAGGATCCACTCCGGATCGATCTCGGGCACGTTCACGAAGGGGAGCAGGCCCACCGCGACGCCGATGAGCACCAGCACGAGCGGACCTGCGATGTTGAGTTTCGGCGCGACCGCAGTGGCGAGCGCGATCACGACGACCGCGAGGATGGCGAGGACGAGGACTTCCATGCGGCTACAGCGCCCCGAGTGCCTCGACCGCGTCGCGCTCTGCCACCAGCTCTGCCACCGACGCGTCGAACCGGGCGCGCGACCGGGCGTCGAGCTCGAGCCCTTCGACGACCCGGTAGCCGTCACCGTCGGAGGTGACGGGGAACGAGCACACGATCCCCGCGGGCACGCCGTATTCGCCGCGCGACACGACCGCCGCCGAGGTCGTGGCGCCGGCCGTGCCGAGCTGCTCGTCGCGCACGTGCTCGATGGCCCCGTGGGCGGCGGAGGCCACGGACGACGAGCCGCGCACCTCGATGATCTCGGCCCCGCGCCGTGCGACGCGAGGGATGAAGACGTCGTCGAGCCAGGCCTCGGCGGCCGCGCGCCCGCCCAGGCGCTCCGCGAGGGCGTCGATGACCGGCACCCCGTCGACCGTGGCGTGCGTCACGTCCGGGTACTGCGTCGCCGAGTGGTTCCCCCAGATCGCGACGCCCCGCACCGCGTCGGGGCGGGCATCCAGCGCCTCGGCCAACTGGCCGACCGCGCGGTTGTGGTCGAGCCGTGTGAGGGCGGTGAACCGGTCGGCGGGCACACCGGGCGTCGCCGCCGACGCGGCGATGAGCGCATTCGTGTTCGCGGGGTTGCCCACGACCACGGCGCGCACGTCGTCGGCCGCGACCTCGCCGATCGCGGCGCCCTGCGGGCCGAAGATGCCGGCGTTGGCCGCGAGCAGGTCGGCCCGCTCCATGCCCGGACCGCGTGGGCGGGCGCCGACGAGCAGGGCGATGCTGCAGCCCTCGAAGGCGATGCGGGGGTCGTCGCTCAGCTCGACCCCGTGCAGCAGCGGGAACGCGCAGTCCTGGAGCTCGAGCGCCGCGCCCTCGGCGGCGCGCATCCCCTGCGGAATCTCGAGCAGCCGCAGCCGAACCGGACGATCCCCCCCGAGCATGTCGCCTGCGGCGATGCGGAACAGCAGGGCGTAGCCGATCTGCCCGCCGGCCCCGGTGATGGTCACGGTCGTGAGTGCGCTGGCCATGCCCAGAGCCTATTGCCGTGTCAAGTCTCCTCGCCGGGGACCCATGCCCGGGGTACCGTGTGCCCATGACGTTCAACGACAACGCCAACGTCGGGGGGAGCACCGCGCGGCGTCGTGGCGGTGGAGCAGCGATCGCCGGCGGCGGTATCGCCGGCATCGGGGCGATCGCGGTGCTGCTGTTCCAGCTCTTCACCGGACAGGACATCTCGGGACTCGTCGGCGGCGGCGGCGCTGTCGACAGTGGCGAGGCGACCCGCATCGAGCAGTGCCAGTCCGGCGCCGATGCCAACGCGCGCGACGACTGCCGTCTGGCCGCCGGGCAGGTCGTGCTCGACGAATTCTGGGAGGGCCAGGTGCAGGGCTACACCCCGCCGCAGCTCTTCGTCGTCGATGGCGCCACCAACACCCAGTGCGGCACGGCGTCGAACCAGACCGGACCGTTCTACTGCCCGCCCGAACAGGCCGTCTACGTCGACCCGACCTTCTTCGGGCTGCTCCGCCAGCAGTTCGATGCGACCGCGGGCCCGCTTGCACAGTTGTACGTGCTCGCCCACGAATACGGCCATCACGTGCAGAACATCGCAGGCATCATGCAGGAGCACTCCGATCGCGGCACCGGCCCCGACAGCGACGGCGTGCGCCTCGAACTGCAGGCCGACTGCTTCGCCGGTGCCTTCATCGGCGACATGACCGAGCAGGTGGACGAGGACGGCGTCGCTTACCTCAAGGAGCCCACCCAGCAGCAGATCGCCGACGCGATCAACGCCGCGCAGACGGTGGGCGACGACCACATCCAGCAGCAGTCCGGCGGCGGGGTCAACCCCGAGACCTGGACGCACGGTTCGAGCGAGCAGCGTCAGCGCTGGTTCGAGACGGGCTACCGCAACGGGGTCGCAGCCTGCGAGACTTTCGGCATTCCGGGGGGAAGCCTATGAACGAACACCTCGACGACATCCTGTATCCGCCCATCGAGCCGTACGAGACCGGCGAGCTCATCGTGGGCGACGGCAACCGGGTCTACTGGGAGCAGAGCGGAAATCCCGAGGGCAAGCCCGTCGTTTTCCTGCACGGCGGCCCCGGTGCCGGCACGTCGCCGTGGCATCGCCGGTTCTTCGACCCCGAGCGCTACCGGATCGTGCTCTTCGACCAGCGCGGCTGCGGGCGCTCGACGCCGCACGCGAGCGCCCCCACCGCCGACCTGCGCCACAACACCACGTGGCACCTCGTGGCCGACATCGAGCTGCTCCGGCGCAACCTCGGCGTCGCGAAGTGGCAGGTGTTCGGCGGCTCGTGGGGAAGCGCCCTCGCGCTCGCGTACGCCCAGACGCACCCCGACTCGGTATCCGAGCTCGTGCTCCGCGGCATCTTCACGCTGCGCCGCCACGAGCTGGAGTGGTTCTACGAGGGCGGTGCGTCGGCGCTCTTCCCCGACCTGTGGGAGGACTTCATCGCACCCATCCCGGTGCTCGAGCGCTCGCGCATGATCGAGGCGTACCACCGCCGGCTGTTCGACCCCGACCCCGCGGTGCACACGCCGGCGGGGGTCGCATGGTCGCGGTGGGAGGCCGCCACGCTCACGCTGCTGCCCGATGAGTCTTTGGTCGACGACATGACCGAGGCTGCCGCCGCGACGGCGTTCGCCCGCATCGAGAACCACTACTTCATGCACGGCGGCTGGTTCGAAGAGGGGCAGCTCATCGCGGGGGTCGACGCCATCCGCGACATCCCCGCCGTCATCGTGCAGGGTCGCTACGACGTGTGCACCCCGCCCATGACCGCATGGGATCTGCATCGCGCGTGGCCCGAGGCCGAGTTCGTGATGGTTCCGGATGCCTCGCACTCGGCTTCAGAGCCGGGCATCGCCGCCGCGCTCCGCGCCGCCGCCGACCGGTTCGCCGGGAGCGAGGACGAGGACGTCCCCCCGGCCGAGCAGGCCGCGACGGACGGTGAGGACGTGGCCGAGGGCGGTGACGCGTCCGACGCCGACGGGTCCTCGCACGAGGACCCGGGTGAGGCGGTCGCTCAGGAACCCCACCCGCATCCCTGGTAGGCTCGACGTACTTGCAGCGCATTTCTGCGCTTCTTGCGTCGTAGAACGCTTCCCTCGCCGCCGTCTCCGGGCCCGCCCGCACAGACGCCGTCGGCTGAAAACTTTCGTACGGCGACCCGTGGGCGAGATACGCCACCGGCCACCGACCAGGGTGCGTATGCGCGCCCGGAGATTGATCCCCGATGACTGACGTCACCTTCGGCACGCTCGGCGTGCCCCAGCCCCTCGTCGCCGCGCTCGCGGCAGAGGGCAAGACCACCGCGTTCCCGATCCAGGTCGACACGCTCCCCGACACCCTCGCAGGCCGCGACGTGCTCGGCCGCGGCAAGACCGGCTCGGGCAAGACCCTCGCCTTCTCGATCCCGATGGTCGCCCGCCTCGGCGGCGCGCTCGCTGGCGGCTCGCGCCGCAAGGGCCGCCCGCTCGGCCTCGTGCTGGCGCCCACGCGTGAGCTCGCGACGCAGATCGACGCCGTGCTCGCCCCGCTCGCCAAGGCGTACGGCCTGACCACGACGACGATCTTCGGCGGCGTGAACCAGAACCGCCAGGTGCAGGCGCTCAACGCCGGCGTCGACATCATCGTCGCCTGCCCGGGCCGCCTCGAAGACCTCATGAAGCAGGGCTACGCGCACCTCGACGCGATCGAGATCACCGTCATCGACGAGGCCGATCACATGGCCGACCTCGGCTTCCTGCCGGTCGTGACGCGCATCCTGAACGCGACGCCGTCCGGCGGCCAGCGCCTTCTTTTCAGCGCCACGCTCGACAACGGCGTGGACAAGCTCGTGAACCGCTTCCTGCAGAACGAGGTGCTGCACTCGGTCGACGAGGCGCACTCGCCGGTCGCCGCGATGACCCACCACGTCTTCACGATGACCGATGCCGACGCCAAGAAGGACGTCGTCAAGACGCTCGCCTCGGGCACGGGCCGCCGCATCCTGTTCATGCGCACCAAGCACCACGCGAAGAAGCTCGCCAAGCAGCTCACCTCGCAGGGCATCCCCGCCGTCGACCTGCACGGCAACCTCTCGCAGCCGCAGCGCGACCGCAACCTCGCGGCGTTCTCGGCCGGCACCGCCAAGGTGCTCGTCGCCACCGATGTCGCCGCCCGCGGCGTGCACGTCGACGACGTCGAGCTGGTCATCCACGTCGATCCGCCGATGGAGCACAAGGCGTACCTGCACCGCTCGGGCCGCACGGCCCGCGCGGGGGCGGAGGGTGCCGTGGTCACGCTCGTGCTCCCCGGCCAGGAGAAGGACGTGGCGCAGCTCCTGCGCAAGGCCGCGATCTCGGTCGCGCCGGTGAAGGTCACGGCCGACTCGGCCGCGGTCGCCGAGCTGGTCGGCGAGGTCGCCCCGTACGTCAAGCCCGAGCCCGTGCAGCAGCCGGTCCGCGGCGGCGGCGGCAAGAGCCAGGGCGCCAACGCCCAGCGCAAGCGCGCCGCCCGCGAGCAGGGCACCGGCGGCGGCGGACAGCGCTCCGGCCGTAGCCAGGGCGGTCGCGGCCAGGGCGGTCGCGCTCAGTCCACCGACCGCGTGCAGACCGGTCACCAGCGCTCCGACCAGAGCGCAGGGCACACCCGCTCGGCCCAGCCGCAGGGCAACCCGCGCACCACGGGTCGCCGCGCCTCGAGTGCGGGCAACGGCGGCGGAAAGCTCATGGTCGGTTCGGTCGTCCGCCAGAACGGCGGCAGCCGCCGCGGCGGTCGCTGACCCCAGGATCCACGAAGGGGAGGCACCCGGTCATCGCGGCCGGGTGCCTCCCCTTCGCCGTTCCCGCCCGCGGCATCCGTCCCCCTACTTCCCCTTCCTCCCCTTGTCCCCCTTCTTCCCCTTTTCCGTTGCCCAGAACAGGAGTTCTGTCGGCGACAGGACGGCTCGGTGGAGATCATCCTGTTTTCGCCAGATCACCTGGTCTCGGGGTGGCGACGGTGGGGTGAGGAAGGGCTGGCCGGTGAGTGCCGCTGCACCTTGTGGCGCGGCATCCGTCCCCCTTTCTTTGCCCCAAAACAGGAGATCTGGCGAAAACAGGACGGCTCGGCGGAGATCATCCTGTTCTCGCCAGATCACCTGATCTCGGCGAGAGCGAGGGGGTTGGCGATGGTGGCAGGCCGAGGTGAACCGGCCGGCGAGCGTCAGCGGCCCCGGATGAGGTCGGCGGCGACCTCGCCGATCACGATCGCGGGCGCGTTCGTGTGGCCGCGGATGACCGTGGGCATGACGGATGCGTCGGCCACGCGCAGTCCCTCGACTCCGCGGACCCGCAGCTCCGGGTCGACGACGGACGCGGCATCCGTTCCCATCCGCGCCGTCCCGACGGGGTGGTACAGCGTGTGGGAGTAGCGACGCAGCGACAGGTCGGCCCGCTCGGCCTGCGTCATGGACTCGCCGCCCTCGGGCTGGATCCAGCCGCCGGTGGTCACGGCGCGCAGCGCGTCGGTGTCGATGAGTCGTTCGCACTCCGCGAGGCCCGCGAGCATCGTCGCCTCGTCGATGCCGTCGGCGTCGGTGAGGTAGCCCGGATCGATGAGCGGCTTGGCCGTCGGATCGGCTGAAGCGAGGCGGATCGTGCCGCGACTGCGCGGCCGCAGCAGGATCGCACCCACCGTGAGGCCCTCGCCCGGCGTGGGCACGAGGCCCTCGCCGACGTACGGGACCGGCGCGAAGATGATCTCGATGTCGGGCAGCGCGTCCGGCACACCGGCGCGGTCGGCGACGTTCGTTCGCACGAAGCCGCACGCCTCCGCGACGTTGGAGGTGAGCATGCCGCGCCGCGACGAGAGGTAGCGCCCGAGCTCGGCGAGGCGCTCGGCGCCGTGCAGCGTGCCGCCGCGCGCCTCGGGCGCGAGCCCGGCGACGAGGTGGTCCTGCAGGTTCGAGCCCACGCCGGGCGCATCGACGAGCACCGGGATGCCGTGCTCGTCCAAGTGCTCCGCAGGCCCGATGCCGCTCAGCATCAGCAGCTGCGGGGTGTTGATCGTGCCCCCTGCCAGGACGACCTCGCGTCGCGCTCGCGCGTGGCGAGTGATGCCGTCGATGTCGACGTAGACGCCGGTCGCGACGAGAGCGCCGGTGGGGGTCGGCGTCTCGACCCCGGTGTCGCCGACGTGCGCGTGATCGGCGTCGTTCCGCCGTGCGAAGGTGACCCGGCGCACCAAGGCGTTCGTCACCACCCGAAGGTTGCGCCGCCGTCGGGCGGGGCGCAGGTAGGCGTCGGCGGTCGACGCGCGGCCGCCTCGCCGCTGCGACACCATCGTCTGGCTGAAACCCTGCCCCTCCGGGAGATTCGCGGGGGTGACGGGATGCCCCACCTCGCGCACCGCGTCGAGGAAAGCCGCCGTGTGGGGGCGTGGATCGCGCTGATGCTCGATCGACTGCGCACCGGCGGTCCCGTGGGTCTGATCGACCGCATCCTGGGTGCGCTCGACGCGGCGGAAGTAGGGGACGAGCGACTTCCACGACCAGGCGGGCCCGGCCTCCTCGGCCCATTCGTCGTAGTCGGCTGCGAAGCCGCGGACCCACATCATCGCGTTTAGCGACGACGATCCGCCGAGCGTCTTGCCGCGCGGCCAGTACACCGTGCGCCCTTCCAGCCGCTCCTGCGGGACGGTGTCGTAATTCCAGTCGTACGGGCCGCGGAAGAGCTTCGAGAACGCCGCCGGGACATGGAGTTCGAGCGCCCTGTCGGGCCCGCCCGCCTCGAGCAGCAGCACCGAGACCGACGGGTCCTCGCTCAGCCGTGCGGCCAGGGCCGCGCCCGCGGAGCCGGCGCCCACGACGATGTAGTCGGCACTCAGGCTGTGCCGGTCCTGCCGCGTCACGCCCGGAAGGCCTTGATCAGGGTGGCCGAGAGCTTCGCGTAGTCGCCGTCCATCCGGAACCGCGTGAAGCCCTCGCTCACGGCGGCGCCGGTCCGCGACGTCACGAACCACGGCGGCTTCGGCAGCACCGAGAAGGCGCGACCGCCCGAGCGGCTCAGCGACTTCGGCTGGAGCGACCGTGGGAACGGCCGGAACGGGCCGCGGGTCACCGCCCGCTCGATGCCGTCGAGCAGCAGCGCGTTGTGGACCACGCCGATGCCGCTCTCGACGTTCTGCGGCGTCGCGCCGGGGAAACCGCCCCAGGGAAGGGTCGGGGTGAGGAAGCCGAAGGCGGTCCACGAGTTGATCGAGATCGTGCCGTAGCGGAGGTCGGCCATCGCGCGCTCGAAGCCGTCGCCGAGCGCCGCCTGCGTCACGGGATCGATGAGCACGTTCGCTCCGAGCGTGCCGGCGAGCTCGTCGTTGGCGTGCGCGACTGCCCGGTCGACGAACTCCTGACCGTTGCCGGGCAGCGTCACGATGCCGAGCACCGGTGCGAAGTACTCGGTGGTCTCGACGGCGGTCGCGTCGTCGCCCGGACCGACCTCGATGAACGCGCGGGTGCCGTCGCCGCGCCAGGTGGCGGACGGGTAGTCGGATGCCGCGGCAGCCAGCTTCTCGTCGGACCGCGGGTACCAGACCGGTCGCGCGGGCGCGGCGTCGAACGCCGCGCGGAGCGCGTCGAGGAAGGCCTCGCGCTGGGGCCAGTCCGAGCTCAGCAGCACGAGCTGGCCGGCGATGCAGTTGTGGCCCGAGTTGTAGAGCCGCATGGTGGCGACGTGCTCGGCCTGGAACCGGAGGTCGGCGTCGCTCCACTCGCCGGGGACGATGATGATCGGCGACACGCCGCCCAGCTCGGCCGTGATGGGCTTCTTGAGCTTCGGACGGTCCTCGCGTCTGCGGCGGGCGGTGGCCGCCGCGCCCGCACCGCTCGACGGACCCCACACGATCGTGTCGAACGTCGGGGTGGCTCCGGTGATGTGCACGTGGGCGATGCCGCGGTGATCGGCGAGGTACGCACCCACGTCGCCGCCGCCGCGCACGATGCGCAGGAAGCCGGGCTCGATGAGCGGTGCGAGCGCACGCTCGAAGACCGGCACGACGGAGTCCTGGGTCGGGTTGACCTTGAGGATCGTGACGCGGTTGTGCGCCATCAGCTCGTAGATCACGTCGAGCACCGGGATGGACGTCACGTTGCCCGCGCCGAGCACGAGCCCGACTCCGCCGGGTTCCGTGGGTGTCAGCTGCGCCAGTCCGGCCGTGCGACGCGCCTGGGCCTCGGTGACGCCTGGTTCGAACCAGACTTCGCCGGTGTAGCCCGACAGCAGCACGCCGTCGATCGGGCTGAGCGGGAACACTTGTGCGCGCAGCCGGCCGCCGGGCGCGGCATCCGTCTTCACCCCGCGAAGCGGACTCTCGCCCTTCGCGAGCGCCGACAGCGTCGACCGGTACGCGTCGAGGGCGACCAGCGTGGCGTAGGGCCCCGAGAGCCATTCCTCGCCACGGAGCGGATGTCCCGGCTCGAGGCCCTTCGAGGTCGCGGCGACGTCGGCCCACTCCTCCGCGACCGTCGCCACGGAGTCGCGGACCCGGCCGAGCAGGCGGGTGCGCTGGTCGAGTGTGAGGTGACTCCACGTGCGGGCGCCCGTCTGCAGGTCGTCGATCATGGCGTCCAACGGGGCGGAGACATCCTCGGCGAGGGCGGGCGCCTTCGCGCGGGACGGGACGGCTGCTGCCGGGGCGGCCTTGGGCACGGGCGCTCTCCTTCGGGCGGGATGACTCAGTCTACGACGGCTCCGGTGAGACGGGATCTCACGACTGCTGTGACTCGATGTCGCTGCGACGGAGCGGGTAGCGGGCGAGGCTCCAGAGGCTGAGTCCGATGAGGAGGGCGGGCGCCAGGCTGAAGCTGACGACGATTCCCGTCACCGCGGCGGCTGGCTGGGTGACCGTCTCGCCCGCCGTCGACGAGATGTACCCCGTGACCGCGAGGATCAGTGACAGCACGGTGGCGCCCAGCGCGAAGCCGACCGTCTCGCCCGCGGTCCAGACGCCGCTGAACGACCCCGCGCGCCCCGGTCCGGAGGTGCGCTCGTCGTGCGAGACGACATCGGGCAGCATGGCCATCGGCAGCGACTGCATGCCCGCGTAGGCGATCCCCGCGACGCCGACCGGCGCGTAGATCCAGTCGCCCGGTGCCCACAGCACGCCGAGGATCGACAGTGCGGCGACGGCGAAGACGGTGCTCGCGATCGCGAACGCGCGCTCCTTGCCGATCCGTCGGGAGACGGCGCCCCACGCGGGGGCTGCGAACAGCGCGGGTGCGATGAGAGCGACGAACAGCAGTTCGACCGCGGCCTCGGACTCGAGCACCCACGTCGCGACGTACTGTGCGCCGGCGAGCATGAGCCCGGTCGCGAGCGCCTGCAGCACGAACGTCGCGAGCAGCGCGCGGAACGGCCCGCTGCGGCGCAGGGCGCGGACGCCCTCGGTGTAGTGCTCGCGCAGGCCTGCCCGGGCTGCGGTGGGGAGCGTGCTCTCCGACGCGCCGAGCGCGGTCTCCGTCACGGGCCGGCGCGCGACGGTCGTGGCGACCAGCATCCCGAGTCCGATGACCACGCCGGCGACGACGCCCATCACGAGGTAGCCGATGACCGGGTCGTCGGCCACGCGGCGCAGTGCCGGACCGCCGGCGCCGAACAGCAGGATCGCGAGCGTGAGCACCACCACACGCCACGTCAGCAGTCGCGTGCGCTCGTCGTAGCGCGGTGTGAGCTCGGCGGGGAGGGCGATGTAGGGCACCTGGAAGAGGCTGAAGGCGGTCGCCGTCAGGGTGAACGCGAAGAAGACCCAGATCGCCGCGACCGCCGGACCGAGGGCGGGCGGGACGGCGAACGTGAGGGCGAAGAGCACCGGGATCGTGCAGGCGCCGAGCAGCATCAGCCGGCGGCGCGTGCCGTGGCGGGCGAGGTCGCGGTCGGTGAGGGTGCCGATGATCGGGTCGATCACGACGTCCCACACCTTGGCGAGCGTGATGACGAGGCCCGCAGCGAGCGCGGCGACGCCGAGCGAGTCGGTGAGGTAGTACGTCAGCACGAGTCCGGGCAGGGTCGCGAACCCGCCGGTGCCGAGCGAGCCGGTGGCGTAGCGCGCGATGGTTCCGTTCGAGAGGCGGGCGCGTGCGGTGGCGGATTCGGATGCCGCGCCCGCGCCGCCGCCGGCGGCGTCGGTGCTCATCGCGCCAGTGTAGGGGCGGATGCGGGTGCGGAGCGGCGGCTGTGGACAGCTCGTCGGTCGGCGAGGCTCCCGTGAGCCCTCAGCCCAGTTCGGTCACGGCGTCGCGCACGGCGCGCAGCCCGGCGAGTGTCTCAGCGAAGCTCGTCGACAGCGGCGAGAGTCCGATCCGCAGCCCGTCGGGGTCGCGGTAGTCGGGGATGACGTCCTCGGTCCACAGCCGCGCGGTCACCGCGCGCATGGTGGGGTGCGACAGCGTGATGTGCCCGCCCCGGAGCGCAGCATCCCGCGGAGAGGCGATGCTCACGCCCAGCGGCGCCAGCAGCGCGTCGGAGACCTTCGCCGCGAACTCGGTGAGCGCGATCGACTTCGCCCGCACGGCGTCGATCCCCGCCTCTTCGATCAGCGCGAGGGTGTCCTGCATCGCGATCATCCCGACGATCGGCGGGGTGCCCGACAGGAACCGCCGCATGCCCTCGGCCGGACGGTAGTCGGGGCCCATCGCGAACACGTCGGCGGTGCCCATCCAGCCCTGGATCGGCTGCGCCAGCGCATCCTGGTGCCGCGCGGCGACGTAGGCGAAGGCAGGCGAGCCCGGACCGCCGTTGAGGTACTTGTACGTGCAGCCGACGGCGAGGTCGAAGCCCCACGCGTCCGCCTTCACGGGCACCGATCCTGCGGAGTGGCAGAGGTCCCACACCACGAGCGCGCCGGCGTCGTGGATGACCTCGGTGAAGGCGGCGGCGTCCGCCAGATATCCCGACCGGTACGCGACGTGGCTGAGCAGCACGACCGCCGTCGACGGGCCGACCGCCGCGCGGAGGGCCTCCTCCGTCACACCGGTGGACAGGTCCACGTCGATCCACCGCACGCGCCCGCCGCGCTCGCGCGCGATGCCGTCCACGAGGTAGCGGTCGGTCGGGAAGTTGTCGCGGTCGACGACGATCTCGACCCGGGCGGGATCCGCCGCGTGCTGGGCGTCGAACGCCGCCCGCACGAGCTTGTAGAGCAGGACGGTCGTCGAGTCGCCGACGACGGTCTGCCCCGGCGCCGCGCCGATCACCGCCCGTCCGATCGTGTCGCCGATCCGGAACGGCAGCTCCATCCACGACTCGTCCCAGCCGCGGATGAGCCGCCCGCCCCACTCCTCGCGGGCGAAGGCGGCCAGCCGTTCGACGCTCGCACGCGGCGGCCGGCCGAGCGAGTTGCCGTCGAAGTACACGAGCGACGACTCGGCGCCGACGAACGCGTCGCGGTGGTGCCGCAGCGGGTCGGCGGCGTCGAGCGCGGATGCCTCGGCCTCGAGGTCCGCGACCGTCGCGGCTGCGGTCGGGTCAGTGGTCGTCATGGATGAGCTCCTCGGAGGGGACGACGGTCGCGTGCCCGAGCCACGGGGCGATCTCGTCGAGCGCGGTGGGCGGCGGGCCGGGAACGAAGGTCGAGACGCCGGTGGGCGCCGACGCGGGCCACGGGTCGCACAGGGCGGCGACGAGCCGGTCGCCGCGGACACCGGCGCGGTCGAGCGCGCGCAGCTCGTCGACCAGCACACCGACCCGGCGGTCGCCGTTGCCGAGGTCGGTGCCGTAGAGCACCGTGCCGCCGGCCGCGACGAAGGCCTCGAGGTTGGCGAGGGCGGTCGCCTCGGCGCCGGGATCGCCGGCGTGGATGTCGAGCGACGAGATCCACGTCTGCCCCGCGGCGACGGCGCGACCGATCGCGTCGTCGTCGACCGCCTCGGTGAAGGGCGTGTGCGCGAGGGCGTCGACGCCGGCGTCGAGCGCGAGCCGCGTCATCCCGACTCCCTCCACATGGGCGACGACGGGCAGGCCGTGCCCCCGCGCGGCGGCGACGATCGCCTCGAGCGTCGTCGCGTCGAAGACCTGCCCGGCGGCGGAGTTGAGGGCGACTTTGATGAGGGATGCTCCGAACGACGCCTGCTCGTCGACCGCCGTCGCGGCGCCGCCGGCCACGCCGGGATGCGCCGACGGGCCGGTGACCGTCCGCACGATCGCGTCGGGTGCCCACCCGCGTCCGGTCGGGTAGCCGTTGGGCGTGGTGAGGAAGGCACCGGCGTACACGACCCGCGGCATTCCCGCGCCGGTGCGACGGGCGAAGCCGATGGGGTCGCCGCCGAGATCGACCGCGCCGGCGATGCCGCCGGCGGGGAGGGCGTGCTCGTCGATGAGGTGCACGTGCACGTGGTGGTCGATCAGGGGCGGCAGCGCGACGCCGGACTCGCCCGTGATGGCTCGGTGGCACGGCGTCGCCGCAGGACCGAGGAGCTCTCGCAGCGCGAACGGGTCGGCGTGCACGTCAGCGACCGATCTCGGTGCGCACCGCGAACAGTTCGGGGAAGAACGTCAGCTGAAGGGCCCGTTGCAGGAACGGCACCCCGCTCGACCCGCCGGTGCCGGTCTTGCCGCCGATGATGCGCTCGACCGTCTTCAGGTGGCGGAACCGCCAGAGCTGGAAGTTGTCCTCCAGATCGACGAGCTCCTCGCACGTCTCGTAGGCGGCCCAGTGGGCCCGCGGGTCGGCGTAGATGTCGGCGAACAGGGGGACGAGTTCGGGAGTGAACGTCCAGGCCTGCGTGACGTCGCGCTCGAGCACCGCGGCGGGGATCGGGTAGCCCGACCGCGCCAGCATCCCGAGGAATTCATCATAGAGGCTCGGCGCGAGCAGCGCGCGCTCGACGAGCTCGTACGCGGCCGGGTCGGCTTCGAACACGCGCAGCATGGCGGCGTTCTTGTTGCCGAGGGTGAACTCGACCGCTCGGTACTGCGCCGACTGGAACCCCGACGCGTTGCCGAGCACGCCGCGGAACTGCGCGTATTCGGCGGGCGTGAGCGTCGCGAGGACCGACCACTGCTCGGTCAGCGTCTTCTGAATGTGCTTCACACGGGCGATGCACTTGAGCGCCGGCGCGAGGTTGTCCTCGCGCAGCAGACGGCAGGCGGCGCCGAGTTCGTGGAGCACCAGCTTGAGCCACAGCTCTGTGGTCTGGTGCTGGATGATGAACAGCAGCTCATCATGGTGCTCGGGATCGCTCAGCGGCCGCTGCGCGGCCAGCAGAGTGCCGAGATCGAGGTAGCCCCCGTAGCTCATGCGATCGGCGAAGTCGGTGACGACCGTGCCCTCGATCGCCCGGGTATTGCGTTCGACGCCTTCGCTCACCCGCTCAGCCTAACGAGGCGGGGCGGCCCTTCGTCAGGGCTGTGAGCGGCGCGAGCGGCGCGATGTCAGATGAGCTCGAGCTCGCGGAGCTTGGCCTCGACGTCGTCGTTCGACGGCTCGACGTGGTGCGAGGAATCCGGGTACACCACGACCGGGATGTTCGTGCGACCCGAGATCTCGCGCGCGACGTCGGCGGCAGCGGGGTCGGCGACGAGGTCCACGTACGTGTACTGGATCCCCAGCGAGTCGAGCTGGCGCTTCGTGCGGACGCAGTCGCGGCACCAGTCGGCACCGAACATCGTGATGGTGGAGGGGGAAGACGTCATGACGTCTATTCTCCCGTATCCATCCTGGACAGGGGCCGGGTGCCGTGCCCCGGCTGTCTCCCCCCGAGGCATCCCTGAAACGACCGGTCCACAGCCCGAGTTCGCCCTCACGGCCCGTCGTGCGACGATGGACCGCAGTGCAGCTGTCCATCATCGTCCCCACCTTCAACGAGGCTCCCAACGTCGCGGAGCTGATCCGTCGCGTCACGGCGGCGGTCGAGGGGATCGACGCGGAGGTCATCTTCGTCGACGACAGCACCGACCACACGCCCGACGTGATCCGCGAGGTCGCGGCATCCGCTGATCTTCCGGTTCGACTCGTGCACCGTTCGTCCCGCGCCGGCGGTCTGGGCGGCGCCGTCGTCGAGGGCTTCGCGCTCGCCGAGTCCGACACCTGCCTCGTGATCGATGGCGACCTGCAGCACCCCCCCGAGCAGATCCCGGTGCTGTTCGAGCGTTTCGAGCGCGGCGATGCCGACGTCGTGATCGCCTCGCGATACGCCGGCGGCGGCACGGCGACCGGTCTCGCCGACCGGACGCGCGTGCTCGTGTCGAAGGCGGCGACCGCCCTCACCCGCGCGATGTTCCCGATCCGCCTGCGCGACGTGTCCGATCCCATGACGGGCTTCTTCCTCGTGGACCGCCGGGCGATCGAGGCGTCGACTCTGCGGCCGCGCGGATTCAAGATCCTCCTCGAGATCCTCGCGCGCAAGAACCTTCGCGTGGCGGAGGTGCCGTTCGCCTTCGCCGACCGCCACGCGGGCGAGTCCAAGGCGTCGGTGCGCCAGGGGCTGCACTTCATGACGCAGCTCACGGCGCTGCGGTTCGGCAAGATGTCGCTGTTCGCCGTCATCGGCGGGCTCGGCGCCATCGTGAACATCGCGATCGTCTGGGGTCTCACCGAGCTGGGCGTGGGCTACGTGATCGCCGCCGTCATCGCCGCCGAGGTGACGATCATCGGCAACTTCCTGCTGCTCGAGCACTTCGTGTTCCACGACATGCGCGAGGCGGCCTCGCGCGGCTGGCTGCGCTTCGCGAAGTCGTTCACGTTCAACAACGCCGAGGCCCTCGTGCGCATCCCGATCATGGCGCTGCTGGTGGAGTCGTGGCACATCTCGGTGGTCTTCGCGACCGCCCTCACGCTCGCCGTGGCCTTCGTCGTGCGCTTCGTGTTCCACTCCCTCGTCGTCTACGCGCCGCGCAGGACCGGCGTCGAGCCGTCGCGCGCGCGTCGCTTCGTCGACGAGCTCGACGCGCAGGCGATGGCTCCCGGAGAGCTCTAGAGGAGAGCGGATGCCGTGCCCCGCGCGCTGCTAGGCTCGCGGCCGTGCTGCCGACCGACTGGATCGAACACCGCCGGCCCGACGGCGAGGTGCTGGGGTGGATGGCTGCCGAGGGCGAGGGCTTCCGGGTGTTCGACCTGCTGGGGCGCGAGCGGACCGCTGAGCCCGTCGAGTGGCTCGAGGCCGAGGAGCTGCTCGAGGCGCTGGGCATCGGCTATCTCGCCGACCGCTGGACGCTGCGCCTGCACGACGGCACCGAGCGCCCGGTGCGCATCTCCGAGGCGAGCGCCCGCGGCATCACCGTCGTGGGCGACGAGTTCGGCGCGGCATCCGCTGTCGGCGCCGACCTCGACCGGTTCCGACTTCCCTTCCCCGCGCCCGACGCGCTGCAGCCGCGGGTCTGACCCCGTCGCGGGGCGGTCGCTACGCTGTCGCCCATGACAACTCTCGTGCTCACCGTGGTCGGCAGCGACCGTTCCGGGATCGTCGCCTCGGTCGCGGACGCCGTCGCCGCGCACGGCGGCAATTGGGAGAACAGCCAGCTGGCCGAGCTCGCCGGAGCGTTCGCGGGCATCGTCGAGGTGTCCGTGCCCGCCGAGAGCGCCGACCCCCTGCGCGCCGCGCTCGCCGGGCTGGACGGCCTCCACACGGTCGCCGTGCAGGCGGGGACGGATGCTGCGCCCCGGCCGCACCAGGATCTCGTGCTGCACGTGCTGGGCAACGACCACCCGGGCATCGTGCGCGAACTGTCGTCGGCGCTGAGCGCCCACGGGGTGAGCATCGAGCGCATGACGACCGAGACGCGGGATGCGGCGATGGCGGGCGGGAGGCTGTTCCAGGCCACGGTCGTCGCCACCGCCCCGGCCGATGTGGACATCGCGGCTGTGGCCGCCGAGATCGAGCGGCTCGCGGCCGAGATCCAGGTCGACGTCACCCTCGACTGAGAAGCAACGGCTCGGCCGAAGGGGCGCGGCGGTCACCCACGGCGGCGGAACGAGCAGGGGCCCGGCGGTCCGAAGACCGCCGAGCCCCGCAGGAGGCCGGCTCGCACCGACCTCCCGGATGGATCAGCTGAAGGTGCCGGCCAGCGCGACGAGCGCCGCCTCGACCTCCGAGCCGGGGACGCCGGCCTTGCGGACGGCGTTGTCGAACTGCGCCTTGACAGCACGCGGGTTCGCGGGACCGTCGGCGAGCTTCTCGGCCTGGTCGACGTGCTTGCGCACCTCGGTCAGGGCCTTGCCGCTCAGGCTGCCGTCACGCTCGGCCTGGTCGATGTACGAGCGCACCACAGCGAAGCTGGGGGCGTGGCCGTACTTCGGCTGAGCCTGGGCGTTGAACTCGGCGAGCTGGTACTCGCCGGCGGCGGCGATCTCGTTGGCGCTCAGGAACTCGCTCGGCTGCAGTGCGAGGCTGTCGAAGCCGCGGCCGATCTCGTTGCCGTAGACGTTGCCGTTGTACCAGTACGTCGACCAGTAGCCACCCGTGACCAGGCTGGTCGCGCTGTTCGGACCGCGGTCGAAGAACGCGATCTCGACCGGGTTGGCGCTGTCGGTGAAGTCGAACACCGAGAGGCCGCCCTGGTACCAGGCCTGCACCATGATGTCGCGGCCGGGCACCGGGATCAGCGAGCCGTTGTGGGCGACGCAGTTCTCCTGTGCCGTCTGTGGCGCGGGCATCTTGTAGTAGCTGCGGAACTCGAGCTTGCCGTCGACGATGTCGAAGATCGCGTTGGCACCCCAGTTCAGCGGGTCGGTCGCACGGCAACGCGCACCGCTGCCGCCGCCCCACTCGTCCGTGAAGACGACCTTGGTGCCGTCGTTGTTGAACGTGGCCGAGTGCCAGTACGCGAATCGCGGGTCCGTCACGGCGTCGATGCGCACCGGGTTCGCCGGGTCGCTGATGTCGATCAGGATGCCGTTGCCCTCACAGGCGCCGGCGGCCAGGCCGATCTCGGGGTAGGCCGTCGAACGCTCGCTCAGGCGTCACGTGGACCGCATGATGGAGCGACGCCCCCGATGAGAGGTCTCCCATATGACGCCGCCGATCCGGCTCGCATCGCTCGGCATCGCCGCGCTCCTGATCGCCGGCCTGACGGCCTGCACCGGCGAGCCCGAAGACGCCGCGCCGCTTCCCACGACCCCGGTCGTGCAGCTCGGTGGGCCTGGTGAGCCGAACCGGACGCTGTCGCCCGACGAAGCCGCCGCGCTGACCAGCCCGTCCTACAGCGAGGACGACGTGCTGTTCGTGCGCGACATGCTCCACCACCACTCCCAGGCCATCGAGATGACCGGCTTCGTGGTGGACCGGAGCGACGACGAGGACGTCCGGCTCCTCGCCGAGCGGATGGACATCAGCCAGACCGACGAGATGGCGGTGCTGGAGAAGTGGCTGCAGGATCGGGGGGAACCGGTGCGGGATCCGGATGCCTCGCACGCGCACTCCGCGGACTCCATGCCGGGTCTGCTCACCGACGCCGAGATGGCTCAGCTCGAGGCCGCCGAAGGGGAGGAGTTCGACATCCTCTTCCTGACCTTCATGATCAAGCACCACCAAGGCGCGATCCAGATGGTCCAGGAGCTCTACGCCGCAGATGGCGGCCAGGAACCGGAGATCGACACGTTCGCCCGCCACGTCGAGGCAGACCAGGGCATCGAGATCACGCGCATGCAGCGGATGCTCGCCGAGCGCGAAGGCTGACGCTCACCGGGAACGGTATCGGCCCCCGGAGGAATCCTCCGGGGGCCGTCCGCATCCCCTGTGCGGAAAATCCCGTGGTTGCGAGGACCACGTCTTCCCCTTATCACCGCGAATTCCCGGGCCGGCTCCCCAGAAGCCATCTCCCCAGATTGCCCGGGATTCGCAGTACGTCGAATGTACCCTGTCCCCCATATGGGGGACACCCCTTTGTCGCGAACTTCAGCAATTCCTGAGGTTCGGGTTCGAGGCTCACGCCGGGGCGGTCTCGCGGGCGTTGTCCGGTTCGGGTCGAGCGGCGACGCGACGCGCCGAGGAAAGACGAAACCCCTGCGATGTAGAAGCTACGCAGGGGTTCCTGGGGTGACTGTAACGATCACCCTTGTGGCTCCGACCGGCATCGATCCGGTGACCTTTCGATTTTCAGTCGAACGCTCTACCAACTGAGCTACAGAGCCGCGCGGCATCCGCGAATCAACACGATCGCCGCGTCCTAGACGAAAGGCCCTCTCGAGAAAGGGCCCGTCGCTTGGAGCGACCCTGACGGGACTTGAACCCGCGACCTCCGCCGTGACAGGGCGGCACGCTAACCAACTGCGCTACAGGGCCATGCTTGTTAAGTTGTGTTCTCGGAGTGTGACCCCAACGGGATTCGAACCCGTGCTACCGCCGTGAAAGGGCGGCGTCCTAGGCCGCTAAACGATGGGGCCGGGTGAACCCGGGGGCTCACGCTTACCGAGGGTCAAGCATACGCAATGGATCCCGAATGCGCCAATCGAGCGCGTGGCGCCCTTGTGCACTGAGGCCTCCCGGATGACACTGAACAGGTGACGCCCGTCCCGGGGCAATGGACGGCGTTGCGCAGAACCGGTTGCAGATGTGACTGATGTTGCTAATGTGAACACGACGACGTCACGAAGGGGGGCCCGGTGGAGACCGACGACGCCCTCGACGAGTGCGGGTGCGCACCGTCGCCCCGTGAGCGACGCCTGCTCTGGCCGGCCGTGAGCCGCCGCGGCGCGCTCGGCGTCGGAGCGATCGCCCTCGCGACTCTCGGTGCGATCGGCGGTCCGCTCGTCGCCCCGGCCTTCGCCGCCAGCTACCCCTCGTGGGACGACGTGCAGCGCGCCAAGGCCAACGAGACGGCCAAGTCCGCCGAGGTCACCAAGATCCAGAACCTCATCCAGGCGCTCGCCGACGACGTCGCGTCGAAGCGCGCGATCGCCGAGGCCGCCGCAGACGAGTTCTACGTCGCGCAGCAGGAGTACTTCGACGCGGCGCACCGCGCCGAGCAGCTGCAGTCCCAAGCCGACGAGCAGGCGCAGCTGGCACTGGATGCCGCGAACAAAGCCGGCCGCGTCGCCGCCCAGCTCTACCGCAACGGCGGGGACGACACCTCCCTCGAGCTCTTCTTCTCAGGTTCGGCGGCTTCGGCCGACGATCTGCTCGCCCGGCTCGGCACGATGGACAAGCTCATCGAGCGCAACCAGGCCGTGTACGCCGACGCGATCACCGCGCGCGACTCGGCGCAGAGCCTCAGCGACCAAGCAGAGGTGCAGCGTGCCGAGCGCGACCGCCTCCAGCAGGTCGCCGAGCAGAAGATGGTCGCATCCCAGCGGGCGGCCGACGAGGCGCAGGCGGCGCTCGACGAGCAGAGCGCCCGCCGCGACCAGCTCGAGGCGCAGCTCGCCGCCCTCCAGGACACGACCGCCCGCACGGTCGCGCAGTACCAGGCCGGCGTCCGCGCCGCCGAGGAGGCCCGCCGCAAGGCCGCCGAAGAGGCGGCACGCCGTGCCCGCGAGGAAGCCGACCGCCTGAACCAGGGCGGTGGCGGTGGCGGTGGCGGTGGCGGTGGCGGAGGCGGCGGCGGCGGCGCAGTCGTCGGCTCCGGCTGGGCACGGCCCTCGTCCGGCTGGCGCAGCTCGGGCTACGGCTCGCGCACCGTCCAGTGCGGCAGCGGCTACTGCTCCAGCGGCTTCCACTACGGCGTCGACCTCGCCGCCGGCTGCGGCGCGGGCATCTACGCCGCGCACGCCGGCACGGTCGACTACGCGGGCTACAACGGCGGCTACGGCAACTACATCCGCATCAATCACGGGGGCGGCATCGGCACCGGCTACGGCCACATCAGGCCCGGTGGCATCTTCGTGCGCCCCGGCCAGTGGGTCAACGCGGGTCAGCTCATCGCGAGCGAGGGCAACACCGGCAACTCGTTCGGCTGCCACCTGCACTTCGAGACCTACGTGAACGGGTACCCGGTCAACCCGATCAACTTCATGCGCGACCGCGGCGTCTCGGTCTGACCGCTCGCGTGGTGGACTCGGCGGGACGCTCGCCCGCAGTCGCGGTCGCGGCATCCGCTCGCCTGTCACGAATCGCTGCCGCCATCGGCATGGTGCGACAGGTGAGCCTCGAAAACGACGCCCTCTGACGACGAAGAGCGGATGCCGCGACGGCATCCGCTCTCCTCGTGAGTCGTCGTCAGAGCGTCTTCGGCGCGATGCCCTCGCCCTGGGTGCGCGTCTCGCCCTCGTGCTCCTGGAAGCGGTCGAACGCCTCGCTGACGAGGCGCTCGGCCTCGGCGGCGTCCGCCCACTCGTCGACCTTGACCCACTTGTTGGGCTCGAGGTCCTTGTAGTGCTCGAAGAAGTGCGCGATCTCCTTCTGGAGGTACTCGGGGATGTCGCCGACGTCCTGGATGTGCGCCCAGCGCGGGTCCTTGGCGAGCACCGCGACGACCTTGTCGTCGCCGCCGGCCTCGTCGCTCATCTTCAGCACGCCCACCGGGCGGACGCTGGCGAGGATGCCGGGCGAGAGCTCGACGTCGAGGATGACCAGCACGTCGAGCGGGTCACCGTCCTCGCCGAGGGTGTTCTCGAAGAAGCCGTAGTTCGTGGGGTAGCCCATCGGCGTGTACAGGATGCGGTCGAGGAAGACCCGGCCGGTGCCGTGGTCGACCTCGTACTTCACGCGGCTGCCCCGCGGGATCTCGATGACGGCGTCGTACGCGCCCATGCTGGTGCTCCTTCGGAAAGACGGTGGGATGCCGCGACAAGCCTAGTCGCCGTGCCTCGGCGTGAAACGAGCGGGCGGAATCGACCGTTCACGACTCTCCAGCGCGCCGGAACCCTCGGTTCTGCCCGGTTCCTTCACCGCGGACCGCCGGTACGGTAGGCGGGTGGAGGAGCGCAGACCGGGACTCGACCCCGCAGTCGCCGAGGTGCGCCTCGCCGTGCGGCGCGCGCTGGCGGGCACCGACGCCGGCTCGACGGTGCTCGTCGCGCTGTCGGGCGGCGCCGACTCGCTGGCCCTCGCCGCGGCCGCGGCGTTCGAGGCCCCGAAGCTCGGGCTGCGCACGGTCGCGGTGACGATCGACCACGGACTTCAGGACGGGTCAGCGGATGCCGCCTCCGCCGCCGCGGCGAAGGCTGAAGCCCTGGGACTCGAGACCCGCGTCGTGCGCGTCGAGGTCGCCGGGGAGGGCGGACCCGAGGCGGCGGCGCGGGACGCGCGGTACCGGGCGCTCCGCGAGGCGGCACGCGACGCCGGCGCCGTGGCGGTGCTCGTCGGCCACACGCTCGACGACCAGGCCGAGACCGTGCTGCTCGGCCTCGCGCGCGGTTCCGGAGGCGGCAGCCTGCAGGGCATGCCGGCGGTCGGGACCCTCGACGGGCTCGTGCTGCTGCGTCCGCTGCTCGAGGTGCGGCGGGCGACGACGCGAGCGGCATGCGCGGCCGAAGGTCTCGAGCCGTGGGAGGACCCGCACAACGCGGACCCGAGGTTCGCCCGGGTGCGCGTGCGCGAGACGGTGCTGCCGGTGCTCGAGGCAGAGCTCGGCCCGGGAATCGCCGAGGCGCTCGCGCGCACGGCGGCCCAGCTGCGTGAGGATGCCGAGGCGTTCGACGAGATGATCGACGAGACGATCGAAGACATCGTCGAGCACGCCGAGGCGGGCATCTCGGTCTCCGTCGCCGCGCTCGCCGCGAATCCCGCCGCGCTGCGGGGGCGGATCATCCGCCATGTCGTGGCGAGCGAGTTCCACGAGAGCCTCACCCGCGGCCAGACGCTCGAGGTGGCGCGGCTGGTGACGGACTGGTCCGGCCAGGGGCCGATCGATCTGCCGGGATGCCGCGCCCGACGCGTCGGCGGACGGATCGAGTTCACGGCGCGAGGCGACGCCTAGACTCTGAGCATGCGCGCGGCCGACATCCAGAGCGAACTGACCGAGATCCTCGTCACCGAGGAGCAGATCCGAGAGAAGCTCGAGGAGATCGCGGCCCGCGTCGCCGAGGACTACGCGGGCAAGGACCTGCTGCTCGTCGGCGTGCTCAAGGGCGCGGTCATGGTGATGGCGGACTTCTCGCGCTACCTGCCGTCGTCGGTGCCGATGGACTGGATGGCGGTCTCGTCGTACGGCGCCGGCACCAAGTCGAGCGGCGTGGTGCAGATCCGCAAGGACCTCGACACCGACCTGCACGACAAGCACGTGCTGATCGTCGAGGACATCATCGACTCCGGTCTGACCCTCAGCTGGCTGCTCGAGAACTTCGAGTCGCGCGGCGCCGCCTCGATCGAGGTCTTCGCCCTGCTGCGCAAGCCCGAGGCCGCGAAGGTGCAGGTCGACTGCAAGTACGTCGGCTTCGACATCCCGAACGAGTTCGTCATCGGGTACGGCCTGGACTACGCCGAGAAGTACCGCAACCTGCGCGACGTCGCGGTGCTCGCCCCGCACGTCTACTCGTAGCCCGACGCGTTCCGTCTCGCTCGCTCGCCCGACGCGACCGCTGCTTACGCCGTCGGCGAATGCACAGTCAGCGCCTAGGAACCCCGCGATACCCTGATCCCACCGCTTCGCGCGCCATTCTGTAGACGCGCAGCGGGTTCGCAGACGAAAGGGATCGGGCGCGCGCCCGCACCATGGACTTCAAGAAGATCACCCGCAACCCGCTGTTCTACGTGCTGCTGATCGGCGTCTTCCTCATCGTGGGGTTCTCGCTCATCTCCAGCCTGAACGGCGCGAAGCAGATCTCCACGCAGGAGGGCCTCGAGCTGCTCGGCGGCAGCACCGTCACCGAGGTTGTGAACACCGACGGCGATCAGCGCGTCGACATGAAGCTCTCCGACGAGTACGAGGGCGCGAGCGACGTGCAGTTCTACTACGTCTCAGCGCGTGCGGACGAGGTCGTCAGCGCCATCAACGAGGCCGACCCGAAGGACGGCTTCAACGACGCCGTCCCGCGCGCGACCTGGTTCGACGGGTTCCTCTCACTGCTGCTCCCGATCCTCCTCCTGGGTCTGCTGTTCTGGTTCCTGCTGTCGAGCGCGCAGGGCGGCGGCAGCAAGGTCATGCAGTTCGGCAAGTCGCGCGCGAAGCTCGTGACGAAGGAGATGCCGCAGGTCACGTTCGGCGACGTCGCCGGCGCCGACGAGGCGATCGAGGAGCTCGAGGAGATCAAGGACTTCCTCAAGGACCCGGCCAAGTTCCAGGCGGTCGGCGCGCGCATCCCGAAGGGCGTGCTGCTGTACGGCCCTCCTGGAACCGGAAAGACCCTGCTGGCCCGCGCCGTCGCGGGCGAGGCGGGCGTGCCGTTCTACTCGATCTCGGGTTCGGACTTCGTCGAGATGTTCGTCGGCGTCGGAGCGAGCCGCGTGCGCGACCTCTTCAACCAGGCGAAGGAGACCTCCCCGGCGATCATCTTCATCGACGAGATCGACGCCGTCGGTCGCCACCGCGGCGCCGGCATGGGCGGCGGTCACGACGAGCGCGAGCAGACGCTCAACCAGATGCTCGTCGAGATGGACGGCTTCGATCCCAAGGCGAACGTCATCGTGATCGCGGCGACGAACCGTCCCGACATCCTCGACCCGGCACTCCTCCGTCCGGGCCGCTTCGACCGTCAGATCGGCGTGGACGCGCCCGACCTCAGGGGCCGCCAGCGCATCCTCGAGGTGCACGGCCGCGGCAAGCCGCTCGCCGACGGCGTCGACCTCGAGGTCGTCGCGCGCAAGACGCCGGGCTTCACCGGCGCCGATCTGGCGAACGTCCTCAACGAGGCCGCGCTGCTCACCGCCCGCTCGAATGCGCAGCTGATCGACAACCGCGCCCTCGACGAGGCCATCGACCGCGTGATCGCCGGTCCGCAGCGCCGCACCCGCGTGATGAAGGACAAGGAGAAGCTCATCACGGCGTACCACGAGGGCGGCCACGCCCTCGTCGCGGCGGCGATGAACCACAGCGACCCCGTCACGAAGATCACGATCCTCCCGCGCGGCAAGGCGCTGGGCTACACGATGGTGATGCCGCTCGACGACAAGTACTCCGTGACCCGCAACGAGCTGCAGGACCAGCTCGCGTGGGCGATGGGCGGCCGCGTCGCCGAGGAGATCATCTTCCACGACCCCACCACCGGCGCCTCGAACGACATCGAGAAGGCGACGAGCATCGCGCGCAAGATGGTCACCGAGTACGGCATGACGACCGACGTCGGTCCGGTCAAGCTCGGGCAGTCCTCGGGGGAGGTCTTCATGGGCCGCGACATGGGTCACGGCCGCGACTTCTCGGAGCGCGTCGCCGAGCGCGTCGACGCCCAGGTGCGCGCGCTCATCGAGCAGGCGCACAACGAGGCGTACCAGGTGCTCAACGACAACCGCGAGATCCTCGACCAGCTCGCGCTCGCGCTGCTCGAGAAGGAGACGCTCGATCACCTCGAGATCGCCGAGATCTTCACCGACGTGAAGCGGCTCCCGCCGCGCCCGCAGTGGCTGTCGAGCGAGCAGCGTCCGGTGTCGGTGCTCCCGCCCGTCGAGGTGCCCGCCCGCCCCCAGCCGGTCGGCGCCGCCGCCCAGACCGAGGCGGAGCAGCCCTCGGCCGAGAAGGCCGCCAAGCGTCGCCCGACCGGTCAGGCTCGTCCCGCGACCGCATAGGCTCCCGTCATGGCCGTCGACCGAGAGCGCGTCGCCGCGCTCGTGCGCGAGCTGCTCGAGGCGATCGGGGAAGACCCGGATCGCCCCGGGCTGAAGCTCACCCCGGGCCGGGTGGCCGACGCGTACGCGGAATTCTTCGCCGGAGTGGGGGAGGATGCCGCGGCCCCGCTCGCGCACACGATCTCGGTGACCCGCGGGCCCGCCCCCGAGACGCTTCCCTCCGGTGCCGTGATGGTCCGCGACATCCGCTTCCGCTCGATCTGCGAGCACCACCTGCTGCCTTTCCGCGGGCATGCGCACATCGCATACCTTCCCGGCGAGCAGGTCGTCGGTCTCGGCGCCCTGCCGAAAGTGGTCGACATCCTCTCGTCGCGGCCGCAGGTGCAGGAGCGGCTTGGCGAGCAGATCGCCGACGCGATCGCCGGATCGCTCGACACCCGCGGCGTGCTGGTCGTGCTGGACGCGACCCACGAGTGCGTCACGATGCGCGGAGGACGGCAGTCGGATGCCTCGACCGTCACGATCGCCGCTCGTGGAGAGCTCGCCGAGCCGGCGGCGCGCGCCGAGCTCATCGTGCTGCTCGGGAGCCGCGAATGACGCTCGTCATGGGCATCGTGAACGTCACGCCCGACTCCTTCAGCGACGGGGGCCGGTTCCTCGACGCTGATTCCGCGATCGCGCACGGGCTCTCCCTCCGTCAGCAGGGCGCCGACATCCTCGACGTCGGCGGCGAGTCGACCCGGCCGGGCTCCGAGCGAGTCGACCCGGCCGTCGAGCAGGAGCGCGTGCTGCCGGTCGTGCGCGCGCTCGCCGAAGCGGGCGTCTACGTCAGCATCGACACCATGAACGCGTCGACCGCGGCGGCCGCCGTCGAGGCGGGCGCGCGCCTGGTGAACGACGTGTCGGGCGGACTCGCCGATCCCGGTCTGCTCGCCGCGGTCGCAGCATCCGGTGCCGACATCGCCCTCGGGCACTGGCGCGGGCCGTCGGCCGACATGTACGCCCGCGCCGCGTACGCCGACGTCGCGGCCGAGGTGATCGCCGAGCTGAGCGGACGCGTCGATGCCGCCGCGGCTGCCGGCATCCCACCGTCACGCGTCATCGTCGACCCGGGCATCGGGTTCGGCAAGAAGGGCGAGCAGAACTGGGCGACGCTGCGGGCCACGGAGCGCATCGCCGCCATGGGGCATCGCGTGCTCATCGGCACGAGCCGCAAGCGGTTCCTCGCCGAGTCGCTCGGCGCGGCCGGCGGCGATCCGTCCGATGTGAGCGAGAGTCGGCGCGACCTCGCGACCGCGGTCACCAGCGTGCTCGCCGCGCAGGCGGGCGCATGGGCGGTGCGTGTGCACGACGTGGCCGCGACCCGTGACGCGCTGAGCGTCGCGACGGCGTGGGAAGGGGAGAGCCGATGGGCGGCGCAGACGAGATCACTCTGACTGGGCTCCGCGTCTTCGGGCGCCACGGCGTCTACGACGAGGAGCGTCGTGTCGGGCAGGACTTCGTGGTCGACGTCACGCTGCGCCTCGACACGCGGCGGGCGGCGGCGACCGACGACGTGGCCGACACCGTGCACTACGGCGAACTGGCCGAGCAGATCGCGGTGATCGTGGGCGGCGAGCCGGTCGACCTGCTCGAGACCCTCGCCGCCCGCATCGCGGATCAGGTGCTCACCGCCGACCTCGTCGACGGTGTGCGCGTGACGGTGCACAAGCCGTACGCGCCGATTCCGCTCTCGTTCACCGACGTCTCCGTCACGATCGAACGCGCTCGGGGGACCCGATGAACCGGCGTCTGGCTCAGGGCTTCCAGGGCGACACCCCGCGCACCGGCCGCGCACCCGTGGATGCGGTGGTCGCGCTCGGCGCGAACCTCGGAGATCGTGCGGCGACGATGTCGGCGGCGATCGAGGCGCTGCGACGACTGCCGCTCGTCGACACGGTGCGTGCGTCGGAGCCGGTCGAGTCGGTCGCGGTGAAGCCGGACGGCCCGGACGCCTCCGCCCCGTCGTATCTCAACGCGGTCGCGCTCGTCACCACGCGGCTGGCCCCGTCGGTGCTGCTCGCGTATCTGCACGCGATCGAGGAGCACCACGGCCGGAAGCGCCGCGAGCGGTGGGGCGATCGCACGCTCGACCTCGACCTGATCGCGTACGGCGACCTCCGCAGCGACGACCCCGATCTGCTCCTGCCGCACCCGCGCGCCGCCGAGCGCGATTTCGTGCTGGAGCCGTGGCTCTCGATCGACCCCGAGGCGACGCTGCCGGGGTCCGGTCGGGTCGACGCCCTGCTCGCGAAGCTCCGAGGGGACCGATGAAGCGCACGGGAGCCGGCATCCTTCTCGTCGCCGCCGCCCTCGGCGTCGCGGCGGGATTCCTCCTCGACCAGGTTCTGACGTCGTCGGGGCGTGCCACCTTCACGCCCGCGGTCACCCTTCCGATCCTGCTGGTGATGCTCGGCGCGGTGGTCGTCGTGCTCGCCGTGCCGATCCGGCAGGCGACGCGCGGCTCGGCGTCGAAGATGGTGAACCCGTTCCGCGCCGTCCGCGTGGCGATGCTCGCGAAGGCGGCCAGCATCGTCGGCGCGGCCATCGGCGGGGTGGCGCTCGGACTGCTGCTGTTCCTCGTGACCCGACCCGTCGTGCCGTCGATAGGCTCGATGGCGACGGTGATCGCGACCGCGATCTGCGGGGCTCTCCTCGTGGCCGCCGCGCTGGTCGCGGAGCATCTGTGCACCATCCGGAAGGACGATGATGACGAACACCCCGGCGGGGATCCCGGACTCGAGCCCCGCATCCACGGGCACTGACCCGGCGGCCGGAGGCTACGCCGGCCTGGCCGAGCCGCGCTCCGAGAACCGCCTCGTGCTGGAGTCGGGGGTGTGGCACCAGATCTCGCCCAAATACGTGCGGGTGCAGTTCATCTCGACCGGCTCGTTCCTGCTGATCGTCGTCGCGGCGATGCTCGTGCTCACGCTGCTGATGCACCAGACGTGGGCCTGGATCCCGGGCGGAATCCTGACCGTGATCCTCGTATGGACGCTCGCGATCCTGCCCCGCCAGGCTCGCTCGATCGGCTATCAGCTGCGGGAGGACGACCTGGTGTTCCGCCGAGGGATCCTGTGGCAGCGCTTCGTCGCCGTGCCGTACGGCCGGATGCAGCTCGTCGACATCACGCACGGCCCGCTCGACCGTGGCTTCGGTATCGCGCAGCTCAAGTTCGTCACCGCCGCGGCGACGACGGGCGTGGTGATCCCCGGCCTCGAGCAGCAGACCGCCGAGACGCTGCGCGACCACCTCATCGAGGTCGCAGAGAGCCGGCGCACGGGGCTATGACAGATCCGACTCCGTCGCCCGACGCTCCGCCGCAGGAGCTCGTGCGCTCGCCCCTCAGCGACGGCGAATGGCATCGCCTGCACCCGCTCACCCCCCTGCTGCGGGGCGGCCTGTTCCTGCTCGTCGTGATCGGCATCGTGATCGCGAACCTGCGCGACCGGCTGGTGTTCCTGTTCCTGCCGTGGCTCGCGCCCGAGCTCGGCGACGAGCTCGGCGAAGAGGTGCGCGAATGGGAAGGTGCCGGCGACCCCATCGACTTCATCGTCGCCAACAACCTCTACATCCTCGCGCTGCTCTCGGTCCTCGCGGCGCTCATCGTGATCGTCGCGGTGTTCTACATGTCGTGGCGCTTCCACACGTTCCGGATCACCGACGACGACGTCGAGGTGCGCAGCGGCATCCTGTTCCGCACGCAGCGCCGCGCGCCGCTCGACCGCGTGCAGGGCGTGAATCTCACGCGGCCGATGATCGCCCGGCTGCTGGGCATGGCCAAGCTCGAGGTGGTGGGCGCGGGGACCGACTCGAACGTCAAGCTGGAGTATCTCTCGACGGCCAATGCCGAGGCCGTGCGCGCGGACATCCTGCGGCTCGCCTCCGGCAGAAGACTCACGGATGCGGCGTCCCACGCCGCGCCGGCACGTCCGGCGGGTCGCGTGGCCGCGCTCGGGCAGACCGTCGGCCGTGAGCTCACCGGCCTCATCGAAGGACCTGAACTGCCCGTCGCGGTGCCCGACTCTGTCGTCAACATCCCGATCGGTCGGCTCGTGGCATCCCATCTCGTCAGCATGTCGACGGTGGGGCTCCTGGTCGCCGCGGTCGCGATCGGCGTCGGGGTCTCACAGGGCGTGACCTGGCTGCTGTTCGGCTTCGTGCCCGCGATCATCGGCTTCGGCGCCTACTGGGTGCGCTCGATCGTGCGTTCGCTGCGGTACTCGATCGCGCCGACGCCCGACGGCGTGCGCATCACGTTCGGGCTGCTCACGACGATCACCGAGATCGTGCCGCCGGGCCGCATCCATGCCGTCGAGGTGACCCAGCCGATCCTGTGGCGGCCCGCGGGCTGGTGGATGATCCGCATCAACCGGCTGACCGGGCGCAGCGCGACCGATGCCAACACCGACCAGTTCACGACGGTGCTGCCGGTGGGCACGTCCGCAGACGTCGAGCGGGTGCTGCGGCTGGTGCAGCCGCACGTCGCCGAGATCGAGTGGCCGCTGATCGTCGAGCAGGGCGTGCTCGGGCCTCGGGACCAGGACTCCTTCACGAACTCGCCGCGGCGCGCGTGGTGGATCCGGCCGTTCTCCTACCGGCGCAACGGCTTCCGTCTCACGCCCGACGTGCTGCTGCTGCGGCGCGGGGTCGTGTGGCGCAAGCTCGCGATCCTGCCGCTCGCCCGCCTGCAGAGCATAGGGCTGCACCAGGGGCCGCTGGACAGACTGACAGGCGTCGCATCGCTGCGTGGCCACGTCGTGAGCGGGCCGGTGTACGCGCACCTCGCCGCGATCGATCGCGATGAGGCGCTGCGCCTGTTCGACGACGTCGCTCATGCCAGCGTCGACGCGGCAGGCGAGGATCGCTCGCACCGATGGGCGGAGGCCGAACTGGATCCCGCGGAGGCGGCGGTCGCCGGGCATGGTGCGCCCGATGCGTCGACGCCGCGTGCGGACGAGCCTGAGGAGCCGGCAGTGCCCGTAACGGAATCGCCCGCCGAGCCGGCAGTGCCCGTAACGGAGTCGCCCGCGGAGCCGGCAGCGTCCGCAACGGAGCCGGCGGCCGAAGCCGAGGCTCCCGCGGCGCGGATCGCCTCCGACGGGAGCGCGCATGAATCGTGACGGGCGCCTCGGCGTCGGGATCATCGGCGCCGGTCGCGTCGGCCCCGTGATCGGCGCGGCGCTCGCCGGTGCGGGGCACGCGCTCACCGGGATCACGAAGGGCTCCGACCCCGAGCGCGTGGAGGCGATCCTTCCCGGGGTCCCGGTGCTCGAAGCAACCGAGGTCGTCCGGCGGAGCGAGCTCGTGGTGCTCGCTGTGCCGCACGACCAGCTCGAAGGGCTGGTCTCGGGCCTCGCGGCCGTGGGCGCCTGGCAGCCGGGGCAGCTCGTGCTGCACACCGATGCCGCATACGGCACGGGGGTGCTGGGGCCGGCCATGGCGCAGGGCGCGATCCCGCTCGCAGTGCATCCCGCGATCGTCTTCGCGGGCACCTCGATGGACCTGCGGGCGCTGTCGACGGGGTACGCAGCAGTGACGGCGCCCGGGCCGGTGCTGCCGATCGCGCAGGCGCTCGCGGTCGAGCTCGGTTGCGAGCCCGTCGTGGTCGCCGAGGACGACCGCGCGACGTACGCCGAGGCGGTCGAGGCGGCGACCGAGTTCTCGCGATCGATCGTGCGCCAGGCAGCGGGGCTGCTCGGCCAGGCCGGGGTTCCCCACCCGGGGGCGTTCCTCTCCGCGCTCGTGCACACCACGGTCGACCATGCCCTCGCCGATGCGGGTTCCGGGGCTCCCGGCGAACCCGCCGATACGATCGACGGATGATCAGCACCGCCGACGAGCTGCGCGCCCGGCTGGCAGACGCCAGAGCCGCAGCTCCCCAGGGGGCCCGGATCGCGCTCATCTCGACGATCGGCGCTCTCCACGACGGCCACATCGACCTCGTCCACCGCGCGCGCGAAGTCGCCGACATCGTCGTGGTGTCGGTCTTCGTGAATCCGCTGCGGTTCGCCACCACGGCGGAGTTCGCGGCGTACCCGCGCACGCCCGACGAGGACGCGCGGCTGCTGGAGTCGCTCGGCGTCGACGTGGTCTTCATGCCCGACGCCGCCGAGCTGCTGCCGAACGGCACGGCCACGACGAAGGTCAGCGCGGGCGACCTCGGGCTGCGTTACGAGGGTCGGGCGCGCCCGTTCTACTTCGACGGGCTGCTCACGGTCGAGGCGAAGCTCCTCAACCTCGTGCGACCCGACGTCGCGGTCTACGGCGAGCGCGATCCGCAGCGCATCTTCCTCGTGCGTCGCATGATCCGCGACCTCTGCTTCGACGTCGAGGTGGCCACGGTCGAGACGGTGCGAGGTGACGACGGTCTGCCCGTGTCGACGCGCGTCGGCATGCTGGAGGACCGCGACCTCGCCGCCGCCGGCCTGCTGCCCGCCGCTCTCGATGCCGCGGCGTCGAACGCCGACCGCGGCGTGGACGCCTGCATCGCCGCGGCGCAGTCGACCCTCATGGGCGAGCCGCGGATCCGTCTGGAGTACCTCAGCGTCGTCGATCCCGGTTCCTTCCTTCCGGTCGACGAAGGCCACCGCGGCCCTGCGCTCGCGCTCATCGCGGCGAGTGTGGCGGGGCACCGGTTCATCGACAGCGCGCAGATCTATATCGACTGACGCTTCGGAGGCGGACACTCCCGTCACCCGGATCGGCGGACCGGCTGGTCTCGTCGAGTGGGATGGGTGGCGCATCCTTCCCGATCCGCTCGGCGTCCCGTCGACATCGCCTGAAGGCTGGCGGCGTGCGGCCGCCCGTGCCGGACGCCCGCGCAGGGGAGGCGGGCGCCGAGCGGATCGGGGAGACTGGACCCATATGGGACACACCGCAGGAGACCCATCCGCTGGCGACAGCGCAGGACGAGACGAGCTGGATCCACCCTGAGCTCCTCGCCGCCTGCCGGCGGGTCATCGGCGTCACCCGCACCACCGGTACGCAGACGTTCACCGGTACGACCTCCCGTGACGAGGCGAGCTTCGCCCGGGTTCGACATCGTTCTCAGCAGCGATGCCGCTGAGAACGTCCGCACCCCGCTCGTCATCGATGTCCGTGTCGACGCCGCTCAGCGCACCCTCTCCACCGCGGAAGCGCTCGGCGTCCTCTGCCACCGCGCCGCGTCCGGCGACAGCGATGCGCAGGAGTCCCTGCTGAAGCTCGTCGGCGCCGACTACTACGCCTACCTCACCCGGTTCGCCCGCGACACCCCGGATCCGGTCCCACGCCCTGACCCGCCGCGAGGCCGCGCCCCCGATCCGATGGTCACCCAGCCGAGCCGCAGTCTCCCCGGCGAGGACCCTGAACGTGAGGGCAGGGACCGCCGAGGCCGCGCAGATAGACTTGGCGGCGACTTTTGCGAGGAGCCCCGTCGATGACCGAAACGCCTGCGAACACGCCTGCCGAGACGCCCGAACCCACCGAAGAGGACATCTTCGAGCAGAAGGCCGTCCGTCTGGCCAAGCGTGAGCGCCTCATGGCGGAGCGGACGGATGCCTCGGGCGGTGCCTACCCCGTGAGCGTTCCGGTGACCGACACCATCCCCGCGCTGCGGGAGCGCTTCGGCGACCTCGAGGCGGGCGCCGAGACCGGTGTGACCGCCGCGGTCGCCGGCCGTGTCGTGTTCAGCCGCAACACCGGCAAGCTCTGCTTCGCCACGCTGCAGTCCGGCGACGGCAGCCGCATCCAGGCGATGGTGTCGCTCGCCGCCGTGGGCGAGGAATCGCTTCAGCAGTGGAAGGAACTCGTCGACCTCGGCGACCACGTCTTCGTCGAGGGCGAGGTCATCTCCAGCCGTCGCGGTGAGCTGTCGATCATGGTGGCGACGTGGCAGATCGCGGCGAAGGCCGTGCTCCCGCTGCCGAACATGTACGCCGACCTCAGCGAGGAGAGCCGCGTCCGCAGTCGCTTCCTCGACCTCATCGTGCGCGACCGGGCCCGCCAGACGGTCGTCGCGCGGGCGAAGGCCAACGCGAGCGTGCGCCAGACGTTCGCGAACCACGGGTTCCTCGAGGTCGAGACTCCGATGCTGCAGGTGCAGCACGGCGGCGCATCGGCACGCCCGTTCATCACGAACTCGAACGCGTTCGACACCGACCTGTACCTGCGCATCGCGCCGGAGCTCTTTCTGAAGCGCGCCGTCGTCGGCGGCATCGAGCGGGTGTTCGAGATCAACCGCAACTTCCGCAACGAGGGCGCCGACTCGACGCACAGCCCCGAGTTCGTCATGATCGAGGCGTACCAGGCGTACACCGACTACAACGGGATCGCCGACCTCACTCAGGAGATCATCCAGAACGCGGCGATCGCGGTCACCGGCTCGACCCTCGTCACGTGGGCCGACGGCACCGAGTACGACCTCGGCGGTCAGTGGGAGCGCCTGCCGATGTACGGCTCGCTGTCGGAGGCGTCCGGCCGCGAGATCACGCCCGCGACGTCGCTCGAAGAGCTCGTCGCCTTCGCGAACGAGGTGGGCGTCGATCTGCCGCCCCACGCCACGCACGGCAAGCTCGTCGAAGAGCTGTGGGAGCACTTCGTCAAGCCGGGCCTCACGCGCCCGACGTTCGTCATGGACTTCCCGATCGACACCAGTCCGCTCGTGCGCGAGCACCGCTCGATCGCGGGCGTCGTGGAGAAGTGGGACCTGTACACACGCGGCTTCGAGCTGGCGACGGGGTACTCGGAGCTCATCGATCCGGTCATCCAGCGCGAGCGCTTCATCGAGCAGGCCAAGCTGGCCGCGCGCGGCGACCTCGAGGCGATGCGCATCGACGAGGAGTTCCTGCGGGCGCTCGAGCACGGCATGCCCCCCACCGGCGGCATGGGCATGGGCATCGACCGCCTGCTCATGGCCATCACCGGCCTCGGCATCCGCGAGACGATTCTCTTCCCGCTCGTCAAGTAGCAGCACGTCGATCGCCCGGCCTCGCGGCGTCACCAGCTGTCCTCCTGACCACGACCCGCGCTCACCGCGCGGGCCGATGGAACGCCCAGTCCGGCAGATGCCCGGCGTGCACGAACGACCGGACGATCTCGCTGAGGCCGTGCTCCGGCTCGATCGCGCATGCCTGCTCGGCATAGAGCTCGGCGTGCGTCGAGAGACCGAGCGCCCACGACAGCCACGCGCACATCGCGAGCGGTCCCGGTCGGGACGCGCGCGGGGCCGCAGCCGCCGCGAACCTCACGAGCCGTAGCGCCCGTACGAGACGGTCCGGGTCGGGTTGCTCGCCCTCGCCCCACATGCGCATCGCCAGGTGCGTCGGATACTCCTCGCCGGACTCCCACCGCAGCTGCGCATCGAATGCCTCGTCGCCGGCGGTCATCGTCGCGCTCCACTGCACGAGGGCGATGTCGCGCAGCGACGGCCGCGCGAGGCACCACACGAGCGTCGCAGCGTCGTACGGGCTCAGGTCTTCGGCATCCCATTCGAGGGCGTCTTCGAACAGACAGGGCAGATCATCGAGCGCGCATACCGCCGCCAACGCCGCCGGGTCGATGCGGTCGCCGACGGGCGAGGCGACCTCACCGTCCTCCGGATCGCGGCCCGGCGCGGCATCCGCTCCCTCACCCGGTCCGCACAGCACGTCGACCGCCCGCTCCAGTGACACGAGCGCGCGAGCGACCCGTTCGCTCTGCGCGAGTCCGATTCGGGGGAGTTCCGCGCCCGACGCCTGGTCTCGTGCCCCGGCCGCGCCGTCGTCGGCCGGCCCTGCCGCGTCCGCCGCGGAGAGGTCGAGGTCGGTGAGCGGCCGTCCGCCCTCGGGACAGTGCGGGTCGAAGAGGGAGCCCCAGGCATCCTGCGCGACGCACAGGGCGTCGGTCCAGCGCAGGCCGCAGGCGTCGGCGCGACGCTCGAGCGCTCGCAGAAGGCCGCTGTGCGGCATCCCATCCCCTCCTTCGAAGGTCGCGTCGGTGAACGCGATCGCGGCGACGGCGTCGGCGTCGGGGAGCCGGCACACGGTCCCGATGACGGTCGCCGCCACGCGGTCGACGGACTCGGGGTCGTCGGCGGGGAGGTCGAACCGCATCGCGCCGACGCTGCGCGAACCGGCGAACGGGACCATCACGAGGCTGCGCGAGGGGACGTAGCCGAGCATGCGGGGGATGAGGGACAGGAACTCCGCGGCGCCCGCGGCTTTGACGATCGTGGTCATGGGTCGACTGTCGCGGCACGGGCGGGGTGAGCAGGGAACCCGATCGCCGACCGGGGATCGTGAGCGCAGAGCCCGGGTTGGGGAGGAGCCGCCGCCAGCCGCGGACGCCAGCAGCGAAGACCTGGGGAACCACCGCTCCACCGCCGCGTATCCTTGAGGGCATGGACGATTACTGGGTCGCCGTCGTGTGGACGCTGCTCCCGACGATCGTCGTCAGCGCCATCTTCTTCTTCGTGCTGCGAAGCGTGATCCGCGCCGACCGCAACGAGCGCCGTGAGTACGCCCGCGTCGAGGCCAAGGAGCGCGCGAAGCTCGGGATGCCGCCGGCCCCGGCATCCGTCGATGCACCTGCCGCCTCCGAGCGCTGACCGCCGTCCCCACTAAGGTGGGGCTCACGCTGTCCGGGGAACGTCAGGAGCCACAAGAGTGATCACCATCACGTTCGATGCGACGTGGTGGCTGGTGCTGGTCTTCGTCGTCGACCTGGTCATCCGCGTCGCCGCGATCATCATCGTGCCGCGCAACCGGCGCCCCACCGCGGCGATGGCCTGGCTGCTGGCCATCTACTTCATCCCGATCATCGGCGTGTTCCTCTTCCTGCTGATCGGCAACCCGCGCCTGCCCCGCAAGCGGCGGCGCAAGCAGGAGCGCATCAACGAGTACATCCGCGACACCAGCGCCTCGCTCGACTTCGGCACGCTGCGCCCGCACGCACCGTCCTGGTTCACGTCGCTGGTCACCCTCAACCGCAACCTCGGCGCGATGCCGCTCGCCGGCGACAACGCCGCGCACATCATCGGCGGCTACCAGGACAGCCTCGACGCCATGGCCGACGCCATCCGCGGCGCGAAGCGCTACGTGCACGTCGAGTTCTACATCTTCCAGTCGGATGCCTCGACCGCGAACTTCTTCCGTGCCCTCGAAGAGGTCAGCGCGCGGGGCGTGACCGTGCGCGTGCTGCTCGACCACTGGGCCAACCGCGGCAAGCCGTTCTACAAGCAGACCCTCAAGCGCCTCGACGCCATGGGCGCGCAGTGGCACCTGATGCTTCCGGTGCAGCCCCTCAAGGGCAAGTACCAGCGGCCCGACCTGCGCAACCACCGCAAGCTGCTCGTCGTCGACGGCCGCGTCGCGTTCACCGGATCGCAGAACGTCACCGACTCCACCTACAACCTGCGCAAGAACATCAAGCGTGGCCTGCACTGGGTCGACCTCATGGTGCGCATCGAAGGCCCGGTCGTGGCATCCGTCAATGCCGTCTTCTTGTCCGACTGGTACAGCGAGACCGACCAGATCCTCACCGACGAGATCGACCTGTTCGACGTCGAGTCCGGCCCGGGCGACCTGGACTGCCAGATCGTGCCGTCCGGGCCGGGGTTCGAGTTCCAGAACAACCTCAAGCTGTTCGCCGGGCTCCTCTACGCCGCGCAGCGCAAGATCGTCGTGGTCAGCCCCTACTTCGTGCCCGACGAGGCGCTGCTGCTCGCGATCACGACGGCGTGTCAGCGCGGCATCCACGTCGAGCTCTTCGTGTCGGAAGAGGGCGACCAGGCGCTCGTCTACCACGCACAGCGCAGCTACTACGAGGCGCTGCTGCGGGCGGGCGTGAGGATCTGGATGTACCAGCGCCCATTCATCCTGCACTCCAAGTCGATGACGATCGACGACGAGGTCGCGATCGTCGGCTCGAGCAACATGGACATGCGCTCCTTCGGTCTCAACCTGGAGATCTCCATGCTCGTGCGCGGCGAGGAGTTCGTGCGCGAGATGCGCCGGATCGAAGACAGCTACCGCGCCCTGAGCCGCGAGCTCACCCTCGAGGAGTGGGAGAAGCAGCCGCTGCGCTCGACCGTGCTCGACAACCTCGCGCGGCTGACCTCCGCGCTGCAGTGATCACCCCGTCGGGGTGATTGTGATCAGCGCGTTACCGAGGACCCTGAGATCACGCGCCGATCTGCGACACCATATGGCTGACGGATGCCGCGGTCTCGGGCGTCCGCGCTGCTCAGGGAAGGATCTCGCATGACCCCTCGCACTCGCTCGGTGCTCGCCGGGCTCGGCCTCGCCGCGCTCCTCGCGGGCGCGCTCACCGCCTGCGCGACCACGTCGGGCGGCACCGCGCCCACCGCGCCCTCGGGCACGTCGTCGACCAACGGCGACGACGCGAACGAACAGGAGGTCGGCGCCGCGTGGCTCGATGGCGGCCGCTTGATCGGCATCGTCACCCAGGGCAGCTCCACGTGCATCCCGACCGCCGAAGAGGCGACGTACGAGGACGGCGTGATGAAGGTCACGCTCGTCGACGTCGAGGGCGACACCGCCTGTACCGCCGACCTCGCGCCCCGGGTCTCGCTCGTCGGTGTGCCCGAGGGGGTCGATCCGGCCCAGGGCGTTGAGATCGAGGTGACGGGCGACGGCTGGACCGGCGACACCGAGCTCGGCGGGGTGGCCGACCTCGGCGGCGGCGGCGAGACCGATTACCTGCCCTCCGCCGGGTGGACCGACGTCGACGGGCAGTTCGTCGTGTTGTCGTGGGGGTCGTCGTCGTGCGCGCCGATGATCGAGAACACCGAGGTGACGAGCGCGACCGAGATCACGGTGACGTTCGCGACCCCGCCCGCCGACCAGGTCTGCACGATGGACATGGCCCCGCGCGCCGTCGTGACCTCGGTGCTCGAGGCCGAGGACGACGCCGACATGTTCGCGATCCTGACCGGCGGCGAGTTCGACAACATCCGGGTGCCGATCTACCCCAACTGACGTCGGGTGCCTTCCCGCTCCCCTGTCACGATGTGTCGGGGCGGGTGGCACTTCGTGACAGGGGAGCTGTTGTCGGCGACGTGCCTTCCCGCTCCCCTGTCACGATGTGTCGCGGCGGGTGGCACTTCGTGACAGGGGAGCTGTTGTCGGCGACGTGCCGACCCGCTCACCTGTCACGATGTGTCGAGGCGGGTGGCACATTGTGACGGACGAGCGATGGCGCGGGGCGGATGTTGCCTCCTCCGGAGGCCGCGTCCAGCACCGCACTCTCCACAGCCGAACTGTGAGCCTGCGCCGCTCGCTGAGCTGAGGTCACGATCTTCGAGTGATGCGACCGCTTCCGGAAGAGCTGGGACCCCGATTCTCCGTCCAGCAGGCGAAGGCCGCCGGAGTCTCGGAGGGGAGGCTGCGGCGGAAAGACGTGGACAAGCCGTTCCACGGCGTCCGAGTGGTGAGCGACGCCGGGTTTCCCGCAGCGCTCGCGACGGATCGCTGCGGTCGGGCTCTCGGGCCGGCGGAGCAAGCGCACCTCGCACGCGCCCTGGCGTACGCACCGCGGATGTCCGAGGGCGAGTTCTTCAGCCATGTCACCGCAGCGGTCATCCTGGGCATCCCCCTCCCGCACGCCGTCGTCGCGCGGTCGTTGCTCCATGTGTCGGTGCTCCGGCCGCGGCGACTTCCTCGCAGCGCGGGCGTGCGCGGACACGAGGCGAAGCCCTCGCTCGTGACTGCCAGACGCGATGATCGCACGGGTCTGATGGTTGCGTCGCCGGCGTCGGTGTGGGCGAGCATCGGGCGTCAGCTGTCCGACCCGTATGACCTCGTCGCCGCCGGAGATGCTGTTGTGCGAACGTGGCGCGTCGACTCGCCGCTTGCGACGCTCGCCGAGCTCGAGTCGGCGGTCGTCGCGGGACGACGAGTCGGGGTGGTGGCCGCCCGGCTGGCGCTTCCTCGCGTGCGAACCGATTCCGCGTCTCGCCCCGAGACCTGGCTGCGCCTCACGCTCGTCGATCATGGCCTGCCTGAGCCTGACCGAAACCACGAGGTCTGTGAGAACGGCGTCTACCTCGGGTGCGTGGATCTCGCGTATCCCGCCCTCAAGATCGCGATCGAGTATGAGGGGGAGCACCACCTCCTCGATCCCGAGCAATGGAGCCGCGACATCGCTCGGTACGAGGCGCTTCGCGCCGGGGGATGGATCGTCGTCCAGATCACCAAGTCCGAGCTCTTCGGCACGCCCGCGCTCGCCGTTCAGCGGGTGCGCGAGGCGATCCGTCGTCGCGGCTGAGTCGCGTCGCAGTCTCTGTACGTTCGCCTGTCACGAAGCGCCGCGACTTGCAGCATCTTGCGACAGGTGAGCGGGTCCACCCGAAGGTGGGTTTGCTCGCCTGTCACGAAGTGCCGCGACTTGCAGCATCTTGCGACAGGTGAGCGGGTCCACCCGAAGGTGGGTTCGCTCGCCTGTCATGAAGTGCCGCGACTTGCAGCATCTTGCGACAGGTGAGCGGATGCCGCGGCTACGAGTCGGCACGGACGAGCAGGTCGCCCACCTCGCAGTCCAACGCCTGGCAGATGGCCGACAGGGTCGAGTAGCGGATGGCGCGTGCCCGGTCGTTCTTCAGGATCGACAGGTTCACCACCGAGACCCCGACGAGCTCGGACAGGCGCGTGAGGGTCATGCCGCGCTCCTCGAGCAGCTCGTCGAGCCGGCAGTGCACCCCGCTCGGGCCGTCGTCCTCGGCCGGGCTCATGCGAACCGCCGATGCTCGCGCTGGATCCGCCGGGTGCCGCCCGCCATCACACCAGCGCCTCGGTGTCATGCTGCAGGCGGGCGCCATGGCAGAAGATCGCGGCCAGCGCGCCGAGTGCGGCTGCTGCGCAGATCGGCCACCACGACACCGAGACCCGGTAGATCCCGGTGGACACCACATCGGCGCCGCTCGATGGAAAGACCTCGTTCGCGAGGATGGTGCGCCCGAGGCTGCTGAGAAGCTCTCCTCCGAGCCCGGCGACGAGCATCGTGAGGGCGCCGATGAGCAGCCAGCGGCTCACCACGCGCGAGAACGGCACGCCTTTCAGCGCCTGGCCGCATGCGACGGCCAGCACCACGGCGGGAGCGGCGATCGCGATCAGCGTGAGCACGTCGCCCGCCGCAAGCAGCATCCGCATGCCGGTGTCGACGCCGGCCAGGCTCACGTCGACGCCGGAGATGCTGCCGCACACCAGGGTCGGGGCGGTCGCCACGATCGGCTCGCCGAGACCGCCGCACGACAGGCCGGGCACCGTCACCGAAGCCGGCATGTTCGCGACCCACACATCCCCGCCGAACCATCGCCAGACCGAGACGACCACTGCGACGCCGGTGAAGGCGACCCACACGCGGGCCAGCGCGCCGGCGACCTCGATCACCACGGAGGAGCTTCGCCGCCGCCGGGCATCCCACGCGATGAAGCCGATGAATCCGGCGACGAGCAACAGGCCGCCGGTGATCCAGAGCAGTGCGCCCGGCAGGTCATGCCATCCGACGCTCACGACGTCTCCTCCACGATCATCTTCATCAGACCAGCGCCTCCGTGTCCTTCTGCATGCGGGTGCCGATCTGGAACGCCGCCGCGACGAGCGCGAGGCCGAGCGCCCACCCGATCGGTGCCAGGTCGAGCGTCAGCACCCACCCCGTCAGCCCTTCGTACGGACCGTCGCCCATGTCGCCGCCGGTGATGGTCCGCTCACCCAGGAACGCGACCACCGACGCTCGTGCAAAACTGCCGAACACCTGCGATCCGAGCCCGCCGACGAGCACCGCGATGGCGGTGACGCCGACCACGTGCGGCAGCGAGCGCACGAAAGGGCGTCCCCGCAGCAGTCCGATGGCGAGCCACGCGACGGCGACCCCGATCGCGAGGGCGGCGAGCAGCGGCAGCGCGCTTTCGAGGTAGAGCAGCCAGCGCATCCCGCCGGGGAGTCCGGCAACCTCCAGCCAGGCCGACTCGTACCCCGCGCCGACGATCGCGTCCGACTTCTCTGCGAACGCCGGCACGGCGGCGTTGGCGAGGGGGAAGCCGTCGATGCGCAGGGGGTCGACGGTGAAGACCTGGATGCCGGCGAGCACGAGCATCACCGTGCTCCCGGCCGCGACGAGCATCGCGCCGGTCCCGACGACGGCGACCACCCACTCCTCGAGCTTCGAGAGTCCGCCAGGCTCGGCGGCCCGCCGGGTGCGCACCAGCAGGATCACGAAGATCGTGCCGACGACGATCGGCAGCCCGATCCACAGAGCAAGGAATCCCGATCCCATGCCGACACCTCCATATCGATAGTCGTTGTTATCGACAAACGATAAGCCGAGCGGATGCCGCGGCGCAAGCATCCGTTGCACTATGCCCCTGGCGAACACGGGCTCACCCGATCCCCCCTCTCGTTACCCTCGATGTAAGGCGCCGAGGGCCCGACAGACCCTCCCTGCCCCGAAGGAGTGAACGATGTTCGAGAGATTCACCGACCGTGCCCGTCGTGTGGTCGTCCTCGCCCAGGAAGAGGCGAAGATGCTCAACCACAACTACATCGGCACCGAGCACATCCTGCTCGGGCTGATCCACGAGGGCGAGGGGGTCGCAGCCAAGGCGCTGGAGTCCCTCGGTATCTCGCTCGATGCCGTGCGCGAGCAGGTCCAGGACATCATCGGCCAGGGCCAGCAGCAGCCCACCGGGCACATCCCCTTCACTCCGCGCGCCAAGAAGGTGCTCGAGCTCTCGTTGCGCGAAGCGCTCCAGCTGGGCCACAACTACATCGGCACCGAGCACATCCTCCTCGGCCTGATCCGCGAGGGTGAGGGCGTCGCCGCCCAGGTGCTGGTCAAGCTCGGCGCCGACCTCAACAAGGTGCGCCAGCAGGTCATCCAGCTGCTCTCGGGCTACCAGGGCAAGGAGCCGGCGGCGGTCTCGGGCGCCGCTCACGACAACCCGCAGTCCGCCCAGGGCGGCTCGCAGGTGCTCGACCAGTTCGGCCGCAACCTCACGCAGGCCGCGCGCGACAACAAGCTCGACCCCGTGATCGGGCGCGAGAAGGAGATCGAGCGCGTCATGCAGATCCTGTCGCGCCGCTCCAAGAACAACCCCGTCCTCATCGGCGAGCCCGGCGTCGGAAAGACCGCCGTCGTCGAGGGCCTCGCGCAGGCGATCGTCAAGAACGACGTCCCCGAGACACTGAAGGACAAACAGCTCTACTCGCTCGACCTCGGCTCGCTCATCGCCGGCTCGCGCTACCGCGGCGACTTCGAAGAGCGGCTCAAGAAGGTCACGAAGGAGATCCGCACGCGCGGCGACATCATCGTCTTCATCGACGAGATCCACACCCTCGTGGGTGCCGGTGCCGCCGAGGGTGCGATCGACGCCGCCTCGATCCTCAAGCCGCTCCTCGCCCGCGGCGAGCTGCAGACGATCGGCGCGACGACGCTCGACGAGTACCGCAAGCACTTCGAGAAGGATGCCGCGCTCGAGCGCCGCTTCCAGCCGATCCAGGTCGCCGAGCCGAGCCTGCCCCACGCGATCAACATCCTGAAGGGGCTGCGCGACCGCTACGAGGCGCACCACAAGGTGCAGATCACCGACGGCGCCATCGTCGCCGCGGCGAACCTCGCAGACCGCTACATCTCCGACCGCTTCCTGCCCGACAAGGCGATCGACCTGATCGACGAGGCCGGGGCCCGCCTGCGCCTGTCGATCCTGTCGAGCCCGCCCGAGCTGCGCGAGTTCGACGAGAAGATCGCCAAGGTGCGCGAGCAGAAGGAAGTCGCCTCCGAGGAGCAGGACTTCGAGAAGGCCGCGTCGCTGCGTGATGAGGAGAAGTCGCTCCTCGCCGAGCGACTGCGCCTCGAGAAGCAGTGGCGGTCGGGCGACGTCGCGTCGCACGCGGTCGTCGACGAGGGCCTGATCGCCGAGGTGCTCGCTCAGGCGACCGGCATCCCGGTGTTCAAGCTCACCGAGGAGGAGTCGAGCCGCCTCGTCTTCATGGAGAAGGCGCTGCACCAGCGCGTCATCGGCCAGGAAGAGGCGATCGCCGCCCTCGCCAAGACGATCCGTCGTCAGCGCGCCGGCCTCAAGGACCCGAAGCGCCCGTCTGGCTCGTTCATCTTCGCCGGCCCCACGGGAGTCGGAAAGACCGAGCTCGCCAAGGCTCTCGCCGAGTTCCTGTTCGACGACGAGGCCGCGCTGATCTCGCTCGACATGTCGGAGTTCGGTGAGAAGCACACCGTTTCGCGGCTGTTCGGTGCCCCTCCCGGATTCGTCGGCTTCGAAGAGGGCGGCCAGCTCACCGAGAAGGTGCGCCGCAAGCCGTTCTCGGTCGTGCTCTTCGACGAGATCGAGAAGGCGCACCCCGACATCTTCAACTCGCTGCTGCAGATCCTCGAAGAGGGTCGCCTGACCGACGGTCAGGGCCGCGTCATCGACTTCAAGAACACGGTCATCATCATGACGACCAACCTCGGATCGTCGGCGATCGCCGGCGGCCCCGTGGGCTTCCAGGTCGAGGGCAACAGCGGCACGACCTACGAGCGCATGAAGGGCAAGGTCAACGAGGAGCTCAAGCGCAACTTCAAGCCCGAGTTCCTCAACCGTGTCGACGACATCATCGTCTTCCCGCAGCTCGACAAGGACGAGCTGCGCCAGATCGTGGGCCTGTTCACCAAGCGCCTGGGCGAGCGTCTGCTCGACCGCGACATGACGCTCGAGCTGACGGATGCCGCGAAGGACAAGCTCATCGAGATCGGGTTCGACCCCGCGCTCGGCGCCCGTCCGCTGCGCCGTGCGATGCAGCGCGAGGTCGAGGACCGCCTGTCCGAGAAGATCCTCCACGGCGAGCTCGACGCGGGCGACCACGTGAAGGTCGACGCGGTCGACGGCGAGTTCGTCTTCGAGCACGGCCCCCGCGGCGAGAAGGTCGCGGTGGGCGTCGTCCACAACGGCGAGATCACGGCCACGCCCGACCTGGCCGCCAACTCGTAAAGGCCGGAATGAACGAAGAGCAGATGCCTCGCGGCATCCGCTCTTCGTCGTCTCGGGGCTCCGTGCGCTCTACGCTGGAGGGATGAGCGAGATCACGGTGCGGCCCGCGCGCACGCGCGACGTGCGCGGCATCCAGGCGATGCTGGAGCCGTTCGTGCAGCGCCGCATCCTCCTCGGCAAGGACCTGGTCGTTCTCTACGAGGCGACGCAGCAGTTCCTGGTCGCCGAGGACGGCGAGGGCAACCTGATCGGCTGCGGCGCGCTGCACGTGATGTGGGAGGACCTCGGCGAGATCCGCACGCTCATCGTCGTCGACGAGTGGCTCCACCACGGCGTCGGCCGAGCGCTCGTCGAAGGGCTCGAGGAGCAGGCCCGCACGCTCGGGCTCACGCGGCTGTTCTGCCTCACGTTCGAGGTCGACTTCTTCACGCGGCGCGGCTTCTCGCCGATCGGCGAGCAGGTCGTCGACCCCGACGTCTACTCGCAGCTCATCCGCTCTCCTGATGAGGGCGTCGCCGAGTTCCTCGACCTCGCGCACGTCAAGCCCAACACGCTCGGCAACACGAGGATGATCAAGAACCTCTGAGCGGATGCCGCGACCCGCGGCTGCGCGTGCGCTGACGCCGCAGCGAACGCGAGGCGGCGGGCGTGCCGACGCGGCGGGCCGGACGCCTCCGCCTACCCTGGTCTCATGACCGGCGAGACTCCCCGCAGACGGCACTCCCCGGCGGTGTACCGCCGCCGTCGGATCGTCCTGCTCATCGGGCTGCTGCTGGTCGCCGTCCTCATCTGGCTGCTCGTCGCCCAGCCGTGGCGGAGCACCGCGTCGGAAGGCGCCGAGCCGCAGACCGAGAAGACCCAGGATGCGGCAGGATCGCTGCCCGTCCCGACCGCGGCGGCGACGCCCGGCCCCACCCCGACCGGAGAGGCCGCGGGCGACGCGACCCCGAAGCCGACGCCGTCGGGCACCCCTGCCGCCCAGCCCTGCGTCGGAAGCGACATCGCCGTCGAGGCGGTCACGAGCCAGGAGTCGTACTCGAACGACCAGGTGCCGTCGTTCTCGATCCGGCTCACCAACGAGGGCGACGCCGACTGCACGCTCAACGTCGGCACGAGCGGCCAGGTCTTCACCGTGACCAGCGGCAGCGACACGTGGTGGCGGTCGACGGACTGCCAGAGCGAGCCCAGCGACATGACCGTGCTGCTGACGGCAGGGCAGACCGTGTCGAGCGCTTCGCCGCTCACGTGGGACCGCACGCGCTCCGCGGTCGGCACATGCGACGACGAGACACGACCGCGGGCTCCCGGCGGCGGCGCGTCGTATCACCTCGCCGTCGAGATCGGCGGGGTCGCCTCGACCGAGACGACCCAGTTCCTGCTGTACTGACGCCGGGCGCGATGACCCGCTGAGGCGGGGAGTCATCGGCGCGCGCCTGCGTCGGCGCGCGTGCGCTCCACGCGCACCTGCGCTCACGCGCACCTGTGCTCACGCGCGCGCCTGTGCCCACGCGCGCCTGCGGGAGGGCAGGAAAAGGCCCCCGGGGTTGGGGACTCCCGGGGGCCTGCCACTGTCGGCAGTTCGGGCACACCCCAAGGCGCGCGATGCTCGACAGTGAAGAGACAGTGCTGGGGACACTGTTCTCGGAGGTGCTGGGGACACCTCGCGTATAAGGTTACGCGGATTGGTAGTACCTTGTATGTCCCCACTTCGGTGGACAAGAACACGATTCTCATGAGATTTTCATGAAGTTGTGTCCCCCGAAAGGGGGACACAGGCGAATTTCCGGGAGTAACGTGGGCCTCAGCTCCCGCAGCCGCTCGATGCTGTCCCCCAACAGCAGCCTCGTCACCCCAGCGAGCAGTCGAACCGCCGGTGAGCAGTAGGCCCTCTCGAGCCGCCGTGGGAGAACGGCGCGAGGGGGCCGCTCAGTCCCCGGACGCGGCACTCGCACCCGGATCCCGCACCGCTCCGTTCGCGGACATAGCCCCGCACCGCTCCGTTCGCGGACAAAGCAACGGGGCCGGAGCGTCCCCCCGGACCACTCCGACCCCGCGCATCCCCCTTGCTAGGGCTTGTCGCTGCCGAACACCTCGGCCTCCATGGCGTCGTAGCCCTCGGCCTGCGGGTCGCCGTGGGTTCCGCCCGAGAGTGCGTACTCCTCTTCGGGGGAGAGCACCAGGCGGTGCCGGAAGAACAGGGCGAAGCCGACGAGGATGATCACGTACACGATGAAGATGGCGACGATCGCCGGCACGAACGTCGGATTGAGCAGGAAGCCCACGAAGATGAGCGCCGCGATGACCGCCGCGATCACGGCGCCGGTGATGCCCCACGGGCTGCGGTACGGACGGTTCGCATTCGGGAACTTCCTGCGCAGGATGATGAACGAGATCATCTGCAGCAGATAGGCCAGCACCGCGCCCCACACCGCGATGTTCAGCACGATGGCTCCGGCGACAGCGCCGGCGCCCTCGTTCAGGGCCGCGACGGTGTCGAGCACCACCAGCGCGATGAAGCCGATGACCGCGCCGACCGCGAGGGCGACCCATGGCGTCTGGCGCTTGCCCGTCAGCGAGAGGAAGCGCGGGTAGTAGCCGGCACGTGACAGCGAGTACATGTTGCGCCCGTAGGCGAACATGATGCCCTGGAGCGAGGCGAGGAGGCCGACCAGTGCGAAGAGCGCGAGCACGGCAGCCAGGCCGTCGCCCACGATCGCGCGGAAGCCGTCGAGCAGCGGCTCGGCCGCGACTCCTGTGGCCTCGGCGCCGATCACGCCGGTGTTGAGGAAGAGCACCAGCAGGCCGGTCACGATGAGCGTTCCGCGGGCCCAGAACCCCGCGCGGGGGATGTCGCGCACCGGGTTGTGGGACTCCTCGGCGGCAAGCGGCAGCTCCTCGATGCCGAGGAAGAACCACATCGCGAACGGAAGCGCGAAGAGGATCGGCAGCACGCCGTGCGGCAAGAACTCGGTCTGCCCGGGGTCGGGCGCGATGTCCCACAGGTTCGCCCACTGGAACGCCCCCGAGAAGATCGCCATCGCGGAGAAGACGAGGATGATGCCGATCGAGATGATCGAGACGACGATCGCGAACTTGAACGAGATGTTGGCGCCCGCGGAGTTGAGAGCGATGAAGAGGACGTAGAGCAGCACCCACCACACCCATGCGGGCAGGGAGACGCCGAGGAGCTCGGACGTGATGGCATCGGCATAGGACGCCGAGAAGTAGACGATGACCGCAGTCGTCGCGACGTACTCGATCGTCTCCGCGGCACCGGTGACCAGACCGCCCCACGGACCCATGGCCGATCGGGCGAACGAGTACGCGCCCCCGGTGTGGGGCATGGCCGACGCCATCTCGCCGATCGAGAAGATCATGCCGTAGTACATGGCGACCAGGATCACGAAGGCGATCAGCATGCCGCCGAACCCGGCGAAGTCGATGCCGAAGTTCCAGCCGGAGAAGTCGCCGGAGATGACGGCGGCGACGGCGAGGCCCCACAGGCCCCACACACCCGCGGATCGTTTCAGAGTCCGCTTCTGGAAGTAGTCCTGACCAGCCCGCGTATAGGTCGCGCCGGCGACCTTCGCGGGACCATCGCTCGACTGAGACATCGATCCTCCGTGCTCTCGGGTGGGACGCGGGGGGTGCGTCTGCGCATGATTGTGATCCCTATTGGCAGGTTGTGTCTACCTTTGGAGTCAGATTCGTCGTTACAGTTGACCGACTCCGTACCGCTCGCGGGGCTCATCGGTCCGAACAGGAAGGTTGGGCGCATGCCGGGAAACCTCAGCGTCGATGAACTGAACGCCGCGATCTCGGCGGGGGAGATCGACACCGTCGTCGTCGCCTTCGCCGACGCCCAGGGGCGCATGGTCGGCAAGCGCGTCTCGGCCCGGCTCTTCCAGGAGGAGGTGCTCCCGCACGGCGCCGAGGCCTGCAACTACCTGCTGTCGGTCGACGTCGACATGAACACCGTCGACGGGTACGCGATGTCGAGCTGGGAGACCGGCTACGGCGACATGATGCTGCTCAGCGACACCGGCACGCTCCGGCGCATGCCGTGGATGCCGGGGAGCGCGCTCGTCATCGCCGACCTCGGCTGGGAGAACGGCGATCCGGTGGTCCAGTCACCGCGTGCCATCCTCAAGCAGCAGCGCGCGCGCCTCGCCGACCGGGGTCTCGTCGCGTACTCGGGCACCGAACTCGAGTTCATCGTCTTCGACGACTCGTATCGGGATGCCTGGGCCAAGGGCTACCGCGACCTCCGGACCTCTACCGATTACAACGTCGATTACGACCTGCTCGCGTCAGGCCGCCTGGAGCCGCTGCTGCGCGACATCCGCCTGCAGATGGACGGCGCCGGGCTGTACACCGAGGGCGTGAAGGGCGAGTGCAACCTCGGCCAGCAGGAGATCGCGTTTCGCTACGCCGAGGTGCTCGAAACCGCCGACCAGCACACGATCTACAAGAGCGGTGCCAAGTCGATCGCCGACGCGCACGGCAAGTCGATCACGTTCATGGCCAAGTTCAACGAGCGCGAGGGCAGCAGCTGCCACATCCACCTGTCGCTGCGGTCCGAGGACGGCGAACCGGTGATGGCGGGCGACCGCGCGCACGGCTTCAGCCCGCTCATGGAGCACTGGATCGCCGGCATCCTCGCCACCCTCCATGAGTTCACGCTGCTGTACGCACCGACGATCAACTCGTACAAGCGGTTCGCCCCGGGCTCGTTCGCACCCACGGGGATCGCCTGGGGGATCGACAACCGGACGTGCGCCCTGCGGGTCGTCGGCCACGGCTCGTCGCTGCGGGTCGAGAACCGCGTGCCGGGCGGAGACGTGAACCCGTACCTGGCGATCTCGGCGATCATCGCCGGCGGGCTGCACGGCGTGGAGCACGAGCTGCCACTGCCCGACCCGCTCACGGGCAACGCCTACGCCTCGGGTGTGGACCACCTGCCCACGACGCTCCGCGAGGCGGCGCGGCTCTTCGACGAGTCCGCGATCGCCCGCGCCGCCTTCGGCGACGACATGGTCGACCACTACCTGAACCAGGCGCGCATCGAGGTCGAAGCCTATGACGCCGCTGTCACCGATTGGGAGAGGGTGCGTGGATTTGAGCGCCTCTGATCTCGGTACACCGCCCGCGGGGGCCTCCGGCCACGGAGCACGACGGCCGGTCATCGGCCTCACCACCTACCTCGAACGTGCGAAGCAGGGGGTGTGGGACGTGCGCGCCGCGTTCCTGCCGCAGCAGTACTTCGACGCAGTCACCGCGTCGGGCGGCATCGCCGTTCTGCTTCCCCCGCAGCCGGGTCCGGATGCCGCCGCCCCCGCGGTGCTCGAGGGGCTCGACGGCCTCATCCTGACCGGTGGGATGGATGTGCAGCCCGAGCTGTACGGTGCGGAGCGGCATCCGCTCACCGATCCCGGGCGACCCGACCGCGACGAGTGGGAGCTCGCGCTGTTCCGCGGCGCCGAGGCGCGGCGCATGCCGGTGCTCGCGATCTGCCGCGGGCTGCAGCTTGTGAACGTGGCTCGTGGCGGCACGCTGCACCAGCACCTGCCCGACGCGCTCGGCACCGAGCGCTACCGCATCGGCGGCGGCGTCTTCGCGACGAACGAGGTGACGGTGGACGACGGATCCCGGCTGGCCGGGCTGGTCGGCGCCGGCACGCTCGACGTGCACAGCTACCATCATCAGGGCGTCGACCAGGTGGGTGCGGGGCTGATGGTGACGGCGCGCACCGACGACGGCCTGGTGCAGGCCTTCGAGTCGGACGACGACCAGTACCTCGTGGGGGTGCAGTGGCATCCCGAGGAGAATCTCGAGGACCGCCGGCTCTTCGCCGGCCTCGTCGCCGAGGCATCCGCCTACCGCGCCGCTTCTCAGGGGGTGTCCGCATGAGCAGCACGTTCACCGTCATCAATCCGGCGACCGCGCAGGCGATCCGCGAGATCGGGCGCGCGAGCGTCGACGAGGTCGATGAGGCCATCGCCCAGGCCGTCCGCGCGCAGCGGGCGTGGGCGGGTCGTGCACCCGTCGCCCGGGCCGACGCGCTGCGCGCGTTCGCCCGTGCGGTCGAGGACCATGTCGAGGAGCTCGCGCAGCTCGAGGTGCTCAACTCGGGGCATCCGATCGGATCCGCTCGCTGGGAGGCATCGCACGTCGCCCAGGTGCTCAACTTCTACGCGGGCGCCCCCGAGCGGTTGAGCGGCCTGCAGATCCCGGTCGCCGGGGGGCTCGACGTGACCTTCCATGAGCCGTACGGCGTGGTCGGCATCATCGTGCCGTGGAACTTTCCGATGACGATCGCGTCGTGGGGCTTCGCGCCCGCGCTCGCCGCAGGGAACGCCGTGGTGCTGAAGCCCGCGGAGCTCACACCCCTCACGGCGCTCCGGCTGGGTGAGCTGGCGCTCGAGGCAGGACTGCCCGAAGGGCTGTTCACGGTCGTGACCGGCTCGGGCTCGGTCGTCGGGCAGCGGTTCGTGTCGCACCCGGACGTGCGCAAGGTGGTGTTCACCGGGTCGACGGAGGTGGGGACGGATGTCGCGGCCGGCTGCGCCCGCAACCTCAAGCCCGTCACCCTCGAGCTCGGAGGCAAGAGCGCCAACATCGTGTTCGACGACGCCGATCTCGAACTGGCGGCGGCGTCGGCTCCCGGTGCGGTGTTCGACAACGCCGGACAGGACTGCTGCGCGCGCAGCCGCATCCTGGTGCAGCGCTCGGTGTACGACCGGTTCCTCGAACTGCTCGAGCCGGCGGTGCGCGACTGGCAGGTCGGTGATCCGGCGCTCGAGTCGACGCAGATGGGGCCGCTGATCTCGGCCTCGCACCGATCGACCGTCGCGTCGTTCCTCGACGGCGCGGACATCGCGTTCCACGGCTCGGCTCCGGAGGGCGACGGGTTCTGGTTCGCGCCGCACGTCGTGCTCGCCTCGCCGCAGGACCGCCTCGCACAGGAGGAGGTGTTCGGGCCGGTCGTCGCCGTGCTGCCGTTCGACGACGAGGCCGACGGCATCCGTCTCGCCAACGACACGATCTACGGGCTGGCCGGCTCGATCTGGACCGAGAACCTCGGCCGGGCCGTCCGCGTCTCGCGCGCCGTGAAGAGCGGTGTTCTGTCGGTCAACTCCCACTCCTCGGTGCGCTACTCGACCCCGTTCGGCGGCATGAAGGCCTCGGGACTCGGCCGCGAGCTCGGCCCCGACGCCGCCGAGCACTTCACCGAGACCAAGAACGTCTTCTTCGCGACGGATGCCTCGTGACCGGCATCCGGTCGCGGAGCGACCCAAGCGAGACGAAACGCCCCGCACGAACGGAGAACCCATGACCATCGACCTCACCCAGCGCCTCGAGGACCGGGTCGCGATCATCACCGGCGGCGCGTCCGGGATCGGGCTCGCGACCGCGCGCCGCTTCGCCGCCGAGGGTGCGGAGGTCGTCATCGCCGATCTCGACCCGACGTCGGGCCAGGCTGCGGCGACCGAGGTCGGAGGCGTGTACCGGCATGTGAACGTGGCGGACGAGGCATCCGTCAACGAGCTCTTCGACGGGGTCGCAGCCGAATTCGGCCGGCTCGACATCGCGTTCAACAACGCCGGGATCTCGCCCGCCGACGACGACTCGATCGAGACGACCGAGCTTCCGGCGTGGGACCGCGTACAGGACGTCAACCTCAAGAGCGTGTACCTGTGCTCGCGCGCGGCGCTGCGGCACATGGTCCCGGCGGGCAAGGGCTCGATCATCAACACGGCGTCGTTCGTCGCGCTGCTCGGGTCGGCGACCTCGCAGATCTCCTACACGGCCTCGAAGGGCGGTGTGCTCGCGATGACCCGTGAGCTCGGCGTGCAGTTCGCCCGCCAGGGGGTGCGCGTGAACGCGCTGTGCCCCGGGCCGGTGAACACACCGCTCCTGCAGGAGCTGTTCGCCAAGGACCCGGAGCGCGCACAGCGCCGGCTCGTGCACGTGCCGATGGGCCGCTTCGCCGAGCCGGAGGAGCTCGCGGCCTCGGTCGCGTTCCTCGCTTCGGACGACGCGTCGTTCATCACGGCCACGGCCTTCGTCGTCGATGGCGGCATCACCAACGCCTACGTCACCCCGCTGTGACGATGAACGTGTGCACAATGTCGGCACGTCGGCCGGCATCTCGAACTGACGGGGACTCCTCGGGCGGTTCGCGCCGGGATCGCCGACGTTGTGCTTGCTGCGAGGATGCGCGATGACCGAGACGCCGCTGCGCGAGGTGCGCCGGGCCGTGTACCGGCCCGTTCGTGAGGGCAACGCCCTTGAAGACACCGTGGCGCGCCTGGTGCAGACGATCCGGCTCGGCGTGGTCGCGCCGGGAGAGTCGCTCCCGGCCGAGCGCGAACTGGCGACGCTGTACGCGGTGAGTCGCGACACCGTGCGCGAAGCCATCCGCGAGCTCGCCGACACCGGCTACCTCGTGCGCCGGCGAGGCCGCTACGGCGGCACGTTCGTCGCCGACCCGCTGCCCCAGCCGCCGCATCCCGGACAGGTCGATCCCGCCCAGCTCGACGACGTGCTCGGCCTGCGGCGGGTGCTGGAGGCCGGAGCAGCGCGGGCGGCGGCATCGCGTTCTCTCCGTCCCGAGCAGCGGGACGAACTGTGGGCGCGCTACGAGGCCGTCTCGGCGGCGTCCGCCACCGACTACCGCCGCCTCGACACCCTGCTGCACCTGGTGATCGCCGAGGTCGCGGGCATCCCCTCACTCGTCGCGCTCGCTGCCGAGAACCGGGCGCAGGTGAACGCGTGGCTCGACACGTTCCCGCTGCTGCCGCGCAACATCGAGCACGCCAACGCCCAGCACGAGCACATCGTCACCGCGATTCTGGCCGGGCGAGCGGATGCCGCGGAGGCCGCGGTACTCGACCACCTGGCCGGCACCGAGGCCCTGCTTCGAGGCTTCCTCGCCTGACCGGATCCGGTGGCGGGCGTTCTCGGTCTGGGCGCTCGCCTGTCGCAACGGGCCGGGTGCGGCGGCACTTCGTGACAGGTGAGCAAGCGCGGGGACGGGGCGGCGGGGCGTCTACGCTGGACGGATGGCCGGCAAGAAGCGCGCGAAGAAGAAGGAACCTCTCGAGTTCCGCAACACGCAGCTGAGCGACGCGCTGCAGACCCAGGACATGGCGGCCGTCGCCTTCGCGCTGAGGCACGGGCCCACTGTCGTGCCGCTCATGCATCCGCGGCAGCGGGACAACCCGCTCGACGTCGGCGAGGTCTGGACCTACCGCGACCCCCGCACCGGCGATATCGCCCTGCTGCTCTTCAGCGACGCGGCGCACAAGCCCGAGACCCTGCCGCCCGGTGTGGCGCTGCAGTCCCCGGCCTGGCTTCGCTCCTTCCTCGGCACGCACGAGGAGGAGATCACGACGGTCTTCTTCGACATCGCGGGCCCGCACCCGCTGCAGGCGACTCCGGCTGACCTCATCGCCGCGCTCGACGCCTGATCGTGACGATCGGCGCCACGCACCGGCGCTACGCTCGGGCCATGTTCCGAGCGGTGGGATGCCTCGTGCTCGCGGTCGGCGGTGCGGCAGCGCTCGTCGGTTGCACGGCGATCGGCGCCGCGATCCCCACTACGGGCCCGATCGCTGTCCATCCGCGACCGGAAGCCGGCATGGACGCCCTGCTCGAGGGCGTCCTGCGCACCGACGGCGGCTGCGTGCGCGTGGAGCACGAGGGCGGCACCGCCGTGCCGACGTTCCCGGCGGGCGACGGCTCGTGGTCGGGCGACACGCTGACCTGGCGCGGCGACGAGTACACCGACGGCGACCCGATCGCCCTCGGCGGCGGGTTCATGGGCACGGCGTCCGCTCCGTCGTCGAACGGCTACATGCCGGAGGCCTGCGTCGGACTCGAGGTCTTCGTGGTGTCTCCGTACTGACCCGCGCTCAGAACTCCGGGACGTCGGCCCCACGCGTCGGCCGCACGCGCGCCCGGACGTCGTTGAGCGCGCCGCGGAGCGTGCCCGACCGGTTGTCGATCACGTCGGTGTAGCCGAGCCGCGCGGCCTCGGACCGCCGCTGCACCGCCTGGGTCACCGGCCGCACCTCGCCCGCGAGACTGAGCTCGCCTACTGCGGCGAGCGTCTTGGGCGACGACTCGTTGTTCACGGCGCCCGCGACGGCGATCGCGATCGCGAGGTCGGCCGCCGGCTCGGTGAACCGCACGCCGCCGACGGTCGAGACGTAGACGTCCTTGTCGCTGGTCTTGATGCCACCCCGTTTCTCGAGCACCGCCAGCACCATGGCGACGCGCGCAGCATCGACCCCGTTCACGATGCGGCGGGGGTTCGGGCTCGTCGCCGTGATCGTCAGGGCCTGCACCTCGACGGGCATGGCGCGCTTGCCTTCGAGCGCGATCGCGACGCACGTGCCGGGCTCGGGAGAGCCGTGGCCGAGGAACAGCGCGCTCGGGTCGGGCACCTCGGCGATGCCGGCGCCGGTCATGTCGAAGCATCCGACCTCGTCTGTCGGCCCGAAGCGGTTCTTGAGCGCCCGCACGAACCGCAGCGAGGTCTGCCGATCGCCCTCGAAATGGCAGACGACGTCGACCAGGTGCTCGAGGATGCGCGGGCCTGCGATCGTGCCGTCCTTGGTCACGTGCCCGACGATGATCACGGGAAGCCCGCGCTCCTTCGCCACGCGGATGAGAGTGGAGGCCACTTCGCGCACCTGCGACGGGTGCCCGGCCATGCCCTCGGACAGCGACGACGCGACGGTCTGCACCGAGTCGACGATCAGCAGCTCGGGCCGCACCTCGTCGACGTGCCCCAGGATCGTCGCGAGGTCGGTCTCGCTCGCGAGATAGAGCTCGTCGTGCAGGGCGCCGGTGCGCTCGGCGCGCAGGCGCACCTGTGCCGTGGACTCCTCGGCCGACGCGTACAGCACCCGCCGCCCCGCCTTCGCCGACTGCGCCGCCACCTCGAGCAGCAGCGTGGACTTGCCGACGCCCGGCTCGCCCGAGAGAAGGATCGCGGCACCCGGAACGACTCCACCGCCGAGCACGCGGTCGAACTCGCCGACGCCGCTCGTGCGCCGGGGGGCGTCGGTCGTGTCGATCCGCGTGATGGGCTGCGCCGCTCGACCGGCGCCGGGAGTCACCGGCGTGATCGATCGCAGCAGGCCGGTGGGCTCTGATGCCTCGACCACGGTGCCCCACTGCTGGCACTCGCCGCAGCGGCCGACCCACTTGATCGTCGTCCAGCCGCATTCGGTGCAGCGATACGGCGCGGTCTGCGTGGGTCGTCGGGTGGCGGCCATGGCCTCAGCGTACGTCGGGGTCGCGACATCGTCCCCAGGCGCGGCGTAGGGTGACCGCATGCGGGTGGATGCGGCATCCCGGTTCATCGCGGCGGAGCCCGACGACGTCTTCCGCGCGTTCGTCGACCCGGCCGCGATGCTCGCGTGGCTGCCGCCCGACGGCATGACGGCCCGGTTCGAGCGCTTCGACGCCGAGGCCGGCTACCGCATGGTGCTGACCTACGACGAACCGCCGGCGCAGGGCGGAAAGGCGACGGCGGAGTCGGATGTCGCGGACGTGCGCCGTGTCGACGTCGAGGCCGGCGAGCGCATCGTCGAGGAGGTCGACTTCCCGTCCGACGATCCGGCGTTCTGCGGCATCATGACCATGACGTGGACGTTCACCGAGGGAGACGGCGGGACGTACGTCGTCGTCGAGGCGACCGGGGTGCCGCGCGGGATCGACCCCGGCGACCACGTCGTCGGCCTCGAGTCGTCTCTGAGCAACCTGGCGCGGTTCGTGGAGGACGGCCGCGGCATCCGCTGATCCTCGCGAAGCCGCGCGGGTCACCCCTCCGGCGCGACGAACGCGGCGCCGAGTGCGGCCATCGCCTGCCGCCGCTCCTCGAGCCGGCGATGCAGTTCGCGCTGCGCGTGCTCGACGGTCGTCGCGTCGAGCGGCGCACTGTCGACGCGGGCGACGCCGTGGTGCTCGTGGATGTACGCCTCGAGCTCGGGACCCGACTCCCACGAGACGATCAGGCCGTAGCGCGGGCTGTCGCCGCGGTGCCACACCGCGTGCCAGAAGTGCTGGGTGTCGACGATCACGCGGGCGCCGGCGGGCAGCGGGATGCGCAGCTCCGTCGACGGGTCGAACCGGTCGCGGCGCAGGAGCAGTAAGGAGTCGGGGTCGTCGGTCAGATTGAAGAACGCGCGCACGACCCAGCCGGTGCCCTCGGGATTGAGTCGGTTGTTGTCGTCCTGGTGCAGGTTGTAGACCGCGTCGGCGTACGTGTTCGGCTGCAGCTCGATCACACGGCAGCGCCCGACACCCGCTCGCGGCTCCTGCGCGCGGCGCACCAGTGCCGGGGCGTGCGCGACCTGCGACGGGATCCACACCCCGTCCTTGTCGGCGCGCGGCGGCGTGTGGTTCCAGAAGCCGTTGCACTCGATCTCGCCGGCGTAGCTGGTGAGCGGGGCGAAGCGGGTCACACCCGACGAGCGCCAGCCGGTGTACTCGAGGTCGTGCCACTCCTCGGGGTCGCGGGCCTGGTCGTAGCGGTCGAGCACGACGTAGCCCGTCTCGGCGAGCGCGGGAACGGTGATGTGGCCGGTCGTCACGGGGTCAGCTCCGCAGCGAGTCGGCCACCTCGCGCAGCGCTTCGGCGGACCGGTGGAAGAGGTCGAGCTCGTGCGAGGCGAACTGGGTCTCGCGCACCGGGTGTGCACCCGTTGCGCTCACGACCGACGGCACCGAGAGGGCGACGCGGTCGACGCCGTGGAAGTCGCGCAGTACGGCCGACACGGGCATCACGGCGTGCTCGTCGTGGAGGATGGCCTCGATGATGCGCGCGCTCGACAGGCCGATCGCGTAGTTCGTCGCGCCCTTGCCCTGGATGACCTTGTAGGCCGCGTCGCGCACGTCGACCGCGATCTGATCGAGCTCAGCCGCGCTCATGCGGTCGCCTGCCGGAGTGACCCAGTCGAGGATCGGCACGGTTCCGATGGTCGCGCGCGACCACAGCGGGAACTCGGTGTCGCCGTGCTCGCCCACGATGTAGGCGTGCACGCTGCCGGTCGAGACGCCCGCGCGCTCGGCGAGCTTCCAGCGCAGGCGCGACGTGTCGAGCACCGTCCCCGACGCGAAGATGCGCTCCGGCGGCAATCCGGTCGCCTCCTGCGCGAGCACCGTGAGTACGTCGCACGGGTTCGTGACGATGACGAAGATCGCTTCGGGCGCCGCCTCGAGCAGCTGCGGCATCATCTTCTTCATGATCCCGGCGTTGACGCCCGCGAGCTCGATCCGGGTCTGGCCGGGGTTCTGCTTCGCCCCCGCCGTGATCACGACGACGTGGGAGCCCTCGACCACCGAGAGGTCGCTGCCGCCGATGATGTCGCTCGAACCCGTGAACTGCGTGCCGTGGGCCAGATCGAGCACCTCGGCCTCGACCTTCTCGGTCGCGATGTCGTAGAGCGCCACGTGCCGCGCCGATCCGCGGATCAGCGCGGCGTACGCCGTGCTCGATCCGACGCTTCCGGCGCCGACGATGGTGACTTTCGAATTCTCGATGACGGCCATGCCGCCAGTCTTGCAGTGAGCGGATGCCGCGGGCCAGGCGCGCGCCGTTTCAATACGGCAGGACGGAGAGCGGTGTCATCTGGCCGACCGAGATCTCGACCGACGTCGACGCCCCGCCGGACATCTCATACACGTACGTGCCGGTGATGGTCTCCCCCTCGTCGAGCGCGCCGGCCGGGGGCGCTGGCTCCACTCCCAGGTCCGTGGCCGGTTCGCCGTTGGTCGTCTGCGATCCCGCGAGCACGATCGCGATGTCGGAGACGTCGCCGGGTCCGCCCGCCGACCGCGTGATCGTCACGGTCGTCGTCATGTAGACGTTGCCGGCGGCCGGTTCGGCTCCCGGATTCGCCGCGATGACGGCTTCGGTCGCGTCCTTGTCGACCGCGTCGACCACGACGGTGAAGCACTCGATCACGACGGGATCACCGAGCGCGAAGGGATCGTCGACGGCACCGGTCGGAGAGTCGGCCGGGGGCGCGGGACAGTCCGCGGCCGACGTGGATGGCGTCGAGGAACTCGGCTCTGTCTGCGGTGGGTCGGGTTCTGCCGAAGCGCCGGCGCAGCCGGCAACCATGAGCGACGTCCCCAGAAGCATCGCGAGGGCGAGCCGCCGTGCAATCGGGCGGTTCATGCGCACATCATGGCACCGGCGCGGTCAGCGCAACAGTGGCGTCGTCGTCGCCATGCGCCGGGACCTGGTCGTCCGGCAGCGTGCGGCCTACGATGACTTCGACTCGCGACCGCTGTTCGGGGAGGCAGGATGTGCCGCTGGCTGGCCTACACCGGGGAGCCCTTGCAGCCCTCCACGCTCGTCCTCGACGCGCAGCACTCTGTGGTGGCGATGTCGCTGAACTCGCCGCTCGGCGCGGAGACCGTGAACGGCGACGGGTTCGGCTTGGGCTGGTATCCCGCGGATGCCGCGCTGCCGCAGCATCCCGCCGTCTTCCGCAGCATCGAGCCGGCGTGGCATGACCAGAACCTGCGCGAGATCAGCCGGGCCGTGCGCAGCCCGCTGTTCTTCGCGCACGTGCGGGCGGCCGCCGGGCCGCCCATCCAGCAGACGAACTGCCACCCGTTCCGCTTCGACCGGTGGCTGTTCATGCACAACGGCGGGATCGCGCAGTTCGGACTGATCCGGCGCGACCTGATGCTGGCGGTCGACCCGTCGCTGTACCCGCACATCCAGGGCACCACCGACTCGGAGGTGCTGTTCCACCTCGGCCTGACCTACGGGCTCGCCGACGATCCGATCGCCGCCGTCGGCGCCGCGATCCGTCGCGTCGAGGAGGTGGGGCACGCGGCCGGCGTGCAGTTCCCGATGCAGGGCACGTTCGCGGTGTCGGACGGCGAGACGCTCTGGGCGTTCCGGTACTCGTCGCAAGGGCGGTCGCGCACGCTGTTCCACTCCGCGGACGTGCCCACCCTGCGGGCGATGTATCCCGACGCCTCGCGCCTGGACGCCTTCGGCGATCACGCGCAGGTCGTGGTGTCGGAGCCGCTCAACGACCTTCCGGGTGTGTTCCTCGAGGTGCCCGAGTCGACCGTCGCTGTGCTCGACCCGGACGGGTTCCGTCACGCGGCGTTCCTGGACTCCTGACCCTCGTCTGCGGGAGCCTTGGGATTGCGGATGCCCGCCCACGACACCAGGCCGCCGGCGACCATCATCGCCGCGGTCACGACGGCCGCGCGGTGGAAGCCCTCGAGATCGAGCTGCCCGCCCACGATCGTGGCGAGCATGGCGATCGTGACGAGTCCGGCGACGCGCGCGACGGCGTTGTTCACCGCTGAGGCGATGCCTGAGCGCTCCGTCTCGATCGCGCCCAGGATCGCCGAGGTCAGCGGTGCGACGGTGAGCGCGAGGCCGAGCCCCATCAGGATCATGCTCGGCAGCACCTGCCACCAGTAGTCGAAGGCCTGCGACACCGTGAGCAGCAGCAGCGCACCCGCGCCCATCGTGATCGGGCCGACCGTCATGAACAGCCGCGGACCCCATTTTCCGGCGAGGGCGCCGGCGCGCGAGCTGAGCAGGATGAGCAGGATCGTCACCGGCAGGCTCGCCAGGCCCGCGAGCGTCGCGGGCAGCCCGGCCCCCTGCTGGAGGTAGACCACGACGACGAAGCCGTTCAGCGCGAGCGCGCCGTAGATGAACGTGGTGGCGACATTGCCGGTCCAGAAGTTGCGCACCCGGAACAGATCGAGAGGGAGGATCGGATGCCGCGCGAAGCGCTGCCGGACGAGGAACGTCGCGAACAGCCCGGCGCCGACGACGAGCGGCACCCAGATCGCCGGTGACGTCCAGCCCAGTCGCGGCTGCTCGATGAGCGCGAACACCATGAGACCGAGGCCGAGGGTGCACAGGGCGGCGCTGAGCCAGTCGATCGCGGCATCCGCTCGCCTGCTGTCTTTCACCCCTGCGCGGGACAGCAGCCACAGCGTGATCGCGATGGGGACGACGTTGATGAGGAAGACGAGACGCCACGACAGGAAGTCGACGAAGAGGCCGCCGAGGATCGGGCCGGCGATCATCGCGGTGGTGGTCATTGCCGTCCAGATGCCGATCGCCCGGCCCTGTGCGGCTCCGCGGAAGGTCGACGTGATGAGCGCGAGCGAGCTCGGCACGAGGAAGGCGCCGGCGGCGCCCTGCAGCGCCCGCGAAATGATGAGGAACTCGGCCGTCGGCGCGAGGGCGATCGCGACACTCGTGATGCCGAAGCCGATCAGGCCGATGCGCATGACGAACGCGCGGCCGTAGGCGTCTGCGACCGAGCCCGCCACCAGGATGAGGGCGCCGAGCGTGATGAGGTAGGCGTCGACCACCCACTGCTGCGTCGTGAGGCCGCCGCCGAGTTCGTCGCTGATCGCCGGGAGTGCGACGTTGACCACCGTGCCGTCGAGGAACGCCACGAACGACGCCAGCACCGCGATGGCGAGGATCGTGCGTTCGCGGCCGGTCATGGTCTGGGGCATGCCGCCAACCTATCCCCGGGGGCGGACGGTGCGGGCGGTTGCGGCGATGTGCGCCGATTGGCGGCTTCGCGTCGCGTGACGTAAACTCTTCGGCGGTGACGTGTCCGAGCGGCCGAAGGTGCAACTCTCGAAAAGTTGTGTAGGGTAACCCCCTACCGTGGGTTCAAATCCCACCGTCACCGCCATGAATGCCTGATCAGATAGCGTTCTCGCTCCCCGATAACGGGAGTGGGAACGCTTTTCTGCTTCTCCGGATCGGGCGCCGGTCATCGGGCCGCGCTCGGTAGCGGACCGTCGCCGGCCGCACCTCGTCTTCCCAGAGCCATCCGGGTCGAGGCACTGGGAAAGCTCGTCGATCTGACCAGGTTCCCGCTCCGGCGCATGAGAACGCTCGCGCGGACGAGAACATATGCAACCCTCACTGGATGCGCGCGTGCGGCGCGTCGGGACCGGATCTCACTTCTCCGTGCGTTGACAAACGCGCTTCGCATAGTGAACACTCGTTCGTAGAACGAACGACTTGCGCTCGCCGTGACATGGTCGGAAAGCCGTTCCCGCCGCCGCCGACAGCGACTCCGCCGCAGAGACCCCCTCGCTGGCCAGGGACCCTTCTGTCCGCGCGCCGGGCATCTGCCTGAGGAGCCATGCATGACCGTCCCCGCCACAGAGGTGATCGACATCGCGGACACGTCGTTCTTCGACATCGACCGCCGCGCCATCTGGGACGAGCAGAATGCCATTTACACGGCCTTCCTCGCGGGCGACCGCGGCCGCATCGATCGCCACATCCACCCCGACGCCACGATCTGGGATGCCGTCACCGAGCGCATCGCGCACGGACTGGGCGAGCTCGACGCCATCCGCGCCGCCCGGCCGGTGGGCGAGGCACAGCCCGTGACGACCCGGATCGAGGTCGACCAGCCCGTCATCGACGTCTCGGGCGATCTCGCCGTGGCGCGCCACCTGCTGCGCGTCGAGCAGCACGGGCCCGACGGAGCGGTCCGTCAGCTCATGCGTGTCAGCCAGGGATGGCGCCGCATCGACGGCATCTGGTACATCATCCACTCCCACGAAGATCTCTTCTCGGTCGACCCGCTCTCCTGAGTGAGCGACCCCATCTCGAAAGGACCCCCATGGCCATCGACTATGTCTCGCGCCGCGCTCGCCTCGATGAGCGGCTGGATGCTGCGGGCATCGACGTGCTGTTCCTCCCGGCCTCCCAGACCGACCTCGAGTACTTCACCGGTCTTGAGCGCGGGGTGCCGTCATTCGGCAACATCGGCTACACGAACCACTGGATCTCGGGCGCGTTCTTCTCGCCCGGCAAGGAGCCTCTCTTCGTGCTCACCCGCCACCACCAGGAGTTCCACCTCCCGGGTGGCGTCGCCGGAGACATCATCACCGCCACCGAGTCCGACGACGGCGCCGAGGTGTTCCGCCGGGCCTTCGACGCGTTCAAGGCGCGGCCGCGCCGAGTCGCCGTGGGCGGGGCGCCGAGCGACGAGTCCTGTGTGCACGAGTCGGGCGCGAAGGAGCGCATCGCCGTCAGCGGCCGCACGTGGGCCGAGACGACTCTGCAGCTTCGCGAGCACCGGCCGGATGCCGACTTCACCGTGGCCGACGGCATCCTCAACGGCATCCGCCGCATCAAGGACGCGCACGAGATCGAGCTCATGACCGAGGCTTCGCGCATGGTCGACCAGGTCATGGCAGCGGTGAGCGACAAGGTGGTCGCCGGGATCACCGAGCTCGAGCTGGCCTCCGAGATCGACCTGCGCATCCGTCAGCTGGGTTCTCCGTCGTCGTCGTTCGACACCGCGGTGTGGGCGATGGGCAAGGGGATCGAGCGCGACGCGAGCGAGCGGCTGTCGCGCAAGGCGCTGCCCGACCGCGCCGGGGTGAACTTCGACTTCGGTGCGATCGTCGAGGGATACTGCTCCGACTTCGGGCGCACGGTGCACATCGGCCAGCCCGACGAAGAGTACGAGCGCGTGTACGACATCGTCATGGCGGCGCAGGAGGCGGGCCGCAAGGCGGCGGTGCCCGGCGCCACCGGCGGTGATGTGCACCGCGCGACGCGGGCGGTGATCGAGGAGGCCGGCTACGGCGATTGGTTCCGCCACCGCACGGGTCACAACATCGGCAAGGACGTGCACGAGCTGCCCTACATCTCGGAAGAGGATGAGACGCCGCTCGAGCCGGGCATGATGTTCACGATCGAGCCCAGCGTCTTCTGGCCCGGCCGAGTCGGGGTGCGGGTGGAGGATGTCTTCCTGCTCACCGACAGCGGCGAGACGGTGAAGATCAACGAGCTCGACAACGACATGCGGGTCAACGACTGACCGCAGCATCCGGTTCTTCCGACCTGGCCCCCACGCTCACGTGAGGGGCCAGGTCTCGTTTTGGACTCGACTGCTCGTCCTGCACCGGAAATGGTTGACAACGTTCGGACGCATAGTGAACACTCGTGCGTAGAACGAACACAGCAGGCTTGATGAGGCGCTGGGCGGATGCCGCTCTCGCGAGCTCTGACACGCCACACGACCCGAAGGAGCAGTCCCGATGAACACCACCGCATCGAGCCGGATTCTCGTCGGCCTCGCGGCTTGCACTGCGCTGGGCCTCGCGCTCGCGGGCTGCGCGGGCGACTCCGGCGGCGACGACGCCGGCGGCAACGGCGGCAGCGTCGCGGTCGCAGGCGTGACCATCGAGAAGAACGACGAACTGGCCGCCATGGTGCCTGACGACGTCGTCGAGCGCGGCACGCTCACCGCCATCCAGTTCGACAACGCTCCCGCCGACACGTTCGTCGGCGAGGACGACCAGATCACCGGCTGGGGACCCGACCTCGGGCGGGCCGTCGCCGGACTCCTCGGCCTCGAGTACACCGCCGAGGTCTCAGGAGCGTTCGACACCTTCATCCCCGGCATCGAGAACGGCCGCTTCGACACGTCGTGGGCGTCGATCATCGTGACCCAGGAGCGCCTCGACGTCGTCGACATCGTCGCCGTGCACGAGAGCACGACGGGCGTCATCACGACGGAGGACGCGGACCTCGACATCAGCACGCCCGAAGACCTCTGCGGCCTTCGGGTGGGCGCCCTCGCCGGCTCGGCCTTCCTCATCCAGCTGGAGGAGATCATCGCCACGTGCGAGGAAGCCGGCGAGGACGCCCCCACCGTGGATTCGTTCCCGCAACAGGGCGCCGCGCTGCTCGCGGTGAGCTCCGACCGCATCGACGCCTTCATGACGGCCAAGGGTCAGCTCTCGTGGCTGGTCCGCGAGGACAGCAGCGCCGAAGGGCTCGAGATCCAGCCCCTCGACTACCAGCCCAACCTCGAGGGCGTCGCCGTCGGCAAGGACTCGGGCCTGACCGAGGCCATCGCCGCCGCGATGAACCAGCTCATCGAAGACGGCTCGTACGAAGAGATCATGGGCTCCTGGGACATCGACTTCGGCCTGCTCGACGAGGCCGTCGTCAACCCCGACGTCGCCCAGTGACCGTCTGAACCTCAACGGCGACATGCATACCGCACGGCCCACACGGCCACGCAGCAACCGCCTCGAAGGGCGCACGGCGCTCGTGCTCGGAGCGGTCGGGGAACTGGGCCGCGCCGCGGCCACGGCACTGGCCGCTCTCGGTGCCCGTGTGGTCGTCGCGGATGACGACCGCACGGCCCTCGAGGGCGAGTACGGCGGCGACGAGCGCTTCGATGTCCCCTCGGCGACCACCTCGTCCGCCGAGGGGCTCGAGGCCCTCGCCGCGGCGCTTCCCGCGATCGACGTGCTGATCCACCGCCCCCTCGACGCGCACGGCGCATCCGAGACGGGGCAGGCGGAATCGGGGCTCGAAGCGATCCGCCCGTTCGTGCCGGCGATGACGAAGCGCCGGACCGGGTCGATCATCACTCTGACGTGCTCGACCACGACGCGGCCTGCCGGAGGGCGCGGCCTCACGGCCTCACCGGCGGGCCGCGACCTGCACCAGGTCGTGCGGGGACTCGCGAGCGAACTGCGGCCCTTCGGAGTCCGTGTGAACGCGGTCGAGCCACACGGGATCGAACCGACCGCGGCGGTCGCCTTCCTGGCCTCGGACGCGTCGACCCACGTCACCGGCGCAGTACTCGCCGTTGAGAGCGGGTGGTCGGCGTTGGAGAGTCTGGACGAGCGACGCGCCACGACCTCGTCGCTGCAACCCCTGGGCGCGCGGCTCGCCGCCGATGCGGGAGGCCGAGCGGCGACGCGGCTGGCGGCACTGCCGCTGCCCGCCCACGACACCGACACGTTGAATGAGGAAGCCTATGAGCGACGGCGCGCCTGACGATCGGCCCGCCCGCGGTCCGCTGACCACGACCCTGCAGATCGGCCGCGACCCGGTAGGGCCGCGCGTGCAGACCAACTCCGGTCGTCGCCTCGCCGCGAAGATCGGCGGCTGGGTGCTGCGGATCCTGGTCGTGCTGGTCGTGCTCGAGATCATCTCGAAGTTCCTCACCGCCGATGCGATGCGGTGGGACGTCGTGGGCGAGTACATCTTCAGTCCCAAGGTGCTGCAGGGGGTGGGGCTGACCCTCATCCTCACGGTGGTCGCGATGATCCTCGGATGCCTCATCGGCCTGGTCCTCGCGCTGATGAAGATCTCGAACAGCCTGCTGTTCAACGTGGCGGCCGACGGCTACATCTGGCTGTTCCGCGGCACTCCGCTGCTGGTGCAGCTGCTGTTCTGGTACAACCTGGCGAGCTTCCTGCCCAAGCTCACCCTCGGCATCCCCTTCGGTCCCCAGTGGCTCGAGTTCGACACCAACACGGTCATCACCTCGTTGGTGGCGGCTCTGCTCGGGCTGGGACTCAACGAGGGCGCCTACATGTCCGAGATCATCCGTGCCGGCATCCAGTCCGTCGACCAGGGGCAGAGCGAAGCCGCGGCGGCGCTCGGGATGTCGCGACGGCGTGCGATGCGCCGGATCGTGCTTCCGCAAGCCATGCGCGTGATCGTGCCGCCGACGGGCAACCAGGTCATCTCGATGCTCAAGGGCACGAGCCTCGTGAGCATTGTGGCGATCAGCGAACTGCTCTACACCGTGCAGGTGATCTACGCCCGCACGTTCGAGACCATTCCGCTCCTCGTCGTCGCGTGCATCTGGTATCTGATCCTCACCACGGTGCTCTCGATCGGGCAGCACTACATCGAGCGCCACTACGCGCGCGGCGCGACCCGGAACGCGCCCGACACGTATATGACGAAGCTGCGCAAGCTGCTCGGGCGCACCACGCCGATCACCTTCGAGGCGAAAGCGCAGGATCGCGTATGACCACGCTCACCGAACCGATCATCCGCATCCAGTCGGTCAGCAAGAATTTCGGCCCGCTCGAGGTGCTGCACGGCGTCGACCTCGAGGTGTTCCGCGGCGAGGTCGTGTGCGTGATCGGGCCGTCGGGTTCGGGCAAGTCCACCCTGCTGCGGTGCATCAACCACCTCGAGGCCCCCACCGCCGGGGTCGTCTGGCTGGGCGACGAGAGCATCGGCGTGCGCGAGAGCCGCGGACAGCTGGTGGAGATCCCACCGGCCGAGCTCGCCCGCCAGCGCACCGAGATCGGGATGGTCTTCCAGAGCTTCAACCTGTTCGGCCACATGACCGTGCTCGAGAACATCATCGAGGCGCCGATCCAGGTGATGGGTACCCCTCGTGCCGAGGCCGAGACCCACGCCCGTCAACTGCTGGAGTGGGTGCGCCTGGAGGGCAAGGAGTCGACCTACCCCCGGCAGCTGTCGGGCGGTCAGCAGCAGCGCGCGGCGATCGCTCGTGCGCTGGCGATGCGACCGCGGGTCATGCTCTTCGACGAGCCCACGTCCGCCCTCGACCCCGAGACCGTCGGAGAGGTGCTGTCGGTCATGCGGCGCCTCGCCTCGGAGGGGCTGACGATGATCGTGGTGACGCACGAGATCGAGTTCGCCCGCGAGGTCGCCGACCGCGTGGTCTTCATGGACGACGGTCGCATCATCGAGATGGGTTCGGCCGTGCAGGTTCTCGACGACCCGCGCGAAGAGAGGACGCAGCGCTTCCTGTCGCGCATCCTGAACACGCGCGCCGACGTCGACGAGTGACCGGGACGCCGCTCTGATCAGTCCTGTGCTCTGATCAGAGCGGCGGCCCTCCTTCCATCCTGCCTCGGCCGATCCGTGACGCGCGGAGGGCCGGCGACGGGAGGAAGGCCGAAACGGGCGTGATGACTCCCGCCGGTGAGTCGTCCCCCATCCGTCGCGCGAGGACGCGGAGGGCGGACGAAGACGGATGCCTCAGCGCTGGGTGCTGAGGAGGGCGATGTCGGAGCTGATCTGCGCGGTCGTCTCGAGCAGCGGCGGCAGGCAGTTCTCGATGAGCTCCTCGACGCTGACCCGCGACGTCGAGACCGTGACGTTCACGGCGCTGATGTAGGCGCCGGTGCGGGTGTCGACGACCGGGGCGGCGATCGACCGGGCGCCGAGGTCGAGTTCCTGGTTGTTCAGGGCCCAGCCCTGCTCGCGCACCTGGGCGATGCGCTCACGAAGCTCCTGCTCGTCGGTGACGGTCTGCGGCGTGAACTTCTCACGCGGATACTTGGCGAAGAACGCGTCGAGTTCGTCGGGGCTCATCGCTGAGAGCAGCACGCGGCCCGTGGACGTGCAGAACGCGGGGATGCGGCGGCCGATGCTCACCCGGAGGGGCATGACAGACTCCGCCGCGGCGCGAGCGACATACACGATGTCGCCGTCGTCGTACTCGCACGCCGAGCACGACTCGCCCAGGCGGGTCGAGAGTCTGCGCAGGTGATCCTGGGTCGTGTCGACACTCGATGAAGAGGAGAGGAACGCGTAGCCCAGGTCGAGCACGCGCGGTCTCAGGTAGAACCGGTTCTGCTGCATGCCGACGTAGCCGAGTGCTTCGAGTGTGAGCAGCGATCGCCGCGCCGAGGCGCGGCTGAGGCCTGCGATGCGGGCGACGTCGGCGAGCGTGAGCATCGTGCGCTCGTCCGAGAAGGCGCGGATGACGGCGAGGCCCCGGGAGAGGGACTGGACGAACTCCCCGGAAGGTTGCCGGGGCTCTTCGGCGTTCATGTCGTGCTCCCTCAGCGATCATGCGGCGTTGCGGGTCTCACCTTACTGATCGCCGCGCGAAGGAACCCACATCGACACAGGTCAGCGGATGTAGGACGCGCCGTTCACGTCGATCGTCGCGCCGCTGAGGTGGCGGGTGCGGCCGCTCGCGAGGAGTGCGACGAGTTCGGCGATCTCGCTGGGCGGAACCATCTCCCGCATGGCGAGGCTGTCGAGGAACGCCTGACGGCCGCCGCGGTCCTCGCTCGCCGACGCCGACATCTGGGTGTCGACCACCCCCGGTGCGATCAGATAGGCCAGCACTCCCTGGCTCGCGTACGAGCGGGCGACGGTCTTGATCGCGGCCGCTGTGGCCGCCTTGGACGCCGAGTACCCGACGAGGTTGGCGCTTCCGGCGCCGCGCTGGGCTGCCCAGCTGCTCAGTCCGATGAGCGACCCGCCGCCCTCGACGAAGTGTGCGACGGCACGGCGGATCAGCGTGAGCTGGCTGCGGGTGTTCACTTGCAGAGCGAGGTCGAGCGCGGCATCCCATTCCTCGTCCGAGGCGTGGAAATCCACTTTGGGCATGACGGCGGCATTGAGCACGGCGACGTCGATGCGTCCGGCCCAGGCGATCGCCTCCGCCCACAGGGTCGATGCACCCTCGGGTGTCGAGAGGTCTGCCCCGACCAGGTGCGCCGACCCGTCCGGGTAGCCCGCGATAGCTCCTCGCGCGCCGTCGGGGTGCGAGTTGTAGTGGGCGACGACGCGTGCTCCGCTGTGCGCGAGGCGTTCGACGATCGCCTGGCCGATGCCGGCGGACGCGCCGGTCACGAGCACCGTTCGGCCCGAGAGCTCGCCCGCTGCGGCAGCCGCTCCTCCGAGCGGAGCGGGTGCAGAATCCATGAGAGACCTCCGTGTGCGCCGCGACGTGCGACCTGACCAGCATACGGGTAATGTTCGTCATGCGACAAAAAGTTCGTACCGCGAACGCATCGAGGAGTTTGCATGAGGGTGTCGTCCCCCGGTGTCGGGTCGCCCGACGAGTCCGGATCGCTCGACTACGAGGGCCGGGAAGTGCCGGTCGCGGAATCCGACACCATCGCCTCGGCCATGGTCGCCGCCGGCGAGCTCGGCAACCGCCGCGACGACCGCGGCGACCTGCGCGGACTCTGGTGCGGTATGGGGGTGTGCCACGAGTGCGCGGTCACCGTCGACCACCACGAGGGCATCCTGGCGTGCGTGACGCCCGCGCGCGCGGGTCAGATCATCGAGACGCAGTCGGCGAAGCGGCACGTTCCCACCGCCGCCGCGGCCCCGCGTCCCGAATCCGAGCTCGCTCCGGACGTGCTGGTGGTCGGCGCCGGGCCCGCCGGTCTGGCCGCAGCCCGTGATCTGGCCGACGCAGGCCTCGACGTGGTCGTCACCGATGAGCGCACGAAGCTCGGCGGACAGTTCTACAAGCAGCCCGACCCGGCCTTCCCGATCGACGAGCAGCACCTCGACGGGCAGTACACCGCCGGGCGGCGTCTGATCGAATCGGCCCGGCAGTCGGGCGCCCGGCTGCTCCTCGGCGCCACCGTGTGGGCGGCCTTCGACGCCGACCGCCTGCTCGCCCGCGCCGACGACGAGCGATGGATCATCACGCCCAAGCGCGTCGTGCTCGCCACCGGCGCCTATGAGCGAGGAGTGCCGATCCCCGGATGGACGCTGCCCGGGGTGATGACGACCGGCGCGGGGCAGACGCTGCTTCGGTCGTACCAGGTGTCGCCGGGCCGGCGCGTGCTCATCGCCGGCAACGGCCCGCTCAACATCCAGCTCGCAGCCGAGCTCTCAAAGGCCGGGGTCGACGTCGTCGGGCTCGTCGAGGCCGCCCCGTTCCTGTCGCCCGCTCGCGGTGCCGCCGCGGTGCGCATGGGCCTCAATGCCCCGGGCCTCACCCGTGACGGCGTGGCCTACCTGGCTGCGCTCGCCGCGCGCCGGGTGCCGGTCATGCCGGGTTCGGTCGTCGAGTCTCTCGAGGGCGACCCGCAGCGGGGCGTCCAGCGGGCCACGGTCGCGCGCCTCGACCGCGAGGGACGAGCCACCGGTCGCCGCCGCACGTTCGACGTCGACGCCGTCTGCCTCGGCTACGGCTTCCTCCCCAGCAACGACCTCGCCCGCAGCCTGGGCGCCGAGCATGAGTACGACCCGGCGCGCGGGGCGCTGCGCGCGGTGACCGACGAGACCGGGCGCACCTCCGTCGAGACGGTGTGGGCCATCGGCGATTCGGCCGGTGTCCGCGGGGCGAAGTACGCGCAGGCCGAGGGTGCGGTCGCCGCCGCGGCGATCATCGCCGACCTGCGGGGCATCCCCGTCGCCCCCGACGCGCGGCTCGCGCGCACGGCTCGCCGGCACCTGTCGTTCCAGCGGGGGGTCAACGCCCTGTTCGCGGCTCCCGTGCTCACCGACCAGCTCGCGAAGCCGAGCACGATCGTCTGCCGCTGCGAGGGCGTGACCCACGGCGACCTCGTCGAGGCGATGACCGACGGAGTGTCGTCGCCCGGCGCCGTCAAGCGCGTGACCCGCGCGGGAATGGGCAAGTGCCAGGGGCGCTACTGCGGACCGGTGCTCACCGACATGGAGGCGCGCCGGCGAGGTGAGGCCGTAGCGGAGCGCTCCGGGTTCGCACCGCAGGCCCCGGTGAAGCCGGTGCCGCTGGGCGACGTCGCGCAGGCCTGACCCGAGCGGTCAGAAGCGGTCCGGCGCGAAGGGCGCCAGGTCGCGACCGGGGTCGCGCCCCAGCACGAGGTCGCTCAGCACGCGCCCCATGAGTGGCGATGCGGTGAAGCCCATGTAGGGGTAGAAGCCCAGCCAGACACCCGGATGCTTCGGCACGGCGCCGATGATCGGACTGTGGTCGGGGGTGCCGTTGCCGATGCCGACCCAGGTGCGCAGCAGCGACAGCTCGGCGATCGACGGCGCGATGCGGATGGCCATCGCGAGGTTCGCGCGGAGCGACTCGGGGTTCACCACCCATTCGCCGGCGGCGTTGCGGCGCGCGGGCCAGCCGCCCCCGATGAGGAGAGTGCCCGACTGCGCCTGCTTGAAGGTGAGCTTGCCCCCGGCGTAGTAGACCAGTTGCGACACCATCGGGTCGATCCGCTCGGTGACGCTCACCTGCACGGCGCCGCTGGAGATGGGGAGGTCGATATCGAGCAGGCGGCCGAGCGCCGGCATCCCGTCGCCGCCGGCGAGCACGACTTGACGTGCGCGCACCTCGCCGCGGGGAGTGCGCAGGATGTGGATGCCGCGTTCCTCGCGCAGTCCGTCGACCGGGGTGCGCGGCATGATGACGGCGCCCCGCTCCACGGCCCGGCGTGCGAACGCGGGAGCGACGAGCAGCGGATTGGCCTTGCCCTCGATCGGGCACAGCTCGCCCCCGACGACGTCGTCGGTGATCCAGGGCGCGAGCTGCCGCACGTCGTCGGCCGACAGCACCCGGCTCTCGATCCCGATGCTGTTCTCGAACGCGACCTTGCGCTCGATGGCGGGGAGTTGGCTGACGTCGTCGGCGATGAGCAGCCCGCCCTTCTTGCCGACCTGCAGGTCGGTGCCCAGATCGTCGCTCAGGGTGTCCCACAGCTCGAGGGAGTCGGCGAGGAAGCGAAGGGCGGGAAGCCAGGCGGAGGCCCACTCGTCGCCCTCTTCGAGGAACGGCTCGTGCTGGATCTGCCCGTGCAGACTGCCCGCGTTGCGACCGGATGCCTCGGTGTTCATGTCGTGCCGCTCGAGCAGCGCGACCGAGAGTCCTTCGCCGCTGAGATGGTACGCGGCGGAGGTGCCGCTGGCGCCGCCGCCGACGATCGCGACGTCGAAAACTTCGCCGTCGCCCTTTCGATCACTCATGGTTACACCGTATCCTGCTGTTCACAATACGTACACGTGTGCGCAGAGAGGTCATAAATGGCTCCGCAGTTCTCCGGTTCCTACACCGTCGCCGTCACCCCGTTCACCGACGATCTCCGTGCCGTCGACGTCGACCGCCTGAAGGCGTTCTTGGACTGGCAGCTCGAAGAGAAGGTCCCCGGAATCATCATGCTGGGTACGACGGGCGAATTCCTGTCGGTCACGCCCGAGGAGCGTCGGCTCATCATCGATGAGACTGTGAGGCACATCGACGGACGCATCCCGGTGCTGATCGGCACGGCCGACGCATCCACCACGAAGGCGGTGGCGCAGAGCGTCGAGGCCAAGGACCTGGGTGCCGACGGGCTCATGATCATCTCGCCCTACTACTACACGCCCACCGATGACGAGATCTATCGCTACTTCGAGGCGATCGCCGGCGCGCAGGATCTGCCGATCATGCTTTACAACAACCCGGTGACCTCGAACGTCGATCTGAGCGCCGAGCTCGTCGCGCGGTTGGCGAAGGACTTCGAGACCATCTCGTACATCAAGGAGTCGTCGCAGGACATCGCCCGCGTCCGGGACGTCATCGATCTGGCCGGCGACGACATCACGGTCTACGCGGGGGAGCGGGTCGTCGACTCGTTCCTGCTCGGCGCCAAGGGGTATGTGAACCCGTATGGCAACTACATCCCGCGCGCGTCGGCCGGAATCTGGGATCTGCTGGAGGCGGGACGCATCGACGACGCGCGCCGGATCGACGGCCTCATCAAGCGCTTCGACGCCATCATCGCCGCAGGTCACCCCACGTACGGGCACCAGTGCTACTCGAAGCGGCTGGCCGCGCGTGCGGGGTACCCGATGGGTACGGTCCGCCCGCCCCTCACGAGCTTCGAGCAGCTGGGCGCCGAGGGTGAGGAACGTCTCGCGCGCATCGGTGCCGTGATCGACGAGCTCGACGGCGTCACGCGCGATCTCGGCCTCTGAGCCGAGGACCGTCACCGAACGCAATCGCCAGGACACATAGCTGAAACAGAGGCGAATGTAAATTCGGTAACGAGTTAAGCTTCCGGATATCGATCTGGACACGCTCCGCACTTTTCATGTGACAATAGCCCGCACCACCCGAGAAGAGGCTGCCCCCCATGCCCGAGGACGCCACCGCCACCACCGACGCCGTGACGCAGGATGCCGAATGGCTGACGCGTGCCGTCTACGAGATGTATGACGCCTACCTGACATCTGACCGGGCGCGGGCCGACAGCTACATCGCCGACGACGTCACGATCTGGGACACCGAGCACGAGCCGCTCGTACATGGGCTCTCGGGCCTCAACCAGCTGCGCGACTCCCGCCCTGCGGGCAGCGTCGCATCGGTCGCCGGGATCGATGTGACCGACCCGGTCGTCGACGTGTGGGGTGACGTCGCGCTCGTCCGTCACACGTTCGCCGTGCGGTTCGTAGACCCGGCGGTCGCCCCCGAGCGGGTGCGCAACACGGCGGTCTGGCAGCGCCGGGACGGCCGCTGGCTCGTCGTCCACAACCACGAAGACGTTCTTCCCGAATAACCCGAAGTCCCATCACCGAGAAAGAGGAACCACAGTGAAGCGCTCTGTGAAACTGGTGGGCGCGGCAGCCCTCATCGCCGCATCCGCCCTCATCGTCAGTGCCTGTTCCGCCCCCGCTCAGAGCGAGTCGGAGGAACCCGCTGTCGAGTCGCTGGTCATCGACAAGTCGTTCGACCTCGTGACCGCTGACCCCGCCCGCATGTTCGAGACGACGGGCGGCATCGTGCTGCACGCCGTCTACGACAGCCTGCTCACCTTCGCCGACGGCAACGCCGAGGAACCGCTGCCGAGCGTGGCCTCCGAGTGGTCGGTCAACGACGACGCGACCGAGTACACGTTCACCATCCGCGACGGCATCACCTTCTCCGACGGCACGCCGCTGACCGCTGCCGACGTCGTCTTCTCGCTGAACCGCGTGAAGAACGTCCAGGGCAACGGTTCCTTCCTGATGTCGGGTCTGTCGGTCGAAGCGCCTGACGACACCACCGTCGTGATCACCTCCGAGGAGCCGAACACGGCCGTCCCGGCGATCGTGACCAGCCCGACGCTGGGCATCGTCAACAGCGCTCTCGTGAAGGAGAACGGCGGAACCGACGCCGAGGGCGCCGCAGACTCCGACACCGCGGAGGAGTTCCTCAACGAGACGTCGGCCGGCAGCGGCCCGTACACGATCGAGTCGTTCGACACCACGACCGAGACGGTGCTCGTGGCAAACCCCGAGTACTGGGGCGACGCGCCGGTCTACGACCGCGTCGTGCTGCGCAACGCCACCGCCGAGGCCCAGTTGATGGATGTCCAGAGCGGCACCGCCCACGTCGCGCTCGACCTGGGATCCGACCAGATCGCGGGCCTCGGGTCAGACGTCATCGTGAGCACCTCGCAGTCGCCGACGATCTTCTTCGTGTTCCTCAACGCCGACTCGGGCGTTTCGGAGATCACGTCGAACCCGGACTTCCGCGAGGCGGTCAAGTACGGTCTCGACTTCGACGGCATCCTCGAGCTCGCCGGTGAAGGCGCGGAGCGCGCTTACGGCATCGTCCCCTCGTCCTACCTCGGCGCCCTGGGTCCCGACGGTGCGGTCGAGCGCGATGTCGACCGTGCGACGGAGGCAGCCGGCCGCGTCGGCGGCGACCTGTCCGTCGACCTCGAGTACGCGAGCGACTTCTCGAGCAACGGTCTGTCGATGCAGCCCTTCGCCGAGCGCATCGCCTCGCAGCTGGCCGAGGTCGGCATCACGGTGAACCTGAAGCCCGGTCCCATCGCCACGACGCTCGAGAGCTACCGTGCGGGCACGGAGCAGATGGGCCTGTGGCTGTGGAACCCGGACTACCCGGACTCGGCCGACTACCTGGCCTTCGGTCCCGGTGAGGTCGTCGGTCTCCGTGCAGGCTGGGCGGCCGGCGCCGACCCCGAGCTCGAGGCTGTCATGGCCGAGGTCGCGACCGAGACGGATGCGGCGACCCGCGAGACGCTCTACCAGGAGTTCCAGCAGCTGCACAACGAAGCCGGTGTGATCATCCCGCTGTTCCAGCCCGCGGCGTCGGTCGTCTCGGCGTCGGCGATCGGGGAGGTCAAGTTCGACCCGGTATTCTCGCTGGACATCGCAGCCATCGGCCGCTGATCCGACGCACACGCTCCGAGGGGGGAGTTCGTCTCCCCCTCGGGGCGTGTGCCGCCTCACCCATCCCCCCTCATCAGAAATCCGAGGTGACCCGTGGCGCTGTTCATCGCCAAGCGGTTGGGCGCCGCCGTACTCCTGGTCATCGGCACGATCCTCGTCGCGTTCCTCCTCACCGCGGTTCTCCCCGGTGACGCCGCGACGGCGCGGCTGGGCGAACGCGCCGCGGCCGACCCCGAACTCGTCGCCGCGATGCGCGAGCGCCTGGGGCTCGACCGGCCGCTGTACGAGCAGTTCTTCCTCTACGTCTCGGGCGTGACCCGGGGCGATCTGGGCGAGTCGGTGCAGACTGCGCGTCCGGTCATGACGGACCTGCAGCTGTTCGGACCCGCGTCGGCCGAGCTGGCACTCGCGGCCACCCTCATCGCCGTGATCGTCGGCGGCGGCCTCGGCATCGTCGCCGCGCTCCGTGCGAACGGTCACCTCGACAACGCGCTGCGGGCTCTCAGCCTCGGCGGTGTCTCGATCCCGATCTTCTGGTTCGCGCTCATCGCGACCGCGATCTTCTCCACCCAGCTGGGCTGGTTCCCCTCGTCGGGCCGGCTCGACGCGGGTGTGATCCCTCCACCGCGGGTCACCGGCTTCTACACGATCGACTCGCTCCTGGCCGGTGATCTGCCCCTCTTCTGGCAGGCGGTGACCCACCTGATCCTCCCCGCGATCGTGCTGTCGGCCGCGATGGTCGGACTCCTGATGCGCTTCACCCGGGCATCGGTGCTCGACGTCCTGGGTCAGGAGTACATCCGGGCGGCCGAGGCGAAAGGCCTCAGCGGCCGGCGGGTGGTCTTCGGACACGTCCTGCGCGGCGCGCTCGTCCCCGTGATCACGGTCGTCGGCACCGCCTTCGCCTCGCTTCTGGCGGGAACGGTGCTCGTCGAGCAGATCTTCGCCTGGCCGGGCATCGGGTCGTACGCCTACCGGGCGGCCTCGACACTCGACCTCGCCGCCATCGTGGGCGTGACGATCTTCGTCGCCCTCATCTACATCTTCGTCAACCTCGTGACAGACATCCTGTACGGGGTCATCGACCCGAGGATCCGTCGCGCATGACTGTCACCGAGCAAGCCCTCGACACGGTGGACCCCGTCGGCTCCGTCGACAAGCGGCGCTGGATTCCCCGCTGGCGTCTGCCCGCAGCCTGGCGTCGCCCGCTGGCGATCGTCGGTGTGCTGATCGTCGCGTTCTGGGTGTTCGTGATGATCTTCGCGCCTCTCCTCGCGCCTTACGACCCGCTCGCGCAGGATTCCGCCCGGTTCCTTCCGCCCTCGCCCGAGCACTGGTTCGGCACCGACGGAGTCGGCCGCGACGTGCTCTCGCGCGTGATCTACGGCGCACGGATCAGCATCCCGATCGCGGTCATGCTTGTGCTGCTCTCGCTCGTGATCGGCGCCACGATCGGGGCGCTCAGCGGCTACTTCGGCGGTGGCGTCGACGCTGTCGCGATGCGCGTGGTCGACCTCTTCTTCGCGTTCCCCGCGATCATCCTGGCGATGGCGGTGTCGGCAGCGCTCGGCCCCTCGCTCGTGAATGCCGTGCTGGCCATCGTGGTCGTCTCGTGGCCGGCGTACGCGCGCGTGACCAGATCCCTGGTCATAGGTCTGCGCGACAGCAACTTCATCGCCGCCTCGCGGCTGATCGGCGCGTCACCGGCCCGCACGCTCGGTCGCGACATCGCGCCGAACATCCTGGGCCCGATCGTCGTGATCTCGACGCTCGAGCTCGGAAACGCGATCCTGCTGCTCGCTGGCCTGAGCTACCTCGGGCTCGGCGCGGTCCCGCCCACTCCCGAGTGGGGTGCGATGGTCTCGGAGGGCTCACGGGTGTTCTACAACTACTGGGTCGCCCTGTTCCCGGGCCTCGCGATCTTGAGCATCGTGCTCGCCTTCAACTTCATCGGCGACTCGCTGCGCGACGCCCTCGACCCCCGCACGTCCCGCGCCGTGCAGTCGATGGAGCTGTGATGGCCACTCTTCTCGACATCCGCGACCTTCACATCGCCGTGGGCGGACGGGCGCTCGTCGACGGCGTCGACATCACGGTCGAGCCCGGCGAGGTCGTGGGCCTCGCGGGTGAGAGCGGCAGCGGCAAGACGCTGACGGCCCTCACCGCGCTCGGCTTCCTGCCCGACAACGCCACCACCTCGGGCCAGGTGCTCCTGGACGGGCAGGACGTGCTCTCGCTCGACACCGCCGCTCTGCGCCGGCTGCGCGGCGACCGGGTGGCGATGGTCTTCCAGGACCCGATGACGTCGCTGCATCCGATGCTCACGATCGAGACCCAGCTCACCGAGCACCAGCGGGTGCACCGGGGTCTCACGCGAAGGCAGGCCCGTGAGCACGCGATCGAATTGCTCGATCGTGTGCGCATCCCCGCCCCGCATCTCGCGATCCGCTCGTATCCGCACCGCTTCTCGGGCGGCATGCGCCAGCGGATCTCGATCGCCTCGGCTCTCGCGTGCGAGCCCGAGCTGCTGATCGCCGACGAGGTGACGACCGCCCTCGACGTCACGGTGCAGGCCGGCATCCTCAACCTGCTCCAGAGTCTTCGCGAGGAGCTGGGGATGGCGATGCTGTTCATCACGCACGACCTCGCGGTCATGAACGTGGTCTCCGACCGGCTGTACGTGATGCGGTCGGGCAAGGTCGTCGAGACGGGTGTCACGCGGGACGTGCTCGCCGAACCGCAGCACGAGTACACGCGGGCGCTCGTCGACGCGCTCCCCGACACGGAGGTGGCGCGATGACCGCGCTGAAGGTCGAAGACGTCGTCGTCGAGTACAAGGTCACCGGTCGCCCCACCGTTCGGGCGGTCGATGGTGTCTCGATCCATGTCGAGGCGGGCGAGGTCCTCGGACTCGTCGGCGAGTCGGGCTGCGGAAAGTCCTCCCTCGGGCGCGCGATCGTCGGACTCAACCCCCTCGATTCGGGCAAGGTCCTCATCGACGGCCGGTCGATCGCGCCGCTCGGGCGTCGTGCCCGTCCCGTCGCAGACCGCACCGTGCAGATGGTCTTCCAGGACCCGTACTCCTCGCTGAACCCCCGCCGACGCGTGGGCCGCCAGATCCAGGATGCCGTGCCCGGCCGCGGCGGAGCCGCCCGCGTGCGCGAGCTGCTCGAAGCGGTGGGTCTCCCGGCGTCTGCCGCCAACCGGTTTCCGCACCAGTTCTCGGGGGGGCAGCGTCAGCGGATCGCGATCGCGCGGGCGCTCGCCTCGGATCCGCGGGTCATCGTCGCCGACGAGCCGGTATCGGCACTCGACGCCTCTACCCGGCTGCAGGTTGCCGGGCTGCTCTCCGACACCGCGACCGCTCAAGGAGTCGCGCTGCTCATGATCTCGCACGACCTGTCGGGTCTGCGGGTCATCGCCGACCGCATCGCGGTCATGCACTTCGGGCGCATCGTCGAGGTCGCCCCGACCGACGTGATCTGGGCCGAGCCGCGGCATCCGTACACCCGTGAGCTCATCAGCGCGATCCCGCGCCTGGGTCGTGACGCGCCCATGCCGTCCGCGCCCGAACGGCGAGGAGCCGTCATCCGAACCGACGAGGAAGCCCGGCTGGTCGAATGCGCACCCGGGCATTTCGTCGCAGCCGAGGCGTTGGTCGCGTCCTGAGGGCGCAAGATCGCCGGCAACACAGAGAGGAGCGATGCAGGTGGGTGTAGTCACCTCGTTCGAGACGAAGGGTCATGCCGAGCTTCGCAATCTGCGGCTCGTCGACGTCGAGGAAGGGGTCGTGCGTGCGGGTCTTGCGATCAGGATCCGCGACGGCGTGATCGAAGCGATCATCCCCGACGACGGGTCGAGCGAGGGGTCCGGCACGTCCGGCCTCCCTGTGCTCGACATGGGCGGCGCCTTCGTGGCTCCGGGACTCATCAACATGCACACGCACTTCTCGCTGTCGCTCCCCGGTCCCGTCGGAGAGCGACTCGAGTCGATGGATCCCGCGGGGATCGCCCTCTACATGGCCGACGGCGCTCGCCGCACCCTGCACAACGGCGTGACGACCGTGCGGTGCGTCGCCGAGAAAGGTCACGCGGACTTCGCGCTGCGGGAGGCGATCGGCAGCGGTTGGGTGCAAGGCCCCCGCATCTACACCGCCGGGCGGGCGCTCGTGTGCACGGGCGGCCACGGCCACTCGTCGGACGACACCATGGAGTGCGACGGCGCCGACGAGTTCGCCCGGGGCGTGCGCACGCAGATCCGCGCCGGTGCCGACCTCATCAAGATCATGATCTCGGGCGGTATCGCCGGCGAGCACGAGACGATCTCGACCCCGCAGCTCACCACCGACGAGATGGCGGCGGCGATCTCGACCGCCCACGCGTGGGGCCGCAAGGTCACCGCTCACGCGGGCCCGGCCGCGGTCATCGCCGAGGCCGTGCGCCTCGGTCTCGACTGCGTCGAGCACGGCTACGAGCTGACTGCAGAGGTGTGCCGAGCGATGGCCGAGAACGGAACGGCACTGGTGCCGACGCTCATCGTCACCCGCTCGGGCGCGTTCTTCGACGAGCTCGGGGTTCCGCAGTGGATGCAGCAGCGCTCCCTCGGTGCCGGTGAGCGCCACATCGCGTCGTACCGGATGGCCCTGGAAGCGGGTGTCGACGTGCTCCTCGGCAGTGACATGCCCCCGTTCTGGCCGTTCGAGGGCACGTCGGCGGTCGTCCGCGAGCTCGAGCACATGCACGACTTCGGACTGGATGCCGCGCGCACGCTGCGCGCGGGAACCCTCGCGCCCGCGCGGTGGCTCGGCATCGATGACCAGACCGGCAGTATCGCCGAGGGCAAGTGGGCCGATCTGATCGCGCTCCCCGAAGACCCGCTGGCCTCTCCGTCGGCGCTTCGCGACCTCGACTTCGTCATGCAGGGCGGCGTCGTCGTCCGAGACGACGGCAGGGCGACGCCCGGCACGGAGGAGCGGTGATGACGACCGGCGATGGCGACATGGAGCTCTACGACCTCGAGGTCGTGGTCGATCGCATCGAGGGGCGCTCGGTCTGCGGCATGGCCGTGGGCGACCGCTTCACGGTGACCGGCAGCAACGAGCTGCGCATCCCCGGCGACACGCACTTCTGCCTGTACGCACTGAGCGCCGCGCTCCCGCTCATTCCGGCGAAGCAGCGGCCGCTGCCGGCCTGCGACTGGCTCGAACGAGACAGCGAGGTCGCGTGCCCCGACCCCGAGGAGCGGCTCGTGATGCGCATCGAGCGGGGCGCGCTGCGCTCGATGGACTCGAGCGAGCTCACGTGAACGGCTCCGGTGTGCCGATCTCGCTCGGCCTGCAGACCGACAAGGCGCGCGGCGCGTATGCCGAGCTGGCTGTGCTGGCCGAGGAGCTGGACTTCGACGGGGTGAGCGTCTTCTCCGACCTGCTCTACCAGTCGTCGATCGTGCCCCTCATCGAGATGGCCTGGGCGACGGAGCGGATCCGCCTCGGCTGCGCGTGCTGGAATCCCTTCACCCTCCACCCGTACGAGATCGCGAATCAGGCGGCGCTGCTCGACGAGCACAGCGGCGGCCGCGCGTACGTCGGTCTCGCGCGTGGGTCATGGCTCGACGGAATCGGCGTGCAGCCGAAGCGCCCGGTCGCACATCTGCGTGATGCTGTGGGATTCATCGACGCTCTGCTCGAGGGTGAGGGCCGCGGCTATGAGGGGCCGACCTTCCGGCTGGACGAGGGCGTGCGACTCGTCACGCACTCGCGCCGGCTTCCGATCCTGGTGGGCTCGTGGGGGCCGCTCGGTGCGGCGCTGGCCGGTGAGCGCGCCGACGAGATCAAGATCGGCGGATGCGCTAACCCGGCCATGATCGGAGTCACCCGTGAGCGGCTGCGAGTCGGTGCCGACTCCGCCGGGAGGCGGGCCGAGGACATCGGCGTCGTGCTCGGCGCGGTGACCGTGATCGATGGTGACCGCGATGCCGCCCGGAGCCTGGCCCGCCGAGAGGTCGCCATGTATCTCGATGTCATCGCCGAGCTCGATCCGACCGTGCAGCTGCCCCCCGACCTCATCCCGACGATCCGCGAACGGATCCGCGACGGTCGCGACGACGCCGGCGAGATCATCCCCGACGACGTCCTCGACCTGTTCGCGTTCGCGGGCGACCCCGACGACATCGCCGCGCAGGCGCAGGGGCTCATCGATGCGGGCGTGGACCGCATCGAGTTCGGCACGCCGCACGGCACCGACGAAGCGGAGGGGATCCGCCTGCTCGGACGCGAGGTGCTTCCGCGGCTGAGTCCGGCTCGGCGCCCGGCGCCCGGCCGATAGACGTTCTCGAGCGTGCCCTCATGCGGCACGCGCGACCCTGAGAGGAGACAGCAGTATGACGATGACGCGTCCGGCGGACGGCCCCGCGGCCGAGAGCGAGATCGTGCCGGTGGTCGCCCAGGACCTCGAGGAGATCTGGACGCCGTCGGCCGTGCGGCTGCAACCGGGCTCGGGGCGCGTCCTCGTGATGGAGACCCGCCCCGACTCCGAGGCGAACGCGTACATCGGACGCGTGACGCTCCACGATCCCGTCAGACCGGATGCCGCGCCTCCCGTCCTCGTCGACCGCGGGCCCGGCATACGCCTTCCCGCTTTCGCGCCGGACGGCGCTGCACTGGCGTGGGTGACGACGCGGGATGGCCGCAGCGTCATCCGCGAAGCATCCGTCGCGGCCACCGGCGAACCGTCGGCGGTGCGCGACGTCGCCGAACTGCCCGACGCGATAGAGGAACTCGCCTGGTCGCCGGACGGTGTGCACCTGGCCGTCGTCGCCAGGGTGCCGGTCGACCGCTCGTGGTTCGAGACGTCCGAGGATCGCCGGCCGCCGCTGCGGCTGACGACACTGCGGTTCTCGGCGGACGGGATCGGGTGGACGGTCAACAACCGCCGTCAGATGTTCGTCGTCGACGTCGCGAGCGGCGACGCGCGGCTCGTGAGCGACGGGACGGCCGACGACCACGACATCGCCTGGACGGCCGACGGCGAGGGGCTGCTGTTCACCTCGCAGCGCCAGCCCGACTGGGATCTCACCGAGGCGAACGCCCTGCACCGGCTCGACCTCGCCTCGGGCACGGTCCGCACGCTCACCGACGCGACCCGCGAGATCGTCCGGCCCGTCCCCTCGCCGGACGGCACCCGGGCAGCGGCGATCGCGGTCGATATCGCGCGGTATCCCAGCAGCGCGTTCCCCGCGCTCATCGACCACTCGTCCGGCGAGGTCGTCGATCTGCGCTCCGTGATCGACCGCGACGTGTCGCCCGGCTCGATAGCGTGGGTCTCGAATGACGCGTTCGTCGCGGTCGTGGGGTCGGAAGGGCGGATCGAGGTCGTGGAGATCTCGTGTGCCGCCGGCGAGCCCGTGTCGGCGCGGCCGATCCTCACCGGACCACGGCAGGTCACCGTCTTCGCCGGTCATGCCGACCGCTGGGTCGCCGTCGAGTCGTCGCCGTCGAGCCCGCCGAGGGTGATCGTCGGCATGGGGTCCGATTCGACCGTGCTCCACGACCCGAACGCTCACTACCGGGCCACCCACCGCCTCGGTGACGCCGAGCACATCCCCGTCGACGTCGACGGCACCACGATCGACTCCTGGATCGCGACGCCCGATGCCGACGGCCCCCACCCGCTCGTGGTGTGGCTCCAGGGCGGCGGCACGCAGTACGGATACCAGTGGTCACATGAGGTGCAGCTGCTCCTCAGCGCGGGTTACGCCGTCGCGTGGCTGAACCCGAGGGGTTCGGCGGGCTACGGCACGGCCTGGATGAAGGTCAACGCCGCGCCCGGTGCCGCGGAGCCGGGGGAGGGATGGGGCAACCGCGACGTGCAGGACATCGTCGCGGTCGTGGAGCACCTGAAGTCGATCCACGACATCGATCCCGCGCGGGTCGGCGTCATGGGGGGCTCGTACGGCGGGATGATGACGGCGTTCCTGCTCGCCAAGACAGACCTCTTCGCCGCAGGCTGGGCCGAGCGCGGGGTCTACAACCTGTACAGCGATGCCGCCACGAAGGATGAGGCCCCCTGGTTCTTCGAGAGCTACCTCGGCGTCTCGCACCTCGACGATGCGACCCCCTACTGGGATGCCTCGCCCCTGAAGTACGTGGCCGGCATCACGGCGCCCCTGGCCATCGTCCACTCCGAGAATGATCGCCGGTGCGCGATCCAGCAGGCCGAGGAGCTCTTCTTCGCGCTGCGGCGGCTCGGCCGGCAGGTGGAGTTCATCAGGTTCCCGGGCGAGGGGCACTCGCTCACCCGCGAAGGCACGCCGGTGCACCGACGCCAGCGAGCGGACCTGCTGCTGGACTGGTTCGGCGTGACACTCTCGGGTGAGGCGCGACTGCCCGCAACCGTATAGTTCTTCCAGCGCTGACCGATGCAGCGGATATCTTCTCACCAGACAGGAAACGGCATGGCAGCATCCGAAAACGAGGGGCACTCGCACGAGGCGCGCTCGCAGCGCTCGCCCATGTCCAACATGACGCGAGAGGTCGAGAAGCCCCGCCCGGTCGTCGAGCTCGACGACATCGACCGCAAGCTGCTGTTCCTTCTCGCCGACGATCCGCGTGTCTCGCAACGCCAGCTCGCCCGGGAAGTGGGGATGTCGCCGCCCGCGGTGGGAGAGCGGATCGCCCGGCTGGAGCGGCAGCGCGTGATCCGCGGATACACGACCATCGTCGACTGGTCGGCACTGGGGTATCCGGGTTTGGTCTACATCCCGATGACCCTCGCCACCGACGCTGTCCTGTCCGACATCCTCACCGAGCTGCGCGGCATCGCCGAGCTGACCGAACTGGTCGTCGTCACCGGCAGCTACGACATGATCGCCCGCTTCCGCATCCGTGATCACGCCCACCTTCAGGCCCTCCTCCTCGATCGCATCTGGCCGATTCGCGGCCTGCAGCGGATCGAGACCTTCCTGGGCCTGGGCGAGATCGTGCGCGAGCGCGGCGTCCGAGAGCTCATGGAGGGGTCCGTCACGCTCGACGCTGCGCCAGACGACGAGGGCGAATGATCCCTCAGGACCCGCTCTAACGTGGCAAACGAATAGTTCTGGCTAGAGAACTCCTTTCAACGGGCGCTTCCTGGGTAGACTCCTGCTTACAGTCAGCTCGGCGATGGTACGGGCATCGACCGTCGGACGCCTCCGCCGCCGAAAGGACTCCCTTGCCCCACGCCACGACGACCGCGACGCGGCTGCCCCATTCCGGCATCCGGGAGATCGTCGATCTCGCGCTCGGCGCGACGTCGCCCATCATCCGGCTCGAGATCGGCGAGCCCGACTTCGCCACCCCCGCGCACGTGACCGAGGCGGCCTTCGACGCGGCCCGTGTACGCGTCTCGTACGTGCAGACCGCCGGAGTGCCGGCGCTGCGCGAAGCCGTCGGCTCGCGCGTGCAGCGCGCGTACGGTGTCGCCGCACCGCTCGAGCGGGTGCTCATCACCCACGGCGCGGTGCAGGCGATCGATGCCATCCTCTCGGCCGTGGTGGGAGCGGGCGACGAGGTTCTGGTGCCCGACCCTGCATGGCCCAACTACGAGATGCAGACGACGCTCATCGGGGCGAAGGCGGTGCATTACTCGCTGCGGCCCGAAGACGCCTTCCAGCCCGACCTCGCCGAGATCCGCCGGCTCATCACGCCGCGCACCCGCGTCATCGTCCTCAACTCGCCGAACAACCCCACAGGCACCGTCATGGCCCCCGAACTGGTCGAAGGCATCGTCGCGCTCGCCGTCGAGAACGACCTGCTCGTCGTGAGCGACGAGGTGTACGACGAGATCGTGTTCGACGGTTCGCACGTCAACGCGGCGGTGCTCGCGCCCGATCACGTCGCGTCGGTCTTCAGCTTCTCCAAGACGTACGCGATGACCGGGTGGCGTGTGGGCTACACCCTCGTGCCGGAGTGGCTCGCCGACACGGTGACGCGCATCCTCGAACTCGAGTCTTCGTGCGTCTCGAGCGTGACGCAGGCCGCGGCGCTCGCGGCGATCACCGGACCGCAGGACGCCGTGGCGCACATGCGCGATGCCTACCGCTCGCGCCGCGATGTCGCAGCGAGCATCCTCACGGGCGCCGGCGTCGACATCGTCCGCCCGGAGGGCGCGTTCTATCTCATGCTCCCGCTCCCCGCCGGCACGGACTCCCGACTCGCGGCTCTCGACCTGGTGTCGGCCGGGGTCTCGTTCGCTCCCGGATCGGCGTTCGGGCGCACCACGCCGCACCATCTCCGGGTGTCGCTCGCCACCTCCGAGGAGGGGATCCGCGAGGGGCTCTCGCGCTACCTCGCCTGGCGCGACGCGGGAGGGCTCGACGCGGCAGCCTTTGCCGCCGCAGACCTGGGAGCGGTGAGATGACCGCCCGGTTCAGCCTGCGGGTCAACAACGACCTCGACCTCGCCGCGCTGACCGGCCTGGCCGTCGCCGCCGAGGATGCCGGCATCGATCAGCTGTGGGTGTCGAACGACCTCATGATGCGGTCCGCTCCCGCGCTGCTGGGCGCGCTCTTCCAGAAGACGACCCGCCTGCATCTGGGAATCGGCATCATGAACCCGTACTCGGTGCACCCCGCCGAGCTCGCCATGATCGCCTCGACGCTCCAGGAGATGTCGGGCGGCCGATTCCTGCTCGGCCTCGGGGCCGGGTCCGCCGAGTTCCTCTCGTGGGCGGGCATCCCCCAGCTGAAGCCGCTGACCGACACGCGCGCCGCGCTCCGCGCCATCCGCGCGCTGATCGAGGGAGCGCGACCCGCCGATGTCGAGGGAGCCGGCGACGGGTGGAACCGCGACGCCTACCTGCGACTCCCCGCGACGAAGGTGCCGATCTACATCGGCGCGATGAGTCCGCGGATGCTCGCATTCGCCGGAGCAGAGGCCGATGGCGTGCTCGCCCTCCTGTTCCCGCCCGAGCACTACACGACCGCGTCCGAGCTCGTCGCCGCCGGAGCAGACAAGGCCGGCCGCAGCCTCGCCGACCTCGACATGCCCGCGTGCGTGTGGCTCGCGCTCGATGAGGACCGCGAGAAGGCCGACCGGGCCCTCGCGCTCAAGCTCGCGTACTACGGAGCGGCTTTCTCGCCGTACCTGCTCTCGCGGGCGGGCCTCGTGCAAGAGGACTTCACCCCCGCGCTCGACGCGCTGCGCGAGGGCGACGAGGACGCCGCGGTGAGCGCCATCACCCCGCAGATGCTCTCGCTCGGAATCTCGGGCGATCCGGATGCCGTCATCCAGCGCTGCCGTGAGCTTCAGGCCCGCGGCGCCACCCACCTGTCGTTCGGCCCGCCTCTCGGGCCAGATCCCGTCGCCGCGATCGAGCTGCTCGGCCGGCGAGTGCTTCCCCAACTGAGGAGAACAGCATGACCACCGAGAACCTGATCGCCCTGTCGGAAGACATCGAGCGCTGGGCTCAGGATGCCGCGTTCCGCTCGTCCGACGACATACCGCGGCTGCGCCGCACACCAGGATGGCTGCCCTCGTTCACCCCCGAGTCGGTCGCGGAGCGGCGGGAGCAGCTCGCGGCTTTCCGCTCGCGCCTTGCCGAGGCATCCGTCCCCGAAGGCGATGTCGCCGCCGCCGTCGACGCCCGCCTGCTCGGGTCGGTGCTCGACCGGGTGGAGTGGGATCTCGATGTGCTGCGCAACTGGGAGCGCGACGCCGTGTTCCTCGTCGGCCAGATCATCGGGCCCTGGTTCGACCTGCTGCTCCCGCGGCCTCCCTTCTCGGCCGACGTCGAGCGGGGCCTCGTGACCGTCGCGGCCTCGATCCCCGAGCGTGTGGCCCTCGCGACCCGCAACCTGGAGCGCGCCGGAGTGGGCGACCTGGCCCGTGCCGCCGCGGTCGAGCTCGAGGGGATCGGCGAACGGTTCGCGGCCTCGATCGAAGGGCTGGCGGGTGTGGTCACAGACGACACGCTCGCGCAGCTGCGCGAACTGGCGACGCCGGCGGGCGACGCGCTCGCCGGGTTCGCGACGTGGCTGTCGGAGTCGGCCGCGGCCTTCGCGCCGTCGACCCCGGTCGGGCGTGAACGGTTCGTGTGGTTCCTGCGTCACGTGGCCCTCATCGCCGAGGAGCCCGAAGACCTCGTGCGCGCGGCTCTGCAGGACTACCGGCGCGCGGTCCTGGCCGAGATGGTGACGCGCAACCGCTACCGCGACATCGAGCCGGCACCGATCGCCGAGAGCATCGAGGCGCAGGTTGAGCGCCAGATCGAGCAGGAGGCCGAAGTCCGCGCCTTCTCCGAGGCGGAGGGACTGCTCAGCCAGCCCGATACCCTCGGTCGCTATCACGTGGCACCCATGCCGGCGTACCTCGAGCCGCTGCGCTTCCTCGGTGTGAGCGATGATCTCACCGACGAGGATCGCCTCGACGTCGACGGGGTGTCGTACATGCCTCACCCCGAGCCCGAGTTGCCGTACTTCTACGCCGCCAACGCCCGGGACCCGCGTCTGGGCATCATCCACGAGGGCGCGCACTACAAGCAGCTCGCGCTGTCGTGGGCGAACCCCGACCCGATCCGCCGCCGTTACATCGACTCGGTCGCCAACGAGGGCATCGCGTTCTACAACGAAGAGCTCATGCTGCTCGCCGGGCTCTTCGACGATGCTCCGCACTCACAGGAGGTCGTGCACAACTTCAACCGCCTGCGCAGCCTGCGGGTGGTCGTCGACGTGAGCCTCGCGACAGGCGCGTTCACCCTCGAAGAGGCGATCGACTTCTTCGTGCGGCTGGTGCCCATGGATGTCGAGACCGCTCGCGAGGAGTGCGCGATGTATCTCGCCACCCCGGGGCTCGCGATGTCCTACCACGTGGGCAAGCAGCAGCTGCTGCGCCTGGTGACCGACGCCGCGGTGTCGCAGGGCACCGCCTTCTCGCTCCGGGCTCTCCACGATCGCGTGTGGCAGAACGGCAATGTGCCGTTCTCGCTGCATCGCTGGGAGATCCTCGGCGACCGCTCCGACCTGGATTCGATCGACGCGTATGCGGGGTCGCTGCCCACGGCCTGACCTCCCTCGAAGCCCCCGCTCGCGCGCCGTTCGCTTGCTCTCGTCACGGCTACCTGTGAAAACCAATTGACAGGTGAGAATGTGGTTAGACTTGGCAAAGCGAAACCTTGCGCAGTGTTGAGCAGGCGTTTTGGCGAACCTGTAACGTGAGCGACTTTTCACTGAAATCCGCACACGGAACAGTTGCAGCATGCCCGCCGGCGGCCCGCCCGGAGGGTGAACCGATCGGCTTCACGAGAGGAAGCACCATGCACCATCGATCACGGCTGGGGATGCTCGGCGCCGCCGTCGCGCTCTCGGCACTCGTCTTGACGGCGTGCTCCGGCACGCAGGGAGGCGGCGACGACGACGGAGGTGACGCCGCAACCGGCGGCACCCTCAAGCTCGCCGGCAACTCGGACGTCCTCTACCTCGACCCGGCTGCCTCGTACTCGGCTCCGGACTACCAGATCCACCGCGCGCTGACCCGCACACTGTTCGCTCAGGTTCCCGGTGAGGGTGGCACGGACGGCTCGCAGATCGTCCCCGACCTCGCACTCGAGATCCCCACCGCTGAGAACGGCGGCATCTCCGAGGACGGCACCGTCTACACCGTCGACATCCAGGAAGGTGTCGAGTTCGACGCTCCCGACGGCGCTCGCGAGATCGTCGCTGAAGACGTCGTGCTCGCCGCCAAGCGCATCTGCAACCCGGTGTCGCCGTCGAACGCGCTGTCGTACTTCACCGACACCATCGTCGGTCTCGCCGAGTACTGCGAGGGCTTCTCGACCGTCGAGCCCACCGTCGAGGCCATCCGCTCCTACGTCGAGGGCAACGACATCGAGGGTGTCCAGGCCACCGGTGACCACACCGTGCAGTTCACCATCACGCAGCCGGCCGCAGACTTCATCGACATCATGGCTCTGGGCGTGTTCCTCGCACCGCAGCCGGTCGAGTACCTCGAGTACCTGCCGGACTCGCCCGAGCTCCGCCAGAACATCATCTCGAGCGGCCCCTACCGCATCGCGGAGTACGTGCCCGACGAGAGCTTCACGCTCGAGCGCAACCCCGTGTGGAAGGCCGACCTCGACCCGGTACGCGAGGCCAACGTCGACGCGATCGAGATCGCGATGGGTCAGGATGCCGCCGCCGTGCAGCAGCAGCTCGAGGCCGGAACGGTCGACATGCAGTGGGCCGACACGGTCACCCCGACCGCCTCGGTTCCCGCGCTCATGGCGGCCAACGACGAGCGTCTCGTGATCGGTGGTGACGGAGCCATCCGTCCCTACGTCGTGATCAACACGCTGAGCCCGAACGCCGGTGGAGCCTTCGGCGACACCACGGTGCGTCAGGCGCTCAACTTCGCGATCGACCGCGCCGCGGTGCAGCAGATCCTCGGCGGACCCGGCCTGGCCGAGGTCGCGACGCAGATCCTGCCCCCCGAGGTGCTGGGCACCGAGCAGGCCAACGTCCTCGACGTGCCCGAGAACGGCGACGCCGAGCGTGCGCAGGAGCTCCTCTCCGAGGCCGGCTTCGGCGACAGCATCCCCGTCCGCCTGCTCTACCGCGAGACCGAGCCCTACGCGTCGATCGCCGCGGCCATGCAGCAGGACCTCGAGGCCGCGGGCTTCCAGGTCGAGATGAAGGTCACCACGCAGAACGCTTTCTACAGCGAGTTCCTGCTCAACCAGGACATCACCGAAGCGGGCGAGTGGGACATCGCGATCGCGGCGTGGAGCGCCGACTACTTCGGCGGTCGCCCGTACCTCGTGCCCATGCTCGACGGCCGCGGCTACGCCGCCGGTTCGCCGAACTTCGGTGGATGGAACAGCGACGAGTTCAACTCGCTGGTCGACGAGGCGCTCGCCGCCGAGACCCCCGAAGAGGCGAACGAGCTCTGGATCGCCGCGGACGCCGTGGCGACCGAGGACGCTGCCTGGGTGCCGATCACCTTCGCGCGCACGCCTGTCTTCCACTCCGACCGCGTCGGGGGCTTCGAGTACCTCTCGTGGACGAAGAACGGCGACGTGACGAACGTCTGGATCGAGGACTGACCCGCTCGCGGTCAGTCTGAATGAGGGAGAGGGAGGTGCCACGTGCTGCTCAGCGTTGAAGATCTCGATGTGTCGTTCGACACGGGGGATGGAAGGCTGCACGCTGTGCGTGGCATCTCCTTCGATCTCGACGAGGGTGAAACCCTCGGAGTGGTGGGGGAGTCCGGTTCGGGCAAGTCGGTCAGCACGCAGGCCATGGTCGGGCTCTCGAGCGGTGCGATGGTCACCGGCCGGGCGCTCTTCCAGGGCCGCGACCTGCTGACGATGAGCGACGACGACCTGCGCTCGGTGCGCGGTCGGGGGATCGGCATGGTCTTCCAGGACCCGCTGTCGTCGCTGCACCCGCAGTTCCGGGTCGGGGCGCAGATCGCCGAGGCGATCCGCGTCCACGAGAAGACGTCGCCGAAGCTGCTGCGGTCACGGGTCATCGACGTGCTCGCAGAGGTCGGCATCCCGCACCCCGAGAAGCGGATCGACGACTACCCTCACCAGTTCTCGGGCGGCATGCGCCAGCGCGTGATGATCGGTCTGGCGCTCGCGCTCCGCCCCGCTCTGCTCATCGCCGACGAGCCGACGACGGCCCTCGACGTGACCGTGCAGGCGCAGCTCCTCGACCTGATGAGCCGTCTCCAGCAGGAGCACGGCACGGCGATACTCATGATCACGCACGACCTCGGCGTGGTCGCGCAGGTCGCCGACCGGGTCATCACGATGTACGGCGGCCGGATCGTCGAACGCGGTGCGCGCAACGAGGTCCTCGCGCGGCCGCACCACCCGTACACCCGCGGGCTGCTCGCCTCGGTTCCCCGTGTCGGCTCGGAGCGCACGGTGCTTCAGTCGATCCCCGGCAACCCGCCTAGCCTCCTGATCGAACAGCCCGGATGCCCCTTCGCCTCGCGCTGCGCGCTCGTGCACGACGAGTGCCTCCAGGGCTTCCCCGAAGAGAGGCACATCGCCGTCGGGCACCGTTCCGCGTGCGTGCTTCCCGTCTCGCACGCGGGTCCGGTCGTGCTCCCCGTCCTTCCCGACGCGGCTCCGGTCGCCGCCGTCGAGCGCGACCTTCTGGCGCGCGTCGAAGACGTGCGCATCACCTTCCCCGGCGCCCGCAAGGGCGTGCTCGGGCTCAAGAGCGACACCGTGGTGGCCGTCGACGGTGTCAGCCTCGACATCCCCCGGGGCGGCACCCTCGGCATCGTCGGCGAGTCCGGCAGCGGAAAGTCCACGCTCGCCCGCGCACTCACGGGCCTCATCCCGCTCACGAGCGGTCGCGTGGAGTTCGAGGGCCGCGACATCTCGACGCTCGGCCGCGCCGACCGCCGCGCGCTCCGCCGCGACGTGCAGATGGTCTTCCAGGACCCGTACGGCTCGCTCAACCAGCAGCGCCGGGTCGGCTCGATCATCGCCGACCCGCTCGTCATCCACGGTTTGAAGACCGGCAAGGAGCTGCGCACGCACGTGCAGGAGCTCATGGAGCTCGTAGGCCTCAACCCCGAGCACTACAACCGTTTCCCCGCCGAGTTCTCGGGCGGCCAGCGTCAGCGCATCGGCATCGCCCGCGCCCTCGCGCTCAACCCCAAGCTCGTCGTCTGCGACGAGCCCGTCTCGGCGCTCGACGTGTCGATCCAAGCGCAGATCCTCAACCTGCTGAGCTCGCTCCAGGAGGAGCTCGGCCTCACCTACGTCTTCATCGCCCATGACCTGGCCGTGGTCGAGCACATCGCCGACACGGTCGCGGTCATGCACCGCGGCGTCGTCGTCGAACAGGGCCCGGTAGAGCAGATCTACCGCGACCCGCGGGAGGAGTACACGCGCTCGCTCCTCGCGGCCGCGCCCCACGTCGACACGGTGCTGCAACAGGACACGGGGCTCGAACTCGATCAGTCCGACGACATCCTCAGGGAGGCACGCGGATGACCAGTCCGAACTCCCTCGACCCGCGCGTCGAGGCCGAACTCGACGAAGAGGCCGAGGAAATCGAGGCCGACGCCGTCTCGGGCCTCACGCGCCAGACCGCCGTCGCCGCACGAAGCCCCTTGCAGCTCGTCTGGAGCCGCCTGCGCCGCGACAAAGTGGCGATCATCTCTGTCGTCATCATCGTGCTGGTGATCCTCGCCGCCCTGATGGCTCCGCTCGTCGCGGCCTGGACCGGGCACGGACCGAACGAGCAGTTCCGTGAGGACGGCCTGACCGAGTTCGGCACGCCGGTCGCACCCAACTCGCAGTTCCTCCTCGGCACCGACAACCTCGGTCGCGACGTGCTCGTGCGCCTCGTCTACGGGGCGCAGATCAGTCTGACCGTGGCGTTCTTCGCCACTCTCGGCGCGTTGGGTATCGGCACGCTCGTCGGCCTCGTCGCGGGATTCATGCGCGGCCCGGTCGACACCGTGCTCACCTGGCTGATGGACACGACGCTGAGCCTGCCGCAGCTGCTCTTCGCGATCTCGCTGGTCGCGCTGGTCGGCCCGTCGCTGGCGACCACCATCATCGTCATCGTCCTTTTCTCGTGGGCGCCGATCGCTCGCGTGGTGCGCGGCCAGGTGCTCTCCCTCCGCGAACGCGAGTTCGTCGAGGCGGCCCGGTCTCTCGGCGCCTCGAACTGGCGGATCATGCGCGTCGACGTCATCCCGAACCTCCTCGTGCCGATCCTGGTCTACGGCACGCTGCTGATCCCGCAGGCCATCGTGTTCGAGGCCACCCTGTCGTTCCTGGGCCTCGGTGTGCTTCCGCCCACCGCCACCTGGGGCAACATGCTGTCGGTCGCCTCGCAGGGCTCGCTCTACACGATCGCGCCGTGGCTCGTGATCTTCCCGTCGGCGGCACTGCTGGCCGTCACCCTCGCGTTCAACCTGCTCGGAGACTCGATCCGGGATGCGCTCGACCCGCGCCAGACGCTGTTCGCCGGCCGACGCCGACTCGCCCGCCGTCGAGCCGCCCGCCGCGCTGCCAAGAAGGAGGCGAAGGCGTGATCCGCTTCCTCAGCCGCCGAGCCGTCTCGGCCATCCTCACGCTGCTCGCGATCAGCGCGATCATGTTCCTCCTCTTCTACGTGGCGCCCAACGACCCGGCCCGCACGATCGCCGGCGTTCAGGCGACGAACGCGCAGGTCGAGCTCGTGCGCGAGCGGCTGGGCCTCGACCTCCCCGTGATCGAGCGTTACTTCCTCTACATGGGCGGCCTGCTGCGGGGCGACCTGGGGTACTCGTTCTACAACCAGCAGCCGGTGCTCGACTCGATCCTGCAGCGTCTCCCCGCAACCGCGTCGCTCGCGATCGGCGGCCTCGCAATGGCCCTCATCATCGGCGTACTCGTGGGTATCGGGGCGGCGCGCCGGCCCGGATCGTTCCGTGACCGCGTGAGCACCGTGTTCGTCCTCAGCGGCCTGAGCGTCCCCACTTTCGTGGTGGGCCTGCTCCTGCTCTACATCTTCTTCTTCCAGCTCACCGTCGCGGGGTTCCCGATCTTCCCGGCTGCCGGGTACGTGAAGTTCACCGATGACCCGTGGGAGTGGTTCCGGCATTTGATCCTTCCGTGGGTCACCGTCGGGTTCGTCTCGGCGGCGACCTACGCCCGCCTCACCCGCAGCCAGCTGGCCGGCGTGCTCGGCGAGGACTACATCCGCACCGCCCGCGCCAAGGGTCTCTCCGACGGCTCGGTCGTCTACAAGCACGGCATGCGCAGCGCGCTGACGCCGGTCGTCACCCAGGTGAGCCTCGACATCGCCGTCCTCATGGGCGGGCTCGTCGTCACCGAGCGCATCTTCGGCATCAACGGGATCGGCAGCCTCGCGATCGAGTCCGTCAACCGCGGCGACCAGCCGGTCATCATCGGCACGATGCTCCTCGCATCGCTCTTCGTCGTGATCTCGTCGATCATCGTCGACATCGCCTACGCTCTGCTCGACTCGCGGGTCCGGGTCAAGTGAGCACCGTCCCCGACGACGACCCGCAGGAACAACGAACGATGCTTGATGAGCACACGCGCGCCCTCGCGAAGGGCGTCAACTTCGCCACGCTGACCACCCTCCGAAAGGACGGATCGCCCACCGCACAGGTGATGTGGGTCGACTGCGACGACGAGCACATCCTCATCAACACCGAGGTGCACCGCGTCAAGTACCGCCACATGGTGCGCGATCCACGCGTGGTGGTGGTGATCATCGACCGTGAGAACCCTTACTCCTACGCCGAGATCCGAGGCGAGGTGGTCGAGTTCGTGCATGGCGATGCGGCCCGGGCGCACATCGACGAGCTCTCGCAGAGGTACTTCGGCCGGCCGTACATTCAGGAGCAGATCGAGAGCGAGCGGGTGATCTGCCGGATCCGGCCGACTTCGCGCGCGGGAGAGAGGGCGAAATGACGGCAACGAGTCAGGAACTCGCCGAGGAGCTCGGCGCCGACGTCATCCGGTGGCGCAGTGTCGGCCCGTCTCGGGGCGGACGGGTGGTCGCGGTGTCGGGAGACCGGCACGACAGCTCGCGGTTCTGGATGGGCGCGTGCTCCGGCGGCGTCTGGATGACCGACGATGCAGGCCAGTACTGGCGGCCGATGTCGGACGGGTTCCTCGAGACCGCGTCCATCGGCGCCATCGCCGTGTCGGAGTCCGACTCGAACGTGGTGTGGGTGGGAACGGGCGAGTCTTTCGCTCGCAACAACGTCGTACCCGGCGACGGGGTGTACCGCACGGTCGACGGCGGGCGCACCTGGCAGCATCGGGGCCTCGCCGCCACCAAGCACATCGCGAAGCTGCGGGTGCATCCGAAGGATCCCGACGTCGCGTACGTGGCGGCGACGGGCGACGTCTTCGGGCCGAATCCGGAGCGCGGCGTCTTCCGCACGCGCGACGGCGGCGAGACCTGGGATCACGTCCTCCACGTGTCCGACAAGGCCGGCGGCGCCGACCTCGTCATCGACCCCTCGAACCCGCGCATCGTCTACGCATCGATCTGGCAGATGGTGCGGCATCCGTGGAACATCATCTCGGGCGGTGAGGACTCGGGCCTGTGGCGCTCGGCCGATGCCGGCGACACGTGGGAGAAGATCTCCGACAACCCCGGGTTCGCGTCCGGTCTGCTCGGCCGGATCGGCGTGGCGGCCAGCCCGGCGAAGCCCGGCCGCCTGTGGGCTCTCGTCGAGGCGATCGGCGAGGAGGGTGGCGTCTACCGCTCCGAGGACTCCGGCCAGACCTGGGAGCACGTCTCGCGTGAGCGCAGCGTGCAGGGCCGGCCCTGGTATTACAGCCACATCATCGCCCACCCCACCGAGGCGGACACGGTGTGGAGCATGAACACCTGGGCGTGGCGTTCGCGGGACGGCGGCCGCACCTTCCAGCAGGTGCAGACCCCGCACGGGGACAACCACGACCTGTGGATCGATCCCGACGACCCTCGGCGGATGATCAACGGCAACGACGGCGGCGCCTGCGTCAGCGTCAACGGCGGAATGACGTGGTCGTCGGTGTACAACCAGGCCACCGCCCAGTTCTACCGGTTCGACATCGACCACCGGTTCCCGTTCGACCTGTACGCGACGCAGCAGGACAACTCCGGCATCCGCGCACCTTCCCGCTCGTGGAAGGGCGCGCTGCGCTGGCCCGATTGCGTCGAGCTCGGCGAGGCCGAGGCGGGGGATGTCGCGCTCGACCGCTCGGACCCGCGGTTCGTGATGCTCGGGGGTGCCGGGTTCGGGCATCCGGGTCCGCTGCTGCGCTTCGACCAGGTCACCGAGCAGGCTCGCGACGTGGCCGTGTGGCCCGAGTACTTCATGGGCGTCGGCGCGAGCGAGATGACCCACCGGTTCGGCTGGACCTATCCGATCGAGTTCTCACCGCACGAGCCGGGTGTGCTGTACGTGGGAGGCGAGCGGCTGTTCCGCTCTCCCGACGGCGGCATCACGTGGAGCACCATCAGCCCCGACCTCACGCGCGACGACAAGACCAAGCAGCAGCCGACGGGTGGCCCGATCTCGGGCGACTCCACGGGTGCCGAGGTGTACTGCACGATCTACGCCTTCGCCGAGTCGCCCCTCACCGCCGGTGAGCTGTGGGTCGGCACCGACGACGGTCTCGTGCACCTTTCGCGTGACGGCGGCGAGTCGTGGACGCAGCTGACCGTTCCCGGCCTCCCCGACTGGGCGACCATCGCCCGGATCGAGCCGTCCGCGCACCATGCGGGCACGGCCTACCTCGCCGCGCACGCGTATCGCATCCAGGACCCCCGGCCGCTCGTCTTCCGCACCGACGACTTCGGCGCGACGTGGGAGCCGATCTCGGCCGGCATCCCCGAGCAGGAGTGGGCTCGCAGCATCCGCGAAGATCCCTCTTCGCCGGAGCTGCTGTTCCTCGCCACCGAGCGCCGGGTCTGGTTCTCAGTCGATCGTGGTGCGACGTGGGCCAGCCTGCGCGGGAACATGCCGTCGGTGCCTGTCTATGACGTCAAGGTGCGCGACCATGAGCTCGTCGCCGGCACGCACGGCCGGGCCTTCTGGATCCTGGACGACCTGGCGCCGCTGCGACAGATCGCCGGCGCTCGCCTCGACGAGCCCGTCCTGTTCGCGCCGCCGCTCGCCTACCGGTACGCGACGCCCGACGGGTTCGACATGCCCGGCGAGGGTTCGTGGGTCGGCGGGTTCCCCGGCGTGCCCCTGGGCGGAGCGACCTTCACGCGGCGCGCTCTCCCCGACGGCACGAAGGAGACGGTGTGGCTCGACGGAGGCAAGAATCCGCCCAACGGCGTGCAGCTGATCTATCGGCTGCCGGCAGACGCCGATGACGTGACGCTCACGATCCGGGATGCTGGCGGCACGGTGCTGCGGACCTTCGGGTCGACCAGCCCCGCCGACCGCGATCTGTCAGCCGACCAGCTGACCCCGCGCACGTCGGGAACGCACGCGTTCGTGTGGGACCTGCGGATCGAGCCCGCGCTCGCCGCATCGACCGACGGCTCGCCCCGCGGCGTCGTCTACCCCGGTCCGCGCGTCGCACCCGGGCGCTACACGGTGACGCTGGAGGCACTCGGCACCACCGTCGAGCAGCCGGTCATGGTCGAGCGCGACCCGCGCGGTATCGCGACCGACGACGACCTCGCCGAGCAGCACCGCCTGCTCGTGCGCATCCGCGACCTGCTTCAGCGGGTGGCCGACGGGATCGGCTGGGCGACCGCGACGCATGCCTCGCTCGAAGCGCTGCGTACCCGGCTCGACGGGCGCCCCCTCGCCGAGCGGATCGGGACGGTCGCCGACCGGATCGACGCGCTGCTGCGGGTGCTGACCAACCCCGACATGAAGGACCACAACGACGCGCTGAAGATGGCCGCGGGGCTGGAGCAGAAGATCGTGCTGCTTCCCGAGATCGTCGTCGAGCTGTCGGACACCCGTCCCGTTCAGGGCGTGTATGCGGTGCTCGACCGGTTCGAGGCCGAGGCCGATGACGCGCTCGCGGGTCTCGACGACATCCGTCAGGATGCGATCCCCGAGCTCGACTCCGCCCTGCGCGCCGACTCCGGCATCCCCCTCATCGCGCCCGCTGAATAGGACCTGACACCCGCAATGCGCATCTCCCGCCTCGCCGTCCTCTCGCTCGCCGCCGTCCTCGCCCTCACGGGCTGTGCGAGCGGTGCTCCCGCCGGGGGTTCGCCCGGCGCGGGCGGCGACGCCACGGGCGGGGCCGACCTCGTCGTGTACGTCGGGCGGAACGAAGACCACGTGCGTCCGCTCGTCGAGCTGTTCGAGCAGCAGACGGGTCTCACTGTCGACGCGCGCTACGGCAGCACGGGCGAGCTCGCCACGACCATCGTGCAGGAAGGGGATGCCTCGCCCGCCGACGTGTTCTTCACCCAGGACCCGGCGTACATGGGCGCGATCTCCGAGGCAGGGCTGCTCGCCGAGCTTCCCGGTGACGTGCTCGAGTCCGTGCCCGAGGGGATCACCGGCGCGGAGGACGACTGGGTGGGCGTCACCGCCCGTCGTCGGGTGCTGGCCTTCGACCCCGCGCAGACGCCCGCCGACCGTCTGCCGGACTCGGTGTTCGAGTTGACGGAAGAGCCGTGGCGCGGCAAGGTCGGGCTCGCGCCGACGCACAGCTCCTTCGTGTCGTTCGTCGCCGCCCTGGTCGCGATGCACGGTGAGGACGAGGCCCTCGCATGGCTGGAGGGCATGGCGGCGAACGACCCCCAGGTCTTCGACGGAAACGAGGAGCAACTGCGGGCGATCGCCGCAGGCGACCTCGAGGTCGGACTCGTCAACCACTACTACGTGCACCGTCTGATCGCAGAGGACCCTGACTTCGCGGTCCGCAACCACTCGTTCGATGCGGGTGACGCCGGCGATGTGCTGATGCCGACGACGATCGGCGTGCTCGACTCGAGCGACCACGCCGACAACGCGGTCGAGTTCGTGCGATTCATGCTGTCGGAGCAGGCCCAGACGCACTTCCTCGAAGAAGTGGGCGAGTACCCGCTGCGGGGCGGTGTCGGCACGCCTGAGGGCGAGCGGCCGATCGACGACGCGTTGATCGCAGAGATGAAGCTCGCAGAGGTCGCCGGTAACCTCGACATCGCCACCGACCTGATCGCCCGATCGGGCTTGATCTAGGCGGGGGCCGGCGCGGGCCGGTCTGAACCTGGCTGGTCTGTCTCCGGGCCGGTCTCACCGAGGAGCGACATGGCGGTAACGGCGCAGCGGGCCGCGGCATTCCTCGCGGCGCTGATCGTCGCGTGTCTCTGCGTGCCGCCGCTCGTTGTGCTCGCCGTCCAGGGGTTCGAGGGGCGCGGTGCGCAGACGGTGTCGCCCGACCGGCTCGTCGAGCTGCTCGGCAACACGCTGCTGCTGGCCGCCCTGGTGGTGGTCGCGTCGCTCGTGGTCGGCACGGCGACGGCCGTCGCCACCACTCGCTCGCTCCTCCCGGGACGTCGTGTGTGGTCGATGTTGATCGGGGTGCCCCTCGTGCTTCCCGCGTACGTGTTCGCCGTCGCGCTCACCGGGATGATCGGGGGAGCGGGCACGCTGACCCGGTGGCTGGCTCCGCTCGGTGTCGAACGTCTGCCGCCGGCGACCGGGCTGTGGGCGGCGACTGCGTGCCTGACGATCGTGGGGATCCCGATCGTCCACACCTTGGTGGCCGCCGCGCTCTCGCGTCTCGACCCCGCCCTCGAAGAAAGCGCCCGGCTCCTCGGCGACCCGCCCGCACGGGTGTTCGTGCGGGTCGTCCTGCCGCACCTGCGCGGCACACTCGCACTCGGCGCCTGCGTCATCGCCCTGTACGCGATCTCGGACTTCGGCGCGGTGTCGATGCTGCGATACGACACCCTCACCCGCGCGATCTACGCGCAGTTCCGCGGTCGGGTCGATCTCGCGCCTGCGTTCGCGCTGTGCTCGATCCTCGTGCTCGTGGCGGCCGTGTTCATCGTGGGTCAGGTGATCCTGCGCGGGCGGGAGGCGGCATCCGCTCCACACGCCCGACCGGCTCCCGTCCGCCGCTGGGGGCACGCCGGGTCGATCGTGGCGATCGTGTTTCTGGGGATCGTGGTTCTGGCGTCGAGCGTGCTGCCTATCGCCACGCTCGCGAGCTGGGCGCTGAACGGTCTCGCATCCGGAGTGCAACCCGGGCCGGTGCTGGTCGAGGCGGGCAACGCGCTGCTCTATGCGCTGCTCGCGAGCGTCGTGACGACCCTGCTCGCGTTGCCGATCGCTCTCGCCGCTCGGCGTGGGGCAGCCTTCGGCCGCGTCGTCGAAGGTGTGCCATGGGTCACCCACGCACTGCCGCATCTGGCGGTGGGCCTTGCGATCCTGGTGCTGTCACTCGCGGGACCCGCCGCGCTCTACCAATCCACGACCACGCTCGTGTTCGCGTACGCGGTGCTGTTCCTGCCGCTGTCGATCGGTGCGATGTCGACGGCGCTTCGCCGCATCGACGACAGGCTGCTCGACGCGTCGCGAACGCTGGGCAGATCGGATGCCTCGACCCTGGTGAGCGTCGTGCTCCCGCTTGTTCGGCCGGCGGCGCTGACCGGGGCGGTGCTCGTCTTCTTCTCCGCGTTCCACGAGCTTCCCGTGACGCTGCTGCTGCGCCCGACCGGCGCCGAGACGCTCGCCGTGAGACTGTGGGGAGCGATGGTCGAAGGTCAGTACACGACGGCGAGCGTCGCGGCCCTGCTGATGGTCGCGATCAGCCTGCCGCTCCTCGGCCTGCACGCCCGGGTCGCGGCACCTCGGGCAGCCGAAGCGGCGGTGGCCGCATGACCGACCTCGCCCTCGACGCGCGTGGCCTCGTCCGCCGGTACGGCTCGGTCGTCGCGGTCGACCACGCGGATCTCGCCGTGCCGCGCGGCGAGGTCGTCGCGCTGCTCGGACCCTCGGGTTGCGGCAAGACGACGTCGCTCCGACTGATCGCGGGTCTCGACCGCGGCGAGGGCACGATCTCGATCGACGGGGTCGTGGTGTCGGGCGGCGCGAAGGAGGTGCCGCCCGAGAAGCGGGGTGTCGGGCTGGTGTTCCAGGACAGCGTGCTGTTCCCGCACCTCGACGTGGCGGCGAACGTCTCGTACGGACTGCGGGGCGACGATCGGGATGCCACGGCCCAGCGCATGCTCGCTCTTCTCGGCATCCGGGATCTGGCTGCGCGCATGCCGCACGAGATCAGCGGCGGCGAGCAGCAGCGCGCCGCGCTCGCGAGGACGCTCGCGACCGAGCCTGCTCTCGTGCTGCTGGACGAGCCGTTCGCGCACCTCGACGCCTCGCTGCGCGAGCGCGTGCGCGAGGAGATGCTCGGTGCGTTGCGCCGCACCGGGACGTCGGCGCTGCTCGTCACGCACGACCAGTCCGAGGCACTCGCGATCGCCGATCGGGTGATCGTCATGAACGCCGGTCGCATCCACCAGCACGGCACGCCCGAGGAGGTGTACCGGCGTCCCGTCGATCGATTCACCGCGGAGTTCATCGGCCGCGGTGTTGTCGTTCCGGCCCGGGTGACCGGGGCGGGGGTCGCGTCGACGGTGCTCGGGGAGGTCGCGGTCGGAGCCGGTACGCCGGCGGGGGAGTGCTTCGCCGTTCTGCGGCCCGAGTCGATCGAGCTTGTGGCGCCGGGTGCGGGGATCGCCGGGCGAGTGGTCCGCTCGTGGTTCCGCGGCGGCGACCGGCTGCTGCGCATCGAGCTCGCCGACGGAACGCTGGTCGAGGCATCCGATTCCGCCTGGCACGCAGCCGGTGAACGGGTCTCGGTCGCGGTGCGAGGCGAGGTCGCCGTGGTGCGGTAGGCGATTAGGCGCATTCTCGGCGGGGCTCGCGCTCGCCCGAGCCCCGGGCGCACTCTCCTGCATCCCGCGCAGCAGCAACTGCGCCCGACGCAGCGACGTGCGCCGGTCGGTCGGCTCAGCCCGCGAGCAGCTGCGCGCGCAGCGGCGCCAGACCCATCGGGCCGAGTGCGAGCGCCTCGCGGTGGAAGTCGGCGAGACGAGCATCCGCTCCCCGGCTCTCCCTCCATGCTGCGCGGGCTTCCATCCAGAGCTTCGCGCCGACCTTGAAGGCGAGCGCCTGGCCCGGGATGCCGAGATAGCGGTCTACCTCGAAGCGGGCGAGGTCGGGCTCGACCATCGCGAAGTCTTCGAGGAACTTCCTCGCCAGCTCGGGCGTCCACTCCGTCTCGGTGGTGAGGGAATTCGCCGGGAGCAGCCACTTCGTGTGCAGTCCGATGTCGGTGACGATCCGCGCCGAGCGCCAGATCTGCCCGAGCACCATGCCCAGCCGTTCGGCGGGGTCACGGATCAGGCCGAGCTCATCCGACAGCGCCTCGGCGTAATGCGCCCATCCCTCGGCGTACCCGTGCACCTCGCACAGGTAGCGCTGCCACGGGTGCAGGCCGGCGTTCGCGCGGTTCATTGCGTGCTCCAGGTGGTGCCCGGGCAGTCCTTCGTGGTGGACGCTCGTCACCTCCTGCCAGGTGGCGGCCATCGGCACGCCGCTGGGGATCGTCCACACTATGCGGCTCGGCACCGATCCGTCGGGCGGGGCGGGCGTGTAGTAGACGACCCCGGTGGATGCCTGCGACACGACGCATTCGACATCGTCGATCGTCGACGGCAGGACGAATGCCTCGGCGCCCAGCACTTCGGCGCTCTCCGCCACCCGGCGGCGCAGCCACGCGACGATCGACTCGATCCCTTCGAGCCGGTACCGCGGGTCGGCATCCAGCAGACGTGCGGCCGACCGTACGGGGTCGTCGCCGGTTCCGCCTAGCTGCTCCGCCAGCTCGCGCGAGAGCGCCACGAGGCGTTCGAGTTCGCTCCAGCCGAAGGCGTACACCTCTTCGAGGTCGACGGGCGTGCCGAGCATGCTCGCGACCATCGTCGGGTACACCTCGAGGCCCATCGCGTCTTCGGCCGGGGCATCCGGTGTCAGGTCTTCGCGAAGGAAGCGCACGAGTTCGCGCAGCGCCTCAGCCATCGCGGCTGCGGCCGCGTCGGCGCGGGCGGTGAGCTCGGGGGAGAGCCCCGGCGCCCGGTCGAGGGTGGCGAAGTAGTCGGCGTCGGCCCATCCCTCGGCCTGGTCGGCGAGCAGTCCGATCTGGCGGACCGAGGCGACGCCGGTGCCCGAGAACCGGCCCTCGCGGCCGAGTTCACGCGCGCGCTCGAGGGATCGGATGTACTCGCGCACCGCTGCCGGTGCGGCCTCGGTGCGCTCGAGCACGGCTATCCCGCCGGCGTCGTCAGAAATCGTGAGACCCTCGACACCTTCGAGAATCAGGTGCATGGGGCTCGCGAGCCCGGCAACCATTCGCATCGTGAACCCCGTGTCGAACAGCGCCCGGTCGCCGCTGAGACGCTCCACCATGGCCGCGCGCAGCACCGCGTCGGGTGCGTCGTCCGGCAGCGCCGCGAGACGATCGAGCACCTCGCCCTGCAGCGCGTAGCGCGCCTCGAGCCATTCCGGAGACAGATCGGCCAGCGCCCGCTCGGGCCGCTCGATCCGCAGGGCGAGGGCCGCCGCGGGTTCGCGGGCGGCCAGCGCAGCGGTGTACTCGTCGGCGATCTGGCGGACGGTGGTCATTCGCTCTCCTTCGGGGGGACGGGGATGAGGCGCGCGGCGTCGACGAGGGCCTTGCCGGCAGTCGAGATGAGTTGCGTGTCGACGGCGACGGCGACGGTCGTGAAGCCTCGGTCGATGAGCGCGGCGGCGGTTTCGAGGCTTCCGGCGAATGCTCCGGCCCTCGTCCCTGCTTTCCGGCAGGCGGAGACGACGGCGTCGAGCGGGTTGCCGTCGGACCGGTCGGCCAGCAGCCCCGGCACATCGGTGCCGAGGGCGATCGCGAGATCGAACGGTCCGACGAAGACCACGTCGACCCCTTGTGCCGAGGCGATCCCGTCGAGGTTCGCGATCGCGCGCGAGGTCTCGACCATAACGGCGCACGACACCCGTGCGTTCGCTTCGGCGGGCGGGGTGGTCGGCTCGCCCCTGTAGGCGGCCAACGGACCCCACGACCGCTCGCCGAGCGGCGGATAGCGGGTGGCGGATGCCGCGGCCTCGGCCTCGGCGGCATCCTGCACCATCGGCACGATCACTCCTGTCGCGCCCGCGTCGAGCGCGCGTCCGATGTGGGCGGCCGATCCGTCGGCCACGCGTACGTGCACCGGCACGGCCGATGCGGCCGGGATCGCGGCGATGAGAGCGGCGTCATCGAAGAGGCCATGCTGCGCGTCAAGCACGAGCAGGTCGGCTCCGATGTGCGACATGAGAGACGCCGCAGCGGGCGTCCCGAGCATCGACCACGCTGCGACCTGAACGCCCGCGCTGGCATGAGTCTTCACGTATGAATACTAGTGTGTCGTCTAGGTTGGCGCTTGCCAGAAAAGTACGCACTCAGCTTTACAAACGCTGAGAAGACACGCAGCGGGGCTTGCGCCCGCCTCTACAGGGGCGAAGTGGATGCCGCAGTCGGCGCCTGGGCCAGCGGGTTCTCGAACTGCCGCAGCAGCGAGGCGAGCTTGATCATGGCGCGGTCGCGCTCATGCACGTTCTCTTCCCAGGTCGCGTGCGGCAGGCGCTGCTCGATCTCGCTCGCGACCATCTCGATCGTCTCGGGCGTCCACGGGTCGTCGGCGCCGCGCATGACCCCGATCCTGGCGTAGACGGGACCGATCACTTCGGCGTGCCGGCGGATGCCGCCGCGGGTGTTGAGCTCACTCGTCGTGAAGGGACCGATGACCGACCAGCGCAAGCCGAGCCCATCCCGGACGAGAGTGTCGAGGTCGGACGCGGAGAGCACGCCGTCACGCACCAGGCAGTACGCCTCGCGCAGCACCGCGCCCTGGAGCCGGTTGAACGCGAAGCCCTCGATCTCGCGGTTGAGCACAACCGGTGTCATGTCGACCTGGGTCAGCAGCTCGCGGGCGCTATCGATCGCCTCGGCCGACGTGAAGGGGGCGGGGACGATCTCGGCGACGCGAAGGAAGTAGGGCGGGTTCGCGGGGTGCACCACGAGGCACCGGTCGCGACCCGGAATCTCCGCCGCGAAGAGTGAGGCCATGATCGTCGACGTCGAGCTCGCGAGCACGACGCCGGGTGGGGTGATGCGGTCGAGTTCGGCGAACAGCTCCCGCTTGACCTCGATGTCTTCGATCACGCACTCCTGCACGAAGTCCGCGCCATCGACTGCGGCGGTCAGGCTGTCGTGCATGCTCACCCGCGCAAGGACGTCGGCGACCGGCTCGGCGAGGAGCCCGGCCTCGAAGAGCGCCGTCAGGACCGAGTCGACCTCGCCCAGCGCGCCCCGGCGGACTGTGTCGTCGGTTTCCAAGAGGCGGACTGACACTCTGGCTGAGCTGAAGACCACCGCCCAGGCGATCCCGATGCTGCCCGCACCGACCACCGCGACAGTCCTGGGGGAGTGCGCGGCGCCCGATCCGAGCGGGGGAGGAGAAATCATGTGGAGCGTCCGATCCGATGTGTCTTGCTGATCAGGTGAGCCGGTGGGTCACCTGATGTACGAGGCCCCGTTGAGGTCGAGCGTCGACCCCGTGAGGCTCGGGCATCTGTCTGTTGCGAGGAAGGCGGCCAGCTCGGCGATCTCCGACACCGCGACGTGCCGGCCCATCACGAGTCCCTCCGCCACAGCGCGGACCTCATCGGGGTCGAGGTCGGCCGTGCCCATGCCGCCGTCGACGACTCCGGGCGCGATCGTGTACACGCGGACTCCCGTACGCGCGTAGGCGCGGGCGAGGGTCTGCGCGAAGTTGCGCAGTGCGGCCTTCGAGGCCGCGTACGCGCCGACGTCGGGGATGCGGCTGCCCTGTTCGGCTGCCCAGCTCGAGATCGCGATGATCGACCCCGACCCGCGCTCGGCGAAGGTCTTCGCCGCTTCGCGCATGAGGGTGGATGCCGCGATCGCGTTCACCTGCAGCGCCTCGAGCCATCCGTCATCCCACGCCTCGTCGTCGCCCGACAGCGGCGTTGTGGCCATCGCGGCCGCGTTGACCACGACGGTGTCGACGGGACCGCTCTCGCACGCGGAGCGCCAGAGCTCTCGTGCGCTCTCACCGCCGCCGAATCCGGCCTGGATCAGCGTGCGGCGGTCGGCCGGCAGGCTGGCAACGGCCTGTTCGGCGGCATCCTGGCGGCTGCGGTAGGTGCCGATCACCTTCGCGCCCTCGCGCGCGAACACGCGCGCGAGTTCACCGCCGATCGCCCCCGAGACCCCGGTGATGAGCGCCGTTCGATCTTCGAGTGTCGCCATGTCGGTGCCCTTCAGAGGATTCCGCCGTCGACGGGCAGCAGCTGCCCCGAGATGGCTGCAGACAGGGGAGAAGAGAGGAAGAGCACGGCGTCGGCGATGTCCTGTTCGGTGGCGAGGCGGCCCAGTGCGGTGAGTTCGGCCGCGCGCGCGAGCGACGCGTCGCGGTCGAGACCCGTCGAAGAGGCGCGGCTGTCGATGCGGGAGAGGAGGGCTTCGGTGGCGACGGGGCCGGGCGCGACGGCGTTCACGCGGATGCCTCGGCGGCCGAGGGCGAGAGCGGTGCTGCGGACGACTCCGAGCACGGCGTGCTTGCTCGCGACGTACGACACGATGTTCGGGTCGCCCTTCCACGAGTTCAGCGACCCGATCGCGACGATCGTGGATCCGGGGGGCAGGGTCGCCGCAACGCTCTTGACGGTGACGACCGTGCCACGGACGTTGACGGCCATGGTGCGATCGAAGTCGGCGAGGTTGAGCTCTTCCGGCGACTGCCACGAGGGAACGATCCCCGCGGCTGCGACGACCCCGTCGAACGGGCCGTGCGCGGAGACGTAGGCCTCGGTCGCGGCGCGCATCGCGCCTTCGTCCGTCACGTCGGCGGCGGTGAACGGCCAGGGAAGACCGACGTCTTCCGGAGCCTTCAGGTCGACGATCAGTCCGTTCGCACCGTGGTCCGCGAAGGTGCGGACGATCGCGGCGCCGAGGCCGCGCGCGCCACCGGTGACGAGGAAGCGGCGGCCCTGCAGCATCCCGGATGCCGCGGCCGTGGCGATGTTCGCCTCAGCGGTGGGCGGACGGTCGTGTGCCAAGGTCTCGACCCTTCCTGTCGGATTGATCGCCAATGTACGGTATGCGCACAGCTCTCCGCAATCCGAACGAACTTGTTCGTATTGCGGACAAGTGTTCGTTGTGCAAACATCGCTACAACACCCGACCGCCTGCGCCCGCGCGACGCGTGAGGGGAGCCGATGGGAAGGACCCGGACTTGACCACAGCAGATTTCCGATTCGGGACCCTTTTGGGTCTCGATCACATCGGCGTCGGCGTGTCCGACATGGACGCCTCGCTCCGCTTCTATGCGGAGCTCGGCTTCGTCGACGTCGCCTTCGACTACACCGGCCCCCTTCCCGGTCTCGACACCGTGTCGGGCCACGACGCCACCGAGGCGCGCGTCGTCTACCTGCGCAGCTCGCAGCCGACCGTCCTCGGCCGCTCGGGTATCAAGTTGGTGCAGATCACCAACCGGCCGCAGCCGCCGCTGCCCGACGGCTTCGCTTACGGCGAGCCCGGCATCTGCGAGGTGTGCATCCACGTGCGGTCGTACGAGGAGTTCCACGAGTCGCTCGTCGCGGCCGGTCACAAGGTGCTGATGGAGCCCAACGACCAGATCCTCGAGCCGTACGACACCCATTGCGGCCTCTCTTATGTAGAGGATCCGGACGGAGCCAAGATCGAGTTCATCGAGTGGCGGTCGCTCGAATCGGGCTGGCCCTACCCCGACGGCCCGCAGGGTGTGAACCACGTCGCGTTCGGTGTGGGCAGCTCCGACCGCACCGAGGCGTTCTACCGCAAGCTCGGCTTCACGTCGAAGCTCTTCGACATGGCCGGCATCAACGAGCCGATGAACCAGTGGTTCCTCGACGTCGGCCGCCAGCCCCCCAGCCAGCGGATGATGCTGCTGATGAGCCCGCACGGCGGATCCCTCGAGCCCGTCGAGCAGACGCCTGCCGGACCCGACATGCGCGGCGAGTGGGGTCACCTCGGCACGTTCGAGTTCTCCATCGGCGCCCGCAACCTCGATCTCGCGATCGAGTACCTCGGGTCGATCGGCGTCGACCTCGTCGGCGAGCCCGCCGAGATCCGCATGCCCGACGGCCAGAGCTGGCGCTACGCCTACTTCGGCGATCCCGACGGTCTGTACGTGAGCGTCTCGGAGGTGCGCGCATGAGCGGCCACGCACCGGCTGCCGCCGGATCGACGACGGGTGCATCAGCCCACCTGCCGATCATCGAGCTGCGCGGCATCAACAAGTCTTTCGGCAAGACGCAGGTCCTCTTCGACATCGACCTCACGGTCGAGCGGGGTCAGCACGTCGTGCTGTTCGGCCCATCGGGTTCGGGCAAGTCGACGGTGCTGCGCAGCATGAACATGCTGGCCGAGCCTGACTCCGGATCCCTCAAGGTCGACGGCATCGAGTTCGGCCCGGGCCTTCCCGGCGAGTCCGGAAAGCGCGGCGGACGCCTGGCGCTCCGCCGCCGGGTGGGCATGGTCTTCCAGCAGTTCAACCTGTTCCCGCACCTGTGCGCGCTCGACAACGTGGCCCTGCCGCTGCGCAAGGTGCACGGCATGAGCCGGGGCAAGGCCCGCGAGAAGGCCGCGATCGCGTTGCGGCGGGTCGGCCTGATCGACCGGGCCGCGAACTACCCCGCCGAGCTCAGCGGCGGCCAGCAGCAGCGCGTCGCGATCGCACGTGCGCTTGCGCTCGACCCCGAGGTGATCCTCTTCGACGAGCCCACCTCGGCGCTCGACCCCGAACTGGTCGGCGAGGTGCTCAAGACGATGCGCGAAGTCGCCGAGACGGGAATGACGATGGTCGTCGTCACCCACGAGCTCGGCTTCGCCAAAGAGATCGGCGATCTCAACGTGTTCATGGAGGACGGCCGCATCGTCGAGTCCGGTCCTCGCGGCTTCTACGAGAACTGCAAGAGCGAGCGCGCCAAGCAGTTCCTCCAGGCGGTGATGTGATGTCGATCTTCGATTACGACTGGGGTCTCGTCTGGGAGTACCGCGAGGCACTGCTCGCGGGGCTGTGGACCGCCGCGGCGGTCGCCGTCGTCGGCCTCGTGATCTCGCTCGTCTTCGGGCTGCTCCTCGCGGTCCTGCGTTCGGCGCCCAAGCCGTTCAACTGGATCGCGGTCGCGTACATCAACATCTTCCGCGGTGTCCCGGCGCTCGTGAGCGTCATCTGGGTGTACTTCGGTCTGGCGCTGGTTCTCGGCATCCGATTCACCGTCTTCCAAGCCGGTGTCATCGCGCTCTCGCTGCTCTACAGCGCGTTCTTCGCCGAGATCTTCCGCTCGGCCCTGCAGGCCGTCCCCTCGGGCCACACCGAGGCGGGTCTCGCGCTCGGCATGCGGCCGCACCAGATCTTCTTCTCGGTCACCCTTCCGCAGGCCGTGAAGATCGCGCTCCCCAACATCGGCAGCATGTTCATCGGCATGGTGAAGGACACCTCGACCTTCACCGTCATCGGTCTGCTCGAAGTCGTGCGCGTCACGCAGAACCTCGTCGCGACCACCTTCCAGCCGTTCGTGCTCTACACCGCGGCCGCGATCATCTACGTGCTCGCCGCATTCGCGATCGACTTCGTCTTCCGCATGATCGAGAACGCCTACGTGCGCCCGCCGATGGGGGTCGTCGGCCGCGGACTGCGCGCGCACCAGCGTCGCGAGATCGTCGCGCTCGCCGCCCGCGTGAAGGCGGTCACGCCCGCCACCGGCACCGTCTACACGCCCAAGTAGGCGGTTACCCAAGCCCAGCACCACATCCGCACCGAACCCGAATCACATCGATAGGAGAATCTCGTGAACGCACGATTCAGCATGAAAGGCCTGCGCCTGCCACTGGTCGCCGCCGCAGCGGCTGCAGCACTGGCGCTGACGGCTTGCGCCGGCGGGGGCGGCTCGGCCGCTCCCGAGGAGTCCGACGGCGGGAGCGCCGAAGACATCGGGCTCATGACGCCGGGCACCCTCGTCGTCGGCATGAACCTGCAGTACAAGCCGCAGATGTTCCTCGAGGGCGACACCCCCAGCGGCTACGACGTCGACCTTCTGAACGCGCTCGCCGAAGAACTCGACGTCGAGCTCGACATCCAGAACCTCGACTTCAACGGACTGATCCCGGGCCTGCAGGCCGCGCAGTTCGACATGGTGTCGGTCGGCCTCGGCGCCACCGACGAGCGCAAGGAAGTCATCGACTTCAGCCGCGGCTACGTGCCCTACGCCACCATCCTCGGCGTCGCGCCGGGTTCGGAGCTGGGCTCGACGATCGAGGACTACAACAAGGAAGGCGTGGTCATCACGGCCCTCCAGGGCTCGACGGGCGAGCAGCTGGTGCGCGACACCTTCCCCAATGCGACGGTGGCCGGCTTCCCGGACCAGAACGCCGCGCTGCTCGAGGTCGCCACGGGCCGTGCCGACGCGGTCGTCGTCGAGGACTACATCCTCGCCGAGTTCGACCGCTCGAACCCCGACCAGCTGACCGCTCTCGACCTCGACGAGCCGCTGAGCCTGTACTACGGCGCATGGGGAGTCCAGAAGGACAACTCCGCGCTCGTGGAGGCGCTCGATGCGTTCCTCTGCAAGGCGCAGAACGATGGGACGCTGGAAGAGCTGTACACGAAGTGGATGGCTCCGACCATGCCCGAGATGCCCGGAGGCTGCTGACCTATGCCCGTCGATGAGCACGAGTACGACGTCCTGATCGTCGGAGGAGGCCCCGCAGGAATGGCGGCGGCGTCGACGGCGGCGGATGCGGGACTCCGTACCGTGCTCATCGACGAGCGGCCCACCCTCGGCGGACAGGTCTACAAGCAGCCCGGACCGGGGATGCGCGTGACCGACGCCAAGGCGATGGGCAAGCAGTACCTCGCAGGACGCGAGCTGATCGACGAGGCTGAGGCATCCGATGCGACCGTGCTGCTGCGCACGAGCGTGGTCGACCTCGAGCCCGACGCTGACGGCTGGATCGCCATGGTGCACACCGATGGCGATCCGGTCGCGGCGATCCGCGCACGTCGGGTGATCGTCGCCGCGGGCGCGCACGATCGTCCCGTCGTCTTCCCCGGCTGGACGCTTCCCGGCGTCATCACCGCCGGCGGACTCCAGACCCTCGCCAAGACCCAGGCGTTCATCCCCGGCCAGCGCACCGTCTTCGCCGGCTCGGGCCCCGTCGCGCTCGCCTTCCCGGCGCAGCTCGCCGGATACGGGGCGAACATCGTCACCGCACTCGAAGCCGGGCCCGCGCCGTCGGCCGTGGATCTCGCGAAGATCGCCGCCGTCGCACCGGGCAACGTCGGGCTGCTGATGGATGCCGCGAAGTACCAGTCCTCTCTCATCGCGCACCGCATCCCCCTCCGCTACCGCCGAATGATCGTGCGGGCCGAGGGCGACGGGCGCGTCGAGCGGGTCGTGCACGCGCGCGTCGACTCGCAGTGGCGCGTCATCCCCGGCACCGAGGAGTCCGTCGAAGCGGACGTGCTCTGCGTCGGCTACGGATTCACCCCGAGCGCCGAACTGCTGCGCCTCGCGGGTGCGAGCTTCGACACCGTCGAAGACCTGGGCGGCCCGGTCGTCCGCAAGGACGAGTGGTGCCGCACCGAGGTCGCCGGCGTGTACGCGGCCGGTGACGGTGCCGGCGTCGAGGGCTCGGCGGTCGCCGCCGACGAGGGCCGCATCGCCGCCTATGCCGTCGCGCAGGACGCCGGTCTGCTCAGCGCCGAGGCCGCGACCGGCTCTGCTCGCCCCCTCCTGCGCCGACTGGCCCGTCGCCGGGCGCTCACCCGCGCCACGCAGCGCATGTACAGCGTCGGCGACGGAGTGTTCGGTCTCGCGGATGCCGAGACCACCGTCTGCCGCTGCGAGGGCGTCGCCCAGGCCGAGGTTCAGGCCGCGGTCGACACCGCCCCCGAGATCAGCGCCGTGAAGGCTCTCACCCGCGCCGGCATGGGACCGTGCCAGGGCCGGATGTGCGGCCGGCACATCGCCGCCATGATCGCAGAGAAGAGCCGCGTGCCCATGGCCGAGGTCGCCCCTGCCACCCCGCGCATGCCCGTGCGGCCGGTCGGAATCGGCGCGATCGCCGACGCGAACGTGGTCGACCCCGGCCTCTTCCAGCGCAAGGACGACGCGCCGCTCGAGCCTGAGCGCACCGACGTCGTCCCCTCCGAGATCGTCAGGCGCGCCGGCGGCCCGGTCACCGACACCGACGTGCTCGTGATCGGCGGCGGCATCGCCGGCACCGCGGTCGCCTACTACCTCGCCAAGGGCGGGGTGGAGGTGGAGCTTCTCGATCGCGGACAGCTCAACCGCGAAGCATCCGGAACCAACGCCGGAAGCTTCCACTTCCAGCTCGCGATCCACCAGCTCTCGGGCGCCGGCACCGACGCCGACCGGTCGCGGCTTCTCAGCGACGCGCGGGCGAGCGTCGAGGCGTACGGCCTGTGGAAGACTCTGAGCGATGAGCTCGGCGCCGACGTCGGCCTGCACCAGACCGGCGGCTGGATGGTCGCCGAGACGAATGAGCAACTCACGCTCCTGCACGAGAAGCACCTGCTCGAAGAAGAGGCCGGCATCCACACCGAGGTGCTCACGGGCGCGGATCTGCGCGACCGCGCGCCGTACTTCTCCGACCGGATCATCGGCGCGACGTACTGCGACCTCGAAGGGCACGCGAACCCTCTGATCGTGGCGCCGCTGTATGCGCGCCGGGCGGTCGAGCACGGGGCGCGCGTGCGCACCGGCGCCGAGGTCTTCTCGATCGAGGTGGATGAGTCGTCGGCGTCACGCCGGTTCCTCGTGCGCACGAATTCGGGCACGATCCGCGCTCGCCGCGTCGTCAACTGCGGCGGCGGCTGGGCGGGCGATCTCGGCGAGATGGTCGGATTGAACTTCCCGATCCGCCGCGAGGGTCTGCACGTCAACGTCACCGAGGCCCGCACTCCGCTGCTGCCGTCGATGGTGCAGCACATCGGCCGCCGGCTGACCCTCAAGCAGACGCACCACGGCTCGTTCATCATCGGCGGCGGCTGGCCCACCCCGTACGCCGGCTACCCCCGCCGCTACCCGACGACGTGGAACAGCGCCGCCGGCAACCTGCGGGTCGCCCTCGACGTGGTGCCCCAGCTCGAAGACGTGCGCGTGGTGCGCACCTGGTCGGGCGTCATCGCGTTCACCGACGACTACTCTCCGATCGTCGGCGAGTCGGTGCAGGTGCCCGGCTATTTCGCCTGCGTTGCATCGACCGGCTTCACCTTCTCTCCCATCTACGCTCGGCAGATCGCCGAGATGATCCTCGACCCGGCCGAGGCATCCCCGTTCGACGAGCGATTCTCGCTCGATCGCACGGTGGAGCGCGCTCGCGCCTGACCAGACCACAACTACGAACAGGAGCAGCTGCTGATGGATCGCAACGACGTCGACTGGGCGGGATACTTCCCCGCCGTCGTCACCCCGTTCACCGAGTCGGGCGCACTCGACACCGACACTCTGCACGCGCTGATCGAGCAGTATGCCGAACGTGGCATGCACGGCGTCGTCGTCAACGGCACGTGCGGCGAGTGGTTCTCGCAGAGCGTCGACGAGCGCAAGGCTGTGGCAGAGACTGCGGTCGCCGCCGCGGCGGGACGCATGCGTGTTCTCATCGGCTGCACGTCCAACACCGCCGACAACGTGCAGGAGCTCGCCTCGCACGCGCTCGGCGCCGGCGCAGACGGGGTGCTGGCCTCGCCGCCGCCCTACATCAAGCTCTTCCCGAACGAGGTCGTCGCCTGGTACGAAGACATCAGCGAGCGCGTCGCGGGACCGCTGGTGGTCTACAACTGGCCGCACGGCACGGGGATCGACATCGACAGCGACCTGGCCGACCGGCTCGCCGACGTCGAGGCGGTCGTCGCGATCAAGGACAGCACGCCCAACGCCGACCAGTTCTTCGAGACGTCGCGCCGTGTGCGCGACCGGGTGCGTGTCTTCGGCCCGTACATGTCGGCACGCGGCGTCGAAGTGCTGCGCACCGAGGGAGGCGACGGCTTCGTCGGCGGCGGGTCGCTGAACGGCCGTCCCGACCCCGAGTTCTGGGAGAACTACTGGAAGGGCGACTTCGCGCCGATGGAGGAGTACGCCGAGCGTGCCGACCGCCTCTTCCCGAAGCTGTGGCTGCCGGGCGGCTGGGCGGGCCACTACGGTTCGTACCAGGCGCAGCTGAAGGCGCTCATGCACATGCTCGGGCAGCCCGCCGGGCACGTCCGCCGGCCGCGCCTCCCCGTCACCGACGCGGCCGACCTCGCCACCATGCGGGCCGTGCTCGTCGAGGAGGGTCTGCTTCAGCCGGAGACGAGCCGGGCATGAGCTCGGCCAAGGCGCACGGACGTGTCGGCGGACACGGCCTCGAGCGCGGGCAACGCGTCGAGATCCTTATCGACGGTCGGCCTTCCGAGGCGTACGAGGGCGAGAGCGTCGCCGCGGCCGTCATGGCCGACCGTGACCTCGGCCTGCGCGAGACGGGCGAGGGCGACCCGCGCGGCTACTTCTGCGGAATGGGCGTGTGCTTCGAGTGCGTCATGGTCGTCGACGGTGTGCCGCAGACCCGCACCTGCGTCACCTGGGTGCGCGAGGGCATGACCGTCGAGCGCCAGGTCGGCGCGGGCACGGCCGGCGAGGCGGCGCACTCGCACTGACCGGTGTCGCGGCCCGCGGCATCCGCGGTGCCACGGCCGCCGCGATCAGGGGATGGACTCGATGTACTTGGCCCGGTTGTACTGCCAGGGCCAGGCCAGCTCGCCGCCCAGTGCCGCGGCCGCGCGCAGCGCGAACGTGGGCTCGCGCAGGAACTGCCGGGCGATGTATACGACATCCGCGTCCCCGGCGCCGAGCACGGCCTCGGCCTGCTCGGGCGTCGTGATCAGACCGGCGACGCCGGCCGGCACGTCGATCGCCGCGCGAACCTCGCGCGCCAGCGGCTGCTGGTACCCCGGGCCGGCGGGGATCTGCTGGTCGGGGCTGTTTCCCCCCGACGAGACGCTCACGAGGTCCACGCCCTCGATTCCCCTCAGGGTCTCGATCGTGTCGGCGACCGTGACCCCGCCCGGCACCCACTCGGTCGCAGAGATCCGCAGCACGAGCGGCATCTCGGCCGGGATGCGCTCGCGCACGGCAGAGATCACCTCGCGAAGCAGGCGGTCGCGGCCGCGGGCGTCGCCGCCGTACTCGTCGGTGCGGTGGTTCGACGTCGGCGAGAGGAACTGGCCGAGCAGGTACCCGTGCGCGGCGTGGATCTCGACCAGGTCGAAGCCGGCCTCGACGGCACGGGTCGCAGCATCCGCATAGTCCGACACGACCTTCGCGATGCCCTCGGCGTCCAGCTCGATCGGCGTCGTGAACGGGCCGTACGCGATCGGCGACGGGCCGACGGTCGTCCAGCCGCCCTCGTTCTCGGGCACCGAGCCGCGCCCGCGCGTCGGCGGGTACGTCGCGGCCTTGCGGCCGGCATGCGAGAGCTGGATGCCGATCCGGCTGTCCATCCCGTGCACGAAGTCGACCACGCGGCGCCATGCCTCGATGTGCTCGTGCTTCCAGATGCCCGCGTCGTCGGGGCTGATCCGCCCCTCGGGCGAGACGGCGGTCGCCTCGGTCATGATGAGCCCCGCACGGCCGATGGCGAATGACCCGAGATGCACGAGGTGCCAGTCCGTCGGCATCCCGTCGACCGAGGAGTACATGCACATGGGTGCCACCCACAGCCGGTGCGGGAGGGTGAGCCCGTTGATCGTGATGGGCTCGAACAGGCGGGGCTTCAGGCGGGGCACTCGGGTTCCTTCGGTCGTGCGGTGGGTCAGTCGTCTAGTAGGAGCGCCGGCTCACTCGTAGGTGCGGCGGCGGCGCAGGAGGGAGAGGTCGGCGCTGATCATCGTCGTCGACTCGAGCAGCTGCGGCAGGTACTCCTCACGGAGCTGTTCGACCGACATGCGTGAGGTCGACACCGAGATGTTCACCGCGCTGACGTAGCGGCCGTCGGCGCCGACGACCGGCGCCGCGATCGAGCGGGCGCCGAGGTCGACCTCTTGGTTGTTGAGCGACCAGCCCTGCGCGCGCACCTCGGCGATCTTGTCGCGCAGCTCGTGCTCATCGACGATCGTCGCCGGCGAGAGCTTCTCGCGGGGATAGGTGCGCAGGTACTCGTCGAGCCGGGCCTCGTCGAACTCCGACAGCAGCACGCGGCCCGTCGAGGTGCAGAACGCCGGAAGGCGCCGGCCGATGCCGAGGCGGATCGGCATGATCGTCTCGGCCGCGGCGCGCGCGACGTAGACCACGTCGCCGTCGTCGTACTCGCACGCCGAGACCGACTCGCCGATCCGCGCCGACAGGCGGCGCAGGTGATCCTGGGTGATGTCGATGCTCGACGACGACGACAGGAAGGCGTAGCCGAGGTCGAGCACGCGAGGCCGCAGGTAGAAGCGGTTCTGGCGGCTTCCCACGTAGCCGAGGGTTTCGAGGGTGAGCAGGGCGCGACGAACGGATGCCCGGCTCAGGCCGGTGGCCTTGGACACGTCGGCGAGCGACAGCAGGTCGCGCTCATTCGAGAACGCCCGGATGACGGCGAGCCCCCGGTCGAGGGACTGGATGAACTCGCCCGACTTGCGGTCGCTCTCGGTGTCGAACATGTCGGCGGCCCTTCGTCAGTCTGCAGACGGCCGGCCGGCCGTCACAGGACGCCTTCGATGCAGATGTACTTCAGCTCGGTGTACTCCTCGATGCCGTGCAGCGAACCCTCGCGGCCGATGCCCGACTGCTTGACCCCGCCGAACGGTGCGCCCTCATACGAGATGAGGCCCGTGTTCACACCGACCACGCCGACCTCGAGAGCTTCGGCGACCCGCGTGATTCGGCCGATGTCGCGGCTGAAGAAGTAGCCGGCAAGCCCGAACTCGGTGTCATTGGCGAGCGCGACCGCTTCGTCCTCGGTCGAGAACTTGAAGACCGGCGCCAAGGGGCCGAACGTCTCCTCCTTGGCGACGACCATGTCGGGCGTCGCGCCGACGAGCAGCGTCGGAGAGAAGAAGGTGCCGCCCAGTTCGCTGATCCCGCCGCCGTTGAGCACCTGCGCACCCTTGGCCATGGCATCCGCGATGTGCGACTCGACCTTCTCGACCGCGGCCTTCGAGATCAGCGGGCCCTGCGTGATGCCGGGCTCGCGGCCATCGCCGACGCGCAGCTTCGCCACCTCTTCCGACAGACGGGCGACGAACTGGTCGTGGATGCCTTCCTGTACGTAGATGCGGTTGGCGCAGACGCACGTCTGACCGGCGTTGCGGAACTTCGAGTCCATCGCGCCCTTGACCGCGTTCTCGAGGTCGGCGTCGTCGAAGACGATGAGCGGCGCGTTGCCGCCGAGCTCGAGAGCGAGGCGCTTGATCGTGCCGGCAGACTGCGCCATGAGAGTGCGGCCGACCTCGGTCGAGCCGGTGAAGCTGATCGTGCGCACGAGGTCGTGGCTGGTGAGCACGCCGCCGATGACCGAGCCGGAGCCGTTGACGACGCTGAGCACGCCGGCGGGGATGCCGGCCTCTTCGGCCAGCGCCACGAGGGCGAAGGCCGACAGCGGCGTCTCGCTGGCCGGCTTGATGATCATGGTGCAGCCGGCGGCGAGCGCGGGCGAGGCCTTGCGCAGGATCATCGCGGCGGGGAAGTTCCACGGAGTGATGGCTGCGGTCACGCCCACGGCGCTGCGCGTGGTGAGCATGCGGCGGTTGGGGTTGTTGGTGGGGATGACCTCGCCGTAGAGGCGCTTGGACTCCTCGGCGAACCATTCGATGAACCCGGCGCCGTACAGCACCTCGGCCTTGGCCTCGGCGAGCGGCTTGCCCTGCTCGGCCGTGAGGATTGCGGCCAGGTCGTCGGCACGCTCGACCACGAGGTCGTACCAGCGGCGCAGCAGCTTCGCGCGCTGCGGAGCCGGCACCTTCGACCAGGTCTTGAACGCCTCATGGGAGGCGAGCACGGCGGCCTCCACGTCTTCGGCGGTGGCAACGGCCACCTGGGCGATCTCGTCGCCCGTCGCCGGGTCGGTGACCGGGCGACGTTCGCCCGTTGACCCGTCTCGCCACTGTCCGCCGTAATAGATCTGAGTGCGCAGGAGGTCGCCCTCGAGGAGCTCGTGACGAGTAGTGGTCATAGGTCGCCCTCAACTTTCTGACGCGGATCCCGAGATCGGGTTTGAACCTACTCCAGCATAGGGGGTAATGTGCGAAGTGCGACCATAAGTGCGTAATGCGAACGAACGAAGGTGTCTGAATGCACGTCGAGGAGTTGGACCGCAACTACCTGTTCCACCCAATGACCAATCTGGCGGCGCACGCTGAGAACGGCCCCCATATGACGATCGTCGAGGGGCACGGCGCCACGGTCACCGACCGAGCGGGCCGCGACTACCTCGACGCGATGGCCGGGCTCTGGTGCGTCAATGTCGGGTACGCGCACCCCGAGATGGCCGAGGCCCTGCGCGAGCAGGCGCTGAAGCTTCCGTACTTCCACGCCTTCTCTTCGATGGGCACCGATCTTCCCGCCCGCCTGTCCGAGCGGCTGATCAACATGGCGCCCGTGCCGATGAGCAAGGTCTTCTACGGCAACTCCGGCTCGGACGCGAACGACACCCAGGCCAAGCTGGTCTGGTACTACAACAACGTCCTCGGACGCCCCATGAAGAAGAAGATCATCGCGCGCCGTCGCGGGTACCACGGCGTCACCGTTCTTTCGGGCGGCCTGACCGGCCTCAAGAACCTGCACGACGGCTTCGACCTGCCGCTGCCGATGATCCGCCACATCCGCCCGCCGCACGGCCTGTGGGAGCGCGAGCCGGGCCAGACCGACGACGAGTTCGCCACGACGCTCGCCATCGAGCTCGACCGCTTCATCGTGAACGAAGGCCCCGAGACCGTCGCCGCGCTGATCGCCGAGCCCGTCATGGCCGCCGGTGGCGTGATCGTGCCGCCCGACACCTACTTCCCGAAGATCCAGGAGGTGCTCGACAAGTACGACGTGCTCCTCATCGCCGACGAGGTCGTCAACGGCTTCGGCCGCCTCGGGGTCTCGTTCGGCAGCGTGTCGACGAACATGAAGCCCGACCTCATGACCGTCGCCAAGGGCATCACCTCGGCGTACGTGCCGCTGTCGGCTGTGCTCGTCAGCGACAAGGTGTGGCAGGTGCTGCTCGACGGCTCGGCCAAGTACGGCAGCTTCGGCCACGGCTACACCTACTCGGCCCACCCGCTGGCCGCCGCCGCCGCGATGACGAACCTCGACATCATCGAGCGCGACGGACTCGTCGACCGCGTCGCCGAGAACGGCAAGCTGTTGCACGAGCTGCTGCACACCGCCTTCGCCGATCACCCGAACGTGGGAGAGATCCGCGGGCGGGGTCTCATGGCCGCCGTCGAGTTCGTCGAGTCGCGCGAGCCGCTGCGGCCGTTCGCCCAGCAGGGCGCCTTCGCCGGAGCCGTGACGCGGGCGGCGCTCGAGAACGGCGTGATCACCCGCGCCCTCCCGGCAGCCGACACGGTGTCGTTCTCGCCTCCGTTCGTGACGACGCCCGACGAGCTCGAGCGCATGGTCGCGGGTGTGCGCGCAGGTCTGGACCACGCCGTCGGCGAGCTGCGGAGCAAGTAGCGTCGTCGTGGTGCGCGTAGGAGTGCTGTTGAACCCGATCGCGGGCTTCGGCGGCATGCTCGCGCTCCACGGCACCGACGCGCTCGACCCTGCACGCTACGGCGAAGCCGTGAGCGCGGGTCACGCCGCGCGCCGGCTGGTGCGGGCGCTCGAGAGATTCACCGCGGTGGGAGGGGAAGCCTCGATCGTCGCTGCCCCCGGAGTCCTGGGCGCCGATGCGCTGGCCGAGGCATCCGTCGCCCACTCGGCGCTCGCCGGACTCGAGCCGGCTTCGCTCACCACACGGGCCGACACGATCGCCGCGGCACGACGCCTGGCCGGCGAGAGCGTGGACGCGATCCTCTTCGCGGGCGGCGATGGGACGGCGACCGACCTCGCCGAGGCTCTGGGCGAGACGGTCCCCGTCGTCGGGGTCCCCTCGGGAGTGAAGATGCACTCCGAGGTCTTCTCGCGCTCGCCCGAAGCGGCCGGTCGACTGCTCGCCGACTTCGCCGCGGGCCGGGCCTCTGTCTCGACCGCCGAGGTGCTCGACGTGGGCGCTGAGGGCGAGACAGGGGTGGTCGGCGCGCTGCGGGTGCCCCGCTCTCGCGAGGCGCTCCAGGGTGCGAAGACCGTTTCGCGGTCGCAGGCCGCAGAGATCGTCGGGCACGCGATCGCCCAGAACCTCGTCCGCGCCGCCGACCAGGCCACGACGTGGATCGTCGGCCCCGGCACAACAACGGGCGCCGTCGGCGAGGCGCTGGGCTTCACCCCCACGCTCCGCGGCGTCGATGTGCGCCACCCCGATGGAACGGTCGAGCTCGACGTGACCGAGGAGCGCCTCCACCAGATCGTCTCGGTCGCGCCTGAACCGCTCCTCGCCCTCGGGGTGGTCGGCGGCCAGGGGTTCCTCCTCGGGCGAGGCAACCAGGAGCTCAGTGCCCGGGTCATCGCGGCGATCGGCGCCGACCGCATCCGCATCCTCGCAACCGAAGACAAGGTCGGGGCGCTGTTCCCGCCCGTGCTGCTGATCGATTCCGACCCCGCGGGCGACGGGGCGCAGCATCCGCTCCTCGGTTACCGGCGGGTCCACACCGGTCCGCGCCAGAGCACAGTACTGAAGGTCGTCGACGCGGCGGCCTGAACGAATCCAACGAGAGAACGAGCGCAGGAGAAGCACATGAGTCAGTCGCACCCGTACATGGCGAACTCTGCGGAGGGCAGCAGGCAGGCGCTGCTCGACGGGATCGGCATCGCGGACGCCGAAGAGCTCTTCGCGCAGATCCCCGCCGATCACCGGGCCGACGACAAGGTGCAGCCGGTTCCAGGCATCAAGTCGGAGTTCGAATTGCGCCGCCTCATCGAGGGGCGCCTGCGCGGCGGGGTGTCGACCGACTCGCACATCTCGTTCCTCGGCGGCGGTTACTGGAAGCACCACATCCCCGCGCTGTGCGACGAGATCACCGCCCGCCCCGAGATCTCCACCTCGGTGTGGGGCACCCCGAGCTCCGACCACGGCCGCAACCAGGCCTGGTTCGAGTTCGCATCCGAGCTGGGCGCGCTGCTCGATCTCGAGTTCGTCGGACTCCCGGTCTACAGCTGGGGCTGCGCCGCCGGCCACGCGCTGCGGATGGCTGCGCGGATGACTCAGCGCTCGGTCGTCGTGCTGCCCGACAACATCGACCGCGAGCGCCGCCTCGTGATCGAGACCTACGCCGGCTACCGCGAGCTCGGCGGGTCGCTCGAGATCCGCGAGGTCGCCATGGACCCCGAGTCGGGCACGGTCTCGCTCCCCGCGCTCCAAGAAGCTCTCGGCGACGACGTCGCCGCGGTCTACCTCGAGACCCCCAACTCGTGGGGCGTGATCGAGCACGACGTCGCCCGCATCATCGAAGCCGCGCATGCCGTCGGCGCCGATGCGATCGTCGGGGTCGACCCGATCTCGCTCGGAGGTCTCGCCTCGCCCGCCGCGTTCGGCGCCGACATCATCGTCGGGTCGATCCAGCCTCTCGGCATCCACCTGAACGCCGGCGGCGGCGTCGGCGGGTTCATCGCCACGCGCGACGAGGAGCGCTACGCCCGTCAGTTCCCGACGCTGCAGGTGAGCATCGCGCCCACCACCCGCGAAGGCGAGCGCGCGTTCGGCATGACGCTGTTCGGTCAGAGCTCGTACGGTGCCCGTGAGCTCGGCAACGACTGGACGGGCAACTCGGTGTACCTGTGGGCTGTGCGCGCCGCGATCTATCTCGCGCTCCTCGGCCCCGCCGGGATGCGCGAACTGTCCGAGACGGTCGCCGCCAACGCGCGGCGCACGGCCGAGCTCATCGCCGCGGTCCCCGGGGTGTCGGTGCGCTACGGCGACCGCATCTTCAAGGAGTTCATCGTCGACTTCTCGGGCACGGGCCGCACGGTCGCCGAGATCAACGCTGCACTGCTGGACCGCGGCATCCTGGGTGGTCACGACCTGACCGGCAGCCACGACGGTCTCGACCAGTGCGCGCTTTACTGCGTCACCGAAGCGATCTCCGAAGACGACGTCCGACAACTGATCTCTGCGCTCGAGGAGGTGGTGCCGGCATGAGCACCGTCAGCAGCAGCATCCGCGACTACCACGCCGCATCGTGGGATGAAGGTGTCATCTACGAGCTCGGAGCACCCGGCCGCCGCGGGGTCGTCCCGCCGCAGTCGTGGGCTCCGCAGTCCGGCGACTCGCTGTTCCCGCAGAGCCTTCGCCGCGAGCGCGACGCCGACCTGCCCGAACTCGCCGAGTACGAGGTGCGCCGCCACTTCACGCACCTGTCGCAGCAGACGATGGGGATGATGGGCATCAGCCTCTTCGGCACGTGCACGATGAAGCACAACCCGACCGTGAACGAGCAGATCACCGCTCGCTCCGAGGTCGCGGCGGTGCACCCGCGCCAGGACCCGTCGACGTACCAGGGACTCCTCGGCATCGTGCACTCGCTCGAAGACGAGCTGCGAAACCTGTCTGGCATGGATGCGTTCAGCTTCCAGCCCGGAGGAGGGGCGGATGCCGCGTACCTCCACGCGGTCGTCACCCGGGCTTATCACGCCTCGCGCGGCGAGCTGGCGCAGCGGACGCACATCGTCACCACCGCTCAGGCGCACCCCTGCAACCCGGCGACCGCCAAGGCTGCGGGCTTCGAGGTCATCACGCTGCCCATCGAAGAGGACGGCTACCCGTCCGTCGAGGCGCTGAAGGCCGCCATCGGCCCGAACACGGCCGCGCTGATGCTCAACAACCCCGACGACATGGGCATCTACAACCCGCACATCAAGGAGTTCATCGACGCGGTGCACGAGGTCGGCGGCCTCGCGTTCTACGACAATGCCAACTTCAACGGCGTGATGACCCGTCTGCGCGCCCGCGACCTCGGCTTCGACGCGTGCATGTACATGCTGCACAAGACCTTCGGGGTGCCCAAGGGCGGCAACGGCCCGTCGGTGGGCGCCTACGGCTGCTCCGACGAGCTCGCCCCGTTCCTCCCCGGCCCGCGGATCGTGAAGAACGGCGACGTGTACGACCTGATCGAGCCCGAGCACAGCGTCGGACGGGTGCGCGAGTTCCTCGGGAACGTGCAGCAGCTGGTCAAGGCCTACTCGTGGACGCGCGCGATGGGAACGGATGGGCTGCGCGAGGCATCCGATCTCTCCCTCCTCGCCAACAACTACATGGAGAAGCACCTGATGGCGCTGAAGGGCGTCACCATGTCGTTCCCCGGCAAGGCGCTGCCCCGCATGGAGATGACGCGGTACTCGCTCGAGGAGTACACCGCCGAGACCGGCCTGTCGACGGTGGATGTGCAGAACCGGATGACCGACTTCGGGATCGACGCGTACTGGCTCGCGCACGAGCCGTGGATCGTGCCCGAGCCCTTCACGCCGGAGGCGGGCGAGATGTGGTCGAAGGAGGACCTCGACGAGTGGATCGCCGTGCTCGCGCACGTCCTCGAGGAAGGCCGCCGCGACCCCGAACTCGTGCGCACCGCTCCGCACAACCAGGTCGTGGCGCAGATCGACGGGTCGGGTCTCGACAACCCCGACACGTGGGCTGTGACGTGGGCCGCGTACCGACGCAAGCACGGCAACGGATGACCCGGTCATGACCGACCTCGCGCTGCTTCTGGACGAGCTGGCGATCAAGAACCTGTCGCACCGGTACGCGATCGCCCTCGACCGCGACGACCGGGAGGAGTGGGCCTCGCTGTTCTCGGACGACATCGCGTTCGAGAGCGGCAGCACGGTGCGAGGCCTCGAGGACGTGCTCCGGATCCCGCGCGAGCAGCTTGCGCGCTACCAGAAGACCCTTCACTCGGTGACGACGCAGAAGATCTCCCTCGCCGGCGATACGGCGACGGGGGAGGTCTACTGCGTCGCGCACCACATCTACGAGGACTTCCATCAGAACAGGCGGCTGCCGTTCGACCTGAGCCACAACTTCCTCATCCGCTACGAGGACGACTACTCCCGCATCGACGGGCGCTGGGTGTTCACCCGCCGTCGGGTGGTCACCGAGGCGCGGTTCGTGAATCAGATCATCCCCGCGGAGGGCTGAACGGCTGCATTGCGCCAGAGTCGTCCTGGCATGATCGGGCGATCCACCGACCTCATCGCTGGGGGATGACCGCGAGACCCTGGCCGACGCCGAAGCAGATCGCGGCGACCGCGATGGCCCCGTCCCGGCGCGCTCACCGGCGACGAGCACGGCAGACGCCCCGTCATTGAGAAGGAGTTCTCGCCGTGACCAGGAGGGAGCCGTCCGACGCGGACAGCGCCTTCGGTGCGGGCAACGTCGCCGTCGCCTCTCGGGCGATCGCGCTCGCGGCGTCCTCGAATATGCGCACCTGTGTGATGAGCTGCCGGGCCTCATCCGCGAGGCGCCGGCCTTCGTCGGTGGCGCGGATGCCTCGGCCGGCGGGTTCGAAGAGCCTCACACCGAGCCGCCGCTGCAGCCTTCCGAGCTGCCGGGACACCGCCGCGGTGCTGTAGCCGCGGTGGCGGGCGGCGGCCACGACCGAACCGCAGTCGACGACCGCGACGAAGCTGCGCAGCGTGTGAAGGTCGTCGATCATGACGCGGGTGTCACCGTGACATTCGATCCCGCGCGCTCTCAGAGCGAGAAGGCCGCGCGAACCGCGGCATTGCGAACCTCGCCCCCGCGCACATTGAGGCCCAGCGCGAGCGCAGCGTCGGCGTCGGCCGCCGCATCCCAGCCCTTGTCGGCGACGGCGGTCACGTAGGGGAGGGTGGCGTTCACCAGTGCACGGGTCGAGGTGTGCGGTGCGGCGCCGGGCATGTTGGCCACGCAGTAGTAGAGCGAATCGTGCACCGGGAAGGTGGGCTCGTCGTGGGTGGTCGGGCGCGAGCCTTCGAAGCATCCGCCCTGATCGATCGCGATGTCGACGAGCACCGAGCCCTTCTTCATCCCGGCGACCATGTCGTCGGTGACCAGCTTGGGCGCGGCGGCGCCGGGGATGAGCACCGAGCCGATGACGAGGTCGGCCTCGGCGAGCTGCTCGGCGATCTCGTAGCGGGTCGAGTAGCGCGTCTGGATCGCACCCTGATAGCGCGCCTCGAGCGAGCGCAGCTTCGGAAGCGAGATGTCGATGACGGTGACATCAGCGCCGAGACCGAGGGCGTTCGCCGTGGCGTGCTCACCCGCGACGCCGCCGCCGATCACGACGACCTTGGCCTTGGGAGCGCCGGGGACCCCGCCCAGCAGCATCCCGCGGCCCCCGGCGGGGCTCAGGAGGGCGTTCGCGCCGGCCGCTATCGACAGCCGCCCCGCGACCTCACTCATCGGGGCGAGCAGCGGTAGAGCACGGTCGGGCGTCTGCACGGTCTCGTAGGCGATCGCGGTCGTGCCGGAGTCGACGAGAGCGTCGGTGAGCGGGCGGTCGGCGGCGAGGTGCAGGAACGTGAAGAGGGTGAGGTCGTCGCGCAGGTAGCCGTACTCGGCGGCGATCGGCTCTTTCACCTTGACGACCATCTCGGCAGAGCCCCACGCCTCCGCGGCGCTGTCGACGAGGCGGGCGCCGGCGATCCGGTATGCGTCGTCCGAGAACGCGCTGCCGACGCCCGCCCCACTCTGCACGGAGACGGTGTGGCCGCGCCGTACCAGCGCGTCCACGGCCGCAGGCGTCATCGCGACCCGGCGCTCGTTGTTCTTGATCTCTGTCGGCACACCGATGTGCATCTTCGCTCCTCCACTCAGCTGACGGTCCAGGGGCCGTCGAGACGGTATGAGGTTCGCAAAAGGTTCCGCAAAATGCATTCAAGATCGAACAATCGATGCCTTGCACGCCGAATTATCAGCGCATCCGGTGCACAATGTTCGCCATTTCGTCGATCTGAGAGAGAATCTTCGCCATGACTGAGCCTCTGGATGCCGTGGACGAACGCATCCTCGCCCTGCTGGGCGCCGACGCACGCATGACCAACGCCGCCCTCGCCGCCCAGTTGGGCGTCGCCCCGTCCACCGCGCACTCCCGAATGCGCTCTCTGGTCGACCGCGGCGTCGTCACCGGTTTCCACGCCGCTGCTGATCAGACTGCTCTGGGTCGCGGCCTGCAGGCGGTCATCGGGGTGACCCTGCGTCCCGGCGCCAGGCACGAGAGCATTCGGGCTTTCACTCACCACGCCCGGCGGCTGCCGGAGGTGCTTCAGGTCTTCTTCGTCGGCGGGTCGGACGACTTCCTCGTGCACATCGCAGTGGCCGACTCGTCCGCCGTACGCAGATTCGTGGTCGAGCGCATGTCGGCTCACGCCAGTGTGGCCTCCACCCGCACGAGCATCATCTTCGAGTACCACCGCAACGGCCTGGCAGCCGACTTCGACTGACTCCGCGCTCGCGGTGTTCCTGGGGTAGGCTGGTCGCATACCGAACACGTGTACGTAAAACGAACACATGGGAGCTATTGTGATCGACAAGACCGTGACGGATGCTGCGGCCGCCGTCGCAGGCATCCCCGACGGCGCGACCGTCATGATCGGCGGCTTCGGTCGCGCCGGTCAGCCCGTCGAGCTGATCGACGCGCTGATCGACGGCGGTGCGACCGGTCTCACGATCGTGAACAACAACGCCGGCAACGGCGACACCGGACTCGCCGCTCTCCTCGCGAAGAAGCGCGTGCGGAAGATCGTCTGCTCGTTCCCGCGCCAGCACGACTCGTGGGTCTTCGACGAGCTGTACCGTGCGGGAGAGATCGAGCTCGAGCTCGTCCCGCAGGGGAACCTGGCCGAGCGCATCCGCGCCGCCGGTGCGGGGATCGGAGCGTTCTTCTCGCCGACGGGAGTGGGGACGACCCTCGCGGACGGCAAGGAGGAGCGCACCATCGACGGGCGCAGGTACGTGCTCGAATACCCGATCCGCGCCGACTACGCACTCATCTCCGCGTGGAAGGGCGACCGCTGGGGCAACCTCGTCTACCGCGAGACCGCACGCAACTTCGGACCGATCATGGCCACAGCGGCCGCGACCACCGTCGTGCAGGTGGACGAGATCGTCCCACTGGGCGCACTCGACCCGGAGGCCGTGGTCACGCCCGGGATCTTCGTCGACCGCGTCGTCGCCGTCGGCGAGCGGCCGTGGCTGCACGCCGGCGCGTTCGTCGGGGGCGTGGACATCGAAGGCAGACCCGCGCCGTTCGAAGCATCCGGAACCGCGGAGGTCGAGCAGTGAGCACGCGTCTCTCGCGCGATCACCTCGCGCGCCGCATCGCCGCCGACATCCCCGAGGGTGCATATGTCAATCTCGGCATCGGGGCGCCCACGCTCGTCGCCAACTACCTCCCCCACGACCTCGAGATCATCCTCCACACCGAGAACGGACTGCTCGGCATGGGTGAGGCTCCGCAGCCGGGCCGAATCGATCCCGACCTCATCAACGCCGGAAAGCAGCCCGTCACCGCGCTGGCGGGAGCGGCGTACTTCCACCACGCCGACTCGTTCGCGATGATGCGCGGCGGGCACCTCGGCGTGTGTGTGCTCGGCGCGTTCCAGGTCTCGCAGACCGGCGATCTCGCCAACTGGTCCACGGGCGCACCCGGCGCGATCCCCGCCGTCGGCGGAGCGATGGATCTCGCCATCGGCGCAAAGCGGGTCTACGTCATGACGGACCTGCTCACCAAGACGGGCGAGTCCAAGCTCGTCGACGCCTGCACCTACCCGCTTACCGGAGTCGGCTGCGTCAACCGCGTCTACACCGACCACGCCGTGTTCGACATCGAGGCCGGCCGTTTCGCGGTGCGCGAGGCCTTCGGCGACAACACGGTGCCCTCGCTGGCCGAGCTGATCGGCCTCGAACTGATCGATCGAACGGATGCCGCGGCATCCGTCCCGGGAGACTGACATGCCCGCCACCCTTGTCTACGACGCCGTCCGGACGCCCTTCGGACGGGCTGGCGGCGCGCTCGCGGGCACGCGGCCCGACGACCTCGCCGCTCTCGTCATGCGGGCCGTCGTCGACCGTACGGGCCTGGATCCGGCGCGCATCGACGATGTGATCTTCGGCGACGCGAATCAGGCGGGGGAAGACAACCGGAATGTCGCACGTTTCGGTGCCCTCCTTGCGGGCTTCCCCACGTCGGTGTCGGGGGTGACGGTGAACCGGCTCTGCGGATCCTCGGTGGAGGCGGTCATCCAGGGGTCACGGGCGATCGAGGCCGGTGATGTCTCGGTCGTGCTCGCCGGGGGCGTCGAGTCGATGAGCCGTGCCCCGTTCGTCGTCGAGAAGTCGCCGAAGCCGTGGCCGGCCGTGGGCAATCAGACTCTGTGGAACACGGCGATCGGCTGGCGGATGACGAACCCCGCCCTGCCGGGCGAGTGGACCATCTCGAACGGTCAGTCGGCCGAGAAGCTCGCAGGCATCTACGGGATCTCCCGCGACGCGCAGGACGCCTTCGCGCTGCGCAGCCACCGCCTCGCCGCCCAGGCATGGACCGCGGGCGCCTACGATGACGAGATCGTTCAGGTGCCCGGTGCCGAGCTCGCCCGTGACGAGGGGATCCGCGACGACACGACGCTCGAGAAGCTCGGCGGGCTGAAGGCGCTCTTCGCCGCCGACGGCACGGTCACCGCAGGCAACTCGTCACCGATCAATGACGGCGCTTCGGCAGTCCTGCTCGGCGCGGAGGGCATCCTCGATTCGGAGCCGCTCGCCCGGATCACGGGCCGAGGCGTCTTCGGCAACGACCCCGACGTCTTCGGGATCGCGCCCGTCGAGGCGGCGAACCTGGCGCTCGCGCGTGCTGGCCGCACATGGGCCGACGTCGATCTCGTCGAACTCAACGAAGCCTTCGCGTCCCAATCCCTCGGGTGCCTGGCCGGATGGCCAGACCTCGATCCCGACCGGGTCAACATCCACGGCGGGGCGATCGCCATCGGCCACCCGCTCGGAGCGTCGGGAGGACGGATCATCGGGCACGCCGCGCACGAGCTCAAGCGGCGCGGCGGGGGTGTCGCGGTCGCCGCCCTGTGCATCGGCGTCGGCCAGGGACTGGCGGTCGTGCTCGAACGATGAGCGGTGCGGGCGTGAGCCGGCGCGTGCGGCCGGTGGGCCGTCGTCGGCGTCAGCGCGTACCGCCTGACGTGGTTCGCCACGCGTCCACATCCCACCGTCACCGCCATGTCGAAGCCCCGCGAACCCTTTGGGATCGCGGGCTCTCTTCATGCTCGGCGGTCCGTCTCAGCGTGGCGATCGCCCGCGCGCCCTGCTACTCGTAGCGGAGCGACTCCACCGGATCGGCGCGTGCGGCCCGTGCCGCCGGAAGGGTGCCGGCGAGGAAGGCGATCGCCATGACGACGACGATGATGCCGGTGATGGCGACAGGGTCGAAAGCGATGAGGGTGAGGCCCGGCAGGTCTGCCAGGAGCGTTGTGGAGAGCGACGAGCTCAGCGCGCTGCCCGCGATGATGGCGACTGCCACTCCGATCGCGCTGCCGAGGAATCCGATGAACGCGGCTTCGAGGCTGAACAGGCTGAAGACCCGCCCGTTGCCCATCCCCATCGCCTTCATACCGCCGAGGTGCTCCGCCAGGTCGACGCCGCCACCGGGCAGCCGCTGGTGGACGTCATCCTCGACCAGGCCGGCGCGAAGGGCACCGGCGCGTG
>NZ_JACSPM010000002.1 GCF_014837165.1 Microbacterium gallinarum
GAAGCACTTCACACCGCCGCAGAAATCGCGGCATGATCAACACACAAGAACCGTCCGGGAAACCGGGTCAGGCTCCGTCGTCCTCGCCGCCCCACGACTGCCCCGATGGCTGCAGAGCAGGGTGGCGGTGCTCAGAGCTGACGAAGTAGCCGAATTGAGCCGCATAGCAGCCGCCTCGGCCACCTGGGGTCATCCCAACATCCCGGCAGCCGACCTCGCCGCGTTCGCTGAGCTTCGGAACACCGTCACGGCCGCGCGCAACCGGCGTCGTAGTTGGGCGCTCGCCCTTGTGCTGAGCCCGCTTGCCATGTTGGCCACCCTCACCGTCGGCATGCTCAGCCTCTTTCGCTGAAGGCATTCACAGCCGGGGATGCGATCGAACGCTGCCGGGATCCCGTCCGCGCGTTCCCCGTATGAGGCTGCCGAACGAACGGCCCGAAGGCCGTTCGCGCCGTCCCGCTTACGCGCGTTGCCCGATTGGGGATCATGCCGTCCGTGCCGGCTGCTTGGACGATGGGCAGCACCGCCCGTCGCGCCGCAATCAGGCGTCGACGCCGAAGGCGCGCAGCAGACCGGCGCGAGGGATCATCCGGCGCGGGCCGAGTTGAACCGTGGGGATGGTTCCGCTCTCGATCCCGAGCTTGATTGTTCGGTAGTCGACGCCGACGAGCTTCGCGGCATCCTTCATCGTCAGGGCAAGCGAATTCGGCGATGAGTTCACGACTTTCTCCTTCGATGGATGGTAGATGTCATCACTTGCTCACGCACTGTACACCCGTGAGTGCTCGATGTCATCACTTGCTCGCGCTTCCCGAAACTGGGAAACTCGCAGCATGCCTGAACTCTCGATCGAACTGGTCGACGACGAGATCCTCGACGCCGGCGACGGCATTCACATCCCACGCTCGTGGGTCGCCGTGGTTACCGGCATTCCTGACGTTCCGGGTGCCGTGCGTGCGCACGTCGTGTACGACCCGACGCTGCGGCGGGCAGCGGCTGAGTCGATTCGAGTGGATCGGAGCGGCCAGGGCGATGAGGTGACCACCACGCTACTGCGCGACCTCCGAGTGCAGGCCATCGTCAAGTGGGCTGCAGCTCGCGTTGTCCGCGTCGACGGTGGTCTGTCCGAGCCCGAGACCTACGGACAGTACCTGACCCGACTGCGGGCGGACGCGTCGCGCTCCGAGGAGCAGAACCTGCGCGAGGCGGTCAGGCTGTACCGGCTGGCCTCGGTAATCAACGACGGTCCGCTCAAGCTCGTCTCGGAAGAGCTCGGCGTCAGCGTCAGCACCGCGACGCGCATGATGAATCGCGCCCGCGTTGCGGGTCTTGTCGACGAAGCCACCGGTCGCGAGGTGCTTGTTCAGGCTCGCGAGCAGCAGCTCCGCGAGCAGTTCAGCGGACCTGTCGTCCGCCCAGGTTCATCGGGGCCCTCGATCGGTCGCTGACACCATGGGGATACGTTGAGCCGCATTTGAGCACTTTGCAAAGCAAGACGAGCGCCTGCGAGCAGACCGCCCAAAATCAGGTGCTTCAGGTTGTGGCCAATACCGGTTTGGCCGCATCCAGTTCTGGAATGAGCCTGGAGCTCGCTTTAGGACTGGCAACTCTTGCCCGCATTTTGGCCGCATTCCATTCGCCGTTGGCTGTTTTCGGACGTCGGTTGATGTCGTCGCGGCTCGGAAAATCCGCGTGGTTCCGCGGAAGTTGTCGTTCAATGGCGCTATGCAAAATGCTCAAAACGTGTTCGAGTCCCTCCAGGGGTCTGGCTGGCCCCTCACAGAAGGAAAGCGGGCCGGGGGTAGTTGCTCCCCCGGCCCGCCACCACCGCCGTGCCCTACTTGATCGCGACGAACACCGTGTCGGCGAACATGCCCGGGCGCACGGCCAGAACGCCGTCCGCGGGCGTCGGGACCTGCAGTGCCTCGTTGCCGGTCGCCGAGGCGCCGTTGTAGAGGGTGCTCATCGAGTCCATCTCGTCGGGGCCCATGAGCATCTTGTCCAGCGGGTCGACGGTCACGCCGGCAGCGGTGACGTACTCGAGGCCGACCATCACGGGCATCCCACCCTCTGCGTCTTCGCCGGTGTAGGTCACGGTGTAGTTGATGAGGATGTACTCGGTTCCCGCGTCGGGTGCCTCGTTGAACTGGTTCTCCGCGAGGATCTGGTCGGTCGCGCCGGTCGTCACCGAGTTGATGACGACCGTCCAGTCCTCGCCCTCCACGGCCGAACCCAGCGGAGCGGGGTTCTCGCGAGTGCCTGCCGCGGGTGCGTCATCCTCGGCGGCCGCAGCATCCTCCTCGACGACAGCTGAGTCGTCATTGGTGCTGATGTTGACCTCGGACTGGAACGCGTTGTTGAACGAGGTTGCGACGACGGCGAAGAACACGATGAAGCCGACGATCGTGCCGACGACCGAGACGATGATCGCCGTGAGCCCCTGCCACTTCGCCTTGTCCTTGAGGAACAGCGAGATGATTCCGAGGATGAAGCCGACCGGCAGCAGGACCCAGCCGACGATGAGCGCACCAGGAATGCAGGCGAAGATGAAACCGACCACAGACACTGCGAGGGCGACGATGCCGAGCACGTTGCGCGCAGGCTTCGGCTTCGCGGGCCCGCCCGCGGGCGGCACGAACGCCGGCTGCTGAGGCTGGTATCCCTGGGGCTGCGGCTGGTAGGCCTGCGGCTGCTGGGTCTGCGTGGGGTAGGACGTGGGCTGCTGCGCGTCGGTCATAGTTCTCTTTCGGTGTGGGACGGCTCTGGGGGCCGCGTGACAAACCGAGCGACTGCGCGCGGACGCTGAACATCCATGAGTTGGCAGACCCCCCGGTCGGGCGCACGACGACGAAGGCGATGAGCTCTTCGCCCAGACATCCCCCGCCATTGGTGCGCGCCAGTTCGAACCTATGGTTGCGCTGGCGCTCGACACGGTCGCTTGAGCGGAGGCTGACCGATTCCTGAGCAAGCGCTGTCCGAACGATGCTTCTTCGGGTCCACTCGGCACGGCGATAGAGTCGTCGCGCGGATCTCAGACGTCACGCGTCGCACATTGGATCGGGCTCGATGGCAACTCTTCACCTCATGGTCGGGCTCCCCGGCAGCGGCAAGACCACCCTCGCCCGCGAGCTCGAGACGGAGCTCCCCGCACTGCGCCTGTCCGTCGACGAATGGCACATCGAGCTCTTCGGCAACGACGTCCGTGACGACAGCGATGAGGCGGAGTGGGCTCTCCACAACGCTCGGCATTCCACCATCGAGGCGCTGCTGTGGCACATCGCCGCGCGATCGCTCGGACTGGGCGTGGACGTGATCCTCGACTTTGGCTTCTGGACCAGGGCCGAACGCGACGACTTCAGAGCACGAGCGGCGGCGCTCGGCGCCGGGTTCAGGATTCACTTCACGGATGCCTCGAGCGAGGCGCTCCTCGAACGGATCCGCGCCAGGAACGCCGACCTCACCGCAGGCACCTTCCACATTCCCGAGGCCACCCTGAACGAGTGGATGCTCATGTTCGAACCGCCCACGCCCGGCGAGCTGGGCTAGCGACCGAGTCTCACCCCACCGAGGCCACAGCCGCCCGGATCGCCGCCAGCGTGACATCCGGGTGCGAGATCATCGACACATGCGACGCATCGACCTCGGTCACGGTCGACCCGGCCCGCGCCGCCATGCGGCGCTTCGTCTCGATCGGGATCACCTTGTCCTCGGTGCCGAGCACGGCCCAGCTGGGGATCGTCTTCCACGCGGCAGGACCCGACGGTGTGACATTCGCGACGATGGATGCCGGCCGCTGCGTCGCCGCGATGAGCCAGCGATCCTGCTCCGGCAGGTCCTGCGCGAACGAGTTGTGGACGACGTCGGGCTTGAGCCAGGCATCCGCTGCTCCCTCCGGCGCACCGGGGTAGCCCGCAAGATCCAGCACTGTCGTGGGATCGGCGACGGCGAGCGCCGAGCCGGAGCCGTCGAGGATGCCGAGGACTGTCTCGCCCTCGTCGGGGATGAACGCGTCGACGTAGACGAGCGCGCGCACGTCGCCCGACAGGCCGGCGTTGGTGATGACCGCTCCCCCGTACGAGTGGCCGACGAGCACCACCGGACCCGACGTGCGCTGCGCGAGGAAGGATGCGACATACGCCGAGTCGCTCGTGAGTCCGCGCAGCTCGTTCGGCGGCGCGAGCACGGTGTAGCCCTCCGACTGGAGGGTGGGGATCACGGCGTTCCAGCTCGATGAGTCGGCCCAGGCGCCGTGGACGAGGACGATCGTGGGGGTTTCAGGCATTGCGGCTTCCAATCACATGGCGCCGCCGCGGCGGGCGACGCTACCGGCGATGAGGGATGCGCCCAGGGGCCCGACGCCCCAGCACGATAGGACTCACACCGCCGCTCCGCTAGAGCACATCGTGCAGCAATTCGCCGAACGAATCCCACGTGAGAGCGGGTTCCGCGGTGGAGCGCTTTCCTACCGCAGGCGCAGCGTGTTCTCACCGCCAGCGCAGCGCTCCGATGATGCGCGCGAGCGCCCAACCGACGGCCGACACGAGCGGCGCGCTCACGATGATGATGGCCACCGGGTTGGGCAGGAACCTGGGCCCGTTCGGCCCGCTCACCCACGCTCCGATGGGCAGTACGTAACCACCGCCTCCGCCGCCCGTGCCCTCACCCTGGCCCTCCGGCATCTCGCCCCGCTGCGGCCACTTTCCCGACCCGCCGCCACCGCCGAAGCCGAAGACGACGAGCGCCGCCGGCACGACCTCGCGGCCGTCGATCGTGACGCTTTCGCCGAACGCCATCTTCGCGCCCCACGAGGGCACGGATGCCGCCAGGCTCTCGATCGGCTTCTCCATCAGGTGACTCCCTCCGGACGTCGCTGAGCGGCGCACTGCCATCCAAGATAGGGATCGAACCCCGCCCCCGCCATGGCCCGGCCCCCACGAGACCGAAGGCCGGGCACGCACTCTACCGCTCCCCCGCGCACCCCCGTTCTTGCTTGGATAGGCGCCATGGCAACGCTTCACCTCATGGTCGGCCTACCCGGCAGCGGCAAGACCACGCTCGCCCGCACCGTCGAGCGTCAGCATTCCGCGCTGCGCCTGACGGTCGATGAGTGGCACGTCGAGCTGTTCGGCAACGACGTTCATGACGACAGCACCGAGACGGACTGGGCGGTGCACGACGCCCGGCACACGGCGATCGAGGCGCTTCTCTGGCAGACCGCGGCGCGCGTTCTGGCACTCGGTGTGGACGTCGTGCTCGACTTCGGCTTCTGGACCAGGCAGGAGCGGAACGACTTCCGCGAACGGGCGCGCGATCTCGGGGCGGAAGTCAGTATCCACTATGCGGATGCCTCGGCCGCGCAGCTCCTCGAACGCATCACAGCGAGGAACGCAGACCTGCCTGCCGGCACATTCCACATTCCGGAGGCCAGCCTCAGAGAATGGATGCTGGTCTTCGAGCCGCCGACCGCCGACGAACACGAGCGGGGCTCATCGACGGTGTAGCGGGTCTGCGGCACCTGCCATGCAACGTGTCGTGACGCGTGTGATCCGGGCGGCATTCAGGGTTCCGTCTCGCCGTCAGCGCGCGACCCTTCAAGACCTTGACGAAAGGCTGGGGTGAGGGCGTGACCTAAGCGGCTCGCCAGCGGAGGCGGGTGTCGGTCGCCGAGGTCTTGCACATCATCTTCACTCCCGTCACCGTGTAGGCGATCCAGCCCGCGTACTGCTTGGCGCAGAATGCTCCCGGCGTCACGGCGTTCGGGTAGCGCGGCGGCGCAGGCGCAGGAGGCGGAGCGACGGCGGCCGCGGCGACGGATGCCGTCGCCCTCGAGGTGTGCGCGACGGTGACGTATCCGCTCAGAGACCCGGTCACCCGCACCGTGATCTTCTTGCCCTGATGCGCGGCGGTCAGCTTGAGGGACGTGCCCCCGCCGAGCGCCGAGCCGTTGGCGTACCACTGGTAGGCAAGCGCCGCACCCGGCGTCCACGAACCTGCGTTCGCGGTGAGGGTGTAGCCCACCTTCGCCGTTCCGGAGATCGTCGGAATGGATGACGTCAGGCAGCCGGTGTTGGACGCCGCCGCGCTGCTGACGACGGACGCGGAGCCAAGGATCACGTTCTTGGTCGCACCGAGCTGGCTGATCGATTCACGAACCGACGTCGGCACACAGCCTGGCGATGTGATGTAGAGGGGCGCGGCGAGACGACCGGCCATGGCGGCACCGGCGAGAGCATCCGGGAAGTTGCCACCCGTGGCGAGGAAGAGGGTGTCGGTGCTGCCGTACCCGAAGAACGAGTCATTGATGGCCGCAGCGGTCGCGTAGCGGTCCGCGCCGCCGTAGCGAGCGACGGAATAGCCGGCGCTGGCCAGCTGACTCTGGATCCCGCTCGACACTGCAGAAGAGGAGCCGACCAGCGCGACGTTCTGCACACCGAGGCGCGCCAGCTCGGCGAGCGTGCTCGACGGCACTGACGACTTCGTGCCGTCGACGAGGATCACCGGTGCCTTCAAAGCCCCGGCTGCGCCGGTCGCGGCAAGGGCGTCCGGGAAGCCACGACCGGTGGCGATGAACGCGGTGTCAGCGGCGTCGAACGTCGCCCCGACGATCTTGAGACCCGTCAGATACCGATCGGCATCGCCGAGGCGCGTCGTAGGCGCGATGGTGGACAGGCTGTTCAGCACCCCCGCAGACACGGCTCCGGTGCCGCCGACGACGTAGATGTCAGTGGGATTCAGCCGCTGGATCTCGGCTTTCACGGCAGCGGGCAGCGTCGCGGAAGGGGTCAAGAGCAGCGGCCCACCGACCAGCGCGGCGGCTGCCGCAGCCGACAGCGCATCGGGGAAGTTGAGTCCCGTCGCGACGAACACCGCGGGCACGCCGGGCTGATACCGGCTGGCCACGCTGAGGGCAGTGGCGTAGCGGTCGGCACCGGCGAGACGCGTCTCACCCTCCGCGAAGGGGTCGATCACGGTCGTCGGCGTCGGGGTGGGCGCCTCCGCAGCCATGACGGTAGGGAGGGTGACCTCGGTCGCTCCGCACGCTCCGGAGAGGAGCGTCTGCAGCTGGGCGAGCTCGGCGGCATCGACCGCCAGCGCCCACCGATACTTCATCAGCGACCAGGAGATCGCATACTCGCAGTGGTACGCCGCGTTGGACGGCATCCACTCCGCCGGGTCGTGGTCGGCCTTCGACTGGTTCGCCGTCGACGATGCGGCGTTCAGCGCATAAGGGACGCCAAGGTCATTCGCGAAGTCACGTCGTTGCGCGTCGGTCCACGCCGACGCACCCGACCGCCATGCCTCGGCCAGCGCAACGAGGTGGTCGATCTCGATCTCGGCGGGAGTGGTCGCCGTGGCGCCGTCGAGCGCCGACACCCACGTGCCACCCGTCAACGAGCAGCCGCTTCCGACGGTGACCGGGCTCGTCGACTCCTCGATGAGCACTTCGTAGCGGGTGTTGCACCCGTCGCCGTCGGCATCGATCCAGTGCTCGAACCGATCACGGTTGTACTGCGGGACCGTGGTCTCGGCCGCGGTCGTCAGCATCGCGGGAAGCTCCGCCGCCGTCACCGCCGACGCGCCGGCCGGCGACACGAACACCAGCCCCGAAGCCACCATCGCGGCACCCATGACGATCGCGACGCGCGCGCGAATACTTCTCACTGCTTTTCCCCCCGAGGACTTGGCCAACCCGATCGACTCTAGGGTTGACGCCGCGGGGGTTGCGGCTGCGAACCCTCAGGGTTGCCCTAGGACTTCGCGTATCGCACGGACAGTACGCCGACTCGACGGGGAATACCCTAGGGGGGTACCCTCGTTGTCGACTCCAGACGTTGACAGCACGGAGGAGAGCCTCATGGACGAGCACCAGAACCGCCCGCATCACCCGGCACCGGGTGAGCACAACCCCCACCACCGCACCGCCTCGGCCGTTGAGGCGGCGGGCGCGGCATCCCACTCCCCCTCCGGTCACAGCGAGCACGCTCACCACCACGCCGGCCACCAAGACCACACCGGCCACGCCGGCCACGCCGGCCACGGCGACCACGTCGCCCGCTTCCGCACGCTCTTCTGGTGGAATCTGCTGCTCGCCATCCCCGTCGTCGGGTTCTCGGCGATGTTCGCGATGATCCTCGGCTACTCGCTGCCCGACGCCGCCTGGGTGCCGTGGGTCTCCCCCGTGCTCGGCACCGTCATGTACGTCTGGGGCGGCGCACCGTTCCTCACCGGCGCCGTCGGCGAACTGCGCGCCCGCAAGCCCGGCATGATGCTGCTGATCGGGCTAGCGATCACGGTCGCGTTCGTCGCGTCGTGGGGAGCGAGTCTCGCGATGCTGCACCACGAGCTCGACTTCTGGTGGGAGCTCGCCCTGCTCATCGTGATCATGCTCCTCGGGCACTGGATCGAGATGCGCTCGCTCGCGCAGACCACCAACGCGCTCGACTCCCTCGCGGCGCTGCTGCCCGACGAGGCCGAGAAGGTCGTCGGCGACTCGACGGTCACGGTCGCTCCGGCCGACCTCGAGCTCGGCGACGTCGTCGTCGTGCGCCCCGGCGGCCGCGTGCCCGCCGACGGCACCGTCGTGCAGGGTACGGCCAGCATGGACGAGTCGATGATCACCGGCGAGTCCCGCCCGGTCCGCCGCGGCGACGGCGATCCGGTCGTCGCGGGAACGGTCGCCACCGACTCCGGCCTTCGCGTGCGCATCACCGCGGTCGGTGAAGACACCGCGCTCGCCGGCATCCGTCGCCTCGTCACCGAGGCGCAGAACTCGTCGTCGCGTGCGCAGCGTCTCGCCGACCGCGCGGCGGGCTGGCTGTTCTGGTTCGCGCTCGGCGCGGCGGCGATCACCGCGGTCGTGTGGTCGCTGCTCGGCTACCCCGACGAGGCCGTCATCCGCACGATCACCGTGCTCGTGATCGCGTGCCCCCACGCGCTGGGCCTCGCGATCCCGCTCGTCGTGTCGATCGCGACCGAGCGCGCCGCCCGCAGCGGCGTGCTGATCAAGGACCGCCTTGCGCTCGAGAGCATGCGCACGGTCGACTCGGTGCTCTTCGACAAGACCGGCACCCTCACCAAGGGCGCCCCCGCGGTGACGGCGATCGAGCCCGCCGACGGTCGCGACGCCGACCGCGTGCTGGCGCTGGCCGCCGCGGCGGAGGCTGATTCGGAGCATCCGCTCGCCCGCGCCATCGTGACCGCCGCACGCGATCGCGACCTCACGACTTGGCGCGCGACCGGCTTCACATCGGCGCCCGCGGTCGGCGTCTCGGCCCATGTCGACGGCCACCGCGTGCAGGTCGGCGGCCCGCACCTGCTCGACGAGACTGGCACCACCGAGCTCGCCGTCGCCGACGCGTGGCGGGGCGAGGGTGCGATCATCCTGCACGTGCTCGTCGACGGCGAGGTGGCCGGTGCGCTGCGGCTCGCCGACGAGATCCGGCCCGAGTCGCGCCAGGCGGTGAGCGCGCTGCAGGACCGCGGAGTGCAGGTCGTCATGATCACCGGCGACGCCGAAGCCGTGGCCGCCTCTGTCGCCGCCGAGCTGGGCATCGACCGCTACTTCGCCGGCGTGCGCCCCGAGGACAAGGCGTCGAAGGTCGCGCAGCTGCAGCACGAAGGACGCAAGGTCGCGATGGTCGGCGACGGCGTCAACGACGCCCCCGCGCTGGCGCAGGCCGACGTCGGCATCGCGATCGGCGCCGGCACCGACGTCGCCATCGCCTCGGCCGGCGTGATCCTCGCCAGCGACGACCCCCGCTCGGTGCTCTCGGTGATCGAGCTGTCGCGCGCGAGCTACCGCAAGATGAAGCAGAACCTGTGGTGGGCCGCCGGCTACAACCTCATCTCGGTCCCCCTCGCCGCGGGCATCCTCGCGCCCATCGGCTTCGTGCTGCCGATGTCGGTCGGCGCCATCCTGATGTCGCTGTCGACCATCGTCGTCGCCCTCAACGCCCAGCTGCTGCGCCGGCTCGACCTCCGGCCCGACACCCTGCTGCAGCGCTGACGGGCGGCCCGCGGCCCCGCGCTATCGTCGGACCGTGCCCTCCCCCACCGATCTCGGCGGCGCCGCCGTCGACCTCACCGCCACGCTGGTCGCAATCGACAGCGTGAGTCCCAGCCTCGTTCCCTCGGCCGAGGGCGAAGGGCGCGTCGCGTCTGTCCTCGCCGAGCGGCTCGGGGCTGCGGGCTATGCGGTCGAGCTGATCGCGGCTGCGGCCGACCCGCGCCGTGTCAGCGTGCTGGCGCAGCGCACCGGCGCGCGTCCTGGCCGCACCGTGGTGCTCAACGGCCATCTCGACACGGTGGGAGTGGACGGGATGCCGCAGCCCTTCGAACCGCGGATCATCGATGGCCGTCTCACCGGCCGCGGCGCGAGCGACATGAAGGGCGGCGTCGCCGGGCTCGTCGTCGCCGCCGAGCGACTGGCCGCGCTCGACGCTCCCGGCACGGTGATCGTCGCGCTCGTCGCCGACGAGGAGAACGCCAGCGTCGGTGCCGAAGCCGTACTCGCGCATCTCGCCGAGCGCGATGTGCACATGGACATCTGCCTCATCGGCGAGCCCACCTGGCTCGACTTCGCCGCCGCGCACCGCGGCTACGCGGTCGTCGAGGTCGCGTTCCACGGCAGGGCCGCGCACTCGTCGCAGCCCGACGAAGGCGTCGATGCCGCCCGCGCGACCGGCGAGCTGCTCACCTCGATCGCCGCGGCCGATGCCGACCTGCGGCGGCGGGCGCAGCATCCGCTCCTCCCCTCCGGCTCTCTCATGGCGACCGTCGTGCGAGCGGGGTCGGCGCCGTTCACCGTCGCGGCGACCGCGGAGGTCACGGTCGAGCGGCGCACCCTGCCCGGCGAAGCCGCCGCCGACGCGCTGCACGACGTGCGCGCGCTCGTCGACGCGATCACATCGCGCTCACCCGGACTCACCGCGGACGTCCGGCTCACCCACGCGCGGGAGGCATGGGAAGCGGATGCCGCAGGCAGCGCCGCCGCGTTCAGCACGCTGCTCGCCGAAGCGCTCGAGAGCGCCGGATCGCGGCATCCCGAGTCCATCGGCGCGCCGTACTGGATGGAGTCGGCGCTCTGGCAGGCGGCGGGCGTGCCGACCGTGGTGTGCGGACCGGCGGGCGGCGGACTGCACGCGATCGACGAGTGGGTCGAGGTCGCGCAGGTCGAGCGCTACGCCGTCGCCGTGACCGAGGCCGTCGGACGATTCCTGGAGGTGCCCGCATGAGCGCGACCGATCCCCGCGACCCTCGCGGCTACGCCGCCGACGCCCCGCTGCTCGAGGCGTGGCTGCGGTTCACGGGCGATGTGCGCGACGGCCGGTCGATGCCGTTCAGCATCCCGGGGCACAAGCACCGCCGCGACCTCGTGGGTGACGTGATCGCCGGCGACGTGCCGATGCTCGCCGGGCTCGACACGATGAAGCAGGATCACGCGCTGCTCGCGACCGCCGAGACCCGCGCGGCCGAGGCGTGGGGCGTGGACTGGTGCCGCTTCTCGGTGGGCGGCTCGACCCACGCGAACCAGGCCTCGGTGCTCGCGCTCGGTCAGCCGGGGCAGAGCGTGATCGTCTCGCGCACCCTGCACCGCTCGGTGCTGCTGGGCCTCGTGCTCGCGGGGCTGCGTCCGGTGTGGGTGCACCCTTCGATTGACGCGGCGACCGGCCTGCCCGGCGCTGTGCCGGTCGAGGCGGTCGAGGCCGCGCTGGCCGCAAATCCCGACGCGTGCGGCGTGCTCGTCGGCGACCCGTCGTACGTCGGCACGATGTCTGACATCGCGGGCCTCGCCGACGTGGCGCACGCGGCCGGCGTGCCGCTCGTCGTCGACGCTGCGTGGGCCGCGTACTTCGGCTTCTCGCCCAGCGTGCCCGACCACGCCCTCGCCCGCGGCGCCGACGCGCTCATCACGAGCGCGCACAAGACCCTCCCCGCGTGGAGCCAGTCCGCGCTGCTGCTCGCTCGCACCAGCCGCGCGGGCGGACTGCTCGACCCCGACCGGCTGGAGCGCGGGTTCGAGGCATCCGCCACCACCAGCGCCGCAGGCGCGATCCTCGCGAGCGCCGACGCCTCGCGCGCCCTGCTGCAGCGGGACGGCGCTGAGCTCGTCGGCCGGCTCGTGCAGCTCGTGGACGTGGCGCGTTCGGCGCTGTCGGCGATCGAGGGCGCCGAGGTGCTCGTCGACCGCCCCGCGTCGCACCCGGAGGGACCGCTCGCCGTCGATCCCGCCAAGCTCGTCGTGCTGCTCGCCGGCACGGGCGCGCACGGGCACGCGATCGAAGCCGACCTGCTCGCCCACGGCATGACGCTCGAGATGGCCGACCGCGATGTACTCGTGCCGATCATCACGCTCGCCGACGACGAATCGACCGTCGCCCGACTGATCGAGGCGCTGACGGCTGCGATCGAGCGGCACCGCGGCCAACCACGGCGCCTCACCGCATCGGCCGCATGGAGCGTGCGTGCCGAGACGGCGATCCCGCCCCGCGATGCGTTCTTCGCGCCACACGAGACAGCGCGAGCGGATGCCGCGGCCGGCCGCGTCTGCGCCGAGCTGATCGCCCCCTATCCCCCGGGCGTTCCGGTGCTGGCGCCGGGCGAGATCGTCACGGTCGAGGCGCTCGACGCACTGCGCGCCACGCGGGCCGACGGCGGTCGCATCGCGTACGCCGCCGACGCGACCCTCGCGACCGTGCAAGTTGTGGCGGAGCGGTAGACCCCCACGATGGAGGCGAACGCGTCACCTGCGGTCGTAGCATCGATCGCATGACCGAAACCGCCTTCAAGCCCGGCGAAACCGTCGTCACGCCGCGCGAGCCGGGCACCATCATCGATGTGCGCGCCACCCCGTCCGGAAGGTGGGTCTACGGGGTCGAACACGACAGCGGCGAGGTCGGCTACTTCACCGGCCGGGCGCTCCAACGCGTTCAGCACTGACCCGCCGGCCCTCGGCGGCGCCGGGTGCGGCGCCGGACGTCGAGCGCTCGCGCTACCCCGGCTGGACGATCGCCCGCACGCGGTTGTTGCGCGGGTTGTGCTCGAGTTCGACCAGACCGAGCGCCTCGAGCAGCGGCGGCAGGTACATGGCGAACCGCCCGCGGTAGCCTTTGCGCTGGCCGTACCAGCCGCCGACCGGGTTGTCGGGCGACCGCCCCCACGCCTCGACGGTGCCGGCCGCGGGCTCCTTCTGCTCGTCGGCGGCGCCGAGCGGCATCCAGTCGCCGTGCGCGATCAGCATCTCGTGCAGGTCGTCGACCGCGCGCGACAGGTAGGTGAGCTTCGTCGAGCCGACCTGGCAGATCAGCAGGGGCGGATCGGCGTCGTCATCACGGTGGATCGTATACTCCGACGTCAGCGGCGGCGTCTTCAGCCGCCACGGATCGTCGGGCATCCCGCTTCCGGACCAGTCGTCGTTCATGGGTTCCTCCGCTCAGGTGAGCTGGCCGCGCACGATCGAATCGCCCGAGTGGGCGGGGTCTCCGTCGATCGGCTCGACGGAGATGTCGACGATGCTGTACTCGTCGAGGTCGACGCCGTCGGGGATGACGAAGCTCCCCGAGTCGCCGTCGAGCACGCCGAGGCTGATGAGCGCGGCGGCGTCGTTGCGGATGAGCCAGACCTCGCGGTAGCCGTCGTCTGACGCATCCGCGGCGAGATTCACGGTCAGTGTGCGAGACCCGTCACGCCCCGCCTCGACGTCGGCGGTGCCGCTGGCGCCGGGGTGAGCCGGGAACGGCTCGAGTTCTGCCCCGGCGACGACGGTCGGGCGCAGCGACGAGTTCACGAGCCATGCGCCCGCGCCGACCGCGGAGATCAGCACCAGCGACGCGGCGAGCACCCAGGCCACCGCGGCACGGCGGCGGCGGGGCGGCGATGCGGACGCGGAGGCCGGAGCGGGAGCCGGGGCGGGAGCCGGAGCGGAATCGGGAGCCTGAACGGAAGCCGAAGCGGGAGCCGAAGCAGCCTCCGTTGCGGCGATGTCTCCGGCGAGCGCTGGCTCCGGCGCCGACGCGGTTGCCGCGGCATCCGTCAGGCCGATCTCTTCCGCGATCCGTGCCCACACGCGAGCCGGCGGCGCCTCGAGCACCTGCCCGTCGGCGACCGTGGCGCGGGCGATGATCGCCGTTCGGCGGAGCTCGGCGAGTTCGGCGGCGCACGCGGCGCAGCCGGTGAGGTGCTCGGTGTCGGCATCGCTGGCGACAGGCTCGCCGAGGGCGAGCAGCGTGAGCTGATCAGGATCGAGGTGCGACACGGGAGACCTCCAATCTGTCGCGCATTCGCAGGAGACTTCGTCTCAGGTGGCTCTTCACGGTACCCAGTGGCATGTCGAGCTTGCGGGAGATCTGCTCGTGGGTCAGGTCGTCATAGAAGGCGAGCCGCACGACCTGGCGGGCATCCGGCTCGAGGCGGTCGATCTCGTTGGCGAGCAGAACGGCGTCCGCCACATCCGGGGGTTCGCGCACCAGGTCTTCGGGGCGTGTGTTGCGCGTGAGCTCCTCGTGAAGCGCACGGATCTTCGCCCGCGACTCGTGCATGTCGGCGATCCGCCGCCGTGTGATGGCGATCAGCCAGGTCGACAGCTTGCCCTTCGCGGGTGAGAACGACGCGCGCGAGGTCCACGCCGACACGAAGACGCGCTGAGTGACGTCCTCGGCGTCGGTGCGATCGCCCAGAGATCGCAAGGCGAGCGTGAAGACGACGGGCGACCAACGGCGATAGATCTCGGCGAGGGCGGCCTCGTCGCCCGCGATGAAGCGCCCATTGAGGGCTGCCTCTGCCGCCTGGTCCTGATCCATGTCATTCCGCTTCGTCACCGGTGTTCGGTGGCCCGCAGCATCACGCTACCCCTGGACCTGCCGCCTGGGCGGTGTGGCGCAGGGCGATCTCACTCGGCCTCCGAAAGTTCATTCCGCGGATGCACACGATTCGGATGCACCCGATTCGTTCGCGACGGATTCGGCGGCGGCTGCATCCGAAACGAGCGGCCGAGGGGAACAACCCGTAGCGCCATCTTCCGATGCCGCGTCGTCATCATCGAAGGAGCTGAACGATGAACAAGCACATCCGCACCCTCGTCGCGGTCGCGGCCGCAGCCGCCCTCACCTTCGCCGCAGTCCCCGCACACGCCACCGGCGGGTCGGCTCCGCGAGGATCGATCGTCGACGTCGCGGTCGCCGCATCGGGCGGCGGAACGCCCGACAAGAACCCGTGGGACTACGACCTGCTCGTGCAGGCCGTCCTGGCGACCGGACTCGACGCCGCCCTCGCCGACCGCTCGACCTCCTACACGGTGTTCGCGCCGAACGACCGCGCATTCCTGCGTCTGGTGCGTGACCTCACGGGGTCGTGGCCGGCGTCGGAGAGCGAGGCGCTGACGACCATCACCACCGCATTCACGACCGACGAGATCGCGAACATCCTGCTGTATCACGCGGTGTCAGGCAAGAAGCTCAGCGCCGTCAAGGTGCTCACGTCGAAGTCGCTGACGATGGCCAACGGCGGCCTCGTCAAGCCTCGAGGCATCGCCCTTCGTGACGAGACGCCCGCATTGGCCGACCCGCGGCTGGTGCTGTGGAAGATCAACATCCCCGCATCGAACGGGGTCATCCACACCATCGATCGGGTGCTCGTCCCCGCGTCCTGACCCCAACCAGGACGCGCGTCCGGTCCCGCTCGTTCTCCGGCGGGGCCGGACGCTTTCGTGTGGGGGCAGACGCTTTCGTGTGGCCCCGGCGCCTTCGTGCGTGGCCCGACGGTATGCGTGCGGCGGTCAGACTTCCGTGCCGCACATGCCGCAGACGCCGGTGGGCGGCACCTCCACGAAGCAGTTCGGGCACAGCGCGCGGGGGCGCTCTTCGGCCGGGGTGCTGCGGCGCGGAGCCGCGCGGCGCGCGGGCTTCGCGGCCGTCGAGCGCGCGGCGGCGGCCGGAGCCCGCTGGATCACGGGCAGGTGCGTCTGGCAGTAGAACCGCACGAACCCGCCGTGCTGCTTGGGGTGGCGGTGCTTCACGGCCCACAGCTCGGTGCGGGGCAACGGCTCGGACGAGCCGCCGCAGACCGAGCAGCGCGTGGGCTCGCCGGGCGAGACCTCGGCCACGAGCGTCGGGGTTTCGAATGCGAGGTCGTCTCGCCAGTCGGAGGACGCGACGACCTTCATGACATTCCCTTCGACGGGCTCCGGATCGATGACACGACGTCACCGCTCGAACGGAGCGACCTATCGAGGGTACCCGCCGCGGCTGAGCACGGGATGCACGAGCGGATGCCGCGGCCGCCCTCATCGGAAGTCCCGGGACTGGTGGTGGACGCCTACGCGCAGGTCTTCGAACCCGTCGGCGAGGAGGTTCGTGACGCCCTCGACCGAGCGCTCCAGCATCCCTCTCACGATCAACGCCGGCGAGTCGCGCACCACCCGGCGGTAGCGGTTCCAGACCCCCACCGAGCAGATGATGTTCACGAGGCCGTGCTCGTCTTCGAGATTGATGAAGGTGACACCGGATGCCGTGGCCGGCCGCTGCCGGTGGGTCACGAGTCCGGCGACCTCGACGCGACGGCCGGTCTCGTGGTCGCGCAGCTCGCGCGAGGTGAGCACCCCCCGCGCATCGAGCCCGGAGCGGTAGTGGGTCATCGGGTGGTCGTCGGTCGAGACGCCCGTGGCCCACAGATCGGCGGCGAGCCGCTCGTAGCTGGTGGGGTCGGCGAACAGCGGCGGCTGCACCGCGACGAGTGAGTCGGGCAGGAACTCGGGACGATCGAGCGCCGCCGAGCCGGCGAGCCAGATCGCCGCGCGGCGGGTGAGGCCGAGCCCGTCGAACGCGCCCGCCGTCGCGAGCGCCTCGAGCTGGGCGGCGGTGAGGCTGGTGCGGCGCACGAGGTCGCGCAGGTCGCGGAACGGCCCTTCGGCGTCGCGGGCGGCGACGATGCGCTCGGCGACCTTCGCGCCGATGCCCTTGACCCCCGCCAGGCCGAGCCGCACCGCGAAGCGTCCGTCGCGCCGGTGGGCGGCCGACTCGTCGGGTGCGTGGATGTCGAAGAGCCCGACCGGCGGCTGGATGCGCTGCGCGCACGAGTCGAGGCCCGTGGGGGCGAGGGTGGCGGGGTCCGGAGAGGGAGTCGCGAAACGAGGAGATTCCGCGAAGCGAGGACCGGAAGCATCCGGAGCATCGTCGCTTCGCGAGGCATCCTCGATCAGCGACCCCGACGGCGACACCCCCGCGACGGGTTCGAGCAGGGCCTCCACCCCGGACAGATGGAGGTCGGGGCGACGCACCTCCACGCCGTGGCGGCGCGCGTCGTTCACGAGCGATGCGGGCGAGTAGAACCCCATCGGCTGCGCGCGCAGCAGCCCGGCGAGGAACGCCGCCGGATAGTGCAGCTTGATCCACGAACTCGCGTAGACGAGCAGCCCGAACGACAGTGAGTGCGACTCGGCGAACCCGAAGTTCGCGAACGCCTGGATCTTGGCGTAGATCGCGTCGGCCTCCTCGCCGACCAGCCCGTTCTCGGCCATGCCGGCGTAGAGCTTCTCTTTCAGCGACTCGATCCGCTCGACGCCGCGCTTGGAGCCCATCGCGCGCCGCAGCAGGTCGGCGTCTTCACCGCTCAGGCCGCCGACGGCCATGCCCATCTGCATGAGCTGCTCCTGGAACACCGGGATGCCGAGCGTGCGCTCGAGCACCGGCTTCAGCTTGGGATGGGCGTACGTCACTTTCTCCATCCCGAGCTTGCGCTTGACGAACGGGTGCACCGCGCCACCCTGGATCGGCCCCGGCCGGATCAGCGCGATCTCGATCACGAGGTCGTAGAACCGGCGCGGCTGCAGGCGCGGCAGGAGTCCCATCTGCGCCCGCGACTCGACCTGGAACACCCCGATCGAGTCGGCGCGGCACAGCATGTCGTAGACCGCCTTCTCCTCCTTCGGCAGCGTCGCGAGCTCCCAGTCCTCCCCCGTCGAGGCGCGGATCATGTCGAAGCAGTACTGCAGGGCGGCGAGCATGCCGAGCCCGAGCAGGTCGAACTTCACCAGCCCCATCCACGCGGCGTCGTCTTTGTCCCACTGGATGACGGTGCGGTTCTCCATGCGGGCGTGCTCGATCGGCACCACCTCGCCGACGGGACGGTCGGTGAGCACCATGCCGCCGGAATGGATGCCCAGATGCCGCGGCGCCTTGAGCAACTCGCCCGCGAACTCGAGCACGCGATTCGGGATGTCGTGACCCGGCCCCGTCTCAAGGTGCGCACCCCATCCCTCGACCTGCTTGGACCAGGCATCCTGCTGGCCGGGTGAATGCCCGAGCGCCTTCGCCATGTCGCGCACCGCGTTCTTGGGCCGGTACTGGATCACGTTCGCGACCTGCGCGGCCCGCTCGCGCCCGTACTGCCCGTAGACCCACTGGATGATCTCCTCCCGGCGGTCGGAGTCGAAGTCGACGTCGATGTCGGGCTCTTCGTCGCGCAGGCTCGACAGGAAGCGCTCGAACGGCAGGTCGTAGGCGATCGCGTCGACGGCGGTGATGTCGAGCAGGTAGCAGATAGCGCTGTTGGCGGCGGAGCCGCGGCCTTGACACAGGATGCCGCGCCGCCGCGCCTCCTGCACGATGCCGTGGACGATCAGGAAGTAGCCGGGGAAGTCCTTCAACTCGATGACCCCGAGCTCTTTCTCGATGCGCGCCCGGTCCTTCTCGCTCAGGTCAGGATACTTGCGGGGCACCGCCTCCCACACCAGGTGCCGCAGCCACGACATCGGGGTGTGCCCGTCGGGGACCTCCTGCTTGGGAAGCGCGGGCTTGGCGCGACGCAGCGGGAAGGCGAGCTCGTCGGCGAGCGTCACCGTGCGGGCGACGGCGTCGGGATGCCGCACGAACCGCTCCACCATCTCCGCGCCCGAGCGCAGATGCGCGCCGGCGTGAGAGGGCAGCCAGCCGTCGAGCTCGTCGAGCCCGCGGTTGGCGCGCACTGCGGCGACCGCGGCGGCGAGCAGCTGGCGCTGGGGCACCGCGTAGTGCACGTTGTTCGTCGCGAGCAGCGGAAGTCCGCGCTCGCGCGCGAGCCCGGCGAGGATGTCGTTGTCGCGCGTGTCGAGCGGGTTGCCGTGGTCGATCAGCTCGACGTGCACGGCGTCGCGCCCGAAGAGACGCACGAGCAGATCGAGCTCGCGGCTCGCGGCATCCGCTCCTCCCTCGGCGAGCGCGCGACGCACCGCACCCTTGCGGCAACCGGTGAGCACGGCCCACTCGCCGCCCGCCTGCGCGGCGAGCTCGTCGAGGTCGTAGCTCGGTCTACCTTTTTCCATCCCCTGAAGCTGCGCGTGGGTGATGGCGCCCGCGAGCCGGTGATAGCCCTCCTCGCCCCGCGCGAGTATAAGCAGATGCGATCCGACGGGATCGGGCTCACCGTTCTGGGGCTTGGGCAGCTCGAGCGACAGTTCGGCGCCGAACACCGTCTTCAGCTGCAGCGACTCGGCCGCCTCGGCGAAGCGCACGATGCCGTAGAACCCGTCGTGGTCGGTGATCGCTAGGGCATGCAGACCCAGGCGCTCGGCCTCCTCGGCGAGCTCTTCGGGAGACGACGCCCCATCGAGGAACGAGAACGACGAGTGCGCGTGCAGCTCGGCGTACGGGATGGCCTCGGCCGGACGCTCGATGCCGGGGGCGACGTAGGGTCCGCGCTTGTGCGACCACGCCGGGCTGTCGCCGCCGTCGGCACCCGCCGGGCGTCCGGTGGGGCGCCGACGGTCGCTGAGCACGCGCTCGATCTCGGACCACGGGACGGAAGGGTTGTTGAAGCCCATCAGGGATCACCGGCCGTCGTCGTCAGGGTAGGGCGTTTCGATGACCGGCGCGCGCTCCACGGTCGGGGCTCAGTCATAGGAGGCCTCCGCGGTCCAGACGTCGCCCTCGCACACCAGCAGCCAGGCCGCGCCGTCGGCGTCGACCACCTGGAACCGGTGCGCCCGCCGGGCGCGCATCGGATCCCACGTGCGCTCGACGACCGGCCACGGCCCCGCCCACGCCTCGATCACCCGGCGGCGTCCGCTCTCGACCAGCACCGCCGGCACAGCCGACACGGCGCCCCGCTCGTCGACGTCGATCGTCTCGCCGCCGAGCGCGCGCACGTCGACCGGCACCGGCTCGGCGAACACCGTCGTGGGCAGCGGGTCGGGAAGACTGCCCGGCCACGGCCGGGCGCGCTGCGCCGCGATGCCGTCCTTGCCGGTGGCATGCCGGTCACCCCAGGGCACGAGCACCTGCCGCTCGACCAGCCATCGACCGCCGCCGATCTCGGGCGTGAGCACGCCCCGGTGCCCGAGCATCGCCTGCACGCGCGACAGGGCGTGGTGCACGCGCTCCTCGGGCCCGCCCCCGAAGATCGCGGGGGCGTGATGGGATGCCGCATCCACCGCCTCGGGCGAGATGCGCACCAGCGCGACGCCGCTGCGCAGGAGTCCGCCCTCGGTCCCGCCTTCGCCGGGCTTGCCGACGTCTTCGGCCAGCTGCCACCGCACGCGATCGACCACCGCCGCGGCGTCGAACGACCCCGGATGCAGCCAGACCCGATCACTGCGCTCGCCCCGATCGCCGACGAGCTCGACCCGCAGCTCGGTACACACGAGGTCGATCGCGCCGAGACCGGCGATGAAGTCGTCGGCGGTGACGCGCATGCCGAACGCGACCTGGTCGGCGATCTCGAGCGGCGGCTCGAACGCGATCTCACGGTGGAGCTCGGGCGGCGGCGTGCGGGGTTCGACGGGGCGCGAGTCGAGACCGCCCGACAGAGAGTGAAGACGGATGCCGCGTTCCCCGAACCGCTCGCGCACGCGATCGGGGGGCATCGCCGCGAACTCACCGAGCGTCTGCACTCCGAGGCGAGCCAGCAGCCCGACCAGGTCGGCCGACGCCGCGGCCGACGACGCGGGTGGACCGGCCCCGAGCGAGGAGGCGTCGAGCACCGCCACCGACAAAGGCGCCAGGAACCCGGCGGCACCGCCTGCCGGCACGGAGAAGATCGGCTCGGCCGCGCTCGCCCCCGCCTGCGCGGCCTGCTCGGCCGTGAACGGGCCATCGGCGATACCCGCACGGACGTCGCCGAGCCCGAGCCCGTGCATCTCGTCGACCAGCACGCGCGCCGCCTCGATCTCGCCGCCGTAGTAGCGCGCCGGTCCACGAGCACGCAGCGCGCACAGTCCGGGACGCACCAGCTGCACACCCGGAGCGCGCTCCTCGATGCGCGAGACAAGCGGCGCGAAGGCCCTGTGGTCGCGCGTCGGATCGGCCGGCACGACGGTGAGCCCCGGGCACCGCGCCTGCGCGTCGCGCCGGCGCTGCCCGCGGCGCACCCCCTCGGCGCGCGCCGACGCCGAGCAGGCCACGACGAGGTTGCGCTCCACCACTGCGACCGCGCGCCGGGGATCGAGGGGCACGCCGCCGGCGAGGCCGCCGCCGTCGCGGGTCAGCGCGGTGACGGGCCAGTCGGGGAACCACAGCACGAGGCTGCGCACGGGAGACGACACCGCCATGTCAGCCCACCGCCCTCGCTTCGAGGGGGACGAACCGCTCATCGGACCGCAGCTCGTCGCCCGACCGCAGCGGCTCGACACCGCGCATCGTCTCGGGTGCGACGGACACCTGGCCCGAGGCATCCGGAAGCATCACCCTCGCCCGGCGCGATCGCGGCCACCGCCTGCTCGACGACGTGACGGTCAGCTCGCGCGTGGCGAGGTAGCCGTGGCCACGACCCAGCCCCGTCCATGCGGGGTCGGCGATCTCGAGCACGGCCTCGGCCTGCGGCCACGGCCCCTGCACGAGCAGCACGGCACCTCGATCGCGCAGGCGGGCGGCCAGGCGCGCGATCTCGCCGTCGGCGGCCCGGCCGGCCGGACGCACCGCCACGACGGGGAGGACCTCGGCGATGGTCGCCGTGACGGTGAGCCACCGGGCGCCGGGATCGGGGATGAGCACGAGGCGCGAGAGATCGACCCCGAGCCCCTCGGCGGCCTCGGCACCGAGCCGCGGCATGCCCACCGCCGCACACCACGACCCCGATTGCGACGGCTGCGACAGCAGCGCGAGCAGCAGCGAGGTGGACCGTGGAAGCGAGTACGCCGACCCCGGCCGCAGACCCCCGCCGGGAAGCAGCGAGGCGAGTGCGGGATGGACCGGCAGCACCGGAGCGTCGAGCTTGCGCCCCTGCACCCGCTCGAGCTGAGCGCGGAGTCGTGCCACCTCGCTCTGCGGCCCCGTTGGGGCCTGCTCTTGCGCGTGCACCGCCGTGAGTTGCACGGTCGCCCTCATTCCCACAGACTAGAACAGATGTTCTATGTTCTCAATCTCAGGAATCGAAGATAACTCTAACCGCCGACATCTGCCAATCACTCAGGCAGGCACGGCACACAGCCGGTGCGCCAGCTCACCGGGCCGCCGGGATGCGGTCACGCAGCGAGCGCGAGGTACGGCTCCCACCGCGGATCAGTGCGCTCCGTGCCGCGGACCGTCCACTGCCCGCCCCGCGGCGGGTGGGGTGTGAAGCGCAGCTCCCAGTGCATCTCCTGCGGCGTGCGATCGCCTTTGAGGTTGTTGCAGCGCAGGCAGCACGCGACGAGGTTCTCCCAGGAGTCGCCTCCCCCGCGCGACCGCGGCAGCACGTGGTCGATCGTCGACGCCGATGCTCCGCAGTAGGCGCACCGGTGCGAATCGCGGCGCAGCACTCCCCGCCGCGTCACCGGCACCCGCCGCCCGCCGGGCACCCGGACATATCTCGTCAGGATGATCACCGCCGGACGGTCGTACGCTCGTCGGGTCCCCCACACCGGATCCCCATCGGTGTGCTCGATGACAGTGGCCTTCTCGTTCATCACGAGCACGAGGGCCCGTTTGAACGACACCACGGCGAGCGGCTCATAGCCCGCGTTCAGCACCAGAGTGCGCATTGATCATCCTCTCGAATGGCCGGGACGGCTTCTCGGTATTCGACTTTCCGGTGACGATCGAGGGGCGCAGGGGCATGAAAAAAGGCGCTGTCTTATAGACAGCGCCATGGCGCCACGGTCTGGCCGTGGCATCCGCTCGTGCAATGCCGAAGGACGAGGCGTCCGAGCGCATCCGTGGTTCGAATGCGTGGTGTGATGCCCATCGGCTCCCTCCGCTTCTCTCAGCGTCGGGTTTCAGGCTAACGCACGCACGCACGACGGGGGCCGAGTCGCGGGATGAACGCCGCGTGGCGTGTCGGCGAACGGACGATCCCCCCGGCGCCGTGACGCCGGGGGGATCGGTGAGTCCGCGTGCGAGCCGGTCAGCCGGCGTTCTGCTGCAGCCAGGCGTACGGGTCGACGTTCGAGCCGTTGATGTAGGTCTCGAAGTGCAGGTGGTTCGCGGTCGAGCGGCCCGTGCTGCCGACGAGGCCGATGACCTGGCCGGCCTGGACGGTCTGACCGGGGACGACCTGGCGGCTGCCGTAGATCATGTGCCCGTAGAGCGTGCCGACGCGCTGCCCGTTGATGACGTGATCGATCGTGACCGCGACGCCGTAGCCGCCATAGCTCTCCTGCGAGACCTTCACGACACCGGCGGCGGCAGCGAAGATCGGAGTGCCTGCGGGAGCGAGCATGTCGACGCCCATGTGCGCGCCGCCACGGGTGCCGAAGCCCTGGCCGAGGGTGTAGTTCGCGAGCGGCCAGCGGACGGCGCCCGATCCGGCGGCGACCATGCTGAGGTCGACCTGGACCCGGGCCTGCGACGCCGCGACCTTGGCGGCCTGGCGGGCGCGCTCGGCGGCGGCCTCTTCGGCTTTCTTCTTGGCGATCTCCTCGGCGGTGGTGGCCGAGTAGCTGTCGCGGCTGATCTGGGTGGATGTCGCATCCGACGCGATGACGAGCGACTGGGCGTCGTCGATCGCGAGCTGCTGGATCGTCTTGGCCTCTTCCACGGGAAGGGCGGCGCCGAAGGCCGGGAGCGCGACGGTGGCGATGAGTCCACCGACCATGCTCAGGATCACCAGGCTCTTCAGCGGCTTGGCCACACGGTTCGGGCCCTTGGGCGCCGACGCGGGTCGGGCCGCGGCAGCGGTCGGGGCGACCTTCGCGACGGCCTGAGGGCGACGGCCGACCGGTCGGCGCGCGCGCGTGCGACGGGTCAGACTCGTCGCGTCGTTCTCGGGCTCGTTCGCGAGCGAATCGTTCTGTTCAGCCAAACTGTCCTCCGGCGCCTCCGCGCCGGTGGCGCTGGCTCGTCGGCATTCGATGTCGGGGCACGATATGCGGGCTACACCGCGTGGACGACGAGCCAGAGAGGCAATCTACGCGGGATCCGTCGGCGGGCTTCTCGCCTAGTGGACCGTTCGAGGCTACCCGAAGGTAACGAATCTGTCACGCTCAGCGCCTGGCAGTTCGCTGACCGGTCCGTCAGCAACCGCCGGGATGCGGCATCCGCTCTCCGTCTTCCCGCGGAATTACGGGGACCCGTCCCGCAGAAACTCCGGGAACTCAGCGGCGGTCGTCGACGAGGAAGATGTGCGACGCGACCTCGACCGGGAGCTCGAGGCCCTCGTCGCTGCCGTGCATCTGCACGAGCACGTAGCCCTCGCTGTACTGGTAGTCGCCGGTGGCACCCGGGAGCACGCCGGCGGCCTTCAGCTGCTGGAGCAGCTCGGGGTCGACCTGGGCGGGCTCGGCGAGGCGCCGGACCGTGCCCGAGATGGGCGCGCCCGCATCGTTGAGGCGGCGCACGAGACCCACCACGCCCTGCTCGAACCCGGTCGCGGGCACGTCGCCGAGCTGGTCGAGGCCGGGGATCGGGTTGCCGTACGGCGACTCGGTGGGGTGACCCAGCAGCTCGACGAGGCGACGCTCGACCTGCTCGCTCATGACGTGCTCCCACCGGCACGCCTCTTCGTGGACGTAGGCCCAGTCGAGGCCGATGACGTCGGAGAGGAGGCGCTCGGCGAGGCGATGCTTGCGCATGACGTCAACGGCCTTCTGCCGGCCGGCGTCGGTGAGCTCGAGGCTGCGGTCTTCGGAGACCACGACGAGACCGTCGCGCTCCATGCGACCGACCGTCTGCGACACCGTGGGCCCGGAGTGGCCGAGCCGCTCGGAGATGCGGGCCCGCAGGGGAACGATGTTCTCCTCCTCGAGTTCGAGGATCGTGCGCAGGTACATCTCGGTGGTGTCGATGAGATCTGTCATGTCGCGAGGGTCCTCGAGTCGGAAGAAGACGGGTAAGGCCACCCTATCTTGGCGGCCGGACACCGGGGCGCTCGGCGGGGGCCGTCACGGCCTGTCATGCGGCCACGGCCGGGAAGGCCGCCGACCTAGAATCGACCCATGGCCCACGTCGTGCTCCCCCGTGAGATCCTGCCCGCCGACGGACGCTTCGGCTGCGGTCCGTCGAAGATCCACCCGGCCCATCTCGCGGCCCTCGCCGGCCCGGGCGGTGCCCTGATGGGCACGTCGCACCGCCAGGCTCCCGTGAAGAACCTCGTGGGTCAGGTGCGCGCCGGCCTCGCCGAGCTGTTCCGGCTCCCCGCGGGCTACGAGGTGATCCTCGGCAACGGCGGTTCGACGGCATTCTGGGATGCCGCGACCTTCGGGCTCATCGAGAAGCGCAGCCAGAACCTCGTGTTCGGCGAATTCGGCGGGAAGTTCGCGAAGGCCGCGAAGGCCCCGTGGCTGGAGGCCCCCGACGTGCGCGAGGTCGCCGCCGGCACCCGCACCGCCGCCGAGGCGGTCGAGGGAGTCGACGTGTACGCGTGGCCGCACAACGAGACGTCCACCGGCGTCTCGGCGCCGGTCGAGCGGGTGACGGGCGACGACGGGGCGCTCACTGTGATCGACGCCACCAGCGCCGCGGGCGGCATCGACTTCTCCGCCTCCCAGGCCGACGTCTACTACTTCGCCCCGCAGAAGAACCTCGGATCGGACGGCGGGCTGTGGTTCGCGCTCGTCTCCCCGGCCGCGATCGAGCGCATCGAGCGCATCGCCGCGTCGGGCCGCTACATCCCCGAGTTCCTGAGCCTCAAGAACGCGCTCGACAACTCCCGCCTCAACCAGACGCTCAACACGCCGGCGCTCGCGACGCTGTTCCTGCTCGACCAGCAGCTCGACTGGATCCGCGACAGCGGCGGACTGCAGTGGGCCGACGCCCGCACGCGCGAGTCGTCGAACGAGCTGTACGCGTGGGCCGAGGCATCCGCTGTCGCGACTCCGTTCGTGACCGATCCCGCCGACCGCTCCCCCGTCGTCGCTACGATCGACTTCGACGACAGCATCGACGCCGCGGCCGTCGCGAAGAGCCTGCGCGCCAACGGCATCGTCGACACCGAGCCGTACCGCAAGCTCGGCCGCAACCAGCTGCGCGTCGCGACGTTCGTGGCGATCGACCCCGACGACGTGCGCCAGCTGATCAAGGCGATCGACTACACGATCGAGCACCTCTGAGGACTGCGTCAGGCGAGCGGTGAGGGCACGGGGTCGAGCACCGAGGCCACGATCGCCTCGATCGCGAACTCCGACGCACGGCCCAGGTCGAGCGCTGTCGGGTCGAGCAGCCACTGCACCTGGAGGCCGTCCATGACGGCGAGGATGGCCGTCGACGCATAGGCGACGGTCTCGGGTTCGCGGATGCCGCGTTCGGCGCACACCAGGGCGAACGCCGCCGCGACTTCGCCCCGCAGGGTCTGGTACCGCTTCTGGAAGAACTCGCGGCCCGGGTGACCGTCGGTGACGGACTCGGCCGACAGCACGGCGTAGGCCTGCACGATGCCGGGTCGCTCGGCGTTCGCGAACGCGGTGCGCACGAGGTGGCGGAACAGGTCCATCCCGTCGGGGATGTGCTGCTCCTCGAGGTCGGCGACGTCGGTCTCGTCACGGTGCTGCAGCACCTGGAGGAGCAGGGCGTCCTTCGAGCCGAAGTGATGGAGGATGCCGGCGTGGGTCATGCCGACCTGGTCGGCGATCTCCTGAAGAGTGCCGCCGGTGAAGCCCTTCGCCCCGAAGATCTCGGTCGCGGCGTCGAGGATGTCGCGCCGGCGCGCAAGGGTCTCGGGTCGCGAACGCGGCTGTCTGCGCTGCTCGGTCACTGGCTCCCGCCCCTCGTCATCCGGCGGATCAAGAGTCTACGCACGAGGCGTGGGAGCTCGGTTGCCGACACGGTTGCAATAGTTACTTACTTGATTGTAAGTTAGTCGCGCAATCACCCCCGCGACGTCGCGGTCTCCTCGTGAGCACGCCGACGTCATCTCACGAAGGAGAAGCAATGAGGCTTAAGTCCTCCCTCGTCGCCGTCGGCATGGCAGCAGCGCTCGTGCTGACCGGCTGCGCGGCCGGCAGCACGGACTCCGGCGACAACGAACCCGGTGCGGCGCTCACGATCGCCAAGCCCGACGGCGCCATCACCACCGAGTCGAACAACCCGTATCTGGGCGACTCGTCCGCCTCGAAGTACGGCTACGGCAAGGTCATCTTCGAGTCGCTCGCGCTCGTCAACCCGACCGGCGACCTCGGCACGACGCCCTGGCTCGCCGAATCGGTCGAGTGGAACGAGGACTACACGCAGCTGACCGCGGTGGCCCGCGAAGGAGTGACCTGGAGCGACGGCGAGGAGTTCACCGCCGACGACATCGCGTTCTCCTTCAACCAGGTGCTCGAGGGCAAGCTCAACGACACCAACGCCCTCGACCTCAAGAGCGTCAGTGTGGACGGCAGCACCGTCACCATCGACTTCAACAGCTCGAAGTTCACCCAGCAGGGCCGCGTCCTCCACTTCCAGATCGTGCCCGAGCACATCTGGAAGGACATCGAAGACCCGAACACCGACCCCGTCACCGGCGAGGGCCAGGCGGTCGGCACCGGCCCGTACGTGCTCGACTCGTGGACGACCGAGTCGGTCACCCTCGCCGCGAACCCCGACTACTGGGGCGGCGAGCTGGCGGTGCCCGAGCTGCACTACGTCTCGTACGGCGACAATGCGGCGCTCACCACCGCGCTGGCGACCGGTGAGGCCGACTGGGCGCAGGCCTTCATCCCCCAGATCCAGGACAGCTACCTGTCGGCCGACCCCGACAACAAGTTCCTGGTCTCCCCCACCGCGGGTGCGGGCACGCTGTTCATGAACCTGCAGACGAAGCCGTTCAACGACCCGGCGCTGCGCCAGGCGCTCGCCTGGACGATCGACCGTCAGGCGTACGTCGACATCGCCCGTGAGGGGGCGAGCGAGGCGGTCTGGAGCGTCACCGGTCTCGGCGCACTGCTCGAGGACGAGGTCATTCCCGAGTACCAGGGCCAGAACTACTCGGTCGACGTCGACAAGGCGCGCGAGATCCTCACCGACGCCGGCTACACGTGGGACGGCGAGACGCTCATCGACCCGGACGGCGAAGCGGTCACCTTCTCGATCTCGGTCCCCGCGGGCTGGAGCGACTGGAACACCGAGCAGGCGCTCATCGCCGAGGAGCTCAAGGAGGGCCTCGGCATCGAGGTCAAGGTCGACCAGCCCGATTGGGGCGGATGGGATGCTGCGCGCCAGGAGGGCACTTTCCAGGCGATCATCCACTGGCTCGAGGACACCGGCAACGCCTACGGCCTCTACACGTCGACCATGGACCCGAAGTGGATCGTCGACGGCAAGGCGGCCTTCAACTTCGGCCGCTTCGACGACCCGACGGTCACCGAGGCGCTCAACACGTACGCCAACGCCGCGTCGGACGCCGACCGTGAGGCCGCTCTCGCGGTGATGCAGACGGCGTTCGTCGAGAACGTGCCGGCCATCCCGCTCGGCGCACACCCGCTCCTGGGCGAGTTCAACACGCGCAACTACGTCGGCTGGCCGTCGGAGGACGACCAGTACGCCTCGGCCGACCCGACGCAGCCCGCGATCGTGCAGATCCTGACGCAGCTGCAGCCCGCCGGCTGATCCTCAGGGCGGACGGATGCTGCGGCATCCGTCCCGCCCTGAGACAGCACTGCTGCTGCGGCATCCGTCCGCCCTGAAAGGGCACTGCTGCCCCGCGGCATCCGTCCGCCCCTCCACGCCTGCCTTCACGAAAGCGAACCAGCCCCATGAGAGATTCGCTGCTCTCCGTCGACGACTTCTCGGTCGTCTACGACGTCGATCCCCCCGTGCGCGCGGTCAAGAACGTCACCCTCGAGCTCGAGCGCGGGGAGATCCTCGGACTCGCCGGCGAGAGCGGGTGCGGCAAGACCACACTCGCCTACGGCATCCAGCGCCTGCTCAAGCCGCCGGCCGTCATCACGAGCGGCTCCGTCGTCTTCCACGACGCGTCCGGCGAAGACGTCGACATCAACGGCCTCGAGCCCGAGCAGATGCGCCGCTTCCGGTGGGACAAGGTCTCGATGGTCTTCCAGGGGGCGATGAACTCGCTGAACCCCGTCGCCACCATCGGCGCGCAGCTCGAGGACGTCTTCGAGGTCCACCGCCCCGACCTGTCGCGCGGCGAGCGCCGCGCCGCCGTCGTCGAGCTGCTCGAGATCGTCAAGGTCGGCGCGCAGCGCTATCGCTCGTACCCGCACGAGCTGTCGGGCGGCATGCGCCAGCGCGTCATGATCGCCATGGCGCTCGCGCTGCGGCCGCAGCTCATGGTGATGGACGAGCCCACGACCGCCCTCGACGTGCTCGTCCAACGCGAGATCCTGCGGCAGATCTCGCATCTGCGCCACGAGTTCGGGTTCTCGGTGATCTTCATCACCCACGACCTTCCGCTGCTCCTCGAGATCAGCGACCGCATCGCAATCATGCGCGACGGCGAGATCATCGAGCTCGACACCGCCGAGCGCATCTGGACCGACCCGCAGGACGACTACACGCGCACGCTGCTCGCCTCGTTCCCGCGCCTCACCGGAGAGAGGGGGGTGGTCCTGCGATGACCGTCCTCGAGTTCGATTCCGTCACCAAGGTGTACTCGGTGCGCGGCGCCGGTCAGATGAAGGCGCTCGACGACGTGAGCTTCACGCTGAGCTCGGGCCAGACCATCGGCCTCGTCGGCCAGTCCGGCAGCGGCAAGTCCACGATCGCGAAGATCCTCACGCAGCTCGAGACACCCACGAGCGGCGAAGTGCGGCTCGACGGTCAGCCGATCCCCCGCCGCGGCAAGGGGCTGCGCGCCTACCGGCAGCAGCTGCGCATGGTGTTCCAGGACCCGTTCGCATCGCTCAACCCGTACCACTCGATCCGCTACGCCATCCAGCGTCCGCTCCAGCTCGACGAGGTCGTGCCCACCGACCAGCTCGACGACGAGGTGCGGCGGCTGCTCGGCCGCGTGCGCCTCGACGCCGACGCGGTCATCGACCGCCGGCCCCACGAGCTGTCGGGAGGTCAGCGCCAGCGCGTCGCGATCGCCCGGGCGCTGGCATCCCGTCCCCGGCTGCTCGTCGCCGACGAGCCCGTCTCGATGCTCGACGTGTCGATCCGCCTCGGCGTGCTCAACCTGCTGGCCGATCTGCAGCGTGAGGAGGGTCTGGGCGTGCTGTACATCACGCACGACCTCGCCACCGCGCGGCACTTCAGCGACGAGATCCTCGTGCTCAACCAGGGCAGGGTCGTCGAGCGCGGCCCCGCCGACGACGTGATCCTGCGCCCCCAGAACCCGTACACCCAAGAGCTGCGCGCGGCATCCCCCGATCCCGACTCCTACTTCGCGCACGCAACCGGCATCCTCGGAGGTCACAAGTGAGCGCCGTCGCTCCCCAGCTCCCGACGCCGGGCTTCGACGCGATCGAAGCCGGCACCACGGCGACCGGCGCGGTCAAGGCTCGCGCCCGCATCCCGTGGCGGTTCCTCGGCAACCGCGCGCTGTTCTATCTGTTCACGCTGTGGGCGGCCATCACGATCAACTTCTTCCTGCCGCGCCTGATGAAGGGCGACGCGGTGGACGCGTATCTCGCCCGCAACCGGAACGTCTCGCCCGAAGCCGCCGAGGCGCTGCGCTCGCTGCTCGGTCTCGACACCGACACGTCGCTCTGGCAGCAGTACGTCGACTACTGGGGTCTGCTGCTGCGCGGCGACCTCGGCATCTCGCTGCTGCACGGCATGCGCCCGGTGACCGAGGTGGTCGGCCAGTCGCTCATCTGGACCGTCGGCCTCGTCGGCTTCGCCACCCTCATCGCCTTCGCGATCGGCACCATCGGCGGCGCGATCGTCGGCTGGCGCCGCGGCAGCCGGCTCGACTCGCTCATCCCGATCACGACGTTCCTGAGCACGATCCCCTACTTCTGGCTCGGACTCGTCGCGATCTCGGTGTTCTCGGTGACGCTCGGCTGGTTCCCCATCGGCAAGGCCTACGGCGTCGGCGTCACGCCGGAATGGTCGTGGGAGTTCATCGGCGACGTGGTGCATCACGGCTTCCTCCCGGCGGCGACGATCATCATCGCCTCGATCGGCGGATGGATGCTCGGCATGCGCAATATGATGCTGACGGTCCTCGACGAGGACTACGTCATGGTCGCGCAGGCCAAGGGCATGCCGAACGACCGAGTGCTCTGGCGCTACGCCGCGCGCAATGCGGTGCTGCCGCAGATCCAGAGCTTCGCGCTCGCGCTCGGGTTCATCGTCGGCGGCACCATCGTGATGGAGGTGGTGTTCAGCTACCCCGGCGTCGGGAAGCTGCTGCTCGACGCCACGAACGCCAAGGACTACGCCCTCATGCAGGGAGTGTTCCTCGTGCTGACGATCTCGGTGCTGCTGGCCAACCTCCTGGCCGACGTCGCCTACGCATTCCTCGACCCGCGCACGCGCCAGACGGAGGCCTGAGCATGGACACGACCATCGTCGACGAGAGCACCGCACGGCGCCCGGCGCACACGCCCGCGACCGCCACCGTGCGCACGCCCTCCCCCGGAAACGGCGCCACCGCGCGCAGGAAGCCGACCTTCTGGTCGAAGCTGGGGTCGGCCTTCGCGATGTTCCGCAACCGGAAGTCGGTCACCGGCCTCGCGATCCTCGGGTTCTTCGTACTCGTCGCGATCTTCGCCGACGTGCTCGCCCCGTACTCGCCGACCAAGGTGGACAACACGGCGCGCTTCCAGCCACCGTCGGCCGCGCACTGGCTGGGCACGACCCACATCGGCGAGGACGTGCTGAGCCAGGTCATCCACGGCACGCGCGGCGTCATCGTCGTGGGCTTCCTCGCCGCGATCATCGCCACCGTCATCGCGATCGTGATCGGCGTGATGTCGGGCTACCTGCGGGGATGGCGCAGCGAGGGCCTGTCGGCGCTGACCAACGTGTTCCTCGTCATCCCCGGCATCCCGCTCATCATCATCGTCGCGACCATCGTCGAAGACCCGCCCCTGATCCTGATCGCGACCGTTCTGGGTCTCATCGGCTGGGCGTGGGGCGCCCGCGTGCTCCGCGCGCAGACGATGTCGCTGCGCAGCCGCGACTTCGTGCAGGCTGCCCGCGCCAACGGCGAGCCGCTGCGCCGCATCATCACCGTCGAGATGCTGCCGAACCTCATGGCGCTCATCGCCGCGAGCTTCGTGGGCACGGTGACCGCCGCGATCATCGGCCTCACCACGCTGTCGTACATCGGCATCATCCCGGTGACGACGTACAACTGGGGCACGATCCTCAACTGGGCGAGCGCTCAGGGCGCGTTCCGCCAGGGCCAGTGGTGGTGGTTCCTGCCTCCGGGCCTGTGCATCGCCGCCATCGGCGTCGCGCTCTCGCTCATCAACTTCGGCATCGACGAGTACGTCAACCCGCGTCTCCGGTCGGCCGGCGAGCGCGCCCGCGCCCTCAAGAAGAAGGGCATGAACGTCAACGACACCGTCACGGCCGTCCGCACCGCGCCCGAGACATCCCGACAGGAGAATCAGTGACCTACGACGCCCCCTACCTCGACCCCGAGCTCCCGGTCGAGGAGCGGATCGCCGACCTGCTGGGCCGCATGACCCTCGAGGAGAAGGTCGGGCAGATGCTGCAGCTCGACGCCCGCGAGGACCTCGACGACCAGATCCTGCGGATGCACGCCGGCTCGATCCTGCACGCCTCGCCCGCCCGGGTGCTGCGTGCGCGGGACCTGACGCTCCAGACGCGCCTGCGGATCCCGCTGCTCGTCGGCGAGGACTGCATCCACGGCCACGCGTTCTGGGAGGGCGGCACCGTCTTCCCGACGCAGCTGGGCATGGCGGCGACGTGGGATGCCGCGCTCGTCGAGCAGGTCGCACGTGCGACCGCCGCCGAGGTGGCGGCCACCGGCATCCACTGGACCTTCTCTCCCGTGCTGTGCATCGCGCGCGACCTCCGCTGGGGCCGCATCGACGAGACGTTCGGCGAGGACCCGTACCTGATCGGCGAGCTCGCCTCGGCGATGGTGCGCGGTTACCAGGGCGGCGGGCTCGGCGACCCGGACGCGATCCTCGCGACGGCCAAGCACTTCGCCGGCTACTCCGAGACCCAGGGCGGCCGCGACGCGAGCGAGGCCGACATCTCGCGGCGCAAGCTGCGGTCGTGGTTCCTCCCGCCGTTCGAGAGAGTGGCGAAGGAGGGATGCCGCACCTTCATGCTCGGCTATCAGACGACCGACGGCGTGCCGATCACCGTCAACGACTGGCTGCTCAACGACGTGCTGCGCGGCGAGTGGGGCTACACGGGCACCCTCATCACCGATTGGGACAACGTCGGACGCATGGTGTGGGAGCAGAAGGTGCAGCCCGACTACGCGCACGCCGCCGCCGCGGCGGTCAAGGCCGGCAACGACATGGTCATGACCACGCCGGGCTTCTTCCACGGTGCACTGCTGGCGATCGAGCGCGGCCTGATGGCCGAGCGCGACCTCGATCGTGCGGTGTCGCGCATCCTGCGCCTGAAGTTCGAGTTCGGACTGTTCGAGAACCCGCGGCTTCCCGACGCCGAGCGCATCGAGACCGTGATCGGCCGTCCCGAGCACGTCGCCCTCAACCTCGAGACCGCGCGGCGCTCGCTCGTGCTGCTGCAGAACGACGGCACGCTCCCGTTGGGCGACGATGGCACGCCTCGCCGCATCGCGGTGGTCGGGCCGCTCGCCGACGACGCGCAGACGCAGCTCGGCGACTGGGCAGGATCGTCGGGCCAGGTCGACTGGTTGCCCGACGGCCAGCCGCGCGAGCTCATCACGACGGTGCTCGACGGGCTGCGAGCGCATGCGCCGTCGACCTGGGACATCGCGCACGCGCGCGGCGCCGACATCCTCACCCTCGAGGAGGATCCGGAAGGCGCCTTCTTCCCCGACGGCCAGCCGCGCCCGCAGATCGTGGTGCCCGTCGCCCCCGACGCCGCGCTCATCGCCGAGGCCGTCGCCGCTGCCGCTGACGCGGACTACGTGGTCGCCGTCGTGGGCGACCGGGTCGAGCTCGTGGGCGAAGGGCGGTCCACGGCGACCCTTGAGCTGCTCGGCGGCCAGAATGCGCTCCTCGAGGCGCTGGCGGCGACCGGCACGCCCCTGATCGTGGTGCTGCTCGCGTCGAAGCCGCTCGTGCTTCCGCAGTCGGTGACGGATGCCGCGGCCCTGGTGTGGACCGCCAATCCGGGCATGCAGGGCGGTCGGGCGATCGCCGAGCTGCTGCTGGGTCTCATCGAGCCCTCCGGCCGCCTGCCGATCTCGTTCGCCCGCCACGTCGGCCAGCAGCCGACGTACTACAACCAGGTGCGCGGACAGCACGGATCGCGGTACGCCGACCTGACGCAGGCTCCTGCGCACGCGTTCGGCGACGGCCTGTCGTACACGCGCGTCGAGTACTCCGACCTGCGGATCGCGGAGCCGGTGCTGGGTGAGGCCGACACGGTGCGCGCGACGGTGACGGTGCGCAACACCGGGTCGCGGCCCGCGCGCGAGGTCGTGCAGGCCTACGTTCGGGACAGCGTGACGTCGGTCAGCTGGGCCGACAAGGAGCTCAAGGGGTTCACCGTCGTCGACGTCGAGCAGGGCGCGCAGGCGACGGTCGAGCTCGCGATCGCGGTCGCCGACTGCACGATCGTCGACGCCCAGGGCAACCGGGTCGTCGAGGCCGGGGAGTTCGAGCTGCTGGTGGGCCCGTCGTCACGCGACGAGACGCTGCTCAGCGCAAGCTTCACGGTCTCGGCCGGCGACGCCGAGAGCGCAGTCGAGCTGCTGACCGCGGCGGCGCTCACCCCTTGACCCGCGGGGGCGGCGGCGCGCCGAGTCACTCCTTCGCGTCGTCGTCCTCGTCGGACTCGTCTTCGTCGGACTCGTCTTCGTCGTCCGAGTCGTCCTCGTCCGTGTCGTCGTCCTCGTCCGAGTCGTCTTCGTCGTCCTCGTCTTCGTCGTCCGAGTCGTCGTCCGCATCCTCGTCGAGCTCGTCGATGTCGACGCCGTCGAGGTCGCCGGCGTGCAGGATCGGCGAGCCGTCGTCGTCGAAGTCGGCCGCATCGAGGTCGTCGACGTCGTCGAGGTCGTCGGCGTCGTCCGCATCCTGGGCCGACTCGTCGGCCGCGTGCGGTGCCTCCGCGAGCGCGACCTGGGCCGCCTGGTACTCGGCGAGACGCACGGCCCACGGCACCCAGTCCGGAGCGAGGAGCGCACCGTCACCGGGAAGCAGCTCGACCTCGAGCACCGTCGGCTCGGCGTCCTCGACCCGCGCGAGGCTCACCGTCCACAACCACCCGGGGTATCCCGCGAGCCGGTTGTGGAAGCGCAGCGACACGACGCCGTCGGGCTCCACGCGGTAGTCCGCGGCGTCGCCGATGGTCGTGGCCGGCGTGATCTCGCGCAGGGCGGCGAGCGCCAGGTCGTGCGCCTCGAGCAGGGCCGGGTCGGGATCCGGGATGACGACCTCGGTCGCCTCGGCGTCGACCGCCTCAGCCGCCTCGGTCTCGACCACATCGGCCTCAGGCTCCTCGGCCTCGGGCTCAGCGGCGACCTCGGGCTCAGCAGCGACCTCGGCCGCGGCATCCGTCACCGCATCCGTCTCGGGCGAGGCCTCGGTCGCGACGTTCCCGTCGGTCTGGGGTGCGTCCGAGGGCGCGTCGCCGACCGGCGACGCGTCGACGTCGGGCGTCGGGTCGGACTCAGGCGTCGAGTTCATCCGCCACCTTGCGCAGCACGGCCGCCACCTTCTTGGCCTGCGCGCCACTGGGGTAACGCCCCCGGCGCAGGTCGTCGGCGGTGCCGTCGAGCAGCTTGACGAGGTCTTCGATGATGATCGCCATGTCGTCGGCGGGCTTGCGCGCGCGCTTAGCGAGGCTGACCGGAGCCTCGAGCACGCGCACCGACAGAGCCTGGAGTCCGCGCTTGCCGTCGGCGACGCCGAACTCGAGGCGCGTGCCGGCCTTGGGCGCCGGGGTGCCCGTGGGAAGGGCGGTGGCGTGTAGGAAGACGTCCTGGCCGTCATCGGTGGCGATGAAGCCGAACCCCTTCTCCTCGTCGTAGAACCTGACCTTGCCGGTGGGCATCGAAACCTCGCTGTGTACGGCGCCGGATGGACGGCGGGCATGACGGAATAGAGATACGCAGATCCCTGCCCCCCAGCCTACGGCACCACCGTCGCCTCGTCCGCGTCGCGGGGCACAGCCACTAGGCTGAAGCGGATGAGTACGAACACGCCCGGTGAAGACGTCCCCGTCCGCCGGATCGACCGCATTCTGGCGTTCATGTCGCTGGGCCTCCTCGTGCTCTCGATCGTCAGCTTCTTCGCGATCATGATCGCCTCGTCGTCGGGCGCCGACATGAGCACGGGCATCTGGCCCGCCGTCGGTCTGCTGGTCTACGTCGCTCCGATCATCGCCTTCGCCATGATCCTCGCGGTCCTCATCATGAGCTTCGTGCGGAGGGCTCGGGCCAACCGAGGCGGCTGAGTGGTCTCCGACGAGCGGGCGCTGGCGACCTGGTTGGCGGGTCGTCCTGACGATGCGCTCGCCGAGACGCTCGCCGCGCGCGGCGTGCCCGCGTCGGCCGCCTGGCACGACTTCTTCGACGCCGCCGAGGCGCTGCTGGATGCCGCATCCGTCGATCGCGCTCTCGTGCGGCTCCCCCGCTCGGCCCTCGCCGATCTCGCCGCTCCATCGGCGACCGACGCGCGGCTCGCGCAGCTCGCCCTCGTGAACGACGCCGGCGTTCCCTACGCGTCCGTCTCGGAGCGCGTCGCCGACCTCCGGTCGCGCCAGCCCGCCGCGTTCACCGCGGCTCCGGTCTCCCCGGCACCGGCTCCCGCCGACGAGCGGCACACCGCGGCCGCCGCCGAGCGGGCGTTCACGACGGCCGGCTCGCTGGCAGATGTGCTGCTGGCCTGTCTGCATGCTCCGTTCGCCCGCACGGGCGCGGGCTCGGTGAGCGCGGCGGAGCGCAAGCGACTGCTCGACACCGGCGCGCTCCGCGAGACCGACGACCTCGAGGATCTCCTCGCGGCGGCCGCGATGGCCGGCCTCGCCCTCGCGCAGGAGCGCCAATGGGAGGTCACGACCGAGGGCGAGCGCTGGCTCGAGACGACGACCGCAGCGCGCTGGACCACGATCGCGAACGGATTCCGCGCGTCGCTTCCCGGCGGCGTGCGCACGCCCGACGGCGGTTTCACCCCGCCCGAGACGTGGGCGGCCGCGTATCCGCTCGACCCGGACTGGCCGGCGCGCGCGGCGCGCCTGCACCGCGTGGGCGAGAACTGGGGCCTTCTCGGCAAGGACGGCACCGAGTTCGAGTGGACGACGTCGCTGCGCCGCGGCGAAGACGCCGATGCCTCCGCGCTCGTGGAGCAGCTGCCCGCGGAGATCGACCGGGTGTACCTGCAGGCCGACCTGACCGCCATCGCCCCGGGTCCTCTCGCGCCGTCGCTCGATCTGCGACTGCGCGGGATCGCCGTGCGGGAGTCCCGCGCCCAGGCCTCGACGTACCGGTTCACAGCGACGTCGCTGGGCGCCGGCATGACCGAGGGCGAGACGGCCGGGTCGATCCGCGCCTTCCTGACGGAGCTGTCGCTCACCGGCATCCCGCAGCCGCTCGAGTATCTGATCGAGAGCACCGCCGCCCGCCACGGCCTCGTGCGGGTGCGCGCCGACGAGGCGTCGGCGCGGACGCGCATCGAGAGTACGGATGCCGCGCTGCGCGAGACGATCGCCATCGACCAGGCGCTGCGGCCCCTCGGCCTGCTGACCGAAGGCGACGCGCTCGTCTCACGCGTGACGCGTGACGCCGTGTACTGGTCGCTCGCCGATGCGCGCTATCCCGTGGTCGCGCTCGACCAGGACGGCGCGCCCGAGCCCGTGCACCGTCGGGCCGCCGGCGTCCGCGAGTCCGCCGCATCGACGCCCGTCGAGACGTACGCCCGGCTGCTGGCCGCGCTGCGCAGCGGTCACGGCACGGAGGGCGAAGAGGGCTGGCTGGGCCGCGAGCTCGAGCAGGCGGTGCGCGCGCGCTCCGAGATCGTGGTGGTCGTGCGGATGCCCGACGGTGCGGAGCGCACGCTGACGCTCGAGGCGTCGGGACTCGGCGGCGGCCGCCTGCGCGGACGCGACAGGGCCGCCGACATCGAGCGCACGCTGCCCGTGTCGAGCATCGTGAGCGTGCGGCCCGTCTGATCCGCGTCTCTCCGCGCGTCGCGTCACGCGGTCGCGCCCACGACCGCCGGGTCGTCGCCGCCCCCGGTAGACTGGCTCGTTATGGCTGACGGCCCACTCATCGTCCAGAGCGACCGCACGGTGCTGCTCGAAGTCGCCCATCCCGATGCGGAGAGCGCGCGGCACGAGCTCGCCATCTTCGCCGAACTCGAACGCGCCCCCGAGCACATCCACACCTACCGCATCACGCGGCTCGGCCTGTGGAACGCCCGCGCCGCCGGGCACGATGCGGCGGACATGCTCGCGACGCTCGAGCGGTGGTCGCGCTTCCCGGTGCCGCCGTCGGTGTCGATCGACATCGCCGAGACGGTCGGCCGGTACGGCCGTCTCGTCATCGAGCGCGCGCCGGTCGCGGAAGACGGCTCGGGCGGCGAGCTGATCCTCCGGTCGACGGATGCCGCGGTCCTGACCGAGGTGTCGAAGAACAAGCGCATCCAGCCCCTGCTCATCGGCCGGCCCTCCCCCGACTCGTTCGTGATCGACGCGTGGGCACGCGGGCACATCAAGCAGGAACTGCTGAAGATCGGCTGGCCGGCCGAAGACCTCGCCGGGTACACGCCGGGGACGCCGCATCCGATCGACCTCGCAGAGGACGGCTGGAACCTGCGTCCCTACCAGCGCCAGGCGGTCGACATCTTCACCGACGGCGGGTCGGGCGTGGTCGTCCTCCCCTGCGGCGCCGGCAAGACGCTCGTCGGCGCCGGTGCGATGGCCGCGACTAAGACGACCACGCTGATCCTCGTGACCAACACCGTCAGCGCGCGCCAGTGGCGCGACGAGCTGCTCAAGCGCACCTCGCTGACGCCCGAGGAGATCGGCGAGTACTCCGGGCAGTCCAAGGAGATCAAGCCGGTCACGATCGCGACGTACCAGATCCTCACCGCGAAGCGGAAGGGACAGTACGCCCACCTCGCGCTGCTGGATGCCCTCGATTGGGGCCTCATCGTCTACGACGAGGTGCACCTGCTGCCGGCGCCGGTGTTCAAGCTCACCGCCGACCTGCAGGCGCGCCGGCGACTCGGCCTCACGGCCACCCTCGTGCGCGAGGACGGCCGCGAGGGCGACGTCTTCAGCCTCATCGGCCCGAAGCGGTTCGACGCGCCGTGGAAGGAGATCGAGGCCCAGGGCTTCATCTCGCCGGCCGTCTGCTACGAGGTGCGCGTCGACCTTCCGGCCGGCGACCGCCTCGAGTACGCCGCGGCCGCCGACGACGAGCGCTACCGCCTCGCTGCGACCGCGCCCGCCAAGATCGGCGTCGTGCGGCGGCTCGTCGATCGGCACGCGGGCGAGCGTATCCTCGTGATCGGGCAGTACCTCGACCAGATCGATCTGCTCGCCGAGTCGCTCGGCGCCCCGAAGATCACGGGCGCGACGCCGGTCGACGAGCGCGAGCAGCTCTATCAGGCGTTCCGCGTCGGCGAGATCTCTCTGCTCGTCGTGTCGAAGGTGGCGAACTTCTCGATCGATCTGCCCGAGGCATCCGTCGCCATCCAGGTGTCGGGATCGTTCGGCTCGCGCCAGGAGGAGGCTCAGCGCCTCGGACGCCTTCTGCGACCCAAGGAGTCGGGCAACACCGCCAGCTTCTACACGCTCATCGCACGCGACACCGTCGACCAGGACTTCGCGCAGAACCGGCAGCGGTTCCTCGCCGAGCAGGGCTACGCATACACGATCCTCGATGCGGACGGCATCGCGGCCTGACCTCAGCCGTCACGTCTGACCGCGGGCGTCAGCTCACCGTCTCGAGGATGCAGGCGGCGAGCGCACTGAAGAAGACGACCGGGGCTGCGTCACACAGAACGCCGGCCGGCGAGGTAGGCCGCGATGCGATCCAATGCTCCCGGCCAGGCGACGGTCTCGAAGAAGTCGCGCGTCGGGGTGTCGGGGAATCCGGTCTGCTCGACGGTGACCAGCGTGCCTGCGTCGGTCGGCGCGAGTCTCAGCACGATGAGCGTCTCAGGTGAGGCGGTGACCCGCCCCTCCACCGTCGACTCCCCGGTGTAGCGCGTGACCACGCGGTGCGGGCGATCGATCTCGACGAACGTGAAGATGTCGTGGACGAGCACGGCCGGATTCGGGTGGAACGTCGCCTCCCACACGCCGCCGACCCGCAGGTCGACGGCCGTGCGCACCTCACCTTCGTCGGGACCGAGCTGCGTCAGCCACAGGCGCTGCGCTTCCGGCTCGGTATAGGCAGCGAACACCTCCTCCGGCGTCGCGGGCATCTCTCGCGTCACCCGAAGGCTGATCGCTTGGTCGTGAACCGTGTGCGACATGGTCGCTCCTCTCGATATCGGCCGCGTCAGTCGCGTCCCCGGCGGCCACGCCGGGACTCATCCGAGCAGGAAGCCGCCGATGCGGCGCGCCACTTCATCGGGGTTGTCGTCGACCAGGAAGTGGCCGCCGCCCGGCACGAACTCGACCGTCGTGTGGGGCGCATCCTCAGGTCTGACGGTGAGCGCGTCCTTCGGCAGCAGGGCGTCATCCGCACCGAACAGCACCAATGTCGGAGTGCGCAGCACCCGGCCGATGTATCGTCCGCGGAGGGCGTTCATGAACCCGGGCAGGATGAGCCCTCGGTACAGCTGCGATGCTGCGCGGGCACGGCGCGGGTCACGCAGCGCCTCCACGTACGCGGCGACGTCGGCGTCGTTCATGGGGCGCACCTCGAAGCCGCCCAGCAGCCAGTGCGCGAGCCGCTGCCGGCCGCGGGAGAGCAGCATCGGGCCGAGACCCGGTGTGGCGATGACCCACTGGAACCAGAGGTGCGGCATCGCCTTCATGAGCCCCGCCGCGAGTGCGCGGCTCATGTGGAAGTAGGGAGCCGGGACCGCGATCGCGACGTAGCGGCGAATCCGGTCCGGATGCGCGAGGCACAGATCGAAGCCGACGAGAGCGCCCCAGTCATGGGCGACCAGATCGACCTGCCCGAGGCCGAGTTCGTCGAGGAGCGCGATGAGATCGCGCATCACCGTCGGCGAGTCGTACCCGGACGCGGGGGCGTCCGTCCGACCTGCGCCGCGAAGGTCGGGAGCGATGAGGTGCAAGCGGTCGGAGAGCGATGCCATGACCGGCGCCCACTCTCGAGAGCTCTGCGGGAACCCGTGGAGCATCAGCACCGGCGCTCCGGCACCGGCTTCGGTCACGTGAACGCGCAGTCCGTTCGCGGTGACCGTTCGCGAGCGGATGCCGGTGGTCTCGGCCATGCGCACAATGTACTACGTTCATAGTGCCGTTGTCACTATGTATGTAGTAACCCATCCCCTAGGCTTCTCCCGATGACCACCACCCGCGAACGCAGCCTCGACGCGGCCGTCCACCTCGTCGGCACTCAGGGGATCCGCGCCCTGACCCACGCCCGTGTCGACGCGCAGGCGGGCCTACCCCGCGGGTCGACGTCGAATCACTTCCGCACCCGCGACGCCCTCCGCGCGGGCGTGACCACGTGGATCGCGGAGCAGGAACGAGGCGACCTGGCAGCCGTCCTGACCCGAACCTTCGACGACCTCGAGGGATTCGTCGACGTGTTCAGCTCGGCGATCGAGCTTCTCACCGGGCCCCATGCCGTGCGCACCCGCGCGCGCTACGCTCTGTTCCTCGAGGCCGCCTCCGATCCGGAGCTGTTCGCGCCCCTCCGAGCACAGCGGGAAGCCATGGCCGCATGGTCACGGAACCTGCTGGTGACGCTGGGGGCGAAGCATCCCGACACCGCTCTTCACGCGTTCATGGCCTTCGGTGACGGCATTATCCTCCACCGGCTCACCGTCGATCCCGACGCGCCGGTGCGCCCCAGCGTCGACGCCGCCCTGCGCGGCTGTCTCGTCGCCTGAGTCCGCAGGCCGGACGCGGGGGGGCACGGGCAGGGAAGCTCCGCCGACGCGACCAGCCCCTCAGAGCGCGGCGTACCGCAGAAAGAGGAACCCGTCGTCGTCGGTCACGACACCCTCCAGTGCGAACCGGCGGTCGGACTCGGCCGCGCCCTGAGCGATGCGCCCCGCATCTCCTCCGACGAACCGGGGGGCGAGCGTGAGACAGACCTCGTCGACGAGGTCGGCGTCGAGCAGCGCGCCGAACAGGTGCGGTCCGCCTTCGCAGAGCACCTGCGCCCATCCGCGACGGCGGAAGTCGTCGAGCATCGCCGCCAGATCGACGGCCAGCGCCCCGCATGGCACCACGTCGGCCACCGCGTCGAAGGCGTCTCCGCGGGCGTCGGCCGCGGCATCCGTCGTCACGATCACCGGCCGCCGCACGGCCTCGGCGAACACCGCATCGCCTGGTTCGAGCCGCAGGCCGCCGCTGACCACGGCGAGCGCCGGCTGGTCGTCGATACCCCGGGCGCGGCGCCAGTCGACATCCCGGTCGTCGACGCGGATGCCGCCGTACCCCTCAGCGCGGACCGTCCCCGCCCCGACGACCACGACGTCGGCCATCGTGCGCAGCACCTGCATCAGGGCACGGTCTGTGGGTCCACCGAGCGCTCCGCTCGTTCCGTCGAGGGTGACCGCGCCGTCGGCGCTCGAGACGAAGTTCATGCGCACGCGGACGTCATCGCGATCGGGCAGCGCGTACGCCTCGAGCAATTCGTCTCTTGTGGGCCTCGAGGCGGGCATCAGACGTTCCCCTCCGGGCGCGTGTTGTGCAGCTGGTACGCCGGCTCCCGCCAGCCGAGGATCGCCTCGACCATGCGCAGCGCGTCGACCGTCTCGCGCACGTTGTGGACGCGCACGATACGGGCGCCGTGCAGCGCGCAGTACACCGCCGCGGCGAGCGATCCGGGCAGCCGCTCCCCGCGCTCCCGCCCGAGCGCCTCTCCGACGAAGTCCTTGTTGGACAGCGCGACCAGCATCGGCGAGCCGAGAGCCGCAAGCTTGCCCAGCCGACGCGTCAGCTCGAGGGTCTGGCGGGTGCTCTTGTTGAGGTCGTGCCCGGGGTCGAGCACGATGCGCTCCGCCGGAACCCCGTGATCGAGCGCGAGGTCGCGGCGGGCGGTCAGGAACCGTGCGACGTCGCCGATCACGTCGGCATAGTGCGGGAGCGGATGCTGCGTCCGCGGCGCCGCGAGGCTGTGGGCGATCACCAGTCCGGCACCGCCCTGCGCGACCACCGTGGCCATGGCAGGGTCGTGCAGGCCCGTCGTGTCGTTGATGACGGCCGCGCCCGCCTCGATGGCCGCGCGCGCTACCTCGGGCTGGAAGGTGTCGACGCTCACGCGTGTGAGCGGCGCGAGCTCGCGCACGACCGGCACGACGCGCGCGATCTCCTCCTCGACGGGCACCGACGGTCCGGGCGCGAACTTCACGCCCCCGACGTCGACCAGCTCGGCGCCCGCCTCGACGGCTGCGACCCCGGCCGCGACGGCCGCGTCGAGTGCGAACGTCGCGCCACGGTCGTAGAACGAATCGGGCGTGCGATTGACGATCGCCATGACGGCGAGGTGCCGGGTGAGGTCGAGAGGCCCACCGGGCAGATCGAGCACCTGCACCGGGGTGTCGAGCGCGAGGCTCGTGGCGGCCGCGAGGGTCATGGAATCAGGCTGTCCAGCGGCACGTCGGGATCGCGCAGGAGGTCGAGGTCGATCCGTTCGCCCGACCGGATGAGCGCCTGCACCTTCTTGTTCACCTTCCAGACGTTCACGTTCATGCCGGCGACCACGCGCCCGCCGTCGACCCAGAAGGCGATGAACTCGCGTGCGCCGACGTCGCCGCGCACGACGACCTCGGCCTCCGCCATGAGCGGCGCGTAGCCCGACAGCTCCATGCCCAGGTCGTACTGGTCGGTGTAGAAGTACGGGATGTCGTCGAAGGATGCCGGTTTCCCCAGCATCGACCGCGCGGCCACCTTGCCCGCGTTCAGCGCATTCGCCCAGTGCTCGCTGCGCAGGTGCCGCTGCAGCACCGGGTGGAACGCGTTGGCGACGTCACCTGCCGCGTAGACATCGGGTGCGCTCGTGCGCAACGCGGCGTCGGTCAGGATCCCGTTCAGGATGTCGAGGCCCGCTTCCTCGGCGAGCGCGGTGTTCGGGGTCGCCCCGACGCCGACGAGCACGAGGTCGGCAGGGAGCGTGTCGCCGTCGACGACGACGCCTTCGGCACGCTCGTCTCCGACGATGCGCTCGACGCCCACCGAGGTGCGCAGGTCGACGCCGTGCTCGAGATGCAATGCGCGGAAGACCTCGCCCATCTCAGTGCCGAGCGCCAGCGCGAGCGGCACCGCGTCGCGCTCGACGATCGCCACCTCGTTGCCGAAGCCCCGGGCCGTGGCGGCGACCTCCATGCCGATCCAGCCCGCCCCGATCACGACGAGACGTGTGCCCCCCTCGCGCAGCCGGGCGGCGAGTGCGTCGGAATCGTCGATCCGGCGCAGCGTCACGACCCCGGGGAGGTCATGACCCGGGAGCGGGAGCATGCGCGGCGTCGCACCCGTCGCGAGCAGCACGGCGTCGTAGCGCTCCAGTGTGCCGTCGTCGAGCTCCACCCGATGAGCCGACGGATCCAGTGCCGTCACCGAGACGCCCGCGCGCACGCGGATGCCGTGCTCGTCGTACCACTCGGATGGGTGGAGGAAGACGGCATCCGTCCCCTCATTGCCGGCGAGATAGCCCTTCGACAGCGGTGGTCGCTGGTACGGCGGGCGCGGCTCCGCTGCCACGATCGTGATGTCACCCTCGAAGCCCTCGTCGCGCAGTGCCTCGGCGGCCGTGCCGCCGGCGAGCCCGCCTCCGACGATCAGCATGTGGTCCATGACGACTCCTCTCGTCGATGCCCGGCCTCAGACGTCGCCCGCGCCCAGGAGATGTCGCTGCAGCCGCCGGTCGTGCGCGAAGCTGCCGCGGAATGCGGTCGTCGAGGTCGTCGCACCCGCGCTGCGGACGCCCCGCACCGACATGCACAGGTGCTCGGCCTCGATGACGACCCCCACGCCGTCGGGATCGAGCGCTGCGTCGAGCGTCCGCGCGATCTGCGCCGTGAGCGCCTCCTGCACCTGGAGCCCGCGGGCGTGATGGTCGACGACCCGCGCCAGCTTCGAGAGGCCGACGAGGCGCTCCCCCGGCAGGTAGCCGACGGTCGCGGTGCCGCGGAACGGCAGGAGGTGGTGACGACAGAGCGAGACGAACGGGATGCCGCGCACCACGACCGGCTCGTCGTAGCCGTCTTCGTTGGGGAACGTCGTCATCTCGAAGGGCTCGGGGGTGAGCAGCTCGAGGAAGGCGTCGGCGACGCGACGCGGCGTCTCGGCCAGGTCTCCGTGGTCGGGGTCGTGACCGAGCGCGGCGAGCAGGTCGGCGACGGCCGCCATCGCCGCATCCCGGTCGATCGGAGCCTCGACGGGAAGGGCGTGCAGCGCAGTCGCAGCGACGGTGGTCGACATCATCCCCACTCCTTCACGAGCAGCGTGTGGTGCGTCTACGGCCGAACATAGGCCGCTCTCATTCTTTTGTCAAGGATTCTGATTTTAGAGAGTAGACTCGCGCCGTGAGCGCCCTGAATCCGAATCGCGCCGAGGCGGTCGCCGTGCTGGCCGACCCGCAGCGTCGCGAGCTCTACCGCCTGGCGAGGGAGCACGAGATCAGCCGTGACGACGCCGCTGCGGCGCTCGGCATGCCGCGCAGCACGGCGGCCATGCATCTCGAACGGCTCGCGGACGCGGGCTTGCTCGCGGTCACCCACGTCCGCCGGTCCGGGCGGAGCGGACCGGGCGCCGGGCGGCCCGCAAAGCTGTATCGTGCCGCGTCGGCGGAGGTGGCCGCGAGCATCCCGGAGCGGCACTACGAGCTCGTCGGCGACCTGCTCGCCACCGCCGCCCAGACGGCCGACGAGCAGGGGATCGCCGTGCGCGACGCACTGGCCGCCGAGGCCTTCGCCGCCGGAGCCGCCATCGGGGACGCGCACGAGAACCTCGAGGAGGCGCTGGTCGCCTGCGGCTATGCGCCGGCCGGCGCCGACTCCGGAGACCTCGTCCTCGAGAACTGCCCGTTCCATGCGCTGGCCACGCGGCACACGGCGCTCATCTGCGGCGCGAATCTCGAGTTCCTGCGCGGCGCGGCAACCGCGACGGGCGACGCGCGCACGCCCGTCCTCGCCCCCGCGGCCGGCCGCTGCTGCGTCGAGATCCGCACGGGGGACCGATGAGCAATTCGCGCCCACGTCGCCGATTTCCCGCCACGGCGCCGGTTCCGCCGACATAATGAGGGGCATGACAGCACCTCGCATCCTCGTCGTGGACGACGAGCCGAACATCCGCGACCTGCTCATCACGAGCCTCCGCTTCGCGGGGTTCCAGGTGAGGGCCGTGTCCAACGGGGCTCAGACGATCTCGGCTGTCCTCGAAGAGGAGCCCGACCTCATCATCCTCGATGTGATGCTCCCCGACATGAACGGCTTCAGCGTCACCAAGCGACTGCGCGGCGCCGGTTACACCGCGCCCATCCTGTTCCTCACCGCCAAGGACGAGACCGAAGACAAGATCACCGGGCTCAACGCCGGCGGCGACGACTACGTCACCAAGCCCTTCAGCCTCGACGAGATCGTCGCCCGCATCCAGGCCATCCTGCGCCGCACGATGCAGGCCGATGAGGAGTCCGTCATCCGCGCCGGCGAGCTCACGATGGACCAGGACACCCACGACGTGCAGGTCGGCGACGCCAGCATCGATCTCAGCCCGACCGAGTTCAAGCTGCTGCGCTACCTGATGCTCAATCCCAACCGCGTGCTGTCGAAGGCGCAGATCCTCGACCACGTGTGGGAGTACGACTTCAACGGCGATGCGGGCATCGTCGAGAGCTACATCTCCTACCTTCGCCGCAAGATCGACCCGCACTCGTCCGAACCGCTCATCCAGACCAAGCGCGGCTTCGGCTACATGCTCAAGGCGGGCAAGACCGCGTAACGGCGGCACAACGAGGGGGCCACCCTGGCGCAGAAGACAGACGCGATCACCCGGTGGTGGCGCGGCACCAGCCTGCGCGCGAAGGTCACCGGAGTGACCGTCGCCGTGCTCGCGATGGGCCTCGTGGCCACCGGCGCGGGCGCCACGCTGTTCCTGCGCAACGCTCTGATCGCCAACCTCAACAGCACGGTCGAGCAGGTCGCCGCGACCGAGATCGGCGCCGGACTGTTCGACATCGTGATCATCAACGGGGTGGTGACAGCCGCCGAGAAGGAGGACGTCCCTCGCAGCGACTACCATGTCGCCCTGTACCAGCCCGACGGCGAGTTCATCATCTCCGCCGGCGGGAACGACCCGCAGCCCGACTTCCCGGTCAGCTACCCGCTCGAGAAGGCGGTCACCGCCGGGGTGTCGGCTTTCGAGTTGACGGATGCCGAGACCGGCGCCCGCTTCCGGGCGAGCGTCGCGCCGCTCGAGGTCTCCGGCGGCGTGCTCCTCCCCCAGCTCGTCGCCATGCCCATCGCCCCCGTGAACCAGGTGGTCGCGACCTTCCTCGGCATCTACACGATCCTGGCGATCATCACGCTGCTCATCGGGGCCGTCGCCACGCGATGGCTGGTCACCCTCACGTTCCGCAGCCTCGGTCAGGTCGAGACCACGGCCGACGCGATCGCGGGCGGCGAGTTCAGTCTGCGCATGACCGACATCGAGCCGACGTCGACCGAGGTGGGCCGGCTCAAGACGGCCATCAACGCGATGCTCGACCGAGTCGACGCCGCGCTCTCGGAGCGCGACTCGACGGTCAGGCAGATGCGCCGGTTCGTCGGCGACGCCAGCCACGAGCTGCGCACCCCGCTCGTGACGGTGCGCGGCTACGCGGAGCTGTACCGCATGGGAGCGATCCGCGGTGATGAGGACATCGCCCAGTCGATGGAGCGGATCGAGAAGGAGGCGATCCGGATGGGCGTGCTGGTCGAGGACCTCCTCGCCCTCGCGCGCCTCGATGAGCGTCGCGACGTCGTGATCACTCCGGTCGATCTGCGTCCCGTCGCCCGCGATGCGGCGCTCGACCTGCGCGCCGCCGCTCCGCAGCGACCGGTGACCGTGATCGACACGACCACCGACAGTCATCTTGCGCCGGCTGTCCCCGCCCCGGCCGACGACGGCCCGGACTCACCTGAGAAGCGGCGCGCGCCCGTCACGGCCCTCACCCGGGCCGGTGCGACGCTCTCGCTGCTGCGCCGCAAACCGCGCCCGATCGCCGCGACGAACGCGACCGCATCACGCGAGATGCCGCCGCTCACCCCGGTCGACGACCCCGCGCCCACGCCCGGCGCCGTCCTGCCCGTCGTGCTCGGCGACGAGAACCGCATCCGGCAGGTGGTCACGAATCTGCTCGGCAACGCCCGTCGGTTCACCGCCGAGGACTCGCCCATCGAGCTGCGGATCGGAGCGGACGGCCTCACGCGCATGGGGTGGATCGAGATCGTCGACCACGGCGAGGGCGTGCCCGACCAGATCAAGGACAAGATCTTCCAGAGGTTCTGGCGGGCCGACACGTCGCGCACGCGCGAGACCGGCGGCTCCGGGCTCGGCCTGTCGATCGTCGCCTCGATCGTCGAGGCGCTGCACGGCTCGGTGGGCGTCACCGACACCCCCGGCGGAGGTGCGACGTTCCGCGTCTCGTTCCCCTTGGCGGAGGAGCGGGATGCCGCGGAGCACCTGCACATCGAGACACAGCCGCTCGAGCGACTCGAGCTCGACGAGGCCTGACCGGAACTCCTCCCCAGCGGCCCTTCGGCGAGCAGTGTTCCCCAGACGCCGGCGGCTGCGGCCGGCCGAGCGCTGATGCTTCTAGCGTGGCCGGACACACCAGGGCGCGGCATCCGGTCGCCCCGACGAAGGGAGCACCCATGGCCGTCTTCTCCGTCGACAGCGACGCCGTCCTCGCCACCACCGCATCCGTCCGCGGCACGATCGAGCGGCTGCAGGCCGAGTCGAACGCGATGATGACCCAGCTCACGCAGCTGCAGTCCTCGTGGACGGGCTCGGCCTCGCTCGCCTTCCACACCGTCGCCGATCAGTGGCGCGCGACGCAGCGACAGGTCGAGGAATCGCTGTCGGGCATCAGCATGGCGCTGGCCGCCGCCGGCCGCCAGTACGCCGAGGCCGAGCAGGCCACGACGAGCCTGTTCCGCTGAGCCGCGAGACGACGAAGGGCCCCTCCCGGAGGAGGGGCCCTTCGCTGTGGACCGGGTCTACTGGATCAGAAGTCCATGCCACCGGTCGGGTCGCCGGCCGGAGCCGCGACCTTCTCGGGCTTGTCGGCGACGACGGCCTCGGTGGTGAGGAACAGACCGGCGATCGACGCGGCGTTCTGCAGCGCCGAGCGGGTCACCTTCACCGGGTCGTTGATGCCGGCGGCCAGCATGTCGACGTACTCGCCCGTGGCGGCGTTGAGGCCCTGGCCGGTCGGGAGCTCCGCGACCTTGTTGGCGACGACGCCCGGCTCGAGGCCGGCGTTGAGGGCGATCTGCTTGAGCGGAGCCTCGATCGCGACGCGAACGATGTTCGCACCGGTCGACTCGTCACCCGAGAGCTCGAGGTTCTCGAACGCGACCTTGCCGGCCTGGATGAGCGCGACGCCACCACCGGGGACGATGCCCTCCTCGACGGCTGCCTTCGCGTTGCGGACGGCGTCCTCGATGCGGTGCTTGCGCTCCTTGAGCTCGACCTCGGTGGCCGCGCCCGCCTTGATGACGGCGACGCCGCCGGCGAGCTTGGCCAGACGCTCCTGGAGCTTCTCGCGGTCGTAGTCGCTGTCGGTGTTCTCGATCTCGCGGCGGATCTGGGTCACGCGACCCTCGATCAGCGACGCCTCACCGGCACCCTCGACGATGGTGGTCTCGTCCTTGGTGATGATGACCTTGCGCGCACGGCCGAGCAGGTCGAGGGTGGCGTTCTCGAGCTTGAGACCGACCTCCTCGGTGATGACCTGACCACCCGTGAGGATCGCGATGTCCTGCAGCTGAGCCTTGCGGCGGTCGCCGAAGCCCGGAGCCTTGACGGCGACGGACTTGAAGATGCCGCGGATCTTGTTGAGCACGAGAGTCGCAAGCGCCTCGCCCTCGACGTCCTCGGCGATGATCAGGAGCTCCTTGCCGTCCTGGATCACCTTGTCGACGATCGGCAGAAGGTCCTTGATGTTCGAGATCTTCTGGTTCGCGATGAGGATGTACGGGTCCTCGAAGACCGCCTCCTGGCGCTCCGGGTCCGTGACGAAGTAGGGGTTGATGTAGCCCTTGTCGAAGCGCATGCCCTCGGTGAGCTCGAGCTCGGTGCCGAAGGTCTGCGACTCCTCGACGGTGACGACACCCTCCTTGCCCACCTTGTCGATGGCCTCGGCGATGAGCGCGCCGATCTCGGGGTCGCCGGCGGAGATGGACGCGGTGGCGGCGATCTCCTCCTTGGTCTCGACCTCCTTGGCGTCGGCGAGCAGCTGGGTCGTGATGGCCTGGACGGCCTTCTCGATGCCCTTCTTGAGCGAGATGGGGTCGGCACCGGCGGCGACGTTGCGCAGACCCTCGCGGACGAGAGCCTGTGCGAGGACGACCGAGGTGGTCGTGCCGTCACCGGCGACGTCATCGGTCTTCTTGGCGACCTCCTTGACGAGCTCCGCGCCGATCTTCTCGTACGGGTCGTCGAGCTCGATCTCCTTGGCGATGGAGACGCCGTCGTTCGTGATCGTGGGGGCGCCCCACTTCTTCTCGAGAACGACGTTGCGACCGCGCGGGCCCAGGGTCACCTTGACGGCGTCGGCCAGGATGTTGAGGCCGCGCTCGAGACCGCGACGGGCCTCCTCATCGAAAGCGATGATCTTTGCCATGTGTGTTTCGTCCTCCCAGGACGGGGCTTATGGATTAGCACTCAGCGATCCGGAGTGCTAATCCATTCTGGCACTCACCCCTGGGGAGTGCAAGCCGCGGCGGAGGGCGCCGCAACACGCAGAAACGGGATGCCGCAGCATCCCGTTCCGTCGGATCTCGCGCTGCGCGCGCTCAGACCACGCGCACCGACTCCGCCTGCGGCCCCTTCTGACCGGTGCCGACGGTGAACTCGACGGTCTGACCCTCTTCCAGCACGCGGAATCCCGTCATGTCGATGTTCGAATAGTGGACGAAGACGTCCTGCCCTTCGGCCGTGATGAAGCCGAAGCCCTTCTCGGCGTTGAACCACTTGACGGTGCCCTGAGTCATGCGAATCTCCTGTTGCTGGTACGACAGGGTTCATCGTATGCACGCGGCACCGCCGCTCGGAGGCCGCTCGAGGACTTGTTGACACGCGGAGACACAACTGTTTACCCCCGCGTAACACTGGCCTTCTCTCCGGGCGTCCGCGGTGCCTCAGGGGGTCGGGGTGGCGCTCTCACCGGCGGCTGTGCGGTCGAGTCCGATCACCACGGTGAGCTGGCGGATGTCGGGGTCGGCGGGCTGATAGACCTCGCTCTGCTCGATGCGCGCGCCGCCGATCACGTCGGCGAGTCCGGCGGCAGCGGCCTGGTCCTCGGGGGCGAGGTAGAACACCGTCGTCTCGGGGAAGTCGTCGGCGCTCGCGTCGCTCGGCAGCACCTGTCCGTCGGGCCAGCCCGCCGCGACCACGACATCCTTCATCTGCGTCGCGAGGCCCTTCTCGGGGGTCGCGTTGAGGATCGTCACCTGGTAGCTCGTGTCGAGCACCGGCGTCACCTGCACGGTCGGCTCGACCGTCGGCTGAGGCGTGGGGAAGAGCTCGATACGGCCGGCGGCGAGCAGAGTGCCGAAGATGCCCACGATCACGAGGACGATCGTCGCGAGGGCCGCCCAGAGCAGCACAACCCAGCCGCGCAGCCGCGGATTCTCCGCTCGGTGTGCGCCGACCCGGCCCTTTTCCGGAAGATCGTCGAAGCGATCCCGGGGGTAGGTCTTTTTCGGCACTCCACGATGTTACAAGGGTCCGCCCTTCCGCCCGTCCAGGCTGTCCGCCGGGCGGGTCTACCCCGAGTCGCCGGCGGCGCGGCCGACCCGTGCCTGCGCGCGGGCGTCGCGCAGACGGCGCAGACGCTTCACGAGCATCGGGTCATGCGCCTGCGCGTCGGCAGTGTCGATGAGGCGGCCGAGCAGCTGGTAGTAGCGGGCCGGCGAGAGGCCGAGCTCCGCGCGGATCGCCTCCTCCTTCGCGCCCGCATGCCGCCGCCACTCCGCCTCAAAGCCGAGGATGGCGCGGTCGCGATCGGAGAGGGGCACGATCTCACGCTAACCGCCGGCTGCTGCTTCGCTGCCGCGCCACTCCACGGAAGCGCCGAGCGGATCGACCGCAGCCAGCGGAACGCCGTCGCGCCCGAGCACGAACCCGCCCCACGACTCCGCCGACACCGGCGTGCGCCACGCGTCGTGCAGGCCGGGAGGGTCGATCGAGATCCACACGGCGTCCAGTTCGCCCAGCGCGGCCAGCAGCCGCTCCCTCCCCGCGCGCGGGATGTGCGGCAGCACGCCGGGCGTCGTGATCACAAGCGTCGCGCCGCGCGGCGCCCGCGCCGCCGCATCCCGCAGCACCCCGGGGTCGGAGGCGTCGCCCGCGATCATGGCCGGCGGGTCGGCGGCGACGATGTCGAGTGCCGCCTGGATGCGCTCGACCCGTCCGCTCTCCCCCGGCCACACGAGCGAGGTCAGGAACGCGCGGTCGCCGGAGTCGGCGGCGTCGAGCGGGGAGAGATCGACCCCGGCGCGCCACACCACGTCGGGGAGCCGCAGCGGGGGGTCGCCGCTCACATCGCACTCGAGCACGACGCGCGACGGCCCGGCCGCGGGGTCGAGCGACGGTCCGCCCCGGTAGCGGTAGGAGTAGCGGTCCGGGTAGAGGCACATCCCGGCGCTCGCCCCCAGCTCGAGCAGGGCGAGAGGGCCGTCGATCGTGCTCAGAGCGGGCAGGAGCGCTGCACAGCGCTGCGGCTCATTGGTCTGAAGGCGGCGACGGGATGCCTCGGCCACGACCGCGTCGGCATGCTCGCCGAGCCACGCCGCCCACGCCCGGTAGCCGGCTTCGGGGGCGCCCAGCATGCGTGTCACCGCGAAGACGAGCGGCGGCTGGCGACGGGTCGGCGCGATCCTGCCGAGGATGGCCGCGGTCTCGGGATCGGAGGCCACACCGGCCGCCCACTCGGCGTAGAGCGTGGAGCGCCCCGGGGCCTCGACGCGGGCGAAGCGGTCGTAGCGCTCGGCGACGGCGGCGGCATCCGATTCCACTCCCCCATTCTCACCGCCCGCTGCAGGAAGCGCGGAGCCGTCGCGCCGAGACTGGGGTTGAATGGAGGGGTTCCACACGTACGAAGCCCGGAGGAGTCATGACCTACACCGTCGACAAGAGCGACGACCAGTGGCGCGAGGAGCTCACTCCGCAGCAGTACGCCGTGCTCCGCGAGGCGGGCACCGAGCGGGCGTGGACCGGAGAGCTGCTCGACGAGAGCCGCGCCGGCCTGTACACGTGCGCAGCCTGCGGCGCCGAGCTGTTCCGGAGCGGCACCAAGTTCGACTCGCACTGCGGCTGGCCGAGCTTCTACGAGTCCATCCGTCCCGAGGCGGTCGAGCTCATCGAGGACACCAGCCACGGCATGGTGCGCACCGAGGTGCGCTGCGCGGCGTGCGGATCGCACCTGGGGCATGTCTTCCCCGACGGGTTCGGCACCCCGACCGGCGACCGGTACTGCATGAACTCGATCTCGCTCGCGTTCGCGCCGGAGGGATCCTCCGAGTGAGCATGCCATCGGGCTCCGCGCTCGAGGCGGTGCGTGCTCGGCGGTCCTGGTCGAAGGTCACCGACGAGGCACCGACGCACGCCGAACTCCTCACGCTCGTCACGGCGGCGGGTCGGGTCGCCGACCACTCGTCGCTGCGCCCCTGGCGATTGATCGAGCTGCGCGGATCCGACCGCGAGCGGCTCGGGCGTGCGATCGCCAAGGTGCAGGGCGACAAGAGCCCGTCCACGAAGCCGCTGCGCGCACCGCTGCTCATCGCGGTCGTCGCCAGCTACAAGAAGAGCGACAAGGTGCCGCGCTGGGAGCAGGAGGCCGTGGCCTCAGGTGTCGCCCACGTGCTGAGCCTGCTGCTCGACGAAGCCGGGTGGGGCGTGATCTGGCGCACCGGCGGGTACACGCGCGCGAAGGCGGTGGCCAAGGCGCACGGACTCGACAAGAACGAGCAGCTCCTCGGGTGGCTCTACGTCGGAGGCAAGCCGCCGCGTGAGCGCCTCGGGCGCCGTAAGGCCGTCGAGGCGCGCAAGCTCGTGTCGCGCATGCCGGCGTCGAAGAAGGACTGACGCGGCGGGCGCCTCGCTGATCGAGGTGCGGGTGATCAAGGTCCGGGTCAGCGCCGCCGACGGCGCCACGGCATGGCTGCGACCACCACCGAGGCCAGTGCGACGACGACCATCGCGAGCTGCTGCATGAGGCCGGGGCTCGCCGGCGCCGGCCACGCCATGTCGAGCACGAACGACGTCACGAGCTGACCGACGACGGCGCCCAGCCCGAGCAGCAGCACGCCGGTGTACTGCACGATCGCGGCCGACATGAAGATGTAGACCACGCCCAGCGCGCCGCCGATGTAGAGCCATGCGTCCGTCGGCAGAGCCCGCGGCGGGCCGACGAGCGCGACGTGCACCGCGGCTGCGACCACGAGGATCAGCGTTCCGCCGGTGAAGTTCACGAGGGTGGCCGTGAGCGGCGTTCCGACTCGCTGCCGGAGCCGGCCGTTCGTCGCCTGCTGCCACGCGATCGCGATGCCGGCGAGGAACGGGAGCACCAGCATCCACACCGGCACGCCGGCGAGTCCGTCGCCCACGAGGGCGAGGGCGACGGCTGCGAGTGCGAGCACCCCGCCCAGGAGGCGGGGCACCGTGACCGCGACCACGCCGGCGGGCCCGAACCCGATCCGGTCGAGGAGCAGTCCGCTCACCGTCTGCCCGGCGACGACGCCGACGGTGAAGAGCGAGACGCCGATGAGCCCGACGGCCAGGCCCTGCGTGGCGACCGTGAGGGCTCCGGCGGCGCCGCCTGCCAGCATCCACCACGGAATCGTCCGTCCACGCACGCCGGACGCAAGACGGCGGAAGCCCGCGCGGCCCGAAGGCAGCAGCACGGAGAGGACGACGACGATCACCAGTCCGGAGCCGAACGAGATGGCGGCGGCGACGAACCCGTCGTCGAGGCGGACGCCGAGCTGGCCGTTGACACGAGCCTGCACGGCGGTCATCATGCCGATCGCCGCGGCGATCGCGAGCGCGAGCCAGACGGGTATACGCGCTCGCGACGAGGAAGCGGAAGACATCGAGCCGGCTACGGGACTTGAACCCGTAACCCCCTAATTACAAGTTAGGTGCGCTACCAATTGCGCCAAGCCGGCAGTGCCCTCAGTCTACCGACGGCTCACTGCGCCCGCCGCGCGTGGTTACGGAGTCGGCGTGGGCGTCGGAGTCGGCGTCTCGTCGCCCGCATCGCTCGCGACGGTGAGGACGAACTGCGCGAACTCCTTGGGGTCGTCCAGGGCGCCGACGTACGGCGTCCCGTTCACGAGCACCATCGGCGTGCCGGTCAGCGCCAGGTCGTCGGTGCCGGGGAGGCCGCCGAGCGCGCGCTCGGTCGCGGTCTTCGCCCACGACGTGAAGTCCTGCTCCTCGATGCACGCGCGGACGACCTTCGCGCCGTCGGCACCCGACGCGATCGCCATGGCGGCGAGCTCGCTGTCGGTGTAGCCGTCGGAATCGACCTCGGGCTGCTGCGTGAGAAGCGTGTTGTTGAACGCGAAGAAGTAGTCCGGCGAGTGCGTGGCGACGCAGGCTGCCGCTCCCGCTGCGCGCAGCGAGTACTTGGTGCCGTTCGACTTCGACGTGAGCATCGCCACCGGGTAGTAGGTGAGCGTCGCGGCGTCTTCGCTGACCCACTTCGACAGCTGCTGCACGTTGGCCAGCTGGAAGTCGCGCGAGCCGGCCGACAGGTAGTCGACGTACACGCGGATGTCGGCGGCAGGCTGCTCGGTCGGGGTGGGCGTGGGCGTGGGCGTCGGGGTGGCCGTCGGCGTGGGCGTGGGCGTCGCGGTGCCCTCGATCGTGCCCGCCTTGTTCTGGTCTTCCTCGGTCGCGAGGCCGGCACCCGTGACGCCGGTGACGACGAAGCCGCCGTTGCTGACGTTCTGCGGGCTGAGCATGGGCTTCGACGCGGCCGACGAGACGGCCCACGTGACGACGAGGGCGGCGACGGCGACCACGGCGACCGCGACGGCCGAGATCGTGGCGACGCGGATCAGGCGAGCGCGCGACTGGCGGGCCTGCACCTGCTGCGCCTTCTCTCGCACGGCGTCACGCCGCTCGCTGGGGGCAGCGGCGTTCGATGACTCGTCGCTCGACATGGAACCTCTCGGGACGGTTGCGGGGGCCGGGATGGGCGTGACCATCCGGGGGAACGGCCGCTCACGATGCTAGCCAGCCACCCTGTGAAATGCCCAGACGGAGGCTCCACGCGGGCCGTGTCATACTTGTCGTTGCGCCCGAAGAAGGGCGTGCGGGTAAAAGCCCCCGCTCATTCCTCACTACGGATCGTCCGGCACGTACCTGCCGGTGAAGGAGAAGAGAACATGGCGTCCGTCACGTTTGACAGCGCAACCCGCTTGTACCCCGGGGGCACGCGCCCCGCGGTGGACAAGCTCGACCTCGAAGTGGGCGACGGCGAGTTCCTCGTCCTGGTCGGCCCCTCGGGTTGCGGAAAGTCCACCTCGCTGCGCATGCTGGCCGGCCTCGAAGAGGTCAACTCGGGCCGCATCCTCATCGGCGACCGCGACGTCACAGACGTCCCGCCGAAGGACCGCGACATCGCGATGGTGTTCCAGAACTACGCGCTGTACCCGCACATGACGGTCGCCGAGAACATGGGCTTCGCCCTGAAGATCGCCGGCGTCGGCAAGGAAGAGCGCGCCGCGCGCGTCCTCGAGGCCGCCAAGCTCCTCGACCTCGAGCAGTACCTGACCCGCAAGCCGAAGGCGCTCTCCGGCGGTCAGCGTCAGCGTGTCGCCATGGGCCGCGCGATCGTGCGCCAGCCGCAGGTGTTCCTCATGGACGAGCCGCTGTCGAACCTCGACGCCAAGCTCCGCGTGCAGACCCGCACCCAGATCGCGTCGCTGCAGCGCCGCCTGGGCGTCACCACGGTCTACGTCACGCACGACCAGACCGAGGCCCTCACGATGGGCGACCGCATCGCGGTGCTCAAGGACGGCCTGCTCCAGCAGGTCGGCACCCCGCGCGACCTGTACGAGAACCCGAGCAACGTGTTCGTCGCCGGCTTCATCGGCTCGCCGGCCATGAACCTGTTCCCGGCCGACCTGGTCGAGGGCGGGATCCAGTTCGGCACCGAGGTCGTCCCGGTCGATCGTGACACCGCCGGTCGTGCCCACGGCAGCCAGGTCACCGTCGGCGTCCGCCCCGAGGACATCGTCGTCGGCCCGTCCGACGGCAAGGGCCTCTCGGTCGTCGTCGATCTCGTCGAGGAGCTCGGTGCTGACGGCTACCTCTACGGTCACACCGACATCGGCGGCAAGCGCACCGACCTCGTCGCCCGCGTGGACGGCCGCAACCACCCGAACGCGGGCGAGACGGTCACCCTCGCGGCGACGGCGGGCCACGTGCACGCCTTCGACCTCGAGACCGGCGAGCGCCTCAACGACAAGCCGGTCGTCTCGGCGTAACCGATTTCCGGTCGTAACGGCGCGGGTGGGAGAATTCCCCCCGCGCCGTTACGCATTTCCAGGAGGGTGATCGTGCCGGAGTCGTTGAGCATCACGGCCAGCAGCGTCGACCCGGGGCTGCTCACGCTGCCGTGGTCGACCACGCTCGCGGACTGGCCGTCGAGCAACATCGTCTACCTGCCGAAGGGCATCTCGCGGCACCTCGTCCGCTTCGCCAACCTGTCGGGTCGCGTCGTCGCGATCAAGGAGACGACAGCGCAGATGGCCCGGCGCGAGTACGACATGCTCGGCAACCTGGACCGCCTCGACGTGCCGTGCGTGCAGCGCATCGCGGTGATCGCAGGGCGGACGGATGCCGCGGGCAAGCCCCTCCCGGCGGCGCTGGTGACCGCGCACCTGAAGTTCTCGCTCCCTTACCGCGCGCTGTTCACGCAGGTGCTGCGCCCCGACACCGCGACCCGCCTCGTCGACGCCCTCGCCGCCCTGCTCGTGCGACTGCACAACGTCGGCTTCTTCTGGGGCGACGTGTCGCTGTCGAACACGCTCTTCCGCCGCGACGCCGGCGCCTTCGCCGCCTACCTCGTCGACGCCGAGACCGGCGAGCTGCACGAGACGGGGCTGACGCCCGGGCAGCGGGCGCACGACCTCGACGTCGCCCGCACCAACATCGCCGGCGAGATCATGGATCTCGAGGCGGGCGGGCGGCTCGAAGGCGGTGTCGACGCGATCGCGATCGCCGACGGCATCGTCTCGTCGTACCACTCGCTCTGGGCGGCGCTGCACGACAAGGAGTCGTTCGGCGTCGACGAGTCGTGGCGGCTCACCGAGCGGGTGCAGCGCCTCAACGACCTCGGCTTCGACATCGGCGAGATGTCGATCCAGACGACGGCCGACGGCACGCGCGTGTCGATCCAGCCGAAGGTCGTCGACGCCGGGCACCACACGCGCCGGCTCATCCGGCTCACCGGCCTCGACGTCGAGGAGAACCAGGCGCGCCGCCTGCTCAACGACCTCGACGAGTTCCGCGTGCGCATCTCTCGCCTCGGCGACGACGAGGAGATGGTCGCGCACGAGTGGCTCACACGTGTCTTCGAGCCCGTCGTCAAGGCGATCCCGTGGGACCTGCGCGCGAAGCTCGAGCCCGCCGAGGTGTTCCACCAGGTGCTGGAGCACCGCTGGTACATGTCGCAGGCGCGCGGCCGCTCGGTCCCCCTCGCCGAGGTGCTCACGAGCTACATCGACGAGGTGCTGCGCCACCGCCGCGACGAGGCGACCCTCATGGGCCCGCCCACCGAGACCGTGTCGCTCTCGGTCGTCACGTCGAGCATGCCGGTCGTCGACGACGACGAGGACGACGACATCGACTGGCGCGACCTCGTCTGACCCGGCACCGCGCACACACGCCGCACATCAGCGCGGAGGTTGTCGCGGAAGCGTCAGTACCCGACGGTGAAGCGCTTGCGCGGGTGCTGCGGGTGCTCGATCTCGTCGACGACGGCGACGGCCAGGTCGGCGCCCGAGATGAACGACTCGCCGTCGGCGTCGGTGACGATGACGTCGCCGCCCGTGCGGTACGAGCCGGTGCGCTCGCCCGGGTTCCAGACACCGAACCCGCCCGCCGGGTGCACGTAGAACCAGTCGCGCGACTCGGGCCCGGCCTTGAGGTCCTCCAGGATCCCGATCGCCTCGAGCGCCTCGGCCTTGTAGTCCTCGGTGAACGACGGCAGGTCGACGACCCGCTGGCCGTCCTCGGTGACGAGGCTGCCGCCCGCGCCGCCGATCACGCCGACGCGCACATCGTCCGGAAGCAGCGAGACCAGCGCGGCGACGTTGGGGCGCACGAGGCCCTCCATCTCGCCGCGCGCCGCCACGGCCGACACGACCACGTCGACGCCCTCGAGCTGTGCCAGCAGGTCGGGCACATCGGTCAGCGAGCCCTCGACGTACAGGGCGCCCTCATGCCGCTCACTCGGGATGCGCCGTGCGATCGACAGCACGGTGTGACCGCGGCTCACCGCCTCGGCGACGATGTGACGGCCGGCGTATCCCGAGCCTCCGATGACGGCGATGCGTGCCATGTCCTGCCTTTCGACGTGTGGGTGCCGGCGTCGGCCGGCTCTCGATCACAAGCGGAGCGCGGCCGGCTTCATTCCCATGAATGCGCCGGGCCGCAGCATCCGCTCAGTCCTGCTTCTTCTGCGCGCGCAGCGTCGCGACCTGATAGAGCGAGACGGATGCCGCGATCCCGGCGTTCAGCGACTCGGTGGCGCCCGAGATCGGGATCGACACGATCTGGTCGCAGGTCTCGGTGACGAGGCGCGACAGCCCCTTGCCCTCGGAGCCCACGACGATCACGACGGGACGGTCGGCCAGCTCGAGGCTCGGCAGCGAGACGTCGCCGCCGCCGTCGAGTCCGAGGATGAACACGCCCTGCTTCTTGAACTCCTTGAGCATCGACGTGAGGTTGGCCGCGATGGCCACCGGGATGCGGGCCGCCGCGCCCGCGCTGGTCTTCCACGCGGCCGAGTTCACGCTCGCCGAGCGGCGCTGCGGCACGATCACGCCGTGGCCGCCGAAGGCCGCCGTCGAGCGGATGATCGCGCCGAGGTTGCGGGGATCGGTGACGCCGTCGAGGGCGACGAACAGCGGCGTCTGGCCGGCGTCGATGACCTCTTCGAGGAGGTCCTGCGGGTGGGCGTACTCGTACGGCGGCACCTTGAGCGCGACGCCCTGGTGCACGCCGTCGAAGCCCGCCATGCGATCGAGCTCGGGCCGCATGACCTCGAGCACCGGGATGCCGCGGTGCGTGGCGATCGACAGCATCTCCTTCACGCGGTCGTCCATCTCGACGCGCTGCGCGATGTAGAACGCCGTCGCGGGGATCTTCGCCCGCAGCGCCTCGAGCACCGAGTTGCGGCCGGTGACCGTCTCGGTGTCGTCGTCCTTCTTCCCACGGGGCGCGCGGTTCTGGCCCGAGCCGCTGGGCTTTCCCTTGCCGCCCGCGGCGGTGTAGCGCTCAGCCGCCGCCTTGCGCTTGCCGGCGGGATGCCACGCGCGGTCCTCCGCCTTCGGGGTCGGTCCGCGACCCTCGAGCGAGCGCTTGTTCTTGCCGCCGGTGCCCTTGGTGGGGCCCTTCTTGCCCTTTGCGGCGCCGGGGCGTCCTGGCTTTGCCATCAGTCTTCCTTTCCGGCCGGGCTCCGCCCGGCAGCCTCGCTAGCGCGAGTCAGAGTTGTCGCGGGCCACCATCGCGCCGGAATCAGCTCCGGCGAGACTCCAGTGCGTGCCGTCCGGCCCGTCTTCGAGGGCGATGCCGGCCGCCGCGATCGCATCGCGGATGCGGTCGGCCGCCGCCCAGTCCTTGGCGGCCCGCGCGTGGGCGCGCTGGGCCAGCATGGTCTGCACGAGGACATCGAGAGCGGATGCCTCGGCCGAGGCATCCGTCGACGTCCACTGCTCGTCGAGAGGGTCGATCCCGAGGATGCCGGTCATCTTCCTCACCTGCAGCGCCCACTCCCACGCACCCGCGTCGTCACCCGCGTCGAGAGCGGAGTTGCCGGCGCGGACCGCCTCGTGCACGACCGCGAGCGCCTGCGGGACGCCGAGGTCGTCGTCCATCGCCGCTGCGAACGCCTCGGGTATCTCGTCGGACCACGGCCCGCCGGCCTCCGGCACGGCGGGCTCGGCGTCGCGGTCGAAGCCCTCGGGGCGTTCGGCGCTCCACCCGAACGGACTGGGCATGCGCTGCACCCGCTCGAGGAACGTGCGGATGCGATCGACGGCCGCACGGGCCTCGTCGAAGCCGCGCTGCGAGATGTCGAGGCTGGAGCGGTAGTGGGCGGCCAGCAGGGCGTACCGGATGACCAGCGGGTCGAACTCCTCGAGCGCATCGGCGGCGAGCACGAAGTTGAACAGCGACTTCGACATCTTCTGGCCGCTCACCGTCACGAGGCCGTTGTGCACCCAGTACCGGGCGAACGGGTCGCCGGCCGCGGTGGACTGGGCGAGCTCGTTCTCATGGTGCGGGAAGCGCAGGTCGAGGCCGCCGCCGTGGATGTCGAACTCGGCGCCGAGGTAGCGGCGCGACATCGCCGAGCACTCGATGTGCCAGCCGGGCCGGCCGGGCCCCCAGGGCGAGTCCCACGTCGCCGAGGACGGCTCGTCGGCCTTCGCACCCTTCCACAGGGCGAAGTCGCGCGGGTCGCGCTTGCCGCGCGGATCGGCGTCGGCGGCCGGCTCCATCGCGTCCAGGCTCTGCCGGGTCAGGTCGCCGTACGACGGCCACGACCGCACGTCGAAGTACACGTCGCCCGCGGCATCCGTCCCCTCCTTCGCGGAGTACGCGTGACCCGCCTCGATCAGGCGCTCGATCAGCTCCTGCATCTGCGGAATCGACGCGGTCGCGCGCGGCTCGTAGGTGGGGGGAAGGATGCCGATCGCGGTGTACGCGCGGGTGAACTCGAGCTCCATGCGGTAGGCCAGCGCCCACCACGGCTCGCCGTCGGAGGCATTCGCGAGCACCTTGTCGTCGATGTCGGTGACGTTGCGCACGAACGTCACGCGACCGTGGCGGTGGGCGAGCCAACGGCGGAGGATGTCGAAGCTCAGCGCGCCGCGGAGGTGACCGATGTGGGGGCCGGACTGCACCGTCGGGCCGCAGACGTAGATCGTGACATTCGAGGGGTCGAGCGGAACGAAGTCGCGCAGAGCCTGAGCCTTGCTGTCGTAGAGCTGAACCGTCACCGCATCAGCCTACCGGCCGGGTATCCGCTAGAACTGAGTGTGATGCATGTGCTCGCCGTCCTCGCCGCCGCAATGCTCTTCGGTACCACGGGCACGTCGCAGGCGCTCGGACCCGAGGGCACCACGCCGCTGTCGATCGGCGTGATGCGCATGGTCATCGGCGGCACCGGGCTCGCGGTCCTCGCGTTCCTCCTCGCCGCCCGCCACGCGCGCCGCCGGCCGGCCGACGCCGCTCGTCCGCCCCGGCTGAGCCTGCGGCCGCTGTCGCTCATGGTCCTGACCGGAGCCTGCCTGTCGGTGTACCAGCCGCTGTTCTTCCTCGGCACCGGGCTCAACGGCGTCGCCGTGGGCACCGTCGTCGCGCTCGGATCCGCACCGATCCTCGCCGGGCTGCTGGAGTGGGCGCTGACGCGACGGATGCCGTCACCGACGTGGATGGGCGCGACAGCCCTCGCGACGCTCGGCGTGGTGCTGCTCGGCTTCGGCGGCGAGGCCGGAAGCGCCGGCGGCACCGATCCGCTCGGGCTGCTCGGCTCGATCGGCGCGGGGGCCTCGTTCGCGGTCATCGCCAACGCCCAGCGCCGTCTGCTCGACGACGGCTGGGATCCGTTCACCGTCGTCGGCGCGATGGGCGCCTCGTCAGCCGTGCTGTGCGCGCTCGCGCTGCCCTTCGTCGACCTCGCCTGGCTCGGCACCACGAATGGCGTCGTCATGGCACTGTGGCTCGGGCTCGGGACGATCTCCATCGCGTACGTGCTGTTCACGTGGGGGCTCAGCGGACTCACCGCCGCGACCGCCGCGACGCTCACGCTCGGCGAGCCGCTGACCGCGAGCATCCTGGGCATCACCGTGCTCGGCGAGCGGCTCTCCGTGCTCGCGATCGTCGGGCTCGTGGTGCTCGCGGCAGGCCTCGCACTGCTCGCGTGGGGATCGCGCGCACCCCGCGACCCGAAGCCGTACGCCGTCGAGGCCTGACGAAACCTCCCTGCAACGCGTGGGTGGCACACTGGCCTGCGACATGCACGCCACCATCCGCATCCAGCCCGACGACCTGAGCGGCCAGGCCACTCGGCGGCTCATCGCGTTCCACCTCGCCGGCATGCTCGAGACCTCGCCGCCGGAGAGCGTCCACGCGCTCGACATCGACGCGCTGCGCGACCCCGCCGTCTCGTTCTGGTCGGCGTGGGTCCAGGACGACCTCGCCGGAATCGGCGCGCTCAAGACGATGGACGCCGAACGCGGCGAGCTGAAGTCGATGCGCGTCGACGACCGCTTCCGCGGCTACGGCATCGGACGCGCGCTGCTGCGGCACATCATGGCCGACGCTCGCGCGCGCGGCATGACGAGCCTGTGGCTCGAGACGGGAAGCACCGAGGAGTTCCTCCCCGCCCAGCGTCTCTACGAGAGCGAGGGGTTCACCGAGTGCGGGCCGTTCGACGGGTACGCGCTCGATCCGCACTCGATGTTCATGACCCGCGCGCTCTGAGCGCGCCGAGAGCCGCTTCGACGGGCGCCTCGACGGTCGCCGCCGCGTCGACGGGATCAGGCGATTCGGCGAGATCAGGCGGATCCGGCGCAGGACGTCCTGAATCCGTCGATTCGCCTGAACCCGGCGATGGTGAACGGCGAACGGCGACGGCGAGGGCGAGGGCAATGGCGAGCGGCGCCTCAGGCCTTGACGACCAGCGCCATCGCGAAGGCCGCCACTCCCTCACCCCGACCGGTGAAGCCCAGTCCGTCGGTCGTCGTCGCCGACACCGACACGGGAGCGCCGCCGAGCGCCGCCGACAGGGTCGCCTCGGCCTCGGATCGGCGTGCCGCGAAGCGCGGGCGATTCGCCTGCACCTGCACCGACACATTGCCGACCCGCCAGCCGGCCTCGCCGAGCAGCCCGAGCGTGCGCGCGAGGAACACGTCGGCATGCGCGCCGGCGTACTCGGGGTGGTCGGTGCCGAAGTGTGTGCCGATGTCGCCGAGTCCGGCGGCCGCCAGCAGGGCGTCGACGATGGCATGCGCGACAGCGTCGCCGTCGGAGTGCCCCGACAGCGCCTGCTCCCCCGGCCACTCAAGGCCCGCGAGCCAGAGCGCGCCGACGCCGCCGAACGCGTGCACGTCGGTGCCGAGCCCGACCCGAGGGATCGCGGCGTCGTGCTCGATGCGCGCCGAGGTGGGTGCGATCGGCCGGTCGGCGACCACGCTGCGCGCGCGGTCGAGGTCGTCCGCGGTCGTGATCTTGAAGGCGAGCGGATGCCCCGGCACGGCCGCGACCGGATGGCCGGCGTCGGCCACGAGAGCGGCGTCGTCAGTGAAGTCGGCGGTCGCGTCCCGATAGGCGGCGTCGAGCACCTCGCGCTGGAAGCCCTGGGGCGTCTGCGCGGCGGACAGCTCCGACCGGTCGACCCCGCCGACGATCTCGGCACCGTCGACGCGCTTGATCGTGTCGACGACGGGCAGCACGGGAATGGCCGCGGCCCGGCCCGACTCGATCGCCTCGATCACGCGGGCGAACACCTCGGGCGGCGTGAGCGCCCGCGCGGCGTCGTGGACCAGCACGATCTCGACGTCGGCCCACAGCGCCGACAGCCCGGCCTGCACCGACGCCTGGCGTGTCGCCCCACCGGGGACGACCGTCACGAGATCGCGGCGGTCACCGGCGGCCTCGAGGGCCTCGCTCAGCGCATCGCCCTCGCGCCCGGGAGGGGCGACGACGACGACCTGCGCGGCGGGGGCGTCGAAGACGCGCTCCAGCGCGTGGCGCAGGATCGTGTGACCGTCGATCCCGACGAACCCCTTCGGCGCTCCCGCGCCCAGCCGCGTGCCCGAGCCGGCCGCGACCACGATGATGCCGATGCGGGGAACGGGTGCAATGGTCACCCGATCCACGCTAGCGGGTGGCGCGGGAGGTCAGGACGTCGCTGAAGGGGTGGCGCCTCAGGAGGCGAGGACCTCGTCGAGGATGACGCTGGCCTTCTCTTCGTCGGTCTTCTCAGCGAGCGCGAGCTCGGACACGAGGATCTGCTTCGCCTTCGCGAGCATGCGCTTCTCGCCGGCCGACAGGCCGCGGTCCTGATCGCGGCGCCACAGGTCGCGCACGACCTCGCTGACCTTGATCACGTCGCCGGAGGCGAGCTTCTCGAGGTTCGCCTTGTAGCGGCGGGACCAGTTCGTGGGCTCCTCCGTGAAGGGAGCGCGCAGCACCTCGAAGACCTTGTCGAGGCCTTCCTTGCCGATCACATCGCGTACGCCGACCAGATCGACGTTCTCAGCGGGGACCTCGATGATCAGGTCACCCTGCGTGACGTTGAGCTTCAGGTATTTCTTGGTCTCACCCTTGATGATGCGGTCTTTGACCTCGATGATCGTTGCCGCGCCGTGGTGGGGGTAAACGACCGTCTCGCCAACCTCAAAAAGCATGGAGTTATGTCCTTTCGGCAACCTCCAGGATACCACAGGCGACATACGCTAAGGTTCTCCACCCCAGGCGCTGAGGAGGCGCCCACAGCCGTCGCGCCGACCCCCTAGAATGCTGAAGAAGCCGTCATCCGTCCTGGGAGGATCTGTGAACTCGCGCCGCCTCATCGCGTCGATCGCCGTCGGGGCCGCTCTGGCTCTCGGCACGACCGGCTGCAGCATGATCTCGCCGCAGGCGACGACCATCGAGTACTCGGCGGCGGAGGGCGTCAACGTCTACGACAACGGCCCGCTCGATGTGCGCAACGCGTTCATCGTCGCGAACGAAGACGGTTCCGCCGGCAACTTCGTCGCCGCCATCGTCAACGACACCGACGAGTCGCACACGCTGCGCATCGAGCTCGGCGAGGGCTCCTCGTCGATCCCGCTCACCGTGCGCGTGCCCGCGAAGACCACGATCAGCCTCGGCGCCGAAGGCGAAGACCCCATCCTGGTCGAAGACCTCGACACGCCCGCGGGCGCCGACATCCCGGGCTACTTCCAGTCGGGCGACGCCGAAGGCACGCTCATCCCGGTGCCCGTCCTCGACGGCGAGCTGCCGTACCTCGCGCCCCTCGTGCCGAGCGAGGCCGAGGCCGAGGCCGCCGGCTGAGCCACCTCACGACGATCGAAGCCCGCCTCCGCGAATGCGAGGCGGGCTTCGTCGTGTCGAGGCTGATCAGCCCTCGAAGCGGTAGCCGAGGCCGCGCACCGTCACCAGCATGACGGGCGCACTCGGGTCGACCTCGATGCGCGAGCGAATGCGCTTGATGTGCACGTCGAGCGTCTTCGTGTCGCCGAAGTAGTCGCTCCCCCAGACGCGGTCGATGAGCTGGCCACGGGTCAGCACCCGGCCCGCGTTGCGCATCAGCACCTCGAGCAGCTCGAATTCCCTGAGGGGCATGCTGATCTCAGAGCCGTCCACCGCGACCGTGTGCCGGTCGATGTCGAGCACCACGCGCCCGGCGTCGAGCACGCGCTCGTCGAGGTCGGCGTCGACCTGAGCGAACCGGCGCAGCACCGCCCGCATGCGCGCGAGCAGCTCACGGGCCGAGTACGGCTTCGTGACGTAGTCGTCCGCGCCGAGCTCGAGCCCCACGACGATATCGACCTCGGAGTCCTTCGCCGTCAGCATGATGATCGGCACGGTCGACGTACTGCGGATCTGCCGAGCCACCTCGGTCCCCGGCATCCCCGGCAGCATCAGGTCGAGCAGGAGGATGTCGGCGCCGTGCTCACGGAAGGCGGTGAGCGCCGCCGGGCCGTCCTCGGCGATCTCGACCTCGAAGCCCTCGCGGCGGAGCAGGTACGCGAGCGGGTCGGCGAGGTCGGGCTCGTCCTCGACGATCAGGACGCGGGTCATGCGGGTTCTCCGTTCGTAGGGAGGGGTCGGGATGCCTCGGCGCGCGAACGCTTCTTGGTCTTCCTGCGACCGCGCTTGGGGTCGGCCTGGTCGGCGGGCGGCGCGATCTCGGGAAGCCGGATGGTGAAGGTGGAGCCGCGTCCGGGGCGGGACCAGAGCCGCACCTCGCCGCCGTGGCGCTGGACCGCATGCTTCACGATCGACAGCCCCAGCCCGCTCCCCCCGGTGCGACGGGCACGGGCGGGGTCGGCACGGTAGAAGCGCTCGAAGACACGGTCCTGGTCGCCCTCGGCGATGCCGATGCCCCGGTCGGTCACCGCGATCTCGACGACACCGTCGACGGACTTCACACCCACGCCGACGCTCGAACCCTGCGGCGAGTAGGCGATCGCGTTCGCCACGAGGTTGCCCACCGCCTCGCTCAGCACCTGTGGATCGCCGCGCACCCAGAGGCCGCGCGTGCCACCCCGCACGACGTCGACTCCGGCGGAGCCGGCCTGGATGGCGTGGGTGTCGAGCGCGGCCGCGACCACCTCGTCGACCGAGACGTCGCGTTCCTCGGTGAGCTCGTCGGAGGACTGCAGGCGCGACAGGTTCATGATGCGCGACGTCAGCAGCGCCAGCCGGTTCGCCTCGGCGGTCAGCCGCGACGCGAAGATCCGCACCTGCGGGGGGTCGTCGGCGGCCGACTCGATCGCCTCGGCCAGGAGGGTCACGGCACCGACGGGCGTCTTCAGCTCGTGGCTCGTGTTCGCGACGAAATCCCGCCGCATCTGCTCGACCCGTTCGCGCTCGGTGATGTCGCGGATCACGAGGAGGGTCAGCCGGGGCGAGATGGGCGTGGCCCGCACGACGACCAGGCGGGGCTCCGCGGGCGGAGCGCCGCGGTTCAGACGCAGGGTCTCGGTCTCCGACCTCGCGCCCGCCCGGACGGTGCGCACGAGGGCACGAAGCTGCTCGTCGGGCATCGCGCGGCCCTCGGCGAACTGGAACGGCGCGGCGGCCGCGGAGGCCGCCAGCACGGTGAACGATGCGTCGACGACGACGGCCGCATCGTCCATGCCATGCAGCACTTCGCGCACCCCGTCCGGGATGGCGAGCGACGTCTCGACGCGCGCGCGGTCGCGTGCACGCAGCGCGATGACGATGACCGCGGCGACGGAGCCCCCGATGACGACGCCGGCGAGGAGGGCGAGCAGCGCGAGCTGCGTCGTGTCCATGGCACCAGCGTAGAGGGCGCATCCGGGCGCAACCGCCCGGAACAGCCATGCCCGAGGCGCTGCCGGATACTATTCACCGCGGCGGCACCGTCCGTTAACCTTCGCGGGCGAGGATCGCCCCATCGCGCAGGCGGAAGCCTGCCCCGAAGAGGAAAGGTGCGTCGGAATGCGCGAAGTCTTCCACCAGTCACTCGAGGACGTCCAGGCTCGGCTCGTCGAGATCGCCGAGCTGGTCACGGTGGCGATCGACAAGGCGACGCAGGCGTTCGGCGCGAGCGACGTCGGCCTCGCCGAGGAGGTCATCGAGGCGGACGACGTCATCGACGATAAGGCTGTCGCGCTCGACGAGCTCGCGATCGAGATCCTCGCCAGGCAGCAGCCCGTCGCACGCGACCTGCGCATCGTCGTGAGCGCGCTGCGCATGAGCGCGTCGCTGGAGCGCATGGGCGACATCGCCGAGCACATCGCGCAGCTCACCCGCATGCGCTTCCCCGACCGCGCGATCCCGAAGGGATTGAAGTCCACGTTCCTCAAGATGGGCCGGCTCGACGTCGAGGCCGCCCGCCAGCTCACCGAGCTGCTGCGCACACAGGACGGCGACCTCATCGAGGCGATCCGCAGCGCCGACGACGAGCTCGACGATCTGCACGTCGCGGTGTTCGAGAAGGTGCTCAGCGACAGCTGGCAGGGCGAGGCGGCCGCGACGGTCGACGCGACGCTCGCCAGCCGCTACCACGAGCGGTTCGGCGACCACGCGGTGTCGGTGGCGAAGAAGGTCGCCTACCTCTCGACGGGCGACTGGACCCCGTCGACCGACGCGATCGAGATCATCGCCAAGGACTGAGTCCCAGCAACGACGAAGGGACCGGATGCCTCGGCCGAGGCATCCGGTCCCTTCGTCGTCTTTATCGGCTCGGGCTACTTCTTGCCCTGCGCGGCGACGGCGGCGGCGCCGGCCGCGGCCGCCTCGGGGTCGAGGTACTCACCCGGTGCGATGGGCTTCAGGTCTTCGTCGAGGCGGTAGACCAGCGGGATGCCGGTGGGGATGTTCAGCTCGGCGATGTCGGCGTCGCTGATGCCGTCCAGGTGCTTCACGAGACCGCGCAGCGAGTTGCCGTGCGCGGTGACGAGCACCGTCTTGCCGGCCTTCAGGTCGGGGACGATGTCGCTGTGCCAGTAAGGCAGCATGCGGTCGATGACGATCTTCAGCGACTCGGTGTCGGGCACTTCGCCGTCGATGCCGACGTAGCGCGGGTCGCCGACCTGGCTGTACTGGTCGTCGGCGGGCAGGGGCGGCGGCGGCACGTCGAACGAGCGGCGCCACAGCATGAACTGCTCGTTGCCGAACTCCTCGAGGGTCTGGGCCTTGTCCTTGCCCTGCAGCGCACCGTAGTGGCGCTCGTTGAGGCGCCACGAGCGCTTGACGGGGATCCACAGGCGGTCGGCCGCGTCGAGGGCGATGTCGGCGGTCTGGATGGCGCGGCTCAGCACCGAGGTGTGCAGGACGTCGGGAAGGATGCCGGACTCGGCGAGCAGCTCGCCGCCGCGCTGGGCCTCGGCCTTGCCCTGGTCGGTGAGGCGGACGTCGACCCATCCCGTGAACTGGTTGGTCTTGTTCCACTCGCTCTGGCCGTGGCGGAGGAGGATCAGCGTGTAAGGCGCGGTCATGGCCCCCATGATATCGGCGCGACGACAGCCGCTCCGGGCCGATGACGTGGCATTGCGCTCCACGCGGGCTCCCAGGTGGCCGGTGGCACGATGGACCGGTGAGCTCTGTCCGACCCCCGGCTGGGCCGGTGGTCGGGCAGATCACGCGCGGCACCACGGGTACCAATCGCCTGCGCCGCGTCGACCGCTGGATCGCGCGGCACTCCGCGCTGCGCCGTGCCGCCGACCCACTCGTGGTCGACCTCGGCTACGGCGCGAGCGGCGTGACTGCGTTCGAGCACTGGGCCCGGCTCGCGGCCGCGCGTTCCGACGTCGAGGTGCTGGGACTCGAGATCGACCCGACCCGGGTGACCCGTGCGCGCGCGCAGCTGCAGCGGGTGCGGGCGGGAGCGACGCCCTTCGCCGCGCACGCACACGTCTCGTTCGCGCGCGGAGGTTTCGAGGTGCCCGTGGCCGGTGGCCGGCGTCCGGCGATCATCCGCGCGATGAACGTGCTGCGTCAGTACGACGAGGCCGACGTCCCGGCGGCCTGGCGGACGATGACATCGCGGCTGGCCCCCGGCGGTCTGCTCGTCGAAGGCACATGCGACGAGGTCGGCCGCATCGCGACGTGGGTGGCGCTGGGCGACGACGGCGGGCCCCGCACCTTCACGATCTCGCTGCGGCTGGCAGAGCTCGAGCAGCCGTCGATCGCGGCGGAGCGCCTGCCCAAGGCGCTGATCCACCGCAACGTGCCGGGCGAGCGCATCCACGGCCTGCTGCGGCAGCTCGACGCCGAGTGGGCGCGCGCCGCCGCCGTGTCGCCGTTCGGGCCGGTCGAGCGCTGGCGCACCGCGCTCGCGGGGCTCGCGGCATCCGGCTGGCCCCTTCTCGACCGCTCGCGGTGGCGCCTCGGCGAACTGACACTGCCCTGGGAGGCGGTGGCACCCGCGAGCTGAGCGGGCGGATGCTCAGATGCGGGGAACCGTCGCCCGCGCGTCCACGGCCGGCATCCCGGTCGCAGTCAGCAGGTCGACCACGAGCGGGCGCAGCGCGCCGATGAGGTTCTGATCCCCCAGCGACGCGTCGGGCAGCAGCTTCGCCGGATCGAGCCGCGCGGCCACAGTCGAGAGGGCGGCACGCGCGTCGGGCACGCGGGAAATGTCGTGGATCGACTCGGCGACGAGCACCGCCCCGCGCATGACCTCGGCGAGCACATCCGCCGCCACCGGTCGGGGCACGCCGTCGTCGCACAGGTAGACGACACGGCGCGCGATGACGCGCAGGTTGCGCGACGCGAGTTCGGCCGATTCGCGGGTGGCGTCCTGACGCTCGAGCTCGGCACGCTGGCGGCGCAGGAAAGGCGAGATGCGGGCGATCGCGCGGCCCGACTCGAGCGAGAGGGTCCACTCGTCGAGCAGCGGCTGGGTGGCCCTCGCCTTCTCGAGCCCGCGCTCCGCCCGCAGCCGGTCGCCGCGCCGCAGCGCCTGCACGAGCAGGCCCGACACGCGGTCGAGCGCGGCGAACAGCGCACGCCCCTCGCGCAGGGCATCGCGCAGCGGGTTGCGCGGGATGAGCGCGGTGACGACGAGTGCCGCGATCCCGCCGATGATCCCGTCGATCAGCCGCAGGAACGGCGCCGTCGCCGGGATGATCATGACGATGAGCGACTGGATGGCGGCCGCGATCGCGAAGCCCGCCTTCGCCGACAGCAGCCGCGCGATGACGAGGGTGATTCCCAGCGCCAGCCCGAGCTGCCACCAGCCGTCGCCGGTGAGGAGGAGCAGCAGCTCCGCGATGAGGATGCCGACCAGCATCCCGAGCACCGTCTCGAGCACGCGCCGCGGGCGGGCGTCGCGCACCAGCCCGAGGCTGCCCACGGTCACGGTCGCCGCGAGAAGCGGCGCCGGGTGCCCCAGCACGTAGTGCGCGAACGCGTAGGCGCCGGTGGCCGCGACGACGATCTGCAGGATCGGGATGCCGGAGTCGCGGACCCGCACGAACGCCGGTCGCGGGTTCAGGCGCGAGCGCCAGCCCGTGGTGATCGCCGTGGTGGTCGGCGGTCCGCTCATGCGGCCCGCCCCCTCCGCGGGCGCCCGGTCATTTCGCGGGAGTCCGGCGCGAGAGTCTCGTCAGGCGCGGCACGTTGGCGGTCGCCCCCGCCTCGGGCGGCACGACGACCTCCTGCGCGGCGGTGACCGGGCCGTCCTCGGTGTCGACGAGCAGCGTCGCGTCGACCGGCGTGGAGCGACGCACGATCGCGAGCGCGATCGGCCCCTCCTCGAAGTGCAGCGCGACCGAGGTGACGGCGCCGACCGCGTCCTCGCCGACGCGCACCGCGGCGCCGTGCTCGGGGAGCACGCTCCCGCTGCCGTCGAGCTGCAATGCGACCAGGCGCCGCGGCGGGTGGCCGAGATTGTGCACCTTGGCGACCGTCTCCTGACCGCGGTAGCAGCCCTTGCTGAGATGCACGGCGGTGCGCAGCCAGTCGAGCTCGTGCGGAAGGACGCGCTCGTCGACGTCGGCCGACCAGCGGGGGCGCCAGGCAGCGACGCGCAGGGCATCGGCGGCGGAGAGTCCGACGACCGCGAGGTCGCCCGCGGCCGCGGCATCCGCGATTCGCTTCTCCTCGACTCGCTTGACGAGCACCTCGGCCCAGTCGCGTGCCGCACCCGGGTGCGGGTCGACGGCGGCGTAGCCCCAGCCGCCCGTCGAGACGGCGGGCCACGGGTCGGTCCACACGAGCGGAACGCCCCCCGGCTGCGCGGCGGCGAGCGCGGCCAGGGCCGCGGTGGTGCCGCCGAAGACCGCGTACTCGTCGCTCGCGTCGCGCGGCGCCACCCGCAGGCGGAACCGCATGCGGAGCAGCCAGGTGAGGAGTCCTTGGGCGTCGGGCCGGTCGACGATGAGCCACGTGGTCTCGCCGTCGTCGAGGACGGATGCCGCGTGCTCGACGTGTCCTTGCGGGTCGAGCACCAGCAACTCGGTGCTCACACCCGGGGGCAGCGACGCCAGCGCCTGCGACGTCAGCGAGTCGAGCCAGGTCAGGCGGTCCTCACCGGCGACGGCCAGCACCGCACGATCGCCCAGGGGCACGACCGCGCGACCCTCGGAGAGCGCGCGCTGCTCGATCAGCGGGTTGCCGACGTGCTGCAGTCCGGAGTCGTCGACCACGGCGCCCGGCAGGGAGGCGAACGGGGAGGCCATCATTCCGCCCGCGCGAGCCGGGCCGACGCGTGCGCGCCGAGCTCTTCGCCGAGGGCGGCCATGTCCCACGCCCACAGCAGATGGCCGTCGACAAGACCGTACATACGGGTCGCCGCGGCGTACGTCTTCGCACCGGCCGGGCGCACGACGGCGTCGGTGGCGATGTCGATGCGCGGACCACGGATCTGGCCGAGGTACAGCTCGCTCACCCCGTCGGCGTGCACGAGCACGACCTCGATGTCGAAGCCGCCCTCGCCGTTGCGGAGGAGCTCGACGTCGTCGACGGTGCGCGGTGCTGCGCTCTCGAGGGCCGGCAACAGGCCCGGCCCCGCATCGGCGGGCGTCGCAGGACGCGACAGGCGCCAGTAGCCCATCTCGGCCACGAGAGGAGTGCGCTGGTCGCCCTCGCCGTGGAGCCACGCGCTCGCGGAGTAGTTCAGGTAGTCGCCGCCGTCATGGCTGAAGCTCACGCGATGCGTGAACTCGCCCGTGTAGGCGTGGTCGGCGTAGTCGATGACGCCGGTCCCCTCCCACACGCCGATGAGCCACGAGAGCGGGGCGAGGTCGGCGGGGAGGTCGGTCGGCAGATCCAGCATCGCGCGACCGATCAGCGCTGGCCGCGGTACAGGTTCTTGAGGACGACGACGGACACGAAGGCGATCGCGAGCGACGCCAGACCGAGGAGACCCACGAAGAAGAGCTCGAGCGCGAAGAGATCCATGACTCCTAGCCTAAACCGGATCCGATCCGCGGCGCCGCGCGTGTCACCCGGGGACGATCGCGGCCAGCCCGAACCCGAGGCTGATGACACCCAGCACGGCGAGCGCCCCGAGGGCGCTGGCGGCGACGCGCTCGGTGAAGCCCTGCGAGCGACCGGACCACAGCTGCACGATGAAGGCGAGGATGAGGCATCCGCCGAGTCCGACCGCCAGCCACTGCACGCGCCAGGCGTCGCCGGCGAAGAGTCCGACGAGCACGCCGATGACGGCGGCCACGGCCCACACGGCGATGATTCCGCCGATGGTCCGGCGCGGAGCGAGCTCTGGAACTGCCACGGGCCCATTCTTCCCCAACAGGCCCCCGCGCGCACGATCCGGGGCCGAGGTCGTGCGACGTCGCGAGATGTCGCCGCGCGGAAGCTGTTTCCGCTCACGCCCTACACTGGGGGTGCACGGCGCACCCCCGCGCGCTGGAAAGGCGATGCTTTGGCACAGCTGCTGGTTCTGAGCTCCACACACGGAGGCGGTCCTGTCCTGCCGTCGCTCGAACTGCTGAGCCACCGCGTGCGCCAGATCCCCGCCGAGCCGGCCCAGCTGGTCAACGCGCCGAGCGCCGACGTCATCTTCGTCGATGCGCGGGTCGACCTCGTGGGCGCCAAGTCGCTCTGCAAGATCCTGAACACGACAGGACTCGACGCGCCGCTGCTCCTCGTCGTGACCGAGGGCGGGCTCACGGCCGTGTCGACCGACTGGGGCATCGACGACGTCATCCTCGTCACCGCCGGGCCCGCCGAGGTCGATGCGCGCATCCGCCTCGCCATCGGCCGCATGACCAAAGAGCAGGTCTCGACGCGCATCCAGACGTCGGGCATCACGATCGACGAGTCGTCATACTCCGCGAAGATGCACGGCAAGCCGCTCGATCTCACGTACAAGGAGTTCCAGCTCCTCCACTTCTTCGCGACCCATCCGTCGCGCGTCTTCACCCGAGAGCAGCTGCTCAGCGAGGTGTGGGGCTACGACTACTTCGGCGGAACCCGCACCGTCGACGTGCACGTGCGACGCTTGCGCGCCAAGCTCGGCGACCTCGAGCAGCTCATCGGAACGGTGCGCAACGTCGGCTATCGGTTCAACGTCTACGAGGACGACCAGCTGCCGACCGCGCGCGAGCGCACCGACGCCTAGGGAAGCATTCGCACTCTCGTCACGCGTCCCTGCAATGATGAGGGGATGATCGAACACGACGTGCTCGACGCCGGCCTCGGCGACGCCGACGACGACGACTTCGACCTGGACGAAGAACTCGACGCGCAGCTGCCCGAACACCGCTATCTCGACCGCGAGCTCAGTTGGCTCGCGTTCAACCAGCGCGTCCTCGAACTCGCCGAGGACCCGACCCTGCCGGTCCTCGAGCGCGCGAACTACCTCGCGATCTTCGCGAGCAACCTCGACGAGTTCTTCATGGTGCGCGTCGCCGGCCTGAAGCGCCGCATCGTCACCGGGCTCGCCGTGCCGACCAACGTCGGCCGGGCGCCCGCCGAGGTGCTGGCCGACATCTCGCAGGAGGCCCACCGCCTGCAGCTCCGTCATGCCGATGCGTGGACGACGCTCGTCATGCCCGCCCTCGCCGACGCCGGCGTCGAGATGGTGACCTACGACTCGCTCGACGACGAGGACCGCGCCGCGCTGTACGAATACTTCCAGGCGCAGGTCTTCCCGGTCCTGATGCCGCTCGCCGTCGACCCGGCGCACCCGTTCCCCTACATCTCGGGGCTCTCGCTGAACCTCGCGATCCGCATCCGCAACGCCCGCACCGGGCGCCAGGAGTTCGCGCGTCTCAAGGTGCCGCCGATGCTGCCCCGCTTCGTGGAGGTGCCCGCGTCCGGCGGCTCGGTGCGGTACCTGCCTCTCGAGGACCTCATCTCCAACCACCTCGACGACCTCTTCCCCGGCATGGAGGTGCTCGACCACCACGCCTTCCGCCTCACTCGCAACGAGGACGTGGCGATCGAGGAGGACGAGACCGAGAACCTGATCCAGGCGCTCGAGGCCGAACTGCTGCGGCGCCGCTTCGGCCCGCCGATCCGCCTCGAGATCACCGACGACATGGACGAGGTGACGCTCGAACTGCTGATCCGCGAGCTCGACATCACCGAGCAGGAGGTCTACCGGCTGCCCGGTCCGCTCGACCTGCGCGGCCTGTTCGATCTGCGCATCGATCGCCCCGATCTGCGGTTCAAGCCCCACCTGCCGACCACCGCCATGGCGTTCCAGCCGGGCGACAACAACGAGCGACCCGACATCTTCGCCTCGATCCGCAAGGGCGACGTGCTCGTGCACCACCCGTACGAGTCGTTCGCCACGAGCGTGCAGGCGTTCCTCGAGCAGGCGGCGAAGGATCCGCACGTGCTCGCCATCAAGCAGACCCTGTATCGCACGTCGGGCGACAGCCCGATCGTCGAGGCGCTGATCGACGCCGCCGAGGCCGGCAAGCAGGTGCTCGCCCTCGTCGAGATCAAGGCGCGGTTCGACGAGGCGAACAACATCCTCTGGGCGCGCAAGCTCGAGAAGGCGGGGGTGCACGTCGTCTACGGCCTCGTGGGCCTGAAGACGCACTGCAAGCTCGCTCTGGTCATCCGCGAAGAGGGCGGCAAGCTGCGCAGCTACAGCCACGTCGGCACGGGCAACTACAACCCGAAGACCAGCCGCATCTACGAGGACTTCGGGCTCTTCACCGCCGACGACCAGGTCGGCCGCGACCTCACCCGCCTGTTCAACGAGCTGAGCGGCTACGCGATCGAGAAGAAGTTCAAGCGCCTGCTGGTCGCGCCGCTCCACCTCCGCAAAGGCCTGCTGCGGCTCATCGACAAGGAGCGGCGCAACGCCCTCGCCGGCAAGCCCGCGAGCGTGCGGATCAAGGTCAACTCGATGGTCGACGAGCAGATCATCGATGCGCTCTACCGGGCGAGCCAGGCCGGCGTGAAGGTCGAGGTGTGGGTGCGCGGCATCTGCTCGCTCAAGCCGGGGGTCCCCGGCATGAGCGAGAACATCACGGTGCGCAGCATCCTGGGCCGCTATCTCGAGCACTCGCGCATCTTCGCGTTCCTCAACGACGGCGACCCGCAGGTGTACATCGGCAGCGCCGACATGATGCACCGCAACCTCGACCGCCGCGTCGAGGCGCTCGTGCGCGTCGTGGCTCCCGGTCACATCAAGGAGCTGTCGGACTTCTTCGACCTCGCGATGAGCGACGGAACGAGCTCGTGGCACCTCGGCCCCGACGGCGAGTGGGTGAGGCACAACACCAACGCGGACGGCAAGCTCCTGGTCGACGTGCAGGACCGCACCATGACGAACGTGCAGCGCCGTCGGCGGGCACGCGCGGTGCGATGACCGAGACCGCCGTGTACGCCGCAGGAGGCGTCGTCTGGCGCGTCGTCGACGCGAAGCTGCGCGTGCTGCTGATCCATCGCACGAAGTACCGCGACGTCACGCTCCCCAAGGGCAAGGTCGACCCCGGCGAGATGCTCGCCGAGACCGCCGCACGCGAGATCTTCGAAGAGACCGGCATCCGCGTCGCGCTCGGGGTGCCCGTGGGCGTCTCACGCTACCGTCTGCCCAGCAAGCGGCAGAAGATCGTGCACTACTGGGCGGCCGAGGCGACGGACGAAGCGATCCGGGCTTCGGCGTTCGTGCCCAACAAGGAGATCGCCGCCCTCGAGTGGGTCACCCCGAAGAAGGCGCTGTCGCGTCTGAGCTACCCGGTCGACGTCGAGATCGTCGAGAACTTCATCAGCCTGATCGACCAGGGCGTGCTGCGCACATTCCCGATCATCGCGCTCCGGCACGCCAAGGCCGTCGGCCGGGAGGATTGGGAGGGTGAGGATGCCGCTCGCCCGCTCTCCTCTCGCGGCCGCACGCAGGCGGACTCGATCGTCGGCCCGCTGCTGGCGTTCGGCGCCCGAAAGCTGATCTCGAGCCCCGCCGTCCGCTGCATGAAGACCGTCGCGCCGCTGTCGGCTGCGCTCGGCCGGAAGATCGACAAGTCGAAGCTCATCAGCCAGGACGCGTGGGAAGAGGGCGCCTCCGACGCACGCACCGTCATCGGCGAGCGCGTGCGCGCGCGCAAGCCCGCGGTGCTGTGCAGCCACGGACCTGTGCTCCCCGAGATCCTCACCGAGATCGCGATGGCGACCGGAACCCTGCGCGGGTCGTACCTCGGCAGCGCTTCGGCGCTCGAGCCGGCGGCGTTCTCGGTCGTGCACCTCTCGGTGGAGAACCCGGGCTCGGGCATCGTCACCATCGAGACGCACACCCCCAAGGTCTGACCTGAGATTCGGGATGCCTCGCGCGCGGCATCCCGTTCACCTTCCGTTCACCCGGCGAGCGCACTCTCTTAAGAGTCCCCGCCTACGTTTCAGGCGAGCCCCGCACCGGGCTCATCACCCGAAGCCCGCACGGGCCTCATTTCCCTGACACGTGAAGGATTCACACAGTGAAGATCTCCCGCATCGCCCAGGTGGGCGCTGTCGCCGCAGTCGCGGCCCTCGCCCTCGCCGGCTGCGCCGCCAACGAGACCGCTCCCGGCGGCTCGACCGATGCCCCCACCGCCTCCGACCTATCCGGCGAGATCGCCGGCGGTGGCGCGTCGTCCCAGGAGGTCGCGGTCGCGGCGTGGACGGCCGGCTTCCAGACCGCCAACCCCGACGTGACGATCACGTACGACCCGGCAGGCTCGGGCGCGGGTCGTGAGTCGTTCCAGGCCGGCGCCTTCCCGTTCGCGGGATCGGACCGTGCCTTCACGCTCGAGGAGCTCGAGGCCGGTCCGTTCGACAGCTGCGTCGACGGCTCGGGCATCATCGAGCTGCCCACCTACATCTCTCCGATCGCCGTCATCTTCAACATCGAGGGCGTCGACTCGCTGAACCTCGACGCCGCGACCATCGCGGGCCTGTTCTCGGGCGCGATCGCCAACTGGAACGACCCGGCGATCGCCGCGCTGAACGAGGGCGTGGAGCTTCCCGACCTCGCCGTGACCCCCGTCCACCGCGCCGACGACTCGGGCACGACCGAGAACTTCACCGACTACCTCTTCCAGGCAGCGCCCGAGGAGTGGACCGCAGAGCCCGACGGCGTGTGGCCGCTCTCCAGCGGCGAGGCCGCACAGGGCACGTCGGGCGTCGTGTCCGCCGTCGCCGGCGGCAACGGCACGGTCGGCTACGCCGATGCGTCGCGCGCCGCCGAGGAGGGCCTGTCGACGGCTGCGGTGAAGGTCGGCGACGAGTTCGTCGCATACTCGCCGGAGGCCGCGGCGGCGATCGTCGACGCGTCGCCGTTCGAGGAGGGCCGCAGTGAGGGAGACCTCGCCATCGCCCTGGACCGCACCTCGGACGCGGCCGGCGTCTACCCGATCGTGCTCGTGAGCTACATGATCGCCTGCCAGGAGTACGCCGACGCAGCCGTGGCGCCGATCGTCAAGGGCTTCCTGGAGTACGTCGCAAGCCCCGAGGGCCAGGACGCCGCGGCCGCCGCCGCGGGCAACGCCCCCATCTCGGACACGCTCCGCGAGAAGGTCACCGCGGCGATCGACTCGATCGTCACGGAGTGACATCTCGAGGCCCGGCCCGGCTCTCACGCCGGGCCGGGTCTCACCTCGAAGACACCCGAACCAGAAGGACACCATGACCACGACGACCTCCCCCGCCATGGGCAAGGTCAGGCAGCGGCCCGGAGACCGCTGGTTCTCGGGCACCGCGCTCGCCGCGGGAAGCATGATCCTCGTGACGCTCGCCGCCGTCGCGATCTTCCTCATCGTCCAGTCCATCCCCGGACTGACAGCGACCGGCGACACCGCCTCCCTGCTGTCCACGAACTTCTGGGATTACGTGTGGCCGCTCGCCTTCGGCACGGTGTGGGCGTCGCTGCTCGCCCTGCTCATGGCCGTGCCGCTGGCCGTCTCGGTGGCCCTCTTCATTTCGCACTACGCGCCTCGCCGCCTCGCGCAGGCGCTCGGCTACGTCGTCGACCTGCTGGCCGCTGTCCCGTCCGTCGTCTTCGGCCTGTGGGGCATCATCGTGCTCGCCCCCGCCGTCCAGCCCGTCTACGCGTGGCTCAACGCCAACATGGGGTGGTTCCCGCTGTTCGGCGGCACCGTGTCGGCCACCGGTCGCACGATCTTCACCGCCGCGATCGTGCTCGCCGTCATGGTGGTTCCGATCATCACCGCCATCTGCCGCGAGATCTTCCTGCAGACCCCGGTGCTTCACGAAGAGGCCGCCCTCGCACTCGGCGCGACGCGCTGGGAGATGGTGCGCATGGCTGTCTTCCCCTTCGGCCGCAGCGGCATCGTCTCGGCATCGATGCTCGGCCTCGGCCGCGCGCTCGGCGAGACGATGGCCGTCGCCATGGTGCTCTCGGCGACCGGAGTGGTCACGTTCCGGCTCTTCACCTCCGAGAACCCCAGCACCATCCCCGCGAACATCGCCCTGACGTTCCCCGAGGCCTACGGCGCGAACATCAACGTGCTCATCGCGACGGGCCTGATCCTCTTCATCGTCACCTTCGCCGTGAACGCGGTCGCACGCTGGATCGTCAGCCGGCGCAAGGAATTCTCGGGAGCCAACTGACATGACCACTGTGACCGCTCCCCCGATGCCGACGCTGCCGCCAGCGCCGGTGCGCGAGCACCAGCGCCTCACCAGCGGCCGGCTTCCGAAGTGGGCCCCGTGGGCGATCCTCGGCGCGAGCGCCCTGATCACGGCGCTGGTCTTCAGCGTCCTCGCGATGGCCAGCGGCTCCGAGTTCAGCATCGCCGGGTGGGCCGTCGTGTCCGCGCTCGTCTACCTCGTGCTCATCACCGCGATCTCGAGCCTCGTCGAGGGGCGCCGCAAGGGCGTCGACCGTCTCGTGACGGGCGTCGTGACGGCGGCGTTCGCCGTCGCCATGGTGCCGCTCGTCTCCGTCGCGTGGACAGTGCTCGTCAACGGCATCGCGGGCCTCAGCGCCGAGTTCTTCTCGAGCTCGATGCGCAACGTCGTCGGCGAGGGCGGAGGCGCCCTGCACGCCATCGTCGGCACGCTGCTGATCACGCTCGCCGCGGCCGTGATCTCGATCCCGATCGGCATCTTCACCGCGATCTACCTCGTCGAGTACGGCGCCGGGAAGCGCCTGGCGCAGGGCATCACGTTCCTCGTCGACGTGATGACCGGCATCCCGTCGATCGTGGCCGGTCTGTTCGCCTACGCCCTGTTCGCCCTGTTCTTCGGGCCCGGCATCCGCATGGGCATCATGGGGTCGATCGCGCTCTCGGTGCTCATGATCCCCGTCGTGGTGCGCTCGAGCGAGGAGATGCTGCGGCTCGTGCCCAACGAGCTGCGCGAGGCGTCCTACGCGCTGGGCGTGCCCAAGTGGCTCACCGTCACCAAGGTCGTCCTCCCGACGTCGATCGCGGGCATCACGACCGGCGTCATGCTGTCGATCTCGCGGGTCATCGGCGAGACCGCCCCGCTGCTGCTGACCGCAGGCGTCGCGTCGTCGATGAACTACAACCTGTTCGAGGGCCGCATGATGACGCTGCCCGTGTTCGCCTACACGCAGTACATGAACGCCGGCATCCCGGTGCAGGCCTACCACGACCGCGCCTGGGCCGCCGCGCTGGTGCTGATCGTCATCGTCATGCTGCTCAACCTGATCGCGCGCCTCGTCGCGAAGGTCTTCTCCCCCAAGCTCGGCCGCTGACCGGCATCCCGAACCCGAATCGAAACCCGAGGAATCGTGTCCAAGAGCATCGAAGTCAACGATCTGAACGTCTACTACGGCGACTTCCTGGCCGTGGAGGGCGTCTCGCTCGACATCGAGCCGCGCAGCGTGACGGCCTTCATCGGCCCGTCCGGCTGCGGCAAGTCGACCTTCCTGCGCACGCTCAACCGCATGCACGAGGTCATCCCGGGCGCGCGAGTCGAGGGCAAGGTGCTGCTCGACGGCGACGACCTGTACGGCGCCAACGTCGACCCGGTGCTCGTCCGGCGGCAGGTCGGCATGGTGTTCCAGCGCCCGAACCCGTTCCCGACGATGTCGATCAAGGAGAACGTGCTGGCGGGCGTGAAGCTCAACAACCGGCGCATGGCCAAGTCCGATGCGGATGCGCTCGTCGAGAAGTCGCTGCGGGGCGCCAACCTGTGGAACGAGGTGAAGGACCGCCTCGACAAGCCGGGATCCGGCCTCTCCGGCGGCCAGCAGCAGCGACTGTGCATCGCCCGCGCGATCGCCGTCTCGCCCGAGGTCATCCTGATGGACGAGCCCTGCTCGGCCCTCGACCCGATCTCGACGTACGCGATCGAGGAGCTCATCGGCGAGCTGAAGAACGAGTACACGGTCGTCATCGTCACACACAACATGCAGCAGGCCTCGCGCGTCAGCGACAAGACCGCGTTCTTCAACATCGCCGGCACCGGCAAGCCCGGCAAGCTCATCGAGTACGACGACACCCGCTCGATCTTCACCACCCCGTCGGTCCAGGCGACCGAAGACTACGTCTCCGGCCGCTTCGGGTAAACCAGGTCTTCGGCCGTCGCAACCTCGGAGATCCCGGCCGACTCGCCGGGCGAGGCATCCCCCACCGGCGTGTCGGGCACGATCTCCGATCTTGCGACCGGCGTAGGCGGACCGGGCGGGCCTTGGTCGCCACCGCCCGGCCTCGGAGATCCCGGCCGACTCGCCGGGCGAGGCATCCCCCCACCGGCGTGTCGGGCACGATCTCCGATCTTGCGACGACGCTCCCTCCTCCCGCGGATGCCGTGGCTGCGGGCTGTCCACGGGCGGTGCCTTCGGCGGCGAGCGGATGCCGCGGCCCGCGCACGCTGGAGCGATGTGCTCCACCACCCAGCAGCCAGTGCGCTCGACGGCCGAGCTGCGCGCGGCGGGGCTCGGTCGCGCGGCGGTCGCGGCGGGTCTCGGTGACGGATCGCTGGTACGGCTGCGGCGCGGCGTCTACGCCTCGGACGGATCGTGCGACGCGATCCGCCGGGCCGCGGAGCACGGCGGATCGCTCGCCTGCGTCAGCGCTGCGCGGCACCTCGGGCTGTGGGTGTGCGGTGAAGCGGACGAGCTGCACGTCTGGCTGCGCGCCCACGGACGCGCCTACACCCACGATGACTGCGTCTGCGTGGGTCACTGGGATGCGGCCGGAGCGAAGGACGCATTCGGCATCCCCTCGGTGCCGCAGGTGCTGCGGCAGATCCTGCTGTGCGTCGGGGTCGAGGACTTCTTCGTGGCGCTCGAGTCCGCCCGTCGGCAGCGACTGATCTCGCAGCGCGGCCTCGCGTGGCTGCGGTCTCACACGAACGCCGCCGGCCGAGACGCGATCGCCTTCTCCCGCTCCGACGCCGACAGCGGCCTCGAGTCGCTCGTGAGATGGCGCCTTCGACCCCACGGCCTCCCGCTCCGCACGCAGGTGCGGCTCACTTCTGTGGGCGTCGTCGACTTCCTGATCGGCGAGCGGCTGATCGTCGAGGTCGACGGCGTCGTCAACCACCACGACCAGCCCCATCGGCACAAAGACCTCGTGCGCGACGCGAACGCCGCGGCGTGGGGGTTCGTCACCCTACGGTTCGACTACGCCATGGTCGTCCACGACTGGGTGACCGTCGAGCTCGCGATCCTTGGCGCCCTCGACCGCGGCCTGCACCTCGCCTGACCCCTTCGCCCACGCCCCCCGCGCCCGCGCCCGCGCCCCGCGTGGCGCCGGCACGCGCGCCGCGGAATCGGAGATCCGGCCGACACACCGGGCCGCGGCATCCCTCCACCGGCGAGTCTGGAACGATCTCCGATGTTGCGACGAAGCGGCGCCGTTGGGAGCGACCCGGCAGGGTCAGGGACGGTCGGGGCGAGTGACGCCTTCGGGGATCATCGCCACGCCGTACAGGGTGTCGACGAGCGTGCGGGGATGCTGCGACGGCAGCCATCCGCTCGCGAGAAGCTGCTGGAAGCCGATGATCGCCGACACGAGCAGCACCGCGCGGCGGTCGGCCTCCTCGGCCGAGACGCCGCACTGCTGCAGGAGGCCGCTGAGGTAGCCGACGCGGCGCTCGGTGACCGCCGACACCGGCTCGCGCACGTGTGCGGCCGCGGCATCGGCGTAGAGGGTGCGCTCGCCGTTGCGCTGCGTCGAGCGGTGCCCGATCATCTCGAACAGCTGCGCCAGCCGCGCTCGGGGATCGGCGATCCGCTCGACCTCGGCGATGAGCTGCTCGGTCTCGAGTTCGCGCCAGCGCTCGAGCACGGCGTCGACGAGAGCCCGCCGGTCGGTGAAGTGCCAGTAGAACGAGCCCTTCGTGGCGCCGAGCGAGCGGGCCACGGGCTCCACGGCGATGGCGGTGATGCCGTCTGTGCTGAAGCGCTCGTAGGCGGCGTCGACCCAGTCGTCGCGCGAAAGCCTTGCCATGTCCGTACCGTACCGTATAGTCTCAGCGGCACCGTCCATACGGCGGCGTATGGGTCGTCTTCTGGGGAGGCACGCATGAGACAGCCGGCATTCTGGTCGCTCGCGCTCGCCGACATCGCCGATCCCGACTACACGCAGGTCTGGGTCGACGTGCTGCCGGCGCATGCGACCGCCGACCCCGCGGCGTGGGCGCGCAACCTCTTCTCACGGGCGGCGCTCCCCCGCTGGATCGCGGGGCCGATCGCGCTGGGCGCCCTGCTGCACCCTCGAGCGCGCGCGTGCGACATGTTCGCCGTGCGTCACGTCGAGGGCGAGGAGGCGCTCGTGAGGGTCGACGCCCGCACGGTCGACCTGCGTGTGGGCGTCGGTGTCGACGAGGAGCGCGCACTCGTGCGCGTGGTGACCGCCATGCGGTTCAAGGGCCGCGGCGCGCGCCTCCGCTCCTTGCCGGTGCGCCTGTCGCTCGCGCTGCTGATGCGGGGCATGATCGCCCGCGCCCGCCGGGAACTGTCGGGCGTGACCCGCTGACCGCGCCGCAGACTCGGCGATCTGGCCGACACACCGGGCCGCGGCATCCCTCCACCGGCGAGTCGGGCACGATCTCCGATGTTGCGACGAGGCAACGCCGATCAGCCGCGCCGCAGATGTTGCGACGAGGCAGCTCTGGTCAGGCGCGCGGGCTCAGCAGGAAGCGGTTGAAGGATGCCGTCAGCTCGTGGTCGACGGGCAGCTCGACGTCGTCGATCGCGACGATCGGCACCGCGAGCCGCACGCTCGACAGCAGCCACGCAGCTTCCGCGGTCGCGAGGCGCTCAGCCCGGATCGTCTCGTACGCCGTCTCGTCGCCGAGGCTGCCGAGATGCTCGAAGAGCCCGAGCTGAGTCGTGCCGTGCAGGATGCCGCCGTTGGGCGCCGGCGTGACGTATCGGCCGTCCTCCTTCAGCACCAGCGTGGCCGTCGGCGCCTCGAGCACGAACCCGTCGGACGAGACGAAGATCGCGTCGTCGGCGCCGCGCTGCTTCGCCTCGCGGATCGCCGCCATGTTGACGGCGTACGACAGGGTCTTCGCCCCGAGCAGCAGCCAGGGCGCCCGCGCAGGGGTGTCGATCGAGTACCCGCGGTCGAGCGTCACGACGCGGATCCCCTGCTCGCGCACCCGCGTGTTGTCGGGGGCGGCGCCGGCCGTGACCCACGCGGTCGGGGTGGGACCGTGCTCGATGCCCCGGCTGAGGATGAGCTTGATCACGCCCTCGCCGCGTGCAGGGCAGTGCTCGGCGGCGGCGAACACCGCCTGCCGCCACTGCTCGCGGTTCGGAACCGGAAGAGCGCACAGCTGCGCCGAGTGGGCGAGACGGTCGAGGTGGGCGATGAGCTCCTGCGGGTGGCGGTCGACGACGCCGATCGACTCGAAGATGCCGTCGCCACGCTGCGTGCTGAGCTCCCCCACGCTGAGCGCAGGGGCCGCCGTGTCGATCACACGGAACGAGTCGGAGAAGTCGGTACGGAGATCATCGGATGCCGCGGGGTCGATCACGAGCGCGAAACTCAAGGCCATGCGTTCGAGCCTAAAGGTGGGAATGCGGGCACGCCCCCCTCGGTTACACTTGATCGGCCGGGCCGCAGTAACCCCGGGCTCCATCTTCTGCCGCTATGAGCGGCCTCGCGCCGAGAGGCGTTCTGCGGCCCGGCACTCTTCTGTCCGAGCACTCCCCGACCATCAGGCCCGCGGTCAGATCAGCGAGTCGCGGCGCCACAGCGCAGCGCACGCCGTGAGGTCGACACCGTAGTCCGACAGCCGCAGCGCGCGCGTCGTGAACGCCGACGCCCGGTCGGGCTCGGTGAGCTCGTAGTCGTCCGCGAGATGGGTCGCCCCCGACGCCTGCACCCGGCAGAACGCCGCCGCGCGGTCGAGGGCCACCGCGAAGTCGCCCTCGAACAGCCCGCGCAGGATCTGGTCGATGAGAGCCACGAGCTCGGCGGGACCGGCCGGCGTGGGTGCCCCGGCGACCACGGCGTCAGCCGAGGCGAGTGCGGCGCGGCCGCGCTCGTACAGCAGCGCCGCGGTGCGCGGGTCGTCGTGGATCATGAGCTGGAGCAGGTACAGCCGCCACAGGGCGCCGGGGAGCGTCTTCGCCGGAGACCGCGACCAGAGCTCCGCGAGGTCGTCGATGCCGTGCTCGTCGGTGAACGCGACCAGCCGGTCGACGACCTGCCCGTCGGGGTCCTCGCGCACCCGTGCGAGGAGCGCATGCGCCGTCGAGTGGGCGACCCGCGAGACCTCGGCGGGGTCTTCGGCGGCGAACAGCCGGTCGAAGAGCTCGGCGGGGCGCCTCACGGGCTTGTGGAAGTCCCTGGACTCGTCGCTCACCCGATCCAGGCTACCGGTCACCCCTCGCCCAGGGCCGGTCGGGCGCCGGCGCCGGCCGCCACGACCGGTCGTGTCGCAAAATCGGAGATCGTGTCCGACACGCCGGGGAGGCGGATGCCGCGCCCCGGCGTGTCGCCGGCATCTCCGCCGTTGCGACTGTCGAACGTCGCCCCCGTGAGCACGGGGGTGAGTCCGATGGCCTCCGAAGCGGCTGCGGCCCGGGCGGCCTCCCATGGCAGGCACACGGCGGGCCGCCTGCTCAGGCCTGGTTGATGCGGATGTGGTTGCCGGCGGGGTCGCGGAACGCGCAGTCGCGCGGACCCCAGTCCTGGGCGATGGGCTCCTGCAGCACCTCGGCGCCCAGGACGCGCAGCCGCTCGAACGTGGCGTCGAGGTCGTCGGTGGTGAAGACGTACGGTCCGGGACCGGAGCCCTTCACGACCAGGCGGAGCAGAGCGTCGGCGTCCTCGGGCGATCGGCCGGCTGCCGGATCCGACAGCACGACGGCGAGACCCGTCTGGCCCGCGAATCCGAAGCTGAGCCAGCGCGTCCCGTCATACGAGACGTCGTTGACGATCTCGAGGCCGAGGCCGTCGCGGTAGAACGGGATCGCGGCCTCGACGTCGTCGACCGTGATCGGGCAGTAGGCGAGTGCAGTGGTGGTCATGGATGCCACGCTAGGCCAGCCCTGGCGGGCGGCGCTTCTCCGATTCTGCTCAGTCCCGCCGCCCGCCGGACACGCCGCTCAGGCGTAGCGCGCCGGGCGGGTGAGGATCTTCGCGACACAGAGGGGCATGGCCTCGGCGGCATCGTGCGACCGCGCGCGGTAGGCGCTCGGCGTCTCGCCGACGATCTCGGTGAACGTCGAGCTGAACGAGCCCAGCGAGGTCGCTCCGACCGCGGTGCAGGCATCCGTCACCGACGTCCCGTTCCGCAGCAGAGCCATCGCCCGCTCGATGCGCCGGGTCATGAGGTACGAGTACGGGGTCTCGCCGTAGGCGGCCTTGAACTCGCGCGAGAAGTGCGCGGGCGACATGAGCGCCTTCGCCGCCATCGTGGGCACGTCGAGCGGCTCGGCGTAGTCGCGGTCCATCAGGTCGCGCGCGCGGCGGAGGTGCGCGAGCGTCTGCGGAGTCTGCGAGGCGGCCACGCCCTCACGCTAGCGCTCAGGCCGTCGGGATGGCCACGATCGGCTCGCTCGAGGGCTCGCCGCTCGGCGACCCACCCTGCGGCTCGACCGTCACGGCGATCGTGTCGCCGGCCTGCATCTCTCCGTCGAGGACCACGGTCGACGGGCCTTCGGCGGGCTCGAACACGCCCGCCGCCACCGGAGTGCCGTCTTCACGCACGAACCACAGCTCGAAGCTCTCGTCCTCGGAGATCTCGGGGAGCCCGTTCGAGACGAGCACGACCTTGCCCACCGACTCCGCCCAGTGCGCGGTCGCGGTGCCGCCGTCGGTCAGCTCGACCGTCGCCGCCTGCGCGTCCGGAGCGGCCTCGATCTCGGCGAGCGCCACGACTTCCGGCGGCCGGTTGACGTACTGGTTGATGGTCACCGCACCGAAGCCGAGCACCACGAGGATCACGAGCGAGGCGGCGAGCGTCAGCAGTCCCCGGGTCCAGTTGCGGCGGGAGATCGCCTGGATCGTCGTGGTCGTCGGGGCAGGTTCGACGAAGGGCGCGTCATCCGTCGGGGCGTCACCGGCCGGCTCATCGCCCGGCAGGGAGGGCACCGGCGGCACGGTGGGCAACGGCGCAACGGAGGCCACCGGCTCGGCGACGGCGGCGGCAGCGGCATCCATCTCCGGCAACTGCGGCATGGTCGCCACCCGCGAGAGCAGCGTGGAGCGCAGTGTCAGCGGCGGCGCGGCATCGGGCACGCTCTCGGCGAGCGCGCCGGCGGTCTCCACGTCGGCGTCGACGAGCCGCACCCACTCGGGGTTCTCGGCGAGAGCCGCCTGGAATACCCGGCGGTCTTCGGGCGACAGCGCGTCGAGGGCGTAGCCTGCCGAGAGTTCGGCGAACTCCTGCTCGTTCATCACGCGGTCACCCCCATCTCTGCTCGCAGTCGGGACAGTCCGTCCCGCATCCTCGTCTTGATCGTTCCCAGCGGCGCTCCCATCAGCGCCGCGATCTCGCTCTGACTGTATCCGCCGTAATAGGCGAGGGTCAGGGCTTCTCGCTGCGCGTCCGGCAGCGTCGAGAGAGCCGTGGCGACCTTCTCTCCCTCGATGCGCAGTTCGGCCTGTTCTGCGACCCCGTCGTGGGCGACGTCGAGGTCGCGCAGCCCGGCCCGCACGTCGCGGTTCGTGCTCGCCTGCGACGACCGCACGCGGTCGACGGCCCGGCGATGCGCGATCGTGAGCACCCAGGATCTGCCCTGCCCTCTGTTCGGAGCGAAGCGCGAGGCGGATTGCCAGACCTCGAGGAAGACCTCCTGCAGCACTTCCTCGCTCTGCGAGCGATCGACGAGCACACGCAGGATGAGTCCGAACGCGCGCGGCGAGAGCATGTCGTAGAGGCGGGCGAACGCGGTCTGGTCTCCGCGCGCGATGCGCTGCAGCAGTTCGCCGACATGGTCGATGGGCTCGGCGCCGTCCTCCGGCACGTCGATCCCGTCGATCACCATGTCCACCAGCATGCCCTACTCCCCTCGTGCACGTCGCAGCCCGCGCGGTGTGGTATCCGCCGTCGTATTCGCAGCGCCGCCGTCTTCGGATGGGTGCGGAGACGGAGAGCGGATGCCGCGGCGCACGGCCGCGGCATCCGCTCTCGGAATTCTTTCCAATCCGATTGGCGACCGGCTTCCGAAGACCCCGTGCAGCCGCTCCTACGGCTCGCTCCCCCACACCGGGGACCTGCAGATCTCGGTCCAGATGGACCTCACAGAGGAGGAAGTCATGTCACGCATCACCCGGAAGCGCGTCTCAGCGGGTCTGGCACTCGCGTTCGCCGCCACCTTCGCACTCTCTGCCTGTTCGATGGGCGGCTCGACCGCAGAGCCCGCCGACGAGCCCTCGACTCCCGCCATGGAGGAGTCCGAGGAGCCCATGGAGGAGATGGACCCGGCCGCGAACCTGGTCGGCCCCGGCTGCGCCGACTACGCGGAGGCGGTGCCGGACGGCGCTGGCTCGGTCGAGGGCATGGCCGCCGACCCCGTGGCCACGGCCGCGTCGAACAACCCGCTCCTGACCACGCTCGTCGCGGCGGTCAGCGGGCAGCTCAACCCCGACGTGAACCTCGTCGACACCCTCAACGGCGACGAGTTCACCGTCTTCGCCCCGGTGGACGAGGCCTTCGCCGCGATCGACCCGGCCACCATCGAGGCCCTCAAGACCGACAGCGAGACGCTCACAGCGATCCTCACCTACCACGTGGTACCCGGACAGGCTGCGCCCGCCGACATCGTCGGCACGCACACGACCGTCCAGGGCGGTGACCTCGAGGTCACCGGAAGCGGCGACGAGCTGATGGTCAACGACGCCAACGTGATCTGCGGCGGCGTGCAGACGGCCAACGCCACCGTGTATCTCATCGACTCGGTCCTGATGCCTCCGACTCAGTGACCGGGCGCCGGTTCGTCCGGCGTTCAGGGGCGGCGAGCCGCCGGTGCATGCGAGGTGCACCGGCGGCTTCGTCGCGCTCCTTGCACCTCGCACCCCGGATCGTCAAGAGGCATGTCGATCCCACGCCTGCAGGCGTAGTTTTGCGGCGAGTGCTGGGGCGCGCCGGAGGGGTGCGGCGCCGGCATGGGAGGACCATGACTGACCTGCGGGAAGCCAGCGACCTCTCGACGGGTTCGATACTCGACGGGCGGTATCGCCTTGAGGCGCGGATCGGCGAGGGCGGGATGGCGCGCGTCTTCCGGGCTGAGGATGCCGCGCTGCGGCGCACGGTCGCGATCAAGGTGCTGCGCGGTCATGTCGACGAAGTCGGCTCGGTCGCGCGGGCGCTGTCGGAGACGACGCTCCTCGCGTCGCTCAGCCATCACTCGCTGGTGACCCTCTTCGACGCCCACGTGTCGGAGGACGACCCGAGCTACCTCGTCATGGAGTACGTCGACGGCATCACGATGCGCGACCTGATCGCGGACGGACCGGTGGATGCCGCGCAGATGGCGTCGATCGCCGTCGACATCGCGGAAGGCCTGCACATCGCGCACTCGGCGGGAGTTGTTCACCGCGACATCAAGCCGTCCAACGTGCTGCTGTGGGAGTCGCCGATGCCCGGACCGCAGTGGCGGGCCAAGCTCGCCGACTTCGGCATCGCGTACCTGCTGGACTCCCCGCGCATGACCAGTCCGGGTATCGCGGTCGGGACCGTCGCGTACATCGCGCCGGAACAGGCCCGGGGTGAGACTCCCGCCCCGCCCGCCGACATCTACGCGTTCGGGATCATGCTGATCGAAGCGCTCACCGGCACCCGGCCGTTCGCCGACGCGGAGGGGATCGGCACCGTCATGGCCCGCCTGGCCTCCCCTCCGACCATCCCCGAGACGCTCCATCCGGCGTGGCAGGGACTGCTGCGCGGAATGACGTCCACGCAGCCGGAAGACCGGCCGACCGCGCTGGAGGTGGCCGTCGCTGCTCGACGGCTCGCCGAGAACGACGATGCGGCGATCCAGCCGGCCGATCAGCCCACGGTGGCCATGACACCGCCGACGGACCGGACGGCGCTCCTCCCCGCGGCGCAGGCCGCGCCAGGGGCGGCCGCGACGATGGCGGTGCCCGCGACGACGGACCCCCTCACGCCACGCGCGACCTCGCCTGTCGCGGCGGCGATGGTCGCCCTCTCGGAGCACCCGAGCGGCCCCCTTCCTCGCGGGCGGTCGGCGGCGAGCCGGGCGCAGCGCGCGCGTCGTCGCCGTGCCGGAGTCGGTGTCGCGATCGCGGTGGTGGCGCTTCTCCTCGCCGTCGCGGTGGGCGCGTGGGTGCTGTCGCTCGCCGGCCCACCGGCACCCGAGCCGACGGCGCCCGCCGTGATCCAGCCCTCCGAGGAGCCGTCGGACGCCCCGGTAGAGGAGCAGGAGCCGGCACCCGTCGACCAGGGCGGGGACGACACCGACAACAGCGGACCGGGCAGCGGTGGTGGCAACGACGGCGGTGGCAACGGAAACAGCGGCCCCGGCAACAACAACGGCGGTGGCAACAGCGGCGGCAACGGCAACAGCGGCCCGGGCAACAACAACGGCAACGGCTGATCCCCGCCGCACCGAGGGGCGCCGTACGGCAAGTAGGCTGGGACGCTGAGGGCCTCTAGCTCAGTCGGTAGAGCATCGGACTTTTAATCCGCGGGTCGTGGGTTCGAGCCCCACGGGGCCCACCGCACGCGCACATCCGCACTTCTCATCCGCGGGTCGTGGGTTCGAGCCCCACCGGGCCCACTCCGCCCCCCGTCAGCGCGGCGCCGCGCAGACCGGTTTCCATCCCGCTCAGCCGGACAGCCCGCGTCCCATCTCCAGCTCGCGGCCGTTCTGCCCGTCGATCGTGCTCCCGGTCGGGGAGAAGCCGAGTCGCAGATACGCGGCCTGCGCTCGCGCGTTGTCCTGGTGCACGTCCAGCAGGAGTCGATCGCATCCCTGGTGACGTGCCCACTCCGCTCCGGCGGCCATCAGCGCGTCGACGACGCCATGCCCGCGGTGTGACGGGCTGACGTAGACGGCGACGGCGAGCGCGGTGCCCTCCTCGCGCACACGGCCGAAGTAGTCGGGGACGGACGGTTCGGGGATGAGGATGGTGAGCGTTCCCACCCACGCCGGTCCCGCCTCGGCGATGAACTGCGCCGCCGAGCCCGACAGTGCGGCTCCGATCGCCCGCGCCTCCCAGAAGTCGGCAGGCCGCACGACAGCCTCGTCGTACGACTCGAGGAACGCGATGCCCGCGGCCGGATCCTGCAGCGCCTCGAGCCGGAGCGCGCGCAGGCGGGCGCCGTCGCTCGCGAGGACGCGGCGGACGTGCGGGTCAGACACCCGACTCGACGAGCTCGGCGCCGGCGTGGGCGAGCTCGGCGAGCGACGCCTCGCTGCTCTCGGGCGCCACCCCCGCGACCAGGTCGGTGAGGATGCGCACGTGGCGGCCGTGCTCGATCGCGTCGAGCGCCGACGCGCGCACGCAGTAGTCCGTCGCGAGTCCCGTCACGTCGACGTCTACGACGCCGTGCTCCTCGAGGAGATGCGCGACCGTCACGCCGTCGTCGGTCATCCCCTCGAACAGCGAGTAGGCGGGCACCCCCTGGCCCTTCTTGACGTGGTGCGTCACCGCGGCGGTGTCGAGCCCCGGGTCGTACTCGGCGCCCTCCGTGCCGCTCACGCAGTGCACCGGCCAGCTGTCGACGAAGTCGGGCTCCGGGTGGAAGTGACCGCCGTTGTCGTTGTCGCCGTCGTGCCAGTCGCGTGACGCGACGATCACCGAGTAGTCCCCCGCATGGGCTTCGAGGAACCGGGTGATGCGCTCGGCGACGGCGTCTCCGCCGTCGACTCCGAGCGCACCGCCCTCGGTGAAGTCGTTCTGGACGTCGACGATGAACAGCGCTTTGCTCATGGCTCGAGGGTACGCCGGTACTCCTCGCGCGTCAGCGGGTGACCGTCGTCGGCGAGCACCTCCGCCGAGGTCTCGGCGGGCACGGGCTCGTCAGCCGATCCCCCGGTGCGGGCCGTCGCCGCTCCGGCGAGCTCGGGCTGCGGCATCCGCTCGCGCTTCTCCGGGCCGTTGCGCCAGAGCTTCGACGGCCACCAGATCGCGCGGCCGATGTCGTACGACAGAGCCGGGACGAGCAGCGACCTCACGACGAACGTGTCGAGCAGCACGCCGAACGCGACGATGAACGCGATCTGCGCGAGGAAGAGGATCGGGATCACGCCGAGTGCGGCGAACGTCGCCGCGAGCACGAGTCCCGCCGACGTGATGACGCCGCCCGTCGCCACGAGCCCGCGCAGGATGCCCGGCCGCGTGCCGTGCACGAGGGACTCCTCGCGCACCCTCGACATCAGGAAGATGTTGTAGTCGACGCCGAGGGCGACCAGGAACACGAAGCCGTAGAGCGGCACCGCGGGGTCGGCTCCCGGGAAGTCGAACAGGCCGTTGAAGACGAGCGCGCTCACCCCGAGGGCCGTCGCGAACGACAGGATGACCGTCGCGATGAGGATGACCGGCGCCAGGATCGAGCGCAGCAGCAGCATGAGGATGAGCAGGATCACCACGAGGATCACCGGGATGATGACCGTGCGGTCGCGGATCGACGTGTCGTTCGAGTCGATGTCGGTCGCCGTCTCGCCGCCGACCAGCGCGGTGCCCGCGCCCAGCGCCTCGTCGAGGTCGGTGCGGATCTCGCGCACGGCATCCTCGGCTGCGATGGAGTCGGCGGCATCGGTCAGCGTGCCGATGACGAGCACGTCGCCGTCCGCGACGGTCGGCTCGGGCGCGGGGGTCCCGGGCGGGCCGACGGCGGTGAACACCGGCTCGCCGCTCTCGACCTCGACTGCGGCCTGACCGTTGGGCGAGTCGTCGGATGCCACGGCCACCGACTCGATGCCGTCGGCCGCCTGCAGGATCTCGACGGTCTCGGCGAGGTCCTCCTCGGGCACGATGACGTACATCGGGCTGCCCGAGCCCGCCGGGAAGTGCTCGGCGAGCACGTCCTGGCCGTCACGGGCCTCCGACGTCCCGAGCACCAGATCGCTCGACGGCACGCCGTCGGCCTTGAGCTGCGTGACACCGAACGCGCCGACGAGCAGCACCAGCGTGCTGACGATCCAGACGGCACGCGGGTGGCGGGAGATGAAGCGGGCCTGGCGCGGCCACAGGCCCTTGACCGGCTGGGTCAGGTCGTCGGGGATCGTCGCGATGGGCTCCTTCGGGATGAAGGGCCAGAAGGCCGCCCGGCCCACCAGAGCGAGCAGCGCCGGCAGGAACGTCAGCGCCGAGAGCACCGAGAACGCGATGCCGATGGAGGCGATCGGGCCGAGGGCGCGGTTGGTCGCGAGGTCGGACAGCAGCAGGCACAGAAGGCCCGCGATCACGGTGCCACCGGAGGCGAGAATCGGCTCGAACGCGCCCTTCCACGCCGTGAGGACGGCATCCCACCGCTTCCTGCCTTCGGCCACCGCCTCGCGGAATCGGGCGACGTACAACAGGGCGTAGTCGGTGGCGGCGCCGATGACGAGGATGAACAGGATGCCCTGCACCTGACCGTTCAGCACGACGATGCCCGCCTTCGCGAGCCACCACACGGTGAGCAGCGCGACGCACAGGGCGAACACCGACGTCATCAGCACGAGGATGGGCAGGACCGGCGAGCGGTAGACGATCACGAGGATGATGAAGACGGCGATGAGCGCGACGGCCAGCAGCAGCCCGTCGATGCCGAGGAAGCCCTCGACGAGGTCGGCGGTGAAGCCCGCCGGACCGGTCACCCAGCCCTGCATGCCGTCGGGGAGGTCTTCCGCGATGAGCGCGCGGATCTCGGCGACGATCTCGCCGACCTCGCCCTCCGCGTCGATCGGGACGAAGATCTGCGCCGCTTCGCCGTCTTCGGACGGAACGGGCGGCGAGACGCCCTCCAGAACGCCGTCGAGCGCGGCGATGTCGTCGGCGAGCGTCTGGACGTCGACGAGCTGGTCCTCGCTGAGGTCGCCCTCCCCCGTCACCACCACGACCGCCGGGATGCTGTCGCCGCCGAGGAACTCGGGCAGGCGCTCGTTCACCTGTGTCGCGTCGGCGCTCTCGGGGAGGAACGACGAACGGTCGTTGCTCGACACCTCGTCGACCTTGCCGAAGTACGGACCGCCCAGCGCTCCCACGACGACCCAGACGAGGACGAGGACGGCGGGGATGCCGACGCGCAGCCAACGTGTGGGCTGTCGGTCGGTGCGCTGAGAGGTCGACATATCGCTAGTTTATCTAGTGAAATTGGATCCTGGCGACCATCTCTATGCTGAATTCGATGATTTCGGCCATCCTCGCCCTTCTCGGCGCCCTCATCTACGGCGCCGCGAACTTCTGCGGGGGCCTCGCCGCGAAGCGCCTCCGCTCCATCGCCGTGACCGCGACCGCGGCCGTGTCCGGGCTCGCCGCCCTCGCGATCGCCCAGCCCCTGCTCGGCGGAGCCTGGCGTTCAGCCGACGTCGCGTGGGGTGCACTGGCCGGCGTGTTCGGCGTCGTGGCCGTGGTCCTGCTGTACGCGTGCCTCGCGATCGGGCCGATGAGCATCCTGTCGCCGCTGACCGCGGTGGTCTCGGCGATCGCACCGATGCTGTGGGGACTGCTCGTCGACGGCGAGACGCTCTCCCCCGTCGCGTACGCCGGACTCGGGGTGGCGCTCGTCGCCGTGGTGCTCGTGGGGTTCATCCCGGGCGAGAAGGTGGTGCGACCGAGCACGCGCGGACTCGTGATGGCCGTCGGCGCCGGCGCGGCGATCGGCGGTTTCCTCATCGTGGTCGACCAGACCTCCGCCGGCAGCGGGCTCGTGCCGCTTGTGATGAGTCGCGCCACCTCGGCCGTGCTGACCCTCGCGATCGTCGCGGCGATGGCGGTCGTCGCCGTGCGCCGTGGGCTGCCCGCGGCATCCGTCCTCACTCCGTCGGCACCGGTCATCGGCGTCACCCCGAGCGGTCACGCCGACCTCGAGCATGCGTCGACGTCGGCGACCGCCGTGGCCCCGCCGACGTCCTCCCTCGCGCGGGCGTGGTGGCTGGCCATCGTGTGCGGAGTGGTGGATGCCGCAGCCAACGCCCTCATGCTGGTGGCGTTGCGCGAGGGGGACCTCTCGATCGTGTCGGCGCTGACCGCACTGTACCCGGCAGGCACCATCCTGCTCGCGGCGCTCGTGCTGCGCGAGCGCGTCGCCGGGGTGCAGTGGCTCGGCCTCGCGCTGGCGCTCGTCGCGGGCGGGATGCTCGCGCTGGGCTGACGGCGGCGAGACCGCGGGCCGGGCTCAGCCTCGCGTGAAGAGCAGGATCATCGACGTCGCGAGCGCCACGATGCCGACGCCGAGCAGGCCCAGCGAGAGGTAGGCGACCGCCCGGACCGCGGGTGATCCCTGGGTCAGGCGCATCCGGCCTCGGCCGCCGCGTCGGTAGTAGATGTCGGCCATGCTCTTGCCGGCGAGCGCGCGCTCCTGCTCGTGCGTGAGGCGTGCCTCGTTGACGCCGCCGTCCTCGTCGAACCAGCGCACCACGCGGCCGTGCTCACCGTCGTCGAGCACGCCGCGGGTGGGCAGCCAGGTGCCGTCGAAGACGTACATCACCAGCGCGATGCCGGCCACGACCGCGCCCAGCCCGAACCCCACCCACGAGAAGATCTCAGCGACGGCGTCGATCGTGGAGTCCATCGGTCCTCTTCGCGTGGTGAGGGTACGAAGAAGGCCCGCCAGAAGCGGGCCTCTCCGGTGTGAGCCACCTAAGGGAATCGAACCCTTGACCTATTCATTACGAGTGAATCGCTCTGCCGACTGAGCTAAGGTGGCGCGCTTCGCTTGCGCGATGCACGATCAACGATCTTACAGGAGCCGGAGGGCGCTCGCGAACACGCCCCCGGCCGGCGGGTGTCGACGTGTTACGACGCGATTCGGCGCCCGCCCGAGGCCGACGTACCGTCGGGGGCGTACCGCGACGCAGCGAGCGCGGTCCTCCGATCGTGCTTGTGGTCCACCCCCGTCGCGGCGTTGACGCACAGGAGCACACATGTCCAAGAAGATCACGATCGCCGCCGCCGCGACCCTGCCTCTCGCCCTCCTCCTCGCCGGCTGCGCCGGCGCGAGCGCCGAGACCGGAGCAGGCGGCGCGGGCACCGACGAGGTCGTCCGCATCGGCGTCGTGGGCGCCGGCGACCCGTACTGGGAGACCTACAAGGAGGCGGCGGCCGCCGAGGGCATCGAGGTCGAGCTCGTCGACTTCAGCGAGTACACACAGCCGAACCCTGCGCTCTCCGCCGGCGAGCTGGACCTCAACCAGTTCCAGCACGTGATCTACCTCGCGACCTACAACGTGGCCGGCGACGACGACCTGCAGCCGATCGGCGCCACGGCCATCTACCCGCTCGGCCTGTACTCGTCGCAGCACGACTCGGTCGAGGACATCCCCGCGGGTGCCACGGTGGCCGTGCCCAACGACGAGAGCAACCAGGCCCGCGGCCTGCTCGTGCTGCAGTCGGCCGGCCTCATCGAGCTGAAGGACGGCGGATCGATCTTCTCGACCGTCGCCGACGTCGAGCCGTCGTCGAAGGTGAAGGTCGAGGCGCTGGACGCGGCCCTCACGGCCACGTCTCTGCCCGACGTCGCCGCGGCGATCATCAACAACGACTTCGTCGGCGACGCGGGCCTCAGCTTCGAGGACGCGATCGCGGTCGATGACCCGTCCGACCCGAACGCCCTCCCCTATGTCAACATCTTCGCCGCGCGCGCCGAAGACGCCGACAACCCGACGTACCTCAAGCTCGTCGAGATCTACCAGACCACGCAGGACGTGCTCGACGGCGTGCAGGAGGCCTCGGGCGGCACCGCGGTGCTGCTCGACACCCCGGCCGAGGACCTCGTGGCGTCGCTCAACGACGTCGAGGAAGACATCCGCGCCAACCAGTGAGTCCGTGGCGTCGTGCGGCCCGTCCGATGCGACGGGCCGCACACGCACGTCTCCAGGAAGAACCATGAGCCTCATCCGACTGAGCGGCGTCTCCAAGACGTTCCCACCCCCGGCCAAGGACGCCCCGCCCGTGACAGCCGTCGACGCCGTCGACCTCGAGATCGCCGCGGGCGAGGTGTGCGGCATCATCGGCTACTCCGGCGCCGGCAAGAGCACGGTGCTTCGCCTCGTGAACGCCCTCGAGACGCCGACGAGCGGTACCGTCACGATCGACGGCCGCGATGTCACGCGGCTGCGCGAGCGCGAACTGCGCGAACTCCGTGGCGACATCGGCATGATCTTCCAGCAGTTCAACCTCTTCGATTCCCGCACGGTCGCCAAGAACGTCGCCTACCCCCTCGAGATCGCGGGGCGGCCGCGGGCCGAGATCGCCGCGCGCGTCGAGAAGCTCCTCGCCTTCGTCGGCCTGGCCGACAAGGCGCGCACCCACCCCGAGCAGCTCTCGGGCGGGCAGAAGCAGCGCGTCGGCATCGCCCGCGCGCTGGCCACCAGCCCGCGCATCCTCCTCGCCGACGAGGCGACGAGCGCGCTCGACCCCGACACGACGCAGGAGGTGCTCGGACTCCTCCAGCGCGTCAACCGCGAGCTGGGGATCACGATCCTCGTGATCACGCACGAGATGGACGTCGTCCGCACCCTGGCGGACCGCGTGATCGTGATGGAAGCGGGACGCATCATCGAGAGCGGCGAGGTCTTCGACGTCCTCTCGGCGCCACAGCATCCCTCCACCCGCCGGTTCGTCTCGAGCATCATCGAGGACGTCCCCGTCGGCGCGCAGCTGCGCACCCTCCGCGACCGCCACCCCGGCCGCATCGTCACCTTCACCGTGCGCGACGGTGATGTCACGCAGGCCGACGTCTTCGCCGCGCTCTCCGCGCACGGCGTGCGCTTCGAGCTCATCCACGGCGGGATCAACGACATCCGCGGGCGTGTGTTCGGGCACCTGACCCTGTCGCTCAACGGAGAGTCGGCAGCCGTCGACGCCGCGATCGCCGCCGCCTCAGCGTTCGCGCCGCTCATCGAGGAGGACGTCCGTGGATAGGCTCATCGACCTCCTCCCCGAGCTCTGGGCCGCCACCGCCGAGACGCTCTACATGGTCACCGTCAGCCTCGTGTTGGGCGGCTTCGGCGGTCTCGTGCTCGGGGTCGCGCTCTACGCCACGCGTGCGGGAAGCCTGTTCCCGAACCGCGCCGTGTTCGGCACCCTGAACGTGATCGTCAACACGGTGCGGCCGATCCCGTTCGTGATCCTGCTCACCGCGCTGCAGCCGCTCGCCCGCAGCGTCGGCATCCCCGGGATCGGCACCAACTTCGGCGTGTTCGTGATCTCGATCGCGTCGCTCTTCGCCATCAGCCGCATCGTCGAACAGAACCTCCTCACCGTGCGTCCCGGCGTGATCGAGGCCGCCCGCGCGGCGGGTGCCAGCCGGTCGCGGATCCTCTTCCGGCTCATTCCGCGCGAATCGCTGGGGCCGCTCATCCTCGGCTACACGTTCATCGTTGTGGCCCTCGTCGACATGACGGCGATGGCGGGCGCCGTCGCGGCCGGCGGGCTCGGCGACTTCGCGATCGTCTACGGCTTCAAGCAGTTCAACCCGTGGGTCACCTGGGCGGCCGTGGTGGTCATCATCATCATCGTGCAGGGCGTGCAGTTTGTCGGGAACGCCCTGGCCCGCCGGGTGCTGCGGCGGTAGTCGAGCGGATGCCGCGGAGCCCTGTCAGTCGCAGGTGATGTTGCCCTGCGGGACCGTGCCCTCGAGGAGGTAGGCCTCGACGGCCTCGTCGACGCAGGCGTTGCCCTTGTTGTAGCCCGTGTGACCCTCGCCCTCGCGGGTGATGAGCACGCCGGACGCCAGCTGGTCGGCCAGCGAGACCGACCACTCGTAGGGGGTGGCGGGATCGTTCGTGGTGCCGACCACCACGATCGGCGCCGCGCCCTCGGCCGTGATCGGCTCGCGGACGCCCGTCGGAGGGTACGGCCAGTCGGCGCACGGGTTCGCTCCGAACCAGTACGGCGCGACCGTGGGGGCCTCTTCGGCGAGCCGCGCGCGGGCGGCGGCGATCTCGTCGGGGGTCGCCTCGGTGGGGTAGTCCATGCAGTTGTATGTGCGGAACGCCTCAGTCTGATTGCTCAGGTACTCGCCGCCCTCACGGTCGTAGTAGAAATCGGCGAGGAGGAACGCGGTCTCGGGGTCGCCCTCGAGCGCGCCCTGCAGGGCGAGCGACAGGTACGGCCAGCTCTCCTCCGCGTAGAGCGCCGCGACGATGCCGGTCATCAGGGAGTCGGCGCCGAGCTCGCGGCCGTCGGCCGCCGGGAGCGGGTCGCGGTCGACTCCGGCGAGCAGCGTGCCGAGATCGGCCATCGCCCCGTCGACGGTGCCCCGGAACGGGCAGTCGCTGCCCTCGAGGCAGTCGGCCATGTATGCCCGCAGTGCCGACTCGAAGCCGATCCCCTGCACGACGTCGACCTCGAGGTTCGAGATCGCCGGGTCGACGGCACCGTCGAGCACGAGACGGCCGACCTTGTCGGGGAACAGCTTCGCGTACGTCGCGCCGAGGAAAGTGCCGTAGCTGTAGCCGAGGTAGTTCAGCTCGCGGTCGCCGAGGACCGCACGCAGCAGGTCCATGTCGCGCGCGCTGTTCTCGGTCGTGATGAACGGGATGATGCCGTCGCTGTGGGCGTCGCACGCCTCGGCGAACGCCGCATGACGCTCGCGCAGCTCTTCGGCCCAGGCATCCGTCCCCCGCCTGTTCTCGGGGATGTCGAACAGGTACGCGTCCATCTCGGGAGCGTCGAAGCAGCGGACTGCGGTGGACTCCCCCACGCCGCGCGGGTCGAAGCCGATGACGTCGAACTGCTCGCGCACAGACTCGCCGACGGCGTAGGTGAGCGAGTCGCGGATGAGGCCGACGCCGCTGGCGCCCGGGCCGCCCGGGTTGGTCAGCAGCGAGCCGATGGCCTCGCCGCTCGTCGCACGGCTGCGGATGACCGAGAGCTCGACCTCGCCGACGGAGGGGTCTGCCCAGTCGAGCGGGGCGGTGACGGTGGTGCAGTCGAACCCGTCTCCGCACGTGCTCCAGTCGAGCTCCTGCCCGTAGAAGGGCAGCAGGTCGGCTGCGACGCCCTCGGTGTCGGGAGCGGGGCTCTCCGTCGACGGCGGAGCGGAGGTGTCGGGGATCATCGCGTACAGGCACCCGCTCAGGGCGAGGGATGCCGCCGCCAGTCCGGCGACGACGGCGACGACGCGACGAGCGCGGCGAGGAGTGTTCACGGGGTCCTTCCGCTCGCGACGGTCACGAGCATGCTCTCGAGGGCGAGCGTGGGAGCGGCGTTGAGCTCGACGTTCTCGCGCGTCTCGCCGATGCGGTCGACGACCGTGAGGGTGCGGTCGACGGACCAGGCGTCGGCGAGCGACCGCAGGTCGGGCTCGAGCTCGCGGTTGATGAGGTCGGCGTCGCGCCCGAACTGCAGCATCAGCACGTCGCGGAACATCGATTCGAGGTCGGTGAGCACCCGGTCGATGCCGTCGCGCAGGCTGCGGGTCGCACGGCGCTTCTGATCGTCTTCGAGCGCCGAGAGCTGCGAGCGGACGGCCGGCGGCACGGCCGCGCCCTCGGCGATGCCCAGCGTGCGCAGCAGCGTGGTGCGCTCGGCCTCGTCGCGCTCGGCGGTGAGGGCCTTGGCATCCTCGGTCGCCGCCTGCACGATGCGGCCGGCGACCTCGACCGCGTCGCCGACTCCGCGCACGCGCAGGACCGCGCGCAGCGTGTCGTCACGGCGGGCTCGGGCCGCGGCATCCGTCGCCAATCGCTGCGCCATGCCGATGTGACGCTGCGCATGGCGGGCGGACTGCTCGGCGGTCGCGCTGTCGACGCCGGTGCGCTCGACGATGAGGCGCGCGACGTCGGAGATGCCGGGTTCGCGCAGGCGCAGCGTGCGCACACGGGAGCGGATGGTCGGCAGCAGGTCGGCGTCGCTGGGCGCGCAGAGCACCCACACGGTGCGCTCGGGCGGCTCTTCGAGCGCTTTGAGCAGGACGTTGGAGGTGCGCTCGGCCATGCGGTCGGCGTCTTCCATGACGATCACGCGGTAGCGGCCGAGCGAGGGCGAGAAGTAGGACCGCTCGACGAGCGCACGGGCGTCTTTGATCGAGATGATCACGCCCTCGGTGCGCAGCGCCGTGAGATCGGGGTGGGTGCCGGCGAGCACCTGGCGCATCGCGTTCTCGTCGCCGGGCTCGGCGATGAGGGCCGCGGCGAACGCGTAGGCGAGCGTCGAACGACCCGAGCCGGGCGGGCCGGTGATCAGCCAGGCGTGGGTGAGCGAGGCGGGATCGGATGCCGCTTCCTTCAGCGTCTCGACCGCGGCGTCCTGCCCCCAGACCGCTCCCCAGGGAACCTCTGCGAGGGCGCTCGAGGGCGCCGTGCCCGCCGTGGATTCCATGCTCGTCAGCCTAGTCGCGGGGAGGGACGGTGCCGCCCGGTCAGCCCAGCAGCCCGGCGACGCGGTCGCGCACGGCCGCCGTCAGCTCGGCGGCCGGGAGCGTCGCGTCGAGCACCAGGAACCGGGCGGGCTCGGCGGCCGCGAGGGCGAGGAACTCCTCGCGGACGCGCACGTGGAAGGTCTCGCGCTCGGCCTCCAGGCGGTCGAAGGGCTTCTCGTCGGCGTCGAGGCGCTGCCGGGCGACGGTGGGGTCGAGGTCGAGGAGCACGGTGAGGTCGGGCAGCAGCCCGGCCGTCGCCCACAGCGACAGGTCGCGCACCTCGTCGCGGCCGAGCACCCGGCCGGCGCCCTGGTAGGCGATGGACGAGTCGAGGTAGCGGTCCTGGATGACGACGTCGCCGCGCTCGAGTGCGGGGCGCACCACGGTCTCGACGTGATGCGCACGGTCGGCGGCGTAGAGGAGCGCCTCGGCGCGCGGCGCGACCTCGCCCCGGTGGTGGAGCACGATGTCGCGGATGAGCGTGCCCACCTCGGTGCCCCCCGGTTCGCGCGTCCGCACGACCGGGCGCCCGGCATCCGTCAACCAGTCCTCCAGCAGCGACGCCTGCGTGGTCTTGCCCGCGCCGTCACCGCCCTCGAACGTGATGAAGAGTCCGGGGTGCCCTGCAGCGGTCACTTCTTCGCCGGGGCCTTCTTGGTCGCCTTGCGGGTCGTGCGCTTGGGCGCCGGTCCCTTCGCGCGCTTGTCGGCGAGCATCTGCACGGCGATCTCGTAGGTGATGTCGTCCGGCGTCTGCCCGCGCGGGATGGTGACGTTCGTCACGCCGTCGGTGACGTACGGGCCGAACCGGCCGTCCTTCACCTTGATCGGCTTCTCGCTGACCGGGTCGTTCTCGAACTCCTTGAGCGCGCTGCTCGCGCCGCGGGCGCCGTACTTCGGCTGCGCGTAGACGGCGAGGGCCTCTTCGAGCGTGATGTCGAAGATCTGCTGCTCGCTCTGCAGCGTGCGCGAATCGGTGCCCTTTTTGAGGTAGGGACCGTACCGGCCGTTCTGCGCGGTGATCTCGGCGCCGGACTCGGGGTCGACGCCGACGACGCGCGGCAGATCGAGCAGGCGCAGCGCGGTCTCGAGGTCGATCGTGTCGACGGACATCGACTTGAACAGCGAGGCCGTGCGCGGCTTGGGCGCCGCCTCCTTCTTCGCGCCGCGCTTCTTCGGCGCGGGCTCGGGCGCGTCGACGATCTCGCCGGTCGCCTCGTCGACCTCCTCGTCGGCGGGCGGGTCGGCCTCCTGCACGTACGGGCCGAAGCGTCCGTCCTTCACGATGACGAGCTTGCCGTTCGCGGGGTTCTCGCCGAGCACGCGGTCGCCCGCGACGGGGGCGTCGATGAGCTCCTGCGCCTTGGCGGGCGTGAGCTCGTCGGGCGCGAGGTCCTCCGGGATGTTCACGCGACGTGGTTCGCCGTCGGGCTGCTCGGCGTTGGCGACCTCGAGGTACGGGCCGTACTTGCCGAAGCGGAGCGTGGCCACGTCGCCGATGGGTGTGGAATTGAGGGCGCGCGCGTCGATCTCGCCGAGGTTGTCGACGATGTTGCGCAGGCCGACCTGGTCCTCCGACCCGAAGTAGAACTGCTTCAGCCAGTCCTCGCGCTTCTGCTCGCCGCGGGCGATGGCGTCGAGGTCGTCTTCGAGGGCTGCAGTGAAGTCGTAGTCCACGAGGTCGGCGAAGTGCTCCTCGAGGAGCCGGACGACGCTGAACGCGAGCCAGCTCGGGATCAGCGCCTGGCCGCGCTTGGTGACGTACCCGCGGTTGAGGATCACGTCGATGATGCTCGCGAACGTCGAGGGACGGCCGATCCCCTTCTCCTCGAGCGCTTTGACGAGGCTCGCCTCGGTGTATCGGGGCTTGGGGCTGGTGGAGTGACCCTTGGGCTCGACCTCCTTCAGACGCAGCACATCGCCGACCGCGAGCGCGGGCAGCGCCTGGTCGTCGGCCTTGTCGGCGTCGCCGCGCTTCTCGTCCTTGCCCTCTTCGTACGCCTCGAGGAAGCCCTTGAAGGTGTACACGGTGCCCGACGCGGTGAACTCGGCACGGCGCCCGCCGGCATCGACGGCGAGCGTGACCGTGGTGGTCTCGTACTTCGCGTCCGACATCTGGCTGGCCATGGTGCGCTTCCAGATGAGGTCGTACAGGCGCAGCTCGTCGCGGTCGAGCTCGGAGGCGACCGATGCGGGCGTACGGAAGGTGTCGCCCGACGGGCGGATCGCCTCGTGGGCCTCCTGCGCGTTCTTGCTCTTGCTCGCGTAGACCCGCGGGTTGAGCGGCACGGCCTTCTCGCCGTACATCGCGACGGCCTGCTCGCGCGCCGCCTGCACGGCCTGCGTGCTGAGCGCCGTCGAGTCGGTGCGCATATAAGTGATGAAGCCCTTCTCGTAGAGACGCTGGGCGACGCTCATCGCGTGCTTGGCACTCATCGAGAGCTTTCGGCCGGCCTCCTGCTGGAGGGTCGACGTGGTGAAGGGCGCGCGGGGGCTGCGGGTGCCCGGCTTGGCCTCGACAGCGGAGACGGATGCCTCGGCCGCAGCCTCGATCGCGGCGGCGAGCTGGCGGGCGGCCTCCTCGTCGAGGACGACGACGGCCTTCTTCAGCTGGCCGCGGTCGTCGAAGTCGGTGCCGCGCGCGAGGCCGGCGCCGTCGACGCGCGCGAGGCGGGCGGCGAAGGACTCGGCGCCCTTGACGGCCTGCGTCTCGATGTCCCAGTAGGACGCCGAAACGAACGCCATGCGCTCGCGCTCACGCTCGACGACCATGCGGGTCGCGGCGGACTGCACGCGCCCGGCGGATGTCCCCTGCTGCACCTTGAACCACAGCACAGGACTGACGTCCCAGCCGTAGAGGCGGTCGAGGATGCGCCGCGTCTCCTGCGCGTCGACGAGCGCGAGATCGAGCTCGCGGGTGTTCTGCACCGCGGCCCGGATCGCGTCCTGGGTGATCTCGTGGAAGACCATGCGCTTCACCGGGACCTTCGGCTTCAAGGTCTCGAGCAGGTGCCACGCGATGGCCTCGCCCTCGCGGTCTTCATCGGTGGCCAGCAGGAGCTCGTCCGCCCCCTTCAGCGCGCGCTTGAGCTCGGCGACCGTCTTGCGGCCCCGATCGCTCTCGACGTAATAGGGGTCGAAGCCGTTGTCGACGTCGATGGAGTACTTGCCGTACGCCTGCTTCTTGTCGGCCGGGATGTCCTTCTTGTCCGCGAGATCGCGAATGTGCCCGACCGAGCTGAGCACCTCGTAACCATCGCCGAGGTAACCCTGGATCGACTTCATCTTCGTCGGAGACTCGACGATGACGAGCTTCTTGCCTTCTGCCAACGGGGGCGTCCTTTCTTCGTCGCAAACCATACACGCCGGTTCCCGGAGTGGTCGCTGTGAGTCGTGCTCAGGGCGGCGGGCCTGCGCGCGCCGACGCGCCGGCCCGGAGGGCGCCGAAGCGGACCGAGACGGTCACGGTGGCGACCAGTCCGTCGAGGTCGCACACGTCGAGCGTGACACCTGCGACCGCGGCGAGCTCGGCAGCGCGGTCGCACGGCGCACCGGTCGTCGCACCGGAGGCGGCGTCCGCCGCGGCGAGGGCGGCGGCGTCGGCCGCGCCGGCGACCCGTTGTCCTACGACCGACGCCGATGCGACGGACGCCAGCCCCAGCGCGAGCACGGCCGCCGCGCCGATCAGGCCGATCGTGGCCGCGGTGCCCGGCATCAGAGACCCCCGGCGAGCGCGCAGCTCGTTGCGGTGAGCGTGAAGGGAAGCGCGGTGCCGACCGTGCCGGTCACGCACACGAGGTCGCCGCGGGGCTCGATCGAGGTCGCGGCTCCCGGGGCGACTGACGCGACGGCGGAGCGCACACGGTCGGCCGGCTCGCCCCGCGCCGCGAGACGCGCCGCGTCGGCGACGGCGTCCTGCAGTCGAACCTGCCGGGCGCCGGCCGCCAGGACTCCGACGCCGACGACCAGCACGACGATGACGGCGGGCAGCGCGACCGCGAACTCGGCGACGACCGACCCGCGATCGTCGCCGGGTCTGCGGCGGATCACGCGACCGTGAGCGCGCGACGGATGAGGTCGGTGAGGATGCCGCGCACCTCGTCACTGCGCATGATCACGACCAAGAGTCCGGCGAACGCCACGGCCGCCATGGTGGCGATCGCGTACTCGGCGGTGGCGGCGCCGGTGTCGTTGCCGTGCGTCTCGGCGAAGAGCTTCGCGGCGCGGCGGGGGGTGAGAAGGGGAAGGGTCATGAGGTCTCCTGTCATGGGTGTGCGTGTGGTGGGCACGGTCGGGTGTCGTCGGGGACGCGGTTGCCGTCGTCCCTAGGCGATCGGGCGTGCGGATCGGTGTCGTCGGGCACCGCCGTCGGGCTCGATGCCCGGCGCGGATGCACAGGCATCAGAACGCGGCCGGCATCGACGACATGACGCTCAGGAGCATCGGCGCGACGCCGAGAAGGAGGAAGGCCGGGAGCGTGCACACCCCGAGCGGGAGGAGGAGGCGCGACGACAGCTGGGCGGCGCGCAGCCGGCCGTCGATGCGCGACCGGTGACGAGCGAGCGCCGCCGTCGATCGCAGCAACTCGACCGCCGGCACTCCCGCCGACCGCGACAGGGCGAGCGCGGCCGCGGTCGAAGCATCCGCTCCCCTGCCTCCTGCGTCGGCGACGATCGCCGTCGCCCGTTCGATGGAGACGCCGCCGCTCAGCGCGATCGCGAACAGCTCGGCGTCGAGGCCGGGAGTGCCGGTGCCGGCGCGTGCCCGGCGCACCAGGTGGGCGCTCCAGCGGTGGGCGGCGACGATGAGGACGCCACCTCCGAGCAGGCACGCGACACCCATCGGCCGGCCGATCAGCGTCCCGAGGGTGTCGAACCCGAGCGCCGCGCCGAGGGCGACGGCCACGAGCGGCAGCCACCCCATGAGCCGGGCGGTGCCCGCGGGCTCGGCGAGCGCGACGCGCACGTCGTCTGCTGCCTCCTGCGCGTCGCGAAGGGCGGTGGCGAGACCCCGCAGGCTTTCCGCGAGCGGCGCGCCCACCGTGGTCGCCACGCGCCAGGCCGCGGCGACGTCGGGCCACGGGTCGTGCGCGGGCTCGCGCCGTCGCACCTTCGGCAGGGGACGCGGCGGCGCGGCCCGCGCGATGGCGTCGGCCAGCGGCATCCGCTTCTCGCATCCTCGGGCGACGCGAGCCGCGGCCGGGTCGCCGGCGTCAGCCAAGTGCTCCCAGGCGCGCGCCGGCGAGAGTCCCGCCTGCAGCAGCACGGCCAGTCGCAGCACGGTCTCGGCGACAGCGCACCCGCCGTCGGGCGCGGCAGGGGGCGCGGCATCCGGATCCACCGATCGTGCCGCCCGAGCCGACACCGCCTCCGCACCGCCGCCTCGTGAACTCACCCTGCGTCCCATGCGACCTCCTCGATCGTCAGCCTGCCCGCCGGGTCGACCCGCGGACGCCCGATGCCCGTCAAGCGGCGCCCGCTTCCCGCCCGCTCGACGTGCAGCACGAACCCGATCGCGCTCGAGACCTGGCGTGCGACCGCGTGGTCGTCGAGTCCGGCGAGGGTACCGAGCGCCTCGAGGCGCGCGGGAACATCGTGGAGACTGTTCGCGTGGAGGGTGCCGGCACCGCCGTCGTGGCCGGTGTTCAGCGCCGACAGGAGCTCGCGCACCTCTTCTCCCCGGCACTCGCCGACGACGAGCCGGTCGGGACGCATCCGCAGCGCTTCGCGCACGAGCCGCGCGAGACCGATCGCCCCCGCCCCTTCGAGGTTCGCCTGCCGCGCCTCCAGCCGCACGTGGTGCGGATGGTCGACTCGCAGCTCGGCGACGTCTTCGATGGTGACGATGCGCTCGTGCGGCGGAGTAGCGCTCAGCAGGCTCGCGAGGAGGGTCGTCTTGCCGGCACCCGCCGCGCCCGTCACGAGGATGTTCTCGCGGCGCGCGATCAGGTCGTCGAGTCGTGCGCGCGCCTCGTCGCCGAACATCCCGGCGGTGTGGAGATCGTCGAGGCCCGGCCGGTCGAGCCGCGGCACGCGGATCGACAGGACGGTGCCGTCGGCGGCGACCGGCGGCAGGACCGCGTGGACGCGGATCCCGCCCTCGAGCCGCACGTCGACGCACGGCGTCGCGTCGTCGATGTGACGGTCGCCCAGCCCGATGAGGGCCACGGCGAGATCGCGCACCTCTCGTTCATCGGCATGCCAGGCGGAATCCCGGACGGGTCCGGCACCCCGGTCGACGAACAGCCCCGACGAACCGTTGACGAACAGGTCGGTGACGTCCGGGTCGTCGAGATGGCCGGCGAGCGGTTCGAGCGACGGATGCCGCGGCCGCACCCGCGCCCGGCCCGCCGGCGCCGCCGGCACCCAGGGTGCAGCCGACACCGCATCCATCGCGAAGGCCGGGACGACGCGTGCGCCGACGGGCACCGCGGCGCTCCGCGGGCGGACGACGAAGGGCTCGGTCATGCCTCGACGGTAGGAGCGCGCTGCCCGGCAGTGACGGCTCATCCCGCGCTCCGGGGAGGAGTGCTCCGGCCCCGCCGCTGGGGAGGAGAGGCCGCGGACGCCTGCCCGCAGAAACAGGGGCGGCATCCCATGGGGGGAATGGGATGCCGCCGCGTGCGACACACCACTTCGGGGGGTGATGGGGGTGCCGCAATGCCAGAATCGATGTTCGGCCGTGGGACAGCATATGTGAGGAAGGGGTCCGCGCAAAACAGTTCATGAGAGCCTTCTCACTCATATATCGGTCGAGTCGAAAAATTCGAGGCCCCTACTAACGGGGGTAGTCACTCCGCCGAGCCGGAACTACATTTCTCGTCAGACTCGCCGGAGTCCCGGCATCGCCCACTCGCGCAAAGGAGCGTGCTCAATGAGCAGCCAGATCGACCACCTGCTGAACGAGGATCGCCGGTTCGCGCCGTCGGAGGATTTCGCCGCGAACGCCGTCGCCGCCGCGGACCTCTACGAGCGCGCCGCCGCCGACCGCGAGGGCTTCTGGGCGGACCAGGCGCGCGAGCTGCACTGGCACACCCCCTTCACGAAGGTTCTCGACTGGTCGAACCCGCCGTTCGCCGAGTGGTTCGCCGACGGCGAGCTCAACGTGGCGTACAACTGCCTCGACCGTCACGTCGAGGCGGGCAACGGCAACCGCGTCGCCCTGCTCTGGGAGGGCGAGCCCGGCGACGACCGCCGCGTCACCTACGCTGAGCTCACCGATGAGGTCAAGCGCCTCGCGAACGTGCTGGAAGGGCTCGGCATCGGGCACGGCGACCGCGTCGCCATCTACATGCCGATGATCCCCGAGGCCGTCGCCGCCATGCTCGCGGTGGCGCGCATCGGCGCGATCCACTCCGTCGTGTTCGGCGGCTTCTCGGCCGACAGCCTGCGGGCGCGCATCGACGACGCCGGCGCCAAGCTCGTCATCACCGCCGACGGCGGCTACCGCAAGGGCAAGGTCTCCCCGCTGAAGCCGGCGGTCGACCTCGCCCTCGCCGACCGCGGTCAGGGGGTGCAGGAGACCGTCGAGCACGTGCTCGTCGTCCAGCGCGGCGGCAACGACGTGGACTGGACCGACGGCCGCGACCTGTGGTGGCACGACGTCGTGCCGCAGGCGTCCGGCGAGCATGAGGCGAAAGCGTTCCCGTCCGAGAACCCGCTGTTCATCCTCTACACGTCGGGCACGACCGGAAAGCCCAAGGGCATCCTCCACACGTCCGGCGGCTACCTCACGCAGGCCGCGTTCACGAACCGGGTCGTGCACGACATCCACCCCGAGACCGACGTGTTCTGGTGCACGGCCGACATCGGCTGGGTCACCGGCCACACCTATGTCACGTACGGCCCGCTGGCCAACGGCGCCACGCAGGTGCTGTACGAAGGAACCCCCGACACCCCGCATCCCGGCCGCTGGTGGGAGATCGTGCAGAAGTACGGCGTCACCATCCTCTACACCGCGCCCACGGCCATCCGCTCGTTCATGAAGATCGGCCGCTCGGTGCCGAAGCAGTTCGACCTGTCGTCGCTGCGTCTGCTCGGCTCGGTCGGCGAGCCGATCAACCCCGAGGCGTGGATGTGGTACCGCAAGATCATCGGCGGCAAGACCGCTCCGATCGTCGACACGTGGTGGCAGACCGAGACCGGCGCGGCCATGATCTCTGCGCTCCCGGGCGTGACTGAGACCAAGCCGGGGTCTGCGCAGGTGCCGCTTCCCGGCATCTCGATCGACGTCGTCGACGAGGACGGCTCGCACGTCGGCAACGGCAACGGCGGGCTGCTCGTGCTCACCGAGCCGTGGCCGTCGATGCTGCGCGGGATCTGGGGCGACCCGGAGCGGTTCGTCGAGACGTACTGGGACAAGTTCCAGAAGCAGGGCTTCTACTTCGCCGGCGACGGCGCGCGTCTCGACGACGACGGCGACGTGTGGCTGCTCGGCCGCGTCGACGACGTGATGAACGTGTCGGGCCACCGCCTCTCGACGACCGAGATCGAGTCGGCGCTGGTCGGAAACGAGGCGGTCGCCGAGGCCGCGGTCGTCGGTGCGTCCGACGAGACGACCGGACAGGCGGTCGTGGCGTTCGTGATCATCAAGCAGTCGTACCTGTCCGCGCACGCTCCGGACGGCCTCGCGCAGGCGCTGCGCCAGTGGGTCGGCGAGCAGATCGGGCCGATCGCCCGCCCGCGCGACGTCTACATCGTCGGCGAGCTGCCGAAGACCCGGTCGGGCAAGATCATGCGCCGTCTGCTGCGGGACGTCGCCGAGGGCCGCGAGGTCGGCGACACCACGACCCTTGCCGACACCGCCGTGATGAGCGTCATCTCCGCCCAGGTCAGGTGATGCGCGAGCGGCGGCGCGAACTCGCCCGGCACGCCCTCGAGGGCTCGCTCACGCCGGAAGCTGCGGTACGCCCGCATCCTGGTCGAGGCGATGCCCGTGGAGCGGATGCCTCCGCCCCTGCTCGCAGCGCTTGCGCGCGTCGCCGCCCCCTGATGGCGCGCCGCCGAGGCGTTCCCCGCCCGGCCCGGGCGCTCCCACTTCTCGCGAGACTGCACTTCTGCGGCGAGACGGCGTCCCGCGCGTGCAGTCTCGGTGCAGAAGTGACGTCTCGCGGGGTGGGTCAGGCGAAGGAGAAGACGACCTCGACCTCGACGGGGGCGTCGAGCGGCAGCACGGGCACGCCGACCGCGGACCGCGCGTGGCGGCCGGCCTCGCCGAAGACCTCGCCGAGCAGCTCGCTCGCGCCGTTGATGACGCCGGGCTGACCGCTGAACTCGGGGACGGATGCCACGAACCCGGTGACCTTCACGACTCCGGTGAGGCGGTCCACCCCGCCGACCGCGGCGGCGGCTGCGGCGATGGCGTTGAGAGCGCACTGGCGCGCATAGGCCTTCGCGTCGCCTGCCGGCACGAGGCCGTGCCCGTCGCCGACCTTGCCGGTCGCGGGCAGCGCGCCCGAGACCATCGGCAGCTGGCCTGCGGTGAAGACGAGGTCGCCGTGCGCCTTGGCAGGCACGTACGCGGCGACCGGCGGCACGACGTCGGGGAGATCGATGCCGAGATCGGCGAGCTTCTGGGAGACGGTCATGGGATCAGTTCCCCTCGAACTGCCGGGATGCCTGGGCCGCGGCATCCAATCCGGCATTCTGGGCTCCACCGCCGGCCGGGCGCTTGAGATACGCCACGAGGCCTCCTTCGGGGCCCGGCACGACCTGCACGAGCTCCCAGCCCTGCTTGCCCCAGTTGTTGAGGATCGCAGCGGTGTTGTGGATCAGAAGGGGCGTGGTGAGATACTCCCACGTCGTCATCGCGGCTCCTCGAGTCGGCGAGCGGAAACGGGCTGGTGAAGGCTGGGAAACACCCGCGTGGGCGCACGTCCGTCAGGGAATCGCCCAGGTAATTCCCTTACGATCAACCCTATGCCTGATAACAAACGAACGGCTAGCGGTGTGCTCGGTGGGATCACCGGCGTCGTCGGCCTCAGCGCAGTCGCGGGTGTTCTGGTCGCCGCCACGGTGACCCCCGCTATCGCGCTGTCTGGTGCCGCTGCGACCAGCGCCATCACGATGTTCGACAACCTCCCGAGCGTTCTCGAGATCGACGATCTCATGCTGCCCAGCAACTTCTACGCGACGGACCCCGAGACCAAGAAGCCGGTGCTGCTGGCGAAGTTCCTCGAGCAGGACCGCACCCCGGTCACGTACGACCAGGTCTCCCCGGTCATGTACGACGCCATCCTCTCCAGTGAGGACCCGCGGTACTTCCAGCACGGCGGCGTCGACCTCATCGGCACCACCCGCGCCATCCTGTCGAACGCGCAGGGCGGCGGCGAGACGCAGGGTGGATCGACGATCAGCCAGCAGTACGTCAAGAACGTCCTCATCCAGAAGTGCGAGCAGAACGCCGAAGCGCACGAGGAAGAGGACGAGAACGGCGAGATCGTCCAGATCTCGCGGGAGCAGGCCCTTCAGGACTGCTGGGTCGCTGCGACCACCGCGAAGGACGACGAAGGCTACATGCGCAAGCTGCAGGAGATGCGCTACGCGATCGCCCTCGAGCAGAAGTACTCGAAGGAGGAGATCCTCCTCGGCTACTTCAACATCGCCAACTTCGGCGGCACGACGTACGGCGTCGAGGCTGCCGCTCGCTACTACTTCAGCACCACCGCGGCGAAGCTGACCATCGCCCAGGCGGCCACGCTCGCCGGCATGGTGCAGAACCCGAACAACTACCGCATCGACAAGCCCGGCGGGTCGATCTTCGGCTCTGACGGCACCGCTTTCAACAAGGCGGCCGACGGCGTCATCGACGAGGGCGCGAACATCCGCGTGCTCGACCAGCTCGTCGAGTCCGGCGAGATCACCGACGAGCAGCGTCTCGCGGCCGCCGACGGCTACACCTCGACGAAGGTGCGTCAGCTCTATGTGCTCAGCCGCATGCTGGACGACGGCAAGATCACGCGCGAGCAGTACGTCGAGGCCGCGGCCTGGCCGATCACGCCGGCGATCAACCCGCCAAAGACCGGCTGCCAGGCTGCCGGTGGCGCCGCGTACTTCTGCCAGTACGTGAAGTACGTCATCCTCAACGACCCCGCCTTCGGCGAGACGGAGGAAGAGCGACGGGAGCTCCTGTCGCGAGGCGGACTGAACGTCTACACGACCCTCGACTCGCGTGTGCAGTCGGAGGCGCAGACCGCCATGAGCGAGCTGGTCCCGTCGTCCTACGACATGCCGACCGGCCGCACCGTCCCCTCCAAGGGCCGCCTGGGGTCGACCGTGGTCAGTGTCGAGGCGACGACGGGCCGCATCCTGGCGATCGCGCAGAACACGAAGTTCAGCGAGGACGCCTCGGTCGCGAGCGATCCCAATTACGCCTCGCTGGTCTTCGCCGGCGACACCACGTTCGGCCGTTCCGGCGGGTTCCCCGCGGGCTCGACCTTCAAGCTCTTCACCCTCATCGACTGGCTCGAGCAGGGCCACTCCGTCAACGAGACGCTCAACGGCACGACCCGCGTCTTCAAGAAGATGACGAACTCGTGCGAGGGCGACTGGTACAACCAGGGCAACGTCCTCGTCAAGAACTTCGGCGGCCAGGGCGGCATGGTCTCCACCCCGATGCGATTCACGGCGCAGTCGACGAACACCGGCTTCTTCGCGATGGCTGAGAAGCTCGACCTCTGCGACATCAAGAAGGTCGCCACCCGCATGGGCGTGACGCAGGCGAACGGCAACGAGGTCGCCATGACCAACCTGAACTCGGTCATCGGCACCAACCCGGTCTCGCCGCTCGCCATGGCCAGCGCCTACGCGACGGTGGCGAACAACGGCGTGTACTGCCAGCCGCAGGCGATCGACCGCGTGACAGACGCCGACGGCAACGACCTCCCGAAGCCGCAGCGCAGCTGCACACCTGTGCTCGAGCCGAAGGTCGCTGCCACGGCCGCGTATGCGCTCCAGGGTGTTATGAACGGCGGCACCGGTTCCGGCGGAAACCCCTACGACGGCACGCCTCTCATCGGCAAGACCGGAACGCACGAGGAGATCCAGACCTGGCTCGTCGAGTCGAGCACCAAGGTCGCCACTCTCGCGTGGGTGGGCAACGCCGACGGTGGCGGGGACGTATTCAAGTCCTGGCCGAACGGAAATCGACTCTCCGACGTCCGCTACCAGCTCGTCAGGCGTACGCAGGCCGCGGCCAACGCCGCGTATGGCGGCGACCGGTTCGCCCAGGCTGACGCCGAGCTGACGAAGTTCATCCTCACCGAGCTGCCCGACGTGGTCGGTATGTCCGTCGACGAGGCCAAGGCGACGCTCCAGAACCGCGGCTTCCCGGTCAATGTGGGCGCGCCGGTCGACTCCGACCGTCCGGCGGGCGTCATCGCCGCCCAGAACCCGGGGCCCGGCAGGGTCGCGGGCGGGTCGACGGTCACGATCAGCCCCAGCAACGGTCAGGGCATCGGCCTGCCTGACGTGAGCGGAATGGGTGTCGAACGCGCGATCGCGCAGTTGCGGCAGGCTGGATTCGGCAACGTGCAGGCCGGAAGCTGCACGGAGGCGGAGGGCGCCGATCCCCAGGGCAGCGTGACAGGCACCGATCCGCGTGCGGGCACGGTCACCAACCGCAACGCCTCGATCAAGGTGAACTACTCCGCGCCCGACTGCGGCGGAGGCAACGGCCGCGGGAACGACGGGTAGTGGCGTCCAGCGCTCCACGCACCGCCCTCACCGCGCTCGGCGCGGTGGGGGCGGTCGGCGTGGCGGCGGCGATCTGGGGCATCGGCATCGAGCGGTACCTCTTCACCGTCCGGTTCCATGAGGTGCCGATCCTTCCCGCCGGCGCCGCGCCGCTGCGCGTGCTGCATCTGTCCGACGCCCACATGGCACCGTGGCAGCGTCGCAAGCAGCAGTGGATGGCGGCCCTCGCGGAGCTCGAGCCCGATCTCGTCGTGAACACGGGCGACAACATCGGCCACGAGCACGGCCTGCGCGGCCTGCGCCGGGCCTTCGACCCGCTGCACGGCATCCCCGGCGTGTTCGTGCACGGATCGAACGACCACGTCGCTCCCTCACCCCGGAACCCGTTCAAGTACTTCGTGGGCCCCTCGAAGGGCGGAGCCGACCGTTCGTGGGAGCCGCTCGACACGCAGGCCCTCGACGGGTATCTGGCCGAGGAACTCGGCTGGCTCGACCTCAATAACGCGGTCGGCGCGCTCGAGGTCGCAGGGCAGCGGATCGACGCCTTCGGGGTCAGCGACGCGCACCGCGGATGGGACCGTCTGGACGTCCTCCCCGATCTGATCGAGGAGCTGCGCGACGAGGACCCCGCCGTGCCCATGATCGGCGTCACGCACGCCCCGTACCGCCGTGTGCTCGACGACTTCGTCGACCTCGGCGCCGACATGATCTTCGCCGGGCACACGCATGGCGGGCAGGTGCGCATCCCGGGCTCCCCTGCGGCGCTCGTCGCCAACTGCGACATCCCGCTGCGGCAGGCACGCGGGCTCAGCCGGTGGACGAGGCTCGATCGCACGGTGCCGCTCAACGTGAGTGCCGGCCTCGGCCACTCGATCTACGCGCCGGTGCGGTTCGCGTGCCGGCCCGAGGCCTCCCTGATCACCCTCACCGCCGCGGGCTGAGGAGCCCGCCTCTGGGCATCGCCTCCTCCCCAGCTGCTCCGAGTACGCGCATCACCACAGCGTTACCGCGTGCTCGATCGCGTGCCCGTGTGAACGCGGAGGATCGTCGACGTCTCGATACGAGGAGTCGACATGGACCACGCCCCGCACGCACACTCCCGCCCTGCCCTGCTCATCGTCCTGGCGCTCATCGCCGCCGTGATCGCGGCGATGGTGCTCGTGCCCGCCGGCCCCGCGCAGGCAGCGTCGCGCGGGTCGGGGTTCGGTGCCTGGCAGCCCGTGTCGGCCTACGGCTGGCACGGCTCGATGCTCGTCGGCGGCGTGCACACGTACTGCATCCTCCCCGGGGCTCCTGCGCCGACCGGGCCGACGACCGACCGCGGCGTGCGCACGTCGGTGCGGGGGCTCAGCGCGCAGCAGCTCGCGGGCATCAACCACCTCGTCACGACGTACGGTCAGACGACCGATCCGGTGCAGGCCGCGTCGGTGGCATGGGCGGTGAGGGCGATCGCCGACTGGGACGCCGCGATCCACCACTACGGATATCGCGGCAACTCCCTCGCGGGCGCGATCAACTGGACGTTCTCCGCCCTCTCGCCGCGTCACAACGCCGAGATCCAGAAGCGCTCGGTGGCGTACTACGACGAAGCTCGCCGTGTCAGCGCGCCTGCGGCGCCGAGGGGGGAGCTCGTGTTCACCACGGACTCCGCCGACCACATGCTCGGAACGGTGACGGTGCGCACGAACGCCGCCACGGCGAAAGGCACTCTGACGCTGGACGGCGCGGTCTTCGCTGCGACCGGCACCGACACGCTCACCGGCGCCGCCGCGGGGATCGCGTACCCCATCCGGTCTGCGGCGGGCAAGCCCGGCCGTCCGCATACGGTGGCCGGTTCCGGTCGGTTCGACGCAGGACTCGCCGCCGCCGTGCGGTACTTCACGACGTCTGGGGGTCAAGACACCGCCGGACCCGGAGGGCGCACCTCCTTCACCGTGAAGGGAAAGGATGCCGTTCCCCGCGCAGCCGGCTTCGTGCCCGAGATCTCCACCCAGGTGACGGCGGCATACGCCGCGGGCGGGCCGTTCATCGACGACGTCACCGTCCACGTCGCCGAAGGCGAGTGGCCGCGTGACGAGCGTGGGTCGTATCTGCCGCTGCGGGCGACCGCCACCGTCTACCGCACGACGAAGCAGCCGCAGGAGACCGCGGAGGTCCCCTCTTCTGCGGTGGCGATCGGAGAGCTGGAGCTCGTCACAGATCCGGCGATCGGGCCCCAAGCGCCGTATCGGCTGATCTCCGAGTGGAGAGCGGACGAGCCGGGCTTCTACGTCGCCGTCTGGGAGATCGCCGCCTCCGCCCAGCCCGACCCCGGGGCGCTGCGGCTGCCCGACGGGTACGTGTGGGAGGAGCGGTTCGGCGTCGCCACCCAGATGACCATGGTGCCCGACGTCTCGTCACGCGCTCAGTCGTCGGCAACCGCGGGCGAGACGGTGAGCGACACGATCATCGTGGGCGACCCACTGCCCGCGGTCGGGCTCGACGTCGGATCGGCGCTATATCTCGCCGAGGACGGCGTGGCGGCCGCACAGACGTGTGTGGAGGAGCGTCTGATCTGGGAATCACCCCTGCACCGCATCACCGAGCCTGGTGAGGTCACGGTGACCGCGCCAGCGGTCGCGGACGTGGGCACGTACTACTGGCAGGAGCGGGCGCTCGACGCGGAGGGCGCGGTCGTCCACCTCGGTGAGTGCGGCGTGGCCGACGAGACGTCGATCGTCGTTCCGCCGCCGACTCCCACACCCACCCCCGAACCGACACCGACGCCCACTCCGCAACCCACACCCACCCCCACCCCGGAGCCCACGCCCACCCCGACTCCGTCCACGACTCTCATCCCACCCGTGTCTCCTCCCCCGCCGCCTTCCGACGGCCCCGGCCTCGCACTGACCGGCGTGCAGCCCGATGCTCTCCGGTCGATCGCCGCGGCCGGAGTCACCGCAGTCACCGTGGGCGCGACCGCGCTCGCCTATCCGCGACGACGGCGGTTCGGAGCACCCTCTGCCATCGGGTAGACTCGGGGGGTTGCAAACCGGGGTGTGGCGCAGCTTGGTAGCGCGCTTCGTTCGGGACGAAGAGGCCGCAGGTTCAAATCCTGTCACCCCGACCGACAAGAGGCTCCGCCGGAAGGCGGAGCCTCTTCCATGACTCCAGCAAGGAGAACCACGTGGCCGAAGCACCCTCTCCCCTCCTCGTCGCCTTCGACCTCGACGACACCCTGGCCCCCTCGAAGAGCCAGATCGATCCGCGCATCGGCGAACTGCTCGTCGCACTCGCGGAGCGGGTCGAGGTCGCGATCATCTCGGGCGGTCAGCTCGCGCAGTTCACGACGCAGGTCGTCGACCGGCTTCCGGATGCCTCCGCCGCCGCGCTCTCGCGACTGCACCTGCTGCCCACCTGCGGCACGCAGTACTACCGCCTCACCGAGGACGGTGTGACGACGGTCTACGCGCACAGCCTGACCGACGACCAGAAGATGCGCGCGCTCACCGCCGTCGAGGGCGAGGCTCGCCGTCTCGGACTCTGGGAGGCTGAGACCTGGGGCGACATCCTCGAGGACCGCGGTTCGCAGATCACCTTTTCGGCGCTCGGCCAGCGCGCGCCGCTGCACGCCAAGACGGCGTGGGACCCGACCGGCGAGAAGAAGAGCCTGCTGCGCGCCGCCGTGGCCGAGCGCATCCCCGACCTCGAGGTGCGCTCCGGCGGCTCGACGTCGGTCGACATCACCCACCGCGGCATCGACAAGGCGTACGGCATGCGCCAGCTGGCCGAGCAGACCGGCATCCCGCTCGATGACATGCTGTTCGTCGGCGACCGTCTCGACCCCGACGGCAACGACTACCCCGTGCTCGCGATGGGCGTGACCTGCCACGCAGTCGACGGCTGGGAAGACACCGCCACGTTCCTCGAGGCGCTCATCCCGACCCTCCCCGAGCGCCCCACCGCCTGAGGACGGGCGCTCGACTGGCCGCGCATGAGCGCCCGCCCGTGACGGGGACGTCAGTCGCCCGTGACCTCGATGTCGGGCGGCGCAGGGTTCGCCGAGCGTGACCCGTCTGCCGCGCGTGACCCGTTCGCCGCGCCCACCCGCGTCGGGGTCTTCGCCGCACCCGCCTTCGTCGGCCGGCGCGTGCGCGCGGGCGACGCCGGCGCCGAGGGCGCCGTCGGCGAGCCGACCGGGACCAGCCGCTGCAGCTGCGTGACGTGCCGGGGCTCGAGCTCCGCCAGGGACGAGACGCCGAGCAGCTTCATGGTCCGCTCGATCTCGCTGCGCAGGATCGCGATGGTGCGGTCCACGCCCTGCCGGCCGCCCGCCATCAGGCCGTAGAGGTAGGCGCGGCCGATGAGGGTGAACTTGGCGCCGAGGGCGATGGAGGCGACGATATCGGCACCGTTCATGATGCCGGTGTCGATCATCACGGTGGCGTCCTCGCCGACCTCGCGCACGACCTTCGGCAGCAGGTGGAACGGGATCGGCGCGCGGTCGAGCTGACGGCCGCCGTGGTTCGACAGCACGATGCCGTCGACGCCGGCGTCGATGAGCCGCACCGAGTCCTCGACGGTCTGCACGCCCTTGACGACGATCTTTCCCGGCCACAGGTCACGGATCACCGCGAGGTCGTCGTAGCCGATCGTCGGGTCCATCGCTGCGTCGAGCAGCTCGCCCACGGTGCCGCCGGTCGACGACAGCGACGCGAACTCGAGCTTGGGAGTGGTGAGGAAGTCGAACCACCACCACGGCCGCGGGATCGCGTTGACGATCGTGCCGAGGGTGAGCTGCGGCGGGATGGAGAATCCGTTGCGCTTGTCACGCAGCCGCGCACCCGCCACGGGGGTGTCCACGGTGAAGAGCAGGGTGTCGAAGCCGGATGCCGCGGCCCGCTGCGCCAGTGCATACGAGATCTCACGATCGCGCATCACGTACAGCTGGAACCAGTTGCGCCCGTGCGGGTTCGCCTCCTTCACCCCTTCGATCGATGTGGTGCCGAGCGTCGACAGCGTGAACGGGATGCCCGCGGCACCGGCCGCGGACGCACCCGCCACCTCGCCCTCGGTCTGCATCAGCCGGGTGAACCCGGTCGGTGCGATGCCGAACGGCAGAGCACTCGGGCCCCCCAGGATCTCCACCGAAGTGTCCAGCTCGGGCGCCGGACGCAGCACGCCCGGGTGGAACTCGATGTCCTCGAACGCCTGCCGCGCGCGCGACAGCGAGAGCTCCCCTTCGGCCGCGCCGTCGGTGTAGTCGAACGCCGCCTTCGGCGTGCGGCGCTTCGCGATCGCGCGCAGGTCGTAGATCGTCAGCGCCGACGACAGCCGGCGCGTGCGCCCGTTGAACTCCGGCTTCTTGAACTGCATCAACTCGAGCAGCTCGGCGGGCTGGGGCAGCTGACGCTGGACCATGGGCGTGCCTTCCATCTGGGTCGAGGGGTGGCGAGGTCAGTCGCTCACTCGGGCGAGGCCGGCCTCGGCGTAGTACCCGGTGATGTGGTCGTGGAGGAGGGTGCCGGCCGTGCCGGCGTCGCCGGCGTCGATCGCGTCGATGATCGCGCGGTGCTCGGTCCGCAGGCGCGCGGCCGCGGCATCCCACTCCGAGATCCGCTCCGCGCCCGCCTGCACGTACGACTCGATCGCCGTCCGCAGGCCCGCCATCATCGCGGCGATCACGACGTTGCCGGATGCCTCGGCCAGCGCAAGGTGCAGCTGGGCATCCAGCGCGAGAAACTCGGCGGGGGTGAGGTCGCCGGCGTCCATGGCGTCCGCCACCGCGCGCGCAGCGCTGGTGTCGCGCGCCGCGTCGGAGGCGAGCGTCTCGACGACGGCGGACTCGAGCACGAGGCGCGTGCGCACGACGTCGTCGAGGGGGAAGCCCTGTGCCGCCACCTGCAAGCGGAGCAGCGCCGACATGCCGCCCTGGGGCGTGGCGATGATGATCGCGCCCGAGGAGGGGCCGGAGCCCGTCCCGGTGCGGATGAGTCCCATGACCTCGAGCACCCGCAGCGCCTCGCGCACACTCGAGCGCCCGACACCCAGCGTGGTCGCGAGCTCGCGCTCGGGCGGGAGGCGATCGCCGGGTCGGAGCCTGCCGTCGAGCAGATCGGTCTCGATGCGTTCGAGCACGAGCTGCCATGCGCGGGTCTCGGTCACGGTCACCTCCTATGGTCAGACCACAGTAACGTGTGGTCCGACCACGTTCAAGCGCTACCCTGACCGCATGGATCCGCTCCTCCTCGTCATCATCGTCGCGGGCGTGGCCTGCGCCTTCTGCTGGATCGCTTCCCTCATCACGAAGGACACCTCGTGGGTCGACCGCCTCTGGTCGGTCGTCCCGGTCGTCTACGTCTGGATCTTCGCCGTCGCCGGCATCGCCGCGGGGGGCGAGATCGTGTCGGCGGGCACCCAGCCCGACTGGGTCGTCGGCGGGGGCGACCCCACCCGTCTGATCGTCATGGCCGTGCTCGTCACGGCGTGGGGTGCGCGCCTCACGTTCAACTTCGCCCGCAAGGGCGGCTACGCCGGCATGGAGGACTACCGGTGGGCGATCCTGCGCGGGCGCATGAAGCCCTGGCAGTTCCAGGTTTTCAACCTGCTCTTCATCGTGCTCTACCAGAACGCCCTGCTCGTGCTCATCACGCTCCCCGCGTACGTCGCGTACCAGCATCCGCTCCCCTTCACGGGATGGGATGCCGCGTTCGCCGCGCTCTTCGCCGCGTTCCTGGTCGGCGAGTTCGTCGCGGACCAGCAGCAGTGGAATTTCCACCGGGCCAAGAAGGCCGCGGGCGGCACGCTCGAGCCCGGCTTCCTCACGACCGGCATGTTCGCCTACAGCCGCCACCCGAACTTCTTCTTCGAGCAGGCGCAGTGGTGGGCGTTCTACGGGATCGGGGCGACGGCGGCCGTCGCGGCGGGACTCGGGGTGTGGGGCGGCGCGCTCAACTGGACGATCGCGGGTGCCGCGCTGCTGACCGTCCTCTTCATCGGCTCGACGATCTTCACCGAGTCCATCACGGCGTCGAAGTATCCCGCGTACGCCGACTACAAGCGCTCGACGTCGATGCTCATCCCGCTCCCCGCGCGCCGGCGCGGCAGGTCGGAGGCCCCTGAGACGGCCTGACGCGCGGACATCCGCGTCGAGCGTCAGTCGCCCTCGAACCCCCGCGGGTTCTGCGACTGCCACTTCCACGCATCGCGTGATGCGTCGTCGATCGTGAGCCTGGCCTTCCAGCCCAGCTCGCGCTCGGCCTTCGACGGGTCGCAGTAGGTCGCGGCGACGTCTCCGGGGCGACGGGCGAGCATCTCCTTGCGGAACTCGCGGCCCACGGCCTCCTCGAACGACGCGACGAGCTGCAGCACGCTGACCGGCTCTCCCGTGCCGAGGTTGTACACCGCGTAGCCGGGCGCACCCTTCTCGAGGGCGGCGACGTGCCCCTCGGCCAGGTCGACGACGTGGATGTAATCGCGCAGTCCGGTGCCGTCGGGCGTGTCGTAGTCGGTTCCGAACACGCCGACGCGGTCGAGATCGCCGATCGCCACGCGCTGGACGTACGGCATGAGGTTGTTCGGGATGCCCTTGGGGTCTTCGCCGATGAGCCCGCTCGGGTGAGCGCCGACCGGGTTGAAGTAGCGCAGCACCGTCACGTCGAGGCCGGGGTTCACCCGCGCGACGTCCTCGAGCACCACCTCGTTCATGCGCTTGGACTTGCTGTACGCGTTCGAGAGATCGACGCTCGTCTTCGACTCTTCGGTGAACGGCAGATCGGCCGGGTCGGAGTAGACCGTTCCGGTGCTCGAGAAGAGGAACGAGCGGATGCCGCGCGCGATGCCCACGCGCAGCAGGGCGAACGTGGTGTTGAGGTTGTTGTCGTAGTACTCGAGCGGCTTCTGGGTCGACTCTCCGACGGCCTTGAACGCCGCAAGGTGCACGATCGCGTCGAAGGGTCCGTGCGCGTCGAAGACGGCGGCGATCACGTCGTCGTCGGCGGCGTCTCCCACCACCAGCGGCACCGAGCGACCCGTGATCTTCGCCACGCGGTCGGCGGCGGCAGCGGAGGCGTTGCTGAGGTCGTCGAGAAGAACGACATCGTGGCCGGCCTCGAGCAGGGCGACGGCCGTGTGGGCCCCGACATAACCGGCGCCGCCGGCGAGAAGTGCGCGCATGCATTCAGCCTACGCGGGCGTCAGGAGCCCGCGATGCGCCCGCCGGACTCCCTCAGGTAGCACTCCGCGCACATCGACTCGTAGGTCACACGGTCGGCCGACAGCTCGTCGATCGCGACCTGGTCGCCGTCGAAGACGAACCGCCCGCCGACGAGACGCGCGTTGAACAGCGCCTTCCGGCCGCACCGGCAGATCGTCTTGAGCTCTTCGAGGCTGTGGGCGAGCTCGAGCAGCCGGCGCGAGCCCGGGAACGCCTGCGTCTGGAAGTCGGTGCGGATGCCGTATGCCAACACGGGAATCCGATCGAGCACCACGATCCGCAGCAGGTCGTCGACCTGCGTCGGGGTGAGGAACTGCGCTTCATCGATGAGCAGGCACGCGACGTCCGGAGCGGCGCCGGTGGCGGCCGACTCCGGGATGAGAGCGTCCTCGGCCCGCGCCCGCACCTTCGCCCGGTACTCGGCGAACAGCGCCCTCAGATCGGCGTCAGGGGTGATCAGGAAGTCGACCGTGCGCTTGACTCCCAGGCGGCTGTCGATCTGATCGGCGCCCTTGGTGTCGATCTCGGGCTTGGCGAGCAGGACGTGCTGCCCACGCTCCTCGTAGTTGTACGCGGCCTGCAGCAGCGACGTCGACTTGCCGGAGTTCATCGCGCCGTAGCGGAAGTACAGTTTTGCCACCCGGCGAGTCTACGGAAGTCAGCGACCGCCGAATCCGCCGCCACCACCGCCCCCGCCGGAGAACCCGCCGCCCGACGAGCCACCCGACGACGACCAGCCCGACCCCGACGACGAGCGGGCACCGCTCGAGCGCCCGCTGGAGACAGGTGTGGCCGCCAGGCGGCCGATCGACCGCGAGGCATCCGACAGCGCACGGGACGTCACGGCGTCGAACAGCGGCACGGCGCCGACGGCGACCGGCGCCGCGTTGCGGATGACCCCGACCCACTCGCGCTCCATGCCGAAGAGCACCGCGTAGGGCAGGAGGCGCTCGTACACGTTCACGACGTCGGCACCCGGCCCGTTGGGCGCGTCGCCGTAGGGGCGCACGCCCGCCGAGACCAGATCGGCGGTCTGCGGCGCCTGCGCTGCCCGCAGGCGGTCCTCTTCCGCCAGGCGCAGGTAGGCGCGGATCCCGTCGAGGTAGGTGCGGTGAGCGCCGCCCGCGCGCGTGAGCACCGTGTTCGGCGTCGAGAAGAGCGGCAGCCCGAAGCCGGCGAAGAATCCGCTGGCGATCGCGGCGATGTAGATGAGGCTCCCCACGGCGCCGAGCGGCCCGAGCACCTCCCACGAGCCGTCTCCGACGAAGATCAGCAGCAGTGCGAGCACCAGACCGCTGGTCTGCACGGCGCCGCGGACGGTCTTGATCCAGGACGGCAGCGGTGCGCGATAGCCGCGCTGGGTCGTGAACGTGTCGATGCGACGCACGTACGTGACGGCGCGGCCGGGCGGCGTGCGCGCGAAGGAACCGAGATCGACATCGGCCCCGGCCGCGGCCGCCTTGCCGAACAGCGTGTCGATCACGCGGCGGTCGTCGTGCTGGAGCCCCTCGCGGTCGATCAGCACGAGGTGGAAGTCCTCGGGATCGTCGCGGTCGCCGGTCGCGCGGATCTCGATCTTGTCGCGCACCGCGAGGTCGACGACGTGAGCGGCGAGCGCGCGCTCGGGCACGTCGAGGACGCCGGCCGACAGCGTGACCGACTCGTCCGGCGGTGGTGAGTACTGCACCACGACGGGCGAGTCGTCGGGATTGCGCCGTGCCGCGACGCCGACCACCAGGATGAACACGAGCCCGCCCACGCCGGCCAGCAGGGCGAGCGCGGGGAGGATCCACTGCCACCACGGGTACGGCGGTGGTGGAGGTGGCGACGGCGCGGCGAACGTGCCCTGCGCGAACCCGATGGCCAGGGTCACGTTCTCGTTCGGCCCGAGGTTCTGGTCGCCGGCGGTGAAGGCGACGGCTACGGCATCCGATTCCCCCGTCATGGGCAGTTCGAGCCACAGCGACGCGACGTCCGGCCAGTCGGCGTCGGGCGTCGGGCCGGCCATGTCGCACTGCTCGGTCGACCCCGCGGGTCCGGTGTAGCAGAAGGCACGACCCTCGAGGAGACCGGATGCCGCATCCCCGGCGATGTGCACCCGCGCCGTCACCTCGCCGAAGGGCTGCGCGTGGTCGGTGCCGACGGTGTCCCAGTAGAACTCGTCGGCGTCGGTGTCGTCGTAGCGCAGCACGACGTCGTGCTGCAGGTAGGTGATCACGTAGGTCTGCACGCCGCGCACGTAGTCGTCGTCGCCGGTGAGCACGTAGACCCAGTCCTCGTCGCCCTCGGTCCACCACGGGATCGGGGCGCCGTCGGCGGCGGTGACGTCCACCACGGCGGTGCCGAGGTCGACACCGCTGTCGGTGCGAGGCAGTGCCCGCACGATGCCCTTGTTCTGGTCGAACTCCGGGAACCGGGCGACGATCGTCTCGCTCGTCACGAGCCTGCTGTTGCCGTCGGCGGCGCGGGCGAGCCAGTAGTCAGCCTCGAACGAGTCGAAGGTGAGATCGTCGACCGAGCCGGCCGCCTGGGCGCGGAAGGCCGCCTCCGCGCCGCGCTCCCCTCCGCGTCCGGCCACTGCTGCCGGCTCACTCGCGGGACGGGTCACGACCAGCGCGAGCACTGCAGCGAGGACGGCGCCGACGACGATGATCGCCAGCGCCACCGTCGTCAACGTCAGGCGTCCCCGATGCCCCATGAACCCCACGATAGGGGCAGCAGGCTCGGTGGCCCGCGTCAGGACGCGCCGCCGCGGGGCGCGCGGATGCCTAGGCGGTGAGCGCGAGCGCCTCGGCGGTCTCGCTCAGCACCTCTTCGGCGGCGTCGGGACGCGCGTTGAGCGTCTCGCCGAAGCTCGGGATGAGCTCGCGAAGGCGCGGCTCCCAGCCGTCGATCCGGTCGGGGAAGCACGTCTTCAGCAGGCCGAGCATGATCGACACCGCGGTCGACGCGCCCGGCGACGCACCCAGCAGGCCGGCGATCGAGCCGTCGGCGCCGGTGATGACCTCGGTGCCGAACTGCAGCACGCCGCCCTTCTCGGGATCCTTCTTCATGACCTGGGCGCGCTGGCCGGCCTGAATGAGCTCCCAGTCCTCGTCCTTGGCGGTGGGCACGAACGTGCGGAGGCTGTCGACCTTCTTGGCGTGGTCCTTCACCAGTTCGCCGACGAGATACGTGATGAGCGATGGGTTGTCCCACGCGACCTTCAGCATCGGTCCGATGTTGCCCGGGCGCACCTGGCCGACGATGTCGAACAGCGAGCCGTTCTTGAGGAACTTGGGGCTGAATGTGGCGAACGGCCCGAAGAGGAGGGATGCCTCGCCGTCGACGACGCGCGTGTCGAGGTGCGGCACCGACATCGGCGGCGCGCCCACCGACGCCTGCGAGTACACCTTGGCCTTGTGCTGCGCGACGAGTGCCGGGTTCGTGGTCTTGAGGAACTGGCCGCCGATCGGGAAGACGCCGTAGCCCGAGATCTCCGGGATGCCCGACCGCTGCAGCAGCTTGAGCGCCCAGCCGCCCGCGCCGACGAAGACGAACTTCGCGCGGATCTCGCCCGGGGTGCGGCCGATCGAGCGGCGGTACTTCACACGCCACGAGCCGTCGCTCAGGCGCTTGAGGCGACGCACCTCGGTGTTCGTGCGCACGTCGGCGCCGTTCTCGGCGAGGTGGTCGAACAGCTGGCGTGTCAGGGCGCCGAAGTCGACGTCGGTGCCGGCCGGCACGCGCGTCGCCGCGAACGGCTCGCCCTTGCGGCGCTTCTGCATCAGCAGCGGCGCCCAGGAGTTGATGACGCGGGAGTCCTCGCTGTACTCGATGCCGGCGAACAGCGGCTGCTCGCGGAGCACCTCGTAGCGCTTCTTGAGGAAAGCGACATCCTTCTCGCCGCGGACGAATGTCATATGCGGCGTGGAGTTGATGAAAGTCGACGGCGCATCGAGCACGCCCTCGTCGACGAGCTTCGACCAGAACTGGCGGCTCTGCTGGAACTGCTCGTTGATGGCGATCGCCTTCGCGGGGTCGACGGAGCCGTCCTTGCCCTCGGGCGTGTAGTTCAACTCGCACAGCGCGGCGTGGCCGGTGCCGGCGTTGTTCCACGCGTTCGAGCTCTCGAGCGCGACGTCGTGGAGCCGCTCGAACACGGCGATCTTCCACGTCGGCTGCAGTTCCTGCAGGAGGGTGCCGAGCGTCGCGCTCATGATCCCGCCGCCGATCAGCAGAACGTCGACGGTGCCCTCGGGCATGTCGCTGTCGTCGGGGCTGGGGAGGGCGTCGGGCGTTTCGGTCACCCGACGATTCTAGTTCGCGTGGAAAGGACCGCCGACCGCGGGCCGGCGCTCACAGCGAAAGAACGGCGCTTCTTGCGCGACCATCAAGCGAACGGATGCCGCGGCTCAGGCCTTCGCACCGAGAGACGCCGCGACCACCTCGGCGATCTGGACGGCGTTGAGCGCGGCGCCCTTGCGCAGGTTGTCGTTCGAGATGAACAGCACGAGACCCTTGCCCTCGGGCGCGGACTGGTCGGCGCGGATGCGGCCGACGTAGCTCGGGTCGTTGCCGGCCGCCTGCAGCGGGGTGGGGACCTCTTCGAGCACGACGCCCGGCGCCGACGCCAGCACTTCGCGCGCCCGCTCGGGCGTGATGTCTCGGGCGAACTCGGCGTGGATGCTCAGCGAGTGCCCGGTGAAGACCGGCACGCGCACGCAGGTGCCCGCGACGCGGAGGTCGGGCAGCTCGAGGATCTTGCGGCTCTCGTTGCGGAGCTTCTTCTCCTCGTCGGTCTCGTTCAGGCCGTCGTCAACGAGGTTGCCGGCGAGCGGGATGACGTCGAAGGCGATCGGAGCGACGTACTTCTCGGGCTGCGGGAAGTCGACCGCCGCGCCGTCGCGCACGAGGTCGAGCGTGTTGCCCTGTGCGAGCACGCCCTCGACCTGACCGAGGAGCTCCTCGGCGCCGGCGAGACCCGAGCCGCTGACGGCCTGGTACGTCGACACGATCAGGCGCTCGAGCTCCGCCTCGGCGTGGAGGACCTTGAGCACCGGCATCGCAGCCATCGTGGTGCAGTTGGGGTTGGCGACGATGCCCTTCTTCGCCTCGGCGATCGCGTGGGGGTTGACCTCGCTGACGACGAGCGGCACCTCGGGGTCCATGCGCCAGGCGCTCGAGTTGTCGATCACGAGGGCGCCGGCCTCGGCGAAGCGCGGGGCGTGCGCACGGCTGCCCGTGGCGCCGGCCGAGAAGAGCGCGATGTCGATGCCCGACGGGTCGGCGGTGGCGACATCCTCGATGATGATCGTCTCGCCCTTGAACTCGACGGCTGTACCCGCGGAGCGCGCCGTCGCGAACAGGCGCAGCTCGCGGATCGGGAAATCTCGCTCGACGAGGATCTCGCGCATCACGGTGCCGACCTGGCCGGTGGCGCCGACGACGGCGACGGAGAGTCCTGAATCGGAGATGCGGGTCATGAGGAGTCCTTGGATGTCGCGGGCCGCGCGCGGCCCAGAAGGGCACACCTGCGCTGGCGTTTCGGCGATTCTACCGGCCGCTCCCCCGCGGTCGGCCCGGTGTTACCGCCCGCGACCGCCGAGGATCGCGCGATTCCGGCCATCCCACCGCCGGCACTCGTCGACCAGCGCAGGCTGATCGACGGGATCAGGCCGATCGCAGCAATATCCGCCTGTTCTCGCCGAATCGCCTGATTCGGCGGACGGATGCGCCGGCCGCCGCGTCCTCGGTCGACACCGGGTGGCAGGGCTCACCGGCGCTCGTACTCGCTGATGACGACGCCCGAGGCGAAGCTGCGTGTGGCGACGAGGCCGAACGACATCGGGTCGCACTCCCCTGCGAAGAGCGGGATGCCGTCGCCGAAGACGAACGGGTTCACTTTGAGCACCAGCCGATCGATCTGATCCACGAGCTGTGCGGCGAGGTCACCGCCGCCGCACAGCCAGATGTCGGCTCCGTCCCGCGACTTGAGGTCGGCGACGACCTCGCGCGGGTCGTCGGCGGTGACCCGCACGCTCGTCGTCTCGCTCCCCGAGTGCGTGCGCGAGAACACGATCTGGTCGAGGTGCGGGTACGGATCATCGGTGAACTCGAATCCGGCGGCGTATGTGTTCCAGCCCATCAGGACCGTCGAGAAGCGACCGCGCGGACCGGTCAGTCCGAGCGCGTCGTACGCGGCTGCGGGCACGGTGTCTGCCCACTCCTGGTAGATGACGTCGAAGTGGTCGCCCGTCACCGGGAACGCATCGAATGCGCCGGCGGGCGACGCGATGCGCCCATCGAGCGACACCGCGACGTAATAGATCAGTTCTCGCATCATGCCCTCTTTCACGACAGCTGTAGTGATTGGAGACTACGACACTTGTCGTGGTTCCGCTAGTCTTCGGGCATGGCGCGAAACGACGATCGCCGGCGCAGGCTCGCCGATGCAGGAATCGCGGTGCTGGCGGCAGAAGGGATGCGCGGGCTCACGCATCGGGCGGTGGATGCGCGCGCAGGGGTTCCCGTCGGCACCGCGTCGAACTACTTCCGCAGTCGCGACGACCTCGTGGGCGCGCTCGTCGACCGGATCGGGGAGCGTCTCGCGCCCGACCCGGCCCTTCAGGAGGCATGGGCGGAGCGCACGCCCGACCGCGCCCTGTTCGCCGACTACACGCGCGACATCGTGCGGCGCCTGACGGATGAGCGCGAGGTCACGCTGGCGCTGTTCACGCTGCGCCTGGAGGGCGCCCGCTCCCCGTCGATCGCCGCGGCGCTCGGTGCGTGGATGCGCGCCGGCTTCGCGGCCGACGTGGCGTTCAACCGCGCGGCGGGGCTGCCCGGCGACGAGTTCGAGATCGCCCTCTTCCACTACGCGATCGAAGGGCTCATCCTCGATCGGCTGACCGTCTCGATCGATCCCGGTCGTCCCACCGACGACGTCGTCGACGCGCTCGTCGCCGGGCTCCTCGGCGAGCCTGAGCGCAGCTGATCGCGCTGCCGGCCGGCCGTCGGGGCGCGGCTGGTTCGCGGGTTCAGGCGATTCGACCAGATCAGGATGATCGCGGCGGGATCCGCCTGTTCTCGTCGAATCGCCTGATCAGGTCGACGACGGATGCCGCGGCAAGAAGTGCCCGCGGCGACGGATGCTCCGCCGGCGGCGTCAGCGGCCGGTGCCGGCGTCAGCGGCCGGTGCCGGGTGCTCCGGCGGCAGCGTCAACGGCCGGTGCCGGGTGCTCCAGCGGCAGCGTCAGCGGCCGGTGCCGGCGTCAGCGGCCGGTGCCGGGTGCTCCAGCGGCCGGTGCCGGGTGGTCCGGCGGCAGCTTCAGCGGCCGGTGCCGGGTGCTCCGGTGGCGGCGTCGCGGCCGGTGCCGGCGTCAGCGGCCCGTGCCGGCGTGGACGACGGCCTCGATGTCGCCGTCGAGACCGTACGCGGTGTGGACCACGCGCGCGGCTTCCGTGAGATCGTCGCCGCGCACGACCACGGAGATGCGGATCTCGGACGTCGAGATCATCTCGATGTTGATGCCCGAGACGCTGAGCGCCTCGAAGAGCGTCGCGGAGACGCCCGAATGCGTGCGCATGCCGGCGCCGACGACCGACAGCTTGCCGATCTGGTCGTCGTGGACGAGGCTCTCGAAGCCGATCTCGGACTGATCGCCGGCGAGCGCCTTGAGCGCGGTGGCGGCATCGGTCTTGGGGAGCGTGAAGGAGATGTCGGTGCGACCCGTCGTCGCCGCCGACACGTTCTGCACGATCATGTCGACGTTGGCGCCGGACTTGGCGACCACCTTGAAGATCTCGGCGGCCTTGCCCGGCACGTCGGGCACTCCGATGACCGTGATCTTGGCCTGGCTGAGGTCGGTCGCGACTCCGGCGACGATCGGCTCTTCCATGTCTTCTCCCTTTGCGCCGTCGGGGAGCGTCATCCCCGGGCCGAGAACGTAGGTGCCGACGCTCGAACTGAACGTCGAACGCGCGTGGATCAGGACGCCGTGGCGGCGAGCGTACTCGACGGCGCGGATGTACAGCACCTTCGCGCCGTTGGCCGCGAGCTCGAGCATCTCCTCCGCCGACACGACGCCCAGCTTGCGAGCGTTCGGCACGACCCGCGGGTCGGCCGTGAAGATGCCGTCGACGTCGCTGTAGATCTCGCAGACGTCGGCGTCGAGCGCCGCCGCGAGGGCGACGGCCGTCGTGTCGGAGCCGCCGCGGCCGAGCGTGGTGATGTCGCGGGTGTCGCGGTTGAAGCCCTGGAAACCGGCGACGATGACAATCGCCCCCTCGTCGAGCGCTTCGCGGAGGCGGATGGGGGTGACGTCGACGATGCGCGCCGAGCCGTGGTCGGCCGTCGTGATCATGCCCGCCTGCGAGCCGGTGAACGACCGGGCCTCGAAGCCCATCGAGTGGATCGCCATGGCCAGCAGCGCCATCGAGATGCGCTCTCCGCTGGAGAGCAGCATGTCGAGCTCGCGCGGAGCCGGGATCGGGGCGACCTGCGCCGCGAGGTCGAGCAGCTCATCGGTGGTGTCGCCCATGGCGCTCACCGCGACGACGACGTCGTGACCGGCACGACGCGCATCGACGATGCGCTTGGCGACGCGCTTGATGCTCTCGGCATCCGCGACCGACGACCCGCCGTACTTCTGGACGATCAGCGCCACGTGGAACTCCCCGAAGTGCCGACGTGCGGCACACAAGCCTGACAGGAGCGATCGGATGCCGCACCCGAGCCTCCATCTTACGGACGCGCCGATTCCGGACCGGCCATGTGACGGGTGAGCCGGAGACCTGCGCGCCGCGAGGTCGGGGGCTAGCATCCGGGGCATGGACAACCTCGATGCCTGGTCGGAGTTCAACGTCGCGATGGTCGGCGCCACGGCTGCGCTCGCCGGTCTGGTGATCGTCGCGTCGAGCGTCAACATCGCCGAGATCATCAAGTCTGCGACGCTCACCGCGCGGCTCGCGGCGGCGATCGCCTCGCTCGTGCTCGCGATCGTCGTGACCGGCATGGGACTCGTCCCGGACATCGGGCCGATCGCCTACGGCGCGATGATCGCAGCGGGCGCGGTCGTGGCTGCGATCTTCCAGGTCCACGCGACGATCACGATCACCCGCGATATCGCGCCGGCGCGCGTGAGCCGGTTCTTCAAGTCAGCGCTCGGATTCGCTCCCGTGGTGGCCTACCTCGCCGCGGCCGCAATGCTGGTGCTGGGCGTCCCGGGAGGGCTCCTCGTCGCAGCGGTCGCGACTCTGCTCGCCATCGTGTCGGCGATCGTGGTGTCGTGGGTGGCCCTCGTCGAAGTGCTGCGCTGATCGACGCCGCGCGCGTGGATCCGGTCAGCCGGGCGCGACGGGAGGCAACTCGGCCTCCACCTCGGGTTCGGGCTCGGGCGCGCGGGGGCGGATGGTGCCGCCCGTCGCCGCGAGCCAGCATCCGAGGATGACGAGCGGGAACCCGATGAGCAGTCCCAGTGTCAGGCTCTCGCCGAGGATGATCGTGCCGAGGAGGATCGCCACCACTGGGTTCACGTAGGTGAAGAGCGGCGCGCGCACCGGACCGACGCGGGCGATGAGGGCGAAGAACACGATGAACGCGACGGCCGTGCACACGACGCCGAGGGCGATGAGCGCGAGCGTGGCGTCGATCGTCGGCACCTCGTGCTGTGTGAGCATCCCGATCGGCAGGTAGAACACACCGACCGCGAAGAGGGCGAGGGTGATCGTGCCGAGCGCCGGCACGTCTCTCAGCTTGAGGGCGATGATGAACGGCGCGATCGCATACAGGATCGCGACGAGCAGGATCTCGCCGACCGCGAGGAGCCCCCCTCCGCCCTCGATCGCCAGCCCGGGCCCGGCGACGATCACGGCGACGCCCGCGAAGCCGACGACGAGCCCGATCGCCCGGGCGGGCTTGAGCACCGAGCGGTCTCCGCCGCCGAAGGCGATCAGTGCGGCGAACAGCGGCACCGTTGCCACGAGGAGGCCGGTGAGGCCGGACGGGAGGGTCTGCTCGGCGTGGCCGAGCAGCAGGAACGGGCCGGCCATCTCGATCGCGCCGAAGGCGAGCACCCAGCCGATCTTCGACCACGCGGGGCGCAGCGCCTTCTGACGCAGGGCGAACGGAAGCAGGACGAGGGCGCCGATGAGCGTGCGACCCGCGACCACCGCCGCGGGCGAGTACGAGTCGACCGCGACCTTGATGAACAGGTACGGGACGCCCCAGACCACCGCCATGATCGCGAAGAGCACCCACGCGCGGGCGTCGAATCGCTGAATGGTGCCGTTCACGTCGCCTCTTCCATCGCTCCAGAGTGCAGGACGCCGGGTCGCACCGCGACGCGCACGACTGCCAAAGTACCGCGGACCTCGGACAGCGATCGATGGTGCGCGCACCCGGCCGCTGGGGTGCACGATCGGCACCCGGACCTCAGACCGAGCGCCGCCCCTCGAAGGCGCGACCGAGCGTGACCTCGTCGGCGTACTCGAGGTCGCCGCCGACGGGGAGGCCCGAGGCCAGGCGTGTGACGCTGATCTCGAGGGTGTGCAGCAGGCGGCTGAGGTAGGTCGCCGTGGCCTCGCCCTCGAGGTTGGGGTTCGTCGCCAGGATGACCTCCTGCACCGTGCCGTCGGCGAGGCGCTGCATCAGCTGGGTGATACGCAGGTCGTCGGGCCCGATGCCGGCGATCGGGCTGATCGCACCGCCGAGCACGTGGTAGAGACCGCGGAACTCGCGGGTGCGCTCGATGGCCGCCACGTCCTTCGCATCTTCGACGACGCAGATGAGGCTGAGGTTGCGCCGCGGGTCACGGCAGATCGAACAGCGTTCCTGCTCGGTGACGTTGCCGCATACCTCGCAGAACCGCACCTTGTCGCGCACCTCGGCGAGCAGCTGCGCGAGATGCGACACATCGAAGTTCGGCGTCTGGAGGATGTGGAAGGCGATGCGCTGGGCCGACTTGGGGCCGATGCCCGGCAGCCGGCCGAATTCATCGATGAGGTCTTGGACGATCCCGTCGTACATGGGCTAGCTGAACCTCGTCGGCGGTTCGTACGGCTCTTCGCGCACGAAGGTCGCGCCCAGCATCTGACGCACCACCGCCTCGCCGTAGCGCTGGACGCCGTCGTTGCGCGTCGTCACCACCGGGGGCAGCGGCGGTGCGACGACCGGCGGAACCGGGACGTCGGCCGCGACATCCGTCGGGACGTCCTCGTCTTCGTCTCCGGGCTCGATGGACGGCTCGACGTCGGCGGCGCGGAGCACTTCGCCCTCGCGGACCGGTGCCAGGGTCGCGATGCGCGACCGGGCGGCGGCGTCTTCGGGTTCGTCGTCGACCGCGAACTGCCCTGCGGACAACGCCGCCGGCGGCCCCGGGTCGGGCGGCGGAGCGTCGGCGTCGGTCGGGATCGGAGCCACGGCCCACTCGGTGACCGGAGCGGCGGCCGCCGGCGCGGCGGCGCGTGCCGGGGCCGGACGCGGGGAGGCGGGCGGAGCGGCCGGGGCTGAACCCGGTCGGCGCGGCGCCGAACCGCCGTCGTCGTGCTTGGCCAGATACTTCACCCGGATGCCGAGCACCGCCAGGATCGCCTGGCGCAGGTCTTCGCTCGGCCCGCCACCCGCCGCTCGCTGCTTGAACTTGGCGACGTCGGCCTGGCTGGCGAAGGCGAGGGTGAGCACATCGTCGTCGAGGCCGGCGACCTCGGCGTTCGACGCCAGCAGCCACGACGTGCGGCTGATGCCTTCGAGGCGGCTCAGGATCTCGGCCCACCCGGCGCGCATGCGCTCGAGCGTGACCGGCCCGTCGGACACCGGCGTCGGCGCGGGTGCGGCGACCGGCTCGGGCGGAGTCACGGCAGCCGGTGCGGTCTGGTCCGCGGCGGGGGCAGCTGCCTCCGCCGGTGCGGGTGCGGGCGCGGCGGCTGCCGGCTCGATCACCGCGGCGGTGCCCCGGGCGGTCGTGGTCACCGTCGGCACCGTGTCGGCGGGCTCAGCCGGACGGCGCACAGCCTCGGCCACGGGCGCGGCAGCAGCAGGTGCAGGTGCAGGTGCCGGCGCCACAGCCGCAGGCGCCGCAGCAGCCGCAACAGCCGCAGGCACAGCAGCGACAGCCGCCGTCGGGGCCGCGGCATCCGCTCCCCTGGCCAGCACTCGCGCGACCATGAGTTCCAGCTGCAGGCGGGGCGAGGTGGCACCGGTCATGTCGTCGAGCGTGGCGATGACGAGGTCGGCCGTGCGCGAGAGGCGCACGGTGCCGAAGGCGGCGGCCTGGCCCTTCATGCGCTCGAGGTCTTCGGCCGAGACTCCGCGCAGGACCGCGGCCGCCCCGTCGCCCGTCGCGTCGACGACGATGAGGTCGCGCAGCCGCTCGAGCAGGTCGTCGACGAACCGGCGCGGATCCTGACCTGTCTGCACGACGCGGTCGACAGCGGAGAACGCGGCCTGCGCGTCGCCCGCGGCGAACGCGTCGACCACCTCGTCGAGCAGCTCGGCGTGCGTGTAGCCGAGGAGGGCCACGGCGCGCTCGTAGCGGACCTTGCCCTCTTCGGAGCCGGCGATCAGCTGGTCGAGCAGCGACAGGGTGTCTCGCGGCGAGCCGCCACCGGCTCGGACGACGAGCGGCAGCACACCCTGCTCGACCTCGACGCCCTCCTGCCCGCACAGCTCTTCGACATACGACAGCATGGCCCCCGGCGGCACGAGCCGGAACGGGTAGTGGTGCGTGCGTGAGCGGATCGTGCCGATGACCTTCTCGGGCTCGGTCGTGGCGAAGATGAACTTGACGTGGTCGGGGGGCTCTTCGACCAGCTTGAGCAGCGCGTTGAAGCCCTGCGGCGTCACCATGTGCGCCTCGTCGAGGATGAAGATCTTGAAGCGATCGCGCGCCGGGGCGAAGACGGCCCGCTCGCGGAGGTCGCGGGCGTCGTCGACGCCGTTGTGGCTCGCCGCGTCGATCTCGACGACGTCGAGCGACCCGCCGCCGCCACGGCCCAGCTCGACGCAGCTGTCGCAGGTGCCGCACGGGGTGTCGGTCGGCCCCTGTGCGCAGTTGAGGCACCGGGCGAGGATGCGGGCGGACGTGGTCTTGCCGCAGCCGCGCGGACCCGAGAACAGGTAGGCGTGCCCGACGCGATCACCGCGCAGCGCAGTCATGAGCGGCTCGGTGACCTGCGACTGGCCGATCATCTCGCCGAACGACTCGGGTCGGTAGCGGCGATAGAGGGCGGTGGTCACCAGGACAGCCTACGGCGTGGCTGTGACATCGCAGCGGCCGTCCTCACGCGTCGGCGCCCTGCTCGACGTCGGCCGCGCCGATGATGATCGGGATGGACGACGTGACCGTCGGCACCGACGCCGACAGGTACGAGCCGTCCTCGCGCTGCACCTCGGTGAGCTCGCCGAGCGTCGGGCGTCCGGGGATCACCGGACCGTGCCCGTCCAGCGCCACCACGACCTCTTCGCCGGCTCCGACGACGTAACCCGTCCCCCGCACGCTGAACCCGACCGGATCACCACCGGAGGCCGCGACCCGCAGCTCGTCGCGCGTGACGGTGATCTGCAGCCGGGTGCCGTGCCAGTGCAGCACGAACGACAGCTCGGGCCAGTCGGCGGGCAGGCGGGGATCGAAGGACAGCTCGCCGAAGTGGTCGCGCATGCCGCCGAAGCCCGACACCAGCGCCGTCCACACGCCACCGGCCGACGCCACATGCACGCCGTCCGACGCGTTGTGGTGCAGGTCGGCGAGGTCGACGAAGATCGACTGCCGGAAGTACTCGAGCGCGAGGTCCTGATAGCCGACCTCTGCGGCCAGGATCGCCTGCACCACCGCCGAGAGCGTCGAGTCGCCCGTGGTCAGCGGGTCGTAGTACTCGAAGTCGGCGAGCTTGTCCTCGTCGGAGAAGTGATTGCCCTGCAGGAACAGCGCCAGCACGACGTCGGCCTGCTTGAGCACCTGGTAGCGGTAGATGACCAGCGGGTGGAAGTGCAGCAGCAGCGGCCGCTTGTCGGACGGCGTGTTCTCGAGGTCCCAGATCTCGCGCTCGAGGAAGACGTGGTCCTGGGGGTGGATGCCGAGATCCGGGCTGAACGGGATGTGCATCGCCTCCGCGGCACGCTCCCACCCCTCGGGCTCGGCGGGGTCGAGGCCGAGGCGGTCGACCATCCGCCGGTACACCTCGCCGTCGACCTCGGCCATCTCGCGAACGGTGCGCGCGGCGAAGCGCAGGTTGAAGCGGGCCATGACGTTCGTGAACAGGTTGTCGTTGACGACCGTCGTGTATTCGTCGGGGCCGGTCACGCCATGGATGTGGAACGTCTCCTCGCCCGCGCCCTCGACGGTGCGCCAGAAACCGAGGGTCGCCCAGAGACGCGCCGTCTCGACGGCGATGTCGACGCCCTCGCGGTAGAGGAACTCGGAGTCGCCGGTGGCGCGGATGTACTTCGCCAGCGCATACGAGACGTCGGCGTTGATGTGGTACTGCGCCGTGCCGGCGGCGTAGTAGGCGGACGCCTCTTCGCCGTTGATGGTGCGCCAGGGGAACAGCGCGCCGTGCTCGTTGAGCTGGAAGGCCCGGCGGCGCGCGGCCGGCAGCATGAGGTAGCGCATGCGCAGGGCGTTGCGAGCCCACAGCGGCGTCGTGTACGCGAGGAACGGCAGCACGTAGATCTCGGTGTCCCAGAAGTAGTGGCCGCTGTACCCCGAGCCGGTCATGCCTTTCGCGGGCACGCCCTGGCCGTCGGCGCGCGCCGACGCCTGGGCGAGCTGGAACAGGCACCAGCGCGTCGCCTGCTGCAGGTCGTCGTGCCCGCCGATCTTCACATCCGAACGCTCCCAGAACCCGTCGAGCCACTCGCGCTGCCGGATCGCCACCGTCTCCACGCCCAGCGTGAGGGCGCGGTCGAGGGTGCGACGGCAGCGGTCGACGAGTTCGCGCGCCGGGACGCCGCGCGACGTGTGGTAGCTCACGAGCTTGGTCACGCGGATCGGGACGCCGGCCTTCGCCTGCACCCGGAACACGTTCTTCGCGATGTCGGGCTCGATCAGCGTGCGTGCCGAGTACGGGTTGTCGGTCTCGACGATGTGGTCGGCGACGACGGCGAGCGTCATGCCGGACTCCGTCACGCGGTAGGACAGCGCCGACCGCAGGCCGTCCTGCCAGTACTCCTGCGGCTGCAGCACGCGCTCCTGGATGCGCTCCGCCTTGCGCGGGTCGAAGCCGGCCTTCTTGGTCGCGGTCGGCGTGCCGCCGTAGACGTCCTCGCCGTCCTGACGATTGATCAGCTGACAGCTGACGGTGACCGGCGCGTCGGCGTTCAGGACCGTCACGTCCACCGTCATGACCGACAGGTGCTTCTCCTCGAACGACACCAGCCGCGAGTACTCGACGCGAACGTCCTTGCCCGACGGCGTGGTCCACAGCACGTGACGGCGCAGCACGCCGTCGCGCATGTCGAGCACGCGCTCGTACTCGCGCACGTCGGCGACGTCGAGCGACAGCGGCTCGTCGTCGACGTAGACCCGCATCACCTTCGCATCGGGGGCGTTGACGATCGTCTGCCCGACCTCGGCGAATCCGTACGCCTGCTCGGCGTGGCGGATGGGGAACGTCTCGTGGAAGCCGTTGATGAACGTGCCGTCCTCGTGCGACTGACGACCCTCGGGGTGGTTGCCGCGCATGCCGAGGTAGCCGTTGCCGACCGCGAACAGCGTCTCGGTGACGCCGCTGTCCTCGAAGTCGAACTCCGTCTCGACAAGGCGCCAGGGGTCGACGGGGAACCGGTCGCGATCCATCATGAGGTGGTCTCCTCGGGGCGGGTCGGGGTGGTGACGGCGGCGACGAGCTCGGACAGGTCGTCGACGACGACGTGGGCTCCGGCATCTGTCAGGGCTTGCTCTCCTGCACCGCGGTCCACGCCCACGACGAGCGAGAACCCGCCCGCCGCAGCCGAGGCCACGCCGCTGAGGGCGTCCTCGACGGCGGCGCTGCGAGCCGGGTCGACATCCAGCATGCGCGCGGCCTCGACGAAGACGTCGGGAGCGGGCTTGGAGGCGAGGTGGTCGCGCTCGGCGATCACGCCGTCCATCACGACGGCGAACCGGTCGCGGATGCCGGCGACGGCGAGCACCTCCTCGGCGTTCTTCGAGCTCGACACGACGGCGACCGCGGTGCCGGCGGCGGCGAGCGCATCGAGCAGGGCGAGCGAGCCGGGGTACGGGGCGATCCCCTCGTCGCGCAGGACGGTCTCGAAGACCACGTTCTTGCGATTCCCGATGCCGCACACGGTGTCGGCCGTCACGGGATCGGACGGGTCGCCCCACGGCACCTCGACGTCGCGCGAGCGCAGCAGGCTCGCGACGCCGTCGTAGCGCTTCTTGCCGTCGAGGTGGTCGAAGTAGTCACGCTCGGTGTACGGCGGCGTGATGTCCCAGGCCGCGAACAGCGCCTCGAACATGGTCTGCCATGCGTGCATGTGGACTTCGGCGGTCGGGGTCAGCACGCCGTCCAGATCGAAGAGCACGGCGTCGTAGGCGGACAGGTCGGGCAGGGCTTCGGTGGACACCAGTCAAGGGTAGCGAGGGCGGGTCAGACCCGCGCCACGCTGACGGTCTGTCGGGCGATCTCGAGCTCCTCGTCGGTCGGCACGACGAGGACGGTCGCGGCCGAGGCATCCGTCGAGATGATCCGGATGCCGCGACCCGGCGCCTGATTGCGCTCATGGTCGACCTCGATGCCGGCGAAGCCGAGCGTCTCGAGCGCCGCCGCGCGCACGAGCGGGGCGTTCTCTCCGACCCCCGCGGTGAAGGAGATGACGTCCACGCCGCCGAGCTGGGCCAGGTACGCGCCCGCGTACGCGCGCAGCCGGTGGACGTACACCTCGTACGCGAGGATCGCCTGCGGGTCGCCGCGCTCGACGGCGGCGCGGATGTCACGCAGGTCGGACGACCCGGCGAGCCCGAGCATGCCGCTGCGCTTGTTCAGCAGGTCGTCGAGGTCATCGATGGACAGCCCGTCGCGGCGGGCGAGGTGGAACAGCACCGCCGGGTCGATGTCGCCCGACCGGGTGCCCATCACGAGCCCCTCGAGCGGCGTGAAGCCCATGGAGGTCTCGACCGAGCGTCCGCCGTCGACCGCCGTGACGGACGCGCCGTTGCCGAGGTGGAACACGATCTGCCGCAGGTCGACGAGCGGACGGCCGAGGAACGCCGCGGCCGCCTCGCTCACGAATTTGTGGGAGGTGCCGTGGAACCCGTAGCGCCGGATGCGGTGGGATGCCGCGAGCCGGGCGTCGATCGCGTAGGTGTAGACGTGCGGCTCGAGCGTCTGGTGGAACGCGGTGTCGAAGACCGCGACGTGCGCGACGTCGGGGAAGGCCGCCTTCGCGGCGACGATCCCTGCCAGGTTGGCCGGGTTGTGCAACGGGGCGAGCACGGAGAGCTCGTCGATGTTGATCTCGACGAGCGGAGTGATCAGGGTCGGCTCGAAGAACCGCGCGCCGCCGTGGACGACACGGTGACCGACCGCGATCGGCGCGTGGTCCTCCAGCGAGGGCCCGTCGGAGGCGAACGCGTCGAGCATGACGCGGAAGCCCGCGGTGTGGTCGGGGATCGGCAGCTCGCGCGTGTGCGTCGCATTCAGCATCGTCGGCGCCGGCCCGTCGGTCGGCGGCGCGACCACCGTGTGCGTGGCGCGACCCGTCGGCTCGCCGATCCGCTCGACGAGGCCCGACGCGAGCGTCGTCTCGGTGTCGATGTCGATGAGCTGGTACTTGAACGACGACGAGCCGGAGTTGACGACCAGCACCGGGGACATTTTCACTCTCCCTGAGCCTGGATCGCGGTGATCGCGATCGTGTTGACGATGTCGTCGACGAGCGCGCCGCGCGACAGGTCGTTGATGGGCTTGTTCAGGCCCTGCAGCACGGGCCCGATCGCCACGGCTCCGGCGGAGCGCTGGACCGCCTTGTAGGTGTTGTTGCCCGTGTTGAGGTCGGGGAAGATGAACACCGTGGCGCGACCCGCCACGTCCGAACCCGGCATCTTCGCCGCCGCGACGGCGGCGTCTGCGGCGGCGTCGTACTGGATGGGACCCTCGACGAGGAGCTCGGGAGCCCGCGAGCGGACGATGGCCGTGGCATCCCGGACCTTCTCGACCTCTGCGCCCGAGCCCGACTCCCCGGTCGAGTACGACAGCATCGCGACGCGCGGCTCGATGCCGAACTGCGCGGCAGTGGCGGCCGACGAGATCGCGATGTCGGCGAGCTGCTCCGACGTCGGGTCGGGGATCACGGCGCAGTCGCCGTAGACGAGCACGCGGTCGGCGAGCGCCATCAGGAAGACGCTCGAGACCACCGAGACGCCCGGCGTCGTCTTGATGATCTCGAAGGCGGGCCGGATGGTGTGCGCGGTCGTGTGCGCCGCGCCCGAGACCATGCCGTCGGCCAGTCCGAGGTGCACCATCATGGTGCCGAAGTACGACACATCCGTCACGGTGTCGGCCGCCTGCGCGACCGTGACGCCCTTGTGGGCGCGCAGCCGGGCGTACTCCGCGGCGAACTTGTGGACGTGCACGGCATCGAGCGGCGAGAGCACCTCGGCCGCCTGGATGTCGATGCCGAGCTCGACGGCCCGGGCGCGCACCTCGAAGGGCTCGCCCAGGATCGTGAGGTCGGCGATGCCCCGCTTGAGCACCGTGGCAGCCGCGCGCAGCACCCGGTCGTCGTCGCCCTCGGGGAGCACGATGCGCTTGCGCTGTGCGCGGGCGCGCTCGATGAGCTGGAACTCGAACATGAGCGGCGTGACGACCGTCGCGCGCGCGACGCCGAACGCCTCGAGCAGCTCGTCGGTGTCGACGCTCTGCTCGAAGAGCGCGAGAGCGGTGTCGTAGCGGCGCTGCGAGTCGGCGGCCAGCCGGCCCCGGGTGCTCATGATGCGCGCGGCCGTCTCATAGGTGCCGAGCTCGGTCGTCACGATCGGCACGTTGGATCCCAGGCCGTCGAGCAGGCGCATGACCGGCTCGGGCAGGTCGAACCCGCCGTTCAGCACGATTCCCGAGATGGAGGGGAAGGTGCCCGACGCGTTCGCGAGCAGCGCTGCCAGCAGCACCTCGGTGCGGTCGGCCGCGATGACGAGGACGGCGCCTTCGAGAAGCCGCGGCAGGACGTTGACCATCGACATGCCCGCGACCACGACGGCGAGCGCCTCGCGGGTGAGGCGCTCCGGGTCGCCGGCGAGCAGCTCGCCGCCGACGGAGCGCATGATGCCGCGCATCGACGGGGCGACGAGGAACCGGTCCTCGGGGATCGCCCAGACGGGCACTCGCTTGCCCGGCCCGAGCGCCGACTCGACCGACCGCCGGATGGCCGCGACCGTCGCGTCGGCCTCGGATCGCTCGGCGCGGTTGGCCACGACGGCGAAGAGCTCAGCACGGCCGTGGGCGAGTTCGGCGAGCGCGAGGTCGGCGATCTGGCCCATCTCGGCCGCGGTGCGCGGGAGCGAGGAGCCGAGCTGCTCGGGACGCGTCTGGGTCTGCGCGGACCGCCCGCCCAGCACGAGGAGGACGGGGGCACCGAGGTTCGCGGCAATGCGCGCGTTGTAGCCGAGCTCGGCCGGGCTGCCCACGTCGGTGTAGTCGCTGCCGAGGATCACGACCGCGTCGCACTGCGCTTCGACCGCCTTGTAGCGTTCGACGATCGTCGCGAGCGCGGCATCCGGATTCTGACGCACGTCGTCGTAGGTGACTCCGACGCACTCCTCATACGGCAGCTGGACCCCGTCGTGGTCGAGCAGCATCTCGAGGACGTAGTCGGGCTCGGCGGTGGAGCGCGCGATCGCCCGGAAGACGCCGACCCGAGGGGTCGCATGACTCAGCGCGTCGAGAACACCCAACGCGACGGTCGATTTGCCGGAGTGGCCTTCTGCCGACGTGATGAAGATGCTCTGCGCCACGCGACAAGCCTATGGGCGACCGGCGGCGCGCGGGGCGCGTGCCCCGACAGAGCCGATGCGGCCGGTGGCGCCGATGCCGCCGGGAAAAGTAAGACTCTCCGCGAACCCGGCAGAGCCTGGTTACCCTTGCTACGTTTCCGTCCTGGGGGAGTTGGCCTGGATGCCGCCTCGCGGAGAGCTGACACCAGTCTAACCCGGTCGCGCGGCGGGGCGTGACCGGGACCGCCCTGTCAGCCGGCGAGTGGGATCACCCGCACTCCCCCATCAGGCTCCGCGACGACCAGCGCGCGCGGCGCGGAGACGCCCTCGAGAGCCGCCGGGAGGCGCGCAACCCAGGCGTCGTCGACCGGTCCGGCTCCGTCGGTCGCCTGCCAGAGGACGACGGATGCCGCCGTCGCGGCCTTGACCCGCTCGGCGATGTCTGCGGGGGCCGTGGCTGCGACGAGCACGATGCGGCCGACCCTGCGGGGCCGCTCGGGCGCCGCCTCCTGAGCGAGGGCGCGGTCGCGTCGCCAGACGGCGAAGTGGTACGCGAATACGATCCCCGTGGCCGCGAGGAGACCGACCGGCCCGCGGATCCGCTCGATGAGTCCGCCGGCGCCGCCGGGGTCGAGCACGAACTCGAAGATGCGGTAGCCGATGATGAGCAGCGTCACGATGGCGGTGATCGCGCTGGCCCCGAACACCGCGACGAGGTACACCCGCCGCGCCGTCGACGCGGCGTCTTCGACCGGCACTGCCCGCCCGGGCCGCCAGGCGATCCACCACACCGGCAGGCCGATCACGAGCGCGCTGAGACCGCCGAGCAGAAGAGTGCGTGCGTTATCGCCCGCCAGCGTCGGCGTCAGCGCAGCCAGAAGCGCGTTAACGACGACGCCGAATCCGCTCGCCGCCCCGATGAGCGCGACGGCCGACACCACGAGTCGGGCGCCGCGGCGCGTCGCGTCGGTGCGCTCGGCGACCACCCGGGCGTGGATCACCCAGACGATGCCGCCGACGAGCGCGGCGGCGATCGCGCGGTCCAGCGGCTCGATCGCCTCGGCGGCGGGTGCCGTGTCGAACACCAGGCGCAGCAGCACGAAGAGCACGGTGCCGATCGCGAACAGCGTCGCCGCGGCGGCCGCGCCCACCACGATCACCAGCGCGACACCGGCGAACGCGCCGGACGCAGACCGCGCACCCTCGCGCCGCCAGTGCCACCACCACACCAGCCCGCCGAGAGCTGTCCACACGAGCGACTGGAGCAGCGGAACCCACCACTGCTGCGAGCTCGCCAGCGGCACCGCCACGACGGCGAGCGCTTCGCCGACGAGGGCGGCCAGCGCCGCGATCGCACCGGTCGCGAAGACGCCGACGCCATACACCCAGCCGAGGATCGCGCTGAGGCCGGGCAGGCGCGCCGGCGACAGCCGCTCGCTGCGCCGCAGCGAGCGGTGCCAGAACCACACGCCCGCCCACACCACGCCGGTCGCGAGGTCACCCGGGCGCCACCGCCCCTCGATGCCCGCCGCGGCGGCGGAGCCGAGGGCGACCGTTGCGGTGACGAGGGCGGTCGTCGACATCGCCGCGAGGTAGAGCGACCACGCGAGCGACGCACGGTCATCCGAATCGAGCAGCCGGCGCCGTTCCCACCACCACAGCAGGCCGGCCAGCGGGACGCCGATGAAGGTGAAGGCCAGCGACTGCGCAAGGGCGGCGGTGCCGCCGGCCAGGGTGATGGTGCCGCCGATCGCGCGCTCGAGCAGGCCGCTCAGCCCGATCGCGGCGATGACGACGAGCGCGAACAGGATGAGGAAGACGAGGACCCTGCGGACGACCCCCTGCGCGCGGCCCGATGCGGTCGGCGCGCCGGGCGCGGCGGGCGCGGAGGGCGCGCTGGACGCACCCGGCGCGCTCACAGGCCGGCTCCGCTCTGATCGCACACCGTGAGCTCCCACGGGGTGGTCGCGATCAGCCATCGACCGCCGACCTGCTCGAGCTGGAAGACGCCGTCGCTCTCGTACTCGTCGGGGCCGAGCGGGCCCGATCCGTATACCGTCGCGATGACCACCTCGACGCGCGCGGAGTCGCCGTTCACCGTCGTCTCGGTGAGCGTGACGCGGTGATCGCCGTCGCCCCCGCCGGTGCGGCGGCAGTCCTCGGCGATCTCGGGGATGAGCAGCTCGATCGCCGCCGGCGTGTCGCCCTCGATCACCGCCTGGCTGTACTGCTGCACGACGCCCTCAGGGCTCTCCGGGTCGAGGGTCGCGGTTCCGCCGCGGGTGAAGACCGCGATCAGCGCGATCACGATCACCAGGGCGACACCCGCGAGCAGGGCGATCAGCACACCGCGAGTGCGCTTGTCGTGGTCCGTCATGGCCACATCATGGCACCGGGGCGGCACGGGTCACAGCAGGAGGACGACCCGCGCGCCCAGCGTTCTCCCAGCGGCGGCCATACCGCTCCCATTTCCCCGCGGTTAGGATCGGTCGCGGGGGCGAGGATGCCCGCACCACCACCCGACACGCTCGTCCCAGGGCGCGACAGGAGTCTGCGATGGTCGATACCGCGATGACGGAGCAGGCGCGTGCGCGCGGGACCCTGAGGGCAGAGGACTTCGCCCGCACGACCGACGCGATCCTCGGCGGCGTCGGCAGCGTGATCGACGGCAAGCCGGAAGCGGTGCGCAGCGCGCTGGTATGCCTCCTGGCCGAAGGGCACCTCCTCATCGAGGACGTCCCGGGCGTCGGCAAGACCATGCTCGCGCGGGCCCTGGCCGCGTCGGTCGACGCGACGGTGCGCCGCATCCAGTTCACCCCCGATCTGCTGCCCGGCGACGTGACCGGTGTGAGCGTGTTCAACCCCGTCGAGCGGGAGTTCGAGTTCAAGCAGGGTGCGATCTTCGCGAACATCGTCATCGCCGACGAGATCAACCGGTCGTCCCCCAAGACGCAGTCCGCGCTGCTCGAGGCCATGGAGGAGCGCCAGGTGACCGTCGACGGTCGCACGCACTACGTGCCCGAGCCGTTCCTCGTCGTGGCGACGCAGAACCCGCTCGAGATGGAAGGCACGTACGCGCTTCCCGAGGCCCAGCGCGATCGCTTCATGATGCGCATCTCGATGGGCTACCCCGACGAGCGGTCCGAGGCGCTCATGCTGCGTCAGCGTGACACGCTGAACCCCCTCGACCAGCTGTCGGCGGTCGTCTCGGCCGAACAGGTGACGGAGCTCATCTCGTGGGCACGCGCGGTGCACGTCGCTCCGCCCATCGAGGACTACGCGGTCGCCCTGGCGCACGCGACACGCACCCATTCCGACCTGCGGCTCGGCGCGAGCCCCCGGGCGACCCTGCAGCTCGTGCGGGCCGCCAAGGTCTGGGCGGCCCTCGACGGACGCGGGTTCGTCATCCCCGACGACATCACGGCACTGCTCGCGCCGGTGTTCGCGCACCGTCTCATCCCGACCCGCTCGGCCGGCGGCGCGCGTGCGCGCGGCGCCGCCGACGCCATCACGACGATTCTGGAGCGCATCGCCTCGAGCGTGCGCGTCCCCATCGCGCCGCGTCAGTGAGTCCGCGATGAGACGCCTGTGGCCGCTGACGGTGCGAGGCACCGGAGCGCTCATCCTGGCGATCACGTGCTTCGTGATGGCGAACGAGTTCGGCATCGCGGAGCTCATGTACTTCGGCATCCTGCTGCTGGCGGTGGCCGGTGCGAGCATCGCGTCGCTCTACCTCACCCGGCGCACCGACGTCGTGACACGCTCGTTCACGCCGGACGTCGTGACCGTCGGCCGCACGTCGACGGTCGCCGTGCGCGTGGGTGTGCGCACCGCGGTGCCCACCCCGCCCGGCACGTGGCACGACGCGCTTCCGAAGGGCCTGCGCGGCCGCTCGGAGGGCGTGTTCCCCGCACTCGGATCGGGACTGCGCGGCGCCGAGCGAGTGGTCGACCTGTCGTACACGGTGACCGGCGTGAAGCGCGGTGTGCACTCCATCGGACCGCTCTCGGTGCGCTCGACCGATCCGTTCGGACTGGCGCGGCGCCGCACGCTGTTCGGCGAGCGCACGTCGGTGACGGTGGCCCCCGCGCTGATCGACCTGCCGCCGCTGACCGACTTCGCCGGCGAGACCGGCGGCACGCTGCACACCACCACGAACCAGCTGGGCCAGGGCGCCGACAACCTCGTCGCCCGGCCGTACATCCCGGGTGACTCGATGCGCCGCATCCACTGGCGCGCGACCGCCCACCGCGACGAGCTCATGGTGCGGCAGGAGGAGCAGGAGTCCACGCCCGAGGCGAGCGTCGTCCTCGACCGGGGCGTGCTGCGCTGGGCGGCTGAGGCGATGCAGGCGCCGGGCACCGACCCCGGGTTCGAGATGGCGGTGTCGGCGTGCGTGTCGGCCGTGGCGCGCCTGGTGCACGACGGCTACGCGGTCGAGGTGCTCGACTCCGACGGCACCGTCCTGGCCGAGCGGATCGACGGCGGTGACATGGTCGAGGTCGAGGCGCTCCTCAGCCACTTCGCGACACTCACGGCCCGCCGCGACGACAGCCTCGCGCGCCTCACGCGGCTGTTCGCCGGCGTCATGACCGGACCCGTCATCCTCATCGTGGGGCGGTTCGATCCGTCCGACGCCGACGCGATCGCACCGGTCGCGCACCACAGCACGCTGCCGATGGTGCTCGCGGTCGGACCGCTCGGCGACGCGCTCGACCGGGCCGCCGACCACGGGTGGCGGGTCGCTGCGATCGACCCGGACGGCGATCTCGCCGCGGCGTGGGGCAACGCGGTCGGACGAGGAGTGAGCCATGTCGTCCTCTGACGACTCCTCGCGCACGCGGCGCGGCGGCGAGTGGCTGCTGACCCTCGCTCTGCTGGTGGCGCTGCTCGCCGCGCTCATGCCGGTCATCGGCGTCGTCAAGCCTGGCGGCTGGCTGCTCGGCTCGGTCGTCATCGCGACGCTCGTGCTCGCCGCCGGATACGGCGCGCGGCGTCTCCGGCTGCCGGCCGTCGCCGTGAGCCTCATCGAGGCGGCCGTCTGGGTGGCCATGATGACGGCCGTCTTCTTTCGCGACACGGCCCTGCTGTGGGTCATCCCGACCCCCGAGACCATCCGCGCGGTGCCGCCGCTGTTCGAGGACGCGATGGACGAGATCATCCTCGGCGCCGCACCGCTCGAAGACACCGTCCCGCTCGCCTTCCTCATCGTCGGCTCCATGGGTCTGCTCACGATCATCGTCGATCATGTCGTTCTCACCGCGCGGATGCCGCTGCTGGCGTCGATCGGGATCGTCGCGGTCTCGCTCATCCCGGCGATCGCGGTGCCGCGCGAGGTCGATGTCGTCGCCTTCGTGTTCCTGGCCGTCGCGATCCTCTTCCTCATCCGGGTCGAGACACGCTCGCGCGAGCGTCCGCTCGAACGCGACGCCGAACGCACCGCCGGTGTGCCGGCGACGGCGCTCGGCATCGGTGCGATCGCGGTCGTTGTGGCCGTCGTCGCGACGCCGCTCCTGCCCCAGCCCCTGATGCGCGCGGGCACCGGCCTCGGCGGCGGCCCCGGGATCGACGCGACGCTGCAGCTCGGCGACGACCTCCGCCGGCCGGAGCAGATCGAAGTGCTGCGCGTGCGCTCGAACGCACCGTCACCGCCGTACCTGCGGGCGACGACACTGTCGCGGTTCGAGGGCGGCGTGTGGGAGCCGGACCGCGTGCGCACCGTGCCTCTCGACAGCGAGTTCGGCCTGGGCTCGGTGAGCATCGCCGAAGACGTGCGGCTGGCGGAGTACACGACCGACGTCGAGGTGATGAGCCTCGCCTCGGTGTGGCTGCCGGTCCCCTACCCGGCGGTCGAGGTGACCGGTCTCGACGGACGCTGGGCCGCCGTCCCCTACAACCGCACCGTCATCTCGCAATCGGGCACGACGCAGGGCCAGGCGTACACGGTCGTCTCGAACCAGGCGCGCCCGACGCTCGAGCAGATCCGCTCGTACAACGCGGGCGGGCCCGAGCTTCGCGACGAGACCACCCAGGTCCCGCCCGAGACACCGGAGATCGTCACCGAGCTCGCCGCCGAGGTGACCGCAGGCGCCACGAACGACTACGACCGCCTCATCGCGATGCAGCGCTGGTTCCGCGGCGGCGAGTTCCGCTACTCGCTCGAGGCGCCCGTCGAGGAGGGCTTCGACGGCAGCGGCGCGGAAGCGGTCGCCGAGTTCCTCGAGCGACGACAGGGCTACTGCATCCACTTCGCATCGGCGTTCGCGCTCATGGCGCGCACGCTTCACATGCCGACGCGCATCGTGATCGGGTACCTGCCCGGCGTCTCGACCACGGACTCGGTCGACGACCAGGTCGTCTACTCGGTGTCGAGCTCGCTCCTGCACGCGTGGCCGGAGGTGTACTTCGACAACGCGGGGTGGATCCCCTTCGAGCCCACCGCAGGACTCGGCGTGCCGACATCCTTCTCCCCCGCCGCGTCGCTGCCGGGTGAGACCGACGACCCGAATTCCGCCACCCCCGGCGCGACCCCCTCGCCCACCCCCAGCTCCGAGCAGGGACCGAACGGTCCTCTCGACCCGCGCGATGAAGCCCTGCCCGGCACTCCGCTCGGCACGACGAACCCGCTGCCGATGCTCGGCGTCGTGCTGCTGATCCTGTTCGTGCTCGCCCTGCCCTTCCTGGCGCGCGAACTCCGGCGCCGGCAGCTCACGCTCGCCGCACGGGGCGGCGACGCCGCAGCGGCGTGGCTCATCGTGCAGGATGCCGCGATCGACGCCGGCATCGCCGTGCCGGCCAGCGAGACCCCGCGCGCGTTCGCGCAGCGGCTCATCGATCAGCACGGAGCCCCCGCCGACGACATGTACACGCTGGTGGTCGCAATCGAGCGGGCCTCGTACGCGCCCGCCGGTGGGCGGGACTACTGGATGGGAGATGCGGCGATGGATGCTGCGACCGCCGTGCGCGCGCAGCTGCTGGCGGCGGCGCCTCCGGCGCGTCGCATCCTGGCCGTCATCGCCCCGCGATCGCTCATCGTGCGGCCGGGAAGCGTGTACGCGGGAGGCGCTCCCGCGACCAGGTAGGATGTCCTGTGGCCCTCCGGGGCCGTGGAGGATTCGCCTAGTGGCCTATGGCGCACGCTTGGAAAGCGTGTTGAGTGAAAGCTCTCAGGGGTTCGAATCCCCTATCCTCCGCCGCTCCGATCCCAGTGTTTTCAAGGGATTTTTCGTCCGTCCAGGTCGCGTGACACACCTACTGGCACAGTTAAGGCCGATTTCGACCCCCTCAGAGGCCTGATTTTCCGCGGTTCTCGGTGCGTGTGGAACTGGCCTGTTGCGACGTGGCTGGCTCATGTCATTCGTGGGGCTAGCGGTTTTCGGACACGCATTTGCGGCGTCTCTCGTGTCGCCCGAGGGTGTACCGGCTGTTCTCCGCCGCGAGAGTTTAGCGACCGCGCGAGGCTACGTCCCGGGCTTTCGACGGCATATCCTCGGCGCTTCGCGCCTCCGGTATTCCACGGTCCCGGGACTCCGCCACGCCCGATCGCTGATTCGCTGAGATCGGAGAAGCGCCGTGTCTGAGAGTTCCGGACTAACTCGTCGTGAGCGCGTCGGCCCGGACGGGAGCCAGCAGCTCCCCCACGAGATCCGCGGCGCCGCGCTGCAGAGTGCGCACCGCATGCGAGTACGTGTTGAGGGTCGTTTGGATGTCGGCGTGCCCGAGGCGCTCGGAGACGATCTTCGGGTGGACACCGGCGCGCAGAAGCAGCGTCGCATGGGTGTGCCGGAGCTCATGGAGGTGGAGCCGGTCGAGATCGGGATGCGCGTCCGCGGCCTTGTTCACCCGCTCGCGCCACTGCCGCGAGAACTGCGTCGGGTTGTGCGGCCGGCCGAATCGGTTACAGAAAATCAACTGCTCGCCACGCGCAAGGTCGGGCGCGACCGCCCGCAGCAGATCCCGCTTCGTCCGCAGCGCGTGCGCCAGCCGAGCGTCGATGTCGACGTTCCGCACACGGCCGCTCTTGGTCTGGCGGAAGTCGATGACCGGCTTCTTGCCGGCTTCCTTCACGTACGACATCGCGCGCGCGATCGTGATCACGTTGTTCTCGAGGTCGACGTCCTTCCATCGCACGCCAAGGATCTCGCCGCGGCGCATGCCGGTGCCGAGCAGCGTCAGCCACGCCAGCCAGAGGTAGTCGCCAGTGGACTTGGACCACTCGAGGAAGAGTCGCGCATCCTCGGCCGACCAGGTCATCATCTCGGGCGGCGCCGCGTCGATCTTGGTGGGAGGCGATGCCCGCTTGGCGGGATTCAGCCGGATGAGACCATCCTCGAGTGCGTGCTGCAGGATCTGCGACAGCAGCACGTGAATGTGCCGGATGGTCGCCGGCCCCAGCGGCTCACCGATGTGTCCGCGGTCCTTTCGCCCGTCGCGCTCAAGCTGCCGATAGAACCGGTTGAGCTGATCTTTCGAGATGTCGCTCAGCGGCGTGCGCCCTAGCGACGAGCTCTCGACATGGACGCGGTAGTGCTTGCGGTAGCCGGCGAGCGTCGTCGGACGCACCCGCAGCCCGTCGAAATACTTCGCCGAGTAGGCGTTCAGCGTCTCGCGAGTCTCCTCGACATGAGCACCCCGGCGGATGTCGACCTGGAGGTCAGCCAGCGTCTCGCGCGCCAGCCGCTCGGTTTCAAAGCCACGACGGAAGCGGCGCACGTACTCGCCGTCCGGGCGGACGATCCAGTAAGCGATCCGGTACCGGATCTCACCCGAGGGCGTCGTGTACGGCGAGAGTGTGCCCTCGTGGTTCACCCGTCGAGCCATGATGCTTCTCCTCAGCTGATCGACGGCCCCGTCGGCCCCGGTGCGCCGACGACCGGTCCAGTGGCATCAGCCCTCGGCAGCCTGATGCCTTCCGCGAGCCCATCGACGCGCGCGCGATTCATAAGCCGAGTCGCGGTGCTCTGGCTCACGCTCAAATTGTCGGCGACAGTCTTCAACGGCGCCATGCTCACCGCCGCCGCGAGACGGTAGATGGTCGCCGCGTCGGCGATGGTCTCTTCCGTCGTCCGCTCTTTCCGGTCGCGCATGCGCTTAAGGTACGCCGCACCTGACTCGGGGTGGTCCGTGCCGGCCAAGACTGTGGAAACCATCAAGCCGGTCGCCTGCACGGCGGCTTGTACGCGCACTTCGCGAAGAGTGAGGCTCGTGACTTCGTCGCCCTCCGCCTTTCGCTGGACACTGACCAGCGCGGCGGCGCTCCGCCCGAGGCGGCGATCGAAGGTCACCTCAACACGAATCGCGCCAGGGACGTCAGGCTCCCCCGTGAGGATCGCGGTCCACGCTCGCGGAATGCTGACACCGTTGCCCACCTCGACCCGGTCGTTAGAGATGTCGGCTGTCGTGAGCTTCACCATGAAGGCAGTATCTCAGGCGGCCAAACGATGGACAAGGTATGTCATGACACATTCATGACACGTATGGCTCAGCCGCGTGCTACGATGTGGGCGCGTGCTGACATCCGTGGCTCAGCGATTGGACAGGAAGATGAACCGGTCAGATACTTCGCTCGCACTCACATTCAAGGATGCTGCGACCCTCGTCGGCGTCGACTATCGCACCATCAAAGCCGGCGTCGACCGAGGGACCATTCCCAGCGTCCAGCTCGGCCCACGCCGGATGATCCCTCGGGCAGCGTTGCTGCGGATCTTCGGCGTCGAAGCCTGATTACACAGCGCCGGAATCATCCAGGGTCCCCGATGAAGGCGACACCCGCTCGCCCGCTGTCGTCGCAGGCCTCGATGCCCTCGACGTCCATGTCGTAGTAGGCCGCATTCGTACGGGCAAGCTTGACCTCGTCACCAAAGGCAACTTCAAAGCCGTCTGGCGTGACGAGGCCCTCGTCCGTGACTACCGTGTCGTCGTCGAGAATGACCAGTTTCTGCGTCTCATCCGGGAACTCGACATAGAGACAGTCGCCCTGCCCGATTGTCACAGTGCCTTCATAGTAGATATCAGGCGAGTCGCTCTTACCTTCAGCGCGCAGGAAGGTGATGCTTCCGGATCTCTCCACGGAAAGGAGACCCCCGTCCAGTACCTGGCAGGCCACCAGGAGAATACCGAAGGCTCCGATGACCGCGGTGAAGATGAGGCGTCGTGGCTTCGTGTTCGACCAGTGACGACCGTCACGCACAGGAGGCCTAGCGCCGTCGTGAGGGCGCCGACGGGGCCGGGTGCGTTTCATTCTTCGTCCTTCCACAGGGTGTAGGAAACAACTGTGCCTTCTGGCACCTCGAGGGAGTTGTCGTCTGACGTGACGCTGTTCTCGAGTCCAACGATGCGTCCAGTCGAGGCTGAGACGAGGAGCACAGCAGCCTGCCCAAGTCGGCTCGTCGGCGCCTCCAACCCGACCACTTCCCTGCCAGCACGGTCGATAGTAGTTCCGAGGATTGTGATGTCGTCGTACTCGGACAGACCACGGAGCAGAGCAGAGTGCTGGGCGTTCGTCAGCGTCCACTCGTTCAGAACCGCATGCATTGCGAGAAACGCATCGCCGGCGAGTGACCTGTCGGGCGCGAACGCGGCGAGCAAGTCGTCGAGAGCGGCCGGTTCGAGGCTGGCGGCGTCCGGAATCTGCGCGGGGAACTCGCCAGGCGCGAACGTGCGCTCGTCGAGGACCGTTCCAGCCTCGATCGCCTCGTCGGTGGCGACGACGGCGACATCGCTGCCGTCTGCGAAAAATGGCTCGCCGGCAACGACCTTCAACCAACCGGACAGGTCTTCTGCCCATTCGAGCTCGGTCACCGAAGGCGAAATGACCACCGTGCGGTCGGCTTGCCCGTCCTCCGCGATCGTCAGATTCCATGCAGTGCTTACGGCCTGCCGCAGTGGTTCGGTGACACTCGTCTGCTGTTCAAGGCGTCCCTGGGCCAAGTGAATCGCCTCCTCTGCGCTGCCGCTTGTGGGCTGGTATTCGAGCGGCGGCGGCCCGAACGCGGCGGCGGGCGCTGGGGCGAATGGCTGGAAGACGGATATGACGACGACAAAGATGGCCAGCACCGCTGCGAGCGGTGCCGTGACCATGAGCGTGAGCCGGGCAGGCGAGAGCATTCGCCCGACTGGCTCAGCGACGATGCGTTCGAGGATCGCGCGATGAGTTGCGCTCAACCCCACATCCGTTGGCGTGCTCGCTGGACTGCTCCCTCGAAGGAGGCGCTCGAGTTCATCATCATTCATGGCTGCCTGCCTTCACCGGCTCGGAGAGAGCTGCCCGAAGTTGCGCCCGCGCTCGGTGCAGCCTCGTCCAGATGGCGCCTTCCTTCATCCTCAGGACCAGGGCCACTTCTCCGGCGGTCAAGCCGTCCCAGTACGTGAGTCGAACAATCTGAAGGTCCTTCTCGCTCAGCTTCGCCATCGCGTCGTATAGGGCCAGGCGGTCGAGGTCACTGACGCCCGTCCCAGACACCGCGGCCAGCAACGACAAGGTGGCCATCACCCGTGCACCGCGGTACTCCCGCCGCTGAAAGTCCCGGGTCTTGTGCATCGCGGTCCGAATGAGCCACGGGAGCCCGAAGGGCTCCTCTGGGTCGAGCTTCTGCCAGGCCACACGAAACACCTCGGCCGCGATGTCCTCGGCTACGGCACGATTGGAGGTCTGCCCCTCTACATACCGGACGACCCGTGAAAAGTGAGATGCAAACAGTTCACGAAACACTGCGTCTCGGAACAGGTGCTCCTCGAAAGGTGTCTTCCTGTTCACAGTTGCTCCGGACGTGCAGCGAGGGTCGGTCCGACCACAGTAGCCGCGTGCATCGACGCGCCCGCCGCTTATCCACACGTCGTAAGGAAGTGGCTCCGGCGGCAACATTAGGGGAGGCATCGCTCTTCCAGATCCGGCGGCGACCCGTTGGGCTGGCAGTGGAAGACGCTGCCGGCTCACACGCAGTTGCTGGGTCATATGTCTCGACAGTGCTTGCACAGCGGCCAGTTGTTCATCGACCGCTTGTTGCGGTCTGGGATCTGCTGGCCGCTCGGGCAATCATCGTGGACGTGGTGAACATCGGGGTCCGTGGAGCTGATTGAGTGGTAAGCCGAGACGCGCATTGCGCACTCCTTCGGGTGCTGGCGGCCACGCGTCGTCAATCGGTAGTCGCTTCAAGCCTGGGATTCCTTACAACAGGGCTTCACAGAACCGGCAGCAACCAACGCGTGCAGATCGGCGCTGCGCGGTTGTCAAGCATGGGTCTGGCCGCGGGGCAGCCGCCTCAACTCAGGCCTCGGTTGGACATCGAGGACCCGTGGCGCTGCTATGGCACGCGCAGCTCGCGGATGGGTTCGCGTCGGCTCGCGACGATCGCCGGGATGAGCGCCGCGACCAGGGCGGTGCACAGGGCGAGTACGGCGAGGGCGGCGGTGAACGCGACACCGGGGAGCGGGTCGCCCGAGGCGAAGAGGATGATTGCGCTCGCGGCCGTGCCGACGGTGATACCCGCCAGGGCGAGAACCGCGGTCTGAGTTACGAGGAGGGCGACGATCAGTCCGCGGGTGGCACCGAGCGCGCGGCGGCGGCCGTAGTCCTTGCGGCGCATCATCACGAGGCCGTAGAGCAGGACCGCCACGAGGGCTCCCGTGAGGGCGAGGAGTCCGAGCACCAGGCCCCGCGAGAAGCTGCCGAGCTGACCCTGGATGAGGGCACGCAGCTGGGCGAGGGCTTCGCTGGTCTCGACTGTGATCTTGCTCGGGTCGGCGGGGGCGAGCACGGAGAGCACGGCATCGCTGACGGGGGCGACGAGGTCTGGACGCTCGGCGATCACGACGAGTACGCCGACGGGCTCGTCGCCGGTCGCGTCCGGGCGGGGAACGAGTGTGAGCGGCTGCAATGCCGCGAGGAAGTCGGGGCTGTCCAGCGCGCCGGCCACGGCGAAGTCTGCGCCGGTGGTGAGGATGAGCGCGCCGGTGTCGTCGGCGAGTCCGAGCTGGTCCAGGGCGGCCGGCGCGGCGTAGGCGAGCTCGCCCGGCAGCGGCGAGTCCGCGGGGACACCGAGCCGCTCGAAGTCGGTGCCATACGCGAAGCGCACTGGGACGCGGGTGCCGTCGTCGATGAGGGTGTTGGTCGCGTCGATCGCGGTGGAGAACGCTCCCGCCCATTCGATGCCGTCGATGTGCGCGATCCGCTCGAGGACGTCGCTCGTGACGCCTGCGGCCTCTTCGGCGCGGATAGTGATCGATCGGGTGCCGGCCGAGTCGATCGAGCCGAGCACCTCCTGTTCGGCGCCGACGGTGCGGCCGGTGGTGAGCATGACGGCGAGGATCATGCCCGCGACCATCAGCACAGTGAGTGCCGAGGCGACCGGCTGCGACCTGGCGGTCGCGATCGCCTCCCGGATCAGCTCACCGGGGCGCGTCACAGTCGGATCTCTGCGTCGCACGCAGCGGCGACCTCGGGCGAGTGGGTGACGACGATCACGGCGGCGCCGGTGCGGGCATGGTCGCGCATCGCTTCGACGACGAGAACGGATGTCGCGGGGTCGAGGTTTCCCGTGGGTTCGTCTGCAAGCAGCACGGCGGGAGCATTCAGCAACGCTCGGCAGAGTGCGATGCGCTGCGCCTGTCCGCCGGACACCTGGCCGGGTTTGCGGTCGGGCGGCACGTCGACGCCGAACCGGTCGAGGAGCTCGCGAGCCCGGGCTCGCGCGTCGCGCTTAGCCTCGCCGCGGTACAGCGCGGTCTCGGTCACGTTGTCGATCACCGTGCGGGTCTGGTCGAGTGCGGCGTCTTGAAACACGAACCCGAAGCGGCTCGCTCGCAGTCGCGCGCGTTGGGCGTCGCGCATCCCGGCCACGGAATCGCCGTCGACCAGGATCTCCCCCGAGGCGGGATGCAACATCAGACCGAGCAGATAGAGCAGCGTCGACTTGCCTCGCCCGGACGGCCCGGTCAGCGCGGTCATCGATCCCGCCGGGAACTCCGCCGACCAGCCATCGAGCACGCGCGTGCCGGGGATGTACTCGAACACGACATCGCGCGCCTCCAGCCTCGGAGCGCCTCGATCCCCGGCCCACTCCGCAAGCGTCTCCGCCCGGCCGTCGAACGAGCGCAGCGAGACGAAACGCTCGTCGGCGACTCCACTCACCCCGCGCCGCCTTCGACCGCCGGGACGCGCACGCGAGTACCTTCCTCGACGCCCTCGACGACCGACATGCCTCTGGCCGAGGTGACCACCGTCACAGGCAAGCGTGCGCCGGCTTCGTCGACCACGGCGACCTGGCCCGCGGCGTCCGTCACCAGCGCCGCCGAGGGGACGACGAGCCCGTCGGCGGTGGGGACCGTGACGATGACGGACGACAGCAACGCCTCGCCCGTCACCGGAACGAGCCCGCACGAGTCGCCGCAGATCACTCCGCCGTCGGGACCCGCGAGCCCCACCGTGATCGTCTGCGTCTCGGCGTCGGCCACCTGGTCGGTTGACACGGCTTCCCAGACCGACCCGTCGGGAGAGGTGACCTGTACTTGGGTGCCTGTCGGGATCATCCCTGCTTGAACTTCAGTGACGGGCAAGATGAACGTGGGTGCGGAGGGGAGCCCGAGAAGAACCTCTTCGCCGCCCGACACGCTCTTTCCTCGCGCGATCACCTTCGAGTCGAGTGAGACCCGCGTGGGCAACGACGGCACGAAGATCACGTCGCCGAGCTCGGCGATGCCGGTCTGCGGCACACCCAGCGACTTCTGCCAGGCCTTGATCGCCTGCACGGTTCCCGCTCCCGCCTTGCCGTCCGGGGCACCCGCGTATAGACCCAAGGACTGCAGCATCCCCTGCAACTGAGCGACATCAGCGCCCTGCGCATCGAGCCCGATCGCCCGGAACGCCGGCACCTCTCCCTCCGCAACGACGACCGCGCGAAGATCCACGGTGTAGAGGACCGAGCCCTGCGACACCTCATCGCCGGGCTGCACCGCGACTCCGGTGACCACTCCTGCGGCCTGGTTAGTTCCGACCGGCGTTGGTGTCCACTCTGCGACGGTGTTCAGGTTGATGCTCGACCCCACAGTTCCCGGCTCGACCCTGACGTACGTGAAGTCGGTGGCCTCGAGCGGGTCGTCGGCGGGCCGCAGCACCGTTGCCGCGGCCCACCCGGCTGCTCCCACCACGACTGCCGCGAGCACAATCGCGATGACCATTGGCCACCACCGGCGACGCCCTCTGGTGGCGGGCGCGGTCTCATCTGCGGTTGCGGGCGCTTCAGACATGTGCACCATCGCTCTCATCACGTTCCGGGCGTCGGTGGTGGAACGAATGCCTGGACGCCATGAACCGAGAGTAAGCGAACGCTGGCACGGAGATCACTGCCGTCAGCACCAGACTCAATCCCTCAGATCATCGGGCGACTGCGGGCAGGCAACGGACACTTCGTCATATCTGGGGCCGCTGAGCGTTCCGAGCACGGTGAACGGACCCCACATGTCTGGAGACTCGTACGTTTCCAAGAACACCGCGAGCGTCGGCGCCAGCGGCGGGTTCAGGCCGAAGGACTGCAGGCAGGGCACGGACTCAACGACCCAGAACTCGTAGAGTCGCGAGAGCTGGGCCTCCGTGAGGGGCTGCGAGTACTTCTCCGGGAAGGGGTAGGACGCCCCGCACACGAATTGGGCCACGGCCAACGCCTCCTGCTGCGCCGCAGGAACACCAGGGTTCTCGATCCCTCCGTCTGCGCGAACAACGGTCTGGAATCCCTGCTCGTCCAGGCATCCGGCGATTACCGACGCCCAGTCTTCCGGCTCAATCTCCCGCACCTTCGTCGTGTCGGGACGCACTGCGTTTAGGAAAGACGGCGATCACTTGGGCCCATCGTTCATCGAGCATCTGGTCGTAGCCGCTCTCCGCGGTGGACAGCGGTGAATCCGAGGCGGATGCGGTCCCCGTTGGTTGCGGGCCTGGGGTACATCCGAGAATCGCGACAGCCATCGCCACCGCGAGCAACCCGGCGGCGCTCCTCCGGGCTCCTGTGTGCCGCGGCGATCGTGCTCCTCGTTTCCGACTGTTGCGCTCCGTGGTCGCGCACGCCAAGCAAGGCGAGCTTTTTTGATACGGCATTGGGCCCGAGCTGTGCAGCGGCGGGATGCCTCGACCTGCCGTTCGACTTCCTCGGCGCACTCCTACATCCTCACTCTGCCGTACCATCACGATCGGCAGTCAGACTCGATCAGTCGTGCCATCTTGGCGCGAAACTGCGACGGCGAGCATCGGAACCGCCGCCGCAAGTGTCGCCTCAGGGAGTCGCAATCGGAGAAACCTGATCTGAGGGCGACCTCGGGCAACGGCAACCGATAGTCCTCTGCGAGCCATGAGCACGCCGCGCTGATGCGGGCTTCGGCGATCGCCTGCGCGACTCCGACCCCGCACGTCCGGAAAGCCCGATAGAGCTGTCGGCGCGACACATGCAGTCGCCCGGCGAGCGTGTCGGGCGAGAGCTGGGGATCGGCGTAGTCATGCTCGATCACCCGCGTCGCTTCGATGAGGAGGGCGCTCAGTGGAGACGACGCATCCGCCGGGCGGACCGAAACCAGGCGTTCAGAGGTATTGGTCATGGTTCCCTCTCGCGGAGCCCGATCGGAGGCCCTCACCAGGAAGTCGCCGCTGCCACCGGATCCTTACAACGCAACCAATTGCAAGTGGCCGCTGACCCGACGGGACGCGATGAGCCTCTTCCTGGCTGAGCAGAATCCGGCAATCTATGCCCGATCCTCGAGACGAGTTGACGGCCTTTCGTCGCAGCGCTCACAATCTTCCGCGAGGAGATGGCAAATGTGGCCAGTGCCGTCCGACAAGGAAAAGGAGCAACCCATGCGCAATCGATCGAACGGCTCCGGGACCACCAGAAGGGGACTTCTGGTGGCGGCTGCCGCTTGCGGCGGCTCCTACCAACGGACGGGCGCCATCGGCTACTTCGCTTCCTGCTACTGCCCGGGTGGCGTTTCGTGCGGGTCTTAAGAGATGCGGGCATCGAGACTGCATGCCTGGCATTGCTCGCCATCGCACTTCTCACGGGGTGCAGCAGCGACGGCGAATCGCCACAGCCGGGCGAAACAGCGGCTGCAATTCCCGACGACTGGGAGGTCACGCCCGCGCAAGTCGAACGGCTGTATGACGCGAAACTGACGAATCTCGAGCAGATCTACAGTCTCGACCATCCAGTGGAAGCCCGGTTCGTTCGCTACGTGACGGCCACTGAGATCGCGCGGGTGATCTCCGCCTGCGCCGGCGAGGCCGGGTTCTCGGTGCAGCCGAACGATCAGGGTGGAGTATCCATCGACCCTGCCCCGGCCGGCCAGGAGAGTGCCCTGAACGAGGCGCTCGCGCGGTGCGAGGCGATGTATCCGCTCGACCCTCGTTTCAACATGCAACTCCCGCGCTTGCGAGCCGAGGCACAGTACCGGTTCCTCACCGAAACGGTCGCAGCCTGCGTGCAAGAACAGGGCTACTCGTTATCGCACCCACCCTCACTGCAGGTTTGGCTCGACGACTACTATTCGACCGGCTCCGCGTGGGATCCCTTCGCGCTAGCCGCCGAGCAAATGCTTCCTGACGACGGAGCGGAGCCGCTCAACGAGTTGTATCGGAATTGTCCGACGATAAGCGATGAAGTGTACCCGCCTATGGATCTGGGATGACTGTCGTCGGCGCGTAGCGGGCCGAGGGATCCCTTCGCGCCGAGTACCACTGTCATCGCGAAGTCCTCGGGTCCGACACCATGGGACGAGCGGGCGATAGAAACGGCGACGGATGATACGAACAGCAATGCACGTAGGCACTTTGCAGTGGCGAGTCCGAAAGCCTTGAACGGACTGGAACCGCGTGACAACCTCGTTACATGGTCCGCGGACGCAGGAATGCCAAACGAGAAGCCGCAGAGACGCGACACGCTGAAGCCGTCCAGGCCGAGCGGAAGGCGGAGATCGAGGCTGCACGTCGACTCGCTGAGAAAAGCCGTCTGGCGCTGCGATGGCGGACGGACCGCAGCGCGCTCGATCGGCTCAGCACGCTGTCCCGCGAGCTGGACCGCCTCCATCGGGAAGAGTTGAAGTTGCTCCTCGAACGAGATCTTCTCGTCGCGCGGCTTCGCGACTCGGGGCACAGCTGGAACGCGCTCAGCGCCCGCACACGGCTGAGCCGGCAAGCCCTGATGAAGCGCCTTGTATGAACCAGCTTGGCAACGCGCCATCTACGCAGTTACGGGCGTGAGCTCTGCCAGGCTTCGTCAATCAGCGCAAATTCGAGGGCGTAGCAACGCCCCTCAATTCCCGACTGCACGGACGCTCCACTCGTGACGTAACTGATCACCCTCTGAGTGGCATCGATGACGTCGACAGGGTGTCCGCCGTCTGCCATGCAGGTCGCGTAACGCTCGAAGCCCGCCCGGTACTCCGCATCCGTGACGTCACCGTCGGCTACCGCAGCGCTCTGCTCAGGCGAAGCCGCGGGAGGCTCGACCGGGGCGGACCACGAAACCCACAACATGTAGCTACCTGAGCCCGACACACTCACGCGGTGAGGCCCTTGCCCGGTGATCGGCTCTCCGCCGCCCGACCCACCCCCGGTGCCTTCGCAGTAATTTGTGCTGATCGCCCTTCCGTTCAGGCTGATCACCTCGACACCGGCACCGAGGCATCGGAAGGCAACGAACAGTTCAGTTGCACCCTCCGGCGCCGTGCCAACCTCAAGGGTCATCGGACCTATCGCGTGTTCGACGAGGAACGGATCACCAAGAAGCTGTGTGTCTCCCGGCACAGTCGCCGCGATTTGATCCACCGACGGGGGGAGGTGCGTGACTGACCCGGCTCGCGAGTCGTCTGAAAGCGCGACTGCGGCCGATGTAGCAGCACCTGCCAGTACGCCGGCGAGGGCGAAGACTGCGAGACCAGCAATCGAACGCGGGCGTCGACGAACCAGCGGCGCCGATTCTGCGAGCGCGACGAACATCCGTCGCTGCGCTTCGTCTCGAGTAGTCAGTGCATCAGGCATTGTTCACACCTTCCGATCGGAGTCCGATTGGACGCAGGTCAGGCGCCTCGTCTCTTAGGCGTGCCCGCGCGCGGGACAAACGAGCACGCGCTGAGGATGCACGCACGCCGAGGAGCCTTGCGGCATCGTCTGCGGACAGGTCCTCGAGGATGCACAGCGTGATGATCTCTTGGTCGCGCAATGAAAGACGACGCATCGCACGGAACATGTCGCCGTCGCCGATGAGGTCCGCAGGATCGACGGATGATACCTGTGCAGGAATGCGAGCGAGCGCGGCGCGGTACCGCTTTTCAGACCGCGCCAGATTCAGACAGGTGTAGGTCGCGGTTCTCAGCAGCCACGGGAGCATGGAGCCGTCGACGAATCGGATGCTGTCGCGGCGACGCCAAGCCTCGAGGAACGTTATAGACACGACATCCTCCGCCTCACTCGGGGAAGGCGCCAGGCCGCGCGCATGCCGCCGAATCCGTTCGCGATGGCGGTCGAACACGCGTCCGAACGCCTCACCCTCGCCGGCTACCGCGCGAGCCCAGTCCTGCTCATCAGAGTCGGTCACACTATGTAGTGTCCGCGACGATGAAAAACGCTGCGTGTTACGCCACGGGCTCTTCGAACTCGCGAACGACGGCTACCGTGTGCAGGATAGTCAGCCGGCTGTCCGCTCCCCGAGGCGAGATCGTGTCGATCAAAAGACGATGGCCGATAGAGTCGCGATGCGATGGACACACAGCAGCGCGACCGACGGCGGCTACTAACCGCCATTCTGTTTGCAGCAGAGCACCCTGCCGACGTCCTCGCGGTGTGTGGCGCCGTCGGCGGGGACGACGTGGCGGCTGTCGCCGCCATCGCCGATGCGTTTGGATTCGATGAAGTGCAAGCGCGCGCAATTCTCGACTTACAGGTACGGCGGTTCACCCCACGGTCGATCGACGAGATCCGACATGAGCTCGCCGAACTCGACGGCGCACAACCAAGTGGCGGGTGATCGCCGCGACTAGGCAGAAACCAGCTCGCGAGCCTCGCGCGCGATCACGTCGAGCTGTGAACTTGGAACGGCGTGTACATCGAGCGCGCTCCAGGCCTCAAGCGCAGCGGCAAAAACGTCGTCCCGACGGGCGTCGGGACGTCCCGCAGGCTCCTGGAATGCCACAGCAATCGCTACGTCAGAATCTGCGGAAAGCGGATGAGTGCCGGCGCCAATTGCCGCCCCGTCTTGTCGCAGTCTGCTCACGATGAAGTTCCAAGACTGCATTTCTTGTTCGAGCGCATCCGTGTCGCGCACATCGAAGGCGAACGCATGCGACAGCTGATCAACGCCCCCATCGACCACCGCAAAGTCGAATCGACCTCGCTGACGCCCGACGCGCGCTGGAGGCCGTCGAATGAGGGTGCTTCCTACCTCGAAGTTCCCGGTCCGAACGAATAGCTCGGCCATGTCTGTCACCAATCGCGCCCGCGTACGCGAGCGGTGCAGCGGCGCCGGCGTCGCAACGAGCACCGGATACAGGAAGTCGACACCTTCCCGCGCAGAACGCGCCTCCACCGGAGCGGCAGCACTGACCTGAAGCACATTGTTGAACCGGTGGGAAAGCAGCTCCAGCCAGGACCGACTCACTCGGATATCGCGGGTCGCGAAGAGATCGAGCGGCGGGTGTTCATAGTCATGGATTGATCGCTCAAGCCGCTCGAGCCATGGGCGCAATGCGCTGGCATCGCCTCCCAATCGACTGGCTCGCCGCAGATCAGGAGCGACGCGAATGGCCCAATCTCCCCCGTCCCGTCCGACGACGACGGCCACATTAACCCGTTCGCCACGCGCGACATCAGGCACATACCGGACTAGCCAGTAAAGATATGCCGCGTTCATGTCGGGGTCCCTGTTCTTCGATCGCCCGACGTCGGCTCTGCTCGCTTCCGGAGGCGCTCAGCGACCGGCCTGCGACGGGAGTACAGAAACCACGCCATCGCTTCGAGGTCCCTGTCGTCGGTCCCCCATTCTACCGGCACCGCCGACATGACGGTTAGAAGCTGTTCGGGGCTCAGCTGATTGATGACATCAGCGACCTCCACAAGCCGGTCGAGATTGATACCTGCAGGCAGTCGCGGAATCGTACTGTCGGTGTCGATCAACCGTTCCAGGATGGTCTCGTCCCAATCGCCTTCACCGGTGGTAAACCACAGTCCGTGATCGTATGACCACACCGAGTATGCGGCGCTAGTTTCATACAGCCATTGAGGATCTTCGCCTACACATAAATCCCACAGCCCAGCCATCGCGGCTTGACGACGCGCGTTGTCGTCTCGCTTCGTGTAGCGAAGTTCATCGTCGTCGACCGCTCCCGTCACGTGGTGCGACGCGTGAGCGACCAACGGGCCGCTCACGCCTCTCACCGGAAAGTCCGCCCACGCGCACACCGCTGGAGGCACGACGACGAGAACGCGCTCTCGCACTGGGGCGCCGAGCAGCTCTCCGACCTCACCGACGATGACCTCGTTGGTGAGAACTTGGTTGCCCTGGTGATTTCCCGGCACCTTGACCCAGTACTGTCGACCGTCGTCAGCTAACCCCAGAAATGCTCCTGCTCCTGACGAGAGCGCACGCGCTCGCGGAGCGCGGATTGTGATCGTCGGTGTCGGCCTGGGACGATTGGCGAGTCGACCCGCCACGCGCGCAGGTCGAGCCACCGGTCGGTCATGCCCCGAGCGTATCGATGAGCAACGCGGACTCGCGTGATTTCGAGACCCACCGCACCCGTTCGTGGCACAGTTAAGGCACATTTACTGAGATCAGCCCGCGTAATTGCTTGCATCTTCAGGCAGGGGGATGCTGGTGTGCCACGAGAGCGGCCTGGCGAAAACCGCGGAATCACGCGGTAAAACGGCCCATTCGCACCTCAGGAAGTGAGAGTTCGAATCCCCTATCCTCCGCCATGAGAACCGCGCCGTCCCGGAGGGGCGGCGCGATCTCGTATCGACGGGCCGAGCGATTCGAGGAGGAGCGAAGCGACGGAGTCCCCTATCCTCCGCCACTGTTTCGCCTTGACAACACGGGGATCGCGACTCCGCCGAAAGGCGCGCGGCGCGGCTGAGGCTCGCTGTGACCTGGATCTAGGACGCCGGCGCAAGCTCAGACAACAGGTCGATGACTCGGTCGCGGATACTGTCCCGGACCTGCCGCACTCCGTCGAGGTCGAGCGTCGCGGGGTCGGCGAGCTCCCAATCCACGTACCGCTTGCCGGGGTAGAGCGGGCACGCGTCGCCGCAGCCCATCGTGACCACGGCGTCCGCCGCGCGCACGACGTCGTCGGTGAGCGGCTTGGGAAACTCCTTGTCGACGTCGATGCCGATCTCCGCGAGGACGGTGATCACCGACGGGAGGATGCCGTTGCCGGTGGGCTGTGACCCCGCCGAGCGGACGTGCACGCGTCCGTGGGAGAGATGCCGGGTGAGAGCGGCCGCCATCTGCGAGCGGCCGGAGTTGTGCACGCAGATGTACAGGATCTCAGGCACCGCTTTGGCCACGAGCCCCGTGGACTGCGCGAGTGCGGTGAGACGATCTTCGGCGAAGCGCTCGGTGAGAGCGGGAAGGTGCGTCTGAACCTTTGCAGCCCGGCCGAGAGCGGCGTAGGACTCGAAGACGACGCGTGCGACGGTCTCCTCCCCGACCATGCCGGCGAACCGCTGCGCGAGGCGCGCCGCGGCACGGTGGAGAACCGAGTCAGGCGAGAGCAGCGCAGCCTGCCCTCGCGGGGCGCTCACGCCGCCCGTCCATCCGGGAGGATCTCGGTCAGCAGCGTCTCGATCCGGCGTCGGATGTCGTCGCGGATGGGGCGCACCGCGTCGATTCCCTGGCCGGCGGGATCGTCGAGCTCCCAATCCTCGTAGCGCTTGCCCGGGAAGATGGGGCACGCGTCGCCGCAGCCCATGGTGATGACGACGTCGGACTCCCTCACGGCCTCCACAGTCAGCACCTTCGGCGAGTTTCCGGCGATGTCGATGCCCTCTTCGGCCATTGCCGCGACAGCGACGGGGTTGATCTCGTCCTTCGGTGCTGAGCCTGCCGACAGCACCTCGACGCGATCGCCTCCCAGCGCGCGCAGGTAACCGGCGGCCATCTGTGAGCGGCCGGCGTTGTGGACGCAGACGAACAGGACGGTGGGCTTCTCAGACACGTGGTCTCGCTTTCTCTCTGGAGAAAGCATAGATGCTGATCTATTTGTCGACAATGAACGTCAGATGAACGGTCAGGTCGCCAGCAGTTCGCCCAGGAGCGAGCGCACGCGTCGCTCGATGTCGTCCCGGATGCCGCGCACGACGGCCGCGGGCTTCCCGACCGGGTCTTCCAGATCCCAGTCCAGGTAGCGGCGGCCCGGATAGACCGGGCACGCGTCGCCGCAGCCCATCGTGACGACGACATCCGCCGCGCGGACCATCTCGTCGGTCAGGGGCTTCGGGAACTCGCCGCCGATCGAGATGCCGATCTCGTCGAGCGCGTGGACGATCGACGACCGGACCTCGGGCCCGGGGGCGGAACCCGCCGTCCGGACTGTCACCCGGTCGCCGGCCAGCTGCCGGAGGATCCCCGCCGCCAGTTGCGAGCGCCCGGCGTTCTGCACGCAGACGAACAACACCTCCGGCCGGTCAGGGCGATCGCCTGCGACTCGGCTCAACGCGTCGAGCCGAGTGGCGGCGAACGCGGCGGTCCGAGAGGCGACGAGAGGGGAATCGGTGGCTCCCGCGAGGAGTTCGTAGCTCTCGGAGACCTGTGCACGCACCGTCTCAGCGCTGAAGGTCCCGCGGTAGCGCGTCGAGAGGTCCGCGACGATGCGCTCGAGGTCGGGTCGCCCCACCCGGGGCCTGCTGCCGAGGAGCGCGTCGACGCGCGCGGCTTGGTCGGGCGCGATCGAGTACCAGACCCGTCGTCCGTCGGGTTCGCGGACGACGACGCCTTCGGCGAGCAGAGCCTTCATGTGATGACTGACGGTGGGCTGCCGGAGGGCGAGAGCCTCGGCCAGCCGACCGACGAGCTGACGGCCGTCCTGAGAATCGCGAATGAGCCGGAGGATCTTCGCACGGGTCGGGTCGGCCAGCGCTGCCATCCTGCGCGACTCCTCCGGACTCATAGATCGGAGTCTATCGACCGCTGATTCAGTCCACGCCGTTGCGATCGCTGCGCCGTTCGATCACCACCGTGTCGCGCCACCGGCCCGCGTGCGGCCCGACGCCCGATCGCGCTATCCGTTCGCGGCGCCCCACGACCCGGAAGCCCGCTTTTTCGTGGACGCGCAGGCTGGCCGCGTTCTCGGGGAAGACGCTGGACTGGATCGTCCAGACACCCGCGTCCTCCGCCGCCTGGATGAACGCGTCAAGCAGAGCGCGCCCGATACCGCCGCCACGGGCATCGCGGTCGATGTAGACCGAGTGCTCGACGACCCCGGAATAGACGGGCCGACCCGAGACCGCTGACGCCGCTGCCCAGCCCACGATCCGGCCGGCGTCGTCGAGCGCCACCAGGCGCGCGTACGGGAGCTTGCCGGCATGGAAGACCTCCCACGTAGGAGTGGTCGTCTCGAATGTCGCTTCTCCGTCGTCGATGCCTTGCGCGTAGATCCGCTCGACGTCGGTCCAGTCCTCGGGAACCATCGGCCGGATCCGGGTCACGAGCAGCAGCCTCCTGCTGCGCCGGCGAGGTCGGTGGAGCACACGCCGGTCGCGGGCAGCACGAGCTCGACCTGTGACGCGGAGGCGAGGTCGCCGTCGAGCCACGCGGCCACCGAGCGGATCTGCTCGTATCCCGTCGCGAGGAGGAAAGTGGGCGCGCGTCCGTAGGACTTCATGCCGACGATGAAGAACCCGTTCTCGGGATGCGTGAGCTCGCGGAAGCCGTGCGGCTCGACGGTGCCGCAGGAATGGACGTTCGGGTCGATCAGCGGTGCGAGGCGCTTGGGCGCTTCGACGATGTCGTCCAGTTCCAGGCGGATCTCGCGGAGCATGTCGAGGTCGGGGCGGAATCCGGTGGCATTCACGACGAGGTCGGTGGCGTGGGTGACGATCTCGCCCCGGCGATGCCCGACCAGTTCGACATGACCGTCTCGCCGGCGCGCTCGAATGATCTCGAACCCGTCGATCACCGTGACCGTTCCCGCGGCGACGGCCTGGTCGACGCGGCTGCCGAGCCTGGCGCGGTCGGCGAGCTCGTCGTCGGGCGAGGACGACACCCGCACGGCCTGGGCGTTGCGGATCAGCCAGGTCACGGTGGTGCCCGGCTCCTGGCGCGCGAGCTCGGCCAGCCCCAGCAGTGTGTTCGCCGCTGAGTGACCTGCGCCGACCACCGTGGTGTGCCGCCCGGCGAACTGCGCCACGTCGCGACCGAGCACGTCCGGGAGAGCCGGCGTGACGGCATCCGCGATCTCTTCGAAGCCCAGCAGTCCGAGCCCGTTCGAAGAGAGTGAGTTCGGCGTCGAGTAGGTGCCGGACGCGTCGATCACTGCCCGTGCCGAGAGCTCCTCGATGCCGCTGTCCGTCGCGACGCGAAGGGCGAACGGCGTAGCCGCGCGCGCCCGGGAACGTGTGCGATCCATCCCTTCGCGGGTCACCCCGATGACGCGGGTGTCGGTGCGGATGACGGACGCCATCGGGTCGAGGGCCGCAAGCGGCTCCAGGTAGAACTCGACCAGTTCGGCACCCGTTGGCGCTCGCTCGGGGTCGCGAAGCTCCCACCCGGATGCTTCGAGCATGCGGCGGGCGGTGGGGTCGACCAGATGCTTCCACGGCGAGAACAGTCGGGTATGACCCCACGAGCGGATGCTGGCACCGACGCTGTCGCCGGCTTCGAGGACAACGACGTCGATGCCGCGATCGAGGAGATGCGCAGCGGCGGCGAGGCCGATCGGGCCGGCTCCGATCACGACGACAGGAAGGGTCGAGAGGCGGTCGCTCGTGGCGACGCGGGGGGTGAGGTCGAGCAGGGTCACGGGGTGCCTCCGTAATATCGATGACTTTCGATATGGCAGTCTGCACCCATCTATCGATGTCTGTCAATATCGAGTATTGTCGATGCATGATCACGCTCGAGGTGACCGATGTGACCGCCGCCTGCTGCACGCCGCTCGTGCGCGAGACGCTCTCGCCGGAGGACGCGGAGCGGCTGGCGCACACCATGAAGGCCCTCGCCGATCCGACGCGCCTGCGGCTGCTGTCGATCGTCGCCGCTTCAGAGGGTGCAGAGGCGTGCGTCTGCGATCTCATCGACCCCGTCGGGCTGAGCCAGCCAACGGTGTCGCACCACCTCAAGGTGCTCAGCGAGGCCGGGTTCCTCACTCGCAGCAAGCGTGGCACCTGGGCGTACTACGCGCTCGTGCCGGGAGCGCTCGACCGCGTGTCGCAGCTCTTCGTCACCTCGTGAGCAGCGCACGCGCCGCAGCGGGAGAGTTCCTCGGGAGCGCGGGCCTGACGACCGTGGTGGTGGGTTCGGGGATCGCCGCCCAGCGCCTCTCCCCCGGAGACACCGGATTGCAGCTCTTCGAGAACGCCTTCGCCACGGCCCTGGGCCTCACGGTCCTCATCCTCGTCTTCGCGGCGGTCTCGGGCGCGCATTTCAACCCGGTGGTCACCCTCGCCGACATCACCCTCCACCGCGAGAAGTGGTCGATCGCGGCCGTCTACCTCCCCGCTCAGGTGATCGGGTGCATCGCCGGCGCCATCCTCGCCAACCTGATGTTCGCCGAGCCCGCCGTCGCCTGGAGCACCACCGAGCGATCCGGATGGCCGCTCCTTCTCGGCGAGGTGGTGGCGACAGCCGGGCTCGTCGTGGTCATCTTCGCGCTGGTGCGCAGCGGGCGCTCGCACCTCGCCGCGCCCGCTGTCGGCGCGTACATCGGTGCGGCGTACTTCTTCACGTCATCGTCGAGCTTCGCGAACCCGGCGATCACCATCGGCAGGATGTTCACCGACACCTTCGCCGGCATCTCGCCCGAGTCAGCGCTGCCGTTCATCGCCGCTCAGTTCGTCGGGGCGGCCCTGGGCTGGATCGCCGTCCGCGCGCTGTTCCCGATCGAGGGTGCGCGCGTCACCGTCGAGGCCTGATGCTCACCGGGTCGCGACCGCGTATCGCGCTCGCGCTGCTGGCCGCGGCTCAGGTCGTCGTATGGGGCGTTCTCTACTACGCAGTCCTGGTGGCGGCACCCGCGATCGCCGAGGACACCGGATGGGATGAGCAGAGCATCTTCCTCGCGGTGACAGGCGGCCTGGTGGCCTCCGCTGCCTGCGGCGTGGTCGTCGGACGCCTGCTCGATGCCCGGCCACGGGTCGTGATGGTCGTGGGAGCCGTCGCCTCCGGGGCCGCGCTCCTCTGCGCGGCAGCCGCGCAGAACGTCCTGGTCTTCGCCGCCGCGTGGCTCCTCGTGGGAGCAGCGCAGTCCGCCGTGCTCTACCAGGCCGCCTTCACAGTCATCACGCACCGGTACCGCGGCGCCCGGCGCGGACCGCTGACGATCGTGACGCTGGCCGGCGGCCTCGCGTCGACGATCTTCGCGCCGGTGACCGCAGCGCTCCTGGACGTGTTCGGATGGCGCATCACCTTCGCGATTCTCGCCGGGCTCATCGCCCTGGTCGTGGTGCCGATCTACGCGATCTCCATCGAGGCCGGATGGGAGCCCGTCGTGGAGACGCGGTCGCGCGAGGACTCGACCAGCGTCCTGTCCTCTGCGAGGTTCTGGCTGCTCGGCCTCTCCTTCGCGACGATGTCGTTCGCCTTGTACGCGGTCACGCTCTCCGCCGTGCCCGCGTCGATGGAGAAGGGCCTCGATCTCCAGGCGGCGGCGTGGGTCCTCGGCGTCATCGGGGCCGGTTCGGTGCTCGGCCGCGTCATCTATCTCGCCCTTCCGCATGCTGCGGCGCCCTGGGCGGCACCGGTCGCCGTCGGGCTCACGGGGGCGGTCGCGCTGGCGGGCTTCGGCGCCGCGCAGGGCGCGATTTGGATGTTCGTCGCCGCAGCGGCCGCCGGTGCGGTGCGAGGCGCCCTCACCCTGGTGCAGGCCTCCGCCGTCGCTGACCGATGGGGCCACGCCCAGTACGGACGCGTGAACGGCGTACTCGCCCTGCCCGTCATCGCCCTCACCGCGCTGGCGCCGGGAGCGTCCGCGACGATCGCCGCCGCTGCGGGTTCGTACCAGGCGCTGGCCCTCGTGATGGCCGCGCTCTGTGGTGCGGGCGGTCTCCTCGCGATCAGGCGATGAGCGCCCCTCGAAACCTCCGACACTTGTTCCGACGTCGTCCTCCCCGGCAGCGAGCGGTCGCGACCGAGAAGTGCGTGCGCGAAGGCTGCCGACTAGGACATACTGACGCGCGTGGAAGCCGTGAATGCGTGGTTGCTGACGTGGGGCGACAATCTCTGGACCTGGATCGTGCTGCCTGTGGTGGTGCTGCTCGGCATCTACTTCACGATCAGGTCGGGCGTGGTGCAGTTCCGGCTGATCCCCGAGATGCTTCGCACGCTGACCGACAAGACTCCGCGCACCGAGTCGGGTGAGCCGCAGTCGGTCTCGGCATTCCAGGCGTTCACGATCTCGGCGGCGTCTCGAGTCGGAGTCGGCAATATCGCCGGCGTCGGCACCGCCATCGCGGTCGGCGGTCCTGGCGCGGTGTTCTGGATGTGGCTGATGGCGTTCATCGGCGGCGCATCGAGCTTCATCGAATCCTCGCTCGCACAGCTGTTCAAAGTGCGCGACAAGGACAGCTTCCGAGGCGGACCCGCGTATTACATGCAACGCGGCTTGAAGGCGAGATGGCTGGGTGTGTGGTTCGCGATCATTCTCATCGTGTGCTTCCCGTTCGCGTTCAGCTCCCTGCAGGCGAACACGATCTCGGCGACGGTCACCGCCACCGTCGGCTCCGAGACCGCATGGCTGCCCTGGGGCGTCGGCATCGGCATCGCGGTCCTCACCGGTCTCGTCGTCTTCGGAGGTGTGCGCCGCATCGCGTCGGTCACCCAGTTCCTGGTGCCGATCATGGCGCTCGCCTATCTCCTGCTCGGGATCGTCGTCGTCGCGCTGCACGTCGATCGCATCGGTCCGGTGTTCGCGGAGATCTTCACGCAGGCGTGGGGATTCAACGAGGTCGTCGGAGCCGCGTTCGGCTACATCGTGCTGACGGGCGTGAAGCGCGGAATGTTCTCCAACGAGGCAGGACTCGGCTCCGCGCCGAACGCCGGGGCGAGCGCCGCCGTCACGCACCCCGTGAAACAGGGCCTCGTGCAGACGCTCGGCGTCTACTTCGACACCTTCCTCGTCTGCTCGATCACCGCATTCATCATTCTGGTGTCGGTTCCGGACCTGAGTAACGCCGCCCGCGGGATCGGGTTGACCCAGGACGCGCTGGTGAGCACGCTCGGCAACTGGTCGAGCATCGCACTGAGCGTCATCATCTTCTTGCTCGCGTTCTCCTCGATCCTCGGCAATTACTACTACGGCGAATCGAACATCGAGTTCATCACCACCCGGCCGTGGGTGCTCACCGTGTACCGCATCCTCGTCGTGATCGCTGTGCTTGCCGGCTCGGTCGTCGGCGCCGACCTGGTCTGGAACTTCGCCGACGGTGTGATGGGGCTGATGGCTCTGACGAACCTGATCGCCATCGGGTTGCTCTCCGGGATCGCGTTCAAGCTCCTCGGCGACTACACCCGCCAGCGCCGCGAGGGCAGGGATCCGGTCTTCACCCGCGACCTCCTGCCGGGTGTCACGGGAATCGAGTGCTGGGAGGACGAGCGCACCGTCACGGGTCCGCTCGACCTGCCGACGAGGCAGCGTCAGGCCGAGAAGCACCGCGACCACCTCCACCACGACGACCAGCGCGCCTGAGGCTCTCTCGCCGCACCGGTAGCGCCGCCACGTCACCGCGGGCCGCTGCGGCGGCACTTGTCGCGCCCCTCCGTTGCGCCGGTGTCGTCCGTATGCTGAGCCGATGAGGAAGTGGGCGGTGCTGGCATCCGTGGCGGCGGGTCTCGCAGCGCTCCTGGTCTGGCGGACCAGCCCGCGCCTGCCACCCGGGACGAACGCCGTGATCGCCCGCATCCGCTCCGAACCCGTGACGGGCGTGGTGATCGGCGATTCGGGGCACGCGCAGTCCGGCATGGTGCGGATCTGGTACGAATCCATCCCGCCCGAAGGCGCGGAGAAGGGAGTCGTCCTCCTCAACATCGCGCTCGGTGCGAGCTCGCTGTACTGGCCGCCCTCCTTCGTGCGCGCCTTCTCGGCGGCGGGATTCCGGGTGGTCAGGTACGACCAGCGAGGTACCGGTGCGTCGAGCCGGATGCCGGAGTGGACTTGGCAGCGGTCGTACTCACTCATCGACATGGCAGGTGACGCGATCGCCGTGCTCGACGAACTTCGGATCGACCGCGCCCACGTGGTGGGACTCTCGCTGGGCGGGTTCGTCGCCCAAGAGATCGCGATCGGCTACCCCGAGCGCGTTCAGTCGCTCACTCTGATGTCCACATCGGCCGACCCGACCGACCCCTCCATGCCCGGACCGCGGATCCGGCCGTTGATCACATCGGCCGTGGCGAGACTTCCGCTGCTGCGATACCGCGTGCTGGGCGGCGAGGCGAACCTGGTGAAGGAGGTGGTCGCGGGCCTGGTCGCGCAGGGCGGGGATGAGCCGGTCGACGTGGAGGCGTGGACCAGGATCGTGCTCTACGACCGCCGCGAGCGGGGCGGGTTCAACCTGGGTGCACTGAGGCAGCATCACACCGCCGTCACCGTCACCCGCTCGCGATATCCCTTCCTGGGCGCTATCACCGCGCCCACGCTCGTGATCCACGGCGAAGACGACAGCTTCCTGCCGATCGGACACGGCCGCCGGCTCGCCGCCGCCATCCCGTCCGCCTCCGGGATGTGGCTGGAAGGCGCCGGTCACCCGTTCCCCTACCCCGGCATGTCCGAGGTGACGGAAAGGATCATCCACCACGTCGCATCCTCCGATGTCCGTGACTGACGTTCGAGCGGGCCTGCCGGCGGGCTGGCCGGCGATCGGCGCGATGCTCGTCCTCGGCGGCGTGGCGGCCCTCCTGCTGCACCGCGCCGCGCGGCGCCACTGACACGGCGACCCCGCGGTCGCGGCATCCGCTCTCGATCTACCCGCAGTTCGGGCGGCAGCCGCGCTGCGTCACCGCGTCGATCAGCACCGTGCCGATGTCGGTCGGCTTGAGCGCCTGATAGGCCGCGCCGTCCGTGGCCGCCGCGATCTGCTCCAGCGCGGCCTGGTCGGTGTCGGGACCGTAGCCGATCGCGATCACCGCGACCGGCTTCGCCGGATCCCGCAGCTTCTCCAGTTCGGCGAGCAGACCCGGCAGGTCGAGGCCCTCGTCGTCTTCGTTGAAGCCGTCGGTATTGAGCAGCACGAGGTTGACCTGGCCCGCGACGTACGTCTCGCGCAGGTAGGTCACGGCGGCGAGAACGCTGTCGTAGAGGCCGGTGCCCCCGCCGACGAGGCTGTCGAGTCCGTTCGCGGAGTCGATCATGCGCTGCTTGTGCGCCGGGTCGCCCAGCTCGCCGAACGGCACGATCTCCTGCCAGTCCTGGCCGCCGATGCGACGGCTGGAGAACACCCAGTTCGCGATCGAGGAGTCGTCCGAGAGCGAGTTGATGGCACGGACAGCGGCCTGCTCGAACAGGTCGATGCGGCGCATGTCGGCGGTCGCGGGCTGGTTCATGGATCCGGAGACGTCGTTGAGCGCGATCATGCGCGACGGTGCGGTGAGCATCTGCCACGTGCGCAGCGCCTCGGCCTGGTTCGCACCGTCGGCAGGGTCGGCCGCCACCACCGCGGCATCGCCGTCCGCGGCACCCGCCGCGTTGCCGGCGGCGTCGCGCAGTCCGTACTCGGCGAGCCGCTCCGACGCACCGGCCACCGCCTCGGACAGCACGTCGACGGCCTCGAGCGTATCGACGGTCGCGTCGCCGAGAGTCACGAGCGGCATGCTCACGGCAGGCGTCACGTCGGCGGGGAACACCGGCACGAGCGGAGCATCAGCGGCGGTTCCGTACGCGAGGAGGGCCTGCTCGGTCGTCACCGCGATGGTCGGAGTGGTGGCAGCGGATGCCGCGGCGAGCGCGTCTGCGGCCGTGGCGACGACACCCCGCTCGAGGCCGAGCGCCAGCGCCGTGAAGACCCGCGCATCGCCGCCGACGGCGGTCTGCAGCGCGAGCAGCGCCGCCGAACTGCCGGCCACCGCCGCTGGGTCCGGCAGGACCGCCGACACCGTTCCGCCGGCGAGGCTCGCGAATCCGGCTCCCTCGGACTCGAGCGCGGTCGCGGTGTCCTCCGTCGTCGCGAAGACCACCGGCGTGCTGGCCACCGTGCCGATGACGACGAGGTCCGCGGGATGGACTTCTCGAAGCTCTGCCATGCCGGTCGCCCGCGCGGGCCACATCGCGGAGTCGGGCACCCACACGTCGAAGTCGGGCGCCGTGCCCTCGGTGATCGCTGCGGCGGTGACCGCGCTGTCCTCGGCCCGGATCGACACCTCGGGGCAGTCGGAGCGCGGCCCGGTGAGATCGGCGACGATCGACTCGAGCGCCTTGGCGACGGCCGGGTCGGCGGTGATGCGCAGCGACGCGGGGAGGCACTCGCCCCCGGACGTGGGCTGCTGTGCGGACGCGCCGGGGAACCCGCGCACGAAGATGACGCCCAGCACGGCGACGAGGGCGACGACCAGGAGCAGGATGACGCCCACCAGGATCAGCGAGCGCTTCTTCTGCTGCGCCGCGCGGACGGCGGCGCGCGTGGGCGCCGCACCGGGGGGCGTAGACGGCTGAACTCGGACCAATGGCACTCCGATGAACGGCGGGTGGGGGCCCGCATCGGGGATACGGCGTCGTCCCGGGGGAAGACAGCGCCGTACTTCGGGGGGAATACTCCAGTGGAGTTTAGGTGACAGGCCTGGGAGGTCAAAGGGGTCGCGGTGCGCGCGACCCCAGCCGGGAGCCCGTCTCACCGACGTCAGCTGCCGAGCATCGCGCGCAGAGTGCGGGCGTTGCGCACAGCGTGACCTTCACCGTCGTTGTTGAAGTACGTGTAGACCGAGTGTCCCGATCCCTCCCATTCACGAATGCGTGCGGCCCACCACGAGAGGTCGTCGTCGGAGTAGGAGCCGCCGTAGAGGTGCTCCTGATCCGGCCCGTGCAGCCGCACGTAGACGATGGGGGCGGTGGCCCGCAGGATGCACGGCAGCCGCGCGCCGCTCATGACGCAGTAGCCCGCGCCCCGATGCTCGAGCAGCCGGAAGACGTCCTCCGTCGCCCACGAGTCGTGGCGGAACTCGACCACCGGCCGCACCCACGCGGGCAGGTGCCGCAGGAACCAGTCGAGGCGGGCGTCGTCCCGCTGGTGCGACGGGTGCAGCTGGATGAGCAGCGGACCGCGGCGAACGCCCAGTTCGTGCAGGCCGGCCTCGATGCGCTCGATCCACGCCTCCGGATGCAGCAGCCGTCGGGCATGGGTCAGTCCGCGCGGTGCCTTGACCGCCATCTCGAAGTTCGGCGGCAGCCGCTCGCGCCACGACGCGAACCGCGCCGGCGGCGGCCAGCGATAGAACGAGGCGTTCAGCTCGACGGTGTCGAACTCCCGGACATACGTCTCGAGCCGTGCGCCGGCGGGCAGCCGCGGAGGGTAGAGCACGTCCTTCCAGTGGTCGTAGCTCCAGCCCGAGGTGCCGATGCGTGCCATGAGGGGGAATCGGATGCCGCGTGCCCGCTCACGGCTGGAGCACGACCTTGATGCATCCGTCCTCCTTCTTCTGGAACGTCTTGTACATCAGCGGCGCATCGGTCAGCGGCACCCGATGGGTGGTGAGATCCATGACGCCGAGCGGGTCGGCCGGATCCTCGACAAGCGGGAGGAGCGCATCCACCCACCGCTTCACGTTGCACTGCCCCATCCGCAGCGAGATCTGCTTGTCGAACATGGTCTTCATCGGCAGGATGTCGGCGTCGCCCGCGTAGACGCCGCTGATCGAGACCGTGCCGCCGCGACGCACGAGGTCGATCGAGGCGTAGACGGCGGCGAGCCGGTCCATGCCCGCGGTGTCCATCACCTTTCGGGCGAGTGGATCCGGCAGCATCCCCGCCGCGCGCTGGGCGAACGCGATCATCGGGTCGCCGTGGGCCTCGAGGCCGACGGCATCGACGACGGCGTCGGCGCCGCGCCCCTCGGTGAGCTCGCGCAGCTCGGCGACGATGTCGTCGGTCAGGTCGAAGGTCGACGCACCGTGGCGCTCGGCCATCGCCCGGCGCTCGGGCACCGGATCGACGGCGAGGACGCGGTACCCGAGGTGCACGCCCGCACGGGCGACGAACTGGCCGACCGGCCCCAGCCCCATGACCGCCACCGTCCCGCCGTCGGGCACGTGGGCGTACTGGAGTCCCTGCCACGCCGTGGGAAGGATGTCGCTGAGGAACAGGTAGCGATCGTCGGGAAGGCCGTCGCCGACGCGGATGTGGTTGTGGTCGGCGAGCGGGACGCGCAGATATTCGGCCTGGCCGCCCGGCACCTGGCCGTAGAGCTTGGTGTAGCCGAACAGGGCGGCGCCGCTGCCGTACTCCCGCACCTGCGTGGTCTCGCACTGCGACTGCAGTCCGCGCAGGCACATGAAGCAATGCCCGCACGCGATGTTGAAGGGGATGACGACGCGGTCGCCGACGGCGAGCTGCGTGACGGCGTCACCCACCTCCACCACGACGCCCATCGGCTCGTGCCCGAGGACGTCGCCCTTGTCGATGAAGGGCCCGAAGAGCTCATAGAGGTGGAGGTCGGAGCCGCAGATGGCGGTCGAGGTGATCCGGATGATCGCGTCGGTGGGCTCTTCGATCCGGGGATCGGGCACGTTCTCGACGGTCACCTCGCGTCGTCCCTGCCACGTCAGCGCCTTCATGGTCCCGTCCTCTCGGCCCGTCGCCGCGGGCGTCGCTCGCAGATCCCCGAGGTGGGGCACCCCTCGATTCTGGGCACGGGAGGGCCGCCCCGCGCGGGGGTTGACATCCCGCGCGCGCTGCCGCAGACGGCGACTCTTCTGCAGGTCGTCTTGCAGCCCGTCTTTGCAGCTCGTCGCCGGGGCGACGGCCGACGGCTGGTCAGGCCGCGGTCAGCACTCGCTCGGACTCCTCGGACGAGGCGGGCACTGCGGCAGGTGCGGAGGCGTCGGCCTCGTGCCGACCGAGGTCGTCGAGGTGAAGGACGAGTCCGTTGTTCGAACTGGCGGCCACGGCGAGCGATGCGAGGAGCGCCCGGTCGAGCTGAGGGGCGTCGGCCGATTCGAACACGAACCGCATCGGTATCGAGGGCTGCACCCAGATCGACGAGCGACCGGAGCCGTCGGCGTGAGCCCACGACATCATGAAGCTCTCGCTGCGCCGCAGCTTCGTGGCGATGACCACTTTGACATGTGCGAGCAGGAGATCGGGGATCTCGATGGGCGCCGGCTGGGAGCCGTAGAAGAGTTTCGCCATGGTTCGACCATCCGTTCTGGTTCCGATCCATGATACTTCGAGACCGAATATTTAAACAGTGAGATATCTTTCATTGAACTATTCGACGTCGATGAGGCATAATCGACGAGACACGATTGGGGCATGTCATGACGCAGACCACCGGGCCGTCCCCGCAGCCGGCGTCCGAAGACGCACCCGATGTCGCCGATGTGCTGGAGCAGCTCCGTCTCGCCGAGGCGCGTCTGGCGCGGCGCCGCCAACACGAGTCGGGCCTGACCGAGACGGATCGCGCCGCCATGCGGTTCCTCCTCGAGAGCGTCGACACCGACGAGGTGACTCCGACGATGGTCGCCAACGCCGTGCACCTCTCGCCGGCTGCGGGCACGGCGCTCATCGACCGGCTCGTCGCCCGCGGCATGGTTCACGTCGAGCCTCATCCTCGCGACCGCCGGAAGAAGCTGGTGCGGCCGTTCGATCGGACCGCCGACCCGGACCACCTCGATCCGCTGACGACTCAGCTCCGCGACCTCGCGGCGCGGCTGCCGGCGCAGGAAGCGCGGGTCATCGCCGCCTTCCTGGAGAAGGTGAGGGCGGCAGTGGTCGCCACAGTCGCAGCCACGACCGTCAGCTCCGGATCGCCCGCCTCCGCGCGGCTCCGGCCGTGAGGAGCAGCACCCCCGCGCCCACCACCAGCAGCCGGCCGGTGCGCGATCGCCATCCCCCCGTGACAGGCGAGGCCTCGGCCGGTGCGCGGAAGACGGTGCCGTCGCTCAGCGGTGCCTCGCCCCGCAACTCGATCGCCTTCTTGACGAATCGGGTCAGCGAGTCATAGGCCCACGGCGACGCGCGATGCACCGGCACGACGATGCGCTGCAGCAGCCCGACCGACGTCGCGAAGCGCCGCCGTGCCGGTGCGCGCACGATGGCCCGGGCGACCCGGTCCGGCGACGATGCCGGTGGCATCGGATGGACGGCGCGACGGGTGACGTTCGCCGCGTGCTGGTAGATCGGGGTGTCGATCGTCGACGGGAGGACCACCTTGACGCGGATCCCAGACCCCCGCAGCTCCGCACGGAGCACCTCGGCGAACCCCAGCATCCCCCACTTGCTCGTGATGTACGGCGCGAGGAGCGGCGAGCTGACGCGCGAGTAGAGCGAGCCGACGAGCACGAGTGCACCGCTGCCCTGCCGCCGGAAGTACGGAAGCACGGCGCGCGCACCGTGGACCTGTCCCATCAGGTTCGCCTCGACGACCTCGCGGAACACCCCCGCTGGCGTCTCCTCGAATCCGCCGTAACTGAACAGCCCGGCGTTGCCGACCCAGACGTCGATGCGGCCGTACTCCCCTGCGGCCGCCGCAGCCAGCGCCCGAACCTCGCGCTCTGCGGTCACGTCCGTCGGGACGACGAGCACCTCGACGCCGTGGGCGCGGCACTCCTCGGCCACCGTCTCCAGAGCGGGAGCGCTCCGCGACGCGAGCACGAGCCGGGCACCGCGCCGCGCGTAGGCGCGGGCCGTGGCGCGGCCGATGCCGCTCGACGCCCCCGTGATCACGACGACCTGTCCTTCGACGTTCACGTCATCTCCTTCCGGGGACTGAGGTCCGGCAGCATCCGCGTGCCGAACTCATGGCGCAGCGCACTGCGGGCGGCGAACCATCCTGCGAGGCCGTGCACGCCGGGGCCGGGCACCGCCGAGGCACCCGCGAGGTAGACCCCGGGAAGCGGCGTGCGCCACGGGTCGGGTGTGAGCACGGGCCGACGGATGATCTGCCACAGCGTCGGCGCACCCGCGGCGATGTCGCCGCCCGGGTAGTTCGGGTTGTGGCGCTCCACGTCCAGCGCGGTCCGCGAACTGGTCGCGAGGATGATGTCGCGGAAGCCGGGTGCGAACCGCTCGATCTGCGCGATGACCGCCTCGCGACGATCAGCCACGCTTCCCCCCGGTACGTGGGTGTAGGTCCACAGCGTGTGATGGCCGGCCGGCGCACGCGTTCCGTCGAACACCGACGGCTGTGAGACGAGCACGTACGGTCGCTCGGGCAGCCTCCCCGCGTTCACCGCGTTCTCGGCCTCCGCCACCTCGGCCCGGGTTCCTCCGACGTGCACGGTTCCGGCATGGCGCACCTCGGCGTTGGACCAGGGCACGGGGCCGCTCAGGACGAAGTCGATCTTCGCGACGCCCCCGCCGTAGCGGAACCCCTCGAGGGCGTGGCGGTAGCCGACGGGCATCGCCTCCCCTGCCATGCGGAGGAACGCGCGGGGTGTGACGTCGAGCAGCGTGGCCCGGGCACGGGGCAGCTCGCGCAGCGACCGCACCTCGTGATCCAGCACCACCTCCCCGCCGTGGGCGCGCAGATCGTCCACCATCGCGTCGACGATCGCCTGGCTGCCACCGACCGGGATCGGCCAGCCGCGGGCGTGGGCGTACGCGGTGAGCGCGAGACCCGCCCCGGCCGCCGCGATGCTCGGCTGCGGCAGGATCGTGTGCGCCGCGACGCCGGTGAGCATCGCCGGCGCCGCATCCTCCCGGAATCTGGCGCCCCACGCGAGCGAACCCTGCTCGAGCGCGCGCACGCCGAAGGCCGCAGCAGTCGGGATGTCCGGCGGAACGGCGAGCAGAGACGACCCGGTGAACTCGGCGACGCTCGTCGCCCTCTCGGCCAGCGGACGCATCAGCCGCTCGTACGCTCGTCCGTCCCGACCCAGGCCGTCGCGCGTGCGCGTCAGGTCGCGGTGGGCGAGCGCCGCCCTGCCCCCGTCGAGCGGATGCGCGAACGACAGGTCGGGCGTGACGAAGCGCACGCGCGACCGCAGGCCGAACTCGCGGAAGAAGCGCGACTCGAAGGCCATCGGGTGCACGGCCGAGCACACGTCGTGCCGGTGTCCGGGGAGCGTCAGCTCGCGTGTCGATGCCCCGCCGCCCGCCTGATCCGCGCGCTCGTACACGCGCACGCTGAGGCCCGCCCGGGCGAGCGTGACGGCGGCGGCGAGACCGTTCGGTCCCGCGCCGACCACGACGGCGTCGCACTCCGTACTACCGGCGGCCGCTGCGCTCATGACGAACCGGCGTCGGCGCCGATCTCCTGCTCGGCGGCGGTCTCGCCCGGCGTGCGGGCAGCGATGCCTTCGGCGAGGTACGCCAGCCGGTGGAGCGTCTCGGTGTTGCGCCAGTGCAGCAGCACGTCCATGATCGCGTCCGGAACGAATCGGCCGGGGCCCGCGACGGCCTCCTCCTGGATGCGCACGACGCACCGGTCACCCCGGGGCTTGACGTCGATCGTGACCCTCGCCTCGCCGATGGGCCAGCCGCGCGCACGGAGTACGAGCCGCCGCGGCGGGTCGCACGCCTCGACGACCGTCTTGTCGTCGATCAGCAGCGGCCACGTGCCGAACGAGTGGTGCAGCTCAGCTCCTGCGGCAGGCCAGGCGTCATCGACGTCGCGCATGCGTGACGCCCCCACCACCCACGACGGATACAGCCAGCCGTCGCCCAGCACGCGGAAGACATCCTCGGGTGTGCAGCGCAGCTCTCTCACGTTGCGTGACATCGGTCACCCCTTCCGTTCGCGGTGAGGGTGCGGAGCGGACCGACGTCCGCCCCGCACCCGCATCGGCTGGCCTCAGACGCCGGAGACGGTGTCTCGCGCGACTTTCGCACGGTCGGCGACCGTGTCGGCTTGATCCGTCGCCTCGGCCTTCACCGTGTCGAACGCGCCCTGGGCGCTGTCCTTGACGGCAGTGGCGGCCTGTCGGGCCGGCTCCTTCAGGTCGGAGGCGACTTCCTTGGCGACCGAGCTCACCTCGTCGACGAGTGGCTGCGCCTGCTCCTTCACGGATTCGGCGAGCTGCTTCTCACGGTCGGACGCAGGGATGAGGGATGCTGCGACCAGCCCCACGCCGAAGGCGATGAGTCCCACCGCCAACGGGTTCCCCTCGGCCTTCGCCTTCACGTCGCGGGCGACATCCGCCGCGCCGTGGGCCACGTCGTGCGCCATGTCGGACGCCGATGACCCGGCATCGTCCGCCACGCCCATCACGCGGTCGCGGAGCGAGCCGAAGGCGCCGCGCACCTTGTCGGTCTGGCGGCCCACGATCTTGGAGGGCGTGACCTTGTCGGCGAGCGCGTCGACGTCAGCTCCCAGTTCTTCTCGCGTCCGCTCGATGTCGGCGCGGATCACGTCGGGTGAATCAGTCATCGGTTCTCCTTGTTTCTCTTGAATGCCTGCGGAATCTCCTCGAGCGTCTCGACGGTCTGCGGGGCGCCCTTCACCTGCTTCATCTGCTTGCGGCCGACGGAGTAGAGCACGGCCGCGATGATGGCCCACACCACCGCGACGACCAGCCCGGACCAGCCGCCGCCGATGAGGTTCGCGAGGCCCGCCCAGGCGGCGATCGACAGGAACAGCACGGCCATCGCCGCCGCATACCCCGCCCCGCCGAGCAGACCCGCACCCTTCGCGGTCGTCGTCGCGGTCTCCTTCAGCTCCGCCTTGGCGAGCGCGACCTCCTGGCGCATGAGCGTCGACAGGTCTCGCGTCACCTCGCCCAGCAGTTCGCCGAGCGAGGCCGTCGCGGCGCGCTGCTCAGAGGGAGTCTGATCGCTCATCGGTGCCCTCCATTCCGTTGCCATCGAAGCGCGCGGCGGACTGCGAGTAGATCGGCGCATCCGCCTCGGTGGCGTCCATCGCGGTATCGCCCATCGGGGTGTCGGTCGGGCCCCCACCCACCGGAGCGGTTCCCGCACCGGTTGCACCGGGCATGCCCGTCGAGCCGGTCGTGCCGTTTCCGCCGGAGACACCGAGACCGGCTGCGGCGTCGTAGCCGGTGGACGCCGGCAGTGCCGGTCGTGCGGTTCCCACCGAGCCCGAGCCCGAACCGTTGCCCGACGCCTGGCCGGCGTTCGAGGTGAGAGCGCGCGCCAGTCGTCCCACGACGATTCCAGCGACGACGCCCGCGGTGATGAACACGCCGGGACGACGGCGCGCGAACGCCTTGACCTCGGTGAGGACCATGGCCGGGTCGCGCTCGGCGAACCACGAACCCACGGCGCCGACACGGTCGGATGCCTGCTGCACCAGGTCCGCCGCGACGCCCGACGTCTGCGATCCCGCCGCCATCGATCCGAGCTGGTCGCCGACCGAAGTGAGGCCGGACGCCAGACGCTGCTGCTGCTTGGACGCCTGGTCACGGAGCTCTTGGCGGCCCTGGTCGAGGAGGGCTCGCGCCTGGTGCTTCGTCTCGCGGGCCACTCCGCCGGCTTCGTGCTTGGCGGTTGCGGCGACATCCTTCACAGCGCCGGTCGCGACATCCTTCACCTCACCGGCTTCGTGCTTCGCGGTGTCCACGGTGCTCGACTCCTGACCGGAATCGGCGACGTAGGGGTCGGCACCTCCGGCTGCATAACCCTGTGACATGGGGTCTCCCTTCCCTTCGACCTCCACCGCGGGGCCGGTGGAGGTTCTCCATTGAAAGCAACCTCGCTCAGACGCCCGAGGGGGTTGTGTGTTGAGGCCTCATGTGCTTTCGCGCGGGCGATGAATCGAGCCGCGCAGGGGCGACGGTCCCGATGATCCTCATGTTCTTCGTCGCGCAGAAGCAGGTCATCCAGGGGCTCAGCGCCGGCGGGCTGAAGGGCTGACCGCCCGGGTCACTCGGAGATGGCCTCGACGGCCTCGCCGGTCTGCGTGGACGACATCGTCAGGGCGATGTCGGCCTGGCTGATGATGCCCACGAGCTCGTCGCCGTCGAGCACGGGCACCCGACGCACCTGGTGTTGCTCCATCGACCTCAGGACGTCGCGGATGTCGTCGTCGGCCCGCGCCAGCACCAGCGTCCGCTCGGCGAGCAGTCCCGCAGTTTCGATCGCCGGCCGCCCCCCGCGCGCGACGCACTTGACGACGATGTCGCGGTCGGTGAGCATCCCCCGGAGCTTGCCGTCCGCCCCGCAGATCGGCAGGGCGCCGACATCCAGTTCCGCCATCAGTCGCGCCGCCTCCTGCAGGCTCTCCGACTCGCCGATGCACCGCGGGTCCGGCGTCATGATCTCTCGTGCCGTGGTCATGTGAGACTCCTCTCCCCGCCGCCGAATCTAGGGGAGGCGGCAGGGCGCACGGAGGGGCTTGACAGGCTGCCGCGGAGCGACCGTCGCGAGACTCAGCCTTCGAAGTCCTCGGGCTCGACGTCGTCGAGGAAGCGTTTGAACTCGTCCAGGCTCTCGGCTGCGTCGGTCTCGGTGAGCACGTCGGGCACGCCGGCCTCGTCCATCACCGGGTCCGCCACCCAGATCCCCGCCCCGACGCGGGTGGCGAGCGCCACGGCGTCGGACGGCCGGGCGTCGACCACGCGGTCGCCGAGCGCCGTCGACAGAGTGACCTCGGCATAGAAGGTGCCGTCGTCGATGCGCGTCACCTCGACGCGCGTGACCTCGGCACCGAGAGTCTCGATCAGCGAGCGCATGAGGTCGTGTGCGAGCGGGCGCGGCACGGGCGCCTGCTCGATCGCAACGAGGATCGAGGTCGCCTCGAGCTGCCCGATCCAGATAGGGAGCACCTGGCCGTCGCCGGGGATCTCGTCGATGGGCTTGAGCAGCACGACATGCTGCCCCGTGGCGTCGAGGGCGACGCCCGCCACACGGACCTGCACCATCGCTTCGCCTCCCATCGCATCCGCTTCTGCCATCGTAGGCACGTCGGGGCCGCACGCGGCCGTGAAGGCCGACGCATCCGGCCCCCGCATCGGTCGAGATCGACGCCTATTCATTCACCGGAATGGATGCCGCAGGCGTACGGTTGCACGCAGGCATGAAGCGCTTCGGAACCCTCTCCTTCGGTCACTACGGCCCGCTCGGCGGCGGCCGTCAGCTCACCGCGGCCGATTCGATGCTGCAGGCGATCGATCTTGCGCAGGGCATGGACGATCTCGGCGTCGACGGCGCCTACTTCCGCGTGCACCACTTCGCACGCCAGCAGTCGTCGCCGATGCCGCTGCTCGCCGCCATCGCCGCCCGCACCGAGCGCATCGAGGTCGGAACCGGGGTCATCGACATGCGCTACGAGAACCCGCTGTATCTGGCGGAGGAAGCGGCATCCGTCGACCTGATCTCCGGCGGCCGGCTCGCCCTCGGTGTGAGCAGAGGGTCACCCGAGACGGTCGTCCGCGGCTACGAGGCGTTCGGCTACACCGGCTCCGACGACCCTCGCGGCGCGGACCTCGCACGCGAGCACTTCGACCTGTTCCTGCGCGCCACCGCGGGCGAGGGATTGGCGGAGCGGGATGCCTCGTCGCCGTTCGGCACCGGAGCGACGGGGCTGCAGCGCATCGAGCCGCACTCCCCCGGGCTGCGCTCGCGCGTGTGGTGGGGAGCGGGCAACCGCGACTCGGCCGAGTGGGCGGGGCGCGTCGGCGTGAACCTCATGTCGTCGACGCTGCTGACCTCGGCCGACGGGCGCCCCTTCGACATCCTGCAGGCGGAGCAGATCGACGCGTTCCGGGCAGCCTGGCGCGAGGCCGGTCATGCCGGCGAGCCCCGCGTGTCGGTGAGCCGCTCGATCTTCCCCCTCGTCACGGCGGAGGACCACCTCTACTTCGGCGGACGCCAGGACGGCGATCAGATCGGCGTCATCGACGGCATCCGCTCGACGTTCGGCAAGACGTACGCCGCCGAGCCCGACGTGCTCATCGAGCAGCTCAAGGACGACGCCGCGATCCAGGCCGCCGACACCCTGATGCTCACCATCCCCAGCCAGCTGGGCGTCGAGTTCAACCTGCGGGTCGTCGAGACGTTCGCGACGCAGGTCGCCCCGGCGCTCGGCTGGGTGGGCACGCGCGCCTAGCGCGAGCCGTCCTCCTCGATGAGGTGCAGCTGTGTGCCGTCGGGGTCGATGAGGTAACCGGCCCGCTGGCCCCACTCCTGGAGCGACACCGGGATCAGCCGCGGGATGCCGACCGTCTTCTCAGGCACCCCGCTCGCGCGGACGTCGGCGTAGAGGCGGTCGAGATCCGACACGCGGATGCTCGTCATGAACCAGCTCTCGTACGGGTCGTGCTCGGGGGCGAGGAAGAACTCGAGAACGATGCCGCCTCTGCCGAGGATCATCCACCCTCCGTCGCGGTATGTCGCCTCGAACCCGAAGCCGGCGTAGAACGCCGCTGTGGCGTCGAAGTCGCGCGAGGGGAGGTTCGGAACGGCCCTGTCCATATCCAGACCCTACGACGTCACCGCGGCTCCGCCCACCCTCCGCACGAAGTCGCGCAGCAGCAGATTGACCTTCACCGGATCCCGCGCCTGGGGCAGATGACCGCCGCCCTCGATCACGACGAGCTCACCACCGGTGAGTTCAGCGGCGATCGGCCCGCGTCGGGGGTTCTGGCACATGTCGAGCGAACCCGTGATCACGAGCACCGGGCACCGCACGGCGTCGCAGATGGCACGGGACGTGGGGATGTCCTGCGCCCGGTACGCCGATGCGTACTCGAGCAGCAGCATCTCGGCACCCGACCCCATCGACCACTCCACGCAGTCCTCCACCTGCTTGGTCGAGTGCGGCTCCGGGAACATCTCGCCGAAGAAGAACTCCGACCAGTCCCGCCAGTCCTGCTTCCAGTAGTGGCGATTCTGCTTCTGCCAGCCCTCGTATGACTCCCGCTCCTCGTCGAAGTCGAACTCGATGCGATGCGGAAGCGGCTCGGTCAGCCGCACACCGGGATTGATGGCGCACGCCCCGAGCACGCGCTCGGGGCGCTCCCCCGCCATGATCAGCGCGTGGCCGGCACCGGTGCACAGCCCGACCAGGACGGCCTGGTCGGCGCGGATGGCATCGAGCACGGCCCACTGGCCGGCGATCTGCACGGTGTCGTCCATCTGACGGGGCGACACGGGGGTGCTGCTGTGTCCGTTGCCGGGAGGGTCGCTCACCACCACGCGGAAGTGGCGGGCCAGGAACGGGATCTGCGCCTTCCACGCCCGGCTGTGCACGATGACGTCGGGCATCAGCAGGTACACCGTGGGCGACCCGTCGCCGTACACCTCGTAGTGCACCGCCAGGCCGTCATTGTCGACGGACCCGGTGGCCGTGGGCTGGAGCGCACGCATCAGAGCAGCTCCGAGAGCATCGTCGCAGCGCGCACGGCGCCGTCCGTCTCGACGGGCCGATACGCCACCTCACGGCCGAGTTCCGCCACGAGTGCGGCGGCGAGCGCCTCGGGGTCACTCGCCTCGGCGTAGCGCACGCACCGGCCGGCGCCGTAGTTGTCGAGGCGGCGCCGCACGTGGAAGTTCTGCTCGAAGTGGTTCTCGAGCGGGACGTAGAGGAACGGCCGCCGGGCGGCGGCGAGCTCCATGCAGGTCGTCAGACCGCCCTGCACGACGGCGACGTCGCACGCGGCGAGCGCGAGGTAGAGGTCGGGAACGAAGCCGCGCACGGACGCGCCGCGCCGGCGCGGCAGCTCGGCGGGATCGATCCGCGGCCCGGTCACCACGAGGAACCGCAGCTCGGAGCGGAGGCGACGCGCCGCGGGAATCGCGTCCATCACTCGATGGAGCAGCGCGCGCCCCACGCCGGAGCCGCCCACCGTGACGACGCACAGGAGCTCGTCGGCACCGATGCCGAGTCGTCGCCGTACGGAGGCACGCTGCTCGGCGGAGGGCGGCTCGAACCCCGTCACGTAGCCGGCGAAGTCGAACTGCGCTTCGGTCCACTCGCGGATACGGGGAAGGCCATCGCCGAACGGCTCGTCGACGACGTCATCGGGGTTGCCCACGAAGATCGACCGATCCCGCAGCCGGCGGTAGCGCGCGCGCTACTCGAGCATCTCGGCGTTGTAGTCCGCCGTGAGGGCGGCCTCGGCTTCCCCGCCCTCCGGCATCGGCAGCCAGCCCACGAAGTCCGTCATCCACGCGAACGCGAATCGCTTGAGCTCGGGATTCTCATGGAGGAAGTAGTCGACGTCCCACGCCTCGTCGCCGATCACCAGGTCGTAGTACGGCTCGTCGACCACGTCGTTGAAGACCATGAAGTTGTTCACGAGGATCTCGTCCATGCGGCGGATCGCCTGGAACGCGTGCAGGTCGTGATCGGCGGACTCGTCCTCGATGTGGGCCGATTCGTTCGCGAGGAAGGCGGATGCCGGGTGGACCGGCTCTCCGGCTTCGGCCAGGACGCGTGTGACCGGATGCTGCGCCAGCCAGTCGATCTGCAGGTCAGGCTGCAGGCGCCGCAGCTCCTGCGCGATCGCGACATCACGCCGGGCATGACCGAGCCCGATCGGGGAGGACAGGAACAGCGCCCGCCGCGGACGGCGCTGCGCCCGGACCCACGTGTGGCTGCGACCCGCCATGGCCATGGCCCCAGTCTGCTCCTGCCCGCCCCCGGTCGTCAGGGCCGAGCTTCGATGACTCGATTGAACGGCGTCTCGGCGACGCTGCGGAACCGGGTGAACCCGCCCGCCGACGCGATATCGCGGATGCGCGCCGGTCCGGCCTGCGTTCCGAGCGCGAGCCCGACGTCCTGCGACAGTGACGACGGCGTGCACAGCAGCGTCGAGAACCCGTAGTAGGCGCGGCCGACCGGGTTGAGGTTGTCCTCGACGTGGTCGCCGGCCATCGGCTCGACGATCATCCACGTTCCGTCGTCGGCGATCGCCTCGCGCACGTGACGGGCCGCACCCACAGGATCGCCCATGTCGTGGAGGCAGTCGAACATCGCCACCAGGTCGTATCCGGCGCCGCCGAACTCCTGGGCAGACGCGACCTCGAATCGCACGTTCGTCACACCGGCGGCCGTCGCCCGCTCCCGTGCCGTCTCGATGGACTCCGCGTGATAGTCCGAGCCGACGAACGTCGAGTTCGGGAACGCCTGCGCGAGCAGGATGGTCGAGGCACCGTGACCGCAGCCGACGTCGGCGACGAGCGCGCCGGTCTCGAGCTTCTCGCGCACCCCGTCGAGCGCTGGGATCCAGGCGTCCACGAGGTTGGCGTGGTAGCTCGGCCGGAAGAAGCGCTCGCAGCCGATGTGCACGTCGGTGTCGTGCTGATGCCAGCCGTAGCCGGCGCCGCTGCGGGCCGCCTCGACGATGTGCGCGGTGTCGTGCACGGTGCCGAGTGCGATCTGGAAGAAGCCCGGGAGGAACGCGGCGCTGTCGGGATCGGTCATCGCGAGCGCGTGCTCGGGCGGCAGCGTGTACCGCTTGCTCTCCGGGTCGTAGGCGACGTACCCGCCCGCGGCCTGGGCATTGAGCCACTCCCGCGCGTAGGGCTCAGCGGTCTCGGTGCGCTCGGCGAGCTGCGCCGGGGTCGTCGGCCCGTGGGCGGCGAGGTCGCGGTAGTAGCCGAGCTTGTCGCCCATGACGACGAGCGCGGCGTTGAGTGTTGCGCCGACCTCGTCGACGGCACGGAAGACGAAGCTCATGAGCTTGTCGGTGTCGATCGCGGCCGGTTCGGTGATGGTGGACATGGTCCTGCTCCTTCGGTTCGAGATGGAAGACCAGCGGATGCCTCGACCGTAGGAACCGACCCGCGGCGACCGCATCCGGGGACCCCCCTAGTCGTTCGGCGGCCTCGTAGGATCGGGGCATGCTGGTGGGTCGGCAGGCCGAGCAGCAGGCGCTGGACAGGCTCGTGGCGGCCGCGCGCCTGGGGACGAGCGGCGTGCTCGCGATCTGCGGCGAGGCGGGCGTCGGCAAGACCGCCCTCCTCGACGACGCCGTCTCGCGGCTGACCGAGACGCGCGTGCTGCGCGCGACCGGCCACGAATCCGAGCGCGAGGTCCCCTACGCCGCGCTGCTGCAGCTGCTGCGTCCGGCGCTGGGCTCACTCGGCGGCATCCCGCCGCGGCAGGCCGATGCACTCGCGGGCGCGCTCGCACTGCCCCGCGGCGACCACGGCGCGGAGGATGAGGCCGACCCTGATCGGGGGGACGCGAGCGACCGCTTCGCCGTCGGAGCCGCGGTGCTGAGCCTGCTGTGCCGCTATGCGGAGGACGGTCCCGTCGCCGCGGTCGTCGATGACCTGCATCTCGTCGACCCGGCCTCGGCGAATGCGCTCGTGTTCGCCGCGCGCCGGCTCGCCGCCGACCCGGTCGTGGTGCTCTTCGGCGTGCGCTCCCCCGAAGGCGATGACGTCGTCGCCGGCCTCCCCGCGCTGCGCGTCGGAGGACTCGACCTCGCCGCCGCGCAGCAGCTGCTGCGGACGGCGGACGGCCCGCGCATCACCGAGGAGCAGCTCGGACGGCTGCACCGTGCGACGGCTGGCAATCCGCTCGCCCTGCTCGAGCTCCACACCGCCGACACCGACGTCGTCGAGAGCGTCGACGCAGGCCTGCCGCTGCGGGTGCCCCGGGCGGTGACGCGTGCGTTCGGCCGGCAGTTGGCGGAGCTGGATGCCGAGCCCCGCATGGTCCTGCTCGTCGCCGCGGTGTGCGGCGCCGATCTCCGGCTCATCACCGCCGCGTGCGCCCGGCTCGGCGTCGACGCGTCCTTGCTCGGAGAGTCGGAGGATCGCGGATTCATCGTGCTGCGGGCCGGACGCGTCGAGTTCCGGCACCCTCTGCTGCGCGCCGCCGTGTACTCCGAGGCGTCCGCGCAGGATCGCCACGCGGCGCACCGCGCCGCGGCTGCGGCCACCCCGGAGGGCGATGCCGACCGCCGCGCGTGGCATCTGGCGGAGGCGACCTGGCACCCCGACGCTGAGGTCGCCGGGCTGCTGGCGGCAGCAGGCGGAAACGCCGTGTCGCGCGGCGCCCACGGCGTCGCCTCCCGCGCGTTCGAGCGCGCGGCGCAGCTCTCGCCGAGCGAGGACGAGCGCGCCGCCCTGCTGCTCCGCGCGGCCGACACGGCCTGGTCGGCCGGCGACGGCGGCCGGGCGATCGGTCTGCTCGACGAACGGATCCGGGACGGCCGGGCGACCGGGGGCGGGGATGACCTCGGGCTCCGTGCCGCCATCGCGGCGCGCACGGGATCGCTGCGCGCGGCGCTGGAACTGCTGATGGCGGCCGCGGACCGGCAGCGCTCGCCAGACGAGGCGCTCGTCTCGCTGGCCGACGCCGTGCACGCGACCTTCTACCTGGGCGACGCCCGCACCGCAGCGGCACTCGCCGATCGCATCGCAGGTCTGCTGCCGGCGGCGACGACCCCGACGTCCCGAGCACTGGGGCTGATGGCGTCCGGCATGGCACGGACGCTCGCCGGACGCGGCGGCGCGGACGACATCCGCGCGGCGGTGCCGCTGCTCGAGTCGGACGCGGAGCTGCGACGCGATCCGCGGCGGCTCGCCTGGCTGATGCTCGCTCCGCTGTACCTGCGCGACGCGTCCAGCGGCGCACGGCTGCGCGCACTCGTCGACGAGGTGCGGGGCTCCGCCGACGTCGGCGTGCTCCCTGTCGTGCTCTTCCACGTGGCGGTCGACGAGGCCACGACCGGCGCGGCCTGGGCGAGAGCCGAAGCGGACTACGCGGAGTCGATCCGCCTCGCGTCGGAGACCGGGCAGGACACCGAGCGCGCGATGTCGCTGGCGGGTCTCACTCGACTGGACGCCCGGGCCGGGCGGGCCGACGCGTGCCGCGCGCACGGCGAGGAGGCCAACACGCTGTGCGCTGCGCGCGACATCCACGTCGGCGAGGTGTGGGTCGCGCACGCGCTCGGTGATCTGGAGCTGTCGCTCGGGAATGCGGCAGGGGCGACGGAGCGGTTCGAGGGACTCATGACGCTGCTCGGCGAGCTGGATCTCGACGACGCCGACCTCTCCCCCGCGCCCGAGCTCACCGACGCCCTGCTGCGGATCGGCCGCCGTGACAGCGCCCTGGCCGTCGCGGCGGGGTTCCACGCGCAGGCGGCGGCGAAGGGACAGCCGTGGGCGCGGGCGAGGGCCGACCGTGCCCGAGGGCTCGCCGCCGGCGAGGACTTCGAGTCCTGGTTCGAGTCCGCGCTGGAGTGGCACGCGCAGACGCTCGACCGGTTCGAGGACGCACGCACGCGCCTGGCCTACGGGTCGCGGCTGCGGCGGGCCGGTCGTCGGGTGGACGCCCGGCCACCGCTGCGCGACGCGTTCGACACGTTCGCGGAACTCGGCGCGGTGCTGTGGCGCGACCACGCCGCCGTCGAGCTGACAGCGACCGGTGTCCATGTGCGCGCACCCGGCGAGGATGCGACGCGCGACCTCACGCCCCAGGAACTGCAGGTGTGTCTCCTGCTCGCCGACGGACGGACGACGCGTGAGGCGGCGGCCGCACTGTTTCTCAGTCCCAAGACGATCGAGTACCACCTCCGCAAGGTCTACGCCAAGCTCGGCATCGGCTCACGCGCAGAGCTGGCCGCGGCACTGGCTGGGCACGCCTCGCCGCACGCATGACGGTCGCGGCATCCCGGCGGTCGCGGCATCCGGCGCACCCGTCCCTGTCCCGATCCAGACCCCGCGACGTCACCGCGGGCGCCGCCCACCCGTTGCGCGCTCAGCGCTCGGGCACACCGGTGACCGGCAGTCCGAGCCACTCCCCCAGCTCGTCGAGCTCCGCCCGCACCATGTCGTGCTCCTCGGTCTCGAACGGGAGGAATTCGTGGATCGCGTTGACCTGCAGCACGCCGTTCTTCCTGTCGGCCTCGGCATCCAGCATCCCGACGAATCGATCGCCCATCAGGATCGGATGCGCGAAGTATCCGTATCGGCGCTGCGCGGCGGGCTTGAACTGCTCGAGCACGTAGTCGAACTCGAATACCTCGCTCAGGCGCGGGCGGTCGGACAGCATGCTGTCGTACGGGTTGAGGAACGCGACGCGTCCGCCGTCGTCGTCGCCGTCGTCGTCGAGGGCGGCGAGCGCTGCCGGGTCCACGCGGAACCGCCACTTGCTGCCCTCGACGGTCACGGGTTCGCCGGCCATCTCGATGAGCGACCACGGCGACTTCTGCTTGGCGAGCCCGGCCGCCTGCAGACGGCGCTCGGCGAGCAGCTCCGCCGCCTCACCCTCGCTGTACTCGGGCATGCCGGCCGGGTAGACACGCTCGGCGAGGTCCCAGCGGCGGTGCCTGCCGTCGCGTCCGACGATGGCCACCTCGCCCTGCCGGGTGAGGAAGTCGAGCATGTGGGGCACCTGGTTGCGCCCGTACCAGCCGTCGGGAGCGCGATCCACCTGGGCGGTGTCGGGGATGTCGCTCGTGAACAGCGGCCCCTCGGCGCGCAGGCGCGCGAGGACGTCGGCCCGGAAGGTCGCGTTCGCGTCGAGCCATTGCCGGCTGCTCTCGCGCCGCGGCCACGAGCGCATGGCGGGCAGCATGAGCGGCAGCAGGCTGAGCGGGCGGAACGCGCCGTCGAACTCGAACAGCAGCCGATCGAGCTCGACCGCCTTCTGCAGCTGACCCGCCTCGTAGGACCATCCGATGCGCGACCACAGCACGGTGTGCTCGCACGGCGTGATCACCGCAGTCGGGTCGATCTTGATGTAGCCGAGCTGTTCCGCGACCTCGACGACATCTCCTGGCCGATCGGCGTCGAGGAGCTGCGCGCGCACGATGATGCGGCGCGCTTCATCTTTCGTGAGGACGCGGGCGGTCATCACGCCACCGGTTGCCGCAGGATCTTCTCCATCGCCTTGCCGCGTGCCAGCTCGTCGACGAGCTTGTCGAGGTAGCGGATCTGCTGCATGAGCGGCTCGTCGATCTCTTCGACGCGCATGCCGCAGATGACGCCGGTGATGCGCGAGGCGGCCGGGTTCATGCGCGCGGCCGCGAAGAACTCGTCCAGCGGGGTGCCGGCGTCGATGTGACCGCGCAGTTCGGACTCGTCGAAGCCCGTGAGCCATTCGATGATCTCGTCGAGTTCGGCGGTCGTCCGCCCCTTCCGCTCGACCTTCGCGACGTAGAGCGGATAGAGCTTGGCGAAGCTCAGACCGTAGATCCGATGCACGTGGGCCAGCGTAGACCCCGCGTCAGGACGCCGCTTCGGATTCGTCGAATCCCGGGCCGGTGAGCGGCAGCTCGCGGTTCCGATCCCACGGCTCGGTCCAGCCGAGGCGGTCGAAGAGCCCCTCGAGCACCATGCCCGTGAAGCCCCACACGAGGTGGTGCCCGTCGGCGTGCGGCACGAGGAAGCCCGGTCCGCGCCACACCTGGCCGTCGCGGCGGATGACGGTGGAGCCGCGGTTGGCCGGGTCGAGCAGGTCGGCGACGGGGGCACGGAAGACCGCGGAGGATTCGGCCTCGTCGACCACCCGGATGGGTGAGGGATGCCGCCACCAGCCCAGCACGGGCGTCACGAGGTGCTGCGAGTACGCGAGCGGGATGTCCTCGAGGGCGCCGAGCACCTCGACGCCGGCGGGGTCGATGCCGGTCTCTTCCCGCGCCTCGCGGAGGGCGGCGGCGATGGGCCCGTCGTCGGCCGGATCGACGCGACCGCCGGGGAACGCGACCTGGCCGGCGTGCGAGCGGAGCGTCGATGCGCGGGAGAGGAGCAGCACGTCGAGGTCGCGCGAGACGGCCCGCGCATCGGCGTCGTGATCGCTGAGGTGACCGTCGAGGATCCCGAACAGGATGAGCACCGCCGCGGGGCGCGCATCGCGCGTCGCTGCAAGCCCGGCGAACTGCCGAAACCCCTGATGACCGGGCCCGGAGGCGGCGACGTCTGCGACCAGTGCGGCCAGCTGCGAGCGGGCGCTTCCAGGGGTCGACTCGGCAGGCATTCGTCCAGGTTAGCCGCGCCCTGCGACCCTCCGTCGGCCGGGGGCCTCCCATGTAACGTTCAGGTAACGCACCGGAACCGTCCAGGGTGCCTGGGCAGACTCGGGGACTTGTGTCCGCCCGAACGGACCCTTCGCGTCGCGCTGTCGACGCTTCTGCCCCATACGAAACCGGTTTCATGCGTTCGATCACGTCAGCCCATTCAGCCCGCCGCAACAGCCGCGCCGCCGCGCGACGCCTCCGCCGCCGACCCGTTCTGGCCGTCGCCGGCCTGTCGCTCGGCATGATCGTCGCGGCGGGGATGACCGTGACGACGCCGACCAGCCTGGCCGAGGCATCCGGCTCGACTCCCTCGTTCGCGCTCGCCTCGTTCACCGCGCCGCAGCCGCTGGCCGCCGCGCCGTCTCCCGCTGAGGCCGAGGCGCTGTCCGCTGCGCGGGCGACCGTCGAGTCGGCGGATGCCTCGATCGCCGCGGCATCGCAGGTGACGACCGACATCACAGCCTCGAAGCTCGACATCGGAGACGCCGAGACCACCGTCGACACCGTCGAGCTCGCGGCAGCGGTCGAGCGTCTCGAAGGCGCCAAGGCGCTCCCGACGCTGATGCTGCCCTCGATCATCGAGGACGTCACCGTCCTGGCCGACGCCGTCGACGAGCGCGTCGCCGAACTGCGCGGCAAGCTCGACGCCGCCAAGGCGCTCAAGGCCAAGCAGGAGGCCGAGGCGAAGGCCAAGGCCGAGGCTGCGGCGAAGGCGGCCGCCGAGGCAGCCGCTGCCCGGGCCGCCGAGCAGGCGCAGTCGCAGTCCCCGTCTCAGCCGTCCGCTCCGGCCCCGGTGTTCGCCACCGGCGGTGCCGTCGGCGGCACCAGCCCGGCCGATGCGCAGGCGACCGCCCGCTCGATGCTCAGCCGCTACGGCTGGGGCGACGACCAGTTCGGCTGCCTCGTCTCACTGTGGAACAAGGAGTCCGGCTGGAACTACCGCGCGTACAACGCGAGCAGCGGCGCATTCGGGATCCCCCAGGCCCTGCCCGGAAGCAAGATGGGCAGCGCCGGCGCCGACTGGCAGACCAACCCCGCCACCCAGATCGCGTGGGGTCTCGGCTACATCTCGGGTCGCTACGGCACCCCGTGCGGCGCGTGGGGTCACTCGCAGTCGGTCGGCTGGTACTGATCCAGCGCGGCACGATCTGACGCCATCCGCCCTCTCCTCCCCAGCCGGGACGGAGGGGGCGGAGTGCTATACGGACATGCTGAGGACGATCCGGCGGGCACGGCCCTCGGGGTGATCGTCGTCGACGCGACGCATCCCGATCTTCTCGGCGACCCGCTCGGATGCGCGGTTGTCGGGGTGGACGATGGCGATCAGCTCCCGCACGTCGATGTGCTCGACTGCGAGGTCGCGGCACGCTGCGGCGGCCTCCGTGGCGATCCCGCGGCCCTGCCAGGCCGGGGTGACGTGGTATCCCACTTCGAGCTTGCTCGCGCCGTTCACCTCCTGCCACGTGAGGCCGCAGTCCCCGACGAACCCACCCTCGTGCGACTCGATGATCCACAGCCCGTAGCCGTGCTCGGCGTAGTTCCGCTGGTTCCACGCGATCCACGCCGCGGCCTCTTCGGGGGTCTTCGGCGCGGGGTAGAACCGCATGACCTCGGGGTCGCCCAGCAGTCCTGCCATCGCCTCGAGGTCCGTCGGCGCCATCTGGCGGAAGCGAAGTCTCGCCGTGTCACGGGGAAGCACCCCAGCACGATAACGGACGCGCCGGCGCCACGACGGAGGCTACTCGTAGCCTTGCATAGTTTCGATGCTCACTGCGTTCTGGGCGAGCAGTCTATCGTTCGAATGTCCGAGGGTACCGGTAGTTTCAGGGCATGGACGACGACGCGGGTTGGGAGGGAGCCCCGATCCCGGACGCGCTCGACCGTGTCGTCGAGGTCGCCGACATGATGGCGGTCTTCGCGGCGCAGCGGCTGCTGCAAGTCAACGCGATGCGCCGCGAGGCGCTCGAAGACGCCGCCGTGCATGGGCGCGCATTGACCGACGTGATCGAGCGCGGGGTTCGCCTCGAACTCGCCGCCGGCCTGCGCATCACGGAGCACGCCGCCGGCGAGATGATCGCGCAGGCAGCGGCACTCGTGGAGCGCTATCCGGAAGTGCTCGATTCCCTCGGCGGCGCTCGGATGACCGAGCGGCACGCCGAGATCCTCGTCGACCTCATGGAAGAGGTCGAACCGGAACTGCGGGGCGACCTCGTGCCGCAGGCGATTCGACTCGCCGAGCATCACCCGGTCGGCTCCTTCCGCCGCAAGCTGCGGCGCCTGATAGACACCGTCCGCTCGGTCACGCTGGCCGAACGACACGAGGAGGCTCTCGCGCGTCGTCGGGTCGTCGTCGAACCCGCAGAGGATGCGATGGCGTGGCTGCATGCCTACCTTCCGGCCGTCGAGGCGCAGGCGATCTTCGGGCGCACGACCGCTATGGCGAAGGCGATGATCACGAACGAGGAGGAGACGCGCACGCTCGATCAGGTGCGCGCCGACGTGCTGTGCGACCTCCTCATCGACGGCGACACCGCGTCGCTCGACCGCGGTGCGCGGGGGATCCGCGCGAGCGTGGTCGTGACCGTGCCCGTCCTGGCGCTGCTCGCAGCCGACGACCGCGAGCGAGACGATGCCGGCCTCGCTCCGGCATCGGTCGAGGGCGTCGGACCGATCCCGCTCGACCGCGCGCGTGAACTGTGCGGCGGTGACGGTGGCTGGATGCGCATCCTCACCCACCCCGAGACCGGTGCCGTGCTGTCGGTCGGCCGCGAGCTGTATCGGCCTCCCGCGGCGCTGGCGATGCTGGTGAAGTGGCGCGCCGACCGCTGCATGGCTCCCGGGTGCGGAATGCCGGCGTCAAGGTGCGAGATCGACCACACGCTGGCGTGGACCGACGGTGGCACGACCGGGCTCGACAACCTCGCCCCGATCTGCCGCGGGCATCATCGGGTCAAACATCACGGCAACTGGCAGGTGAGACAAGTGCCCGACAGCGGGGGCACTCTCGAGTGGACGTCCCCCGCGGGGCGAGAATACACGGTGAAGCCTGAGCGCCGGTATCCGATGTTCCATCCTTCGGCGGCTGCCGACGCCCCCTTCTGAGCCCGGTGACCGGAGGGCCCGCGCCTGTCAGAGCGACGGCGGCTTCGAACGACGGTCACCTCCGCGACCCTCAGCGCACGCGGTCAGCCGCGATCCTCCTCGTCGTGCCCCACGGCGTGAGTCCACAGGTCGTGCAGCCGCGCGTTGGCGTCGCGCGGCACCCGGTTGCCCGAGCGGAACTGGAACCGCCAGGCGATCTGGGCACGACGACCTCGAGCAGTTCGCGCGGGATGCGGTCGGCCTAGATCACCAGCGAGTCGAACGCCACATCGACGAAGCTCGCCCGACGGCGCGGGTCGGCGAAGTGCACGTCCTCGTAGGTGTCGGTGAGCACCGTGCCGTGGCCGATGATCCCGTACGACCCACCCTGGCGCAGCAGCCAGGCATCCGTCCCGGGCGCGACGGTACGGCGCGCTCCGACCGACCACTGGGTGACGAACGGCTCACCGCTCGCGACGACCGCCATGACGGCGGCGTACGATCCCGGCCATTCGTCCCACAGGCTAGGGTTCCAGCCCATGATGAGGCCTTCGCCGATCGGGCCCGGGGTCGCTCCCATGCGCCGACCCTACCTACGCGCCCAGCGGCAGGCGCCCCCTTTACAACCCCGTCATCGCCGCACTCTCATCCCACAGCCGCTTCGCGAGCGCGGGGTCGTCCGCCGCCGCCGCCGTGCGCCGGATGCGGTTCTTCGCGTAGTACGCGCCCGGTTGCCAGTCGACGCCGGGCTTGCCGAGCGCGAGCCACGTGAGCCGAGAGGCGCCGACGTCGTTGGAATCGAGCAGCGGCTTCGTCAGGCGACTCGTGTAGAACCAGCGGTAGACCCCGCGTGACGTGCCGCCGAACGCGCTGCCGATGAATCCGGGATGGAACGCCACCGCCTGGATGCCCTGCTCGCCGAACCGGCGGTGCAGCTCCTTCGTGAACAGCAGGTTCTCGAGCTTGGAGTTCCCGTACGCCGCGCCGGCCGAGTAACGGCGCTCGCCCTGGAGGTCGTCGATGTCGAAGCGTGCGAACGTGCGCGACGCCTCGCTCGCCGTCTGGATCACCGACGCCCCACTCTCGCGGAGCCGGTCGAGCAGCAGGTTCGTGAGCAGGAACCCGGCGAGGTGGTTCATCTGGAACGTCTGCTCGAACCCGTCGACGGTGAGGCGGCGTCGCCCCATGATGCCGCCGGCGTTGTTGGCCAGCACGCCGATCCGCGGGTACCGCTCGAGCAGGGTCGCGGCGAGCGCGCGTACCTGTTCGAGCTCGGCGAAGTCGGCGACGTGTCCGTCGACGCCGAGCGATCCTGCGACGGCCCGGGTCTTCTCCGGACTGCGGCCGACGACGACCACGCGCTCGCCCGCCTCGTGCAGCTGCCGGGCGGCGGCGGCGCCGATCCCGTCGCTGGCCCCGGTGATGACGATGGTGCGTGGCACGTGGCCTCCTCGGTCGTCCGTTCAGGCTAGTCCCGTGCTGCGGTGTGCCCGCCTGACCGGGTCAACCCCCTTCACAGCGCTGTGCGGGTCGCGTCGGATGGAGTCATGACGGATGCCAGCCTGCCGCCCGACGAACCCGGCCCCGAGCCCGACACGACCGACGCCGCCGAGGCGGATGACATCGATGACGAGCTCGATGCCGAGGACGCCCCGGCGATGATCGAGGAGGACCGGGTCGAGGAGACTCCGGCCTGACGACCCAGTCGAGCGCCTTCGCCGAACTCCTAGCCCGCTCCCAGGTTCACGGGACCAAACCGGCCGCCGCCGCGGTTCTTCTCAGTGACGCCGCAGCCAGCGACGCCGTAGCGAAGGGAACACCCATGAGCGCCGATGACTATCGCAAGACCCCCGAGGCCCTGACCGGCCTCACCGACACGCAGTACCGCGTGACGCAGAGCGACGCGACCGAGCCGCCGTTCCGCAACGCCTATTGGAACAACCACGATCCCGGCATCTACGTCGACGTGGTCTCGGGTCAGCCGCTGTTCTCGTCGACCGACAAGTACGACAGCGGAACCGGCTGGCCGAGCTTCACGCGGCCCATCGAGCCCGATGCCGTGACGACGAAGACCGACCGCTCGCTGTGGATGACGCGCACCGAGGCCAGATCCTCCGGCGCCGACAGCCACCTCGGCCACGTCTTCGACGACGGACCGCGGGATGCCGGTGGCCTGCGGTACTGCATGAATTCAGCCGCACTCCGGTTCATCCCGGTGGCTGAGCTCGCCGCGCAGGGTTATGCGGAGTACCTGCACCTGTTCGAGGAGGCGCAGGACCCGAACGCCTGACGGACACCGATGCCGCACGCGAAGCCCGGCAGCCCTGCGCGGCCGGGCTTCGCCGCCCGACGAACCTCACTCGCTCCCGACCAGCACGACGACCTTGCCCTTCGCGTGGCCTTCGCCGTGCCAGGCGAGCGCCTCGCCGACCTCCTCGAGCGGGAACCTCCGATCGATGTGGATGTCGATCCTTCCCTCAGCACAGAGGTCTGCCACAGGCGTGAACCCGGCCGGCCCCTGCCGTACGAGGAGCAGTCCGAGGTGCCGCCCCGTGAGTCGCCCGAGCAGCGGGCCGACCGTGACCATGCGCAGCACGGTGCGGCTGGTCCCGCCGACGACGACGCAGCGGCCGCCCGCGGCGAGAGCCCGCCGGTAGGCGAAGATCGAGCGACGGGCGACCAGGTCGACGATGAGGTCGTACGGCCCCGTGCGCGTGAAGTCGGTCTGCCGGTAGTCGATGACCTCGTCCGCCCCGAGGGCGCGTAAGAAGTCGCGCTTGCCCGCGTTGTCGACAGCGGTGACGTGCACTCCGGCGGACTTCGCCAGCTGCACCATGAACGACCCCGAGCCGCCGCCGGCCCCGTTCACCAGCATCCGCGATCCCCGGGCGGCGAGCGCCGCGGCCTGCGACGCGATCGCGCCCGCCTGCGGGATCGTGGCGGCCTGTGCGAAAGACAGCCCGGCCGGTTTCGGTGAGAGCGCGCTCTCGGGCGCCACGCAGTACTCGGCGAAGCCGCCCATCAGCGCGAGGTTGTCGCCGAACACGGCGTCACCGATTGCGAACCGCGTCACGCCCTCGCCGACCGCGACGACTCTGCCCGCGATGTCGGAGCCCAGCACGGTGCGTTTCGGCCGGAACAGGCCGCCGATGCGCGCATACCCCGGACTTCCCCGCAGGCCCTCCCAGTCCGAGAGGTTGATCGACGTCGCGACCACCTCGACGAGCACCTGCCCGGTCGACGGCATCGGGCGCGGGACGTCCCGCAGCTCGAGCCGCTCGGGTCCGCCATATCGCTCGTACACCACCGCCCGCATCCGCTCACTCTAGGGACCTGGGCACCCACGCTGCGACCCTGCGAGCCGGCGGAACTCACGGCCCGCTCCCAGGCTGGCGGGACCAAAACGCACCGCGTGTCCGTTGTCCCTCTATGACGCCGCAGCCAGCCGCGTCCGTCGGATCCCTGAGACACTGGTCTCCGGGCCACGAACCACTCCACGAAGGAGCTTCACATGACCAGCGGACCTTTCGACACCGGAGAGATCACGCGCATTTCGGGCACCGAGACCGCCGTCCTCGCGGGCGGCTGTTTCTGGGGCATGGAGGACCTCATCCGCCGCCAGCCGGGCGTGCTCGACACCCGCGTCGGCTACACCGGCGGCGAGAACGCCCACGCGACCTACCGCAAGCACCCCGGACACGCCGAGGCCGTGGAGATCGTCTTCGACCCGACCCAGACGTCGTACCGCGACATCCTGGCGTTCTTCTTCCAGATCCACGACCCGTCCACCCTGAACCGCCAGGGCAACGACATCGGCACGAGTTATCGCTCGGCGATCTTCCCCCTCTCGCCCGAGCAGGAGCGCGTCGCCCGCGAGACCATCGCCGACGTCGACGCGTCGGGCCTGTGGCCCGGCAAGGCCGTCACCACGATCGAGCCGGCTGGCCCGTTCTGGGAGGCCGAGCCGGAGCACCAGGACTATCTGATCACCTACCCGAACGGGTACACGTGCCACTTCCCGCGCGCCGGGTGGGTACTGCCCAAGCGCGCCGACGCGACGGCGTAAAGAGCGAAGAACAGCGGATGCCGCGGCCCCAACGGGTCGCGGCATCCGCTGTTCTCATGATCCGGTGTCAGCCGGCGCCGGTGCGCAGGACGCGATAGCGAACATGAGTCGCCAGTGAGACCGGCCGCGCCGAGATCTGCTCGAGCGCGACGTCGGACAGCCCCTCGAGAGGGCGCAACCCCTCACCCAGGATGGACGGCGAGATCTGCAGCATGAGTTCGTCGACGAGCCCGGCTCGAAGGTACTGGTTCAGCGTGCTCACCCCGCCCGCGATGTGGATCGTGCGATCGCCTGCCGCGTCGCGCGCGCGGTCGAGCGCCGCCTCGATCCCGTCGGTGACGAAATGGAACGTCGTGCCGCCCTCCATCTCGATGGAGTCGTGCGGATAGTGCGTGAGCACGAAGACGGGGGCGTGGTACGGCGGGTTCGGCCCCCACCAGCCGCGCCAGTCACGATCCCACTCACCGCGCACCGGACCGAACATGTTTCGCCCCATGACGTACGCCCCCGCGGACACGATGTCGTCGATCTCGGCGCGGCTCTCTTCCGGTGTCTCGAACATCCAACGGTGCAGCGCGCCCTCGGGGACATCGCCGAACGGGCGCTCCTCGGTCTGATTGCGCCCGGCGCCCACGCCGTCGAGCGAGATGGACATGGTTCCGATGACAGGTTGCATGGCGACCTCCAACTGATTGCGATCTGCAACTGGTGCCTCACCTTAGACCCGTCTGGTTGTAGAGTGCAAGCAGTATGGCCGACATGCAGCGCTCCGGATGCCCGATCAACCTCACGGTGGAGGTGATCGGCGACAAGTGGTCGCTGCTCGTGCTCCGCGACATGATGTTCGGCAACCGTCGGCACTTCCGCGAACTGCTCACCGGGTCGGAAGAGGGCATCGCGTCGAACATCCTCGCCGACCGGCTGCAACGGCTCACCGACGCCGGCCTCGTGACGCGAGCGCCCGACCCGACCCACAAGCAGAAGGTCGTGTACTCGCTCACCGAGCCCGCGATCCAGCTCGTCCCGGTCATGGCGGCTCTCGGCTCGTGGGGCCGCCGTCACCGCCCCGCGTCGCGCGAGCTGTCCATCCGCGCCGAGCTTCTCGAGCGCGGCGGCAGCGAGATGTGGGATGCCTTCATGGACGAGCTGCGCGTGCAGCACCTGGACGCCACCCCGAAGCCCGGAGCGCGCTCGGTGCTCGATGAGCTGACGGCCGCGTACCTCGCCGAAGTGGAGGCGGCGCGCAGCGCTGAACCCTCAGCACCACACTGACGTGGTCGACGGCCTCGCAGCTGTCCCGCGAGCGCCGTACGCTCGACGCATGGCGACGCAGGCGGAGCCGGGCTGGTACGACGACGGCACCGGAAGACAGCGCTGGTGGGACGGCACGAGGTGGACCGCGCACTTCATCGACCTGGGAGAGCGCGACATCGAGCTGCACACCGACGCGCCACCGCCGGTGAGCACCGCGTCCGCCCCCGGCTGGTACGACGACGGCCGCGGGCGCCTGCGCTGGTGGGACGGCACGCGCTGGACGGATGCCGCGCGGTTCAGCGGCGAGGAGGAGACGCTCGCGGGCGTCACAGTCGACGGACGCTGGATGCACTTCGCCTCGTCGAGTCAGCCGATCGCGGGCGCGAGCGCCTCGTGCGTCGCGGGTGCCGAGCTGCTCAAGCGCGGCACTCTCGCCGCCCCCGCCACCGCGCGCACGCTGCTCGGCCCGTTCGGCCCCATCACGCCCCGCCTGCTGAAGCGCGCCATCGCACCCACCGCGCTGTACCTGGTCGTCCAGGTCGCCGGTGAGGTCTGGCTCGCGACCGTCCCGGCCGGGCAGGAGGCGGCTGCCGGCCGCTTCGCGACCTGGATCAACACCGTCTCGGACCACTACCGCTACCGCTGAGCCGACGACGACCGTGGCTCTTCCGGCCCCCGCTCTTCCGCGCGGTGGTTGACTGTTGCGATGGACGCGGTTCCGATGTTCCCGCTCGGGTCGGTGCTCTTCCCGCACACACCGCTCGTGCTGCGCATCTTCGAGCCGCGCTACCTGATCATGCTCGGCCGGCTGCTCGACGAGGAAGACCCCCACTTCGGCGTCGTCCTCATCGCCCGGGGCCATGAGGCCGGCGGCGGCGACCAGCGCAACACGATCGGGACCATGGCGCGGATCGCCCAGGTTCAGGTCGGCGCAGATGACCTTCACCTCATCGCCGTCGGAGCGGATCGGTTCGCCGTCGACCGCTGGCTCGACGAGGATCCGCACCCTGCGGCCGATGTGACGCCGCTCCCGCGGCTGACGTGGAACGACGAGCTCGGCCCGCTCCGCACCGAGGCGGAGCGAGTCGTGCGGCGCGTCCTCGGGCGTGCGGCGGACCGAGGGGACACCCGGTGGCAGCCCGACGTCGAGCTCTCCGACGACCCGATCGAGTCGGTGTGGCAGCTGGCGGCCATCGCGCCGCTGGGCGACTTCGACCGCTACCGCCTCCTGCAATCGACCACTGCGGGCGGCCTGCTGCGCGAGACCATCGACCTGACGCTCGACATCGAGCCCCTGTTCACCGCCCCGATGGACCCGGACGTCTAGCGCCGCCCGAAGCCACCGGCTTTTCGCCGTCGCCTCGCGTCACCTGCTCCCGGCGAGGAGGCGCGCGACGAGCCTGGCGACGCCGAACACGGCCCACGCCCCCAGCAGCCACGGCCCGACCACGATCAGCGGGTCGAGCCAGGCGTGCTTCATGTCGATCCGTCCGGGACGGGTCCTCGACGAGATCGGACGGCGCCCGCGTTCGCCGAGGATGCCCGACTGCGTCACCGGATCGTCCGGTCGAGCAGTGAGGAACGAGCGGAGGTGCGCGCCCACGGCCTCGACGCGGTCTCCGGCCAGGAGCAGCAACCAGTGCGCTGCCTGTCCCTCGCTGTAGCGGTCGTAGGCGTAGCGGCGGATCACCCCCGACACGCCTCGCAACGGCTGGGCGGTGCCGAAGACCGGGGTGAGCCGCTCGTGCTCGACCGACTTCTCACGCTCGCCTCCCCACTGCTGCTGCTCGGGCAGCGTCCAGTGCGCGCCGGTCGGGATCCCCGGCTGCTCCCGCGGGAACGCGGGGCGGTCCTCCGGATCGACGTCGGCACCCCAGCCGGGGATGCGGGCTCGAAGGGCCTCGGGATCGTGGAGGCCGCCGGGCCTCGGTGCGGTGTACGGCATGGCCGTCCCCTCTGTCTCTCAGGAAGCCGGAACGATGACCGGCTTGATGATGTCGTCGAGCTTCGCCGAGAACACGTGGTACGCCTCGGCGATCTCGTCGAGCGGGAAGCGGTGGGTGATGAGGTCGCTCGGCTTCACGTAGCCGGCGCGGATGTGGTCGAACAGGCGCGACCACTGGCGCTTCACGGGCGCCTGATTCATGCGCAGAGTGAGGCCCTTGTTCATCGCGTCCCCGAATTTCACCGCGCTGAACATCGGTCCGTACGCACCCATGACCGACACCGTTCCGCCCTTGCGCACCGAGTCGATCGCCCAGTTGAGCGCAACGGGCGACCCACCCTGCAGCTTGAGCTTCGCCGACGTCACGTGCTGGAGGACGTGGCCGTCGGCTTCGGCGCCCACGGCATCGATGGCGACATCGGCGCCGAGCCCGTCGGTGAGGAACTTCAGATCGCGCACGATGTCGCCGACCTGCCCGAAGTTGACCGTCTCGGCATACGCGAAGTCCTCGGCCTTGCGCAGCCGGTAATCGAGGTGGTCGACCACGATGACGCGACCGGCGCCCATCAGCCAGCAGGACCGCGCCGCGGCGAGTCCGACCGGACCCGCTCCGAACACCACGGCGGTGTCGCCCTCCTCGATGTCGGCGATCTGCGCACCGAAGTAGCCGGTGGAGAACGCGTCGGTGAGCAGCAGCGCGTCCTCGTCCGTGATGTCGTCGGGGATGACGGTGGGTCCCACGTCCGCGAAGGGCACGCGTACGAACTCCGCCTGACCCCCGTCGTACCCACCGGTCGAATGGGAGTAGCCGTAGATGCCGCCGATCGCCGTCGCGTTCGGGTTGACGTTGTGGCAGTTCGAGTAGAGCCCGCGTGCGCAGAAGAAGCACGATCCGCAGTAGATGTTGAAGGGGACGAGGACCCGGTCGCCCACGGCGAGGCTCTGCACCGACCCGCCTATCTCGACGACGGTCCCCACGAACTCATGCCCGAAAGTGTGGCCGATTCTCGTGTCCGGCATCATTCCGTGGTACAGGTGGAGGTCCGATCCGCAGATGGCGGCGAGCTCCACCCTCACGATCGCATCGTTCGGATGCTCGATCACCGGATCGGGTTTGCTGTCCACGCGGAGCTTGTATGGTCCGCGATAGGTCATGGCCTTCATGCGCTGCCTCCGAAGTCGTGAGAGGCCACCCTCCCCCGCGTCGGCGATCCTGCCGAGGGGGTTGCGCAGGCGCGACCGACCTGGCAGACGGCGCCTATCGACGCCCGAAGCCCGAGAACACGGCGTGCAGCAGCGGCAGCACCGACACGACCATCAGCGTCGTCCCCGCAACCGGCTCGTCGGGTCGCAGCACCGCGCCGCCGATGAACAGGCCGGCGAAGAGCACGGCGGACACGGCGCGGCGCACCACCCGTTCCAGCGCGCGCATCCGCTGCTCCACTTTGGGCGACTCAGCCGTCAGCCGCCCCTCCTCCAGCCGGGTCACCATGTCGTCCAGCCGCCGCGGAAGCCGCGCGGCGATGCCCGCCACCGTGACCGCCTCGCGCGCGAAGCCCTGCACGACGTTCCCGCGCTCGTCGCGCACCAGCTGTGCGGCGTAGGGCTCGACGGCATCCCACATGTTGAAATCCGGTTCGAGCGAGCTGCACACCCCAGAGGTGAGCGAGACTGCGCGCACGATCAGCAGGAAGTTCTCGGGCAGCTGGAACGGGAGCGAGCGGATGACGTCGCCGAACTCGGTTGCGAACGCCTGGAACTCGCGGGGATCCACCTTCTGCAGCTCAGCGAAGCCCATTCCGCCGAACCGGGCGAACAGCGCCGTCATCGCCCGTTCGAGTTCTGCCGTGTCGGCGGACGGCAGCAGCACGCCGACATCGCGGATGCTGTCGATCAGCTGCGTGCCGTTGCGCGACGCCACCGCGATCATGACGGCCTGCAGGTCGCGCCTCAGCCGGTCGGGCACCTCGCCCATCATCCCGAAGTCGACGAAGGTCAGCTGCCACGGCCGCTCGCCGCCGGGCGTCGGGGTGACGAAGAGGTTGCCCGGGTGAGGATCCGCATGGAAGTAGCCGTCGCGGAAGAGCTGATCGAACATGACGGTCGCGAACTCGGCGGCGACCTCGGCGGGATCGATGCCGGCGGCGCGCAGTCCGTCGAGATCGATGATCTTGACGGCCGTCACGTCTTCGAGCGTCAGCACTCGCCGCGTGGTGCGCTCCCACGCGATCTCGGGGACGCGGACGCGCGGGTCGTCGGCGAAGTTCTCGGCGAACCGGGCGGCGTTGCGCGACTCGTGGAAGTAGTCGATCTCCTCCAGGCTCGTCGCCGCGAACTCCTCGATGAGCACCGGCAGATCGACGTGGGCGGCGACCACCTTCACGCGATCGAGCCAGCCGGCGACCCGCCGCAGCGCCGCCAGATCGACGTCGACGATCTTCTCGATGCCGGGCCGCTGCACCTTGACGACAACGTCGACGAACCCGGCGTCGGCCGCATCTGCAGGCGACAGCCGCCCGCGGTGCGCTTGACCGAGGGATGCCGCGGCCACCGGCACCGGATCGATCGACGCGAACACGGACTCGAGCGGAGCACCCAGCTCCGCCTCGGCGAGAGCCCGGATCGCGGCGAAGTCGACCGGCGGCACCTCGTCCTGCAGACCCTCGAGCTCCTTCGTGATCTCCGGGGGCAGCACGTCGAGGCGCGACGACATGAACTGGCCGACCTTGATCATGAGGCCGCCGAGCGACACCGCGAGAGCGTGGAAACGACGGGCGAGCCGCTGCAGCCGCGCAGCGCGGCCGCGGGCCGCCAGCCGCGAGAGGCCGATCCGGGGCAGGAAGAGCTCGAACCACCAGGCCTGCACCATGTAGCGGGCGGCGAAGCGCAGGATGCGCCGATACCGGGCGCGCGAAGTGCCGGCGTCGGCCATCGGGGCTCCCTGAATCGGGATCGAGCCGGGCCGACGGTCTGTCGGCATCCGGTCAGTCCTGGGCGAGGATCGAGTAGAGCTTACGCCGGGCCTCGTCGAGCACCTCGACGGCCTGCTGCACCTGCTCGGGCGATCCGCTCGTCGCCACCTGGGCTGCCGTCTGGGCGAGCTTCGCCCCGGCCTTCGGCAGCACCGTCGCGCGCGCGGCATCCCGCCTGCTCGAACTCTCCCACGGCGGGGACGTGCCCTCGGCCGCAGCGGCCTCGGCGCGCCCGGCCTCCGTCAGCGAGTACGTCTTCTTGCCGTTCGCTTCCTCGGCGGTGATGAGGCCCTCGTCGGCGAGCAGCTGCAACGTTGGGTACACCGAGCCGGGGCTGGGCTTCCAGGTGCCGCCGCTGCGCTCCTCGATCTCGTAGATGATCTGGTAGCCGTGCATCGGACGCTCGGACAGCACGGCGAGCACCGCAGTGCGGACATCCCCGCGACCCATGCGCGGACCGACGCGCTGCTCGAACATCTCGCGCAGCTGATCCATGGCATCGAACAGGCCACCGCCCGGGCGGGGTCCGCCCTGGCCGTGGTCGCGCGGACCGAACCAATCTCCCGTGAACGAATCGCTCATGACGACCTCCTTGGAATGGCGTCACCGATATACCGGCGATAGTCAACGATATATCGCCGAGCGGAAGGAAACCACCCCCGGCACCGGTTCGACGGACGCGCGAGGGGCGACGGTCAGGCTCAGGGGATCAGGCGTGCTAGTGTGAGACGCCCACTCGGGTCAAGCGTCGTTTTCCACTCTGCCTCACTGCGCAGCAGCAACAGCCTGACGCCCGGACCGACCCCGTCGTCCGATGGCCTCCCCGTCCGCGAGCATCCACCGCTCGCCTCACCACTTGCTCCCCACTTCGGTCGAGAGCGACCCACCACCCATACGTCCGCACCGAACACGTTGGCGCGGCACACCGGTCGCCTCTGGCGGCCCGCAGAATAGAAGGAAAGACACGATGGCCACTGGCACCGTGAAATGGTTCAACTCCGAAAAGGGCTTCGGCTTCATCGCTCCCGATGACGGCGGCGCCGACCTGTTCGCGCACTTCAGCGCGATCACCGGCGAGGGCTACAAGGAGCTCCGCGAAGACCAGAAGGTCGAGTTCGAGGCGGAGCGCGGCCCCAAGGGCATGCAGGCCGCCAACATCCGCCCGCTCTGATCCCACCGGTCCGCCGGGGCGCGTGACGCGTCCCGGCCGGCCAGGCGGACCCGGATCTACTTCGGGCTCGCCGAACGTCGCACGTGCGCGCCACACTGGAGCGCATGAGCGACCCGCCCCACCCGTGGGTGCTGCACGTCGACCTCGACCAGTTCATCGCTGCGGTCGAGGTGCTGCGGCGACCCGAACTCGCCGGCAAGCCGGTCATCGTCGGCGGCCGGGGCGATCCCACCGAGCGCGCCGTGGTCTCCACCGCGTCCTATGAGGCGCGAGAGTTCGGAGTGGGCTCCGGCATGCCGCTGCGCATCGCCGCTCGCAAAGTCCCCGACGCGATCATCCTGCCCGTCGACGCTCCCGCCTACACCGCTGCATCCGACGAGGTCATGGCCACCCTGCGCGCGCAACCCGGCGCCGTCGTGCAGGTGCTCGGCTGGGATGAAGCCTTCGTCGGCGTCACTACCGACGACCCCGAGGCGTACGCGCGTGACATCCAGCGCGCCGTGCTCGAGCGCACGTCACTGCACTGCAGCGTCGGCATCGGCGACACCCTCGTGCGCGCCAAGAACGCCACCGACTTCGGCAAGCCACGCGGAACGTTCCGCCTCACCGCCGACAACTGGCTCGAGGTGATGGGCCATCGCCCCACGATCGAGCTCTGGGGCGTCGGCAGGAAGATCTCCGCTCGGCTCGCGGCGCACGGCATCGCCACGGTCGACGACCTCGCACGCGCCGATGAAACCGTGCTCGCCGCGGAGTTCGGCCCCAAGATGGGGCCGTGGTACCGGCAGCTCGGACGCGGCGACGGCTCAGCCGTCGTCGACGACACGCCCTGGGTGGCGCGCGGTCATGGCCGTGAGGTCACCTTCCAGCAGGACATCGTCGAGCCCGGCGAGATCGGGAACGCCGCCCGCGAACTGGCGGCGCAGGTGCTCGAAGACGTCGTCGCGGAGGGCCGCCCCGTGGTGGGTGTGGGCCTGAAGGTGCGCTACGCGCCGTTTCTCACCAAGACGTTCGTGCACAAGGTCCCGACGACGTTCGACAGGGCCACCGTGGTGGCCGAGATCCTCCGGCTCGTCGAGCGCATCGAGCCCGGTCGCCCGCTGCGACTGCTCGGCGTGCGCGCCGAGATGGAGATGCCCGACGAAGCGAGGAAGGGACACACCCCCACCCGCAGCGGATGGTGAGCGCCGCGCACCGCGGAGCACCGCCCTGCGGACGCAAGCTCGCACCGCCGGGCACCGTCCTGCCGGCGCAGCCGCGTCCGCGCGCTACTCGGCGCGGACGAGGGTGCGCTGCCAGCCCGACGACCCATCGGGAGCGATGGGGGCACGCTCCTCGACCTGCAGCTGCCCGGCGCGATCGACGGCACGGACCACGATGTCGTGGTTGCCGGGCGCGGCGTCCCACTCGAGGAACCACTGCACCCAGGTGTCGTCGTTGACGGCGGACGACAGGGTCGCGGCCTGCCAGTCCCCGCCGTCGATCTTGACCTCGACGCGCTCGATGCCCACGGTCTGCGCCCAGGCGACACCCGCGAGCACCACGGCGCCGGCGGCGACGGGCTGCCCGGTGCGCGGGGTGTCGAGGCGCGACGAGAACTTGATCGGCGCTCGGGCGCTGTAGCCGCGCGGCGTCCAGTACGCCTCGTCGGCGGCGAAGGTCGTGACCTTCAGCTCGGTCAGCCACTTCGTCGCCGACACATACCCGTAGAGCCCGGGCACCACCATGCGCACCGGAAAGCCGTGTTCGAGCGGCAGGGGCTCGCCGTTCATCCCGACCGCGAGGATCGCGTCACGCGCGTCGTCGGTCAGCGCCTCGAGCGGCGTGCTCGCCGTGAACCCGTCGACGCTGCGCGACAGCACCATGTCGGCCCCGGCGCGCGGAGCGGCCAGCGCCAGCACGTCCCGCACCGGCACCCCGAGCCATTTCGCCGTGCCGAGCAGGTCACCGCCGACCTCGTTCGAGACGCACGTGAGCGTGATCGAGTACTCGTCGAGGCCCATGGCGACGAGGTCGTCGAAGCTCAGCTCGACCGGCTCGTCCACGAGACCGCCGACCCGCAGGCGCCATGTCGCAGGATCGATCGCAGGAACCGTCAGCGCGGTGTCGACGCGGTAGAAGTCGTCGTTCGGCGTGTACAGCGGCGTCAGGCCGGGTATGTCGAACTCCGCGCCGTCGGGCACGGCCACCCTCGTCCGCGGCTCGGGCAGCCGCAGCGCCCGGCGCACTGCCGCGATCGAGGTGACGGCGACGTTCGCCGCGCGTGCCGCGATCCCGATGACCACCGCGCTGGCTCCGGCGACCCCCACGATCTGGAAGAAGCGCCGACGGTCGAGCTTCGGGGACCGGGCCGCCGCGGCCCCGCCGTCCGGTGGTGCGTCTTCGGCCGGGCCGCGCTGCCCGTGTGCCGCCGCGTCCGCCCAGCGACGCAGGCGTCGCACGGCGAGCACCAACACGGCAGCTCCCGCGCCCGCACCGAGCAGCGGCGGCAGCCAAGCCCAGGCGGAGGCCCCTTCGCGCGTGACGATGGCCGCGATCGACAGGGCGGCCGCGATCCCGAGCGCGACCACGCCGAGCGGCGGGCGGAGGAACTGCAGCACACCGGCGACAGCTGCGGCGATGACGACGGCGAGCCCCAGCCCGACGAGGAGCGCGATCTTGTCGTACGCGCCGAACGTCGAGATGGCGAGCTCCTTCAGCGGCTGCGGCACCACGTCGATCACGAATGAGCCGACCGCCAGGATCGGGCTGCTCTCCCGTGCGACCACCAGCGCCGCGACCTCGGCGACGGCCAGGAACACGCCCGCGCTCACGACACCGGCGAGCGCGCTCAGCGCCATGAATCCCGCGGCACGACCTCGGTCCGACATGGCCACTCCTCCCCGGGAGATCCCCGACGTGCTTGTTCGGGGCGGCGACCCCGACGGATTGCGGCGGGCCTGCGACGGGGCCTGCGCGGTGCCTACACGGAACCGCGGGGCGCGGCATCCGCTCATCTGACTACGGTGGATGCCGTGACCTTCCCGCCGCCCGCCGTGCCGCTCTTCGTCTACGGCAGCCTGCGACCGGGGATGGCGCTGTGGGAGGCGATCCGCGCACACGTCATCCGATCGCGTCCGGCCACGCTGCGCGGGCGCCTGTTCTGGGATGCCGGCGGCGAATGGCCCGTGCTCGTGCTCGGCGACGACGGCGCCGGACTCGTGCGCGGCGAGCTGCTGTCGCTGCAGCCGGGCGACGAGGTCAATCGGGTGATCGTCGACGAGGAGCTGCTCTACGGGTACGACGCCCGCTGGCTGCCGGTCGCGACCGACGAGGGCGAGCTCGACGCGCTCGTGCTGGTGTGGAACCGCCCCGATGGACTCGGGCCGGAGATCGCGCACGGCGACTTCGTGCGTGCGACCGCCGAGCGGGCAGCAGCCCAGACCTGACGCCGCTCAGAGCACGACGAGCTCGACCTCGCGCAGTGCGCCGGAATCGACCACGACCGTCATCATCGTGTGGTGCGGCTGGCGGCGACGATCGGTCGGCGAGCCCGGGTTGAGCAGTCGGAGACCGCCCGGCGTCGTCGTGTTCCACGGGATGTGGCTGTGCCCGAACACCAGCACGTCGGCGTCGGGGTGCGCGTCGTCCATGCGCGCTTCGCGACGCCGGGCATCGCCTGTCTCGTGCACGACCGCGAACCGCACGCCCTCGATGTCGCGGCGGGCGACCTCGGGCAGCCGCTCGCGCAGGTCGGGCCCGTCGTTGTTGCCGGAGACGCCGAGCACCTCGCCGTGCTGCTCCAGATCGTCGAGAACGGATGCCGCGACCCAGTCGCCGGCGTGGATGACGAGGTCGGCCGCATCCGCCGCCCGCAGGAGCGCGTCGGGCAGCCCGCGCGCCCGGCCCGGGATGTGGGTGTCGGAGACGAGCAGGAGGCGCGTCGTCACGCGTCGCCGCCCGCCGCGTCGGTCACGGGCTGCCGCAGGATCGTGCGGAGCTTCGCCGGGTCGGTGCGACGGATGTCGCTCAGGTAGACCTCGTGGTGACGGCCTGTCATGCGCAGCCCCCGGGAGGGGATGACCTCGTCGTGCAGGCGCGCCAGCACCGGCCCCTCCTCGTCGAAGGGTCCGAGGTGGAGCGTCTGCACGCAGCGCCCCTCGTGGAGCGTCTCGAGCCGGAGCCGATCGAGCGCGGGGGCGTCGGATGCCGCCGCGACGGCGCGCTCGACGTGATCGGCGGGCGTCCAATCGGGAACGAGGATCATCGCGGTCCAGTCCCAGCGGGACTTGTCGCGGTCGGTCGTGAACGTCGTCATGTCGTCGGACCACCACAGCGCCTCGAGCGGCATCACGACGTAGTCGCGGTCGAGCTCCTTCTTGCTCATGAACTTGAGCTTGTAGGCGACCGGGAAGAGCGTCGACACCGCATCGGCGTAGGCCTGCTCGTTCGGATCGCCGTGGCCGTCGATCATCAGGTAGCGCAGGGGCGGCACCTCGACGACGTCGAACACGCCCCGCCGGGCGGAGTAGGCGGCGAGCTCTCTCTTGAGGTCGGTCTTCATGGCGCGACCAGGCTAGCGGGCGGCACCGACGCGGTCACCAGCCCATCGACCCCGGCACGCCCTTGAACGGACCGGCGACCGTCGAGGTGATCCAGCCGCCGTAGAACCCACCCGGCTGCGGCTCGACGAGTTCGCCGTCGACCTCGCACGCGTCCATCGGCCGGGCGTACACCGCGACGCGATCGGCGAGCAGATCGAAGCCCGGCGACGGATCGGGGTAGTTCCAGGCAGCGCGCTGGGCGGCGGCATCCCCTCCCCGCACGTCGAAATAGCGCGCGCCGCCCTTGAACTCGCAGAAGGACCCGCCGTTCGTCGGCACGAGCGCACCCTCGGCGAACGCCGCGATCGGCAGGTAGTAGACGGGCGGGTGGCTGGTCTCGAGTACACGCACCACGTCATCGGTGTCGACGATCACCTCGCCGCCCAGCCGGATCACCACGCGCGCGTCGACCTGCTCGACCCGAGGCGGCCGCGGGTAGTCCCACACGGACTCCTGGCCCGGCGCGACGGGGTCGGGAACGGGATGACGGGGCATCGCCCCAGCGTAAGCGCGCTCGCGGGGGTAGGGGCCCGATCCCGGAACGTCAAGACCCTGACGCGGCCGCGACGGCCCCGTAGCCTGCCCGAATCGACGAAGGGACCATCATGCTCCGTGCGCTCGCACTCAACTGCACACTCAAGCCCTCTCCCTCGGAGTCCAGCGGCGACCTCCTCGCCCAGCAGGTGCTCGACGCCCTGGAGCCGTACGGCGTCGAGGGCGAGATCGTCCGCGTCGTCGACTTCGACGTCAAGCCGGGGGTCGACGCCGACATGGGCGACGGCGACGAATGGCCCGGCATCCGTGAGAAGGTGATGGCGGCCGACATCCTGGTCTTCGCGACACCGACCTGGATGGGCCACATGTCGAGCGTCGCGCAGCGGGTCCTCGAGCGCCTCGACGCGGAGCTGTCGGAGACGGATGACGAGGGCAGGCCCATCCTCGCGGGCAAGGTCGCGGTCGTGGCCGTCGTCGGCAACGAGGACGGCGCCCACGCCATCATCGCGGACGCCTACCAGGGCCTCGGCGACGTCGGCTTCAGCATCCCGTCACAGGGCGGCGTCTACTGGAACGGCGAGGCGATGCACACGACCGACTACAAGGACCTCCCCGAGACGCCCGAGAAAGTCGCGAGCACAACCCAGACGCTCGCGCGGCACGCCGCGCACGTCGCGAAGGTGCTCGCGGAGCAGCCCTACCCCGCGCCCTGATCGTGGCGCCGGTACTCCTCGAGCCATCGGAGCCACACCTCGCTCACCGTCGGATACGAGGGGACCGCATGCCACAGGCGGTGCAGCGGGACCTCCCCCACGATCGCGATCGTGGCGGAGTGGAGCAGCTCTGCGACATCAGGGCCGACGAACGTCGCGCCCACGAGAACCTGGCGCTCGGTGTCGATCACGGCGCGGGCCTGGCCGCGATAGTGGTCGGCGTGGGTGCTGGCGCCCGAGATCCACGACAGGTCGTAGTCGACGACCCGGATGCCGAGTCCGGCCTTCATCGCGGAGGCCTCGGTGTGCCCGACCGACGCCACTTCCGGGTCGGTGAAGGTCACCTGCGGAACCGCGGCGTGGTCGGCGGTGGCCACGTGCGCTCCCCAGGGAGCGTCGTCGACGTCGTGCGCGAGGGCGCGGGCGGCGATCACATCGCCCGCGGCACGGCCCTGGTACTTGCCCTGGTGCGTGAGCAGGGCACGGTGGTTCACATCGCCGACACCGTAGAGCCAGTCGACGCCGCGCACGCGGAGCGTGTCGTCGACGTCGAGCCACTCGCCCGACGCGAGGCCGACCGTTTCGAGGCCGATGTCACCCGTCCGCGGCACCCGGCCGGTGGCGACGAGCAGCTCGGCCGCCCTCACTTCCGAGCCGTCCGACAGACTCAGCACCACGTCTCCGCCGTCGGTGCGGGCGACGCGGTCGACCTCGGCACCGGTGCGCACGTCGGCTCCGGCCTCGCGCAGCGCGGCCTCGACGGCCTCGCCGGCGAACGGCTCCATGCCGCCGAGCAGCCCGGAGCGGGCGATGACGGTGACATGCGTGCCGAACGACGTGAAGAGAGTCGCCATCTCGCTGCCCACCACGCCGCCGCCGAGGATCGCCAGCGACGGCGGGACGTCGCGGACGCCGGTCGCGTCACGGCTGGTCCAGGGGGCGGCGGCCACGAGTCCCGGGATGTCGGGGAGCAGCGCCGCCGAACCGGTCGAGACGACCACGGCATGCGTGGCGACGAGGTGGACAGTGGTGCCGTCGGGGGCTTCGACCGCCACGGCGCGCTCGCCCGTGAGGCGGCCATGCCCACGGACCAGCTCGATGCCGGCGCCCTGCAGCCACTCGACCTGCGACGTGTCGTTCCAGTCGTAGACGATCGCGTCGCGGCGACGCAGCGCCGCGGCGACGTCGACGCCGCCTGTGACGGCCTGCTTCGCACCGTCGACGTCACGCGCGGCGCGGAGAGCCGCCCCGCTGCGCAGCAGGGTCTTCGACGGCATGCACGCCCAGTACGAGCATTCCCCGCCCACCAGCTCGCTCTCGACGACGACGACCGAGAGGCCGCCCTGCTTCGCCCGATCGGCGACGTTCTCGCCGACAGGTCCTGCACCGATGACGATGAGATCGAACTCCCGAGTGGTCATGGGCCCACGCTAGCGGCGCCCTGCGGCGACCGGGCCGAGTCTGCGGAATGCGCGGGTCGCACCCCATCCGCTGCCCGCTCGGCACCGAACACACCCAAGGACAACGGCCGGGTCACGCTTCGCGGGTTCCGCCCTCGATGTCGCAGACCTGTGGTTGGCTGGGAAACCCGCGGAAAGGACAGCATGGCGATCGAGTTCCGGTCCGTGTCGAAGCGGTTCGCCGACGGCACTCTTGCGGTCGACGACTTCAGCCTCGTCATGCCCGCGCACAAGACGACCGTGCTGGTCGGATCCTCGGGATGCGGCAAGACCACGCTGCTGCGCATGATCAACCGCCTCGTCGAACCGACGAGCGGCGTGATCGCCATCGACGACGAGCCGATCTCGGGCCGCGACCCGGTGAAGCTGCGGCGCGGCATCGGCTACGTGCTGCAGAACGCGGGCCTCCTCCCCCACTTCACCGTGATCGACAACATCGCCACGGTGCCCGTGCTGAGCGGCGTCGCGCGCAAGACAGCGCACGAGCGGGCGCTCGAGCTGATGGATGTCGTCGGCCTCGACCGATCGCTGGCAGAGCGCTACCCCAGCCAGCTGTCGGGCGGGCAGCAGCAGCGCGTCGGGGTGGCCCGCGGGCTCGCGGTCGATCCGAACATCCTGCTGATGGACGAGCCCTTCGGCGCCGTCGACCCGATCGTGCGCAAAGAGCTGCAGACCGAGACGCTGCGGCTGCAGCGCGAGCTCGACAAGACGATCGTGTTCGTGACGCACGACGTCGACGAGGCGTTCCTGCTCGGCGATCAGGTCGTCATCCTCCAGGAGGGTGCCCACATCGCCCAGGTCGGCACCCCTGACGAGATCATCGAGAACCCCGCGAGCGACTTCGTGGCCAGCTTCATCGGGGCGGAGAAGGGTGCCAGGGCGCTGCGCCGCAAGGAGACGCCGCGCGGTGCGGTCGTGGTCGACGAGTCCGGCCGCACGCAGGGGGTGCTGGTGGAGGACGCCTCGTGAGCTGGGTGCTCGACAACCTCGACCTCATCTGGGGCCTGTCGCTCGACCACCTGCGGCAGAGCCTGATCGCGATCGTGCTCGGATTCGTCATCTCGGTGCCGATCGGCTGGGCGGCGTTCCGCTACACCGCGGTGCGGGGCCCCACACTCGCCACCGTCGGCCTGCTCTACACGATCCCGTCGCTCGGGCTCTTCGCCGTCCTCGCGGCCGTGTTCGGCATCCCGCTCCTCTCCGAGGCCAACCTCGTCGTCGCGCTCACGATCTACGCGGTCGCCATCATGACGCGCTCGGTCACCGACGGACTGGCGTCGGTCGACCCGGTCACGCGTGAAGCGGCCGTCGCCGTCGGGTTCGGCGCATGGCGGCGCTTCTGGACGGTCGACTTCCCGCTCGCCGGTCCCGTGCTGCTGGCAGGGCTCAGGGTCACGGCCTCCTCGACCATCTCGCTGGCCACCGTCGGCATCCTCATCGGCGTGCAGAACCTCGGCTACCTGTTCACGAATGGGTCGCAGCGCCGCATCATCCCCGAGGTGCTCGCCGGTGTCGTGGCCGTGGTCGTCATCGCGGTGGTCATCGACCTGCTTCTCGTCGTCGCGGGCAGGTTGCTCATGCCCTGGAATCGGCGCAGGCCGACCCGCGCCGAGCGCGCTCTGCAGGCGGTGACGGCGTGAACTACTTCCTCGAGGCCTTCGCCTGGATCTTCTCGCCCGCCGAGTGGCCGAACGGACTGCCGCTGCCGACCGCGATCATGCAGCACCTCCTCTTCACCTTCGGGTCGGTGCTCATCGCAGCCCTCATCGCGATCCCCGCCGGATGGATCATCGGCCACACCGGCCGCGGCCGGGAAGTCGCGGTGTTCCTGTCCGGCGCCGCGCGCGCACTGCCCTCGCTCGGCCTGATCGTGCTGCTCTACCTCGTCCTCGGGGTCTCGCTCAAGACGGAGGCGGCTGTCACCGCATTCGTTCTCCTCGCCATCCCCTCCATCCTCGCCGGCGCGTATGCGGGCTTCGAGGCGATCGACCGCACGGTGATCGACGCCGGACGCGCGATGGGCATGACACCCTGGCAGATCCTCTGGAAGATCGAGGTGCCGCTCGGGCTGCCGCTTCTCATCGGGGGCCTCCGCACCGCCACGCTCCAGGTCGTCGCGACCGTGACGATCGCCGCGTACGTGGGCCTCGGCGGCCTCGGCTACTACATCATCCAGGGCATCCCGCTGCGGGACTTCCCGCAGATCCTCGGCGCCTCGATCGTCGTCATCGTCCTCGCGCTGGCGCTCGACGGCGTCTTCGCCGTGGCGCAGCGCCTCGTCGTGCCGCGCGGCGTCGCCGCACGGCTTCAGTCCCCTCAGCAATCCCCCGGGATGCGCACGCGAACCGTCGCGAGCACGCCCGCCTGACCCCACCACAACCGGAGGTTCCACATGTCCACAGCACGCACCCGCCTCGCCGTCGCCCTCAGCGCGACGGCGATCGCCGCCCTCGCGCTGGCCGGCTGCGCCTCGAGCGATCCCCTCACGGGCGACGACGGTGCCACCGACGAGCCAGGCACGTCCGGCCCGATCGTCATCGGCTCGCAGGCGTACTACTCGAACGAGATCATCGCCGAGATCTACGCGCAGGCGCTCGAGGGCGCGGGCTTCGAGGTCGAGCGCAACTTCAACATCGGGCAGCGCGACGCCTACATGCCCTCGATCGAGGACGGATCGATCGACCTGTTCCCCGAGTACACGGGCAATCTGCTGCAGTTCTTCGAGCCCGACACGACGGCCACGACGTCGGACGACGTCTACGCCGCGCTGCAGGAGGCGCTGCCCGAGGGCATCACCGTGCTCGATCAGTCCACGGCCACCGACCAGGACTCGTACAACGTGACCGCGGCATTCGCCGAGGAGAACGACCTCGTCTCGATCGCCGACCTGGCCGGCATCGTGGGCCTCGTGCTCGGCGGCGCTCCCGAGCTCGAGGAGCGTCCTTACGGCCCGTCCGGTCTCGAGGAGGTCTACGGCGTGACCGTCGCGTTCCAGGCGACCGGCGACACCACCGTCGACGAGCTCGTCGCCGGCAACATCCAGGTCGCGAACGTCTACAGCGCCGACCCGCTCATCGAGACGCAGGACCTCGTCACGCTGGAAGACCCCGAGGGCCTCTTCCTCGCGTCGAACGTCGTCCCCGTCGTGAGCGCCGACCTCGCCGACGAGATCGCCGACGTCATCAACGCCGTCAGCGCCGCTCTCACCCCCGAGGGACTGGTGGCGCTCAACGTCCAGTCGACGGTCGACCAGATGTCGTCCGACGACATCGCGGCGGCCTGGCTCGCCGAGAACGGGCTCGACTGACCTGACTCGCGGAAGGGCCGGGCGGGACATCGCCCGGTCCTTTCGCGTGCCGCCACGTACCGCCAGGTGCCGCCGGGCCCGCCCATCCGGGCAGGGGACGGATCAGCTCGCGGTCGCGTCGCGGCGCGACCGCGAGCGCGCGACGAGCGCGGCGATCAGCCGCCAGCCGACGAGGAAAAGGCACAGCGTCAGGGTGGCGACCACGATGAACGCGACCGCGGTCCCCTGGCCGGAGGCCGAGCGCAGCAGCATCCCTCCGACGACCGTCGCCGCCCAGACGCCGAGGCCGGTACGAACCGGGGCCGCCGGGGCGCGCCACGCCCGCGTGATGAGCCAGCCGGCCACCAGCCCGACGAGGAACGGCCACGCGGTCATGCCGAGGCCGACCAGCCAGTCCTCGCCGTGGCTCGCGCGCCCGATGGCGGCGAACGCCAGCACGAGCATCACGTCGAGCGCGAACGAGCCGGCGACGAGGCGCCCCGCGGGCCGCGGCATCCGCTCCTCGGTCATCACGACGCCAGCGCGGTCGTCCGCGGGCGCAGATCGGCTGTGAGCGCCTCACGCTCGTCGAAGACGAAGCACTCGCCGTTCCAGTGGGCGCCGCCCACGTTCTCGAAGTAGCCGAGGATGCCGCCCTCGAGCTGCAGCGCGTCGACGCCGTTCTCGCGCAGGTGGATCGCCGCCTTCTCGCAGCGGATCCCGCCGGTGCAGAAGCTGACGACCGTCTTGCCTGCAAGGTCGTCACGGTGCGCGGCGGCGGCTCCCGGGAACTCGGTGAAGCGCTCGATGCGCCAGTCGACGGCACCGGCGAACGTGCCGTAGTCGACCTCGAAGGCGTTGCGCGTGTCGAGGAGCACCACCTCGCGGCCGGTGTCGTCGTGCCCCTGATCGAGCCAGCGGCGCAGACTGTGGGGGGCGACCGACGGCGCGCGGCCCGACTCGGGCCGGATGGCCGGGTGGTCCATGCGGATGATCTCGCGCTTGAGCTTGACGAGCATGCGCCGGAACGGCTGGGCATCCGACCAGCTCTCCTTGGTCGTCAGCGCCGCGAAGCGCGGGTCGGCGCGCAGGTCGTCGACGAAGCCGCGGACGGCGTCGCGGTCGCCCGCGAGGAAGAGGTTGATGCCCTCCTCGGCGAGCAGGATCGTGCCCTTGAGGCCGGCCGACTGAGCGCGGGCGCGGAGCGTCGGGCGGAGCGCCTCGCGGTCGTCGATCCGCGTGAACAGATACGCCGAGATGTTCAGGACGGATGCCACGGCCACAAGCCTACGTTCCGCCCGGCGCTGCACGATCCCGGCGGCCGCGTGGTGCGCGGGTAGACTCGCCCCGCCGCGCTCGCGGCCCTTCCCGACCGGTCCTGCCCGGTTCCGCGCGCAACGGAGAGCGCCCGACCCCGACTCCCGGAGCCCAGCCATGTCCGCTGCATCTGTCACCCGCCCCGACAGCCCGTCCCGCTACCGCATCGAGCCGACGGTGCTGCAGGCCCTGCGCAGTCCGCGCATCCTCACGCGTGAGCTGCTCGCGGGCCTCGTCGTCGCGATCGCGCTCATCCCCGAGGCGATCGCCTTCTCCGTCGTCGCGGGGGTCGATCCTCGCGTCGGCCTGTTCTCGTCCTTCGTGCTCGCCGTCGTCATCGCGTTCACGGGCGGCCGACCCGCGATGATCACGGCGGCCGCGGGGGCCGTGGCCCTCGTGATCGCGCCGGTTTCGCGCGAGTACGGCATGGACTACTTCATCGCGACCGTCATCCTCGCGGGCATCCTGCAGATCGTCCTCGCCGTGCTCGGCGTCGCGAGGCTCATGCGCTTCATCCCCCGCAGCGTCATGGTCGGCTTCGTCAACGCGCTCGCGATCCTCATCTTCGTGTCGCAGCTGCCGCAGCTCATCGACGTGCCGTGGGCGGTCTATGTGCTCGTCGCGGTCGGGCTCGGCATCCTCGTCCTCTGGCCGCGCATAACCCGCGCCGTGCCCGCCCCGCTCGTGACGGTGGTGCTGCTGACCGCCGCGGTCGTGGCGTTCGGCATCTCCGTGCCCGACGTGGGCGATCAGGGCGAGCTGCCGCGCAGCCTGCCGGAGCTGCTGATCCCCAACGTGCCCCTGACGTGGGAGACGCTGCAGATCATCGCGCCGTACGCGCTCGCGGTCGCCCTCGTCGGCCTGCTCGAGTCGCTGATGACGGCGAAGCTCGTGGACGACATCACCGACACGCACTCTCGCAAGACCCGCGAGGCGTGGGGGCTCGGCGTGGCGAATTTGGCCTCCGCGTTCTTCGGCGGCACCGGGGGCTGCGCGATGATCGGCCAGACCATGATCGGGGTGAAGGCGTCGGGCGCCCGCACCCGCATCTCGACCTTCATGGCCGGCGTCTTCGTACTCGTCCTGGTGGTCGCGCTCGGCGACATCGTCGCGATCATCCCGATGGCCGCCCTCGTGGCCGTGATGATCGCCGTCTCGGTCGCGACGTTCGACTGGCACAGCATCCGCCCCTCCACACTGAAGCGGATGCCGCTGAGCGAGACGCTCGTGATGGTCGTGACCGTCGCGCTCACGGTGTGGACGCACAACCTCGCGGTCGGTGTCATCGCCGGTGTGCTCGCGGCGATGGTGCTCTTCGCGCGGCGCGTGGCCCACTTCACGACGGTCACCCGCACCGTCGACGGCGACGTCGCCCGCTACCGGGTCGACGGCGAGCTCTTCTTCGCGTCGAGCAACGACCTGACGACGCAGTTCGAGTATGCGTCCGATCCGGCGGAGGTGGTCATCGACATGACCCGTTCGCATGTGTGGGATGCCTCGACCGTCGCCGCCCTGGACGCGATCGTCACGAAGTACGAGCAGCGCGGCACCACGGTCGAGCTGGTCGGCATGAACGAGGCGACCACCGCCTTCCACCGCCGGCTGAGCGGTGGCCTGGCGGGCAGCTGAGCGGCGGCCCCGCCGACTGAGCCGGGGCGGGCCGGAGTGGGCCGGGCCGACGAACGCCGGCGCGGCCTCACCCCTCCGCATCGGGAAGCAGCGCGGGGCATTCGCCACCGGGGTCGGTCGCGACCTCGAAGTGCCAGCGCTCGTTGGCGTAGATCTGGCACAGCCCCCACTCGGCGCCGCGCTCGATGAGCCAGAACTGGGCATCGAGCGGGCCCACATCGACGGCGTGGCCGGTCACGTGGTGCGAGCGGTCGGGGGTGGCGACGAACTGCCGCGCGATCTCCTCGCTGCCGTACGTCGTGATGGCGTCGCCGAGCAGCCACTGCTGGTACTCCCGGCTCCGCCATCCGCCGGTGATCTCGAACGCGACGGCGTCCGCGGCCGCGGCGGCGGCGGCCCCGCGCACCGCGTCGCGCAGGGCGGGGTCGAGGTGGGCGATCGCGGGCAGCGAGTCGTCGTCGATCGCGGCGGGGGCCGCGAGCTCGCCCGCGGCCGCGCTCGGCACGAAGGGCGCGGACAGCGCCTGCGCGGGGCTCCACAGGTAGGCCGCGGTCGCGGCAGCCGCAGCGAGCAGCACGGCCGCGACCGCGCCGATCGCGACGAAGGACGCGTGCCCACGACGAGCAGGCGGACGCACAGGGGATGCGGTGGGGAGTGACATGCGACCATCCCACGCGGGCGCGCGTTGCGACGGCGTACGCGGATTCGCATACACCCGCGATACATGGGGCGACCTAGGCTGGTCGCCATGCGCGTGCTGATCGTCGAGGACGAGCTGTACCTCGCCGAGGCCATCCGCGACGGACTCCGGTTGGAGGCGATCGCGGCCGACCTCGCGGGCGACGGCGACACCGCGTTCGAGCTGCTCGCCGTCAACCCGTACGACGTGGTCGTGCTCGACCGCGACATCCCCGGCCCGAACGGCGACGAGATCGCCCGCCACGTGGCGACGCTGCCGGCGGGTCCACGCGTGCTCATGCTGACCGCGGCCGACCGGCTGGACGACAAGGCGGCCGGCTTCGAGAGCGGCGCCGACGACTACCTCACCAAGCCCTTCGCGCTGCGCGAACTCGTCCTGCGGCTGCGCGCGCTCGGACGACGGCCGGCCGCGGGCACTCCCCCGGTGGTCGAGTTCGGCGCCCTGCGGCTCGACCCGTTCCGGCGTGAGGTGTACCGCGACGGACGCTACGTCTCGCTGACTCGCAAGCAGTTCGCGGTGCTCGAGGTGCTGCTGACGGCGCAGGGCGGGGTGGTCAGCGCCGAAGACCTGCTCGAGCGGGCGTGGGACGAGAACGCCGACCCCTTCACCAACGCCGTGCGCATCACGATCTCGACCCTGCGCAAGCGCCTGGGCGAGCCGTGGGTGATCGAGACGGTGCCCGGCGTCGGCTACCGGGTGAGTGAGGTGACGGATGCCGCGGGGTGAGGCATCCGCTCCCCGCACGGGGCGTCCGCACGGGCTGTCGGTGCGGGTGAAGCTCACGCTGAGCTACGCCGGCTTCCTGATCGTCGCGGGTGCGGCGCTGTTCGCCGTCGGCTTCCTGCTGCTACGCTTCGTGCCCGAGGGCAACGTCTACGTGGTGGGCGGCGGCTGGGCGCCGAATCGCACCAATCTCCTCGAAGTGTTCGTGCGCTACGCGTGGTGGGCCCTCGCCGGGCTCGCCGCGTTCGGTCTCGTGGGCGGCTGGCTGCTCGCGGGACGCATGCTGAAGCCGCTCGATCGCATCACCGACGCCGCCCGCCGCGCTCGCGACGGGTCGCTCGACCACCGCATCGACCTGCCCGGCGCCCGTGACGAGCTGACCGAGCTCGCCGACGCCTTCGACGCGATGCTCGCGCGCGTGCAGCAGACGCTCGACGAGGAGCGCCGCTTCGCGGCCAACGCCTCGCACGAGCTGCGCACGCCGCACGCGATCATCCGCACGATCGTTGAGGTCGCGGAGGCCGACCCCGACGGCCGCGATGTCGACGAGGTGCTCCGGCGCATCGGCGACACCAACGACCGCGCGATCGCGACGACCGAGGCCCTGCTCGCGCTGGCGCGCGCCGGACGCGGCGGAAGCTGGAAGCGCGAACCGGTGGACCTCGCGTCGATCGTCGCCGGGGCTGTAGAGGACGAGACGGCGGATGCCGCGGCCGCCGACATCCGCATCGACACGTCACTCACGCCGGCCACCGCGCTGGGCGACCGCACTCTGCTCGCGCGGCTGGCCGCGAACCTCGTGCACAACGCGGTCGTGCACAACGAGTCGGGAGGCTGGGTGTCGGTGACGACGGGGGGCACCGCGCGGTCGGCCGAGCTGGTCGTCGCCAACACCGGGCCGGTCCTCGACCCCGCCGCCGCCGGCGCACTCGTCGAGCCGTTCGTCCGCGGCGCCGGACGCACGCGCGGCGCCGAGACGGAGCGCGGCCCCGGCCTCGGACTCGCGATCGTCGCGGCCGTGGTGCGCGCCCACGACGGGGTGCTCGACATCACCGCCCGTCCCGGCGGCGGACTGCACGTGCGCGTGGGACTCCCGCGCCCCCGTGGGGCCGGGACTGAATCGACCGTCACGGCCTGGACCGCCGCATCCGATCCGCTCTCCTGAGGCTGCGCACCGCGCCGCCGATCAGCCGCACGACAGTCACCACGGCGACGCCGATCGCCGCGCCGACCGTGTTCCACAGCACGTCGGCGGGGTCGGGCACGCGACCCGGGATCGACCCCTGGACGTGCTCGACGCACGCCGACACTGCCGAGCAGGTGAGGATCGCGAGCGGCCACCACCGGCGCCCGAGGAGCAGCGCGACGGTGGCTCCGAGCGGCACGAACATGACCGTGTTGAGCACGCGCTCGGCATCGCCGAACGGGAGCCAGGCGAGCAGCGGTGCGGACGCCGCATCCACCGCGGTCAGAAACGCTCCGCGCGCCGGCGCCACCAGCGAACGCGGGGCCAGCGTGAGGATGCCGACGGCTGTGACGGCGAGCGCCGCCGCGATCGTTCGCGCCGAGCGGGGGCGCGCGGCCGGAGAATCGTTCGACACGGTTCCTGCTTCCCGCCGGCTCTCGTGCCGACAGGGCCAGTCCAGTGGAACGCGTGTTGCGGGAGCGTATGCTCCGCGCACCCTGCGAGTCAGCGCAGGAACATCGCGGGGTCGAACTCCTCGATCGGGATGACGCGCACCCGTGGCAGCGGCGCGTCGAAGACCTGGGCGTCGTACTCGAGGTCGAACTTCTCGATGCCGGGGAGCGTCGCGAATCCGGCGTTGCGGAACTCGGTGAACGCGAGCACTCCGACCCGCCGCTCGCCGTCCACCAGCGCGGCGACGTCGTCGAGGAAGTCGCCGTCGTGGCTCACCAGCATGACGTCGTCGGCGCGGTCGACGATCGCCCGCAGCGTGCGCTGCACCGCGATGTCGACGACCTTCTCGTCGGGTGCGCCTGACAGCGGCACGACCTGATAGTCCATCGCTTTCAGGGCCTGCACGAACGCCATCGGGATGCCGGTCGTGGCATTGAGGAAGAACAGTCCGCGGGCCGGCTGGCGCCAGGTGCGCGACGCGAACGACATGAGCCGGTCCCATCGGGGGCGCTCGTCCGGCTGCGGCCGACGCCCGAGGATCGACCCGCCGAGCGTCGCGTCGATGTTCTCGCCGTCGACCAGGATCCAGGTCGTCCGTCCGTCGTCGCCCATCGACGCCCCCTCACCGGGCCCGAGCGGTCGGGAACCCGAGCACGATCCTACGTGCGCGGTCAGCCCACTGCATCCGCGGCCGGGTCGCGGCTCGCTTGCGCGCACACCTCCGGATCGGCGGCGGCAGCGCAGCGAGTAGCACGTCGTCCCGGGCAGTGCAATCCCCGGGCGTGCAGGAGACGGGCTGATTAGTTTCGAAGAGTCCCGACGAACAGGAGAGACATCGTGGCCACGACCACCGCGAAGAAGACCGCCTCGACGAAGACCGCCGCGGGAACCTCCAAGAACAAGCGGCGCACGGCCCGAGGCGGAGTCGGCGCCGAGTTGACGAGCGAGCAGAACGCGGAGCACGGGTTCACGGCATCCGAAGCCCTCAGCGAGAACCTGCAGAAGGTGCTCGTCGATCTGATCGAGCTGTCGCTCCAGGGCAAGCAGGCGCACTGGAACGTCGTCGGCCGCAACTTCCGCGACACGCACCTCCAGCTCGACGAGATCATCGAGGCCGCCCGCGACTTCGCCGACACCGTCGCCGAGCGCATGCGCTCGCTGCACGCCCTGCCCGATGGGCGCAGCGACGTCGTGGCCGAGACCACGACGCTGCCCGAGTTCCCCCAGGGCGAGATCGCGACCACCGAGGTGGTCGACCTCATGACCGAGCGACTGGATGCCGTCGCCATGACCTGTCGCGACGTCCACGACGACGTCGACGAAGAAGACCCCACCAGTGCTGACATCCTCCACGCGATCCTTGAGCGTGTGGAGCAGCTCTCGTGGATGGTGAGCGCGGAGAACCGCACGCCGAAGCGGTGACCACATCAGGCGCTCGACGCTGCCCACTCTCCCATCGGGATGGTGGGCAGCGCTGTTTCCGCCGCCGTTCGCCCGCACGGCGATCGTGTGAGCGGTAACTCAACCCTTGCCTCACCCATCTGGTGAGCGCTAACATCGCACGGAAACCTCTTCCCCACACGCCGCGCCGCCGCGGCGAACGAAGGATGTGCGATGAAGCAGCCCCTAGTCCGACGCACGCTCGCGAGCCTGACGGCGATCGCCCTCGGCCTGACCGGCGTGATCGCCGCGACCCAGCCGGCCGTCGCCGCGACGACGCTCGTGGCCCACTACCCGCTGACCGAGACGACCGGAGCGATCGCGGTCGACGCAACCGGTGCCGGGCGCGACGGAACATACGTGGGCTCGCCCGCCCTCACCGGCGGTGAAGGGGTGCGCCTCGACGGCGCCGACGACCACGTGAAGCTGCCGGACAATCTGCTGGCCGGGCTCACGTCGATCACCGTCAGCGCCGAGGTGCTCGTGCGTAGCGCCCAGGGCACGCCGTACTTCATCTACGGCTTCGGCAACACCGATTCCGCCGGCGTCGGCAACGGATACCTCTACTCGACCGGCAACACGTACAAGACCTCGATCGCGTCGGGCAACTGGTCCACTGAGCAGACCGCCAACAGCAGCGCGAACCTCGAGCGCGATGTGTGGAAGACGATCACCTACACGCTGGACGACGCAACCGACACGGCCCGCGTATACCTCGACGGCGTACAGGTCGCGCAGAACACCGGCGTCACGATCACGCCGGGATCGATCGGCGGCGGCGTGACCACGGCGAACTACCTCGGCAGGTCGGTCTACGACGCCGACAAGCGCCTCGCCGGCAGCCTGCGCGATGTGCGCATCTACGACGCCGCCCTGAGCGCGTCGGAGGTGTCGGCCCTGGTTCCGAGCGACGACACGCGACTGCAGCGGGATGCTGCGGCTCTGTCGCTCGGCGATCTGAGCGGCGTCACCGCGAACCTCACGCTGCCGACCACGGGCGCGAACGGCGCCGCGATCGCGTGGGCGTCCAGCGACTCGGCGACCGTCTCCGCCGCCGGCGTCGTCACCCGCCCCGCCGCCGGCGAGGCTCCGGCCGAGGTCACGCTGACCGCCACGCTCACGCGGGGTGCGGCATCCGCGACCCGCACCTTCACGGCGACGGTGCTTCCGCTCCCGGGTGGTGACCAGCTCGCCCAGGCCGACCTGGACGCGATCGTGATCCCGAACGCCGACGACATCCGCGGCAACATCACGCTGCCCACGTCGGGCCCGGTCAACGGCAGCGACGTCACCTGGAGCGCATCGCCCGCAGGCGTCATCACGACGAGCGCACAGGACGGCACCCCCGCTGGCGTCGTGACGCGCGGCGCCGCCGACACCGCGGTCACGCTGACCGCCACCGTTCCCGGCACCGCCGCGAGCCGCAGCATCCCCGTCACCGTCACCGCCGCGCCCGTCGACCTCGACACCGACTACACCGCCGGCTACCTGTGGACGCACTTCGCGGCCGAGGGCGGCTACGAGAAGATCTTCTACGGCTACAGCGAGGACGGCCTGCACTGGTCGAAGCTCAACGACAACAAGCCGATCCTCGCCAACCTCGCCGGCGACCTCGGCGTGCGCGACCCGCACCTCGTGCGCTCCCCCGACGGCGACAAGTACTGGATCATCGGGACCGACCTGCACGCCGAGGGCGGCGGTGCCGGGGGCTCCGGGTGGGACCAGCTCAACGCCAGCCAGAACCTGGTGGTGTGGGAGTCGACCGACCTCGTGAACTGGAGCGACCAGCGCATCGTGTTCGCCGGCTTCGACCAGGCCGGCTGCGTGTGGGCGCCCGAGGCGACCTACAACGAGGCGACCGGCGAGTACTACGTGTACTGGGCGGCCCGCGACCGCACCGACGACGGCACCCCCGACTGGGCGCTGCGCATGTACCTCACGAAGACCCGCGACTTCGTCACATTCACCGAGCCCGAGATCTGGACGTCGCTCAACGAGAAGGGCGACGGACTCACGGGGCCGAACATCATCGACTCCACCATCGCGAAGGAGGGCGACACCTACTACCGCTTCTCCACCTCCGACTGGCACACGGTCGTCGACACGGCACCCAGCCTCGACGGCCCCTGGACCCGCGAGATCGCGCGGGGCGAGGCATCCGCTCACGGTCTGCGCGCTTCGATGGAAGGCCTCACGGTCTACCAGCTGCCCGACGGCCGCTGGGCAGCGATGGGCGACCAGAGCGGGTACTACGGCCACATCGCCGACACGCTCGAGAGCCTGCAGTTCCGTCAGCTGACCGTGGGCAGCGGGGCCGATCAGTACTCGTTCGACCAGCGCTTCCGCCACGGCTCGGTGCTGCGCCTGTCGGCCGCTGAGGAGGAGCGCCTGCTCGAGGCGTACGGCGACGAGCCGGTCGACCCGGAGGAACCGGAGGAGCCGCAGCAGCAGCCGATCGCCGAGTACACCTTCGACGACGGGACGCTGGCGGACTCGGTGGGCAACGCCGACCTGACCAAGAGCGGCACGGCCGCGGTCGCGACCGACGCCGTTCAGGGCCAGGCACTCAAGCTGGACGGCTCGGCCAACGGCTTCGCCGCCTTCCCGACCGGCTTCTTCGACGGTCGCAGCACGATGACCGTGTCGATGGACGTCAAGTCCGAGAAGACCAGTGGCAACTTCTTCACCTTCGCGTTCGGCGCCGACACCAGCAAGTACTACTTCCTGCGGCTCCGCGGCGGCGACGTGCGCAGCGCCATCACGCAGACGTCGTGGCAGAACGAGGCGGCCGTCACCGGAACCGTCAGCAGCGGTCAATGGCACCGCATCGACGTGGTGTTCGACGGCGCGAAGATGACCGTGTACTCCGACGGCGTCAAGCTCGGCGAGAACGCGGCCCTCGGTGCCACGGTGGCCGACCTCGGCGAGAACCTGGTGGGCTACCTCGGCAAGTCGCTCTACTCGGCCGACGGGTACTTCCAGGGCTGGTTCGACAACGTGCGCGTCTACAACCGGGCGCTGTCGGCGGGCGAAGTGCTCGCCAACGCCGGCGTCACCGACCAGCTGCTCGAGGTGTCGCTGTCCGACCCGTCGAAGCTCAAGGTCGCGCCGTTCGTCGACTCCACCGCGCACACGGCCGTGATCCCCGTCGTGAAGGGCACCGACCTCACCGCGCTGGCGCCGACCTTCAGCACCGCACCGGGCGTCACCGTCTCGCCCGCGTCGGGCACGGTGGTCGACCTGAGCAGCCCGGTCACCTACACGCTGTCCGAGCCGGACGGCGGGACCACCACGTGGACGATCGAGGCGCGGGTCGTGAACAGCCCCGTGCTGCCCGGCCTTTACGCCGATCCGAACATCGCGGTCTTCGGCGACACGTACTACATCTACGCCACGACGGACGGCTACGCCGGCTGGGGCGGCAAGGACTTCTACGTGTGGAGCTCGAAGAACCTCGTCGACTGGGAGCGCTCGGACGAGCCCTTCCTCACGCTCGACGGCGCGAACGGCAACGTGCCGTGGGCGACGGGCAACGCGTGGGCGCCCACGATCATCGAGCGGGACGGGAAGTACTACTTCTACTTCAGCGGGCACAACGCCGCGCTGAACCGCAAGACGATCGGCGTGGCCGTGGGCGACAGCCCCGAGGGACCGTTCGTGGCCCAGCCCACCGCGATGATCCTCAACAACGAGGAGGTCACGTCAGGCCAGGCGATCGACCCGGCCGCCTTCCACGACCCGGTGACCGGCACCTGGTACCTCGGCTGGGGCAACGGCGGCAACGCGGCCGTGCTCGCCGAGCTGAACGACGACATGACCTCGCTCAAGACCGGGACGTACCAGCGCATCAACGGGCTCACGAACTTCCGTGAGGGTGTCTTCTTCAACTATCGCGAGGGGCTCTACCACCTGACGTACGCGATCGACGACACCGGGTCGGAGAACTACCGCGTCGGATACGCCACGGCGACGAGCATGAACGGGCCGTGGACGTACCGCGGCGTGATCCTGCAGAAGGACCTGTCGCTCGGCATCAAGGGCCCTGGCCACAGCTCGATCATCAACGTGCCGGGAACCGACGACTGGTACATCGCGTACCACCGCTTCGCGATCCCGGGCGGCGACGGCAACCATCGCGAGACGACGATCGACAAGCTCGAGTTCGGCACCGACGGCCTCATCAAGCCGGTGGTCCCGACGCTCGAGAGCGTCGCACCGCAGACGATCGACCTGCCGGAGGCCGGACCGCAGATCGAGGTCACCACGACCTCGCGCTGCATCGCGGGCAAGGTGACGCTCGTCGTGCAGGCGATGAACGTCGATGACATCGCCGCGACTCTCGCCGTCCGGACGACGTACGGCAGCAAGACCGTCGTGGTCCAGCCGGGCAAGACGACGTCGCAGGCGTTCACCACGCGCCTGGCGAACATCGAGGCCGGCACGGTGTCGGTCACGGCGGATGCGACACGCGACGGCGAGCCGGTCACCTCGGTGACCGAGGCGTCGTACGGGCTGCAGACCTGCGGCTGACCGCGCGGCAGTGATCACGGGCCGGGTGCCGTCGTCGAGACGGCACCCGGCCCGTCGCTACTCTGTTGCGATGGATGTGCACGGCGGCGGGAGTCGCCTCGTCTGGACCGACGTGCCGGTCTCCGTTCGCGCGCGCATCGAGGAGCTCGTCGGCGCGGCGGTGATCGCCACGACGACCGCGACCGGGGGCTTCTCCCCCGGCCTCGCCGCTCGCGTGGCGCTCTCCGACGGACGCACCGTGTTCGTGAAGGCGGTGGGCACTGCGACCGGACCGGGCAGCGCCGATCTGCTGCGCCGCGAGCGCGACAACCTCGCGCGACTGGGCTCGCTCCCCTTCGCCTCGCGCATGATCGCCTCGAGCGACGACGGCGACTGGGTCGCGGTCGTGTTCGAGCACGTCACCGGCCGGGCGCCGAACCCTTCCGTCGCCGCCGAGCGGGCGCGGATGATCCGGGCGTTCGAAGAGGCTGCGGCATCCCTCACCCCGTCACCCATCGAGGCGGAGACGTTCGCGGCGCGCGCTCCCGACGACCTCGACGGCTGGGCGAGGACCGCACCGGGCGACCCGGCGGCGCTCATCGACCCGTGGATCTCCGCGAATCTCGAGGCCGTGCGGACGCTGGCGGAAGGGTGGCGGGATGCCGCGGCCGGCGCCTCTCTCGTGCACGGTGACCTTCGAGCCGACAACATGCTGATGTCGGGCGACGACGTGGTGATCGTCGACTGGACCGAGGTCTGCGTCGGCGCACCGTGGCTGGACTGGGTGCTGGCGGTGCCGAGCGTGTGCCTGTTCCCCGGCACGCCCTCCCCCGAGTCGGTGTTCGCGGAGTCGACGCTCGCAGCCACCGCGCCCGCCGCAGGCGTCACGTCGATCGTCGCCGCCGTCGCGGCCTACTTCCTGCGCTCCGCGGTGCGCCCGGTCGTGCCTCAGCTGCCGACCCTGCGCGACTTCCAGCGCGAGCAGGGCGTCGTCGCCGCCGCCTGGCTGCGCGAGCGCGTCGACGCGGGGCTCAGCTGAGGCGGCGCCACCGGTGCGCCCTGGGCTCACTCCGCCGTCGCGGTGCGCACCGGCGACAGGAGGGCGATGAGGAAGGCGGTCGCGAAGACCGCGGCGATCCCGAAGAGCACCGCGTTCAGATCGGCCAGGGACGCGGCCGTCCCTCCCGCGATCGCGCCCAGTGCGGCGAACGTGCGATTCACGGAACGCAGCGTGCCGTTCACGCGTCCGAGCAGGGCGTCCGGCGTCACGATCTGCCGGAAGCTCATCTCGTTCGCGTTCTCCACTCCCGCTGCGAACCCCTGCAGCGCGAACGCGGCGAAGAGCGCCACCAGCGCACTCGTTCCGGCCGCCTCGGTGTCGGGGATGAGCGCGATCGTCGCCCACGCCACGGGGTAGAGACCGCGGGCGCACGTGATCACCGCTCCGGGGCCGAAGCGGCTTCCGGTGCGCGACGCGATCGCCGCGCCGAGCAGCGTCGCCGCACCGCCGACCGCGAAGAGCAGCCCGTAGGCGAACGGCGACAGCCCGAGAGCCCGCAGCGCGAAGACCGCGAGGACCGTGAGCGCTGCGGCGTTCGCGAAGAACCAGACGTGGGTCGACCAGGCGAGTGGCGTCAGGGTGCGGTGCCGATACGACCAGCGCAGCCCCTCGGCGATCTCGCGGCGCAGCGAGCGCTCGGCGCGGCCGCGCTCGAGGGTCTCGGAGATGCGCGCACCCGCGATGAGCACGGCGTCGACGATGTAGGTCACGGCATCGACCGCGATCGCGAGCGGTGCGCCGATGAGGCCGACGAGCCCGCCGCCGAGTGCGGGGCCGGCGGTCTGTGCTGCAGCCTCGGCCTGGTCGAGCCGGGCATTGGCGGCGAGGAGCGCGCGCCGCTCGACGATCTGCGGCAGGAGCGACTGGGTCGCGGCGAATCCGAACACTGCGAACGAGCCGAAGAGCAGGAGCAGCCCCACGAGGACCCACACATCCAGGAGCCCGGCCAGCCACAGCGCCGGGATGAGCGCCAGGCTGACGGCCCTGCCGACGCTCGCCCACACCAGCACGCGCTGGCGGCGCCACCGATCGACGTACACTCCGGCGACCAGGCCCAGCAGCGCGTAGGGGACGAACTGCGCCGCCGCGACGATCCCGACCTCGAACGGATCGGCCTCGAGCACGTCGACGACGAGCACGGGCATCGCCACAGCGGTCAGCGCCGTTCCGAAGGCGCCGATGGCGACAGCGGAGAAGTAGCGGACGAACGCCGGGCGGCGGAAGAGTCCTTCCTCCCGCTCGCCCATCGCCCTCCGTCACGTCGTCGTCTGTCCAGACTGTCAGAACGCCGGCTCATCTCGCGTCGGCGGCACGGCCCGCCGTGGCGCAGCAGAGACGTCAGCGACCCGCCGTCTCATCCTGTTCGGATGACGCGCGCACCCGTACCCCTGTCGATAAAGTCATGCGCATGGCATCAGGACATCACCAGCAGGACGCACCGCACGGCGGTGTGCTCAGCGGCAACGGCAGCCCGGGGCTCTGGGGCGCGCTGCTCGGCCTCATCATCTTCGCGTTCGTCGCCGTGCCGATCTCGGCGGCCGTGCGCTTCGCGACGCACCCCGCCACACAGCAGCTCTTCGGCGGCCGCCTCTCGGAGGCGACCACCGGCGGGTACGTGGCCTTCTGGTGGATCGTCGCGATCCTGCTCTTCGCGCTGCCGTTCCTCGTCGGCTGGGCCGTCGCCAAGCTGTCGGGCAAGACGCTCGCCATCGTCGGCGCGATCCTCGCGGTGTTCTTCATCGCGATCCTGATCATGGGGCAGCTGTTCGTCTTCTGACGTGAGCGGTGGGCGGCGGCATGCCCCGCCGCCCCGGGATAATGGAGACATGACCGCCGGATACAGCGCGATCTCGAGCTACTCACGCGTCGAGATCATGCATCTGATCCAGCAGAGGGCCCGGCGGCCGATCGCGGAACTCGTCGAGGCCACCGGCCTCCACCCCAACACCGTGCGCGAGCACCTGCAGCGGCTGATCGAGGCCGGGTACGTCATCGCCGAGACGGAGCGCCGCACCACGCGGGGTCGTCCCCGCGTGCTCTACACCGCGGCGACCGGCGAAGCGGCGGCCGGCGAAGCGGCGGCGTACAGTCCGGTCGCCGTCCGGAGGGCGAAGGATGCCGCGCGTCGCGGCGACCTGCTGCGCCGGGTCTACCCGACCGAGGCCGGCGACGCCCTCCCGCCGGACGCCCTGCACCAGCTCGACGCGCTGGTGGACGATCTCGCCGCGGCCGGGTTCGACCCGCTCGTGGACGAGGACACCCTGACCGTCGACCTCACCCCGTGCCCGCACGCGCCCGCGACCGACCACCGCGGCACGCTGTGCCAGGTGCACGTCGGCCTCATGGATTCCGTGCTCGCCCAGGCCGGCGGGCCTCTGAAGGTCGAGGGCATTGCGCCGGCGTGCGATCCCGCGCAGTGCGTGGTGCACCTCTCGGCGCAGTGACGGCAGGGTGTTACCGGTTCCTCCACAAGCGGGTCGAGCGGGCGGTCATCCACAGCGGTTTCGTCATTTGATCTGGGATTCTGTGTCGACATCGATGTCGGAGGGGGTCGGCAGAATGGGGTCATGACAGACCTCGCCGAACCGCTCAGCGCGATCTGTCACGAGCTCGGCGCCCTCGTCACCGAGGCCTTCGACTCCCACATCGCCGCGCGCCTGTCAGACGACGACCTCCTCGCGGCCCTCGCCGCGCTGGCTCGCCTCCGCCGCCAGACCGACGCATTGCTGGCCGAGTTGGCGGCGCAGGTCGATGAGCGAGCGGATGCTGCGCCCCACGCCGAACGCATCACCACAGTGCACGGCTGCCGATCGGTCAGCGAACTCGTGCAGCGCGTGACGCTGGTCTCGCGCCGCACGGCCGGAGAACTGCTGCGCGCGGGCCGAGGAATCGCGCAGGACACCGCGCCGACGACCGGCACGGCACTCGATGCGTCCTATCCCGCCATGCGCACGGCGGCCGCCGACGGCGTCGTGGGGATCGATGCGCTCCTCGCCGTCATCGACACTCTCGACCGCGCCGAGTGCGAGGGTCCGGAGCGCCGCAGCGCCGACGACGAACTGGCCATCGCCGCACGCGGGGCCGACGAGGGCGCGCAGCCGTGCGCCGAGGAGCTGCGACTGCAGGCGAGCGTGTGGGCGATGTACCTCGACCCCGACGGCGCCGAGCCCCGCGAGGCGCGTGCACTCCGCAAGCGCGGGCTGACGCTCGGCGCATGTCGCGACGGACTGGTCCCGCTCCGCGGCTCGCTGCTTCCCGAGGTCGCAGGGCAGCTCCGCCGCGTCTTCGACAGCCTGCTGAGCCCGAAGGTCACCGCGTCGGCGACGGGGCCCGCCTTCGTGGAGAGCGAGACGGTCTCGACGGACGACGCCGACGCCCGCAGCCGCGTGCAGAAGCAGCACGACGCCCTCGCGACCGCCTTGACGGTCGCCGCGCGTTCGGGCGAGCTGCCGACCATCGGCGGCTCCGCGCCGACACTCGTCGTCTCCGTGCGGGCCGATGACCTGGCGCAGGATCGCGGCTACGCGCACCTCGACGACTGCGACGAGCCGATGGCCCTCTCCGTCGCGCGCCAGGTCGCGTGCACGGGCGCCGTGCAGCGGGTGAGCGTCGACGAACGAGGCCGCATCCTCTCCATCGGCATCGCAGACCGCGTCTTCGCCGCCCACCAGCGCAAGGCCATCGCGCTGCGCGACGGCGGCTGCGTCATTCCCGGCTGCAGCGTGCCGTCGGCCTGGTGCGAGATCCACCACGTGGAAGAGGCGGAGCGGGGCGGCCCCACTCACACCGATAACGGAGTCCTCCTCTGCTGGTTCCATCACCGCACGATCGACACCGGCGGATGGAAGGTGAGGATGAATCGCGGAGTGCCCGAGATCCGCGGCCCGTCCTGGTGGGATTCCTCCGCCCGCTGGCATCCCGCGACGAAGTCTCCGACCCGGCTGCTCGATCGGCGCGACGCGCGGCGCCCGGCGTGACGGTGGCCGTGTCCGCCTGGGCGCGTGAGGCGGTGCTCGTGAGCCGGCGCGCGGGGCCGGTTCGCGGAGACGCGGCGCACGGAGACGCTTGCGCGGCAGACGCAGCGCGCGCAAACGCGGCGCATGCAGACGCAGCGCGTGCAGACGCAGCGCATGCAGACGCAGCGCATGCAAACGCGGCGCGCGCAAACGCGGCGCACGGAGACGCGCGCGCCACGCAACCGCGCATGAGCGGCGCACGACGCCGGACGCGCGCCACCGTTCCGTCGCCGTCAGCCCGGCGAACCCCGCAGCACACGATCGGGACGCGCGTACAGGTTCAGCGACTTTCCGCGCACGAACCCCGCGAGTGTGAGGCCGGATGCCTCCGCCAGCTCCACCGCGAGCGAGGACGGTGCGGACACGGCCGACAGGATCGGGATGCCGGCCATGACTGCCTTCTGCACGAGCTCGAAGCTCGCTCGTCCCGAGACCTGCAGCACGGTCCCCCGCAACGGCAGGCGGTCGTTCAGCACACTCCACCCGACGACCTTGTCCACGGCGTTGTGGCGTCCGACGTCCTCGCGCACGACGAGCAGCTCGCCGGTGCCGGCGTCGAAGAGCGCAGCGGCATGCAGACCGCCCGTCTTCCCGAACACCGCCTGCTCTGCACGCAGTCGATCGGGCAGCGCCAGGAGATCCGCGGCGCCGAGGGTCGCGGCATCCGTCCCCACCTCGTAGGACGAGACCGTCTCGACCGCATCGATCGACGCCTTGCCGCACAGCCCGCATGAGCTCGTCGTGTAGAAGCTGCGCGCCAGCTCGGGGTCGGGCGGCGCGACGCCGGGCGCGAGAGTGATGTCGAGCACGTTGTAGGTGTTCTCGGCGCTGCCGGCGACGCCGACGGCGCCCGTGCCCGGTCCGCCGCAGTGGATGGCCGAACGGAACTGGTCGCCGCGGGCGATCACACCCTCCGACACCAGGAATCCTGCGGCGAGCTCGACGTCGTGCCCAGGCGTGCGCATGGTGATCGCGAGCGGCGCGCCACCGACACGGATCTCGAGGGGCTCCTCGACGGCCAGGGTGTCGCTGCGTCGACGCTCGCCGACACCGTCGTCGGCGATCACGACCTTGACGATGGGGCGATGGACGGTGAGGCGACCCACGACCTCAGCCGCCGATCGCGTTCATGCCGCGCGCAGGCTGAAGGAAGCTCGGATCGTTGATCGCGTGACCCGGGAGCTTGCCGTGCACGCAGGAGCGCAGCATCCGGTCGATCGCCTCCTCGCGGTCGCCAGACCCCGTGCTGCGCAGGATCGGCAGCAGATCGTACTCGGTCGTGGAGAACAGGCAGTTGCGCAGCTGGCCGTCGGCGGTCAGGCGCAGGCGGTCGCAGTCGCCGCAGAAGGGTGCCGTCACCGATGCGATGACGCCGACCGTGTGCGGTCCGCCGTCGAGCAGCCAGCGCGCAGCGGGGGCGCCGCCGCGTCCGGGAACCGGCGTCAGCGACCAGCGCGCCGACAGCGTCGCGAGGATCTCGTCCTGCGTGACCATGCGCGCGCGGTCCCACGTGTGGCCGGCGTCCAGCGGCATCTGCTCGATGAACCGCATCTGCGCGTCGTGCGCGACGGCGAACTCGACGAGGTCGACCAGCTCGTCGTCGTTGACATCGCGCATGGCGACCGCATTGAGCTTCAACGGACGCAGAGCGGATGCCGCGGCCGCCGCGATCCCGTCGAGCACGTCGTCGAGGCGGTCGCGGCGCGTGAGCTCGTGGAAGCGGTCGCGACGCACCGTGTCGATCGAGATGTTCAGCCGACGCAGGCCCGCGTCCGTGAGCTCGGGAAGCAGCTCGCGCAGGCGGATGCCGTTCGTCGTCATCGCGATGTCGACCGGGCGCCCGTCCGGCGCGGCGATCGCGGCGAGGCGTCGCACGACGTCGACGATGTCGGTGCGCAGCAGGGGTTCGCCGCCGGTGAGCCGGAACGTCGTGACGCCGTCGGCCGCGGCGACGGTGGCGATGCGCACGATCTCATCGGTCGAGAGGATGCTCGACCGTGCGAGCCACTCATTCCCCTGCTCGGGCATGCAGTACGTGCAGCGCAGTGAGCAGCGGTCGGTGAGCGAGATGCGCAGGTCACGGTGGACGCGACCGTGCGTGTCGACGAGCGGGTCGCCCGGACCGCCCGCGAGCGCGTGCGGAGAGCGTGCGTCGGGGCGTGGCATCCGGGGCGCGATGGTGACGGGAATCGCACTCACGGCGCCATCCCTCGCTTCGACCTGGTCGCCATGGTTCGAGGGTAGCCCGCGCCATGCGGCCGGGGCCGCGGTGGGAGGCTCTTTTTCACGGCTCCCGCTCGAGCGGCGGTGCGTCACGACTGGAACGCTGAGTGCGGGGATCACGCTTCGGATCGAAGTCTTCCCTGTGGTCTGACCACATGTTACCGTGGTCAGACCACACATCCTGCTCGAGCGATCGGAGAACGCCTCGTGGATCTGCTGGACCCTCTGCTGCTCGCCCGCTGGCAGTTCGGCCTCACGACGCTGTACCACTTCCTCTTCGTGCCCCTCACGCTCGGAATGGCGCTCACCGTGGCCATCTTCCAGACGGCGTGGCACCGCACCGGAGAAGTGAAGTGGCTGCACCTCACCCGCTTCTTCGGCAAGATCTTCCTGATCAACTTCGCCATGGGCGTGGTCACGGGCATCGTGCAGGAGTTCCAGTTCGGCATGAACTGGTCGGCGTACTCGCGCTTCGTCGGAGACGTGTTCGGCGCCCCACTCGCCTTCGAAGGACTCATGGCGTTCTTCTTCGAGGCGACGTTCATCGGCCTGTGGATCTTCGGCTGGGACCGCCTGCCGCGCGCGCTCCACCTCGCGAGCATCTGGATCGCGACGATCGGCGCCTGGTTCTCGGCGTACTTCATCCTCGCGGCGAACGCATTCATGCAGAACCCGGTCGGATTCCGGATGGCCGATGATGGCTCCCGCGCCGAGATGACCGACTTCTTCGCGGTCCTCACCAACCCGGTCGCGCTGGCCGCGCTCCCCCACACCCTGTTCGCGGCGTTCATGATGACCGCCGGCGTGATCATCTCGATCTCGGCCTGGCATCTCATGCGTGGCCAGAACGTCGAGATGATGCGGTCATCGCTGCGCTACGGACTGTGGGGCATGATCGTCGCCTTCGCAGGCGTCGCGATCTCCGGCGACCAGCTCAGCCTCGTGATGGTCTCGACGCAGCCGATGAAGATGGCCGCCGCCGAGGCGATGTTCGACAGCGCGTGCGGAGCGGATGCCTCGTTCTCGATCTTCACGCTGGGCACACCCGACGGGTCGACCGAGCTGTTCTCGATCCGCGTGCCGTATCTGCTGGCGTTCCTGTCGACGCACACGCTGGACGGCTGCGTCGAGGGCATCAACGACCTCAACATGCAGTACACGACCGAGCTGTTCCCGCAGTTCGCCGACCAGGTCGACGGCAACTTCGCCCCGATCCTGTGGGTGACGTACTGGTCGTTCCGCTGGATGATCGGCCTCGGCGGCATCGCGGCCCTCACCGCCGTGGTCGGCCTGTGGCTCACGCGCAAGAAGGCCAAGCGCGACGTGCCGCAGTGGGCGTGGAAGCTCGCGGTCTGGGCGTGGCCTGCCTCGCTCTTCGCGATCCTCGTCGGCTGGGTCTTCACCGAGATGGGCAGGCAGCCCTGGATCGTGTTCGGCCTCATGCTGACCGAGGACGGCGTCTCGCCCAGCGTCCCCGGCTGGACGGTGCTCATCTCGCTCGTCGCCTTCACCCTGATCTACGCCGCGCTGGCCGTGGTCGAGATCGGCCTGATCATCAAGACCTCGAAGAAGGGGCCGGAGCCGCTGCCCGGACCCGACGATCCCGATCCCCGGGAGCGCGCGGTCGAAGACACCCCCACGACGGTCTACTAGGAGCATCGACATGGACCTCGCTTACCTCTGGTTCTGGATCGTCGGCTTCCTGTTCGTCGGCTACTTCGTGCTCGACGGCTTCGATTTCGGTGTCGGCATGTCTCTCCCCTTCCTCGGCAAGGACGACATCGGCCGCCGTCAGATCATCAACACCATCGGCCCGGTGTGGGACCTCAACGAGACGTGGGTCATCGTCGCGGGCGCCTGCCTGTTCGCGGCGTTCCCGGAGTGGTACGCCACGCTCTTCAGCGGCTTCTACCTCGCGCTGCTGCTGATCCTGCTCGCGCTCATCCTGCGCGGTGTCTCGTTCGAGTACCGGCACCAGCGCGACAGCCTGCGGTGGAAGCGCGGCTTCGACACGATGATCGTGATCGGTTCGGCGGTGCCCGCGCTGCTGTGGGGCGTCGCCGTGGCCAACATCGTGCAGGGCGTGCCGCTGGACGCCGACCACGAGTTCACGGGCTCGTTCCTCACGCTGCTCAACCCGTACGGGCTGCTCGGCGGCCTCACGACCCTGCTGCTGTTCTTCACGCACGGCGTGTACTTCGTGGCGCTGAAGACCGACGGCCAGGTGCACGAGGACGCCCGGCGTCTGGCCCGCCGCGCCGGCCTGCTGACCGTGGTCGTCGCCGCCGCGTTCCTGATCTGGACCATCTTCATCGCCGCCGGTCACGGTGCGCCGCTGATGGCCGCCGTCATAGGCTGCGCCGGAGTCGCCGCGGTGACCCTGATCATGTCGCTGGTGTTCAATCTGCGCGACCGCGAGGGCTGGGCGTTCGGCTTCGGCGCCGCCACGATCGTGGCCGCCGTGCTGACCCTGTGGTTCGCGCTGTTCCCGTACGTCATGCCGTCGTCGACCGACATCGCGCACAGCCTCACGATCGAGAACGCGTCGAGCACCGACTACACGCTCACGATCATGACGTGGGCGGCCGCGATCTTCCTCCCGCTCGTGCTGCTCTACCAGGGCTGGACGTACTGGATCTTCCGCAAGCGCGTCTCGCGCTCGCGCATCGAGAAGGCGGCCGCGCTCGTCCACTGACCCGGGCGCGGTGGGTAGGGTCGAAGGGCCATGAGCGACGACGAACCCACCGAGCCCGGCAGACGGTCGGGTCGGCCCGTCGATCCCCGCCTCCTGCGGTACGCCTCGGCTTCGCGCGGATTCTTCGTCGCGATCGGAGCCGTCGCTGTGGCGCAGACGGCGGTCATCGTCGCCTTCGCGTGGCTGCTCACGCGCGCGATCACGGGAGCGATCGACGGGATGCCGCTGCCCGACCTCGCCGCGACCCTGATCGCCCTCGCGGTCGTCGTCGGCGTGCGCGCGGTGCTGCTGTGGGCACGCGAGGCGATCGCCGCTCGCGCCGCCGCTCGCGTTCAGTCGCAGCTGCGGTCCGCGCTCATCGACGCGGTCGGCAATCTCGGCCCCGGATGGCTCGACGGGCGCAACTCCGCCCAGCTCGCCGTCACCGCCGGCCGCGGACTCGACGCGCTCGAGGCGTACTTCGGGCGTTATCTGCCGCAGCTCGTGCAGACGGTCGTCGCGACGCCGATCATCATCGCCGTCATGTGGTGGCAGGACTGGATCTCGGGCCTGACCGTCGTCCTGACCCTCCCCCTCATCCCGGTCTTCATGGTGCTCATCGGGCTCGCCACGCGCTCTGTGCAGCAGCGGCAGTGGAACACGCTGCACCGCCTCGCGGCGCGCTTCGCCGACACCGTGCAGGGACTCTCGACACTGAAGGTGTTCGGCCGGCAGCACCGGGCTGCGGCATCCATCGAGCAGGTCACCGGCGAGTACCGCCGCGAGACGATGCGGGTGCTGCGCGTGTCGTTCCTCTCGGGCTTCGCCCTCGAATTCCTCGCGAGCATCTCCGTCGCGATCATCGCCGTGTCGATCGGCTTCCGCCTGATCGACGGCACCCTCCTCCTCGGCGTCGGGCTCTTCGTACTGCTGCTCGCACCCGAGGCGTACCTCCCGCTGCGGCAGGTCGGTGTGCAGTTCCATGCGGCCTCCGAGGGCGTGGCGGCGACCCGGGACGTGTTCGAGGTGCTCGACGCCGCCGCAGCGGCACCCTCATCCCCCGCCCTCGCGCCCACCGCCCGCGGTCCCGCACCGCTCCGCCGCCCGTCATCCCCGTCGAGTGTCCACAGAACGCCGTCCCGGGCGCCCGGGGAACCGCGTCCCGTGGACACTCAACAGGGCGGGGAGCTGCGGTTGAGCGACGTGCGCGTGCGGCGGGGCGAGCGGATGCTGCCGCCCGTGTCGCTCGCCGCGACAGCGGGCACCGTGACCCTGATCGAGGGACCGAGCGGCGCCGGCAAGTCCAGCGTCCTCGCCGCGCTGCGGAGCGCCGCCGCGTTCGAGGGCGAAGCGACCTATGACGGCGCGGATGTGCGCGCGGTCGCGCCATCGACCTGGCTGGCCTGGGCCGGACAGCAGCCCGGCCTGATCGCCGGTTCGATCGCCGCCAACATCGCCCTCGGCGACGGCGAGCCCGATGCCGCGCTGGTGCGGCGCGCACTCGCACTGGCGTGCGCAGACGAACTCGCGCCCGACCGCGCGCTCGGTGTCCAGGGCGCCGGGCTGTCGGGCGGCCAGGCGCAGCGTGTGGCCGTCGCGCGGGCGTTCTATCGCCGGCTCCGCGGCCGAGCCGGGGTGATCGCCCTCGACGAGCCCAGCGCCGCGCTGGACCCCGACACCGAGGCGCAGCTGTGGCGGAGCGTGCGCGCCCTGGCCGATGAGGGCGCCACTGTCCTGCTCGTGTCGCACCGCACGAGTGCCCGCGCGATCGCCGATGCCGTCGTGCGCCTCGAGCCCGCGGGGGTGGTCGTATGACGACGGTCACCCGCGCCGATGTGCTCAGGGGCGCGATGCCGCCCGTCCGCCGCTTCTGGCCCGCGCTCGCGGCGGGCTTCGCCTCCGAGGCGTCCGCGGTCGCCCTCCTCGCCGTCAGCGCGTGGCTCATCGTGCGGGCGAGCGAGCAGCCGCCGGTGCTCTATCTCTCGGCGGCGGTCGTGGGCGTGCGCCTCTTCGCGCTCTCCCGGGCGACCTTCCGCTACCTCGAGCGGCTCGCCGGCCATGACGCCGCCCTGCGCCAGCTCGCGAGCACCCGCGCGGCGCTCGTGCGCCGCCTCGTCCCGCTCGCGCCGGACGGCCTCACGCGCACCGGGCGCGGCTCGGTGCTCGGTGCACTGGTCGACGACGTCGACGATCTGCAGAACCTGCCGCTGCGCGTGGTGCAGCCGCTCGTCGCGTCGGCGGCCGTCGCCCTCGGGGCGGTCGTGCTCGTGTCGATCGTGTGGTGGCCCGCCGGTCTTGTGCTCCTCGCGTGCCTCGTCGCCGCCGGACTGGCCGCGACCCTGTGGGGCTGGGCGTCCGGCGCCCGTGCGGAGCGCGACATCGCCCCGCTGCGCGCGCGCCTCGCCGACGCCGTGCTCGACCATCTGGGCAGTCTCGACGTGCTGACCGCTTTCGGCGCCGAGGCCGAGAGCCGCACCCGCGTCGCGGCGGCCGACGCCGCCGTGCGCCGCGCCGTCGTGAAGCGGGCCGGCGCGCAGGCGGGCACTACCGCGATCGTCTCGCTCCTCGCGGGCGGCGCGTCGATCCTGGCGGTCCTCGCTGCCCTGCCCGGCGTGGAGTCCGGAGCCCTCGGCGGGCCGTCCCTCGCCGTCGTGGTGCTCGTGCCGATGGCCGTATTCGAGGTGTTCACCGCCGTCCCGCTGGCGGCCGCCGCGTGGCGGCAGGTGGCGGCATCCGCTGACCGCATCGCCGGCGTGCTGCCGGACCGGCTGCCCGACGCGCTCGTCGACGAGACCGCCGCGGCCATCGGCGAGGGCCCGGCGCTTGGCCAGGGCATCCGGCTGCGCGGCGCCTCGGTGCGCTGGCCGGAGGGAGCGGAGGCCTCGCTCCACGACGTCGACCTCGACGTCCGCCCCGGCGAGCGCCTCCTCGTCGTCGGGTCGAGCGGCGCCGGCAAGACGACGCTCGCCCACGCCCTCGTGCGCTTCCTCGAGACCGAGGGCCGCTACGAGATCGGCGGAAGACCGGTGAGCGAACTCGCCGGCGACGACGTGCGGCGCACCGTCGGTATGTGCGAGCAGCAGCCCATGCTCTTCGACGAGGACATCCGCCAGAACCTGCTGTTCGCACGCGACACCGCGAGCGACGCCGACCTCGAGTCCGCGCTCGCACGCGTCGGCCTGGGCGACTGGCTACGCGAGCGCGGCGGGCTCGACGCGCGCGTCGGCGAGCGCGGCGCGCTCGTGTCGGGCGGCCAGGCGCAGCGCATCGCGCTCGCCCGCGCACTGCTGCGTGGCTTCCCGGTGCTGGTGCTGGACGAGCCGACCGCGGGCGTCGACCCCGAGGCATCCGATGCCCTGCTCGCCGACCTCCTCGGCGCAGTCGGCGACGACCAGGCCGTCGTGCTCATCTCGCACGTCACCGTGCCGCCCGGGCTGGTCGACCGCGTGGTGCGGTTGGAGCACGGGCGGATCGTCACGGGCTGAGAGCTCGAGCGCGTGCATGACGGGCGGCTGACTCGGCTAGCGTCGGAGGCATGACGCTGACGGTCCGCATCGCCACGCGCGACGACGCCGCGAGCATCACGAGGGTGCGCATCGACACGTGGCGGGCGGCGTATGCGGGACTCATGGCGCAGGAGATCCTCGACGCGATGGACGCCGAGCGCGAGACCGAGCGGCGACTGGCTCGCTGGGACGAGATGCACGGTGAGCTGCAGGCGTGCGACCTCCTCGCCGAGCTCGACGGGGTCGCCGCGGGCTGGGCGTCGATCGGTCCGTCGATCGACAGCGATCGTCCGCGCGACGGTCAGGTCTACGCGATCTACGCGCGCCCCGAGCACTGGTCGCGCGGCATCGGCCACGCACTTCTCGTCACGGCGGAGCAGCGGCTGCGCTCGTCGGGCTTCCGCAAGGCGCACCTGTGGGTGCTCGACGGCAATGCGCGCGCGGCCGCGTTCTACGAGCGCCACGGCTGGCGTGAGGACGGCGCGACCATGACCGACGAGCGGCGCATCGCGGGCACCGGCCACACGCTGCTGGAGCGACGCCGGATCCGCGACCTCAGGGAGCCGCTGCCGACGTGACCGGAGGGCCGGCCGCCGAGTCGACGTGCTCCGGATCCCCGGCGACGACATCTGCCGACGCCCCCGTTCCCGCCACCGTCTCCGCCGCGTCGGCGATGCGCCGGGCCATGCCCGCGAAGATGAACCCGTGGAAGGGCAGCACCGCCAGCCAGTACAGCCGCCCCGCCAGTCCCAGCGGGAAGAACACCGCCCGCTGCTCGTAGCGCGAGCCCGCGGCATCCGGGACCGCCCGCAACTCGAGCCACGCGAGACCCGGTACCTTCATCTCGGCCCGCAGCCGCAGGAATGCGCCCGGTTCGAGTGCCTCGACACGCCAGAAGTCGAGCGCGTCGCCGATGGCGAGTCGCCCCTTCGAGCGCCGGCCCCGGGCGAGCCCGATCCCGCCGACGATGCGGTCCATCCAGCCCCGGATCGCCCACAGCACCGGTGAGGAGTACCAGCCGTTCTCCCCGCCGATGCCCTCGATCACGCGCCACAGCGCCGCCGGCGGCGCCGAGGTGACGGCGGACCGGCGGTCGGTGAACACGACGCGGCCCGCCCACTCCGGGTCGCTGGGGAGCGGGTCGCTCGGCACTCCGAGCACCTCGGCGTCCTGCCAGCTCGTCTCGACCGCGTCGCCCTCGACGCGGCCGAGTGCCAGTCGCACGGCGGCGCGGTACCCGGTCAGCCCGTCGCCGGGAGGCGGGATGAGGGCGTCGACGTCGTGGTCCTTCATGACGCATTCGTTCTGCAGCGACTCGACGAGAGGCCGTGCGATCGACCGCGGGATCGGTGTGACGAGGTTCACCCAGTGCGATGCGAGGCGCGGTGTGAGCACGGGCAGTGTCGCGATCGGCCGCTGCCGCAAGCCGGCTTCGACGGCGTAGCCGTTCATCATCTGCCCGTAGCGGAGCACGTCGGGCCCGCCGATGTCGACGGCACGGTTCACGTCGGCGGGCACGCGCGCGGCGCCGAGGAGGTAGTGCAGCACGTCGCGGACGGCGATCGGCTGGATGCGGTTGCGCACCCACTTCGGCGCCGGCATGTACGGCAGCACCTCGGTGAGATGGCGCACCATCTCGAACGACGCCGATCCCGACCCGATCACGACGCCGGCCTGCAGCACCAGCGTCGGCACCCCGCTGCCGAGGAACGCCTCGCCGACCTCGACGCGCGAGCGCAGGTGGGGCGACAGCTCCACGTCGTCGGGGTGCAGGCCGCCGAGGTAGACGATCCGTCCGACCCCGGCGGCAGCTGACTCCCCCGCCACCGTCTCGGCGGCCGTGCGGTCGGCGTCGGCGAAGCCCTTGCCCGACGACATCGAGTGGACGAGGTAGTACAGCACGTCGACATCGGGGACGGCGGATGCCACGGCCGCGGCATCCGTTGCATCACCCGCCATCACCTCCACGCGGTCCCCCCACTCGAACGCGCCGAGCCGGGTGGGGTCGCGGGCCAGCACCCGGACCGCGTAGCCCGCGGCCAGCAGCCGTGGCACGAGCCGGCCGCCGATGTAGCCCGTCGCCCCGATGACCAGCGCCCGCGGCGGCGTGCCGTCCGGACGCGGCACCGCGGCGAGTTCTGGTTCGCGTCCGGTGGGTGCGGAGAGGTCGTCCATCCCGGCAGGCTACGCGGCCCGTCGCGCTTGCCGAAGGGGTTGCGCTCGCGACGACGCTGTGGTCGCCGGGGCGTCAGACCAGGCTCATGCCGAAGGGGTCGCGCTCGCGCCGACGCTGTGGTCGCCGGACGTCAGACCAGGCTCATGCCGAAGGCGTGCACGCCGTCGTGCGACGGCAACGGCGTGAAGCCGACCCGCGGGTAGAACGCGATGGCCCCCGCGTTGTCGGCCGATGCCACCAGGTGCAGGCCCGTCACGCCCTGCGCGCGCAGCGCGTCGGCGAACGTCGCGATGAGCAGGCGGCCGAGCCCGCGACCCTGCGCTTCGGGCAGGAGGTCGATGTGCAGGTGCGCGGGGTACGCGTCGCCGTACGGCTCGGCTCCGCCGTGCCGGCCGTACGCGTATCGCAGGAGGCCGTCCTGACGGGATTCCTCGGCCTCGGGCTGCGGCCAGCGCGCCGCGTGGCGCGGCCACCACCCGGTGCGGAACCACTCCTCGAACGCGGCGGTGTCGGGCGCGCCGACGATGTAGCCGACGACACGTTCGTCGTCTGTCTCGACCACGAACGCCAGCTCGGGGTGCCGGGCCACATAGGGGAGCACGAAGATCTCGGCCCACAGGTCGTCGTCGTCGAGGACCCCCGTCCCGTCGGCGCCGGCGTCGGCCGTCTTGAGGCAGATGTCGGCGAGCGCCGGCTCGTCACCGGATCGGAAGGGGCGGATGCGGGTCACCCGACGAGTCTAGGAGCGGCCCGGCAGCGCACGTCGGCCGGGCACGTCAGCCGAGCACGTCGGCCGGGCACGTCAGCCGAGCGCGTCAGCCGAGCGGGACGAACCGAGCGTGTCAGCCGAGCGGGACGAACCGAGCGTCGCCGGCGTCCAGGCGCAGTCGCACCGGGAGCCCCGGCGCCAGGCCGAGTTCGGCGGCGCGGTCGGCGGTGAGGTCGACGGCGACCTCGGGATCGACCGTGCGCACGCGCACGCCGCCCGGCGTCTGCTCGAGCCGCGTGACACGCGCCAGCCACTCGCCCTCGACGACCGAGGGGGCGAGCCGCAGCGCGCCCGTCCAGGTGTCGGCCTCGGTGCGGTCGATCCCGACCGCCGACGGTCGGAAGACCGCCGCGACGGCCGTGCCGTCAGAAGGAGCGGATGCCGCGTCCCCGGCGGCCAGCACGACGTGGTCGCGCTGCCAGCGCCCGCCGCGCACCTCTCCCTCGACGCGGTTCAGGCCTGCCACGGCGGCGGTGAAGCGCGTCGCGGGCTCCGCGAGCACCTCCCGCACGCGACCGGTCTGGGTCACGCGGCCTTCCTCGAGCACGAGCAGCCGGGACGCGAGGGCGACCGCGTCGACGGCGTCGTGCGTCGCGACGATCGCAGTGGAGCGCGTCGCGGTGAGCTGATCGTGCAGCAGCGCCCGCACGTCGCCGGCGGTCTCGGCGTCGAGCGAGGTCAGCGGCTCGTCGAGGAGCAGGGCGTCCGGGCTCGTCGCGAGCGCCCGCGCGAGTGCGACCCGCTGCTGCTGCCCGCCCGACAGCTGAGCCGGCCGGCGCGACCCCATCCCGTCGAGCCCCACGCGCCAGAGCCATTGGTCGGCCTCCGCCGCCGCGACCTGCTTCGTCGCACCGTGGGCACGCAGTCCGAAGGCGATGTTCTCGTGCGCGGACAGGTGCGGGAAGAGGCGCGGCTCCTGACCCAGGAGCACGATCCCGCGACGCGACGGTGTGGTGCGCACGCGCGGCCGCGGTGCCGTGTCGAGCTCGCGGTCGCCGAGCCGCACGTGGCCGGCGTCCAAGGCCACCAGCCCGGCGAGAACGCCCAGGAGCGTGGACTTGCCCGCGCCGCTCGGGCCCATCACGGCGACCACTTCGCCCGGCGCGGCCTGCACGGTCGCGTCGAGGCGGAAGCCGGACCGCTCCACGACGATGTGCGCATCGAGGGCGGTCATCGAGGCGCCTCCGGCCGCCAGGCGCGCACGAGCAGGAGGACACCGATCGCCGTCACCAGCAGCAGCAGCGAGAGCGCGACCGCCGAGCCCTGTGACACGCCGGCCCCGTTGAACGCGGTGTAGATCGCGAGCGGCATGGTCTGCGTCACGCCGGGCGCGTTCCCTGCGAACAGCGCCGTCGCGCCGAACTCGCCGACCGCGCGGGCGAAGCACAGCACGATGCCCGCGATGAGTCCGGGTGCCGCCAGCGGCAGCGTCACGCGGCCGAGGATCGTCCAGCGGCCTGCGCCGAGGCCGGCCGCGGCCTGTTCGTAGCCGACACCCGTCGTGCGAAGCGACCCCTCGAGCGCCAGCACGAGGAACGGCAGCGCGACGAACGTCTGGGCGAGCACGACCGCGCCGGTCGTGAACGGCACCCGGATCCCCCATTCGGCGAGCACGCCCCCGAGCCAGCTGGTGCGACCGAACAGGAAGAGCATGGCGACGCCGCCGACCATCGGCGGCAGCACGAGCGGCACGGTCACGAGCGCCCGCAGGACCGCCGCCGTCCGCGCGCGGCTGCGCGCGATGAGCAGGGCGAGCGGCACGCCCAGCACGACGCACACGGCCGTCGCGGTGAGCCCGGTGGTCAGCGAGAGGCCGAGCGCCGACAGCGCCTCAGGTGAGGTGATGTCCTGCCACAGTGTCGACCACTGCACCCGCAGCACGAGTGCGGTGAGCGGCAGGATGAGCAGCGCCAGGCCGATCGCGGCCGGGATCGCGAGCACGCGCGGGGCGAACCCCACGCGATCACGTCCGCCACCCGGCTCGGTCACGGCGCCCCGAAGCCGAGGCCTTCGAGAACCGCGCGACCTTCCGCCGACAGCACGTAGTCGACGAAAGCCGCCGCGGCAGCGGGGTTGCCGGCCTCGCTGAGCGCGGCGATCGGGTAGCGATTCACGATGTCGGCCGAGCCCGCTGCCTCGACGGCGTCGACCTGAGGGGCGCGCAGTGCGTCGGTGACGTACACGAGACCCGCGTCGGCCTCGCCCGCGGCGACCTTCGTGAGCACCGCCGTGACGTTCTGCTCCAGGCTCGCGGGAGAGACGACGACCTCGTTCCGTGCGAGAAGGGTGGCGGATGCCGCGCCGCACGGCACCTCGGGGGCGCACAGTACGACCGTGACGTCGGATTCACCGAGGTCGGCGATGCCGGTGATGGCGGCCGGGTTGCCCGACGGGACGGCGATGACGAGCGTGTTGGAGGCGAAGGGATGCGGGTCCGCCGCGAGGCCGGCGTCGATGACCCGCTTCATGGTGGACTCGTCGGCCGACGCGAACACGTCCGCGGGGGCGCCCTCGACCAGCTGGGTCGCGAGAGTGCTCGACCCGTCGTACGAGATCGGGACGACATCGAGGGACGGATGCCGCTGCTCGAACCGCGCGGCCAGTTCGTCGAACGCCGTGGCGAGAGATGCCGCCGCGAAGATCGTGAGCTCGCCGGAGAGGTCGACGTCGGCGGTGGAGCCCGACGCAGCGCCCGGTGCCGTATCGCCCGATGCACCCGCGCACCCGGCGAGGGGCACGCCGGCGACGAGCAGCGCGGCGATGAGCCCCGCGAGCGGGCGTCGAGCGGCGGGGCGCGGCATCCTCACCCTCTCGGGATCTCGACGATGACGTTCGTCGCCTTCACGACCGCGGCGGCGAGTGAGCCGACGTCGACCCCGAGCTCGTCGACCGCTTCGGCGGACATCAGCGAGACGACGCGGTGCGGGCCGGACTGGATGTCGACCTGAGCCATCAGCCCGTCGCGCTGCACGCGGGTGACGAGCCCGACGAACCGGTTGCGCGCGCTCGAGAGCACGTCGGATGGGGCCGGCCCCGCAGCGGCGAGCTCGACCGCGCGCGCGGCGAGCGCATCGCCGGGAATCTCGGCCGGCACGGCGCCGGTCGTCGGGAGCGTGCCGGCATCGACCCACCGGCGGATCGTGTCGTCGCTCACGCCGAGCAGGCGGGCCGCGTCGGAGATCTTGAAGCTCGGCATGGATCGAAGGCTATCACCGCAGCTGCGGTGTTTTCCACCCGTTTCAACCGCAGACGCGGAATGCACCCAGACGACTCGATGCAGCCCCCTTGCCCTCCCGAAGGCCTGTGGCGGACAGTGGGCCATGCCGTCCCGCCGCTCGCAGATCGGCGCGCTGCGCAAGGTCGCCGTCACCGCGCTGCGCGACTATCCCCTGCCCGAGGGCCGGTTGACCTTCGTCACTCACGGCGAGAACACCACGTTCCGGCACGACAGCCCGGCAGGACGCCATCTTGTGCGCGTGCACCGACCGCAGCGCCACGGCCAGGACGTCGACACCGCGAGCGCCATCGAGTCCGAGATCGCGTGGCTGCGCAGCATCCGCGCGGATACGGACCTGGAGGTGCCCGAGGCGCTCCCGGCGACCGACGGATCGATGACCGTGTCGGCGGCTGCCGCCGGCCAGACCCGGGTCTGCTCGGTGCTGCGATGGATGGACGGCCGCATGCACGAGGAGTCCGCCCGCCCGGTGCACCTGCGCCGACTCGGTGCCGCGATGGCCGTGCTGCACGATCAGGCCGACGCCTGGACCCCGCCGGCCGGCTTCACGCGGATCCGCTGGGACCACGAGACGTTCTTCGGAGACGTCATGGTCTACGGCGAGCTCTCGGCCGCCCAGTGCTGGTCGCGCCTTCCTGCCGCCGTGAGCGCGAGATTCGACGCCGTTGCCGACAGGATGGCCGACGTCATGGCGGCGGAGGGCGATGTCGGGCTCATCCACGCCGACCTTCACCTGGGCAACGCCCTGTTCCAGGGCGGGCGGGTGAAACTGATCGACTTCGACGACTGCGGCACCGGGCCCCGCCTCTACGAACTCGCCACCGGCCTGTGGGAGCTTCGCCTCGAACCGGACTATCCGGCGTACCTCGAGGCGCTGCGAGCGGGCTACGAGACGCGCCGCACGATCGACATCGACCGCATCGACGACTACATCGCCGTCCGCCAGGTGGGCTTCGGCCTCTGGTACACCGGCATGGCCGGCGTGAACCCGGCGTTCGCGGCGCGGCTGGATGCCGTGAACGACTGGTCGCTCGAGATGCTCGACGCCTGCGAGGGCGCGTGACCGCCGCGACGTCATCGGGACGCCCCACCCTCGCTGGGCGCGGCTAGCCTGAGGGCATGGCCTTTCCTCCGCTGGTCGAGCCCGTCGCGGAGCTCGACGACGACGAGCGCACCCGCACGGCGCGGCACCGCGTGCTGGCGGGCTTCGGCGAGATCGCTCAGCGCCGTCTCGCCGCCGCCCATGTGGCCGTCGTCGGCGCAGGAGGACTCGGGTCGCCCGCCGTCCTCGCGCTCGCAGCGGCCGGCGTCGGCACCCTGACCGTCATCGACGACGACGAGGTCGAGGCATCCAATCTCCAGCGCCAGGTCATGCACCGAGTCGGCGACGCGGGCCGGCCCAAGATCGACTCGGCCGTCCGCATCGCAGCCGATCTCTCGCCGACGACCGTCGTGCTCCCGGTCGCCGCGCACCTCACGCGCGACAACGCCGCCCGGCTGCTGGAGGGCGCACACGTCGTCATCGACGGCACCGACACGTTCGAGACGCGGGATGCCGTCGCCGCCGCCTGCGAGCGGCTCGGGGTGCCGCTCGTGTGGGGTGTCGTGCAGGAGTTCCACGCTCAGGCCACGGTGTTCTGGACGGCGCCGCCCGCGGGCGTGGCCGCCGTACGGCTGAGCGACCTGTATCCGCCCGAGACGGTCGGCGACGTGCCGACGTGCTCGCAGGTCGGTGTGCTGGGGTCGCTGTGCCTTCAGACCGGCTCGCTTCTCGCCACGGAGGCGATCAAGCTCATCACGGGAGTCGGAGACCCGCTGCTCGGTCGCGTGATGGTGATCGACGCGCTGCGGGGTCGCACCGACGAGATCCCCCTGCGGCCGGCAGGGGCGGGCGCGGCAAGGCCGGTCGCGCCGGCCGCGGGCGCCGCCGAGCCGATCCCTCGTGTGAGCCTCGACGCCGCGCTCGCCGCACAGGCGGCGGGCGCAGTGCTGCTCGACGTGCGCGAGCCGTCGGAGACGGCGCTCGGCGTGCTGCCCGGCGTCGTAGAGCGCCCCCTCGGCGACGTGCTCGCCGCGCCTGCAACCGTGGGTGCCGGACCCGTCGTCGTCGTGTGCAAGGTCGGCGTGCGGGCCGAGCGCGCCGCGCGGGCGCTCCGCGACGCGGGGATCGAGGCATCCGTCCTCACCGGTGGCATGGATGCCTGGCCCGAGGCCGCCGTCGAACGGGAGCACGCGTGAGCCGGGGCGGCGCCGATGACGGACTCATCGACATCGAGGAGCATCTGGCGACGGTGCTCGCGGCGACCCCGACCCTCGACGCGGTCGACGTGCCGCTCGCCGCCGCGCTCGGACGGACACTGAGCGAGGATGTGCGGGCCGCCGTCGACATCCCGGTGTTCGACAACTCGGCGATGGACGGGTTCGCCGTGCTCTTCGACGACGTCGCCGGCGCGTCCCCGGAGTCTCCCGCACGTCTCCGCGTCGTGGCCGACCTCCCCGCCGGCACCGCCCTCGACCCCGTGCTCGCGCCCAGCGAAGCGGCGCGGATCATGACGGGATCGCCGGTGCCGTCCGATGCCACCGCCATCGTGCCCTTCGAAGACACGGCGGGCGGGCTGGCCGACTCGCTGGGTGACATCACTGTCATCGCCGGGCCCGCCCGATCCGGAGCCCACATCCGCCGCCGCGGCGAGGATGCCGTCGTCGGCGACGTCGTGCTGCCGGCGGGCATCCTCCTCGGCGCGCTGCAGGTGGCCGCCGCGGCCGCGGCGGGCGTCGACCGGCTCACCGTCGGCCGGATGCCGCGCGTCGCGATCGTCTCCACCGGGTCGGAGCTCGTCGCGCCCGGAGCGCCGCTCGAGCGTGGTCAGATCCCCGAGTCGAACAGCGAGCTGCTCGCCGGACTCGTTGCGGGCACGGGCGCCGAGGTCGTGCTGCGCGCGAGCGTGTCGGACGAAGGCGACGGCCCGCGCGAGGCGATCACCGCGGCCGAGGCACTCGGCGCCGACCTGGTCGTGTTCACCGGCGGCGTCAGCGCCGGCGCGTACGAACCCGTCAAGAACACCCTGGGCGACCGCATGGCGTTCAGCAGGGTGCGCATGCAGCCCGGCAAGCCGCAGGGCTTCGGGCGCACGACGTCGGGCATCCTGCTGTTCGGCCTCCCCGGCAACCCGGTGAGCGCCGCCGTGTCGTTCGAGGTGTTCGTGCGCCCCGCACTCCTGCGCATGCAGGGCCGCCGCGACCTGCGGCGCCCGGTCCTGCGGCTTTCCGCCGCGACCGCCTGGCGCACGCCCCCGGGCCGGGCGCAGTACCTCCCCGTCACGATCGACCGCAGCGACCCTGCCGCGTGGCGCGCGGTGCCCGCAACGAGCGGCGGCTCCCACCTCGCGGGCGGTCTCGGCCGGGCCGAGGCCTACGCCGTGGTGCCTGCCGAGGTCAGCAGGGTCGACGCGGGCGATCCCGTCGATGTCATGCTGATCACATGAGCTTCACGCATCTCGACGATGCCGGCCACGCGCGAATGGTCGATGTCACCCGGAAGCAGCCGACGGTGCGATCGGCGACCGCCCGGGGGTTCGTCCGCTGCTCGATCGAGGTCGTCTCGGCACTCCGCGACGGCACCGTCCCGAAGGGCGACGTACTCGCCGTCGCGCGCATCGCGGGCATCCAGGCGGCCAAGCGCACCCCGGAGCTCCTCCCCCTCGCCCACGTCATCGGCGTGCACGGGGCGGCCGTCGACCTCCGCATCGTCGACGACGGCGTCGAGATCGAGGCGACGGTCCGCACCGCCGACCGCACCGGCGTCGAGATGGAGGCGCTCACCGCGGTGTCCGTCGCCGGCCTCGCGATCGTCGACATGGTGAAGGGCCTCGACAAGGGCACCGCGATCCACGATGTGCGCATCGTCGCCAAGACCGGCGGCAAGAGCGGCGACTGGCATCGTCCCGGCGAGGAATGACGTGAGCGCGGGCTCGCTCGGCGCGATCCTGCTCGCCGGCGGCCGGGCGTCGCGCGTCGGCGGGGCGGTCAAGCCGCTGTTCGACGTGGGCGGCATCACCCTGATCGGCGCCGCCGTAGCCGCCGTGGCGGACGCCGGGGCCGAGCCCGTGACGGCCGTCGGCCCCCTCCTCGACCCCGGGCTCCGCGTCGGCTGGATCCGCGAGGACCCGCCGTTCGCCGGCCCGACGGCGGGTGTGGTCGCGGCTCTCGCGTCGTGGGACCCGTCGTCCGACCCGGAGTGGACCCTTCTGCTCGCGTGCGACCTGCCCGCCGTCGGCGCCGCCGTGCGCCGGCTCGTCGCCGATCTGCCGCTGCTGCCCTCCGGCAGCGACGGGATGTGCCTGGCGGATGCCTCGAGCCGGCCGCAGTGGCTCATCGGCGTCTACCGCACCCGGTCGCTGCGGGCCGCGGCATCCGCTCTGCCCGACGCGGGCCGGGATGCACCCGTCCGCGCCCTCATCGACGAGCTGTCCATCGTCGTCGTCGCCGCCCCCGACGACCTGACCCGCGACGTCGACACGTGGGAGGATCTGGAGGAGGCCCGGGCACGGGCCGCCCAGGCCGAGGAGACGTCATGACCGAGCAGTCCCGCACCCTTCCGCCCGAAGCCCTCGACGCGTGGGCCGCGACCCTGCGCCAGCGGTTCGGGCTCGCCGAGGCCGACGTGCCCGTCTCCGCGGTGCTCGACCTGACGCGCGACGTCGCGAACGGCGTCGCGCGACCGGCCGCTCCGCTCGGCGCGTTCGTCGCCGGGCTGGTCGCCGGCCGGGCCGGCGACGATCCTGCCCGAGTGCGTGAGGCGCTCGAGGCCGTGGCCGCCCTCGCGGCGGTGTGGGAGGAGCAGTAGTGCCGGTCGTCCGTTACTTCGCCGCCGCCCAGGAGGCCGCCGGCCGAGACACCGAGCACCGCATCGAGGCGACGCTCGGCGACCTGCGGCGTGCCGTCGCCGCCGATCATCCCGGGCTCGGCACGATCCTGCCGCGCTGCGCCGTGCTCGTCGGCGGCTCGCGCGTCGATGACGCGACGGCACTCGGCCGTGACGACGTGGTCGACGTGCTGCCGCCCTTCGCGGGCGGCTGAGGAGCCCCGTTCGGCTGAGCGCCGCCCGCTGAGCACGCCGCCGGCTGAGCGAGCGGAGGTCGACGCGAGCGGTCAGCCGCCGAGGCCGAGCCAGGTGGCGGTGCCGTCCGCCTCGACCTGGCGCTTCCACACCGGCAGCCCGGTCTTGATGGTCTCGATGAGCGCGCGACAGACCTCGAACGCCTCGGCCCGATGCGGGGCGGCGACCGCGATCACCACGGCGGCGTCGCCCACCGCGAGCGTGCCGATGCGGTGCGACACCGCGACGATCGCGTCGCCCTCGCCGATCGCCTCTTCGGCGAGGCGCTGCAGGGCGGTCGCGGCATCGGGGTGCGAGGAGTACTCGAGGGCGACGACCGAGGTCGCGGCATCCGGATCATGATCGCGCACGCGACCGACGAAGGTCGTGAGCGCGCCCATCGCAGGGTCGTCCACGGCGTCGAGATGCGCCGCGAGGTCGAGCGGCTCCGCGCTGATCGCGGCGAGGCGCACAGCCGACATCAGTGGTCGCTCCCGCCGAGCTGGTCGAGCGCATGCTGCGCGACGGACAGCACCACGGGCATACCCGACGCGACGCCCTTCGGCGAGCCGGGCAGGTTCACGATGAGCGCCCCGTGCGGATCGGCGACGCCGGCGACCCCGCGTGACAGCATTCCTGCGGGCATCTCGGCGGCACCGCGGCGACGGAGCTCCTCGACGATGCCGGGGACCTCGCGCGTCACCACGCGTCGCGTGCCCTCGGGGGTCTCGTCCCGGGGGCTCACGCCCGTCCCGCCGGATGTCACGATGAGCTTCGCGCCCGCCAGGATCTCGGCCACCAGCGCGCGCTCGACGCTGTCGGCGCCGTCGGGCACGACGACCGCGTCGGCGCAGTCGAACCCGGCGTCGCGCAGGGCGGCGACGGCGACCGGACCGCTCGCGTCGTCCCGCCCGCCCGAGGACGACCGGTCGGAGACGGTGATGACGGCGGCTCGGCTCATTGCTCCAGCCTAGAGAGCGTCAGCGGTCGCGGTGCTCGAGACGCACGACCACCGACTTCGAAGTCGGCGTTCCGCTGACGTCGGCGACGGAGTCGAGGGGCACGAGCACGTTCGTCTCGGGGTAGTAGGCGGCGGCGTTGCCCCGCGGCGTGCGGTACGGCACGATGCGGAACCGCTCCGCGCGCCGCTCCTCGATACGGCCGTCGGGACCCGTCCACTCCGAGACGAGGTCGACGACCTCGTCCGGCGCGAAGCCGAGCGCCATGATGTCCTTCGCGTTCACGAGCACGACGCGCCGCCCTCCGTGGATGCCCCGGTAGCGGTCGTCCTTGCCGTAGATCGTGGTGTTGTACTGGTCGTGCGAACGGAGCGTCTGCAGCAGCAGGCGCCCGCGGGGGATGCGCGGGAACTCCAGCGGGTTCACCGTGAAGCGGGCCTTGCCGTCAGCCGTCGCGAACCGCCGAGCGTCGCGCGGACCGTTCGGCAGGTGCAGCGTGCGTCCCTTGTCGATGCGTGCCTCGTAGTCGTCGAAGCCCGGGATCACCCGCTCGATGTGCGAGCGGATCAGCGCGTAATCGGCCTCGAGCGCCGCCCAGTCGGCGCGCGGGACGTTGAGCGGATGCCGCACCTCCGCCGGGTTCGACCCGTCGGCCTCCTCCGCCGAGGTGCGCTCGACCTGTCCGCGATCGATGTCCTGTTCCGGTGCGGCCCCGGGCGACGCCGGCGGAGCAAGGCGAGCGGATGCCGCGGCATCCGCTCCCCCGAACAGCAGACCGCACAGCCGCGCGACGATGGCGACCTCGCTGAGCAGCTCCTCCGAGGGCGGAGCGAGGCGTCCGCGCGACGCGTGCACGGCGCCCATCGAATCCTCGACCGTGACGCGCTGCTCGCGGCCGCCTCGCTGGTCGCGATCGGTGCGGCCGAGCGTCGGCAGGATGATCGCGCGCCGCCCGGTGACGACGTGCGACCGGTTCAGCTTGGTCGACACCTGCACGGTCAGGTCGACCCGGCCCATGGCCGCCTCGACGACCGCGGTGTCGGGCGTGGCCGAGACGAAGTTGCCGCCCATGCCCATGAAGAACCGCACTCCGCCGTCGCGCATCGCGCGGATCGCTCCGACGGTGTCGAAGCCGTGCTCCCTTGGTGCGGCGAAGCCGAACTCGGCGTCGAGGGCGTCGAGGAACGCAGCGGACGGCTTCTCGTAGATGCCGACCGTGCGATCGCCCTGCACGTTGGAGTGTCCGCGCACCGGGCAGACGCCGGCGCCGGGGCGCCCGATGTTGCCCTGCAGCAGGAGCACGTCGACGATGTCGCGCAGCGTGGGCACCGAGTGCTTGTGCTGCGTGAGGCCCATCGCCCAGCACACGATCGTCGCCTTCGACATGCGCACCGCCTCGCCGACGCGCCGCAGCGTCTTCTCGGGCAGGCCCGTGGCTTCGACGAGCTCGCGCCACGAGGCATCCGCTCTCGCCTGCCGATACGCCTCGAAGCCGCTCGTGTGCTCCGCGATGAAGGCGTGGTCGAGCACGCCGCCGTCGCGCTCCTCGGCCTCGAGCAGATGCTTGCCGATGGCCTGGAAGAGCGCCTGATCGCCGCCGAGCCGGATCTGCGCGAACTGATCGGCGAGCTTCGTTCCGCGGAACGCGACTCCCTTCACGGTCTGCGGGTTCTCGAACCGCATGAGACCCGCCTCGGGGAGCGGGTTCACCGCGATGATCGTGGCCCCGCGCGCCTTGGCCTTCTCGAGCGCCGAGAGCATGCGCGGGTGGTTGGTGCCGGGGTTCTGCCCTGCGACGATCAGGAGGTCGGCCTCGTGGATGTCCTCGATCGACACCGTGCCCTTGCCGATGCCGATGGTCTCGGTGAGTGCCGAGCCCGACGACTCGTGGCACATGTTCGAGCAGTCGGGCAGGTTGTTCGTGCCGACCCCGCGGACGAGCAGCTGGTACAGGAAGGCGGCCTCGTTCGAGGTGCGCCCCGAGGTGTAGAACACCGTCTCGTCCGGGTCGGCCACGTGGGCGATGGCGCCGGCGATCTCGCGCAGCGCGTCATCCCACGAGATCGGGCGGTAGTGCGTCGCCCCCTCGTCGAGGATCATCGGGTGAGTCAGCCGGCCCTGCTGCCCCAGCCACCAGTCGTCGTGCGCGCGCAGCTCGTCGATCGAGTGGGCGGCGAAGAACTCGGGGCTTACGCGGCGCAGCGTCGCCTCCTCGGCGACCGCCTTCGCGCCGTTCTCGCAGAACTCGGCGGTGTGGCGCTTGTCCTCCTCGGGCCAGGCGCAGCCGGGGCAGTCGAAACCGTCCTTCTGGTTCACCCGCAGCAGGGTCTGCACCGAACGGGTGACGCCCATCTGCTCGTTCGCGATCTGCAACGCGTGCAGCACGGCGGGCACGCCGACGGCCACGCGCTTGGTCTGCGTGACGCGGACGCGGGACTCGTCGATGTCGGCTTTCGGAGGCTTCGTCGCCATACCTCCAGGCTAGGCCTCTCGGGGCGGTGACGGGTCAGCGGCGCCCGGTGCCGAACATCCCGCGGATGACTCCCCCGAGGATGGTCTGCGTCGCCTTGGAACCCAGTACCTGCTCGATCGGCGACTTCTCGGTGCTGCGCTTCGTGCGGCTCGTCCCCTGCGTCTTCTTGAGCAGCCGCTCGTACTCCTGCTGCGCCTTCTTGTCGGCCGCCGCCTGCGCCTTGTCGATCGCCGCCTTCTGCTTCGCGTATTCCGCGTCTGCCTTGGCCTTCGCCAGCGCAGCCTCCTCCGCGGCGGCGGCGTCGTCGGCGGCCTTCATCTTCGCGGTGAGGATCTCGCGGGCCGACTCGCGGTCGATCGCGGTGCCGTACTTCGCGAGCAGCGGGGATGCCTTCACCGCGGCCTCGATCTGCGGGTCGGGCGTCGGCGACATGAGCCCCTGCGGAGCGCGCAGCCGCGTCCACGCCACGGGCGTGGGGGCGCCCTTCTCGCTCATGACCGTGACGATCGCCTCGCCGGTGCCGAGCTCCTGCAGCACGCGCTCGAGGTCGTAGCCCGACTTCGGGTACGTGCCGACGGTCGCGCGCAGCGCCTTGGCGTCATCGGGCGTGAACGCGCGCAAGGCGTGCTGCACGCGCGACCCGAGTTGCGCGAGTACGTCGGACGGCACGTCCTTCGGCGTCTGGGTCACGAAGAAGACCCCGACGCCCTTCGAGCGGATGAGCCGCACGGTCTGCACGATCGCGGCCAGGAAGTCCTTCGAGGCGTCCCTGAACAGCAGGTGCGCCTCGTCGAAGAAGAACACGAGCTTGGGCTTGTCGAGATCGCCGACCTCGGGCAGCAGCTCGAACAGCTCGGCGAGCAGGTACATCAGGAACGTCGAGAACAGCGCGGGCTTGTCGATCACCCCGGGCACCTCGAGCAGGCTGATGATGCCGCGACCGTCGGCTGCGACGCGAAGGAAGTCGGTGACGTCGAACTCGGGCTCGCCGAAGAAGACGTCCGCCCCCTGGTCGGCGAAGGTGATCAGCTCACGCAGGATCACGCCCGCGGTCGCGGCGGAGAGCCCACCGAGGTTCTTGAGCTCCGCCTTGCCCTCGTCGCCCGTGAGGTACGTCAGGACGGCGCGCAGGTCCGACAGGTCGACGAGCGCGAGGCCCTGCTGGTCGGCGTAGTGGAACACCAGCCCGAGGCTCGACTCCTGCGTCTCGTTGAGGCCCAGCACCTTGCTCAGCAGCAGCGGCCCGAATCCCGACACCGTGGCGCGCACGGGGACGCCCTTGCCGATCCCGCCGAGGGCGAAGTACTCGGTGACGGATGCCTCGGCCTTCCAGTCCTGGCCGATCGCACGCGTGCGCGCAAGGAGCTTCTCGTTGCCGTCGCCGGGCGTCGCGACACCCGACAGGTCGCCCTTGATGTCGGCGGCGAACACGGGCACGCCCTTGGCGGCGAGCTGCTCGGCCAGGCCCTGCAGGGTACGGGTCTTGCCGGTGCCGGTCGCGCCGGCGACGAGCCCGTGGCGATTCATCATGCCCAGCGGAATGCGTACCTGCGCCTCGGGCACGGCATCGCCGTTCACGAGCGCGCCGACGTCGAGCGTCTCGGACTCGAACGTGTAGCCGGCGATGATCTTCGACACGTCGTCGGCCGACAGCGGCCCGTCGGACGGGGCGGGCGCGGCGGGGGTGGTCGCCACCTCGGGAACGGGCGCTTCGGCCGTGGTGGGCTCGGCTGCGGGCGTCTCAGCTCCGGTGGTCTCCGCGTCGGGTTCGGCCATCGCGGGCACCGCGGGCGGCTCCGCCGTCGCGGCGCGCGCGCCGCCGGCCGCGGCACGGGCCTTGGCGGCCTCCGCTTCGGCGGCTGCCAGCGCCGCTTTGGCCTGCGCCGCCTTGAGGTGCGCCTCCGCTGCTTCCGCCTCCGCCTTCAATCGTGCGAGCTCCGCCTCGGCGGCGGCGACGTCGGGATCGGGCGTCTCGGGCGCTGGGCCCACGCGCCCGGAGGCTCCGGACGATGCGCCGGCGGCGGCTGGAGGCGGCGTGGGGATCATGCGCTCAGCCTAGCGACGGGCTCTCCCCGGTCGGCGGCGATGCGCTCGCGGGCCATCGGGACGGCGAATGCCGCGGCGACGAGGAGGGCGGCACCGGCACCGATCAGCGCGCCGCCGACGGTGTCGCTGAGCCAGTGCGCGTGCAGGTACGTGCGGCTGAAGGCCATCAGCACCACCCAGCACGCGCCCACGATCATCACCCAGACCCGGGGGAAGATCACGGCAGCCGCGACGGCGATGGTCGCGGCGTTCGCCACATGCCCCGACGGGTACGAGCCGTAGTCCGACACCACGATGATGTCCTCCGGGCGCACGCGCCCGAAGAGGTGCTTGAGCACCTGCACGCCGCCGGCCGACACCGCCTCCGCCGTGAGGAAGAACGCGGCGGCCCACGGCCGGCGCAACAGGATCAGCCCGATCGCCCCGCCGAGGGGAACGACGAGCACCCCGAACCATCCCCCGCCCACCCAGTTCATGACTCGCGAGAATCCCGTCAGGAACGCGGACGAGAGTTCCGCCGTCGCGGTGTTCCACCACACGTCCACGGCGAAGGGCGGTTCCCCGTGGGTGAGGATCCACCACCCGAGCCCGCACGCGAGTGTGATGAGGACGAGCCCTGCGACGAGGTAGGCCATCGCCGGGCGGACTCCTTCGGTTCGCCGGTCGGTCATCGCCCCATTGTGCCCGGCGGAATCCGCCGCCCGCATCGCATTGCGGCCGGGCGTCGCCCCTGCTAGTCCCCGACGGTGGATGATGGCGGCATGACCCGCGTCGTCGACACCGTCCGCGCGCTCATCGCGCCCCTCACGCGCACGCGCGTGTTCCGGAGATTCCTCGGCCCCGCCCTGCTTCCGCCGATCGAGCGCTTCGTCGCGTGGATCTCGCACGGGCGCGTGCAGGTGAGCGCGCTCCTCGTGCCGTCGCTGGTGCTCCATACGATCGGCGCGAAGTCGGGCGAGCCGCGTGATGCTCCGCTGATGTACTGCCCCGACGGCCAGGGGCGGGCGATCATCGCGGGCACGAACTTCGCCGGCGAGCGGCATCCCGCGTGGACGTCCAATCTGCTCGCGCATCCCGACGCGGCGATCACGGTCCGTGGCCGACGCATGCCGGTGCGGGCGAGCCTCGTGCCTGATGACGAGCGCGACGCCGTGTGGGCGCGCATCGAGCAGCAGTGGCCGGGCTACCGCAACTACGAGCGCGAGTCCGGCCGCACCGTTCGTCTGTTCCGCCTGCAGCCGGTACGAGCCGACGGCCTCGGCTGACTCAGGGAGCGAGCCGCTCCACGGTGCGCGGGCGCACGATCAGCCACAGCGACAGCACGCCGATGACCGCGCAGCCGACCATGACCGAGGCCATCGTGGTGGCGGTGATGCCCGAGCCGGCCGAAATCCACCCGACGACGGGAGTGATGACGCCCGCCACGCCGAAGTTCGTCGCGCCGATGATCGACTGCGCGGTGCCGGCCGCCTTGCCGTGGCGGTCGAGGGCGAGCACCTGCACGCACGGGAACGTGAACCCGCACGCGGTCATGAAGAAGAACAGCGGCACGACGGTGCCCCAGAGGCCGAGGCCGAGCTGGTCGGTGACGATGATGGCGGATGCCGCGACCACGAGCACGGCCGTCGACCACGCCATCACCCACTGAGGGCCGAAGCGGGCGGCGAGGCGCGCCGCGACCTGCACGCCGAGCACCACGCCGAGTGAGTTCGCGGCGAACAGCAGGCCGTACTGCTGGGCGTCGAACGCATACGTCTGCTGGAAGAGGAACGACGAGGCCGACAGGTACGAGAACAGCCCGCTGAACGTCATGCCGCCGATGATCAGCACGCCGATGAACACCCGGTCCGAGAACACGCTCTTGTAGCGCTGCCAGACGGTCGTCGTCCCCTTCTCGTGGCGGCGGGCGGGAGGAAGCGTCTCGGGGATGAAGACCGCGGCGGCGATCAGCATGATGCTGCCGTAGACGCCGAGCACGACGAAGATCCCGCGCCACGGCATGACCAGGAGCAGGGCCGATCCGACGAGCGGAGCGAGCACGGGGGCGACACCGGAGACGAGTGCCAGGCGCGACAGCATGACGACCAGGCGGCGACCGCCGAAGAGGTCGCGCACGACGGCTGCGGCGATGACGCCACCGGCCGCGGCGCCCGCGCCCATGAAGACGCGCGCCACCGAGAGCAGCTCGAGGTTCGGTGCCAGGGCGGCGCCGACGCTCGCCGCGACGTGCAGGGCCGTGACCACGAGGAGCGGCACGCGCCGACCGACCTTGTCGCTGAGCGGGCCGACGATGAGCTGGCCGAGCGCGAACCCGACCATGGTGCCGGTGAGCGTGAGCTGGATCGCCGCGGCCGTCGTCTGGAATTCGGACTCGAGCACCGGGAACGCCGGCAGGTAGAGGTCGATCGTGAACGGCCCGAGAGCCGTCAGGGCGCCGAGCAGCACGATGTAGAGCACCCGCTTGCGGTGCGGGATCGAGTCGCCGGGGTGCAGGACGATCGGCGCGGTCGCGGGGTTGGCGCCGAGCGTGCGGATGGCGCCGGTGGGCGACACGGCGGGCACGCGGGGAGCGGCGTCAGCGGACTGCTGGGTGGGGATGGAGGCGGTGTCGAGCACGGTCACACTTCGTTTCGGCGGCGATGCGGGAGGCGTCGACGCCGCGGGAACGGCTCAGGCGCGCAGAGAGGGAGGAGGAATCGCGAAGATATCGAATCGATTCGAGAGTCCATGATAGCGGATGCCCCACCCCGGCCCGCAAACCGGGAGGCGCGGCATCCGCTCGCCCCTCGGCGTCATCTCGGCGGCCTGTGGGCGCCTTCCCAGCAGTCGGCGCATGCGCTCGCATAGGATTGCGGTGTCCTGTCCCTTGCCCGCGGCGCTTTCGTGCGCCACGCCGGGTGCCCGAGCCGAGATCACGCACATGACCGCGACACCCCCGAGCCCCTCCGACAAGCGCGCCAGCGGCAATCCTGCCAAGCAGGCAGAGATCAACCTCACCGTCAAGCAGCAGCGCGAGCAGAAGCGCCAGGAGAAGCTGGCCGAGTACCAGAGGCAGCTCGCGAAGCGCCGCCGCAGCAAGCTCGTCTGGTGGGTCGTCGGGATCACCGCCGCCGTGGTCATCATCGGCCTGATCGTGGCCTCCATCGTCTTCGCGCCGGCTCCGCCGAAGGCGTACACCCCGGGCGGCGAGGGCGTCGAGATCGAGGGCGTCGAGACCTTCGAGAACGCCACCCAGCATGTCGAGGGCACGGTCGACTACGAGCAGACCCCGCCGGCCGGTGGCCCGCACAACGCCGTCTGGCTGAACTGCGGCCTGTACGACCAGCCCGTTCCCAACGAGAACGCCGTCCACTCGCTCGAGCACGGCGCCGTCTGGGTGACCTACAACCCCGACGACATCGCGGGCGACGACCTGGCGACGCTGGAGTCGCACCTGCCGTCGACGTACGTCGTCCTCTCGCCGTACGAAGGCCTCGACGCGCCCATCGCCGTGACCAACTGGAACCACCAGCTCAAGGTCGACTCGCCCGACGACGAGCGCATCGAGCAGTTCTTCGAGGAGTACTGGCGCAGCGCCGACGTGCCCGAGCCGGGCGCCTCGTGCTCCGGCGCGCTCGACGCACCCGGCCAGCGCTGAGTCCGACGATGAGCGACGAATCACCCGCCGGCGCCGCGCCCTCGCGGCCCTGGTGGGCGATCGCGCTCGTTCTGCTCGCCGTCGCGGCCCTCGCGTTCGCGATCGGGCGCTTCTCGACGTTCGGGGCGCAGAGCCCGAGCACGGCACCCGGGCAGACCTCGGCTGACGCGGGCTTCGCGCGCGACATGCAGGTGCACCACGGCCAGGCCATCGAGATGGCCATGGAGATCTACCGCAAGACGGAGGACGCCGAACTGCGGGTTCTCGCGTACGACATCGCCACCGGGCAGGCCGCGCAGCGCGGCGAGATGTTCGACTGGCTCGTGAAGTGGGGGCTCCCCCAGTCGGGCGAGCCGATGATGAGCTGGATGAGCGGCTCCGAGGCCGGCCATGGTCACGGCGGCACCGCGGACGAGCCGATGACCGACGACGAGGCGCACGCTGCGATGGGCATGGCATCAGCCGAAGAGCTCACCGCCCTGGAGGATGCCACCGGCCAGGAAGCCGACTGCCTGTTCCTCGAGCTGATGATCAGCCACCACGAGGGCGCGATCCCCATGACCGAGGCCCTTCTCGAACTCGGCAGCGACCCGCGCGCCCTGCAGGTCGCCCAGGCCATGAAGGACGGCCAGACCGCCGAGATCGACGCGATGCAGTCGATGCAGGCGCGCCTCGGCTGCGGCTGACACCTGATCTCACGACGAAGCGGCGTCCGTGCCCCCCGGTACGGACGCCGCTCCGGTCGTCTCAGCCCTTCGTCGCTCCTGCCAGCAGGCCCCTCACGAAGAACCGCTGCAGCGCGAAGAACACGATGAGCGGGAACAGGATCGTTAGGAAGGTTCCTGCAGCCTGCAGGAACCACTGGTTGCCCCACGTGCCCGACAGCGACGCGAGCGACTGCGTCATTGGCAGCGAGGAGGACGGCGCGAAGATCGTCGCCACGAGCAGGTCGTTCCACACCCAGATGAACTGCAGCACCGCGTACGACGCCAGTGCGGGCGTCGCCAGCGGGAGGATGATGCGGAAGAAGATCTGCCCGTGCCCGGCGCCGTCGACCCGAGCCGCCTCGATCACCTCGTGCGGGATCTCCGCGATGAAGTTGTGCAGCAGGAACACGGCGAGCGGGATCGCGAAGATCACGTGCGCGATCCAGATCGTGGCGAAGCTGCGATCGACGTCGCTCATGTCGAGCCCCGGGAAGATCGTCACCTCGTTGATGGTGAGACCGCGCGAGAACAGGCTCAGCAGCGGCACCAGGGCCATCTGCAGCGGAACGATCTGCAACGCGAACACCGCGACGAACAGGAAGCCCTTGCCCTTGAAGTCGATCCACGCGAACGCGTAGGCGAGCATCGACGACACGGTCATGGCGAAGAACGCCACCGGGATGGTGATCGCCAGCGAGTTGACGAAGGACTGCGCGAGCGTCAGCGTGGTTCCGCCCGCGGTCAGCGCCGCCTCGTAGTTCGACAGCGTGAACTCGGGGTCGACGAACACCGTCCACCACCCGGTCGACTGCACATCGGCAGGCGGCCGGAACGAGGTGACCAGTAGCCCGAGAGTCGGGATCGTCCAGAAGAACGCGATCACGATCGCGGCGATCGTCGCCCCCTTCGACGACAGGCGCTTCTGCGCGAGCTTCTCGTGCTTGCGCGTCTCGCGCGCCACGTCGCGAGCCGTCCGCGCGTCGGGGTTCGGCTCGATGACCTCCACTCCGACAGTCATCGGATCTCCCTCTGCTTCCGGATCTGGATCACGTTGAAGACGATCAACGGGACCACGAAGATGAACAGCACGACGGCGAGCGCCGCGGAATGGCCGTAGCTCTGGAACCGCTGCTGCTGATTGACCATCTCGAACGCGAGGACGGTGGAGTCGTTGCGTCCGCCGGTCATGACCGCGACGATGTCGTAGATCTTCAGCGCGCCGATGGCGATGGTCGTCACGACGACGACGATCGACGAGCGGATGCCGGGAACCGTGACGTTGCGGAAGCGCTGCCACGCGCTCGCACCGTCGAGCGCCGCGGCCTCGATCTGCTCGGTCGGCACGGCCTTCACCGCTGCCGACAGGATCACCATCGCGAGGCCGGTCTGACTCCAGATGAAGACCACGAGCAGCAGGAGCGTGTTCACCAGCGGGGTGATCGACAGCCATGCGACCGGGTCGAACCCGAACGCCGTCACGATCGCATTGAGCAGGCCCAGCTGGTTGCCCTGCTGGTAGTCGTACATGAAGCCCCAGATGATGCCCGCGCCGACGAACGAGATCGCGAAGGGCATGAAGATCAGCACCTTCAGCACCTTCTCTCCGCGTGCGCGGTCGATGAACACCGCGTAGGCGAGCCCGATGATCGTGGCGAAGGTCGGTGCGACGATCACCCAGATGATCGAGTTGATCACCGACCAGAAGCCCTGCGGGTTCGTGAACACCCAGATGTAGTTCTCCATGCCGACGAACTCCGCGCCGGTCTTGTCGAAGAACGACTGGACGAAGGTCGCGACCGCCGGATAGAGGAGGCCGACGACCAGCAGGGTGAGCGCCGGAGCGGCGAACAGGACCAGCTGGTAGAGGTGACCGGCGCCCTCACGTGCCCGGTAGTCCGCCCAGAACAGCAGCGCGCCGAGGAGCACCGCGATCGCGAGGACGTAGATCACCGCGTTCTGGTACGGCCGTAGGAGCATGAACGCCAGCACGGGAATCGCGAAGCAGGTCACGAGACGCAGCCAGAAGTAGAACTTCCCCGGACGGGGCGCGTACTCGATCAGCAGCAGGATGATCCCGACCACTGCGAAGAAGACCACGAGCACGATCGGGATCTGCAGGATCGGGTTGAGGTCGCCCAGCCAGCGCATGAAGCTGTTGAACGAGAAGCCCAGCGACGTGGGCGGGGCGTCTTCCGCCGGCGGTCGCGTGACCATGAGGAGGACCAGCGCCGCGATGAGGATGAACCCGATCGTGACGACGATGACGGTGAGGCGGCGTCGGCGTGAGAGGCCGGCCTCTTTCGCATCAGAGTGGGCGGTGCCGGTCAGGGGCGGTTCAGTCGCCTCCGACACCTTCGTTGTATCGGTCATGGATGCCTTCCGAGCGCTTCATCGAACTGGGATGGAACCGTGGCCGGGACACCGCTCGTCCTGGCCGGAGGGACGACGGGACCGCTCGCACCCGCGAGCGGCCCCATCGTCCTCGGAGCCGGAGATCAGTCGTCGTAACCGGCCTGGATGTCGCTCAGCACCGTCTCGGTGTCCTTGCCGTCGATCCAGTCGACCATGCCGCGCCAGAACGATCCCGCACCGACGGTCGCCGGCATGAGGTCGGAGGCGTCGAAGCGCACCGTCGTGTTCGGGTCCTGCAGCAGGGTCATCGCCTCGGTGAGGAACTCGCTCGACGCGAGGCTCGGGTCGGCGTTCAGGTTGGCCGAGATGTTGCCGCCCAGCTCGACGCGGGTATCCGCCCACTCGGGTGTCGACATGTACTCGAGCACGGCCTGCGTGGCCGCGTCGTCGGAGAACGCCGTGACGAACTCGCCTCCGACCTCGATCGTGGCGGCGCCCTCGTCGTAGCCCGGCATGACGAACGCGTACACGTCGCCATCGGGAGCCACGTTCGGCGTGGCACCCTCGGCCGTCTGCACGTCGAGGAAGTTCGCCGACAGGAACGAGGCCTGGTGCGTCATCGGGCATGAGCCGTCGGCGACCTTCGCCGCGACGTCCGCGAACGCGACGTCGTTGATGCTCGCGACATCGCCGAATCCGGCATTCACCCACTCGGGGTTGAGAAGGATCTCGCCGACCGCGTCGAAGGCCTCCCGGATCTCCGGGTCGGTGAACTCGACCTCGTTGGCGACCCACTGGTCGTAGACCTCGGGACCGGACTGGCGCAGGACGAGGTCCTCGATCCAGTCGGTGCCCGGCCACCCGGACGCGGCCTCCGAGAAGAAGCCGGCGCACCACGACGGTCCGCCCGTCGCCTCGGCGATCGTGCCCGAGATCTCGATCATCTCGTCCCACGTCGTCGGGACCTCGACGCCCCACTCCTCGAACTTCGCCGGCGAGTACCAGACGTAGCCCTTGATGTTCGCGAGCATCGGCGCGGCGTAGAACACGTCGTCGACGGTGCCGTAGGCCTTCCAGTCCGGAGACCAGTTCTCGTCGACGTTCGCCTCGACCTCTTCCGGGGCCTCCTTGACCTCCCCCGTGCCGACGAGCGTGCGCAGCAGACCGGGCTGCGGGACGATCGCGATGTCGGGTGCGTCGCCGCCCTGGACCTTCGTGACGATGTTGCCCTCGAACGCCTTGTCGCCCGAGTACTCGACGATGACGCCTGTCTCCTCGGTGAACTGGTCGAACGACTTCTGCATGTTCTCGGCTTCGATGCCGGTGATGCCGCCGGCGATCGTGACGGTCTCGCCTTCGATGTTTCCGTCGTCGCCCTCGTCGCCGCCGCCTTCGGCGCACCCGGCGAGGGCGAGGGTCGCGACGGCTGTGACTCCGAGTGCGGCCAGCAGATGGCGCCGCCTCGGCGTTCGCATTGCAGTCATGTGTGCCTCCTCATTGAGTTCTGCGGAACCGCAGTCGCCCGTTCCGCACGAACGTCGGGAACCGATTCCATGTTCACGCTAGGGGATGCAGGATGGGCCGCACAATCACCGTTGGTCACAACTCGATAAACCCGGAATCGGCGGTGGCGGATTGCCCTCGCGCACGGCACAATGTGCACGGAACCGGTTCCACAAACCTCGCCGATGCACGTGGAGCCGCTGACTGCCGAGGAGGGCCGATGGCGGGGATCGCCGACGTCGCTCGCGCCGCGGGAGTGTCGAAGTCGACCGCGAGCCGCGCCCTGACCGGCGCCGGATATGTCTCGGATGAGACCCGAGCGCGGGTGCAGGCAGCGGCGACCGCGCTCGGCTACGTGCCGACGACCAGTGCGGTGAGCCTCGTCACGGGGCGCACGCAGACGATCGGCGTCGTCATGCCGACTCTCGACCGATGGTTCTTCGCGCATGTGCTGGAAGGGATCCAGGACGCGCTGCTCGAGCGCCGGTACGACCTCGCCCTCTATGGCGCGCCTCCCGAGTCGGAGGCACGGCGCGAGATGTTCGAGCACTTCCTCGCACGCAAGCGGTTCGACGGCCTCATCGCGGTGGGGATCGAGCCGAGCGCCCACGAGCTCGAGCGTCTCGTGGCCTTCGGCAAGCCCGTGGTGAGCGTCGGCGGCTACGACGTGGGCACGAACGCCGTGTCGATCGACGACCACGCCGCCGGCCGCATTGCGACCGAGCACCTCATCGGCCTCGGGCACCGTTCCATCACCTTCATCGGCGGTGATCCCGACGGCCGACGCACGAGCTTCGGCGATCGGCAGCGACTCGACGGATACCTCGGAGCGATGCGGGCCGCGGGGCTCGAGGCATCCGCTCGTCACTCCCCGTCCGAGGCGACGATGCCCGGCGGCTACGGCGCGGCCGCCGACCTGCTGGGCGACCGCCGCAACCGCCCGACCGGCCTCGTCGGGGTGTGCGACGAGGTGGCGGTCGGCGCGATCATCGCCGCGCGACGGCTCGGCATCCGCGTCCCCGACACGCTGAGCGTGGTGGGGATCGACGACCACTCGTACGCCGACATGTTCTCCCTCACGACGATCCAGCAGAAGCCGCACCAGCAGGGGCGCGCCGCGGTGCAGCTGCTCATGTGGCAGCTCGACGACCCCGACGCGCCGACGCATCGCATCTACGAGTCGTCGCCGCTCATCGTGCGCAGCTCGACGGCGGCGATCGACGACGAGGCATCTGCCATCGTCGGCGTGCGCACCTGACAGCGCCAGGCCGGGCAGCGTCCAGGCATGACGAAGGCCCCGAGTGCGAACACCCGGGGCCTTCGTGAATCGCTGAGCGAGATTACTTGAGGGTGACCGTCGCGCCGGCCTCTTCGAGAGCGGCCTTGGCCTTCTCGGCAGCCTCCTTGTTGGCGCCCTCGAGGACGGCCTTGGGGGCACCGTCGACGACGGCCTTGGCCTCGCCGAGACCGAGCGAGGTGAGCTCGCGGACGGTCTTGATGACCTGGATCTTCTTGTCGCCGGCAGCCTCGAGGATGACGTCGAACGAGTCCTTCTCCTCCTCGGCAGCGGCCTCGGCACCCGCGCCACCGGCGCCGGCAACGGCGACGGGAGCAGCAGCGGTGACGTCGAACTTCTCCTCGAACGCCTTCACGAACTCGCTGAGCTCGACGAGGGTCAGGTCGGCGAACTGCTGAAGCAGTTCCTCAGTGGTGAGCTTCGCCATGATGTATCTCCTAGATAGATGGGGGTTGTGGGAAGAGATCGCCGGTCGCTCACGCGGCCTCGGCGGCCTCCAGCTTTTCGCGAAGCGCGTCGATGGTCGCGGCAGCCTTGCCCATCGTCGCCTTCATCATGCCCGCGGCCTTCGCCAGCAGAACCTCACGGCTCTCCAGCGAGGCGTACTTGTTGACCTCGTCGGCGGTGAGGGAGTTGCCCTCGAAAACGCCGCCCTTGATCACGAGAAGCGGGTTGGCCTTGGCGAAGTCACGCAGCGCCTTCGCAGTGGCGACGAAGTCGCCGTGCACGAACGCGATGGCCGACGGACCCTTGAGGTCGTCGTCCAGCGCCGTGATCCCCGCGTTGTTCGCGGCGATCTTGGTCAGCGTGTTCTTCACCACGGCGTATTCCGCGTCCTGACGGATGCTGTTGCGCAGCTCCTTGAGCTGGGCAACCGTCAGACCGCGGTACTCGGTCAGCAGAACGGCGTTCGAGTCCTCGAAGTTCTTCGTGAGCTCGGCAACCGATGCATCCTTCTGCGCCATGGTCACTCCTTGTGTGTGTGAGACGCTCCGCGGTGGCGGCGCGTCGGCCTCGACATCCGCTCATCTGCTCTCGTCACGGCAACAAGAAAGCTCCGGCGCAAGCGCACGGAGCTTCAGAAGTTCGTGTCACCTGCGCGGGCCCCTGCAATGCAGTGCTTCGATCGTCGTTCGCTTGCGCGCACGTCGATGACCGGCGGTCTTCGGTTAACACCCAGTGTACGTGAGCCCCCCACGCCCGCCAAATCGAGCCCGGATCAGGCCGTGATGAAGTCGCGGTACCGGTCGAGCGCCGCGCCGACCTCGGCGTCGGTGGCTGTGCCGGAAGTGAAGAGCTCGGGGATCGGAGCGTCGGCATGGCGGCCGACGGCGATCGAGTGCGTCCAGACGCCGATCGCCTCGCCCCGCGCGACGATGATCGGACGCACGATGCCGTTCATGCTCGGGCCGATGGCCGCGAGGAACTCGGGCGCGCACGGCACGGTGCGGTCGACGTACGAGAGGTAGTACTCCTCGAACGGCGGCAGGGCGACCACGGCGGGCGCCGCCGGACTGCGCCGAGGCGCCGGACCGCCGGCGACGTACTGCGACTCGGGCTGGTCGTCGACGACGACGAGACGATCGGATGCCGCATCCGCCGCGTTCCGCGCCACCCCGAGCGGCAGCCCCGTCCACCACGCGAAGTCGCGCGCTCCGGCGGGACCGTGCGAGGAGATGTAGCGGAAGAACAGCTCGGCCAGAGGATCGGCGGGGGACGCGGCATCCGTCACCCACTCCTCGGCCAGCACGAGGAACTGCTCGCGCGTCGGCCCGACCGGACGCGGCACGACCGGCCCCTGGCAGACCGTCGCTCGCAGCGACAGCGCGACGAGCAGGTGGTAGCCGCGCTGCCGGGCGGTGCTTACTCCCCCGGTCTCGAACACGTCGAAGAGCACCCTGCGGGTGAGGCGGTTGCCGCCGCGGAGCGCGGCGCGTGCGAGGCGCTCGGCCTTGCCGAGCTCGTCGTCGTCGATCGCCTCGGCGCGGCGCACGGCCGCAGCCTGTCGCGCCTGGCGCTCGCCCGTGATCGAGAGCACCCACTCGAGGTCGCGGGCCGGGATCAGGTGGATCGTGCCCCGCTGCGTCCACGACCGCACGATCTCGCCGCGGTCGAACGCCGCGTCGACGTCGCGCACGGTCGTACGGCCGCGGGTGCGCACGGCGATCGCCCACCGGCCGCCCCAGAACTCCTGTGCCTGCGTGGCGAGCATGTGGCTCGCGGCCTCGAGAACCGTCGCCGCCGGGGCGCTGAGCCGGTGCGACCGCAGCCGCTCGTGACGCACCGATGCCGCATCCATGCCCCCATCATGGCCGACCCCTCCGCCACGCACGGTCGTGGGTCGAATAGGGACGTCGGGCGCCAGGGCTCGGCGTCACCCGGCCCGGTGTCCACGGATGCATGGATCGGCGGCGTTCGAACCCCTCATCCGTGGACAGCGAACCTCAAGGGACGGTCAGGCGTAGGGGTTCGCCGTGAGGGTGTACTTGGTCTGGAGGTACTCGTGGATGCCCTCCGCGCCGCCCTCGCGGCCGAGGCCCGACATCTTCCAGCCGCCGAACGGGGCGGCGGCGTTCGACACGACGCCCACGTTGAGCCCCATCATGCCGGTCTCGAGCTTCTCGATCATGCGCTGTCCGCGCGAGAGGCTCTCGGTGAAGACGTACGAGACCAGGCCGTACTCGGTGTCGTTGGCGATGCGCACGGCGTCGTCCTCGGTGTCGAACGGGATGATCGCGAGCACCGGTCCGAAGATCTCCTCGCGGAGGATCTCGCTGCCCGGCTTCACGTCGGTGACGACGGTCGGCTCGTAGAACGTGCCCGTGCCCTCCACCTCGCTGCCGCCGGTGCGCACCTGGGCGCCGCGCTGGACGGCGTCGGCCACGAGCGAGGCGGCCTTGTCGACGGCGTCCTGGTTGATGAGGGGTCCGATCGCCACGCCCTCCTCGGTGCCGCGACCGATCTTCATCCCCTGCACGCGCTCGGTGACGCGGCGGGCGAACTCGTCGGCCACGCTGCGCTGCACGATGAAGCGGTTGGCCGCCGTGCACGCCTGGCCGATGTTGCGGAACTTCGCGAGCATCGCGCCGTCCACCGCCTTGTCGAGGTCGGCGTCTTCGAACACGACGAACGGGGCGTTGCCGCCGAGCTCCATCGACGTGCGCAGCACGCCCTGCGCCGACTGCTCGAGCAGGCGCTGGCCGACCGACGTCGAACCCGTGAACGACAGCTTGCGCAGGCGCGGGTCGCGGATGATCGGCTCGGACACCCTGCCCGACGTCGAGGTCGTGAAGACGTTCACGACGCCCTTCGGCAGCCCGGCGTCTTCGAGCAGCTTGGCGAATGCCAGCGTCGTGAGCGGCGTCAGCTCGGCGGGCTTGATGACGACGGTGCAGCCGGCGGCGAGCGCCGGCGCGATCTTGCGGGTCGCCATCGCGAGCGGGAAGTTCCAGGGCGTGATGAGGAAGCAGGGTCCGACCGGGTGCTGCGAGACGATCATGCGGCCGGTGCCCTCGGGGTTCGCGCCGTAGCGGCCCTGCACGCGGGCGGTCTCCTCGCTGAACCAGCGCAGGAACTCGCCGCCGTAGCCGACCTCGCCGCGCGCCTCGGCCAGTGGCTTGCCCATCTCGACGGTCATCAGCAGCGCGAAGTCCTCCTTGCGCTCCTGCAGGAGGTCGAACGCACGGCGGAGGATCTCGGCGCGCTCGCGGGCGGGGGTCGCGGCCCACGCCGGGAACGCGTCGACGGCGGCGTCGAGGGCGGCCTTGCCGTCTTCGGGCGACGCGTCGGCGATCACCTTGACGACGTCGCCCGTGGCCGGGTCGTACACCCTGAGCGTCTTGCCGCCCTCGGCGGCACGCCACTCGCCCCCGATGAACAGGCCGTCCGGAACGGACGCCAGCAGTTCGGTCTCACGGTTGTCGGTCACGGGGACTCCCCTTGTCGATGACGGTGCGGGATGCCGCGCCCCGCGGCATCCGATCAGTTCGTGGTCTTGCGGGCCATTCTGCCCGCCGCCGCCGGAGCGGCCGATATACGTGGTGTACACCGAGGGCGCTCGCATCGCCCCCGGGGACAGGATCAACGGGTGGCGGCGACCACGCGCTGATCGAGGAGCGCCTGCGAGAAGAACGCGGCCAGCTCTTCGGTGGCGGTCAGCGGCAGCACGGCGGCGACGTACTGGTCGGGGCGCACCACGACCACGACTCCCCCGCGCGACAGCCCGCGCTCTTCGAAGATGTCGGTGCGGGTCCACGCATTCGGCTGCGCGGCGTACACCTTCTCCCAGTCGGTGAGGGCGAGCGGGCCGACCTTCGGCAGGAAGATCTCGGGTGCGCGGGTGATCTCGACGTCCTCGTAGCTCTGCTGGTACACGGCCTTCACGTCGAACACAGCGTCGAGGTCGGCCCCGGCCGGCGTGTGCCGGGCGATCGGCCCCTCCGGCGAGGCGACGAACCCGGCCCAGTCGGTCAGCGCCGACGGCTCGCCGGCGGTCGGCGCGTCGGCGAAGGCGTACACGCGCCAGCGACCGTCGGCCCTCGCGTGGTGGCCGAGGTGCACGGCGTTGCCGTCGCACACCCGCACCACCTCCGACGACATGAAGCGCTTGCCGACCGGGAAGCCCGACGCGAGCTCCTGGTGCTCGGCGCCGCCCACGATGGGTGACGGCCCGTACTGGGTCATGAACCCCGACGGGAACTCGGCGGTGCCGAGGTAGAACGTCGCGAGCTCCTGCGGGTCGGAGATCTCCTCGGGCTTGCGCGCCATGAGGCTCGACCACTCGCGGTCGAAGTCGATGAGCTGCTGCGCGACGGGCTGCCGCTCGGCCGAGTACGTCGACAGCAGCGACGAGGGGCTCAATCCGGTGAGCACATGGCCCAGCTTCCAGCCGAGGTTGAAGCCGTCCTGCATCGAGACGTTCATGCCCTGGCCGGCCTTCGCGCTGTGCGTGTGGCACGCGTCGCCGGTGAGGAAGACGCGCGGGTCGTGGCCCTGGTCGACGTCGACGTCGTCGAACTTGTCGGTCACGCGGTGGCCGACCTCGTACACGCTGGACCAGGCGACCTCCTTCACATCGAGCGTGTAGGGGTGGAGGATCTCGTTCGCCTTGCGGATGATCTCGTCGATCGGCGTCCGGCGCACCTGGTGGTTGTCGTCGGCGGCGACCTCGCCGAGGTCGACGTAGACACGGCTGAGATAGCCGCCCTCGCGCGGGATGTGCAGGATGTTGCCCGCCGCCGAGTTGATCGCGCACTTTGTGCGCCAGTCGGGGAAGTCGGTGTTGACGAGCACGTCCATCACGCCCCACGCATGGGCGGCGAAGTTGCCGACGTGCTTGCGGCCGATGGCCTCGCGCACGCCGCTGCGCGCACCGTCGCAGCCGACGACGTACTTCGCACGCACGGTGCGCTCCTCGCCGGCGCGCTCCCCCGCCGCGTAGCGCACGCGCACGTCGACGGGGTACTCGCCGTCGCCGTGCATGGTGAGGCCGAGGAACTCGATGCCGTAGTCCGGCGTGATGCGGGCGGGACCGTAGGCGGCGGCCTCGGCGAAGTAGTCGAGCACGCGCGCCTGGTTGACGATCAGGTGCGGGAACTCGCTGATCTTGAGCCCGTAGTCCTCGGTGCGCGTGGTGCGGATGATGTTGCGCGGGTTCTCGGGATCGGGGTTCCAGAAGTTCATGTAGCCGATGTTGTACGCCTCGGCGATGATGCGCTCGGCGAAGCCGAAGGCCTGGAACGTCTCGACGCTGCGCGGCTGGATGCCGTCGGCCTGGCCCAGGGGCAGGCGGCCGTCGCGCCGTTCGATGAGACGCGTGGTCACGCTCGGGAACTGCGACATCTGCGCCGCCAGCAGCATGCCGGCAGGTCCGGATCCGACGATCAGCACGTCCATCCGGTCAGGGAGCTCGGCCGGACGATCGATGCCCGTGCCTGCGGCGTTCTGCACCCGCGGCTCTCCGGAGACGTATCCGTGGTGGTGGAACTGCATCGTCCTGGTCCTTCCTGACGACTTCGTCGGGACTTGTGCTCGCATTGGTCGCGTTCTATATTCGAACACGAAGTTCTACTATTGAACAGATCGTATACGAAGCGGATGCCGCGCGACAACCCCGGCGTACGCGAGAGGACGCAGATGACCACGCCGACCACAGCGACCGCCGCACCCGCGTCGCAGACGCTGAGCCGCGGCATCCGGGTTCTCGAAGTCCTCGCCGATGCCCGCGAGCCGCTCTCGATCGACGACCTCGCACGCCGTCTCGACCTGCATCGATCCGTCGTCTACCGGCTGCTGCGCACCCTGGAGGACCACGGACTCATCACCCGCGACACGGCCGGGCGCGTCCAGCTCGGCGCGCGGCTCGCCGCCCTCGCCGCCGGGGTCGCCCACGACCTGCACGCCGAGGCGCTGCCCGAGCTGACCGCGATCGCGAACGAGCTCGGCATGACGTGCTTCCTCGCGGTGCTCGATCGCGACGAGTGCATCACGCTGGCGAGCGTCGAACCTCGCCACGCGGTGGCGGCGGTGGCGCAACGCCCGGGTGCGCGCCATTCCATCACCGTCGGGGCGCCGAGCAAGGCGATCCTGTCGATCCTCGATCCGGCCGAGTGGCCGACCGCCGTCGACGACCGCCTGCGCGCGGAGATCGCCGAGACCGCACGACGCGGCTACGCGACCAGCCACGACGAGGTCATCCCGACCGTGCAGTCCGTGTCGGTGCCGCTGCGTCTGCGCGGCGGCCAGCGCCCTGCGGCGATCGCGGCGGTCTACGTCGCGAGCCCCGTCGAGCCCGAGGAGATCGCGCAGCGTCTGCATCGCTCCGCCGGCGCGATCCGCGAGGCGCTCGGGGCCTGACGACCGGACCGTGCGCCGTGGGCGCTTCCGGCGTCGGTCGGACTCAGGCGAACTGCCGCCCGACGAATGCGATGTCGTACACCGCGACACGCTGAGGCACGCCCGCGAACGCCTCGGCGCGAGCATCCGATGCCATGTACTCCTGCTCGAGCGCGACGAAGGCCTCCTCGTCGCCCTCGGCGCTGACCGCCCAGACGAACTCGTTCGACGCGGGCAGTCCATAGGCGAACTCGATCTGGAACCCGGCGGCCGGACGCACCCGCGGCATGCAGCCTTCCCACCACGCGACGAAGGCGTCGTACTCCCCGTCGACGAGCGTGTACCGGCGCAGCTGGATGGTCCTCATGGCCTCCATCATGCCCCGCGCGGAGTCCTATACTCGAAGTCGTCCGGCGGGAACGAGTCCGTCGGTGCTCGAAAAATGGGCACGCAGCGCGAACGCGCGAGACACATACGGCCTCCCACCGTCCCGTCTTGCAGGAGTTCCCTCATGCCGACCGTCTCTGCGCACGTCGCGCTCACCCTCGCCCGCCACATCGACCACGTCTTCGGCGTCATGGGCAACGGCAACGCCTACTTCCTCGATGCCCTCGAGAGCTCGACCGCCGTCTCATTCACCGCCGTGCGGCACGAAGCCGGCGGGGTCGTCGCCGCCGACGCCTTCCACCGCGCCTCGGGCAGGCTCGCTGCCGCGACGGCGACCTACGGCGCCGGCTTCACCAACACCCTCACCGCGCTGGCCGAAGCCGTGCAGGCGCACGTGCCCCTGGTGCTCGTGGTCGGCGACGAGCCCACCTCGGGTCCGCGCCCGTGGGACGTCGACCAGATCGCCATGGCGTCGGCCGTCGGCGCGCGCACCTACACGGTCGGACGAGCGGATGCCGCGGCGACGACCGTCATCGCGATCGAGCATGCCCTGACCTACCGCGTGCCCACCGTGCTCGCGATCCCGTACGACGTCGCCGCGCGCGATGCCGGACCCGTGCCCGAGGCGCCCGAGCCGCGCCTCCCCGGACCGCTGGCCCCCACCGGCCCCTTCGCCGAGGGCGCCGTCGCCGACATCGCGGCGGCCCTCGCCGGCGCGGAACGGCCCTTCCTGCTTGCCGGGCGCGGGGCATGGATCTCCGGTGCCGGCGAAGCACTCGGCGAGCTCGCCGACCTCACCGGGGCCCTCACCGCCTCGACGGCGCTCGGGCGCGGTGTGTTCCCCCGCGACGAGTTCGACCTCGGAGTGACGGGCGGATTCGGCGCCGAGGGCGCGATGGAACTCGTGCGCGAGGCCGACGTGGCCGTGGTCTTCGGCGCCTCGCTCAACCAGTTCACCATGCGTTTCGGCGACCTGTTCGCCCCAGGAACGCGCGTCTTCCAGGTCGACGTCACGCCCGCGGCGACGCATCCGCACGTGGGCGGATTCGTGCGGGGGGATGCCGCGACCGTCGCCCGCCGGCTCGTGACGGCCGTGCGCGAGTTGCGCGCGGAGGGCAGCGGGTGGCGCGAATCGGTCGACGTCGCCGCGGCCCGCGGCTACGACACAGGGGAGGGCGCCGCCTCGGACGGACGCCTCGACCCTCGCTCTGTGGCGGCGCGCATCGGGGAGCTCCTGCCCGAGGACCGCGTCGTCGTCTCGGACGGCGGGCATTTCATCGGCTGGGCGAACATGTTCTGGCCGGTCGCGTCGCCCGACCGCATGATGATGGTCGGCACGGCGTTCCAGTCGATCGGCCTCGGCTGGCCGTCGGTGCCGGGTGCCGCGCTCGCGAGGCCCGAGTCGATCGTGGTGCTCACGACGGGCGACGGCGGCGGGCTCATGGCTCTCTCCGACCTCGAGTCGGCGGTCCGGGTCGCAGGCGGCCGCGGCATGGCCGTGGTGTGGAACGACGCCGCCTACGGCGCCGAGGTCAACCTCTACGGGCTCAAGGGCCTCGCCAAGGAGCCGATGCTCATCCCCGAGGTCGACTTCGCCGCGCTGGCCGCCGGCGTCGGCGCCGAGGGCGTCGTCGTGCGCACAATGGCCGACCTGGAGCGCCTCAGGTCGTGGACGGCCGAGGATACGGCGACCCGCCGCTTCCTGGTGCTCGACTGCCGCATCTCGGGCAGCGTCATCGCGCCGTACCAGCAGGAGATCATCCGCGTGAACTCCTGACCCGCCCGCCCGCCGCGGGTCGTTGAGCGAGCGCAGCGAGACGAAACGCCCCCACCCCGCGCGGGTCGTTGAGCGAGCGAAGCGAGACGAGACGTTCCCTCGCCGGCAAGCGTGCCGATCGAGGAACCACTCCGCCGTGCGGCGGACCCGCGACCACCCGGGTCAAAGCGTCGGGCAGAACAGGCCCCGGCGCCCGCTCAGACGCACCGCGGCGGCGTGTCTGCCCGACGGCTTGACGACCCGGCCGCGTTTCGTCTCGGTCGCTCCGCGCCCTCGCTCAACGACCGGAAACTCGACCTCCCCGGCTCGGGCACCCCGCCCGGCGCGCGGGACTCAGGAGACACGCCGCAGCGGCGGCAGCCCCGCGGCACCCGCGCCGGCGTGTCGCCTGACGGTGTCCCCGCAAACCCACGGCTGACCGGTCAAAAGCGTCGGGCAGCGACCGGGGGGGGCGACCTTCCGGGCCTACGCCCCGAGCGTGACCTCGCGGCGCGCGGGACGGACCACCGGGTGCGCGCCGGCCATCTTCTCGAGCACCCGGATCACCTGGCACGAGTACCCGAACTCGTTGTCGTACCAGACGTACAGGATGAGGTTGTCGCCGGTGGCGATGGTCGCCAGGCCGTCGACGATGCCGGCGCGATGCGACCCGACGAAGTCGGTCGAGACCACCTCGGGCGACTCGACGTAGTCGATCTGCTGGCGCAGCTTCGAGTGCAGCGACACCCGCCGCAGGTAGTCGTTCGCCTGGTCTTTGGTCGCCGGGCGCTCCAGTGTCAGGTGCAGCACGGCCAGCGACACGTCGGGCGTGGGCACGCGGATCGAGCTGCCGGTCAGCTTGCCCTCCAGCTGCGGCAGGGCCTTGGCGACCGCCGTGGCGGCGCCGGTCTCGGTGATCACCATGTTGAGCACCGCCGACCGACCTCGACGATCGCCGCGGTGGAAGTTGTCGATGAGGTTCTGGTCGTTGGTGAACGAGTGCACGGTCTCGACGTGGCCCCGCACGACCCCGTAGGCCTCGTCGATCGCAGCGAGCACCGGCGTGATGGCGTTCGTCGTGCACGACGCCGCCGACAGGATGCGGTCGTCGGGCGTGATGGCGTCGTCGTTGATGCCGTGGACGATGTTCTTCAGCGGGCTCTTGCCGGGTGCCGTGAGCAGCGCCCGTGCCACACCGCTCGCCTGCAGGTGCTGCGACAGCCCCGCCTCGTCGCGCCAGCGGCCGGTGTTGTCGACGACGATCGCATCGTGGATGCCGTACGCGGTGTAGTCGACGGCTGCGGGGTCGTCCGCGTACACGACCTGGATGCGCGTGCCGTTGGCGATGATCTGCTGCGCGTCCTCGTCCACCGAGACGGAGCCGGCGAACGGACCGTGGACCGAATCGCGCTGCAGCAGGCTGGCGCGCTTCTGCAGGTCGTTCGCGCCGCCCTTGCGCACCACGATCGCGCGCAGCCGCAGGCCGCTGCCGCCGCCCGCGTGGGAGATCAGGATGCGGGCGAGCAGGCGTCCGATGCGGCCGAAGCCGTAGAGCACGACGTCTGCACCGGCCGGGCTCGCGCCGCTGTCGCCCCGCACGTCGGCGAGCTCTGCGGCGAGCTGCTCGGCGAGCGACTCGGAGCGCCCGCGCGCGATGGTCGCGAGACGGCCGACGTCGATCGACGCCGCGCCCGGCGCGAGCGCCTCGAGCTCGGTGAGCACGGCGAGCGTCTCAGCGGGGTCGAGCTCGTCGTGGCCGAGCTGGCTCACCCGCTCGTGGACGCCGAGGAGGCCTGTGGTCGACAGGTTGATGATGCGGTGCCCGTGCAGCGAGGTGACCACGCCCTTGCGATAGAGCCGGCCGATGATCGGGATCATCTGCTCCGCGAGCTCTTCTCGCGTTGCCCAGTCCTCGGTCTGCTGTGCGTCGACCACGTGATGCCTTTCGTTGGGAGCGCGTGTCGCGGGGGTGCGGGGTGTTCGTGACACCGACGATCAAAAATACCTGTCGCTGTGCAGTGTTCCCGCGTCCTTGCCCCGTCGTCGGGCGTCAAGAAACGGGGTTCTTGACGGACATGCAGATCTGCTCGCGAAAGGCGTGCGTTTCGCCTCGCTACGACCGCTCGACGACCGCTCGACGACCGGGCGGCGCCCGGGGTCACGCTCCGGTGAAGGTGGGCTTGCGCTTCTGCTGGAACGCCGCGAACCCCTCGCGGTAGTCGGCGGTGTCGCGCAGCTCGGCCTGCCCGCGCGTCTCGTCGGCGACGACGCGCCACAGCCGTTCGTCGCGCAGCTTGTCGATCAGGCGCTTCGACGCGAGGAACGCCTGCGTCGGTCCGGACGCCGCCCGCGCGGCGCGCTCGCGCGTGAAGTCGAGCAGCTCGTCGGCGGCGATGCTGCGGCTGAAGAGCCCCGCCGCCACGGCCTCGGCTCCGGTCAGCAGCTCGCCGGTGTAGATGAGGTCGAGCGCGCGGTGCGCCCCGAGGCGCTCGTACAGCAGCGCATGACCACCTGAGTCGAGCAGCGCGCCGAGGTTCGCGAACGGCGACCCGACCTTCGCGGTCTCGGCGACGTAGACCACGTCCGTCGCGATCGCGAGCCCGAGTCCGACGCCCAGGCACGCCCCCTGCACGGCCGCGAACGTCGGCGCCGGGAACGCGGCCATCCGCCGCATCAGCGCCTCGACCGAGCCGAGGTACTCCCCCACGTCGTCGGTCGCCGGATCGACACCGGCGATGTCGCGCCCGGCGCAGAACGCGCGCCCTTCGCCGCGCAGCACGAGAGCGCGGGCGCCGGATGCCTCGGCCTCGGCGTACGCGGCATCCAACTCCCCGATCGCCTCCAGCGACAGGGCGTTGAGCTTCTCGGGGGCGTCGAGCACGATCTCGGCGACGCCCTCGTCGACGGAGCTGGTGATCACGGGAACCTCTCTCAGACGTCGTAGTCGACCACGACGCGGTCGGTCGTGGGGTGGGACTGGCAGGTGAGGATGTAGCCGCGCTCGAGCTCGTCGGGCTCGAGCGCATAGTTCTCGGTCATCGTCACGGACCCCTCGCGCAGCAGGGCCCGGCAGGTGCCGCAGACGCCGCCCGCACAGGCGAACGGTGCGTCGGGACGCACCCGCAGGGCGGCGTTGAGGATCGACTCGTGCGCGGAGACGGGGCTCTCGATCGTGGCCGACTGGCCGTCGAGCGTGACCTCGATGCGATGCACGGGCTCGTCGGCCTTGACCTCGATCGGGCGTCCGGACGGCGCCTCGGCCCGGCCGCCCTCGCCGGTCGTGAACAGCTCGTAGCGGACGTGCTCGGGGGCCACGCCGATGTCGGCGAGCGTGTCGCGGCACAGCTGGACGAGCTCGAACGGGCCGCACAGGAACCATTCGTCGACGGTGTCGGGAAGCACGAGCGCGTCGAGGATGCGACGGAGCCTCTCCTCGTCGATGCGTCCCGAGAGCAGCGGCGCCGCCCGCTGCTCGCGCGAGAGCACGTGATGCAGCGCGAGCCGCGAGGGGTAGCGGTCCTTGAGGTCGGCGAGGTCCTCGAGGAACATCACGTCGGTGGTCGAGCGGTTCGTGTACACGAGCGTGAAACGCGAGGTCTCGGAGCGTGCGAGCACCGTCGCGGCGAGTGCCATGAGCGGGGTGATGCCCGAACCCGCGGCGATGCCCGCGACATGCGCGCCGTCGAGGTCGGCGAGTGACGACGTGAACGTGCCCTGCGGGCTCATGACGTCGATGCGGTCGCCGGGCTTCAGCTCGCTCTGCGCCCACGTCGAGAACCGCCCGCCCTGGTCGCGCTTGATGGCGACGCTGATCGTGAGCGGACCGTCCCCTCCGCCGCCGGTGTCGACCGCGCGGCACAGCGAGTAGGAGCGCCGCACCTCGTGGCCGTCGAGCATGGTGCGCAGGGCGACGTGCTGCCCGGCGAGGTAGTCGAAGTCACCGCGCGACTCTTCCGGCACGGTGAACGTCACCTCGACCGCGGCGTCGGTGAGCGGCCGCACCGCCGCGACGCGCAGCGTGTGGAAGCGGGCACGGCGCTTCGCCTCGCGCGGACCCCCGACGGCGCTCGTCAGCAGGGCCGCGGCGATGCGCTCACGCTCGCGCGCGCCGATGTTCTCGGCGGCCATCAGTGCACCTTGAAGTGGTCGAAGGGCTCGAGGCACGCCCTGCACTCGTAGAGCGCCTTGCACGACGTCGACCCGAAGCGCGCGAGCTCACGCGTGTCGAGCGAGCCGCACCGCGGGCACTTCACCGCGAGCTGCAGCCGGATCGGCCCGCCGACCGACGCCTTGCCCGTGGGCGGCGCGATGCCGTAGGACCGCAGCTTGTCGCGGCCCTCGTCGCTCATCCAGTCGGTGGTCCACGCGGGAGTGAGGGTCAGTCGCACGTCGACGTCGGTGAACCCGGCCTCGGTGAGGGCGAGCACGATGTCGTCGCGGATGGTGTCGACGGCCGGGCACCCCGAGTACGTCGGCGTGATGGTCACCGTCACCCGGTCGCCGTCGACGGACACGTCGCGCAGCACCCCGAGATCCTCGACGGTGAGCACCGGCACCTCCGGATCGGGCACGGCCGCGGCGATGCGCCAGGCGCGCGCGGACTCCGCCGTCACGGCATCGCGGGACTGCAGGTCGCTGAGCGTCACCATGTCGCCCCCGGGTGCTGCCGCGCGAGCACCTGCATCTCGGCCAGGATGTATCCGAGCGTCGTGAAGTGCCGGCCTTCGCGGCCGCCGCCCGCGCTCACGAACCCCTGCGGCATGTCGAGCTCCGCTTCGGCGAACACTGCACCCACGACAGCGTCGAAGGCAGGGCGCAGGCCGGAAGGACGCACGGCAGCCGACCCGAGCCGCTCGATCAGCGGGTCGTCGCGGAAGAGCTCGTCGACGTACGGCCATACGTCGCCCACGGCGCGGATCATGCGCGCACGCGACTCCTCGGTGCCGCCGGCCAGGCGCAGGGTCCACTGCACTGCGTGGTCGCGGTGGTACTCGACCTCCTTCACGGCCTTGGCCGCGATCGCCGCGAGGGTGTCGTCGCTGGATCCGGCGAGCGCGCTGTAGAGCTCGAACTGGTAGACGGATGCCGCGAACTGCCGCGCGATCGTCTGTGCGAAGTCTCCGTTCGGCTGCTCGAAGAGCCATGCGCAGCGGAACTGGGGCTCGTCGCGCCAGTACGCGAGGTCGTCTTCGGTGCGGCCGTCATAGGTGCCGGCGTAGCGAAGGAACGAGCGCGCGTGCCCGAGCAGGTCGAGCGCGATGTTGCCGAGTGCGACGTCCTCCTCGAGCTCGGGTGCGCGCGCGATCCAGGCGCCGAGCTGCTGCGACAGGATCAGCGCGTCGTCGCCGAGGCGGAGCGCGTACTCGGCGATGTCGGCGGTCGCCGCACGGCCGCCCTCGCCCGCGAGCTCGGCGGAGAGCTCGACGCGGTCGACGCTGACGTCGCCGTGCGGGGCATCGTGGATCGTCTCCGTGGTCACAGGTGCGGCACCCCCTCGGACGCCGTGTAGTACACCGCGTGCCGGTAGTTCTTGCCGGCGGGGCTCTCGAAGAAGGCGCCCTTCGAATCGGGGTCGCTCGTCGTGATCGCGTCGGCGGGCACGACCCAGACCGAGGTGCCCTCGCCGCGACGCGTGTACAGGTCGCGCGCGTTGCGCAGGGCGAGCTCGGCGTCGGGCGCGTGCAGCGAGCCGGCGTGCACGTGGCTCAGGCCTCGGCTCGCGCGCACGAAGACCTCCCACAGCGGCCAGGTCTCGCGGTCGGAGTATCCCGGAGCAGCCATCACGCCACCTTCCCTTCCGCGCGGGCGGCCTGTCGGCGGGCGTACTCCGCTGCGGCCTCGCGCACCCATGCGCCGTCCTCGTGCGCGTTCCGGCGGTTGCGCAGGCGCTCGGCGTTCATCGGCCCGCGCCCACGCAGCACCTCGTGGAACTCGGTCCAGTCGATCTCGCTCATGTGCCAGCGCTGGGCGTCCTCGTCCCAGCGCAGCTCGGGATCGGGCAGCGTGACACCCAGCACCGCCGCCTGGGGCACCAGCATCCCGACGAACCGCTGTCGGAGCTCGTCGTTCGAGAAGCGCTTGATCTTCCACTCCATCGACTGCGCGGAGTTGGGCGACTCGTCGTCGGGCGGGCCGAACATCATGAGACTCGGCCAGTACCAGCGGTTCACGGCATCCTGAGCCATCTGTCGCTGCGCCGGGGTGCCCTGCATGAGCGCGAGCAGGATCTCGAAGCCCTGCCGCTGATGGAACGACTCCTCCTTGCAGATGCGCACCATCGCCCGGCCGTAGGGCCCGTACGACGCGCGGCACAGCGGCACCTGGTTGCAGATCGCGGCGCCGTCGACGAGCCAGCCGATCGCGCCCATGTCGGCCCACGTCGGGGTCGGGTAGTTGAAGATCGACGAGTACTTCGCCTTGCCGGCGATGAGCTGCTCGGTCATCTCGTCGCGGGTGATGCCGAGGGTCTGCGCGGCGGAGTACAGGTAGAGCCCGTGGCCCGCTTCGTCCTGCACCTTCGCCATCAGGATCGCCTTGCGCTTGAGGCTCGGTGCCCGCGTGATCCAGTTGCCCTCCGGCTGCATGCCGATGATCTCGGAATGGGCGTGCTGCGAGATCTGCCGGATGAGCGTCTTGCGGTACGCCTCGGGCATCCAGTCGCGCGGCTCGATGCGCTGCTCGGCCGCGATGAGCGCGTCGAACGTGGCCTGCTCGGCAGCCTCGTCAGGTCCATCCGTCACCGGTTCGCGTGCCCCTCGAAGGGCGGGTGCGGTCGTCATCATCGACTCCTCAATTACAGACCATTCGTTCAGTAAGTCTACTACGGTCAGTCCCCGGGATGCTCCCGGCGGGTGGTGAACGAGCGCCCGCGGAACTCGGCGACCACGTCCCCGGTCTCGTCGGTGACCGTCACGTCGTACAGACCGCTCCGGCCGGATGCCGCGCGCCGGCGCGCGTGCGCGGTGAGCGTCTGCCCCTCTCGCGTCGCCTTGAGGAAGACGATGTCGGCACCCGCGGCGACCGTGACCTCGTCGTCCTCGTTGCACGCCATGGCGAAGGCGGTGTCGGCGAGTGCGAACACCATGCCGCCATGCGTGATCGCGAAGCCGTTCGTCATGTCGGCGCGCACGCGCATCGACACCACGGCCTCCCCCGGCTCGTCGCGTTCGACGACCATGCCCAGGGCCGCCGAAGCGCGGTCGCGCTGCAGCATGCGGCGCTGGCCGGCGAAGTGCTCGGCGGGCTCGGTCACGGCGTCCTCTTCACGCGGTCGAGACCCGCCTCCGCGGCGGAGACCGGAGACAGCGGATGCCGATTCCGGCCGCGCGCCGCGACGGAGAGCATCACGCCCCGACCTCGGCGGGCGCGGGCGTGCCGGCGGCGCCGGGCGCGGCATCCGTCTCCTTCGCCACCAGAGTCAGCACGTCGTAGGTCGCGACGATCTCGTCGGACTGGTTGTGGATGACGGCATCCCACCGCACCTCGCCGTACTCGTCGGTCTCGCGCGGGGTGATCTGCTTCGCGGTGAGCACCACGCGGATTTCGTCGCCCGGCGACACCGGCGTCATGAAGCGGAGGTTCTCCAGGCCGTAGTTCGCCAGCACCGGACCCGGCTCGGGGTCGACGAACAGGCCCGCGGCCCACGACACGAGGAGGTATCCGTGCGCCACGCGTCCGGGGAAGAACGGGTTGGCGGCCGCAGCCTCCTCGTCCATGTGGGCGTAGAACAGGTCGCCCGTGAAGTTCGCGAACGTCTCGATGTCGTCGAGCGTCACGACGCGCGTGGCCGAGACGAGCTGGTCGCCGATCGCGAGTTCGGCGAGCGACTTGCGGAACGGATGACGGTCGGTTCGGGATGCTGCGCCCTGATGCCACACGCCGGTCAGCGCCGTCAGCATCTCGGGCGAGCCCTGCACGGCGGTGCGCTGCATGTGGTGGAGGACCGCGCGGATGCCGCCGAGCTCCTCGCCGCCGCCGGCACGGCCAGGACCACCATGCACGAGGTGCGGTACGGGCGCGCCGTGACCCGTCGACGTGCGCGCATCGGCGCGATCGAGGAAGAGGAGGCGCCCGTTGAACGCAGCGACGCGCGTCAGCAGCGTCGTCGCGACCGCCGGGTCGTTCGTGGCCACGCTCGTGACCAGCGATCCGCCGCCGCGGGCGACGAGGTCGGCGGCCTCGTCGACGGTGCGATAGGTCAGCACGCTGGCTACCGGACCGAACGCCTCGATCTCGTGCACGGCATCGGCCGAGGCATCCGCGAACCCGATCAGCAGCGGCTCGACGAACGCGCCGTCCGGTGCGGGGCCGACCGACCCGTCGGCGCGCACGACCTGCGGCGCGTCGGTCGAGCCGAGCAGCACACGGCCCCCGGCGGCTTCGAGCGCGCCCACGGCGCGCAGCACCTCATCGCGCTGCGCCACAGACACCAGCGGACCCATCGTCACGTCGGCCGCGTGCGGATCGCCGAGCACGACCCGCTCGGCCACCTTCGTGCGGACCGCCTCGACGAGGTCGTCGACCGCGCCCTCCGGCACGATCGCGCGCCGGATGGCCGTGCACTTCTGACCGGCCTTCGTGGTCAGCTCGACCATCAGCTGCTTGACGTACGCGTCGAACTCGGGGGTGCCGGCGACGGCGTCGGGTCCGAGCACGCTCGCGTTGATCGAGTCGGTCTCGTTCGTGAACCGGACTCCTCCGGTCTGGACGTTCGCGTGCGAGCGCAGGCGCTCCGCCGTCGACGCGCTGCCGGTGAACCCGACGAGGTCGCCGAGTCGCAGGTGATCGAACAGCCCGGGCACGCCCCCGCTCACGAGCTGGAGCGAGCCCTCCGGCAGAAGCCCGGTGTCGACGAGGATGCGCACCCAGGCCTCGGCGACGTACGCGGTGGGCGTCGCCGGCTTGACCACGCTGGGCACGCCGGCCAGGAACGCGGGCGCGAACTTCTCGAGCGCACCCCACATCGGGAAGTTGAAGGCGTTGATCTGCACCGCGACCCCGGGAAGCCGCGTGTATACATGCCGTCCGAGGAATGAACCGTCCTTCGACAGCGGCTCGACCGGGCCGTCGAGGTAGACCTGCCCGTTGGGCAGCTCGCGGCGACCCTTCGAGGAGTAGGTGAAGAGCACGCCGATGCCGCCGTCGACGTCGCCGCCCGAGTCGCGTGCGGTGGCGCCCGCACGCTTCGAGAGGTCGTAGAGCTCGTGCTTGCGCTCGGTCAGCGCAAGGGCGAACTGCTTCAGCAGCAGCGCACGCTGATGGAAGGTCAGCACGCCGAGGCTCCGCTGCCCGACGGTTCGCGCGTACTCGAGCACACCGGCGAGATCGAGGCCCTCGGTGCTGACCCGGGTGATCGCCTCGCCGGTCGACGCGTCGGCGACGGTGACGGCGGACGAGGCATCCGCCGGCGTCCACCACTCGCCGCGCACATAGCTGGGAAGGATCTCGGTCATCACTCGCTCCATTCGTAGAAACCGCGGCCGGTCTTTCGGCCCAGCTGTCCAGCGGCGACCATGCGCCGCAGCAGTTCGGGGGGCGCGAACCGGTCGCCCAGTCGCGCGTGCAGCTCTTCGGCGATGCCGAGGCGCACGTCGAGGCCGACCAGATCGGTCGTGCGCAGGGGGCCGACGGGATGCCGGTACCCGAGCTCCATCGCCGCGTCGATGTCGGCCGCGGAGGCGACGCCCTCCTCGACCATGCGGATGGCCTCGAGCCCGAGCGCGAGGCCGAGCCTGCTGGAGGCGAAGCCCGGGGCATCGCGCACCACGACGGGCGTCTTGCCGATCGCCGCCGCCCAGTCTTTCGCCGCATCGACCACCGCGTCGTCGGTCGCCGACCCGACGACGACCTCGACGAGCTGCGACGCCGGCACGGGATTGAAGAAGTGCAGGCCGATGAACCGGCCCGGACGCTCGAGGCCGGCGGCGAGGTCGTCGATCGAGATGGACGACGTGTTCGTGGCGAGGACGGCGCTCTCGTCGACGACGCGCTCGGCCCGCCCGAGGGCGGCGGCCTTGAGTTCGCGGTCTTCAGGAACGGCCTCGACCACGAGTCCGCAGCCGGCGAGCGCCGCGGCATCCGTCGCCGTCTCGAGCGCGGCCTCGAGGACCTCGAACGGGCGCGCGGTCGCACCGCGGTCGATGCTGCGCCGTACCGCCTCGAGAACGCGAGCGGATGCCGCGCCCGCCGCGTGCTCGTCGCGTTCGACGACGACAACGTCGGCGCCGGCGAGGGCGAACGCGTGCGCGATGCCCGCCCCCATGCGGCCGCCGCCGATCACGCCGACGCGCGCGGGGACCGGCGTCGTCCCGGGCGAGTCGTGCTCGGTCATCGCTTGCGCCTCTCGAGGAATGCGGTCATGCGTCGCTCCTTCTCGGGGCTCTCGAAGAGCTCGGCCTGCAGCTCGAGCTCGAGCGCGGGATGGGCGTCCGGCGCAGCGGTGAGCGCCGCCTTGGTGTGGCGCGTCGCGAGAGGGTCGTTGGCCGCGATGCGGTCGGCCATCGCATGTGCTGCGGCCAGCAGCTCGTCGGGCTCATGAAGCGAGGAGACCACGCCCCAGGCGAGCGCCTCGCCGGCGTCGAGGATGCGGCCGGTGAGCAGCAGCTCGGCGGCGCGCGCCTCTCCCACGATCTGCGGCAGGCGCCAGGTCGCGCCCGCCGCGGCGATGATGCCGAGCCCGGTCTCAGGGCTGCCGATCTTCAGCCGCGGTGTGCCGATCCGCAGGTCGGCCGCGTACGCGAGCTCGGCGCCGCCGCCGAGGGCGTAGCCGTCGATCGCCGCGATCACCGGCATCGACAGCGCGCGGATCCGCTGGAACGCGCGGGTGTTGATGCCGCGGCGGGCATCCGCGGCACGGCGCTCGCGGAGCTGGGCGATGTCGGCGCCCGAGGCGAAGACCCCGTCCGCGCCGATGAGGATGAGCGTGCGCGGCGTCGCCTCGAGCTGCGCGCACAGCTCGTGCAAGGCGTCGACCATCGCCTGATCGATCGCGTTGCGCACCTCGGGGCGCGCCAGCGTCGCGACGACCCGGTCGTCGGCGCTCTCGATGCGCAGCGGCTCAGGCATCCACCCGCTCCACGATCATCGCGGTGCCCTGTCCGACGCCGACGCACATCGTGGCCAGCCCGTACCGCGCGTCCTCGCGCTCCATCCGGCCGAGCAGGGTCACGAGCAGGCGGCTGCCGCTGGAGCCCAGCGGGTGGCCGAGCGCGATCGCCCCGCCGTCGGCGTTGACGATGGCCGGGTCCAGCCCGAGCCGCCGCATCGACGCGAGCGACTGCGACGCGAAGGCCTCGTTGAGCTCGACCGCGCCGATGTCGGAGACCGAGAGCCCTGCCTTCGCGAGCGCCTTCTCGGTCGCGGGCACCGGTCCGAGTCCCATGATCTCGGGCGCGAGGGCCGCGGTAGCCGCGGCGACGACCCGTGCACGCGGGCGCAGCCCGTGGCGCTCGATCGCCTGCTCGGACGCAACGACGATCGCGGATGCACCGTCATTGAGCGAGCTGGCGTTGCCGGCCGTGACGACCTCACCACCGGCGACCACCGGACGCAAGCCGGCCAGGACCTCGAGCGACGTGTCGCGCCGGGGTCCTTCGTCTGTGTCCACATCGCCTGCGCGGGTCGGAACCGCGACGATCTCGTCGGCGAACCGGCCCGCGTCGATCGCGGCGAGCGCACGCCGGTGGCTGCGCAGGGCGAAGGCGTCGGCATCCGCTCGGGAGATCCCGTCGACGCGGGCGACCTCTTCGGCGGTCTCGGGCATCGAGAAGGTGGCCTTGTCGCGGGCCTTCAGGCGCGGGTTGGTGAAGCGCCAGCCGATCGACGTGTCGAACGCCTCTCCGGGCTTCGCCCAGGCGCGGTCGGGCTTGGCCTGCACCCAGGGCGCGCGGGTCATCGACTCCACGCCCCCGGCGACCAGGGCATCGGCGTCGCCGGCGCGGATCGCCTGCGCGGCGAGCGCGATCGCCGACATGCCCGAGGCGCACAGCCGGTTCACGGTGATGCCCGGGACCTCATCGGGGAGCCCCGCGAGCAGCGCGGCGAGGCGCGCGACGTTGCGGTTGTCTTCGCCGGCCTGGTTCGCCGCGCCCAGGATGACCTCGTCGACAGCTTCACGAGGCAGTCCGGCGCGCGCGACCGCCTCGCCGACGACGAGTGCGGCGAGATCGTCGGGGCGGACGCCGGCGAGCGCGCCGCCGTAGCGACCGACGGGCGTGCGGACTCCACCGACCAGGTAGGCGTCGGACATCGTCATCCCTCCGCGGCCGCATCGGCGCGGCACCGGTACAGATGATACCTAACCGATCGTTCAGTAATCCAATCCCGCGTGCGACACTGGAGCAATGCCCGCCCTCGACGTCGACTCAGCGAACAGCGCACCCCCGCGCCGCGGTCGTCCCGGCTACGACCGTGCGCAGGTGCTGGAGATCGCGGTCGCCCTCTTCAACGAGCAGGGGTACGACGCGACCTCGGTCGCCGATCTCGCGACCCGACTGGGCCTGACGAAGTCGGCGCTGTACCACCACTTCGATTCGAAGGAGCAGCTGCTCGCGCTCGCCCTCGACGAGGCGCTGAGCGGGCTCGAGGGCGTGCTCGACGAGCCCGCCGCCGAGCAGGGGTCCGCCGCCGAGCGGCTGGACGCGGTGCTGCGCGGCGCCGTGCGGGTGCTCGTCGACCGGCTCCCCTACGTGACACTGCTGCTGCGGGTACGCGGCAACAGCGACGTCGAGCGCGCCGCCCTGGAACGTCGACGGGCGTTCGACCACCGCGTGACCGCGCTCGTCGAGGGGGCGCAGGCCGCCGGCCAGGTGCGCGACGACATCGACGGCCCGGTCGCGACGCGCCTCATCTTCGGCATGGTCAACTCCCTCGTGGAGTGGTACCGCCCCGGCGGTCCGGTCGACAGCGCACGCCTGGCGCACGACGTCGTGGCGGTCGCGCTCGACGGCATGCGCACGCGCTGAGCCGCGGCATCCGACTCACTCGACCTGGCGCCTCAACCGCGCCGAACTGCGCGCCCTGCGCCTCGCAAAACGCACATCGCCGCGGTCGAGGGCACGGGCCGCGAACTCAACCGTGCCGATCTGCGTCTGCTGACCCGCTGAACCGCGCTTCGCCGCGGTTGGGCGGAGAGGCGACCCACCGCCACACCACTGCTCACCTGTCACGAAACGCCGGGCGAGGCGGCGAGTCGTGACAGGTGAGCGGAACGGGTTCTGCTCACCTGTCACGAAACGCCGGGCGAGGCGGCGAGTCGTGACAGGTGAGCGGAACGCGTCGACACCGAGGGCCTCGGAGTCCTCGGGGTCGGCTCGCCTCTGCCCGCGTGAGACGACGGATGCCGCGGCCCGAACCCCCCGTCGCGAGGGGCCGGGCCGCGGCATCCGGTCAGACAGTCCTCAGGCGTGCGAGAGCCCGTAGATCGGGCTCTTCGCCTGCTCCTCCTCGTGGTCCGGGCCCAGCGGGATGCCGGACCGGTCACGCAGCAGCAGCGTCGCGATGAGGCCCACGATCGTCATGCCCGCGAGGTACCAGGTGACCGAGACGGTGGATCCCGTCGCCTGCACCAGTGCCTGCGCGATGGTGGGCGCGAACGCACCGCCGACGATCGCGCCGATCGCGTACGAGATCGAGACGCCCGAGAAGCGGATGGATGCCGGGAACAGCTCGCTGTACAGCGCCGCCTGCGGTCCGTAGGTGAAGCCGAGGCCGATCGTCAGGACCGCGAGACCCAGGAACAGCAGGCCGACGTTCGCGGTGTTGACGAGCGGGAAGAGCAGGAAGACGCCCGCCAGCTGCAGGATCCAGCCGATGATGTACGTCGTGCGGCGGCCGATCCGGTCGCTGATCCACCCCGCGATGAAGGTCGCGATCAGCCAGGTGACGGCCGAGCCGGTCACGGCCCACAGCACGGGGGCGGTGGCGAGGGCGACGGGCCCCTCGGGATCGGTGGCGTACCGCTGGATGTAGCCGCCGGTGGTCATGTAGCCGACCGCGTTGTTGCCGGCGAAGACGAGCGCGGCGATGATCACGAGCAGCGTGTGCTTCTTGAACAGCTGCACGATCGGCATCTGCGCCTTCTCCTTGCGCTCGGCGAGCTCGGCGAACACCGGGCTCTCCTCCACGCGACGGCGCACGTAGTAGCCGACGAGGATCAGCACGACGCTCAGGAGGAACGGGATGCGCCATCCCCACTCCTTGAACCACTCGTCGCCCGGCAGAGCGACCAGGGCCATGACGGCCGATGCCAGCAGCAGACCGATCGGCACGCCCACCTGCGGCGACGCGCCGAAGATCCCGCGTCGGGCCTTCGGGGCGTGCTCGACGGCCATGAGCACCGCTCCGCCCCACTCGCCGCCGGCCGAGATGCCCTGCAGCACGCGCAGGAGGATCAGCAGGATGGGGGCGGCGATGCCGATCGCGGCGTACGTGGGCAGCAGGCCGACGAGCGTGGTGGCCGCGCCCATGAGGATCAGCGTCCACATCAGGACGACCTTGCGGCCGTACTTGTCGCCGAAGTGCCCGGCCAGGAATGCGCCGAGCGGACGGAAGAGGAAGCTGATTCCCACCGTGATGAACGAGAGGATCTGCGCGAACCCTTCGCCCGCCGGGGCGAAGAAGAGCTCGGCGAAGACGAGACCGGCCGCGAACGCGTAGATGAAGAAGTCGTACCACTCGACCGTGGTTCCGACGACGGTCGCGAAGACGACCCGGCGGCGATCCGCCGAGCTCGCAATGGTTCCGGTGGGCGTGAACCCTGCTCCGGATGGGGGTGTGCTCATGAGCTGACTCCTGTGTCTGTACTGACGACTTCGTCACCGGCGCTGGTTCCGTGGAGGTGTTGCCGGATGCCGACCTATCGTATACGATTTCGGATACGACGCAAGAGTGAGGACGCTCCCGATGCAGGAAAGCACAGCGGATGCCGCATCCGACGCCCGTTTCCGGGCATTGCCGACCCGGCCCGGCAAGATCGTCGCCATCCACCTGAGCTATGCCTCGCGCGCCGACCAACGGGGTCGTCGGCCGCAGCATCCCTCCTATTTCTTCAAGCCCTCCAGCTCGGTCGCCCCGTCCGGAGCGACGATCGAGCGTCCCGCCGGCACCGAGCTCCTCGCCTTCGAGGGCGAGATCGCGCTCGTGATCGACACGCCCGCCCGCCGGGTCAGCCTGGCGGAGGCCTGGAGCCACGTCGGGTGGGTCACCGCCGCCAACGACTTCGGCCTCTACGACCTGCGGGCGAACGACAAGGGCTCGAACGTCCGCTCGAAGGGCGGCGACGGCTACACGCCGATCGGCCCTGGACTCATCGACGCCCGCACGATCGACCCGACCGCCCTGCGGGTGCGCACCTGGCTCAACGGCGAGATCGCCCAGGACGACTCGTCCGCCGGCATGATCTTCCCCCTCGCCCAGCTCGTGGCCGACCTGTCGCAGCATTTCACGCTCGAGCCGGGCGACGTGATCCTCACGGGCACGCCCGCGGGCTCGTCGGTCGCCGTCCCCGGCGACGTCGTCGAGGTCGAGGTCGACGTGCCCGGCGGCCCGTCGTCCGGCCGCCTGGTGACCACGGTCGCGCAGGGCGCGGCGGGGTTCGACGGCGACCTCGGGTCACTCCCCGCGGTCGACGACGTGCAGCGCACCGAGGCGTGGGGCTCGCGCGAGGCCGCCGGCCTTCCCGCGGACGCCTCCGGCTCAGGAGAGCAGTCGACCACAGGGGGTTCTGACGCCGAGTCTCCCGTCTCCGCCGGATCCCCGGCTCTGAGCAGCGAACTGCGCGCGAAGCTCGAGTCCGTGCCCGTCGCGGGTCTGTCGGGCCAGCTGCGCAAGCGTGGCCTGAACAACGTGCACATCGACGGCGTCCGGCCGCTGCATCCCGAAGCCAAGCTCGTCGGCACAGCCCGCACGCTCCGCTTCGTCCCGAACCGCGAAGACCTCTTCACGAGCCACGGCGGCGGCTACAACGCCCAGAAGCGCGCGTTCGACGCGGTCGGCGAGGGAGAGGTCATCGTCATCGAGGCGCGCGGCGAAGCCGGATCGGGAACGCTCGGCGACGTGCTCGCGATCCGCGCCCACGCGCGTGGTGCGGCCGGCATCGTGACCGACGGCGGCGTCCGCGACGCGGCCGCCGTGACCGCGGTCGGCCTTCCGATCTTCACCGTCGGCGCGCACCCCGCCGTCCTCGGCCGCAAGCACGTGCCGTGGGACGTCGATGCCACGATCGCGTGCGGCGGTGCCACCGTGCAGCCCGGCGATGTGATCGTCGGCGACGCGGACGGCGTCATCGTGATCCCGGCGGGCATCGTCGAGGAGGTCGTCGACGCGGCCATCGCGCAGGAGGACGAGGATGCCTGGATCGCGCAGCGCGTGGCCGAAGGGCATCCGGTCGACGGTCTGTTCCCCCTGAACGCCGAGTGGCGCGCGCGCTACGACGCCGACCGCAAGGGGAAGGCCACATGAGCACCGAGACGCAGGGCACCCAGGCGGCGCAGAGCAAGTCGCAGCGGGCGTACACCTGGATCAAGGAGCGCATCTCCCAGCAGGAGTTCACCCCCGGCTACCGCCTCGTGCTCAGCTCGCTCGCCGACGACCTGCAGATGAGCGTCGTGCCGGTGCGGGAGGCCGTCCGGCAGCTCGAGGCCGAGGGCCTGGTGACCTTCGAGCGCAACGTGGGCGCGCGGGTGTCGATGGTCGACGACTCGCAGTACCGCTTCAGCATGCAGGCGCTGTCGATCCTCGAGGGCGCCGCGACGGCGCTGTCGGCCCGCGCGCTCACCGCCGACGACATCCGGCACGCGCGCGCCGTGAACGAGCAGATGATCGAGACGCTGCAGCATTTCGATCCGCGCCGCTTCACGGCGCTCAACCAGGAGTTCCACTCGGCGCTGTTCACCAAGTGCGCGAACCCCCGCATGCTCGAGCTCGTCAACGCGGAGTGGGCCAAGCTCGGCCACCTGCGCGAGTCGACCTTCAGCTTCGTCCCGGGCCGCGCGCAGGAGTCGGTGCGCGAGCACGAGAACATCCTCGCGCTCATCGAAGCCGGCGCCCCGCTGGGCGAGATCGAGAAGGCGGCCCGCCGTCATCGCTCGGCCACGCTCGACGCCTACATGATCCACGAGCACCCCGACGAGGCCCTCAGCCTCCCCGCTTTCTGACCCGAGGGCGCACACCCCACTGCGCCCTTTCCGACCTCCACGAAGGAGAAGCAGATGACCGAGACTGCAACCACCGCGCGCCACGTGCCCGCAGACCTGCCCGAGCGCATCCAGCACTACATCGACGGCGAGTTCGTGGACTCGATCGACGGCGACACGTTCGACGTGCTCGAGCCCGTCACGAACGAGGTCTACGTGAAGGCCGCGGCCGGCAAGAAGGCCGACATCGAGCGCGCCGTCGCCGCCGCGCGCCGCGCGTTCACCGAGGGTCCCTGGCCGAAGATGCTCCCCCGCGAGCGCTCGCGCGTGCTCCACCGCATCGCCGACATCGTCGAGTCGCGCGACGCGCGCCTCGCCGAGCTCGAGTCGTTCGACTCGGGCCTGCCGATCACGCAGGCGCTCGGCCAGGCTCGCCGCGCGGCCGAGAACTTCCGGTTCTTCGCCGACCTGATCGTGGCCCAAGCCGATGACACCTTCAAGGTGCCGGGCCGCCAGATCAACTACGTCAACCGCAAGCCGATCGGCGTCGCGGGACTGATCACCCCGTGGAACACGCCGTTCATGCTCGAGTCGTGGAAGCTCGGCCCGGCGCTGGCGACCGGAAACACCGTGGTGCTCAAGCCCGCCGAGTTCACGCCGCTGTCGGCGTCGCTCTGGGCCGGCATCTTCGAGGAGGCCGGCCTGCCGCAGGGCGTGTTCAACCTCGTCAACGGCCTCGGCGAGGACGCCGGCGACGCTCTGGTCAAGCACCCCGACGTGCCGCTCATCTCGTTCACCGGCGAGAGCCGCACGGGGCAGATCATCTTCGGCAACGCGGCGCCGTTCCTCAAGGGCCTGTCGATGGAGCTCGGCGGCAAGAGCCCGGCGATCGTCTTCGCCGACGCCGACCTCGAGGCCGCGGTCGACGCGACGATCTTCGGCGTCTTCTCGCTGAACGGCGAGCGCTGCACCGCCGGCTCCCGCATCCTCGTGCAGCGTGACATCTACGACGAGTTCGTCGAGCGCTATGCCGCGCAGGCGAAGCGCGTGAAGGTCGGGTACCCCCATGACCCCGAGACCGAGGTCGGTGCGCTCGTACACCCCGAGCACTATGAGAAGGTCATGGGCTACGTCGAGATCGGCAAGTCCGAAGGACGCCTCGTCGCCGGCGGCGGCCGGCCCGAGGGGTTCGAATCCGGCAATTTCGTCGCCCCGACGGTGTTCGCCGACGTCTCCCCCGACGCGCGGATCTTCCAGGAGGAGATCTTCGGCCCGGTCGTCGCGATCACCCCCTTCGAAACCGACGAGGAGGCGCTGGAGCTCGCCAACAACACGAAGTACGGTCTCGCCGCCTACGTGTGGACCAACGACCTCAAGCGTGCGCACAACTTCGCGCAGGCCGTCGAGGCGGGAATGGTCTGGCTCAACTCGAACAACGTGCGGGACCTCCGCACCCCGTTCGGCGGCGTGAAGGCGTCGGGCCTCGGTCACGAGGGCGGCTACCGCTCGATCGACTTCTACACCGACCAGCAGGCCGTGCACATCACGCTCGGCGAGGTGCACAACCCGACCTTCGGCAAGGCCGGCGGCAGCGCCCACTGACCCGGATGCCGCGGCCATCGGTCTGCACCTGGCCGCGGCATCCGCTCCACCCCCACAGATTCGCATCAAAGGCAACAAGGACGAGCCATGACCAACCGTGACGACATGACCCTCACCTCCTCCGGTTTCTACGTCTCCCAGGAGGCGCCGATCGAGACCGACAACCCGGTGCCGACGCCGTCGGCTCCCGCGCCCGACATCCTGCGCTGCGCCTACATGGAGCTCGTGGTCACCGACCTGGCCGCGTCGCGCGAGTTCTACGTCGACGTGCTCGGGCTGTACGTGACCGAGGAAGACGACGAGGCCATCTACCTCCGCTCCACCGAGGAGTTCATCCACCACAACCTCGTGCTGCGCGAGGGCCCGATCGCCGCCGTCGCCGCGTTCTCGTACCGCGTGCGCACGCCGGAGGACCTCGACAGGGCGGTCGCCTTCTACGAGGAGCTCGGATGCCGCGTCGAGCGCCGCGCGGAGGGCTTCACCAAGGGCATCGGCGACTCGGTGCGCGTGACCGATCCGCTGGGGTTCCCGTACGAGTTCTTCCACCAGACCGAGCACGTCGAGCGTCTCGCCTGGCGCTACGACCTGCACAAGCCGGGTGAGCTGGTGCGTCTCGACCACTTCAACCAGGTCAGTCCCGACGTGCCGCGCGCGGTGAAGTTCATGCAGGACCTGGGCTTCCGCGTGACCGAGGACATCCAGGACGACGAGGGCACCGTCTACGCCGCGTGGATGCGCCGCAAGCCCACCGTGCACGACACCGCCATGACCGGCGGCGACGGCCCGCGCATGCACCACGTCGCCTTCGCCACGCACGAGAAGCACAACATCCTCGCGATCTGCGACAAGCTCGGCGCGCTCCGCCGCTCCGACGCCATCGAGCGCGGCCCGGGCCGCCACGGCGTCTCGAATGCGTTCTACCTGTACCTGCGCGACCCCGACGGCCACCGCGTGGAGATCTACACGCAGGACTACTACACCGGCGACCCCGACAACCCCGTCATCACGTGGGACGTCCACGACAACCAGCGCCGCGACTGGTGGGGCAACCCCGTCGTGCCCTCCTGGTACACCGAGGCATCCCTCGTGCTCGACCTCGACGGCAACCCGCAGCCGGTCGTCGCCCGCACCGACTCGTCGGAGATGGCGGTGACGATCGGCGCCGACGGCTTCTCGTACACGCGCCGCGACGAGGGCGCCGAGTCGATGCCCGAGTACAAGCAGGGCGAGTACAAGCTCGGCCACCAGCTCTAGACCCCGACTCCCCTGCTCACCTGTCACCAAGTGCCGACCTGCGCGACCCGTTGCGACAGGTGAGCAGGGGGCACGTGAGCAGGGGCGCTGAACACGAGAAGGAGATCGGATGCTGCACCCAGACGACATCGCGCACATCGCGGCCGAGCTCGCCGACGCCGACCGCACGCACGGCGTGATCCCGAGGATCACGGCGCGCTACCCGGGGGCGACGGTCGAGGACTCGTACGCGATCCAGGGCGTGTGGCGAGACCAGAACATCGCGGCCGGGCGCCGGCTGGTGGGCCGCAAGATCGGTCTCACCTCGAAGGCGATGCAGCAGGCGACGGGCATCACCGAGCCCGACTACGGCGTCATGTTCGACGACACGGTGTACGCGTCGGGTGCCGAGATCCCCGTCGACCTGTTCTCGAACGTGCGGATCGAGGTCGAGCTGGCGTTCGTGCTCGCCACGCCGCTCGAGGGTCCTGACTGCACCCTCGAGGAGGCGCTGGCCGCGATCGACTACGCGGTGCCGGCGCTCGAGATCCTCAACTCGCACATCGAGCTCGAGGGCCGCACGATCGTCGACACGATCGCCGACAACGCCGCGTACGGCGCGATGGTGCTCGGCGACGTGCACAGGCGCCCCGACGAGATCGATCTGCGCTGGGTTCCGGGCGTGCTCAGCCGCAACGGCGAGATCGAGGAGACAGGGGTCGCCGCGGGCGTGCTCGGCCACCCAGCGACGGGCGTGGCGTGGCTCGCGAACAAGTTCCATCAGCACGGCGCGCGGCTCGAAGCGGGCGAGATCATCCTCGCCGGTTCGTTCACGCGCCCCATGTGGGTGTCGCGGGGCGATAGCGTGCTGTGCGACTACGGACCGATGGGAGTGGTGTCGTGCAGATTCGTATGACGTCCGCAGACGTGACCGGCGCGCGTTCCGAAAGCGGGGGATCATGTCGCTCCGTCTGAGCCCCACCTTCCGCGATGCGCTCGCGGGCGCCGACCGTACGCTCGCGGGCATGTGGGTGTGCTCGGGGTCGCCGCTGGTCGCCGAGATCTGCGCGGGGTCCGGCCTCGACTGGCTGCTGATCGACATGGAGCACTCCCCGAACGGGCTCGAGTCGGTGCTCGCACAGCTGCAGGCGGTGGCGGCCTACCCGGTGACCCCGCTCGTGCGCGTGCCGATCGGCGACGTAGTCGCGATCAAGCAGGTGCTCGACCTCGGCGCGCAGAACATCCTCGTGCCGATGGTGTCGTCCGCCGACGAGGCGGCACAGGTCGTCGAGGCCGTGCGCTACCCGCCGCGTGGCCGCCGGGGCGTCGGTTCGGCGCTCGCCCGCTCGGCGCGCTGGAACCGGGTCGACGGCTATCTCGAGAACGCCGACGACCACATCTCGCTGTTCGTGCAGGTGGAGACCGTCGAGGGCGCGACGGCCGCGGCCGAGATCGCCGCGGTGGACGGCATCGACGGCGTCTTCGTCGGACCGAGCGACCTCGCCGCGTCGATGGGCCTGCTGGGCCGGCAGACGCATCCCGACGTCACCGGCGCGGTCCTGCGTGCGTTCGAGGCGGTGCGCGGCGCCGGCAAGCCGGTCGGCGTGAACGCGTTCGATCCCGGAGCAGCACAGGCGTACGTCGACGCGGGAGCGGGCTTCATCCTCGTCGGCGCCGACGTGGCGGTTCTCGCGCGCGGCTCGGAGGCACTCGCCGCGCGCTGGGTCGACGGCGCCGGCACCGGCGAGCGCGCGTCGTACTGACGCCGGCCCGATTCCCCGCCGACGAGCCGCGGGCGGAGCATCCGGTCTGTCAAGTCCCTGCATCGGGCCTCCGCGCGTGTCAGGGTGAGGACATGCAGAGGGATGTCTCGAGCCGGATCGTCCTCGACGTGACCGAGCCCGCCGACCTGGTGTTCGCGATCGCGGTGGCCGACCAGTACGCGCCGGCGCACGAGGAGTTCACGGCCACGCTCGACGGCCAGTCACTCGACTGGCATGTCGTCTCCGACGCGCACGGCACGCGGCTGCACCGGCTGACGTCGGGGGTTGGCCGCCTCACTGCCCGGTACACCGCCCGCGTCGACGGCAACGCGCCGACCGCGGACGCCACCGAGGCCGACCTCCTCGTGTACAGCCGGCCGAGCCGATACGCCGAGTCCGACGCCCTCGCCCCCACCGCGTCCGGCGAGTTCCAGGGCATCACCGACCCGGCCGAGCTGCTCGCGTCGGTCTCGTCGTGGGTCGGCACGCGGCTGCGTTACGTCTCGGGATCGTCGCTGCCCACCGACGGCGCGACGCGCACGCTCCTCGCCCGGCAGGGCGTGTGCCGCGACTACGCGCACCTGTCCGTCGCGCTGCTGCGAGGGCTCGGCATCCCCGCGCGCAGCGTCGCGGTTTACGCCCCCGGCGTCTCTCCGATGGACTTCCACGCGGTCGCCGAGGCATGGATCGACGGCGCCTGGCGTGCGATCGACGCGACGACCCTCGCACCGCGCTCGTCCCTCGTGCGGATCGCGACGGGGCGGGATGCCGCAGACACGGCGTTCCTGACCGTCATGTCGGGCCGCGCCGACCTCGTCGAGGTCGAGGTGACGGCCACGGTGGACGCGCTTCCCGCTGACGACATCACGCAGCTCGTCTCCATCTGGTGAGCCGCCTCCCGCTGGGGCGTCCCGGCGTGGCACAGTGATCCCATGAAGAAGTGGATCGTCCGGTTCGCGTCGCTGCTGGTCTTCAACATCGTCGTGCTGCTCGTCATCGGATTCCTGACGCCCGCGCGCGTGGGATGGTCGGCGCTGTGGGCGGGCATCGTGCTGACCGCACTCGCCATCTGGATCAAGCCCGCCGTCCACGGCTGGTTCCGCTCGATGGCGGCCAGGTCGGCGAACCAGCGCACCAAGGCGGGTGAGAAGGTCGTCGAGTTCCTCCTCGCGTTCGCAGTGGCGTTCCTCGTCTGGATGGTGACCGTCTGGCTCTCGGGCGTCTCGATCGGCGGCGGGTTCGTCGGCGCCTTCTGGGGCTACGTGCTCCCGCCGGTGATCCTCCTCATCGGCTGGGCGATCTACGACGCGGTCGATGACAAGGTGGAGGCTCACGCGGGCGCCCTCTACGACAAGGCCTCCGGCGGACGGGCGACGACCGCGCCCGCCGCCGACGCCCCCCGCATGCCGAGCCCCGAAGAGGCGGCCGGGCGCCGCGAGCTCCACGACGGTCTCACCGACGAGCAGCGGCGCATGCTCGACGAGCTGGGCAAGGGCTGACGGGGATCCGCAGGGCTGTCGATCGGCGGCACGCTCGATCGTCATCGTGGTGTCGCAGCACTGACGAAAGGACGACATCATGCGCTACACGCTCCTTCTCCACTATCCCGAGATGACCGCGGACGACATGGGCCCGGATGCCTGGGCCGAAGGCATGCGCGAGTTCGACGAGTACGCCAAGGCGATCGACGCGGCCGGCGTGCTCCGCTCCGCCGAGGTGCTGCAGCCGTCGGCGGTGACCACGTCGGTCACCGCACCCGACGGCACGCTGCGCGTGCAGGACGGGCCGTTCGCCGACACCAAGGAGCAGCTCGGCGGCACGTTCGTGATCGAGGTCGACGACCTCGACGCGGCGATCGGCTGGGCAGCCAAAGCCCCGTCGATCGGGTGGGGCACCGTCGAGATCCGGCCCACGGCGACGCGCTTCGTCGACGGCGCCTGGACGCCCTTCGCGGACTGATGTCCGGCTCCGACGTGCGGTCCGCCGCTGAGCGCGCGGCCCGCACGTCGTACGGCCACCTCCTGGCGCTGGTCGCCGCGGGCACGAGGGACGTCGCCCTCGCCGAGGACGCCCTCGCCGATGCGTTCGAGCGCGCCCTGAAGACGTGGCCGGATGCCGGCATCCCCGCCAATCCGGAAGGATGGCTGCTCACTGTGGCCCGCAACCGATTGCGCGACGCCCTCGGCTCGGCTGCCCACCGCACCGGCGTGCCGCTGGATGAGGTCGTCGCAGCGGCGCTCGCCGACGAGCGCGCCCTCGACGCGGCCGTCGCCGTGGAGCGACGAGACGAGATTCCCGACAAGCGGCTCGAGCTGCTCTTCGCGTGTGCACATCCCGCAATCGACCCTGCCGTGCGCCCGCCCCTCATGCTCCAGGCCGTGCTCGGGTTCGAGGCCTCGGACGTGGCGCGCGCCTTCGGGGTGCCGCCGGCGACGATGGCGCAGCGCCTGGTGCGGGCGAAGCGTCGCATCCGCGACGCCGGCATCCCGTTCGCCGTGCCCACGCGGGCCGACATGCCGACTCGACTGCCCGCTGTGCTCGAGGCGATCTACGGCGCCTACGCCCTCGACTGGCTCGATCAGGGCGACGAGCCGAGGGAGTCGCTCGCCGACGAGGCGCGGTGGCTCGCCGTCCTCACCGCGAGCCTGCTCGACGACGAGCCCGAGGCGTGGGGCCTCGCCGCGCTGCTCACCTACTCGCAATCCCGCGCCGCTGCGCGGGCGACCGTGCCGTGGCCCCCGCTCGATGAGCAGGATCCGGCCGCGTGGGACCGAGCGATGATCGCCGAGGGCGCGGCGCTGCTGCGGCGGGCGTCGGCGCTCGGGCGCCCGCTGGGGCGGTTCCAGCTCGAGGCGGCGATTCAGGCGGTGCACTGCGACCGCGCGCGCACCGGCGAGCTCGACGTGGACGCGCTCGTGACCCTGTACCGCGGGCTGGTCGCGATCGCGCCGACCGACGGCGCGACGGCCGCACTCGCCGCCGCCGAGGCGCGAGCGCGCGCGACGGGGTGAGCGGTGGCGGTTCGGAGCAGAGAGGTTCAGACCAGGAAGTCGGGCGACGCCATGGCCGCCTCCACCGCCTGCGCAGTCTCACCGAGATCGAGCGACGACGTGTCGATGACGTGCGCCTCGAGATCACCCAGCTGCGAGAACCTGTGCCAGAGGTCGGCGACCACGTCGCCGTCGGTCAGGGCGTCGGGCGCCGTGCGCGCCAGGGCGCGATGCAGCGTGACCTCGAGGTCGGGCCGCAGGACCACGTACCGCAGCGGGATGCCGGGGTGAGCCGCAGCCGCCCGCGTGTAGTGGTCGAGCATCCAGGGTCCGACGACGCCGTCGGCGACGACCTCATAGCCGCCCTTCGCATAGGCGAACGCGGCAGCCGCGATGGCCTCGAGCACGGTGTGGTTCTGCCGATCCGCATCCGGCAGGTACGGCAGGATGCCGCCCGAGACGATGAACCCCCAGAAGTCGTCGGTGTGCAGGTGCACCGCACGCGGGCGCATCGCGGCCACGGTCCGTGCCACGGTGGTCTTCCCCGCACCCGCCGGGCCGGTGAGGATGGTGATGCTGCCTGTCACGTCCGTCCCTCCGAGACGTCGTCGATCCGAGCATAGGCCTGCGCGACGACACGCGCGGGGTGGTCGTGGATCCGGGCCTCGGGCACCCGCTCGGTGCCCGCGCAGCACGGCCGGCCGCCGCGGTGGCGACGGTCCGTGTCAACCGGGTTGAACGGGTCGGCGGCCGAGCGCATGCTGAGAACACCGAGACCGCAGAGACGAAGGGATCACCGTGTCTCAGCGTGAGCACCCCTCACCCGACCATGTGCCGGGGCCGGAGGAGGTCAGCATTCCCGAGCTGGCGTACGACGAGACGATCGCGCCGCGCCCCGAGGAGCAGATCGCCGACATCGCGCGAGCAGAGCCCGACGTCGAGGACCACACGGCGTCGGCGCGCTGACGCCATCGCGTGGCCGAGCACGAGCTGAACGGATGCCGCGGCATCCGTTCTCATCGATCGCCGAGCTGCGCGATCCCGGCCTGAAGCGCCCGGATGTGCGCGCCGAGGTCGCCCGAGGCCAGCAGCCCGGGGCCGAGCGGACCGGCGGAGTCGTTGCCGAGCGGCGGAAGCCGCCGGAGCGCGGCGGCGACGTCGGCGCGCAGATGGTCGAGTTGCCACTGCAGCTCTGCCGCGGTGGCGTCGGGCGCGGCCGCCCCGGCTGCTCGTGCGGCGTACGCAGCGGCGCCGAGTGCATGCGCGCCCATGTGCGCGACCCCGGCGGCCTGGGCCGCTGCGCGCGCGGCGGCGACCGCCTGCCGGGAGGTCACCGCGTGTGCGGCCCGACCGGCCACGAACCGCCGCGCGATCTCGCCGGCCGCGGTGAGGTCGCCCCGCGCGAAGGCGCGCGCCCGGGCGACGGCGTCGCGCGGGCGGTCATCATCCGGTGCCTCCGCCTCGAACAGCGGCAGCACGCGCTCCGCGCAGTCCGCCGCCCACGCCGCGACGAGCCGGCGATCGGCTTCGGTGAGGGCCTGGGGCGAGGGCATCCGGCCACTCTTCCACGCGGACGGCGTGTCCACGACCCGGTCCGGTGTCGTCAGCCGTGACGCCCGGCGGGCGAGCGCTCGTCGAACTCGCGTCGCAGGTACCTCGGCGCCTGGGTGCGCCACGCCTCGGTGATGAGCTCTTCGAGATGTGCGGGGTCGATGCCCGCCATGCGGAAGGCGACCTTGGGCTCGTTCCACGCCGTCGTCGTGCGCAGGAAGACCTCGGGCTCCATCTCGACGAGGGCGACCGCGTCCACCCGATCGACGACCTTTACGCCGACCACCAGCTCCGCCGCGATGATCTCGCGCATGTCCTCGGGGATGCTCGGCCACGGGTGGCACTCCCACGCGAAGACCTTGCGGCGGACGAACCACGCGACCCCGCCCGTCATCATGCGCTCCTCGCTGCCGGGCAGTCGCGCGGCCGTGCGGCGGATGTCGTCGAGATCGGGCACGTCTCACGCGTCCTGGATGCGGCGGTACCGTTCGAACACGACGCGTCCGCCGAAGGTCCGGGTCTCGACCAGCTTGAGCGCGATGCGGTGCTCGACGGGCGGGAGGAACGGCGTTCCGCCACCCAGGATGACGGGATAGCGGAACATCTGGAACTCGTCGATCACGCCCTGCTCGATCGCGGATGACGCGAGGTCCGCACCGCCGATCTCGACGTCCTTGTCCGTCGCGCCGGCCATCCGCGCCGCCTCCTCGGCGAGCGACCCCTCGGCGAGCCTCGCGTTGCCTTCGACCCGATCGAGCGTGCGGCTGAAGACCACCTTGGGGATGGCGGACCACAGGTCGGCGAACTCGTCGGTGGCCTCACTGTCGCGGATCGACGGGTCCGTCTCCCAGACGAGCATCGTCTCGTACAGCCGCCGCCCGAACAGGCACCCGCCGAGGCCGCGGATCTCCTCGATGTGGAAGGCGAACTGCTCCTCGTCGGGACCGCCCCAGTCGATGCCGCCGTCGCGGTCGGTGATGAATCCGTCCGCCGAGACGCCCATCGAGTAGATCAGCACGACTGCTCCGCGATGCTCATCCCCTCAACCTGCCACCGATCGCGGCGCGGCGTAAACCCTCCGGGGCGGAGAGCCGGTCAGCTCGAGAGCCGCTCCGCGGCCTCGACCACGTTCGTCATCAGCAGCGCGACGGTCATCGGGCCCACGCCGCCGGGGTTCGGCGAGAGGAAGCCGGCGACGTCGGCGACATCGGGCGCGACATCCCCGTACACCTTCGACTTGCCCGTCTCGGGGTCGATCTCGCGCGTCACGCCGACATCGAGCACGGCGGCGCCCGGCTTGACGTCTTCGGCGCGCACGATGTGCTTGACGCCCGCCGCCGCGACGATCACGTCGGCCTGGCGCAGGTGGTGCGACAGGTCGGCGGTGCCCGTGTGCGTGAGCGTGACCGTGGCGTTGTACTCGCGGCGCGTGAGGAGCAGGCCGATCGAACGGCCGATCGTGACGCCGCGGCCGACGACGACCACGTCCTTGCCGTTCAGGTCGTAGCCGTTGCGCAGGAGCAGCTCGATGACGCCGCGCGGGGTGCAGGGCAGCGGCGACGTGATGGGCGTGTTCACGTTGAGCACCAGCCGGCCGAGATTGGTCGGATGCAGGCCGTCGGCGTCCTTGTCGGGATCGATGCGCTCGAGGACCGCGTCGGTGTCGAGGTGCTTCGGCAGCGGCAGCTGCACGATGTAGCCGTGGCACTCGGGATCGGCGTTGAGCTCGTCGATCAGCGCCTCGACCTCGGCCTGCGTCGCGTCGGCGGGCAGCTCGCGCTGGATCGAGTTCATGCCGATCGACTCGGACTCGCGGTGCTTCATGCCGACGTACAGCTGCGAGGCCGGGTCTGCGCCCACGAGCACCGTCGCGATGCCGGGCGTGATGCCCCGCGCCGTGAGCGCGGCGACCCGCTCGGCCAGCTCGGCCTTGATCTCGGCCGCCGCGGCCTTGCCGTCGAGGGTGGTGGCAGTCATGCTCAGTCCTTCCTTCGCCGAGACGGCGCATCGGCGACCAGACGTCGTCTTTCGCGCGCGGTCTCGTCGTGATCGCGACGTTTCGGCGCGAGACGCCGGAACGCGGGGGGCTACTGCTGCAGGCCGGGGTACAGCGGGAAGGCCGCGGTCAGCGCCGCGACGCGTGCGCGCAGCGCCTCGACGTCGGCACCGGGCAGCAGCGCGAGGGCGATGACATCTGCGACCTCGGTGAACTCGGCGTCGCCGAAGCCGCGGGTCGCGAGCGCGGGCGTGCCGATGCGCAGGCCCGACGTGACCATCGGCGGACGCGGGTCGTTGGGCACCGCGTTGCGATTGACGGTGATGTGGATCTCGTGGAGGAGGTCCTCGGCCTGCTTGCCGTCGATCTCGGCGTTGCGCAGGTCGACGAGCACGAGGTGCACGTCCGTGCCGCCCGAGCGCACCGTGATGCCGGCATCCGCCACGTCCTGCTGCGAGAGACGCTCGGCGATGATGTGCGCACCGCGCAGCACGCGCTCCTGGCGCTCCGTGAACTCCGGGGTGCCGGCGAGCTTGAACGCCGTGGCCTTGGCCGCGATGACGTGCATCAGCGGGCCGCCCTGCTGACCCGGGAAGACGGCCGAGTTGATCTTCTTCGCGATGTCGGCGTCGTTGGTCAGGATGAAGCCCGAGCGCGGGCCGCCGATGGTCTTGTGCACGGTCGACGAGACGACGTGGGCGTGCGGCACCGGGTTCGGGTGCAGACCTGCGGCGACGAGACCGGCGAAGTGCGCCATGTCGACCCACAGCAGCGCGCCGACCTCGTCGGCGATCGCGCGGAACGCGGCGAAGTCGAGCTGACGGGGGTACGCCGACCAGCCCGCGATGATGACCTTGGGCTTGTGCTCGACGGCGAGGCGACGCACCTCGTCCATGTCGATGGTCGAGGTCTCGGGGTCGACACCGTACGCGACGATGTCGTAGAGACGACCCGAGAAATTGATCTTCATGCCGTGCGTGAGGTGACCGCCCTGATCGAGCGAGAGACCGAGCAGGGTGTCGCCCGGGCGCGCGATGGCGTGCAGCACGGCGGCGTTCGCCGTCGCACCCGAGTGCGGCTGGACGTTGGCGAACTCGGCGCCGAACAGCTCCTTCGCACGGGCGATGGCCAGCTCCTCGGCGACATCGACCTCTTCGCAGCCGCCGTAGTAGCGACGGCCGGGGTAGCCCTCGGCGTACTTGTTCGTGAGCACCGAGCCCTGCGACTGCAGGACCGAGACGGGCACGAAGTTCTCGGAGGCGATCATCTCGAGGTAGCCGCGCTGGCGTTCGAGCTCACGCTCGAGCACCTGTGCGATCTCGGGGTCGACCTCGGCGAGCGGGGCGTTGAAGTACTGATCGGTCATGAAGATCTCCTGACTGCGGCAGTGAACAGCGGTTGAGTAGCCCGCGGAGCGCGCGCTTATCGAAACTCACATCGGCCCAGGCGCGCGGTCGAATGCCGTAGTCGGTCGCTCCCCGGTGGTGGTCCACCTCAACGCCAGTCGCGACACACCGAGCATAACGGATGCCCCGGTCGGGCACTCCCCTGGCGACCGTCGATGACATGCGGCATCCGCTCGCCCGGGAGAGGCGCATCTTGGAGGCGGGACGCCGGAACGGTAGGCTGGCCTCACCCTTTTGTTAGGACTCTTTACATGAATCGTCGCCGAGGACGGACCGCAGCCATGGCCGCTGTCGTCATGGCGATCCTGGCAGGCTGCGCGCCCGCCGCCCAGAATGGAGACACTGTGTCGATCCCCGCCGTCGTCCCCGCCCCCGCCTCGCTCGATCCGAGGGCCGGCGCGCCCTTCCGGCTCACCGCTTCCGTGCGGATCGAAGGCGAAGCGGATGCCGCGGCCGCCCTCTCCGCGCTCGTCGAGGCCCGCACCGGCCGGACCCTCGCCGGCGACGGCAACGGCGACGGACCGACGGTGACCCTGGCGATCGAGCGGAGCGGCGCAGCCGAGTCCTACCGGCTCGTCGCGGACGAGGCATCCGTCACCGTCACCGGCGCCGACCCCGCCGGCCTCTTCTACGGGGTGCAGACCCTCGGGCAGCTCATCGCACGCGACGGCGACGACTGGATCGTTCCGGCTGTCGCGATCGACGACGCACCTCGCTTCGCCTACCGCGGCGTCATGCTCGACGTCGCCCGCCACTTCCACCCCGTCGACACCGTCAAGGCGTACATCGACCACGCGGCCGGGCTGAAGCTGAACGCGCTGCACCTGCACCTCAGCGACGACCAGGGGTGGCGCATCCAGCTGCACTCGCGCCCGAAGCTCACCGAGCTGGCGTCGAGCACCGCGGTCGGCGGCGACCCGGGCGGCTTCTACACCCACGACGACTACCGCGAGATCGTCGCGTACGCGGCATCCCGCCACATGATCGTCGTGCCCGAGATCGACATGCCGGGACACACCCATGCGGTCGGCCTCGCGTATCCCGAGCTCGTCGAAGAGCCGGTGATCGCCGAGCACATGCGCGAGGAGGGCTCCGAGCTGCCCGAGACCGGCCGGCCGTACCGAGGCATCGCGGTCGGCTTCTCGTCGCTCAAGATCCACGACGAGGCGACGTACGACTTCGCCGCCGACGTCTTCGGCGAGCTCGCGGGCCTGACGCCCGGGCCGTATCTCCACCTCGGCGGCGATGAGGCGCTCGGCACCTCCGACGAGGACTTCGCGCTGTTCGTGGCCAGGGTGAGCGCCATCATCGCCGACCTGGGCAAGACGCCGGTCGCCTGGCACGAGGCCGGGGACGCCCCCGATCTCGCCGAGGCGACAGTGGGCCAGTACTGGGGATTCGTGAAGCCCACCGACGGGATGGACGAGAAGGCGCGCGGTTTCGTCCGCAACGGCGGTCAGCTGATCCTCTCCCCCGCCGACGCGATCTACCTCGACATGCAGTACCCGACGGGTCCGACGCTGGGCCTCACGTGGGCGAACGGTCCGACGAGCGTGCAGCGCGCGTACGAGTGGGAGCCGTCCACGACGATCGACGGCATCGACGACAGCGACATCCTCGGCGTCGAGGCGCCGATGTGGAGCGAGACGATCCGCACGCTCGACGACATCGAGACGATGGCATTCCCTCGCGTCGCCGCCGCAGCCGAAGCAGCCTGGTCGCCCGCGACGGGTGCGAGCGACCTCCGTACCTGGGAGTCGTTCCGTGCTCGCGTCGGCGCGCTCGGCCCGCTGTGGACCAGCCTCGGCATCGGGTTCCACCCGAGCGGCGAGATCGACTGGGCGACGGAGTGAGCGCACTCGTCCATTCCGTGCGGCTCGTCGACGACGGACGCGTCACGGACGACGCGTGGGTCCTGTTCGACGGCGGCCGAGTGCGAGCGAGCGGGGTCGGCCGCGAGCGACCGGCGGCCGACGAACTCATCGACGGCGGTGGCGGATGCCTCGTCCCCGGGTTCGTCGACATCCACGGCCACGGCGGAGCCGGCGTGAGCTACGACGACGGCCCCGACGCCATCCGGACCGCGCGGGCCCTTCATCTGGCGCACGGCACGACGCGGGCCGTCATCTCGCTCGTCACCGCATCGCTCGATGACCTCGCCGCACGCGCCGCGATGGTCGCCGATCTCGCTTCGGCCGACCCGACGATCCTCGGCTCGCACCTGGAGGGGCCGTTCCTCGACGCAGGCCACAAGGGGGCGCACGCGCAAGACCTGCTGCGGGCGCCGGACGCAGCATCCGTCGATCGACTGCTCGAGGCGGGCCGTGGCACGATCCGCCAGGTCACCGTGGCTCCGGAGCTGCCGGGCGCCGATCGCGCGATCGCCCGGCTCGTCGACGCGGGTGTCGCTGTGGCTGTCGGGCACACCGACGCCGACGCGGACGCCGCGCATCGCGCCTTCGACGCCGGTGCGACGATCCTCACCCACGCGTTCAACGCGATGCGGCCGATCCACCATCGGGCGCCCGGGCCGGTCGTCGCCGCGATGCGCGACGGACGCGTGATCCTCGAGCTCATCGCCGACGGCACGCACGTCGACCTCGACCTGATCGCGGTGGTGTTCGCGGCGGCCGGCGATCGCGTCGCGCTCGTGACCGACGCGATGGCCGCGGCGGGAGCCGGTGACGGGCGGTACGAACTGGGCGGCCTCGAGGTCGTCGCCGATCAGGGTGTGGCCCGGCTGGCAGCCGGCGGAGCGATCGCCGGGTCGACCCTCACGCAGGACGACGCGCTGCGGCGCGTCGTCGCTGCGGGGGTAGCCCTGCCGGCGGCGGTGCGCGCGCTGACGTCTACACCGGCGCGGGCCGTCGGACGCGCGGATCTCGGAACGCTCGCCGTCGGCGGCATCGCCGACGCCGTCCTGCTCGACGACGACCTGCACGTGCAGCGCGTCTGGGTGGCGGGCGCCGCTGCCTGAGCGGATCCGCCCGCCGCGCAACCCGGGGCGTCGCGCGGCGGACGGAGCTGTGTGGTGTGACCGGTCGCCATTCGGGCAATGGCCACACAGGTCCGGATAGGGCGGGGTTCGGTGGTCCCTCCCCCGAGTTCCCACCGAGCCCCGCCTCCGGCGACACGGACGGTGTCCCGTCCTTCGCCGATGCTCACCGTGATCCCCACGATCGGCGAGCAACGATGTCTTGTAGATGAGACGGGCTGTCGGGCGTTCTATTACGCAGGTTCGGAGAAATTCCCCGGACGGGATCCGCACGTGTCGTCCGCCGACCGCACGAATCGAGGATTGATCTGGTCAAACCGGCCGATCACGGTCAGAATGGTGGGGCGGACCGATCACCATCGGCCCGCTTCGGCTGGATCGCCACTGGGGAGCGGTCTGAGCCGCGCAGCCGATCGGGGGAGACGGTGATCGATCACGACGAATCGACGATCGGCGAGCCGGCGCTCGCCGGTGACGCGGACCTCGTGCTGCGCAGCCGGTCCGGCGACGCGATCGCGTTCGGCGAACTCTGGCGCCGCCACTACCGCTCGGGCATCTCAGTAGCCCGCAGCGTCTCACCCACGACGGATCCCGATGACCTCGTGCAAGAGGCGTACACGAAGATCTACCAGTCGATCCTGCGCGGTGGCGGGCCGACGGGGTCCTTCCGGGCCTACCTCTTCACCAGCATCCGCAACACCGCCGCAGGCTGGGGCCGCACCCGGCGCGAGACCGCCATCGACGACCTCGAGACGCTCGAAGACCCGACGACGACCGACGAGGCGACGGCGGCGTCGCTCGACCGTGGGCTCACGCACCAGGCCTTCCGCAGCCTCCCGACGCGATGGCAGGAGGTGCTCTGGTACTCCGAGATCGAGGGCATGAAGCCGGCCGAGATCGCGCCCCTGCTCGGCATGAAGCCCACCGCCGTGGCGCAGTTGACCTTCCGCGCCCGCGAGGGCCTGCGGGAGGCATGGGTCCAGGCGCATCTGCGCTCGGTCGCCGACGGCTCGGACTGCGCGTGGTCGATCGAGCGCCTCGGCGCCTACTCGCGCAACAACGTCGGACGCCGTGACCGCGCCCGCATCGAGGGGCATCTCGCGAGCTGCGCGCGCTGTGCGATCGTCGCGAGCGAGGCCAAAGAGGTATCGAGCCGTCTCGCCCTCGTGCTCATCCCCCTCACCGTCGGGGTCGCCGGAACCGCCGGCTATCTCGCGACCCTGCAGGGTGGTGCGCCGATCGTCGCCCTCGCCGCCATGCCGTCGTCGGTGATGCAGGGCGCCGTCACCGCAGGCGCGGGCGCTGCAGGATCGGCCACCGCAGGCGCGGGCGCCGGGGCTGTCGGTGTCGGAACCTCGGCAGCGGGATCGACGGTCGTCGGCTCGTCCGGTCTCGCGGGCGCAGGATCGGCCGTCGGTGCAGGCTCCGCCGTCGGCGTGGGCTCGGCGGCGACCGCCGGTGCGGCCGGTGTGGCTGCGGCGAGCGGCGTCGGCGCCGCGAGCGCTGCGGCGACGGTCACAGCCGCCGCCACCGGCGGGCTCCTCAGCGCTGCAGGCGTGGCCGGAATCGCCGCAGCCGGACTCATCGTCGCCGGGACCGTCGCGGCGGCGGTCGCGCTGCCGGGCGCGAGCGACCCTGCTCCGGCCGAGGCCGAGCCCGCATCGGCGGTGCAGACGGTGGTCCAGGATCCGCTCACGCCGCTCGAGATGATCGCGGCGGCGACGGTCCCGGTCGCCGCGCCGGGTGGACCGGCCCCCTCCGACATCCCGGTCGCCCCCGCGGAGACGATAGACACCGCCGCCGACCCGCAGAACGGGAGCACCCCGGCCGAGGAGGGCGGGAGCGGCGCCACGGGCGACGCACGCATCGACACGCACGTCGCCGATGGCACCGCAGGCGTCACCAGCGGCGGCACCAACAACGGCACCAACGGCAATGGGGGCACCAACAACGGCGGGACCAACAACGGCACCAACGGCAACGGCGGCACCAACTCCGGTGGCGTGAACAACGGCACGACGGGCAGTGGCGGCACCAACAGCGGCACCAATGGCAACGGCGGGACCAACAACGGCGGGACCAACAACGGCGGCACCAACAACGGCGGCGTGAACAACGGCACGCCCCAGAGCGGCAGCGTGGGCAACGGCGGCGCCAACGGCAACGGCGGCGCGGGTGGCGTCGAGTCGTCCGCGGGCGTGCCCGACGGATCGCCGTCGATCGTGTCGAGCTCGGTGTCGACGACGGACGGATCGACGTCGATCGACGTGATGGTGGGCGGCGCAGCGGGCGCCACCGTGCAGGCTCGGATCCGCGGCACGGTCCGGGCGACGGCGCTGCTCGACGGCGGCACCGCTGTTCTCACCATCGCGCCGTCCGCGGCCGAGCTCGCCGCCGACGCTCGCCTCGAGCTCCGTTATGTCGACGGCGCTCGTGTCGGTACTCCGGTCAGCACCCGGCTGAGCGACCTGTTCTGACGCACTCCTCGCGCCTGAACGGGTGACCGGCGGCGCCTAAACTGGACGTCATGTCCGACTCCGCCCGCCCCGCGTCCTCCGCCGAGCCTGCCCCCGGCACGCGGGCACCGCTGTCGGCGATCGACATCCTCGCCTTCCTGTGCGAACTCTTCGCCTTTGCCACACTTGCGATCTGGGGCTTCGCGTCCTGGCCGTTCCCCTGGAACATCGTGGCCGGCATCGGTGCGCCCGTGCTGGCGATCGTCGTCTGGGCGCTCTTCGTCTCCCCCCGCGCCGTGTTCGCGGTGCACCCGTTCGTCCGCGCGCTCGTCGAGCTGCTCGTCTACGCGTCGGCGACCATCGCGTGGTGGAGCATGGACCAGGCCTGGATCGGGCTCGGCTTCGGCATCGTCGCGGTGACCATCGGCGTGATCGCAGGCCGGCGCCGGTTCGCGTGAGCACGCCGGCCGATGTCGTCGCGCAGCTGCGCGCCGTCCTCGGCGAGCGCGTCGACACCTCCCCCGCGTCGCTGGCCGCCGTCCGCGCCGACAAGTCGGGGCACGCGGCATCCGGAACCCCTCTCGCCGTCGTGCACGCCACCTCGGTCGCAGACGTGCAGCAGACGCTCCGCATCGCGAGCGCGACCCGCACGCCGGTCGTCACGCGCGCAGCCGGAACCGGCCTCGCCGGCGGCGCGAACGCCGGGGCGGGTGAGATCGCCCTCTCCGTGCGCCGTATGGACCGCATCCTCGAGGTGCGTCCCGACGACCTGCTCGCGGTCGTCGAGCCGGGCGTCGTCAACGCCGACCTCAACACAGCGCTCGCCGAGCACGGGCTGTGGTGGGCTCCCGACCCCGCCAGCCGCGCCACCTCGACCGTCGGCGGCAACATCGCGACGGGCGCCGGGGGTCTGCTGTGCGCGAAGTACGGGGTCGTGCGCGACGCCGTACTGGGGGTCGACCTCGTCCTCGCCGATGGCCGTCTGCTCCACCTCGGTCACCGCACGGTCAAGGGCGTCACCGGTCTCGACCTGACGTCGCTCGTCATCGGCTCCGAGGGCACGCTCGGCGTCGTCGTGGGGGCCACCCTGAAGCTGCGCCGGCTCGTCCCCGGCGAGGTGCGCACGATCGCCGCGACCTTCCCGGGCGTGCGCGCCGCGGCTGAGGCATCCGCCGCCGTGACCGCCTCAGGTGTGCAGCCGGCGATCATGGAGCTGATGGATGCCGCGTCCCTTGCGGCCGTCCACCGACTGCTGTCGCTCGAGCCGCCGACCCCCGGTGCGGCGCAGCTGACGATCCAGACGGACGGTCCTGCCGCAGGCCTGGAGGCGGAGCGCATCGCAGAGGTCCTGACGGCGGCCGGCGGCACCGTCGCCGTCTCACACGACCGTGCGGAGGGCGAGCGCCTGCTGGCGATCCGCCGGTCGATGCACCCCGCGATGGAGACCCTCGGCACCGCCCTGATCGAAGACGTCTCGGTGCCGCGCAGCGCGCTGCCCGCGATGTTCGACGAGATCGCCCGGGTGGAGCGCGAGCACGGCGTCGTCATCCCGACCGTCGCGCACGCCGGAGACGGCAACCTGCACCCGAACTTCATCTTCGACGCCGTGCCCGACGAGTTCGGAGTCATCGAGGCACCCGCTCACATCTGGGCAGCCGCCGACGATCTCTTCCGTGCGGCGCTGCGCCTGGGCGGTACGCTGACCGGCGAGCACGGCGTCGGGGTGCTCAAACGGCGCTGGCTCGTCGACGAGCTCGGCGAAGATCAGTGGGACCTGCAGCGACGGATCACGCGCCAGTTCGACCCGCTCGGCATCCTGAACCCGGGCAAGGTCTTCGCGGACTGAACCCTCGCAGGCGTCCGGCGATCGCTGCGCCGGTCAGAGACCCTGCCACGCGGGCTTGTTGGCGTATGCGTAGCGGTAGTAGTCGGCGTGGGCGAGCCTGCTCGCCGCGGCCTCGTCGACGAGCACCGTGGCGTGCGGGTGCAGCTGGATCGCCGACCCGGGAAGGGATGCCGTCACCGCGCCTTCGACCGCACCGGCGACGGCCTCGGCCTTGCCCTCGCCGAACGCGAGCAGCACGAGGTGACGCGCGCGCATGATGGTGCCGAGCCCCTGGGTGATGCAGTGCCGGGGGACGTCGTCGACGCGGTCGAAGAACCGCGCGTTGTCTTCGCGCGTCTGCTCGGTGAGCGTCTTCACCCGCGTGAGGGACGCGAACGACGAGCCGGGCTCGTTGAAGCCGATGTGGCCGTCGGTGCCGATGCCGAGGAGCTGCAGGTCCACCCCGCCCGCCTCGGTGATCGCACGCTCGTAGTCGTCGCCGGCGTGCTCGATGCCGTCGAGCGACCCGTCCGGCACGCGCACGAGCGCCGGGTCGAGGCCGAGCGGCTCGACGACTTCGCGCGAGATCACCGAGCGGTAGCTCTCGGGGTGGGCGGGGTCGAGGCCGACGTACTCGTCGAGGGCGAAGCCGCGCACCCGCGAGACGTCGAGGCCGGCGACACGCGGGCGCAGCGCTTCGTACACGGGGAGCGGCGTGGACCCGGTGGCGAGGCCGAGCACCGCGCGCGGATTCGCGCGGATGAGGCGCACGATCTCGTCGGCGGCGATCGCGCCGGCCTCATCCGGGTCTCGGACGATGATGATCTCAGCCACGCGTGAGCGCCCCCTCCGGGTCGCGGGCGGCACCGATGAGCGCCGCGCCCAGTGCGGCGGCGGGAGAACCCGCGGGCAGCAGCTCGACGCGCTCCTGAAGACGCAGGGAGCGCATGAACGGGGATGCCTCGGCACTCGCTGCGAGCTCGGCCGCGACATCCGCCATCAGCCGTGGGCCGAGCGCCGTGACGCCGCCGCCCAGCACGACGGCGTCGACGTCGGCGGTGAGCACGAGCACGCGCACGGCCGCCGCCACGCCCCGGGCCAGGCCCGCACGCAGCTCGCGCGCCCGGGCGTCTCCGGCGTCGGCGGCGTCGAACACATCGCGCACCGGCAGCGCCGCGGCGTGGCCCCAGCGCTCGGCGATCGAACCGCCGCCGGCGAGCGCTTCGATGCAGCCGCGCTGACCGCAGCGGCAGAGCGGCCCGTTCGGGTCGACCGAGATGTGGCCGACCTCGCCGGCCGTGCCGCGCGCACCGCGCCACAGCACGCCCTCGCTGACGATGCCCGCCGCGATGCCGGTGCCGAGATTGAGGTAGGCCATCGACCCCGAGCCGCCGTGCAGCGCGAACGCGCCGAGTGCGGCTGCCTTGACGTCGTTCTCGACGCCGACCGGCACGCCGAGGCGCGACTGGGTCGCCGCGACGAGGTCGAGCTCCTCGACGCCGAGGTTCACGGCGTGCACGACACGTCCGGTGCCCGGCTCGATCTGACCCGGGATGCCGATGCCGACCGAGCAGATCGCCGAGACGTCCACGCCGGCCTCGCGCCCCAGGGCGCTCACTGCGTCGAGGACGGTGCCGGTGACGGCATCCGGTCCCCATCCCGTCGCCAGGCGGACGCGACCCGCGATCGCGCCCGAGTCGTCGACCGCCACCGCGTCGGTCTTGGTTCCTCCGACATCGAGCCCGACCTTCATCGCCCCGTCTCCCGGCGGGAGAGGGTGTGGTTCACAGCGCGCATCAGCCCTTTACCGCCCCCGACACGAGACCGCCGGTCATGCGGCCCTGCACGATGAGGAAGAAGATGACGACCGGGATCGCGATCATCGTCGAGCCCGCCATCACGGCGCCCCAGTTGACGGCGCCGCCGACCGAGGACGACTGGAAGGCGTTGAGCCAGGGCATCAGCGTCAGGTTGTAACCACGCAGGAACAGGAGGGCCATGGTGAACTCGTTCCACGCCTGGATGAAGGCGAAGATGCCCGTGGCGACCAGCCCCGGGGCGAGCAGCGGGAAGGTGACCTTCCAGAACGCCTGCGACTTGGTGCACCCGTCGATCATCGCCGCCTCTTCCAGGTCGGCAGGCACGCCCGCGACGAAGCCGCGCAGCGTCCAGATGGTGAAGGGCACGACCATGGCGACGTAGACGATCCCGAGGCCCAGCAGCGTGTTCATCAGGCGCCAGTCGTCGATCATGCCGTAGATCGTGAACATCATCGCCTCGCCGGGGATCATCTGCACCACCAGAACGGCGACGATGAACGTCCAGCGACCGCGGAACTTGAATCGGGCGAGCGCGATCGACGCGAGGAAGGCGAACAGCAGCGTCACCACCAGGACGCCGGCCGTGATCATGAGCGTCGTCGGCAGCGCGTGGGCGAAGTCGGTCTGCCCGGGGGCGGCCTCGCGGCCCCACGCGGAGCGGTAGTTGCTGAACGTGAAGTCGAAGGGGAACAGACTCGGGTTGCGGCTGATGATCTTCGAGTTCGGCGTGAACGAGAGGTTCACCATGTAGTACACGGGGAACACGGACATCACGAAGACGATGAGAGCCGCGATGTTGAGGAACGTGCGCGTGACGATGCGCTTCGGCGACGGCCGCCGCGCGTCGATCGAGCCGCGCCTCGGCGTCTTCGCGTTGCCGACCTCGCCGAGCACCTCGTCGACGCCGACGGTGCTGAGCTGAGTGCCGGTGCTGACCTGGGTGCTCACAGTTCCTCCTCCTTGAGGGTGGTGCGCACGTATCCCCACGAGAGGACGAGCAGCAGGACGACCATGACGACGCCGATGGCTGCGGTGAATGCGACTTCGCCGGGACCCTGGCGGAACAGGTAGGTGCCGAGCACGTTGGTCTCGCGCGCGATGCCGCCTCGGCTCTGCAGCGCGTACACCTGGGTGAAGATGCGCAGATTCCAGATGATCTGCAGCACCAGCACCACGGTCAGCACGCTGCGCAGGTACGGGAACACGATGTTCCAGAAGCGCTTCCACCCGTTCGCGCCGTCGAGCGACGAGGCCTCGAGCACCTCGGCGGGGACCTGGCCGAGGCCGGCGTAGGTCGTGAAGGCGACGAACGGCACACCCTGCCACACCACGATGATCGTGAGGACGAAGAAGAACGAGTACGGGTTGAGCAGCCAGGGGTGGTTGGTCCAGTCGTCGGTTCCCGTGATCGTGTTCAGCGCCCAGTTGACCAGTCCGTACTGGGTGTCGAAGATCCATCCCCACACGACCGTCGCCGTCAGCGGAGGCATGGCCCAGGCGAGCAGCAGCCCGACGGAGACGACGATCCGCCACGCACGGCTGAGCCGGGTCATCAGGACGGCGATGAGGACGCCGAACACCATGATGAGCACGGTCATGACGACCATGAGCGCCAGGCTGCGGATGAGCACGGCGGGGAAGTCCGACTGCGTGAACAGGTCGAGGTAGTTCTCGAAGCCGACGAAGTTCGGCATCGTGCCCTGCACCTTGTTGCGCACGGTGTAGTCGGTGAACGACTGGATGACCATGAGCACGGCCGGGTAGGCGACCATCACGCCGAGGATGATCAGGGAGGGGGCGAGCAGCGTCCAGGCGCTGCGCGCATCGCGGCGGGCGCGCGCCTTCTCCCGTGAGACGGGCGGGCGAGGGCCGGTGCGCCGCCGTTCGGCGGGCCGGACCGCGGTGGCGGTGTCGCTCATGTCGTCTCCTCTCTTGGGTATGCGGCCGGGCACGACGAGGTGTCCGGCGGAGCGTGAAAGATGTCTGCGGAGAGGACCGATCTCCGGGTCAGGCGCAGGTCCGCGACCTGAGTCTGGCCGAGTGCTCGGTCCGGGTGAAGGGGTCCCGGCCCGGTCGGAACCGGGACCCCTCACCTCCGGGGGCACTTACTTGTTGAGGATGTCCTCGATCTGCGTGTCGAGCTCGTCGGCGACGGTCTGGACGTCCTCACCCTGCGCGATGCGCACGAGCGCGTCGGGGATGATCAGCGCAGCCTCGACCTCGCCCCAGTTCGGGCTCGCCGGGGTGAACTTCGAGTTCGCCAGCGCCTCGGCCTGGGCCTTGGCGGAGTCCGTGTCGGGCAGAGCCGACGCGGCCGAGATGATTCCCGGAACGAGGCCCTGCTCGGCGAGCAGCTCCTGGTAGCCCGTGGAGAGCATGATCTCGAGCGCGGCCTTGGCCTTGGTCTGCGCGTCGCTCTTGAACGCGATCGCGACGTTGGACCCGCCGGCGAAGATCGGGGCGGTCTCGCCCTCCTCGAGGCCCGGCAGCGCGAACGCGCCGAGGTCCTTCGCGTAGGTGTCGGGGCATCCGTTGGACACCTCTTCGCCCGCCGCCTCGTCACCCCACGGCCAGGCGCCCGTCAGGTTGCCCTCCGCCCACGCCGGGGTCGACAAGAAGCCGACCTCGCCCGCGCAGAAGGCGATGTTGCCGAGACGCTCGTTGCCGTCGACCGGGGCGACGGTGGCGTTCTCGTAGACGTCCTGCAGCATCTCGAGGCCCTTGACGCTCTCGGGGCTGCCGAACTGGGCGTCCCACACATCGCCGTCCTGGACGGCGATCTCGCCGCCGTTGGCCCAGACGTACGGAAGCGCGTTGTACCAGTCACGGCCCGGAGCGTAGATGCCCGAGACGGTCGCGGTGGTCAGCTCCGCCCCCTTCTCGACGTACTCCTCGAGCGTGGCGGGGAGGGTGTCGCCGACGATCTGAGGCGTGTAGAAGACGACGCGGCCACCGGCGTAGTACGGCGCGGCCCACAGCGAGTCGTCGTAGGTGCCGGCCTCGACGAGACCCGGCAGCAGGTCGTCGCCGCCCAGCGCATCCTCCATGTCGGAGATGTCGAGGAACAGGCCCTTGTCGGCGAAGCCGATCGCCTGCGTGTTGCCGACCTCGACGACATCCGGAGCGTCATTGGACGACAGCGCCGCCTCGTACGTGTCTGAGACGTCGGCCCAGGTCTTCTCCTCGATGGTGAGGGTCCAGCCGTCGTTCTCCTCCTCGAAGGTCTCCTTGAGGTAGTCGCGGGCCGTCTGCGGCGTGTCGGTGCCGACCAGCCACACGGTCAGGTCGCCGGTCGCGGCCTCGCTGGGGGCAGCAGCGCCGCCGCCGCCCGCGCATCCGGCCAGAACGACAGCCGAAGCGCCGACGAGCGCGAGGGCTCCGAGCTTCTTGTTCATGGTGTCTTCCTTTGGTTCTCTTGGTGGTGATGACGGGCCGGGTGACCCATCCAGGGGGGATTTGGTTCTGGGGCTCCGGAGTCAGACCCCGGCAGCGCAGCCTTTGCGCTAGGAGACCCCGAGTTGTCCTGACAGGACCATGACGGCCGCGCCGCGCAGGACGATGTCCTGGCCTTGCTCCGTCATCCGCACGCGGACGCTGTCGTGGACGTGCGCCAGCGTTCGGGTGCGCAGGGTCTCGACGGTCGCTTCCGCGAGGGGTCCGTCGAGAAGTTCGATGGGGCCGGAGAGCACGATCTCCGACAGGTCGAGCACGCCGACCACGGGTGCCAGCGCAATGCCGAGGCGCTCCCCCGCGTCGCGCAGGATGCCTTCCCGATCTTCGGGAGCGGATGCCGCGGCCAGCCGCGACGTCAGCGAGGGGACCGACAGCCATGCCTCGAGGCAGCCGACCTTGCCGCAGCCGCAGACCGGGCCGCCGTCGGTGCCGACGGTGACGTGACCGATCTCGCCCGCGGCGAAGCGGCCGCCGCGCATGGGCTGACCGCCGGCCAGGAGGCCGGAGCCGACACCGCGGCCGACCTTGACGAGCAGCACGTCGTCACCGGCACCGCCGAAGGTGTACTCGGCGAGGACCGCGGCGTTCGCGTCGTTGGCGACGAGCACCGGGAGTCCGAGCGCGCTCTGGAGGGCACCCTCGAGGTCGAAACCCGCCCAGCCGAAGTTCGGGGCGGTGAGGATGACGCCGCGGTCGTCGACGACACCGGGGGTGCCGACGCCGATGCCGAGGACCGGAGCGTGCGACTCGGCGACGAGCACGCGCGCGAGCTCGACGACCGTCGACACGACGTCGTCGGCCTGCGGCAGTGCGACCTCACGGCGGAACACGATGTCGCCGTCGAGGGTGAGCACCGCGCCGATGATGGTGTCGCTCCCCGAGAGGTCGATGCCGACGATGCGGTGACCGTCACGGTCGAGATCGACGAGGATCGCCGGCTTGCCCGGACCCGATGCCTCCCGCACGCCCATCTCTGCGACGAACCCGTCGGCGATGAGCTCGGCGACGAGGTCGGAGATCGTCACGCGGGTGAGGCCGGTCTCTCGGGAGAGGTCGGCGCGGCTCATGGCGCCCTGGTGGAAGAGAGTCTGCAGCACGAGCGACCGGTTGTGGCCGCGGGCGTGCTCGGGGAGCACCTTGCCGCCCTGGCGCAGGGCCCGGTGCGAGCCGAAGCCGCGCCCGGTGGCGTTTCCTGAAGGGTGCGGCGACTCGAGAGTGGAAGAGCCGCGCTGCACTTCCGATGCAGACATGTTTGTTAGTAGACCTTACGAACAAACGATCCGCAACCCTGGAGAGGTATTTGGGCGGCGTGTTTACAAAACTGTTACACCCCTGCCAGGGAGTCGGCTGTGCGTGCCTCCCCGGCTCGGATGCCGTCACCTACAGTGGGACGATGCGTACGACGCCCCTTTCCCATCGCTTCGCCGCGCTCACCGTTGCCGCCGTCGCCCTCCTGGGTCTCACGGGCTGCACCGGCTCCGGCGGTGCAGCCGGCACGCCCGCCTCGTCGGGTGGCTCCGACGGCGGGACTCAGACCACGTCCGAGGCCTGCGACCTCGTGAACGACATCATGACCGACGCCTCGGCGCAGTTCGAGAACATGGACCCGAACGACCCGGACGCCGTCGTCGAGGCCATGGACGCCGCCGTGCAGAGCCTCGCCGAGGCGTCCGACCAGGTGACGAACGCGGAGGTCAAGGCGATCCTGCCCGAGCTGCAGTCGATGTTCGGCCAGGTGGCAGACCTCATGTCGGCGATCGTCGAAGGCGACACCTCGAAGGTCGGCGAGCTCGAGGAGCTCGGTGAAGGCTTCCAGGAGACCGGTGCGCGGTTCCAGGAGCTGTGCACACCGACCGAGTGACCCGCCGTCGCGGCGCGTGACACCGTGACCAGGTCGTTGCCCGCCCGCACAGGCGCGTCATCTACCATGGGGGCAACGTTGCTCACAACCGGGGGGTGAAGACGTGACGGATCTGGCGACCAAGTCAGGGGCCGAAAACGCGCAGGCTGACGACAGCGCGGTCATCGACGACGCCGCGCTCACCGACGCCGACACGGCCGACATCGACGAGACCGATCTCGACGACGCCGACGCCGACGCCGACGAGACCGAGGGTCCGGTCGCCGACGAGACCGATGACCTCGCCGACGAGACCGAAGCCGACGCGGACGCGGACGCGGACGAGTCCGAACATCCTGTCGCGGACGAGACCGATGACCGCGCCGACCACGACGGGACCGCCGCCGCCGACGAACAGCCCGCCGACGAGACGACGACCGTGCTCGCCTCCGTCGCCGCGACCGACGTCGCCCCTGACGCGGCCGCCCCGACGGAGGCCGTCTCCCCCATCGCCGACGACGCGCCCGCCCACTCCGATCCGGTGGGCGGCGGACCGTCCACTCCCGCGTATGCGTGGGCGCCGATGGAGCCCGCTCCCAAGAAGAGCCGCAAGCCGCTGTGGATCGGCCTCGGCGCCGGTGCCGCCGTCGTCGCGCTCACGATCGCCTCGGTCACGCTCATCGCACCCGGCACCTCTGTGGCCGGAGTCCAGGTCGGTCTCCTCCCGCAGGCCGTCGCCGCCGACGTCGTCAACCAGCGCCTCGCAGACACCACGATCGTCCTCGTGGGCGAGGGCGGCGGTGCCGAGGTGACCGGCGCCGACCTCGGCGCTTCGGTCGACGCGAGCGGCCTCGTCGCCGAGGCGTTCGCCGCCAACCCGCTGTGGAACGTCACGGCGTGGTTCCCGGAGTCCCTCGACGCGCCCGTCCGCATCGATGACGAGACCGCCACCTCCGTCTTGCGCGCAGCCGCCCCCGAGCTCTACACCGAGCCGGTCGACGCGACCCTCGCCTACGACGCCTCATCGGTGTCGTACGTGACGACGCCCGCCGAGCCCGGCACGGGCATCGACATCGCCGCGCTGCGCGCCGCGCTGCAGGACGCCTTCGAGGCCGGTGAGACGCGCGTCGAGTTCGAGGCCGTCTCCGCACCCGTCCAGGCGACCACCCCGACGTACGTCGCCGACGCCGCCGCGGCTCGCCTCAACGGCATCCTCACCACCGCGGGTTTCTACGTCGGCAGCGAGCGCACGGTGCCCATCGCCCGCGAGGTCGCCGCCTCGTGGCTCACGGTGACGCCCGGAGAGCGCGGCACCTTCGACATCTCGGCCGACGCCGCCGCGATCGAAGAGATCGTCGCCGGCCTGCCGGAGCAGGTCGACCGCGCGGTGGTGGACGCCACCGTCATCACCAACTCCGCCGGAGAGGTGCTCCGCGCGATGTCGGAGGGCGTCACCGGCCGCACGCTCGGCGACACCTCGACGATCGCCGACGACTTCGCCGCCCAGCTCGCCGCCGGCAACGGGGCGTACGAACTGCCCATCACCGAGACCGAGTTCAAGACCACGGCGCTCGAGCGCCGCGTCGAAGTCGACCTGAGCGCGCAGACCACGTACCTCTACGAGAACGACAAGGTCATCGGCACCTACACGATCTCTTCGGGCATGAACGCCACCCCGACGCCGACCGGGCATTTCACCGTGAACGCGTACACGCGCATCCAGGACATGGGCGCGCTGTGCTACAACCCGGAAGCGGTCAACAGCTACTGCACCGAGGATGTGCCCTGGATCACGTGGTTCGCTCCCGACATCGCCTTCCACGGCGCCTCGGCCTTCCGCTCCGCGCTCGGGTTCCAGCAGAGCCACGGCTGCGTGAACATGTGGGACGCCGACGCGAAGTTCATCTACGACTGGACGGTCACCGGCACCGAGGTGTGGGTGCACGCCTGATCACACGCGTTTCGGCCGCGGCCGGGAACAGAAGAGCGGATGCCCCGCGCCGAGGCATCCGCTCTTCTCTTCGTCTTGATCAGCCGAGCGCGTCGATGATCTCGTTGAACGTCTTGGACGGGCGCATGACCGACTCGACCAGCGCGGTGTCGGGACGGTAGTAGCCGCCGATGTCGGCGGGCGCTCCCTGCACGGCGATCAGCTCGGCGACGATGTCGTCCTCACGGGCCGCGAGAGCCTCGGCGACCGGCCCGAAGGAGGCGGCGAGAGCAGGGTCGGCCTTCTGCGACGCCAGCTCCTGAGCCCAGTACAGGGTCAGGTAGAAGTGGCTGCCGCGGTTGTCGATCGTGCCCAGGGCACGGCCCGGTGACTTGTCGTTCTCGAGGAACGTGCCGGTGGCGGCGTCGAGCGTGTCGGCGAGGACCTGCGCGCGCACGTTTCCGGTCGTGGTCGCGAGGTGCTCGAGCGAGGCAGCGAGCGCGAAGAACTCGCCGAGCGAGTCCCACCGCAGGTAGTTCTCCTCGAGCAACTGCTGCACGTGCTTGGGCGCGGAGCCGCCGGCACCTGTCTCGAACAGCCCGCCGCCGGCGAGCAGCGGAACGATCGAGAGCATCTTGGCGCTCGTGCCGACCTCGAGGATCGGGAAGAGATCGGTGAGGTAGTCGCGCAGCACGTTGCCCGTGACCGAGATGGTGTCTTCGCCCTTGCGCAGGCGGTCGAGCGAGTACTGCGTCGCCGCCGCGGGGGCGAGGATCTCGATCGTGAGGCCGTCGGTGTCGTGATCTGCGAGGTACTCGTCGACCTTGGCGATGAGGGCGGCATCGTGCGAGCGGCTCTCATCGAGCCAGAACACGGCGGGAGCGCCGGTCGCGCGGGCGCGCGTGACGGCGAGCTTCACCCAGTCGCGCACCGCGATGTCCTTCGTCTGCGTGGCGCGCCAGATGTCGCCCGCCTCGACGTCGTGCTCGATCAGCACGTCGCCGGCGCTGTCGACCACCTGCACCACGCCGGGCGCCGCGATCTCGAACGTCTTGTCGTGGCTGCCGTACTCCTCGGCCGCCTGCGCCATGAGCCCGACGTTCGGGACCGTGCCGATCCGGGCGGGGTCGAGCGGTCCGTGGGCGATGACGTCCTCGATGACCGTCTGGTAGACGCCGGCGTAGGACGAGTCGGGGATGACCGCGAGAGTGTCGGCCTCGCCGCCGTCGGCGCCCCACAGCTTGCCGCCGTTGCGGATGAGGGCGGGCATCGAGGCGTCGACGATGACGTCGGACGGCACGTGGAGGTTGGTGATGCCCTTATCGGAGTTGACGTACGAGAGGCGGGGGCCGCGCTCGAGGTCGGCCTGGATGGCGGCCGCGATGGCGTCGCCGCCCTCGACGGACGGGAGACCGGCGAGGATCGCACCGAGACCGTCATTGGGGGTGAGGCCCGCCTCGGCGATCGTGTCGCCGTACGTCGCGAACACATCGGCGAAGTACGCCTTGACGACGTGGCCGAAGATGATCGGGTCGCTGACCTTCATCATCGTGGCCTTGAGGTGCACCGAGTAGAGCACGTCGTCGGCCTTCGCGGCGGCGAGCGTCTCGGCGAGGAAGGCATCGAGCGCAGCGGCCGAGAGGAAGGTGGCGTCGATGATCTCGCCCGGCAGCACCTTGAGGCCGCTCTTCAACTCGGTCGTGGTGCCGTCGGCCGCGACGTGCCGGATCGAGAGCACGTCGTCGGCGAGGATGACCGTGGACTTCTCGTTCGACTTGAAGTCGTCGTGCCCGAGCGTGGCGACACGGGTCTGGGAGCCCTCGGCGAACGCCTTGTTGCGGTGCGGATGCTTGCGCGCGTAGTTCTTCACCGACAGTGGGGCACGGCGGTCGCTGTTGCCCTCGCGGAGCACGGGGTTGACGGCGGAGCCCTTGATGCGGTCGTAGCGGGCGCGGACGTCCTTCTCCTCGACGGTCTCGGGCTCGTCGGGGTAGTCGGGGATGTCGTACCCCTGGGACTGCAGCTCGGCGATGGCCGCCTTGAGCTGCGGGATCGAAGCCGAGATGTTCGGCAGCTTGATGATGTTCGCCTCGGGAAGCGTCGCGAGTCCGCCCAGTTCGGCCAGTGCGTCACCCACCTGCTGCTCGGTCGTCAGCTTCTGCGGGAAGGCGGCGAGCACGCGTCCGGCGAGCGAGATGTCTCGGATCTCGACGTCCACCCCCGCCTGGCTCGTGACGGCCTTCACAATCGGCAGGAACGAGGCTGTGGCAAGCGCCGGAGCCTCGTCGGTGTAGGTGTAGATGATGGTCGAATCGGTCACCGGGTGCGTCTCCGTTCAGTGGTCTTTCCAGCCTATCGCAAGGGCAAAGTATCTCGACATCGAGATATATCCCTTTGTAAAGCGCACGTGAACAAGACCGGTCGACGATGCCTGGCGGCGTCATCCGGGCTAGCCTGTGCGTATGGCTGATCTGCGACTCGTCGAACTCTCCGCCACCACGATCGTGGCGGTCAACAATCTGTCGCTCAAGCCCGGCCAGGAACAGTTCCTCGCTCCTGTCAGCTACGGCATCGCCGCCACCGTGGTGAACCCCCAGACGACGTGGCAGCGCGTGGTGCTGGACGGCGACGAGGTCGTCGCCTTCGTCAGTGCGAACTTCGACCCCGACTCCCCCGTCGAGCACTTCCGGTCCGTGCTGTGGCGCATCAACGTCGACGCCGACGATCAGGGTCGCGGTGTCGGGCGCTTCGCCGTTGAGCAGCTCCTCGAAGAGGCGCGCAACAGGGGTCTGGACCGCGTGGCCGTCATCTACGAGGCCGGAGAAGGCGGACCTGAGGCATTCTTCCAGCGTGTGGGCTTCACTCCCGTCGGCGAGACCGAGTACGGTGAAGTAATCGCAGAGATCCGTCTCTGATCGACCCTCGCGCTCTACCCGAATACAGCAGCAGCGACACAGCCCGCCCGGGCTCCTGAGACCGGCGGCGGGGCCTCGAGTACCCCTCCCCCTTCGAGGCTCCGTCGCCTTCAGCTCCGCTCCTTCGCGCGGTCGCTCGGTCGCTAGGGTGGGCGAGGATCCGGCGACGGGAGGGGCGCAGTGACGGCGAGGACTGTACTGGCGATCGATGCCGGGCAGACGGGCATGAAGCTCCGGCTTCGGGCCGGGTCCGTGATCGAGGACGCGCTGCTCCCGGGCATCCGCACGCACGAGCCGCTGCTGCCGCAGCTCGCCGCCGCCGTGCGGGAGGCGGTCGAGAGATGGCAGCCCGGCGAACGTCTCGTCGTGGCCGCCGGCGTCTCGGGACTCACTTCGAGAGAAGCGGATGCCGCCTCCCTGCGGTCGCTCGTCGCCGACGCCGGCGCCGGAGAGGTGCTGCTCGCCCACGACTCCACCACGTCGTACCTCGGCGCACTGGGTCCGGGCCGCGGCGCGGTCGTGGCGGCCGGGACGGGAGTCGTCACGCTGGCCGTGGGCGCGGACCGGGTCGCTCGAGTGGACGGCTGGGGGCACGTGATGGGCGATGCCGGCAGCGGGTACTGGATCGGGCGTGAGGCCCTCGACGCCGTCATGCGCGCGTACGATGGCCGCGGCCCCGCGACCGCCCTGCGTGACGTCGCTGCGGCGCGGTGGCCCGACCTGTCCGAGGCGTACATCGACCTGCAGTCGTCAGCCGATCGTGTGAGCACCGTCGCGTCGTTCGCCGCGTCGACGGCGCAGCTCGCCGAGCGCGGCGATGCGGTGTCGCAGGACATCCTGCGACGTGCGGCGCACGAATTGGCGTTCAGCGTGTCGACTGCGCTGCACCGCGTCGGCGACACCCACCACCCCGCGGTGTGTGCGGTCGGCGGCGTGTTCGGATCCCCGCTGCTGCGCGCCGCCTTCGAGGACAGCCTGCGCGCCGGCCAGCACGATGCACGGTTCGTCGCGCCGCTCGGGCAGGGCATCGACGGGGCACTCGCCCTCGCCGAGCTCGAGCCGCGGCATCCACTCGCCTCCTTCGTCTCGTCCGCGGGTCACTGAGACGACGGATGCCCCGGCCGCACGAAGGCGGGCCGGGGCATCCGTGTGCGGTCGTCAGACCAGCGACTCGCGCCACGCCGCGTGCAGCTTGGCGAAGCGGCCGTCGCCGCCGATGAGCGCCTCGGGCGCGTCGTCCTCGATGATCCGTCCGTGCTCCATGACGAGCACGCGATCGGCGATCGCGACCGTCGACAGACGGTGGGCGATGATGATCGCCGTGCGGTCGGCAAGCAGCGTCTGCAGGGCGTCCTGGATCTGGCGCTCGCTCGGGATGTCGAGCGAGGCGGTCGCCTCGTCGAGGATGAGGACAGCGGGGTCGGCGAGGAACGCCCGCGCGAACGAGATCAGCTGGCGCTGTCCCGCCGACACGCGCCCACCGCGCTTGTTGACATCGGTGGCGTAGCCGTCGGGCAGCGCCTGGATGAAGGCATCCGCTCCGACCGCTCGCGCCGCCGCCTGGATCTCGTCGAGCGTCGCATCGGGCTTGCCGAGGGCGATGTTGTCGGCGACGGTGCCACTGAACAGGTAGGCCTCCTGCGTGACCATGACGATCGCGCGGCGGAGGTCCTTCGGGTGCAGCGACCGCAGGTCCACGCCGTCGAGCGTCACCGAGCCGCGCGTCGGGTCGTAGAACCGCGACACGAGCTTGGCGAGGGTCGACTTGCCGGCGCCGGTGGTGCCGACGAGCGCGATCGTCTGGCCGGCGGGGATGTCGAGCGAGAAGTCCGGCAGGATGACGCGGTCGTTCGAGTAGCCGAACAGCACGTCGTCGAACCGCACGTGGCCGCGCGCATTCCACAGGTCGACCGGCTGCACCGGGTCGGGCACCGTGGGCTGCTCCTCGAGCACGCCCGAAACCTTCTCGAGCGCGGCCGTCGCGGACTGGTACGAGTTCAGGAAGAACGCGACCTCCTGCAGCGGCGAGAAGAAGTTGCGCACGTAGACCACCGCCGCCAGCAGCGTGCCGAGAAGGAGCGTGCCGTCCACGACGCGGAACGCGCCCCACAGCAGGACGAGAGCCACCGTGACGGAGGCGACCGCCATGAGGCCCGGCTCGAACGTGCCGAACAAGCGGATCGACCGCATGTTCACGTCGCGGTAGTCGCTCGCCTGCTGGCCGAACTCCTCGTCGTTGCGGCTCTCCTTGCGGAACGCCTTCACTGCGCGGATGCCCGTCATGGTCTCGACGAACTTCACGATGACCTTCGCGCTGACGACGCGGGACTCGCGGTACACCACCTGCGAGCGGGTGTAGAACCAGCGCATCAGGAGGTACAGCGGGATGCCCATCACCGCGAGGATGACGCCGGACTGCCAGTCGATCATCAGCAGGGCGATGAGCGTGAACCCGCCGTAGAGGATGCCCGACACGAGCTCGTTGAGGCCGCCGTCGAGCAGTTCGCGGATCGAGTCGAGGTCACTCGTCTGGCGCGAGATGATCCGGCCGGAGGTGTACGACTCGTGGAACTCGAGGCTGAGCCGCTGGGTGTGCAGGAAGATCCGCTTGCGCAGATCGAGCATGATCGCCTGAGTGAGCCGGGCGGCCACGACGACGTACCAGCCGATGAGCGCCGCACCGGCCATGCCCGTGACGAGGTACACCACGACGACGCCGATCGTCGGCAGCCAGTTCATCTGCTCGACGGCCGTGGGCAGCGCCTGGTTGATGCCGTACGCGATGAGGGCCGGACCCGCGACCCGGAAGATGGTCGACACGACGAGCACGACGCCGGCGAGCCACAGATCACGCCGTACGGGCGTGACGAGCGAGCCGAGGAGGCGCAGCGACCGCTTGCGGATCGCCCTGCTCTCGAGCTTGGTGTAGTCGGAGCGGTCTTCACCGCTGGTTCCGGTGACGGTGGTGGTGCTCACAGGTTCACCTCCCTCTCCCGCAGGCGGGCTTCCTCGACCTCGAGACTCGAGATCACATGTCGGTAGTGCTCGCTCTCGCGCAGCAGCTCGGAGTGCGTGCCGACCGCGGTGATGCGCCCGGCTTCGAGCAGGGCGACGCGGTCGGCCAGCGTGACGGTCGACGGGCGGTGGGCGACCACGAGGGCGGTCGTCGCGTGCAGCACCTCGCGGAGCGCGTCCTCGACGAGCGCCTCGGTGTCGACGTCGAGCGCCGACAGGGGGTCGTCGAGCACGAGCACGGCGGGGCGTGCCGCGACCGCCCGGGCGAGCGCCAGGCGCTGGCGCTGACCGCCGGAGAGGGACAGGCCCTCCTCGCCGATGACCGTGTCGACGCCATCCGGCAGGTCGTCGACGAAGCCGGCCTGGGCGACCTGCAGCGCCTCACGCACGACGACCTCGGCCTCGGGGCTGCCCGGGGTGAGGTCCTCGCGACCGAGCAGCACGTTGTCGCGCACCGACTGCGAGAAGAGCGTGGCGTCCTCGAAGGCCATGCCGACGTGCCGGCGCAGCTCGCCGAGCGTCAGGTCGCGCACATCGACGCCGTCGAGCGTGACGCGACCCTGGGTGACGTCGTACAGGCGCGCGGGGAGCGTCGTGAGCGTGGTCTTGCCCGAGCCGGTCAGGCCGACGAGGGCCATCGTCTCACCGGGCCGCAGGACGAGGTCGATGCCGTCGAGCAGATCGCGCTCGTGGGCGGCGGCGTCCTGGTAGCGGAAGTGCACACCCTCGAAAGCGAGTTCTCCCCGCGGGTGGACGATGGTGCTCGGCGACTCGGGATCGACGATCGCGTTCTCTTCGTCGAACACCTCGAAGATGCGGTCGGTGGCTGTCCGCGCATCGAGCGTGAAGGAGAACAGGAAGCCGATCGACTCCATCGGCCAGCGCAGCACCGTCGCCATCGCGAAGAACGCGACGAGCTCGGCCGCCGACAGCTGGTCGACCGCGGTGAGGTACACGCCCGCGCCCAGGCACAGCGCGAAGGCGATGTCGGGCAGCAGCACGAGCCAGAACCAGATCCAGCCGACCGCGCGCGCCTTGCTCAGCTCGGTCTCGCGCAGCGTCTCAGCCTGACGGGTGAACTTCTGCAGCGCGTGCTTGCCGCGGCCGAAGGCCTTGAGCACGCGGATGCCGTGCACGCTCTCCTCGACCGAGGTCGCGAGGTCGCCGGCCTGATCCTGACTCTGACGCGCCAGCGAGCCGTAGGTCTTCTCGAAGCGATAACCGGCGTACCAGAGCGGCGCGCTCGTGACGAGGAAGATCGTGCCGAGCAGCCAGTGCCACCGGAAGATCAGCAGCGAGCCGACCAGGATCGTGAGGGCATTGACGACCAGCAGCACGATGCCGAACGCCATCCAGCGGCGCAGCATACTGATGTCCTGCATCATGCGGCTGAGCAGCTGGCCCGACTGCCACTTGTCGTGGAACGACACCGGCAACCGCTGCAGCCGGGAGTAGAACGTCTGGCGGATCTCGTACTCGACCTTGGTGGCCGGTCCGAGCACGAACCAGCGACGCAGCCACACCATGACGGCCTCAGCGAGACCCAGGACGAGGATGAGCGCGGAGCCCCAGATGATCTGGCTCATGTCGCCGGATGCGATGGGACCGGCGACGATGGCCTCGAGGATGAGCGGGATGGAGAGCGCGAGCAGGCTGGCGGCGAGAGCGCTGGCCGCGCCCATCGCCAGTCGCGGAAGCACCGGCTTCGCGAACGGCAGCAGCCGAGCGAGCGCCTTCGGGGTGGACGTTTCGGACCGTTTCGACGGAGTGGTCTCGTCGGGGAGGGCGGTGGTGGTCATGATCCTTGTGGGAGGTGGTGCGATGACCCGGCGTCGGGTCGGGATGGTGCGCGAGGCGCGACGGAGCCCCGGTGAAGGGAACGCTCCGGAAGGCGGCGGTATGCCGGAGCCGGAGGAATCGCCGGAATGCGGACGGGAGCTGTTACCCCTGTGCGCGGAGGCGCTTCGGCCCGGCGATGCGGAGGACGAAGACGGTCTTCGCGGCGATGGCGGCCTGGTGCATGGCATCCTCCTTGGTGAGAGCGGAGCGGGACTGCCGCGGCCCGGCGAGCGCGACAGCCCTCCAGCCTATACCTGGGAGTTCGCTGGATGCAACAAGCGTTTTCCGACGGAGGTCGCCATCGACAGCGGTGCGCGGCGGCGGCCGCTGTCTCCCGAGGTCGACGGCGGTGGCGACCGGCGCGCGTGTCAGCCGATGAGCGCGGGTACACCCGCCTCGCGGGCGAGCAGACGCTGCTTCACGTCGAGCCCCCACGCGAATCCGCCGAGCGCTCCCCCGGTGCGCAGCACGCGGTGGCATGGCACGAACAGCGCGGGTGCGTTGCGCGCGCAGATCGAAGCCGCCGCCCGAACGGCACTGGGCGAGCCCAGGACGGTCGCGAACTCCGCATAGGTGAGCGGTCGCCCCGGCTCGATCCGGCGCAGGGCGTCCCAGCCCGCGAGCTGCATGGCCGTGCCGTGCTGCGCGACCGGGACGTCGTCGATCGCAGAGAGGTCGCCGTCGTAGTACGCGACGACGGCGGCCGCGGCATCCGTCACCCCCTCGGTCACGGCCGTCGGCCGGTCGCCCGCCCGGAGCCGGCCGAGGAGGCGCTCCACGTCGTCGGTCCACCCCGACGCGAGCACGCGCTGCGCGTCGTCGGCGAGGATCGTGAACGCGCCGTCGGGGGTGTCGATGGTCTGGATGGTCGCGACGCTCATGCGCTGGCCTCTTTCTGGAGATCGGATGCCGCGCCACGGCGTACACGCGCGGGCTTCGGCGGGACCGCGCGCCACAGGTGCGCGGTGAGGTAGCTGCGCCACGGCGCGGTGCGGGCCGCCCACTCGGTGAGCCGCTTGGGGTCGGAGGGAAGCCCGGCGGCCGCGGCACCGGAGCGCACGGCGACGTCGCCGGGGAGGAACACGTCGGGGTCGCCGAGCACGCGCATGCGCACGTAGTCGGCCGTCCACGGACCGATGCCCGGCATGGCGAGGAGTGCGGCGCGCTGATCGGCCGCGTCGTCGCCGGTCGTCAGCGCGAGGGCGCCGTCGGCGAGGGCGGCGGCGGCGCCGACGATCGACCGGACGCGGGCGGCAGGACCGCGCAGCACCTCGGCGCCACGCTCGGCGATGGCGGTCATCGTCGGGAAGAGGCGCGTGGTGCCTTCGAAGCCGTCGACCGTCTCGCCGAGCGCGGTCGTCAGCGCGGAGAGCGCCGTGCGTGCGGCGACGACGGTGATCTGCTGCCCCACCATCGCCCGGATCAGCATCTCGTGCGGGTCGGCCGCACCCGGGACGCGGATGCCGGGGAGCCCGGCGACGAGCGGCGCGAGCTCCGGGTGCTGTGACAGCGCCTCGTCGACGGCGATCGGGTCGGCGTCGAGGTCGAAGAGGCGCCGGGCGCGCGTGACGAGCGTGGACAGATCGCCCAGGTGCGTGAGCCTCGCCCGCAGCCGCATGCGCCCTGCCTCGTCGACGCGGAGTTCGAACCAGGCCGGGCCGCCGGGCAGGCGGAGGGTGCGGGCGAACGTCGTGGGCGTCGCGACTTCGGCGCCGTCGACCGCACGCGCGGACATCCAGTCGAACACCCCGCCGGCGTCGAGCGGGCCGCGGTGCGGCAGCACGAGGTCGATCGCTCCCGGGGCCGGGACGGTGCGGTCGCCCGCGACGACGCGGCGCCGCGCGCGCAGCTCGAGCGGCGACATGCCGAACACCTCTCGCACGGTGTCGTTGAACTGGCGGACGCTGGCGAAGCCGGACGAGAACGCGACGTCGGCCGCGGGCAGGTCGGTGCCGACGAGCAGCATGCGCGCGGTCTGCGCGCGGTGGGCACGACTGAGCGCGAGCGGCCCGGCGCCGAGCTCGGCGGTCAGCAGCCTCGTGAGGTGCCGATCCGAGTAGCCGAGGCGCCGAGCGAGGCCGGGCACACCCTCGCGCTCGACGACTCCGTCAGCGATGAGCCGCATCGCCCGGCCGGCGGTGTCGCCCCGGAGGTTCCATTGCGGCGACCCGGGAGCGGCCTCGGGCAGGCACCGCTTGCACGCGCGGAAGCCTGCCTCATGGGCGGCCGCGCTCGTCGGGTAGAACGTGACGTTCGAGGGCTTGGGGGTGCGCGCCGGGCAGCTCGGACGGCAGTAGATGCCCGTCGAGCGCACGGCGGTGACGAACTGCCCGTCGAAGCGCCGATCGCGCGAGTCGATCGCGCGGTATCGCTCGTCGAACGTCATGGCGGGACTGCTCATGACCCCAGCCTGACACGAACCGCCGACATCCACTCGCGGAAATCGGACACGACGATCACGCGCCTACGGGCGCGCGCTCCCCCGCGATCCGCAGGGACTCAGTGGAAGAAGTGCCGCTCGCCGGTGAAGAACATGGTCACGTTCGCGGCACGAGCGGCCTGGATGACCTCGTCGTCGCGCACCGATCCGCCGGGCTGGACGATCGCCGAGATGCCGGCGTCGATGAGCACCTGCGGCCCGTCGGCGAAGGGGAAGAAGGCATCGGATGCCGCGACCGACCCGGCTGCACGATCACCGGCGCGCTCGACCGCGAGGCGGCACGAGTCGACCCGGTTGACCTGGCCCATGCCGATGCCGACCGTGGCCGACGCCTTCGCCAGGACGATGGCGTTGGACTTGACGGCGCGGCAGGCCTTCCACGCGAAGATGAAGTTCTGCATCTCGCTCGCCGCAGGGCGCTCGCCCGAGACGAGCTCCCAGTCCTTGGCGACCGAATCGATGTCGGACGGGAAGCGGTCCGCGTCCTGGAGGAGCAGTCCGCCCGAGACGAGGCGCACATCCATGCGCTCCTGCTGCCAGTCGTCGGGGAGCTGCAGCAGGCGCAGGTTCTTCTTCGCCCGGAACACCTCGAGGGCGGCCGGCTCGAAGGACGGGGCGACGATGACCTCGGTGAAGATGTCCTTCAGGTTCTCGGCCATCTTGAGCGTGACGGTGCCGTTCGCGGCGATCACGCCGCCGTAGGCCGACACCGGGTCGCACTCGTGGGCGCGCAGGTGGGCGCTGGCGATGGGGTCGAGCGCGTTGGGCGCGGCCACCGCGATGCCGCACGGGTTGGCGTGCTTGATGATCGCGACCGCGGGCTTGACCATGTCGAACGCGGCGCGCAACGCGGCGTCGGCGTCGACGTAGTTGTTGTACGACATCTCCTTGCCCTGCAGCTGCGTCGCCTGGGCGATGCCGTGGCCGCCGGCGCTCGTGTAGATCGCGGCACGCTGATGGGAGTTCTCGCCGTACCGCAGGGTGGCGAGGCGCTCCGCCTTGATGGTGAGGTGCTGCGGCAGGTCGTCCTCCCCGAGGATCTGCTCGGCGAACCACGTGGCGACGGCGCGGTCGTACTCGCACGTGTGGGCGAAGGCGCGCGCGGCGAGCTCGCGGCGCTGGCTGAGCGTCGTCCCGCCGCCGCTCACGGCCTCGATGATCGCGGGGTACGACTCGGGCGAGACGACGATCGCGACGTTGGCGAAGTTCTTCGCCGACGCGCGCACCATCGCCGGCCCGCCGATGTCGATCTGCTCCACGACGTCGTCACCCTCGGCCCCGGAGCGCACCGTCTCGACGAACGGATAGAGGTTCACGACGACGAGCTCGAACGGCTCGATCCCGAGCTCGCCCAGCTGCTGCTTGTGGTCGTCGAGGCGCACGTCTGCCAGCAGACCCGCGTGCACTCCGGGGTGCAGCGTCTTGACGCGGCCGCCGAGCGATTCGGGGAAGCCCGTCACCGTCGCCACGTCGGTCACGGAGTGGCCCGCCTCGCGGATCGTCGCGGCGGTCGAGCCGGTGGAGACGATCTCGATGTCGGCGGCGGCGAGCGCGCCGGCCAGCGCGAGGAGGTCGGTCTTGTCACTCACCGACACGAGCGCCCGACGGATCGGGACGACGTCGCGGTGGTGGTACAGGGCGGGGTCGGTGGTCGGGCCGGCCATGGACGATCTCCTCGTGGGTGGGGTCAGGAAGCGGGCGATCTCGACGCGTCGCCGTCGGCGGCCGTCGATGCGGCGACCGCGCCCGCGGATGCGGCGGCCTCGAGATCGAGCTCGCCGTTCGCGATGCGACGGACGACGTCGATGAGAAGCCGCCGCTCGACGGGCTTGATGCGGTCGTGAAGCGAGTGCTCGTCGTCGCCGGGGAGCACGGGGACGCGCTCCTGGGCGAGGATCGGGCCCGAGTCGACCCCGTTGTCGACGATGATGACGCTGGCTCCGGTCTGCTCGACATCCGCCGCGAGCGCGTCGCGCACGCCGTGGGCGCCGGGGAACTCGGGCAGGTAGGCCGGGTGGGTGTTGATGATGCGAGGCGACCACTCGTCGACGAGCGGAGCCGGCAGGAGACGCATGAGACCGCTCAGCACGACCAGGTCGGGTCGCCATACGGCCAGCTGTCGACCGAGCTCGGCGCCCCACTCCTCTCGCGAGCCGAACTGGGCCCACGGCACCATGAACGCGGGGATGCCGTACTCCTCGGCGTGCGCGAAGCCTTCGGCCTCGCGGTCGGCGCCGACGACGACGATCTGGGCGGGATACTCGGGGTCGGCGGCCGCATCGAGCAGAGCGCGCAGATTGGACCCTGTGCCCGAGATGAGGACGGCGACCGTGAGCACCCGGCTAGTCTACCGGCGCGCCCGACCCGGGCCGTCGGGGCCCGAGATCGAGCGTGGCATTCTCGTCGACGAGCGGGGCGGGCGCAGCATCCCGAACCTCCTCGTGAGGCTCGAACGGCGTGTGCGCGCTCGGGGCGTCTCCGCGGGATGCGTGCGCGTGCGACCGGCCGCGCGGCGACAGCAGGAGGATCGACGCGCCCACGAGCACCTCGATCCCGACCGCGAGGGCGACGGGTCCGGGTTCCGGGCCGACGTGCGCGAGGCGGCCCGGACCGAGCGAGCCGGAGGCGATCACCGCGAGCAGCGCGGCCGCCGCGGCCGACGCCACCGCGATCGCCGCCGCGATGGCGAGCCGCACCGCGAAGGAATCTTCGCCGGATGCGGGCCGGTCGTCGGGGTCGGGCTCGATCACCGGTGCCGAGGCGAGCAGCCCCGTCAGGACGACGGGTCCGGCGTCGTTCGATGCGGCAGGCGCGGGCACGCCTCCCCCGTGCGTCGCGACCAGGCGCGACCGCGCGATCCAGCCGGCGAGAGCGCCGAGCGCGACGGGCACCAGCGCGAGCAGCAGCAGCCAGGGCGTCGTCGACTCGGGGATCGCACCGAGGATCGGGATGCCGGGCACGACGCCGGTCTGCGTGCCGGATGGCGACACGGCGGTGCCGTCGCCGACGGCGAAGCCCGGGCCGGCTGCGAACGCCATGCCCCACACCGCGAGAGTCGGCAGGTAGGCCAGCTGGGCGAGGGTCACGACCACGGCACCGAGGGCGTCGACGTTGCCCGCTTGGAACAGCGCGACCACCTCGCCGCCGCGCAGCAGCACCGCGAGCGCCGTCACCACCGCGCCGAGTCCGATGAGGCCGACCACGACGACCGCCGTCCCGCGGGCGACGAGCCCCGGGGCATCGCCCCAGCCGTGGGGAGCGGCCTCCACACGGTCGCGCACCCGGGCCACCGGGCCGGCGCCGGCCTCACGCCACTCCGTGACGACGGCGCCCGCGAGCGAGAACAGGCCGAAGACGAGCGTCGGCACGAGGATCGCCTGCCACAGCTCGGCGTCGGCGACGAGGTTCTGCGACGTGAAGCCGGCGAGGGTGGCGAGCACGCCGAAGACCAGGGTTCCCGATACGACGCCCGTCGCCCATCCTTCGGCGCGCGACGCCCGCACGCCCGACCGCGCGGCGAAGATCATCGTGAATCCCGCGAACGCGAGCGGAGCCAGAGAGAGGGTGAAGGATGCCGCGACCGGGTCGATCCCCGTCGCGGCGACATACTCGGCGGGCAGCGTCACGAGCAGCGGCACGAGGTTGCCGAACTGCCAGGCGGTGACCGCAGCGGGCCACAGTGCGGCCCAGTCCGCGCCCGTGCCGAAGGTGAAGACGAAGAGCAGCGTCAGCGGGGCGAGGGTCACGGCGATGCCGACGGCCACCGCGATGGCGGCGTCGACGGCGGAGAGGAGGGCGACGGTGAGGCGATGCATGCGCCATCGACCCTACCCAGCGCCGAGCCGACGTCCCGGCGGCGGTGCGGCCGGTCGCGGCATCCGGCCCGGTCATCACCCCAGGTGCGTGAGCGCTAACGTTGAGCGCGGAGGTTTTCATGAGCACAGCCCCGTCGCCCGTCGTCGACACCACCGCAGAGTCCCCCGAACCACGCAGCGGGGTGGACCGCTTCTTCGAGATCACGCGCCGCCGTTCGACGGTCGGCGCCGAGGTCCGCGGCGGTGTGGTGACGTTCGTGACGATGGCCTACATCGTCATCCTGAACCCGATCATCCTGTCGGGCGGGATCGACGTCGACGGCTCCTCCCTCGGGTTCACGCAGGTCGCCGCCGTGACGGCGCTGACCGCGGGAGTCATGACGGTGCTGTTCGGCCTGGTCACGCGCCTGCCGTTCGCCTTCGCCGCAGGCCTCGGGATCAACTCGTTCCTCGCGGTGTCGGTGGTCGGCCAGGTCACCTGGGCCGAGGCGATGGGCCTCGTGGTCATCAACGGCCTCATCATCGTGCTGCTCGCCGCGACCGGGCTGCGCCGCATGATCTTCGACGCCGTGCCGGTGCAGCTCAAGCTCGCTATCACGGTCGGCATCGGCCTGTTCATCGCCTTCATCGGGTTCGTCGACGCCGGCTTCGTCACGACGACCGGCGCATCCTCTCCCCCGATCGGCCTGGGCGTCGACGGCTCGGTCGCGACGGTGCCCACGCTCGTCTTCGTGTTCACCCTGCTGCTGACCGGCATCCTCGTCGCCCGCAAGGTCAAGGGCGGCATCCTCATCGGCCTCGTCACCGGAACCGTGCTCGCGGTGGTCGTCGAGGCGATCTGGAACATCGGCCCGAAGTTCACCGACGACGGGGTCAACCCCGGCGGATGGGGGCTCTCGGTTCCCGAGCTTCCCGCGTCGCTCGTGAGCATCCCCGACCTGTCGCTCATCGGCCAGGTCTCGTTCGGGTCGTTCGAGCGCATCGGCGTGCTCGCCGCGCTCATGCTCGTCTTCACGCTGGTCTTCACGAACTTCTTCGACGCGATGGGCACCATGACGGGCCTGTCGAAGGAAGCCGGCGTCGCCGACGCCAAGGGCGACTTCCCCCGCCTCAAGTCCGCGCTGATCGTCGAGGGCGTCGGCGCGGTCGCGGGCGGCTACGCGTCGGCCTCGTCGAACACGGTGTTCATCGAGTCGGGTGCCGGCATCGGCGAGGGCGCACGGACGGGCCTCGCCAACGTCGTCACCGGCGGGCTGTTCCTCGTCGCCATGTTCTTCACGCCGCTCGTGTCGATCGTGCCCACCGAGGTCGCGGCCGCAGCGCTCGTCATCGTCGGTGCGCTCATGATGGCGCAGATCCGCTTCATCGACTTCTCCGAGTTCTCGGTGCTGCTGCCGGTCTTCCTCGCGGTCACCGTGATGCCGTTGACCTACTCGATCGCCAACGGCATCGGCGCGGGCTTCATCTCATGGGTGATCGTGCGGTCGCTGTCGGGCAAGGCGAAGGAGATCAGCCCGCTGCTGTGGATCGTCGCCGCCGGGTTCGTGCTGTACTTCGCGCGCGGCCCGCTGGAGGCTCTGCTCGCCGCCTGACCGCACAGCGTCGGAGATCTCGCGAGAAACGCCGGGACGAGGGATGCCTCGTCCCGGCGTTTCGCCGTGATCTCCGACGTTGCGACCGGGCCGCAGACGGCGCCGGGCGCCCGGGCGCCGGCGGGTCAGTCCTCGACCGGCTCCAGCAGGAAGACGGCGATCTCGCGCTCGGTCTTCGCTTGGTATGCGTCGTAGTCGGGCCACACCTCGACCGCACGCGCCCACCACTCGGTGCGCTCGTCGCCCGACAGCTCACGTGCCAGGTAGTCGCGCTTGACGGCGCCGTCCTGCAGCTCGACGTGCGGGTTCTTGCGGATGTTCCAGTACCACTTCGGGGGAGCGGGGTGCCCGCCCTTCGACGCCACGGCAAGGTAGCGGCCCCCGTGCTCGACGCGCATGAGCGCGGTCTTGCGCAGACCGCCGCTCTTCGCGCCGACCGACGTCAGCACGATGATCGGCACACCGCGCAGGGTGTTCGCCTTCTGTCCGCCCGAGGCCTCGTACGCCTCGGCCTGCGTGCGGGCCCAGTCGGAAGTGGACGGCTTGTACTCTCCGGTCAGCGGCATTCCCTCACCCTAACCCGGCATGACGAAGGGGCGGACGCGCGGCGCAGGCCGCGGCATCCGCCCCTTCGGTACGAATCGTCTACAGACCGGCGATGATGCCGCGCATGAGCTCGGCGGTCTCGCTCGGGGTCTTTCCGACCTTGACGCCGGCGGCCTCGAGGGCCTCCTTCTTCGCCTGGGCGGTGCCCGCCGAGCCCGACACGATCGCGCCGGCGTGACCCATGGTCTTGCCCTCGGGAGCGGTGAAGCCGGCGACGTAGCCCACGACGGGCTTGGTGACGTTGGCCTTGATGAAGTCGGCCGCGCGCTCCTCGGCGTCGCCGCCGATCTCGCCGATCATCACGATCGCCTTGGTCTCGGGGTCGGCCTCGAACGCGGCGAGCGCGTCGATGTGCGTCGTGCCGATGACCGGGTCGCCGCCGATGCCGATGGCCGTCGAGAAGCCGATCTCGCGCAGCTCGTACATCATCTGGTACGTCAGGGTGCCCGACTTCGACACGAGGCCGATCGGGCCCTTGCCGGTGATGTTGGCGGGCGTGATGCCGACGAGCGACTCGCCGGGAGTGATGATGCCGGGGCAGTTCGGCCCGATGATGCGGGTCGTGTTCCCCTTCGACTGCGCGTAGGCCCACGCCTCGGCGGTGTCGCCGACGGGCACGCCCTCGGTGATCACGACGAGCAGCGGGATCTCGGCGTCGATGGCCTCGACCATGGCGTCCTTCGTGAACGCGGGCGGCACGAAGGCGATCGACACGTCGGCGCCGGTCTTCTCGATCGCCTCGGCGACGGAGGCGAAGACCGGGAGCTCGACCGGGTTGCCCTCGGCGTCGGTGTGCAGCACGGTCGTGCCGGCCTTGCGGGCATTCACGCCGCCGACGACCTGGGTGCCGGCCTTGAGCATGAGCGCCGTGTGCTTGGTGCCCTCGCCGCCGGTGATGCCCTGGACGATGACCTTGGAGTCCTTGTTGAGGAAGATCGACATGTCTGTTCTTTCCTAGTTCCGGATGTCTGGGGCTCAGGCGTTGGCGAGCTCGGCGGCCTTGTCGGCGCCCTCGTCCATCGTCTCGGCGAGCGTCACGAGCGGGTGGTTCGCGTCGCGCAGGATCGCGCGGCCCTCCTCGACCTTGTTGCCGTCGAGGCGCACGACCAGCGGCTTCGAAGCGCTCGCGCCCAGCTCGGCCAGCGCGCCGACGATGCCCTTGGCGACGGCGTCGCACGCCGTGATGCCGCCGAACACGTTGACGAACACGCTCTTGACCTGCGGGTCGCCGAGGATGACGTCGAGGCCGGCTGCCATGACCTCGGCTGAGGCGCCGCCGCCGATGTCGAGGAAGTTCGCGGGCTTCACACCGCCGTGGTTCTCACCGGCGTAGGCGACGACGTCGAGCGTCGACATCACCAGGCCCGCGCCGTTGCCGATCACGCCCACCTCGCCGTCGAGCTTGACGTAGTTGAGGTCGTTCTCCTTGGCCTTCGCCTCGAGCGGGTCGGCCGCGGCCTTGTCCTCGAGCAGCGCGTGGGCGGCGTGGCGGAAGTCGGCGTTCTCGTCGAGCGAGACCTTGCCGTCCAGGGCGATGACCTCGCCCTCCTCCGACAGGATGAGCGGGTTGACCTCGACGAGCGTCGCGTCCTCACCCTTGTAGACGGCGTAGAGCTTGACGAAGACGTCGCTCACCTTGTCGACCAGCTCGGGGGCGAACCCGGCGGCCTCGGCGATCTCGACGGCCTTCTGCTTGTCGATGCCCTGCAGCGGGTCGACGTTCACGCGGGCGAGGGCCTCGGGGCGCTCGACCGCGAGCTCCTCGATCTCCATGCCGCCCTCGACGCTCGCAAGCGACAGGTAGGAGCGGTTCGCGCGGTCGAGCAGCACCGAGAAGTAGTACTCCTTGTCGATGCGCGCGCCCTGCGCGACCATGACGCGCCTGACGACATGGCCCTTGATGTCGAGGCCGAGGATGGCCTGCGCGGCCTCGTAGGCCTCATCGGGCGTCTTCGCGACCTTCACGCCGCCGGCCTTGCCGCGACCGCCGGTCTTGACCTGCGCCTTGACGACGACGACTCCGCCGATCTTCTCGGCTGCGGCCCGCACCTCCTCCGGCGTGTCCGCGATGATGCCGGCGAGAACCGGCACCTCGTACTTCTCGAAAAGATCACGTGCCTGGTACTCGTACAGATCCACAGTGCATTCCTTCGCAGGTGGCGAATGGGGGTGGGATGACGCGAAAAGCGTCTCGACGTCGAGATATCGACCAGTACCCCAGCCTACTACCGCCTGCCGAGCGCTCCAGACCGCAGCGACGCGCCGGGTCTGCGTCAGCGCGCGGCGGCGGGGGACGTGGGCGGGGCGCTCCGCGTCACCTCCTGATCCTCGTGCTCCTCCGGATCCCCGGATTCCTCGGGATCCCCGTGCTCCTCCGGATCGTCGTGCTCCTCCCCGCGCACGCGCGGAAGCCGAGCAAGATCGCACACCGCCGGGCCCTCGATGCGCGTCCCGTCCGCGGCGAACCGCGACGCGTGCAGCGGACAGTCCCACGACCGCTCGGCGTCGTTCCAGGCGAGCACTCCGCCGAGATGGGTGCACACCGCGCTCACCGCCCGCGTCGTGCCGTCGACGGTCGAGATGCCCACCGGATGGCCGGCGCGGTTCGCGACGATCCCCTCGCCCTCGGCCGGTCGGCGCACCGGCGTCGGCACCGTCTGCGCGCCGACCCAGCCGCTCGCGGCCTCCCAGCCGACGCGCAGGTTCTCGACGCCGCCGCGGGCCAGATCCGCCGGCACGGTCATGCGCGTCGCGATGACCCGCATCCACTCGGGACGCTCGCGCCATGGCACGCGCTCGATCTCGGCGGCGAGCCGCAGCGCCGCGGCCGGCCCGTTCGACAGCCCCCACTTCGCGAAGCCCGTCGCGAAGCGGATGCGTCCGAGCCCCCGCGGCATGGCCCCGACGAACGGCATGAGGTCGTGCGACTGGTAGTCCTGCGCCGACCACTGCGCGACGGGTTCGGCGCCCGGGAACTGCACGCTCGTCCAGCGGATGAGGTCGTCGATCTCGGCCTGCGGCGAGGCCGCCCGCCCGACCGGGAAGCCGTTGCCCCCGACGATCAGCTGCGCGGCGTCGGCGGGACCGTCGGCGGGGGTGATCGACCGGACCGACTTCGTCTCGCCGTCGACCGAGAGGTACAGCCCGTCGGGCACCGGCGCGTCGATCGCGAAGGCGACGCACGAGGACCGCAGCCCGCGCACCTTCGCGAAGTACAGCCCGCGGTCGGTGATCGGGGCAGCGGTGGCCAGCACGACGCGATCGGCCGATGCCGACCCCTCGTCGGTCCACACCCGCGCCCTGGGCACGACGTGCACGCGCGTGACCCGCGCACCGGTGTGGAGCGTGCCGCCCGCCGCGAGGAAGGCGCGCGCGAGCGCGACCGCGACGCGCTGCGGATCGATCGCGACCTGGTCGTCGAGCGCCACCGCCGCCTGCATCGGCACGCCGCTGTCGGTGAGCTCGGAGCCCTCGACGCGGCGCACCGGCAGGCCTGCCTGGGCCGCGGCATCCCGCTCCGCCTCGACGCACTCGGCGCCTTCGGGAGTCTGCGCGTACGAATAGGCCGTCCGCCGCGAGTAGGGCACGCCGCCACTGTCGGCGAAGTCGATCAGCCATTCGGCGCCGTCGCGGTTCGCGTCGGCGTACGCACGGACGAGGCGCGCCGGGTGATGGCGGCGCAGCGACGACAGCACCGAGCCCTGCAGCAGCGACAGCTTGCCGGTGTTCGCCCCGGTCGCGAGGTTCGCCACCTCGCCCGCCTCGAGCACGGCGACGTCGCGTCCGGCTCGCGCGAGCAGCAGAGCGGTCGTGAGCCCGGTGATGCCCGCACCGACGACGATGACGTCGTGGTGACGCCCCGGCTCGAAAGGCGAGCCATCGACGAGTCCGGCTCCGTGCTTCCAGATCGACGTCATGCCGTCAGTCAACTCCCCGCGAGCGCGCGGCGACAGCCCGTTGACAAGGCTCCCCGGCAGGTGGGAGCGATGAGAACGGAGATTCGGATGCCGCGGCCGACGCGCGCGTTCACTAGGCTCTCCCCCGAGATGTCCGACACCACCGCGATCCCCTCCGCCGCGCCGCAGGCCGCGGTCGTCGCCGCCGCGCTCGAGCTGTTCGCCGAGCAGGGCTTCGATCAGACCTCGGTCGAGCAGATCGCTCAGGCCGCGGGGGTGTCGCGCTCCACGTTCTTCCGCCAGTTCGGCGGGAAGGACGACGTCGTTTTCGCCGACCACGAGCTGCTGCTCGAGCGCCTGCGCGAGTTCCTGGCGGGCTCGCATCCCGATCCATGGAAGGCGGTGTGCGAGGCATCCATCCTGGTCTACGCCCACTTCGCCGCCGACCCCGAACTCGCGCGCCGGCGCTACACGGTCGTGCGTCAGGTGCCGGCGCTCCGCGAGCGCGAGATCGTCACCGTCTTCCGCTACGAGCGCCTGTTCGACGAGTACCTCCGCAGCGCGCTGCCCGGGCTCGACCCGATCGACGCCGTCGGCTTCGCCGCGCTCGTCACCGCGATCCACAATCACGTGCTGCGTCAGCTGCTGCGCGGGCCGAAGCGCGTTCCCGTCTCGGTCCTGCGCCGCGCGCTCGACGATGCGCTGCGTCGCTTCGGCGTGCAGCCCGACGGGGAGGCTCGGGATGCCGCGGCCGACGACGTCGTGGTGGCGGTCTTCCCCCGTTCCATGCCGGCGGCCGAGGTCGCGCGGCGCCTCCAGGAGCGGCTCGACTGAGCCGCGGCATCCGCTCTCCGAAATCACCCGGCGAGCGGGGATCTCATCCTCCCCCCGCCGTATGAGCGGCGGTATGGTCGCCACATGAGCACCGTGGAATCGTCGCCGACCGCTGCCGCCGGGCCGACCCCCTGGTACACGCAGGACCCCGACGCCGTCGTCGCCTCCCTCGGGTCCGACCGCGAGCGAGGGCTGACCACGGCCGAGGCGGCGCGGCGACTCGCCGACCACGGACCCAACGCGATCGCGGCCGAGAAGCCGCCGTCGCTCTGGCAGGTGTCTCTCGGCCAGCTCGCCGACCCGATGAACGTCATGCTGGTCATCGTCGCGGTGATCAGTCTGCTCATCGGACAGGTGAGCGTCGGCATCGTGGTGGGCGCGCTCGTGGTGCTGAACGTGTTCCTGGGTGCGAGCCAGGAGATGAAGGCCAAGGCATCCGTGGACGCCTTGTCGAAGATGCAGATCCCCCAGGCTCGGGTCATCCGCGACGGAAGCCTCCTGCAGATCGCCGCGACCGAGATCGTGCCGGGCGACCTCGTCGCGCTCGAAGCGGGCGACATCGTTCCCGCCGACGGCCGCATCCTGCGCTCCGCGACGCTCGAGACCCAGGAAGCCGCTCTCACCGGCGAAAGCGCTCCGATCGCCAAGGACGCCGCGACCATCGCAGATCCCGACACGACGCTCGGCGATCGCGCGAACATGGCCTTCCAGAACACCCAGGTGACCCGCGGCACTGCGACCGTCGTGATCACCGACACCGGCATGACGACTCAGATGGGGCAGATCGCCTCGATGCTGTCGTCGGTGAAGCAGGCGAAGTCGCCGCTGCAGCGGGAGCTCGACTCGCTCACCGGCGTGCTCGGCTGGATCGCGTGGGGCGCGGTGGCCGTCATCGTCATCTTCGGGCTCCTCCGTCAGCAGCCCGTCGCGTCCGTCATCCTGCTCGGCATCTCGATGGCGATCTCGGCGATCCCGACGGGCATGCCCTCGTTCGTGCAGGCGATGCTCTCGTACGGCTCCCGCCAGCTCGCCGAGCACAAGGCCGTGGTGAAGAACCTCACGGATGTCGAGACGCTGGGCGCGACGAGCGCGATCAACTCCGACAAGACCGGCACCCTCACGATGAACGAGATGACCGTCGAGTCGCTCTACTACGCGGGTGACTGGTTCACGGTCGGAGGAAGCGGGTACGAGAAGACGGGAGACATCCGCCAGGTCGCCGGGCAGCCGGTGCCGGACTTCACGCAGCTCGCGCTCGGCCTCACCCTCTGCAGCGACGCGACGGTGTCGGACGACGGGGCCGTGATCGGCGATCCGACCGAGGCCGCCCTCGTCGTGCTCGCCGCGAAGATGGGGGCAGACGCCGAACTCACGCGGGCGAAGTACCCCCGTGCCGCGGAGGTGCCGTTCGATTCGGCCTACAAGTTCATGGCGACCTTCCACGAGGTCCCGCAGGACAGCGCGATGGGGCTGGTCGCGCTCGTGAAGGGCGGGCCGGATGTCGTGCTCGATCGCTGCACGACGGTGATGACCGCCCAGGGCCCCGCGCCGATCGACGCGCAGCTGCAGACGGTGCTCGATGCGAACCGGAAGCTTTCGGAGCAGGGCTTGCGCGTGCTGGCATTCGCGGTGCGGCGGTTCGCGCCGGGTTCGCCGGTACCGACGGACCCGATGGCCGAGGTCAAGGACCTCACGTTCGTCGGGCTCGTCGGCATCATCGATCCGCTCCGCCCCTCGTCCAAGGAGGCGGTCCGCATCGCCCACGAGGCCGGCATCGAGGTGCGGATGATCACGGGTGACCATGCGATCACGGCCGCCGCGATCGGCGCGAAGCTCGGACTCGGGCCCGGGGCCGCGAGCGGCGCCGACATCCAGGCCATGAGCGACGACGAGCTGAAGGCGGCCCTGCCGAACCTGCACGTGTTCGGACGCGTGACCCCCGAAGACAAGCTCCGCCTCGCTCGCCTCATGCAGGAGGACGGCGCCGTCGTCGCGATGACCGGCGACGCGGTGAACGACGCCGCCGCCCTCAAGCAGGCCGACATCGGTGTGGCGATGGGGTCGGGCAGCGAGGTGACGAAGCAGGCCGGGAAGATGATCCTCGTCGACGACAACTTCGGCACGCTGGTCACGGCCGTCCGGCTCGGACGCGGGATCTACGAGAAGATCGTCAGCTACGTCCGCTACCAGATGTCGCAGCTGTTCTCCCTCGTGCTCCTGTTCCTGGTCGCGAGCATCTTCGACATCAACAGCGGCGTGCCGCTCACGCCGATCATGATCCTGTTCCTCAACTTCTTCATCTCGATCTTCCCGGTCATCGTGATCCTCCTCGACCCCGTGCCCGACGGGATCATGCTCAAGCCGCCGCGGGATCCCAAGAAGACGATCGCCAACGGTGGTGCTGTCACGCTGTGGTTCGTCTACGGCGGGGTGCTGTTCCTCATGACGCTGATCCCGCTGCTGCTGTTCCCCGACCAGGCGAGCCCGTCCGAGCCGAACGTCCCCGTCACGATGACGTTCGTCGTCGCCGCGTTCGGTGCGGTCCTGGGCGGGCTGGCGATGCGACGCGATCCCGAGTCGGGTCTGACGGCGCCCATCCTCGCCGCGGTCAAGTGGCTCGCGATCCCGCTGGCGATCACCGTCGCGGCGGTCGAGATCGGCTTTCTCCAGCGACTCGTGGGAACGACGCCGCTCAGCGGGGGCGAGTGGCTGATCTGCCTCGGGCTGTCGCTCGTCGTGCCGCTGTTCGTCGAGGTCGAGAAGTGGATCCGCCGCCGCCGGATCGCGCGGAGGGCCATCGCCGCCTGAGCCCGTCGATCCGCGGTCCCCCGATTCGCGGGACGGCCGGGCACGGCTTATCGTGCGAGGGAGAACCGCGCGTGCCGTACCGTCGCGGCCGCCGACGAGGAGGTCCCATGCAGATCATCGGAGCCGTCCTCGAACGCTCCGGCGCCCCGACGCCCTTCGCACGCTCGCGGCCCTTCACCGTCGGGCCCCTCGAGCTCGACCCGCCCGGTGCCGGCGAGCTGCTCGTGCGCGTCGAGGCCGCGGGCGTCTGCCACTCCGACCTCAGCGTCGTAGACGGCAACCGCGTGCGTCCGACGCCTATGCTCCTGGGGCACGAGGCGGCGGGCATCGTCGAAGACGTCGGCGAGGGGATCCGGGATGTCGCGCGCGGCGACCGCGTCGTGATGACCTTCCTCCCCCGCTGCGGCGACTGCGACGGCTGCCGCACCGAGGGGCGCCTCCCCTGCACGCCGGGAACGGCGGCCAACAACGCCGGCACGCTCGTAGGCGGCGGCATCCGTCTGCATCGCACGGGCACCGACGGCGCAGGCCAGGACGTGCACCATCACCTCGGCGTTTCGGCGTTCGCGACCCACGCCGTCGTGAACCGCACGTCGGTGGTGCAGGTCGACCCCGACGTGCCGGCCGAGATCGCCGCGCTGCTCGGCTGCGCGGTGCTGACCGGCGGCGGCGCCGTGCTCAACGCAGGACGCCCGGCGCCCGGCGCGCGCGTCATCGTCGTCGGGCTGGGCGGCGTGGGCATGGCCGCGCTGATGGTCGCGGTGGCACTGGGTCATGAGGTGATCGGCGTCGATGCCGTCGATGCGAAGCTCGGTCTCGCCCGCGATCTCGGTGCCATCGGCGCGCTGAGTCCGGTCGACGCGGCGGAACGCGGCATCCGGGCCCCCGTCGTCATCGAGGCGGCGGGCGCCGCACGCGCCTTCGAGACCGCAGTCGCCCTCACCGCCCCGGGCGGCACGACCGTCACGGTCGGCCTCCCCGCCCCCGACGCCCGCGCGGGCGTGTCGCCGCTGGTGCTGACGGCCGAGGCCCGCACGATCGTCGGCAGCTACCTCGGGTCGGCGGTGCCGAGCCGGGACATCCCGCGCTACATCGAGCTGTGGCGCGCCGGCCGTCTGCCGCTCGAGCGGCTCGTGTCGTCGCGCATCCGCCTCGGCGACCTCGACGAGGCGATGGACCGCCTCGCCGCGGGCGGTGAGCTGCGGCAGCTGATCACGCTCGACCCGCCCTCCTGATCGCCCGACGCAGAGCGGGTCACGACTCGCGCAGCAGCTCGCATCCTGAGTCGTTGACGGGCCCTACTGCAGGCAGAACTCGTTGCCGTCGGGATCGCGCAGCTGGTAGTACAGCTCCGGCCACGGCCCCCAGTCCTGGTCGACGAGCCGGACGACCTCCGCGCCGAGAGCGACGAGGCGATCCTTCTCTGCCTCGAGCTCGTCGCGCGACGGCGAGCGCCCGGGCGTCGCGCTGATGTCGAGATGCAGCCGGTTGCGGCCCTGCTTCGGGCCGGATGCGTGGTGGAAGAACAGCCGCGGCCCGACGCCGTCGGGGTCTTCGGCGACGCCGCGGGCCGCGAGGTCGGCCTCGGTCAGACCCGCGTCGAGCAGCTCGCTCTTGAGAGGCTCGCCCCACTCGACCGGCGGATAGCCGAACACTCCCGACCAGAACCGCGCCAGCCGGGGCGGGTCGTCGGCGTAGAACGTGATGTTCCCGAGCTTCGAGGGCATGGCACTCCTCCATCCACGACGTCGTCGTCAGCGGCTATACGGTACGGCCGAGCACCGACATCGCAGCGGTCCTAGGCTCGGGAGCGTGAACAGCCCGGGACCCCGCACCCTCCACGCGCCGGCGGCGTCGTGACCGACCTCGAGCTCGCCCGCATCACCGGCGGCTCGGTGACCCTGCACGACGCGCGGACCAGGACGCGGCGCACGGTCGAACTTGAGCCCTTCGAGATCGGCGTCTACCCGGTCACGCAGGAACAGCTCGCCGAGATCGTCGGAGAGGCTGCTGCTCGTCATCCGCGCCGCCCCGCGGTCGACGTGACCTGGCTGCGCGCCATCCGTTTCTGCAACGCCGCGTCGGAGTGGGAGGGCCTCGACCCGGCGTATTCCTTCGACGGCGAGGACGTCACGTGGCACGTCGACTCCGACGGCTACCGGCTGCCGACAGAGGCGGAGTGGGAGTTCGCGTGCCGCGCGGGCTCGACGGGCGCCCACTACGGACCGCTCGCCGAGGTCGCCTGGACCAGCGCCGACGGGGTCACCGCCCCTCAGGACGTCGGCGGCAAGCTGCCCAACCTCAACGGGCTCTTCGACACCCTCGGCAACGTGTGGGAGTGGTGCTGGGACCTACTCGATCCCGCACGCTACGACGCCTACCGGGTGTTCCGCGGCGGCGGGTTCGCCGACGACGCCTGGAGCGTGCGCGCCTCGACGCGGCGCGGCGGGGCGCCCCGTATGCACCACGACGACGTCGGGATGCGCATCGCACGCGGCGGTTTCGATGGACGGGATTCCGCACAGGGCTGGTCCGCGGCGGCCGACGCCGAGCGCGCCGCGATCGACGGCCCGCTGCCGCCTGGCTGGACGCCTCGGCGCTGACCGACCGAGACGGACGCGGTGGGACTGAGTACTATGTGACTTGACATTGAGTTCCACCAAGAGGAGTCCGTCGTGACCGAGTTCCAGCCCCGCCCCGGCCAGAGCACCGCCGGCTACGACGTCACACGGCGCCTCGGCACCGATTACTACCAGGTGTTCGCCGACATCCCCGCCGAGGACCGCGCGGTGTGGGAGCGCGCGCAGGCCTACGTCGACGAGGTCGGCACCCGCATGCAGGACGCGTGGGATGCCGCGGACTACCCCCTCGACATCGCGATGCGCCTCGGCGAACTCGATCTCCTCAACGACGGCATCGTGCACCCGGAGCTCACCCGCTTCTCGCCGCTCGCGGCCGGCCTGGTCAACATGGAGGTGTCGCGGGGCGACGGCTCGCTCGGCACGGTGATCGCCGTCCAGGGCGGCCTCGCACTGCGCGTACTCGCGCTGTTCGGCAGCCCGGAGCAGCAGGACCGCTGGCTGAAGCCCGTCGCGCGCGGCCAGGTTCCCGCCTCCTTCGCGCTCACCGAACCCGACCACGGCTCGGACTCCGTGTCGCTCGAGACCGTCGCCCGCCGCGACGGCGACGAGTGGGTGATCGACGGCGCGAAGAAGTGGATCGGCAACGGCGCATCCGGCGGCATCACGTTCGTGTGGGCGCGCGTCGACGACCCCGAGGCGCCCGAGCACGGCGCCGTCCGCTGCTTCCTCGTCGAGCAGGAGACGGCCGGGTACACCGGCACCGTGATCGGCGGCAAGGCGTCGCTGCGCGGCATCCATCAAGCCCTGATCACTCTGGATGGGGTTCGCGTCCCCCTCGACGCGGCGCTGCCGGGCACGAGGAGCTTCAAGGATGCCTCGACCGTGCTGTACTCGACGCGTTCGGGCGTCGCATGGTCGGCTCTCGGGCACGCGACCGCCTGCTACGAGGCGGCGCTGTCGTACGCGCAGCAGCGGGTGCAGTTCGGCAAGCCGCTGGCGAAGTTCCAGATGGTCCAGGAGCGCCTCGCGCAGATGCTCGAGGAGCTGACCGCGATGCAGCTGTACTGCCGGCACCTCGCCGACCTCGAAGCGTCCGGCGGACTGCGGCCGACGCAGGCCTCGCTCGCGAAGTACCACAACACGCGCGCGGCGCGGCGGATCGCGGCGACCGCGCGCGACCTGCTCGGCGGCAACGGCATCCTGCTCGAGAACGGCGTGATGCAGCACATGACCGACATCGAGGCCATCCACACGTACGAGGGCACCGAGAGCGTGCAGGCGCTGCTGATCGGGCGCGACATCACCGGCATGAGCGCGTTCGCCTAGCAAACACCGCCTCCCCCGGCAAGGCGCCCGAGCGGCGCGGCAGTCGCCCCTAGCCTCGGCCCATGGGCTTCTTCCGCAGCACCCCGCAGACCGTGCGCCTGGAATCACAGGACGCCGAGCTGAGGGCGACGCGCGCGCCGTGGAGCCTCTGGGCCGACGGGTTCGGCAAGCTCGCGATCCGCGCATTGCAGATCATCCTCGTCGTGGCGGTGGCCGCGGGGGTCGTCTTCGTGATCCAGTCGCTCACGCTCGTCACGATCCCGCTGGTGATCGCGCTCATCCTCGCGTGCGCGTTCAACCCGGTGATGAGCTGGATGCGGCGGCGCGGTCTCCCGTCGATTCTGGCCACCCTCCTCACGCTGCTCGCGATCGTCGTCATCCTCGGGCTCCTCGGCTGGCTCATCGTGTGGGCGGTGCGCGACCAGTGGGACGAGCTGTACACGCAGGCGCAAGCCGGCTTCGACGACCTGCTCGCATGGCTCCAGACCCTGCCGTTCGACTTCCTGCAGCCCGAGCAGCTCGACGAGTGGGTCGCGACGCTCACCGACTTCGTCACCAGCGCGCAGTTCGGCTCGGGCGCGCTCGCGGGCGTCGGCGCGGTCGCCAACTTCGTCACCGGCTTCGTGCTGATGGTCACGATCCTGTTCTTCTTCCTGAAGGACGGCCCGCAGATGTGGGAGTTCCTGCTGCGCCCGTTCCGCGGCGAGAACTACGTGCGCGCGCGCCGCATCGGCGACAAGACCACCACGGTCCTCGGCTCGTACGTGCGCGGCACCGCGACGGTCGCGGCGGTCGATGCGATCGGCATCCTGATCGGCCTCCTGATCCTTCAGGTGCCGCTCGCCGTACCGCTCGCGGTGCTCGTGTTCCTCCTCGCGTTCATCCCGATCGTCGGCGCGACGGTGGCCGGCATCCTGGCCGCGCTCGTCGCGCTCGTCGCCAACGGCTGGGTCAATGCGCTCTTCGTCGTCGGCGTGGTGGTGCTGGTCAACCAGCTCGAGGGGAACTTCCTGCAGCCGTTCCTCATGGGCCGGTCGATGAAGCTGCACGCGTTCGTCATCCTCGTGGCGTTGACCGTCGGCGCGGTGCTCGGGGGCATCGTCGGCGCGGTCCTCGCGGTGCCGATCGCCGCGGCGGCGTGGGGCGTCATCCAGGTCTGGGACGGACCCGGCCTCCCGGCCCGCTGGGCACGGCCGAAGCATCCGATCGAGGCCTGATCCGGACGCCCCGCGCCGCGAAGATAGGGCATCCGCCCGATTGGCGACCCACCCCTTAGGGAGCACAGTCGAACCTGCACCCACCCGCCACCACGGCGAACAGGAGACGACATGGATGCTTCGACCTTCACCGCCTACCGCCTCGAGCAGCTGCGCGCCGCCGACCTCGACCGCGAGCACGCGCTGCTCGTCTCGCACCGCGAGCACGGCGGCGTGACCGCCACGCGCCGCAGCCGACGCCGTCTCTGGCCGTTCCGTCGCCGGTCGGTCGCCGTCACGCCGGGTGTCGCCGCGCCGCTGGCCGTCACCCCGGGTGCCGCCGCGCGGGCCGCGCGCGCCGGAGCGCCGGCGTGCGATCCCGCTTCGCTCGCCCTGGCGGGGCCGTCGTCGTGACCGGCGCCCCCTCCTCCGCACCCGCAGGAGGTGCGAGCATATGAGCATGGCCGCACTCGCCTCGAGCCCGCGCATGATCGGACGGCGGGCCGAGCTCGACACCCTCCTCGACGCGTTCGACGAGGGGCGCACCGGGCACCCCCGCACCGTGATCGTGCGCGGCGAGGCGGGCATCGGCAAGACGCGGCTCGTACAGGAGTTCCTCACGGCGGCCGCGCTCCGCCGCGACGGCGACGCGCCGCTCGTTGTCGCGATCGGCCAATGCGTCGACCTCGGTCCGATCGGTGCCCCGTTCGGCCCGATCCGGCGCGTGCTGCGCGACCTGCACACCGCCGTGGGCACCGAGGCGCTGCGTGCCGCGGCCGGATCTCCCGCGGTGATCGCGACGCTCGCCGCACTCGTGCCCGGCATCGCCGACGACGCGGTGGGCGGCGACCAGCGGCCGGGCGAGTTCGCCGAAGCCATCGAAGTGCTGCTGGAATCCCTGTCCGCCGATCGGCACGTGGTCGTCGTGATCGAGGATCTGCAGTGGGCGGATGCTGCGACCCTGGCACTGCTCAAGACGCTGGCCAGCACCCTCCGCGGCCGGCACCTGACGATCGCGGCGACCTATCGATCCGATGACATCGACCGCTTCCATCCGCTGCGGCCCGTGCTCGCCGAGCTCGATCGCACACGCGCGATCATCCGCATCGAGATCGGCCGGCTGAGCCCCGACGAGGTCGCCGAGCAGGTCGCCCAGCTCGCCGCCGACGCGCGCGACGTAGAGGCGCTCGCGGAGCGCAGCGGCGGCATCCCGTTCCTCGTCGAGGAGCTCGTCGACCTCGGCGACCGCGGACTGCCCGACACACTGCGCGAACTCGTCCTCGCACGCTACTCGCGCCTGAGCGACGAGGGCCAGGAGACCGTGCGCGCCATGGCCGCGGGCGGGATGCACACCGACCACGACGTGCTGGTCGCGGTGTCGGCGCTCGACGACCACGCGCTCGACCTCGCCGTGCGCGAGGCGATCGACGCGCGGGTCGTGCTCGCGGACGGCGCCGGGTACGCGTTCCGGCACGCCCTGACGCAGGAGGCCGTGCACGCCGAGATGCTGCCCAGCGAGCGCGTGCGCGTGCACCGCCGCTACGCCGAGTTCCTCGCATCCGACCGCCGGGACTCCCCCGACGCGATCTCGGCGATCGCCGAGCACTGGCTGGCTGCGCGCGATCTCACGGCCGCCTTCGACGCGACCGTCGCGGCGCTCGCCCACTCGCAGACCGGCTTCTCGCCCGCGACCTCCGCGAAGCTGGCTGAGCGTCTCACCGAGCTGTGGGATCAGGTTCCGGATGCCGCGACCCGCGCCGGCACGACGCTGCCGCAGCTGCATCTCGAAGCCGCGCAGGCGTGGCACGATCTGGGCGACACCGAGCGCGCCCTGCGGTCGGCGAACGAGGGTCTGGCGGTGTGCCCCGACGATCCGCTCACCCGGGCCGGACTGCTGCGCCAGCGGTTCGTCGAGGTGTACAACACCGAGCATCGCAACCGGCGCGACGACCTCCTCGCGGCGATCGCTCTGCTCGAGGAGTCGGAGGACCCTCGCGCCCGCGTACTGCTGTCGCGCATCCTGTCGAACCTCGCCATCGGCGAGCACGGCGAGGAGGCCGCCGAGCACGCGGCCCGCGCGATCGGCATCGCCGAGGAGGCCGGCGATGCGGCCGCACTGGCGGTCGCCCTGACCATCGAGTCGTGGCGCATCGCCGACGATGACGACGATCCGCCGCGCGCGCTCGAACCGATCGAGCGGGCAGCGGCGCTCACGCTCGACCCCGCGCTGCGCGCGTACGTCGCCGTCGCCCACGTCGATCTGCTGCAGCGGCTCGGCCGCTACGACGAGGCAGTGCGGCTCGGACAGCTGCACCACGCCGACGCGGTGCGCGCCGGCATCGAGCGCGGCTCGGGCACGTCGATCGCCTTCTCGCTCGCGCGCGCCCTCTTCTCCGTCGGCCGCCCGGACGAAGGGCTCACCTTCGCCCGGCGCGCGCACCGGCTGTCGGAGCGCGGCTCGCGGGGGTCGGTGCTGCGCCTCATCGCCATGCACTACGCGTGGAACGACGAGGCCGGCGTCCGCACGGCGCTCATCGCCTCGGAACGGGCGACGATCGAGGAATCGGTGCGCGCCAACCCCGAGAAGCACGGATCGTGGGCGATCGACCGCGCCGACGCTTCGCTGACGCGTCCCGGAGGCGGTGTGCCACGGCTCCCGGGCGACGACGAGCTGCTCGATGACGTGCTCACGGTGGCGCAGCAGGCCTCGTCTCCGCAGATCGGTCGATATGCGGCGCTGACAGCCTCGATGATGCTGGCGTCGAGCGACGGCGGCTCTGCCGACGATGAACGCCGCACCCGGCTGCGGGCGGTGACCGACACCTGGCCGCAGCGCGGGGCGGCGCCGGCTTTCGCCGCGTTCGTCCGAGCGATGGTGACCATGTCGTCCGGCGCCCCGGCTGCGGAGCGCATCGCCGCCTGGCGTGCCCTCGACTCCGACCTGCTCCCGATCTGGCACCGGCACATCGCGAGCCTCGGCCTCGCCGATGCGCTGATCGACAGCGGCGGCCGGGACGAGGCCGCGGCCATCCTCGAGCGCGTGCGGGACGAGGCATCCGTCCACGGCACTGCCCGCGTCGCGCGCTGGGCGGCCGACCTGGCGGAGCAGGCCGGGCTCTGGGCGGGCTCGGCGGGCTCGGCGATCGGCGACTCGACGATCGCGGCGCTCACGCCCCGCGAACGACAGGTCCTCGAGCTGGTCGCCGAGGGGCTGACGAACCCTCAGATCGGGCGCCGGCTCTACATCAGCCCGAAGACGGCGTCGGTGCACGTGTCGGCGATCCTCGCGAAGATCGGGGCGTCGAACCGCGCGGAGGCCGCGGCGCTGTTCGCGGCATCCGGCATCTGAGCCTGTCTCACGTCCGACCCGCACGGCAGGATGGGCTCCATGCCGTACGACATCCCCGCGCCGATGCTCGCGAAGTCCGTGCCCTCCGTGCCCGACCCGGCCAAGACCCCGGGCGGACTGAGCTTCGAACCGAAGTGGGACGGCTTCCGTGCGCTGGTGTCGTGGGACGGCGAGAACGTCGAGATCGGCTCGCGCGGGGCGAAACCGCTGACCCGCTACTTCCCCGAGCTCGTCGAGGCCTTCGCGCGCCTCTTGCCCGAGCCGTGCCTCGTGGACGGCGAGATTGTCGTGCCCAAGGGCGAGCCCGGAGCGCAGCGGCTCGACTGGGAGTCGCTGACCCAGCGCATTCACCCCGCGGCCTCCCGGGTAAACATGCTCGCCGAGACGACGCCGGCGATGTTCATCGCGTTCGACCTGCTCGCGCGCGGCGATCGCGATCTCCAGCCCGAGCCGTTCGAGGTGCGGCGTGCCGAGCTCGTCGACCTGCTCGGTGGTGTGCCGCACCCCGTGCACGTGACCCGCACGACCGACGATCCCGCTGTCGCGGAGCGCTGGCTGGCGGAGTTCGAGGGTGCCGGGCTCGACGGGGTCGTCGCCAAGCCGCTCGGCGAGCCGTACGCGCCCAACAAGCGCACGATGTTCAAGATCAAGCACGCGCGCACCGCCGACGTCGTGGCACTGGGGTACCGCATCCACAAGTCGGGCGTCGGCGTGGGTTCGCTGCTGGTCGGACTGTACAGCGACGACGGCACGCTCTACCCCGTCGGCGGCGTGGCCGCCTGGAGCAACGCCCGCCGACTCGAGCTCATCGACGAGCTCGCGCCGCTCGTCGAGCGCGATGAGAGCGGAGCCGCCCTCAAGGGCGAGGGCGAGAAGTCGCGGTTCTCCGCGCCCGATCGCGACTCGTCGTTCGTACACCTGCGTCCCGAGCGCGTGCTCGAGGTGCGCTACGACCAGCTCGAGGGCTGGCGCTTCCGTCACACCGTGCAGTTCGAGCGCTGGCGACCCGACCGTGATCCCGAATCGTGCACGTACGACCAGCTGGAGTCCGTCTCGGCGTACGACCTCGGCGACGTCCTCGACTGACCCGCGCGTAACGAGCGAGGCGAGACGAAACGCCCCGACCCGCGAAGAAGCTCCGCGTCAGTCCCAGTTCTCGGGGTTCTTGCGGCTCGGCTGCACTCGCGGGGGCTCGCCGGGCATCTTCGGGAAGTCGGGTGGGAAGGGAAGCTCGCCGAGCCCGTCGTCGAGGTCGCGCTGCCACCACTCGAGAAGCGTGTCGATGCGGCCCGGTTTCGCGAGCAGGTCGGCCCACGGGTCGCCGACCTCGGCCAGGCGCCCGGGAACCGAGCGCACCGTGAACGACGACGGGTCGACACCCGCCTCCAGCTCCTCCCACGTCACCGGCGTCGACACCGTCGCAGCGGGCAGAGCGCGCGGACTGTAGGCGCCGGCCATCGTACGGTCGCGGTTCGCCTGGTTGAAGTCGATGAAGATGCGTTCGCCGCGCTCTTCCTTCCACCAGTTCATCGTGACCTTGTCGGGCATGCGCCGCTCGAGTTCGCGCCCGGCCGCGATCACCGCGTGCCGCACGTCGAGGAACTCCCACTCCGGCTCGATCGGGCAGAAGACATGGATGCCGCGGTTGCCGCTCGTCTTGAGGAATGGCGTGAGGCCTGCCTCGGTCAGCACCTCGCGCAGCGCGGGAGCGACAGCCGCGGCATCCGCGAAATCCGTTCCCGGCTGAGGATCGAGGTCGATGCGCAGCTCGACGGGGTTGTCTGTGTCGGCCGTCAGCGACGCCCACGGGTGGAACACGATCGTGTTCATCTGCACCGCCCAGACGGCCGCCGCGATCTCGGTGAGGATGAGCTGCGGATGCCGCCGCCCGCTGTTGTACGTGACGGTCTGCGCCTGGACGAACGCCGGTGCGCCCTTGGGCGGGTTCTTCGAGTAGAACTTCTCGCCCCCGACGCCCTCGGGGAACCGCTCGAGAGAGACCGGCCGGTCTCCGTTCGCGGCGAGGAAGGGCTGCGCGACCGCGAGCAGATACTCGGCAAGCTCGTGCTTGGTGATGCCGAGCTCGGGCCAGATCACGCGGTTCGGGCTGGACAGCCCCACCTCGCGGTCGCCGTCGGGCCCGGGAATGGTCAGGGTGATGCGCTCCGACGCCATGCCTCGACCCTAGGCGCGGGGCGCGACATCCCGCACCCCTCGTCGGGATCCGACGGCGGGCCACAGGCCGCCGTGCGCAGAATCGGAGATCATCCGAGACACACGGGGGACGGATGCCTCGACCCGGCGTGGCGCCGACGATCTCCGATGTTGCGTCGCGGACGGGTCACTTCTCGACGGGGAACACCATGTGCGTCACCCGCGCGCTCGGGATCACCGTGGTCGGATCGCCGAGCCGGACCGCGGCCGGATCGACGCCTTCGAAGTAGCGGTGCCCGGTGCCCAGCACGACCGGCACGAGGTCGACGGCGACCTCGTCGACGAGCCCGGCCGCGAGCGCCTGCCCCGCGATGGTCCCGGCGGCGAGGGCGACCGTCCGGTCCCCGGCGATCTCCTGCGCACGCGCGACGGCGGCCTGGATGCCCTCGGTCACGAAGTGGGCGTTGCCGGTTCGGGAGTGAGCCCAGTCGGTCGGCGCCGCGTGCGTCAACACCACGAATGGCACGCCGAGCGGATGCTCCCCACTCCAGCCGTCGGTGATGTCGAAGAGCAGGCGCCCGACCACGAGGCATCCGATCTGCCTCACCCACTCGCGCCAGTAATCGGCACTGGCCTGGGTCAGGTGGAACGAGGCCGGTTCGCTCGCCGTGAGCACCTCGACGTCGCCCGCTTCGTACCAGTCGAAGAGGCGGCCGGGGTCGTTGTTCTCGTGGGCGACGAAGCCGTCGAGCGACATCGACGCCGAGCAGACGACCTTGCCCATCTCAGACGCCCGCCGCCAGCATCCGGTCGAGCTTCTCGTAGCCTTCGCGCATGCCGCGTTCCATGCCCTCGGCCACCATGTTCTCGAGCACCTCGATGGTAGAGAACACACTGTGGTCGACCAGCCGCGAGCGGCCGTCCAGCAAAGCCTCGAACCGGATCGCGTCCATGCTCACCTCGTCGGGCCAGCCCTCGTACTCGAAGGTCTGGATGATCAGCTCGTTCTCCCGGGTGGTGTGGAACACTCCGCGGAAGGCGTACTCGCCCCGCGCGTCGCGCTGCACGAACCGGTAGCCGCCGCCGCTGCGGAAGTCCCAGTGGGTCACCTCGGTGCGCTCCTCGCCCGGGCCGATCCACTGGGCGAACAGCGCAGGATCGGCATGCGCGCGGAACAGCGCCTCGACGGGCGCGTCGAACTCGCGGGTGATGTCGGCGTACGACGTGCCCGGGACCGCGTCGATGGTCAGCGGATTGCTCATGATTCCTTCTCCTTCGTGCGGGTGGTTCTCCTGCGAGGGGTCTGAGCGGATGCCGCGGCCGCGAGCACGGCATCGAGACGCCGGTACGCACGCTCGGCGTCGAGTCGATAGCGGTCGATCCAGGCGGTGAGGCGTTCGAGCGCGGCGGCGTCGAGGTGCACCGGCTTGCGCTGGGCCTCGCGCGTTCGCCACACCAGACCGGCGTCTTCGAGCACGGTGATGTGCTTCGACACCGCCTGCAGCGAGATGTCGAACGGCTCGGCGAGCTCCCCCAGCGTCGCGGAGCCACGGCTGAGCCGGGCGACGATCGCACGACGGACCGGATCCGCCAGCGCGGCGAACGCCCGATCCAGCGCGGCATCCTGCTCGATCATCAACCGACTCCTTTATCAACCACTTAATTGATAACAAGGTATGTCGGACCGAAGGCCGCGTCAAGACCCCGTCGTGCGCAACATCGGAGATCATCCGCGACACGCGGGGGACGGATGCCGCGCCCCGGCGCGCCGCCAGAGATCTCCGACGTTGCGCCCGTCGGTCTCAGGCGGGCGGCGTAGTCCCGTCAGGCAGCGGTGGCGAAGACCGGTGCGAGCTCGTCGCGCGACAGGCGGATCCACGGGCCGGCCGGATCGACGATCACGCCCGCGAGGCCCTCATCGCCGAGCGCGGCCGCGAGCTGGGCGGCGGTCACCGGAGCAGCCTGGTCGCCACGGCCCATGACGGCCACCTCGACGGGGTGCGAGTACACCTCGAGGTAGCGGGATCCGTCTTCGGCACGCCCCTCCGCGATGCCGGGGCGCCCGTCGTCGAGCTTGCCCACGGCCACCCACAGCGGCGCCCTGGCGAGCGCCTGCGCCACCGCGGCGGCCGTCTCGGGGGTGCGTTCGGCTGCCAGGAGCGTCTTGATCGCGAGCTTCTCGTCGACCTTCTCGAGGAGCTTCTTGAGCAGGTCCTTCGGCAGCACGGCCCGCGCGGGGGCAGAGGACTGGTCGAGGACGAGACCCTCATAGGGCCCGGCGAGCACATGCTTGACGACCGACAGCACCGGCTGCCCGAGGGCGGAGGTGTCGGCGTCACCGTCGGCGCGCACGCTCGCCTGCAGCGCGGCGCCGCTCGAGTACGCCAGCGCGAAGTTGCGGTCGCCCACCTTCACCATTGCGAGCGGGAGCTCCTTCCCCTCGGCGAGCAGGGCACGGGCGTCGCCCTTGATGCGCAGGAAGAGGTGACCCTGCAGGCACTGCCGCGCCACGTCGAGGAGGGCCTGCGGCGCCGTGCCGTCGGCGAGCCGCGCCAGCGCTTCCCGCACGAGCACGTTGTCCTGAAGCCCGGGAACGGTCTCGGTCGCGCGCGGCGCGACCTTGGTGGCCGCACGCCCGGTCTTGCGAGGCTGGAGTTGCGGCTTGGCCGGCGGGGGCGCGGACGCGCCGAGTCCGCCGTAGGAAGACACCGAGATGGAGACGGATGCCGCGGCCGCCGCATCAGCGGCCTCGGACGTCACGTCGGGGGCGTCGGTGCTCGTCCCGGCGCTCGCGCTGTCGACCGCCTCTTCGGGCGCGGCATCGTCAGCCGGCGTTTCGGAGGAGTCTTTGGATCGGCGCGAGAACAGGGCCATGGTCCGAGCCTAACCCGGGCACGAGAACGCCGACCTGGGCTGTCCCCAGGCCGGCGTCCCCACGATCAGCCGAGAGCGGCCACCCCGGCGGCGATGACCGCGACGCCGACGGCGAGCAGCGACGCCGCCAGCACCACCACGCCCACCCAGAGCAGGGCGATCGCCCGGCCGGGGCGCTCGGGCTCGCGACCCAGGACCGAGAGGAAGAAGCCCGCCGGGATGAGAATCGCTCCGGCGAGCACCCCCACCCCGGCCCACCGCCAGCCGGGTGCGGCGCCCGACGCCGACAGCAGCAGGATGCACACAAGCCCGAGGAGGACGAGCACACCGGCGTGGGCGTGACCCGCCCGGAAGAACGCCTTCTGCAATCCATTGAAGGGCAGACCGCCGGTCGCGATACGCAGCAGGAAGGTGCCGCCCGACATGATTCCGATGACCGTGAGGATGGTGGCGCCGCTGACGATGGTGATGATCGGGTCCATTCCGACCTCCTTGGATAGTTCGACTCTCCAATATTAGATAGCTATAGTATCCACCACAAGGGGGCGATGTGAAGATCTCAGAACTGGCGGAGCGCAGCGGAGTGCCGGTGGCGACCGTGAAGTACTACATCCGTGAAGGGATGCTGCCTCGCGGGGTCGTGTCGTCGGCCACCCGTGCCGAGTACGACGACGACCACCTCGCACGGCTGAAGCTCATCGCCGCGCTGGCCGACGTGCGCGGCCTGCCCCTCGCCCGGGTGCGCGACATCCTCGCCCTCGTCGACGACCCTGGCCCTGACGCCCTGACCACCCTCGGTCGGGCCGTGAGCGCCCTACCTCCCTACGTCGGTGCCGACCGCGTCGACCACCCGCGCGCCCGCGCGGCGATCGACGACCTCGGCTTGACGTACGACGGCGACTTCACCGCGGTGGCGCAGCTGGAGGAGGCCCTCGGCGCGCTCGAAGACGCCGGCCTCGCCGCCGACCCCCAGACGCTGCGGAGGTATGGCGACGCCATGCGGACCGTCGCTGCCGAGGAGATCGCGCCCATGTCCGCCATGAGCCTTGACGAGGCCGTGTCCTACGCGGTCCTCGGCACCGCGCTCTATGAACCGGTCATGCTCGCGCTGCGGCGCCTCGCCCACCACCACCTGCTCGCAACCCGCACCGAGCCCTGAGCGCACGGGGCGCGCACGCCCGCGGGGCGCCCGAGCCTGCGATCGACATCCGTTGCCCGCGCGCGCCCTTAGAGCTTCTCGATCGGCGCGATCTTGATCAGCAGCTTCTTGGGGCCGACCTTGTCGAACCGCACGTGCGCGACCCGCTTGGCGCCCTCACCGGTGACGGCGTCGACGCGGCCCTCGCCGAAGTCGTCGTGACGGATGCGGTCGCCCGGGGCGAGCTGCATGTCGCCGTTGTCGCGCACCTTCGCCGGGATGCGGTTCGCGAAGCGCTCGAGGTTGCCGGAGGGCTCGCGCTTGGCGAGCGGCACGAGGTCGTCGCCGTAGCGCTTGCCCGATCCGCCGTAGCCTGAGCCCGATCCGCGCCGTGCGTTGAGCGCGCGCGACTGCGTGCCGCCGCGCGAGTTCACGTCGCCCGGCGACTGCCGCCAGGTGAGCAGCTCGGCCGGGATCTCCTGCAGGAACCGGCTCGGCATCGCGACCGTCACCTCGCCGAACTGCGCACGGGTCATCGCGAGCGACACGTACAGCCGCTTGCGGGCGCGCGTGATGCCGACGTAGAACAGCCGGCGCTCCTCCTGGGGGCCGCCGGGCTCGCCCGCCGAGATCCGGTGCGGGATGAGGTCTTCCTCGACCCCGGTGACGAACACCGCGTCGTACTCGAGGCCCTTCGCGGTGTGCAGCGTCATGAGCGACACCGAGCCCGAGGCGTCCTCCAGATCATCCGCGTCGGAGACGAGCGCGACCTCTGCGAGGAAGTCGATCACGGTGCCCTCGGGGTTGTTGCGTGCGAACTCGCGCGCCACGGCGACGAGCTCGTCGAGGTTCTCGATGCGCGCTTCGTCCTGCGCGTCTTTGCTCGCCCGCAGCGCGTCGTAGTACCCGCTCTTGTTCAGCAGGAGCTGGAGGCCCTCGGCGACCGCAGTCGGCGGTGCCAGCTCGCCGCTCGCGGGGAGCATGAGAGCGGATGCCTCGGCCAGCACGGCATCGAGATGCGCGATCGCGGCTTGGATCTTGGGCCCCACGCTGAGGGCCGACGAGTTCGCGAGCGCGTCGCGGAAGGTGATCTGCTCCTCCTGCGCGTAGCGCGAGATCGCCTCGATGGTGACGTCGCCGATGCCTCGGCGCGGACGGTTGATGATGCGGCGCATCGCCATCTCGTCGGCCGGATTCGAGACCGCCACGAGGTAGGCCAGCGCGTCCTTGATCTCGGCGCGCTCGTAGAACTTCGTGCCGCCCATGATCTTGTACGGCACGGCCGAGCGGATGAAGATCTCTTCCAGCGCACGGGACTGCGAGTTCGTGCGATAGAAGACGGCCATCTGCGCGTAGTCGATGCCGGCCTTGCGCAGCACCTCCACCTCGTCGGCGACGAACTGCGCCTCGTCGTGCTGCGAGTAGCCGGTGAATCCGACGATCTGCTCGCCGGCGCCGACGTCGGTCCAGAGCTTCTTGTCTTTGCGGTCGAAGTTGTTGCTGATGACCGCGTTGGCGGCAGACAGGATGTTCTGGGTGGAGCGGTAGTTCTGCTCGAGCAGCACGACCTTCGCCCCCGGGTAGTCGCGCTCGAACTCGCTGATGTTGCGGATGTCGGCGCCGCGGAACGCGTAGATCGACTGGTCGGAGTCGCCGACGACGGTGAGCGAGGCGCCGGCTTTGTCGGGGTCGTCAGTCGGGTCGGCGTCGAAGATCATCATGCCGCCCGACGAGGCGATGGGCCCGGCATCCGATCCGATCGGCCGCGTCAGTTCGTGGATCAGCGCGTACTGGGCGTGGTTGGTGTCCTGATACTCGTCGACCAGGATGTGCCGGAACCGACGGCGGTACACGTCGGCGACGTGCGGGAAGGCGCGGAAGAGGAACACCGTCTGCCCGATGAGGTCGTCGAAGTCGAACGCGTTCGCGCGCTGCAGCTCGCGCTGGTAGGCCGCGAACAGCTCGACGAAGACGCGTTCGGCGGGATCGCTCATGTTCGCCGAGCGGGCATAGGACTCGGCATCCGACAGCTCGTTCTTCAGCTTGGAGATGCGGCTCTGCGTGGCCGCCGGGGTCAGTCCGTAGGCGTCGGCCTCGTGCTCCTTCACCAGCCGCTTGATGAGCGCCCGCGAGTCGCCCGAGTCGTAGATCGTGAACGCCTTCGTGAAGCCGAACTGCTCGGCCTCGCGGCGGAGGATGCGCACGCAGGCGGAGTGGAACGTCGAGATCCACATGCCGCGCGCAGCCTCGCCGACCAGCTGCTCGACACGCTCCCGCATCTCGCCCGCAGCCTTGTTGGTGAACGTGATCGCGAGGATCTGGCTCGGCCACGCCTCGCGTCCGCGCAGCAGCGACGCGATGCGACGTGTCAGGACGCTCGTCTTGCCGGAGCCGGCGCCGGCGACGATGAGCAGCGCCTGGCCGCGGTAGGTGACGGCCTCGCGCTGCTGCGGGTTGAGCCCGGCGAGAAGGTCTTCGTCGGGGCGTGCGCCGGCCTGCTGAGGCCCGCGATCTCCGCCGACGATGAGAGGAAAGGGGGCGTCGGTCATGGCCCGACAAGTCTAGGCGCGCACGGCGACACCCGCCCCCGCTCAGTCGACGGGTGCCCACTCCCGGTCGAACCAGCGACGCACGCGGGATGCTCCGAACTCGTGCTTGTCGGCGGCCAGGTCGAGCGACGGCCCGTGCATCGACCCGTTCGGACGCCCTTCGAAGAACGAGACCTCGACCATCCCGACCTCGTCGCCACCGAACTCGATGTAGCAGACGCCCCTGCCGTCGTAGGTCGGGCCGTCCGCGTCGCCCCGCACGCGGGCGGCGATCCGCCGGGCTGCCGTCGCCGCCTGACGTTCGGCGAACACGCCGGCCCGCGGGGTGCCGACCGCGGCGCAGTCCCCCACCGCGAAGACGCCGGGCCACGGCGTCTCGAGCGTTGCCGGGTCGACCGGCACCCACCCGTCGACGGTGAGACCGGATGCCTCGACCACCGCCGGCACCCGGTGCACCGGCACGCCGAGGTAGAGGTCGAACGGCAGCTCCGATCCGTCGCCGAGCCTCGCGACGCGCGCCTCTGCGTCGAGGGAGCGCACGTTCGTCTCGGGATGCCACGCGATCCCGCGCTCCACGAACGCGGCGAGAAGGGCGGTCGAGGCATCCCTCGACGGAGGAATCGGCCGCGGGAAAGGCATCACCAGCGAGATCGTGGACGAATCCCGGATGCCGCGCTCCCGCAGCAGCGCGTCGAGCAGGAGGGCCGTCTCGCTCGGCGCGGGCGGGCACTTGAAGGGGCCGGCGGTGATGCCGATGACCACGTCGCCGCCGTCGAACCCCGCGATGGTGTCGCGCAGGGCGAAGGCGCCGGCCTCGCTGTAGAACTCATGACCGACCTCGGCGAGCCCGGGCGTGCGCCCGATCTCGTAGTCGGCACCGAGCGCGATGACGAGGTAGTCGCCCGCGAAGGCGCCGGCCGTCGTCTCGACCTGCTTGGTCCGCGCGTCGATCGCGGTGACCTCGGCGTGCACGAACGTCACGCCCGGCTTCGCGAGATCGGCGTACCGGTGGAGCACCTGCTCGGCCGTCGTGCGGCCGAACATGACGTCGAGCTTCGAGTAGCCGAACACGAACCCCTCGGTGCGGTCGATGAGCACCACCTCGAGGTCGCCGGCGAACTCCTCGGCGAGCGTCGAGGCCAGCTCCAGCCCGCCGAACCCCGCCCCCAGCACCACGACGCGCTTGCCCATCACGACCTCGATCCCACATCGAAGAGCACGAACGCGCTCACTCTAGCGCCGGCTGCGCCCGCGCCTGAGGTCGAGCTGCCACTCGTGGCGGGCTGCCGCGCGCTCACCCCGCCACGGCTGGCAACTCGGCGCGCACCCGCGCGGGGGCCGCGCGCGCCGGAGGTCAGAGCAGACGGCGCTCCGAGGCCCAGGCGGTCAGCTCGTAGCGCGACGAGAGCTGGAGCTTGCGCAGCACCGCCGACACGTGGGTCTCGACGGTCTTGGTCGAGATGAACAGCTCCGCAGCCACTTCCTTGTAGGCGTAGCCGCGCGCGATGAGGCGCATGACCTCCTGTTCGCGGGCCGACAGCCGGTCGAGCTCATCGCTCGCGGTCGCGGTCTCGCCCGCGACCGCACCGAACGCGTCGAGCACGAAGCCCGCGAGCCGGGGCGAGAAGACGGCGTCGCCACCGGCGACCGCATGCACGGCGCGGCTCACCTCCTCGCCGGACGAGCCCTTCGTGATGTACCCGCGGGCACCGGCGCGGATGACGCGCACCACGTCCTCCGCGGCATCCGACACGCTCAAGGCGAGGAACCGCGTGCGCGGAGCGAGCAACGATGACCGGCGCAGCACGGCTTCGCCGCCGCTGGCATCCGGGATGCCGGCATCCGCCGCACCGGGCAGGTGCACGTCGAGCAGCACGACGTCGGGCTGCAGCTCGGCGATCACCGAGACGGCACCCGCGACATCGGCGGCCTCGCCGACGATCTCCACGGACGGATCGAGGTCGGCCCGCAGGCCCGACCGGAAGATCGAGTGGTCGTCGACGAGCACGACGCGCAGCGTCTCACCCACGTCGGGCCTCCTCTCCCGCGAAGTGCAGATGGACCTCGGTGCCGACGCCGCCCGCGCCGGGCTTCACCGTCGCCGTGCCGCCGACCCGGCGCAGCCGCCCGATGATCGACTCGCGCACGCCGAGGCGGTCGCCGGGTACGTCGTCCAGCGAGAACCCCGGTCCGCGATCGCGTACGTAGACGTCGACCCCGGTCGCGGTGCCCTCGATGTAGACCGAGACATCGCCGCCGGCGTGGCGCGCTGCGTTGAGCATGGCCTCGCGGGCGGCCGCGGCGATCTCGCCGCTCGCACGCTCGGTGGACAGGCCGGCCGAGACCACGTCGATGCGCACCGGGAAGTCGAGCTCGAGACCGCCCGCGTAGTCGCGGAGGTCGGTCGGCAGATCGCTGTCGGCGGGGCTGTCGCCGTCATAGAGCCAGGAGCGCAGCTCGCGCTCCTGCGCGCGGGCGAGCCGCGCCGCCTCGCTGGAGGGACCTGCGCGATTCTGGATGAGGGCCAGCGTCTGCAGCACCGAGTCGTGCAGGTGCGCCGCCATCTCGGCGCGCTGCTCCTCGCGAATCCGGCGAACGCGCTCGCCCGACAGCTCGCGCCACTTCGCGATCAGTGTCGAGGAGTAGACGGCGGCGATGCCGGCCAGGATCGCGACGGCGAACAGGAAGGCGACGAGTCCCGCCTCCTGCAGGATGCTGACCTGCATGACGATGAGGGCCACCAGGACGCCCGTCACCGTGAGGCGCACTGAGAGCTCATGGCGCGGTCCGCGCGCCGGGTCGTCGCGGTCGACGAACGTCGCCCACATCCCCGCGGCGACCGCGCACACGGTCGTGAACCCGACCCAGGCGAACCATCCCGGCTGCGTCGTCATGGGCGGCTGCGCCGCGGTCGTGCTCACGAGCTGCGCGGCGGTGCCGATCAGTCCCAGGCCTGCGGCCGCGGCGAGGAGCCACGCCACGGGCACGCGCCGCGTGGGCGCGGCATCCCCCTCCTGCCACGGCGTGAACAGCCAGATCCACGCATACAGCAGCGCGCCGGCACCCCACAGCAGTGTCAGCAGCACGAAGATCGCGCGCACCGCGGTGGTGCCCCAGCCGAGGTGCGCGGCGAGTGCCTCCGACGTGCCCGACACCGCACATGCGCGAGGTCGACGCAGAGGAACGCGCTCGCGCACGGCGGGAACGGCGGACGAGGACATGCCGCAATCCAACCACCCTCACGTTCGCGGGCCGTGCGTCAGGGGCGAAGATCAGGGTCGACTCAGGGGATCACCCCATGGCGGGTGCGCGCGGCGGCCCCGCAGGATCGAAGCATGGATTCGAATGCCGCACCGGATGCTGCACCCCTCACCGACCCCGGACCGCCGCCGCCCGTGCCCGGTGGCCGCGCACCGGCATGGGACCGCTTCTTCGCCTGGCTCACCGACCTCGGGCTCGCCCGCGGCGACGGCTGGATCGGCGGCGTCTGCGCCGGCCTCGCGGCACGTATCGGAATCGACCCGATCATCGTCCGCGGGGTCTTCGTGGTGGCCGCGCTGTTCGGGCTGCCGATGTTCCTCGTCTACGGGCTCGCGTGGGCGCTTCTGCCCGACCTGTCCGGACGGATCCATCTGCGCGACCTGATCGACCGCCGCTTCGACCCGGCCATGGTGGGCATCGGCCTCATGCTGCTCATCGGCATCTTCCCCGTCGTGCCGTGGTTCTTCGCCGCCGCCCTGCCATTCGGCCCGTTCTTCGACTGGTCGCCCTGGGGCGCGTTCTGGACCCTCGTCACCGTCGCCGTGATCGGCGGCGTCATCTACCTCATCGCGCGGTCCTCCTCGCACCGCGCCTCCACGTCCGGCATGCCGCCCGGGATGGATCCGCGAAGGGCTTCCGCGGATCCGGGCGACGCCGGCGAACCCGCGCAGGACGATTCGGGCGTCCGCGCGACGGCGGATCCGGCGAGCGCCGACGACTCAGCATCGTCAGCCGCCGGATCCGCCCTGACGCCCCCTCCCCTCGAGCCGTCGGCACCCGCAGGCGCAACGGACGCCGAGGTGGCCGCGTGGCGTGAGAGGCATGCGGCGTGGAAGCAGCAGGACCAGGCCTGGCGCCGTCAGCAGCAGGACGCCGAGCGTGCCGTGCGCGAGCAGGCCCGGGCCGAGCGCGCCGCCGCCATGGCGACGTTCACCGCGCAGGCGGCGGAGCAGCGCCGTCTGCGCCGCGCCTCGAACCCCCGCACGAGCTTCGGGTACGTCGTGTTCGCTATGGGCGCCGCGCTCGTCGTCGGCGCGGTCGCGTCGCTGTGGCGGAGTGCCTCCGAGCCGGACGAGCCGATGGTCGCCGTCGCACTCGGACTGTTCGCCGCGGCGCTCGTCGTCGCGGTCGCGATGATCGCTGCGGGCGCGATGCGTCGGCGCAGCGGGTTCCTCGCCTTCCTGGCGGTGGGGCTGCTCTTCGCCGGCGCCGGCACCGCCGCAGTTCCGGTCGCTCGCGGCATCGTCTTCGGCGACACCAGCGTCGGCACGTGGGATCCCCGCGACTTCACGCAGGTGTGGGGGCACCTCAACATCGACATCGGAGACCTCGGCGGCGCCGCCGAGGTCGACACGATCACGGTCGACAAGCGCAGCGGCTCAACCGACATCTGGGTCGGAGCCGGCGTGATCCTGACCCTGAAGGTCACGAGCCCCGAGGGCGTGGAGTGGTCCACCGTCGACGACCGGACCGGCGAACCCGTCGCCGACGGCGAGTGGGAGGGGGCCGAACTGGCCGACGGCCGCAGCGCCGTGCGTCAGCGCATCGACAATGCGCGACCCGACTCCGACGAGCCGCCCACCCGGCAGACCGTCGTGCTGGACCAGCAGTCCGGCACCGTCACCGTCTCGATCTACCAGCCCTGAACGGACCCGACCATGGACAACGAACCCACCGTGCCCTTCACCTCGCCGACGCAGCCCCTCACGCCGCCGCCGCTGACGCAGGCGCCGAGCACCCAGTACTCGGATGCCGGCACCGACGTGAAGTCGTCCGAGACGCCGTCCCCCCGGATCCGCTGGGCGGGCATCGTCTGGGGCACCGTCTTCGCGGTGCTCGCCGGCATCGCCGTATGGACGCTGGCCGAGGCATCCCGGATCACTGCGGTCCACGAATGGCTGCGCACCCTGTCGCCCACGGAGGTCCATCCCGGGTGGGTGATCGGCATCGTCGTGCTGGCCGGCGGCGTGCTGCTGCTGATCCTGGGCGGCGTCGCACTGCTGCGCAGCGCCCAGCTCCGCATGACCGTCGAACGATGACCGCGCCGGGCTTTCGATCAGGGAGCGTTGACAGGATGTACTGGTGCGCACCGTCCTGAACATCATCTGGCTCATCCTCGCCGGACTCTGGCTCTTCCTCGCCTATGTGCTGGCCGGCATCCTGCTGTGCATCCCGATCATCACGATCCCGTGGGCGATCGCGTCGTTCCGGACCGCGAACTACGCGCTGTGGCCGTTCGGCCGCACGATCGTCGCGAAGCCGAGCGCCGGGGTCGGCTCGTTCCTCGGCAACGTGATCTGGGTGATCTTCGCCGGCTGGTGGCTGGCACTAGCGCACATCGTTTCTGGCATCGCGCTCTTCATCACGATCATCGGCATCCCGCTGGCGATCGCCGACTTCAAGATGGTGCCGATCTCGCTGATGCCGCTCGGCAAGGACATCGTCTCGACGCGCGAGGGCGCCTTCGACCGCACGCTCAGCTCCCGCTGAGGCCGTCGGCGGTCGACCGGGAAGCGGACGACGGATGCCGCGCCCCACGGTCTCCGGTGGCCTGGACGTCAGCCGACCCGGGTGAAGATGACGCCGCGGTAGGCGTCGTCGCTCCAGCGCACGAGGCGATCGAGATCGTCCGGATGGATGGGCAGTTCGTGACTGTCGACCCAGGTCTCGCCCGCGTCGACGCCCACCCACGGATCCTCGACGACCAGCGTGTCGCCGACCCGAGCGTGGGCGACGACCCAGTGCGGACCGGTCTCGCCGTGCATGGGCTGCTCGTCGATGAGCAGCAGCGCGTGCTCGCCCGCGTCGACGCGGTGAACGACCTCATCGATGTCGACGCGGTCGCGACGGACCAGGATGCCGCGTTCCCGCGCCTGGCGGAGGGAGTCCTCCTGCAGTTCGGCACGGAAGGACCGGTCGAAGCCCGTGAAGCTCTCGAGCAGGACGGGCCCCTCGGAGTCGAGCGCGACCTCGACAGGAGCATCGCCGAGGTGATCGTGCAGCGCGACCGCCAGGCCGATCGGCTCGCACGCCGGGTAGTTGCTCGCCCGGCGCCAGAAGCCGAGCTCCACATCGCGATCAGCGGCACCCGCGCCGAAGCCGCCCGCCGCGCTGCCCTCGGCGGCGATGAGCGCGGCGACCGCACCGCATGTGAACAGCGTGGTCTGGGCGTAGTAGCCCGGCTCATCGTGCCCGGCGGGGACCAGCCAGCGCACGTATCCGCGGACGTTCTCGGTGCCCACCGCGGCCCACGGCCGTCGCATCGGCACGAAGCCCAGGTCTGCGGCGAACGCGGGCAGCTCCCCACCCGCGTCGACCTCCCACTTGAGCGCCACATCGCCCTGCGCGAGCGCGTGCTCGGCGACCACGTCGACCAGACCCGCGGCGGCGGACTCGTCGGCGCACCAGACGTCCGTGATCTTGATGGCCGCGGTCGCGGGGCGGCCTCGGGTGAGCACGGCGGCGAGCATCGCATCGTCGGCGCCGCGGGCGACCCACGCGGCCGGGCGATACTCCTCGCGTGCGCGGCGCCAGGGCTCGATCCGCTCGGCCGGCAGGCCCATCCCCTCGAGCTCATCGGCGACGGATGCCGGTGACGAGGAGTCGACGCGGAGGGAAGCGGGCATATCAGTCCTTCTTCGGGGATTCGAGGGCGGGATGGGTGTTCTCACGTCGCGCGGCGGCGACGAGCAGGGCCGTGTACTCGTGACGGGGCTCGGTCAGCACCTGGGCGCACGGGCCGGTCTCGACGACACGGCCATTCCAGAGCACGGTCACGGTGTCTGCCAGCATCCGGACCACGGCCAGGTCGTGGGAGATGAACAGGATCGCGATGCCCAGTTCGTCGCGCAGCCGCGTCAGCAGGGTGAGGATCTGCGCCTGCACCGATACGTCGAGCGCCGACACGGACTCGTCGCAGATGAGCAGCCGCGGATTGGGCGCGAGCGCGCGGGCGATCGCGACGCGCTGACGCTGTCCGCCGGAGAGCTCCGCGGGACGCTTGCGGGCGAAGTCTGCGGGAAGCCCCACCGTCGTCAGGAGCTCGGCGACCTCGGTCGCGGGCCTGCCCGCCACGCCCAGCGCCTCACGGAGGATCGCGCCGATCGACATCATCGGGTTCAACGAGGAGTACGGATCCTGGAAGACGATCTGCATCTGCTCCGGGGTGCGGGAGCGCCGACCCGGCGCAAGCGGTACGCCGTCGAACACGATCGACCCGGCATCCTCGGATTCGAGGCCGGCGATGCACCGCGCGAACGTCGACTTGCCCGAACCGGACTCCCCCACCACCCCCGCGATCTGCCCCGGCGCGATGTCGAGGGCGACGCCGTCGAGCACCTGCCGTTCGCCGAAGTGCTTGTCCACGCCGCTCGCGCTCAGCAGAAGCCCGGCCTCGTCGACAGGCGCCGCGGCCGCGGGCGGCGGCGCGACGGTCATCGTGGGGTCCGCCTCGATGAGAGCACGAGTGTACGGATGCTGCGGCGCGGCGAGCACGTCCGCCGTCGCGCCGCGTTCGACCACTTCGCCGTGACGCATCACGAGCACGTCGTCGGTGCGCCCGCGCACCATGCCGAGATCATGGGAGATGAGGATGACGCACAGGCTCCGGGCCCGCTGGACGCTGCGCAGCAAGTCGAGGATCTCCGCCTGGTTCGAGGCATCCAGGGCGGTCGTCGGCTCGTCGGCGATGATCAGCTGCGGGTCTGCGGCGAGCGCGGCCGCGATCGCGACGCGCTGACGCATGCCCCCGGAGAGCTGGTGCGGGAAGGAGCGGGCGACATGCGCCGGCAGCTTCACCTCGTCCAGGCGATCGGCGACGAGGCGGTCGCGCTCGGCCCGGGGCAGGCGGCGGCCGGCCGCGGCATCCAGGGTCCACCCGATCTGCTTGCCGCAGCGATGCACCGGCGAGAGGCTGGTGAACGGGTCCTGGAGCAGGAGCGTCACCGTGCCGCCGCGCGCCGACCGCCACGCCGGCTGAGACGAATCGAGCGCGAGCGCCCGCTCGCCGATCCGTACGCTGCCCTCGGCACGGAAGCCGCGAGGCAGGAGCCCGATGAGCGCCTTCGCGGTGAGGGTCTTGCCTGAGCCGGACTCGCCGATCAGTGCGAGCGTGCGGCCGGCACCGATGACCGCATCGATCGGCTGCACCATCGGGCCGTCGTGGCCGATGACGGTGAGCCCCGTGATCTCGACATCGCTCACAGCGTCTTCCCCACCTGTGAGAGTCTCTGTCCGGCCCAGTCGCCGACGAGGTTGACCGCGGAGGCGACGAGGATGATCAGCACGGCCGGGACGACGACGGCTGCCGGGTTGTCGAACATGATCGCGCGGTTGTCGGTGAGCTGGCGGCCCCAGTCCGGGATGCCGGGCGGAACACCCACGCCGAGGAACGACAGCGACGAGAAGGCGACGATCGCGAAGGCGACGTTGAGCATGACGTTGGTGAGCACCAGGGTGGAGACGTTGGGGAGGATGTGCCGGAACATGACCCGCCAGCGCGAGAGCGACAGCATCCGTGCCGCCTCGATGTACGGCCGGGCGGACTGCTCCAGCACGCCGGCGCGGACGATGCGGATGTCGGACGGGGAGAACAGCAGGATCAGCAGCCCCACCGTGACCCAGTACCCGCCGCCGAAGACACCCGACACGACGATCGCGGCCAGCAGCACCGGGAGGGCGAGGAGCAGATCGGTCCAGCGGCTGACAACGACATCGAGCCAGCCACGCTCGTAGCCGGCGAGGGTGCCCAGGACGATCCCGAGGGCCATCGAGCCGAGCGCGACGCAGAGGGGCCCGATGAGAGCGGATGCTGCGCCCGCGACGGTCATCGCCCACACGTCGCGGCCGAGCTCGTCCGTGCCCAGCAGGTGCCCGGGGGTTCCGGGGGGCAAGAGCCCGGAGAGGATGTCCTGCCGCATCGCGTCGGGGTAGAGGATGCCGCCGAACACGACGGCGAACGCCGTGACGGCGAGCACGACGAGTGCGAAGACCACCGTGACGGACTTGCGGCGACGACGACGGCGCGTGGGCGCGGCGAGCAGATCGATCGCGGCGGTCATGCGGGCAGCGCTCCTCGGCGGATGCGGGGATCGAGGAGCAGGTACGCGAGGTCGGCCAGCAGCGCGATCACCGCGATGACCACGGCGACCAGCAGCGTCAGCGACTGCACGACGGCGATGTCCTTGAAGAGGACGGAGTCCTGCAGAAGCGTCCCGAGCCCGGGAAGCGCGTACGTGGTCTCGGCGAGCACGGTGCCGCCGACAAGGAAGGTGAGCACGAGACTCGCTCCGGTCACGATCGGGATGGCCGCGTTGCGCAGCGCGATGCGCTGCACCTGCGGCTCTGGGATCCCGCGAGCGCGGGCGGAGGTCACGTAGTCCGACTCGAGCTCGCGGATCATTGCCGTGCGGGTGAGCTTCACCACGATCGCCCCGAGCCCGAGGGCCAGGGTCACCGCCGGGAGCACGAGATGCCAGAGGGTGTCGAGCCCGCCGGATCCCGCGCCGTAGACGGGGAATATCCGCAGGTAGTACGCGAACGCGTACAGCAGCAGCAGGCCGACCGCAAAGGTCGGGGCGCTCAGCCCGAGCACCGCGAGGCTGTTGGCGGTGCGGTCGGCCCACCCGCCCGCGCGCACGGCGCTGTGCACGCCGAGCGGGACGGCGACGACGACGGCGATCACGAACGACAGTGCGCAGAGGGTCAGTGTGAGGCCCACACGCTGGCCGATGGCGTCCGCGACGGGGACCTGGAGGCGGATGGACTGGCCCAGGTCGCCGACGAGGAAGGCGCCGAGCCACTTGAGGTACTGCAGCCACACCGGGTCGTCGAGGTTGTACTGCTCGCGGATCGCCGCCACCGCCTCCGGCGAGGTCGGGCGATTGCCGAGCAGGTTCTTGACGATGTCACCGGGAGCAAGGTGCATCAGGGAGAAGATGACGACCGACAGCACGAGCAGCACGGCGAGCACGCCGAGCACGCGCACCACCAGCAGCCGGCCCACGGACCGGTACCGCGATGCGCGCGCTCGGACGGGGAGGGGCTGGGTCACTGACCCGCCCGGTACAGCTGGGTCGGCCACGAAGAGATGAAGGCGAATGAGCTGTAGTCGTTCATGCCCAGGTTCTTCGCGAAGGCCGTGGCGGACTGGCCCCACCACAGCGGGACGTTGATCGCGTCCTCGGCCTGCAGCGTCTCGGCCTGCACGAGCAGGTCGATGCGCGCTGCGGGGTCGGAGGCCGCGCCCGCCTGTGCGATCAGGTCGACGATCGCGGGGTTGTCATACCCGGCGGGGTTGCCGGCGCCCAGGAGGTAGCTGGGCACCTCGGCCGGGTCGCCGAGCGTCGAGAAGTACCACATCAGGTTGACACCGTGGTCGGACGAGGCGTCCAGGCTCGCGAGCCACTCCTCGATCGGCACCTCACGGACTTTCAGCGTGATCCCGACCTCTTCCAGGTTCTGCGCGAGGGCCTGCGCGGCCGTGCCCAGCTGCGGGCCGGTGTTCGGGGTCAGCAGCTCGGCCTCGAACCCGTCGGGGACGGACGACGCGGCGAGCGCGGCCTTCGCGGCATCCAGGTCGTAGTCCCACTGAGGGATGTCGGCGAGCACGTCGCGCGCTTCCTCGGCGTCGAAGGCGGCACCGAGCGACTCGGGCGTCATGATGGCTGTCGCGGCCTCGCCGTGGCCACGCAGGAGCTTGTCGACGTACGCCTCTCGGTCGACCGCGTGGGCGAACGCCTCACGCACCTTCGGGTCGTCGAACGGCGCGACATTGGTGTTGAAGTAGAGGCCCACGTACGACAGGTCGTTGACGTAGTCCACGCGCATCGTGTCGAGGTTCTCCCACTGCGGCGACTGCGCCAGCGGGACGTTGAAGGCCACATCGACATCGCCCGACTGCGCCGCGAGAAGTCGCGTGGACTCGTCGGGCACGAAGTTGACCGTGATCTCCTTGACCTTCGGCAGTTCGCCCCACCACGTGTCGACACGCTCGAAGGTCACGTGCGAGTCGGGCGCGAACTCGGTCACCTGGTAGGGGCCCGATCCGAGCAGCAGTGCGTCGGGCGTGCCGACCTTTCCGTCGTGCTCCTCCCAGAACGCCTTCGAGGTGACGAAGGCCGCGCCGCCGGTGCTCATGTTCGACGCGAACGCCGCATCGGGCTCCGTCAGCGTGATCGTCACCTCGGCGTCGCCGGTCTTCTCGATCGTGTCGACGTTGGTGAGGTAGTACGCCAGGCCCGGCGAGCTGGTCTCATCGCGCGCCTGCTCGAGGCTGAACACCACGTCGTCGGCGGTGACCGGGGTGCCGTCCTGGAACGAGGCATCGTCGCGCAGTTCGTAGACGTAGGTGAGCTCGTCGGTCTGCTCCCAGGACTCGGCGAGGCCGGGCTGCACCCGGCCCTGCGCGTCGATGGAGACGAGGCCCTCCTGCGCGATGGACGCGATGTAGTAGTTGAGGATGCCGGCCTCCTGGCCGACGTAGAGGCTCGACAGGGAGCCGGGCAGCGCGACCGTGATGTGCTCGATCTCGGCGCCGGAGTCGGGGGCGGTGGTGTTCTCGGGCGTGGCACTTGCGCACGCGGTCAGCAGCAGCGCGCTCGCTGCGGCGACCGTGGCGGCCTGCGCCAGGCGAGCGGTGGACGGGAACGGCATGGCGGGGTTCTCCTCGGGTAGGGGTGCGGCGGTGCGGAATCTGGCGCGATGGCTCTCGCTGCGCCGACGGGCGTCGAAAGTGGCCTCGACTTCCGCCGTGGTGGGTCGGTGGGATGCGAGCGTGCGGATGGCGGCGGCGACAGCGGGGATCTCCGCGGCCTCGAGCAGGGTCGTCGCCGATGTCCGGCGGGTGAACGACGGCGAGAGGCCGAGGGCGCGAAGCCCGTTCGGCAACGTGATGCCGGCGAGGTCGGACTCGGCGACGAACGCCGTGCCGACACCGTGGGCGGCCAATGCGATCGCGGCGTCGGGGCGGCCGGTGACGATGTCATCGGCGCGCTCGATGCGGCCGATCGCCTCCGCGACGACGTCACTGCACGTGCCGCGCCCGCGAATCCAGGGCAAGCCGCTCAGCGCGCGGGGGTCGAGACGGCCGGCCGGCGCATCCGCGTCGGCGACGGTGAGAGCGACGACTTCCTCGGCGAAGAGGAACGTCGAGCGCGCGCCGGCACGGCGCGGCGCCGGGCGGCGGCGGCTACCGGCGGCGGCAACATCGATCGTGACGGCGACGTCGGCCCGACCGCCGCGCACCAGCTCGAGAGCCGCAGTCGTGTCGTCGGTCTCGTGGACCGATACCTCGATCCCCGGGATCTCGGCCGCCAGGCGTGCGAAGGCCGGTGCGATGACGTGCGCCACGCACTCGACGGGCGCGGCGATGCGGACGACTCCCGCCCTCCTGCCGAGGACGCGCGCCAGCTCGGTCGCCGCGGCGGTGAGGCTGGCGTCGATGCGCGGTGCGTGCTGCGCCAGCAGCGCGCCGACGGGAGTGAGGGTCGCAGCTCGGGCGGTGCGGGCGACGAGGGTGGCGCCGAGCCGCGCTTCGAGCCGCTGCACGTGCTGGGTGATCGTCGGCTGAGTGAAGCCGAGCGCACGGGCGGCGGCGCTGATGGACCCCTCCTGGTCGATCGCGACCAGGATCCGCAGCGAGTGGACATCGAGAGCACGCGTCAGTGCATCGATCTCCGGCGCATCAATGCTGTCCATAGGAGGATGCTATTCATACTCAGATTTCGATGGTGTAACAATATGTATCGGTTCGACACTCGCCGTCATCGACCACGAGGATGGGACGCATGAACGCCGCGCACGACCGCTGGACCGCGACGAGGGATGCCGCCGTCTGGGCCCCGCATGGCATCGCCGCGCTCGCTGCCACCCACTGGCTCGACGACGTCGAGCGCGAGTACGACGGCGTTCCCGGCTGGTGGCGTGCCGACGGCACCGCCGCCGCCGGACGCCAGACGCCGGCCGACGTCCGCCTGCGACGGGGCGAGGCGATGTACTTCGGCGACCTGATGCTGCGTGCCGTCGACCGTGACGGTGCGATCGCGCTGCGGGCGTGGGATCCGGATGCCCCGTCCCGGCGCGGCATCTCGGCGATCGTGCGCGCTGCCTACGATCCCGCATTCCACGTGCGCGGCGAGTTCGCAGCGACGCCCCGCGCGGCAGAGCGACAGACGGTCGACGGCCGACGCGACGATATCGTTTACCCGGGCGCGGTGACCTTCGAGCTCGACGGAGCGGAGCTCGAGCTGACTGTCGAGCAGGAGGACGACGGGTCGTTCTTCGCCGCCTTCTCCGATGCGACCAGCGGCACCGAGAGCTACCAGTTCCGCTTCCTCCGCCTCGCGGCGCCCGACGCCGCAGGGTGCGTCGAGGTCGATCTCAACCGCGCCTACCTGCCGCCTTGTGCGTTCTCGGACCACTACACCTGTGCGTTCCCGCCCCCGAGCAACCGGTGGGCGGTCCCCATCACGAGCGGCGAGCTCCTCGTACGCTGACTACGCGCGACCCGCGGCTCCGTCTCAGGAGGGGACGGATGCCTCGTCCTCCCGCCGCTTCCACGGCATCGCGAGCAGCAGCCCGACGACGACGAGCGCCCCGCCGACGGCCGCCGCGATCCACGGCGTCTCGGGCGGGATCTCCAGATACGTCGTGATGCCGAGGATGCGCGCAAGACCCCACGGCAGGAGGCCCATCTCGTCGTTCCACAGGGTGAGCGCGCGCTCCAGGCCGATCGCCCCGACGACGACTGCGGGCAGGGCGAGCCCGGCCCCGATCGCCGCCAGCACGAAGCCGGTCGCACGCCGCGCACGCACCTGCGCCGCCAGCGCCCAGCCGGCGGCGACGAACACCCACACGAACAGCGCGAAGGCGACCGCGATGTAGGCGGTGCGGAAGGCGGGCTCGGTCCAGAAGGCGAACCAGTACCCGCCCGGACCGGTGAGTGACAGCGCGATGAGCGTCACGATGCACCGCAGCATGATCACGCCGCCGACCGCGGCGATGACCGGCCACGGCGAGCGCCGGCCGACGAGGATCCGCACGACGAGCGCGAACACCGCCCACGCCGCGAAGACGACGGCGAGGTGCGTCCACGACAGAAATGACGTCTGCACCGCGCGCGTCGCCACGAGCAGCGCGGCCGGCACGATCAGCAGCAGCCAGCGATCGAGCTCGAGCATGCCGAGCGTCGATTCACGCGCCCGCCACGGTCGCGTCGACGCGATCCACGACGCGCGGGCTGCGGCCGCGCCCGGCCGGCGCACCAGGCTCGTCCGGGCCGCGAGCATCCCGATCACGACCCACGCGATCGCGAGTGCGAGCAGGATGCGAGCGAGCCACGACATCAGCAGGTCGCGCTCCGCGCGCTCCACACCGAGCTGCGCGGCGGTGAGGTTGTACGCCGGGTAGTCGATGTCGCCTTCGTACGTCTCCAGGTGCGCGGCCGCGAGCGCCTCGAACGCGGCCCGGTCCGCGTCCCACGCGGCGTAGGCATCGGGCGACAGCGTGTCGTGCCACTCCCCCTGGTGCAGGATCATCGCTCGGTACGCCGCAAGCAGCCGCAGCACGTCGGCCTCGTAATCGAGAGTGCCGGTGAAGGCGTCGCGCAGTGCGGGGTCGCGCCAAGTCGCGGCATCCGTCCCCGCCACCGCCTCGCGCATGCGCTCGACCGTCGCGACGGCCTCCTCGCCTCCGGCGATCGCCTGATCGATGTCGCCGCCGGTCGCGTCGCGGGCGATCGCGTAGAGGACGTCGAGCACCGCGGAGTCGCCGGTGAGGATGTCCCACTCGAAGATCCACATCATGGGCGGCGGCTCGAGTCCGATGGCGAACACGCGCTGGTCGGCGAACTGCTCGATGTAGAGGCCCTGTTCGATCGCCTCGCGCGACTGGTCCATCGCGTCGACGATCGTGGCCACGGTCTCGGGGTCGTCGGAGAACCACTGCCGCGCCCAGGCCGCGGTCACGTCGGCCACGTCGGTGTCGGGATCGCGCGCGAGCGCAGCGGCCACGACCGTGTCGAGCTCGTAGAGCTGCCAGAACCCCGCCTTGAGGTACAGCGTCATGGGGCCGGCACGCCACGGACCGCCGTCCTGCGTCCACACCCACACACCCTCGATGCGGTCGTTGGCGGCCAGCAGGGTCTGCAGCGCGTACTGGTACTCACGCCCCAGGTCGTTCGGGAAGGCGCCGAAGTTCTCGAACTCGCGGCGCGACTGGAACTCGACGATGCGCCGCTGCTGCCCCTGCTCGAGCGTGTCGTTGAGCGGCAGCCAGCTGTAGAAGTCGCCGAGGGTGTACTTCGTCGAAACGATGAGCGCCGGCGAGTCGATGCCGCCGAGCACCTCCTCGTACGAGACCGGGTTGGTGTGCATGTCGCCGACGGCTCCGACGCCGACGCTCCACGTGCGGAAGATCACTTCCCGGTCGGATGCCTCGGCCTGCGCACTGAGGGTGTCGAGCATTGCCCGCACCGCGGTCGGAGTGCGCACCGCGAGCTGCGAGTAGTAGTCCCAGCCCTCGACGTCGTAGACCTCGCCCGCCTCGCCGATACGGATGAGGATGCCGTCGAGCGCGGGCTCGGCCGCGTAGAGCTCATCGAGTCCGGCCGCGTACACGTCCCAGAGCGCCGGGTTCTCTGTGTCGAGCGACCCGAGTGTGTCGACGAGGTAGTCCTCGAGCGGCGTCGTGAGCGTGAGCATGTCGGTGCGCAGGAACACGTCCATGCCGAGCTCGTCGGCGTGCTGCCAGAACGGGCCGAATGCGTCGCGCAGCGCGAGCGCCTGTGCGCGGTGCGCGTCACCCGGCGTGTAGACGACGCCGTCGGCGACCTCGTCGAACGCGACGAACTCGATGAATCCGGGAAAAGCCACGGCGTTGTAGCCGTTGGCCAGCGAGTGCCGCACGAACTCGTCGAAGTCGGCGAACGCCTCGGCGAGCGCGGCCTCGTCGATGTAGGGAGGCTCGGGGAGCAGCACCTGGGCGAAGGCCTTCGATGCGTGCGAGTAGTCGGTGCCGGGCTCCCAGGCGGCCGGGTCGGGCTCGACGCCCACTGCGCCCATGTCGACCATGCGGAACGGCAGGCGCGACGGTGCGTGCTCGCCGATCAGGTCGGTGAGCGGCGCAGCGGCGCGTACCCGGACAGCGAGCTCATACAGCGCTCTGGCAGCCCCCGCGTCGGCATCGGCATCGATCCGGAGGGCGGAGGCGTCCCCGGTCAGACGATATCCGTCCGGCTCCGGGATCTCTCCGTCGTCTGGCTCGCTCTCCTCCTCCATGACGGCGACGGTGATCGTCACCGATCCTCGGCGTTCCGAGGCGGCGTCGATCGCGCTGCGCAGCTCGTCCACCGCAGCCTCGACACGGGGCGAGTCCGGCGCGCGAACGGCGCCGAGCGACGGCGGCGCGACCGGGTCGGCGATGTCGGGTGCGGTCGGAGCAGCGGGCGACATCTGCTCGGCCGGCTCGGTGCGGATGCCGAGCGCGTCGCTCACAGCGGCGCCGAGTCCGGTTCCGAGGGCGAGCAGCACGAGAGCGGTGATGACAGCGAGGATGCCTCGCCGTCGCGCCGTCGTCATTGGACTAAGTTACATCGCCCGGACCAGTGCTTTTGACTCGTCGAGGGAGCCCTGGACAGCCTCCTCGTAGGCGGGCCGCCCGGGCCCGGGATCAGTTCGGCGCACCGCTGCCCGGGAAGGCGATCTCGGAGTCCGGATGCCGGATGAGGAAGCCTTGCACGCGATCACAGCCCAGCTCTACGGCGACATCGAGGTGGGTCAGGGTCTCGACACCCTCGGCCACCACGCGGAGACCGGCATCGTGTGCGATCGTGACCGCTTCGCGCAGCGAGGCGAGCGCCGGACCATCCGCCGACCGCACGAGACGACCGGGGATCTTGACCTCCGTGAGCGGCGGACGGGGAACGGACTGGAAAGGGAGCGAGCCCTCGCCGTAGCCGGAGAGCGAGACTTCCACGCCGATCTCGCCGAGCGAGCGCAACTGCGCGAGCACGACGGGGTCGTCGACCGCCTCGTCCGAGGTGAGCTCGACGATGAGTGCCCCGCTCGCTGCTCTGCGGCGCCGGTACTCCTCCGCGACGTGCGTGGCGAACGAGTCGTCGGCGAACTGCAGCGGCGAGACGTTCACGGCGACAGCCCACGGACGACTGCTCTCGTGCCACTCGGCCTGTGCACGGAGGCCCTCGGCGAGCATCCTCCGCCCGAGCGCGTGGATCACGCCGCTGCGCTCGGCGACCGCGATCATCGTTTCGGGATCGATATCGCCGTAACTCGGGTGCTCCCATCTGCACAGCGCTTCAGCGGCCACGATCGACCCCGTCTCGAGGGAGACCTGCGGCTGGTAGACGGCGTAGATCTCGGGACCGCCGACCGCGGCCGCCAGGTCGGCGGCGAGGTCTTCGGACGTGAGCACCCCCCTAGACCACCCGTTCTGCGACGCGATTGCAACCGCGCGCGCGGCGGGCGGGTATCGGGTAGATTCCGCGCTCGCGCCATCGATGCGCATTCCGGATGGGGTGTGCGGTCCTCGGCGCACGAAGGCCGCGTTCTCTATAATCTTCACGTCGCAGCTGTGGCGGGAGGATCGCGATGGCGTTTCGGAATCTGGAGACGTTGGAGTCTTGGCTCGCCGAGTACCGCGCGCTCGGCAGACCACTGGCGGATGCCGCGCGCGTGACCGTTCAGGACGGAGATGGCGGGGCGAACACCGGGCTGGTGATCGTGCGGCTCGGTCACGCTCCGACCGGCGTCTTCATCCAGCCGGCGACGCAGGATGCGTCCGGGTGGGTCGCGACGATGGAACCCCGCGAGGAGATCCTGGTGCTCGACCCGGCGGGGCTGCTCGAGCTGTCGGCCGAGCTCGCCGCAGTCTCGGACCTGTGCGCTTTCCTCGAGGAGAAGTCGCGCGCGTACGAAGGCACCGACGTCGCCTGAGTGGCGTCAGTGCCGCGTGCCCACAGTGGCCTCGGTGAGCGACTTCAGCAGCTCGGCCGATCGGCCGACGAGGACCTGATCGGCGGCCCCGACGGCCACGTCGAAGTCGTCGTCGAACCGGTTGAGGACCGACCACGGGTCTGCGGCGATGTCGATCGTGGCCGTGATGCGGTTCACGCGACGGTCGTCGGGGTCGACATCGCGCCGAACCAGGCCACGTTCGACCAGCCGGTCGATCAGGGTGGTCACGCCGGCTGACGTGATCCCGAGGTACTCGCGGAGCGCGGTCGGCCGCGTGCCGGGGTTGCCGACGATGTACAGCAGGGCCCGGGCATCGGTGTCGCTGATGCCGAGGCTGACGCGAGCGGCGATCATCGCGGCATTGCGCGCATCGAGGTACTGGCGCAGCGCAAGCCCGAGCGTCCACTCCGGTGTCCCGTTCACCATGCGGCCATTCTCTCTCACGCTGGGGGGAAGCAAGTACTTCACCATCTAATAATTAGCCATCTTAGCTAACTTGACGTAATATCGGAAGAGCGGGAGAACTTCTCCTGCTCAACGCGACGTCCTCACCGCCGTCTCGTCACGACGCACCGCTCGCGGTGCAGAAGCCGGAGGCTCTCGTGAACAGCGGCACGCTCGGCCTGGCGACCTGCGGTCAGATCGCCGTCGATCAGGACGCGATGATCGTGGACGCCGACTCCCAGGTTCTGGAGTGGCTCAACTGCGACCGCGACGAGGTCGTCGGACATCCCCTCGGAGCAGTCCTCACGCTGCGGATGCCGTTCTCCGGCTCCGGCGGCCAGCGTCCCACCGACGCCACACTCCACGGTGTGTCAGGAGTCGTGCGCCCCGTCGTCGTCGGCTCTCTCGGCAAGATCGACTCCGGCGTGGAACGGATCGCGGTCTACGACGTCTCGACGCGCTCGGCGTTCAATCTCGGATTCCGGGGCGCGGAGGCGAAGACCGAGCGCGGCCGGCATCGACTGCAGATCCTGCTCAACGCAGCCGTCGGTTTCGGCAACGTGCGATCGGAGCTCGATGCCGCCGAGCTGCTGGTCGACGTGGCGCAGCGAGCGTTCGCCGCGAGTGCCGTCAGCGTGCACATCAGCGGACCCGACGGAGTGTTCCAGGCCGCCGGGACGAATCCGCTCGCGGCTCACTGGCCGGAAGGCCTCCGTCCGACCGGCACCATCACGATGCTCGGCGGCGAGGTGCTGATCGTGCGCTCGCCTGACGAAGCGGACTCCTACGTGCCCGGCATGAGCGAGGTCTTCCATGCCGGTGGGGTGCACGCCGCGATCGCCTCGCCGATGCACTCCCACGGTGACGCCGTCGGCTCGATGGTCTGCTTCTTCGACCACCCGCGCGAGTTCGACGAAGAGGCCGTCCCGCTGGCCGACGCGCTCTCGAATCAAGCGGCCCAGGCGATCGCCCGGATCCGCCTGGAAGACACGCTGCGCCGCGCAGCGATGCACGACGAGGTCACCGGACTCCCGAATCGGCGGCTGATCGAGGAAGACGTGACGCGTACGCTCTTCCACGCCGAGTCGGCCCTCACCGTCATCTTCATCGATCTCGACGGCTTCAAGGCGGTGAACGATCTCCTCGGCCACGCGGCCGGAGACGCCCTGCTTCGTGAGACGGGGCAGCGCCTGCGTGACGTCACGCGACAGTCCGACGTGGTCGGACGCTTCGGCGGGGACGAGTTCATCGCCGTCGCGGCGGTGGAGAGCGCCGGGGATGCCGTCGCCCTCGCGGAGCGCATCCGCGCCGCCATCGCCGAGCCGTACGACGGACTGCCCTCTGAGCTCGCCATCACCGCGAGCATCGGCGTGGTCACCGTCGGCAACGACGGGGCTGCCGTGATGGACCAGCTCATCCGCGCGGCCGATCACGCGATGTACGAGGCGAAGATGGCCGGCGGCGATCGTGTCTCCGTCGCACAGACGGAACTCGCGTCGGTTCCGTCCGGCTCAGCGCTGCCGGCCTGAGCCGGCGCCCGGAACCCACGGGCGAGTTGCCGGTCCTGGCGGGTTTCGCTCGCGCGTTCCCGCCAGCACTGGCAACTCGGCGCCCGCGGATCGTCCGGGGACCGGGTCAGCTGCTCTTGCGCATCGCCCGGATGCCGGCCCACAGGCCGAGCGCGGCGAGCACCAGCGCGGCGACCCAGCCCCACAGCACCTCGACCGCCGCGAGGTCTCCGGCGAAGAGCGCGCGCTCGGCCTGCACCACCCAGTTCACCGGGTTCACGGTCGAGACCGCCTTCATCCAGCCCGGGCCGTCGTCGAGCGGAAGGAGCATGCCCGACAGGATCAGCAACGGGAAGATCAGCGTCTGCTGCACGCCCCAGAACAGCCACTCGCGGTCCTTGGTCTTCAGCGCGAGCGTGTACGACAGCGAGCCGAGCCCGACGCCGAACACCGCGAGCAGCGCGAGACCGATGACCAGGCCGGGGACGTTGATGGTGAAGCCGAACGGCCAGGCGATCAGCACGATGATGAGCGCTTGGACCACGATCGGCGCGATCTCCTTGAGCGCGCGGCCCACCAGCAGCGACGACCGCGCGAGCGGTGCGACGAGCGTGCGCTCATGTGAGCCCGTCATCATCTCGTACTGAAGATTCGACCCCGTCGCACCGGTGCCGAACAGCACGATCATCACGAGCACACCAGGCACGAACCACTGCAGGGTCTCGCCCACCGGCGCGCCCGACGAGCCGATCAGCAGCGGCGCGAAGAGCCCGAGGAACACGAGGGGCTGCACGAGGCTGAAGATCAGAGTGAACGGGTCGCGCGCAACGGGCTTCAGTTCGCGGGTCAGCACGTTCCAGGTGTCGCGGGCGGGGTTCGCGCGCACGGCCGTGTCAGGCCGGATCTCGGTCGCGGTCATCGCTGGACTCCTTCCATGACGGATGCCTCGGGCGAGGCATCCGTGCTCTCCTCTGTCTCTTCCGCCACGCCCTCGCCCGCCTCGCGCAGCGTGCGTCCCGTCAGGGCGAGGAACACGTCGTCGAGGGTCGGCGGAACGCCGGTCGCCCGCTGCACCGTGATGCCCGCGGCGTCGAGCGCACGCACCGCGGTCGGCAGCAGGGCGTCGCCGTCGGGCGCCGTGAGAGTGACGTCCGCGCCGTCGGCGCGCACCTCGCGGTCGGTGAGCCGCTGGATGACCGCGACGGCGGCTGCGGCATCCGCTTCGCCGGCGAAGCCGAACGTCAGCAGATCGCCGGCCAGGTTCGCCTTCAGCGCGGCGGCGGTGTCGTCGGCGATGACCCGCCCCTTGTCCATGACCATGACACGCTCGGCGTAGCGGTCGGCCTCCTCGAGGTAGTGCGTGGTGAGGAACACGGTCGTGCCGTACTTCACGCGCAGCTCGAGGATGTGCTGCCACAGGTTGGCCCGGCTCTGCGGGTCGAGGCCGGTCGACGGCTCATCGAGGAAGATGAGTGGCGGCGCATGCATGAGCCCGAGCGCAACGTCCAGCCGTCGCTTCTGCCCGCCCGACAGCTGCTGCACCGAGCGGTTCGCGAACCCGGAGAGATCGAGCGACTCGATCAGCTCGTCGGCCCGCGCCCGGCTCGCCTGCTTCGACATGCCGTAGAACGCACCTTGACTGAGCAGCTCGTCGCGGGCGCGCTGCGAGAAGCTGCCACTGGTCAACTGACCCACGTAGCCGATCCGCGCCCGCACATCGGCCGGCTGCTTCAGGATGTCGAAGCCGACGACCCGCGCCGTGCCGTCGGTCGGAGGGATGAGGGTGGTGAGCATGCGCAGGCTGGTCGACTTGCCCGCGCCATTGGGTCCCAGGAACGCCACGAGCTCGCCGCGCGCAACCTGGAAGGTGAGGTCGGTGACCGCCTCGACGGTCTTCTTCTTGACGGCGAAGCGCTTGGTCAGCCCCTGCGCTTCGATGATCGGTTCATTCGCCATGCAGCAAGGGTAGAAAGCATTGCGGACGGATCCTGTCCGCGTCATAGGGCAATCTTGAGGACATGTCCGATACGACCACGCGAGCCCTCTCGCTGCTCAATCTGCTCCAGACCCACCGTCACTGGCCGGGTTCGGAGCTCGCCGAGCGCCTCGGCGTCACCGAGCGCACCGTTCGCCGCGACGTCGAGCGCCTGCGCGACCTGGGGTACCGCATCGAGTCGTCGCCGGGTGCCGCGGGCGGATACCGCCTCGAAGCGGGAAGCGCGGTCCCTCCTCTCCTGCTCACGGATGAAGAGGCGGTCGCGATGGCGATCGGGCTGCGGGTCGCGGCATCCCAGCGCCTCGTCTCCGGTCCCGAGACGACGATCACCGCCCTCGCGAAGCTCGAGCAGGTGCTGCCCGCACCGCTGCGGCGACGGGTGAACGCGCTCGCCGAGACGGTGCAGCCGGCAGGGCTCAACGCGGGCGCCGCGGTGTCGAGCGATGTGCTCGGCGAACTCGCGCTCGCATCCCGCGACCACGAGCGGGTGCGGTTCACGTACACCGCCGCGTCGGGCGAGGTCACGCGGCGCCGCGTCGAGCCGCACGCGCTCGCCCCGGCGGACCGCCACTGGTACCTGCTGTGCTGGGACCTCGAGAAGGACGACTGGCGCACGTTCCGCGTCGACCGTCTCGCCGACGTCGAGCACACGCGCGTGCTGTTCGAGCCGCGCCCGCTCACACCCGAGCAGATCGAGGAGTTCATCGTCGTCGCGCGGTCGTGGGTGCGGCAGAAGGTGGAAGCGGACGCCGTCATGGAGCTGCCGCTCGACGTGATGCGCGAGTACTTCGGGCAATGGGGTCAGGGCGCCGAGGCCGAGGACGACACCCGCACGCGGTGGCCGGTCGGCGGTGCCGACTGGCGCGAGACGATGTACGGGCTGATGTGGATCCCGCCGGGCGTCGAGTACACGACCGACCTGCAGGAGCCCGGCCGGTCCGAGCTGAGAGAGTCGCTGGAGCGGATGCTGCGCGCGATCGACGCGCCTCCGCCTCCGCCCCGCGGAGCCGCGCCACGCCCGCGCACGCCGACCCCCGACTGACGAGCCGGTCGCTGCTCGCCTGTCACATCGCGCCGCCCGCGGCGGCATTTCGTGACAGGGGAGCCAGCGGTCGTCCTGCTCACCTGTCACAAAGGGCCACGCATGGCGGCATTTCGTGACAGGCGAGCGGTCCCGAGGTTCGGGGGCGGCTTCCGGCACAGCGGGCTCGCAGGACGCGCACCTACGCTGGCGCCGACGGAAGGAGTGACATGCGCCGAGCCATCCTCGCGGGCGCCGGAGGGATGCTCCTGCTCCTGCTCACCGCTTGCTCCACCGGAGGACCCATGACCGACCCCACCACCCCCTCATCGAGCCGCCCGCCGTTCGCGACGACCACGCCCGGCCCCGTCGGCCCGTCGGGCACCCCTGCCGACGTGTCGCCGGAGAAGTGGGATGCCCTCGCCACCGACCTCGCGGAGCGCGGGGTGGCAGGCGAGCCGGTGCTGGTCAGCGCCGAGGCTGTGACGTGGCCGAACGGCGCGCTCGGCTGCCCCAAGCCGGGCATGTCGTACACACAGGCCGTCGTCGACGGGATGCGCGTCGTCGTCGAGGTCGACGGGATGAGTTACGACTACCGCTTCGGCCGCGGCGACGCACCCGTGCTCTGCGAGGCCTGAGCGCAGCATCCGCTCGACTCAACCAGACGACGAGGGCGGCACCCCCTTCCGGGAGTGCCGCCCTCGTGCGACTGCGGAAGGCTACTTCGTCTTGACGAGGACCGTCTCGCTCGTACCCGACTTGTTGTCGAGCACGACCGCCATCACACCGAGCGGCTTCTGCGTCGCGTACGCGTCACCGTCGACGGCGACGTCCACCGTGACGGTGCCGTTGCGCGGCACCTCGGCGTACTGGCCGTTCTCGAGCGCCGGCGACCACGGGTTGTACTTCGCGACACCCTCGATCTCGTCGAAGAGGGCCGTGTCGGTGATCGAGTAGCTCGCGACCGTGTAGTCGAACGAGCCGGCGGCTGCGGTGAGCCCCAGGTCGCTCGCCCACACCGGCAGCATGATCGTGCTGCTGTCGGTCGGCGCCGTGGCGTAGAAGCCCGCGGCGAGCAGACCCTGCGGCGTGCTGATGAACACCTCGGAGCGGCCGCTGACCGAGCCCGTGCGCACCAGACCGGAGTCGGCCGAGAACACGATCGCCTCGGGGTTCCCGTCGCCGTTGCGGTCGATCACCACGTCGAACTCGTTGCTCGACACGTTGGACCAGCGCGAGTGCGTGTTCACCGCGAACACGAGCACCTGGTCGCCGTCAGGCTGCGGGAACGACTGCACACCCGCCGACGCGAGGTCGATGCCGGTGTCGTTGAGCTTCTTCGACACGTCCTTCGGGTCGCTGAGACCCCACGTGAAGAAGTCCGCGCCTGCGGTCTGGGCGCCGATCGTGTTGGTCAGCTTGACCGCCTTGCCGGCGTCGGCAACCGTCTCCTTCTTGCCGAACAGCGCGCCGGTCTTCGAGGCGACGCGGCTGTCGGCACGCGGAACCATCAGGTACGGCACACGCAGCGTCGAGGCGTCCGACGTGAGGACGACGTCGCCCGAGAACTCGTACTGGGCGAACGGATCGACCGTCGACGAGCCGACCGCGTCGGCGGCCGCGGTGAGGCCGACGATGACCGTCGCCTTGCCCTTGGCGGGGACCTTCACCGAGCTGCGGTTGAACGTGAGCGTCGCCTTCTCGGACTGCGCCGACGGAGCCGAGCTCACCTTGTAGGTGACGGCCGTGTCGCCGTGGTTCGTGATGGTGATCGTCTTCAGCCCCGCGAAGCCGAGCGACGACTCCTGGAACCCGAAGTTGAGCGCCGTCTCACGGAGCCAGCCGCTGTCGGTGCGGAACGCGTCGCCGGTCGCCGTGACCTTCGTCGCGACAGCCTGCGCGGCGTCGACGAGTCCGACTCCGCCGCGGGTCATCTGCTGGCCCGCGACCTTCTCCGGATCGGCCGACGACACGACGGCTGCGGAGACCTCGCCGGCCTTCCAGCCCGGGTGGGCCTGGACGGCGAGAGCAGCGACGCCCGCAACGTGCGGGGCGGCCATCGACGTGCCCGAGATGGTGGCCGGGCCGTTGCCCGTGCCGACGCCGGTCGAGACGATCGAGACGCCCGGCGCCGCGACATCCACAGCCACACCGCTGTCACCGCTGCGCGGGCCGTTCGACGAGAACGAGGCGTAGCCGCGGAACGAGGGGTTGGCGAGGTCGGCTGCGGCGATGGTCGCCGGAGCACTCGACACGAACTTCGGGCCGTCCGACATGCGGACGCCGAGGAACGGGATCGTGACGTTGAACGGGTCACCGTTGTCGGGGTTCTCGGTGATGACACCCTCGAACGGCGGGTAGTCGTTCGTGTTGTTCACCATGAGGGCGGCAGCGGCACCGGCCTGCTCCGCGAAGATCGGCCGCGCAGCGCGCGCGCACGTGCCTCGCTCCGAGACGGCGAGCTGGTTGAGACCCGGTGCCACACCGTTGCTGGTGTACGCCGCGACCGAGCAGCCGAGTGCCTCGTTCTCGGCCGTGGCCGGGTTGTCGGCCAGTCGCACGACCGTCATGCCGGGCAGGCCGGCCAGGTCGGCGCCGTTGGCGTTGATCGCCGAGACGGCCACGCCGTTCACCGTGACGGTGGCACCGGGGAAGCTCGCGGTGCTGTCCACCGCGGCGACCGAGATGACGCCCTCGCCGTTGCCGGGCGAGCCCGCGATGTACGGGGCAGGTCCGGAGTTGCCGGCCGAGGCGACGACGACGACGCCCGCGCCGATGGCGTTGGCGGCGGCGACGGCCTCGGGGTCGTCGGCACGGCCGAAGCTCGAGCCGAGCGACATGTTGATGACGTCCATGTCGTTGGCGACGGCCCAGTCGATGGCGGCGGTGGTGACGTTCGTCGAGCCGTCGCAGCCGAACACGCGCAGGGCGTAGAGGTCGACCTCAGGCGCGACGCCGGGGCCGATCTTCCACGGCTGCGACGCGGTGGACTCGTCGTACGCGCCCGTGTAGGTCGCGCCGTCGGTGGTGACGCCGCTGCCGCCGGTGGTGCCGGCGACGTGGCTGCCGTGGCCGTTGCAGTCGAGCGGGTTGGCGTCGGGCTTGGGGACGCTGCCGTCCTCGTTGGCGTTGTAGTCGTCGCCGACGAAGTCCCAGCCGCCCTTGATGCGCGGCGCGTTCGGACCGAACAGCGCCGGGTCGGCCGCCTCGGTCTCGGCGGCGTTGGCCGCCTGGTAGGCCTCGACCGTGCCCGGGCCGCCGAAGTTGGCGTGGGTGTAGTCGATGCCGGTGTCGATGATGGCGACCTTGATGCCTTCGCCCGTGTAGCCGGTGTTCTGCCACACCTGCGGCACACCGAGATACGGGACCGAGACCGCGTTGTCGATCGTGTACGTGCGCGCGGCGTGGATGCCGACGACGTTGGGCAGCGCTGCCACAGCGTCGACCGCGTCGGCCGGGATGGTCGCCTGCACGCCGTTGTACGCAGACTGCATCGTGGCTTCGACGGCGCCGCCTTCGGCCTCGACAGCACCCACGACGGGCTGCTGGACCTTCTCGAGCGACTTCTTGATGGCACTGCGCTCGGACTTGCTGAGTTCGCGGCCCTTCTCGGCCTCGACCACCGCGACCGGGTCGCCCGCGAGCTCGACGACGACGGTCACGTCGCCGTTCGAGTTCGCGCTGAGCGGCTCGACCGTAGCGCTCACGGGGCCCCGGGTGGGGGCTTCGTCGAATCGCGACGACGGGTCGTCGTCTGGCGCGGCGAATGCCGCGGTTGTGGGGAGTGACAGCGCCACGACAGCGGCGACCGCCAATACACGTCGGTACAAGGGGGTCCTACTTTCTCCGTACTGGGGGTTGGAGTGTGGATGGTCCCGTTTCGCTCTGGGGGTGGAAGCGAGACACTTCGGCGAACGTATGTGGCAATTCACATCAAGTCAACGGTCGATTCTCAGGTTGAGCAGACCGCACAATCGACCCGCCGCCAGCGGCCGCCGACTTGTCCTGTTGCACAGTGAACGGCGCCGTATCGAGAGATACGCTCGACGGCATGAGCGACGAGGCGCAGGGCATATTCGACCGGATCGAGTCCGAGGAGCGTGAACTGGTCTTCCCCGGCTTCGACCTCTCGGATGCGTGGACCCTCGGCACTCGGATGCGCGCCGCCGCCGAGACCGCAAGCCTTCCGATCGTCATCGGCATCACGCTCGGCGATGCCCGCGTGTTCCACACCGCCCTGCCGGGATCGAGCGCCGACAACGACGGCTGGCTCGAGCGCAAGACCCGCGTCGCGCGCCGCTACGGCCGGTCGTCGTACGGGGTCGGCCAGTCGTTCCGCGCCGCCGGCAAGGACTTCGACGTCGACGCCCGTCTCGACCCGGGGCTGTACGCGGCGCACGGCGGTGTGTTCCCGCTGACCATCGCGGGCGTGGGCGTCGTCGGCACGGTCGGAGTGTCAGGCCTCCCCCAGGCTGACGACCACGCCTTCGTGGTCGCGCAGCTTCGCGCGTACCTCGCTGAATTGTGATCGGATGCCGCACCCTGCGTTTCGTCACACGTCGACGCACAGCGACACCGACCGTCATTCTCGTCGTGCGTGTCGCCGGGCGCAGCTAGCGTGAGGTCATCGCGACGGTCCGGGTGGTCCCGGGCACCGGCTCATACCCGGATGCGCTGCGGGTTCGACTCCCGCCGTCGCGTCGATCAGAACTCCTGCTGGATGGCGGCCGCGACCGCGCCGACGTCGTCGTTCGCGGCGAAGACCCCATCGATCTCGTCGGCGAATCCCTGGTTCATGATGATCGTGAAGGCCAGATTCCGACCGCTCTCAGACTCCATGACCCCGCCGAGAGCCTTGGTGTTCAGCCGGTAGCGGTCGTTGACCGCATCGCCGCCGACGAGTGTGCCGGTCTTGGCGAACACCTTGCCGGCGGCTGGGCTGTCTGTCTGCACCATCGCGAGCGAACCGTCGACGCCGAGGATGGGCATCGTCGCCCGCCACTGGTCGGCATCCGGCCGTGCGGCCATGATCGCCTGTGCGGCGACCCCGTTCGCCGGCGTGACGTAGTTGCCGTTCAGCCCCGATCCGTCGACGAGCGAGATGCCGGTGGTGTCGAGCCCCGCCTCGGCCCACAGCTTGCCGACCTCGGCGAGGCCGGCGCTGCAATCGGCGACCCCGGCCTCCGCGGAGAGCAGGCAGACATAGGTCTGGGCGCCGCGGTTGTAGCTGATCTTCATGACGTAGGTCGCCTGCTGCGCGAGCGGCAGCGAATCGAACTCGGCCACCGTGGGGAGCTCCTCGACCTGATCCTGCGCGGGCAGCGCGGTCGTCGAATTCACGGCGACCGGGTCCCCGCCCACGCTCACTCCTGCCCGGACGAGCGCTTCTATGAAGGCGGTGCGCGCGAACGACGCCGGGTCCTCGAGCGCGAAGACCTTGAGGACCGGTTCGCTGTCGGCGGCGATCGTGCCGCTGATGGTGATCGCGCCGTCGCCCGTGGAGTCGGGATCCGCGATCTCGGTGTCGCCGCCGGGGGCGACGGTCGCCACCGTGCCGACGATGTGCCACGGCGCGACCGCGGGCGTCATCTCGATCGTCGCCGGCTCGCCCGCCGCGCCCGGCGTGACGAGCACATCGATGAGGTTCTGGTTGACGACGATGGGCGTGATGGGCTCGCCCGCGAGCGTGCCCTGGAAGAGGCGGTCGTCGACCACGACGGTTCCCGTCACGGCGTCGATTCCGGATGCCTTCACCTGAGCCGCGAGGTCGTTCAGCGCAGTGAGCGGGTCTTCCGTCGTGAGCGTGGCACCCGGCAGCGGGTTGGCGTCGTTGTGGTCGAGGTCGGTGAAGTCGACGGTGCCGTCGGGCTTGGTCCGGCCGCCGAAGGTGAAATCCCCCATGCCGACCAGCACGAGGTCCCCGTTCAGCGTCGCGCCGTCGACCTCTGCCGTGCGCTTCACGGGTGTGGTGATGACGTGCTCGGGGCCCCACTTCAGCCACGCGGCACCGACGCTGTAGGTCTTGGTGAACGAAGCCGGCTCCGCCATCTGCGAGCCATTCAGGTCGATGAGGACCTCGCCCGAGTCGAGGTCCGTCACCGAGATCAGCCACTGGGCGTTGTCGTAGCGCGGCTGGTTCATCACGTCGAGCGCGGCTGACGGGATCGCGTCGTCCCCTCCGGCGGCCGCGGGCGCGGGCGAATCGAAGGTGCAGGCGGTGGCGGTCGCGGCGACGAGCACCGCGGTCAGGGCCGCGATCCCGATTCGCACAATGCTGCGGGTCACTGCGTGGTCTCGCTCTCCAGGATGTCGGCGATGCGGCGGAACGTCTGATCCGCGGGATGAGCCTTGTCCGCCACGTTCGATTCGTTCATGAAGACGACGATGCTGGCACCGGTGTCCGGATTGTGGAAGACCGCGGCCGTGTAGCCGAGCCCTTCGCCGTTGTGACCCCACCACCCCGCGGTCTCTCCGATGCCGAGGGCGTATGTGTCGTACGGAGGACCGACTTCGAGAGGGGCGCCCACCTGGCGCTCGGCCTGCGTCGCCGGGTCGAGCATCGCGCCGGTCGCCAACGCCTCGGCCCACACCCGACCGTCCTCCAGCGTGCTCACCATGGATCCTGCCGGCCCGAAGATCGAGAAGTTCTGCTGCTGAGGCTCGCGCGGCTCGTCGCCCGGGACGTACCCGAGGGGATGCGGCTCCGTCCACGTCGCGACGTCGACGATGTACCTCGTCGCATCCAGCCCGAGAGGATCCAGCATCCGCTCCTGCAAGACGTCGGCGAACGACTGCCCCGTCACCTCCTCGATCACCGCCCCGAGGAGGTTGGTGTTGGCGTTCGTGTAGACGTGCTGAGTGCCCGGTTCGAACTGCGCGGGTTGACCGAGCACGAAGCCGTTCAGCTCGTCGAGCGTGAAGATCCGTTCCGGGTCGACCTGGAACTCTGCGATGAAGTCCTCGTTCGTGTAGTCGATGTTGCCGCTGGACATGCCCGCCAGTTCGCGCAGAGTGATCCGGTCGCCGTCGGTGACGCCGCCCACGTACTGGTCCAGCGTGTCGTCGAGAGTGAGGAGCCCCTCGTCGACGAGCTGGAGCAGCATGGTCACCGTGTAGGACTTCGTGACGCTGCGCAGCGGCCACGACATGTCGGTGGTCGTCGGCGTGCCGCCCGCGATGTCTGCGAGGCCCGCGGCGGTCGTCCACGTCCCCTCGTCCGGGATCCAGACACCCGCGACCGCACCGGGCACGTCGTACTCGGCCATGGTCTCGTCCACCACCGCCTGGAGCTTCTCCTGGAGCTCCGCGGACAACGCGCCCTCGCTACCCGATGACGACGGAGCAGCGGCGGGTGAGGCTGCACAGCCGGTGACCGCCAGGACGGCGATCGCGACGGCCGACACTGTGCGCGCTCGATGACGCGTGCCTTCCGCTCGATGGACAGTCGGCTCGTTCACGTATGCCCCCAGACGTCAAGGCCCGACGATATCGTCGGGCGGCTCGCGGCGGTAGAGGGCTCCGCCCCCGCTACGCGACCGGCCGGTGCAGCGCCCGTGACATCGCTGCGATGGCCGACGGTCCGATCCGGCAGCATCCGCCGATGAAGGTCGATCCGTTGTCTGCCCAGGCCGCCGGAAGCGTCATGTCGAACCCCGGCTCTCCGACCCAGCGTCGCGCCGCGCCGTCCCAGGTCTCGCCCGAGTTGGGGTAGGCGATGGCGGGCTTGCCACTCGCCGCGGTGGCCGACCGCACCGCCGGCAGCACATCGCCCGGCGCGCAGCAGTTCACGCCGACGGCGACGAGGGACCCGTGGCCGGCGGCCAGCGCGAAGGCTTCAGCGGCCGGATGGCCGTCACGCAGTCGGGCCCCTGAGATCGTGCACGACAGCCAGGCGGGCATCGCGAACTCGTCGACCAGGTCGAGGAGAACCGAGACCTCGTCGAGGTCGGGGATCGTCTCCAGGGCGAGCAGGTCGGGCTGGGCGCTCGCGAGCAGCTCCATCCGCGGGGCGTGGAAGTCGCGGAGCACCGCGCGACTCACCCCGTACCGTCCGCGATACTCCGACCCGTCGGCGAGCACCGCTCCATACGGACCGACGGATGCCGCGACCAGCCGCACCGCTCCATCACCGGCTGACTCGGCGACGTCGTCGCGCACCTCGCGGGCGATCGTCACGCTCCGCTGGATGAGCGCCTCCGCTTCGGCGCGAGTCATCCCGTGGCGCTCGAAGCCCGCGACGCTCGCCTGGTAGCTGGCGGTGGTGGCGACCTGGGCGCCCGCGTCGAAGTACGCACGATGCACCGCTGCTATCTCGGCCGGTGCGTCGCGCAACAGTCGAGCGGTCCAGAGTTCGTCGGTGAGGTCGTGGCCGCGTTCGGCGAGCGCGTTGGACAGCCCTCCGTCGAGCACGACCACCGCCGGTGTCGTCGAGGTCGTCACCCGCCCATCATCCCCCGCTCGTGTCGTGACGCGGCACGACGCGGAACGACCGGTTCACTCGCACGCCAGCCCGTCGCCGTCGCCGTCGCCGTTGTTCCCCGTGCGAATCGCGAACCAGTCGTAGGCCCCAGCCTGCGAGGGATCGTCTCGGCTGAACGGTCCTGTCGGGTGACCGACGCTGTTCTTCTTGAGCTTCGTGCACGACGAGTACTGCTCCCACCAGCCGTCGCCCGTCGGGGGCGCGACCGGCGCGGTCTGCCGGCATGCCACCGTGACGACTGCTCCGTCCGGGCCGAGCGCAGCCACCTGTGATGCGTGATACGCCGTCTCCCGCGGATGCGCGGGATAGCCGTCGCGCGAGTCGTACCGCGCGACGGCGTTGCCGGCTTCGAGCTGCATCAGGCCGAGGTCGACGCCCGAGGCGGTCGCGACGTACCGGATGAGCCGTCCGTGGCGGTCCTGGTCGTTCTGTCCCGCAGGGACCCCCAACTCGACAGCGTCGCCGGCCGAGAGCATTCCGCTGATCGCGGCGGCGGCCTGCACGTCGCCGCACTCACCGCGTTCGGGCGTGTCGATGCCGATGATCCTGACCGTTCCCGCAGACGTCTCGATCGTGTCGCCGTCGATCACCTCCACGAAGGTGACGAGGTCCGGAGCAGGCTGTGCCGGAGCAGTCGGCAGAGCGGTGGGCGTCGGCGTGGTGAGAGCGGTGGGTGCGGCCGCGGGCTCCACGACGTCCGCCACCGACGGCTCCGCCGCGCAGCCGGTCACGATGATCGCGATCGCTGCGGCCAGCCCGATACCGGCCAATGTGTTTCTCGCCATTCCCCGCCCTCGTTCGCCACAACGTCTCCACGATGCCAGCCGTAGAGCGCTCGACCGTCGAGCCTCGGTCGCCGCTTGGCCAAGGCTGACCGATCCCTGAGGGTTCGGATCCGATTCACGCAAGGATGCGGCCGCTCGATGCGCAGCGGGTGCAGACTCGAACCGTGGTCACTGTCACCGCCGTCCACGGCGACATCACCGAGCAGCGCGTCGACGCCGTCGTGAATGCGGCGAATCGTCAGATGCGCGGCGGCGGCGGCGTGGACGGGGCGATCCATCGAGCCGGTGGGCGCGCGATCCTAGACGACTGCATCGCGCGGTTCCCCCGCGGTCTGAGCACCGGCGACGCGGGATGGACGACCGCCGGCGCCCTGCCTGCCACGTGGGTGATCCACACGGTCGGCCCGAACCACGCTGGCGGCGAGCGGGACCGAACACTCCTGGAGTCCTGCTATCGACGCTCGCTCGAGGTGGCCGACGAGCTCGGCGCCGAGAGCCTCGCCTTCCCGCTGATCAGCGCCGGCATCTACGCGTGGCCACTGAACGACGCGATCGACGCGGCCGTCGACACCGTCCACCGAACGCCCTCGCGCGTCGAGGAGGTCCGGCTGGTCTCGTTCACCGCCGAGACCCACCGGCGAGTGCACGCCCAGGTCCTGCGACGCTTCCCTCCACCCACCGAGCCCGACACGATCGGCCGGCTCTTCGATCGCTCCCCCAGCCAGTGGGGCCTGCGCGGCGACCCCTATCTGTGGCGTGCGCTCCGTGCGGAACTCGCGACCACCCCCCTTCCGCCGAACTCGTGGGAGCTCCAGGACACGATCCACGCAGCGGCCACGGGGATCCTCGGCACTCCGCTCACGAGCGCCGACGAGCCGATCCACGTCTCCGAGTTCGACCCGGGGCACGGCATGTCGGCGGGTGCGATCCTTCCGTCCTGGTGGAAGCACACCGGCATCCGAATCCTCATCGACCGGTACGAGGCGACAGCGACTGAGGAAGGCGACCCAGCTGCCCGCGAACCCTGACCCGCCACATCACAGCACGGCATCGGCTCCCTGTAAATCTCCTGGTGCCCAGCCGTTCTCGACCCACCAGCACGCACACTGGACCCATGTGGTGGAAGTTCCTGCGAGCAGTCAAGACGCGCGAGCACCGCGTCGCGCCGACGACGTGGGTCGCCGCGCTCGCCGCGACGGTCTACACCTTCGTGCCGTTCGACCTCATCCCCGAACTCGTGCTCGGCCCGCTGGGACTCGCCGACGACGTCAGCATCTGGGCGATCTTCGCCGTCCTCCTCACGCGCGAGAAGCATCGCTGGCAGGCAGCGCTCCCCGCACGGTGACCCTGATCAACCCGGATCCTCCGGAGTGTGCGGCGCGCGCCGTGTCGTGACCGGGTGGTGATGCGGGATCGGCTCCGGGTGGGTCGCCGCGCCCCCGTGATCGACCGCGATCTCGGCCGCCGCGTGCGACTCGAAGGGCCTGGGGTGATCGATGCGTCCGTCGGTCTTCGGGAATCGTCGCCCCGTGACGGCGCGACCTGCGATCCGCATCACGAAGAACTTCGGCGCGGGGCTCCACGACGCCAGGTTCATCACACCGCTCGAGCGGATCTCGTCTTCCCGCGTGACCCGCTCGGCGTCGCCCCGCACGACCACGCTCCACCGCACGTGCTCGTCGTGATCGTCGACCTCGAACGCGACCGCGGGGTGCTGGGCGATGTGCAGCAGCTTCGCATCCCTCGCGGTGCGCACGTACAGCGACCCCTCGTGGGGCACGTAGTTCACCGGGAAGATGTCAGGCGTGCCGTCGGCGTTGATGACGGCCAGGCGGCCGAACGACGTGGTCTCGAGCAGCCTCCAGCACTCCGCCGTCTCGAGCTTCTCGATTCCCCTGCTCCGTGCGCCCTCAGCCATGCGCTCCTCCGTCCTCTCCCCCTCTGGTCTACCCGGTGACCCGCGAGAGGGGAAGCGGGTCGGCTACGAGAGCAGCACGGAGAGCGGATGCCGTCGAGCAGCGGCTCGTCGGTGACCCACCCCGGAAACGGCGGGGCGCAGCATCCGCTCCTCCGACTCAGACCCCGTTGAAGGAATGCCGGTTCTTGCCATGCCGCTTGGAGTCGTACATCGCGGCGTCGGCGCGCACGAGGAGCTGCTCGGGCGTCGGCGCCTCATCCACGCCCGGACGGTAGAGCGAGATGCCGATGCTCACGGAGGCGGAGATGATGCCGTCGGCGACCACGATCGGCTGACTGCAGATCTCCAAGATGCGCGACGCGATCGAAGCGGCCGCGGGGTCGTCGGCTCCGGCGCAGATCGCCACGAACTCGTCGCCTCCGATGCGGCCGACGACGTCGTCGGAGCGCACTCCCGACTGCAGTCGGGTGGCCAGCTCGATGAGCACGAGGTCGCCCGTGGCATGGCCGAACGCATCGTTGATGCCCTTGAAGTCGTCGACGTCGAGGAACATGACGGCGAGCGGCTCGTTGCGGTCCGTCGCGTGCCGGATCGCATCATCGAGCGTCAGCTCGAGCAGCTGCCGGTTCGCCACGCCGGTGAGCTGGTCGTGCAGTGCGAGGAATGCCAGACGGCGCTGCAGGCGCACGCGGGTGAGGGTCTGCGACGCTTGTCGGCCGAGGGCGTCGAGCAGGTCGAAGAACGACGAGTCGAACTCGGTGCGGCGGGCGAAGAAGCAGACCAGGATGCCGAGCCGCACGCCGTCCGCGACGAGCGGCGTGACAGTGAGCGATGCGAGCCGCTCGGCGCGCAGCGCCGCGGCGACCTGCGGGAAGTCCTTCTCCTCGGGGCCGGCGGTCACGACGGCGACCTCGGGCGTCGTGCGCAGCTCGGGGATCGGAGCGACCTTGCCTTCCAGGGGATTCGTCCCGCCCACCAGCACCAGTTCGTCGTCCTGGATCAGCAGAACTGCCGTCTCGCGTGCACTGAAGGCCTCGCGTGCGACGGAGGCGAACGATTCGGCGACGTCCTCGTCGGTGGCGCTCACGCCGAACGCGGTCGAGACGTCCTGCAGGATGCGCACACGCTCCTCCGATGTCTCGGCGGCGCGGCGCGCGGAGAGCAGCTCTCGCTCGTAGCGGATGCGCTCGGCAGCGCTGAACACCACGGTGCGGATGAGCCCCGCCTCGTCGTCGCGAGCCGAGTTGATCAGACTCGGCATGGGCGCGCCGTCCGCCTTCACGAGGGTCAGCGCGATCTCGTGCACCTCTCCCTGCAGGTGCATCACCTGCATGTGACGTGTCTCGTAGAACAGCTTGCTGCCGGGATCGAGCAGCTGGGCGAACGGTCGTCCGACGACCTCATCGAGGCGGTAGCCGGTCCACGAGAGAAACGTCGGGTTGACCTCGACGACCTCACCGTCGAGCGTGGTCGCCACCAGCCCGCACGGAGCGGACCGGAACCAGTCGCCGTTCATCGGACGTACGCGCGGATCTCGGCGATGACCTCGTCGGGGGCCGAGAGGATCGGCACGTGCCCCGTAGCCGCGAGCACCGACAGTCGACTGCCCGCGATCTTGCCATGGACGTACTCGCCGACTTCCCCGGGTGCGATCACATCCGCCGCGCACTGCATGATCAGGGTCGGCACCGAGACGAGCGGAAGGTCGGCACGGTTGTCGGAGAGGAAGGTGACGTGCGCGAAGTGCTGCGCGATCACAGGGTCGATGCTGCAGAAGCTGTCGGTCAGCCGCTTCCCCAGCTCGGGACGGTGGGGCGTCCCCATGATCACGGGCGCGGTCGCCTGCGACCAACCGAGATAGTTGGCGTCGAGCGACTCGAGCAGCGCGGTGATGTCGGCCGGTTCGAACCCTCCGCGGTACGACCCATCGTTCGTGTAGCGGGGTGACGGACCGATCAGCACGAGCGCGCCGAATCGGTCGGGCCGGCGGTTGGCGGCGAGGACTCCGATCATCGCGCTCACTGAATGGCCGACGAAGACGACGTCGGTCGCATCGAGCTCTTCGAGGATCTCGAGGACGTCGTCCGCGTAGCCGTCCAGCGAGTCGTACTTGCCGCGGTCGTATGCGGACGAGTCGGACCCGCCGGCGCCGACGTGGTCGAACAGCACGACCCTGTGGTCGCGCTCGAAATGCGGAGCGACGAGGTTCCAGGTCGCCTGGCTGCAGCCGAACCCGTGCGCGAAGAGCATCACCCGCCCCGCGGGGTCACCCGAGAGGGTGACGTTGTTGCGACGTAGAACGTCGGTCGTCCGCACAGCGGTCATGGCGTTCCAATCGAGTGCGACGGGGGGGGAGCCGCACATAGCCCGATCGTACGTCACAGCGACGCAGCGAGCCGCTTTCCCGTGTTCCGCCTCCTGAGGTGTGCGCATTCCGGCTCGACTGCGCAATCCGGGCACTGGATATGGTCCGACCATCGGAGGACGATATCGTTCAGGTACTGCTCCGGGGCGAGTGAACGGAGACATGGTTGGACGATCAGACGCTGTTGCCGGTCGGCATCGTGCACCTCGCGGAGAACGGCAGGATCGTCAAGACGAACGCCTGGTTCGCGGACTGGGCTGGCGCCCCGATGGAGGCTCTTCCGGGCAGGATGATCGACGAGTTCCTCGTGCACGCCCACGAGGACATCATGTCCCTGGACGATGCCGGGCCGTGGGTGATGGTGCACGCGCAGGATCCCAGCAAGGCCGTCATGGCCACGCGCCATCGGCGGCCCGATGACGACGTCGTCGTCATGGCCGAGGCATCCAGTCGATTCAGCGCCCTTCGAGATCTGCGCCGACAGTACGCCCTCGCCGACCGCACCCGCACGCGGCTCGAGCTCGTCATGGACTCGTCGATCGCCTTCTCCACGGCGACGACCGAGGCCAGGCTGGCCGAGATCCTCGCCGATACGACGGCAAGCGCCTATCGGGCGGAGGAATCGACCGTATACCTGCACATGCCCGACGGCAGCAGCGCGGTGGCCGCCGGCTACGACGGGCTCGAGGGTCGGCTCGACGCCGAGACGCTCATCGCGATGGTGAGCGCACCGCGACGGATCCTCAAGGTCCAGAGCGAGGACGAGGCCGAGCGTCTCGTCCCCGGGCTCGGCCCCGCGATGCGCACCGCCGGCGTCCGCGCGTTCATCGCCGCTCCCCTGCACCATGAGGAGATCGACTTCGGCGCGTTCGTCAGCTGGTTCCACCACGACCGCACCTTCGACGACGAGGCGTCGACGCTCGCGGAGGCGCTCGCCGGCCAGGCGGCGCAGTCGCTCGCGACTCTGCGGCTGCAGGCCCGGCTCGCGCACGCGGCGACGCACGACGAGGTGACCGGCCTGCCGAACCGCCGTCTTCTCGAGGCGCACATGGAGCAGATCATGCGCACCACCCGATGCGCGGCGCTGTTCGTCGACCTCGACGACTTCAAAGGCGTCAACGACCGGCTGGGTCATCATGTGGGAGACCGGATGCTGCGCGACGCCGGCGAGCGGCTGGCGAGCGCAGTCCGCGCCGACGACCTGGTCGCGCGCTACGGCGGCGACGAGTTCGTCGTGCTCTGCAACGTCACAGATAGCTCTGTCGCGACCGAGATCGCCGATCGCATGCTGTCGGTCCTGCGCGGCGAGCACGGAGATCCTTCCCGGGCGGCCCTGCGCGCCAGCATCGGCGTCGCGATCGCCGAGCATGCGGGCGAGGCGCCTGCCGAGCTCCTGCGCCGCGCGGACGTCGCGATGTACCGCGCCAAGAGCGCGGGCGGCGACCGGTTCGTCATCGCGCGCTGAGTGCGTCAGAGGTCCTCGGGTGCGAGGTCTCCCTGCCCCTCGTCGCCGAGCTCGGCGTCGACGGGCGCGAGTCCTTGGGTCTCGGGCTGCACGCCCCGGCCCGGCAGGTCTTCCGCGGGGATCTCGTCGCGCTCGTCGGGGATCATCGCCGGGTCGGCGCCGGTCGCGGTGTCGCCGTCCAGCTCCTCCGGGGCCGCTCCCGCATCGAGCGCCGTGGTGCGATCCCACTCGGCCTGTGCGGGGTCCTGCTGCGGGTCGGCCTCGACCGACGCATAGCCGTCGCGCAGCGGTTGGACAGCGGGCTGGTCTCCGCCGGCGGGGGCGGTGTCATCGACCGGATTCGAGTCGCTCATGATTCTCCTTCCGTTCACCGCAGCAGCGGTGGCACGTGCGGGTGGATCGTCCGATCCTCACCGGTCGACCGCTCGCCCGCAGGACCCTTGACGGGCCGGAGCCGGTGGCCTATCGGCGCCGTCACGGCCGCACCAGCCCGTCGAGCGTCAGGCGATGCGGGTTCCGGGCGGCAGCGTGCGGGCCGGCGTGCGGGTGCGGGCCCAGGCCCACCAGAGCAACCCGGCCGCGAGCAGCACCTGCAGGCCGAGCCCGACGAACCAGCTCGGCGCGGTCTCGTCGACGATCTCCTCCGGAGTCTTGGTCTCTTCGTTCGCGGGCGGACTGCATTCGTCGTAGGTCGTCTCGGCCTCGGGCGCCTGCTGTGCCCCGCGCACGCCGGTCTTGATCTGCCCGAAGAGGTCGACGGGATAGCCGCCCCTGTCGAAGGTCGTCGGCGTCGCGTCGGCGAGGATCACGAACGGGTTCGCGGCGAGGATCCACCACACCCGGTCGAACCGCGGAACCTCGTAGGTGTACGTCTCCCACTCGCCGCACGCGAGCTGGCCCTCGTCCTTGCACGGATAGTCCGCGGACGGCTCCTCGCCCGGCATGCACGGGAAGTCGTCGCCCTGGTACTGCTCCCAGTCGATCGCGCGGTAGTTGTTCACCTGTTCGGTGCGCATGGTCGCGCCCAGCAGCCCGAATGCGATGAGCGAGCCGATCACGAGCGCGGCAACGACGAGGTAGGTGGTCGCCACCGAGAAGAGCGGACGGGCCAGGATGCCGCTGAGCCCGACGCCGATCGCGGCGATCACGCCGACCTCGACGATGAGCACGACGAGCGACACCACGATGGTCGCCGCGTTCGCGCCGCCCGCCAGAGTCGCGGCGATGAGGAAGGGGACCGACACGGCGACGAAGGCGAGGCCTGTCACCCACGCCGCGAGGAACTTGCCGATCAGGATCTCGCCGGTGGTCGCGAGTGTGACCTGCACCGGGGCGAGGGTCGCGGCATCCCGATCCCCGTTGATGGAATTGCCGCTGAGCGTCGGTGAGACGAGGACGATCAGCAGCAGGGTGATGTACACGATCGTCGAGTAGACGGCCTGGCCCTGCTGATCCTCCAGCGAGCCGAACGCCAGGAACGACAGCAGCGTGACGATCAGCAGCAGGCAGCCGAAGACGCCGAGCATCACGTACCAGGCGATGCTGCGGGTGCGCTGGGTCAGCTCGAGGCGGACGATGGTTCCGAGTCGCTGACCGCTCATGCCGTCGCCCCCTCGTCGTTCGTCTGCTCGCCACCGACGGTGGGCGGTGCGGGCGGCGCGGGTTCGGCCGCTGCCTCCTGCGGAGGCACTCCCCTGCCGAGGTCGAGGAACGTGCGCTCGAGGCTGCCCTGTGCGGCGGCGAACTCGGCGACGGCCAGCCCGGCCGCGACGAGTTCCCGCAGCGCGGCGACGGCATCCTCGTCGGACGAGATCTCGACCACGACATCGCGCCGATCGACCGTGATCGACTCGGGAGACAGTCGCAGCGCTGCCGCGACCTGCGGACGCGCGTCGGACGCCTCGACCCCGTCGAGCCGCACCCGCCAGGGTCGTGCGCGGCGGGCGGCCGCCTCGACGCGCCCGGCATCGACCGCCTCGCCTGCGACGAGGAACACGGCGTCGTCGACGACCTCCTCGAGCTCCGAGAGGATGTGGCTCGACACCAGGACCGTGCGCCCCTCGGCCGCGAACCGGCGCAGCAGCACGCGCAGATCGATGCGCGCCTGGGGGTCGAGACCCGACGCCGGCTCGTCGAGCAGAAGCACGCGCGGTTCGTGCACCAGGGCGCGGGCGAGTCCGAGCCGCTGCTTCTGACCACGCGAGAGCACCTTCGCCGGAGAGTCGGCGAGCGCCGTGAGACCGACTTCTTCGAGCAGCGCGGTGGCGCGAGCGGATGCCTCGGCCTTCGGCATCCCGTACAGCCGGCCGGTCACGACCAGCGTCTCGCGCGACGTGAGCGCGTCCCACGCCCCGAGGGCGTCGGGCATCCAGCCGATGAGGGCGCGCGCCGCGTGCGGGTCGGAGATCGGGTCGACGCCGTCGATGCGGATCGAGCCGGCGTCCGGCGCGAGGAGCGAGGCGAGCATGAGGAGGAGGGTCGTCTTGCCCGAGCCGTTGGGTCCGACGAGTCCGGTCACGCGGCCCGCGTGCGCCACGAGCGACACGTTGCGCACCGCCTGGATGTCGCCGAACGCGCGTCGGACTCCTTCGACGACGATGCCGGGGGAGGTCATGAGACTCACAATCTCATACGCGCCGCGGGGAACCTCAGGAACCGAAGAACGCCACGCCGAGATCGGGATGGTCGACGAAGACGCCGTCGACCCCGGCATCCCGGATCACTGCCCACTCCGACTCCCAGTCGCCGAACGCCGCCGCACCGCCGCGGCCGCGGAACTGGCCGATCAGGAAGTTGTTCTCGGGCCGACAGGTCCACGTGAAGACTCGCAGACCGCGCTCGTGCGCATCGCGGATGATCGGCGACGGGCCGGTGAGACGCCCGAGCTTGTCGGGCGCGAGGATCATTCGCTTGTCGACGCTGATGCCGTCGACGCGGCCGGCCAAGCCGTCGAGTCCCTCCGGCTTCGCGGTCGCGCGGTACGTCGGCGCCGCCTTGCCGTGCGCGGCGAACAGGTCGAACGGCCGCCCCGCCGCCTCGAGCAGATAGACGTAGGCGGCAGGGATGCCTCGCTCCTGCAGCGCGTGGAGCACGGTCGACTCAAAGGACTCGATGATGAGCGGAAGCTGCCCCGCTCCCCAGCCTGCCTCGCGCAGCTCGCCGTCGATGAGTTCGGCCACGTCCCAGCCGATGGAGGCGAAGTAGGTGGCGTGCTTGATCTCGAGCACGACGCCGATCTCGCGGCCCTGCGCCAGCGACGCAGCCCGCACGATGTCGAGCACGTCGCGCAGTCGCAGAACGGGCTGGGAGTCGTCGAAGCTCGCGCTCGTCGTCCGCAGCTTCGGCAGCCGCTCACGGCAGCGCAGGGTCGACAGCTCGTCCCACGTGAAGTCCTCGGCGAACCAGCCCGTCAGCTCGGCACCGTCCACCGTCTTCGTGGTGCGGCGGTCCTTGAACTCGATGCGGTCGGCGACATCGGTCGTGCCCGAGATCTCGTTCTCGTGGCGCACGACCAGCACCCCGTCGGCCGAGACCACGATGTCGGGCTCGACCGCGTCGACGCCGAACTCGAGAGCGAGATCATACGACGAGCGCGAATGCTCGGGTCGGTAGCCCGGGGCGCCGCGGTGCCCGATCACGAGCGGGGTGCGGCGCGCCATCGTCTCAGGCTACCCGCGCGCGGGGACGCGGCATCCGCTCATAGCCCACTCACAGCCCTCCGCCCACCCGGCGCGCGCCTGGTCGGATATCGTTGATCAACAGCACCGTGCTGTTCGACCCCGTGACTTGGAGTGTGAGAGCAGTGGCCCTCGACAACCCCGCGTTCAACAATCCGGCCTTCCAGGATTCGAAGGCCGCCAAGACCTACCCCGGCCGTCCCGGCCTGACGCCCCCCGCCGCCCAGACGCAGTTCGCCACCGCGCAGCACGCGGGCACCGATGCCGCCGCCCAGGCTCAGCTCGAGGGCATGTACACGGCTCCCGCCGCCGGCGCTCTGGAGACCGACCGCATGACGGTCGAGGACACCATCTGGAAGACCGTCGGCCTGTTCGGCGTGCTGCTCGTCACCGCCGTGGTCGGCTGGGTGTGGACCATGTCCACCGTCGCCGCGACCGGCCAGCCGACGCTCACGCCGTGGCTCATCGGCCTCTTCGGCGGCTTCATCCTCTCGCTCGTCGTGATCTTCACGTCGCGCAAGAAGGTGCGCCCCGCGCTCATCTTCGCCTACGCGGCGTTCGAGGGTCTCTTCGTCGGCGGAATCTCGGCCTACTTCGAGATGATCTGGGAGGGCATCGTCCTGCAGGCGACGCTCGGCACCCTGTCGGTCGTCGGCGTGACCCTCGCCCTCTTCGCGAGCGGCAAGATCCGCGCCTCCAAGAAGGCGACCAAAGTCTTCATGATCGCCATGGTCGGCTACCTCGTCTTCTCTCTGCTGAACCTCGTCCTCATGTGGACGGGCGTCAACTCGAACCCGTTCGGCCTGCTGAGCGACACGATCATGGGCATCCCGATCGGCCTCATCATCGGTGTGCTCGTCGTGATCATGGCCGCGTACTCGCTGGTGCTCGACTTCGACTCGATCCAGCGCGGCGTGCGCAACGGCGCTCCCCGCAAGTACGGCTGGCTCGGCGGCTTCGGCATCATGGTGACCGTCGTCTGGCTCTACATCGAGATCCTGCGCATCATCGCGATCGTCCGCGGCTCCAACTAGCCCGCGGCCCGCGTTCTCGAACGGCCGCCCGGTCCTCCGGGCGGCCGTTCGCGTCCGCGGCCGGGTCGTCCGCCGCAACATCGGAGATCGTGACGACACGCCGGGGTCGACACGCGACGCCCGGCGTGTCGGCCGCGGCATCCGATTCTGTGCACGACGTCGGCCCGTTCTGCTCTGAGCGGAAGAGGTCGAGGCTCGCCCCATCCGGGTTCTATCGTTTCGACATGGCCGAGATCATCCCGTTGCCGACGACGCCCGCACCCGCCGCACCGCGCGCCTCGCGCGAGCCGGAACCGCTCTGGCGCGACGCCCTCGGCGAGCAGCTGCGCCGCCTGCGGCACGACCGCGGCGAGCGGCTCGCCGACACCGCCGAGCGCGCCGGCCTCTCGCCGCAGTACCTGTCCGAGATGGAGCGCGGGCTGAAGGAGCCGTCGAGCGAGATGATCGCCGCCGTCGCAGGCGCTCTCGAGGTCACGCTCATCGAGCTCACCGCCGCCGTCGTCGACGAGCTCCGCGCGCACGCGCCCGAGCGCACCGCGGTCGGCGTGCGGGCCGCCTACTCGCTCGCCGCCTGACGGCCCGCACCCCGACGCGCAAGCCCTGGCCGCCGTCCGGGCCCCGGGCTAGCGTGGGGCGGGTGAGCCCAGCGCGCAAAGAGGAGTTCCTCGAGATCGGCCGACACGAGGTGCGCATCTCGAGCCCCGACAAGGTCGTCTTCCCCGAGCCCGGGCTGACGAAGCTCGACGTCGTGAAGTACTACCTGGCCGTCGCCGACGGGGCGCTGCGCGGGGCCGGCGGCCGGCCCATGGTGCTCAAGCGGTTCGTCAAGGGCATCGATCAGGAGGCCTTCTTCCAGAAGCGCGTGCCCGAGAACCACCCCGACTTCATCGACACCGCCACGCTGCACTACGCGCGCGGCACCTCTGCCGAGGAGGCGGTGATCCGGGATGCCGCGGGCCTCGCCTGGGTCGTCAATCTGGGGTGTCTCGACCTCAACCCGCATCCGATCCGCGCGGAAGACCTCGATCACCCCGATGAGCTGCGCATCGACCTCGACCCGATGCCCGGCGTGGAGTGGTCGCAGATCGTCGACGTCGCCATGGTCGCACGTGAGGTGCTCGACGAGGTGGGCCTCGTCGGCTGGCCGAAGACCAGCGGGTCGCGCGGCCTGCACATCCTCGTGCGCATCGCGCCGCACTGGGACTACACGCAGCTCCGACTCGCCGCCGAGACGCTGGCCCGCGAGGTCGAGAACAGGGCACCGGGACTCGCGACCGCCCGCTGGTGGAAGGAGGAGCGTGGCGAGAGCGTGTTCGTGGACTTCAACCAGAATGCGAAAGACCGCACCGTGGCATCCGCATATTCGATCCGCCCGCTGCCCGACGCGCGCGTCTCGACCCCCATGGACTGGGACGAGGTCGCCGTGCGGCGCCCCGAGGAGTTCACCGTCGCGCGCGTGCTCGAACGCTACGCCGAGATCGGCGATCCCCACCGTGGTATCGACGACGCCGTGGGCGCCCTCGACGGGCTGCTCACGCTGGCCGAGAAGCTCGGCCCCGCCGAGAAGCCGCCGCGCGCGGGCGACGGCGAGGGGCGGCGCCAGTCGACGATGCCCCTCGTCGAGGTGGCGCGCACGAAGACCAAGCCCGAGGCGCTCGAGGCGCTCGAGGAGTGGAAGGCGAAGCATCCCGCCGCAACCGCACAGCTGCATCCTGCCGACGTGCTCGTCGACGGCATGCGCGGGTCGAGCTCGCTCTGGTACCGGGTGCGGGTGAACCTGCAGCACGTGCCCGAGGACGACCGCCCTGCACAGGAGGACCTGATCGCCGACTACGACCCGTGGGCCGGCAAGGTCTGGCCCGGCCGCGAGGGATCCGCTTAGCGCGGGGCGCTCTCCGCCAGGCGACGCAACCCGTACTCGAAGGCCTGATCGATGTCTCCCCCGAGCCGGAAGGCGCCGGCGAGCTCCATCGAGACGAACCCCGTCACCCAGGCGGTCAGCAGCCGCGCCTCGTCCAGCGCGCGCTGCTCGCCTGCGGCCGCGCGGGCAGCGCGCAGCACCGGCTCGCTCGCCCGACCCATCGCGTCGGCATTTCCTTCCACCGCGTACATCAGACGGAATCCCTCCGGACGGTCGTGCGCGAAGGCGCGGTAGGCGCGAGCCAGGGCGGGGAGTGATCCATCGGATGCCGCGAGCCGGCCGCCCAGATCGTCGATGGTCGCCTCGGCGATGAGCCGCAGCAGCGCCTCCCGGTCGCGGACCCTCTTGTAGAGCGAGGGCGCGCGCACGCCCACGCGCTCGGCAACGGCCTGCATCGTGACCGTCGACGGACCGCCCACTTCGAGCAGTGTGCGGCCCGCGTCGACTATCGCGCCGAGGGACGTGCGGTCAGGCGTCGGCATGGGGTCCTCCTTGATGGCTATTGACTTAAGCCATGATAGCTATGTACCATAGCCAACACAAGATCACGGAGGACATCATGCGAATCGGTCCGCACCTGCACCGCATCGGCAACGACATCGTCGCCGCCTACCTCATCGTGACGCCCGAGGGCATCACGATCATCGACGCCGGGCTCCCCGGCCACTGGTACGACCTGACCGCCGAGCTGTCATCGATCGGCCGCTCGCTCGACGACGTCCGGGGCCTCGTGCTCACGCACGGCGACAGCGACCACATCGGCTTCGCCGAGCGCCTGCGCCGCGAGCACGGCGTGCCGGTCTACGTGCACGCCGCCGACGCCGACCGCGCCCAGGGCGGCGACAAGCCGAAGACGCCGATGGGGCCGCTGCGGATCGGCCCGACGCTCGGGTTCGCGGCGTACGCCCTGCGCAAGAAGGGCTTCCGCACCGAGTACCTCACCCAGGTGGTCGAGGTCGCCGACGGCGACGTGCTCGACCTCCCCGGCTCGCCGCGGGTCGTCGGGCTGCCCGGGCACTCCCCCGGCAGCATCGCGATCCACGTGCCGATCGCCGAGGCCGTGTTCGTGGGCGACGCGCTCACCACGCGCCATGTGCTCACCGGTCGCGCCGGCATGCAGCCCGCCCCCTTCACGGACGAGCCTGCGCTCGCGCTCGAGTCGCTCGACCGCCTGGCCGGACTCGAGGCGACGTGGGTGCTGCCCGGCCACGGCACGCCGTGGCGGGGCTCGCCCGCCGACGTCGCCGCGGCGGTCCGCGCCGCCGCCTGACCCGAGCCCTGCCGCGCCTGGGTTGAGTGTCCACAGATGTGGAGTCTCCGGCGTCGCGAGGACCGCATCTGAGGACACTCAACAGTGCACGCTGGGCGGCGCGGCCCGGCACCGGCGACAGCGTCAGCGCTCGGCGAGCACGTGATCCGCGAGGCCGTAGGCGACGGCATCCGTCGACGTGAACACCCGGTCGCGGTCGGTGTCCGCCCGCAGCTGCGCCGGATCCTTGCCCGTATGGCGGGCCAGGATCTCTTCGACCTCGCCGCGCACGCGCACGAGCTCGTCCGCCTGCAGGATGAGGTCGGGGATCGCGCCCCGCCCCTGCCCCGCCGGCTGATGCAGCACGACCCGCGCGTGCGGCAGCACGGCGCGCTTGCCGGCCGCGCCGGCCGCGAGCATCACCGCCCCGACGCCGATCGCCTGGCCGACGACCGTCGTCGCGACGTCGGGTCGGACGTGCTGCATCGTGTCGTACACCGCGAGCATCGCCGCCGGATCGCCGCCCTCGCAGTTGATGTAGAGCTGGATGTCGCGCTCCGGGCTCTCGGCGTCGAGGTGCAGCAGCTGCGCGATGAGCGCGTTGGCCACACCCGCGTCGATCCCCGTGCCGAGGTAGACCACGCGCTCGGCGAGCAGATGCGAGTAGACGTCCATGACGCGATCGCCGCGCGGATGCTGCGCCACCACGTTCGGGATCGTGTACGAGTTCATGCCGCCACCTCCGCCGGACCGACGCCGAGGCCGGCGGTGCGCCGGCGCCGGGGCACGACCTGCGCGAAATCGTCGACCACGCCGTCGATGAAGCCGTACTCGAGCGCCTCGGCGGCGGTGTACCAGCGGTCGTGCAGCGAATCCTCGAACACACGGTCGATCGGCTGACCGGTGTCGGCGGCGATGAGGCCGAGCACCGTGTCGCGCATGTGCCGGAGGTCGCCGGCCTGCACCTCGACGTCGACCGTCGACCCGCCGATGCCCGACGATCCCTGGTGCATGAGGATCCGCGCGTGCGGCAGCGCCCGGCGCTTGCCGGGAGCGCCCGCCGACAGCAGGAACTGCCCCGCGCTGCAGGCGAGCCCGAGAGCGAGCGTCGCGACGTCGTTGGGGATGAGGTGCATCACGTCGCGGATCGCGAGCATCGAGGGGACGGATCCGCCGGGTGAGTGGATCCAGAGGGAGATATCGGATGCCTCGTCCTCGGCCGCCAGCGCCAGCAGCTGCGTCGCGAGGAGGGTGCCGTTGTCGTCATCGAGTGCACCGTCGAGCACGAGCACGCGCTGATGGAACAGCTCGCGTCGCGCCTCGGCGCCGAACATCGGGATCTTGCCTTCTTCTGCCATGCGCCCAGCCTGCGCGCGGTGCCGGGCCGCGGCATCCGTTTCCGCCGTCAGCCGCTCCGCCCACGGCGGATCCACGTCTTCGACCGAAAGAGAAGAGCGGACGCCGAGGCATCCGCTCTTCTCCTGTCCCTGTTCAGGTCAGGCTGCGTCGGTCCCGAGGGTGCCGAGGTACAGGCCGATGACCTTCGGGTCGTTCAGCAGGTCGCGACCGGTGCCCTCGTAGGCGTCGCGGCCCTGGTCGAGGACGTAGCCGCGGTCGCAGATCTGCAGGCAGCGGCGGGCGTTCTGCTCGACCATGATCGTCGTCACGCCGGCCTTGTTGATGTCGGAGACGCGGATGAACGCGTCGTCCTGACGGACCGGCGACAGACCCGCGGACGGCTCGTCCAGGAGCAGCACCGCCGGGTCCATCATGAGGGCACGCGACATCGCGACCATCTGGCGCTCACCGCCTGAGAGCGAGCCCGCGCGCTGCTTGAGGCGCTTGCCCAGCTCGGCGAAGATGCCGGTCACGAACTCCAGGCGCTCGGCGTACTGCTTCGGAGCCTGGTAGAGGCCCATCTGCAGGTTCTCCTCGATGCTGAGCGACGGGAAGACGTTGTTCGTCTGCGGCACGAACCCGACGCCGCGCGTGACGAGCTTGTCGGACTTGAGGCCGACGACGTCATCGCCGTTCACTGTGATCGAGCCCGAGCGCACCTTCACCATGCCGAAGATCGCCTTGAGCAGCGTCGACTTGCCGGCGCCGTTCGGGCCGATGATGCCGATCAGCTCACCCTTGCGCGCCAGGAGGTTCGCACCCTGGATGATGTTGATGCCCGGAAGGTAGCCGGCGTACAGGTCGTTGACCTCGACCACGACACGGTCGGTGCGCGCGGCCTCGACCGAACCGGCTCCGGTCGTCGAGGGTGCACCCGTCGGGGACGTGTTGCTCACTTCTTCTCCTCCTCGGCCTCGGCGATCGAGGCCTCTTCGGCCTCCTTGATCTCCTCGAGCAGCTCCTCTTCGGCGGCGCTGTGCTCGCCCGCCACGCGGCCGGTGACGACGCCGAGGTCGACATCCTGGTGGCTGCCCAGGTAGGCGTCGATCACCGCGGCGTCGTTCATCACCGTCTCGGGCGGGCCCTCGGCGACGACACGACCCTCGGCCATGACGACCACCCAGTCGGCGATGTGCCGCACCATGTGCATGTCGTGCTCGACGAAGAGGACCGTCATGCCGAGGTCCTTCAGGTCGAGGATGTGGTCGAGCAGCGACTCGGTCAGGGCCGGGTTGACGCCGGCCATGGGCTCATCGAGCATGACGAGGGTCGGGTCGCTCATGAGCGCGCGAGCCATCTCGAGGAGCTTGCGCTGTCCGCCCGAGAGCGAGGCGGCGTAGTCCTCGGCCTTCGCGTCGAGCTTGAAGCGCGCGAGCAGCTCCATCGCCTTCTCTTCGTTGGCGTCGTCCTGCTTGCGCCACATCGCGGGGATGATGCTGGCCCAGAGCCGCTCACCCTTCTGCGACGTCGCACCGAGCTTCATGTTCTCGAGCACGGTGAGCAGCGACAGCGCCTTCGTCAGCTGGAAGGTGCGGACCTGACCCATGCGGGCGACCTTGAACGACGGGATGCCGGACAGGTTGGTGCCGTCGAACGACCACGTGCCCGAGTTGGGCTTGTCGAAGCCGCACAGCAGGTTGAACAGCGTCGTCTTGCCGGCGCCGTTCGGCCCGATGAGGGCGGTGATCGCCCCGCGCGGAATCTCCAGGTGGTCGACGTCGACGGCGGTGAGGCCGCCGAAGCGGCGCGTCACGTTGTCGATGACCATGATGGGGTCGTTCTTGGCGACACCGGGAACGGAGTCGCCCTTCGCGAGCCCGGTCGTCTTGGGACGACGGATGCTGCCGGTCGCGGTGGTGACCGCGCCGGTGCCAGCGGGCGCGGAGCCTGCTGCCGGCGGCGCTTCGCCGTCCGGCGTCACGGGCTCCGGAGGCGTGCTGTTACTTGACAAAGGTCAGCTCCCTCTTGTTGCCGAAGATGCCCTGCGGGCGGAAGATCACGATGAGCATGAGCGCGACACCTACGAGGATGAAGCGCAGGGTGCCCGCCTGCACCGACGAGATGGGCAGGATGCCCGAGTTCGCCAGAGCCGGGAGGACGTTCCCCAGGAAGCCCATGATCACCCAGAAGATCACCGAGCCGACGACGGGACCGAACACGGTCGCCGCACCGCCGAGCAGGAGGATCGTCCAGATGAAGAACGTGAGCGAGGTGGTGTAGGTGGCGGGGACGACGGCGGACGGGAGCGCGAAGACCACGCCGCCGAGGGCGCCGAAGATGCCACCGATGATCAGCGCCTGCATCTTGTAGGCGAAGACGTTCTTTCCGAGCGAGCGCACGGCGTCTTCATCCTCGCGGATGCCCTTGAGCACGCGGCCCCACGGGCTGCGCATGAGCGCCCACACCAGGTAGACGGCGATCGCCAGAAGAATGGCGCCGAACACGCGCACCCAGAGCTGGTCCGCCGTCCACGTCCATGGACCGAAGCCGTACGTGCCCTCGGGGAACGGGTTCGCCGCGCGGAACCCGGCGTGGTACCCGCCGAGGCCGTCTGCCGAGTTGGTCCACTCGTCGAACAGCTGCGTCGTGAGGGCCAGTCGCACGATCTCCGCCGCCGCGATGGTCACGATGGCGAGATAGTCGGCGCGCAGGCGCAGCGTTGGGATACCGAGGATGATCGCGAAGACGACCGAGGCCAGGCATCCCACGATGATGCCCACCCACCAGGGCCACCCGAAGGTGAGGATCGAGATCGCGTAGCCGTAGGCGCCCAGCGCCATGAATCCCGCCATACCGAAGTTGAGCAGGCCCGCGTAGCCGAAGTGCACCGCGAGACCGGTCGCCGCGAGGGCGTACGCGATCGTCTCGGGGCTGAACAGCCAGTAAGCCGTGTTGTTGAGAATCTGTCCCCAATCCATGGCCTAGCCAAGCCTCTCTTTACGACCCAGGAGGCCCTGCGGCCTCACCAGGAGAATGATGATCAGGACCGCCAGCGCGCCGACGTACTTCATGTCCGGCGGGATGCCGAGAAGCGTCGAGAGCTCGACCAGGATTCCGACGATCAGCGCGCCGATGAGGGCGCCGAACGCGGTTCCCAGACCACCGAGCGTGACGGCGGCGAAGATGAGCAGGAGCACCTGCACGCCCATGTCCCACTTCACACCGGGGCGGAAGTAGGCCCACAGCACACCGGCGACGGCGGCGAGCGATGCCGACAGGATCCAGACGATCCGGATGACACGGTCGACGTTGATGCCCGAGGCCGCGGCGAGGCCGGGGTTGTCGGAGATCGCTCGCGTCGCCTTGCCGATGCGGGTGCGCAGCAGCCAGTAGGCGACGGCGAGGAGGAGGACGATCGAGATGCCCATCGAGGCGAGATCGATCCACGACACGGCGATCGGGCCGAGGCGGATGTCACGCGGTGCGCCGGCGCCCGGCAGCTGGTACGTGCCGCCGCCGATGAAGAACTGGTACGTGTAGCGGATCGCGAGCGACAGACCGATGCTGACGATCATGAGCTGGACGAGGCCGAGCCCCTTTCGCCTCAGTGGCCGCCAGAGGCCCGCGTCGAGCGCCCAGCCGAGTGCCGCGCCGGCGATGACGACGATCGGGATCGTGATCCACATCGGGATCGCGAAGTTCACGCCGAACACCAGCGCGATCACGGCGCCGAAGGTCAGCATCTCCGCGTGCGCGAAGTTCGTGAGGCCCGTCGTACCGAAGATGAGCGAGACACCGACCGCGGCGAGCGCCAGAAGCAGACCGAAGTTGATGCCGTTGATGAGGCGCTCGGTGAACTGGTCCCAGAACGACGTGGTGAGGCGCTCGCCCTCACCGAGGAACAGGTTCACGATCTTCGTGCCGGTCGCCCCGAACTCGACGTCGAACTCCGCCGTCGTGCCCGAGTTCGGCTGCATGCCCTCAGGCAGCTGAGCGGGGTCGACGATGACTCCGTCGGGGAGGGTGTCCTCATCGACGACGAGGGTGTACTCGTCCTTCTCGGGAACGTACAGACGCCATTTGCCGTCGGCGTCGGTGATCGTCTCCGCTTCGAACCCGCCACCGTCGACCGAGATCACCACGTCGGGGACGGGCTCGCCGTCGAACGTGATGACTCCGCCGAAGTAGAAGGCGGTCTGCTCCTGGTCACCCCCAGGGGTGTCGGGGGCAGTTGCAGAAGCATGGGCGCCGGACGGCGAGGCGAGGAACAGCATTGCTCCTGCCATCAGCACTCCGACGAGGACGACGACCCAACGGGGGTATCCCCTTGTGGCCACAGTCGCAGGACTCACAGAACCTCCAGTTCAGCACGATGCACACCGAGGCCCGGGTCGCATCGGCTGTGATCAACGACGGTACGACTGTAATGTGTCGGCCGTGTTTCCCCTAGTTACTCCGGCCGACCTGTGACCGGATCGGAATTGGTCCAGCCAAGGCGGTCGGCGGTGGCGACCTCCGTCGCCCGCACTGTCCGGTAGCGCGGGAACAAATGGCTCCGGCCGACGCTTAGAATCGAATACGGAGCGTTCCCGCGCACCGGCCGTCGTCGACCACCTGAGAAACGCGCCGCGAGCGCAGGAGGACCATGGAGCACAACGACCCCTTCGGCTTCGTCGGACTGACCTACGACGATGTCCTGCTTCTGCCAGGACACACCGACGTGATCCCGAGCGAGGCCGACACGTCGTCGCGTGTGACCCGCCGCATCACGGTGGCCACGCCCCTCCTCTCGGCGGCGATGGACACGGTGACCGAGGCGCGACTCGCGATCGCGATCGCACGCGAGGGCGGGATCGGCATCATCCACCGCAACCTGTCCATCCAGGAGCAGGCCTCGATGGTCGACCGCGTCAAGCGCAGCGAGTCGGGCATGATCACCGACCCGATCACCACGACGCCCGACGCGACCATCGAAGAGGTCGACTCCCTCTGCGCCCAGTACCGCATCTCGGGCCTCCCGGTCGTCGACGCCGACAATCGCCTGGTGGGCATCGTCACCAACCGCGACATGCGCTTCGTCTCGGGCTTCGAGCGGCAGACGACGAAGGTGCGCGACGTCATGACGAGCGAGAACCTCGTCACCGGCCGGGTCGGCATCAGCGCCGGCGAGGTCATCGCGCTGTTCGCGCAGCACCGCGTCGAGAAGCTGCCCCTGCTCGAGGAGGACGGCACTCTGGCTGGCCTCATCACCATCAAGGACTTCGACAAGAGCGAGAAGTACCCCCTTGCCACCAAGGACGAGCAGGGCCGCCTGCGCGTCGGAGCGGCGATCGGCTTCTTCGGCGACGCGTGGGAGCGTGCCGAGGCGCTGCGCGACGCCGGGGTGGACGTCATCGTCGTCGACACCGCCAACGGCCAGTCCGCCGGCGTCATCGACATGGTCCGCCGGATCAAGGCGGACGCCTCGTTCGAGCACATCGACGTCATCGGCGGCAACGTCGCGACCCGCGAGGGCGCGCAGGCGCTCATCGACGCCGGCGTCGACGCGGTGAAGGTCGGCGTCGGGCCGGGCTCCATCTGCACGACGCGCGTCGTCGCAGGTGTGGGCGTCCCGCAGGTCACCGCGATCTACGAGGCGTACCTCGCCGCCCGCGAGGCCGGCATCCCGATCATCGCGGACGGCGGCCTGCAGTACTCGGGCGACATCGCCAAGGCCCTCGTCGCGGGCGCCGACACCGTCATGCTCGGCTCACTCCTCGCGGGCACCGACGAGTCGCCGGGCGAGATCGTCTTCCAGGGCGGCAAGCAGTTCAAGATGTACCGCGGCATGGGCTCGCTGGGCGCGCTCCAGACCCGCGGCAAGAAGACCTCCTACTCGAAGGACCGCTACTTCCAGGCCGACGTGCCCAGCGACGACAAGCTCATCCCCGAGGGCATCGAGGGCCAGGTCGCCTACCGCGGCCCCGTCTCCGCCGTCGCCTACCAGCTCGTCGGCGGCCTGCGCCAGTCGATGTTCTACGTCGGCGCCCGCACCGTCGAAGAGCTCAAGGCCAAGGGCAAGTTCGTGCGCATCACGCCGGCCGGTCTCAAGGAGTCGCACCCGCACGACGTGCAGATCGTCGTCGAGGCGCCGAACTACAAGCGCTGAGCAGCGCGAGCCCCGCAGCGGGCAGGCCGAGACAGCGCATTCGCGACGAGGCAGCACCACCGGAACGTCGTCTCGTCGCAGGTACGTCGTCTCGCCGTCCGTTGATGGCCACGCGCGACGTCCCGCGGCGAGGACGCCGTCTCGCCGGGCGTCGTGTGAGAGAAGATGAGCGGATGCTGCGGCATCCGCTCTTCTGCTCTCAGCGCTCGATCCGGAACGGCGCCGCCGCCTGCGCGGTCTCGTCGACGGCGAGACGCGCGAGCACGCCGCCGACGGCCGGCGTGAACTTGAAGCCGTGGCCCGAGAACCCCGCCCCGACCACGATGCGGCCACGGCGGTCGAGCACGAAGTCCTCTGTGTCGGTCGAGGTGTACGTGCAGCTGATGGGCTGCGCGGATGCCCGATCGAGACCCGGGAACCAGTCCCGCACGTAGTCCTCGAGGCTCCGCGCGAGCTCGGGCGTCGGCTGGAAGGACCGGTCGTCGGGGTCGACGACCGGACCGACGTGGTGGAACCCCACCTTGACGCCTTCGCCGGGCGTCGGCATGCCGTAGGTCTGTCCCGGGTGCGGAGCGTGGCCGGCGGCTGCGTCCGATCCGCCGAGGAAATGGTTGAACGACGGCCACACGTCACCCGGGGAACGCGGCGCAAAGTGTGCGGGACTCTCCTCGGTGACGGTGAGGCGCGGGAGCGCGAAGCCCGCGGGCAGGAGGCGCCCTGTCCATGCCCCGGCGGTGACGACGACCACATCGGCACGCAGAAGGTAGCGCTCTCCGGCCGACTCGACGGTCACGGTCACGGTCACGCCGTCAGGGTCCTCCGCCACGTCGACGACCGTTTGCCCGAAGCGCACGTCGGCGCCGTGCGCCCGCGCCGTGTCTTCGAGTGCGCGCAGTGCGGCGTCGGCGCGCACGACCCCCGCATCCTCCGTCAGCAGCACGTCACCCGCGAACCGCATGCCCGCCCAGCGCTGCGCCGCCTCGGCCTCGGAGAGCAGCTCGGCCCGCTCGCCACGCGCCGTCAGCGCATGGTGCACGTGGGCGACGAGCGCGTCGTCGCCGTGTGTGACGAGGCCGTGCAGGCGCAGCAGCGGCTCGCCGGTAGCGCGGGCGAGGTCGTCCCAGCCGGTGCGCGCCAGGGCCAGCAGGTCGAGGTAGTGGTCCTCGCCGTAGGCGTTGTTGAAGTTGCGGGTGGCGCCGTGCGAGGCGCCGCGGGTGTGACCGCGCTCGAACTGCTCGAGGGCGATGACACCATGTCCGCCCCGCGCCAGCTGCCACGTGGTCGCCAGGCCCATCGCGCCGGCACCGATCACGACGAAGGGGATGCGCTCGCTCACACTCCCATCCTCCACGCCGTGAGCCGGCCGGCGAAACATCGCGTCGGTGACGAGACAGCGCCACACGCACGACGTCTCGTCGCAGGCACGAAGTCTCGCGGTGACGGACTGTGACACTCGCCCGAACGCGACCCGGTCGCTACCCTGATGCCGTGATCAGGCAGCGGCGTCACCCGGCGGCGACCCAGCGCACCACGCGTCTGGAGGCCTTCACCGACGGCGTCTTCGCCATCGCGGCCACGCTCCTCGTGCTCGATCTCACGACGCACTCGCTCGGCGAGGTGGAGTCCGACGGCGAGATGTGGGCGGCGCTCGGCGACATGTCGCTGCTGATCGTCAACTTCGCGCTCAGCTTCGTGCTGCTGTGCCTGCTGTGGATGGTTCACGTGCAGCAGTTCGAGCACGTCGCCCGCGTGGACGCCACGATGGTGTGGCTCAACAACGGACGACTGCTCTTCATCGTGCTCGTGCCGTTCGCGACCAATCTGACGACCGAGTACTCCGAGTTCCTCGCTGCGCGCCTGGCCATGCCCCTCACCTTTTTCCTCGCGATCCTCTTCGGCTGGCTGCAGTGGCAGTGGGCCGTCCGCAATCGCGAGGTGATGCTGCCGGACCTGAGCAGAGCGGATGCCGCCGCCTACGGCCGTGGCGCGCTCAGCGCCGTCATCATCGGCGCCCTCGTCGTCGTCACGGCGCCGTGGATCGGCTCGTGGGCTTTCCTGCTGTTCCTGCTGGACGGAGTGCTCACACGGCTGCTCCGGGGCAAGGACCCCGCCTGACGGCTCTCGACCTGGTCGGGAGCCCGGCGTATCGTCGGGGCCATGTGCCGGAACATCCACACTCTCCACAACTTCGAGCCCGCGGCGACGTCCGACGAGGTGCACGCCGCGGCACTCCAGTACGTCCGCAAGATCGCAGGCACGACGAAGCCGTCGAAGGCGAACCAGGAGGCGTTCGACCGCGCCGTGCACGAGATCGCCCACGTCACGCAGCACCTGCTCGACGACCTCGTCGCGGTCGCCCCGCCGAAGAACCGCGAGGTCGAGGCGGCGAAGGCGCGCGAGCGGGCCATCAAGTCGGGGCGGTACGCGGCGCCGGCCGCCTGAGGCGCGGCATCCGTCACTTCTCTCCACCCGGTCGTCGAGCAAGCGAAGCGAGACGAAACGCGCTGAGGTAATCTGATCGGCTCCCCTTCCCGCATCCAAGCGCCCGGGAGCAGACAGGGAACAACCGTGGGCTACATCGACATCGCCGCCGTCTCGTACGCGCTGCCCGACGGGCGGCCGCTGCTCGACGAGGTGTCTTTCCGGGTCGGCGAGGGCTCGACGACGGCGCTCATCGGCCAGAACGGCGCCGGCAAGACGACACTGCTGCGCATCGTGCGCGGCGAGACGCCGCCGCTGTCGGGCGTCGTCTCGATCGACGGCGGGCTCGGCGTCATGGACCAGTTCGTCGGTCACGGCGAGGCTGGGCAGACCGTGCACGACCTGCTCATCTCCGTCGCGCCCGACCGCGTGCGACGCGCGGCCCGCGAGCTCGAGGACTCCGAGGCCGCGATCATCGAGCACGACGACCTCGATACCCAGATGCGGTACGCGAGCGCTCTGGCCGACTATGCCGAGGCCGGCGGCTATGAGTACGAGACGGTGTGGGACACCTGCACGATCGCGGCGCTCGGCATCCCGTTCTCCCGCGCGCGCTTCCGCGAGCTGACCACGCTGTCGGGCGGGGAGCAGAAGCGGCTCGCGCTCGAGGCGCTCCTGCGCGGACCCGACCAGGTGCTCCTGCTCGACGAGCCCGACAACTACCTCGACGTGCCGGGCAAGCGCTGGCTCGAGGCGAGGCTGCGCGAGACGCCCAAGACCGTGCTGCTCGTGTCGCACGACCGCGAGCTGCTCGCTCGCGCGGCCGATCGCATCGTGACGCTCGAGGCGGGCGGCGCCGGCAGCACCGCGTGGGTGCACGGCGGTGGGTTCGGCACATACCACCGGGCGCGCGACGACCGGATGGCCCGCCTCGACGAGCTGCGCCGCCGGTGGGACGAGCAGCACGCGAAGCTCAAGGCGCTCGTGGCGACGCTCAAGGTGAAGGCGACGGCCAACGATTCCTTCACGTCGCGCTACCGGGCCGCCCAGACGCGACTGCGCAAGTTCGAAGAGGCCGGCCCGCCGCAGGAGCGCCCGCCCGAGCAGGACCTGGTGCTCCGACTGCGTGGCGCGCGTACCGGCCGGCGCGCAGTCGTGGCGGAGCAGCTCGAACTGACGGGTCTGATGAAGCCGTTCGACCTCGAGGTCTGGTTCGGCGACCGCGTCGCGGTGCTCGGCTCCAACGGCTCGGGCAAGTCGCACTTCCTGCGGCTGCTCGCTCGCGGTGGCAGCGACCCCGACGGACGCCTCGGCCACGTGACGACGACCGGTGCGGGACTTCCGGCCGTCGACCACACCGGCCGCGCGGTGCTCGGCGCCCGCGTGGTGCCCGGCTGGTTCGCCCAGACCCACCGGCATCCCGAGTTCACCGGCCGCACCCTGCTCGACATCCTCCACCGCGGTGAGGATGCCCGCGCAGGACTGCCGCGGGATGCCGCGAGCAGCGCCCTCGACCGGTACGGGCTCGTCGGCCAGGCCGAGCAGACGTTCGACAGCCTGTCGGGCGGGCAGCAGGCGCGGTTCCAGATCCTCCTGCTCGAGCTCTCCGGCGCCACGCTGCTGCTGCTGGATGAGCCGACCGACAACCTCGACCTCGTCTCGGCCGAAGCCCTGCAGGACGCCCTCGCCCGGTTCGAGGGCACGGTGCTCGCGGTGACGCACGACCGCTGGCTGGCGAAGTCGTTCGACCGGTTCCTCGTCTTCGGAGCCGATGGACGCGTGTTCGAGTCGGATGCGCCGGTCTGGGACGAGGCCCGCGTCGCCCGCGACCGCTGAGCGGGATGAGGCCGCGGGAACCCCGGCGGGTAGGCTGGGTGCGTGAGCATGGACATCGAACTCGGCCGCGCCAAGCGCGCACGCCGCGCGTACACGTTCGACGACATCGCGGTCGTGCCGTCGCGGCGCACCCGAAACCCCGAGGACGTCTCCACCACGTGGACGATCGACGCGTTCAGCTTCGACATCCCGGTGCTCGGCGCCCCCATGGACTCCGTCGTCAGCCCGCAGACCGCGATCATGCTCGGCCAGCTCGGCGGCCTCGGCGTCCTCGACCTCGAGGGCCTCTGGACCCGCTATGACGACCCTGCCCCGCTCCTCGCGGAGATCGCCGGGCTCGAGAAGGCTGCCGCGACCCGCCGCATGCAGGAGCTGTACTCCGAGCCGATCAAGCCCGAGCTCGTGCGCGACCGCCTCGCAGAGATCCGCGCCGCAGGCGTCACCGTCGCGGGCGCGCTCACGCCGCAGCGCACGCAGGAGCTCTACGAGACCGTCGTCGCCGCCGGTGTCGACCTCTTCGTGATCCGGGGCACCACGGTGTCGGCCGAGCACGTCTCGTCGGTCGACCAGCCACTGAACCTCAAGAAGTTCATCTACGACCTCGACGTCCCCGTGATCGTCGGCGGCGCCGCCACCTACACCGCAGCCCTCCACCTCATGCGCACCGGCGCGGCGGGCGTGCTCGTCGGGTTCGGCGGGGGCGCGGCATCCACCACTCGTGCGACCCTCGGGCTGCACGCGCCGATGGCGACCGCGGTCGCCGACGTCGCCGGCGCGCGCCGCGACTACCTCGACGAGTCGGGCGGCCGGTACGTGCATGTCATCGCCGACGGCGGCGTGGGGACCTCGGGCGACATCGTCAAGGCGCTCGCAATGGGCGCTGACGCCGTCATGCTCGGTGTCGCGCTGGCGCGGGCGACGGATGCCCCGGGCAAGGGCTTCCACTGGGGGCCCGAGGCTCACCACTCCAAGCTGCCGCGCGGCCGCCGCGTGAAGGTCGACCAGGTCGCCTCGCTCGAGGAGATCCTGTACGGCCCCGCACCCGTCGCCGACGGCACCGCGAACCTCATCGGGGCGCTGCGCAAGTCCATGGCCACGACCGGCTACTCCGACCTCAAGGAGTTCCAGCGGGTCGAGGTCGTCGTGGCGCCCTACAGCACGCGGTGACCGAGACCGATCCCGGGTCGTCGAGCGAGAGCAACGCGACGGACCAGCCCGAACCCTCGAGCGACGGCATGTCGGGCGCCGCGCAGTCCGAGGGTGTGCCGGCCGCGGCATCCGTTCCCGATGTCTTCCCGCCGACCCTGCGCGAGGTCATGCTGCGTCCGCAGTGGATCGGGATGCTGCTGCTCTGCCTCGTCGTCGCGGGTGTGTTCGCGTGGCTCGGCCAGTGGCAGCTGAGTCGAGCGATCGACACCGACCCTCCGCCCGCCGGCGCGACCGAGGTGGTCCGCCCGATCGCCGAAGTCGCCGGGCCTGGCGAGTACCTGCCCGAGCCGCTGGTCGGCCAGCGCGTGAGCGTCGACGGGTTCTGGCTGCCGGGGAACTTCCTCATCGTGTCGTCGCGCTTCAACGACGACGTCGAGGGCTACTGGGTCACCGGGCAGCTGCGGCTCGCGGGAACCGACGAGCCGACCTCGCTCGCTGTGGCGCTCGGCTGGGCGCCCACGCTCGACGAGGCGCAAGACGCCGTCCGCATACTCGATGCGGTCACCTCGTCCCCCGTCAAGACGCCCGAGACGGTGACCGGGCGCCTCATCTCGGACGAGGGGCCCGTGCCGCCGGCCGCCGACGTCGACCCGCAGACGATGACCCGCATGTCGCCGGCCGCGTTGCTCGGGCAGTGGACCGACGTCGAGGGCGTGGACGTGTACCGCCCGTACCTGGCGTCGGAGAAGGCTCCCGCGCCGCTCGTCGCCATCGCATCCCCCGCGCCGGACGAGTCATCGAACGTCAATTGGCTCAACATCTTCTACGCCGTGGAGTGGGCGATCTTCGCGGGCTTCGCGTTCTACCTCTGGTACCGCCTCGCGAAGGACGCGTGGGAGAAGGAACTCGAGGACTTCGAGGACGAACAGGACGAAGCGGATGCCGCGGCGTCGGCCGTCTGAGGTCGGCTCCGCCCCTTCATTCCAGGACGCTCGCGCCCGGTGACGGCGCCGTCGTGTCGAGATGGTTCTCGGCGAGCGCGAGCACACTCCATACGGTGTCGTCCGTCGCTGTGAACTCGTACGCCGGGGCGAGGTACTGCTGCCCGTCCTCGCCCGCCAGGAGCGCCAGCCCGAGCCGTGCCGAGACGATCTCGTGCTCCACGATCGACCACGGGACGGCAGATCCCGCGGCGGGAGCTCGGGGCGGCGCTGTCGGCTCGGCGGTATCGGTCGTCCGCGGAGGGTGATCCGGCCACGCGACGAGTTGCGGTGCGTACGCAGGGTCATTGAGCCGTGCCGCCGCCGCCGCCGGACTGACGATCGAGTAGTCGCCCAGCGAGAAGACCTGTCCGGTCGGGCCGGACGCGGACAGGATCCCTTCGGACGAGACCTCTATGTGTGCGGCGATCTCTGTCACATTCCCCTCGACCACTCTCGCCGCGGTCACCATTACGGTGTGGCCCGATGCGTCCGTCGTCGTCGTGATCTTCGCCGACTCCTCCGTGAAGCCGATCGCGTTCAAGAAAGCGGCGGTGGACTCGTGCACCAGTTCGTCGCCGGGTAACGGCGTCTCGGCCATGCAGCGGATCATCTCCTGGCCGAACGCCCAGGTTCCGTCTCCGTCGACCTTGTCACGTCCATGCAGTGCGGTGGCCTTCTCCTCACACGAGGTGACCGGGTGCGGGACACCGCTGCTGTACGACGCATCGCCCATCCACGCAGAGACCGTGAAAGAGGCGCCCGGGGAGTCGCCGACGACCCACCCTCCGCCTGCCTCGGGCTGCAGAGCGCGCACGTCGCCGTCGACGCCAAGCGCCGTCGCCATGCGGGCGGTGTCTTCGGCGGAGAATTGGGCGCCCGCGTCCACGGCGTACACGTTCGCGCGGCCGGCAACCTCTTCGAACGCGGGCACGATGAAGCGCTGCCCGTCCGGGCGCATGCCTCCCACGGGGAAGATGAGCGGCTCGATGCCGGGGGTCACCACCGCCTCACCACCCGTCGTCACCCCCGATTGCAGTTCGCCGTCCGCGCCACCGTCGAGCCCCACCGGCGCCGCGGGGTCCTCCGGCGTCCCGGTCGCGACGGCGAGCGGCGATGGTGCCGGGCTCAGACCGATCGCACCCGTGCCCCAGGCGTAGCCGGCCCCGAGCGCGAGGAGAACCGACGTGCCGGCCGCGATCGGAGCGAGCCAGCGCGACCGCGACCGGCGCCGTGCCTGGGCGGTGTCCGCCTCGGCCACGACCAGCGAAGCAACCCGATCGCGCAGTGCCTGCGGTGCCGTTGCCTCCCCGGCAGGATCCGCCGCGCGCAGCGCACGAAGCTCGTCATCGGTGAAGTCGTCCATTCTGCGCCTCGTCTCGTCGCGGCATCCCTCACCTGATCTGTGTCAGAACGAGCCGTCATCTTGCATCGATGGCTCCCACACGGCGCGCAGCCGCGAACGCGCACGCGAGAGCGCGGCCTGAGCGCCCGACCGGGAGATGCCGAGTGCGTCCGCGAGCTCGTTGCCGTCGAGCCCCTCCCACGCGTGGAGAAGGAGGATCTCGCGATCGCGCTCCGAGAGACGCGCGAGCGCTCGGGTGATCTCGTCGACGTCGGCGATCCGCTGAGCGTGGTCGTCGTCCAGCGGTGCGTCCGGGAGGGAGGAAGGGATGCTCTGCATCCGTCGTCGATGATTGGCCAGCACGTATCCCGCGGTGCGGTATAGCCACGGAAGGATCGCCTCTCCGGGGATGTCCTCACGGCGGCGCCAGGCTGTCGCGAAGACCTCGGCGGTCAGGTCGTCAGCATCGCGACGCGCCGCGCGGCGGAGGAAGTAGCGGAAGACCGCGTCGAGGTGCGCGGCGACCTCGGACGTGAACCACGCCCCGTCCGCTCGGTGGTCCATCGACGCTCCTTCGCGCGGCCGACGTACCGCTCAGTGAGGATGTGTCGGATGTGGGCCGATTCTTGCACGGCCGTCCACGGGCATCCGGCGCCGCAATGCCGGACGGCGCCCCGGAATCACGCGGGTAGACTGGGCGCATGCCCCGCCCCCCGAAGCTCGCTACCTTTCCGGCGATCCGCGGAGCCCTGAAGTTCTACCAGATCTGCTCGGTCATCACCGGCACGATGCTGCTCCTGCTGGTCGGCGAGATGGTCATGAAGTACGCATTCAACCTCGAGCTCTTCCTCGGCGGATCCGGCGGCTTCCTCTGGTGGGCGCCCGTGGTCGAAGGGCCCGACGGGTCGGAGTCGACCGGCGACGGGTTCAACCTCTCACTCGGCATCCTCGTCGCCCACGGCTGGTTCTACGTCGTCTACCTCATCTCCTGCTTCCGCGTGTGGAGCCTGATGCGCTGGAACCTCCTGCGCCTGGGCATGCTCGCGGCCGGCGGTGTCGTGCCCCTGCTCTCCTTCTTCATGGAGGCGCGCGTCGCACGCGACGTCAAGCAGTACCTCACCGAGCGCGAGCAGGCCGAACTGCACTCCGGCGCCGAGCACTCCACCCTCACCCACGCGATCCCCACGGAGAACCAGCGTTGACCGAGCAGACCGAAACCTCCCAGCGTCCCGTCCTGGTCGTCGACTTCGGGGCGCAGTACGCCCAGCTCATCGCACGCCGCGTGCGTGAGGCCGGCGTGTACAGCGAGATCGTCCCGCACACGGCGTCGGCCGACGAGATCGCGGCGAAGAACCCGGTGGGCATCATCCTCTCCGGCGGACCCTCGTCGGTGTACGAAGACGGCGCCCCCTCGCTCGACTCGGGCGTGTTCGACCTCGGCGTTCCGACGCTCGGCATCTGCTACGGCTTCCAGGTCATGGCCCAGGCACTCGGCGGTGAGGTCGCGAACACCGGCCTGCGCGAGTACGGAGCGACGGATGCCGCGGTCACAGGCGACGGCGGGGTGCTGCTCGGCGGCCAGCCCGTCGACCAGAACGTGTGGATGAGCCACGGCGACCAGGTGTCGCGCGCACCCGAGGGCTTCGACGTGCTCGCCTCGACGTCCGCGACCCCGGTCGCGGCATTCGGCAGCGACGAGAAGCGCCTGTACGGCGTGCAGTGGCACCCCGAGGTGAAGCACTCCGACCACGGCCAGCAGGTCATCGAGAACTTCCTTCACAAGGCCGCGGGGCTTCCGGCCGACTGGAACAGCGGCAACGTCATCGCCGAGCAGGTCGAGCGCATCCGGGCGCAGATCGGCTCGGGCCGTGTGATCTCCGCGCTGTCGGGCGGCGTCGACTCCGCCGTCTCGACCGCACTCGTGCACAAGGCCGTCGGCGACCAGCTGACCGCGATCTTCGTCGATCACGGGCTGCTGCGGAAGGGCGAGCGCGAGCAGGTCGAGAACGACTACGTCGCGTCGACCGGTGTCCGCCTCATCACGATCGACGCGCGTGAGCAGTTCCTCAACGCCCTCGAGGGCGTCAGCGATCCCGAGCAGAAGCGCAAGATCATCGGACGCGAATTCATCCGCGCGTTCGAGGCCGCCGAGCGCGAGCTCGTCGCCGAGGCGGCCGCCGACGGCGAGCCGATCCGCTTCCTCGTGCAGGGCACGCTGTACCCCGACGTCGTGGAGTCGGGCGGCGGCGCCGGCACGGCGAACATCAAATCGCACCACAACGTCGGCGGACTGCCCGAAGACCTCCAGTTCGAGCTCGTCGAGCCCCTGCGCACCCTGTTCAAGGACGAGGTGCGGGCGATCGGCCGCGAGCTCGGCCTTCCCGAGGCGATCGTCGCCCGCCAGCCGTTTCCGGGCCCCGGCCTCGGCATCCGGATCGTCGGTGAGGTCACCGCTGACCGCCTCGAGATTCTGCGTGACGCCGACGCCATCGCGCGCGAGGAGCTGACCAGGGCCGGCCTCGACGGCGAGATCTGGCAGTGCCCGGTCGTGCTGCTGGCCGACGTGCGCTCGGTCGGCGTGCAGGGCGACGGCCGCACCTACGGCCACCCCATCGTGCTGCGCCCCGTCTCAAGCGAAGACGCGATGACCGCCGACTGGACACGGCTGCCCTACGACGTCCTCTCGAAGATCTCCAACCGCATCACGAACGAGGTGCGCGAGGTGAACCGCGTGGTGCTCGACGTGACGTCGAAGCCCCCGGGGACCATCGAGTGGGAGTGACCGGCGTCGCCGGCCTGCCCGACGCCGAGTACCTGCTGCTGACCAGCCGCGTGGCGCTCGGACTCGACGGCGGGTTCGCGGTGGCCGTTCCGACGCGCCGGCGCCTGCTGGTCTCGGCCGGGGCGGTCGACCCGCTGCTGCTGAGCGTGGACGGCGCAGCGCCCGACGTGCACGAGGCGCAGCGGCGCGCGTTCCTGGATGCCGGCCTGCTCGAGCGAGTCGATGCCGCTCGAAACCTCTTCGACGACCTCGCCGCCGACCCCACGTGGCTCTTCGCGGCGGGCGAGCCGGTGACCGCCGAGCACGCCGATCCCGCGACAGCCGGGTGGACGGGCATCGAGCATCGCGAGATAGTGGATGCCGCGGGCCGACCCGTCGTGTCGCTCCCGGTCCTGCGCGACAACCCCGAGTGGCACCTGTCCGACGCCCCCGTCATCGTGCACGCGCCCGGAGGCGATCGCGTGCTCCGCGGATTCCGCCGTCTGTACACGACGTGGCTCACGCACCTCGCCGACGAGCGGCGTGCGGACGCCGCCGCCCCGGACCGGCTGCTCGTCGTCGTCGTCGAGTCGCGCCAGATCGGCGAGGCGCTCGCCGACTGGGACGATCCCCGCGTGCGGCTCGTCCACACCGTGCACAACTCGCACCTCCCGGACCCGTACGACGACCCCGGCGCTCCGGTCACCGGCATGTGGCGGCGCTGGCTCGCCACGCTGGACCGCTACGACGCCGTGCTGTGGCCCACCGCCGCCCAGCGTGACGAAGTGGCCGCGCGGTTCGGCGACCCCGGCACGTTCCACGTCGTGCCCAACACCATCGATCTCGGCGCCGAGCCTCCCGCGCTGGAGTCGCGCGACCCGCGCCTCGTCGTCATGCTCAACCGCCTCGCCCCGCAGAAGCGCGTCGACGTCGCGATCCGCGCATGGCAGCGCGTCGTCAGGGAAGAGCCGGAGGCTCGCCTGGACATCTACGGCGACGGTCCGCTGCGGGAGGAGCTGCAGCGGCTCATCGATGAGCTCGGGATCGCGGCATCCGTCACCCTCCACGGCGCCACTGCCGAGCGCGACGCGATCTTCGACCGTGCCGCGCTGTTCGTCACCTCCACCGCCTTCGAAGGGCAGGGGCTGTCGATCGCCGAAGCGCTCGCACGAGGGCTTCCCGTGGTGTCGACCGACGCCCGCTACGGGCCGCGCGAGGCGACCGACGGCGCGGGCGTGCTCGTACCGCCGGGCGACATCGACGCGCTCGCCGACGCCGTCATCGGCTTGCTGCGCGACGACCGGCGCCGCGCCGACCTGTCGCGCCGCGCCCGTGCGGCCGCCGCCCGCTTCACGCCCGACGCCGTGCGCCCGGCGCTGGTGGCTGCGATGCGCGCGGCTGTCGACAGCCCTTCCCGCCGCGCCCGCTGACGGCGCGTCTCTTCTTGACCGCGCGTCTCCCCGGGCTCGACGTCTCTCCGCGCTCCGCCGCCTGTGCTGACCTGTCACGACACGCCGCCCAGCCCGGCTACTCGTGACAGGGGAACCCGTGCCACCGCCGCACCGGGGACGGGAAAGGGCCCCGGATCGCTCCGGGGCCCTTTCGCGTTATGGGATCGACTCAGCCGATGCGCGTGAAGTTGTTGTCCGCGCCGTACTCGAAGACGCCGACGGTGGCCTGGGTCGGGTCACCGTTCTCATCGAACGTGATCGGGCCCGAGAAGCCGTCGTAGTCGGCCACGCCGCCACCGAGGATGATCTCGGCGCAGTCGGCGTAGTTGTCGCACTTCTCACCCTCACCGGAACCGCCAGAGACCTCCTGGAGCTTGCCGGCGATGTCGGCGGGGTCCGTCGAGTTCGCGGCGAGCGAGGCGAGCGCGAGCAGGACGACCGCGTCGTACGACTCGTTGGCGTACGAGAAGTCGGTCAGCTCGCTGTTGCCCTCACCCGTCCACCACTCGTTGAGGCGGTCCTGGAAGGTGGTGTCAGCCTCGAGCGGGCCGGCGGGCGTGGTGCCCTTCGCGCCTTCCATGCTGATGTCGGCCGGCCACTTGGCGTCGGCACCGAAGTTCTTCAGGTTGCCGTCGACGAGGTACAGCTGGTCGGCGGGGTAACCCGCGGACAGCAGCGCCGGGCCGATGGTGAAGATCTCGTCGAACGTGATCAGCACGATGGCGTCGGGGTTCGAGGCCATCAGCGCGCTGATCTGCGCGTCGAACGAGGTGTCGCCGGTGTTGTAGGACTGCTCCTCGACGATCGTGCCGCCGGCGCCCGTGAAGGTCTCCTGGAAGACCGCGTTGAGGCCGGTGCCGTACGAGTCGTTGAGGTACAGGACCGCGACGTTCTCGTGGCCGTCCTCGGCCACGACGTTGCCGAGCACCTCGCCCTGGAGGGTGTCGGACGGAGCCGTGCGCCAGTAGAGGCCGTCGTCGTCCCACGAGGTGAAGTCGAGCGACGTGTTGGCCGGCGAGAAGACGATCATGCCCGAGGCGACGGCGTCGTCGAGGAAGAGCTTCGTCACGCCCGACGACGCGGCGCCGATCGCGGCAGAGACGCCCTCGGAGATCAGGGTCTGGATGGTGGTCGCGTACGCCTTGTTGTCGGTGTCGCCGGAGTCACCCCAGACGATGTCGTCGATCGTGAGGCCCGTGTCGCCCGACGCTTCGTTGACGTCTGCGGCGGCGAGACCGACACCGGCCTCCTCGGGCGGGCCGAGGAACGACAGGTTGCCCGTCTGGGGCAGGATCGTGCCGATCTTGAGGGTGAGGTCGCGCTCCTCGGTGGGAGGGGCGCTGGTCTCTCCTCCTCCGGTTCCGCCACCGGCGCAGCCGGCGAGGACGAGGGCGCTGGCGCCGGCGAGCGCAACAACGCCTGCGAGGGCGGACTTGCGCGAGCGGGTGAAGACGCTCATGTTGCTCCTTGCTGTGGATGAACGACGGGAAGGCTCGGGGGCCGACCCAGTGTCCCTAACCTAACCATCCGAAGCGCCCCGCAATGTTGCCATTCGTTAACGATGTGTAACGCATTGTGGATGCCGGACGCGATGCGATAACGAAGTGAAAACGCTCGGACCGACCCGGGATACCCCTCACCGGTATAAGCTGGACCGAGTTGTACCCCTGAGGGGTATTCCGTTCCGCATTCTGAAAGGCATTCGAAGATGACTCAGACGACCGAGTACACCGTCACCGGCATGACCTGCGGCCACTGCGAGTCAGCTGTGCGCACCGAGGTGTCGAAGATCGCCGGCGTCGAGACGGTCGCGGTCGACGCCGCGTCGGGCAGCCTCGTGATCGGCTCCACCGCCCCGCTCTCCGATGTCGACGTGCTCGCCGCCGTCGATGAGGCCGGCTATGAGGCGGCGCGCGCCTGATGACCTCCGCAGCGCTGCCCCCGGCGGGTGCGCGCATCGAGCTCGAGATCGGCGGGATGACCTGCGCGTCCTGCGCCTCCCGGATCGAGAAGCGGCTGAACCGCCTCGAGGGGGTCGAGGCATCCGTCAACTACGCCACGGAGAAGGCCACGGTGAGCGGCCCCGCCACGCTCGATCCGCAGACCCTCATCGAGGAGGTCGAGAAGACCGGCTACACCGCCGTGCTCCCGGCTCCCCCCGCGTCCGCTGAGGACGATCACGATCACGACCTGCCCGACACCGAGCTGGTGAGCCTGCGCCAGCGGCTCATCGGGTCGATCGTGCTCGCCGTGCCGGTCATCCTGCTCTCGATGATCCCCGCCCTCCAGTTCACGTACTGGCAGTGGGCCTCGCTCGCGCTGGCAGCACCCGTCGTCGTCTGGGGCGCCTGGCCGTTCCACCGTGCGGCGTGGATCAACCTCCGGCACGGCGCCGCGACGATGGACACGCTCATCTCGCTGGGGGTGTCGGCCGCGTTCCTGTGGTCGCTCTACGCGCTGTTCTTCGGTCATGCCGGCATGCCCGGCATGACCCACGCGTTCGAGTGGACGGTCCAGCCCGGCGACGGTGCGGGTGACATCTACCTGGAGGTCGCGGCAGGCGTCACGATGTTCGTCCTGGCCGGGCGCTACTTCGAGGTGCGCTCGAAGCGCCGCGCCGGTGCCGCCCTGCGCGCCCTGCTCGAGATCGGCGCGAAAGATGTCGCGGTGCTCCGCCGACGCGCCGACGGCACCGTCTCGGAAGCCCGCATCCCGATCGCCGACCTTCGCGTCGGCGAGGAGTTCGTCGTGCGCCCGGGCGAGAAGATCGCGACCGACGGCGTCATCGTGTCGGGGACGTCCGCCGTCGACGCCTCGATGGTCACGGGTGAGTCGGTTCCAGTCGAGGTGGGCCCCGACGACGCGGTGGTCGGCGCGACCGTGAACGCCGGCGGACGCCTGGTCGTCCGTGCGACACGCGTCGGCGACGACACTCAACTCGCGCAGATGGCGCGGCTGGTCGAGCAGGCGCAGTCGGGCAAGGCGGAGGTGCAGCGCCTCGCCGATCGCATCTCGGGGATCTTCGTGCCGATCGTGCTGCTGATCGCGATCGCGACGCTCGTCACCTGGCTCGCACTGGGCTACGACGCCGCCATGGCCTTCACGGCTGCCGTCGCGGTGCTGATCATCGCGTGCCCGTGCGCACTCGGCCTCGCGACCCCCACTGCCCTGCTCGTCGGCACCGGGCGCGGCGCACAGCTCGGCATCCTCATCAAGGGTCCCGAGGTGCTCGAGTCGACCCGCACCGTCGACACCGTCGTGCTCGACAAGACCGGCACCGTCACGAAGGGTCGCATGGCGCTCGTCGACGTGGCCGTCGCAGAAGGCGTCGACCGGGCCGAGATCCTGCGGGTGGCCGGAGCCCTCGAGGATGCCTCCGAGCATCCGATCGCCCAGGCCATCGCCCGCGACGCGCGCACCGAAGCGGGCGACCTCCCCGCCGTCGAGTCGTTCCAGAGCGTTCCCGGCAAGGGAGTGACGGGGGTCGTCGACGGGCGCGCGGTCATCGTCGGGCGCGAGGCTCTGCTCGCCGACTGGGCGCTGAAGCTGCCGGTCGAAATAGCTGCGGCGAAACGTGCGGCAGAGGCGGCCGGACGCACCGCAGTGCTCGTCGCCTGGGATGCCGAGGTGCACGGCGTGCTCGTCGTGGCCGACGAGGTGAAGCCGACCAGTCGGGAAGCCGTCTCACAGCTGCGTGCGCTCGGACTGCGCACGGTGCTGCTCACCGGAGACAACGCCGCCGTCGCCCGCTCGGTGGCCGACGAGGTCGGCATCGACCAGGTGATCGCCGAGGTGCTGCCCCACGACAAGGTGGCCGTCGTCACACAGCTGCAGGGCGAGGGGCGCGTCGTCGCGATGGTCGGCGACGGCGTGAACGACGCCGCCGCCCTCGCTCAGGCCGACCTCGGGCTGGCCATGGGCACGGGGACGGATGCCGCGATCGAGGCGTCCGACCTCACACTCGTGCGCGGCGACCTGCGCAGCGCCGCCGACGCGATCCGCCTGTCACGCGCGACGCTCGGCACGATCAAGGTCAACCTGTTCTGGGCGTTCGCCTACAACGTGGCGGCGATTCCGCTGGCCGCGCTGGGACTCCTCAACCCGATGATCGCCGGCGGGGCGATGGCGCTGTCCAGCGTGTTCGTCGTCGGCAACAGCCTGCGGCTGCGGTCCTTCCGCAGCCGGGCGAGTGCCGCCGCGGCATCCGCTCCCCTCGACCCCGCCCGACCTGCCCCGCACCCGGAGGTGCACCGTGAACACCACGCCTGACATGATCGAGACCGTCGCCGATGCCGACCACGCGCACCACGGCTACATCACGGACAAAGACAAGTACCTCAACCGTCTGCGTCGCATCGAGGGCCAGGCCCGCGGCATCCACAAGATGGTGGAGGACGAGAAGTACTGCATCGACATCCTCACGCAGATCAGCGCCCTGACGAGCGCGCTCGAGGCGGTGGCCGTCGGCCTGCTCGATGACCATCTGCGCCACTGCGTGGTGGATGCCGCACGGTTGGGCGGCGCCGAAGCCGACGCCAAGATCACCGAGGCCACCCAGGCGATCGCGCGCCTGGTCCGCTGAGCCCGACCGGCTCGCCACCATCGGGCCGGGCGGTCAGCGCGCTGCGCGCACGCGGCGTGCGTGGAGCACGGAGTCGACCGTCAGGATGATCAGCGCCAGCCATACGAGCCCGAAGCCGATCCAGCGCTCGAGCGGCATGGGCTCACCGAGCACGAGCCAGCCCGTCAGGAACTGCATCACCGGCGCGACGAACTGCAGCAGGCCGATCGTGGTGAGAGAGACGCGCCGGGCGCCGGCCGCGAACAGCAGCAGCGGCACGGCGGTGACGACGCCCGTGAGGCTGAGCAGCACGGCGTGCTCCCAGCCGTACGCGCCCATGGTGAGGCCGCCGGTGACGCCGACGTTCACGAGGATCACGGCGGCCACCGGCGTGAGCCACAGCGTCTCGAGGGTGAGCCCGCTCACCGCATCGACGGACGGGCCGACTTTCTTCTTCACGAGCCCGTAGGTGCCGAAGGATGCCGCGAGCACGAGAGCGATCCACGGGAAGGATCCGTAGCCGAGCACGATGACCAGCACGGCACCAGCGGCGATGCCGATCGCCACCCACTGGGTGGGGCGGAGTCGCTCCCGCAGCACGAGCACCGCCAGCAGGACCGTGGCGATCGGGTTGATGAAGTATCCGAGGCTGGTCTCGATCACGTGCCCGGTCAGGGCGCCGTAGATGAACACCTGCCAGTTGACGTAGATCAGGGCGCCGGCCAGCGCCGTCAGTCCGAGCAGCCGGGGCTGCCGCATGATGGCGACGAGGCGGGGCCATGTGCGCGTCACCGTGAGCAGCAGCGCGCAGAAGACGAGCGAGAGCAGGATGCGCCAGGCGACGAGCTCCCACGGCCCGGTGGGCGCGAGGAGCAGGAAGTACAGGGGCAGGAAGCCCCACAGTGCGTACGCGCTCAGTGCGTAGGCGCCGCCGAGCGTGCGCTCGCGGGCCTCGGCGGCGATGCGGACGCCGCGGCTGCTGGTCGTGACACCGAGATCGAGCGCGGTCGAATCGTCGAGCGGCTCCGCCACGTCGCGACCGGACGGGGACGACGACTCGTGGCTCACCGATTCAGCCTACGCCCGCACCGGTCGCGCGGTCCGCGGTGCAGCCCGTGCGGCGACGCGGGCCTGCCGACCTCCGCCGGATTCCTGCCACCGGCCGCTGCCGCCCGGGCAAGACGAGAGGGTCGGATGCCGAAGCATCCGACCCTCTCGCCTGTGCGATGTACGCGATGTCAGCGGACGACAACCGCCAGGACGTCGCGAGCAGACAGGACGAGGAACTCGTCGGCGCCGAACTTGACCTCGGTTCCGCCGTACTTGCTGTAGAGCACGCGGTCGCCGACGGCGACGTCGAGCGGAACACGGTTGCCGTTGTCGTCGATGCGGCCGGGGCCGACGGCGACGACTTCGCCCTCCTGCGGCTTCTCCTTGGCAGTGTCGGGGATGACGAGGCCACTCGCGGTGGTCTGCTCGGCCTCGACCTGCTTGATGACGATGCGGTCCTCGAGCGGCTTGATGGAAACCGACACGGTCTACCTCTTCTTTCCTTGAGACTGAAGACTCGTTAGCACTCTGCTGGTGAGAGTGCTTACTTCAAGTCTAGGGATGCGCTGGCACTCACGCAACGTGAGTGCCAACCACGTGACGTTCTGTGGCGGAGACATAGGCTTGCCCGGTGGACATGGCCGAACTCACCGCGCTGCTGACCCCCGAGGGACTCCGCCTGCTCGATGCGCTTCCGGCCATCGAGTCGGCGGACGACGTCGCCCGGACGGTCACCCGGCTGCGCAAGGACGGGCACTCCCCCGATCTCGTCTCGGCGGTGGTGACGCAGTCGCGGCTGCGTGCCCGAGCGGCGGCGAAGTTCGGCGCGTTCGCCGACCGGATGCTGTTCACGCGTGCCGGACTCGAGCAGGCCACGCGACTGCCGATCGCGGCGCGGCACGCCGGACGGTTCCGTGCGGCCGGCGTCGGCCGCGTCGCCGACCTCGGCTGCGGCATCGGTGGAGACGCCCTCGGGCTCGCGGGACTCGGCCTCGCCGTGACCGCCGTGGACGCCGACGAGGTCACCGCCGCGATCGCCGCCTACAACCTCGCGCCGTTCGGCGACGCCGTCACCGTGACGCACGGCACCGCGGAAGACGCCGACCTCGCGGGCGTCGACGCCGTGTGGCTCGATCCGGCGCGGCGCACGGCCGGGCACTCAGAGACGAAGCGCACGAGTCCCGAGGACTGGTCGCCGTCGCTGGACTGGGCGTTCGATCTCGCGACGCGCCTCCCCACGGGGATCAAGCTCGGTCCGGGTCTCGATCGCGACCTGATACCCGACGAGCTCGAGGCCCAGTGGATCAGCGCCGACGGCTCCACCGTCGAGCTCGTGCTGTGGTCGCGCAGCCTCGCCCGGCACGGCGTGCGTCGGGCGGCCCTCGTGCTGCGCGGCGACGAGGCGCACGAACTCACCGGCGCCGCTGACGCGCCTGACGAGCCGGCCCGTGAACTCGGCGCTTTCCTACACGAACCCGACGGCGCGGTCATCCGCGCGCGACTCATCGGCGACGTCGCTCGATCGCTCGAGGCCGGCATGCTCGACGAGCACATCGCCTATCTGACGTCGGATGCCGCGGTCACGAGCCCGTTCGTGTCGACCTTCCGGGTCGACGAGGCGATGCCGGCGAAGATCCCGACCATCAACGCGGCGCTGCGCGATCGCGGCATCGGGCGCCTCGAGATCAAGAAACGGGGGGTCGACGTCGACCCCGCCCAGTTCCGCAAGAAGCTCACGCTGCGCGGCGACGGTGAGGCGACGCTGTTCCTCACCCGCGTGGGCAGCCGGCGGCTCGCGATCCTCGCCGACCGCGTCAGCCGATGATCGACGCCTGCGCGGCCGCGTAGAACAGCCACCCGGCGCTGTAGAGGATCGACACGGCGCCGAGCACGAGCGCCCAGATCGCGACCGGGCGGCTCTCGAGCGGGCGGCGCAGCGCCAGGATCGCCGTCACCACCCCGACCAGCCCGATCGGGAAGCCCCAGCCGACGAAGAGCGACACCACGAGCCCCGCGATCGACGAGGCGAGCGCCCAGCCGGCGAACCCGCGATGCGGCTGGTCCGTCGGGGGCATGAGCCACTGCGCGGTCGTCGCCGACTCTTCGGTGCCCGGCTCGGGCGGCGCAGACTGCGACGTCACCGCGACCGGCGCGGTCGGCAGTCGCAGGAAGCCTCCGCGGTGCGCGCCGGGGAGAGGGGATGCCTCGTCCGCCAGCGCCACGTCGGGCGAGGGCGGCTCGACCGCGGGCTGAGGGGCGGGTGGCGCGGGCGTCGTCGGCGCGGGTGGAACGGGCGGGATCTGCGGGGCGGGCTGCGCAGGCTCGACCCGCGCCGCGGGCTCGGCCTGCGGCACGGGAGGCACCTGCTCTGTCAGCCCCGCAGACTCGGCCTTCTGCGCGGGCGCGTCGCCCGCCGCGGGCTCGCCGTGCGGCGGCATCCGCTCGTCGTCGCTCACGCGACCGCCTCCGCGACCTGGATCTCGGTCACCGGCAGGGTCGAGTCGGCCCCGAACTCGAGCGTCGACGGCGGACGGCCCGACATCACGAGCTCGGCTGCGAGCGCGGCGATCATCGCCCCATTGTCGGTGCACAGCGACAGCGGCGGGATGCGCACGGTGACGCCCTCCGCAGCCGCGCGCTCGAGCGCGACGTCGCGCAGGCGGCGGTTGGCGATGACGCCTCCGCCGAGCAGCAGCCGCGGCACCCCGTGATCACGGCAGGCGGCGAGCGCCTTCGTGACGAGCACGTCGACCACGGCCTCGCGGAAGCTCGCCGCGACGTCGGCGACCGGAATCGGCTCGCCGGCCGCCTCGCGCTGCTCTATCCACCGCGCGACCGCGGTCTTGAGCCCTGAGAACGAGAAGTCGTAGCGATGGGCGGCCATGTCGCCCGGGCGCGAGAGCCCGCGGGGGAAGCGGATCGCCTCGGGATCACCGGTCACCGCGGCCCGGTCGATCTCGGGGCCGCCCGGATAGGGCAGTCCGAGCAGCCGCGCCACCTTGTCGAACGCCTCGCCCGCGGCGTCGTCGACGGTCTCGCCGAGCAGCACGACGTCGCTGGTGAGGTCGCGCACGAGCAGCAGTGACGTGTGCCCGCCCGAGACGAGGAGCGCGACCGTCGGGTACTCGATGGGCGGCGAGTCGGCGTCCAGGATGTCGGCGGCGATGTGCCCGACCAGGTGGTTCACGGCGTACAGCGGGCGGTCGAGGGAGACGGCGAGCGCCTTGGCCGCACCGACGCCGACCATGAGGGCCCCCGCGAGGCCGGGGCCGGACGTGACGGCGACGGCGTCGATGTCGGCGAGCGCGACGCCCGACTCGGCGAGGGCCGCGTGGATCGTCGGCTCGAGCGCCTCGAGGTGCGCGCGGGCGGCGACCTCGGGCACGACGCCGCCGTAGCGGGCGTGCTCGTCCATCGAGCTGGCGATCGTGTTCGACAGCAGGGTGCGTCCGCGCACGATGCCGATCCCGGTCTCGTCGCAGCTCGTCTCGATGCCGAGGATCAGCGGCTCGGACCGGTTCACGTGCACACTCCCGCATCGTCGGCGGACGCGGCATCCCGCGCGGCCCACCCGCGCAGGTCGAGCTTCATGACGACGGCGTCCACGTCGTCGGGCTGGTAGTAGCGCGGGCGGCGGGCGATCTCGAGGAAGCCCTCCGAGACGTACAGCGCCTGCGCCACCGGGTTGTCGGCCCTCACCTCGAGGAACACCTCGCGCACACCGCGATCGGCAGCCTCGGCCAGGAGTGCTCGCAGCAGCGTGCGGCCGCGGCCGCGGCCCCGGGCGGACTCGGCGATGGTGATGGTCTGCACATCGGCGTCCGGGGCTCCGCACACCGCCCGCAGGCCCGCGTAGCCGACCAGCCGCCCCGCTTCTTCGTCGACGACGTACCAGCCGTGCGGCGAGGCGATCTCCTCGCGCATCATGGCGTCGGACCAGGCATCGGTCGGGAACGACGCCCGCTCGAGCGCCATGATCGCCTCGACGTCGACCGGAAGGGCGGCGCGCAGCGTCATGTGCCGACCCGCTTCCGCGCGGCGGGCGGGGTCACGTCGGGTGAGCGCAGGTACAGCGCGTCGGACGGGGCGATCACGCGGCCGGCGGTCAGCGCGCGTGCCGCGCACAGCGCGAGGAGGGCGCCGGGCACGCGCTCGGCATCGCGGCGCAGCACGCCTTCGCGCGCGAGCACCGCGTCGAGGTCGTCGCGCGGCGTGAGCGCGGGTTCGGCGATGCGCACGGGCAGCCCGTCGTCGTCGAGGCCGCGGTACACCGAGTGGGCGAACTCGCGGCGGCGGGCGTCGGTCACGACGGCGAACGGCAGGTCGTCGCTCTCGTAGCCCCCGGTGAGCGCGTCGTGCAGGAGCAGCTCGAGGGCGACCGCGTCGTGGCTCACGACCGGCACGACCGGGATGCCGCGGCCCAGCGCGAACGCCCGCGCGGCGGCGATGCCCACCCGCAGTCCCGTGAACGGCCCCGGGCCCATGCCGGCGGCGACATGCGTGATGTCGAAGGCGGTGAGGGATGCCTCGGCCAGCGCCTGCCCGATGAGCGAGCCGATCACCTCGGCGTGGCCGCGGGGATCGACGCTCTCCACCTGGGAGCGCACGACGCCGTCGTGTTCGACGACCGCGACGGCCGTGCCGAGAGACGTGTCGATGCCGAGGATCACCCTTCCCAGGGTAGTCGCCGCCTCGCGCCCCTCGGCGGCGGCACGATCCCTCAGGGCCGGCGGCTGATCGTCACGGCGCGCGGGGTGTCGGCATCGAGGTCCTCGGCCACACGCGGCGACGTGCCGCACGCGGTGTCGATCCCCCGGCCGTGCCACTCGCGGTCGAGCTCGATCTCCCACCACGTGTCGCGGAGCCCCTCGACCATGCCGCGTCCCCACTCGACGATGACCGCCGACCGGTCGAAGTCGATGTCGAGGTCGTCGAGTTCGGCGGGCGATCCGAGCCGGTAGGCGTCCACGTGCACGAGCGGCGTTCCGCCGACGAGCGACGGGTGCGTGCGCGCGAGCACGAAGGTCGGGCTCTGCACCGGCCCGCGCACCTCCAGCCCGCGGGCGATGCCGCGGGTCAGCGTCGTCTTGCCGGCGCCGAGCGGACCGGTGAGCACCACGAGGTCGCCGGGGCGCAGCATCCGTCCGATCTGCTCGCCCAGCCGCTCCATCGCCTCGGGTGAGACGATCTCGCGGCTGCCGAGAAGGGGGTCGAGTCCGGTGAGCGTCTGTTCCACGTCAGGGTCAACGCCCGGGACGCCGTCGGCGTTCCCGCTCACGCCGAGACCTGACGACGCGGAACCCGCGGCCCGATGCGCGTGACGACCTCGTAGTTGATCGTGCCGGCGGCAGTCGCCCAGTCGTCGGCGGCGGGCGCCCCGAGGGTCGGGTCGCCGAAGAGCACGACCTCGTCGCCGACCGCGACGGGGTGGTCGCCGACGTCGACGACGAACTGGTCCATCGCGATGCGTCCGGCGACCGAGAATCGGCGGCCGCCGATCACGACGGGACCGGCTCCGGATGCCTGGCGCGGCACACCGTCGGCGTATCCGACGGGCACGAGCGCGAGCGTCGTGTCGCGCTCGGCGCGGAACGCGTAGCCGTACGACACGCCCGTGCCGGCGGGCACGCGCCGCACCGCGGCGACGGCTCCGCGCAGCGTCATGGCAGGACGCAGTCCGAGGTCGGCCGAACTGCGGTCCGCGAAGGGGGAGAGTCCGTACATGCCGATCCCGATGCGCACGCAGCCGAGCCGCGTCTCGGGCAGCGCGATCGCCGCGTGCGTCGCGGCCAAGTGGCGCAGCGGCGGGGCGAGCCCGAGTGACGCCGCCAGCGCGACGCCGTCTTCGAAGGCCTGCAGAGCTGCCCGGTCGTCGTCGGCCGAGGTGTTGGACAGGTGGCTGAACAGCGCGATGACGCGCAGCTTGCCGATCCGCTCGAGCCGCGCCGCCTCGGCGAACACGATGCGCTGGTCCTCCGGGGCGATGCCGTTGCGGGAGAGCCCGGTCTCGAGTTTGAGGTGCACACCGACAGGACGGTCGGCGGATGCCGCGCCCGCAGCGGCGAGCAGCTGGTCGAAGCTCGAGATGCCGAGCTCGATGCCGAGCGACGCGGCTTCGGCGAACGACGTGCCCGGTGCGTGCAGCCACGCGACGATCGGGGCGTCGATGCCCGCACGCCTCAGCGCGATCGCCTCAGTGATGTCGGCCACGCCGAGGCGGGTCGCCCCACCGGCGAGCGCGGCGACCGCCGACCGCACAGCGCCGTGGCCGTATCCGTCGGCTTTGACGACCGCGATGACCTCGGAGCCGGTCAAGCGGCGCAGATGGCGCACGTTGTCCTCGATGGCCCCGACGTCGATGGAGGCCTCGCGCATCACGCCGTCCGGGAGCTTGGTCACTGCGCCCCCTCCTCGTCGCCACGCCGCTCCCCGCCCCCGCCCGCGCCGCGAGACGACGAATCGGCGACGAGACGACCAGGGTCGGACGCCGTCTCGTCGCGGACGTGCTGTCTCGCGGTAGAGGCCGAGGAGACGAAGGGCGAAGGAGGAGCGGATGCCTCCGCCACCACGTACGCGGTGGCGAAGCCGGCGTCGTGCGACATCGAGAGGTGCAGGGTGGTGATGCCGCGGTCGGCGACGGCATCTGCCGTCGTGCCGCTGAGCGTGAACCACGGGCGGCCGGATGCCTCGGGCGTGATCTCGATCTCGGTCCAGTGCACGCCGTCCGAGCCGCCGAGCGCCTTGATGAGCGCCTCCTTCGCGGCGTAGCGCGCGGCGAGCGAGCGCGGCTTGAGCTCGCGCTCGGTGGCGGAGAACAGCCGCTCGAGGAGCCGCGGCGTCCGCTCGAGCGTGCGCTCGAAGCGGGCGATGTCGACCAGGTCGACGCCGATCCCGACGATCACGAAACTCTCCCGTCACGCCGCGGTCGCGGCATCCGTCACCCTATCGCGGTGTATGCGGACGCCTCGCGGTCGTGCTCACTCGACCGTGACCGACTTCGCGAGGTTGCGGGGCTGGTCGACGTCGAGGCCCTTGGCGGTCGCCAGGCCCATCGCGAAGATGTGCAGCGGGACGACGGCCAGCAGCGGCTCGAAGAACGGACCGGCGAGCGGGATGCGCAGCACCTCGTCCGCCTTGGGCAGCACCGCGGCGTCGCCCTCCTCGGCGATCGCGATCACGCGGGCACCCCGCGCGCGGATCTCTTCGATGGAGGAGATGACCTTCTTGTGCATCTCGGCCGACTGACGCGGCGAGGGCACGATGACGAACACGGGCTGACCGGGCTCGATGAGCGCGATGGGACCGTGCTTGAGCTCGCCCGCGGCGAAGCCCTCGGCGTGGATGTACGCGAGCTCCTTGAGCTTGAGCGCACCCTCCAGGGCGATGGGGTACCCGACGTGGCGGCCGAGGAACAGCACCGAACGGGTGTCGGCCATCCAGTGCGCGAACTGCTCGATGCGCGGCTGCTCGCGCTCGAGGATCTGCGCGATCTTGCCGGGGATCGCCTCGAGCTCGGCGACGTGGGCCGCAGCCTCGTCAGCCGGGACGACGCCGCGGACGCGGCCGACGTGCAGACCCATCAGGTAGAGGGCGGTGACCTGGGCGACGAACGCCTTGGTCGAGGCGACCGCGACCTCCGGGCCGGCGTGGGTGTAGACGATCGCGTCGGACTCGCGCGGGATCGTCGCGCCCTGTGTGTTGCAGATCGACAGCGTCTTCGCACCGTGCTCGCGCGCGTACTTGACGGCCATGAGCGTGTCCATGGTCTCGCCCGACTGGCTGATCGAGACGACGAGCGTGTCGGGTCCGATGACGGGGTCGCGGTAGCGGAACTCGTGCGCGAGCTCGACGTCGACGGGGATGCGCGTCCACTGCTCGATGGCGTACTTGCCGACCTGACCCGCGTATGCGGCGGTGCCGCACGCGATCACGATGATGCGCGAGATGCCGGTGAAGAGGTCGTCGAGGCCGTCGAGCTCAGGGATCACGACCTCGCCGTCGCGGATGCGGCCGCGCAGCGTGTTGGCGACGGCCTCGGGCTCTTCGGAGACCTCCTTGGCCATGAACGACGACCAGCCGCCCTTGTCTGCCGCCGACGCGTCCCACGTGACCTCGAAGGGCTCGACCTCGACCGGGTTGCCGTCGAAGTCGGTGACCTCTACGCCCGCGGGGGTGATCGCGACGATCTGGTCCTGGCCGATAGCGAGGGCGTTGCGCGTGTGCTCGACGAACGCCGCGACGTCGGAGCCGAGGAAGTTCTCGCCCTCGCCCAGACCGATGACCAGCGGCGAGTTGCGGCGTGCGCCGACGACCAGTCCGGGCTGGTCCTCGTGCATGGCGAGCAGCGTGAAGGCGCCCTCCAGGCGTGAGACGACGGAGCGGAACGCGGTCACGAGGTCGCCGCTGCGCTGGTACTCGCGACCGAGGAGCACGGCGGCCACCTCGGTGTCGGTCTCGCTGCGGAACGTGTAGCCGTCGGCGAGGAGCTCGTCCTTCAGCTCGGAGAAGTTCTCGATGATCCCGTTGTGGATGACCGCGAGCTTGTCGTCGTCGGCGAGGTGCGGATGCGCGTTGCCGTCGGTCGGGCCGCCGTGAGTGGCCCAGCGGGTGTGGCCGATGCCCGTCGTGCCGTCGGCGAGGGGGTGCTCACTCAGGTCGTCGCGCAGCACCTTGAGCTTGCCGGCGCGCTTGCGCATGCCCAGGCCGCCGTCGCCGTCGATGACCGCGACGCCGGCGGAGTCGTAGCCGCGGTACTCCAGACGAGCGAGCCCCGCAAGGAGGATGGACTGACTCGGGCGCGGGCCCACGTATCCGACGATTCCACACATGCCTCCAATGGTAGGCGGAGGGTTATGCGAGGAGCCTGAACGAAAGGATCAGAGCTTGCGCAGCAGCACTCGCTCCACGGTGTGGTCGGCGGCCTTCTGCAGTACGAGGCTCGCGCGCCCGCGCGTGGGCAGCACGTTCTCCATGAGGTTCGGCAGGTTGATGTCGTTCCAGTAGCCGAGCGCTGTCTGCACCGCCTCGTCGTCGCTCAGGTGCGAGAACACGTTGAAGAACGAGCTCGGGTTGGCGAACGCGCCCGTCTTGAGGGCCATGAACCGCTCGACGTACCACTGGGCGATGTGCGCGGGATCCGCGTCGACGTAGATGGAGAAGTCGAAGAGGTCGCTCACCGCGACGTCGTGCGGAGCGGGCGGGGGCTGCAGCACGTTGAGCCCCTCGACGATCACGACGTCGGGGCGGCGCACCGTGACATGCGCGTCGGGGACGATGTCGTACCGCATGTGCGAGTAGAACGGCGCCCGCACCTCGGGCGCTCCGCTCTTGACCTCGGTGAGGAAGGAGACGAGGGCGCGGCGGTCGTACGACTCGGGGAAGCCCTTGCGCGCCATGATGCCGCGGCGCTCGAGCTCGACGTTCGGGTAGAGGAACCCGTCGGTGGTGACGAGCTCCACACGGGGCGTGTCGGGCCAGCGGCTCATCAGCTCGCGGAGCAGACGCGCGATGGTCGACTTGCCCACCGCGACGGAACCGGCCACGGCCACCACGAACGGCGTCGTCGAGTCGGCGTCGTGCAGGAAGGCGCTCGTCTCGGCGCCGAGCTGCTTCGTCGACTTGGCGTAGAGCGAGAGCAGCCGCGACAGGGGCAGGTACACCTGCGACACCTCGGCCATGTCGAGGCGGTCGCCGAGCCCCCGGATCTGCACGATCTCGGTCTCGGAGAGCGGCTGCGCCATGCCCGCCGCGAGGCGCGCCCACTCGCCGCGGCCGATCTCACGGTAGAGGGACTGCGCCGGGGCGATGGTGGCTTCGTCTGCGGACATCCCGCTCATCGTAACGGCTGGACGGATGCCGCGGCCGACGCTGCGAGCGCCCGTGAACGGGACGGACCCGCCCTCCGGAGAGGACGGGCCCGTCGCGGGTCGGATCGGCGTCAGCTCGCCGAGTGGTGACCGTGGTCGGGGTGGAGGCCACCGCCGCCCCCGGCCCAGGTGCCTTCGGCACCGGCGGGCACCGGCAGGTTCAGGCCGCCCGGGACCTTGGCACCCGGGACGCCGTTGACCGACTCCGTGGAGTAGCCGTAGACGAGCACCGCGAGCGCGATCGCATCGGCGTTCGTCTCGAGCGCGTCGAGGCTCACGTTGTCGATGTCGTCGCAGGCCTGGTGGTAGCACGGGTCGAGCCACTCGCCCGCCATGCCGCCCCAGATCTCGGCCTGCTCCGCCGTTTTCTCATCCTCGGCGCCCGTGAACAGACCGCCCGCGGGGATGCCGTCGAGGATGAACGCCTCGTAGTCGCTGCGACCACTGAACTCGGCGTCGTCGTAGGGCACGCCCACGCTGGTGAAGTAGCTCTCGAAGAGGTCCTCGATCTCGACCGAGCCCTCGGGCACCACGACCGGGGCCTCGAAGGTGGACTCGTCGCCGTCGTACACCATGAAGATGTAGTTCGGTGAGGCGACCATGTCGAAGTTGAGGTACAGCGCGATGCGGTCCTTCTCTGCATCGGTGAGGCCGTCGACATAGGCCTGCGAGCCGACGAGGCCCACTTCTTCCGCAGCCCACCATGCGAAGCGCACGGTGTTCTGCGGCTTGACCTTGCTCATGCTCTCGGCGACCTCGAGCAGGGCGGCGGAGCCCGAGCCGTTGTCGTTGATGCCGGGACCCGCGGGCACCGAGTCGAGGTGCGCGCCGGCCATCACGACGTTGTCGGCATTGCGGCCCGGCAGCTCGGCGATGACGTTCTGCTGCGGGTGGTTCTCGATGAACATCGAGACCGTCGCGGTCGAGCCGGGCTGAGCCAGCGCCCCGCCGGCGGCGAAGGACGTGTTCACGACGGGGATGTCGAGCGCCGTGGGGTTCGCGCCGATGAGCGTGACGTTGCTCATCGGGCCCTCGTTGCCCGCGGTGCCGTTGTTGAAGATGATGACGGCCTCGGCGCCGGCGTTCTGCGCGTTGCGCGCCTTGATGCCGAACTCGCACGCACCGCGCTGGATCAGGGCGATGTCGTTCCCGCCCTCGAAGAGCGTGAGGTCGAAGTCCTCGGGCTGGCAGCCGCTCGTGCCACCGCCCGGCGTGCCGAGCGCGAGGTCGACCGGGATGACGTTGCCGGTCACCTCACCCTCCGCCGAACCCTCGACGAAGTACCCGGCGGGGTGGTCGACGTCCTGCGGCGTGAGCTGGTGCACGGTCGGCACGGGAACGAAGAAGTCGAACTCGTCGATCGACACGGTCCAGCCCGCGGCCTCCATCGTGTCGACGACGTAGTCGACGCTGGCCTCGTAGCCCGTCGTGTCGACGGCGCGGTTGCCGCCGTTCTCCTCTGCGATCTGCTGGAACGCCTCGAGGTGCTCCATCGCGCCCTCCGCCGAGACGCACTCGAGCAGCTTCGCGACCGTGTTGTTGTTGCGGTTGTCGCACTTCGCGGCGGGTGCCGCGGTCGCCGCCGAGACCGGGGCGATGGCGAGCGCCGCCGCTGTGGCAGCCGCTGCGGCGAGCGCCAGCCCGCCTCTCCTTGTGATGCGGGATCGATTCATGTTCTCTCCTTCACGTAGGCACTCGTCGTCGAGCGCCGTGTCCGCGGACGGCCCCCTTGGTCGTCCGCGAGCGGGGATGAATGCCGGATCGGCACCCTGCGGGCGAGGCTAGACGGGCGATTCGGAACTCCCTAGCGAAAGTGCCGACTTCTCATCGTGCGCTCATGCACGGAACGGCATGCGCGGCATGCGCGACACCCGCGCACCCGCACCGGTACTGTCTACCCGTGCGCCTCGGAGTCCTCGACATCGGATCCAACACCGTCCACCTGCTCGTCGCCGATGTCCGGCCGGGCGGCCGTCCGCTCGCGACGACGAGCCGGCGGACGGTCCTGCGCCTGATGCGCTACCTCGGTCCCGCCGGGGAGATCACGCAGGAGGGCGTCGACGCACTCGTCGCGGCCGTGGCCGACGCGCGACGGGTCGCAGCATCCGAGAATGTCGACGAACTGCTTGCGACGGCCACGTCGGCGGTCCGAGAGGCAGCCAATGGGCCGGAGGTGATCGCCCTCATCGAGGACGCTCTCGGCCAGCCGCTGCAGGTGCTCGGCGGCGAGACCGAGGCACGGTACACCTTCCTCGCCGTTCGCCGCTGGTTCGGCTGGGCGGCCGGCCAGATCCTGCTCTTCGACATCGGCGGCGGCTCGCTCGAGATCGCCGCCGGTCCCGACGAGCTGCCCGAGGCCGCGGCATCCGTCCCCCTCGGCGCCGGTCGCATGACCGTGGAGTTCCTGCCGCACGACCCGCCGGGCGAGGAATCGGTCGAGCGGCTGCGCGCGCACGCCCGCGCCACGCTCGCACCGGTCGCCGAGACGTTCGGGCGGCTCGCGCACCCCGATCACGTCGTCGGCTCGTCGAAGGCGATCCGCTCCCTCGCCAAGCTCGTCGGCTATCCGGTGCCCGGCTGGTCGGGAATCGAGCGGATGCTGCTCCCCCGCGCCTCGCTCGGCTCGTGGATCCCTCGCCTGGCGAAGATCCCCGCGTCCGCGCGCCAGGAGCTGCCGGGCATCACCCCCGACCGCACGTTCCAGATCGTGGCGGGCGCGGTCGTCCTGCACGAAGCCATGCACGCGCTCGACGTCGACGAGCTCGAGGTCTCGCCGTGGGCCCTCCGCGAGGGCGTGCTGCTGCGCTACATCGAGTCGCTCTCGTGGAGCACGCCGGCGCCCTGACGCGAAGACCACGAGAGCCCCGCCTTTCGGAAGGCGGGGCTCTCTGTGGTGCGAATCAGCGCGCGGGGTATCAGAGCGCGAGACGCTCGCGGACGACGTCGGCGAGCCGCTCGGCGTGCGCGCGGGCGTCCTCGGCGGAGGCCGCCTCGACCATGACGCGCACGAGCGGCTCTGTGCCCGATGGACGCAGCAGCACACGGCCGGAGTCGCCGAGTTCCGCGACCGACCGGGCGACGGCATCCGACACGCCTTCGTCGCTGTTCGCGCGCGAACGGTCGACGCCCGTGACGTTGAGGAGAATCTGCGGGAACACGGTCATGACCGACGCGAGTTCCGCGAGCGATTTCTTCTGCCGCGCCATCTCGGCGAGGAGGTGCAGGCCCGTCAGCAGTCCGTCGCCCGTCGTGGCGAACTCGCTCATGATGACGTGGCCGGACTGCTCGCCGCCGAGCGAGAAGCCGCCTTCGTTCATGCGTTCCAGCACGTAGCGATCTCCGACGGAGGTCTGCTCCACCCGGATGCCGTTCGCGGCCATCGCACGGTGCAGCCCGAGGTTGCTCATCACGGTGGCGACGAGCGTGTCGTCGGCCAGCGCTCCGCGCTCCTTCATCGCCACGGCGAGGATCGCCATGATCTGGTCGCCGTCGACGACGCGGCCATCGGCGTCGACCGCGAGGCAGCGGTCGGCGTCGCCGTCATGGGCGATTCCTACATCGGCGCCGTGCGCGAGGACGGCCTCGGCGAGCTTGTCGAGGTGCGTCGACCCGACGCCGTCATTGATGTTCAGGCCGTCGGGATCGGCGCCGATCACGGTGACCTGAGCGCCGGCGTCGCGGAACGTCTCGGGCGAGACGCCCGACGCCGCGCCGTGCGCGCAGTCGAGCACGACGTGGATGCCGTCGAGCCGGTGCGGAAGCGACCCGAGCAGGTGCACGACGTAACGGTCTTCGGCATCGGCGAAGCGCCGGATGCGGCCGACTCCGGCGCCCGTGGGCTGCAGCTTCGGCCCGGCCATGGCGTGCTCGATGCGCTCCTCGACCACGTCGGGAAGCTTCACGCCGCCGCGGGCGAAGATCTTGATGCCGTTGTCGGGCGCGGGATTGTGGGATGCCGAGACCATGACGCCGAAGTCGGCGTCCATGTCGGCGATCAGGAATGCGGTCGCCGGGGTGGGCAGCACGCCGGCGTCGAGGACGTCGACGCCTGACGAGGCAAGGCCCGCCTCGACCGCAGCGGAGAGGAACTCTCCCGACACGCGAGGATCCCGCGCGACCACCGCGGTGATGCGTTTGCCGGCGGCGCGCCGCGCGTCGGCGGAACGGCCCTGGCCCAGGACGACGGCAGTCGCCTGGGCCAGGGACAGTGCAAGATCGGCGGTGAGGGGGCCGTTGGCCAGCCCCCTCACCCCATCCGTGCCAAAGATCGGCATGCGGTGGAGAAGCCGATCAGCGCTTCGAGTACTGAGGCGCCTTGCGGGCCTTCTTGAGACCGGCCTTCTTGCGCTCGATGACGCGGGCGTCGCGCGAGAGGAAGCCGGCCTTCTTGAGGGTCGGGCGGTTGTTCTCGGCGTCGATCTCGTTCAGCGCACGGGCGATGCCGAGACGCAGCGCGCCGGCCTGACCCGAGGGGCCGCCACCCGAGATGCGGACGATGACGTCGTACGCGCCGGTGAGGTTGAGCACCGTGAACGGGTCAGTGATCAGCTGCTGGTGCAGCTTGTTCGGGAAGTAGTCCTCGAACTCGCGTCCGTTGACGGTGATGACGCCGGAGCCCGGGATGAGGCGCACGCGGGCGATGGCCTGCTTGCGGCGTCCGACGGCTGCGCCGGGAACCGAGAGCACGGGGCGCTCGGCTGCTGCGGTCGCGGTCTCGTCGACCTGGGTCTCGGTCGAGTAGCTGGTGGGTTCTTCGATGTTCGCCACGAGTGTGTCCTTAGTCTGTACGGCGCTTACTGGGCGACCTGGTCGAGGGTGTACGTCTTGGGCAGCTGCGCACCGTGGGGGTGCTCGGCGCCGCGGTAGACCTTCAGCTTGCGCAGCTGCTGTGCGCCCAGGCTGTTCTTGGGGAGCATGCCGCGGACGGCCTTCTCGACAGCGCGCTCGGGGTTCTTGGTGAGGAGCTCTTCGTACGTGACCGACGACAGCCCGCCCGGGTAGCCCGAGTGGCGGTACGCCTTCTTCTTCTGGAGCTTCTGACCGGTGAGGGCGACCTTGTCGGCGTTGATGATGATGACGAAGTCACCGGTGTCGACGTGGTTCGCGAACGTGGGCTTGTGCTTGCCGCGGAGGAGGCGAGCCGCGTGCGAGGCGAGGCGACCGAGGACGACATCAGTCGCGTCGATGACCAGCCACTCGCGCTGGATCTCGCCAGTCTTGGGGGTGTAAGTGCGCGTCACAGTAGTGCTGCTTTCTTGATTCGAACGGAGGTGTTCGTGAATCCCACTCCGGGGTGGTTCTTCCGGCCGAGGGCCGAGGAACACGCCAGTGGAGGGCTCACGTTCGTGGTGCCGGGTCAGCTGAGCCGCACACCAAAGATCAATACTACGACACGCGGATGCCTCGGCCAAACCGGCCTCCGGGTCGTGAGCGGGCGAGCGCCCCGGGTCGTTGAGCGAGTGAGCACCCCGGGTCGTTGAGCGGGCGAGCGCCTCGGGTCGTTGAGCGGGCGAGCGCCCCCGGGTCGTTGAGCGAGCGAAGTGAGACGAAACGCCCCTGCCCCGCTCCCCTCTCACCCCCGAACGCCCCATCTCCGCCTGGTATCCTGGAAACCGTTCTCACCGAAAAGGGCGACCCCAACCGCGCGCCCGCGGCAGGTTGGGATTCTTACGGGAGATGATCTGTACGTGACAGTTCGCGACCAGCGCGCGCACAACGGGCTCTGAGCCATGGCTATCGACGAGCGACCCCCGGCTCCGCACCGCCCTTCTCTTGACGGGTTGACCGCACCTCAGCCGACTCGATTTCCCACCCCTGCTGCGCGGGTACGGCGCTGGCAGCGACTCTTTGCCACCCTGCTCTCGATCACCGACACGCTCGTGATCATGCTCGCCGTGTTCACAGCGCAGTTCATCCGCTTCGGTTTCGTGGGCGAAAGCCTTGTCCTCCCAGGCATCCGCAACGCAGACGTCGGAGTGGCTTATACGATCGTGTCGATCGTGATGATCGCCGGGTGGGCGCTGTCACTACGCCTTTTCGGCACCCGCGACTACAAGATCATCGGAACGGGCGTCGTCGAATACAAGCGCGTCACCAACGCGACGTTCGCTTTCTTCGGGCTCTTCGCCATCCTTGCGTTCGCCCTTCAGGCGCAGATCGGGCGCGCCTACCTTCTCATCGCCCTTCCCCTTGGCTGGCTGTTGCTGATGGTCAGCCGCTGGCTGTGGCGCAAATGGCTCATCGGGCGACGTCGTCGGGGGCGCCTGCTCAGTCACGCAGTGCTGGTCGGTGATCGCGCGAGCTCACTGCACGTCGCGCAGCAGATTCAGCGTGATCCCGGCTGCGGCCTCGAGATCGTCGGCGCGATAACCGAGCGCGGCAACACCGACCATGCCCTGTCGGATCGCGTCCCGGTGCTCGGGGACTGGAATCACCTCCTGGAGGTGGTCGATAAGGCGCGGGCGGACACCGTCATCATCACCGGAAATCACACGCTCAAGCCCCGCCACCTACGCGAGCTGGGCTGGGGCCTCGAAGAGCGCAAGGCGAACCTGATCGTTGCCCCCGCGCTCACCGATATCGCCGGCCCGCGCATCCACTCGACCCCCGTCGCCGGCCTGCCGCTCATCCACGTGGACTACCCTGAGTTCACCGGCGTGCGGTTGGCCCTCAAGCGGGCGTCCGACGTGGTGGTGAGCGGGTTGGCGCTTGTCCTTCTCTCGCCCGTGTTCCTCGTTCTCTCGGTCGTCGTGCGATCGACGAGCACGGGCCCCGCCTTCTTCCGGCAGGAACGAGTCGGCTTGCATGGCAAGCCTTTCCGCATGCTGAAGTTCCGCACGATGGTGGCAGATGCCGAGCAGCAACTCTCGTCCTTGCTTGATGCTTCCGAAGGCAATGGCGTGCTGTTCAAGATGCGCAACGATCCCCGCATCACGCCGGTCGGGCGTTTCCTTCGCCGGTACAGCATCGACGAACTGCCCCAGCTCTGGAACGTGTTCAAAGGTGACATGTCGCTCGTCGGCCCCCGCCCGCCACTGGCGAGCGAGGTCGAATCCTATGAGCGTTGGGTGCACCGACGTCTGCTCGTGAAGCCCGGCATCACCGGACTTTGGCAAGTCAGCGGTCGCAGCGATCTATCCTGGGAAGACAGCATCCGCCTGGACCTCTACTACGTGGAGAACTGGTCCGTCACGACGGACCTTGTGATTCTGTGGCGGACGGTCAAAGCTGTCGTCGCCACGAGGGGCGCATACTGACGGCCAGGTGGTGTGGCGCCCTGGACCTTGGCAATAGATGCGTGCTCCGCACGCACAACTCCTCAGGAATGGGGCGCCACAACGCGCTCGGGGCGAAGTAGGGTCACGAAGGCGATGAGCAGAACCGGAAGCAACCACGGTCGCTGATACAGCTGCGGCCCCGAAAGCGCGCCGATCCACGCAGCTGATGCTGAAGCTACCATCGCTACATCGCCACGAAACGTCACTCGTCGCCGGGCAATAGATGTTGCCCCCGACACCCCGGACAGCAGGAGGAGCAGGTAAGGCGCCACCAGGAGGGCGCCGCCAGCAACCGCGGCGTAGACGAAGACGTTGTGCGGATGCAGGTTTCCAAGCACTATTGTCGCCTCGTTCGTTAGCCCGTGGCCAACGAGCGGACTCTCCAAGAAACGCTCGAAGCCGAGCGTTATTGTGGCGATGCGCGACGCGAGCGTATTCGCTGAGTCGTAGGCGACCGCGCCGTAATCCAACGGCAAGGCGCCGAACTGCTCAACGACCTTGGATAACAAGCGCAATCCTACGGTCGAGAGAGACATCACCCACACCCCTGCCGCTGCAACGATCGCCATCCAGACGATGAGCAAGAACCGGCGCGCGACCACAGCCCCGACGGCGACGGCAACTAGCCAGGCGACCAGGCCGGTCGCCGCTTCTGCCCGCAAGATGGCGCTAAGCATCAGTGACGCGAGGGCCAAGAACACGATCCGAACGTGCGGAGTCTTTACCGGGGCGAAGATCGCAATCACGGCGCCGACCGCGAGGGTACCGCCAACCTCGACCGGATGGCCGGCCAACCCGAAATATCGACCGTTGATCTGATCGGGAAGAACCCACACGCTCCCTGCCAACACGGCGCAGCCGGCGGTAAACGCCAGCAGCACCGTCCACGCTTGTCCTGTAACCAGGACTGTCACCCCAGCAACCACGATCATCGCAACGACGGTCACTATCAGCACGCTGAACTGGGACAGCGACGTAGCAGAGTTCGCGGTCTGCGCCGAACTGGCGACGGCCACCAGCACCAACCAATAGGAGGCGACGGCTAGCGCGACGGTGACGACGAGTGCGCCGCGACCTCCGATCATCCATCCACCCACCAGGCAGAAGAATGCACACGCGACAAGCAGCCCGGTCTGCCCGAGAATCGGTATCGGCATTTCGGTCAACGGCGATACAAACGCGGCAATTGCTGCAGAAGTCAGTACAAGCGTCCGAGTTGCGGCTGTTCTTTGCATCTGCCGTTCACCGCGCTCCGTTGGGACTCGGAAATTGGTGGCGGCGTCCACGCTACGGCTCAATCCCGTGCGCATGTCCGCGCCTTAAGTTCGCAACTCGTCGCAACCGCGCCCTCGCAAGCTGCAAGTACAGCCGAGGGCTTGTCGCGATCGATTGCGCGCCCAGCCACACGCGTGCGACACCTTTCGTTCCCATCGCGCGTCTGAACTTGACCAGCGCTCTGAGATCAGCTGGCGTTCGCTCCGCGATGTCTATCCCTGCGAGCTCGGCGTAGTGCCTCCGAATCAATTCAGCAGCTTCGAGACTCCGCAATGGATATTGATCGGACTTGCCACCTACTGTGCTGTAAACACAGACACGCGACTCGAGCGTCGCGATTCGGGAGAGCATGGTCCCGCGAACCAGGGTCTCGAAGTCCTCGGCCCACCGCGGCTCCAGCGCGGGCATCGGATTCGCGAACACTTCTCTCAGCACCGCGGTCCGCCATATCACGGCGCCAGGCGGAGCCGGCGCGTGCCCTCGACGGACCAAGGCCCTAAGCGTGACTCCCTCGGGCCACAACGGCACATCCTGGGTTGCGGACACGCCGCCCGTGTTGCGGACGTATTGACCCACTACGGCGCCTAGCGTTTCATCACTGGCAAGCAGACCGCACGCAATCTCGGCTCCCTCGCGTACCAGACGATCGTCCGCATCGAGCAACACGACATACTCACTGTCGACGGAGCGAAGGCCTCGCCGCCTCGCCGCGGTTGCACCCGCGTTTTGCTGCGTCAGCACATCCGCTCCGGCCGACCAGGCAACCTGAGCGGTTCCGTCGACGGAGCCATCGTCGACTACGACAACCTTACTCGCGCCCGCGAGGAGGCCGCTCTGTATCGCGCCAGCAAGTGTTGCCTCCGCGTTAAATGCTGGGATCACGACCGTAAGGGTCCCCCGATCACTCATCGTGGATTCCAACGTTGCCAATCAGCCGCGCAGGAATCCCGACGGCAGTCATCCCCTCTCCGACGTCGCACATGACGACGGAGAGTGCGCCAATCCGCGCGTCGTTTGCGATTTGTACGTCACCGAGCACCTGCGCGTACGCGCCGAACTCCACGCGGTCCCCGACGGTCGGCACATCGAAGTCGGAGACCCTAGTGCCGATGGTAACGCCCTGTCGGAGCGTGCAACCCGCGCCCAATCTAGCCTGCGGGTTGATGATGATTCCTCCGAAGTGATGAATCATTAGGCCAGGGCCGATAGTTACACTGCGCGGGATATCTATCCCGGTTGCGAGGCGCACGACAGAGTAGAGGGTGTAGTAGATGGCGTGGACAACGGGGCGCAAGGGAAGTGGCGCCGATCGCGTCCATCGGCCGAATCGGTACACCGCGATCGCCCACAACGCAGGTTGTTGCACCCACGCCCAACGCCCGTACCGCGCGCGATCGGCGCGAAGGTGCCCGCGCTCGTGCGCACGACTCATGGGGTTCTCCTTGACATTGAGTACTTCACACTGGTCACCGAGCGCGCGGCGAAGTGCCGCACTCGACTCACAAGGCGTAAGGCGAACGGGACTCCGAGGACGTCGCGCTGAACCCGCCAGGCATCGTGAGCTATCTCACGGGATCTGGCAGTCGACAACCCGCCTACGTGAAACCTCGCGATCGGAACGTGGTGGACCGTCGCCCCGACACCGCTCGTCAGCAACCTGGCGGTGAGATCATAGTCTGCCGCGATGGGAATGTCCCGGTATCGGAGATCCGGCAGGCGTGGGTAGACGATCGATTGGTGCGACGTCGGAAGTCCGTGCCAGATGTATGACGGCTCACGACTCAATCGACGCTCCACGCGGGACTGATAGACGCGTTCGAAGTCGAAGAGCGCCATCTGTCCCTCTACGAGGCAGGCCGCGAGCTCGTCGTAATCATCAACGAGGCACTCGTCGCCGCCATTCAGGTACCAGATGTGATTGCCCTGCGCGCGAAGAGTGGCAGAGTTCATCGCGTTGTAGATACCGTCATCTGGCGCGGACTCAATCTGACTCCACGGGTACGCCTCGGCGATACGACCGAGGTCAAAGCTACTGCCACCGTCCTGGACGATGCACTCTACTCTCGACCTCGCGGATCTCATCAACGAATCGAGCGAATGTAGCGTTCTTCGCAAACCCTCCTCGTCTTGATAAGTGACGGTCACCACGGACAGGCACGGAGCGGGACGGTGGCGCGACGATCCGAAGTCTCGATCACCCACTGAAGACCTCCTCGTATACGTCGAGATACCTTCTCGCCATCACGGAGGGCGCGAAAACGCCGACCTCGTGCGGCTCGGCGGTGGGCGCAATCGGCATATCGCTCACGGCGGACGCCAACTCTGCGCCGTGCGAGACGATACGAACTCGCGGGGTCCATGCAAGTTCGCGGGCTGCCTGCGAATCGACCGCGACGACTCGCATCCCGGCGGTCAGCGCCTCCACCAAGGTGAGAGGGTAGTAGTCGACGGTGGAGGTAAAAACGAGAACGTCGTGCGCCTTCATGATCGCGGCCAGCTCTTCACGCGATCTGGTCGACGCAACGTATCTGACGTTTGGCAAGATTTCCTGTGGGTTATCACCGATGATCGTGAGTTCGACGCCCCCGGCCCCCGAAACGGCGCGAAGCACATCCCAGTCGACTTTCTGCGGATCGCGTAGATCACGGCAGATGAATAGCGCGCGCACCTTTGGCCCGCTTGTCGTCCGCCACTCGGCAGTAGCGGCTTCCCAAAATCTCCTATCAACCGAGTTGGTGATCGTTCGTACAGGTCCGAGGCCGTTGGCTTCTGCTAGGTCCGCAAGCCAGCCGGCGCACGACACTAACGCGAACCGCCCTGTGGAATGCAGCTCGGCGACAAGTTCGCGTCGGGTTGACCAATGCTCAGCAGCACGGTCTACTCGAGCAGGCGGGTATGCCCGCAGATCAGGACACGGCTGACAACCGGTGGCGAATTTGTTGCATGCGCCCGGCTGCGCACACCTCCCGGTAAAGTGCCACTGATCGTGCATGGTCCAAACCAGCGGCTTTCGGGCGTCTGTAACCGCGCTGACGAGTTGGTGCGGATTTGCCATGTATGAGTGAACGGCGTGGAAGTGGACGACGTCGGCCCAATCGACCGCCTGTCGAAACTCCTCCCAACGTCGGGGCCCGCGGATACGAGATTCTTCGCCGAGAAGCTCAAAGGAGATCTTGTTCACCGCCGCCACCTGCATTGCAGTGAGCCTCACGGCTGCCAAGGCGGCCGCTTCGGGAGAGTCGCCGCCGTGAGGGCCGTAGCCGTAGACGAATCGGCTGTTGACCGCACTATGCGCCAACTCGTCCGCCAGCGTCCTGGCGACGCCTGCTGCGCCCCCTTCTGACAGGCGCACATTCACCTGAAGTACGTTCTTCACACGCATGTTACAACTCTCACCAATTGTTGTATGTCCAGAATCCGGACAAAGTTGACACAACACAGAAGATCAGGCAAGGGAGGATCCATGCCCCAGCTACCTGGAGGAGCATCCGCGAACGCCGCCCCCCGGAGACGTCACCGCCATGGGTGGCAAGCAAGATGGCAGGCGTAGCGAGCCCCGTCAGAACCAGCGCCACGACTGCCGCCTGCGTGGAAAGGATCGCGCATAGAATCACTGCTAACGGCCCGACACACACGGCAGCCAACTGTGCGAGTGACTTGGCAGCCGAGGCGACTATCTGCAATTGCCATGCAAAGAATGTCGTGGTCGCCACACTCGGCAGAGCGCAACTCATGGCTGCAATAAACACGTTGACCATCGGCCATGCAGGCCCGAACATCACGATGGAAATGAGCTGAGAAAATAGGCCAATCAGGATGCCAGACAGACCGGCCATTAGCAGAAGAGCTCTCCAGATACGGCGGCCCAACTCGCGTCGGCTATGACCTTCCGCGCCGGCGAGTCTCGCGACAATGGCGCCGCCGACCGAGAGCTGAAGCTGAGTCACGGGTACCACGACCAACTGATAAGTTCGCGCGTACGCAGCGGCGGCTGACGCAGGAATCAGGAACGGCAGTATCCCACTATCCAAAGATCTACCGGCGTAGGACGCGACATTGATCGGCATCACACGCAAGCCGTATCGAATTGCATCTCCGACACCCGACAGACGCCGATCCCGGGCGTTGAAATCCTTAGCGTGCATGCGGCGGCTCAAGCCGTCGGAGACCAGGTAGAGGCAGCATCGGCAGAGCGCGACAATCAGAAGCTGAAGGCATAGGACGATGACGCTCTGCGTTGCGGCAGCGGCCGCGATTGCTGCGAGGACGGAAACGGCCATCGAAGAAACGTCAATCGCAGCAATGCGCGCATAGTAGCCCGCGACCAGGAGAGACGCTCTCGGCACTTGTGCACAGAACTGACACAACACAGCTGCCGCCATCGTCGTCGAGATCGCAACTGGCGAACTAGACGCATCCAGTAAGCCGGAGATCCCCAAAAGGAGAACGAAAACCACGCCAGCGCAGAGCGCCGCCGTGATGCCAGCGACGGCCCACGCGCTTCGCCGGGTTTGCCGATCCACACCTGACACGAGCAGGTAGCCCTGCGGAGACAAGTCAAGGAGGAGCGCAAGCAAGCTAAAGACGAACACAATCACAGCGAACGCCGCGAAGGGGTCGGGGCCGAGCAATCGGGCGAGAACCGCGAAGGCAACGGTTGAAATGACGAGGGACGCGATCTGACCCATCGCCAACCAGCCAAGCCTGGGCAGCCGGAGGAGAGCCCGCCGCAAGGACTTAGTTGTCAATTCGGATCCAGGAGTCGCGCGCCGGAGAGAGGTGATCGTCGCGATCGAAGAACCATGTCCTGGGTCCAATAGTGCGACCTGCAGGAGCCAGCAATTCGCCTGCCCACCACGAGAAGGTGCTGTTCGGAATCACTAGATCACCCGCCGATCCCATCGCCAGGATGGTCTCGAGCGGCGAGCGTAGGTCGTCGGCTGAAATAATTTGCGCACGTCGAGCGCCGAATGTCCGATATACATAGTCCGGATCGTCGGTGAAGTAGTAAATCGCCGCGGGACTTACACCGAGATAGTCGAAGGCGTCAAAATAGTACTCGGGCCTAATTGTGCCGAAGGTGCGGACCGAGGAATCAAGGGAGACGTAGTCTCCCCTGCGTACGTGCGCCACCGGCGCCCCCGCTACACGCCTCGAGATCAGGCTCCCGGTTTTGCTTAGGGTGACGGAGCGCAGTCTTTGGACTGTCCGCTTGGTCCCGCCCTGGATAGATGCTTGATCCTGAAAGAATCCCACGAGAAGCGCGTTCCCTGCAGGCCGTTCAGCAATAGAGGTAACAATTTCGCGACGGAGTGGAGCGGTACGGTGGCGTAGCACACCGGCTCGGTTGTACGGGGACCCAGTCAGCGCGATCTCAGCAATAGACGCTCTCGGAATATCGCTCGTCAGGCGATCGAGTTCGAACGATCTCTTACGGTCCCGGGCGTAGCTGGCAGTTGAGATACGCAGACGACCACCTGTCGACTTCGCCAACAAGTCGCCCGCGTTCAGCTGAAAGAGCTGATTGCCGAGACCGCCTTGGAGCCAGAGAGTGATCGAATGCTCGCCGCTCATGGTGATCGCTCTTCCCAGTCAGGCGCGGATCGAGTCGCGAACCGCTCGCCCCGTGTGCCGTAAACCCCAAGCATGCAGTTGCTGGGGACATCCCGGTCAACGCAGGTGGTGGGAGCGATCAGCGCAGATCGCCCGATCGTCACGCCACCAAGAACCACACAACGTGATGTAACCCACGCACCATCTTCGACGTGGATTGGCCTGGTAACGAGCGACATATCTGTTCGGTGTGCGTGACTTCCCGTCGACAAGAAAGTCTCCTGGGAGATGACTACGTCGTGACCCACGTAGATGTGATCTTGGTTATGGAACCAGACCCCTTCGCCGATCCAAGACCGATCGCCGATATGCAGCTTCCACGGAAACCTCACTCGAGTGCGAGGCCGGAAGACCACTCCGCGCCCGATCTCAGCCCCGAACGCTCGAAGGACGGCGACGCGCAAGCGAGTGCTGATCTGAAGAGGGTTCGTTACCAAGAGGAGTTCGCAAAGACCCCACAGGTAGACGACCCACGCCGGCCTATCCCATGATGCGCGTTCCCCCGGCGCCTTGGACAGGTCGATGACCGGTATCTGCGGCACTTCACACTCCCCGAATCTGACTCGTGTACCTCTACGATAACCTCGAAGGTATGACCGGCCCGCCAACGCGAGTCCTTCTCATGGGGCTGAACTATCCGCCAGAGCGGACCGGAGTCGCACCGTACACGGGAGCAGCAGCCGCCGGGCTCAGACTCCGGGGAATCGCCACAGGCGTGATCACGGCACACCCTCACTACCCGAGCTGGCGGATCTTCGAAGGATACGGTCAGTGGTCGCGGCGGGAAACGATCGCCGACGTGGACGTCCGGCGAGTCCGGCACTACGTGCCTCGGAAGCCGTCGACGGTTCGTCGGGTCGTCTCTGAACTAACCTTCGGCGCTCGGCAGGTCTGGACGCGATGGGGCTCACCCGATGTCATCGTGGCCGTCTCACCTGCCCTCTTGGCAACAGCTCTGGTAGTCGCGCGTGCGAAGTTGATCAGCCACGGAACCCCGGTGGTTGTGTGGGTGCAGGACCTGTATACGGTCGGTGTGACCGAGACAGGGCGAGGCGGCCGTGGATCGCGCAGGGCAATCAGCGCGATCGAAGGATGGGTCCTGCGTAACGCGGCGGCGGTCATAGTGATCCACAAACGGTTCGCAGACCGAATCACGAAGGACTTCGGGGTACCCGGGGATAAAATCCAAGTCGTGCGCAACTGGGCTCATCTCGGGCCGATGTCACCGCTGAACACGGACTCTGTTCGAGCGTCGCACGGCTGGCGCGACGACGAGACTGTAGTGCTCCACGCTGGAAACATTGGTGTGAAGCAAGGACTCGAGAACGTTATAGAGGCGGCGCGCCTCGCGGCGGATAGAAAGGCGCCCTTGCGCTTTGTCTTCTTGGGCGGCGGCGGCGAGCGCGACCGCATACGCGCTCTCGCGAATCATCTTCCCACCGTTCAGTTCATCGATCCCCTACCGGACGAGGAGTTCGCCTCCACTCTCATCGCGGCCGACGTGCTCCTTGTGAACGAGAAGGCCGGAGTCGCTGAGATGGCGGTGCCGAGCAAGCTCACATCGTACTTCAGTACCGGGCGACCGGTGCTCGCCGCGACAGACCACGACGGGATCACCGCAGAGGAGGTCGCGGCGGCCGGCGCCGGTCTCGTCGTCGCTTCCGACGATCCCGCAAGTCTGCTGGCAGGGGCACTCGCCCTCCGAGCGCAGCCTGAAGCTGCACGTCGCCACGGCGAGAACGGCTTAAGGTATCGTCAAACGGTTCTCGACGAAGAGACGGCCCTCGACCGATTGTCCGAGATTCTCACAGCCGTCGCCGCGGAACGCGCGACACCCAGCGGGAGACAGCACACCACCGCTGCGGAAGCCCCGAACGGAGTACCACTTGACTAAGCGCGCCCTGATCACCGGAATCACCGGGCAGGATGGATCGTACCTGGCGGAGCTTTTGCTCGCCAAGGGGTACGAAGTCCACGGCTTGATCCGCCGAGCTTCGACGTTCAATACTGGCCGGATCGACCACCTGTACGTCGACCCGCACGACCCTAGCGCGAAGCTATTCCTTCACTTTGGCGACCTCAGCGACGGAGCACGCCTGGTCACGTTGCTGGCTCAGATCAATCCGACTGAGGTCTACAACCTGGCGGCCCAGTCACACGTGCGCGTGTCTTTCGACGAGCCGGAGCACACGGCCGACACCACGGGTACCGGAACGATCCGCATGCTTGAGGCCGTGCGTCTCTCCGGTGTCGATACTCGCTTCTATCAGGCATCGTCGTCCGAGCTCTACGGCGCTACGCCGCCACCTCAGAGCGAGACCACGCCGTTTTACCCCCGCTCGCCGTATGCGGCGGCGAAGCTCTACAGCTTCTGGATCACGAAGAACTACCGCGAGGCGTACGACATGTACGCGGTGAACGGCATCCTCTTCAACCACGAGTCCCCGCGCCGCGGCGAGACGTTCGTGACCAGGAAGATCACCCGCGCGGTCGCCCGCATCAAGGCAGGAGTCCAGAAGGATCTGTATCTCGGCAACCTTGAATCGGTGCGCGACTGGGGTTACGCCGCGGAGTACGTCGAAGGCATGTGGCGGATGCTGCAGGCCGACGCGCCCGACGACTACGTGCTCGCCACAGGCGTTGGGTACACCATCAAAGACTTCCTGGAAGCATCCTTCAGCCACGTCGGCCTCGACTGGCAGGAGTACGTGAAGTTCGACGAGCGCTACTTGCGCCCCACCGAGGTAGACGCACTGATCGGTGACCCGTCCAGAGCGCGTGAGAAGCTGGGGTGGGAAGCGACTGTAGATGGACTGCAGTTGGCAAGACTCATGGTCGATGCTGACGTTGAGGCGCTCGAGCACGAGGGGCGCCCGTGGATCGACGAGGTCAGGCTTCCTGCCTGGACGGCGGCGCGCTGATGGCAAGCGATGGCGTTGACTACACGCCCGGCAAACTCGATCGTGACGCCACGTTTTACGTCGCGGGACACCGCGGCCTGGTGGGATCCGCAATCCGGCGACGGCTGGAGTCGGCCGGTTTCGAAAACATCGTCGGCAAGACGTCCACGGAACTCGACCTGAAGGACCGTGACGCGGTCTTCTCGTATATGCAGCAGATCAAACCGAAGTACGTCGTCCTCGCTGCTGCCAAGGTGGGCGGGATCCTCGCAAATAGCACATACCCCGTCGATTTCCTGAGTGACAACGTCCGGATACAGACAAACGTTCTCGACGCGGCCCTTCGCAATGACGTCGAACGTGTGGTCTTCCTCGGTTCGTCATGCATTTACCCCAAGTTCGCCCCGCAACCAATCCGAGAGGATTCGTTGCTCACCGGCCACCTCGAACCGACCAACGACGCATATGCAATCGCAAAGATCGCCGGGATCATGCACACGCAGTCGGTGCGGCGGCAGTACGGACTCCCCTGGATTTCGGCAATGCCCACGAACCTCTATGGGCCCAACGACAACTTCTCACCGACGGGGTCACACGTCCTGCCCGCACTGATTCGCCGGTATGACGAGGCCCAGAAAGCTGGTGCCGCGCTAGTCACGAACTGGGGAACCGGGACGCCTCGTCGTGAGTTCCTCCACGCGGACGACATGGCTGACGCGGTGCTCCACCTACTGGAGCATTACGACGGTCCCGACCAGGTCAATGTCGGCACCGGCTCTGACGTAACGATCGCGGAAATCGCCGAGACGATTGCTCGCGTGACGGGGTACCAAGGCGAGACAGCCTGGGACACGTCGAAGCCTGACGGTACACCCCAGAAGCTGCTCGACGTATCCAAGCTCTCTGAGGCCGGGTGGACCTCTCGCATTTCCCTCGAAGAAGGTCTCGAACGAACCGTTGCGTGGTATCGAGACCACGTCGGCGCGTTGCGCGACTAACGGGCAGCCCGATGAAGCTTTCTGTAGTCGGCTGCGGCTATCTAGGCGCGGTCCACGCCGCGGCGATGGCATCAATCGGCCACCAAGTTGTAGGGATCGATGTCGACGCCCGCAAGATCGACTCGCTGTCACGAGGCGAAGCACCGTTCTTCGAACCGGGTCTCCCCCAGATTTTGCGCGACGGCGTCGCGTCCGGCCGCCTCACCTTTACCACCGACATGGCCGCTGCGGCGGGGTCAGCCGTGCATTTCATCGGGGTTGGCACTCCGCAGCAGAGAGATGGGTACGCCGCCGATCTCACGTTCGTAAACGCTGCGATCGACGCGCTGCTTCCTTACCTCTCGCCCGGAGATATCGTCGCTGGCAAGTCGACGGTTCCCGTCGGCACGGCGACGGAGCTCGCTCTCCGGGTGCGCCCCACCGGCGCCATCCTCACCTGGAACCCCGAGTTTCTTCGCGAGGGTTGGGCCCTCAAAGACACTATCGACCCGGATCGGCTCGTTGTCGGTGCGCCTGTGGGCGAAGACGGCCAGCGAGCCGCCGAAATCCTCCGCAAGGTCTATCACCCGGCGATCGCCAAGGGCACACCTTTCATCGTCACTGACCTCGCGACTGCCGAACTTGTAAAGGTTTCGGCGAACGCGTTCCTCGCCACCAAGATCTCGTTTATCAACGCAATGGCTGAGATCGCCGAAGTCGCCGGCGCTGATGTGACGCAGCTCGCGGATGCGATCGGGATCGACGACCGTATTGGGAGACGCTTCCTCGGCGCCGGCATCGGCTTCGGCGGCGGCTGCCTCCCCAAGGACATAAGAGCGTTCACCGCGCGTGCCGAGGAACTCGGGCGGGGCGAGTCCATTGCGTTCCTCCACGAGGTGGACGCCATCAACATGCGTCGGCGTGACCGGGCCGTAGAACTCGTCGTCAAGGCGCTCGGCGGGGCGGTATTCGAGCGGAATGTGACGCTCCTCGGCGCCGCATTCAAGCCGCACTCCGACGATGTCCGGGACTCGCCCGCGCTCGACGTGGCCGTTCGACTCCGGGGCCTCGGTGCAAATGTTACCGTTACCGACCCCGCAGCCATCGAGAACGCCCGACGCGTCCACCCACAGCTGGCCTATGTCGCGGACCGCGACCAAGCACTTCGCGGGGCGGATGCTGTCGTTCTCGTCACCGAGTGGGACGAATACCGCCGTGAGTTGGCCCCTGAGCATGCAGCGGCGCTAGTTAAGGTCCCCATCATGATCGATGGACGGAACGCCTTCGATCCGGCAGCCTGGCGGGCGGCTGGTTGGACGTACTACGGCATGGGGCGCCCGTAACGATCGCATTCTCCCCTCACCGCACGTTTCCGACCGCCCCACGTAGCATCGATAGGGTTTCACCGCGCCATAGCCACGGCGACCGAAGGGAAGTCATGTTCGAGATCCTTACCGTGTGTACCGGCAACATCTGCCGGTCGCCGCTGGCGGAGACGCTATTGCGCACTCGACTGGCTGCGTACGAGCCACGCGTGCACAGCGCGGGCACCATGGGTCTCGACTCCTCGCCGATGACGCCCGAAGCGGTTCGGCTGGCGGTCGGCTTCGGCGTCGCACAGGACCTCGTGGACGCACACCTGTCGCGCTATCTGACGGAGGCCGAGTTGCGCTCGCCCGACCTCATCCTAGCGATGAGCCGCGAGCACAGGCGCAAGATCGTGGAGCTCGCGCCGGCTCGCCTTCGCTCGACGTTCACACTGCGCGAATTCGCCCGCCTCGCCAATGACACCTCAGATGAGGAGATCGCCGCCGCGGCCGTCACCGCTGGGGCCGATGGTTCGGCACGGGCCCGCGCCGCCGTCGCCACCGTCGCTGCCCAGCGCGGCATGAGCGCGCCACCGGCCGACCCCGCCGACGACGACGTGATCGACCCGTATCGACGGTCGTGGGACACCTACCAGCTCTCAGCGTCGCAACTCGTCCCGGCCATCGATCAGGTCGTGCGGGTCATGAGCGTCGCCATGACAGCACGGTGAGCGAAGAACCCAACCGGGCTCCTCAGCCTCCGCCGAGGTCCTCAGGCGGATCCACCGGCGGATCCGGCACGGGCTCTGTGCCCGTCCCGGGATCAGTGCCCGTGCCGGGGTCTTCCGGAGGCGGCGCCTGCTCCTGCCGACGGCGCTCCTCTTCCTCCCTCGCCAGCTGCTCGGCGATGGCGATCTCGGCGCGCAGCTGGTCGTCACGCAGTGCGGTCACCGCGGTCGAATAGGCCGGGAGGGTGGCAACCGAGGTCGGCGTCGCGAGCGCGCTTGCTGCCACGGCATCCGCGGTCTGAATCACCGCTTCGCGGAACGACTCGTCGGCGTCGGGATTCTCTTCGACGATCGACGCAGCGCTCGCGGGCACCGTCGCCGCGAAAGTCGCCATCGCAGCGGTGAACGTGCGGTCGAGCGCTACGACCTCCTCGCGCAGGTCGTCGACCTGCGTAGCCACCGCTGACACCTCCGACGATCGTGTGGTGACTTCGTCGATCGCGGCGCCGATCGACGAGAGCGACTCTTCGTCGACCGCAGGCGGTGTGAACTCGCCCACTGCGGGCGGGACGGTGAGACTCTCAAGCGCTGACAGGTAGGCGACCCGCGCTGCTTCGGCAGCCGCGAGCGCCGCCTCGTCGCTCATGCCTTCGAGCTGTTCCAGCGGCAGCGCCAACTGCTGCGCATGGGCGATGCTGCCCGCCCGTGCCTCGTCGAGCCGGCCGATGGAGGCGTTGACTGCCTGAGTCTCGTTCGCGAGGACTGCCTCGGTCTGCGTAAGGGTGCGCACCGCATCGCCCTCGGGCGATGACGAAGAGATGACCACCCCTGCGATGATGCTCGCGATCACGACTGCGACCACCGCCAGCGCAGCCATGACGATGCTGAGCACGTCGACCTGATTGCCGGCGCGTCGCACGCTCGTCGGACCCGCCACCGGCCCGGCCGCCATCGTCGTCGCACGACCGCGCGGTCCGACAAGTGCCTGCAGTGCGGGGATGTCGTCGACCGGAGCTGGCGCCGCGGCGACGGGCTTGCGTGGCTTGGCGAACAGCTCCTCGAGGCGCTCGGACTGCTCCACGCTCGCCACCGGGGTCGCCACACCCGACCGACCGGACGAACCGCCGGCGAAGAGGTGCGCGAGGGAGCTCATGGGGCCCTTCCGGAATATGGGAGGATCAGGAGTACAGTTCGGAGCCGACGTCCGTGCCGCAGCCAGAATATCGGGCAGCGACGGTCCCGACATCGAAGACCTGTGAGGGATCGTTGCAGATCAGAGACTACATCGCGCTCGTCCGGCGAAGCTGGGTGCTGATCCTCGCGTGCACGGTCATCGGCGGCTCGGTCGGCGCTGCTTTCGCCTTCCTCTCACCCGCCACGTACCAGTCGACGAGCCAGCTCTTCGTCTCCGTGCGGAACACCGGCGCCGCGCTGGACCTCGCGCAGAGCACCAGCTACGCGCGCCAGGCGGTGACCAGCTACGTCCGGGTGATCCCCACCGCCATCGTGCTCGACCCCGTCGTCGAGGACCTGGGCCTGGACATCACCTCACGTCAGCTCGCGGGGCAGGTGATAGCATCCGCTCCGCTCAATACGCAGATCATCACGATCACCGTCACCGACCGGAACCCCAGCCAGGCCGCGCAACTCGCCAACGCGATCGCCGACAGCTTCGCCACGACGGTTGCGACCGAGCTGGAGGCCCCTACCGGAACCGACACCGACAGCAAGGTGCGAGTGGACACGATCTCGCCTGCCAAGGTGCCGACCGAACCGTCTTCCCCGAACTTGCGCGTGGATCTTGCCCTCGGACTGCTCATCGGGCTGGCCGCCGGCGTGGGGCTCGCGGTGCTGCGCTCCCTGCTCGACACGCGCGTACGGACGCCCGCCGACATCGAGTCTGTCGTGGACGCGCCGATTCTGGGCGGCATTCCCTTCGACCCCGACTCGGCGACGCGGCCGCTGATCGTGCAGGTCGCACCGCGCGACCCCCGGGCGGAAGCCTTCCGGCGGGTCCGGACCAACGTGCAGTTCCTCAACCTGGAAGCCGAGGCGCCGACCTTCGTCATCACGAGCTCCGCTCCTGCGGAGGGCAAGTCGACGACGGCCGCGAACCTCGCGCTGACGCTCGCAGAGACCGGCATGCGCGTCGCCCTGGTCGACGCCGACCTGCGCAAACCCCGCCTCGCCGACAACTTCAACATCGAAGGCGGGGTCGGGCTGTCTGACGTGCTGGCCGGCCGCGTACCGCTGTCGGGCGCCTTCCAGCAGTGGGGACGCAGCAAGCTTTTCCTGCTGCCCGCCGGCACGCTGCCCCCCAACCCGGCTGAACTGCTGGGGTCGCGGTCCATGTGGCAGACGCTCGAAGAGATGCGCCGCGCGTTCGACTACATCCTCATCGACGCACCCCCGCTGCTCGCGGTCACCGATGCGGCCGTAGTCTCGCGCCTCACGACCGGCGCCATCCTCGTCGCCGCGTCAGGTGCGACCCGCAAGCCGCAGCTCGCCGGCGCCGTCAAGGCGATCGCCGGCGCCGACGCGCGGCTTCTCGGCGTGGTCATCACCAAGCTTCCGACCAAAGGCCCCGACAGCACCGCGTACGGGCAGTACACGTACGGCGTGACGCACGCGGCCCCCTAGCACCTTCACAGGCGCGCCGTGTGCGCTATGAGAGAATGACCGATGGCGCCGGACCTGTCGCGCCGACGACGAAGGATTAGCCCACGTGGAACTGCGCGACTACATCAGGATCCTGCACAAGAACTGGATCATCATCCTGGTGCTCACGGTGCTCGGCGCCGCAGCGGGGGCCGCCTACTCATTTGCGCAGACGCCGAAGTACCAGGCGACCACGCAGCTCTATGTGTCGGTGCGCTCTGAAGGCGCCGCCACCGGCGACCTTGTACAGGGCACGACCTTCGCGCGCCAGATCGTCGCCAGCTATGTCGATGTCGTCAACACGGCGCTCGTGCTCGACCCTGTGATCGCTGAGTTGGGGCTCGACACGACCGCGACCGCTCTGAGCTCGCAGATCACAGCATCCACACCACTTAACACGGTGATGATCGACATCACCGCCACCGACACCGACCCCGAGCAGGCGGCGGCTATCGCTGATGCGACAGCGGCGAGCCTCGCCACCGCGGTGCAGACGACGCTCGAGGTGCCCGCCTCCGCGGATGCGGCCAGCCCCGTGCAGGTGAGAACTGTGCAGCCGGCGGTGGTGCCGAGTACGCCGTCCAGTCCCAACACGATGCTCAACATCGCGCTCGGTACGCTCCTGGGTCTTGCACTCGGCATCGGCATCGGCGTGCTGCGCACCGTGCTCGACACTCGGGTGCGCACGCTCCACGACATCGAGCAGCTCACCACCGCTCCCCTGCTCGGCGGCATCGCCTACGACCCGGGCGCGCAGAAGCGGCCGCTCATCGTGCACGCCGACCCGCGCAGCCCGCGCGCCGAGTCATTCCGGTCGTTGCGCACCAACCTCCAGTTCCTCAACATCGAGGGCGGGCCGCGGTCGTTCGTCGTATCGAGCGCCGGTCCGGGCGAAGGCAAGTCGACCACGACGGCGAACCTCGCCATCGCGCTCGCCGAGACCGGGGCGCGCGTCGCCCTCGTCGACGGCGACCTCCGCCTGCCGCGTGTCGCCGACTACATGGGCATCGAGGGCGGTGTAGGTCTGACCGATGTGCTCATCGGACGGGTCGAGCTCGCCGACGCTCTGCAGAAGTGGGGCCGAGGTCAGCTCTTCGTGCTGACCTCGGGACCCATTCCCCCGAATCCGAGCGAGCTGCTCGGGTCCGTCGCCATGGACCATGTGCTCGCCTCCCTCACCGAGCACTTCGACTACGTGATCATCGACGCGCCGCCGCTGCTGCTCGTCACCGACGCCGCCGTCCTCAGCAAGAAGACCCGCGGCGTCATCCTCGCCGCGGCATCAGGCAAGACCCGGAAACACGACCTCACCGGGGCCATCCGCAGCCTCGAGACCGCCGGCGGTCAGCTGCTCGGCCTCGTGGTCACGATGCTCCCCACGCGCGGTCCCGACAGTTACGGCTACGCCGCGTACACGTACGGCGCGACGCACGAGACCGACGGCTCGAAGAAGCCCGGCGGAAAGCGCAAGGGCAAGAAGTCGAGCTCTGCCAACCGCGCGAAGGTCAAGGCGTAGGGCTGAAACCCGCGGCCCGGTAGGGGCTTTGGCTGCGACCGGCGCGGAACGGGATGGCACACCGACGAGGAGTGCCGGCCGTCCGGTAGCCGGAGCTCGATCTGTTTCAGCACGGCGTGTGCTTGACCAACCGGCGTCGAGGCCAGCCGCGGTCAGACCCCCTATGCGTCAGTCGGCCTTCGGGAACAGGGCGTCGCAACTGGGGTCGATGGTCACCGCCGTCGACGACGCCGTCGGCGTGTGACGCAGGTTCAGGGGACCGAGTTCTCCCTCGGGGAAGGCCACCGTGTGCGAGACGGTCACGGTTTCATCCTTCGGCACGAACACCGTTCTGCTCAGCGCGGTGTTGCCCTTCTCCACCCCGCTGCGGTCCCAGTTGGGCGCGTCACCCGTGGCCGGGACGGTCTGCGTGATCTGCGCACCCGGAGGCGCGAAGAACAGCACATCGAGCATCATCGTGGTGCGCGGCAGCCCGAATCCACCGTTGCGCCATCCCAGCGTGTAGCCACTCCGGATGTCATCGGTGATGCTGTTGTGCAGTGTCATCGTCGTGGTCATCGTGCGGGCGGGCGCGTCGCACGTCGCGGTGATCGCCGAGGTCAGGTGATAGTCCAGCTTGCTCACCGATGAGTTATTGAGGTAGATGCCGACCTGGGTCTGCTCAACGGTGTCGGGCGCGAGGGCGCCGTCGACGCCGAGCTCGACCGCCAGCGCCTGAGCGTCGGGGTTCGTGAAGGCGAGGTTGACTCGCTGCTCCTGCGCCGAGAGCTCGAGCGCCTTGAGCATCTTCATCGGATCCCAGGAGGCGGAGGTCAAGTGGTCGAACACACGCTTGGCTGTGTCGGCGAAGAAGAAGTCGGATGCCCTCGCGTCCGGGAAGCGCTCGTAGGCCTGACTGAGAAGAACCGACACGGCGTTCTCGGCGGTCAGTTGCTCACCCGTCGTCAGCGTAACGGGGCCGGCCACCGCCAGCATGTGTGAGAGCACAACCGGGTCGATCGAGATCACTCCGTCGAAGTTCGCGCCGGTCGTATTCGCCCACACCGCCTGGAAGAGCTGCGCAGTGGTCGGGAAGTCGGGGGTGAAGGTGTAGTCCTGCGAGTGGCGCGTCAACGTCGGAAGATAGAGCCCGGTGGTCTCGGGCGGAAGGGACACGTACTCGTTCCCCTGCGTGCCGGCTTCGTAGAAGGTCGCCGAGCTCGCCTGGTCCGCGTACCCGAGCTTGCCGTCGGTCACCGTGAGGATCATGCTCGCGGCAGGGTTTCCGCCGGTCGCGCGAATCTCCGCGTTGTTCTGGAAGATCACCAGGTACGTCTTCTTGCCGCCCGAACCGGCCATGTCGAGCAGCGTCGGCAGGTAGCCCTCGGCCAGGCTCAGCGCGGGGCTGGCCTGGTCGAGGATCGTCGTGATCTCAGCGATCGGGTCTGCCACCTGCGGCATCAGTGTCGACGAATCGATCGGTGCGACCTCAGCCTGCGCGTCGGCGAACGCATCCGCGATCTCGGGGATCGACGCCTGCACCTGGCGGAACGGTTCGAGATTGATGCCACCACCCTCGACGGTGAGACTCTCAGGGTCGATGGTCGACATGAACTGCAGCCCCGGCGGCAGCGCGCGATCGACGAGGATGTCGACGGCTCGCGTCACCCGTTGCACTGCATCGACGTTCTGACCGACGAACGGCACCTGCGCGGCCAGGTTCCACAATGGACCTTCGACGATATCGGCGGCAAGCGTCACATTCTTCGTGATGTCGTCGGCGGTGGCCTGGACCTGCGCCTGATCGGCCGAGCCGAGACCTGTGCTGAGTGTCGACAGGTCGGACTTCGCACGCTCGAGAGCGCCCTGCGCAGTCTTCACCTCGTTGAGGAACTGCATCGCCAGGACACCCGCGACGACACCTACCAGCAGCACCGCGCCGATGACGATCCACGGCCACACGCGGCGCTTGCGCTTCGTCTGGGGTGCGTCCTCCGCGGGGTCGCCGAACAGCTCCGCGGTCGTCGGGGCGGGGGTCCGGACAGCATCGCGCGCGTGGCGTCGCAGCGAGCCCTCGGCAGGCACAGGAGTGTCGTCGGGATGCACCGTGCCATGTTATTCGGTCGCAGGTGGGAGACCCCGGTGAGTCGCTTACAGTTTCCCCGTTGCGCCCAGATCACAGGGCTAGCCACCCTGTGAGGCACGGCGCTCGGGTTGGCGCTGCGGCGGGTCAGCGGCACGGGGTCATGGACCAGCGTGAGCAGCGCGAGGGTCAGCGGCAGGCAGTCATCCAGCCCGACAGGTAGTCGGCCAGGCGCTCGTAGGAGTCGTCCAGCACCCCGAGGCCGCCCACGATCCCGACCTTCATATCGCGCTGGTAGAGGAAGTCGCGCAGGCCCGCATCGAACCCGCCGTCGGACACCGACGGCACCAGCTGACCGGACCCGAGGCAGTCCGCTGTGCGTCGCTGTGGATAACAGACGCACCCCGTGGACGGTCGCATAAGCTGGCTTCGTTCTACCTCAGATCCGCTGAGGAGCGTACTGGGGAGACCTGAGATGCGTCGTAACGCACCTCTCGCGCTTGTCGCGAGCCTGGCCATTGCCGCCACCATGATCGTCGCCACACCGGCGGCCGCCGACTCGACCACTGCGGGGGTGGCGCCCACGTCTGCGCCTCGGTCGTTGGCGCCCGCCGCTCTCGCGGAGCCTGACGAGCCGTCTGCGCTGACCCCCGTCGCGCCCGCGGCGCCGGACGGGCCCACGGTCGCCGAACTCGCCGCGGGCGACGTGCTCCGCCTCGCCGGCCTCGACCGCTACGCCACGGCCATTGAAGTCTCGAAGATCTACGACCCCGGTGTTCCGGCGGTGTTCGTCGCCACGGGAACCAACTTCCCCGACGCTCTGTCTGCGGCCTCCGCAGCCGCTCTGTTCGGGGGGCCGCTGCTGCTGACGCCGACCGCGGCGCTCCCCCAGGCCGTGTACGACGAGATCGATCGGCTGCAGCCCGAGGTGATCGCCGTGATCGGCCGCGCACCGGTCGTCAGCGACGCGGTCGTGAAGAAGCTGCAGACGCTCGCGCCCACCGTTCGCCTCGGCGGCATCGACCGGTACGCCACCGGGCTCGCCGTCGTGCAGAGCACGTTCGAGTGGGCGACGGACGCCGTCATCGCCACCGGCCGCACCTTCCCCGACGCCCTCTCGGCCACGGGCGCCGCCGGTGCGATCGGGGCGCCGGTGATCCTCGTCGACGGCAAGCTGTCGCGCGTGTCGCAGGCCGTCCTCGACACGCTGCGCGAGCTGGGCGTCGAGCGCGTGCACATCGCGGGAAGCGCCGGCGCCGTGTCATCCGGCATCCAGTCGCATCTCTCCTCCGCAGGATTCGTCGTCGCCCGCTACGGCGGAACCGATCGCTACCAGACCGCGGCGATCGTGAATGACGCGTTCTTCCCGGCGGGCTCGACCGACACGATCTTCCTCGCGACGGGCACCAACTTCCCCGACGCTCTATCGGGTGCGGCGCTCGCCGGAGCAGTCGGGGCTCCGCTCTACATCACCGCCCCCGGCTGTGTGCCCGATGTGGTGCGCACCTCCGTGTCGGCGCTCGGCGCGTCGCTGGCGGTCGTGATGGGAGGGACGTCGGTCGTCAGCGACGCTGCGGCAGCGAATTACGGATGCCTCAACCCGGCCATCCCGACCATCTCAGGCACCCCGAAGGCGGGCTACACCCTGACCGCCAACCCCGGCGCCTGGACGCCGGGAGCGTCGATGTCGTACGTCTGGTACGCGAACGGCTCGCCCCTCGGCGGTGGCGAGACCCTGCCGCTGACGGAGTGGCTCGTCGGCAAGCGGATCACCGTATCGGTGACGGCGTCGCTCGAGGGCTATGTCTCGGCGACCCGGACGTCGCAGCCGACCGCGCCGATCGCCTCGGCCATCCCCAGCACACAGCACTACCCGAACCCGGTCACCGCCGGCGCGTACTGCGCGAAGCAGTACGAGGGCTGGCACGCTCACACGTCGACCGGCGTGCGCGTGAAGTGCATGACGTCGCCGACCGACACCCGGCTTCGGTGGCGGGCGATCTGACGCCCCACTCGAGTTACAAAGCCCCGGGGGCTGAGCTGCCCTCACCCCCGGTGCGTTGAGGACCTCACGCCCGGGTCGTTGAGCGAACTCACCCCTGGGTCGTTGAGCGAGCTAAGCGAGACGAAACGCCAAACCGAGCCGTCGGGCGTTCAGCGGCAGGCAGTCATCGAGCCGACGGCATCCGAGAGTGCTCCCGCTCCTCCGACGAGGATCGGCCGCCGCAGGTGGGACTGCTGCATGTGCGTGCGCAACGGGGCATCCACGCAGGTCGGTCGCGCGAGATAGAGCGGCGCCCCCTCGGCCGCGGCGACGGGCGCCACGGCGAGAGCATCCGCGAATCCGAACCCGCTCGCGACGTAGGCGTAGTCGGTGTCCTTGAGAACGTTGGCGACCGGCCCGTGCAGCAGCCGGTTGGTCTCGAAGCGGTCCTGGCCGGCGTAGCGGATCCCGCCGTTCGACCAGCCGGACAGGTAGTCGGCCAGGCGCTGGTAGGAGTCGTCGAGCACCTCCGTGCCCCCCACAATCCCCACCGTCATACCTCGCTCATAGAGGAAATCGCGCAGTCCCGCATCGAACCCGCCCTCGTGCACCGACGGCACCAGCAGCACGAAGCGATCGTCGAACGCCGCCGCCGACAGCGCATCGGGGAAGTCGCGGCCGGTTGCGAGGTAGCCGCGGCTGTAGTCGCCGAACGCGAAGTCGACGATCGTGCGTGATGTGGCGTAGCGGTCCGCGCCGGCCAGACGCTCGACCGGCGCGACGGTCGCGAGCCGAGTCGCCACGGCCTTCGAGACGGCGCCCTCTCCCCCGGCGATCAGGATGCGCGACACCCCGAGCCGCCGCAGCTCGTCGAGCAGGCCCGGAGCCACCGATTCACGCGGCGTGAGCAGAAGCGGCGCGTCCATCGTCGCGGCTGCCGGAGCCGCCGACAGCGCGTCGGGCCACGCCATGCCGCCGGCGATGAACGCGACGTCAGCCGAGGTGAACTTCGAGCTCGACACCGACAGCGCCGTCGCGTAGCGGTCAGGACCGCTCACCCGTCGTGCGGGGAGGAAGCTCCAGGGACGGAGCATCCCATCGATTCCTTCTAGCACCTCGCCGGGGGTCGCCGGCAGCAGCTGCGCATCGCCCCGCTCGGCGACCGAGGGGTAGTACTCGTACGCCGCCGCCGACTCGAATCCTGAGTCGTTGAGGAACGCGACGCGCAGCTCGCCGGGCCACAGGCCGTCGACCTCGTACGTGCCGTCGGGTGCCGCGATCGCGTTGTTCCAGCCCATCGGCGCCTTGGTGACGGGATCGAAGCTCCAGACCTGTGCGATCCGGTGGGAGGCGACGACTCCGGATGCCGCGGCGATCCGCCCCTTCACCGTGACGGCGCGCGGCATGACGACCGTGACCTCGAGGTCTGCCGTCGGAGTGAAGCGCTGCGCCCGATCGATGCCCGGCACGCTGCCGAGATAGCCGCTGGCGTAGTCGCCCTCCCAGTCGCTGACCAGCACGGTGTACTCCGTGCCGCTCTCCACGACGAAGGTGTGCGCCATCGACCCGCGGTACCAGGTGCGCGACGTGTAGACCGGCTCGGGCCCGCCGAACGCGACGAGCGAGATGCGTCCCGGGGGGCCGGGAACGATGGGGTTGCCGAGGTCGTCCGCGGTGTGGACGGTGAGAGTGTGAGTCGTGGTCTCGGCCTGGGTCGCTTCGGACTGAAGGGCTCGGGCTTGTTGGGCTGGGGTTTGAGAGGCGTCGGCGTGGGTGGCGGTGGTGGCTGGCGAGGTGCGGGTGTTGGCCGCTGGGGAGGTGGGGGCGGTGGCGTTGGCCGCTGGCGAGGTGCTGGCGCTGGCCGCTCGGGAGGTGGGGGCGCTGGCCGCTGAGGAGGTGGGGGCGGTGGCGGCTGACGAGGTGGGGGCGGTGGCGGCGGCGGCGGATGCCGCTGGCACGGCGCTGGTGAACGCCAGGGTGAGGGCCGCCAGCGTCGCGACGATCGCGGTCATCGCGCGGGTGGCCGGGCGGGGTGCCCGACCTGGAGCGCCCGGGGTGGCGGCGCTGGTAGCGGTTGCTGCGGCGATGGGTCGGGAGGCCGGGGCGGGGGTCCGGAACGTGCTGCGGGAGGGGGAACCAGAGCGGCGAGGGCGGCGATGCACAGCGTCGATCGTATGCGACGCGTCGGTCGTGGCATCCCTTTCGCGCTTGGCGTTCGTCGGTGACGAGGTTCGTGCAGACGATTTCGAATCTCTGTTCGAAAGAATGTCAGAGGTTCCAAGTAGGTTGTTCGCATGACCCACCCGCTCGCAGCCCTCGCCGAAGCGGTCGGCGCTGCGATGGGGCAGTGGTCGATCGATGAGCTCAGCGCGCTGACGCCCGGCGAGGTGATCGCCGTCAATGAGGCACTGGGCCGGGCACGGCGACTTCTCGACGCCGCGCAATCGCGGGTCGCGTCCGAGATCTCTCGTCAGTCGCGACCCGAGCTCGGTCCGCAGAGTCTGGCGAAGGCGCAGGGCTTCCGCAGCCCGACTGCTCTCATCGCCGCCACGATCGGCACGACCAACGGCGAGGCGGCGCGACTGGTTCAGGTCGGCGACGCCACGGCGCCGCGCATGACTTTCTCCGGCGAGGCCGCACCCGCACGACACCCGCATGTGGCCGATCAGCTCGCCGCGGGGCGCATCGGTGCGGCTGCGGCATCGATGATCATCACGATGCTCGATCGGGTCGCGGTGCGCGCCGGGATGGATGCCGTGGATCAGGCCGAACGCCGGCTGGTCGAGAGCGCTCCCGGGCTCAGTCACGACCAGCTGTCGAAGCTCATCGCACGCGTAGAGGCGTGGGTCGATCCCGACGGCGTCGAGCCGCGCGAAGACGACCTGCGCTCCGAGCGCTCGCTCACAGTGCGCGAAGAGCGCAACGGCATGATCGTGATCACCGCTCATCTCGACCCCGAGCATGCCGCGCCCGTCAAGACCGCCATCGAGGCGATGGTGACCGCCGACCTGCGGGCGCAGCGCGAGGCGGGCGACGACGCGTCGCGGCGATCCGTCCGGCAGATGCAAGCCGACGCCCTCACCCGGCTCGCCGAGCACGCTCTCGGGTGCGACCGCCGCGACCTTCCGCTCGACGGCGCGACCGTCGTCGTGCGCATCAGCGCGAACGACCTCGCCGACGGCACCGGCTACGCGACGATCGATGGCGTGACGACTCCGGTGAGCGTATCGACGGCGCGGCGCATGGCTGCCGGCGGGTCGGTGATCCCCTGGGTTCTCGGCGGGGACAGCGAAATTCTCGACTGGGGCCGCGCGAAGCGCCTCTTCACCACCCCGCAGAAGCTCGCACTGGTCGAACGCGACGGCGGTTGCGCCATGTGCGGCGCTCCCCCATCGCACACGAAGGCCCATCACATCAGATGGTGGGCGCGGGATGCCGGTCCCACAGACCTCTCGAACGGGGTACTGCTCTGCGAATCCTGCCACCACCGGGTTCACGACAACGGGTGGGATATCCGCATCGACGGCACAGGGGTCGCGGCGAAGGTGTGGTTCCTGCCACCGGACTACATCGACCCATCCCGCACGCCCCGTCTCGGCGGTCGAGCTCGCTTCGACCTGGTGGCCTGACCCGCGCCCGAGCTCGGGCGGCTCCGGGGCATTGAGCGCGGCGCCGAGGGACGGCGGTGTGAGGGAAGGCAGCGAAAGCCGACCCCAACCGCCACGCCGTTCGCGTCGGTCGTTCAGCAGATGTCGAACTGCTCCACCGCGGGGAACATCGCGCCGGGGCCGCCGACCAGCGTCATCTTCGCAGCGGGGCCGCGGCCCAGCGTCACCTTCGCGCCGGGGCCGCGGCCCAGCGTCACCTTCGCGCCGGGGCCGCCGACAGCGTCATGCTCAGCGGGGTGCCAGCCGCCGCGAGCTGAAGACCACGTAGGCCGCCGCCACGACTATGCCGCCGCCGAGTCCGAGCGCCCACCACGGGAACCCGGGCACTTCGGGGCGCTCGCCCGCGGCATCCAGATCCCGCGGCGGCGTCGGAAGGATGCGCTCGGCAGTGACGAGGATCCGGTGGCTGTTGATGCCCAGCGGCGTGCAAGTCACGAGGGTGACCAGGTCTTGCCCGCGGTGCGGGTAGAGCGTCTCGGTCTCGTCGGGCTTGACGACCTTCGTCTCGATGACCTGGTACGTGAGCACCTCGCCGAAGACCTCGACGGTGAAGGTGTCGCCGACGGCGACGCGATCGAGGTTCGTGAAGAGCTCGGCGTCGGCCAGTCCGCGGTGACCGGTCAGCACCGAGTGGGTGCTGTCACCGCCCACGGGCAGTGCGGTGCCCTCGAGGTGTCCGATTCCTCGCGCGAGCACCTCGTCGGACGTGCCGTGATAGATCGGCAGGTCGGCGTCGATCGCGGGGATCTTGATCCTCGCCATGAGTCCCGTGTCGTCTGCGCGCAGAAGACTGTCGTAGTGCGCGTCGACCTCGCCCTCAGCGAGAGGCTTGCGCTCCCCGGCAGCGACCACCGAGGAGCCGCCCACGAGTGCGGAGTTGAAGGCGACAGCATCCGTGATCGCCTCATGGCGCGCCGCAGGCGCCAGCTCGCGGACGGTTGACGAGTAGTGGTCGATCCGCAGCGACTGCTGGTACTGCGTGAACCACCCCGCTGCCGACGGGTAGAGCAGAACCGCGACACCCAGCACGAAGCCCAGAGCGATGCCGAGGGACGCCCACGGCATCCGTCGCGCCGAACGCCGGCGCGACCGGTCGCGCAGCGGCGCCGGTCGTGGCTGCTCGGTCGTGATCGACATGGTTCCGTTCATGGAGGTCCGCGAGGGGACGACGTACTGGCCAAGAAGGGTGGACGGTGGCGAGAGACGGGGGAATCCCTCGCCACCGTCCGGTCAGGATGCCGCCGCTATCGCGACGGCGAACCGGTGCTTCAGGCGTTCGCCTTGGCGCGACGGGCCACGAGCGCAGCAGCACCGAGCGCGACGGCGACGAGGGCCGCACCGCCGACGCCGAACCACAGCGCGCCGTCGCCACCGGTGAGCGGCAGCTCCCAGGCGAGGAGGCGCGAGTTGTCGATCACTCGCTCGACGGTGACGACCGTTCCCGCCGTCTCGCCGGGCACGATCGGAAGCGCGATCGCCTGGTCGTTCTCGTCGACCGAGACGGGCACACGGGCGGTGAGGGCCGAGTAGCCCTCGGGTGCACGCACCTCTTCGAGCCAGTAGACGGTGGTGCCGTCGGCCTTCAGACCCGGGATGACGACCTCACCCGACGCGTTGGTGGTGAACTCGCCGGCCGCGTTGCCCGGGAAGGCGAGCGGGGTTCCGCCGGTCTCCTGCGTGTACACCGCGAACACAGCACCTGCCAGCTTGGTCTCAGGGCTCTCGGTGTCGACCTTGATGACCTTCACCGGCACCCAGGTCGTGTCGACGGGCTGGGTGGTGAACGTGCGGCCGTTGACGTTGGTGACCGCCGTGTTGACGATCGTGCCGGTGCCGTTCACGACGGTGTCGATCTCGACCACGACGTCCTTGCCGGCGTTCGCGCGCAGCAGGTTCAGTCCGGGCTCGGTGAACGTCACCGTGACCGGGTCGGTCGCCGAGATGGTGACTGCGTTCGCCGGCACCTGCACGCCGTCGACGAAGACGCGCGCGGGCGCGGTGTAGGTCAGGCGGCTGTCGAGGTCATCGGTGATGACGTAGCTCGTCAGGTCGCTGCCGTTCGCGAACGCGGGGATCTTGGCGGCGACGGTCCACGTCACCGTCGAGCCGAGCGCGTAGGCACCGGTCGTGTCGAGCGACTTGACGGGGGCGTCGGCGACCGCGTTCTTCGGGTAGACGTGGATGGCGTAGTTCCATCCGTCGCCGGCCTCGAGCGGGGGCAGCGGTACGGTCACGAGGAACGGGGCGGCGGGAGCCACGACGTTCGCAGGCTGCGACACCTCGCGCACGAGGTAGAGGCCGATGGGCAGGGCGCCCGACACGGCGACCCCCTGCGGGTTCGTCGCGGCGAGGTTCACCGCGGTGCCCAGGGTCAGGTTGTCGGCGATGTACTCATCGGGGTCGGCTGCGCCGGCCAGTCCGCTGGCGAGGTCGGCTGCGTCATCCCAGCCCTCGTTCGTGAACAGGTCGACGTCGTTAACCGGCGTCACCGAGAAGACGACACCCGCGATCGGGTCGGGCAGGATGCCCTGGTCGGCGCCTGTTGCCGGTGCGCCGGAAACGAGCGGCTGCTTGTGCTTGTGGACGGTGATGGTGCCGGTGTCGCCGGGCGTCAAGTTCGGTCCCGGTGCGGCAGAGGCGGGCGCCGACACGGCGACGGCCCCGAGGATCCCCAGTGCGAGAGCGCCGATGGCGGCGGTCACGCGCGTCGAAATGGACTTGGTCATGTTTGAGCTACTTCCCCAGAAAGTCGATCAATGGATGGATGGATGGTTGAAGTCGGTGATTCGGGATGTCGGACGCGTCAGGCATTCCCCCGCTTCAGCCGACGGGAGGCGTGCCAGGCGGCGAACGCGACGAACGCGGCCATGAGCGCACCTCCGAGCAGCAGATACAGATCGGATGCGGTGCCGCCGGTCAGCGGCAGCACAACGGCCGGCACATCGTCATTGACGAAGCGGTAGACCGCGTGCTCCCCCGCACCCACCTGGATGTCGGTGGACCCGACGTCCTCCCAGTCGTCGTCGACGCTCGGGTCGCCGCCTGCGACGAGCTTCTGCAGCGCGAGGTTGCGGTACGCGATCGTCGCCGCCTCGGTGGACTCGGCGAGCGTGTAGGTGTGCGCCGGTCGAACCTCGAAGGTGTTCTGGTCGTTCGCTGTCGCCGAGCCCGCGGCCTGCAGCACGGGCAGGTCGTAACCCGCGGCGGGCGCGCCTGTCACCGTGAAGTCTGCGGGGGTGAGACCTGACCCGTCGGTGGTCTGCTTGAGGATCGTGAGCTTCGCCGTCGCATTGGTCACGGTGCAGGTCACGTCCTTCCCGAGGGGCACCCGCACGCCGGACTCCGCGACGGCCACCGCGGTGGTGGTGCCCGTCAGCACGCACCGCCAGCCGTCGACCGGAACGTAGGTCGCCGGACCGCCCGACTCCTGCAGCGTGTAGATCGCGTCGGGAGTGACGGATGCCGTCACCGGCGTCGTCGGGCTGTAGGTGCCCTTCGGGCCGGGCAGGGCGCCTGCCGGACCCTTCGCCTCGAGCAGCCACGTCGAGGGCGACTCGAGCCCGGGTGCCGCGACCGTCTTCACGAGGTTCAGGGTCTGGGTGCACGTCACCGTGTTGGTGATGACGAACGTGTTGAGGTCGGCCACGAGGGTCGCAGCGAAGGGGAGGTCGTGGGCGGTCGTCTGACCGTTGACGCTCGTGACCTTCGCGCTCGTCAGCTCGCAGCCCGGCAGGAGGGCGGCATCCACCGATGCCGTCTCGTCGACACTGAGCTCACTGCCCTGCGCGTAGCCGCTGTATTCCTGCCCCCACGCGGGGCTCGCGATCGAACCGAGGACCGGAGCGGCCGTCAGACCCTGCGGCACCGCGGCGCCGGTGGTGGGCTGCGTGTACGTGCCGACCGTGTTGCCGGCGGAGTCCTTGACAACCCAGGCCTTGGTGGCCTTCACCCGCGCGGTCGCCGCGTTGCGGAAGGTCACCTCGACCCGGTCGGTGACCGAGAGGCCCGAGATCTGCTGGTTCGACGGACCCGTGAGGCTGCCGGTCGTCTCGGTGCCGTTCTGGTGGTGCACCACGTACGATCCCGACTGCCAGCCGAAGCCCGGCTTGCCTGTGAAGCTCTCGCTGACCGTGAGCGTGCCGACCGCGTCCGCGCGGCTGAAGTCCACCGTCCAGTGCGCTTCCCCGAGCTGAGTCGCGCCGGCGGTGCCCGCCGTCTGCTGGGTGGCGGCACCGTTGCGCGTCGCCGTTCCCACGTTCGCCGAGGCATTGAGCGTCATCGCCCAGCCGTTGGTGGCCGTCCACTGGTTCTGCGGGTTCAGCGTCTCCTTCTTCACGGTCACCGGCACGCGGCAGATCGCGGAGTTGACGATGTTCTGGATCGACGCGCCCAGCGCGTCCCACGCCCCCTGGAAGTAATCGCTGCGCGCGGTCAGACCCGACACGGCCGCGAGGTTGCGCGACACGTCGCCCGACGCGCCGTCGCCGATACCGACGGCGACCACGCGGGTGCCCTGCGCCTTCAGCTGGTTCGCCGAGAAGATCGCCTGCTCGAGCGACTTCGTCGTGACGTTGTAGCTGTTCACCGCGACGCCGCCGTTGCCTACGGAGTTGCTGATGTAGTTCGGCGCGCCATCGGTGAGGAAGAGGGCCAGGTCGTACTTGTCGCTGAGTCCGGCGTTGGCCGTCGCCATCGAGCGCAACGCGAGATCCCAGTTGGTCGTCTGCGTGCCGCCGGGGTCGCCGGTGAACGTGGTGATGTCGGACTTGATCGCGGCGAGCGCGGTGTCGACGCTGCGCGGCGCCGGCGCCTGCCACCCCGACCGCGCAGGCGAGCTCGCACCGAAGGTGAACAGCGCCACCTGCGTGCCCGTGCCGACGAGGCTGTCGACGAGGTCGAGGAGCGCTGCGCGGTACTGCAGGCGCTGCGACGAGCTGACCGAGTTCGAGAGGTCCATCTGGATCGCGATCCGCAGACCCTCCTGGCACGACAGCGCGATGGCGGGATTGGCGAGGGATGCCGCGACGACATCGCTGCGGGTGGTGATCCCCGTGCTTCCCGGCGCATCATTCGGGAACGAGACGGTCTGACCCGCCCCCAGCTGCGGAGTGCGGCCGGCGTATCGGAACGGCGTGGTGGGTCCGCCGTAGTCGCCCAGCATGAGCGTCTCGTTGGTGTAGGTCGCGGCGTTCGGCACCTGGACGACGAAGTACTCCTTGCCGAGGGCAGACGCCCCCTCGACCGGGATCGTGCACGATGTCGCCGGGGCGGCGCCGATCGTGCAGGAGAACGCCGTGGCGGCGCCCGGGCGATACGGGTTCGCGTTCGAGCCCGTTCCGGCGACCTCGTGCAGCCGGTACGTCATTCCGGCGAGGTACGCCGGATTCGACAGATCGGCGGGCGTGGACTCCTTGCGGAGCACTCGGGCGTCGATGACGACAGAGGCGCCCTGATAGGTGTGCGTGAACGTGCAGTTCGCGTTGCGGCGGCTCGCGGTGGTGGAGCCGGTGCTGTCGCTGGCGCCGTAGGTGACGGTGCGTGCGCTGACATTCCGGCTCGCGCCGCTGCTCACCGTGCACGCGAAAGTCGTCGTGTAGCGGCTCGCGAGTGCGGGGTCGACCGGTGTGGCCGACAGCGTGTAGGTGGTCTGAGTGCCGCTCTGATTGCGGGGCACGGTGCGCAACTGGCCGCTCGTGAAGGCGAACTCGTCTGCCGAGGCGTTGTTGCGAACGGCCTTGAGGGTCCAGTCGGACGCCGTCGCGGTTCCCCCCACCACGCTGTTGGTGATCGTCAACCGCGCGCAGTCCGCCGTGCTGCCGCACTCGGTCGTGATCACCTCGAGCGGCGAGATCGCGGTCGCGAGCCCGTCGCGCACGCTCGCGCCGAGCGTCGCCGGCCGGTCGGCCCCGATGCCGGTGTCGAGCATGGCCGCGGATGCCGGCGCGAACCCGCCGACGACCAGCGCGCCGGTGAGCACGGTCGCGACGATCGCGGGTCCTGAGAACCGGATTCCGCGACGCGCAGAGGCGCGACGACCGGATTCAAGGCGCGGTGAAGCACTATTTCGCATTGCTGCCCCCCAGAGGCATCACTGCAGAGGCGGCCCCAACCCATCGCGCCCCCACGGCGCGCGGGCTCCGCCCACTGTTTGCGTTTCCGCGAGCGCGAACGCCGGTGAACTTCGGGTACCCGGCGCCGCGAATGCGACAACTCTCCTGAACCTAGGGCACCCATATGCCGGATTGCAACCTGCCGCGGAATCTGGAGCGTAACTCCGGCTGATCCTGAGGTTCGGCAGGGTTCGACAAGCCTCAGCAGATGTCGAGCTGCTCCACCGCGGGGAACATCGCGCCGGGACCCCCCACCAGTGTGACCGCCCCGGCTCGCGTGCGGCCCACCTCCGCGGCGACCCCCGGGGGCACGCAACCGCGCCAGACGACGAACAGCGGCGCACCCTTCGCCGCGGCGAGCGAGGCTCCGGCGAGCGCGTCGGGGAAGTCGAGCCCGGTCGCCCAGAAGTGGCCCGCCGGAGGAGCGGTGGGGAACGCCTCCCGATTCACCTCGACGCCCGTCTCATAGCGCGACGGGCCGGCGAGCCGCGTGACCGGAGCCAACCCGGCGAGGTCGGCCTCGATCCCGGCGGTCACCGCGCCCGGTCCTCCCGCGATAACGATGCGTGAGGGGCCGAGGTCGACGATGGTGGCACGGGATGCTGCATCCAGGCGGCTCCTGCTCCCATCGAGCAGCACCACGGGCGCGTCGCGGCTGGCGGCGGCGGCCGCCGATGACAGCGCGTCGGCGTGGGTGCGCCCGGTGGCGACGTAGACGAATTCGGATCGCGAGGGGAACGAGTCGGCGATGATCGCGCGTGCTGTCTGGTAGCGGTCGGAGCCCGCGAGGCGTTCGAATGTGGCGCCGGGCACCCGCTGCCGCACCTGAGCCACGATCGCCGGCGGGATCGCCCCCTCGCCCCCGACCACCACGATCTCGCTCGGATTCAGCTGCGAGATGCGGGTGAGCACCGCCGCGGGCACCGTGCCGCGCGACGGCACCAGCAGGAGCGGTGCGCTCTCGAGAGCCGCCGCCGGCGCCGCGGCGAGCGCGTCGGGGAACGCCGCCCCGGTGGCGAGGTAGACGACGGCCGCCGTAGCGGGGAACGCCGCCTTCGAGACCTGGACGGCGGTCTCGTAACGATCAGCGCCTGAGATCCGCGCGGTGACCGGAGCGGTGACCAGCTGAGGAGTCGTCGCTACCGGCGTCTGCGCGTAGCCGCCGCGGAGGCCGGTGACGCGCACGCTGATGGACGTGCCGATGTCGGCGGCCTCGATCATGTACGTCGACTTCGTGGCACGGGGAATGGGACTGCCGTCACGCAGCCACTCGTAGCGCACGCTCGAGGCACTCGGCATCCAATCGTCTGCCGTCACTCCACCGACGGAGAGCGTGCTTCCGTAATGCGCCGCCCCGGCGATCGTCGGAGCGGGCAAGGTCGTGAACTCGAGCGGAGTGTCACGGAAGCCGATGGACACCGTGGCGCGATCGGGCGTCGCATCGAGCACGGTCACGGTGAGAGCGCCCGTGTACGTGGTCTGGGAGTGCCCCGGCCCCATCCACGCGGCGTGCGATGCGACACCGGTGTGACGCTGCAGCACCGTGGAATAGCCGATGGTGCACGCCACGGTGCAGGAGGTCGGGATGCTGCGCAGCACGCGCACTCCCGGTGCGAACGCCGTGGTGCCGACCGCCGTCGGCCACTGCGCATAGAGGCTCTGCGCATCGCGCCCGGTCCCCGACCGGTACTCGACGTGGACGAGTTCGCCGGTGAGCGCGTCGACGAGTTCGAGCCCACGGATGCCCGCATCCGCGGACACCGGCGCCAGTTCGACGACTTGCTCAGCACCGCCCGCAATCGTCAGCCTGAGCAGCCCGGAGCCTCGCGGAAGCGCATCCAGCTGCGCCTTGTGCACGACGGAGAGCGCGGTGATGTCGCGCAGACTCGACACCACACGGGCGCCCGTCACCCCGTCGGCGACCCAGTAGCCGCCGCCCATGACGTCGTAGCGGTCCTGATACTCGGCGTCGACGCAGTCGGGGTCTGCCGGCGCCTGGCGGATCACGTCGATCGAGCTGTCAGTCGTCGGCGCGAGGCAGACGCGGGCGTTGGAGTGGGGCAGGCCGAGATTGTGCCCGAACTCGTGGAACAGCACCTGATCCCACTCCGCGGGGCGATCGAGCTCGATCGATCCCCACATCAGACCGCCCGCCTCCACGCCGCCGCCCAGCGTGCCGAGGCCCACGGCAGGACCGCACGCTGTTGCGGGAGAGAGCACGACGAGATGACTCGCCGTCGACCCGCTCCAGTAGGACTGCTCGGTGCGCCCGAACTGGCCGGCCGCGTACCCCCACGCCTGGTCGGCGTTGCAGGGATCGAACGTGACCGTGCGGAACTGCACGGCGGTGCGCAGCACGACGCTGCTGACCTGCCCCGCCGACTGCGACGCCCAGAACTCGCTCAGTCGCGAGATCGCCGCCTGCAGGTTCGCCGGGGACGGCGCGGGGCTTCCGGCCCGGGCGACCCACATCACGTCGAGAGTGTGGGCCCGAGGCGGGGCGAGGGCCTGCACCTGCCGGGCATCGGTGTTCGGTGTCGCCTTGGCACCGGGCGGCGGGGCGATCTGTGCGTCGACGACCGGCAGCGCCACCTCTTCGGCTGCGGCGATGTCCGCCACGAGCGCGGCCACTTCGGGCCCGGCGGGGTCCAGGTCTCGGGCGGCGACCTCGTCGGCCACGGCGGCCGTGATCTCGCCTGGCACGGCGACGGCGCCCTCGAAGCGAGAGCCGCTCGCGGCGTCGACCCACTCCGGTCCCGCTTCGTCCAGCTCGAGCTCGACGGCCACGCCGTCGTCGGTGACGAGCGTGACCTCGACGTCGGTGGTCGGCGCGGGAGCGGGCTCGGGCGTCTCGCCGAGGGCGTCGAGGGTCACCTGCTCGGGACCGGCCTCGACGGGGACGATCCGCAGCAGGCCCCCGAGCGGCACCGTGGCCGGAGCGCCAGGATCCGTCGTCGCGGCGCCGGCCGCAGTGGGCACGACGAGGAGAGCCGCGGCGATCGCCCACGCGATCCCCGCGGCGATGACACGTCGAGCTGGCATGCGAGTTCCGCCCCGTGATCGGCCCAGTGCGCGGCGGCAGCCGCTCTCCCACAGGATAGACCGCCGCGCCGCCGCCTTCACCCGGAGTCGGGCATCGTGCGGCGTCGCACGTCGCGGCGCCGACTATGGTGACCACCATGGCCGCGTCGACCTCATCGCAGCGCACCTACCGCTATCTGCGCCTCGGGATCGCCGGCACCGTCGTCGTCATCTTCACCTCCGTCGGCGTCGCCGCCGCCACCGTCGGCTGGCTGCCGTCGGTGAGCGACTACTTCTACACGCCCGCGCGAGCGTCGTTCGTGGGCGCCCTCATCGCCGTCTCGCTCGCCCTCGTCGCACTGTCGGGTCGAGGCGCGGAGCGGGCGCTGCTCGACGCGGCTGCGCTGTTCGCGCCGCTCATCGCGCTCGTCCCCACGACGCTCGCGCCCGGCGCGATCCCGGGCGTCGTCGCGCCATGCGCGGTGCGCTGCTTTCCGCCGGCCTACGAAGGCCTCGCCGCCAACGGCGTGGTCACCTACCTCATCGTGGGCTCGCTCACGGTGCTGGTCGCGCTGCTCCTCGCTGCCCTCAAGCAGCTCGACCTCGCCGCCGTCGGGTTCTCGCTGATCGTGACGACGGCCGTGCTGATCGTCGTGGCCGCTGCCTGGCTGTTCGCTCGTGACGCGTTCCTCGCCCAGGGGCACTTCGTCGCCACGATCGCTTTCTTCGGCCTCTTCGCCGCCGTCGCCGTGATCAACGCGTTCCCACGCCGCGGCACACCCCCGGCCCTCGTCTTCCGCGTCCTTTACGTCATGATCGCCGTCGCGCTGGCGGCCGTGCTCGTCGCGTACATTGTGCTGCTGCCGCAAGCCGACGCCCGCGGTCTGCCCATCGTGCTGATCGCCGAAGCGGCGGCGCTCTCGCTGTTCTTCGCGTTCTGGGTCGTGCAGGGCATCGAGAAGTGGGACGACGCCGACCCTTCGATCGCGCGGGGATGAGGCATCCCACAGCTCGATGTACGAAACAGCCATCGGCGTGCTCTATGAGTGCAAGGCCCGTCGTCGACCCGGCGACGAGGCGTGCTCATCTCGATCGAGGAGAACCCCGATGTCCGCTTCCCCCACGTCGTCGCGCCGACCGCGACGAGTCGTGCGCACCACGCCCGTCATCGATACCGGCGGGGACGGCCTGAACCACAGCCCCGCCGACCTCGAGGCCGCCCTGCGCGCGGCGATCATCGAGGCCGACGACGAGACCGCTCGTGCCCAGCGCGCCCTCGGTCGCAGTCAGGTCGCCCGTACCCGCGCGGCGCTCGAACTCGAACAGCGCCTCCACCCGTTCCTGCTCGACGAGGCCGAGCGTGAGCGGCTGCGGGCGTCGTACGCCGCAGCCGACGCGGACGTCACCGCGAAGCAGTCCGCGCTGGCCGAAGCCCGCGCCTTCGCGGACGCCGCACGCACGGTGGCCGCAGCGCTGGAGCTGCGCGCGGTGCACGACCGCGCCAGGGAGGAGACGTTCTCGTCAGCCGACGAGTCTCGCCGCCAGCGCCCGCGGGGCCGCGCGACGGTCGACACCACGAGCACGCGGGCCGCGGCATCCGCTCTCCCGCGCTCTGCGTGAGCCCGCCGGAGCCGGAACGTCTGACGTCGCCGTCCCGGTCTAAGACGCCGCGGCCCGCGGCGGCACCTCGAGCGCTCGCCGGGCGTCGGTCAGCGGCCGGGCCGTCACGAGGATCGGCAGGTGGTCGCTGAGGCCCTGAGGCAGCGTGCGCACGCGGTCGATCTCGAACCCGACGGACGTCGCGAAGTCGTAGTGGCCGCGGAAGAACCGGTACCGCGTGTACGTGCGGGAGTCGCTCAGATTCAACTCGTACCCCTGCTCGCGCACCTTCTGGCCGAGGTGCTCCTTGAACACGGGGTAGTTGTAGTCGCCGACCATGAGGGCGGGGAGGCCGTCGCCCAGGCTCTGCAACTCGGCGAGCGCCGTGCGGATCTGGTGACGCCGCAGCGAGTTGAGGGCGGTCAGCGGGGCAGCGTGGAACGAGGCGACGATGAGCTCTCGCCCGTCGTCGATGTCGTGCAGGCGCACGCCCAGCAATCGCTCCTCGGCGGGCTTGAGCACCCGGTCGTGCAACGACTTCTTGAGCGCGAGGGAACGGACGTCGACGGCACGGAAAGTGTTCTCGCGGTAGTACACCGCCAGCCCGAGCCGATTGCGCTGGGTGGCGTCGGCCAGCCGCAGCCCCGAGATGGTGTCGGGGATGTCGGTGGTGTCGGCCTCCTGCAGGCACAGCACATCCGCGCCGTGGCGCTCGACCAGATGGACGAGCTCTCCCACCGCGCGGTGCTTCCGGAGGTTGTACGAGATGACCTTCATGTGATGACCACGATACGAGGGATCGGCTCGCTCGTCCTCTCGACGGCGGCGAACGCACAGCACACTCATGGTCGACACACGTTCATGGGGCGCTTGGGGGTCGGGGTGTGTAGCATCGGATAACCGCGCGGCGCGCGGACGGTCTGGGGGCCGCTGGGGCGAATGTGAACTCCGATGTGAGAGGCCTACGCCGAGATGAGCAGTATCGCCGATGCCGTGAAGACCGCGGTCATCATCGAGGACGATCCTGAGATCCGGCTCATCCTCTCCGAAGTGCTCGAGTCGGCCGGCTTCTCCACGGTCGCCGTGGGCAACGGCGTCGACGGGGTCCGAGCCGTGCTCACCTATCGCCCCCTGCTCACGACCCTCGACGTGCGCATGCCGGGCATCGACGGCTTCGAGGCCGCGCGGCGCATCCGGGCGCAGTCCGACACGTACCTCATCATGCTCACCGGGCTGCAGGACGAGGCTGACGTCATCGCGGGCCTCGGTGCCGGCGCAGACGACTACCTGCTGAAGCCCTTCCGTCCCCGCGAGCTGCGCGCCCGCGTCGAGGCGCTGCTGCGTCGCGCGCGCACTGCCCCGGCGCAGGCGGGCGCGCCCGCGGAGGCGGAAGACAAGCCCGGAGCATCCGGCGCAGCGCTGCCTGTCGGAGTCGGCGCCGGTGCGGCCGACGCGGTGTCCGGCGACGCAGCCGACGACGGGGAGTGGCTCGTCCACCGCGACCTGAGCCTGCACCCCGAGAACCGGATCGTGCTCGTCGACGGCGAGGATCTCGACCTCACCCGCACCGAGTTCGATCTGCTGGCCGCGCTGCTCGAGTCGAAGCGGCGGGTGCGCAGCAAGGCCGATCTGACGCTCGTGCTGCGCGGCGAGGCGTACGTCACGAGCTACTACGTCGGCGACGCCGACAAGCGCGCGATCGAGGCCCACATGACGAACCTCCGGCGCAAGCTCGGCGACAGCCCGACGAATCCGCGCTACATCGAGACCGTTCGCGGCGTGGGGTACCGGCTCACGTCCGACGCATGACGAGCGTGATCAGTGAGGGGGCCATCCTTCCCCAAAAGGATGGCCCCATCACTTCCCCCACCGGGCTCCCCAGCCCCGGCATCCGACGCGTTTCGGGTCCGCGTCAGACCTTTTCTCCGCTCTCATGACGGATAAGCGTGAAGAACATGCCGAGCGTCCTCGTGTCGGACATCGCCTCGGACTCGAGGTGCTCGATCGCCCGCTCGCCCACGACGGTGTCGCCGTCGACGCCGAGAAGGTAGTCGTAGCCCTCCGCCAGCGTGCAGCCGTAGTCGAGTGCGCTCGCCCGGGCGTCGGGGCTCCGGCCGATGTCGTGCACGAACACCCGCGTGGCCTGCGCGCCCAGTGCTGTGATGACGTCACGCGGACCGGCATAGCGGGAGGCGATCTCCACAGTGACGTCGGAGGTGTCGCTGACGATCACGTGGATGACGTCGGGCACTCGGGTCTGGTGCAGGAGCGATTCGATCACGCCGGCGACGGACTCTTCGGCGTCACGGGCGAGGATGAGGCAGCCGATCGTCGCGCGGCCCGCCGGTGCGCGATCGACCGCACTGTCGGCGGTGATGCGGGCAAGGGCGGCGGTCATCTCGAGTCCTTCGTCGGTGGCTGGCTTGTGGTCTCCACTCTGCCCACGCGACCGCAAGCGATCCTTCGACGGACGTCGACGTACGCTTCCTTCTTGCGCAAGGTTCGCGCAAGGAATGCGCAAGACAGGCCCGATGCGATCGGCGGGCGGTGCCGATGACGCTCAAGAGGGTCACGCCCAAGGCCGCCCCGTCGCTGGTCGACGACCAGACGCTCTCCGCCCCCGACACACGCACGCGATCGATCTGGCTGACCCAGCTCGTGCTCGCCGCGAGCGTCGTCATCATCGGGGTGCTCGTCGTCGCCCTCCGACCGTCGTTGTTCGGGGTCTGGAACTTCGCCGTCGGCGTCCTCGCGATCATCGTCGTCACCGTCGCGAGTCTTGCCGTCCCCTGGACGCGCCTTCCGCGCGAAGCCGTCCTGGTCGTGGTGTTCCTCGACACCCTTGCGATCGGCCTGATGGCCAGCAACACGGAACTGCGCTTCGGCTACCTCTGGGTGTTCCCGGTCATGTGGGTGGCCATGTACTTCCCGGCCACGATGCTGGGCGCGGTGCTTGCCACCATCGCGGTCATCCTCCTCCTCGACTCGACGTCGAACCCCGACAGCAATGCGGCGCTGCGCATCTTCATCGTCCTGCTGTCGCTCGGATTCATCGGCATCACCGCCCACCTCGCGATGCGTCAGATGCGCGCACTGCGGCGCGTGCTCCAGCGTCAGGCGCGCCGCCTCTCCGAGACGCTCGACCGTCGCTCGGGGCAGGAACGCCGTACCCACGAGATCCTCAACGGCGTCGATGCCGGTGTGGCCCGGATCTCGCTCTCCGGATCGCTGCTGATGGTCAACGACGCGTTCGCCCGCCTGTACGGGCTCGATCCGCGTGACGTGAGCCAGCCCGCCAAGTCCGTCGAGTACACCGGACTGCGCGGCATGCCGGTGCCGCTGTCCGAGCGGCCCCTCGCCCGCGCGGCGCGCGGCGAGATCTTCACGGACGCCCGCGTGTGGGTGTTCACCGCGAGTGGCGAGTGGCGCGTGCTCTCCGTCAGCTCGAAGCGGCTCAGCGGGCTGGACCGGGAAGACGCCAGCATGCTGCTCCTCGCCTACGACGTCACCGCGATCACCCACGCCCAGCGCGAGCGCGAGCGCCTGTCGGCCATCGCCTCGCACGAGCTGAAGCATCCGCTCACCGTGATGATCGGCAACGCCGACCTGGCACTGGAGGACCCCGACCTCAGCCCTCGCATCCGCGAGCGCCTCGAGACCATCCTCCGCGCGAGCGAGCGCGTGCTCGAGATGACGTCGAGCATGCTCAAGTCGTCGCGCACCGCGTTCGAGGGTCGCGAGTCGTACGACGACATCGACGTCAGGCAGATCGTGGTCGACTCCGTCGACTCGTTCCGCCCGACCGCCACCGCCCACGACGTGACGATCGCTCTCGACGTGCACGAGCCGCTGCCCGCGACGGCTGACGGGTTCCGCATGCGCCAGGTGGTGGACAACCTCGTGAGCAATGCGATCAAGTACACGCCGCGGGACGGCGATGTCCGCATCACCGGATCCATCGACGACGACATCGTCACGCTCACCGTCTCCGACACGGGCATCGGCATCTCACCCGACGACCTGCCGAGCATCATGACGCCCTACTTCCGCACCGACACCGCGAAGGACACGGCGAGCGGAACCGGATTGGGGCTCGGAATCACCCGCGAGATCATCGCCGCGCACGGCGGCACGCTCGCGATCGACAGCGAGCTCGGATCGGGCACGACGGTGACCGTGCGGCTGCCGAGGTTCGCGCCCGCATCGCGGGGCGCAGAGAAGGAAGACTCGTGAACGACGTCGACATCGCCGTGGGGCTCGGCATCGCACAGGCCGCGATCGCGACTCTGGCGACGATGCTCACGATCGGCATCGCGTTCCTCGCCAAACCCTCGCGCGCCACACTCTTCTGGTCTTTCGCCTTCGCACTCGCCATGGTGTCGACGTTCGGCGTCGCGGCGGGCGCAGCCGCCGAGGCCGAGACCGTCCGCCGGATCTTCCTCGGCATCCTGATGGGGGCACCCGCCTTACTGTGGTCGGGCTTCCGCGCGTTCTGGGGTGTGCGGGCTCTCCCCTGGGTCGGCCCCCTGGTGGGAGCCGCGTCGGCGGCCCTGCTCGTCGCCGCCGGCGACACGATCTGGTTCAGCCCGGCGTATCGGGTGGTGTTCTTCGCCACGTCGGTCTGCGCCGGCCTGTTCTTCATCGACTGGGTGCGGGTTCCGGCGCGGCGCGATCGGGTCGCGCTCCCGTTCGCGATCATGTCGCTCGCCTTCTTCGCCGCCGGCGCTGCGAACGGCATCGCGGGCTTCGTCTTCCCGGCGACCACGGGCGACGACCTGGCGCTCCTCCGTGTCATCAGCTCGATCGGGATGCTGGCCTACACGGCCTGCGCGCTGGTGGCCGTGATCGGCATCTCCACGCGCGACACCGCGTTCGCCCGCAGTTCCGAGGCGCCCGCCGGCTGGCAGCGCTTCCAGCTCACCGCGGTCGAGCGCCTCGCGCGCGCCCAGCAGTCCGGCGAGCCGTGGTCGGTCGTATACCTGCAGCTGGACGATGCGGCCGAGATCCGTCAGATGGGCGGCGCGGCCGTGCTCGGCGAACTGTCCCGGCGGTTCCTCGACACGGTGCGGTCCGTCTTCCCTGCCGAGTCCGACGTCGGATCGCCGGCAGCGGGCACGGCGGTCGTGCTGCTGCCCCGCAACGACGCCGCCGTCCGCGATCACCTGCGCACGGTGCTGGAGCGCATCTCGAATCTCGACGTCGACGTCTCGCTGCCCATCCGCCCCTCGGCGAGCGCAGGATGGGCCCCGGTGTCGGTCGTGGGCTATGACCTCGACGCCCTGCTGTACATGGGCCGCGAGGCGGCCACCCTGGCGAGCGAGAACGGCGGCGATCGGTGGGAACGCGTCGGCGTCACGGTCACCGACCGCCTGCTCAACCCGCTGCAGCGATCCTGACTCGGCGCGCCGACGGGGTGGCGTTCACTCGCGATCGCGCCGCGCACGGGTCTGCTCGGCGCGCTGCGCCAGCAGCCCGTCGTCGGGATAGCCGACCTCGGTGAGCGTGAGACCCCTCGCTGCCAGCACCTTCACCTCGGGGACGCGCTCCCGGCCGTCGCGGATGTCGAGCAGGTCGCCGGCGTCGAGGCGTCCCTCCCCCACCGCCACGCAGCCCCCGACCAGCGCGCGCACCATGCTGTGGCAGAACGCGTCGGCCTTGACGTGGGCCAGCAGCACGCCGTCGCGGTCGCGGCGCCAGTCGAACTCGAGCAGCGTCCGGATGGTCGTCGCCTCCTCGCGCGGCTTGCAGTAGGCGGCGAAATCGTGCAGTCCGATGAGCGACCGGGCCGCGGCATCCATCGCCTCCCCGTCAAGGGCTGCGCGCACGGTGGTGGTGCGATGCCGCTCGAGCGGGTCGTACCCCGACACGCTGTCGGCGATGCGGTACTCGTAGCGGCGCCAGACGGCCGAGAAGCGCGCGTCGAAGCCGTCGGGGGCGAGGGCCGTGCGCGTGACCACGACGTCGGAGTACGCCCCGACGACCCCGCTCAGGCGCGCGGCAAGCGTGCCGACCGGGTCGGGAGTCTCAGCGCCGGCGCGCGGACGCCGGGCGAAGAGCCGGTCGCGCTGCGCCTCGTCGAGGTCGACGTGGGCGACCTGACCGGACGCGTGCACACCGGCGTCGGTGCGCCCCGCGACCACGAGCCGGGGATCGCCGCCGAGCACGCGGGCGAGCGCGCTCTCGAGCGTGTCCTGCACCGTGCGGAGCCCGGGCTGTCGAGCCCAGCCGCGGAAGTGCGTGCCGTCGTAGGCGATGTCGAGGCGGATCCGCACCGCCCCAGCTTAGGCGTCGGGATCCGGAGGCTCCGTCAGCCCGGGTCGCCGCGTGGCCACGACGGGGTCAGCCCAGGACGTGCCGCCCGCGCGGGAAGTTGCCGCCCGCCGCCTGCAGCGCCGTGCGGGCCAGCCGGACGCGGTTCTCGCTCTCGCGCACGATCTCGCGGGCCACGACGGGATGCTGCCGCACGATCTCGTCGAGCACCGAGACCGGGACCACCACGACGTCGACCTCGCTCAGCGCGACGGCCCGCGAAATGGTCTGGGTCCGCGAGAGCGCCGTCAGGCCGATGGCGTCGTCGGGCCCGAGGACCGTGATCTGCACGAAGCCGTCGTCGTCGGTCGGGATGCCCAGCATGACGCTGCCCGCCAGGATGAACCGGGTCTCGGTCGGCACGACGCCCGGACGCAGGATGGACTCGCCCGCGCAGTAGCGCTCGAGCCGCGCGTGCGCGGCGAGCGCGTCGACCTCTCCCGTCTTGAGGCTCAGCGCCGGCGCGATCTTGCGCAGGGCGTCCTGCAGATGCGCGGGCGTGCGCCAGTCGTCGCTGAGGTCGCCGTCGAGGTGCAGGTCAGCACGCCGCGCCGCGTACCAGACGCGCGTCGCGAACGCGTCGCGGACGGCGTCACGGTCGCCTGGCGTGCGCAGCGGGATCGCGACCGCGTACTCGCCGCCGGTCAGCGTCGTCGCCGTCGGCTCGCGGTCGGGTGCGATCAGGGGGATGTCGCGCGCCACGGCGACGAGGAGCTCGCGGACGCGCCCCGGCGGATCGTCGCTTCCGAAAGACAGCTCGACCACCGCCGCGTACGGGTCGGGGCTGCGCGAGAGGTTCACGAACGATCCGTCGGCGAGTTCCGCGGTCGGCATAACGACGATGCCGTTCCCGGTGTCGAGGTGGATCGCCCGCCAGTTGACCTCGACGATCTGCCCGCGGGTGCCGCCGGTCTCGATCCAGTCGCCCAGCTCGAACGGCGCTTCGAAGACGAGGAAGAGTCCCGAGACGACCGAGCCGACCGCGTTCTGCAGCGCGAGCCCGACGACGATCGAGGTGATGCCGAGGGCCGCGAACACACCGGCCACGTCGGCGTCCCAGACCCACCAGAACACCGCCGCGATGCCGAGGATGATGAACACGAACCGGATGAGGTCGCTGAAGATCGTCGGGAACCGGTCGCGCCACGAGCCCTTCTCGGCCCGGTGGAACACGAGGTGGTTGATCGCGTTGATGGTCACGACGATCACGAGGAGCCCGAAGACCGTCCAGATGACGCGTGGCCAGGTTCCGCCCCCCTGCCAGGCGCCGGGCTGACTGATGAGCACCAGGATGCCCGCGACCGGCACGAGGTAGTTGCGCACCATCAGCACGATCGGCGCCGCGCGGCTGCCGCGGCGGGCGAGCGCGTTGTGGAACTCGGTCAGGCCGATCAGCGCGAGCGGAAGCCCCACCGAGACGATGACGGCGGGCCAGAACCACGGCTGCGAGACGATGTCGGCCACCGCGGCGTCACCCCTCCACCGTCACCATGGGGGCCTCGACCTTCCAGACGCGCTGCGCGCCGCTCTGCGTCTCGATGTCGCCGGCTGGCCGCACGGGGATCGAATCGGGGAGGCGGTCCGCCACACGCTGCGTCACGTAGATGCCGGGCTCGTCGGAGTCTCCCTGCACGCGGAACGCGAGGTTCACGGCATCCCCCCACATGTCGTACACGACCCGCGCGCGACCGATCAGTCCGCTCGTGACCTGCCCCGCGTCCAGGCCCGCACGCAGGCCGAGCTTCACGCCCTGCTGCGCCGAGTAGCGCTCCAGGATCGAGTCGAGCTCGAGGGCGAACTCGACGGCCCGTCGTGCGTTGTCGACGCGCGGTGTGGCCAGGCCGCAGCTCGCGAGGTAGCTCTGACGCGTGGTGCGCACGCGTTCGACGCCGTGCCGCTCGGCCGCCTCGTCGAACGAGCGGACGAGGTCGTTCAGGCGTGCCACCGCCTCTTCGGACGACATCGTCAGCGCCAGCTCCTCGAAGCCGACGATGTCGGCGAAGACGACCGTCACGTCATCGCTGTCCTGCGTGATCGCGTCGTCGCCGTGCTTGTAGCGGTCGGCCATGCCCTCGGGCATGAACGACAGGATGAGCTGCTCGTTCGCCTTCTCCTGCTCCTCGATGAGCTGCGACTTGACCTGCAGACTGCGGCTCATGTCATTGAACGCGTGGGCGACGTCGGCGAGCTCATCGCTCGAGCCGGCGTCGACCTGCACCCCCTCATCACCTGCGGCGATCCGTTGTGCGGCGGCCTTCAGCCGTCGCAGGGGCCGCACGAACACCTGGGCGAGCACCAGGGAGAGCAGGCAGACGAAGATGATCATGCCCGCTGTCGACAGGATGAGGTTGCGCGTGAAGTCCTCGACCGGCACGAGCGCCTCGGCCGAGGTCTCCTGCGCCACGATGACCCAGTTCAGGCCGTCGACGTTGAGCGGCGCGAACGCCACCAGGCTGTCGCGACCGAGGTAGTCGCGCTCGAGGAGGGTGCCCTGCTCGCCGGCGAGCGCACGCGCGACGGCTTCGCCCGAGATCGACTGCTGCATGAGCGTGTTGCCGTTCTGCACGCTGAGCGCCGCCGTCGCGGGCGCGAGCCCGGCGGCCACGGCGGTGCGCTCGTACCCGTCGGGATCGTCGAGCAGCTGCCGGGAGATGGAGCGCATCAGCAGGTCGCGTCCGACGAGATAGGTCTCTCCTGTCGCGCCCAGGCCGTTCATCTCCCACTCGCCGCCGACGGTCATGACCTCGTTGATCCGGTCGATGGGCAGCTCGATGGCGAGGGCCCCGATCACCTCGCCGTCGTCGGCGATCGGCGTGACCGCCCACCCCGCGGGATTGCCGAGACTCGGGCTGTAGGGCGCGAAGTCGGCGACCACGACGTCGTCGATGATGTTGCGGTCCATCACCTCGCGATAGGCGGCCGCGAGGTTCGACAGCCGGTACGGCCCCTCGAAGAGGTTCGTGCCGAGATCGACCCCCTTGAAGGCCGTGTAGACGACGTTCCCCTCGGTGTCGAGCATGAGGACGTCTTCGAAGTCCTGCAGCTCGGTCATCGCGCGGTAGTAGGGGTGGTAGCGCGCGTGCGCCTGCGACCAGGAGCTGCCGTCGCCCGCGTCCGCGGTGAGGATCGCGTCCTCCCAGTCGTCGTACGGGATCACGTACCGGTGCTGCAGGTAGGTCTGCGCCGCGCCGCGCGGCGCGAACGACGAGCCGTCGACGGACTCCCCCGTCGCCTCGGCGAGGTCGGCGGCGAACGTGTCGCGGTAGTACTCGTCGACGAGAGCGGATGCCGCGGCATCCGTCTCCTGCTGATCCAGTTCGGCGAAGCCGGCCGTGAATGCGCGCGCCGCCTGCCGGCTCGTCTCGTTCATGGCGCTCAGCCGCACCGCGTTCTCGATCGAGCGGAACAGCTGCGTGACTTCGCGGGCGCGGTTCTCGCGGATCTCGACGAGCTTCTCGTAGGCGATGGTGCGCAGCGCCTCCGTTCCGTTGACGTAGCCGATGACCCCGACGACGATGCTCGAGAGGACGCTCACCGAGAGCAGCATGATGAGCAGGATCGAGTAGATCGAGAGTCCGGCCCGCCGGCGAGCGCGCGGTGTGCCCACCCACTCCGTGGGTGCCGCCGTCGGCATCGCCTGCTCGGACACGTCGTCCCCCTCGTGCGCCGCCCCCGGCGCAGGAAGCTTCCCCAGTACCCCGCTGCCCCGAGGCTGCGCCCAGACTAGCGCTCGCGTTCGTTCGTGGGATAGAGGACGAGAAGACCCGCGCAGATACTTCCGGACGGCACGAGTACCCGGCTTAGAATGGCATCTCGCCCCACGAAACTCATGACGTCCCTCGCGCTCGCACCACCTCCATCCCGCTACGCGGGTCTCGACGGCCTGCGTGCGGTGGCGGTCGCCCTGGTGCTCGTCTATCACCTCTTCCCGCCGGCGCTGCTCCCGGGCGGCTTCGTCGGCGTCGATGTGTTCTTCGTCATCAGCGGCTTCCTGATCACGAGCCTCCTCCTGCGCGAGCACGAGAGCACCGGGCGGATCCGGCTGGGGGCCTTCTGGGTACGACGCGCGCGACGGCTGCTGCCGGCGATGGCCCTGGTCGTCACGGTGTGCTCATCGATCGCGTGGCTGATCGGCGGCGACGTGCTGCTGCGCCTCGGCGAGCAGGTGTTCGGCGCCGCGACCTTCAGCTACAACTGGGTGTCGATCAGCGGCGACGTCGGCTACTTCGGGTCTGCCGCTCCCGAGCTGTTCCGCAACTTCTGGTCGCTGGCAGTCGAGGAGCAGTTCTACGTGCTGTGGCCGCTGGTGCTGCCGCTGTTCCTGCTCCTCCCCCGCGGCGCGGCGCGCGCTGCGGCCGCTGTGGCCCTCGCGGCGGCCTCCGCCGCGTGGATGGCCGGTCTCGTGTCCGCCGGCGGCGACGTCACCCGCGCGTACTTCGGCACGGACACGCACTCGTTCGGGATCCTCCTCGGCGTCGCGCTCGCGTTCCTCCTCGACGGGCTGCTGCGGCCCGCGCGGCAGGAGGTCGCCGCTGCGCCGATCCCGTCCGTGACTCCGCCCCCGGGCTGGACGATCGTGCTGCCGGCGTCGCTGCGCGCCGCGCCTCCGACCCGGCCGGCGTGGATCGACTCGAAAGCGGCGCGCACCGTGACCGGCTGGCTCGGCATCGTGTCGCTGGCGGGGATCGCCGTCTGCGCATCGCTGCCGGCGGGCGACGACGCGGCCACCTTCCCCGGTGCACTCCTGGCGGCGAGCGTGTTCACCGCCCTTGCGATCGTCGCAGGGGTGTGGCCGGGTTCGTGGTTCGGTCCTGCCCTCGACGTGCGCCCCCTGAAGTGGGTCGGCGACCGCTCGTACGGCATCTACCTGTGGCACTGGCCGCTGCTGGTGCTCGCGACCGCGGCTCTTCCGGCCTCGGGCATCACGACCACCCAGCTGTGGATCGGCCTGGGAGTGCTCGCGGTCACGCTGGTCGCCGCCGAGGCATCGTTCCGGTTCGTCGAGACCCCGGTGCGCCGCCTCGGGTTCCTCGCGTCGCTGCGACGTCTGCGTGACCTGGTGCGCGCCGATAGCCGCGGCCGCCTGCGCGCGGTCGGCGTGGTCACGGCCGGCGTGTTCGTGCTCGGCGGCACGTCGGCCGCGATCGCAGCCGCGCCCGCGGAGTCGTCGAGCGAGAGCGCCGTGGCCGCAGGACAGGCCGCGCTCGAACAGGCCAACCGTCGCCCCACAGGGGCAGCGACCCCGGCGCCCGTCGCTCCGGAGCCCGTCGCCCCCGCGCCGGTCGCGCCCGCCGCACCGGCGCCCGGCATCGCCGCACCGGCGCCGACCGGCGGACCGCTCACGACGAAGCCGTCGCCCGTCCCGCAGCCCACACCGGTCACCGGCGACGAGATCACCGCCGTCGGCGACTCGGTGATGCTGGCATCGGTGCCCGCGCTCTTCGAGCGACTGCCCGGCATCCAGGTCGACGCCGAGGTGTCGCGCTCGACGTGGGCGGGGCCCGGCATCCTCGAAGGACTCGCTGCCCGCGGCGAGCTGCGTCCCTACGTCGTGGTCGCCCTCGGCACGAACGGTCCCGTCGACCAGGACGCCCTCGCGCGCATGGCCGAGATCACCGGCCCCGATCGGCACCTCATCCTGGTCAACGCCTACGCTCCCCGCGACTGGATCCCGGGAGTGAACGCCGATCTCGCCGCGTTCGCGAAGTCGCGGCCCGGCGTCGTCGTCGCCGACTGGTCCGCCGCGATCTCCTCGCGCGCCGACCTGCTCGCCGGCGACTCCATCCATCCCGATGCCGGGGGCGCGACCGTCTTCGCCGAGGTGGTCGCGCGCAGCGTCGACGCCGTGGAACGCGAGCGCGCGCAAGACCAGTACGAGCGCGAGCTGCGCCTGTACGAGCGGCTCACGCACCGCCCGCTGCCGATCGCGCAGTGAGCCGGGCTGTGGCTGAGGCTGCGGCATCCGCCCCGCTCGCTCTCGTACGTCCCGCTCGCCCACGTACGCCCCGCACCGCCGCCGACACGCCGTATTCGCGACGAGACGCCGTGCCTATGACGCCGTCTCGTCACGGATGCGCCGTCTCGCTTCGGCCGACCGGCTCAAGACAGCGGAGAGCGGATGCCGCGGCATCCGCTCTGCTTGTCTGTTGCTGCCCCCTACGCCGCCGAGACGACGTATTCGCGACGAGACACCACGCGTGTGACGCCGTCTCGTCGCGGATGCGCCGTCTCGCGCCCAAGGCGCCGGGCGCCGGGCGCCGCGCCGCGCGCACGCACCCAGGCCCCCGCACGCACCCAGGCCCCGCGCAGCCGCAGCACCGCCCGCAGACGCAACGAGACCCGCGGCCCCGAAGGGCACGCGGGTCTCGCGGTGCAAGGGTGGTCGCGCGAGGCGCGACCTGCCGGGCTGCTGCGCCCGGCGGCCCGATTACTCGGACTTCTCCTCGGCGGGAGCCTCGACGGCGTCCTCGGCCGCAGCCTCGGCGGCAGCGCCCTCCTCCGGCGACTCGGCGCCGGCCTCGGCGGCCTCGTCGGCGGCGGGGGTCTCGTCGGCCTCGGGAGCCTCGTCCGCAGCCGGAGCGGCGGTCTTGGCGGCAGCCTTCTTCGACGACTTCGCCTTCGGGGTGACGGGCTCGAGGACGAGCTCGATCACGGCCATGGGCGCGTTGTCGCCCTTGCGGTTGCCGACCTTCGTGATGCGGGTGTAGCCGCCCTCACGGTCGGCGACCAGCGGCGCGATCTCGGTGAACAGGACGTGCACGACTTCCTTGTCACCGATGACCGACAGCACGCGACGGCGCGCGTGCAGGTCGCCGCGCTTGGCGAACGTGATCAGGCGCTCGGCGAGCGGACGCAGGCGCTTGGCCTTGGTCTCGGTCGTCTTGATCGACTTGTGCGTGAAGAGCGCAGCGGCGAGGTTCGCAAGCAGCAGGCGCTCGTGGGCGGGACCGCCTCCGAGGCGGGGACCCTTGGTGGGCTTAGGCATTCTCAGTTACTCCAGGATGAGATTCGGTCGGGGATGACGGTGCTCAGACGGTCTCGTCGTCGTAGCCGCCGTAGAAGTGCGCGCCGTCGAACCCGGGCACCGAGTCCTTGAGCGACAGGCCGAGCGAGACGAGCTTGTCGCGCACCTCGTCGACCGACTTCTGACCGAAGTTGCGGATGTTCATGAGCTGCGTCTCGGACAGGGCGACGAGCTCCGACACGGTGTTGATGCCCTCGCGCTTGAGGCAGTTGTACGAGCGGACCGAGAGGTCGAGGTCCTCGATCGGCATCGAGAGCTCGTTCGAGAGGACGGTCTCGACCGGCGCCGGGCCGATCTCGATGCCCTCGGCCTCGACGTTGAGCTCGCGGGCCAGGCCGAACAGCTCCGTCAGGGTGCGACCGGCCGACGCGACGGCGTCGCGCGGTGCCATCGAGGGCTTGCTCTCGACGTCCAGCACGAGCTTGTCGAAGTCGGTGCGCTCGCCGGCGCGCGTGGCGTCGACGCGGTAGCTGACCTTGAGGACCGGCGAGTAGATCGAGTCGATCGGGATCTGGCCCGCCTCGGCGTACTCGTTGCGGTTCTGGGTCGCCGAGACGTAGCCGCGGCCGCGCTCGATGGTGAGCTCGAGCTCGAACTTCGCGGTGTCGTTGAGCGTCGCGATGACGAGCTCGGGGTTGTGCACCTCGACACCGGCCGGAGCCGAGATGTCGGCGGCGGTGACCTCACCGGCGCCGGTCTTGCGGAGGTACGCCGTGATGGGCTCGTCGCGCTCGCTGGAGACGACCAGCTGCTTGATGTTGAGGATGATCTCGGTGACATCCTCCTTGACACCCGGGATGGTGCTGAACTCGTGGAGGACGCCGTCGATGCGAATCGACGTCACTGCTGCACCGGGGATGGACGACAGGAGGCTGCGACGCAGCGCGTTGCCGATCGTGTAGCCGAAGCCGGGCTCGAGCGGCTCGATGACGAAGCGGCTGCGGAACTCCCCGATCTTCTCCTCGGTCAGAGTGGGACGCTGTGCGATGAGCACTATGTGTTCCTTTCGATCACGTGCCCGCTATATGACACGTGCGGTGGGTGAGGTGTTGAGTTTTTCTCAGGGCAGCCGCGGATCGAGATGGCGGATGCCGGAAGCGTGCGGTAGCCGGGGCACCGCAAGGGTGCCCCGGCTCCGGAAGATCAGACGCGGCGGCGCTTGGGCGGACGGCAGCCGTTGTGGGCCTGCGGCGTCACGTCCTGGATCGAGCCCACCTCGAGGCCGGCGGCCTGGAGCGAGCGGATCGCGGTCTCGCGGCCCGAGCCCGGGCCCTTCACGAAGACGTCGACCTTCTTGACGCCGTGCTCCTGCGCCTGGCGGGCAGCCGACTCGGCGGCCATACCAGCGGCGTACGGGGTCGACTTGCGCGAGCCCTTGAAGCCCACGCCACCCGACGAGGCCCAGCTGATGACAGCGCCCGAGGGGTCGGTGATCGAGACGATCGTGTTGTTGAACGTCGACTTGATGTGGGCCTGGCCCAGCGCGATGTTCTTCTTTTCCTTGCGACGCGGCTTGCGCGCGGCGGTCTTGGCCTGTGCCATTGCTTTGCTCTCCTAAACCCTGGGGGCCGCGCCTTAGCGCGCCTTCTTCTTGCCGGCGACGGTGCGCTTCGGGCCCTTGCGGGTGCGAGCGTTGGTCTTCGTGCGCTGACCGCGCACGGGAAGGCCGCGGCGGTGGCGCAGACCCTCGTACGAGCCGATCTCGACCTTGCGGCGGATGTCGGCGGCAACCTCGCGGCGGAGGTCACCCTCGACCTTGAAGTTGGCCTCGATGTGGTCGCGGAGCGCGATGAGCTGGTCGTCGCTGAGGTCCTTGACGCGGATGTTCTCGTCGATCCCCGTCGCCGCGAGGATCTCGTTCGAGCGGGTACGGCCAACGCCGTAGATGTACGTGAGGGCGATCACCACGCGCTTGTCGCGCGGGATGTCAACGCCGGCAAGACGTGCCATGCGGTTCTCCTAAGGAGTGAGTGGAGGTGTGGAGCAGAGCCGGTGCCCGGGCCTCCGCCCGAGGTGTCCCCCGCGAACGGGTTCTGGTCCTGCCTTGTGTGTCCGCGTCCGAGACGCGGGTGTTCAGTTGTCAGCATCGGGCTGCGCCGGGGCGCAGCATCCGATCAGCCCTGGCGCTGCTTGTGACGCGGGTTGCTCTTGCAGATGACCATGACGCGACCGTGGCGACGGATGACCTTGCAGTGGTCGCAGATGGGCTTGACGGAGGGGTTGACCTTCATGATTTCCTGTTTCGCTGTCTTCGCCGGGCGCGCGTGAGCGCGGGGCGTTACTTCTCGACCGGTCTAGCGGTAGCGGTAGACGATGCGCCCGCGGGTGAGGTCATAGGGGCTGAGCTCCACGACCACACGGTCCTCGGGGATGATGCGGATGTAGTTCTGCCGCATCTTGCCGGAGATCGTCGCGAGGACCTTGTGTCCATTGCTCAACTCGACGCGGAACATCGCGTTCGGAAGAGCCTCGGACACGACGCCCTCGATCTCGATGACACCGTCTTTCTTCGCCATACGCTCGCTATCACTTTTGCAGGCCGGTCGGTCTGCGGTGGATGGGATTGGTGGTGCTTGGACACGCCGATGAAGGCGCAACGCACCAAAGATCAAGCATACGTGATATCGGATGCCTCGGCAAACCGGCCGCGGCGGGCGCCGGGCTCTTCGCCTGCTGCCTCTGCGCGACGTCAGCCGCGGCCCCGACGAGCCCGGGAGATCCCTACGACCACAGCGCCCGCGGCAAGGAGCGAGCCGCCGACGGCGATCGCCCACCACGGCACCGTGGCGCCGGTCGCGGGCAGCCCGCCGTTGCCCGGGGTCTCTCCGCCGGTCGCGGGTTGCTCGTCGCCGGTCAGGGTGTTGGTGACCGTCACGAGGACGCGGGTCGCGGCATCCGTCACCGTGAAGGTCTCGGGAGAGATCTGCGGGGCTCCCCACGACCCGCCGGCGGGATCGGCCGACGATATCTCGGAAACCGAGCAGACCGCTCCGACCGCGATGCCGTCGACGGCGTGCGGCTGCGCGGTGGTGGCTGTCCAGGAGGCGCCGGCCACCTCGCTGCCCTCGACGCTGCAGGACCACGTGCCACCGAACGAGTCGTCGAACGCGACGCCGTCGGGGTTGCTCACGACCTTCACGATGTCGAAGCCGCCCAGCTCAGGTGCCGCCGTGAACGTGTTCGTGACCACGATGGCGATCGGGGTCTGCGCGGAGTCGGTGGTGATGACGACGCTGGCCGGGTCGATGACCGGCGCGGACCAGCTTCCGCCCGCGGGGTCGACCGGGGTCGCTTCGCTGACCGTGCACGTCGTGCCGACGGGGGCCGGAATGGGCGCCGTCGCCTGGCCGGCGGAGAGGGTCCACGTGCCCTGGTCCACCGCCGTCGCGCCGGCGGTGCACGCCCACGTGCCGCTGAACGATACGTCGGGCGCGCCCTCCCCCGTCACGGCCTTCTCGATCGTGAAGGACCCGCGCTGCAGGGCGTTGGTCACGGTGAAGGTGAGCTGGAGCGGATCCGTCGGCGCGGGCACGACGAACTCCGACGGCGACGGATCCCACACCGGGGTCTGCCAGGCGATCTGGCTCGGAACGAGCGTGCGCCCCTCGGGATGCGGGGCGACGGCACGGGCAGCGGGGCCGAGGGACTCGACGATGACGCACGGCGCCCCCACCGGCAGGTCGTCGACCACGACGGTCTCGCCCGCGGCGACGTACCACTCCGCGACCAGCCGGCTCGGCTCGGCCTCGCACACCACCACGCCGTGGAAGACGAGGTCCGGCGGCACGAGGCCCGCGTCCTCGGGGGCGAGGGCCTTCGCGATCGACACGCTCCCGACCGCGGTCGGCTCGATAGGAGTGGGGATGCATTCGAACGGCGCGGCGATCCACGGGTAGTTGTGGTGCTCGTTGCCGACGCCGTCCATGACGATCGTGCCGTTCGTCAGCAGACGCCCGTTGGTCTGTGCGGTGACGCGGATGGTCGGCTCGCCGGGAGCCGGATTCGCACCGGGGACGAGGATCGTGCCCATGACGTTCGAGGTCCCCGCGAGGTGCACCGAGGTCGCGTCCACGAAGTTGAACAGGGTGCGCGAGGCGACGACGCCGAAGCGCGGCGAGGTCGGCACGTCGACGCGCCCCGTCTCGTCGGCGATGTAGTTCGGCGCCCATGTGACCGCCGGCCCGCCCGTGACGTTGATGATCACGGGCACGTCGTCGGCGAGACCGAGGAAGGTGATCGCCGGGTTGGCGGCCAGCACGGCGGCGTCGACGGTGAAGACCTGCGGATCCGCGCCGGGGGCACCGGTGAGGGTCAAGGTCGCTCCCGCGGTCACGGTGCCGGTGGGCGCGAGCGCCGCGAATCCGGCCGACTCGGCGGTCAGGGTCGCTCCCCATCCGGCCCAGGGTGCGGTCGCGGCGGCCCCGAGCCCCTGCTCGAGGGTGCCGTTGTTCAGGCGGTAGCGCGAGCCATCGAGCTCATAGTCCGGGGTCGTGATGCCTCCGACGTCGACGTTGCCGCCGAGCAGCGCCCCGCCCGCGTCGCGCGCGTTGGCGCCGACGTCGAGCACGGTGCCCGCGCCGACCGAGAGGTCGCCGCCGACTGCGAGCATGATCTCGCCGGGGCTCGGGACGACCCAGGACCCGACCCCCACCCAGCCGACGTTGAACGTGCCGCCTCCGGTCTTGGTGAAGTCGGCGTCGCCCTGCACGACGACCAGCCCTTCGGCTTCGGCCGCGGCGTTCTCCGCCCGGAAGTCGCCGCCGGCGTAGATCGCGACGTTGTTGTCGGTCCAGACGGGGTTGTCGTTGCCCGGGCCCGGGATGGTGCCGTCCGGGCACTCGCCGAGCACCGCGGCCGCAGGATCGGCGGTACGGATGGCCGACACGACGGTGAGCCCTCCTCCCGCGATCAGCCCGAACGCGGCAGTGAGCGCGACCCAGCGGCGTGTACTGCGACGTGGACGGCTCATCGGCGCTCCTTCGTACCCTTGCACTCGCCACAGGCTAGCGCGGCGGTGGCACCCGCGCCACGCCTGGGGTTGGTCCTGACGGGCGCTGCGGGGCGGGGTTCGGCGGTGGCGGGGCGGGGGTCCGCTGCACCGAGACGACGCAGATGCGACGAGACGACGTGCGCCTGGCAACGTCTCGTCGCGAACACGTCGTCTCGCCCGCCGTCGTGGGGCGTGGGGGCCGGGCGGGGGGCGGGGCGGGGCGGGGCGGGGCGGGTGGAGGCTGCTCCTCCACATGCCCGCGGCGGGGGACGGGGTGCACATTCTTCCGGACGCGCGGGCGAGCGGATGCCTCGCCAGCCAGCATCGGGGAGTGCCCGGCATCCGTCTCCTGCCCTCGGCAGTGCATCCGTCGCCCGTCGAACTCGTGCGTGTCCGCGACACCGTGTCCGGATCGCGCGCTCTGCGCGACCCTGCGCTGTTCCACCGCGTCCGCCCGGGTGTCTATGCGCCACGGACGGCATGGGAGCGGCTCCCGCCGTGGGACCGGTACCTGGCGCGCGTGCACGCCTACGCCCTCGTGAACCCGGATGCCGTCTTCGCCCTCGCGTCGGCGGCGGCGCTGCTCGGGCTGCCGCTGTTCGGCGAGGCCCGCCACATCCATCTGCACGCGCCGCACGCCGCGCGGTCGCGGCGGTTCGGCGACGTCTTCGTTCACGCGAGCGTCGACGACCGCGAGATCGTCGAGCGCGGCGGCTGCCGAATGACCTCCCGCAGCCATACCGCTGTCGACCTCATGCGGGTGCTCCCTGCGCCGTTCGGTCTCGCCGTCGGCGACGCGGCGATCTCGCCCGTGCAGGGCGGCGACGTCGAGGCGTCGGAGCTGCGCGAGCTCGCGCGCGACCGCGCCGACTCGCGCGGCTCCCGGGTGCTGCGCCTGACGACGGCGGCGCTCGATGCGCGATCCGAGTCCGTCGGTGAGAGCGTGAGCAGGGGCGTGGTGATCTGGTCGGGATTCGAGACGCCCGAGCTTCAGGTCGAGTTCCGCTCGCCGGGGTTCGTCGACCGCGTCGATCTGTTCTGGGTCGGCGCAGATGCGATCGCGGAGTCCGACGGGTACGAGAAGTACCTCGCGCAGACCCCGGAGCAGACGGCGGAGCGGGTGATCGCGGAGAAGAGGCGCGAGGACCGCCTTCGGCGGCAGTGCACGGCATTCGGTCGGTGGGACATGGCGGCCGCGATCGCCGTCACCCCGGTCGTGACGGAGCTGGTCCGGCTGGGCGTTCGCCGCGTCGCGGCCCCACGCACAGGGCTCCTCACGCCGATGCGCTCGAACCCGCGGTCCCTCCCCCGCGCCGCGAGACAGCGCAACCGCGACGAGACGACGCCCCGCGGCTGACGTCTCGTCGCGAATACGTCGTCTCGCCGGCGGACGTCTCGCCACGCCGGGCGGGCGGCGGCAGCCGGGCGAGCGGCGGGCGGGCGGCGGCAGCCGGGCGAGCGGCGGGCGGGCGGGCGCTTACTCGAAGAGCGTGGCGAGCTGGCCCGGCTCGGGGAGCGTCGAGTTCGCGATGACCTCGCCGTTCACCGCGATCGTCGGCGTGCCGATGCCGCCGGCTCCCGGCTGCACCGGGGTGTCCTGCGTGATCGCCGTCACGTAGTCGGCGTAGGTGCCGTCGTCGACGCACGCGTCGATGCCCGTCACGCCGACCGATGCGGCGATCTCGAGGATCTCGTCGTCGGTGAGACCCGACGTGCCCTCCTGCGGCTGGCCGGCGAACATCGCGTTCATGAAGGGGACGGATGCGTCGGCATCCGCCACCGCGACGCAGTACATCGCGTTCGCCGCCCGGGTCGAGAACTCGGTGCCGCGCGACTGGCCGTCGAGGATCGAGATCGGGTGGATGCCGTGGGTGATCGCACCGTCGTCGACGAGCCCCTGGATCTCGGCACCGAAGACCTGCTCGAACTGGTTGCAGACCGGGCACATGAAGTCGATGTAGGTGTCGAGGCGGTTCTCCCCGTCGCCGACCAGGATCGCGCCGGTCTCGCTGTCGATGTTCGACGCGGTCGGCGTCTGCCCCGGCTCGGGGTTCGAGCCCTGGTTGTTCAGGCTCACGACCAGCACGGCGACGAGGACGAGGGCGATGACCACCCCGACGCTCACCCAGATGGCGAACCAGTTGACCCTGCGCGAACCCTCGGCCATGACTTCTCCTACGCGATCTCCACCGGCGTGACGCCGAACGGGGCGAGCCCCGCAGCACCGCCGTCGGGTGCAGTCAGCACCCAGATGCCCCCATCGTGCACGGCGACGCTATGTTCCCAATGGGAGCCCGCCGTGCCGTCCGTCGTCGAGACGGTCCAGCCGTCGTCTTCGACGAAGGTCTCCTGATCGCCGATGACGACCATGGGCTCGATCGCCAGGACGAGGCCGGGCCGCACCTCGGGTCCGGGGTCCGACACGCGGTAGTTGAACACCGACGGAGCCTCGTGCATCTTCCGTCCGATGCCGTGGCCCACGTACTCGCGGAGGATGCCGTACCCGCCGTCGGGCGCGTTCGCCTCGATGTGGTTCTGGATCGCGCCGCCCACCTCGCCGATGTGCGACGCCGTCGCGAGCGAGGCGATGCCCGCCCACAGCGAGCCCTCGGTCACGTCCGACAGCACCCGCCGTTCGGTGACGACGTCGGGCCGGGATGCGTCGTCGAGCACGACGGTGAACGCGGAGTCGCCGTTCCAGCCCTTGAACTCCGCACCGGCGTCGATCGAGACGATGTCGCCGGGCTCGAGGGCGCGGTCACCCGGGATCCCGTGCACGACCTGCTCGTTGACCGAGGCGCAGATCGTATGGCGGTATCCGCGGACCATCTGGAAGTTCGACTTGGCACCGCGAGCGGTGATGAGAGCGGATGCCGCGGCATCCAGCTCCCCCGTGGTCACCCCGGGCGCGATCAGCGCGCGGACCGCGTCCAGCGCGGCCGCGGTGATGAGGCCGGGCTCCACCATCGCACGCAGCTGGGCGGGCGTCTTGTAGATCGAGCGGCGGAAGGACACGGGCTCAGGCCGCGGCGGAGCGGTTGAGGCCACGTGCCTCGAGCGCCGAGATGATGCGCGCGGTGATGTCGTCGAGCGAGCCGACGCCGTCGATCTTCACGACGATGCCGCGTGCGCCGTAGACGCCGAGGATCGGCGCCGTCTCGCGCTCGTAGATCGCCAGACGGTTCGCGATCACCTCTTCGGTGTCGTCGGTGCGTCCCTGCTCCTGCGCCCGCAGCGACAGCCGCGCGATGCTCTCGTCACGCGGAACGCTGAGCTCGATCACGGCGTCGAGCTCATCGCCGCGTCCCTCGAGGAACTCTTCGAGGTGCATGACCTGCGTCACGTTGCGCGGGTAGCCGTCGAGCAGGAAGCCGCGCTCGGCGTCGTCCTGCGAGAGGCGCTCGCGCACGACCGCACTCGTCAGCTCGTCCGACACCAGGTCGCCCGACTCGATGATCGCCTTGACCTGGGATCCGAGCTCGGATCCTTCCGCCACGGCCGCGCGGAACACGTCGCCCGTCGAGATCGTCGGGATGCCGAACGCCTCGGCGATCCGCACGCCCTGCGTCCCCTTGCCCGAACCCTGGGGCCCCACGATGAGCAGGCGCGTCATCGGAGGAGGCCTTCGTAGTGGCGCTGCTGCAGCTGAGCGTCGATCTGCTTCACGGTCTCGAGGCCGACGCCGACGATGATGAGGATCGAGGCACCGCCGAACGGGAAGTTCTGGTTGGCGCCGACCGTCGCGAGGGCGATGAGCGGGAGCAGGGCGATGAAGCCGAGGTACAGCGAGCCGGGCAGCGTGATGCGCGTGAGCACGTAGTCGAGGTACTCGGCGGTGGGACGACCGGCGCGGATGCCGGGGATGAATCCGCCGTACTTCTTCATGTTGTCGGCGACCTCGACCGGGTTGAAGGTGATCGCGACATAGAAGTAGGTGAACCCGACGATGAGCAGGAAGTACACCAGCATGTAGATCGGCGAGTCGCCGTTGGTGAAGTACTGCTGGATCCACGAGACCCAGCCCGGGATCTCGTTGTCGGCGTTCGGCTGCATGTTGAACTGCGCGATGAGCGCCGGGATGTACAGCAGCGACGAGGCGAAGATGACAGGCACGACGCCGGCCATGTTGACCTTGATCGGGATGTACGTGTTCGTGCCGCCGTACGTGCGACGGCCGACCATGCGCTTGGCGTACTGCACCGGGATGCGTCGCTGCGATTGCTCGACGAACACCACCAGGGCGACGACGACGATCCCGACCGCCAGCACGAGGAGGAAGACCTCGAAGCCGCGCGACTGCCAGATGGCCCACATCGACGCCGGGAATGCTGCGGCGATCGACGTGAAGATCAGCAGCGACATGCCGTTGCCGATGCCGCGCTCGGTGACGAGCTCGGCGAACCACATGATGAGGCCGGTGCCGGCGGTCATCGTGATGATCATGAGGAGCTGCGCCCACCACGCATCGTTGGTGAGGAGCTGCTCGCACTCGGGGATGCCCGTGGTGCCGAAGAGCTGGCCGCTGCGGGCCACCGTCACGAGGGTCGTCGACTGCAGCAGTGCAAGTGCGATCGTGAGGTAGCGCGTGTACTGGGTGAGCTTCGCCTGGCCCGACTGGCCCTCCTTGTAGAGGGTCTCGAAGTGCGGGATGACGACGCGCAGGAGCTGGACGATGATCGTCGCGGTGATGTACGGCATGACGCCGAGCGCGAAGATCGACAGCTGCAGCAGGGCGCCGCCCGAGAACAGGTTGACGAGCGAGAGCAGTCCCTGTGTGCCGGCCGAGGCGGACAGACAGGACTGCACGTTCGGGAAGTCGACGAACGGCGCCGGAATGTGCGCGCCGAAGCGGTACAGGGCGATGATCGCCAGGGTGAATGCGATCTTCCGCCGAAGGTCGGGTGTGCGGAAGACCCGCGCGATGGCGCTGAACAAGTGGATGCCTCCAGAGGGGATGCCGGCACGCACGGCGACGCGCCGACGTCCAGGGTAACCCAGTGGGGGCCGGAGCAATGCTCCGACCCCCACTGCGTGTACTACTTGACGGTGCCGCCCGCGGCGACGATCTTCTGCTCGGCGGAACCCGAGACCTTGTCGACCGACACGTTGAGCTTCACCGAGATGTCTCCGGTGCCGAGCACCTTGACCTTCTCGTTCTTGCGAACTGCGCCCTTGGCGACCAGGTCGCCGACGGTGACGTCGCCACCGGACGGGTACAGCTCGGCGAGCTTCTCCAGGTTCACGACCTGGTACTCGACACGGAACGGGTTCTTGAACCCGCGCAGCTTCGGGGTGCGCATGTGCAGCGGCATCTGGCCGCCCTCGAAGCCGATCTTGACCTGGTAGCGGGCCTTCGTGCCCTTGGTGCCACGACCGGCGGTCTTGCCCTTCGAGCCCTCACCACGACCCACGCGGGTCTTGGCGGTGCGGGCGCCCGGGACGGGACGCAGGTGGTGCACCTTCAGCACGCCGGGACGCGACGCGGGAGCGTCGGCCTTCGGAGCGGCCTTCTTGGCGGCAGGCGCCTTCTCGGCCTTCTCCGCAGCGTCGGCCTTGTCAGCCTTGGCAGCGGCGGTCTTGGCGGGCGCCTTCTTCTCGGCAGCCGGCTTGTCGGCGGCCTTGGCGGTCGCCTTCTTCGCCGGAGCCTTCGCGGCAGCAGCCTTCGAGGTGGCGGGCTTCTTCGAAGCCTTCTCCTCGACGGCGTCGTTCTTCTCGGCCTTCTCAGCCATTAGTCGATCTCCTCAACCTTCACGAGGTGAGCGACGGTCTTGACGTAGCCGCGCGTCTGCGCGTCGTCGGGACGGACGACCGAGTCGCCGATCCGCTTGAGACCGAGCGAACGCAGCGTGTCACGCTGGTTCTGCTTCTCACTCACCTTGGACTTGACCTGGGTCACCTTCAGGCGCGCGGCCATCAGACACCTGCCTTCGCAGCAGCCGCGGCCTCGGCCTCGGCACGGACGAGACGGGCGGGGGCGACCTGGTCGAACTCGAGGCCACGGCGCGCGGCGACCGCACGGGGCTCCTCGAGCTGCTTCAGGGCCTCCACCGTCGCGTGGACGATGTTGATCGTGTTCGACGAGCCGAGCGACTTCGAGAGGACATCGTGGATGCCCGCGCACTCGAGGACGGCACGGACCGGACCGCCGGCGATGACACCGGTACCGGCACCGGCGGGGCGCAGGAGCACCACACCGGCAGCGGCCTCACCCTGCACGGGGTGCGGGATGGTCGAGCCGGCGCGCGGCACGCGGAAGAAGTTGCGCTTGGCCTCTTCGACGCCCTTCGAGATGGCCAGGGGCACCTCGCGGGCCTTGCCGTAGCCGACGCCCACCACACCGTTGCCGTCACCGACGACCACGAGTGCGGTGAAGCTGAAGCGACGACCGCCCTTGACGACCTTCGACACGCGGTTGATGGTGACGACGCGCTCCAGGAACTGGCTCTTGTCGGCATCGCGCGAACCGCGGTCACGCTGGTTGGCGTTGCGCTCGCGACCGCCGCGGCGGGGCTCGCGCTCACGCTCGGCGGGCGCCTCGGTGGTCGTGGCGGCAGCAGGCTGCTCGGTCACTTCGTTCTCCGGGTTGTTGTTTGTTTCGCTCACAGGTTCAGACCTCCTTCGCGAGCGCCGTCGGCGATCGCCGCGACACGGCCCGCGTAGCGGTTGCCACCGCGGTCGAACACGACGTCAGAGACGCCGGCGGCCTTCGCACGCTCGGCGACGAGCTCGCCGACCTTGCGGGCCTTGGCGGTCTTGTCACCGTCGAACGTGCGCAGATCGGTCTCGAGGGTCGAGGCCGAGGCCACGGTGCGGCCCTTGCTGTCGTCCACGACCTGCACGAAGACGTGGCGGGCCGAGCGCGTGACGACGAGGCGGGGACGCAGCTCGGTGCCGACGACCTTCTTGCGAAGGCGGGCGTGACGACGCGAACGCGCGTCGGTCTTCGACTTCACAGCCATGGTTACTTACCAGCCTTTCCGGCCTTGCGCCGCACGACCTCGCCGGCGTAGCGCACACCCTTGCCCTTGTACGGCTCGGGCTTGCGGATCTTGCGGATGTTGGCAGCCGCCTCGCCGACGGCCTGCTTGTCGATGCCGCTCACGGTGAGCTTGTTGTTGCCCTCGACCGTGAAGGTGATGCCCGCGGGCGGTTCGACCAGGACGGGGTGCGAGAAGCCGAGGGCGAACTCGACCGAGCTGCCCTTCTGCGCCACGCGGTAACCCGTGCCGACGACCTCGAGGCCCTTGGTGTAGCCCTGGGTGACACCGATGATGTTGTTGTTGATGAGCGTGCGGGTCAGGCCGTGCAGCGAGCGCGACTCGCGCTCGTCGTCGGGACGGGTCACGACGACCTGGCCCTCTTCGACCTTGACCTCGATGGGGCGCGCCACGGTGAGCGTGAGCTCGCCCTTGGGGCCCTTGACCGCGACATCCTGGCCGTCGACCGTGATGGTCACATCGGTGGGGATGTCGATCGGGAGACGTCCGATACGCGACATGTCAGATCACCACACGTAGGCGAGGACTTCCCCACCCACGCCCTTCTGCTCGGCCTGGCGGTCCGTGAGGAGACCGGAGGAAGTGGAGAGGATGGCGACGCCGAGGCCACCGAGGACCGTGGGGATCTCGGTCGAGCGTGCGTAGACGCGCAGACCGGGCTTGGAGACGCGCTTGATGCCGGCGATCGACCGCTCGCGGTTCGGGCCGTACTTGAGCGTCAGCGTGAGGGTCTGGCCGACGCGTGCATCGGAGACCTCCCAGCCCGCGATGTAGCCCTCCTGCTTGAGGATGTCGGCGATGTGGGTCTTGAGCTTGGAGCTCGGCAGCGACACGGTGTCGTGGTGCGCCGAATTCGCGTTGCGCAGACGGGTCAGCATGTCTGCGACCGGGTCTGTCATTGTCATTTCTTGTTTCCTTCGTTCAAGAGGTTTCGACTGCCGTTACACGACAGGCGACCTTCTATGAGTTCCCCGGGAGCCGGCGGGCTCCCGGGGAGTCGGCCGTTCAGGCCTGAGCGTCCTCGCCGCGGAACGGGAAGCCGAGGTGACGCAGGAGTGCACGGCCCTCAGCATCCGTCTTCGCCGACGTCACGACCGTGATGTCGAATCCGCGGACGCGATCGATCTTGTCCTGGTCGATCTCGTGGAACACGGACTGCTCCTGGAGACCGAAGGTGTAGTTGCCGTGACCGTCGAACTGCTTGGCCGACAGACCGCGGAAGTCGCGGATGCGGGGCAGCGCGAGGTTGACCAGGCGGTCCACGAACTCCCACGCACGGTCGCCGCGGAGCGTGACGTGCGCGCCGATGGCCTGACCCTCACGCAGCTTGAACTGCGCGATGGACTTGCGGGCCTTGGTGACGAGGGGCTTCTGACCGGTGATCTTGGTGAGGTCGTCGACCGCGCCATCGATCACCTTGCTGTCGCGAGCTGCCTCGCCGACACCGGTGTTCACGACGACCTTGACCAGGCCGGGGATCTGCATGACGTTGGCGTAGCCGAACTCGTCCTGCAGCTGCTTCTTGATCTCGGTGTTGTACTTCTGCTTCAGGCGGGGCTGGATCTTGCCAGCCTCCGCGGCAGTGGCGGTGCTCATGTTCAGAGGTCCTTGCCTGACTTCTTGGCGTAGCGCACGCGGACGGTGCGCTTCACGCCGTCCTTCGTCTGCTCCTCGACACGGTGGCCGACGCGGGTCGGCTTCTTGGTCGAGGGGTCGACGAGGGCGACGTTGGAGATGTGGATGGGAGCCTCGAACGTCTCGAGGCCGCCCGTCTTGGTGCCGCGCTGGGTCTGGCCGACGCGGGTGTGCTTGGTGACGTAGTTCACGCCCTCGACGATGACGCGGTTCTGCTCGACGAGGACCTCGAGGACCTTGCCCTGCTTGCCGCGGTCGCCGCCGTTGGCCTGCTTCTTGCCAGTGAGGACCTGAACCAGGTCGCCCTTCTTGATCTTGGCCATGAGGGTCAGATCACCTCCGGTGCGAGCGAGACGATCTTCATGAACTTCTTGTCGCGAAGCTCACGACCGACCGGTCCGAAGATGCGGGTGCCGCGGGGCTCCCCGTCGTTCTTCAGGATCACGGCGGCGTTCTCGTCGAACTTGATGTACGAGCCGTCGGGACGACGGGTCTCCTTCTTGGTGCGGACGATGACGGCCTTGACCACATCGCCCTTCTTGACGTTGCCGCCGGGGATCGCATCCTTGACCGTGGCCACGATGGTGTCGCCCAGACCGGCGTACCGGCGGTGCGAGCCGCCGAGCACGCGGATCGTGAGCAGCTCCTTGGCGCCGGTGTTGTCGGCGACCTTGAGGCGGGATTCCTGCTGAATCACTTCTTACTCCTTGGGTACCAAGCAAGCCCGAGGCTTACTTGGCCTTCTCGAGGATCTCGACCAGGCGCCAGCGCTTGGTGGCGCTGAGCGGACGGGTCTCGTTGATGAGGACGAGGTCGCCGATGCCGGCGGTGTTGCCCTCGTCGTGCGCCTTGACCTTGGAGGTCCGACGGATGACCTTGCCGTAGAGGGGGTGCTTCACGCGGTCCTCGACCTCGACGACGATCGTCTTGTCCATCTTGTCGCTCACGACGTAGCCACGACGCGACTTGCGGTAGCCACGGGCGTCGGCGTCGCGCACATCGTGCTCGGCGGACTCGTGGCCGGCGACCTGCTCGACGACCTCGGCCTTGGGAGCCGTGGCCTTCTTCGCGGGGGCCTTCTTCTCGGTGGTCTCAGCCATTACTCGGCCTCTTCCTTCACGGCCTCGTCAGCGGCATCCGCCTTCTTGGCCTTCGTCTTCTTCGCCTTCGTCGCGGTCTCCAGCGGCGCGGGCGTGGCACGGATGCCGAGCTCGCGCTCACGGATCACCGTGTAGAGCCGCGCGATGTCGCGCTTGACCGCACGGATGCGGCCGTGGCTCTCGAGCTGGCCGGTGGCCGACTGGAAGCGCAGGTTGAACAGCTCTTCCTTGGCCTTGCGCAGCTCCTCGACGAGGCGCTGGTCTTCGAACGTGTCGAGCTCGCTGGGAGCGAGCGTCTTGGTGCCGATCGCCATTACGCGTCGCCCTCCTCGCGCTTGATGATGCGTGCCTTGAGAGGCAGCTTGTGGATGGCACGGGTCAGGGCCTCACGAGCGAGTTCCTCGTTGACGCCGGCGACCTCGAAGAGGACGCGACCCGGCTTGACGTTTGCGACCCACCACTCGGGCGAACCCTTACCGGAACCCATGCGGGTCTCGGCAGGCTTCTTGGTGAGCGGACGGTCGGGGTAGATGTTGATCCACACCTTGCCGCCACGCTTGATGTGACGGGTCATCGCGATACGAGCGGACTCGATCTGACGGTTCGTCACATACGCGGGCGTGAGTGCCTGGATGCCGAACTCGCCGAAGGAGACCTTCGTGCCGCCGGTGGCCTGGCCATCGCGCTTGGGGTGGTGCTGCTTGCGGTACTTGACCTTGCGGGGGATAAGCATTACGCCGATGCTCCTTCTGCGACGGGGGCCTCGTTGCGCGGGCCACGACGCGGGCGGTCGTCACGACGACGGTCCGACTTGGGTGCGTTGGCCTGCTCGCGAGCGAGCTCCTTGTTGGTCAGGTCGCCCTTGTAGATCCAGACCTTCACGCCGATGCGGCCGAAGGTGGTCTTCGCCTCGTAGAAGCCGTAGTCGATGTTCGCGCGCAGCGTGTGCAGCGGCACACGACCCTCGCGGTAGAACTCCGAACGGCTCATCTCGGCGCCGCCGAGGCGGCCGGAGACCTGGATGCGGACGCCCTTGGCGCCGGCGCGCTGAGCACCCTGCAGACCCTTGCGCATGGCGCGGCGGAAGGCCACGCGGGCGCTGAGCTGCTCGGCGATGCCCTGTGCGACGAGCTGAGCGTCGGCCTCGGGGTTCTTGACCTCGAGGATGTTCAGCTGGATCTGCTTGCCGGTGAGCTTCTCGAGGTCGGCGCGGATGCGCTCGGCCTCGGCGCCGCGGCGGCCGATCACGATGCCCGGGCGGGCGGTGTGGATGTCGACGCGGACGCGGTCACGCGTGCGCTCGATCTCGATGTTGCTGACGCCGGCGCGGTCGAGCGACGTCGTGAGCAGACGACGGATCTTGATGTCCTCGGCCACGTAGTCGGCGTAGCGCTGTCCGGGCTTCGTCGAGTCCGAGAACCAACGCGACACGTGGTCCGTGGTGATGCCGAGGCGGAAGCCGTACGGGTTGACCTTCTGGCCCATTACTTGCTCGCCTTCTTCGTCTTGGCAGCCGGGGCCGCCTCAGCGACCTCGGGCGTCGAGAGCACGACCGTGATGTGGCTCGTGCGCTTCTTGATCTGGAACGCACGACCTTGGGCACGGGGCTGGAAACGCTTGAGCGTCGTGCCCTCGTCGACGTACGCGTTGGCCACGTACAGGTCCTGCTCGTCCAGGAACTCGCCATCCTTGTCGGCCTTCACGCGAGCGTTCGCGATCGCCGAGGCGACGAGCTTGTAGATCGGCTCGCTCGCGCTCTGCGGCGCGAACTTGAGGATGGCCAGGGCCTCCTCAGCCTGCTTGCCCTTGATGAGGGCGACGACACGACGAGCCTTCTGAGGGGTCACGCGGATGTGTCGCACACGTGCGATGGACTCCACCATTTCTCTCTCCTCTTTCGTCCCCGCCTTAGCGGCGACGGCCCTTCTTGTCGTCCTTCACGTGGCCGCGGAAGGTGCGGGTGGGCGCGAATTCGCCCAGCTTGTGGCCGACCATGGTCTCGGTCACGAACACGGGGATGTGCTTGCGACCGTCGTGCACGGCGATCGTGTGGCCCAGCATGGCCGGGACGATCATCGAGCGGCGCGACCAGGTCTTGATGACGTTCTTGGAGCCGGCTTCGTTCTGTACGACGACCTTGCGGAGCAGGTGCTCGTCGACGAAGGGGCCCTTCTTGAGACTGCGTGGCATCTTCCTCTACTCCTACTTGCGCTTCTTGCCGGCGTTGCGACGGCGAACGATGTACTTGTCGCTTTCCTTGTTCGCGTGGCGGGTGCGGCCTTCGGCCTGGCCCCACGGCGAAACAGGGTGACGACCACCGGAGGTCTTGCCCTCGCCACCACCGTGGGGGTGGTCGACGGGGTTCATCGCGACACCGCGGACGGTCGGGCGGATGCCCTTCCAGCGGTTGCGACCGGCCTTGCCCCAGTTGATGTTCGACTGCTCGGCGTTGCCGACCTCGCCGATGGTCGCGCGGCAGCGGGCATCCACGTTGCGGATCTCACCCGAGGGGAGACGCAGCTGGGCGTACGGGCCGTCCTTCGCGACGAGACGCACCGAGACGCCCGCCGAGCGGGCCATCTTGGCGCCGCCGCCGGGACGGAGCTCGATCGCGTGGATCACGGTACCGGTGGGGATGTTCTTCAGCGGCAGGTTGTTACCGGGCTTGATGTCGGCCGAGGGACCCGACTCGACGATGTCGCCCTGCGACAGCTTGTTCGGCGCGATGATGTAGCGCTTCTCGCCGTCCGCGTAGTGAAGGAGCGCGATGCGCGCCGTGCGGTTGGGGTCGTACTCGATGTGAGCGACCTTGGCGTCGATGCCGTCCTTGTCATTGCGACGGAAGTCGATGACGCGGTACTGACGCTTGTGGCCACCGCCGATGTGGCGGGTGGTGATGCGGCCCTGGTTGTTGCGGCCTCCGGTCTTGGCGAGCGGGCGGAGGAGCGACTTCTCAGGCGTCGATCGGGTGATCTCGGCGAAGTCGGCCACCGACGAGCCGCGGCGACCCGGGGTCGTGGGCTTGTACTTGCGAATAGCCATATCTCTAGTCCTCTATCCCGACCGTCAGCCGACTGCCGTGAAGATGTCGATGGTGCCCGACTTCAGGGTCACGATGGCGCGCTTGGTGTCCTTGCGCTTGCCGGTGCCGAAGCGGGTGCGGCGGGCCTTGCCGACGCGGTTGATCGTGTTGACCGCAGCCACCTTGACGCCGAAGATCTTCTCGATCGCGAGCTTGATCTCGGTCTTCGTGGCACGGGGGTCCACGAGGAACGTGTACTTGCCCTCGTCGATGAGCCCGTAGCTCTTCTCGGAGACGACCGGCTTCAGGATGATGTCGCGCGGGTCCTTGTTCACGGCGGTCATGCCGAGACCTCCTCGGTGGCGCCGGTCTTCGACGCGACGAACGCGTCGTAGGCGGCCTTGGTGAAGACGATGTCGTCGGAGACGAGCACGTCGTAGGCGTTCAGCTGGTCGGCGTACAGCACGTGGACGTACGCGAGGTTGCGCACGCTCAGGATGCTGAGCTCGTCGTCACGCGTGATGACGACCAGCACGTTCTTGGTCGGGGCCAGCGCCGTCAGGACCGCGGCAGCCGCCTTGGTCGACGGAGCGCCCTCGATGCCGAAGGAGTCGACGATGTGCAGGCGGTCGCCACGAGCACGGTCGCTGAGCGCACCCAGCAGGGCGGCCGCGATCATCTTCTTGGGCGTGCGCTGCGCGTAGTCGCGCGGCTTCGGGCCGTGGACGATGCCACCGCCGGTCATGTGCGGCGCGCGGATCGAGCCCTGGCGGGCGTTACCCGTGCCCTTCTGCTTGAAGGGCTTGCGGCCGGCGCCCGAGACCTCACCGCGACGCTTGGTCGAGTGGGTGCCCTGGCGAGCCGCCGCGCGCTGCGCGACGACGACCTGGTGGATCAGCGGAATGTTCGTCTTGACGTCGAAGATCGCGGCGGGCAGCTCGACGGAGCCGGCCTTCTTGCCATCGGCCTTGTGGACGTCGAGCGCGAGAGTCGAGTCAGCCATGCTCAGGCACCCTTCACTGCGTTGCGGACGTAGACGATGCGGCCACGCGCGCCGGGGACGGCGCCCTTGACGAGCAGCAGACCCTTCTCGGCGTCGATGGCGTGCACCTTGAGGTTGAGGACGGTCACGCGCTCGCCACCCATACGGCCGGCCATGCGCATGCCCTTGAAGACGCGGCTCGGAGTCGACGATGCGCCGATCGAACCGGGCTTGCGGTGGTTGCGGTGCGCACCGTGCGAGGCGGAGACACCCTTGAAGTTGTGGCGCTTCATGACACCCGCGGTGCCCTTGCCCTTGCTGGTGCCGACGACGTCGATCAGCTGGCCGGCCTCGAAGACGCCGTCCACCGTGAGCTCCTGACCGAGTGAGTAGTCAGCAGCGTCCGCGGTGCGGATCTCGGTGAGGTGGCGGCGGGGGGTCACGCCGGCGGCCTCGAAGTGGGCCGTGAGGGGCTTGTTGACCTTGCGGGGGTCGATCTGGCCGTAAGCGATCTGGACGGCCTTGTAGCCGTCCTTCTCGGGCGTGCGAACCTGGGTGACCACGTTCGGAGCGACCTCGATGACGGTGACGGGAACGAGCTTGCCGTTCTCATCCCAGACCTGGGTCATGCCGAGCTTGGTGCCGAGCAGGCCCTTGGAAATCTTGTTGTTGATGTCAGCCATGTCGAACCTCAGAGCTTGATCTCGATGTTGACGTCGGCCGGCAGGTCAAGGCGCATCAGCGAGTCGACGGCCTTGGGCGTCGGATCGATGATGTCGATCAGACGCTTGTGGGTGCGCATCTCGAAGTGCTCGCGGCTGTCCTTGTACTTGTGGGGCGACCGGATGACGCACACGACGTTCTTCTCGGTCGGAAGGGGCACGGGGCCCACGACGGTCGCGCCCGCACGGGTCACGGTGTCGACGATCTTGCGCGCCGAGCTGTCGAGGCCGGCGTGGTCGTACGACTTCAGGCGAATGCGGATCTTCTGTCCCGCCATTGTCTGCTCACTCTCTTTCTCGCGTCTTACCGTTCCGGGCTCCCCGGAGGCATTGGACGCACGGTGGCGCTCTCGCGCCATGGCACTTCTGCACCGCTTGCGCAGTGCGTTGCTGCACCGCTGTTCTGATGTCAATCCGGATGCCGCGCCGAAGCGCCGCTCCCGGCATCCGCCACCCGCTCGCACACGAGAGCAGCGCTCTCGAGAGGAAGGAGGTTTGAGATGTGGTGGTTCTGCTGCCCGCGGCCTAGGACCCTGCGCTTTCGCGCCGCCTATGCACTGCCCTGGCAGTGATCCTGCGCGCGCCGAAGGGCGCACCGGAATGTGGAACCTCGCTAGTCTACGTGCCGCCCGGGCGTGTCGCAAACTCGGGCGTGTCGCGCGGCGACTATGCTCGGCTGCTTCCCAGCAGCGGGACGCTCGAGCGGTGTGACCGCGGGAGGACAGGTGTTGGGGGAGCTGTCCTCCCGCGGCACTTTCACCCCGTGACGACGTCCTCGCGGCGTCGACGCACGGTTGCGACCATCAGGAGAATCGCCCCGATGGCCAGGGCCGCCGAGCCGGCGAGGACGGCTCCGGTCGGCGCATCGGCTCCTGTTGGGGGAAGAGCCGACAAGGTGACGGTGACGGCATCGTCGTCACACGCCTGGAACGGAAGTCCGTCGGTGGGTTCGCCCCAGCACACCTCGCCGACGTTGGTGATCGACGTCGCCCTCGTCTCGGAGTGCACCGTGACACCGAGGGTGATCGTCGGGGCGGAGGTGCCCATCGCCAGTGGGCCCAGAAGCTCGCAGCGCAGGATGCCTCCGTAGCCCTCGGCGTCCTCCCCCGTCACGTCGCACGCGCGCCAGCGCGGGAACGCGGTGGTGCTCGTCACGATCGAGTCGACCTTGAGGTCGCTCGGGATCGGGTCGGTGACCACGACGGGCTCGGCGACCGAGTCCACGGCGAGGTTGGTGACCGTCAGGCCGTAGTCGAACGACGCGCCCGGCGCCGTCTCCTGCACGCTGGCGGTCTTGTCGATGATGAGGTCGGCCGAGCGCGGCACGGCGCAGTTCGGGCTGATCGGCGGGTAGGCGGTCTCGACCGTCAGCGTCGGGTTGACCGAGATCGTCACGGTCGACGACAGCCGCCACGGATACGTCGGGTAGGACGTGTCGAGCACCATGCCGTTGTAGACCAGATCCCGGTCGACCAGCAGCGCGCCCGTCTCCGGGTTGTAGTCGGCGATCGTGAGCGGCCGGTAGCCGGGCCACTGGATGCTCACGTTGTTGGGCGCCAGCAGGCCGCCCGGCCACAGGATGGTGCCGGAGTCGCCCGAGGAGAGCGTGCGCTGGATGCTCGGCGGCTGCGGCGACGGAACCTGCGTGTCGGGAGCCCACGTGAGATTGATCGGCTGGCCTGCCAGGCTCGGACTGGTCGCGACCCGGTAGTTGAGCGACGCGATGTCGTTCAGGCACGTGACGAACACGTCGGCCACGAGCTCGTCGACCGGCACCGTGTCGGTGGAGCAGTCGTTGGCCGGGTTGCCGTCGCCGGGCACCGCGACGCACGCTTCGTTCACGAGGTCGCCGATGAACTCCGGCGTGAACGGCGGCGGAGCCTCGCCGGGTGCGAGCACGGGTGCCGACTGCGCAGGCGTCGGCGCAAGTCGCACCTGCACGCTGATGCGCTGGGTGGCGCCGACGGCGAGCGAGACGTTGTTCACCGTGATGTCGTTGCCCACCACGGAGACCGTCCAGCCCACCGGGGCTGCCACGCCCTCGACCGTGAGCTCCGCGGGGATCGGGTCGGTGACCACTCCGTTCGTCACGGCCACGGTGCCGTGGTTGGTGACGTCCAGGTAGTAGGTGAAGGTGTCTCCGGGCTCGACGGCGCCGCCTTGGAGCGTCGAGTGCGACTTGACGATGCCGAGATCCACGACCTGGATCACGTTGCACGCCTCATCGTCGATCACGATGCCGTCGACCACGATGGTCCCGACGTTCGGGATGGGGTAGCCGATGCCCGGTACGTCCGCGCAGTCGGCGGGGAGCGGATCGGGGAGCTCGGCGAGCGCCACGTCAACGGTCACCGTCACGAGGTAGGCGTGCGTGACGCCCGCCGCGATCGGCCGGTTCAGCGCCAGGACGGCCGGTTCGAAGTCCGCCCAGTTCGTCGTGACCGGCGCCGGCGTCAGCGGGAACGCGGGATCGGCCGCTGCCTCTGCTCCGATGAGCGTCACGCCCGCGGGAAGTGCACCGAGCGTGTCCTCGAGCGTGTACTGTGCATCGGTCGGCCCGGGGTTGGTCGCCGTGAGCCGGTAAGCGAGTTCCCAGGTGTCGGCGTCGACCGCGGTCGCGCCCAGCGCCACCTTGTCGAAGACGGTTCGCGAGGGTACCGGCGCACACGCCTCGGAGTCGACCGGCTCGCCGTCCCACTCGAGCCGCGCCTGGTTGAACAGACCGTCGCCGGGCTGGCCGGTGCAGTCGAGCTCTCCGGGCGGGGTCAGCCCCGACAGTGTGATCGTGAGCGTCACGCGATACACGTGGGATGCGCCGCCGGCGACGGTCGCGCCCGCCACGATCGGCGTCGCGGCCTGGCCGTTCCACTCGATCGGATCGTTGCCGCCGGTCACGTCGAGCACCTCGTTGCCGGTGATGGTGACGCCCGATGCCGGCGAAGGCTCGTCGAACACGTCGTAGGACTGCTCGAAGGCGCCGGGGTTGGTGACGGTGATCAGGTAGCTGACCTCCCACACCGGGCCCGGTCCGACGAAGGTGAGCCCGTCGTAGGTCTTGGCGAACGTCAGGTCGGCCGGCTGGTCGTCGTTGGTGAACGTGCAGGTCGTCTTGCCGCCCTTGGTCACGGTCGCGGTGCCGCCGTCGCCCGATCCACCCTGACCGCCACCGCGGGTCGCAAGGGCTCGCCGGTCGTCGTCACCGTCGTCGTCACCGTGGTCGTCATCGTCATCATCGTCGTCGTGGCCACCGCCGCCACCGCCGCCACCGCCGCTGCCGCCACCGCCGCCGGTTCCGCCGGTTGTCTCACAGACCAGCGACGTCAGCTCATATCCCGGCACACCCCCGGTCTCCCGGATGTCGTAGACGCCGACCGGAAGCGTCATCCACTCGTCCTGGGTGACAGGCGTCCAGACCCCGTCGATCTCGACCTCGAGAACCCAGTCGCTGTCAACGGCGTCGCCGCCGTCGTCGTTGACGACCGTCTTGCTCAGCATCAGCTGACCGGTCTTGTCCTTCGACCGGTCGTCGTTGACGAAGATGCAGGTCGTCTTCCCGCCCTTGGTCACCGTCGCGGTGCCGCCATTGCCCGACCCGCCCTGTCCGCCGCCCTTGCCGGCGAGGGCCTTGCGGTCGTGATCCTTGTCATCGTCGTCATCATCGTCGTCGTGTCCACCGCCACCTCCACCGCCGCTGCTCGTACACGTCAGCGACACGAGGTCGTAGCCGTCGACGCCGCCCGTCTCCCGAATCTCGTAGTCGCCGACCGGGAGCGTCATCCACTCGCCCTGCGTCACCGGCGTCCATTCGCCGTTGATCTCGACCTCGAGAATCCAGTCACTGGGATCGGCCGTGCCGCCGTTGTTGTTCTCGACGTCCTTGATCAGCTTCAGCTGACCGGTCTTGTCCTTCGGCCGGTCATCATTGACGAAGATGCAGGTCGTCTCCCCGCCCTTAGTCACCGTCGCGGTACCGCCGCTGCCCGACCCGCCCTGGCCGCCGCCCTTGGTCGCAAGGGCCTTCCGGTCGTGATCCTCGTCGTCGTCATCATCGTCCTGGTGGTGGCCACCGCCGCCACCGCCGCCCTTGGTCGTGCAGGTCACCGACACGAGGTCGTAGCCGTCGACGCCGCCCGTCTCCCGGATCTCGTAGTCGCCGACCGGGAGGGTGATCCACGCGCCCTGCGTCACCGGCGTCCACTGCCCGTTGAGCTTGACCTCCAGGATCCAGTCGCCGGCATCCGCATTACCGCCGTTGTTGTTGACGACCGTCTTGATCAGTTCCAGCTGACCCTTCTTCTCCTGCGGGCGGTCGTCGTTCGTGAATGTGCACGTCGTCTTGTCGCCCTTCGCGAGCGCTACCACGGGAACCGCCAGGCTGGTCTTCTCGGATCCCGTGCACGACAGTTCTGTCCAGTCGTATCCGGCCGGGCCACCGGTCTCGCCGAGCTTGTAGACACCGGCGGGGAGTTCCACCCACTTCTCCTGAGCGAGTGTCGTCCACTCCCCCTTGTCGGCGCGGATCTGCAGCTTCCAATCCTTCGCTTTCGCCTTGCCGCCGTTGTCGTTCTTCACGACCTTGACGAGCTTGATCTGCGCCTTCTTCTTGTCGTCGTCCTTCGGATCGTCGTGCTTGGGATCGTCGTCGTGCTTCGGGTCGTCGTGCTTCGGGTCGCTCGTCTCGCCCATCGTCCCGGAGGTCCGCGCCGTGCTCGTGCTCTGTTGCGTGGTCGCCGTCGCCGTGGCACTGCTCGTGGACGTATCGGGCGCGGGAGCGGGCGCGGGAGCCGGAGCGGGCGCCGGAGCGGGAGCGGGTGCCGGCGCTGGAGCCGGGGCAGGTTCAGGTGCCGGGGCGGGCGCGGGTTCGGGAGCCGGTGCGGGCGCCGGTTCCACGACCGCGGATTCCGCGGGAGGCGATTCCGCCGGCGGAGCCTGCTCCGTCGACGTCTCGACGACCGTCTCTGGTTCCGTGCCCTCTGCTGCTGCTGCGCCGCCCGCCGGCCCGAGGGCCAACGCCACGGCGATCAGACCGCTCAAGAACACCTGTCGACTACGAGCCATCGTCATCACCCAGCCCCAGGGTGAACGTCTGACGCAGGGTCGTCCGACCCTGCGCACTCAGGCGCTTCCCCAATCCGCGGAATCCGCGATCTGAGCCCCAGTGAAAACTCGACCCCAGATCGAGATGCTCTCGACCCCACATCGAGATTGCCTTGAGGCTACATCCAGACGTGAGCAAGCGCTACCCCCGAAAATGGACGAGCGGATGCCGCGGCCGACGCCGAAGGGCGGTCGCGCTTACACGCGACCGCCCTCCGCGGTGGAACACCTCATATAAGAGGCATCCGTTACTGCTCTCTATTAAGAGGAGTGCACCCCACTGCGACGCTGGTACGCCACGAATGCCAGCGCAGCCAGTCCCATCAGGAGCAGCGCGCCTCCGGCCATGGGCACGAGCGGGCTGACTCCGCCGCCGGTGACGGCGAGCGGGGTCTCCGGGTCGACCGATGCGGGCGTCTCCGGGTCGACGACCGGGGTCTCCGGGTCGACGACCGGCGGGTTGGCGCACAGCGACGACGCGGCCGGGTACTCGACGACCGTCTCGTAGGACGGGTTCACATCGAAGCGCACGGTGACGCCGTCACGCGTCCAGGCGTAGTTGCCCGTCGTGGGGACGTACTCGCCGCCACCCACGTAGTCCCAGCCCGGCCACATCTTCGGCGCGCCGGCCGAGGCACCCGGCCACAGCAGGCTGCCGGAGAGAGGCTGGCCCGCGGCGACGTAGTCCGCGCCGTTCGGGTTCACGAAGGTGATCGTGACCGGGTTCTCGCTGTCGGCGACGTAGCCCTCCGGGAGGGTGACGTCGTACGCGAGGTAGGGCACATCGCCCACGCAGGACGAGGCGATCTCACCCGGGACGAGCGGGCACTCGCCGATCTCGGCGTTCGTGAGGTCGCGGGTCTGCGTCTCGATCGCGACGGAGGACTTCGCCGTGGGGTTGCCCTCGGCGTCGTACTCGTAGACGGTCGTCGTGACCTCGCGCGTCTGCGTCACCGTGGTGTCACCGCACTCCCACTCGCCGTCCACCCACGAGCCGTACTCGATCTCGGTGTCGGGCAGCGGGCAGTCTTTCTTCTCGTCGGCCGTCATGGGGCGCTCCGACGTGGAGGACGAGTCGGACGACTGACCGGGAACCCACGCGGTGCCGTTCCACACATAGGGCGTGGTGGTGGTCGTCGTCGTGATCGTCACGACCTTGCTGTCGCAGTCGTACTCGAACGTGTCCTTGCTCGTCACCTCAGCGGGCGGCTGCGGCGGACGGCACTCTTCGAGCGTCTCGGACAGCTTGTCGAGGTTGGGCACGGTCCACTCGACAGTCGCCCCCTGCGGGAAGGCGGTGCCGGCGAGCGGCTTGGCCGTCCACGTCGTGGTGCCGTCGGCGTTCAGCTTCGAGACCCACTCGACGTTGTCGCTCTTCGTGAGCACGCCGGCGGCGGCGCAGGACGGGTTCGTCCAGTCGAGTGCGGGGGTGACCACCGTCGGCGGCTTCTCGGAGTCCTTCCCCTTGCACACGATCCAGTGCGATACGGCGGACTGCTCGCCCCCGCCGTTGAGCGGCGAGGCGTAGGCGACGCCGGCGACGGGGTGGTGGATCACATTGTTGTAAGTGCCCCCCTTGACGACGAGAAGCTCCCAGTGATCACCCGGCCACGACGGGGCGTACGGGTAGAGCGTCACCGTCTTGCCGTCGTTCGTGATCTTGCCGTGGCTCGAGTTGCCCTCCGACTTGTAGCACTCGGAGTCGTGCTCCGTGAGCTTCTCCCAGTACTTGGACGAGTTCGCCTCGGGTGAGAACTCCTGAATGTCGCCGACGGTTCCGACCAGTTCTGGGTCTGCCGCGGAGGCACCCGCGGTCACGAGCGGCGCCACGACCAGCGACGCGGCGAGAGCCACGGCGGCGAGCGCCTTGAACGTCTTGTTCCTACGTGCGTGCTGCACTAGAAGAAACTCCCCAACTTCCGGGCGCCACGAGGCGCCGTCCCAGCGGCGCCCGGATGCGAGCGCCGGTACTCCCAGCGGCACGCGAACGTGCCGTACTCTCGACGCTCAGCGTCGTACCCGTACCCCGGTAGGGGGTGATTCGGTCTCCCTTGCGTGCGGGTATCACGCGACCGATCCGCCTGCGTTCGGGCTTGCAGGAGGGCAGCGCCTAAGCGCTGCTCGTGCACGCTATCAGTTCGAGGGCGCGGATGCGAGCTTGTGAACCTGAAGACACGCTGGGACCCTTCACCTCGAGGGCGAAGGGTCCCAGGCCGCGGCGAGGTGGGAGAGGGCGGGCCTTGGGGGCAACCCGCCCTCTTCCACGGTCAGAGAGTCGGCTTCGCCTCACCCCGACGACGGCGCACGACCAAGACCGTGGCTCCGCCGAAGAGGGCGAGGATTCCGAAGATCGCCAGCGGCCAGACCGCGCTTCCACCGGTCGCGGCCAGCAGCGACATCGCCACCGTCGCGTCGTCGGAGTCACGGCCGGCATCCTCGGGGTCACCGAAGGTGTGGTAACCCACGACCGCCACGTTGGTGATCGAGGTCACCTTCGACTGCGGGCTCACCGTCGCCGCGAGGGTGATCGTCGGGGCCGCGCTGGCGCCCTCCTCATTGCCCTGCGGCTGCAGCGGTCCGAAGAGCACGCACTCGAGCGTCCCCCCGTAGCCCGCACCGTCCTGGCCGGTCACCGAGCACGACTCCCAGTTCGGGAAGACGGTGTCATCGCCCTCACCCGGCCACGAGACGTCCGTGATCCTGATGTCGGCGGGGATCTCGTCTGTGACGACCACGCCCTCGGCGGCCGAGTCGGTGCTCACGTTCTCGACCGCGAGATCGTACGTGAACGATGCGCCCGGCGCCGTGTTCTGGACGCTGGCCGTCTTCTCGATCTCGACCTGCGTATGACGTGCCTGAGCGCACAGGGTCAGGTCCGTCGGGTACGCGACGTCGAATGTGAGCGTCGGGTTCACCGAGAAGGTGAGGGTGCTCTCCCCTCGCCACGCGAAGTCGAGCTCACTCGGGTCGAGGATCAGCCCGTTGTAGACGAAGAACGCATCCGCCGGCGCGTACTCGACGCCGTTGGCCGGGTTGATATACCCGCCGTTGGGGCCGTAGTCTCCCGCCTGCAGCGCACGCCAGCCGGGGTAGTCCACCGCCACCGGCGGGTCGCCCACGAACCGGGTGCCCGGCCACTGGAGCTCTCCCGTGACGCCTTCGGGGTTGCCGAAGAACTCGTCGATCATGACCGAGTGTCCCGGCGCCTCCGGCGCATCCTTCGTCACCCAGGTGCCCGACACCGGCAGCATCGAGAGGCTCGGCGACGTGCGCACGACGTACTGCAGCAGGACGGTGTCGCTGACGCAGGACGTGTAGACTACGCCGGTCATCTCGCGGACCTCGATCGTGAGATCGTCGCAGTTGGCTGCGAACGGCTCACCGTCGAACGGACCGCCGACCGTGTCGATCGCGGTATCCACGCAGGCGTTGTTCACCAGCGAATCCAGCGGCGCGGGAGCAGTCGGGACCGGGTCGGCCGGATCCATCGACGAGACCGCCGGCTGCGCAGCCAGCACGACCGAGATCGTGACGGTCATCGATGCCCCCGGTGCCAGCGGCGCATCCAGGGTGAGGTCGACGATGTCGTTCGGCTGCGTCTCGCTCTTGTCCGTCCAACCCGGCTCGGCCGTCATCCCGTAGCCGTCCGACAGCGTCAGGTCGACGATGTCCAGCCGCGGGTTCAGGTCGGCGTCACGAACGTGGACGGCCGCGGCCTCCCGCGTCCCGTGGTTCGTCACCGTCAGGATGTAGTCGAACGGCACACCCGGCTCGACCGACGTCGAGCTCGACGTCTTCTCGAGGCCGACGTCGTCGAGGTGGATCGTCCCGCAGGCGTCGTCCACGACCGGCACGTCATCGCCGACGGTGAGCATCGCGGTATTGACGATGCCGATCCCGCTCTCCTCTCCCGTGCAGGGCTCGGCTCCGACCGGCACCGACGTGATCTCAGCGGTCACGGTGACGGTGTAGACATCGTCGTTCGAGCCGTCGAACGGCGCGAGAGGCTGTCCCGTCGCGAGGTCTGCCTCGAGCGATCCGTCGGCGAAGGCGCCTTCGGTCGGCCCGGTCCACGAAGCGTCCAGCACCACGCCCTCCGTCGCATCCAACGTGTCGGTGAGGTCGTACGCGAGCGTCACGAGTTCGCTGTTGTTGTGGACCCGGATCTCGTACGTCACCGTCCAGGTGCCGTCCTCGTTCTGCTCCGAGCTCACCAGCGACTTGGCGAATTCGTACCCCTGGTCCACATGCGAGTTCACGATCGTGCAGATAACGTTCTCGCCCTTGTTGAGTGACCGCAGGGCGGCGGAGCCGGGGACGCTGTCGGAGAGGTCGATCTCCCCCGTGATGTCCGACACGCAGGACCATTCGCTCGCCTCGAACTCGTCCGATCCGGCGAAGTCGCCGATCAGCTCCTCCGAGAGTGCGAAGCCGACGCCCGTGGCCACCTCGGTTGGAGCGACGTCGCCGCCGTCCGCGTCGGTCACCGCGTCGCCTTCCTCGGGCGTCGCGAACAGCTGCCAGTTGGCCTCGTCGACCTCGGCGCCCTCGACCACGACGGTCTTGTCCAGGGCGATGGTGGGCAGCTCCGCCTCGTTGACGAACTCGCAGTTCACCGGCTGGTTCGGCATCGTGAACGAGCCGGTCAGCCCGTCCACCTCCACCAGGACGGTCTCGTCCGCACCGACGCAGCGCAGCGACGAGATGTAGTCGGACGCCTCGCCCTCCAGCACCCCGATGACTTCGCTCACCGTGACCTCCTCACCGATGAGCGCATCCGCGATCAGGGTGTGGGTGACGTCGGTGAACGAGCCGACGGTGCCATCGGCGGTGGACTGCTCCGAGCCGGACGCGCCGCCCTCGACGCTCATGTCGGCGGTGTCGCCGGCCTGGCCGTTGACCCACGTCTTGACGACCGAGACGCTCTGCGTGAGCGCGCGGTTGGTGAACACGCAGGTGGCGGCCTGGGTGACCGTGAGCTCGAACGAACGGCCGTCGCCGGTGCCGGAGACTTCGCCTGCCGTGCAGGTGTAGGTCGAGTCGTACTCGCCCTGGCCGGTGACCTCCTCGGACATCGTCACGACCTCGCCGATCCGCACCTCGGCGGTGACGGTGTCGACGTTGTCGAGCAGGTCGGACGCGCCGTCAGCCACCGAGGTGCTGGACTGCGCTGCCGCCCCGTCAGGGGTGATCGACAGTTCAGCCGAGTCACCGGCGATGCCGCCGAGCCAGCGCTTCATCAGCACCACGTCTACCTTGTCTGCCGTGTTCGTGAACGTGCACTCCACATCGGCGAGCGGTGCCGAGAACGTGGTCGACAGGCCCTCTCCCTGACCGCCGGCCGGCGAGCACGCGTAGATGCTCGTGTACTGGCCGCGGTTCTCGGCGTCCAGCATCTCGGCCACGGTGACGCTGTCGCCCACGCGGACGGTGAGCTGGACGACGTCGGAATCGGTCTGGCTCGCCGCACCGGTCGCGGTGGACGTGTCGCTCGCCGCGTTGATCGACAGCTCGGCCGCGTCGCCCTGGAAGGCGTCCTTCCACACCTTGTGGACCACGATGTCGGTCGTCTTGGCCGTGTTGGTGATCGTGCAGACCACGGGCTCGGTGACTTCGAAGGTCGGGATGCTGCCACCCTGCCCGGACGTGCCGTCATCGCACGCCCACGTCGACGAGTACGAGCCCGCGTTCTGTCCGCCGAGGTCTTCCGACAGCGTCACCTCGTCGCCGACCCGGACGTCGACCTCGGCGGTGTTCACGTTGTCGGTGCTGTCGCCCTCGGTCGCGACCGAGGTGGCCGAGTCGGACTCGGCTCCGTTGATCTCCAGGTGAGCGGTGTCACCCGCGAAGGCGTCGACCCACTGCTTCTTCAGCTTGACGGTCGCGCGCTGGGCCTCGTTGTCGAACGTGCAGGTGACGTCCGCGTCGGGAACCGTCAGCGGGAACGACGTGCCGTCGCCGGACGCGCCCGTGGTGCACGACCACGACGACGCGTATACGCCCTGCCCGTCGACGACCTCGGACAGCGTGATCGAGTCGCCGACCCGGACGGTCGCGACCGCCGTGTCGTCGGTGTCGAGCTGGTTCGCCGCACCCGACGCGGTCGACGTCGCCGTCGCCGTGCCGGCGGTGAGGTCGGCGGTGTCGCCCTCGATCGCGTCGATCCAGCGCTTCTGGAGCGTGACGGTCTTGGTGACCGCGGTGTTGACGAACGTGCACTGCACGCCGTTCGCCGAGGCGGGCCAGGCGGGAACGCTGATCGAGCCGCCCGTGCCGGTGTTGTTCGACACCGTCGCGCCGACGCAGGACAGCACGGAGCTGTACAGACCGGTGTTCGCGCCGTCCAGCGTCTCGGCGATGGTGAGCGCCGTGCCGGGCGCAACGCTCACCTGGATCGCCGGCCCGCTGGTCGGCGCCGTCGAGGTGCCCTGAGCTGCCGCCCCGCCGCCGATCGCGAGCTGCGCCTTGTCACCGGGGAACGAGTTCACCCAGTTCTTGGTCAGCGTCACCGTGGCGTACGGGGTGTTCACGAAGGCCGTCGCGATCGCCGGGTTCGGCGCCTGCTGCGAGATCGTGAAGACCTGCGGCGTCGGATCGAGGACGTACCCCGCCGGCGCTGCCGTCTCGGTCACGGAGTAGGTGCCGGTCGGCAGTCCTGCGACCGAGAATTCGCCGCCCGTGGCATCCGTGTCCCTGCCCGAGTAGCCGGGCTGACCGGTGTTGTCGACCACGGTGATCGGGGACGAGTCGAGGTCCCACGGCGCGGCCGCGGCGGCGCCGCCGGTCGCGATGATCTGGAACGTGGCCCCACCGAGCAGCGCGCCCGCCCGATCGTGCTTGAGCCACGACACACTGCCGAGCGGGTCGACGAACGTGACCATCTTCGACTCCGCCGCCCCGACGGTCACCTCCTTCGGTGCGCTGTCGAGCAAGTAGCCGGCGGGTGCCTTCGTCTCGGTGATCGTGTAGTCACCGGGCTCCACGTTGTTGCTGAAGACGATCTCGCCGGCGGCGTTCGTCACTCCGGACGTGCTGCCCGTGCCCGTGGCCGGGTTCGGGGAGATCGTGAACTCCGCCCCTGCGAGCACCTTCGCGTGGTCGAGGGCGTCGACCTTGACGATCTTCAGCGTCGAACAGGTCGAGGGCACGTTGAGCGCGACCGGTGCGATCCAGTCCTTCATGGAGGAGTTGTCGTTGCCTGCGGAGGAGTTCGAGCGGATGTTGAGCACGCCGTAGGTGCCACTGCATCCCTTCTCGCCGAACAGTGCAGTCAGGTTGATTGCAACCTCGGCGAACGAGCCCTTCTGAAGGACCGCGCCGGACAGGTTGTCGACGTCGCCCTGCGCCGTTTGACCGACGAACCCGGCGAGCGAGCCCAGCGACACCCACTTCGTTCCGTCCCACGTGTCAGCGCCGACAAGGAGGATCGTGATGTTGCCGTTCTGCTCGATCACCAGACGGAGGTCGCCCACCGTGCGGTTGGGAACCGGGCCGAAGGAGTTCGTCTTCTGGTTCAGCTCGACGTAGTAGCCGATCGTGCCGGTTGTGGCATCACGCTCGAACCCGAGGTATGCGTACACGTTGCCGCTCACGGTCTGGGTGTACGCGTAGACGTTGCCGATGTCCGACTGCCCTGTAGCCACTCCGCTGCCGGCAATCTGGCTCGCCGACCACGGCCAGTTGCTTTCGGACGCTCCGCCCGTGAACTGGGTGGCGTCGTCGTAGCCGTCGTTCGCTACGGGCTGGCCACCGACGGTCGCCCAGTCCTTGGTTCCCACACCGTCGAGACACAGGTTGCCGTCGATCTCGAAGCCGGCGACAGGCGATCCTGCGACCGGCCATCCGGCACAGGCGAGTGCTGCCAGCGGCACGGCGAGCGCTGCCGACCGCGTCTTGGCGGTCGGCGGGTCAGTCGCCCCCTCTTCGGCGGCGGCCTCCTCCGACGGCGCGGCAGGCTCCTCGGCCGGCGGGTCCTCCGCTGCAGGCTCGCCGGGCTGCTCCGCAGCTGACTCCTCTGCCGGCGCAGCGGCCTCCTCGGCCGGCGCCGCCGGCTCTTCAGCCGGTGCCTCCGTATCGGTCGCGGTCTGCGCGGTCGTCTCCTCGGTGGTCGTCGGGGTCACCCCCTCATCGGCCACCGCGGGCGCCATGCCCGAGAACACGAGAGCGCCGGCGACGACTGCCGCCAGTGCCCCTACGTGCCATCGACGCTGGAGTGCGATCCGGCGCTCCTGATTGCGTACCTGCCGAATACTGCGTCGCACTCCCCCAGAAGCGCGCGCGAAAACACGACCATCCATTGCTTTCACCCTTGTCGTAATGACGTAGGGTGCCCCAAGCCGGAGCCCCTCCCAGCACGTGACGGCCGTTTAGTTTCCCAACTCCCCAAGAGCCGGTCGACACGTGTTCCCAGGGGGAACGTAAGCCCGTGATCTGCGCCTGTCAAGTACCCCGCTGAATCGTGTTCCGATCCATCGAGGCACGCGTCGGTGCCCTCGCCCTGCACACAGCGAAGCGGTCCGGGGATATCCCCGGACCGCTTCATCCTTCGAACAGATGGACTACTCGTTGCCGATCGACTTGTCGATGTTCTCCCGCGCGCCGTCGACGTGCTGGTCGATGCTGTCGGGCGCGATCTTCTTGACGAAGTCGGCGGCAGCGTCGAGCGCCTTGTCGCTCACGTCCTCGGCCTGATCGGACTTCAGAACGTCGTCGATCTTGTCCTTGTTCTGCTCGAGGAAGTCCTTGCCCTGATTCACCAGGTCATCGATACCCATGTCACACTCCTTCGGCGCCCCCTCGGGCGCACGCGACCATTCTGTCGGTACCGGCGCGCAGAGGAAAGCCGAGTGCGAATGCGGGAGCGTCGGGCGGCGCTCCGGGCGACCGCTTGTCGAACAGAGTTTCTGCGGCAGGCGGCCTCTCACCTCGCACAACGAAGGGGCCGGGCCCGAAGGCCCGACCCCTTGTCGGTGACGGATGCCGCGGCATCCGCTCAGTGAGTCCGAAGACTTACTTGATGATCTTCGTGACCGTGCCGGCGCCGACGGTGCGTCCACCCTCACGGATGGCGTAGCCGAGGCCCTCCTCCATGGCGATCGGCTGGATAAGCTCGACCGTCATGTCGGTGGTGTCGCCGGGCATGACCATCTCGGTGCCCTCCGGCAGCGTGATGACACCGGTGACGTCGGTGGTGCGGAAGTAGAACTGCGGACGGTAGTTCGTGAAGAACGGGTTGTGACGGCCGCCCTCCTCCTTGGACAGGATGTACGCCGTGCCCTCGAAGTTGGTGTGCGGGGTGACCGAACCGGGCTTCACGACGACCTGGCCGCGCTCGACGTCGTCACGCTTGGTGCCGCGGAGGAGCAGACCGCAGTTCTCGCCGGCCCAGGCCTCGTCGAGCTGCTTGTGGAACATCTCGATACCGGTGACGATCGTCTTCTGCGTCGGGCGCAGACCCACGATCTCGACCTCGGAGTTGATGGCCAGCGTGCCACGCTCGGCGCGGCCCGTGACGACGGTGCCACGGCCGGTGATGGTGAAGACGTCCTCGATGGGCATGAGGAACGGCTTGTCCTTGTCACGCACCGGGTCGGGGATCGACTCGTCGACGGCGTCCATGAGCTCGACGATCTTCTCGACCCACTTCTCGTCGCCCTCGAGCGCCTTGAGGCCCGAGACCTGGATGACGGGAGCGTTGTCGCCGTCGAAGTCCTGCGACGAGAGCAGCTCGCGGACCTCGAGCTCGACGAGCTCCAGGATCTCCTCGTCGTCGACCATGTCGCTCTTGTTCAGCGCGACGAGCAGGTACGGCACGCCGACCTGCTTGGCGAGCAGAACGTGCTCACGGGTCTGAGCCATCGGGCCGTCGGTGGCGGCGACCACGAGGATCGCGCCGTCCATCTGAGCGGCACCGGTGATCATGTTCTTGATGTAGTCAGCGTGACCCGGGGCGTCGACGTGCGCGTAGTGGCGCTTCGGCGTCTCGTACTCGACGTGCGAGATGTTGATCGTGATGCCGCGCTGGCGCTCCTCGGGAGCGGAGTCGATCGACGCGAAGTCGCGCTGAACGTTGGTGGCCGACGGGTACTTGTCGGCGAGCACCTTCGAGATCGCTGCGGTGAGCGTGGTCTTGCCGTGGTCGACGTGACCGATCGTTCCGATGTTCACGTGCGGCTTGGTGCGCTCGAACTTGGCCTTAGCCACTGGGTCCTCCTCAGGACGTTCGTGTAGAAGGTCCGGGCGCTGGTTTGCGACCGGTCGTCTACGGGGATATCTCCACCTTAGTAGAGGCGGATCTGGTGATTCAGTGTGAAGTTGTGCTCCGGGACCCCGCGTCGCCGAGGGGTCCCGGAGAAAGGGTTACTCGCCCTTGGTCTTCTGGACGATCTCGTCCATGACGTTGCGCGGCACCTCGGCGTAGCTGTCGAACTCCATGGAGTAGACGGCGCGGCCGGAGGTCTTGGAGCGCAGGTCGCCGATGTAGCCGAACATCTCGGACAGCGGCACGTTGGCACGCACCACCTTGACGCCGGCGGCGTCTTCCATCGACTGGATCTGGCCACGACGCGAGTTCAGGTCGCCGATGACGTCGCCCATGTACTCCTCGGGCGTACGCACCTCGACGGCCATGATCGGCTCGAGGATGACCGGGTTCGCGCGGCGGACGGCCTCCTTGAAGCCCATCGAGCCGGCGATCTTGAACGCCATCTCGGACGAGTCGACGTCGTGCGAGGCACCGTCGAGCAGGATCGCCTTGACGCCCACCATGGGGTAGCCGGCGAGCACGCCGACGTTCATCGCGTCCTGGAAGCCCTGGTCGGTGGGGCCGATGTACTCGCGCGGGATGCGGCCACCGGTGACCTTGTTCTCGAACTCGTAGATCTTGTCGGCCGTGACCTCGAGAGGCTCGATCGTGAACTGGATCTTGGCGAACTGGCCCGACCCACCCGTCTGCTTCTTGTGGGTGTAGTCGTGCTTCTCGACCGACTTGCGGATCGTCTCGCGGTACGCGACCTGAGGCTTTCCGACGTTGGCCTCGACCTTGAACTCGCGCTTCATGCGGTCCACGAGGATGTCGAGGTGCAGCTCGCCCATGCCCTTGATGACCGTCTGGCCGGTCTCGGAGTTCTGCTCGACGCGGAACGTCGGGTCCTCTTCGGCCAGCTTCTGGATCGCGAGACCCAGCTTCTCCTGGTCGGCCTTGGTCTTCGGCTCGATGGCGACCTCGATGACCGGCTCCGGGAACGTCATCGACTCGAGGACGACCTGGTTGGCGCTGTCGGACAGCGTGTCACCGGTGGTGGTGTCCTTGAGGCCGATGACGGCGTAGATGTGACCGGCGGTGACCGAGTCGACCGGCATCTCCTTGTTGGCGTGCATCTGGAAGATCTTCCCGATGCGCTCCTTCTTGCCCTTGGTCGCGTTGACGACCTGGGCGCCGGAGTCGAGGTGACCCGAGTAGACGCGGATGTAGGTGAGACGACCGAAGAAGGGGTGCGTCACGATCTTGAACGCGAGCGCCGCGAACGGCTCATCGCGGTCGGCGTGACGCTCGATGATGATCTCTTCGTTCTTCGGGTCCTTCGCCTCGATGGCGGGGACGTCGAGCGGCGACGGCAGGTAGTCCACGACCGCGTCGAGCATCGGCTGCACGCCGCGGTTCTTGAACGCCGAGCCACAGAGCACCGGGTAGAGCTCCGACGAGATCGTCAGCTTGCGGATGGCGCCCTTGATCTCGGCGACCGTGAGCTCCTCACCGCCGAAGTACTTCTCGAGCAGGTGCTCGTCGGACTCCGCGACCGTCTCCATGAGCTTCTCGCGGTACTCGGCAGCCTTGTCGGCGAGGTCGGCCGGGATCTCCTGGATCTCGTACTTGGCGCCCATGGTCACGTCGCCCTTGGCGTCGCCGGGCCAGACGAGCGCGCGCATCTCGACGAGGTCGATGACACCCACGAAGTCGTTCTCCGCGCCGATGGGCAGCTGGAGCACGAGCGGCTTGGCCTTCAGGCGGTTGACGATGGTGTCGACCGTGAAGTAGAAGTCGGCGCCCAGCTTGTCCATCTTGTTGACGAAGCAGATGCGAGGCACGTCGTACTTGTCGGCCTGGCGCCACACGGTCTCGGACTGGGGCTCGACGCCCTCCTTGCCGTCGAAGACGGCGACGGCGCCGTCGAGGACGCGGAGCGAGCGCTCCACCTCGACGGTGAAGTCCACGTGACCGGGCGTGTCGATGATGTTGATCTGGTTCTTGTCCCAGAAGCACGTCACAGCGGCGGAGGTGATCGTGATGCCACGCTCCTGCTCCTGCTCCATCCAGTCGGTGGTGGCAGCGCCGTCGTGCGTTTCGCCGATCTTGTGGTTGACGCCCGTGTAGAACAGGATGCGCTCGGTCGTCGTCGTCTTGCCGGCATCGATGTGGGCCATGATGCCGATGTTGCGGACCTTGTTGAGGTCGGTGAGCACTTCTTGTGCCACGGGATGTCTTCCTTACGTATTCGGGATGCGCCGGCCGGGGAGGTCGTCCCCGGCCGGCGACACGAAGCTGATTACCAGCGGTAGTGCGCGAAGGCGCGGTTCGACTCGGCCATCTTGTGGGTGTCTTCGCGGCGCTTGACCGCGGCACCCAGGCCGTTCGAGGCATCCAGGATCTCGTTCTGGAGGCGCTCGGTCATCGTCTTCTCACGACGACCCTTCGCGTAGCTCACGAGCCAGCGGAGAGCGAGCGTGTTGGCGCGGTGAGGCTTGACCTCGACCGGCACCTGGTAGGTCGAGCCACCGACGCGGCGGCTCTTGACCTCGAGGGTCGGGCGCACGTTGTCGAGCGCCTTCTTGAGGGTCGCGACGGCGTCCTGGCCGTTCTTCGCCTCGACACCCTTGAGGGCGGTGTAGACGATCGACTCGGCGAGCGACTTCTTGCCGTCGACGAGGATCTTGTTGACGAGCTGGCTGACGATCGGTGCGCCGTAGACCGGGTCGTTGACGACCGGGCGCTTCGGAGCGGGTCCCTTACGAGGCATCTAACTCAACCCTTCTTCGCGCCGTAGCGGCTACGGGCCTGCTTGCGGTTCTTGACGGCCTGGGTGTCCAGGGCGCCGCGAACGATCTTGTAACGCACACCGGGGAGGTCCTTCACACGACCGCCGCGGACGAGCACCAGCGAGTGCTCCTGCAGGTTGTGGCCCTCGCCGGGGATGTACGCGGTGACCTCGGTGCCGTTGCGGAGCTTGACACGAGCGACCTTGCGCATCGCCGAGTTCGGCTTCTTGGGCGTGGTCGTGTACACGCGGGTGCAGACACCCGCCTGCTGCGGGTTCGCCTTGAGCGCCGGCGCCTTGGTCTTCGAGACCTTGGGCGAGCGACCCTTGCGAACCAACTGCTGAATGGTTGGCACGTTCTCTCCTATGTCGGCTGGGCGGTTCCGTCGGTTCCGCCCAGGTGCTGCACGGTGACAGCGTTCGTGTCTCCCCCGCAGCATCCGGATCTTGCGATTCGTGACGCGGCGGGCTCACATTCATCCACCGGAGCGGCATGATGATGCCGAGCCTTGTGTGGTGGATATGCCGTGGGGGTGACCTGTTCGCAGGTCGTTCCCTGAGATGCGGCGCTCGGCGAGCCTCCTCCGTGCCTAGGCACAGCGGATGGCGCGCGTGGGCGCACACCCGATCAATGATACGCGGGAATCCGGGGGGCGGCAAACGCGCTCGGCCAGAGCGCCGTCGCCGGGGGCGAACAGCGCGGCGTCTGAGCTCAGCGGCGCCCCTTGGCCAGTGCGACACCGGCGACCACGGCCGCCGCGCCGGCGAGCAACGCGAAGAGCGTGAAGACGATGGCGCCGACCAGCGCGGGGCCCTCGCCCCGGTCGTTGCCCGGACCCGAGACATCGATCGATGTGCCCGCTCCCTCGCTGAACACCGTGATCCATGTGGAGATCGCACCCCAGGCGAGGAACACGAAGAGCAGGGCTCCGACGATGAGGAGGCCGACGCGGAGAATCATGACCAGGCTCCCTGGGCTGTGGCGCGCGGGCGCTCATCGCCCTCGACGCGCACGCGGATCGAGCGGAACAGCGCCTCGACGGCGGGCTCGAGCTCTTCGAGCACCGCTGTCTGCTCCTCGATGAGCTCCACGACGAACACGTGGCCACCGCGGATTCCCAGCGTGCGCAGCACGGCGATTCGGCGGTCGGGCAGGTCGGTCAGCACGACGGCGCGCAGCGCGACGTCGAATGCTGTGCCCTCGAGGATGGTGACCGTCTGCACGAATCCGCCGACCCCGGCTCGGGCGAGCTCCGCGAGCTCCTCGGCGGTGCGGGCCTCGGTCTCGGTGACGTAGAGGTGGACGAGCCGCTCCGGCCCGCCCTCGACGGGCAGGTGCCAGAACCGCTCGAGGGCGCCCGGCAGCGGAGAGTCGACGTCCGCCATGCCGACCGCCGCCTGCTCGAGCGCGGCGCGCACCTCGTCGGGCGCGTCGATGCCCGACATCAGGCTCGTCGACAGATCGTGGGCCCAGGTCGCGGCATCCGCATACCCGTTCCACGGGAAGACGAGCGGCACCGGGATCCAGACGCGGTGGTCGAGGTCGATCGTGTACTCGACGTTCATCGCCACCGGAAGGTCTCCATGATCGTGTCGGACAGCTCGGTCATCGCCTCGACCATCGCCGGGTCGGCGCCGTCGGGGAAGGGGATCGCCGACACGAACACGAGCCCGCGGCGGTCGCTGCCCGGCAGGGCGAAGGCGTAACCGACCTGGCGGGTGCGGATCGCCGACAGCTCTCCGGCGCCCTGCGCCTCGGAGCGCCAGCGGAGGATGCGGCCGATCCGGGTGTCGAAGGACTCGACGGCGGCGCCGGCGAGCGCGCGGATGGACTCCTCGAACGTGCGGCCGGGTTGAGCGACGTGCTGACGCACGGCGATGCTCGCGGGCGGCAGGATCTCGGTCGTCTCGACCGGCAGGTACACCGCTGTCACGCCGGACCTGATCAGCTTGCGCCACTGCCCTTCGACGAGCGTGCGGGCCTGCGCGTCCAGGTCGGGCCGTGACAGGTCGCGCATGCGCGCCGACGTCTGCCTGAGGAGCGCGCGCTTGCCTTCGTCGTCGACGAGGTAGCGCGCCCACCCCGGGGGCATCATGATGTGGAAGCCCGAGGGCGTCTGCGTCGCGGTCTGCACGGTCATGCGGCCCCCTGCTCGATGCTGTCGCCTGCCGCCGCCCGATCGGCTCGCGCACCGTGGATCACAGCCGCCGCGAAGAGCACGACCACGGTGACCGTGCCGATCGCGAGCGCGATGCCGAAAGCGCCCAGCGGCACACCGTCGTCGGCGAAGGCGAACATGAAGAATCCCGACGCGAAGGCGCCGGCCACGGCGGGGCCGACGCCGCCGGTCAGCGCCGGAGCGTCGGCCGGACGGGCCGTCGCCGCCCACACGATCCCGGCGACGAGGCCGATCACCCCGAGGCCGATCATGAGCCAGGACGGCACCGGGAAGACCGGGAACGGGACGACGGCCCCCCAGGCCGGGTCACCGCCGGCCGTGACCTGTGCGCCGGAGAGCACGAGGGAGCCGACGAGGAACGCGACGAGAATGCCCGCCTGCACCAGGACGGCGCTGAGGCAGACGATCCCGGCGACCCGGAGGCGTCGCTCGCTGCGCGTGCTCATCTTCCCCAGGGTAGTTGCACATCCTCGAGCACCGGGATGTCGGGCTGGGCGTCGGCGACGCCGAGGCCGTCGAACGTCGAGAACGACGTCCACAGTCCGACGTTGAGCAGGCGCTCGCCCCGGCCGGGCAGCGCGCCCGCGGTGCGGGTGATGAACTCCGTGACCCCGGGGTTGTTCGCCCAGGGCGTCGTGCGCATCGTGTTCAGGAAGTTCTGCACCTGCACGGCCTCCGGGCCGCCCATGGTGATCGAGCGGAACGGGTTGACGAACAAGCCCGGTCGCGGCAGCGCGAGCCAGGAGCGCACCGGCGCGACGAGCGAGCGGAACGGCGAGGTCCAGGTGGTGGGGCGCAGCAGGCTGAGACGCGGCAGCCCCGATCGGATCGCCGCGGTCGTCACGCCGCGGCCCCCGCGGACCACGGTCGACAGCACGGGGGCGCCACGCGAGAGCACCTTGCCGATGCCGAAAGGCAGCAGACCGACGAGACTCCAGGCGACGTCGCTCAACGTCGCCTTGCCGAACGCGAACTGCAGGAGGGTGAGCCCGACGACGAGCAGCGTCAGTCCGAGGATCACCAGTCCGAGCAGACCTGTCAGCGGCGCTCCGATGATGAGGGCGATCACACTCAGCACGATCAGCACGATGCCGATCACGTCGAGCGCGCTGTCGACGAACTCCCAGAACCCGTCGTTGTTGTCGGCGGAGTCCATCGCGCCCTGGATGTCCTCGACGGCCTCGTCGTAGGCATCCGACCACTTCGTGAACACCTGGTCGAAGTCGGTCCACAGACCGTCGCGGGCGGTGGTGGCGCTGGTGAGCGCCGTCGTGGCCGACGACACCTCGGCGTCGGCCGCGTTCTTCTCGGCCTCGGTCGGGTCGTCCGCCCCGGGCACGGTGGTGAGCGCGCTCTGCGCGCTGATCGCATCGGCCTTGGCGTCGAGCGCGGACTGGTAGGCCAGCTCCGCCTGTTCGACGTTGTCGAGGTTGCGCCGCAGCCAGGTCTGCGCCGTCTCGAGGGCGTTCGCGTAGGTGCGCAGCGCGCGTCCGGTCTCGCGATAGCGGACGCCTGCGGCTTCGAGGTCGTCGGCGCTCTCGCTCGCCATCTCAGCGAGCTTCTCGGTGCCCTTGCTCTTGTGGATCGACGAGTCGCCGATCGCCGTGAGCTCTGCCGAGGTGTGCTTCATGACGTCGCCGAGCTTGACCCAGGCATCGCCGCGGTTCCAGATCTCCTCGGCATCGCCTTCCAGCTGCCGGAGTTCGTGACCGCCTTGGGGTGACCGCATCAGACCGCTCTCACATTCGTCGTGCTCGTATCGCGTGCCGCCTCGATGTCGGCCGCGGTCTCTGCATCCCACTCCTGCCAGCCGTCGACGATCGATGACAGCTGCTCGTGGATGTTGGACAGGTTTTCGCTGAGCTTGCCGCGCTTGCCATCCCACTTCGATTCGAAGTCGGAGGCCTTGTCGCGCAGCGCGGTGCGGTCATCGGGGCGGCCGATGTCCTTCTCGAGACCGCTGTTGATCTTCGAGGCCTCCTCGAACTCCGCGATCGCGGCGGCGAGGCCCTCTCGAGCCGTCTGCAGTCGCTCGAGGTCCAGCATGATGTCGGCCACGGGATGATCCTCCAGCTAGGACGGCGCGCGGCGGGAATGCCGCCGCGCACCGGAAGACGGTCAGTTACCGGCGAGTGCC
>NZ_JACSPM010000003.1 GCF_014837165.1 Microbacterium gallinarum
CTGTGGGAGAGTAGGACACCGCCGGACTTCCATTACCGAAATGGCCACCCAACGCAGGGTGGCCATTTCGCGTTAACTAGGCTGAAGCGAGCCACGGGAAGGATCGAGAGAGATGGCCGAGCAGGAGCCGCGCGAAGGCGCAGCAGATCGCGAGCCGCGCGGACGCTCCGGCGACCGTCCCCCTCGAGCCCGTGAGGCCGGCGCACGCACTCCACGGACCGGCAGCTCCGGTTCCGCGGGACGTGACGGCGATCGCAGACCGTATGAGAAGCGCGAGGGTGACCGGAAGCCGTACCCCAAGCGCGATGGTGACCGGAAGCCATATGAGAAGCGCGACGGTGACCGTCCCTACGTGAAGCGTGACGGTGACCGGAAGCCGTATGAGAAGCGTGATGGTGACCGTCCCTACGCCAAGCGTGACGGTGACCGGAAGCCGTACGAGAAGCGTGACGGTGACCGCCCGTACGCGAGGCGTGACGGTGACCGGAAGCCGTACGAGAAGCGTGACGGTGACCGCCCGTACGCAAGGCGTGACGGTGACCGGAAGCCGTACGAGAAGCGTGATGGTGACCGCCCGTACGCGAGGCGTGACGGTGATCAGAAGTCGTATGAGAAGCGTGATGGTGACCGCCCGTACGCGAAGCGCGATGGCGATCGGAAGCCGTACGAGAAGCGCGATGGTGACCGCCCGTACGCGAAGCGTGACGGTGATCGGAAGCCGTACGAGAAGCGCGACGGTGAGCGGAAGCCGTACGGCGGTCGTTCTGACCGTCCGGAGCGCGGGGGAGCGAACCGCTCCGACACCGCGCTGCGCCCGGAAGAGAACCGTCCGGTCCGCGCGCGCCACGATGACCCCTTCATTCCCGAGGACGTCACGCCCCAGGATCTGAACGGGGGCGCGCGCAACGAGCTCAAGACGCTCAGCAAGGAGAACGCCGAGCAGGTCGCGCGCCATCTGGCGATGGCCGCGCAGCTGATCGACGAAGACCCTGCGCTCGCGCATCAGCACGCGCTGTCGGCATCCCGTCGCGCCGGCCGTATCGCCATCGTCCGCGAGACGCTCGCCATCACTGCGTACGCGACAGGCGACTACGCCCTCGCGCTGCGTGAGCTGCGCACCTACCGTCGCATCTCCGGCAAGGACGATCAGATCGCACTGATGGTCGACAGCGAGCGCGGCGTCGGGCGCCCCGACCGGGCACTCGAGCTCGGTCGCAGCGTCGACCGCTCCACCCTCCCCACCGAGGTTCGCGTCGAACTCGCGATCGCCATGTCGGGCGCGCGACTCGATCTGGGCGACGCGGAGCGTGCGCTCCTCGAGCTGGACATCCCCGAGCTCGACCCCGACCGCGCCTTCGAGTGGAGTCCCGCGCTGTTCGCCGCGCGTGCTGCCGTTCTCGAAGAACTCGGCCGCGACGAGGAGGCTGGTCGATGGCGCGAGCGCGCCGAGGTCGCCGCCGACGTGATCGACGCGGCATCCGGCATCGGCGATCTCGAGACGGTCTACGTCGATGAGATCACCGAAGAGGCCGGTGACGAGGACTTCGAGTCCGAGAACGTCGACGAGCCCGACGACCTGGACGACCTGGACGACTCGCTCGACGCCGACGCCGACGCCGACGCCGACGCCGACGCCGACCTGGACGCCGACGATGCGACGGCGGAGCAGCCCTCCGTCGCGGACGAGGTCGCCGAGATCCTCGCCGACGTGGGCATCGACGACGACGACCCCGAAGACGACACCGACGGGACGGACGAGCGGGAAGGCTCCGACCGCTGATGGCGCTGTTCGGCCGCCGGTCCGCGCCGGCGGCACCGCCCACGCCGCTCGAGGGCGTAGACGTCGTGCTCGCCGACCTCGACGGCGTCGTGTACGCGGGTCCCGGTGCGCTGCCGCACGCGGTCGACAGCCTGAACCGGGCCCGTGGGGGCCGGTCGCTCGCGTACATCACGAACAACGCTGCGCGGACGGATGCCTCGGTCGCCGCGCACCTGTCGCAGCTGGGTCTTCCGACCGCGGCATCCGACGTCGTGACGAGTCCGCAGGCAGCGATGCGCCTGCTCGCGGGCCGCATCGCCGAGGGCTCGACGGTGCTCGTGGTGGGCGGTGAGGGGCTCGTCTCCGAGGTCGTGAAGGCCGGCTTCATCGTCACGCGCAGCGCCGACGACGCGCCGGCCGCCGTCGTCCAGGGCTTCGCACCCGAGGTGGGCTGGACCCAGCTCGCCGAGGCGGCGTTCGCGCTCAAGGTTCCGGAGGAGGAGGGCGGCATCCCCTGGATCGCCACCAACACCGACTGGACCATCCCGCAGGCGCGCGGCATCGCCCCGGGCAACGGCACTCTCGTGTCAGCCGTGCACACCGCGATCGGCCGCCTCGCGACCGTGGCGGGGAAGCCGGAGGTGCCGATCTTCGAGGAAGCCGTCGCGCGGTTCGGGGCGCGGCATCCGCTGTTCCTCGGCGATCGACTCGACACCGACATCCTCGGCGCCAACCGTGCCGGCATCGCTTCGGCTCTCGTCCTCACCGGCATCGACCGGCCGAAGCACGTGCTGGCAGCCCCGGCAGGTTCGCAGCCGACCTTCATCCTGGGCGATCTGCGCGAGCTGCACGAGCCCTACCCGGCGGTGAGCGTCGAGGATGGCGTCGCGACCGTGCGCAACGCCGCGGTCGCGATCGAGGGCGCCGACGTGCGGATCGTCGCCGAGGGCGACCGGCCCATCGACCTGCTCCGCGCGGGGGCTGCGGCGATCTGGAGCACGGGCCGCGCGATCTTCGGCTTCCGGGTTCCGGAGCGCCTGTACGCGGATCCGTTCCACCGGCCCTGACCACGCGGCGCGGGCGAGTGTTCGACGTATCCTTTAGGGCATGGCCCAGCCCGACGACCGTGAGCTCGACCCCGGCGATCTGCTCTCGACCCTCGAGGTGATCGAGGCCCAGCCGCTCGCGACCCGCGCCGAGGCCTATGACGCTCTCCACGACACGCTCGCCCGGCGGCTGGAGGCGGCACCCGGCGGCGCGCCGACGCCATGACGTCGCGCCTCGACGCCGCGCTGGCCGCTCGAGGACTCGCGCGCTCCCGCACTCATGCGGCGACGCTCATCGCCGAGGGCCTCGTGTCGGTCGACGGCCGTCCGGTGGTGAAGTCGTCGACGCCCGTCGCCGAGTCCGCGGTGCTCGAGGTCGCGGCATCCGATCACTATGTCAGCCGTGCCGCACACAAGCTGGTCGCCGGACTCGACGCGTTCGGCGTCGACGTCTCGGGCCGCCTCGCCCTCGACATGGGCGCGTCCACCGGCGGCTTCACACAGGTGCTGCGCGAGCGCGGCGCCGAGCCGGTGATCGCCGTCGACGTCGGTCATGGTCAGCTGGCGGCGTCCATCGCCGCCGACCCCGGGGTGATCTCGATCGAGGGCTTCAACGTGCGCCACATGACGGCGGAGTCGCTGGCCGAGGCGAGCGGCACCGCCGCCCGGCCGTCGGTCATCACGGGCGATCTGTCCTTCATCTCGCTCGCCCACGTGCTGCCGGCGGCGCGCGCGGTCGCTGCGGACGACGCCGACCTCGTGCTGCTCATCAAGCCGCAGTTCGAGGTCGGCCGCACGGCGGTGAAGGGCGGTCTGGTCACCAACCCGACGCTGCGGGCCGACGCCGTCGCCCGCGTGCTGTGGTCGGCGTGGGATGCGGGTCTCGGCACGTGCGGCATCATCTCCTCCCCGATCGTGGGGACGCACGGCAATTCCGAGTACATCGCGCACCTCGCGCCGGGGCGCGGCACCAATCCGACAGAATGGTTGAGCACCGTGAACCGACTGGCGGGGAGCCGATGACCACCACCGACGTGCGCGCCGAGCGCAGCATCCTCGTCGTCGCCCACGCCCACCGTCACGACACCGTGCTCGCGGCAGAGCGCGTGGTCGCCGCTCTGCGCGCGGCGGGCGCCCAGCCCGTGCTCGCCGCAGAGGACCGCGCCGAGCTCGCCGCCGTCAACGACTCGTTCGCCGACGTGCGCGTGCTCGGCGACGACGTGCCCGTGCGCGACATCGAACTCGCGATCGTCCTCGGCGGCGACGGCACCATCCTGCGCGCGGCAGAGCTCGTGCGCGACGGCACGGCTCCGGTGCTCGGCATCAACATGGGCCACGTCGGGTTCCTCGCTGAGATCGAGCGCGACGACATGGACGACGCGGTGCGCCGCGCGATCGAGCGCGACTACGAGGTCGAAGAGCGCCTCGCCCTGCACGTGCGGGTGAAGGATGCCGCCGATTCGGTGATCTACGAGACGTGGGCGCTCAACGAGGCCACTGTCGAGAAGGCCAGCCGCGAGCGGATGCTCGAGGTCGTCATCGAGATCGACGGCCGGCCGCTGTCGTCGTTCGGCTGCGACGGCGTCGTCGTGTCGACGCCGACCGGGTCCACGGCCTACAACTTCTCCGCCGGCGGCCCGGTCATCTGGCCGACCGTCGAGGCGATCGCGGTGGTGCCGCTGTCGGCGCACGCGCTGTTCGCCACGCCGCTCGTGGTGGGTCCCGAGCACGCCGTCGCGATCGAGGTGCTCGAGCGCACCAACGGCGTCGGCATCCTGTGGTGCGACGGCCGCCGCTCCCACGACCTTCCGCCCGGTGCGCGTGTCGTCGTGCGCCGCTCCGAGCAGCCGGTGCGCCTCGCGCGCCTTCACCCGGCCTCGTTCACCGACCGCCTCGTGCGCAAGTTCCGTCTTCCGGTCGAGGGCTGGCGTGGTCCTGCGGCGATCACGGGGCTGTCGACGTGATCGAAGAGATGCGACTGCGTGATCTCGGGGTCATCGCCGAGGCCACACTGCCGATCGGTCCGGGCTTCACCGCGATCACGGGTGAGACCGGCGCCGGCAAGACGATGGTGGTCACCGGACTCGGGCTGCTGCTGGGCCAGCGCGCCGACACCGGCGCCGTGCGCGCCGGCGCGGCCCAGGCGACGGTCGACGGCGTCTGGATCGTGCCCGAGAGCGGCCCGGTCGCCGAGCGCGTCCGCGAGGCGGGGGGCGACGTCGAGCCGCTCGGCGACGGCCGCGCCGAACTCTACGTCGGTCGCTCCATCTCGAGTGAGGGCCGTGGTCGCGCCTCCGTCGGCGGCCGCACGGCGCCCGCCGGGGTGCTGGCAGACCTCGCCGATGAGCTCGTCGTGGTGCACGGCCAGTCCGATCAGCTGCGTCTGCGCACCGCGGCGGCGCAGCGCGACGCGCTCGACCGCTTCGGTGGCGACGTCGTGCAGGGGGCCCTGGCGACCTACCGCGAATCCTACGAGCGCTGGCGAGGGATCGACCGCGAGCTGGCGGGACTCACCACCGAGCGCGACGCCCGCGCCCGCGAGGCCGACGAGCTGCGCGCGCAGCTGGCCGACGTCGAGCAGGCGGCGCCGCAGCCCGGCGAAGACGCCGAGCTGGCGGCCCGGGCCGAGCGGCTCGCCAACGCCGAAGAGCTCCGCATCGCCGCCGCGACCGCGCACGACGCCCTGTCCGGCGAGGGAGAGCAGCCCGATGCCGCGTCTCTGCTCGCCGAGGCGCGACGAGCACTCGAGCGCGCGCACGACCCGATCCTCGAAGACCTCGCGGGTCAGGTCGCCGATCTCGGCTACCGCGCTTCCGACCTGGCGGCGTCTCTCGCGGGCTACCTCGCCGACCTCGACGAGACCGGTCCCCACGAGCTGGCGGCGGTCGAGGAGCGCCGTGCGGTGCTCACGGGGCTCATCCGCGCGCACGGCACGCTCGACGATGCGATCGCCCTGCTCGAGACCGGCTCGGCGCGACTGGCCGAGCTCGACGACGACTCCGACCGCATCGAGCGGCTGACCGAGGAGCGGGGGGCCGCGGCATCCGCTCTCGATGAAGCCGCCGCCGCCCTAACTGCAGCCCGCACCGCCGCGGCCGAACGGCTGGGGGCGGCGGTCACCGCCGAGCTGCACGCCCTCGCCATGCCCGACGCCCGGCTGACGGTGTCGGTCACGCCCGGCACCGAGTCGGCCGCGGGCCGCGACGACGTCGCGATCCTGCTCGCTCCGCACGTGGGGGCCGATCCGCGCCCGGTCTCGCGTGGGGCGTCCGGCGGCGAGCTCAGCCGCGTCATGCTCGCGATCGAGGTGGTGATCGCGGCGGTCGATCCCGTGCCGACCTTCGTGTTCGACGAAGTGGATGCCGGCATCGGCGGGGCCGCCGCGATCGAGGTGGGTCGCCGCCTCGCCCGTCTCGCGCACTCGTCGCAGGTCATCGCCGTGACCCACCTCGCCCAGGTCGCCGCCTTCGCGACGAACCACCTCACCGTGGTGAAGGCGGGCGACGGATCCGTCACGGCGTCCGATGTTCGCCGCCTCGACGGTTCCGACCGCGAGGCGGAGATGGCCCGGCTGCTGTCGGGCATGCCCGACTCCGACGCCGCGCTCACCCATGCCCGCGAGCTGCTCGGCCTGCGTGCCGAGGTGGCCTGACCGCTCGACGCGACGAACCCATGTGCGTTTCCGCAGCTTGCCGCCACCGACGTGAGATAGGATAAAAGCCCGTGATGCAGACTTCTGATTCTTCCCGCGGCGACACTTCGAACGACACCACTCGGCACATCTTCGTGACCGGCGGTGTCGTTTCCTCGTTGGGGAAGGGCCTCACCGCCGCCAGCCTCGGCAACCTGCTCACCGCCCGCGGTCTGCGGGTCGTCATGCAGAAGCTCGACCCCTACCTGAACGTCGACCCGGGAACGATGAACCCGTTCCAGCACGGCGAGGTCTTCGTCACGGACGACGGCGCCGAGACCGATCTCGACATCGGCCACTACGAGCGCTTCCTCGACATCGAGCTGAACCAGGCCGCCAACGTCACCACGGGTCAGATCTACTCGCAGGTGATCGCCAAGGAGCGCCGCGGCGAGTATCTCGGCGACACCGTGCAGGTCATCCCGCACATCACCGACGAGATCAAGCGCCGCATGCGCCTGCAGTCGACGGAAGAGCCGCGTCCCGACGTCATCATCACCGAGATCGGCGGCACGGTCGGCGACATCGAGTCGCAGCCCTTCATCGAGTCGGCGCGGCAGATCCGCCACGAGCTCGGCCGCCAGAACGTGTTCTTCGTGCACGTGTCGCTCGTGCCCTTCATGGGCGCATCGGGCGAGCAGAAGACCAAGCCCACGCAGCACTCGGTGGCGACGCTCCGCAGCATCGGCATCCAGCCCGACGCCCTGGTGCTGCGCAGCGATCGGCCCGTCACCGAGGCGAACAAGCGCAAGATCGCGCTCATGTGCGACGTCGACGAGGGCGCTGTCGTGAACGCGGTCGACGTGCCGAGCATCTACGACATCCCGACGATGCTCAACGAGCAGGGGCTCGACGACTACATCGTGCGGGCACTCGGCCTCGAGATGGCGAACGATGTCGACTGGTCGCGCTGGCAGCGCGTGCTCAACGCGGTGCACAACCCGAAGCACGAAGTCACGATCGGCCTCGTCGGCAAGTACATCGACCTTCCCGACGCCTACCTGTCGGTCACCGAGGCGCTCAAGGCCGGCGGCTTCGCTCAGGAGACGCACGTCAACATCCGCTGGATCCCGTCCGACGAGTGCGAGACGCCCGAGGGCGCTGAGAAGGCGCTCGCTCCGCTCGACGGCATCGTGATCCCCGGTGGATTCGGCATCCGGGGCATCGAGGGCAAGATCGGCGCGCTGAAGTTCGCGCGAGAGCAGGGCATCCCGACGCTCGGCATCTGCCTGGGTCTGCAGTGCATCGTCATCGAGTACGCGCGCCACGTCGCCGGCATCGAGGACGCCTCGTCGAGCGAGTTCGACCCCGACACCGAGCATCCCGTCATCGCGACGATGGAGGAGCAGGTCGACATCCTCGAGAGCGGCGACCTCGGCGGCACGATGCGCCTGGGCCTGTACCCGGCGCACCTCGCCGAAGGCTCGATCGCGGCCGAGGTGTACGGCTCGACCGTCGCGTCGGAGCGTCACCGTCACCGCTACGAGGTGAACAACCGCTACCGCGAGCGCATCGCCGAGGCGGGGCTCGTCTTCTCCGGCCTCAACCCCGACCTCGACCTCGTCGAGTACGTGGAGCTGCCGCGCGACGAGCACCCGTACTACATCGCCACGCAGGCTCACCCCGAGCTGCGCTCGCGTCCGACCGACGCCAACCCGCTCTTCCGCGGGCTGGTCGGAGCGGCCCTCGAGCGCCACCGCGCCAGCGAGCTGTTCGACGTCGAGAATGACTGACGCGACGACGGCTGCGCCGCTCGCCGACGAGCCCGTCGAGTTCGAGGTCACCGACAGCGACCTCGTCTACCGGGGGCGCGTGTGGGATGTCCGCAGCGACACCGTCGCGTACGGCGACGGCGAGATCGTGCGGCAGTACGTCGACCACCCGGGCGCCTCGGCGATCGTCGCGATCGACGAGGAGGGCCGCGTGCTGCTGATCCAGCAGTACCGTCACCCGATCCGTCACCGCGACTGGGAGATCCCGGCCGGCCTGCTCGACATCGCGGGGGAATCGCCGCTCGAGACGGCGCAGCGCGAGCTGACCGAGGAGGCCGACCTCACGGCATCCTCATGGGAGTCGCTGGTCAGCATCTTCACGACGCCCGGAGGCAACGACGAGGTCGTGCACCTGTTCCTCGCGCGTGGTCTCTCCGAGGTCGGCTCCGCCCATGCGCGTGCCGAGGAGGAGGCCGACATCCGCGTGGAGTGGGTTCCGCTCGACGACGTGGTGGACGGCGTGCTCGCGGGCAGGCTGCGCAACGGCATCCTCGCGGTGGGCGTCCTCGCCGCCGCCGAGCGCCTGCGCCGCGCGGAGGCTGCAGGTGGCGCGCGCCGGTAAGCCAGGGGCGTGGGGCGGAGCCCCATAAGCTGAAGACATGCGGCTCGATCGCGCGGTGGACGCGTACCTGCGGCACATCTCGATCGAGCGCGGACTGTCCGACAACACCGTCTCGGCGTACCGGCGCGACCTCTCCGGGTACGTGCAGTGGCTGGCGGAGCGCGACGTCGACGACTCGGCCGCCGTGACGCCCGAGATCGTGGCCGGGTTCGCCGCTGAGCGCGCCTCCGCGCAGCCGCCGGTCGCGGCATCCTCCCTCGCCCGTCTGCAGTCGTCCGTGCGGGGCCTTCACCGGTTCCTCGCGCGCGAGGGCATCGAAGACGCCGACCCGTCGGCAGGGCTGAGGCCGCCCAAGCAGGCGCGGCGGCTGCCGAAGGCGCTCACGATCGACCAGGTGGAGTCGTTGCTGGATGCCGCAGGCCCGGCGCCTTCCACTGACGGCGCTCCGACGATCGGCGCGGCGCCCGGCGACGTGCTCGGGCTGCGCGATCGCGCGCTGCTCGAGCTGCTCTACGCCACCGGCGCGCGGGTGTCGGAGATCGTGCAGCTCGACGTGGACGACCTTTCGCACGGCGACGTCGTGCGCGTGCGCGGCAAGGGGAACAAGGAGCGGATCGTGCCCGTCGGGTCGTACGCGCGGGCGGCGGTCGACGCCTATCTGACGCGCGCCCGCCCCGATCTCGCGCGCCGTGGCCGCGCGACCCCGAAGCTGTTCCTCGGAGCGCGCGGGGCGCCGCTGTCACGGCAGAGCGCATGGCTCGTCATCCACTCCGCCGCCGAACGCGCGCAGCTGACCGCGCACGTGTCGCCGCACACCCTGCGGCATTCGTTCGCCACCCATCTGCTGCAGGGCGGGGCCGACGTGAGGGTCGTGCAGGAGCTGCTGGGGCACGCCTCGGTGTCGACGACGCAGATCTACACGTACGTCTCGGTGGACGCTCTGCGCGACGTCTACGCGACCTCGCATCCGCGCGCCCGCTGACCGCTCCCAGGTGCGGGGCCGCGCCGTGACTAGAATCGGTGCACGGCATGGGAAAGTCAGGAGAGTCTGTGGCGGGCAGCAAGCGGGGCGCGACGACGGCCTCAGAGAACGAGACCCCGATCGGTCCCACCGGGCGTCCATACCGCGGCTTCCCGACCCCGCCGAAGCTCGACGGGCACGGCCCGGCGCGCATCATCGCGCTGTGCAACCAGAAGGGCGGCGTCGGCAAGACGACGACCACCATCAACCTGGCCGCATCGCTCGCGGGCTACGGTCGCAAGGTGCTCGCGGTCGACTTCGACCCGCAGGGCGCGCTGTCGGCGGGCCTGGGCATCCAGACCCACGACATCCCGACGATCTACGACCTGCTGCTCGACAGCAAGCGCGACCCGTACGAGGTCGTCGTGGCATCGCGCGTCGAGAACCTCGACGTCATCCCGGCCAACATCGACCTCTCGGCCGCCGAAGTGCATCTCGTCAACGAGGTCGCCCGCGAGCAGACGCTCGCGCGCGCCCTGCGCAAGGTCGCCGCCGACTACGACGTGATCCTCATCGACTGCCAGCCGTCGCTCGGCCTGCTCACGGTGAACGCCCTCACGGCGAGCCACGGCGTCATCATCCCGCTCGAGTGCGAGTTCTTCGCACTCCGCGGCGTCGCGATGCTCATCGAGACCATCGACAAGGTGCGCGACCGCCTCAACCCGACGATCGCCCTCGACGGCGTCCTCGCCACGATGTACGACGCCCGCACACTGCACTCCCGCGAGGTGCTGGAGCGGGTCGTCGACGCGTTCGGCGACGACGTGCTCGAGACCGTGATCGGTCGCACCGTGAAGTTCCCCGATGCCTCGGTGTCGGGCATGCCGATCACCGAGTTCGCGCCCGAGCACGCCGCCGCCCAGGCCTACCTGCGGCTGGCGCGGGAGCTGGTCGCCCGTGGCGCCGTCGCCTGACGAGGTCTCCGATCCGCAGCAGCCGGCTGACGGCTTCCGGGTCTCGGTGGGCGGGTTCGACGGGCCGTTCGACCTGCTCCTGACGCTCATCTCGAAGCACGAGCTCGACATCACCGAGGTGTCGCTGTCGCTCGTCACGAACGAGTTCATCGCGTACCTGCGCGAGCTCGGCCCCGAGGAGGAGCTGGAGGAGGCATCCGAGTTCCTCGTCGTCGCGGCGACCCTGCTCGACATGAAGGTCGCAGGACTGCTGCCGCAGGGGGAGCTCGTCGACGCCGAGTCGGTCGCGCTGCTCGAGGCGCGCGACCTGCTGTTCGCGCGCCTCCTGCAGTACCGCGCGTTCAAGGAGGTGTCGGTGTGGTTCGAGCGCTGCCTCCAGCGGGAAGACCGACGCCACGCGCGCAGCGTGCGGCTCGACGAGAAGTATCGCAAGGCGGCGCCGGAGCTCGTCTGGACGCTCAGCGTCGACGATTTCGCCGCGCTCGCCCTGCTCGCCATGACGCCCAGGGAGATCCCGCACGTCGGGCTCGACCATCTGCATGCGCCCCTCGTCAGCATCCGCGAGCAGGCCGCGGTCGTCGTGACGCTGTTGCGCGACGCCGGATCGCTGAGCTTCCGTGAGCTGGTCGCGGGGGTCTCGCAGCCGGGCGTGGTCGTCGCGCGCTTCCTGTCGGTGCTGGAGCTGTACCGGCACGCCGCCCTGTCCTTCGAACAACTCGAACCGCTCGGTGAGCTGACGCTGCGCTGGAGTGCGCAGCGCTGGTCCGACGAGAACCTCGCCACTCTGGGAGCCGACTATGACCGATGAACCTTCGCAGCTGCCGGTGGCGGACGTCGCCCGGCGGCTGGAGGCGATCCTCCTCGTCGTCGAGGAGCCGCAGAGCCTGGTGAGCCTCGCCGCCGCCGTCGGCTCGCCCGTGCCCGCCGTCCGGCAGGCGATCGAGGGCCTCGTCGCCGACTACGACGGCGAGACCGGGGGACCGGTGCGCGGCTTCGAACTGCGCGAGGTCGGCGGCGGCTGGCGTCTGTACGTGCGTGAGGAGCACGACGACCTGGTGAGCGAGTTCGTCAATGCCCAGGCGCCGTCCCGCCTCTCCCAAGCGGCGCTGGAGACGCTTGCGGTCATCGCCTACAAGCAGCCCGTCACGCGCAGCCAGGTCGCGTCGATCCGCGCGGTGAACGTCGACTCGGTGGTGCGCACGCTGCTGTCGCGCGGCCTCATCACCGAACTGTTCACGGACGCCGAGACCGGCGCCATCAACTACGGCACGACCGACGCGCTCCTGGTGAACCTCGGAATCAACTCGCTCGACGAGCTGCCGCACATCTCGCCCCTTCTCGACGACGGGGCGGACGGATTCGACGAGGAGGCGCGGCGATGACCGAGCACGATCCCTTCGCATCGCCGGAAGGCGTGCGCCTGCAGAAGGTGCTGGCGAACGCCGGCGTCGCCTCTCGCCGGGTGGCGGAGCAGCTGATCGTGGAGGGCCGGGTGCGGGTCAACGGCACCGTGGTGACGGAGCTCGGCCGCCGCATCGACCCCGAGAACGACCTCGTCGACGTCGACGGCACCGCGATCCAGCTCGACCAGTCGAAGCGCTACGTCATGCTCAACAAGCCGACGGGCGTCGTGAGCTCGATGAAGGACGACCGAGGTCGCCCCGACCTCCGTCGCTTCACCAAGGACTGGGCGGAGCGGCTGTACAACGTCGGGCGACTGGATGCCGAGACCAGCGGCCTGCTCGTGCTGACGAACGACGGCGAATTGGCGCACGTGCTCGCGCATCCCTCATTCGGTGTCACCAAGGTCTACATCGCGAAGGTCGAAGGACGCGTCACGCCGCAGACGATCCAGCGACTCACGCACGGCGTCGAGCTCGAGGACGGGCCGATCGCCGCCGACAAAGCGCGGCTGCTGTCGTCGTCGGCCGAAGGCGGCGGCTCGCTCGTCGAGCTCACTCTGCACTCCGGCCGCAATCGCATCGTCCGCCGGATGATGGCCGAGGTCGGGCATCCGGTCGTCGAACTGGTCCGTCGCCAGTTCGGGCCGCTCCACCTGGGAACACTGCCAGCCGGGCGCGCACGCGAGTTGACTAAGGTGGAGCGGGGCGCTCTGCTGACTCTCGCGCGTCGCGCGGCGGGAGACGCCCCCGAGCCCCGCGACAGCTCCGACCCGCGGAGCGACCAGGAGAACCAGTGACCGAGTCCACGCCCCCGTCTGCGCGCGCGCGTGCCCCGCGCGTGCAGGGCACGGTGCGGATCGTCGGCGCCGGCCTGCTGGGCGCGAGCATCGGCCACGCGCTCAGCGCGCTCGGGATCGACGTCGCACTCGACGACACATCACCGGCGCAGCTGCGTCTGGCCGTCGACTACGGCGCCGGCCGTCGTGCCGCCGAGGACGACGACCCGACCCTGGTCGTCGTGGCCGTGCCGCCGGACGTCACGGCCGACGTCATCGAGCGAGAGCTCACTCGCTTCCCGCGAGCAGTGGTGACGGATGTCGCGAGCGTCAAGCTCGAACCGCTGCACATCCTGCGCGACCGCGGCGTCGACCTGACCCACTACATCGGCTCCCACCCGCTCGCGGGCCGGGAGCGCGGCGGTGCGATCGCGGCGCGTGCCGACATCTTCATCGGCCGGCCGTGGGTCGTGTGCCGCGACGGTGAGACGCCGTCGAGCGACCTCGCCCTCGTCGAAGGGCTCGCGCTCGACCTCGGCGCTATGCCGATCGAGATGAGCCCCGAAGACCACGATCGGGCCGTCGCGCTCGTGTCGCATGTGCCGCAGCTGGTCGCGAGCCTGCTCGCGGGCCGGTTCGTCGACGCCCCGGAGGGGTCTCTGGGTCTCGCCGGCCAGGGCGTCCGCGACACGACGCGCATCGCGGCATCCGCCCCCGAATTGTGGGTGCAGATCCTCGGCGCCAACGCGACGCCGGTCGTCGACGTGCTCGACGCTCTCTCCGCCGACCTGCGCGACGTCGCCGACGCCCTGCGCGCTCCCGACGCCCCCGGTGCGCGCCGGGCCGTGGCCGACACGATCCGTCGCGGCAACGAGGGCGTCGAGCGGCTCCCCGGCAAGCACGGCCAGAATCGGCGGTTCGAGCAGGTCGTGGTGATGGTCGACGACACACCGGGCCAGCTCGGCCGGCTGTTCGGCGAGCTCGGCGAGCTCGACGTGAATGTGGAAGACCTGCGCCTCGAACACTCGCCGGGCGCCCAGTTCGGTCTTGCCGAGATCAGCGTCGTGCCCGGCGCCGTCCGACGCGCCGTGGAGGGCCTCGAGTCCCGCGGCTGGAAGATTGCGAGCACCACCAATGACTGACCCCGCGACGCACTCCGCCGAGACGGCGGCTGCGCCCGGTGCCCAGAGCGCGCCCGTCGTGGTGGCGATCGACGGTCCGGCCGGCAGCGGCAAGTCCAGCGTGTCGAAGCAGGTCGCGCGCCGCCTCGGCTATGGCTTCCTCGACACCGGCGCCGCTTACCGCGCCCTCGCGTGGCTCGCGCTCGAGCGCGGCACAGACACGTCCGACTCGACGTCCGTCGTCGACGTGATGGGTGACTTCGACTACGCCATCTCGCTCGATCCCGACGAGCACTGGGTGCGCGTCGGCGAGACCGACGTGACGCACGCGATCCGCGAGCCGCGCGTCTCCGAGGCGGTGAGCGGGGTGGCCCGCGTGCCCGCCGTGCGACAGGCGGTCAACGTGCTGTTCCGCTCGATGGTGGCGTCCTCCGGCCGTCCGGGGGTCGTGGTCGAAGGCCGTGACATCACGACCGTCGTCGCCCCCGACGCGCCCGTGCGCATCCTCCTCACGGCGGCGCCCGAGGTGCGCGCGGCCCGGCGCAGCGCAGAGCTGTCGTCGCAGGATGCCGCGGCCGTCGCCGCCGCCCTGCACAAGCGCGACGCCTCCGACTCGACCGTCGTCGACTTCCTCACCGCCGCACCCGGCGTCGAGGTCGTCGACTCGACCCACCTGGATTTCGACCAGACCGTGGACGCCGTCATCGGCGTCATCCGCACGAATGTGCCTGCACAGACAGGAGCGCACGATGTCATCTGACAACCGTGAGGCATCCGACGCCCGCGACGCCGAAGAAGAATACGAGGGCAGCGAGGATCACCTCGCCGAGAACCTCGCCGACCTCGACGAGGAGCTCGCCGAGCAGAGGGCGAGCGCGCTGCGCGCCGGCCTCGAGGACTACGAGCTCGACGATGAGGATGCGGCCCTGCTCGAGGGGCTCGCGCTGGGCGAGGACGGGATCGAGTACCTTCCCGCACTTCCCGTCGTGGCCATCGTCGGTCGCCCGAACGTCGGCAAGTCCGCGCTCGTGAACCGCATCCTCGGCCGCCGCGAGGCCGTCGTGGAAGACACCCCCGGTGTCACCCGCGACCGCGTGACGTACAAGGCCGAGTGGATGGACCGCCGGTTCTCGCTCGTCGACACCGGCGGCTGGGAGCCCGACGCCCGTGGCATCGACCGCTCGGTCGCCGCCCAGGCCGAGGTCGCGATCGATCTGTGCGACGTCGTGCTGTTCGTCGTCGACGCGATGGTCGGCGCCACCTCGACGGATGAGCACGTCGTGAAGATGCTCCGCAAGAGCGGCAAGCCGGTGTTCCTCGTCGCCAACAAGATCGACGACTCCCGCCAGGAGCCCGAGGCCGCCGCCCTGTGGAACCTCGGTCTCGGCGAGCCCTTCCCGGTCTCGGCGATCCACGGCCGCGGCGTCGCCGACCTTCTCGACGCGATCATGAAGGTCCTCCCCGAGGTGTCGGCCGTGGCGAAGCACGAGATCGGCGGCCCGCGCCGGGTCGCGATCCTCGGTCGTCCGAACGTCGGCAAGTCGTCGCTGCTGAACAAGGCGGCCGGCGAGGAGCGGGTCGTCGTCAACGACCTCGCAGGCACGACGCGCGACCCGGTGGACGAGGTCGTCGAGATCGGCGGACGTCTGTGGCGCTTCGTCGACACCGCCGGCATCCGCCGCCGCGTGCACCTGCAGCAGGGCGCGGACTTCTACGCGTCGCTGCGCACCTCGGCCGCCCTCGAGAAGGCGGAGGTCGCGGTCGTCGTCCTCGACGTCAGCGAGCCCATCAGCGAGCAGGACGTCCGCATCATCGACCTCGTGCTGGAGTCGGGTCGTGCGCTCGTCCTCGCGTACAACAAGTGGGATCTGCTCAACACTCCCGCGTTCGAGGACATCGAACGCCGCCGCTACCTCGAGCGCGAGATCGAGCAGGACCTCGCCCACGTGGCGTGGGCCCCGCGCGTGAACATCTCGGCGCGCACCGGCCGTCACCTCGACAAGCTCGTCCCCGCACTGGAGACCGCCCTCGAGTCGTGGGATCAGCGGATCCCGACGGGCAAGTTCAACGCGTTCCTGTCGGAGCTCGTCAACGAGCACCCGCACCCGGTGCGCGGCGGCAAGCAGCCCCGCATCCTCTTCGGAACGCAGGCGTCGACGCGTCCGCCGACCTTCGTGCTGTTCACGACCGGGTTCCTCGACCCGGGCTACCGCCGGTTCATCCAGCGTCGCCTGCGTGAGCTGTACGGCTTCGAGGGTTCGCCGATCGTGATCAACATGCGGGTGCGCGAGCGCCGCCAGCGCTGAGCGGGAGCCGAGTCGGGGCCGGCACGGCACACGGACGACCGGGCCCGGTGCGCGGCACGTGTGGAAGGGTGGCAGGGTGACGATCGAACCTCCCGCTCCCGGTGAGCCGCGCCGCCCCCACGGGCCGCGCGACCCCGGGGACGCGTGGGTGGTCGCCCCGACGGGCGAGCGCTACTGGGGACGCTTCGGCGCCGCCGGGCTGCTCGCCGTCGACGCCGATCGGGGCGTGCTGCTGCAGCACCGGGTGACCTGGAGTCACTTCGGCGACACGTGGGCGCTGCCCGGCGGCGCCCGCCACGAGGGCGAGTCGGCCTGCGACGGCGCGCTGCGGGAGGCGGCGGAGGAAGCGGGAGTTCCGGATGCCGCGATCCGCCCGCGCCTGCTCTCGGTGCTCGACCTCGGCTACTGGAGCTACACGACGCTGATCGGCGACGTGGTGCACCCGTTCGAGCCGACGATCAGTGATCCCGAGAGCCACGAACTCGCCTGGGTTCCCGTCGACGACGTGACGCGGCATCCGCTCCATCCTGGATTCGCCGCCTCGTGGGAGCGGCTGCGCGCCCTCCTCGGCGTGCGCCCCGCGGTGATCGTCGATGCTGCGAACGTGGTCGGCTCCGTGCCCGAGGGCTGGTGGCGCGACCGCCCCGGCGCCGCCGGCCGCCTGGTCGGGCGCGTCGCGGAGCTGACGAAGACAGGCGTCACGGCGGCATCGCTCGATCTTCCCGAAGACGTGTGGTTCCCCGACTGGGTCATCGTCCTCGAGGGTCAGGCCCGCGCGGCGGGTGATGCCCCCGGTGTCGAGGTGGTGCGCGCCGAGGCATCCGGTGACGACACGATCGTCGACGAGGTGCGGCGGTCGGTCTCGGCGGGGCGGACGGTCACGGTGGTCACGAGCGATCGCGACCTGGTGGCGAGGGTGACGGATGCCGGCGCCGCTGCCCGCGGATCCCGCTGGCTGCACGATCTCATCGGCCCGCCTGCCTGACGGCCGGGTGGATCAGCCGGGTCGGCGGTCAGTCGCGCCCGCGGAGGCGGTCGATGTCGCGGCGCTCACGCTTGGTCGGGCGACCCGCGCCGCGGTCGCGCACCGGGACGAACGCGGTCATCTCGCGCGGCGGGGGAGGAGGCGTGCGATCCTCGACGGCTTCGGCGGCGAGAACCGCGCCCACCCGCTTGGTGATGGTCTGGCGCACGACCAGGATGCGGTCGAAGCCGCTGATGCGCACGCGCAGCTCGTCGCCGGGCCGAACCGGCTGAGCGGCCTTCGCCTTCTCGCCGTTCACCCTCACATGCCCCGCCCGGCATGCGGCGGTCGCGGCGGACCTCGTCTTGTAGACCCTCACGGCCCACAGCCACGAGTCCACGCGTGCCGAGGCATCCGTCATGCGTGTGCTTTCTCGACCATCGCCGCGTCGTCGACCGCGCGTGTGCGCAGGCGGCGCGCCGACACGACCACGCCGGCCGCGATCAGGCCCTGGCCGAGGCAGTACGTGGCCATCACCAGAGGGCTCGACCAGTCGGGCAATGCCTCGGGCATGAAGAGGCGGAACGCCAGCACCGAGTCGGAGGCCAGGAAGAACAGGCCGCCCCACGCGATGAGCGGGTGGCAGCGCGCCGCGCCGACCGCCGTGGCGCCGAGGACGAGACCGTAGACCGCGACCGGCACGAGGAGCGCGCCGAGGCTCGGCCACAGCACGGCCAGGAGCGCGACGTACCAGACCGCGTAGCCGAGCGCCCACAGGGGCACGCGCCGCTCCGGGAGCACGCGCCAGAACAGCCAGAGGTAGCAGAGGTGGGCGAGGCCGAAGAAGAGCAGCATCATCGGCACGGTCGGCAGCCAGGCGAAGAGGGGCCCGGCACCGTCGCCCAGCCACGACAGCGCGATGGCGATGACGAGGAGGGTGTGCGCGCGCGTCCACGAACGATCCGCGCCCCAGACGACAGCGAGGGCCAGGAACGGCATCAGCATCAGCTTCGTCGGGTCGGCCGCGTCGTGTGCGCCGGCGGCGAGGGCGGCCACATGCGCCAGCGACATTGCCATATAGGGGATGAAACCGATCAGCAGCCGCGACATCTTCCTCCTCGTCGAGCGTGGCGACCACCATCGTCCCACGTATGAACGGCCCCGATGTCGCATTCGGGCGGGAGATCAGCTGCTCAGATCGAGTGCCATGATCGGCCGATCGGGGGATGGCCGAGCGATCTCGCGGAATCCGGCCGACAGGAAGGTCGACACGACGCCGTGATAGAGGTCGTTGGACGACTTCTTGCGACCCAGAGTGGGGTCGACGGGGTACGCCTCGACGACCCTGGCGCCGCCGTCGCGGGCGAACGCGATGGCGGCGTCGAGCAGCTGGGCGTTGAGTCCGGCCCCTCGGTGCTCCTTGCGCACGACGAAGCAGCTGACCGCCCACACCGTGTCATCGTTCCAGGGCTCTTCGGAGGCGGCGAACAGCTTCGTGCGCGAGAGCCGGACCTGCGCAGTGCGTGGTCCGACGCGCACCCAGCCCGCAGCTTCGCCGTCGACGTACGCGATGAGTGCCGGGGGCGGCCCGGACTCGATCTCATCGCGCAGCAGCTCTCGCCGCTCGTCGGTGGACAGGGCGTTGAACTGCGCATTGGTGATCGTCCACCACTGGCACTGGCAGTGGCGTCCGTCGCCGCCGCCGGTGAGGGCGTGCTGGGCATCGTCGAAGCGTGCGGGCGTGGCCGGCTCGATCGTGATCTGTGCCATGCGGCGACGGTACTCCTCGACACAGACACCGGCCCGAGGTACACGCGGGGCGACGCGCCCGGACCGGTGGCCGGTTCGCGACCGGCCCGAGGAGCGGGTAGCATAGGGGAGTTGTCCGCGCTCCGGCTCGGGCTTCGGGATGTGGCGCAGCTTGGTAGCGCACTTGACTGGGGGTCAAGGGGTCGCAGGTTCAAATCCTGTCATCCCGACCAGTCCGGGGGTCGAAAAAGGTCCGGAAAATCAAGGAAAACGCCCCCGAGAGGCAGAATCTCTCGGGGGCGCTTTCTCGTGGCCTCACATGAACGCTCACATGACGCGAAAAGTCTCGCGTGAGGGGCGCCTACGCGGCCGAGCGCTCACATGAATCATGTGAGCGCTGGCACCGTTCTCGGTCGTCAAGCGCTCCTCCTGGTGCGCGCGAGTGCGGCTATCGCGCTCTGAATTCCGGTCGCGCCCGCCTCCGGCAGGTAGGTGTTGCGGAACACCTCGGTCGTGTGGCCCAGCAGTGACGCGGCGGCGTCCGGGGCGACTCCCACAGCGATCAGCCACTGCGCCAGGCTGCGCCGCACACTGTGCAGGCGGATCGACTGGACGCCTGCGACGGCGCACAGCCGTCGGAACCGGTCGCTGTAGACCTCGGGGCGGAGCGGCCTACCGACCTCGTCGACGACAACATACCCGCTGTCCTCCCAGGCGGCACCGGCCACCAGCCGGTTGGCCGCCTGTCGGGCTCGAGTTGACGCAGGAGCGCCGTGGTGCCCGGGTGGACGGCGTCGAGCGGAACGGTGCGGCGGCGTTGCTTGCTCTTGGGGATGCGTTCGCCCATTACGCGAGCGCTGTGCTCCACAACGGTCTCGGCGAGTACTCCACCGCGCGTGAGGCTGCGTCAGCGACGTGCGTCTCCGCTGAACTCTCCCTCAGCACCATCGGACTGCCTGAGTTGATCGAGGCCTCCGTGCGCGCCGGCGACAGAGACGGCGGTGCGGGCTCTCGAACGGCTGAGCGTGCGGGCCCGGGCCAGCGGCACGTCCTGGGCGCTGGGCTTGGAGGCGCGCTCCCGCGCACTGACGATCACAGGAGTAGCCGCGGAAGAGTCGTACCTCGAAGCGGTCAGGCAATTCAGATCACGAGGATCGCCAGCGAGAGTGCTCGCGCTCGTCTCCTCTACGGCGAGTGGTTACGCCGCGACGGGCGCCGCCAACAAGCGCGTGAACAACTCCGCAGCGCCTATGAGCTGCTGTCAGGGATGGGCGTCAATGCATTCGCTGAGCGAGCCGCGCGCGAGCTGCATGCCACGGGCGAACATCCGCGAAAGCGAACTGCCCCCGAGAGCAGCGGGCTCACGGCGCAGGAGCTCCAGATCGCGCGGTTGGTGGCCGCTGGCGCGACGTCGCGAGAGGTCGGTGCCCAGCTGTTTCTGAGTCCGCGCACGGTCGAATCCCACCTGCGCAACAGCTTCCGCAAGCTCGGCATCACTTCCCGCAGGCAGCTCCGGGACGTGCGCGTGGCTTGACTCCGGCGCTCGGAATCCGCGGAGACGCGGGTTCCGAGCCTTTGTCGTTCGGGGTGCCGTCCGCGAGCTGTCGCCCGTCGTGTCGCGCGGGATTCACCGCCTCAACCTGCTCTTTCACGGGCCGGCGGCGGCCGTGTAAGTTCTTCGCCATCGACCCCTGGCCAAGGAGAACCCCGTGACCGATCGCGCGAACAGCGGAGGAGCCGTTCCCGCTTCAAGGGCAGACAATGTCGTGCTCGTGCACGGCGCGTACGCCGACGGCTCCTCCTGGTCGGGGGTGATCGCGCTTCTGCAGCAGGCGGGCATGTCGGTGACGGCGGTGCAGAACCCGCTCACCTCGCTCGACGACGATGCCGCGGCGACCATCCGTGCGCTCGATCTGCAGAGCGGCCCGACCGTGCTCGTCGGGCACTCATGGGCCGGCACGGTGATCAGCCAGACGGGCGGGCATCCGCGCGTTTCCGCACTCGTCTACGTCGCGGCCCGAGCACCCGAAGCGGGCGAAGACTATGGCGCGCTCGCCGGCACGTTCCCGTCAGCGCCCGCGAGCGCGGGCCTCGTCCACTCACCGGACGGCTTCGCGCAGCTGAGCGAGGAAGCGTTCGTGAACGACTTCGCCAATGGCGTCGATCCGGGCGAGGCGAAGGTGCTGTACGCGGTGCAGGGGAGGATCTCGGATACGTTGTTCGCTTCACGAACGACAGAGGCGGCGTGGCAGACCAAGCCGTGCTGGTACGCCATCTCGCGCGAGGACCGCACGACGGATCCCGACCTGGAACGCTTCCTGGCGAAGCGGATGAACGCCACGCAGATCGAGCTCGACAGCGGTCACCTGTCGCTCGTCACCCACCCGCGCGAGATCGCGGACCTCATTCTCGAAGCCGCCGGACGTCCGGTCGGGAAGCGCTGACGAAACGCGTCAGCAGTTCCGAAGGGACGACGGTGGAACCGCCCCGGTCCCGCCGGCGATCACGACAGTGCGTGGACCCTGGTCGTAGGTGAACCCGAGCGAGTGGTAGTTCGGGTCGCAGGAGCGTCCGACCAGGAGCAGCGGCGACTTCATCATTCCTGCGACTGCTGACGCCGCCGCGGCGTCCGCGAAGCTTGAACCGATGGCGTAGAACCGGGTGTCTGCGGCCGCCGAGAGCTCGGAGGCGAGAGAGGTCGCAGTCCCGTACCGGTCGGCGCCGCTACGGCGGGTGAGGTTCGGGTCGAACGAGATCAGATCCGCTTCGATCCCTGCTGACACCACACTGGTGTCCCCGGCGATCCGCAGCGACGCAGAGTAGGAGCTGACGAGGCTCCGCGTGGCTGGGTCGAGCGATGTCCGCGTTCCGTCGACGAGCACGAGCGGGCCGCCGAGCGCCCCCGCGACCGCACCCGCGGCGAGGGCGTCGGGGAAGTTCCGTCCGGTGGCGAAGTAGGCCACGGCCGGGTCGCTGAAGAACCTTTCGGCTATCGCGCGCGACGTCGCGTAGCGGTCGGCGCCCGAGATCCTCTCCACAGTGCCGGCATACGCGCGCAGCGCGGCTTGCGTGCCGCTCGACACCGCCCCCGTCCCACCGATGACGTAGATCGTGCTCGGTCCGATCCGCTTCAGCTCTGCGGCGACCGCCGCGGGGATCCCGCTGCGGGGGACCAGGAGAACGGGCGCCCGGTTGGCGGCGGCGGCGGGAGCCGCGCTCAGCGCATCGGGGAATTCCGCACCGCTCGCGATGAATACCGTGTCGGTGGCGGCGGCACGGTAGTACCTCGCAGACAGGGCGGCGGCGGTCTGGTACCGGTCCGCGCCGGCGAGGCGTGTGTACGTCAGCGGCACGTAGCCGAATGTCAGCGCACCGATGTCGGTGTTCGCGCCGGCGGTCACCCTGGCGACTTTCCGCTCCGGGAAGTAGCGTTCGAAGCCGCTGATGTCCGGCTCGCTGTACCCGCGCAGGATGTACACGCCCGGGGCGAGCCCGCGCAGAGTGAAGGTGCCGTCCGCGCCCGGGCCGATGGGCGTTGCGATGTAGGTGCCTCCACCGCTCTGATGGGTCGTCGGATTGTAGGCGAAGGCCTGGACGGTGATGAGGTGGCTCACCCCGGCCGGGAAGCCGGCCACCGTGCCCGAGATCGTTCCCGCCGCAGCCGACAGGGTGATGTTCCGCGTCAAGCCGGCGTCGGGCACGACCAGCACCTCCGAGCCGGCAGCGAAGCGCGAACCACCGAGAAACCCCGATGCCGACTCCTCGGTCGAGATGTACACGTGGTAGCGACCCGGAGGGAGCTGTGCGGTGTAATCCGGCGTCGCGTCGACGTAACGCTCGTAGGGCACGGTGTCGGCACCGCCGAGCGAGGAGAACGTCAACCAGAAGTCGTCGTCGCCCGGCGCGCCGGTCACGGTGCCGCTCACCGTGACGAGTTCGTCGGCTGCCGTCGCCGGCGGGCCGGCGGTGACGCCCGCGAGAAGCAGTGCGGCTACCGCGAGGGCTGCCGATCGTCTGAACATGCCGTCCTCCATCGTCGGAGTCCACTCACGCGCGCCGCGTGGGTCAACGGTAGGTGCTCTCCCGACACAGCACCAGTTCCAACTGAGGGTCGCACTCTCGTGGTGCAGAATCGAGCGATGAATTCCTGCGCCCCACGCACGGGTGCCGTTTGAGCGCCCCGAGCATCCTTTCGAAGACGGAGGCTGTGCTGGCCGGACTCCGGCACGGTCAGCCCGAGCAGATCACCGAGGCGCTCGAGGGATACGCGAGCGAAGAGCGGACTCCGCTGCGCAGGTTCGTGCGTCCGCAGGCCAACGCGATGCTCGCGGCTCAGAGCGGGGCCCGCGATCCCGAGGGCCGATGGGTCGGCGCACTGGGCAATGAGCACTGGTACGCCGCTCAGGTCGCGCTGCTCGGCACCGCATCGCGGTCTCACGCGCTCCGTCAACGCACGATGGACGGTCCGGTCGCACGCGACCTCCTTCCGCGTCTCTTCCCGGACGACCTGCCGCTCTTCGTGACGGCGTTCTCGGAGCGGTTTCTGACCGATCCGAAAGCGTGGGACGGCAACCGGGGCATCGAGGCGATGTTCGATTGGGCGCAGAGGGGACTGATCGCCCCGCCGGTGCACCAGGGGGCGGTCCTCGCCCTCATCTGCTGGGCCCCTCGGCCCTCGCTGTGGGGCTACCTGCACTCTCACCCCGTGCTGATCCGCACGACGCTCCCGGCTCTGTTCGACGTTCCAGGCGTGAGGGGCGCCTCGGCGGCGCAGCGTGATGAAGGCGGGCTCGGCGGTCGCCTGGACCGTTATGTCATCCCCCGCCTCATTCGCGAAGGGGCGTGGACACGTGCGGAGACTCTCGAGTGGTGCACGCGTGCGCTGAACGTGCCGCGCAGCGAGTACGAGTATCGCTGGTTCCGTGGTCTGCACGACCGGATCGCCGTCGAGCGTCGGCGACCGAACTAGCTCCGAGTGCGCGTGCGTCACCTGCGTGAGATGCGGAAGAATCGACCGGATGGATGACTCCGCCCCGCGCCGCACGACACGCCGCGTCATCGCGGTCGTGCTCCTCGCCGCCGTGATCGTCGCCGGCCTCGCCGTCCATGCCCTGCTGCCCGACACGGCGGTGACCGACATCGCGGGCGACTCCCTGTACGCCGGCGCGGCATATCTTGCGGTCGTGATCGTCGCCCCGCGCCTCGCGCCGCTCTCCGTCGGCGCGCTCGCCGCCGCGTGGTGCATCGTCATCGAGTTCTTCCAGCTGACCGGCATCCCGATGCAGCTCGGCGCGATCTTCCCGGCGTCGATGCTCGTGTTCGGCACGGTCTTCGACGGCCGCGATCTTCTCGTCTATGTGGTGACCATCGTCGTCCTCGTCGGGGCGGACGCGGTCGTCGCGGTCCTGCGCGGCACCTCGACTGCCGACCCGCGTCGGGCTGAGGAGTCGGCGACACCGACATAGTGCTCGGGTTGCGGCATCCGTCACCCGCACCGACCATTGAGTGCATGGGGGATGCTGCGCCACGGGGCGCCGATCTGGGTGAGTCCGCCGGGCCGCGCGGCGGCGCGCGTCGTCAGCGGATCGGGTGGCTGCTGCTGGCGGCGATCATGCTCGTGGTCGCGGGCGTCGTCGCGGCCGCGCTGCTGGCGAGCCCGGACGCGCCGTCTGCGGCGGCGCCGTCTCCGACGTCGACCCCGACGGTGACGCCCACACCGACCCCGACGCCCACTCCGACGCCGACGGGATTCCCCGCGAACACGGCGCAGTACGACGTGACGCAGCTGCCGCAGGTGAACGTGTTCGCCGTGATCCCGCAGCTTCCGCTCGACGACGACCCGTTCACGGAGGCCACCGGCGAGACCGCGCTCGCGCTCGGGATCGGCGCCCCGGTCTGGGCCGATCCCACCGCGGAGCCCGTCGCCTACGTGCCGCGCGAGTTCCCGTACGACGGCACGACGCTGCCGGTCGTCGAGCGGCAGGACCATTGGGTCAAGGTGCTGCTGACCGGGCGGCAGGCGGTGCCGTCGAAGGGCGACGCCGCCCAGGTGAGCGGCTGGCTGCGGGCGCAGGACGTCGAGTTAGGCTCGACCGACACCGCGGTCGAGGTGAGCATCGCCGCGCGCACGGTCGACATCGTGCGCGACGGGGTGCCCGAGCGCATCGCGACCGACTTCGGCTGGGGAACCGACATCACCCCGACGCCGCTCGGCCGAACGTTCATCATGACGACCCGCGTCGTTCCCGAGTTCTGGTACACCCGCGGGCATCCGATCATCTACCTCGGAGTGCAGTCGCCGACCCTCGACGGATTCGGGGGAGCGGATGCCGCGGTCACGGCCTTCCACTACCACGATGAGCGTTCCGGCCCGATCTCGAACGGGTGCATCCGGCTCGATCCCGACGCGATCGCCCGGCTCGCCGAGCTGCCGCACGGGACGCCGGTCATCATCAACCCCTGACCCTCCGGCAACCTGGCATGCTGGATCGCGGTGCCTCGTTCGAGGCGGCCATTGTCGGAAGGATCCCCCATGAAGCAGCGCCCGCTCGGCCGCACCGCCCGTCAGGTCTCGGCGATCGGCCTCGGAACGTGGCAGCTCGGCGCCGACTGGGGCGCGGTCACCGAGGAGGACGCGACGGCTGTGCTCGCGGCATCCGTCGACCACGGCGTCACCCTCTTCGACACCGCCGACGTGTACGGCGACGGGCGGAGCGAGTCGATCATCGGACGCTTCCTCGCGGGGCGCACCGACATCACGGTAGCCACGAAGATGGGCCGGCGCCTCGCGCAGGAGCCCGAGAACTACACGCCCGAGAACTTCCGCGCGTGGACCGACCGGTCGCGCCGCAACCTCGGCGTCGACACGCTCGACCTGGTGCAGCTGCACTGCCCGCCGTCGGCCGTGATCGAGGATGACGCGACGTACGAGGCACTCGACGCCCTGGTGGCGGACGGCAGGATCGCGGCGTACGGCGTCTCGGTCGAGACGTGCGCGCAGGCGCTCGCCGCGATCGCGCGGCCGAACGTGACCAACGTGCAGATCATCTTCAACCCGTTCCGCCTGAAGCCGCTCGACGAGGTGCTGCCGGGAGCCGCGGCTGCGGGGGTCGCGATCTTCGCGCGGGTTCCGCTGGCGTCGGGTCTGCTCTCTGGGAAGTACACCGCGTCGACGACGTTCGCGGAGAACGACCACCGCACCTACAACCGTCACGGCGAGGCGTTCGATCGAGGCGAGACGTTCTCGGGCGTGGACTACCAGCTCGGTCTCGAGGCCGCCGATGCGCTCGCCGCCGCCCTGCCCGACGGCGTGACGCTGCCGGCGGCGACGCTCGCGTGGATCGCATCGCGTCCGGGCGTGACGACGGTGATCCCGGGTGCGCGCAACGTGCGTCAAGCGCAGTCGAATGCGGATGCCGCGGCCCTCATCGACGGCGGCTTCGATGTCGACGCATTCGATGCCGTGGTGCGCGAGGTGTACGACTTCCGGCTGCGCGAGGCGATCCACCCGCTCTGGTGAGGTCGGTCAGAGCCGGAGCGTGAGGTCCCAGCCGCGGAGCCTCGCGAGGGCGACGAACGAGCCGAGCAGCAGCAGGTTCAGCACGACGGTGCGCCAGAACGCCCGGCGGAACGATCGCTTGCGGGTCTTGTGGCGGAAGAGCTGCTGGGCGATGACGGCGCCCGGCCATCCGCAGAGCAGTCCGAGTGCGAGCAGGGTCTGCTCCGAGACCCGCTGACCCGCGCGCCGGGCGGCCGACTTGTCGAGGCCGTACGCGGCGAATGCCAGCAGGCTCATCACGGCATAGAGGGCGGGCATCCACCAGGGGAGGTCGAGCACGACGTACGCGACCGCGAACACCCCCGCGAAGACGGCCAGCGGCCACCAGCTGAGCGCCGCCGGCAGCGGCCGCGAGAGGTCGCGCGGGCGCTCGGCCGCATCGAATCCTGACGGACGGGAGCGGCGGTCGGGTGCGAGCGACATGCGCTCGATCCTAGGACGGGCGCGGCGTCTTGCTTCGCCCTGGTGCTCCGTCGCCGTAGGTTCAGGTGGGCAGCGCGCCGACGGAGGTCCAGTCAGCCCCGGTCTTGTCGATGAGGGCGTGGTACGCGCCATTGCCGATACCGCGGCCGGCGGCGTGCACCCTGTCGCCGCGCACGAGGAAGTAGTCGAACCCGACTGCGACGGCCGTCTGCAGGCGCGGTGCCGAGATGCGACGCGTCACGACGAACTGGCTCGACTCCGCCTTGGCGCCCGTGATCACGAGTATGAACGGGACGGCGAGCTCAGCAGCCGCCGCGCGCTGCTGTTCATCGGGTGTGGGAGGATCGCCCACCGCCGTCGATGCGGGCCTGACCGCGAACTCGATCGACAGGGCGGCCTCGAGCGGTGTCTGGCCGCCACCTGTCGGAGCGCCCGTGATGCGCGTCGTGAAGGCGTTCATCCGCTCGACGACAGCCTTGACTGCGGCGAGCGCGGGGGTGATGCCGGCGAGGCGATCGCTGTCTTTCTCAGCCTGCTCGATGCGCTCCTGCGCGCTCCGAGCCTTCGCGCTGTCCTGATCCTTCTCTGCGGCCAGGTCGGCCTTCGCCTTCTTCAGGTCGGCGGCGGGATCGCCCAGCGCGGTGACGAGATCGTCCACGGTCTTCGTGAGCTCAGCGGCGGCGAGATCGCCCTCGATGATCCGCCGAACGACGGCGAGAAGCGGCGAATCGGCGATCACCGGTGCGCGGAGCGTCTCGTGACGCACCTCGCGCATGTCCTCAGTCTCCAGCAACGCGGAGATCACGGCCGCGTGCACGGTGACGGCGGGCACGTCGAACTCTGCCGTCCGCACGGCGACGTCCTGCTCGAAGAGCGATGCCACCTCCGTGATGGCGGTGCCCAGGGCTCCGGCGGCCGCGAGGGCGAGATCGGGGCCGAGCGCGCCGAACGGCCTCGGCCCGCCGTCCGGCAGCTTCGCGGCCTCCGCCAGCTCGGTGCTCGTGCGGGCCAGCTCCTGCTCGAGCACCGAGCCCTCGTCCATGATCCGCTGATAGCCGATGAGCCGGGTCGAGATGTTCGGGTCCGACGTCACGAAAAGGGGAACGTCAGCGGGAATGCTCTTGTCCGTGAGCGCCGCGGCCAGGCCCGCCGCGACGTCGGCGGCCGCCGTTCCAAGCGCGAGCGCCGTCGCCTCACCCTGGCGGAGCGCGCGGCCGTCCGAGAATGTGACGGTGTTCTTGGCCAGCGAGCTGAAGTCGGGGACTGCTTTCGAGAGCTGGTCGCGGTAGTTGGTGACGCGCGCTGCGCGGTTCTCCTCGTCGGCCTTCGCGTTCGACAGCCGCGTCGTCTCGAGACCGAGCTCGGACTGCCGCTGCGCCAGCCGCGTGGTCTCGATGCTGACGCGTGCCTGGTCGTTCGAGATGCGGGTCGTCTCGAGAGCGATCCGAGACTGCTCGTTGGCGATCTGCGTCGTCTCGAGCTCGGCGCGCGATTTCTCGAGCGCGAGGAGCTTCTCGAATGCCGCAACCAGGTCGTCGATCTCGGCCATGTGTGTCCCCCATCGATCACGCCCCACCGATGAGGGAGATCATGGCGCAACTTCACCCTCTTGCGGAAGAGGCGGCACGAATGACGGATGCCTCGGCCCGGCGGAAGTCCCGGGCCGAGGCATCCGCTCGCCGTTCTACGGCGCGGGGTAGTCCACGAGGTACTGCGGCGCGCCGGTGTTGGTGTTGTCTGCCTGACCGCCGACGCCGTTGACGACGTGCTGGATCGTGCCGGCGCTGAGGTTCACCGTCATGATGTGGTGAAGCTGCACGCCGGGCGTCTCCGGCACCGAGAATCCGTTCGCCGTGATGATGGACGGGTTGTTCTGGTTGAAGACGTACACGCCGGCTCCGTCGAGGCGGTGGTTCTTCACCTTCGCGTCCACGACGTAGCCCGGGTAGCCGAGCGTGCCGTCGGGCTGCGTCCAGTCCGCCTGGGTGGGCGGGTCGTACGGCAGCTCGTTCTGGTACAGGATCACGCGGCCGTTCTCGCCCTTCCAGAGCGTGTTGTACTTCTGGAAGTGCTCGACGAACAGGCCCGTCGCCGTGACGTTGTCGCCGTTGACGATGACCCCGTTCGTGCCGGTGTTGGTGGCCCAGCGCTCGTTATCGCCGTTGACGCCGTCGGTCGGGTCGAAGCCCTCGATGCCGTGGTCGCCGCGCCACACCCAGGTGTGGTCGATGAGCACGTTGTCGGAGTTCACCTCGAGAGCGGTGGTCGTCTTGCCGATGTGCGGGCCGCCGACGCGGAAGTACACGTCGCTCAGCGTGATCGGGTTCGCGGCTCCCAGCGGCTTGCCGCCCTTCGCCTTGCCGACCCGCAGCAGAACGGGCGAGAGCTCGGTGCCGGCGTCGATGGTGACCCCGGCGATGACGATGCCCGCGGCATCCTTCACCTCCAGCGGAACCGCACCGCCCACAGCCGTGAGCGTCGCGTGGCCGATGCCGAGCACGACTGTGTCGGCGCGCTTGACGTCGATCGTCTGGGCGATGTCGTAGACGCCGGGAGTGAGGAGCAGGTGCTGGCCGCGGGCGAGCGCGTTGTTGATGTCCTTCACCGAGTCACCGGGCTTCGCGATGAAGAAGTCGGTGATCGGGATGCTGCGCCCCGCCGTCATGCCGTCGGCCCAGCTCACCCCGCGGGTGTCGGACTGCGCCTCGGGCACGCGCACGTTGTAGCGACCCTCGTCGTCGACGTAGAGGTACGGCTTCTCGCGGCTGAGCGGAGTCTCGTCGATCGTCGTGTACGGCGGGTCGGGGAATCCGGCGTCATCGGGGGCGCCGACGACACCGGAGAAGACCTGGTTCCAGACGCCGTTCGACCAGCCGGCGACCTCGCTGTTGCGCGTGAGCCACTGCTGCTGCGAGCCGCTCACGACGAACGGCAGGCGGGAGTCGGCGATGAACCCGCCGCTGGCGAACTGCGGGCCGGCGGTGCAGTAGTCCATGAGCGACAGGTTGGCGCCCGAGATGTCGAGTCGGCGCATCGATACGGCCTGCGACACCGCCCAGAAGTTCGCGCTGGCGCGGCATCCGTCGTCGTCGAGGCTGTTCACCTGCAGCGAGAGGTTCGAGATCGTCCGCCAGAAGTTGACGAGCGCGATGCAGTTGTCGGCGGTGAGGCAGCGGTTGTAGACCTCGATCGAGCCGTTGATGTCGACGTCGGTAGGGGAGGCGCCGAGCCCGGCGACCTCGGTGTAGTAGCCGACGTCGAACTGCAGCGGGTTGTCGGCGGTGCCGTACTGGCCCGGCAGGAAGTAGACCGCGCGGCGCACCGAGCTCATCTCGGCGTCGCGTTGCTGATCGGCCAGCGCGTCGAGCTCGGCTTCGATCTGGTCGACGGGAGTGTCGGGGCTGTACACGGTCACGTTCGGACCGAGGTCGGGGTCGAACGGGTCGACGGCACGCGGCGGCGCGGCCGCGGCCGGCGCAGCCATGAAGGCTCCGGCAACGAGTGTCGCGCCCGTGACGACGGCCGCGATCCGTGTTTTCCGGCGGTGGTGCGTGGGGGTGGTCATGCGAATGTCTCTCTTCGTCGAGGGATGTCGCGCGGCAGGAATGCCGCCTACTTACAGGACAGTAACCAAACTGTGGGAGCGGTTTCAAGGGCGAGTTTTCCGGGGAACCCTCGCCCGGCTCGGGCGCAGATCGCGGTCGCGGTAACAAAGAGAAGGGCGCCGCACCCTGGCCGGGTGCGGCGCCCTTCGTGCTCGGCGGTCGGCTGAGGTCAGCCTTCCTGGAGCTCCCGACCGTGCACGGTCAGGGCGTAGATGATGATGACGTCGAGCGCGATCACGATGAGCGCCCACCACGGCTGCACGCTGAAGAACGCGAGCTGGCTGATGGCGTTGAGGGCGACGAGGATGACCGCGATCACCCGGGCCCACGCGGCCCCGCGGAGCACGAAGATGCCGACCACGAGGATCACGATGCCGAGGATGAGGTGCCACCATCCCCAGATCTCGACGTCGAACAGGAAGGTGCCCGCCTCGGAGGACACCGCCCACTTCTCGACGGGCGACAGGACGGCATTCAGGCCGTTGAGCGCCGCGAGGGCTCCGGCGATGATCATGAGGATGCCGGCGAAGACTGCCCAGCCCGCCCATCCGGTGCGCTGCGTGTTGGACATGATGTCGATCCCTTCGGACGGTGAGATCGGCGAGGGTGCGATCTCTGGCGACTTCATCGTTCTGCACGCCATGGCGGTGCTGCGTCACCCGCCTCGGGTGAAAGGTCAGAAGTCGATCCGCATGGCGAGTCGGCGCTTTGTGGGGTGGGCGACCTCGCGGAATCCTGCGGCCAGGAACGGTCCGACGGGGCCGACGTTGAGTTCGTCCCAGATGATCTGCGCACCGCCCGTCACGAGCGGGTAGCCCTCGATCGCCGATGCGCCACGTTCGCGGGCGAACTCGACGGCAGCAGCGACGAGCGGGTAGGTGAGGCGCTCGCCGCGGTGCCCCTTGCGGACGATCATGCACGCGATCGCCCAGACTGTCGTGTCGTCCTTGTCTTCGGAGCGGCCCTTCCACGGCACGGGCGAGCCGCGCAGCCGGCCGTACACCCCGCGGCGGTCGACCGCGCACCAGGCGACGGGCTCCTCGCCCCGGTAGGCGACGATGCCGATGGTCTCGGTCGCCCGGGGGTCGCCGCAGTGGGTCTCCTCGCGCAGGATCGCGCCGCGCTCGGCGACGGGCATGTACCACCAGTCGTGGTCGCCGAGTCGCTGCCGCTGGCACTGGCACTGCCCGGCGGTGCCGGTGAGGATCGCCTGCAGGTCATCCCACGAGGCTTCGTTGGCGGGGACGATGCGCAGGTCGCGCGTGGTGCCGGCTGCATCCATGGGGTCAGGGTAGACCCCGGTGCGGACAGTCGCGTCAGTCCCGGTGAGAGCCGCCCCGCCACACGCCTGACGCCTACGCCGCCCGCCGGGCCTGCCACCTGCGCCAGCCTCCAGACGCCTGCCGACTACTCCCGCCACACGCCCGTCGCTTACGCCGCCCACCCGAACCGCGCCTTGCCGCCGAGTCTCGGAACCCGCCCGGGATCGACGTGCGCCGGCGGGATGAACCACACCCGCCCGTCGACCCCGCGACCCTCGATCTCGATCTCCCACCCGTTGTCGTGGATGCGATGGTGGCAGGTCTCGCAGAGCAGGACGCCGTTGTCGAGGTCGGTCGGTCCGGCATCCCGCGCCCACCATCGGATGTGATGCGCCTTCGTCATGCCGGGCGGCAGACCGCACATCGCACAGCCGCCATCGCGCTCAGCCAGAGCCAGCCGCTGGGTGGGGGTGAAGAGGCGCCTGCGGCGGCCCCAGTCGAGGATCTCGCTTCGGGAGCCGAGAACCCACGGGATCACGCCGCCCGACGCCGCCATGCGCCGGGCGGTGGCGATCGACACCGGGCGTTCGATGCCGTCGATGGTTGCGCTGCCCGTGCCGTCTCGCAGATCGCTGAGAGTGACGCGGACGATGACCGTCGCACCCTCGATCGGCTGATCGGCGGAGCCGCAGCCCAGCAGGTGCGACGCGAGGAGCACGAGGGCGTCGGCCTGGCGCTGGGGGAGTGTGCGACGCGGTGTATCGGCATCGGCGGGTGAGGCGACAGAGGCAGCCGCCACGCCGGAGCGGTGATCGCCGGTGCCGTGCCGATCGCCATCGCGCGCAGCATCCGATTCATCCGTGCCGACGCCACCGGCGCACGCACGCTCGCTGCGGAACTCGGCCGTCACAATGGCATCGAGGGCGGCCTTGACCGGCGCAGCCGACTCGGGGTCGAGCTTGGCGTTGAGGTGCACCATGCCACCGCGCTCGAACATCAGCAGGCTGCGCTCGCCGCGGAGCTGCTGCTCCTGCGGCTCGAGGCCGTCGGGGTCGAGCCAGGCTTCAGCGCGTGCGACGAGCTTGCCGACCTGGTCGAGGGCGAGCCCTTGGGCTTGCGCGCAGAGCATCCGCTCGGCCTGGTCGCGCTCGTCGAGGCCGGCGCGCAGCGCCACCCGGTCGAGCATCGAGATGATGACCGACGCCGCGGGCATGCCGATGCGCCCGGCAGAGAGGGCCTCGGCGACGTGAGGGTGGCGGGCCGGGGCATCCGCTCCCGTGAACGTGCGACGAGGAGCGGTGGCTTCGCCGACGGCGACGAGTCTCGCGGCGTCGCCGACCGTGGTGCCGGTGGTGGCGGCGATGAGCACAGCGGGGCTGCGGTAGCCGTTCTTCTTGGCGAGCCCCTCGGAGCCGAGTTCGGGGCGTGACTGCCGCGCGATCTCGGACGCCACCCGCGCGTGGACAGCCTCGACGCGTCGACGCAGTGCACCGATCGCGTTGTTGAGGGACACAAGTTCGGCGTGATCGAGAGTATCGACATCGACGTGGGTGCCGCGCGGATCGGTGGCCCAGACATCCGTCACCATCGCCAACGCATCGGCGAGACCGCCGATCGGATCGTCCATAGATTCGAAGATGACAGTGCCTCCCGTCTGCGCGCGATTGACCAATCTGCCGCTATCGGGCCGCTTCTTCAGCGGTTGGGCACTTCCGACACGAACAAATATACTACTAGCGGGAACGTGAAGCAAGGATTTCTCGAAACTTCGGCGCCGCGCCGAGCCGTCGTGCGGGGCGAGAGTATGGTGTGCGTGTGCCCCTCGTCCCTCGTGTCACGGTCGTCATCCCGTGCCGGAACGATGCCGATTTCCTCGATGCCTGCCTGACCGCGCTCGAGCAGCAGACCCATCCGGCCGACCGCGTGATCGTCGTCGACAACGGCAGCACGGATGACTCGGCAGACGTCGCACGGCGGCACGGCGCGGTCCTGGTCGAGGAGGAGAGGGTGGGGGTGTGGCCGGCCGCGGCGCGCGGGTACGACGAGGCGATGTCCGACGCCGACGTCATCGCCCGGCTCGACGCCGACTCACGGCCGCATCCCGACTGGATCGCCCGGCTCGTACGCGCATTCGTGTCAGATCCGGGCCTCGGCGTGCTCACCGGCGGCGCGGAGTTCTACGGTGGCAGCCCCCTCACCAACTATCTCGGCGAGCGCTGGTACATCGGCGGTGGCCACTACTGGGTGCGCAAGTGGCTGGGCGTGCCGCTCGTCTTCGGATCGAACTTCGCGATGCGCTCGACCGTCTGGGAGCGCATGCGCGACCGCGTCGATCGCGACAACGGTGCGATCCACGACGACCTCGACCTCTCGATTCGGCTGCGTCCTGCGGACGGCGTGCGCTACGACCCGCAACTGCTCATGCCGGTCTCGGCGCGTCCGCTGCAGACGGTCGGCGGACTCTCGCGCCGGATCTTCAAGGTTGCGACGACCTTCGCCGCGAGCTGGCCCGAAGGCGCATCGTGGCGCCGCCGTGAAGAGAGTACGAGCAGAGCGGATGCCGCGGCCGGCGTCACCGACGAGTGGACGCCCGACACCGACGACTGGGCACCTGAATTCGGGCGCTGACGCATCGGCCCCGGTGTCGATGCCGGTGCGGAGCGCTTTCCGGCGTTCCGTGCCCCGGCCCCACCGCGGACACCCTTGACACGCGCACCTGGCGGGTGGAACATGTGCGCCAAGCGACCTGGGGTCGCTGCTCGGAGCGCTGGGGAAGCGCCGAACGCAAGGGGGCCGACATGGCCGTTTCACGTACCCGCGCGCGCACAGCCTCGGCGGTCGTTCTGGCCGCCGCGCTGCTGACCGCCGGACTGACCGCCGCCCCGGCGATGGCCGAAGATCCGCCACTCGACTGGACGACCGTAGCCGGATATCCGAAGTCGGTCAACGAGGTCACGGTGACCTGGCAGACGGCGATGTCGTCGACCACGTCGCCCTTCGGCGGAGCCGAACTGCAGGAGCCGCTTCCGCTGATCCGCGCCGACTTCGTCAACGACTCAGGCGAGACGAAGCATTTCGGTCTGGGGATGGACCTGACCGAGCAGGGCGTGGTCGATCCGCTCTGGGAACTCGAAACGTGGGGCGTCACCGAAGAAGCGGTGGGCGGTTTCATCGACACCTTCTGGCTCAGCCTCGATCCCGGCGAGTCGTTCTCGACCGACGATGGTGAGGGAAACGTGTGGTCCATGGCCTTGCCGATGTGGACCGGCCACACGATGCGCATCTTCGAGCTGAGCGAGCCGCCTATCGACGGCGTGACACCTCTCGTCGCGACGCTCGACTCTCTCGTCGTGCCGGGCCGATTCGTCGGCGCGAACCTCGAGAGTCTCGTCGTCGATGACATCTCCGCTCTCATCGGCGAACGCGCGTCGGTCGACGGCGGCGGCGGGTCGCCTGATCTCTTCCCCGGCCTGTCGGCGACGGCGACCGCGTCCGGACTCACTCCCGGGGAACAGCTCGAGCTGTGGATCGCGCCGAATCTGGACTACTTCTACTTCTTCCTGCTCGGCGGCGGTCTGCCGGTCAATGCGACGCACGTCGGCACCGACATCGTCGCGGCAGACGGCACCCTCACCGCGGACTTCACGCTGCCCGCATCGCTGCCCTACGGCACCTATCAGCTCGTCATCGGCGACTCGGCCGAGCGGTACTGGCCGGCGGGAAGCTATGGCGACTTCCTGGTGACGGAGCCGCCGAACGCAGAGTCGGCAGAGACCCAGCCGGGGGCGGACACCGCCGACATCCCACTCGGATCCACTTCCGCGAGCATCACCTACCCCGCCACCGCGTCGGGTGGAACGACGACCGTGACCGTCACCGGCACCGGTCCGGCGCCCGACGGCTTCCAGCTCGTGGGGGGCGGCATCCCGCTCTACTTCCACATCTCCACGACGGCGACCTTCACCGAGCCGGTGGAGGTGTGCTTCACCTACAGCACGGCGAATCTGCCCGGCGATCCGCCGTGGCTCCACCACTACGACAGCGCGCAGGGCCGGTGGTTCAACATCACGACGACCCGTGAGCCGGGCAGGGTGTGCGGCGCCACGACGAGCTTCTCGCCCTTCGCCCTGGGCTTCCCCGACACCTTCGACTTCGACGGCTTCTTCGCCCCGGTGTCGATGGCGGAGCCGAACGTCGCCAAGGCGGGTCAGGCCATCCCGGTGTCGTTCTCGCTCGGCGGCGACCAGGGACTCGAGGTCGTGACGTCGGCGAAGTTCGTGATCGAGGGAACGGACGCCAACCCGGCCGGCGAGCTGCTCGACGCCGTGACCGCCGGACGCAGCGGGCTCACCTACGACGCGAGCGCCGACCGCTACACCTACGTCTGGAAGACCGACAAGGCGTGGGCGAAGAAGACCGGTCAGTTCGTGCTGACGTTGAGCGACGGCACGACCCACACCTTCGACGTGAGCTTCAAGAAGTAGCCCTGCCGCCGCGTCGGCGCCCTGCGCTACGGTGACGGGCATGTTCGAGATGATCGAGAGCGCGCTCGTGGCGGCATCCGTCGAAGAGGTCTGGAGTGATCTGACGGATGCCTCGCGGCTGGCCGAGTGGTACTGGCCGCCGCGCCTCGAGGCCGAGGTCGTCGTCGAGCCGGTCGAGCTCGGGCGGTGGGAGGTCCGCTCGCAGGTCGCCGGCCTCGCCGTGCTGGGCCGCGTGCTCGCCGCCGAACCGCCGTCGCGGCTGCGGCTGGAGTGGCGGTGGGAGGGTGAGGACCACACGACCGACGCCGAGCTCACGCTCGAGAGAGCCGCGGATGCCTCGACCCGGGTGATCGTGCGTCACTCCGGGTTCGTGTCGGCCGACGAGCGCGACAACCACATCGAGGGCTGGTCGAACTGCCTGCAGCGGCTCGTCGATCGCCATGGCGGGGTCGCGGCGTTCGGGTAGAGAGCACCCGCGACTGTGGGGACGGGTGCTCTTCGCGCTGATCTGGACCGTCGGCGTGCTCGGTGCCTTGCTGCTGCTGTGGTGGGGCATCTACCGGCTGCGTCCGGTCGAGATGCAGCCGCAGGTGTGCGTGGTCAACGACGCGATGGTGCTGATGATCGGCGCCCTGGCGCTGGCGATGGTGGCCGCGATCGGCTGGCTGATCATGGGATCAGGCGCCTGGTGCACGATGGTGGCGGCGCCGGGCTTCGTCACCACGGCACTCGTGCTGGCGTTCCCCTGCTCGTTCCTGCCGCAGCTCGTCCTGCCGTTCCTGTCGATGGTCGCGGTCGGCTCGATCGTGCCCATCGTCTGGCTGTACTTCGCCGGCAGCGGGGGACCGGCGACGGGGTCGGACCGCGTCGGCGGTGGTGAGTAGCCTCGGAGCATGATCATCGAGTTCGAGGGCGAGATCTTCCGGTGGGACGCCCGCGACGACTCGGCCTGGTTCTTCACGGCCGTGCCGCCCGAGCTGAGCGAAGACATCCGCGAGATCCCGCGGCCCTACCGCGGCTTCGGCTCGGTGCGGGTGCGTGCGCGCGTCGGCGGCTCGGAGTGGTCGACGTCGATCTTCCCGTCGTCGCAGAGCGGCTCGTACGTGCTGCCGCTGAAGAAGGCGGTGCGGGATGCCGAGGGCTTGGTCGACGGCGGCCCGGTGCTCGTGCGCCTCGACGTGCTGGACGGCTGAGCTCGGTCGCTGTGCTGTGCCTCAGCGACTCCCTCCTCGCTCCGCGAGCTCGTGCGGTTCCCGATAACTCCCGGGGATCTTGAGCAGAGTCAATAGGAAAGCGCATGCCTGAGGCGTTCCTGAGTCGACGCTGAGGCAGCGCGCGTTGACAAGGGTGACGGGGCTATCCCATGCTCTTGGTTGGGAGGGGATTCACGCATTCCGGTGCGTGCGTTCCAGACCCGGCTCTGATGAAGTGCTGGGACGCAAAACTGGGGTTTTACACGAAACTGGGGTTTTCGATCGGCCACGCTGCCGCGTGGTCTCGCTGTGCCGCTCGTCGGTGCGGTGACATCCGTGCTCTTGTCGCGCGGTTCATCAGGGCTGTCTTCAATCACCACTTACAGGGGAGACAGCGCACATGCGTGCATCAATCAAGAACTACATGGACGCCCTTCGCAAGCAGCGCGAGGAGCGGGGCGAGGACGGCGGCTTCTCGCTGATCGAGCTCATCATCGTCGTCGTGATCCTCGGCATCCTCGCCGCGATCGCGATCCCGATCTTCCTGAATATTTCGGACCAGGCTCGAACCAACGCTGCATCGTCGGTCGCTGCCAACGGCGCAACCCAGGTGGCCGCGCAGTTGGCGCAGAACAAGACCGTCGACGTCAGCAACCTGGTCGGGGGTGAAGCGACTTCTGTGTCCACTGTCAACAACTCCACGGCGGGTGCGGCCGAGACGCCTACCACCATTGAGAACGTCTGCGTGAAGGCGGTCGTGAGCACCAAGACCGCCTACGCCGGCCCGGGCTGCGGGTCCTAGCAGCACCCGGTTTGGGGGTCGGGTCGCCGACCCCCAACCTCTCAGCCAATGCCTCGGAGGACTCCATGGATCGAAACTCGGCTGCCGCGTCGGATGCGGGATTCAGCGTCGTTGAAGTGATGATTGCCACTTTCCTCCTAGCGCTGGTCGCGGTTGCACTGCTCCCAGCGTTGCTGCACGGCCTTGGGTACTCAGCTCAGCAGTCCGCGGTCGCCACCGCGACACGCGAACTCAACGCACTCGTCGAGGAAGCGCGCGAGACGCCCACGTGCACCACTCTGTCCGCGGTCGCCAGCACGAACAGCGTGACGGACGGGGCCGGCCAAACGATCACGACCTCCGGCTCCGTCGGCACGTGTCCGGCTGTGTCGAAGACCGTGAAGATCTCACTCACCGCCGTGGACACCTCGGGAACCACGCTCGCCACCACGACCGCCGTCATCTACGTCCCATGACTCTCGACGACGCTCGTGACGACGCCGGCATCTCGCTCATCGAGCTCATCGTCTACGTGCTGCTCGCCAGCACCATCCTGATCGCGACCACCATGATCCTCATCAACTCCTGGAACACCCAGAAGGACGTCACGAGCGTCAGCGAGGCGACGAACCGAGGGCAGTCGATGGGGTCGACGATCGAACGCGCGATGCGCAACGCCCTGGCGTTCGAAGTGACGAACGAGAACGAGCTCCGTGTGCGCACGTCGCTTACCGGCGCCCAGCAGTGCCAGGCGTTCTACCTCGCTCCCGGCACCGCGCGTCTCGCGCAGGCGCCCGGAGTACTGCCGCTCGACCCGGCGTCATGGACTCTGTGGAACTCGGGCGTGAAGCAGAACGGGCTGACGCCGTTCTTCGCACAGGACGGCACGACCGTCACTTACACCTTCGACATCGAGACCGAGTCCGCGCCGGTGCGGTTCGCCGGAGAAGTGTCGACCCGCTCGACCTCCACGGGGGTGACTTCGCCATGCTGGTGATCGATCGAATCTTCCGTCGCACGCGCCGCGACGACGAGGGCGCTGTGCTCATCACGGTGGTCGTCGTGATGCTCGTGGGCTTCATCGTCGCGTCGGTGGTGGCGGCATCCGTCCTGTTCACCATCCAGGCGAACGCGCACAATCGCAGCCAGACGCAGTCCTTCGTCGCAGCGGAATCAGGACGCGACGTCGCCGTCGCCGCCATCGCGGCCGGTTGCACGGGCACCAGCTTCTCGGGCACCGACCCGCAGTACACCAGCACCATCTACACGACGTCGGGCAATCAGCCTTCGTCGGCTGTCGGGCTGACTCCGGGCTGCCCGACGTCGAGCACACGCTTCATCGTCATCCGATCGACGGGAACCGGCACCGACGGCTCCACCTCGACGATCGACTCGGTCTACCCGTGGCAGGTCACGTACTCGCAGCAGCCGGGCGGAGTCGTCACGTACTTCTCCGGTGGATTCCAGGCCGGCCTCTCGCACTACACCGGCGACCTCGTGCTGCGCGACGGAAGCTTCCACTGCAACAACGCCGCCACGCTCACAGGTGACCTCTATGTGCTCACCGGCGACGTCGACCTCAGCAGCAGCTGCGTCGTCGAAGGAGATGTGTGGTCGGACGGGTACGTCAAGAACGGCAGCAGCGCTGCGAAGATCACCGGCTCGATCACGTCGAACAGCTATGTGAGCCTCAGCTCGAACGGCGCGACGTCGGTGGGCAAGGACATCAACGCGATCGGCCAGGTCACTCTGAGCAATCAGGGGAACGACGCCGCGACGGTCGGCGGCAACGTCACGAGTCGCAACACCATCACCGTCGGCTCGAACTGGACCGTCAGCGGCACCGGCACCCCGAATGTGCAGACGGTCCCGGGTTTCACGCCCACCTTCGAACCCACGCTCGACTGGCTGAAGGCGGCGACGAAGTGGATCGACCTGAGCAACGCGTCGGGCTTCGGCACGTCGTACTCGGGCACCTGCAACGTGCTGAAGAACAACGCGAACCCGAGCCTCACCACCTTGCTGCAGACCGCCGGCAGCAAGATCGTCTTCGATTTCACCGGATGCTCGACAGGCCCCGGCCAGAGCTCGGTCGACATCGCACTCGGAAACGTCAACCTTGCCCGAGACGCGGTCTTCATCGTGAAGCCCGGCGCGACCATGAACGTCAACCTGAGCGGAACGCTGACCTCCGCGTCCGGCACCCGGCAGCTGCTCTTCATCCACTCCGACGAGTCGACCGCCTATCGCAACGGCGAGCCCGCGCCCGACTGCGGCAACGGCGGCAACGGTGCCGGCATGAAGCCGGACGGGTTCGATGTGAGCGGGACGCACACCGGCGACGTGCGGATCATGGTGTACTCGCCGTGCGGACTCACCGGCAATGTCAATTCGTCCTTCAGCGGGCAGCTGTACACGAACGACAGCACCAAGCTGAAGTCGACCGGCAACATCCAGACCGCTTACACGTGCCAGCCCATGAGCTGGAGCCCGGCGTTCGACCAGCTCGGCTGCAAGATCAAGGGCAGCGGTGGCGTGGCCACGGGCACCCTCGTGCAGCGCATCGGCTCGCTCCTGTACCAGACGGAGCTCTGACATGACGCCGCTGGAGATCCTGCTCGTCCTCTTCGCGGGGGTCTTCGGTCTCGCGATCGGGTCATTCCTGAACGTCGTCGTCTACCGCGTGCCCGCCGGCATCCCGCTCACGCGCGAGAGTCGCTGCCCGCACTGCGACAGCGCCATCGCACCCGGGCACAACGTGCCCGTGCTGGGATGGCTCGCCCTGCGAGGGCGGTGCGCGTCGTGCCGCGCGGCCATCTCCGCCCGCTACCCGCTGGTGGAGGCGTTCACCGCAGTCGCCTTCGCCGTGGTGACCTGGTCGATTCTGGCCACGACGGCCGCGGCATCCGCTCGCGAATCCTGGGCTCTGGGGCTCGTCACCGCGGCGTACCTGTACTTCGTGGCGATCAGCATCGCGCTGACGCTCATCGACCTCGACACGCACCGGCTGCCGAACGCCATCGTGTTGCCGAGCTACGTCGTCGGGCTCGTGCTCTTCACCGGCGCGGCCGCGCTCGGCGGCGACGGGGAGGCGCTCCTTCGCGCGGTCGTCGGAATGATCGCGCTGTACCTCTTCTACTTCGTGCTTCGGCTCGTGCGTCCCGGTGGCATGGGCGGCGGCGACGTGAAGCTCGCCGGGGTCGTGGGGCTCTATCTGGGCTGGGTCGGCTGGGGAGCTCTTGCCGTCGGCGCGTTCGCGGCATTCCTGGTCGGCGGGGTGGTGGGGCTGGGGCTCATCGTCACCCACCGCGCGGGTCGCAAGACCGCCATCCCGTTCGGGCCCTTCATGCTCATCGGCGCCTGGACTGGCGTCTTCGCCGGCGAGGCGCTCGGCCACGCCTACACCAGCCTCTACTCGGGCACCTAGAAAGGAAGATCGTTCATGGGGAAAACGATCGTCGGATTGGAACTCACGGAGGAGAGCGTCCGCGCCGCGGAGATCACGGTGTCTCGCACACCGCAGCTGATCGCCTGCGGCGAGGTGCCCCTGCCGCCCGACGCGGCCAAGGACTCCGAGGTGCTCGACGCGGGCACCATCGCCGTCGCCCTGCGACAGCTGTGGGCGGGGGCCCGCTTCAAGAGCCGTGACGTCGTGCTCGGCGTGGCCAGCCGCCGCATCCTGGTGCGCGAGTACACCACGCAGGCCATGCGGCCCGACCTGCTGCGCGAGGCGCTGCCCTACCAGGTGCAGGATCTGCTGCCGGTGCCGGCCAGTCAGGCTGTGCTCGACTTCTTCCCGCTGTCACAGCATGACGACCAGGTGAGCGGCCTGCTGGTCGCCGCAGTGTCGGAGACGATCGAGCAGATCATCGGCACGCTCGACAAGGTGAAGCTGCGCGCTCGCAGCGTCGACCTCACGGCCTTCGGTCTCGCGAGGGCGACGGCGCGACTGGCGCCGGTGACGGAAACGGTCGCCACCGTCTTCGTCGGCGATCACACCACGCAGGTCGTGGTGGCACGAGGGGGAGTGCCGCTGTTCGTACGCATCCTCCCACTCGACATGCCGACCGCGGCCTCGCAGCGACAGGCGCCCCTGCCGGTCGATGCGGTGGCCGAACTCGAGTCCTCGCTGCAGCTCGTGCCGACGACACGAGTGCGCAGCTCGCTGCGTGCCGGCTCGTCCGTCCCGCCCGTGGTGAACGATCTCGCCGCCCGCGTGCGCAGCACCGTCGCGTTCTTCGCCAGCCGGCCGGGTGCGGTCCCGATCGATCAGGTGTTCGTCACGGGAGCCGGCGTGTCGGTGGCCGGGGTCATGCCGGCGCTCACCGCCGCCATCGATGCGCCGCTCCGCTCTGTATCGGTCGAGGAGGTCGTCGGTGTGCGCGCGGTGCAGCCGACCGGTGATCTGACCCTCAATCTCGTGTCGACGATCGGCATCGCTCTCGGGGAGGTGCGCTGATGACCACGCTCACGCCCGCAATCAGCGGAGTTCCGCGTGTCAACCTCATGCCGCGATCGGAGACGCTCCGGCGCGAACGGGATGCCGTCATGCGCGGCTGGATGTGGGGAGTGCTCGGCGCCATCGTCGTCGCGCTGCTCATCATCGCCGCGGCCTTCGGTTTGCGCTGGGCGGCAGAGCAGCGCCTTGCCGCCGAACAGGCGACGTCGACTCAGCTGCTCGGCGAGCTGTCGGCCCTCACGGCGGTGAGCCAGGCGCTCGCGGCGGAGCAGGAACTGACGGACTTCCGGGCCAGGGCGATGGCCGCCGACTTCGCCTGGCAGCCGGTCGTGCGCTCGCTCGCTTCGGCGCTGCCTGCGGATGCTGTGCTGACCGGGTTCGACTTCGTCAGCGGGGGCGCGCCTCAGGGCGACGACGTGACGCTCGAGGAGGGTCTCACCGGCACGGTAGCCGTCGAGAGCCCGCGGCCGATCGACATCGTCGCAACGATCCGCGCACTGCGCGCGCTGCCCGGAGTGAGCTATGCGGACGGCCAGTCGGTGACCGCCAGCTCGGTCACAGAGGGCGACTACGGATATCTGCTCAACGTCACGCTCGACCAGAGCATCTACTCGGGCGACTTCGTCGCAGGAGAGGGGGAGTGATGCCCAAGCAGCTCATCACCGTCATCGGCCTCGTGGTCTCGCTGGGTGTCGTCGCCGTCGCTGTCGCGCTCGTGGCGCTGCCGATGTGGGTGCAGGCCCTCGGCGTCGACGCGCAGACCGCCACGGTGGCGCAGACCAACGCCCTGTACCAGACCCAGGTGGATACCCTCCTGGTCGAGCAGGAGAGGCAGGACGAGATCGATGCGTCGGTCGCCGGCCTGCGCGCCGAGATCCCGGCGACGAACCAGCTCGACGACGTGTTCGAGGTCATCGGCCGGGCTGCGGCCCAGTCCGGCGTGACGATCTCGAGCGCGACGGCGGGCGAGACCGTTGCATTCACCGAGCGCACCGCGGCCACCGCGGTGGGGGAGGCGACCGCTGCGGAGCCTGCCGCCGCCGACCCGGCCGAAGGCTCGGCGACCGACGGCGATGTCGTCGAGGCTGCAGACGGTGCGGCCGCGGACGCCACGGCTGCGGACGCCGCGGCGGTCGACCCCGACGCCGTGCTCAGCGGTCGTCAGCAGGTCGACTTCACGATCCTCGTCACCGCCGACGACATGGCGCAGGCCACCGCGTTCCTCGACGCGCTGCGGAACGGTCCGCGCCTCCTCAGCAGCATCACCGCGACCACGACCCAGACGGGCACCGCCGTCGATGTGCAGGTCAGCGCCTTGACGTTCGTCGACTCGGAAGGGTGACCGCCATGATCAACCTCGACATGGACGCCATGCTCGCCCGCGCCGCGCGCCACCGCGCGTCGGACGTGCACATCACCGCCGAGCAGCCGCCGCTCATGCGCGTGGACGGTGACCTCGCGCCGATTCCCGGCTACCCTGATCCGCTGCCCGAGTCGTGGGTCGAAGACGCCGCATTGACCTTCATGTCGCCCTTGCAGCGGCAGGAGTTCGAGGAGCGCTACGAGGTCGACCTCGCGCTCGCGAGCCCGGGCATCGGCCGTTTCCGCGTGAACGTCTTCCGTCAGCTCGGGTCGATCGCGATCGCCCTGCGCTTCATCCCCGACCGCGTCTACACGCTCGAAGAGCTCGGCGCTCCGGCGATCGCGCGCGATCTGGCGCTCAAGCCCCGGGGGCTCGTGCTGCTCACAGGGCCGACGGGCTCGGGCAAGTCGACCACGCTCACCGCGATGATCGACATCGTCAACCAGCTGATCCCGGCGCACATCATCACGATCGAAGACCCGATCGAGTTCCACCACGAGAGCAAGCGCGCGCTCATCCATCAGCGAGAAGTCGGCAGCGACACCGCCTCGTTCTCGGAGGCGCTGCGGCGCGTGCTCCGTCAGGACCCCGACGTGATCCTGATCGGCGAGCTGCGCGACCCCGAGTCGATCCGCACCGCCCTGTCGGCCGCGGAGACGGGACACCTGGTGCTGTCCACCCTGCACACGCAGGGCGCGGCGAAGAGCATCAACCGCATCGTCGACGTCTTCCCCGCCGACCAGCAGGCGCAGATCCGCACGCAGCTCGGCGACACGCTCCAGGGCGTGATCAGCCAGACGCTCATGCCGCTGTCGCAGACCGACGGGCGGACGATCGCGACAGAGGTGCTGCTCAACACGCCCGCCGTCGCGAACATGATCCGCGAAGGCCAGGTCGCGCAGCTCTACTCGGCGATGCAGGCAGGGGCGTCCGTCGGGATGCACACCCTCGACCAGGACCTGCGCCGCCTCGTCGAAGAGGGCGTCATCGCACTCAACGTCGCGAAGTCGTTCGCCGTCGACCCGAGGAGCCTCGAGGGCGCGCATGTGCGCCCCCGCGACCTCGACGCCGAAGCGTGGGCGCTGCATGCGGGGGAGTGGCACCAGCCCGATCCGAAGCTCGCGGCGCCGAACACGGCGGCGGGCACCGGGCTCGGGATGGGGTCGCGGTTCGGCACTCCTCTGAAGGGGAACTGACATGGCGGTCATGCAGGAATTCGTCTACCGGGCAGTCGATCCGCGCGGCGGGGCCGTGGTCAAGGGCAGCGTCGAAGCCGCCAGCGAGACCGCCGTCACCGGCAAGCTCAAGGCGCAGGGACTGACGCCGCTCGAGGTGACCCTCAAGTCGAAGACGGGGATCCATCGCGAGCTCAAGATGCCCGGTGTCTCGAAGCAGGTCGCGGCGAAGTCGCTCGCGATCTTCGCGCGTCAGATGGCAGGTCTGCTCAACGCCGGCCTGCCGCTCATGCGGACGCTCACGATCCTCATCGATCAGACCGAGGACAAGAAGCTCCAGCCCGCACTCGTCGCGGTGCAGGCCGACGTCGAAGGCGGGTCGTCGTTCTCGGGCGCGCTGGCGCGGCATCCCGACGTCTTCCCGCCGCTGCTGCTCAGCATTGTCAAAGTCGGCGAGACCGGCGGCTTCCTGGGGCAGGCGCTCACCTCCGTCGCCGACAACTACAAGCGCGAGGCGGAGCTGCAGAACAAGATCCGCGCGGCGACCACCTACCCCGTCATCGTCCTGATCATCGCGGTCATCGGCGTGCTGGCGATGGTGACGTTCGTCGTGCCGGTGTTCGAGCAGATGTTCGCGGGGCTGGGCAACGAGCTTCCGATCCCCACGCAGATCCTCGTGAACATCTCCCGCAACATGTGGTGGATCCTGCCGTTGCTCGCCGCCATCGTCATCGCCGTCTGGGCCTGGTGGGCGCGCAACAAGAACACCGAGCAGATGCGCCGGGTGGTCGATCCGCTGAAGCTCAAGCTGCCGATCTTCGGCAAGCTCGCCACCAAGATCGCCGTCGCCCGCTTCGCCCGCAACCTCTCGATGATGCTCGACGCCGGCGTGCCGATCATCCAGGCTCTCGCAATCGTGGGCCAGGCCTCGAACAACTGGAAGATCGAGGCGGCAGTGCGCGACATCCAGGAGTCGATCCGCCAGGGCAAGTCGTTCGCCGGCCCGCTGGCGAAGGCCGACGTCTTTCCACCGATGGTCGCGCAGATGGTCTCGGTCGGCGAAGAGTCGGGGACCCTGTCGGAGATGCTCGCGAGCATCGCCGACTTCTATGAGGACGAAGTCGAGACGGCCACGGCGCAGCTGTCGGCGACGATCGAGCCGGTGCTCATCGTCCTGCTGGGCATCATCATCGGCGGCATGGTGATCTCGCTGTACCTGCCGATCTTCACCCTCTACCAGGACCTCGGCGCTCAGTAGCGCCACAGACTCGGCGCCCGGATCCCCTCCCGCGTGGGCTTGGCGCCGACACCACCGCCCCCGGGTGAGGCCACGAGGCCCCCGGGGGCGGTGTGACTTCGTCAGACCGAGACGCGCAGGACTTCTTCGATCGTGGTCAGGCCCTGGGCCACCTTCGACCAGCCGTCTTCGCGCAGCGAGACCATGCCCTGCTGCAGGGCGACCTGACGGATGTCGCTGCCCGTCGAGCGGGTCACGACGAGCGATTCGATCTCGTCGCTGAGCGTCATCACCTCGTGGAGCGCGACTCGTCCGCGATAGCCGGTGCTCGAGCACGCGGGGCAGCCGACCGCCCTGTAGAGCTGAGGCACATCGCGGGGGTCGTGGGGGAAGCCGAGCGACGACAGCACCTCGGTGGGCTCCACCATGGGCTCGCGGCACTTCATGCAGAGCCGTCGGGCGAGGCGCTGCGCCACCACCGCCGAGAGCGCTGTCGCGACCAAGAAGGGCTCGCAGCCGATCTCGGTGAGGCGGGTGAGCGCAGACGGGGCATCGTTCGTGTGCAGCGTCGAGAGCACGAGGTGACCCGTGAGGGCCGCCTCGATCGAGATCGTCGCCGTCTCGTTGTCGCGGATCTCACCCACGAGCACGACGTCGGGGTCGCTTCGCAGGATCGACCGCAGTGCCGACGAGAAGGTCAGGCCGGCGCGATTGTTGACCTGCACCTGATTGATGCCGGCGATGCGGTACTCGACCGGGTCCTCGACGGTGATGACATTGATCCGCGGGTTCGCCACCGCACGCAGCGCCGTGTAGAGCGTGGTCGACTTGCCCGAGCCGGTAGGCCCCGTCACGAGGATCATGCCGTGCGGCTTCATGATCGCCTCGCGGAACCGGCGGTCGTTGACCCCGGAGAAGAGCAGATCGCGCATGGTCATCGTCTGACCGCTGTTGTCGAGGATGCGCATGACGATCTTCTCGCCCCACACGGTCGGCAGCGTCGCGACGCGGAGGTCGACCGAGCGGCCCTCGTGGGTCACCGAGAGGCGGCCGTCCTGCGGCTTGCGCTTCTCGGCGATGTCGATCGCCGACATGATCTTTAGGCGCGAGATGATGCCGTCCTGAATCGCGCGATCGGCCTTCTGCATCTCGTGCAGCACGCCGTCGATGCGGAACCGGACGGTCAGCTGCTTCTCGCCCGGCTCGACGTGGATGTCGCTCGCACGGTCGTTGATCGCCTGGGCGATGAGCAGGTTGACGAACCGGACGACGGGTGCGTCGGTGTCCTGCTCCTCGAGCGATTCGGTGAACGCCGCCTGATTGGTCTCGGCGGACTCCTCGATCGTCATCGACAGCTCGCTGAGCTCTTCGTCGGAGCGGAGGAACCGCTCGAACATCTGCGCCAGCGCGTCCTGGGCGACGACGACCGGTTCGACGAAGAGGTCGGTCACGCTCGCGACGTCGTCGAGCGCGACGATGTCGGTCGGATCGAGGATGCCGACGGTCAGCCGATCAGCCGTCTTGTCGACCGGGATCAGCTGGTACTTCCGGCAGAGCGTGCCCGGCACGAGCGCGACGATGTTGGGATCGAGCGGCATGTTCGCCAGGTCGATGAACCGGTGCCCGGTCTGCAGGGCGATGGCCTCGGCCAGCTGGCTCTCGGTGACGAGCTTGGAGTTCACCAGCAGCTGCTGAAGCTCGGGCCCCTCGCCCACTTCGGCCATGGCCGCCGACATGTCGGCCGCGCGCACCGCGCCGGTGAGCACGAGCGTCTGGGCGAGTCCTCTCATGGCATTCCCCTTAGTCCCCGTCGCCATCCTATGGCTGGAGCACCGTTCTGACCCTTCCTCAGCAAACCCTCAGGAAACTGCTTACCCAATCTTGTGGAAAACCGACTTGGACTTTATATGAGAAGTCTCTAATGTAATCGGCGGGGACGGAGACATGCAGACGCATGGATCCTAGGTTTGCCTCTGAATCGACTGGCCGACTGGGCGAAAACGCGGTCTGATCAGGGATATGTATATCCACAGATCAAGAAAGCGGTCGCCATGCGCACTTTCATCAGCAACTACATCCAGTCCGAGAAGGCCCGTCGTGAGGAGAACGGCGACGCCGGCTTCTCGCTCATCGAGCTCATCGTCGTGGTCGTCATCCTCGGCATTCTCGCCGCGGTCGCGATTCCGATTTTCATGAACATCTCTGCCGAGGCGGAGAAGAACTCGCTGAAGTCGATCGCCGCGAACGGCGCAACACAGGTCGCTGCCGCGGTGGCGCAGAACGAGGCAGACCCCGATGACGTCACGAACCTGGACGACCCGGACCAGGGAATCTCAGTCGCGGCAGTGATCGGGACCGCCGGCGACATCGACACGATTTGTGTGACGGCCACTAAGGCCGGAAAGTCCGAATCGTCCGGCCCTGGTTGCACCGGGGCAGACGCAGAAGACTAAGCGGCGGAGCGCCCGGGGGGCGCGTTCCGGCGGGTCAGTGGGAGCTTGCTCCGCGCTGACCCAACGATCGGCCAGGGTCGTCCTTGCCTGGGGACGACCCTGGCCCACTCCGCGAGCACTGGGAGGTGATCATCGTGTCCAGCCGAGAAGAGGGCTTCAGCATCGTCGAGGCGATCATCGCGATGTTCCTGCTCATGGTGCTCGCGCTCGCGGTGCTGCCGCTGATCGCGGGTGCCACCCGCGCGAGCGTCACCAACACCGACCTCGTCGCGGCGAACACGTTCGCCAACTCCGAACTCGCGGCGATCAAGACCGGCTTCTCCGCCGATCTCGCAACCTCGTCGCGATGCAGCGACCTCTCTGCCAAGTCGACTCCCGCAGGGTCGGGGCGTTCCGACCCCGCAGGCTCGGGTCTGACCGCGGTCATCGCGGTCGGTGCGTGCCCCGGCACGGCGGATGCCTATCCGGCCACCATCCCCGTCACCGTGAGTGTCCGCGACGCCTCCGGCGCCAGGCTGACGACGCTGCCGACCTTGATCCTCGTGGTCGATCCTTGACCGGCGGAATCCGGTCCGCCGCCCGGGATGACGTCGGCCTCACAATGGTGGAACTGATCGTCTATGGGGCCGTATCGGCTCTGTTCCTCGGTCTGCTCGCCAGCATGTTCATCAGCGGACTGCGTGCGCAGCAGCAGAGCATCGCCCGAGACAGTGCGGCCGGGAGAGCCAACGTCTTCAGCGCGACGCTCGCTTCCTCGATTCGGAACGCGACGGACTTCCGCGTCACCGGCGGCACCCGGCTGGATGCGTCGGTCTTCCTGCCGGATGGCACATTGGAATGCCGTGCATGGGCAGCCGTGAACGGTGCTGGCGGCGCGAAAGACATCGTCTACCGCACGAGTACGAGCGGCGCTGTACCCGCGGCCGACAGCACGTGGGCAACGGTCGCAACGGACGTCTCGGGTACCCTCGCCGGCGCTGCCGTGTTCGCCGACGACGGAGAGCGGCGGCTTCGGGTCGGCGTGACCATCACCGTAGGCGACGTCGTCGTCGCCCTTACCGAAGGGATCACCGCGCAGGCCGTAGGAGAAGGGGAACTCAGATGCTGGCCATGACCGACAGAACTCGTGGCGACCGCGACGGAGGATCGACGCTGGTCTCGGTCCTCGTCATCATGCTCGTGCTCAGTGTGGGAGCGCTGACGCTCGCGGCCATAGTCACCAACACGACCGGCATCCTGGTCGACAGTCGCAGCACCGCTCAGTCGCGCGCGGCCGCCGATGCTGGTCTCGCCGACGCGATCGCCCGCGCAGGTCGCGATGACGTCTGTGGCGCCCCGCTCACGCCGGCTGCAGCGTTCGCAAACGGCGCGACGTACAGCGTCGAGCGCGACTGCACGGTGTCCGATCGGGTGCGCTTCACCTCGACCGGCACCACACCCGACGGATCCCGTACGGTAACCGAGGCTGTGTTCGAGATCCCCCCCGCGCCCGCCCCGCTGATGAAAGAGCCTGCGCTGGTCACCCGCGCCCCCCTCGACCTCAGTGCGCTGACGATCAAGTCCGTGGACCCTGCGGATCCGGCGACGGTTTGGGTGGTGCCCGATGCCGGTGTCTCCGGTGACTTCAGCTGCAATTCCGGTGGCGCCATCGCTGGCTCGGTATACCTGCCGGCGGGAACCGTGTTCGGGGCCGGCGGCTGCGAAGTCCAGGGCGACGTGTATGCCGAGAAGAGCGTGACCATCGGAAGCGGGACGGAGATCCGCGGCGATCTCGTGTCGCTGAACGGCAGCGTCAGCATCACGGGCGGGAACACCATCGACGGCAGCATCTACGCGAAGGGAGACGTCAACGGTTCCGGCCTTTCGGGCCGGTTTGTCGAGAGCATCCATGCCGTCGGCAATCTGAATCTTGCGGGCGGGGCCCCGGTCGCCCGTGACCGCATCACCTACGGCGGGGCATTCACGTATCCTCACAGCGGCCATGACGCCTGGGCGGTGAACTCTGTGCGGAAGACGGTAGTCAGCCCGCCTCAGTTGCCCACCGCTCCCGCGTGGGAGGGATTCACCCAGGCGGAGCTCGACGCTCTCGTCGCCAGCAAGCTGTTCACGAAGGTGAGCTGGGCAGGGGCGTGCACCCACAGCTGGAATCATCCGATGAAGTCGGTTCTCGAAAGCCTCACCGCGCCGACGCTGGTTGACGCCAGCGGATGCACACGCGTGGACCTCCCGGGTCAGTGGAGCGACCTCAAGGTGAAGACCGACATCATCTTCGTCGCGCCCTCGTTCAACCTCGTCGGTCAGAACTTCATTTCGGGCGACGGGAACGAGCATCGAATCTGGATGATCTCGCCCGAAGTCCCCGGCCGCAACTGTGCGCCTGTCCCCGTCATCAACGCCCAGGGCGTGAAGATGAGCCCCATGGGGAGCTCCAAGATCTCCGGCATGATCTTCACTCAGTGCACGGTGTACTTCGCCAACGCAAGCGAGAACTGGCAAGGCTCCATTCACGCCGGCACGATGACCGGAAAGCCGAACTTCTGGTACAAGCCGGTCGGTTTCCCTGGAAAAGAGCCTCCCGGCGCAGAAGATGAAGACGGGGGCGACGCACAACCGGCCATCGGCCGTCTCATCTCCTTGAGAGATCTGCCGTGACGTTCCTCACAGAACCCGCCCTCATCGCCTTCGCGCTCGTCTTCGCCGGCTTGCTGGGGCTGGTGATCGGCTCGTTCCTCAACGTCGTCGTCTACCGCGTGCCTGCCGGCATCCCGCTCACCCGCGAGAGCCGCTGCCCGGCGTGCGACGCCCCGGTGCGACCGTGGCAGAACGTGCCCGTCGTGTCGTGGCTCGCGCTGCGCGGCCGCTGCGCATCGTGCGGGGCGACCATCTCGCCGCGGTACCCGCTCGTCGAACTCGCGACGGGCCTTGCATTCGCCGGCGTCGTCTGGCTCTTCCTCGCCCAACCGAGCCTGCCGCTCGCAGCGTCGGTGGTCGTGACCATCGCGTACCTCTACTTCGCGGCGATCACGATCGCGCTCGCCCTCATCGACATCGACACCCATCGCCTGCCGAACAGCATCGTGCTGCCGAGCTACGCCGTCGCTGCCGCGCTCTTCATCCTCGCGTGCGTGCTCGGTGCGGACTGGTCGGCGCTGCTGCGGGCCGCGATCGGCGCGGCCGCGCTGTACCTCTTCTACTTCGTGCTGCGCGTGGTGCGCCCGGGCGGCATGGGCGGTGGCGACGTCAAGCTCGCCGGAGTGGTCGGCGCCTACCTGGCGTGGCTCGGCTGGGGAGCGCTGGCCGTGGGCGCCTTCGCCGCCTTCGTGGTCGGCGGAGTCTTCGGCGTCGCGCTCATCCTGATGCGGCGCGCCGGACGCAAGACCGCGATCCCGTTCGGGCCGTTCATGCTCGCGGGCGCGTGGATCGGAATCCTCTCCGGCGAGATCCTCGCCGGCTGGTACCTGGGGCTGTTCGCGATCGCCTGAGCGATTGCGCGGAAAGAGAGAGGAGCGGGTCATGGCGAAGACGGTCATCGGTCTCGAGATCACGGAGGAGGGCGTGCGCGCCGCCGAGGTGACGACCGGTCGCACCCCGACCCTCGTCGCATACGGCGCCGTGCCTCTGCCCGTCGGGGCTGCGAAGGACTCGGAAGTGCTTGACCCGGATGCGGTGGCGCTCGCGCTGCGGCAGCTGTGGAGTCGCGGGCGGTTCTCGCATCGGCGCGTGGTGCTCGGCATCGGCAGCCGCCGCATCCTCGTGCGCGAGTACACGACGCAGGCCCTGCGGCCCGACCTGCTGCGTCAGGCCCTTCCGTTCCAGGTGCAGGACCTCCTGCCCGTGCCCGCCGACCAGGCCGTGCTCGACTTCTACGCGTCGTCCCAGGAGGGCGACCAGATCACCGGTCTGCTCGTCGCGGCGGTCGCCGAGACGGTCGAACAGCTCGTGACGGCGGTCGGAAAGGCCAAGCTCACGGTGGACGCCGTCGACCTCGCACCGTTCGGGCTCGCCCGCGGAGTGAGTCGTCTCGCGGCGCCGGGGGAGTCGGTCGCGGCTCTGCACCTCGGCGACCACACCAGCTACGTCGTCATCGTGCGCGACGGCGTGCCCCGCTTCGTGCGCATCCTGCCGCTCGAGATCCTCACCGATGCCGTGCGTGAGCGCGAGGCGGCCGCGGCCTCCGGAGCGGAAGAGGCCGAGGCGCCGGTCGAGGAGCTCGTGGGTGTCGGCGCCGGATCGAGCGGCCCGCGTCGTCGCCGCTACTCGTCGGCGCGCGGTGAGCGCGTCGCAGGCATGACCGAGGCGGCGCTGTCCGACCTCGTCGGCCGCATGCGCAGCACGCTCTCGTTCTACGCGGGCCGCACCAACGATGTGCCGGTGAGCCGCGTCATCCTCACCGGCGCCGGCGCAGCCGCTCCCGAGGTCGGCGAGTCGCTTGCGGCCAGCCTGCCGCTGCCGGTCGCCTACGCCGGCGCGGCCGAGATCGTCGCGACGAAGACCGATGCGCCCCAGGGCACCGTCGGCCTCGATCTGCTCACCACCGTCGGCCTCGCCCTGACCGAGGGGCGCTGATGTCGATCGCGAAGACGACGGCGATCGTCATCGGCGGGACGCCCTTCGTCAACCTCATCCCGCCGTCCGAGACGGCGCGGCGGCAGGGCGCTCGCCTGCTGCGACGCTGGATCCTGGCGCTGGTCGTCGTGATCCTCGTCGTGGCCGCCGCCACGGCCGGCGCGTTCTGGCTGCAGCTCACCGCCGCCCAGCGCTTCGCGGTCGAGAGCCTCCGCACGCAGACCCTGCTCACGCAGCTGGCCGACCTGTCGGACGTGCAGGCGCAGCTCGACCTGCAGTCCGAGCTCACGGCGTTCAGAAGCGGCGCGATGGCGACCGACATGCGGTACGGGGGGCTCGTCAACGCCATCGGCGGCGTCCTGCCCGGCGGCTCGGTGATCGCCGGCTTCAGCATCGCTCCGGGAGGGATGCCGCAGGGCAATGACCCCGCGATGGAGGTCGGGGCCACGGGCACCGTGACCATTGCGAGCCCCGCTCCCCAGCTCGTCGTGCCGATCGTCCGAAACGTGCGCGGCCTGCCGGGAGTGCTGGAGGCGGACGGCTGGGAGGTCGACGCGACCGAGAGCGGGTACGAGTACGAGCTGCGCGTCGTGTTCGACCAGTCGGTGTACACCGGCGCCTATACCGAGGAGGCGGCCGAGTGAACATCCCCCGTCAGATGATCAACCTGCTCGGCATCGTCGTGGTGGTCGCGCTGCTCGTCGCCGGCCTGACGATGGTCGTGCTGCCGATGTACAGTTCGGCGCGCGCCATCGACACCGACACGGCGAACGTCGCACAGACGAATCAGCTGTACGACGTGCGGGTCTCGCAACTCACCGCGGCCCAGGCCGAGATCGAGACCCTCACCGGCGACGTCACCGCACTGCGGCGCCAGATCGCGGCATCCAGTCAGCTCGATGACGTCATGCAGATCGTCGTGGACTCCGCCCGGGCCACCGGCGCCACGATCGAGAGCGTGTCGGCCGCCGACGCCGAGCCGTGGGCACCGCGCACTGGCCTCGAGGGCGACGACGACGCCGGCGCCGCGCCGGCCGACACCGCCCCGGCCGAGGGCGAAGCAGCCCCGGCCGAGGGCGACACGACGGAGACGGGCGACGCCACGACCGACCCCGCGATGGACGCCGGCGCCGGCGAGACCCCGGCCGAGACCGAGCCCGCGGCCTCGCCGCAGCAGCAGATCCCGGTGACGATCACCGTGGAAGTGCCCGACGCCCGGTCGGCCGCGGCGTTCATCGACGCGCTCAGCCGCGGACCCCGCCTGCTCGCCACCATCGACGGAACCCTCGAGGAGGGCACCCTCACGGTGACCGCCCTCGCCCTCGTACGCACGGAGGACTGACAATGACCGCATCCGAAGACCTGACCTCGATGCTCGGCGTCGCCCAGCGGTCGCGCGCCTCGGACGTGCACCTGACGGCCCGGCAGCCGGCACTCATGCGCGTGGACAGCGACCTCACCGGCATTCCCGGCTGGGCCGACCCCACCTCGTCGGCCTGGCTCGACGAGGCCGTAGGCGCCCTCATGTCGCGCGAGCAGCTCGAGGAGTTCCGTACCCACGGCGAGGTCGACCTCTCCTACACGGTGCCGCAGGTCGCCCGCTTCCGCGTCAACGTCTTCCGTCAGCTCGGCGATGTCGCCGTGGCGATGCGCTTCATCCCCGACCGGATCCGCCCGCTCGAGGAACTGGGCGTGCCGGCAGCAGCGCGCGATCTCGTGCTGCGCCCCCGGGGACTCGTGCTCGTGACGGGGCCGACCGGCTCGGGCAAGTCGACGACGCTCGCCTCCATGATCGACGTCGTCAACCGCACTCTGCCCGCGCACATCGTGACGGTCGAGGATCCTGTCGAGTTCCAGCACACCAGCCGCCGCTCTCTCATCCACCAGCGCGAGATCGGCAGTGACACCGCGTCGTTCTCGGAGGCGCTGCGGCGGGTCCTGCGTCAGGACCCCGACGTCATCCTCATCGGCGAGCTCCGCGACCCGGCATCCATCTCCACCGCCCTGTCTGCGGCCGAGACCGGTCACCTCGTGCTGTCGACGCTCCACACGCAGAGCGCCGCGAAGTCGATCAACCGCATCGTCGACGCCTTCCCGCCCGACCAGCAGGCTCAGGTGCGCACGCAGCTCGGCGACACCCTGCAGGGGATCATCAGCCAGACCCTGCTGCCGCGCGCCCAGGACGAGGGCCGCGTCATCGCCACCGAAGTGCTCGTCAACACACCGGCTATCGCGAACCTGATCCGCGAAGGACAGGTGAGCCAGATCTACTCGATGCTGCAGGCGGGAGGCAGCCTCGGCATGCACACGCTCGACCAGGACCTCAAGCGGCTCGTCGAGGAGGGATCGATCTCGATGCAGCTGGCGAAGAGCTACGCGACCGACCCCGCCTCGTTCGACGACGTGCGGGTGCGCCCGCGCGACCTCGACGCCGACGCGTGGTCGGCCCACGCTGACCTGCAGACGGCCGGCTGGGGGCGCTGATGGCGCTCATCGCGGAGTACTCGTACCGGGCGATCGACGCCACCGGCGGCGGCATCGTCAAGGGCACGCTCGAAGCGTCGGGCGCGAACGGCGTCACGGCGAAGCTGCGCGCGCAGGGGCTTACGCCGCTCGAGGTGACGCTCACCTCGAAGACCGGGCTCAACCGCGACGTCTCGATCCCCGGATTTGAGCGGCGGGTCAAGGTCCGAACACTCGCGGTGTTCTCGAAGCAGATGGCCGGGCTCATCAACGCCGGCCTTCCGCTCATGCGCACGCTGGCGATCCTCATCGAGCAGGCCGAGGACAAGAAGCTGCAGAGCTCGCTCGTCGGCGTGCGCGCCGCCGTCGAGTCGGGCTCGTCGTTCTCGGCGGCGCTCGCCGCGTACCCCGACGTGTTCCCTCCGCTCATGGTCAGCATGATCCGCGTGGGCGAGTCGGGCGGTTTCCTCGGGGAGTCGCTGGCAACCATCGCCGAGACCTACGCCGGTGAAGCCGAGCTGCAGGGCAAGATCAAGTCGGCGACGACCTACCCGATCATCGTCTTCGTCATCGCGATCCTCGGCGTGGTCGCGATGGTGACCTTCGTCGTGCCGATCTTCGAGGGCATGTTCAAGGGCATGGGTTCGGCGCTGCCGCTGCCCACGCAGATCCTCGTGACGCTGTCGAACAACATGCTATGGATCCTGCCGCTCATGATCGGCGGCGGCATCGCCGGCTGGCTGTGGTGGGTGCGCAACCGCCGCGAGGAGAAGGTGCGCCGCGTGGTCGACCCGTGGCGGCTGAAGCTGCCCGTCGTCGGTCCGCTGACCACGAAGATCGCCGTCGCGCGGTTCGCCCGCAGCCTCTCGATGATGCTCGATGCCGGTGTGCCGCTGGTGCAGGCGCTCTCGATCGTGGGCGCGGCGTCGAACAACTGGAAGATCGAGCAGGCGGTGCGAGAGATCCAGGAATCGGTGAAGCAGGGCCGGTCGTTCTCGGGTCCGCTCGCGAAAGCCGAGGTCTTCCCGCCGATGGTCGCGCAGATGATCTCGGTCGGCGAAGAATCGGGCACGCTCGCCGAGATGCTCCGCAGCATCGCCGACTTCTACGAGAACGAGGTCGAGACGGCGACCTCGCAGCTCACTGCCTCCATCGAGCCGATCCTCATCGTCGGCATCGGCATCATCATCGGCGGCATGGTGATCTCGCTGTACATGCCGATCTTCTCGATCTACGGCGAGCTCGGCCAGAGCGGCTGAGCCTCCGGCGCGACCCGGTCCGCCCCCGCCGGTGAACCGTCTTCGGGCACCGTGTCAACCGGGTCGAGTGCCGACGGTGCCCGGATAGCCTGGCGACATGGCTGACCTCATGGCGAAACTGACGGCGTGGGCACTGAGCCTCCGGCCGGTGCGAGTCTGGTTCCACTACCTCGAGCGGCGCGGCGCGATGCTGGCCGACAGCATCACCTACCGCGCGCTGTTCTCGGTCTTCGCGGGCGTGCTGCTGGGCTTCTCGTTCGCGGCGCTGTGGCTCTCGGGCAATCCCGCCGCGTGGCAGGCGCTGGTCGACACGGTGGACTCCGCGATCCCCGGACTGCTCGGCGAGGACGGACTGATCGAGGTCGACAAGATCCAGGCTCCCGCCGGCCTCACGCTGACCGGCATCCTGTCGCTCGTCGCCCTGGTCGGTGCCGCGATCGGCGCCATCGGCTCGCTGAGGGCGGCCCTGCGCAACCTCGCCGATGAGATCCACGACGACGTCTTCTGGGTCTGGGTGATCCTGCGAAACCTGCTCCTCGCCATCGCGATCGGGGGCGGCTTCGTGCTGTCGGCCGTCGTGACGTTCTACGGCTCCACGTTCATCGGATGGGTGGGGGACTGGCTCGGCGTTCAAGGATTCGTCGCGGATGCCGCCACCCGCGCTCTCGCGCTGATCGTCGTCTTCCTGCTCGACGCCAGCCTGATCGCCCTCGCGTTCGTCGTGCTCAGCGGCGTGAAGGCCCGGCCGCGCACGCTCTTCGCCGGTGCGCTGATCGGCGGCATCGGCCTCACCGTGCTGCAGCAGCTGTCGGGCATGTTCGTCGCCGGCGCCGGATCGAACCCGCTCCTCGCGTCGTTCGCCGCACTCATCGCGCTGCTGCTGTGGTTCAACCTCTCGGCGCAGGTGATCCTGCTCGCCTCGACGTGGATCATCGTGGGCGTCGCCGAAGACGTCGACCGCGTGCGCGAACGTCATGGGGCTCCGACCTTCGAGGCCCGCCGCATCAAGCGGGCCGAAGACGCTGTGCGTGTCGCGGCCGCCGAGCTGAGACTCGCGAACGAGGCCGCCGAGAAGTCGCGTCGCGCGGCCGAGGCGAAGCGGGCGTGACCGTGCGGGTGCCGGCGTACACCGCGGCGCAGGTGCGCGCGGCGGAGCGACCGCTCCTCGATGCCGGCCAGCCGCTCATGCGGCGGGCGGCGTCGGCGCTCGCGGGGGTGATCCGAGAGCGACTGACGGATGCCGCGTCCCCACGAGTGCTCGTGATCGCGGGCAGCGGCGACAACGGCGGCGACGCCCTGTTCGCGGCGTCCGAGCTCGGCGCGGGGGTCGCGGTCGACGTGCTCGCGGTCGGGAGCCGCGTGCACCAGGACGGACTGGCCGCCGCGCTCGGGGCCGGGGCGCGGCAGGTCTCGGTCGACGCCGCGGCGGCCGCGGCATCCGGGTACACCGTCGTCGTGGACGGGATCCTCGGCATCGGCACCTCGCCCGACCCGGCGCTGCGCGGCGCCGCCCGCGACGCGGTCGCGCGCCTGCTCGACACGATGGGCGACGGGATGCCGCGCCGCACCGTCGCCGTCGACCTGCCGAGCGGCCTGCAGCCCGACACGGGGGTCGCCGACGACGTCGTGCTGCCGGCTGCGATGACAATGACCTTCGGCGCCGTGAAGGCGGGCCTCGTCATAGGGCGCGGACCCGACCTGTGCGGCGAGCTCGTGCTGGTGGACCTCGGCCTGGGTCCCGGTCTCGCCGACGAGGAGCCGGCCGGCGAGGCATCCGTCACCCGCATCCTCGAGGCGTGAGCCTGTGACCCCGCCCATACGGTGAGCGGGCGAGGTGGGGATACGGTGGCCGCATGATCCCGCTGCTCGTCGTCGCGCTCGGGCTCATCGCGCTCATCGTCGGAGCCGAGCTGGTCGTCCGCTACGGTGCGAAGCTCGCGCGGCGGATGGGAATTCCGCCGATCATCATCGGGCTCACGGTCGTCTCCATCGGTACGAGCGCCCCTGAGCTCGCCGTCGGCATCGACGCGGTCCGGTCGGGGGCGGGCTCCCTGGCCATCGGCAACATCGTCGGCACCAACATGGTGAACCTGCTCCTGATACTCGGCATGTCCGCGGCCATCCGGCCGATCGTGATGCACGCGCAGACGCTCAAGCTCGACCTGCCGGCCATGGCCGCGGCATCCGTCCTCCTCTTCCTGCTCTCGTTCGACCGGGCGCTGTCCGTGCTCGACGGCGTGCTGCTGTTCGTGGCCGCCCTCGTCTACATGGCGCTGCTCGTGCTGTTCACCCGGCGCGAGTCGACGCGAGTCCTCGCGGAGTACGAGCACGAGTACCCGAGGCAGGACGTGCACGGGAGCCGACGCTGGGCGGTCGTCGAAGCCGCCCTGCTGGCGCTCGGCATCGTCGTCATCGTGTTCGGCGCGGACTGGCTCGTCCGAGGAGCGGTCGAGCTCGCTGCGGCCGCAGGCGTCTCGAATGCGCTGATCGGCCTCACGATCGTCGCGATCGGCACGTCGGCGCCCGAGCTGGCGACGACGATCGTCGCCACCATCCGCGACGATCGCGACATCGCGGTGGGCAACCTGATCGGGTCGAGCATCTTCAACCTCACGTTCATCCTCGGCGCCTCGCTCTTCTTCGCGCCGGGACAGGTCGCCGTCGAGCCGAGCCTCGCCTACATCGACATGCCGATCATGGTGCTCGTGTCGCTGCTGTGCGTCCCGGTGTTCCTGACCGGCAGACGGGTGACCCGCGTCGAGGGTGTTCTCTTCGTCGTCGCCTATGCGGTGTACCTGACGTATTTGATCGTCGCGCGCACGTAGGCGCGGTTCAGCGCGCGTAGCGCTCGACGAACGTGCGCAGGATTCGGCTCGGGTGCGACACCGCTGCGCGGCGCACGGCGGCGAGGGTGAGTTCGAGCTCCTCGGCGGCGAAGTACCCGTAGCCGGCGTACGCGTGGATGCGCGTCGTGATGCCGTCGACGTCCAGCTCGGGGTGGAACTGCGTGGCGTACACGTTCTCGCCCACCTTGAACATCTGCACCGGGCAGTCGGGCGACGAGGCGAGCAGCGCGGCCGAGGCCGGGAGCGTCGTGATCGCCTCCTTGTGGCCGACGAAGGCGTCGAACTGCGGAGGCATGTCGCGCAGGAGGGGATCGGATGCCCCGGCCTCGGTGAGCGTGACGGGAACCACGCTGATCGGCTCGGGGTACGTGCGGTCGATCACGGCGCCCTGGTGGGTGCCGAGGGTGCCGATGCCGTAGCAGGCCCCCAGGAACGGGAAGTCCCGGGCGACGACCTCGTCGAGGAGCGTCTGGAACTCGGCCTCGACCCGGTGCTGCACCGCCGACTTCGTCTCGGCCGGGTCGGAGGCGTTGAACGGCCCGCCGCCGACGAAGATGCCCGAGAGGGCGTCGAGGTCGAGGCGCGGCATGGGCTCGGCCTCGAGCCGGATGCGCACGAGGTCGCGCTCGTCGAGCCCGGAGTACCGCAGGAAGAGCTGGTACTCCTCGTCGGCGGGGACGTCTTCGGCCCGTGTGGCGAGGAGGACGAACGGCTTCACCCCCCAAGCCTACGGCCCGGCCGGCGGTGTCCCCGGCGGCGTCGCAACGTCGGAGATCCCGGGCGACACGCCGCCGCCGGGCTGCGGCGCACGGCGTGTCGCCGACGATCTCCGATTCTGCGACGTCGGGAACCCGGCGCCGGTGTCAGACCGGGTAGGTCACCAGGCCGAGCTCGACCGGGGACACCAGCTGCGGATGCGAGGGCACCACGCGCACGGTGTAGCCGAACGTGCCCGTCACCGTCAGGGGGAGCGCGCCCGTGAACGTCGTCACGCCGTCGACGGCCGGGCCGGCGGGCTCGAGCCGGTGCACGGAGTGGTCGCGCGCGAGCGCGTCGTCCTCGTCCGTGCGGCCGTATGCCAGCTCGACGGCGACGTCGTCGGGCGAGAGCCCGTCGAGCCGCACCTCGGCGCGCACCTCGAGCGTGTCGCCCGCCTGCGCCTGGGCGGGGATGCCCGAGGAGTCGACGCCGGCGACCGAGACGCGGGGCCAGGCATCCGTCACCCGCCGCACGAAGTCCGCGAGGGCACGGGCCTCGGCGAAGCCGTCGGCACGCAGGGCGCCGTCGTGCTCGGCGGCCGGCACGTACAGGCGCGTGACGTAGTCGCGCACCATACGGTCGCTCGTCGCCTTCTTGCCCAGCTCGGTCATCGTGTGGCGCACCATCGACAGCCAGCGCAGCGGGATGCCTCCCTCACGCTCGTAGAACCGCGGCACGAGCTGGTGCTCGATGAGGTCGTAGAGAGCGGATGCCTCGGCGTCGTCGCGCTCCTCGTCGTTCGACGCGGTGTCGGCGGTCGGGATGGCCCAGCCGTTCTCGCCGTCGTACCACTCGTCCCACCAGCCGTCGAGGATCGAGAGGTTCAGCACGCCGTTGAGCGCGGCCTTCATGCCGCTGGTCCCGCACGCCTCCAGCGGGCGCAGCGGGTTGTTGAGCCAGACGTCGCAGCCAGGGTAGAGGCCCTTCGCGAGCGAGATGTCGTAATCGGGCAGGAACACGATGCGCCCGCGCACCTTCGGGTCGCGGCTGAAGCGCACGAGCTGCTGGATGAGGATCTTGCCCGAGTCGTCGGCCGGGTGCGACTTGCCGCCGATCACGATCTGCACCGGCCGCTCGGGGTCGGTGAGGAGCTTCGTCAGCCGCTCGGGTTCGCGCAGCATGAGCGTGAGCCGCTTGTACGTCGGCACGCGCCGCGCGAAGCCGATCGTCAGCACCTCGGGGTCGAGCAGGTCCGCGATCCACGACGGGGTGTGGCCGTTGCCGACGCCGGCCGCGACGCGCCGCCGAGCCTCGGCGACGAGCTCGCCCTTCATCTGCTGGCGCACGCCCCACAGCTCGGCGTCGGTGACGGCCTCGCGGTTCGTCCAGTCATGGGCGTCGGTGTGCGCGTCGCCGAACGCGCGCTCGCTGACCGCCTTGAGCGCGGGGTGCACCCAGGTCGGAGCGTGCACGCCGTTGGTGATCGAGGTGATGGGCACCTCGTCGGTGTCGACGCCGGGCCACAGCATCCCGAACATTCCCCGGCTGACCTCGCCATGCAGCTCGGACACGCCGTTGGCGTGCTGGCCGAGGTGCAGCCCGAGGACCGCCATGTTGAAGACGCTCTGGTCGCCGCCGTCCCAGGTCTCGAGGCCGAGGGCGATCGCGCGACCGGCGTCGAGGTTCTGGAACAGTCCGCTCGCGAGGAAGTCGGCGATGAGGTCGCGGGGGAAGCGGTCGATGCCGGCGGGGACGGGTGTGTGCGTCGTGAAGACCGTGGATGCCCGCACCTGAGCGAGCGCGGCATCGAAGCCGAGACCGTCGTGGGTGATGAGCTCGGACATCCGCTCGAGTCCCTGGAACCCGGCGTGCCCCTCGTTCGTGTGGTAGACGTCCGGCGTGGGGCGGCCGGTGATGCGGCAGAACGCGCGCACCGCGCGCACGCCGCCGACGCCGAGGAGGAGCTCCTGCAGCAGGCGGTGCTCACCGCCGCCGCCGTAGAGGCGGTCGGTGACCCGGCGCATCTCGTCGGAGTTCGAGGGCGTCTCGGAGTCGAGCAGCAGCAGCGGGATGCGGCCGATGTCGGCGACCCACACGCGTGCGTACAGGCGCCGGTCGGAGGGGAGGTCGAGGGCGATCTCGACGGGCGAGCCGTCGGATTCGCGCAGCAGCGTGAGGCCGAGGCCGTACGGATCGAGCAGGGGGTAGCTCTCGCGCTGCCACCCGTCGTCGCCGATGGACTGGCGGAAGTAGCCGGCCCGGTAGAACAGTCCGACGCCGGTGAGCGGCACGCCCAGGTCGGAGGCGCTCTTGAGGTGGTCGCCGGCCAGGATGCCGAGTCCGCCCGAGTACTGGGGGAGCGATCCGTCGACGCCGAACTCGGGGGAGAAGTAGGCGATGTGCGCAGGCTTCGGCCCCTCGAGGTGCTGGAACCAGCGGTCGCCGTCGAGATACGCGGTGAGGCGCTCGTCCTCGGCGTGCACACGCTGAACGAAGGCCTCGTCTCGCGCGAGCTCGTCGAGGCGCTCCTGGCCCAGGGCGCCGAGCATGCGCGCGGGGTTGGCGCCGATCTCGTCCCACAGCGCCGGATCCATCGAGGCGAAGAGGGCGTGCGTCGCGCGGCTCCATGACCAGCGCCAGTTCGACGCGAGGCGGTCGAGTGGGGCGAGGCTTTCGGAGAGGACAGGGCGGACGGTGAACGTTCGGATGGCCTTCACGCGAGTGATTCTAGGGCGCGAAGATGAAAACGCTTGCACTCGTGCGGTCGCCGGAACGCGCGAAACGCCCGCGTCAAGGGCGGGTCCCGGCCGTCGGCGCGGGTCTAGGCTCGGCACATGGCTATCGCACGACTTCACGGAGGTCCGCTCGACGGGCAGCTCCTGCCGCTCGAGAACCCCGACCTCGACCGACTCATCGTCCCGTACAGCGAGACGCAGGTCGTCTACGCCCGCAAGGGCGACCTGGAGCGCACCGGGGAGGCCGACGGCCCGACCGAGGCCGAGTTCTGGTTCGTCGAGGCGCAGGACGACATCGACCCCTACACCGACTCGGCGAGTGAGCGACGCTGACCCCCGCCCCGGGGCCGCGCCCTCGCGCTCGGTCGAGATCGAGCTGAAGTTCGATGTCGATGACGGCGTCGCCCTGCCGGACTGGTCGGCGCTGCCGGGCGTCGCGTCGGTGGGCGCCGGCGAGCCGCGGTCGCTCGACGCGACCTACCTCGACACCGCCGATGTCGCACTGGCTCGTGCCGGCTACGCACTGCGGCGGCGCACCGGCGGGCCCGACGCCGGCTGGCATATCAAGGGTCCGCGCGGGGCGGATGGCGGACGCGTCGAGCTGCACTGGCCGCTCGGCGAGGCCGACGAGGTGCCCGCCGGCGCGCGCGCCGAGGTCGGCGCCGTCGTCGGTGACGCGGCGCTCACACCGCTCGCCCGCATCCGCAACGAGCGCGTCGCGTACTTCCTGCTCTCGCCCGGGGGCGAGGTCGTGGCGGAGGTGGCGGACGACCACGTGCGCACGCGCGACGAGCGCTCGGGGATCGAGCACGAGTGGCATGAGTGGGAGATCGAGCTCGGCCCTGCCGGGCCCGCCGACGCGGAGGAGCGCCGGGAGTTCTTCGCCGCGGTCGCGGACGCGGCTCATGCCGCGGGAGCGCGGGCCGCGGCATCCGATTCGAAGCTCGCGCGAGCGCTGGGGCACTGACGCCGCGGCGCCGGCCGGTTCGCCGCGCTTCGGTCGCTTCCCGGAGGGGCGCGGCCGTCGGCGGGGTGGCTCTAGGGTGAGCGCATGACCGACACGTCGCGCACCCGCACCTTCGACTGGGACGACCCGGCTCCGCCGCTCGCGGCGTCGCAGACGCTCGACGGCCTCACCTACCTGCGCGCCCTCATCGGGGGCGAGTTCCCCGCGCCGCCCATCGCGCGGCTCCTCGACTTCCGCATCGTCTCGGCCGATCCCGGCGAGGTCGTGTTCGAGTGCGAGCCGGCGGAGTACCACTACAACGTGCTCGGAATGGTGCACGGCGGCGTGGCATGCACGCTGCTCGACACCGTCGTGGGCTGCGCAGCGCACACGACCCTCGAGGCGGGGGTCGGCTACACCTCGATCGATCTCACCGTGTCGTACCTGCGCCCGATCCTGTCGAGCACCGGGCTGCTGCGGGCGCGGGGTCGTGTGGTGAAGCAGGGTTCGCGCGTGATCTTCGCCGAGGGAGTGGTGGAGGATGCCGCGGGCACGGCCTTCGCGACGGCGACGAGCTCGCTGCTCGTGCTCCGGCGCTGACGGGTGGTGCGCCACGGGGGCGGGGTGCGTCGTCTCGCCCGCGACGCTCCACGGCCGGGCACGCTCGGCGACCGGGAACGACGAAGGCCCCGGCGGGATGCCGGGGCCTTCGTCGTGATCGGGTGATCTACAGGTTGATCATGTGGCCGGCGAGGCCATGGAACGCCTCCTGCACGGCCTCCGACAGGGTCGGGTGCGTGTGCACGTTGCGCGCCGCCTCGAGGGCCGTGAGGTCCCACTTCTGAGCGAGCGTCAGCTCGGGGAGGAGCTCCGACACATCGGGTCCGATGAGGTGGCCGCCGAGCAGCTCGAGGTGCTCGCCGTCGGCGATGAGCTTGACGAAGCCGATCGGCTCGCCCAGGCCGTTGGCCTTGCCGTTGGCAGAGAACGGGAACTTCGCGACCTTGACGTCGTAGCCCGCGTCGCGCGCCTGCTGCTCGGTGAGACCGAACGAGGCCACCTGCGGCGAGCAGAACGTCGCGCGCGGCATCATGCGGTAGTCGCCGAGGGTCATCGTCTCGGCCTTGCCGATGGTCTCGGCGGCGACCACGCCCTGCGCCTCGGCCACGTGGGCCAGCTGCAGCTTGGCGGTCACATCGCCGATCGCGTAGATGTGCGGCACGCTGGTGCGCATGTGGTCGTCGATGTCGATGGCACCGCGGTCGGTGAGCTTCACGCCGGTCTTGTCGAGGCCGAAGCCCTCGACGTTGGCGGCGAAGCCGATCGACATCATGACCTTGTCGGCCTCGATCGAGCCGGCGGTGCCGTCCTTGGCGGTGTAGGTCACGGTCACCTTGTCGCCCTGGTCGGTGACGGTCTCCACCTTGGTCGAGGTGAGGATGTCGACGCCGTACTTCTTGTACTGACGCGCGATCTCCTTCGAGACGTCGGCGTCCTCATTGGGCAGCGCACGGTCGAGGAACTCGATGATCGTGACCTTGACGCCGTAGTTGACCATCACGAAGGCGAACTCCATGCCGATGGCGCCGGCGCCGACGATGACGATGGACTCGGGCAGGTCGCGAGCGAGGATCTGCTCCTCGTACGTGACGATGTTGCCGCCGATCTCGACGCCGGGCAGCAGACGCACCGTGGAGCCGGTCGAGATGATCGCGTTGTCGAAGGTCACCTCGTCGGTGGAGCCGTCGGCCTTGGTCACCGTGATGGCGTTGGGCCCGGTGAACGAACCGCGGCCCTCGTACTCGGTGACCTTGTTCTTCTTCATCAGGTAGTGGATGCCCTTGACGTGGGTGTCGGCCACGGTGCGGCTGCGGTCCCACGCGACTCCGAAGTCGAACTTCACGTCGCCGGAGATGCCGAACAGATCGGCCTTGTGGGTGAACTGGTGCGCGAGGTCGGCGTTCTTCAGGAGTGCCTTCGAGGGGATGCAGCCCACATTGAGGCAGACACCGCCCCAATACTTCTCTTCGATGATGGCGACGGAGAGGCCGAGCTGTGCGCTGCGGACAGCCGCGACGTACCCGCCGGGGCCCGCGCCGAGGATAGCGACGTCGTAATGGGGCATGACTGCAAGCCTATCGCTCGGCGGAGGCGTCGGAGTCGGGCCCGGGAGCCCCCCCGAGCGCCCGCCCGCGGTTGTCGGCGAGGGTCTTCTCGCGACGTGCGCGCGACACCAGCAGGTAGGCGATGCCGCCGCCGAGGGCGATCACCACGATGCCGACGAGCACCCAGGGCCACACATCGGAGCCGGTCGTCTCGGAGTCCGCCGGCACGGTGGCCGACGGCGTCGCAGTGGGCTCCTGCGTGGGCTCGGACGTCTCGGTCGGAGTCGGAGTCGGCGCCGGGGTGCCGGTGGCGGTCGGGGTCGGAGTGGACGCGGGCGTCACGGTGAACGCGAACCGGCCCGAGATGGGGTGGCCGTCGCTCGAGACGACCTTCCACAGGACGGTGATCTCACCGGATGCCTCGCCCGTGAGCGGCTGGGTCAGCACGTTGTCCTGCGCGGTCGGTGCGCCGTCGATGAGCGACGTGCCCGCGGCATCCGTCACGGCCACCTCCGACGCGCCCGCGTCGGTCGCGATCGCACCGCTGAACGTCAGCGCCAGCTGCGCCGGAACGCCCTCGACGGTCGAGTCGGCGGACGGGCTGCTGCCGATCAGCTCGTCGTGCGCGTGCGCGGGGGATGCCGGAACCAGCAGCAGCGCGAAGGCCACGAGCAGGGCCGCAGCGAGGGCGAGGACGCGGGCGGGAAGGGCCGTGTGAATTCCGTGTGACATCACGTGATCGAGCCTAGCCAAGACCTTCTCAGCCGCCGGACGCGCGAGTAGCCTGACCGCAGGCGGGCACCCCTGCCCGCGGACGAACACGGAAGCGAGGTGGGCAGATGGATTCCACGATGATGGAGGCCATGTCTAAGGACATGATGTCGATGCCCGGCATGGCGACGATGGACATGTCGGTGCTGCAGGCGTGTATGGACGCCTGCTCGGCCTGCGAGCAGGCGTGCACGGTGTGCTCCACGCAGATGATGTCGTGTGCTCCCGCATGCATGAACTGCGCGGACATGTGCAACACGATGATGCGCGCCATGATGCGGATGCAGGGCATGACCCCGGCGTCGATGATGGCGATGCTCGACGCGTGCATCGCGATGTGCCAGACCTGCATGGACGAGTGCATGGAGCACGCCGACCACAGCGAGGTCTGCAAAATGTGCGCTCAGTCCTGCAAGGCCTGCATGGATGCCTGCATGGCCGTCCGGGACATGATCATGAAGGCGACCTGAGCCGCGGCATCACCGTGCGATGTTGAAGTGCTCGCGGCCCACCGCGAGCACGTTGTAGCGGCCGTGCACCGCCACCGGCGTGCCGGGCGTGAGCGCGCGTGCGGCGCCCGCGCCGTTCCACACCGTGATCGGGGCCGCGCTCGTCAGGTCCCGCACGACGATGGTGCCCGTCGCGGCATCCGCCGACTCGACGATCCCGTCGCTCCAGTCCGAGGGCGTCGCCGACGCCAGGCGTGACTGGATGAGGTGCAGCGCGTGCCCGGGAGCGTAGGAGGAGCACGCGTCGCCGACGTCGCACATGCACGCCGCACGCTCACGCACCTGGAGGGGCGGGATGTGGCGGTGCTGGCTCGACACGGCGGGACTCCTTCTCGTAGTTTCGGTCTCCACCACGTTAGGTCGGCTGCTCGCCCGAATCACGCGACCCGACATCAGGCGAAACAAAGCGGATCCGCGCGTCGCGCCGATTCCCGGCCTTTCGCCGGCGAGGTGATCGGATAGGCTTGCACGCAGAGGAGGACCACCGTGGAGGAACACCGCCGACCTGACGAGGGCGACATCCGCCGGGCATCCGGTGCAGACCCCGAGTCGGCCGAGTCCGATCGCGGGACCGACACGACGCAGACCTTCGGACATGATTCCGACCTCTCGTTCGTGCCGTTCGGAAGTGAGCTGGCGACTGCCGAGCTCGAGGCGATCGACGCCCTTCCCACCGGCGCTGCGCTGCTCCTCGTGCGGTCCGGTCCGACGGCCGGAGCCCGCTACCTGCTCGACACCGATGTGACGACGGTCGGCCGGCATCCCGAAGCCGACATCTTCTTCGACGACGTCACGGTCTCGCGTCGTCACGCCGAGATCACGCGCACCGGCACCTCGTTCGAGCTCGTCGACCAGCGCTCGCTCAACGGCACGTACGTCAACGGCGAGCGGGTCGACCGGGCGGTCCTGCGCAACGGCGCCGAGCTGCGCATCGGCAAGTTCCGCCTCAACTTCTTCGTCTCGCCCGCCGATCTCGCTCAGGCCGCGGACGGGTGATGCCGGCTGCATCCGCCCGCGAACGATCGTCGTCCGCGGGGCTTCTCAGCATCGGCCAGGTCCTCGCGCGCCTGTCGCCCGAGTTCCCGTCGCTGACCTCGAGCAAGCTCCGCTTCCTCGAAGTGCAGGGCATCGTCACGCCCGTGCGCACCGAGTCCGGCTACCGCAAGTTCTCGCAGGCCGACCTCGAGCGGCTGCGTCTGGCGCTCACGCTCCAGCGCGACCACTACCTGCCGCTCGTGGTGATCCGCGAGTACCTCGAAGACGTCGATGCCGGCCGCGAGCCGGCCACGCCGACGGCAGTCTCGCCGCCGTCGATCGTGCCCGCGCCGCGCCGCTACCGCCGCGACGAGCTGCTCGCCGCCGCCGGCGCGGCGCCCCAGCTGCTCAACGACGCGATCAGCACCGGCGTGCTCATCGGCTCCGACTCGTACACCGAGCAGTCCGTCGCGCTGCTCCGCGCGCTCGTCGCTCTCGACCGCCACGGCATCGAGCCGCGCCACGTGCGCGCACTGCGGCAGAACGCCGAACGCGACGTCGCCCTGGTCGAGCAGGCGCTCTCGCCCCTGCTGCGGCGGACGGATGCCTCGTCCCGCGGCCGCGCCGGAGAGCTCGCGCCGGAACTGGCGAAGCGGCTCGACGAGGTGCGCGCGATCTTCGTCCGGTCGGCGCTGGACCGGCTGCTCACCTGAGCGATCCGAGCCGCCGATCGCGCGACACGCCGGGGCCGTCGAAGCCGATGTCGTAGACGGAGTGGGGTGGCTCATCTAGCGTGGAAGTATCCGAGTCCGGAGGGGGGCGAGCATGACTGCTCGAGAAGCGGCCGACAATGAGCCGTTCGTCGCGGAGCTCCTCTTCACCGACGGGCTCCCCGCCATGGACGACGAGGTCGGCTACCGCGGTGCGGTGGCGGCACGCGCCGCCGGCATCACCTACCGCCAGCTCGACTACTGGGCGCGCACCGAGCTGGTCGAGCCGACCGTGCGCGGCGCGAGCGGTTCAGGATCCCAGCGGCTCTACGGCTTCCGTGACATCCTCGTGCTCAAGCTCGTGAAGCGCCTGCTCGACACCGGCATCTCGCTGCAGCAGATCCGCACCGCCGTCGATCAGCTCCGTGCCGCCGGCATCCGCGATCTCGCCGGCACGACGCTGATGAGCGACGGCGCTTCCGTGTACCTGTGCACGTCGAACGACGAGGTCATCGACCTCGTCAGCCGCGGTCAGGGCGTCTTCGGCATCGCCGTCGGCAAGGTGCTGCGCGAGGTCGAGACCGAGCTCGTGGCCTTCGAGGCGCAGGCGCCCGACGCCCTCGACGAGCTCGCGATGCGTCGCGCCTCACGCTCCGCGTAGCGGCTCGACGCGACCCGACGACGAAGAAGGCGGGCCCCCGTGGGGGAGCCCGCCCTTTTCCGTCTTCGGACGCCGCTTCTGCGTCAGACGCGCTCGGCCGCGGAGTGCTCGAGCACCCGCGAGCGGGCGAACGCCTGCTCGAGGTCGGCGATCAGGTCGTCGGGGTTCTCGAGCCCGATCGACAGGCGGACCAGCGCGTCGGAAGGCTTGGCCTCCGACTGCACCGGCCGATGCGTGAGCGCCGCGGGGTGCTGGATGAGCGAGTCGACGCTGCCGAGCGACACGGCGTGGGTGAAGAGCTCGACGGCGGCGGTCAGCTCGCTCGCGGCGTCGAAGCCGCCGGCGAGCTCGATCGCGATCATCGCGCCCGGACCCGACTGCTGCGTGCCGATGAGGCCCTGGGGGTCGCACTCGGCGAACTCCGGGAAGTGCACGCGGGTGACCTCGGGACGCGTCGTCAGCCAGGTCGCCACCGTGCGGGCGCCCTCCTGCTGCGCGCGCATGCGCACGGGCAGCGTCGTCAGGCCGCGGTGCAGCAGGTAGGCCGCGAGCGGGTGCATGATCGCGCCCGTGATGGCGCGGGTGCGGCGCAGGGCCGCCGCGGTCGATGCGTCGCACGCGACGACGCCGCCGACCACGTCGCCGTGGCCGCCGAGGTACTTGGTCGCGCTGTGCAGCGAGATGGCGGCGCCGAGATCGAGCGGATGCTGCAGCACGGGCGTCGCGAACGTGTTGTCGACGAGCACGGGCACGTCGCCCGCGGCGGCGACGACCGCACGGATGTCGACGAGCTCGAGGGACGGGTTGGCGGGAGACTCGAGGATGACCAGGGCGGTGTCGGGGCGCACGGCGGCGGCCACGGCATCCGGAGTGCAGTAGGTGGCCTCGACGCCGAGCAGGCCCGACGCGAGCAGGTGGTCGGTGCCGCCGTACAGCGGGCGCACCGCGACGACGTGACGCTTGCCCTGCTCGTGCGACAGCGCGAGGAGCACGGCGGTCACGGCGGCCATGCCCGAGGAGAACGCGACGGCCTCCTCGGCGTGCTCGAGCCGGGCGAGCGCCTGCTCGAACCGCGCGACCGTGGGGTTCCAGAGGCGCGCGTAGACGTTCGATCCGCCCTCGAACGGGTGGCCGCCGGTGGCGAGCACCTCGTACGAGAGGCCGCCGACGTCGATGCCGGGGAGGGGGTTCGTCGACGAGAGGTCGAGGGGGAGCGCGTGCACTCCGAGCTCGGCGAGGTCTTCGCGGCCGGCGTGCACCGCAAGGCTGTCAGGGTGCAGCGAGTTCGGTGTCATGCCCTGATCGTCGGCGATATCGCAGATCCAAGCAAGCGGAACCGCGACTGTGATGCCGTATCGTCATCGTTGATTGAAGAATCCCCAAAGTGGAGGCATCCGGTGGTCTCGTCTTCGAAGAATCCGCAAGCGGTCTCGCTCGACGCATTCGACCGCGCGATCCTCGCCGCCCTCGTCGAGGACGGACGGATGACCAATGCGGCGCTGGCGGCGCGCGTCGGACTCGCCGAGTCGACGTGCGCATACCGGGTGCGCGCGCTGCGCGACAGCGGCGTCATCTCGAGCATCAACGCCCGCGTCGACCTTGCGGCGGTCGGGCGCCCGATCCAGGCGGTGGTGCAGGTGCACCTCTCGAGTCACAGCCGCGTGCACATCGACGAGCTGTTCGACCGGCTGGTCGAGATCCCGGGGGCGCTGTCGGTGGTGCACGTCGCCGGTGACAACGACTTCCACCTGCATCTGGCGGTGGCGAGTCCCGAGCGGTTGCGCGACCTGATCCTCGAGCACATCACGAGCCACCCGGCGGTCACGAAGACCGAGACGCAGCTGGTCTTCGAGGTGCGGCGGGGCGCAGGCGCCCTCGGACCGCTCTGAGGCGGGCCCGGTCTGACGGGGTCAGGCCCGCGCTTCGCCCGGCACGGGGATGCGCCCGGTGCGCATGACCCGGTCGAGCAGCGAGTCGAAGTCGGCCGCCAGCTCCTGCGCCGAGTCGCCCGGCCAGATGTGCAGCGGCTTGGCCGCGCCCTGTGCCTGCTGCAGGGAGGTGCGCTCGGGCAGTTGCGGGCTCAGCACGAGCGGGCCGAACATGTCGCGCAGCTCCTTGATGCGGAACTGGTGCTCGATCGACTGCGGACGCACACGGTTGACGACGATGCCGAGCGGCTGGAGACGGGGGGAGAGGCCGCGGCGGATCTCCTCGATCGCGCGGAGGGCGCGGTCGGCGGCGGCGACCGAGAACAGGCCGGGCTCGGTGATCACGATCACGCGGTCGCTGGCCGCCCACGCGGTGCGCGTCAGGGCGTTGAGCGACGGCGCGCAGTCGATGAGGACCAAATCGTAGTCGGCCTCGATCGTCGCGAGCGCCTCTTCGAGCTTCCACACGTCGCGGACGCTCGGGTGCGGTCCGTCGAAGTTGATCGCCGAGGGGCTGCCGATCATGACGTCGATCGTGCCAGGGTGCACCTTGGCCCACCCGCTGGAGGTGATGGCCTGGCGGACCGTCTTCTCCTTGGGGTTCGCGAGGACATCGGCGACATTCAGGCGGCCTGCCACCTGAATGTCCATGCCCGTCGAGACGTCGGACTGCGGGTCGAGGTCGACGACGAGCGTGCGGACACCGCGGGCGAAGGCCGCCGACGCGAGTCCGAGGGTCACGGTCGTCTTGCCGACGCCTCCCTTGAGCGAGCTGACGGAAAGGACGTGCACAAGGCACCACGTTACCTTCCCCTAGGCTGAGAACACACTCAGGCCCGCACGCATCGCCGCACCCGGAGGTCGAATGTTCCGCAAGATCCTCGTCGCGAACCGTGGCGAAATCGCCATCCGAGCCTTCCGCGCCGCCTACGAGCTCGGGGCGCGCACGGTCGCGGTGTTCCCCTTCGAGGATCGTGGTTCGCTTCACCGGCAGAAGGCCGATGAGTCCTACGAGATCGGCGAGAAGGGGCATCCGGTCCGCGCCTATCTCGATGTCGCCGAGATCATCCGCGTCGCGAAAGAGTCCGGCGCCGACGCCATCTACCCCGGCTACGGCTTCCTCTCCGAGAACCCTGAGCTCGCCGAGCAGGCGGCCGCGAACGGCATCGCCTTCATCGGCCCGCCCGCCCACGTGCTGGAGATGGCCGGCAACAAGGTCACCGCGAAGCACCACGCGGTCTCCGCCGGCGTTCCGGTGCTGCGCTCGACCGAGGCATCCGACGACGTCGACACGCTCCTCGCGCAGGCCGACGACATCGGATTCCCGATCTTCGTGAAGGCCGTCGCAGGCGGAGGCGGGCGCGGCATGCGCCGCGTCGAGCAGCCCGGCGAACTCGCCCCCGCCCTCGCCGAGGCCATGCGCGAGGCGGGCAGCGCGTTCGGCGACGCCCGCGTCTTCCTCGAGCAGGCGGTGCAGCGCCCGCGGCACGTCGAGGTGCAGATCCTCGCCGACACGTCGGGCGAGACGGTGCACCTCTTCGAGCGCGACTGCTCGGTGCAGCGCCGCCACCAGAAGGTCATCGAGATCGCCCCGGCCCCGAACCTCGACCCCGCGGTGCGTGACGCGCTGCACGGGTACGCCGTCGCGTTCGCACGGTCCATCGGGTACCAGAACGCCGGCACGGTCGAGTTCCTGCTCGAGACGGCCGGCCCTCGCGCCGGCGAGGTCGTCTTCATCGAGATGAACCCGCGCATCCAGGTGGAGCACACCGTCACCGAAGAGGTCACCGACGTCGACCTCGTGCAGTCGCAGATGCTCATCGCCGCAGGCAAGACGCTGGCCGACCTGGGCCTGACGCAGGACCGCATCCAGCTGCGCGGCGCCGCGCTGCAGTGCCGCATCACGACCGAGGACCCGTCACAGGGCTTCCGTCCCGACACCGGACGCATCACGACGTACCGGTCGCCCGGTGGCGCCGGCATCCGCCTCGACGGAGGCACGACGGCCGCAGGCTCGCAGATCAGCCCGCACTTCGACTCGATGCTCGCGAAGCTGACGTGTCGCGGGCGGGACTTCCCGGCCGCCGTCGCCCGCGCCCGCCGCGCTCTCGCCGAGTTCCGCATCCGCGGCGTCGCGACGAACATCCCCTTCCTGCGTGCTGTGCTCGACGACGCCGCCTTCGTCGCCGGCGACGTGAGCACGTCGTTCATCGACGAGCGCCCGCAGCTGCTCTCGAGCAACCCGTCGCGCGACCGTGCGACGAAGCTCCTGGCGTGGCTCGGTGACGTGACGGTCAACCGGCCGTACGGCGAGAAGCCGGTGTCGGTCTCGCCCGGCAGCAAGCTCCCCGCGATCGATCTGGCGGCCGCGGCGCCGGCGGGAACGCTCGACCGGCTGCGCGAGCTCGGACCCGAGGGCTTCGCCCGTGCACTGCGCGAGCAGAGCGCCCTCGCCGTCACCGAGACGACGTTCCGCGACGCGCACCAGTCGCTGCTCGCGACCCGGGTGCGCACGCGCGACCTCGTGCGCGTCGGTCCCCACGTGGCCCGCATGACTCCGCAGCTGCTCTCGGTCGAGGCCTGGGGCGGCGCGACCTACGACGTCGCGCTGCGCTTCCTCGCCGAAGACCCGTGGGAGCGCCTCGAGGCGCTGCGCACCGCGATGCCCAACATCCCGATCCAGATGCTCCTGCGCGGCCGCAACACGGTGGGCTACACGCCGCGCCCGGTCGAGGTGACCGAGGCCTTCGTGCAGGAGGCCGCGACCACCGGCGTCGACATCTTCCGGATCTTCGACGCGCTCAACGACGTGTCGCAGATGCGCCCGGCGATCGACGCCGTACGCGCCACCGGCACCGCGATCGCCGAGGTCGCGCTGTGCTACACGTCCGACCTGCTCGACCCGTCGGAGAAGCTCTACACGCTCGACTACTACCTTCGCCTCGCGGAGCAGATCGTCGAGTCGGGCGCGCACATCCTCGCGATCAAGGACATGGCGGGCCTCGTCCGTCCCGCCGCCGCCGCGAAGCTCGTCAGCGCGCTGCGCGAGCGATTCGACCTGCCGGTGCACCTGCACACGCACGACACCGCCGGAGGACAGCTCGCGACGCTGCTCGCTGCAAGCGCCGCGGGAGTGGATGCTGTGGATGCCGCGGCCGCCCCCATGTCGGGCACGACCAGCCAGCCGTCGCTCTCGGCTCTCGTCGCCGCCCTGGCGCACACCGACCGCGACACCGGGCTCAGCCTGCAGGCGGTCAGCGATCTCGAGCCGTACTGGGAGGGCGTGCGTCACCTGTACCGGCCGTTCGAGTCGGGTCTCGATGCGCCCACCGGTCGCGTCTACCACCACGAGATCCCCGGCGGGCAGCTGTCGAACCTCCGCCAGCAGGCCATCGCGCTCGGCCTGGCGGACGACTTCGAGCTCATCGAGGACATGTACGCCGCCGCCGACCGCATCCTCGGCCGCATCCCGAAGGTCACGCCGTCGTCGAAGGTCGTCGGCGACTTGGCCCTCGCCCTCGTCGCGGCGAAGGCCGACCCCGCCGACTTCGAGCAGAACCCGCGCAACTACGACATCCCCGACTCGGTCGTCGGGTTCATGGCGGGCGAACTGGGCGATCTGCCGGGCGGATGGCCCGAGCCCTTCCGCACCAAGGTGCTCGAGGGCCGCGAGGTGTCGATCGACGTGCCGCCGCTCACCGACGAGGAGCGCGCCGGGCTGGCCGGCGACGGCGCCGACCGCCGTCGCACGCTGAACCGGCTGCTCTTCCCGGCCCCCGCCCGCGAGTTCGAGAAGAACCGCGAGACGTACGGCGACCTGTCTGCCCTCGGCACTCCCGACTACCTCTACGGCCTCAAGCCGGGGGAGGAGCACATCGCCGAGATCGATCCGGGCGTGCAGCTCTATGTCGGCCTCGAGGCGATCGGCGAAGCCGACGCGAAGGGCATCCGCACCGTCATGACGACGCTCAACGGCCAGCTCCGGCCGGTGTTCGTCCGCGACCGCAGCATCAAGGTCGACGTCAAGCAGGCCGAGCGCGCCGACACCTCCAAACCGGGTCAGGTGGCCGCGCCGTTCGCCGGCGTCGTCACCCTCAAGGCCGCGGTCGGCGCCACCGTCACCGCGGGTCAGCCGATCGCGTCGATCGAGGCGATGAAGATGGAAGCGGCCATCACCGCGCCCGTCGACGGCGTCATCGAGCGCCTCGCGATCGGCGAGACTCAGCAGGTCGACGCCGGAGACCTTTTGGTCGTCATACGTCCTGCCCAGTAATCTGGAGGGTGGCACCCGCCCGCAATCGCCTCCCCTGTCTTGGAGAACTCCGCAGTGACGCCTGATCGACCCGACCACACGCCCGAAGAATCCGAGAACGGCGTGCTGTCCGACACGGGCAGCCTCGAGACCGCGGGCTTCGGCATCCTGGGCGGCTCGACCGCCCAGGTGAGCGTCGAGATGCCGTCCGAGTCGGATGACGACCTGGTCGACGACGACGTGATCGGCGACGAGGTTCCGTTCGTGGTCGAGATCCCGGCAGACACCGCGGAGGCGGAGATCGTCGAGACCGCCGCAGGCGCGGAGGACTGGACCGTCGAGGACGGCGTCGAGGACTGGGAGCCCATCGAAGACATCGCGGACGCCGACGAGGTGTTCGAAGAGACCGACGTGGTCGCCGCCCCCGCCGAGGCGCCGGCGGCCGCGGCATCCGCTCCCGCGTCGTCGTTCGACGACATCATCGCTCCCGCTCCCGCCGCGGCCGCCGCGCCCGCTGCGGCTGCCCCGGCGCCCGCTGCCCGCGCGGCCGCGCAGAGCGAGGCGGCCGACCGACCCCAGGCCGTCGAGCGCGCGGGGTACCCGCGCCCCGACGTCACGCTGACGTCGAAGCGCCTGGGCGAGTTCGAGGCCGACCGCGAGACGGCCGACCTGCTCACCGCCGACCGCCTGCTCGACCCGCACCACATCGTGCGCTCCGAGCCCGAAGGCTACTGGCAGCACCTCGTCTACTCGATCTCCGGCCGTCGCATCAACCTCGGCGACGGCAAGCGCGCCCGCGCCCGCAAGGAGCTCGACCGCCGCATCGCCGCACCGCTCGCCGGCGGCGCCCGGTTCGTGCCGGTGCTCTCACGCAAGGGCGGCGTCGGCAAGACCACCGTCACGACGCTCCTCGGCATGGCGCTGGCCGATGCACGCGACGACCGGGTCATCGCCGTCGACGCCAACCCCGACCGCGGCACGCTCGCCGAGCGCATCGCCCGCTCGAGCGGCAAGACCGTCCGGGATCTCGTGCGCATCCGGGGCGATGTCGTCGGCTTCAACGACCTGTCGGGCATCGTCGCGCGCGACGAGACGCGCCTCGACGTCGTGGCGTCGGACTCCGACCCGCGCGTGTCCGAGGCCTTCAGCGACTCCGACTACCGAGACGTGGCCGGGCTCGCCGCTCACTACTACTCGGTCGTCCTCACCGACACCGGCACCGGCATCGTCCACTCCGTCATGGGGGCGACCCTCGAGCTCGCCGACCAGCTCGTGATCGTCGCCGGACTGAGTGTCGATGAGGCGCGGCTGGCGTCCGAGACGCTCACGTGGCTCGAGACGAACGGTCACGCGGCCAAGGTGCGCAACGCCATCGTGGTGCTGAACAACTCGCGCCCGGGCAATCCGCTGGTGCAGCTGGAAGAGCTCGAGTCTCACTTCCGCACCCGCGTGCGCGGCGTCGTGCGCATGCCGTACGACGCCCACATCGCCGCGGGCAGCGCGATCGTGTTCCGCGACCTGCACCCCGAGACGCGCCTTGCGGCCCGCGAACTCGCCGCCTCGGTGGTCGAAGGCCTGCGCTCCGTCCCGTCGGCATCGGCCGCCTGAGGCCCGGCGTGTCGGTCCGTCCGATCCGGGTCTTCGGCGACCCGGTCCTCACCTCCGTGTGCGCGCCCATCGACGAGGTCGATGACGGCGTGCGCGCGCTCGTGCGCGATCTGCTCGACACCGTCGAGCTGCCCGGCCGCGCGGGTGTCGCCGCGCCGCAGATCGGCGTCGGTCTGCGCGCCTTCAGCTACAACGTCGACGGCGTGATCGGCTACGTGCTCAACCCGGTGCTCGTCGAGGTCTCGGGCGAGCCCGAGGCGATCGGCGAGGGATGCCTCTCGGTGCCCGGCCTGTGGCACGACGCCGTGCGCTATCCGCACGCGAAGGTCGTCGGCACCGACCTCGACGGAAACGAGGTCGTGCTCGAGGGCGACGGGCTGATGGCCCAGGCGCTCCAGCATGAGACCGACCACCTCGACGGCATGCTCTACCTGCGGCGGCTCACGCCCGAGGAGCGCAAGATCGCAATGCGCGAGATCCGCGAGTCGGACTGGTTCTGACACGGGGCCGACGTCCTGCATCGGTGCCCGGCGTGTCGTCTCGCTTCGCTCGCAGAGCGGCCGAACGACGAAGCCCCGGACCTCGTGGAGGTCCGGGGCTTCGTCATGGCGTCACTTGAGCGAGACGTTGCTCGTGTTCACGGGAGCGCTGTAGAGCTCGACGATCTCGGCTGCGAAGTCGTCCATGATCACATTGCGCTTGATGCTCATCTTCGGTGTCAGGTGCCCGCTCGCCTCGGTCCACTCGCTGTCGAGGATCGTGAACTTGCGGATCGACTCGGCGCGCGAGACGGACTTGTTGGCGTGGTCGATCGCCCGCTGCACCTCGGCGCGCACGTCGGGGTTCTTCGCGGCATCGGCGAGCGACATGTCGCCCGGCAGGTTGTTGTTCGCGAGCCACGTCGGCAGCATCTCGGGGTCGAGCGTGACGAGTGCCGAGATGAACGGCTTCTGGTCGCCGACGACGACCACCTGGCCGACGATCGGGTTGGCGCGGATCGGGTCTTCGAGCGCGGCGGGCGCGACGTTCTTGCCGCCGGCCGTCACGATGATCTCCTTCTTGCGGCCGGTGATCTTGAGGAAGCCCTCCTCGTCGAACGAGCCGATGTCGCCCGTCTTGAACCAGTCGCCGTCGAACGCCGCGGCCGTCGCCTCGGGGTTGCGCCAGTACTCCTTGAAGACGTTGATGCCGCGCACCTGGATCTCGTCGTCCTCACCGAGGCGGATGCCGACGCCCGGCAGGACCGGGCCGACCGTGCCGATCTTCGACTTGGTCGCGAGGTTGACCGTCGCGGGGGCGGTGGTCTCGGTGAGGCCGTAGCCCTCGAGGATCGTCACGCCGAGGCTGTGGAAGAAGTGGCCCAGGCGCGGCCCGAGCGGAGCCGAGCCCGAGACGGCGTACTCGACGTTGCCGCCCATCGCGGCACGCAGCTTGCTGTAGACGAGCTTGTCGAAGAGCGCGAACTTGATCTTCGTCATGAACGGCACCTTCTTGCCGTCCTGCAGCAGCGTGGAGTGCTCGACGGCGGTGTGGGCCGCGGCGCGGAAGATCTTTCCCTTGCCGCCCGCTTCGGCCTTCTGCTCGGCCGAGTTGTAGACCTTCTCGAACACGCGCGGCACGGCGAGGAGATACGTCGGCTTGAACGAGCCGAGCGCGGGCAGGAGCTGCTTGGTGTCGGGCTGGTGACCCGTCTTGACGCCGGCGTGGATGTTCAGCACCGAGATGAAGCGGGCGAAGATGTGCGCCGTCGTGATGAACAGCAGCGTCGACGCGCCCGGCTTGGCGACGACCTCGTTCAGCGCCTTCGCCGAGTTGCGGCACAGCTCGACGAAGTTGCTGTGCGTGAGCACGCACCCCTTGGGGCGGCCGGTCGAGCCGGAGGTGTAGATCAGGGTGGCGATGTCGGCGCCGTTGGCCAGGTGACGGCGGCGCTGGATCTCGTCGTCGGAGACGTCCTTGCCGTCGGCGACGAGCTTGTCGAGGTCGCCGCGCGCCATCTCCCACGTGGCGCGGACGAGCGGAAGCTCGGCGCGCACCTCGTCGAGACGCGCGGTGTGGTCGGGCGACTCGCTGATGCACGCGATGGCACCGGAGTCGGTGAGGATCCACGAGATCTGCGACGGCGAGCTCGTCTCATACACCGGGACCATGACCGCCCCGGCATAGAACAGCGCGAAGTCGACGAGCGTCCAGTCGTAGGTGGTGCGCGCGATGAAGGCGACCTTGTCGCCGGGCCCGATGCCGGCGGCGACGAACCCCTTCGCCAGGGCGATCACCTGCTTCTCGAAATCGGCGGCGGTGATGTCGCGCCAGCCCTCGCCCTCGGGCACGGCGAACAGTGCGAGCTGCGGGGTCGCCTTGACCCTGTCGGCGAGCAGATCGGTGACGTTCGCCTGCGGGTCGGCGGGGACGATCGCGGGGACTTCGAATTGGACCACGGCAGCTCCTTCGGTACCGGAAAAAAGAATCTCGGGTGGATCTCATCCGAGTCTAATCGGCTCGAGGCGGCGCACCAGCAGGGGTGTGGACGCCGACGCGCCGATAGACTGCAACGCGCCGTCGCGCCTGCGCCGGCCGGAGAGGGAGTGCGGTGCTCAAGGTCGGGATCGACATCGGCGGGACGAAGATCGCGGGAGGCGTCGTCGACCAGGACGGCCGCATCCTCGAGAAGGTCCGGGTGGACACCCCCGCAGACACCCGCGCCCTTGCGGATGCCGTCATCGACATGGCCCGGCACTTCGGCGCCGGGCACGATGTCGCGGCGGTCGGCGTCGCAGCCGCGGGGTTCATCGACCGCGACCGGGCGACCGTGATCCATGCGCCGAACATCGCGTGGCGCAACGAGCCGCTCAAGGCGACGCTCGAGGCCGGCCTCGAGGTGCCCATCGCGATCGAGAACGATGCCAACGCCGCTGGCTGGGCCGAGTTCCGCTTCGGCGCCGGGCGGGACGTCGACAACATGGTCATGCTCACGATGGGCACCGGCGTCGGCGGAGCGATCGTCCTCGACGGCGAGCTCTTCCGCGGCGGGCATGGCATCGCCGCTGAGCTCGGCCACACCCGCTTCACCCGCGACGGTCTGCGGTGCGGCTGCGGACAGAACGGATGCCTCGAGCAGTACGCCTCCGGCCGTGCACTGCAGCGCGAGGCCAACGCCATCGCCGACGCAGGCGGCATCGGCGCGGCGCTGGCCGACCTGCGCACCGAGACCGGCACCATCAGCGGCCCCGCCGTCTCGCGACTCGTGCTGGCCGGCGACCCGGGGGCCACGGAGGCCCTGCGGCGCGTCGCGACCGCTCTCGGCGAGGCCTGCGGAGGATTCCAGGCCGTGCTCGACCCGGAGCTCTTCGTGATCGGCGGGGGAGTGGCCCAGCTCGGCGAGGACCTCCTCGCGCCCGTGCGGCTGGCGTACGAGACGTCGCTGCCCGGGTACGGCGACCGTCCGGTCGCGGAGTTCGCGATCGCGCAGCTCGTCAACGACGCGGGTCTCATCGGAGCGGCCGATCTGGCGGGCCGGGAGGTCTAGCGATGTTCTACTGGCTGATGAAGTACGTCGTGGTCGGGCCGATCGTCAAGGCGATCTTCCGCCCATGGATCGTCGGCCGGCGCAACGTCCCCGCCGAGGGCGGTGCGATCCTCGCGAGCAACCACCTCTCGTTCGTCGACTCGGTCATCCTCCCGCTCATGATCGACCGTCGGGTGGCGTTCCTGGCGAAGAGCGACTACTTCACCGGCAAGGGCCTCAAGGGCTGGGCGACCCGGATGTTCTTCAAGGGCACCGGCCAGCTGCCCATCGACCGCTCCGGCGGCAAGGCGTCCGAGGCATCCCTCAACACCGGCCTTCAGGTGCTGGGCGGCGGCGAGCTGCTGGGCATCTACCCGGAGGGCACGCGCAGCCCCGACGGCAAGCTCTACCGGGGGCGCACCGGCATCGCCCGCATGGCGCTCGAGGCCCACGTGCCCGTCGTGCCGGTGGTGATGGTCGACACCGACACGATGATGCCGATAGGCCAGCGACTGCCGAACGTCGTGCGCGTCGGAGTCGTCATCGGCGAGCCGCTCGACTTCTCGCGCTTCGCCGGAATGGAGGGCGACCGCTACATCCTGCGGTCGATCACCGACGAGATCATGGTCGCGCTGCAGCGGCTCGGCGAGCAGCAGTACGACGACGTCTACGCGTCGACCGTGAAGGACCGTCTCACGTCCTCGCGCTGAGCGCTCGTCACACGGCGTCGGTCCCCGTCCGCCCCGGATAGAATCGAGGGATGCTCCAGCAGCTCGACAGCCTCGACCACTGGCGGAATCTGCCCATCAAGCAGCAGCCCATGTGGTCGGACGCCGACGCCGTCGCCACGGTGTCGGCGGAATTGGCCACCCTCCCGCCGCTCGTGTTCGCCGGTGAGGTCGACAACCTGCGCGAGAAGCTCGGCCGTGCCGCATCCGGGCAGGCGTTCCTGCTCCAGGGCGGCGACTGCGCCGAGACGTTCGCGGGTGCGACGGCGGAGCAGATCCGCAACCGCATCAAGACCGTCCTGCAGATGGCGGTCGTGCTCACGTACGGCGCGTCGATGCCGATCGTGAAGATGGGGCGCATGGCGGGTCAGTTCGCCAAGCCGCGCTCGAGCGACACCGAGACCCGCGGCGACGTGACGCTGCCGGCCTACCGGGGCGACATCGTCAACGGCTACGACTTCACCGAGGGTTCGCGTCAGGCCGACCCGCAGCGGCTGCTGAAGGGGTACCACACGGCCGCGTCGACCATCAATCTCATCCGCGCGTTCACGCAGGGTGGCTTCGCCGACCTGCGCGAGGTGCACTCCTGGAACAAGGGGTTCGCGCAGAACCCGGCCAACCAGCAGTACGAGCGCCTCGCCACCGAGATCGACCGCGCGATCAAGTTCATGGAGGCCGCCGGCGCCGACTTCGACGAGCTCAAGCGCGTCGAGTTCTACACCGGCCACGAGGGTCTGCTGATGGACTACGAGCGTCCGATGACCCGCATCGACTCGCGCACGAGCCTGCCCTACAACACGTCGGCGCACTTCCTGTGGATCGGCGAGCGCACACGCGACCTCGACGGCGCGCACGTCGACTACTTCTCGAAGATCCGCAACCCCATCGGCGTGAAGCTCGGCCCGACGACCTCGCCCGAGACGGCGCTGGCATTGATCGACAAGCTCGACCCGAACCGCGAGCCGGGACGCCTCACGTTCATCACGCGCATGGGCGCGGGCAAGATCCGCGACGCGCTGCCGCCGCTGCTCGAGGCCGTGCGCGACTCGGGTGCGACCCCGCTGTGGGTCACCGACCCGATGCACGGCAACGGGATCACGACGCCGACCGGGTACAAGACGCGCCGCTTCGACGACGTCGTCGACGAGGTGCGCGGCTTCTTCGAGGCCCACCGTGCCGTCGGCACGTTCCCCGGCGGCATCCACGTCGAGCTCACCGGCGACGACGTCACCGAGTGCCTCGGCGGCTCCGAGCAGATCGACGAGGCCACCCTCGCGACCCGCTACGAGTCGCTGTGCGACCCGCGCCTCAACCACATGCAGAGCCTGGAGCTCGCCTTCCTCGTCGCCGAGGAGCTCGAGAAGCGCTGACGATGCCTCGGCACGAGGCATCCGCCAGCCCAACGGGTTGCGCGGCCTAACCCGACGAGGTGACTTTGACCTCTGTGCCCCGTGGGTGAAGCGTCCCTGCGGCGGGATCAGTCGAGCCGACCGTGAACAGTCCCCAGACGAACTGAGGCACCACCGAGGTCGGCCGGAAGCCGGCCGCTTCGAGCTCGCCCATGGCCTCAGCCAGATTGCGCCCGACGACATCGGGGACCTCGATGGGGGCCGGGCCAAGTGAGACGACGAGGGTGGCGGAGTCGCCCGGTCGCCACCAGCCGCCGCCGGCTCGCTCGGCCATGCGCACCACGGAGCCTTTGGCAATCTCTTCGCTGTACTCTTCGGGGCGCTCCGTCACCGTGATGTCCAGGCTTCCGAGCGTCGAGACGGCCTCGTCGACGGGCTTGCCGACGACGCTGGGGAGGGGGCCAAGAGACACGCCCAAAGTTGCGGAGTCACCCTCGTGCACCGTGCAGCCCTCACCGCACTCCACGTTCTCGCCGCCGGTCGCAGGGTGGACGACGGCGTACACGACGACGCCAGCGGCGGCATCCGTGTAATACGGAGCGCTGTCACGAATGGTGATGTGCGTCGCCTCGAACTGCGAAGTCACGTCCTCCTCGGTCTGCCCGTTCAGCTTCTCGAAGGTGACCTCGGCCGGGCCGAGCGAGATCAGCACCGTGATCTCGGCCTCCCTGTCGACGCGCGTGCCCCACCGCGGGTCGGTGCCGATCGCGAGGCCGGCCTCGACGTCGAGACTCGTCTGGCCCTGCTGGACCGCCACCAGCGAGTCTTCGGCGAGGCGAGCCTGCGCGTCGGCGAAGGTCAGGCCGGACACATCGGCGACGGCGACCATCGAGCCGGGTCCGGAGCCGAACCACCAGCCGAGCCCGCCGGCGAGTGCCGCCAGCAGGATCACCAGGGCGATGAGCCAGCCGCCCTTCGCGCTGCGGCGGCGCGCGGCGGCGCGCAGCGCCGTGGCGTTGTCGACCTCCTCGACGGCGGCCGTCGGCCCGGTGCCGGGCGAGGGGAGCACGGCGGTCAGGTCTCCGGACGGCACGCCGTCCTCGCGCATCATGCCGAGCGGCATGGTGCGCGTCACGCTCGGCGTGATCCCGAGCTCGCGCTCGATCTCGCGCAGGCGGTCGAGCATCTCGCGGGCGTCGGACGGCCGGTCGTCGGGTGTCTTCTCGGTGGCCCACAGCACGAGCTCGTCGAGGGGCTCGGGCACGCCGGGGTTCTTCACGCTCGGCCGGGGCACGGAGTCGGTCGCGTGCTGGAAGGCGATCTGCATGGGCTGCTCGCCCTTGTACGGCTGCTCACCGGTGAGCATCTCGTAGAGCATGATGCCGAGCGCGTAGATGTCGCTGCGCGCGTCGGCGGTGCCGCGGGTCACCAGCTCGGGCGCGAGGTAGGCGATCGTCCCGAGCAGCTGGGCGCCCGTGGCCGTGTTGGCGGTGGTCGCGCGGGCGAGCCCGAAGTCGCCGATCTTGATGCGCCCGTCCTCGGCGAGGAGCACGTTCTCGGGCTTGACGTCGCGGTGCACGATGCCCGCGCGGTGCGCGGCGGCGAGCCCGGACAGGATGGCGTCGAGGATCGACACCGCCTGCGGGACGGTCAGCCGACGCTGCTCGCGCAGGAGCTCGCGCAGCGTGATGCCGGGAAGGTACTCCATGACGAGGTACGCCATGTCGCCGTCCTGGCCCTGGTCGAAGACGTTGACCACGTGCGGATCGGCGAGGCGCGCGGCGGCGCGGGCCTCCTGGATGAACCGGCTCTGGAACACGGTGTCGTCGCTCAGGTGACCGTGCATCACCTTCAGCGCGACCCGGCGCTCGAGGCGCAGATCGGTGGCGACATAGACCGTGGCCATTCCGCCGCGGGCGATGCGAGCGCGGACGCGGTATCTGGCGTCGACCAGACGCCCGATCAGCGGGTCCGTCTGCTGGCTCGTGCTCACGGGGAAAGTCTACGGACGCAGACCTGCGAGCCCGCGGAACGGCTCACCCTGCGAGCGTTCGTTCTCGGCCTACCCGAGCGCCGCGAGCCAGGCGTACGCAGGCTTCTCCCACCGAGCGTAACGATCGGGATACGCCGAGATCTGCACCGCTTGGGCCGCCTGCGCGAACGTCATGTTCATCCACCCGGGGATGTCGAGCAGGCCGCGGGTGCGCGAGCCGTTCGGATCCGACGGGCCCCCGTAGAAGGCCTTGATGGACCGCACGCGGTCGCGGATCTGCGCCGCCGTGCCCCAGCCGGTGCTCGGACGCTGCTGGAAGAGGCCGAGCGAGTCGCGATCGCCCCAGTCGAGGTTGCGGATCCAGGACTCCTGCATCGCCGTGCCGAGGGCGATGGCGATGCCGCGGTCGGGAACGCCGAGCTCGCGGCCGACCCGGATGATGAGGCGGGCGTTCTCCTGCTGCGCGGCGTCCAGGCCGGAGGTTGCCGCCGTCTCCGGGATCGTGAGCTTCTGACCGGGGTAGATGATCGACGACATGCCGAGCTTGTTGGCGGTGAGTACCGCGCCGACCGAGACGCCGTGGCGTGCCGCGATCGCGCTGATCGTCTCGCCCGCCGTGACGACATGGCTGCGGGCGGCAGACGGGGCCGGCGCCGGGGCAGCCTTGGGGGGTGCCGCTTTCACGGGCTCCGATGCCGCCGCTCGGACCATGCCGGGGATCGTGAGCTTCTGGCCGGGGTAGATGATCGACGACCAGCCGAGCCTGTTGGCCGAGAGCATCGCGGCGGTCGAGACTCCGTGCCGCTGGGCGATGGCGCTGATGGTGTCTCCCGGCTTGACCGTGTAGGTGCCGGATGCCGCGGCCTTCGCCTTCGTGGCGGGCGCCGGCTTCGCGGGTGCAGGCTTCGCGGCGGCCGAGAGTGTGAGGACCTGCCCGGGGTAGATCGTGGACTTCCAGGTCAGGCCGTTGAGCGTGAGCACGTCGACGGTGCGCAGGCCGAAGCGCGCGGCGATCGCGCTGACGGTGTCGCCGCGCTTCACGGTGTAGGTCCTGGGGGTCGCGGCCATGCCGCGGGTGGTCGTGACCACGGCCGGAACCTGCGCCGCGGCGGCGGCCGGCAGCGCGCGGAGGGGCAGGGGGCGCGGCATCCGCTCTTCGGTCGCTCTTTCCTGAGCGTGGGCGGGAACCCCCGACAGGACGAGGGCGATTGAGCCGAGGATCGCTGCGGGAACGCCCGCGGAGACCACTTTCGGCGGGTGGGCACGGTGGGTGCGGGTATCAGGTCGCAAGAGATTTCCCCCCTCTTCGGACTTCCAGAACCGTGTCACGGATGTCAACGGGTGTCAACGGACGGGAAATGAGAGGTGGATGTGACTGATGTGGCGCAAGCGTGGTCGCGCGGGACGTGCGAAGGGCGCCGGAGGAGTGGGATAGTTGCTGAGTGACCGCTGACGACGCTCCGCGCATCGAGACCGAATGGCTCACCCTGCCCGAACTGGTGGAGGTGCTGGGCGAACCGCTCGGACGCGTCCGCCGTTTCATCGACGAGTCCCACCTCGTCGGCTCACGACGCGACGGGGCACTCAAGGTTCCCGCCGTGTTCATCGTCGACGGACATCCGCTCGCGTCGCTGCGGGGCACGGCGATCGTGCTGCACGACGCCGGATTCTCCGACGACGAGGTCATCGACTGGCTCCTCACGCCGGAGGAATCGATCGGCATCCCGCCCATCGAGGCGCTGCGGGCCGGACGCAAGGCGGAGGTCCGCCGCGTCGCCCAGACGATGGCGTGACACCCCGCGTCAGGTGACGCGGACTGTCGCGGCCCGTGCCAGGTCGCGAAGCTCGCCCACGGCGGCATTGCCCAGCCGTGCACCCGAGAGCGACCGCTCCGCCTCGCGCGCATACGCGGCGATGAGGCTCTCGACCCGTTCGAGCGCGCCCGATTCGACGATGGTGCGCTGCAGCGACGCGATCTGCGCCGCGTCCAGGGTGCGGTCGCCGACGAGCTCGTCGACGATGCGCCGGGCCGGCGGCGCGAGCGACTCGCGTGCGTAGGCGATGAGCACCGTGCGCTTCCCCTCGCGGAGATCGTCGCCCGACGGCTTGCCGGTCTCGCGCTCGTCGCCGAACACGCCCAGCACGTCGTCGCGCAGCTGGAATGCCATGCCGAGCGGATGCCCGAACGCGGCGAGAGCGGCGACCTGCGCGGCATCCGCGCCGGCCAGTGCCGCGCCGATCACGAGCGGCTGCTGGATGCTGTAGCGCGCAGACTTGAGCGACGCCACGCGCAGCGCGCGGTCGGCGTGACGGTCGTCGTCCTCGGTGACGAAGGCGGATTCCTCGGCGATGTCGAGGAACTGCCCGATCGTGACCTCGCGGCGCATCGTGGCGTACTCCGCGCGCGCGGCCGACGCCCGGGCCGTGAGGGAGACGGCGAGTCCTTCTTCGAAGAGGTCGTCGCTCCACGCCACGAGCAGGTCGCCGAGGAGCACGGCGGCCGAGCGACCGAAGGCCGCGGCATCCCCCTCCCAGCGGGCATCGCGGTGCGAGGCCTCGAGGGCGCGGTGCGCGGCGGGGCGGCCCCGGCGGGTGTCGGAGTTGTCGATGACGTCGTCGTGCACGAGGGCGGCGGCGTGGAACACCTCGAGCGCCGCGGCGGCGGTGACGACCTCGGCGGGCAGAGTGGGAGCGGGGCGGGATGCTTCCTCCACTGCCCTCCACCCGGCGATGCAGAAGCGGCCGCGCAGGCGCTTGCCGCCCTCCACGGTGGCCGCGGCCGCCTCGACGAAGGAGGCCGCCTCGGCGCCGAGGCCGGCCGCGTGGAGTCGCTGAGCCGTGACGAAGATGTCCAGACGCTGGGAAATGGCTTCGACAGGATCTGGAGAGGCTGACACGGGCCTAGCCTAGTGATCTACGGCACGCGTAGAATCGGTGCAAGCGAGCTAAAGAGGGGGATGCATGCCACTCTCCGAACAGGAGCAGCGTCTGCTCGACGAGATGGAACGCCATCTGATGCGCAACGACGCAGACGTCGTCAGCGCGCCCAGTGACGGACGCAGCCTCAGTTATCGCAACATCGTCTACGGGACGATCCTCGTGCTCCTCGGCCTCGGCGGGCTCATCGTCGGCGTTTCGCAGCAGCTCATCGTGGTCGGCGTGATCGGTTTCGTGGTCATGCTGGCGGGCGTCCTGCTCGCTGTGACTCCCACCCGCGGCGCGGGCCGCGCGCGTGTCGAGTCCGAGAAGCCGGCGAAGGCCCCCCAGGGGTCGTCCTTCATGGACCGTATGAACAACCGCTGGGACAGGCGTCAAGAGGGGCGCTGATCCGCCACACCCGCTGACACGGGAGACGAGCACCGACCTTCGGGTCGGTGCTTTTTCTTTGCCCGGAAATCGCGCCATCGCGCGCCGAATGGAGGCGCGGTGGAGTGTCGCGCGATGAATGAGTGACAAAGTGGAGGGAAGTGGAGTAAAGTGGCGTACACCCAGGGGGGCCGGGATGAAGGGGGAGTGATGAGCCGATGCTGTTGGGCACGCACTCTCCGAAGCTCGATGACAAAGGCCGCGTCATCCTTCCCGCGAAGTTCCGCGACGACCTCAGTGGAGGCGTCGTGGTGACTCGCGGACAGGACCGCTGCCTGTACGTCTTCAGCACGCAGGAGTTCGAGCGGGTGCACGAGCGCATCCGCGAGGCGCCGCTCGCCAACAAGCAGGCGCGCGACTTCCTGCGCATGTTCCTCTCCGGCGCGAGCGCCGAGAAGCCGGACAGCCAGAACCGCATCACGATCCCCCCTCCGCTGCGCGCCTATGCAGGCCTGGAGCGCGACCTCGTCGTCACCGGCGTGGGCGCCCATGCCGAGATCTGGAACGCCGACGCGTGGAACGCCTACGCCGACGCGAACGAAGAGAGCTATGCCGAGCTGGAGCAGGAGGTGATTCCGGGCCTCTTCTGAGAGCCCTCGGTCCTGACTCCCAGCTGCTCGTGCCCTGACATCACTTCCCCGGTGCCAGGTCGGAGCGGATGGGGATCAGGACCGAGGGACACGGCCCCGTACGACATGAACCTCCGTGACATCCACACCCCGGTCCTTCTCGAGCGCTGCGCCGAGCTGCTCGCCCCCGCGCTCGAGCGCGACGGCGCGGTGTTCGTCGATGCCACCCTCGGCATGGGTGGCCACTCCGAGGCCTTCCTCGAGCGGTTCCCAGGCATCCGGCTCGTCGGCCTCGACCGCGACACCGACGCCCTGCGCATCGCCGGCGAGCGCCTGGCCCGCTTCGGCGACCGCGTCACGCTCGTGCACACGGTCTACGACGGCATCGCCGACGCCGTCGCCTCAGCGGGATACGCCGCGGCAGACGGCATCCTGTTCGACCTCGGCGTCTCGTCACTGCAGCTCGACGTCGCAGACCGGGGCTTCGCCTACTCGCAGGACGCCCCTCTCGACATGCGCATGGACCAGTCGGCCGGCACGACAGCCGCCGACATCGTCGCGACCTACGGCGAGGGCGACCTGCGGCGCATCTTCGAGCGCTACGGCGAAGAGAAGCTCGCCGGTCGCTACGCCCGCGCGATCATCGCCGCGCGCGCCGAGGCGCCGATCGAGCGCTCCGGCCGCCTGGTCGAGATCCTCGTCGCGGCCACGCCGTACGCGGCTCAGCGGACCGGGCACCCGGCCAAGCGGGTGTTCCAGGCCCTGCGCATCGAGGTGAACCGCGAGCTGTCGGTGCTCGATCGTGCCATCCCCGCGGCCCTCAGCACGCTGCCGGTGGGCGGCCGCATCGTCGTGCTGTCGTACCAGTCGCTCGAGGACCGCCTGGTCAAGCGAGCGCTGGCGGAGGCCTCGGCCTCCACCGCCCCTGCCGGCCTGCCGGTCGAGCTGCCCGAGCACGCGCCCAAGTTCAAGCTGCTCGTCAAGGGCGCCGAACTGGCGTCCGACGAAGAACGCGCGGTCAATCCGCGCGCCACGCCCGTGCGTCTGCGCGCGGCCGAGCGGGTGCGGGAGGACGCATGAGCACCGCGACCGCACTGAGCACCGTCGCCGCGCGAGGGACCGCACCGGCGATCGCGCCCGAACGCGGGGGACGGCCCGATCGCCGGCTCCGCGTCGTCGAGGCACCGGCGCGCCGCCGTCGCCCGAAGCTCCTCTACGGCGTCGTCGCCGTGCTCGGGGCGTTCCTCATCGCCGGTGCTCAGATGGTGCTGTCGATCATGACGACCCAGAGCTCCTACGAGCTCTCCACTCTCACCCAGCAGCAGCGCGACCTGACCTACGAGAAGCAGATCCTCTACGACGACGTCGCAGGTCTCAGCTCGCCGCAGTACCTGGCGGCGAACGCGGCCGCGCTGGGCATGGTGATCGACGAGTCGCCCAGCTACCTCCGCCTCAGCGATGGCGCGCTCCTGGGAGCGGGGGAGGTCTCGCTCGGATCGTCGTCGGTCGATGCGATCGGCCGCGGTGCGGTGCCGAACGCCCTCATCGCCGACACGCCGCTCGTGACGGAGCCCGACGCGACCATCGGCGGGAAGCCGGTGGTCCCGGTCGTTGCCGGCACCGACGCCGGCGGCAGCGGAGTCGGCAACACTCCGCCTCCCATCACCGACGGACTCCCCACGCCGAGCACACACTGAATCCATGACGACACGCAGCACCCGCAGCCCGCGCCGCCGGACCGTCGTCGCACTGGCCGTCGTCCTGGCGGTCCTCGCCGGATTCATGGTGCGGCTCGTCGACATCCAGGTCGTCAACGCCGACGAGCACGTCGCCGACTCGCTCGAGATCGCCCTCCGCGGCTCGCAGACGCTCTACGGCACGCGCGGGCAGATCGTCGACGAGACCGGGCAGACTCTGGCGGGCAGCATCCTGGAGTACGACTGCCAGCTCGACCCGCTGCTCATCACGCAGATCGACGCGCAGGTGCTCGACGAGAAGTCGGATGCCCGGCTCTGGGCGGAGGTGTCGGATGACGTCGCCGAGATCCTCGAGACGACTCCCGAGGCCGTGCGCGAGATCGTCGGCGCCGCCCTCGCCGCCGATCCGGGGAGCCGGTACGCGGAGCTGGAGCGCGGGGTGTCGACCGAGCAGTTCCGCGCCCTCGCCGATCTGGGCACCCCCTACATCGTGTGCCTCCAGCACCCGGCGCGCGCGTATCCCGACGGAGCGGTCGCGGGCAACCTCGTGGGCTTCGTCGGCACCGACGGCGACGCACTCGAAGGCCTCGAGAAGTCGTACGACGACTGCCTCATCGCGACCAACGGCAAGCGCGCCTACCAGAAGGGCAAGGACGGGGTCATCATCCCCGGCACGAAGGTGCAGCAGGATGCCGTCGACGGCGGCACGCTCGAGCTGACCATCCACCGCGATCTGCAGTGGTACCTGCAGCAGCTGATCGGCGAGCAGGTGCAGGACATGCGGGCGGAGCGCGGGGCGATCCTCGTCGTCGAGACCGCGACCGGCAAGATCCGCGCCGCCGCCGAGTACCCCACCGCCGACCCCAACGAGCCCGGCGCCGTCAAGGGCGTGCGAGGCAGCAAGATCTTCGAGGGCACGTTCGAGCCCGGCTCGACGTTCAAGGCGCTGACCGCGGCGACCGTCATCGATGCCGGCGGGCAGACGCCGGCGTCGACCGTCGTGGCGTCGAGCCTCGAGAACTTCCCCGGCGGGGCGCGCGTGCGCGACTCGTTCCAGCACCCGGCGTACACGTACACGCTGACGGGTGTGCTTATCGACTCGTCGAACGCCGGCATCTCGAAGTTCAGCGAGCGGGTGCCGTCCTCGACGCGCTACGAGTACTTCAAGAAGTTCGGGATCGGGTCCGGATCCGCCGTGCAGTTCAGCGGCGAGGAGTCCGGCGACATCCACCCCGTCGAAGAGTGGGGCGCGCAGACGACCTACAACACGTCTTTCGGCCAGGGCCTCACCACGACGATGCCGGAGCTCGCCGGCGCCTACGGCGCGATCGCCAACGGCGGGCTGCGCATGCCCCTCTCGTTGATCGAGTCCTGCACGACGGCCGACGGCACGGTGGTGGAGCCCGAGCTTCCCGAGCCGACCCGCGTGGTCAGCGAGTCGACCTCCGCCCAGGTGCGGTCGATGCTCGAGAACGTCTTCCTGCAGGCGCCGTACGCCAAGGCGGTCGAGATCCCCGGCTACCGCATCGGAGGCAAGACCGGAACCGGTGAGAAGTCGGACGGCAAGGGCGGCTACAAGGCGGGCGTCTACTACACGACGATGGTCGGATTCGCGCCCGCCGACGACCCCGAGTACGTCGTCGTCGTCACGCTCGACGAACCCAAAAAGGTAACATCGTCTGCGGCCAACGCGACCGCGTTCCAGAAGGCGATGACCCAGGTCCTCAAGACCTATCGCGTCATGCCCTCGACGACGGCGCCGAAGCTGTTGCCCAAGTTCGGGTGACGCTTCCGATCCGGCCGGAGACCACATGATCCCCCTTACCATCGCCCAGCTCGCCCGTGCCGTCCGGGGTCAGGCGGTCCTCGCCGACGGCGACTCGTCCGAGACCGTCGTGTCGGGCACCGTCGACACCGACTCCCGCCTGATCGCCCGCGGAGACATCTTCGTCGCCAAGCCGGGGGAGGAGACCGACGGGCACCTCTTCGTCGGAGCCGCAGCCGAGGCGGGCGCATCCGTCGCCATCGTGGAGCACCCCGTCGAGGGGGCGGCCCTGACGCAGATCGTGGTGCCCTCCGCGGTGGACGCGCTGGCCGACCTGGCCCGCACGGTCGTCGAGCAGGTCCGCGAGGGCGGCGCTCTGCGGGCTGTGGGGATCACCGGCTCGAACGGGAAGACGACCACCAAGAACCTCCTCGCCCGGATCCTCGAGGGCGAGGGCGAGACCGTGTCGCCGAAGGCGTCGTTCAACAACGAGGTCGGCGCCCCGCTGACGATGCTGCGCGTGACCGACGACACGAAGTACCTCGTGAGCGAGTTCGGCGCGAGCGCCCCCGGCGAGATCGCGCGGCTCGCCGGTCTCGTCGAGCCCGACATCGGCATCGTGCTCATGGTCGGCATGGCGCACGCGGGCGGATTCGGCGGCATCGAGGCGACCTTCATGGCGAAGTCCGAGCTCGTGCGCTCCATCCGCCCCGGCGGGCTGGCGGTGCTCAATGCCGACGACGCCCGAGTGGCCGCGATGGCGAAGATCGCCGCCGAGCGCGGCGTGGACGTGCTCTGGTTCGGCCGCGGCCCCGACGCGCAGGTGCGCGCGGACGACGTCGTGGTGACGGCATCCGGAACCTCCTTCCAAGTCACCGCCGGCGGCGTGTCCGCGCCGCTGAAGCTGCGTGTGCTGGGTGAGCACCACGTGATGAACGCGCTGGCCGCCATCGCCGCAGCGACGGCGCTGGGCGTCTCGCTGGCGGACTGCATCGCCCGGCTCGAGACCGTCGAGATCGCGGAGCGCTGGCGCATGCAGCCGCTCGGGTCCGATCGCGTGCGCATCATCAACGACGCCTACAACGCCAGTCCCGACTCGATGGCCGCCGCCCTGCGCACGCTCGCGCAGATCACCGGCCCCGACGAACGCACCGTCGCGGTGCTCGGCGCCATGAGCGAGCTCGGCGAGCACGCCGAAGAGGAGCACGACCGGGTCGGCCTGCTCGCGGTGCGCCTGGGGATCAAGCGGATCGTCGTGGTCGGCCAGGACGCCCGCCGCATGTACCTCGAAGCCGTCGCCCAGGGGTCGTGGGACGCCGAGGCCGTCTTCTTCGCGACCGCCGACGAGGCGTTCGAGTACCTGAAGGGCGAGCTGCGCGACGGCGACCGGGTGCTGGTGAAGTCCTCGAACTCGGCGGGTCTGCGGTTCCTCGGCGATCGTCTGGGAGAATCGTTCTCGTGAGATCACTCCTGACTGCAGCCGCGATCTCGCTGGCCTTCACGCTGTTCCTCACCCCCGTCTTCCTGCGGCTCTTCCGCAAGTGGGGCTGGGGACAGGTGATCCGCACGCCAGAAGACATCCGCAACCCGAATCACAAGGCCAAGCGCGGCACGCCGACGATGGGCGGGACGATCTTCATCGTCGGCACGATCGTCGGCTATCTCGTCGGCGGTGTGGTCGGCAACAACCCGCCCACCATCTCCGGCCTGCTCGTCATCTGGATGATGGTCGGCCTCGGCGCCGTCGGCTTCATCGACGACTACATGAAGGTGCGACAGCAGCGCTTCATGGGACTCAGCGGCTGGCGCAAGGTCGTCGGGCAGGTGATCGTCACGGTGCCGTTCGGCGTCGTCGCGCTGATGTTCCCCAACGGGTTCGACGAGACACCGGCATCGCCGTACGTCTCGATCTTCCGCGACGTGCCCGTCCTCGGGTTCATGACCTTCGGGCTCATCGCCGGGTGGATCCTTTACCTGGCATGGATCACCTTCATCGGCGTCGCCTTCTCGAACAGCGTCAACGTCACCGACGGGCTCGACGGCATGGCCGCCGGCGCCGGCATCTTCGTCACCGGCGCCTACAGCCTCATCGCCTTCTGGCAGTTCAACCAGGCCTGCTGGGGCGGCGACGGCCTCTCGGAGGCGGCGAAGGCCGCGTGCTACCCGACCCGCGACCCGTTCGACCTCGCGATCATCTCTGCGGCGTTCGTCGGCGCCCTCGTCGGCTTCCTCTGGTGGAACGCACCGAAGGCCAAGGTCTTCATGGGCGACGTCGGATCGATGGCGATCGGCGGCGTGATCGCGGCCATGGCCATCCTCACCCGCACCGAGCTGCTCGCCGTGCTCGTCGCCGGCGTCTTCATCATCGGCCCCGGGTCGGTGATCCTGCAGCGCCTGTACTTCAAGGTGACGCGCGGCAAGCGCCTCTTCCTCATGAGCCCGTTCCACCACCATCTCGAGCTGCGGGGTTGGTCGGAGGTCACGATCGTGGTGCGCATGTGGATCATCGCCGGTCTGCTCGCGGTGTCGGGCGTCGGCTTCTTCTACGTCGAATGGCTCTCGCGCACATGACTTCACAGCGTCTCGACACGCTCACCAGCTGGTACGCGGACTGGAAGGGCCTGCGGGTCGCCGTGCTCGGCCTCTCGGTGACCGGCTTCTCGGTCGCCGACACGCTCGCCGAGCTCGGGGCCGAGGTGCTCGTGGTGAGCGAGACGGCCGACGAGGAGTACGCGCGGCTGGTGCCGGTGATCGGCGCCCGGCTCTGGACCGGCGCGCTCGACACCGTGCCGCAGCACCTCGCGGACTTCGCGCCCGAGGTCATCGTCGCCTCGCCCGGGTTCGCGCCGGGGCATCCGCTCATCTCGTGGGCCCGCGATGCGGGCATCGCGCTGTGGGGCGACATCGAGCTCGCGTGGCGCGTGCGCGACAAGGTCACGCGGCCGGACGGCACGCCCGCCGAGTGGGTGCTGATCACGGGCACGAACGGCAAGACCACCACCGCACGGCTCACCGCGTCGATGCTCGTCGCCGGCGGACTGCGTGCGGCGCCGGTGGGCAACATCGGCACCCCGGTGCTCGACGCGGTGCGCGACCCGAACGGCTTCGACGCCCTCGTCGTCGAGCTGTCGAGCCACCAGCTCTGGTACCTCGGCCTGCAGGACGGACCCGCGCCGCTGTCGCCGCACGCCGCCGTGTGCCTCAACCTCGCCGACGACCACCTCGAGTGGCACGGCTCGTTCGAGGCGTACCGCGACGCGAAGGCCCACGTGTACGACAACACGCGCGTCGCGTGCGTGTACAACAAAGCGGATGCCGCGACCCGCGCGATGGTCGAGGACGCCGAGGTGGTCGAGGGCGCACGCGCCATCGGCTTCGACCTCGGCGTGCCCGGGCCGAGCGACCTCGGCGTCGTGGACGGGATCCTCGTCGACCGCGCGTTCCTCGAGGATCGCCGCACCAGCGCGCTGGAGCTCACGACGGTTTCCGAGCTCGCCGAGCTCGGTCTCGCCGCGCCGCACGTCGCGGCGAACATCCTCGCTGCAGCGGCGCTGGCCCGCTCGCTCGACGTCGCCCCTGCCGACATCCGCGACGCCCTGCGCGGCTTCCGCCTCGACCCCCACCGGATCGAGGTCGTCGCGCAGCACGCGGGCGTGACGTGGGTCGACGACTCGAAGGCGACCAACCCGCACGCCGCGGCATCGTCGCTGACGGCCTACCCCGGTGCGGTGTGGATCGTCGGCGGTCTGCTGAAGGGCGTCGACATCGCGACACTCGTCTCGGAGCGGGGCGCCGGCGCCAAAGCCGCGATCGTGATCGGCACGGATCGCACCGCCATCCTCGCCGCGTTCGAGCGACACGCGCCCGCGGTGCCGGTCTGGGAGGTGGACGACGCCGAGACTGAAGAGGTCATGACGCGGGTCGTCGAGCTGGCGGCCGGGATCGCGCGTGACGGGGACGTCGTTCTGCTCGCCCCCGCCGCGGCATCCTTCGACCAGTTCTCGTCCTACGCGGACCGGGGCCGGCGGTTCGCGGCGGCGGTGAAGGAACGGATCGGAACGGGGGCCGGCGATGAGCACGACGCAGTCGCGGGCCCGTCAGACCCCGACGACACCGCCTGACGCCTCGGCCCGCGGCGGCGGCCTTGCCGCGCGGGTGTCGCTGGGGCGTGTGTTCGCTCCGGTGCCCAGCGAGTTCCTGCTGATCTCGTCGACGGCGCTTCTGCTGACGTTCTTCGGGCTGGTGATGATCCTGTCGGCCACGTCCGCCGTGGCGACCGCTGCCGGGCTGCCTCCGTACGAGGCCGTGCTCAAGCAGGCGATCTTCGCCATGATCGGCGTGCCGCTGATGTTCATCGCCAGCCGGGTGCCGGTGTCGTTCTGGAAGCGCATCGCGTGGCCCGCGCTGATCTTGGCCACGGCGTTCCAGCTGCTGGTGTTCACGCCGCTGGGCATCGACAACGACGGCAATCGCAACTGGATCAACATCGCCGGCATGCAGGCGCAGCCGTCGGAGTTCCTCAAGCTGGCACTCGCGCTGTGGCTGGGGTTCATCCTCTTCCGCAAGCAGACGCTGCTGAGCAAGTGGCAGCACGTCTTCATCCCGATCGTGCCGGTGTCGGTCGCGGTGTTCGCGACGGTGCTCGCCGGTCACGACCTGGGCACCGTGATCGTGCTGGTGCTGATCCTGCTCGGCGCGCTCTTCTTCTCGAACGTGAAGCTGCGGCTGTTCGTGATCCCGCTCATCCTCGCGATCGTGGGCATGGCGGTGTTCGCCGTGACGAGCCCCAACCGCATGCGGCGCATCATGAGCTTCCTCGACCAGAACTGCATCGCCGACTACCTCGACTCGTGCTACCAGCCGCTCCACGGCATCTGGGGCCTCGCGAACGGCGGCGTCTTCGGCCTGGGGCTCGGCAACTCGCGCGAGAAGTACGACTGGCTGCCCGCCGCCGCGAACGACTACATCTTCGCGATCGTCGGCGAAGAGGTCGGCCTCATCGGCTGCGCCGTCGTCCTCGCCCTGTTCGCGCTCTACGCCGTCGGCGCGTTCCACGTGATCCGCAAGACCGATGACCCCTTCGTGCGCATCGTCGCCGGTGCCATCACCGTGTGGATCGTCGGCCAGGCGCTCATCAACATCGGCGTCGTACTCCGCGTCTTTCCGGTGCTCGGCGTGCCGCTCCCGTTCATGTCGCAGGGCGGAACCTCGCTCGTCTCGGTGCTCGTCGCCTCGGGCGTGCTGCTGTCGTTCGCCCGCACCCTGCCCGCCGCGGTGGCCAAGCGCCAGGCCGCGATCGAGGCCGCCCGCGCCTCACGGGCGGCCCGCGCGGCCCGCTGACGCTCCTGCCGTGACGCGCCGGCCACCGTCGGGCGTCCCAGGCCGGCCGCCCGACCGGGCGGCTTCGGCGCCCGACCGGGCGGCTAGGCTCGTCGGGTGACGACGTATCTGCTCGCCGGCGGCGGCACCGCCGGACACGTCAACCCGCTTCTCGCCGTGGCCGATGCGCTGCGTGCGCAGGATCCCGACGCCGAGGTGCTCGTGCTCGGCACCCGCGAAGGCCTCGAAGCCCGGCTCGTGCCCGAGCGGGGCTACGAGCTGCTCTTCGTCGACAAGGTGCCCTTCCCGCGCCGTCCCGACTCGGCGGCCGCGGCCTTCCCGGTGCGGTTCCCGCGCGCGGTGAACCAGGTGCGCTCGCACATCGCGACGCGTGGCGTCGACGTGGTCGTCGGCTTCGGGGGCTACGCGTCGGCACCCGCCTACGTCGCCGCCCGCCGCGCACGCGTGCCGTTCGTCGTGCACGAGGCCAATGCCCGGCCGGGTCTCGCCAACGTGCTCGGCGCGCGCACCGCGGCCGCCGTCGGCGTCGCGTTCGACGGCACGCCGCTCAAGCGCTCCCGCGTGGTCGGGATGCCGCTGCGCCGCGAGATCGTCGAGCTCGACCGCGCCGCGCGCAGGGCCGAGGCGGCGGTGCACTTCGGGCTCGACCCCGAGCGCCCCGTCCTGCTGGTGTTCGGCGGTTCGCTCGGCGCGCAGCGCCTCAACGAGGCGTTCGGCGAGGGCCACGGCGCGGCGTGGCGCGATGTGCTCGCCGCAGGCTGGCAGCTGCTGCACGTGACGGGGGAGCGGTCGACGCTCGCCGACCCGGGCGCTCCCGGCTACGCCGTGCGCCGCTACGTCGACCGGATGGATCTCGCGTTCGCCCTCGCCGACCTCATCGTCTCGCGCGCCGGCGCCGCGACGGTGAGTGAGATCAGCGCGCTCGGGATCCCGGCCGTCTACGTTCCGTACGCCGTCGGCAACGGCGAGCAGGCCCTCAACGCCTCGTCGGCTGTCCGCGCCGGCGCAGCCATCCTCATCGCGGACGCCGACTTCACGGGCGACCGCGTGCGCAGCGACGTCGTGCCGCTGCTGGCCGACGAAGGCCGTCGCGCGGCCATGACGGCGGCCGCGGCATCCGTCGGCACTCGCAACGGCACCGAGAACGTGGTCGCCCTCATCGACGTCGCCCTCGGGCGCTGACCGGGGTCAGGCGCTCCCCGGATCACCGCCGCGCAGCGCCGCCGCGGCGAGCGCGAGAGCGTCATCGGGGTCGATCCGCAGGCTGCGGATCTGCTCGGCGAACACCGTCGCCGCCTGCTGCGCGGCCCGGTGCGCCGGATCGTCGCTGAACGACACGAAGGTCCCGTTGCGTCCGCGGGTCTCGATGACACCGGATGCCTCGAGCTCGCGGTACGCGCGGGCGACGGTCCCGGGCGCCAGGCCGAGGTCTTCGGCCAGGCGTCGCACCGTGGGCAGGCGCTGCCCCGCCGCGAGCTCGCCGGACGAGATCGCGTCGACCAGTCCGCCGCGCAGCTGCTCGAACGGCGGGACGGGTGAGGCGGAGTCGATCGTGATCATGCGGGACCTCCTGCGGGCGGTGCTCGGTGCGGCTCACGGTAGCGTGCCGTGGTGCGAGACGATCGTCCCGCGGCGGACACTCACACACGAGGGGCCGCGTGCGGTCGATCGAGCCCGGGAGGCGGCATGTCCGAGAGGTTCCACTCACGCCCGTTCGCGATGGGCGTGATGCTGCTGACGGCCCTCGCGCTGGCCGGCTGCGCCACGGGTGGCGGGGCGCCCGGCGGCACGCCGAGCCTCGACGGCCGGCAGGCGCCCACCGTCCGGACCGAACCCGACACCCCCGCGTCCTTCACCGACCGCATCCCTCTCCCCTCGTGCGGCAGCGTCGAGCTCGGGCAGGCGGAGGCGATTCCGCAGGATGCCATCGACTGCCTGACGGATGCCGGCGCCCAGGGCGCCGAGCTGGTCGTGACCACGCTGACGGTCGAGGGCGACGAGATCGTGACGTACTACCGGGCGCTTCCGGAGGGCGGCATCGAGGTCTTCACCGACATGACGAAGGACGCGTTCGGCGGTGGCTGGGCGCACGAGGTGTGCGCGGACGCGACGACGGTCGGCGAGTACGGCGGCTGCGCCGAGGCGACGGGCTGAGGCGGGGAGCGCGCCCGGACGGGCGCGCCGGGGCCACGGCATCCCGACCCCAACTTAGGATTGACGGGTCATGATCAGACCCGACCTCACCCTGCCCATCCCCGAGAACATCGAGGCCGCCCACTTCATCGGCATCGGCGGCTCCGGCATGTCGGGCCTCGCGCGTATGTTCCTCGAGCGCGGCATCCGTGTCTCGGGCTCGGACCGGGCCGACAGCACGGGCCTCCGGGAACTGGCGGCGCTCGGCGCCACGGTGCACGTGGGGCATGACGCCGCGAACCTGCACGACGATGTCGACACCGTCGTGCACACCGGTGCCATCTGGCCCGAGAACCCCGAGTTCGTGCTGGCCAAGGAGCGCGGTCTGCACGTCATCCACCGGTCGCAGGCGCTCTACTGGCTCATCGGCGGCCGCCGCCTCGTCTCGGTCGCGGGCGCCCATGGCAAGACGACCTCGACGGGCATGATCGTGACCGCGCTGCGGACGCTCGACACCGACCCCACGTTCGTCAACGGCGGCGTCATCGCCCAGCTCGGGGTGTCGAGCGGCAGCGGCACCGACGAGCTCTTCGTCATCGAGGCCGACGAGTCCGACGGCACGTTCCTGCTCTACGACACGTCGGTCGCGCTCATCACCAACGTCGACCCCGACCACCTCGACCACTGGGGCTCCGCCGACGCGTTCTACGACGCCTTCGCCCGCTTCGGCAACGAGGCCCGTGAGGCCGTGGTCATCTCGTCCGACGACCCGGGTGCGCGCCTCGTCACGGAGCGGCTCACGCACGAGCGTGTGGTGACCTTCGGCGAGGCGGCCGACGCCGCGGTCCGCGTCGCCGACATCCGCACCGAGGGTCCGGTGTCGTTCACGATCAGCCACGACGGCGCCACGGTCGCCGGCCGGCTGCCCATACCCGGCGCGCACAACGCGATCAACGCCACCGGCGCCGTCGCGGTGCTGCTGACCCTCGGGTTCGAGCTCGAGCCCGCTGTCCGTGCGGTCGAGGAGTTCGCGGGCACGGTGCGCCGCTTCGAGCTGCACGGCACGAAGCGCGGCGTCAGCGTGTACGACGACTACGCCCATCACCCGACCGAGGTCGCCGCCGCGCTGGCCGCCGCGCGCACGGTCGTCGGCGAGGGCCGGATCATCGCCATCCAGCAGCCGCACACGTACTCGCGCACGCAGGAGATGTACCGCGAGTTCGCGCAGGTGCTCGAGACGCACGCCGACCACACCGTGATGCTCGACGTCTACGGCGCCCGCGAGGATCCGGTGCCCGGTGTGACCGGCGAACTCGTCAGCGGCGCCTTCACCGACCCCGCGCACGTGCACTACGTGCCGGACTGGCAGGAGGCGGCCGACTACACCGCGTCGGTGGCGCGCGACGGCGACTACGTCATCACGCTCGGCTGCGGCAACGTCAACCTCATCATCCCGCAGGTGCTCGACGCCCTCGGCCGCTCCACGTCCCACGCGAACCCGGGGGAGTAGCACCGGATGCGCCGCCCGTCGCCTCTCCCGCCGCCCGTCGGCGGCGAGACACGGCGTGCCGCCCCTGCGGGCGAGACGGCGTCTGCGGACCACGACACCGATCGCGCGGTCGACGAAGCCGGCGACGCGCCGGTCATCCCGCTCGAGTCCGCTGAGGCGTTCGGCGGCGCGGGCCGCGCCGCTCCCGCACCGCTCCCGACATCGGTGGGCGGCACGAGCGGTTCGGACGCCTCCTTCGCCGACGACGCGGTGGGGATCCGCGAGGTGTGGCGCGCCGCGCGCGCCCGTCGCAAGGCCCTGCGTGCCGAGGTGCGGCGATTCACGGCGCGCCAGCGACGACGCCGTGCGGTCTGGATCGGGGTGACGGCATCCCTCCTCATCCTCGCCCTCGCGACGATCGGCGCGGCGTACAGTCCGCTGTTCGCGGTGGAGACCATCACGGTGGAGGGCGCGCGGCAGCTCGACGAGGCGGAGGTGCGGGCTGCGCTCGGGGACCAGCTCGGCACGCCGCTGCCGCTCGTCGACGAGAGCGCGGTGAAGGCGGCTCTGGTCACCTTCCCGCTCGTGCAGTCGTACACGCTCGAGGCGAGGCCGCCGCATGAGCTCGTCGTGCGGATCGTGGAGCGCCTGCCGATCGGCCTGATCGAGACTCCCGCCGGCTACACGCTGGTCGATGCCGCCGGTGTCGCGCTGTCCACCACGCAGACCCCGATGACCGGCGTGCCCATCCTCGACATCCGCGGCGGCGTCTCGTCCGACGCGTTCACCGCGGCCGGGCGGATCATGCAGTCGCTGCCCGCAGAGATCCGGTCGCAGGTCACCGGCGTCATGGCCTCGACGCCCGACGACGTGAGCCTGCGTCTCGGGGGCACAAGGACGACCGTCGTGTGGGGGAGCGCCGATGACTCCGCGATGAAGGCGCTGACCCTCGGCAAGGCGATGGTCTCGCGCCCGCCCGCCGGCGTGAGCGTCTACGACGTGTCGTCCCCGACGGCGATCGTCATCCGCTGACCCCCTCACGACGCCGTTATCGGACGGGATGTCGCGACACGCCCACCCCGGTCCCGGCCGGGTGGCGGCATCCGCTTACCTTCAATTCAGGAATTGCATACCGGGCAATTCTTTATACCTCTACTAGAGGTTGAAGGTTTCGACAGGTCCAGGGCTACGGAGGCCGGCATGAGCCAGAACCAGAACTACCTCGCCGTCATCAAGGTGGTCGGGGTCGGCGGAGGCGGCGTCAACGCCGTCAACCGCATGATCGAGCTCGGCCTGCGCGGCGTCGAGTTCATCGCCATCAACACCGATGCCCAGGCGCTGCTGATGAGCGACGCCGACGTCAAGCTCGACGTCGGCCGCGAACTCACGCGCGGCCTCGGCGCCGGCGCCGACCCCGAGGTCGGGCGACGCGCGGCAGAGGATCACGCCGAAGAGATCGAAGAGGCCCTGCGCGGCGCCGACATGGTCTTCGTGACCGCCGGCGAGGGCGGCGGCACGGGCACGGGCGGTGCGCCGGTCGTGGCCAAGATCGCCAAGTCGATCGGTGCGCTCACCATCGGTGTCGTCACCAAGCCGTTCTCGTTCGAAGGGCGCCGCCGCCAGCAGCAGGCCGAGACCGGTGTCGGCAAGCTGAAGGAAGAGGTCGACACCCTCATCGTGGTGCCCAACGACCGCCTCCTCGAGATCAGCGATCGCGGCATCTCGATGATCGAGGCGTTCGCGACCGCCGACCAGGTGCTCCTCGCCGGTGTGCAGGGCATCACCGACCTCATCACCACGCCGGGTCTGATCAACCTCGACTTCGCCGACGTGAAGTCGGTCATGCAGGGAGCGGGTTCGGCCCTCATGGGCATCGGCTCGGCGAGGGGAGCGGACCGCGCGATCAAGGCGGCCGAGCTCGCCGTCGAATCGCCCCTGCTCGAGGCGTCGATCGAGGGCGCGCACGGCGTGCTGCTGTCGATCCAGGGCGGCTCGAACCTCGGCATCTTCGAGATCAACGACGCCGCGCAGCTGGTCAAGGAGGCGGCGCACCCCGAGGCGAACATCATCTTCGGAACGGTGATCGACGACACCCTCGGCGACGAGGTGCGCGTCACGGTCATCGCCGCGGGCTTCGACGGCGGCGAGCCGCAGCAGCGTATCGAGCCGATCACCGCGTCGCGGATCGTGACGACGCCCGCCGTGCCGGCGCTGCCCGCCGACGAGGCGGCCGCGCAGGAGCGCGAGGCCGAGCCGGTGTCTGTGGGCGCCGCCCTTCCCGAGTCCTCGTTCGACTCGGCATTCGGCGACGACGACCTCGACATCCCCGACTTCCTCAAGTAGTCCGTCGACGAGCTCAGAGACCGACACGCCGTGCCAGACGCCTCTGAGCTCGCCGGAGTGCTCGCCGATCGTCTCGCAGACGTCGACGAGCGGATAGCGGATGCCGCGCGCGCGGCCGGGCGGGACCCGGCCGCGCTCACGCGCATCGTCGTGACGAAGTTCCACCCCGTGTCGCTCGTGCGCGAGCTCTATGCGCTCGGCGTGCGCGACATGGGGGAGAACCGCCAGCAGGAGTTCTCGGCCAAGGTCGCCGAGGTCGGCGACCTCACCGACCTGCACTGGCACTTCATCGGGCAGGCGCAGACCAAGAAGGCGCGGGCGATCCGGGCCGCGGCATCCGTTGTCCACTCCGTCGACCGCGAGAAACTCGCCGACGCCCTGCATGCGGCCGCCGGCCCGGACGCGTCTGTGCTCGACGTGCTTCTTCAGGTCAACCTCACCGACGACCCCGGCCGCGGCGGGGTCGCGCCGGTTGATCTCGAGGGTCTCGCCACCCACACCGCCGCGCTGCCCAGCCTGCGCGTGCGGGGCATCATGGCGGTCGCACCGCTGGATGTCGCGCCCGAAGCCGCCTTCGCGCAGCTGCCGGGCCTCGCCGACACCGTCCGGGCGGTCGTGCCGGACGCGGACTGGATCTCCGCCGGAATGACGGCGGATTTCGCCGAAGCGATCGCCGCAGGCGCGACACACCTGCGGATCGGCTCGGCAATCACGGGCCCGCGGCCCCTGCACGGTTAACCTCGGAACAGATGAGCACTACGGAGGATGCGATGTCGAACCCGCTCAAGAAGACCATGGTGTACCTGGGCCTCGCCGACGAGGAAGAGGTCTACGACGAGCCCGCGCCGCAGCCGCGCAGCCGCAAGCCCGAGGCGGTCGTCGAGAAGGCCGCCCCGGTCACCCCGCTGCACCGCCCCGCCGTCGTGCGTCAGCCGGCACCGACCGCGATCAGCGAGATCCTCACGGTGCACCCCAAGCAGTATCGCGACGCCCAGGTGATCGCCGAGAACTTCCGAGACGGAATCCCGGTCATCATCAACCTGTCGCAGATGAGCGACGCCGACGCGCGCCGCCTGATCGACTTCGCAAGCGGGCTCTCGCTCGGCCTCTACGGCCGCATCGAGCGCGTGACCAGCAAGGTCTTCCTGCTCTCGCCCGAGAACGTCGCGGTGTCCGGTGACGGAGCGGTCGCACAGGCCGACCCGGAATCCGTCCCCTTCGCACAGCCGTAGTCTGGATCCGTGGCCGTCGTCCAACTCATCGCCTCGATCCTGAATCTGGCACTGCTCCTCTATGTCTTCCTGTTGCTCGCGCGGCTGATCATTGACTGGATCCCGTTCTTCAACCGTGAATGGCGCCCGAAGGGCGCGGGGCTGGTCGCCGCCGAGATCGTCTACACCGTCACCGACCCGCCCATCAAGCTGTTCCGCAGGTTCATCCCGCCGCTGCGGGTCGGCGCGATCGCGATCGATTTCGGGTTCGCCCTCACGATGCTCCTGTGCTTCATCCTGCTGAGCGTCACGCGCGCCATCGCGAGCTGACGAATCCGCTGCGGGCACGCCGTCGTACTTCGACACTCTCGGGGACCCGCGGCTATGCTTGCCTGATACGACCAGCCGCCGGCCGGTCGACCCCCGACATCGGCCAGCGACCTGAGCGCTCGAAAGAGGAATCACCATGGCATTGACCCCCGATGACGTCGTCACCAAGCAGTTCCAGCACGTCCGCTTCAAGGAGGGGTTCGACCCCGATGAGGTCGACGACTTCCTCGACGAGATCGTCGTCGAGTGGCGCAAGGCCCTCGCCGAGAACGAGGAGCTGAAGGCCAAGCTGGCTGCCTACGAGTCGGGTGCAGCCCCCGCTCCCGCCCGCGCCGCCGAGCCGGTTCCCGCTCCGGCGCCCGCGCCCGCCGCCCCCGCCGCGGCCGAGTCGGCGCCCAGCGGTGCCGCCAGCGCCGGCATCATCGAGCTCGCTCAGCGTCTCCACGACGAGCACGTCGCCGAAGGCCGCGCCCAGCGCGACCAGCTCATCGCCGACGCCAAGGCCCAGGCCGCTCAGATCGTCTCCGAGGCGGAGTCGCGCGGCCGCGACGAGGTCGCCAAGCTCGACCGTGAGCGCGCTCAGCTCGAGTCGCGCATCTCGGAGCTTCGCAACTTCGAGCGCGATTACCGCGCGCAGCTGCGCAGCTACATCGAGGGTCAGCTGCGCGACCTCGAGACCACGTCCACGTCCTCGGGCTCGACGCCGGTCTCGGCCATCGGCCTCTAGGCCTGCCCTTTGGCAGACCGGCCCCCCCTTCGCAAGGCGGCGGCCGGCGCCATCATCGCGGTTCTCGCGGTGGTGGTGCTGGCCGCCGATCAGTTCACGAAGCAGCTCGCCCTCGAGAACCTGCCGTATGAGCAGCCGGTTCCCGTCATCGGCGACTTCCTGATCTTCTATCTCGTCCGCAACCCCGGCGCGGCCTTCTCGCTCGGCGAAGGGGTCACCTGGATCTTCACCATCGCGCTGGCCGCCGTCGCGGTCGCGATCGTGTGGCTCGCCGCCACCCGCGTGAAGTCACGGCTGTGGGCGGTCGCGCTCGGACTGCTCCTGGGCGGCGTGCTCGGCAACCTCACCGACCGCATGTTCCGCGAGCCGGGCTTCCCGGTCGGCCACGTGATCGACTTCATCAACACCCCGTGGATGATGCCGGCCATCTACAACATCGCCGACATCTTCATCGTCTCGATGATGATCGGCGTCGCGCTCCTGGTGCTCGTCGGCCTGCACCTCGACGGCACGCGCGAGCGCAAAGCCGCCGCGATCGACGCCGAGGACGGTGACGGTGCGAGCGCCGGCGGCGCGGGCAGTGACGGCGAAGCGGATGCCGCGGCATCCGATTCCTCGAAGGGCTGACGTGGAGTCGCGCAGTCTTCCCGTCCCGGACGGCCTCGACGGCACCCGGGTCGACGCGGCCCTCGCCAAGATGCTGGGCTTCTCACGCACCTTCGCGGCGGACGTCGCCGACGCAGGCGGTGTCGCGATGGACGGACGCACTCTCGCGAAGTCCGACAAGCTGCGGGGCGGCGCGTGGCTCGATGTCTCGTGGGCGCCCAAGGAGGAGCCGCGCATCGTCCCCGTCGAGGTGCCCGACCTCGGCATCGTGTATGACGACGACGACATCGTCGTCGTCGACAAGCCCTCCGGCGTCGCGGCGCACCCCTCGGTCGGCTGGGAGGGGCCCACGGTGCTCGGCGCCCTGGCCGCGGCCGGCTACCGCATCGCGACCACCGGCGCTGCCGAGCGCCAGGGGGTGGTGCATCGCCTCGACGTCGGCACCAGCGGTCTGATGGTCGTCGCGAAGACCGAGCACGCGTACACCGTGCTCAAGCGCGCGTTCAAGGAGCGCGAGGTCGACAAGATCTACCACGCCGTCGTGCAGGGGCATCCCGACCCGCTCGCGGGCACGATCGACGCACCCATCGGCCGTCACCCCCACCATTCGTGGAAGTTCGCGGTGACTCCCGACGGCAAGGACTCGGTCACGCACTACGAGACGCTCGAAGCCTTCCCCCGGGCATCTCTCCTCGAGATCCATCTCGAGACAGGTCGCACCCACCAGATCCGCGTGCACATGGCCGCCCACCGGCATCCGTGCGTCGGCGATCCGCTGTACGGAAGCGACCCGACTCTGGCGGCGCGCCTCGGGCTCACGCGGCAGTGGCTGCACGCTCACGAGCTGTCGTTCGCTCACCCGTCTACGGGGGACTGGGTCACGTTCGCGTCGCCCTACCCACCCGATCTCGCCCACGCCCTCGAGGTGCTCCGCGGCGACTGACGACGCGGTCCGATGCGGGTGTCGGACGCCGGTGCCAGGCTGAGACGGTGACGTCATCGATCAAGGTGGTTCCTGCCGAGAAGTTCGCCGATGTGCGCACGATGGTCGGCCCGAAGCGCCCTGACGCCGACGTCTGCTGGTGCCTCAGCTACCGCGTTCCGAGCAAGGAGAACCTCTCGCTGCACCGCGAAGCGCGGGGTGAGCGGGTGCGCGAGCTCATGAAGGAGGGCCCGCCCGGCGTGCTGGCCTACGACGGCGACGAGGTCGTCGGCTGGGCCGGCGTGCACCCGCGCGCCGACACCGCTTTCGCGACGAACCGCAAGATCCCGCACGTCGACGACCTCGCCGTGTGGAGCGTGTGGTGCCTCCGGGTGCGTCCCGGCCATCGCGGCAAGGGCATCTCGCATGCACTCCTGGAGGGCGCCGTCGCCTTCGCCAAGGAGAACGGCGCGCCCGCGATCGAGGGCTACCCCGTCGACAACCGCGGCGAGAAGGTCGACCTGACGATGGCCTACGTCGGCACTAAGGAGCTTTTCATGAGGGCTGGTTTCCGCAAGGCGGCAGACACCGACTCGGTGCTCAACGGCTTCCCCCGTGTGCTCATGCGGCTCGACCTCCGCTGACGCGGCGGCTCTCCGCGTGCCGGGTCACTTCGGCCGGCCGCCTTCGAAGCGCGCGGGGTCGTCCTCGGCGACGGCCAGGGCGATGCGCCGCACCTGCTCCTGCTCCATGTCGCCGAGCTCTTCCAGCCCGCGGAAGCCGACCTCGGTGAGTTCGCCGTCGGCGGGGTGCGGGTCACCCGACACCCAGCGGCACCGGAAGACGAGGTCGACGAAGTCGACCTGATCCCCGTTGGCGTACGTCAGCCGCGGCATCGCCTGCACGAAGGCGAGCCGCTCGACGCGCACGGCGACGCCGGCCTCCTCCGCGCACTCCCGGACCGCACTGTCGGCGGGCTGCTCGCCGGGGTCGACGATGCCCGAGACGCACGGCGGACGGCCGTTGTCTGCCCGTCGCCCGACCGGCACGTTCTCATCGGGGAACACCACCGCCGTGACACCCACGAGGGGGAGCGGGGCCGTGCCGACCTGCTCGCGGAGCCGGAGGACGAAATCGGGTGTGGGCATCCGTTCACGTTACCCGTGCGGATCCGGCTCCCGATCCGCTCGCCCCATATGAACCGGATGCCGCGAATCGGACAATACTCATTGTGACCACCGATGCCGACATCATCCGGCTCTCCCTGGAGAGACCCGCGGAGTTCGCCGAGATCTTCGTGCGACACGCGAAGCCGGTCGGCGCATTCGCGGCGCGACGTGTCGGTCTCGCCGCGGCCCAGGACGTCCTCAGCGAGACCTTCCTCATCGCCTTCCGCCGGCGGGCCTCCTTCGACACCGCGTGGGAGTCGGCGCGTCCCTGGCTGCTCGGCATCGCGTCACGTGTGGCGGGCAAGCACGGCCGAGACGAGGCCGCCCAGTGGCGGGCGTTCGCAGCCGAGGCGCGCAGCCGTGCGCCGTCGTCGGATGGCGCGGTTGACGCAGCGGGGGATCGATTGGACGCCGCCGCCTCCGTCCGCTCGCTGGCGCCGCTGATCGCGGGACTGGCGCGCCGCGACCGCGACACGCTCCTGCTCTACGCCTGGGGAGATCTCAGTTACGAGCAGATCGGCCAGGCGCTGGGGGTGCCGACGGGCACGGTGCGCTCCCGACTCAACCGGGTGCGGAAGAAGCTGAGCGCCGGTGCCGACGGGCCACAATCCGCAACAGACAGGAAAGGTGGTGGGATCGATGGACGTGTTGGATCTCGTGCGTGACCTCGGAGACGGGGCCGGGCTCGACGATGACACCATCGTGGTCGCGGAGCGAGCGCTCCGGCACGCGATCGACGGGGATACTGCGCGCCGGCGGCGCTTCCGCTGGGCGCTCGGCGGCGGGATCGGAGCCGCCGTGCTGGCGGGGACCGCTGCGACGGCCATCGCCATCTCGATGACGGACTCGACCGCTGTCGTGCAGCCGAACCCGGACGCCGACGTGGTGCGGACGCCCGTCGTCACCGTCGAGCCGGCGCCGGAGCCCAGGCCCACCACCCCCACGACTCCCACTGCTCCGACTGCGCAAGACGTGCTCGAGGGCGCGGCTGCGCTCGCGGGCGAATCAGCAGGTTCGGCGATGGCCGACGGCCGCTACCTGAAGATCGAGCACACGATCGAGCAGCTCGTGCTGTACGCGCAGGATGCTCCCCACAGCCCGTACAACGCGACCCGGGAGTCCGCGACGGCGGCGTGGGTCTCGACGGGCACGTGGGTGCAGTACATCCCGTCCGATCGGTCGGGCGAGTGGGTCCGCGTGTTCGAACCGGAGCACGAGATCACGGGCCGGTTCGGCGCCGCGACCGACCAGCTGATCGCCGAGTGGGACCGGAACAGCGGGGTGGACGAGCTGATCGTGGATCGGGTGCAGGGCGGGGTCACCGAGTCGTTCGAAGGGGAGCCTGCTCCGGGATCGGACGCCTACTACGCGGAGATGCCCTTGAACCCGGGAGCCCTCCTGGAGTGGAACCGGCAGCGGGCCGTCGACGCCAACCTCGCTCCCGACGGTGCGCTCGACGCCGCCGTCGTCCTCATGCTGATCCAGGATCTCGAGCTGAACGCCGCACCCCCGGCGCTGCGTGCGGCGATGTTCCGCGCACTCGCCCTGGTGCCCGGCGCGGAGATCGTCACCGCCGATCAGACGACGTCGACGATCGCGTACACCTACCCGGGAGACCGTCACGAGACGCTGACGATCGACACGGCGACGGGGCTCGTGACGTCGCGGTCCACCACCTTCGGAGCGGCAGACGGGGTGGTGCCCGGCACCGTGCCGGATGCCGCCTACCGGACGACGATCAGCGTGGTCGACGAGGCGCCCTGACCGCGAACGCGACCGGGCGCTGGTTTCACCTTCGACTCGAGGGTGAAGCGACCTGGCCCGGTCGATCGGCGCCATCCCGGCGCGCGGCACCGAGGTGTCTGCGGGGCTGGTTAGGCTCGATCCGTGGCATCCGACTCCTTCGTTCACCTGCATGTCCACAGCGAGTACTCCATGCTCGACGGAGCCGCCCGCATCGGCCCGATGGTGCAGGAGGCTTCGCGCCTCGAGATGCCCGCCATCGCGGTCACCGACCACGGCAACACGTTCGCGGCGTACGAGTTCTACAAGACCGCGAAAGATGCCGGGATCAAGCCGATCATCGGCATCGAGGCCTACGTCACGCCGGGCACGCACCGCTCCGACAAGGCCCGCGTGCGGTGGGGCACACCCGAGCAGAATGACGACGACGTGTCGGGCTCCGGTGCGTACACCCACATGACGCTGCTCTCCGAGACCACCGAGGGCATGCACAACCTGTTCCGCCTGTCATCGCTGGCGAGCATCGAGGGCTACTATTTCAAGCCCCGCATGGACCGCGACCTGCTGCAGAAATACGGCAAGGGGCTGATCGCGACGACCGGCTGCCCGTCGGGCGAGGTCCAGACGCGCCTGCGCCTGGGGCAGTACGACGCGGCACGCGCGGCGGCCGCCGAGTTCCAGGACCTGTTCGGCAAAGAGAACTACTTCGCCGAGATCATGGACCACGGGCTCTCGATCGAGCGGCGTGTGATGACCGATCTGCTCAAGATCGCGAAAGACCTCGACATCCCGCTCGTCGCGACGAACGACCTCCACTACACGCACCAGCACGACGCGTCGAGCCACGCTGCTCTTCTGTGCGTGCAGTCGGGCTCGACGCTAGACGACCCGAAGCGCTTCAAGTTCGACGGCGACGGCTACTACGTCAAGACGCCGGCCGAGATGCGCCAGGTGTTCCGCGACCACCCCGAAGCCTGCGACAACACGCTGCTGATCGCTGAGCGCTGCAACGTCGAGTTCAATACCAGCGCCAACTACATGCCCCGGTTCCCCGTGCCCCCCGGCGAGACCGAAGAGTCGTGGTTCGTCAAAGAGGTTGAGAACGGACTCCGCGATCGGTACCCCGGTGGCATTCCGGACGAGGTGCGCAGGCAGGCCGAGTACGAGACGAGCGTCATCGTCCAAATGGGCTTCCCGGGCTACTTCCTGGTCGTCGCGGACTTCATCAACTGGGCCAAGCGCAACGGCATCCGCGTCGGTCCCGGCCGTGGCTCCGGCGCGGGCTCCATGGCCGCGTACGCAATGAAGATCACCGACCTCGATCCGCTGCAGCACGGCCTGATCTTCGAGCGGTTCCTCAACCCCGACCGCGTCTCGATGCCCGACTTCGACGTCGACTTCGACGACCGTCGTCGTGGCGAGGTCATCCAGTACGTCACCGAGAAGTACGGCGACGAGCGCGTCGCGCAGATCGTGACCTACGGCACGATCAAGGCCAAGCAGGCGCTGAAAGACGCCGGGCGCGTGCTGGGCTTCCCCTTCAGCATGGGAGAGAAGCTCACCAAGGCGATGCCGCCCGCCGTCATGGGCAAGGACATGCCGCTCGAGGGCATGTTCGACAAGAGCCATCCGCGCTTCAAAGAGGCCTCCGAGTTCCGCGCGCTGATCGAGACCGATGCCGAGGCCAAGACGGTCTTCGACACTGCGGTCGGGCTCGAGAACCTGAAGCGCCAGTGGGGCGTCCACGCCGCCGGCGTCATCATGTCGTCCGAGCCGCTGATCGACATCATCCCGATCATGAAGCGCGAGCAGGACGGCCAGATCGTCACGCAGTTCGACTACCCCGCGTGCGAGTCCCTCGGCCTGATCAAGATGGACTTCCTGGGGCTGCGCAACCTCACGATCATCAACGACGCGCTCGACAACATCGAGGCGAACCGCGGCCACCCTCTCGTGCTCGAAGACCTCACGCTCGATGACGCCGAGTCGTACGAGCTGCTCTCGCGTGGCGACACCCTCGGCGTCTTCCAGCTCGACGGCGGGCCGATGCGCTCGCTTCTGCGGCTGATGAAGCCAGACAACTTCGAAGACATCTCGGCCGTCATCGCGCTGTACCGTCCCGGCCCCATGGGGGCGAACTCGCACATCAACTACGCCCTGCGAAAGAACGGTCAGCAGGAGATCACGCCGATCCACGAGGAGTTCCGCGAGTCCCTGGCCGACATCCTCGACACCAGCTACGGCCTGATCATCTACCAGGAGCAGGTCATGGCGATCGCGCAGCGCGTCGCCGGCTTCAGCCTCGGTCAGGCCGACATCCTGCGCCGCGCGATGGGCAAGAAGAAGAAGTCCGAGCTCGACAAGCAGTTCGAGGGCTTCCAGGCCGGCATGCACGCGAACGGGTACTCCGACGAGGCGATCCAGAAGCTGTGGGAGATCCTCCTCCCGTTCTCGGACTACGCCTTCAACAAAGCGCACTCGGCCGCGTACGGACTCGTGTCGTACTGGACGGCCTACCTCAAGGCCCACTATCCGGCCGAGTACATGGCCGCGCTGCTGACGAGCGTCGGCGACTCGAAGGACAAGATGGCGGTGTACCTCAATGAGTGCCGCCGCATGGGCATCAAGGTGCTGCCGCCCGACGTCGGGCAGTCGATCCGCTACTTCGCAGCCGTCGGCGAAGACATCCGCTTCGGCCTGGGCGCCGTCCGCAACGTCGGCGCCAACGTGGTCGACGGCATCGTCGCGGCGCGTGCCGACGACGGGTACGTGAGCTTCCACGACTTCCTGACGAAGGTGCCCATCCATGTCGCGAACAAGCGGACGGTCGAGTCGCTCATCAAGGCCGGCGCCTTCGACTCGCTCGGCTCGACCCGCCGGGCCCTCATGGAGATCCACGAGGACGCCACCGAGGCCGCGGTCGAGACCAAGCGCAAGGCGGCGACCGGCGCGATCGGATTCGACTTCGACAGCCTCTACGACGAGGCCGAGGAGGTCGTGCCGGCCAAGGTGCCCGAGCGTCCAGAGTGGACGAAGAAGGACAAGCTCGCGTTCGAGCGCGAGATGCTCGGTCTCTACGTCTCGGACCACCCCCTGGCCGGGCTCGAGATCGCGCTCGCCAAGCATGCGTCGACAAGCATCCACGACCTGCTCTCGTCCGAAGACGTCAACGACGGCGACCAGGTGACCATCGCGGGGCTCGTGACGAGCGTGCAGCACCGCGTGGCCAAGGCCAGCGGCAATCCGTACGGCATGATCACCGTCGAAGACTTCAACGGCGAGGTGACCGTGATGTTCATGGGCAAGACCTACACCGAGTTCAGCTCGATGCTGGTGGCCGACTCGATCCTCGTGGTGCGCGGTCGCGTGTCGCGGCGCGACGACGGTCTCAACCTGCACGCGCAGTCGGCCTTCGCACCGGATCTGGGGGCGATGGACGCCTCGGGGCCGCTCGTGCTCCTGCTGCCCGAGCGCCGGGCGAGCGAGGCGACGATCGGCGAACTCGCGCGGATGCTCGAGCGTCACCGGGGCGAGACCGAGGTGACGATCAAGCTCCACAGCGGGTCGGCGGCCAAGGTGTTCGAGATCCCGCACCAGGTGCAGCTCACCGCCGATCTCTACGGCGAGCTCAAGGGACTTCTCGGTCCGCAGTGCCTCGGCTGAGAGGCATCCCATCTCATTTCCGTCTCATGAGGCGTGAGTAGCATGACAACGACGTATGCCGCCGTGCGCGGCCGGAAGGGAACATCGTGACCGACGATCAGCGTGCTGAGGAATTCGACGTCGCCGCAGGGCAGAACCACCAGGACGAACCGCCTCAGTACGGGGTCGGACCGTTCTCGATCCGCGAGGTCGCCCTCGTCGGCGTGTGGCTGATCGCGTTCGTCGTCTCGTTCTTCTCGATCGACGAAGGACGCTTCAACTCGGTGTGGACGGCGAGCATCCTCTGGATCCTCTCGATCGGTGTGCCGACCGTCGCCGTCTTCCTCATCGTCCTCCGTCGCCTCTCGCCGACCGGCATCCGCCGTGTGGGCTCGCTGGGTATCGACCAGTTCGCATCGGTGGCGTTCTCGGTCGCAGCGATCGTCTGGCTGCAGCTCGTCTGGGAGACGGTCGCGTTCGGGATCGACAGCGGGCGCTGGGTGCGCACGTGGGTGATCTGGGTCGAGCTCGCACTCATGCTCATCGGCGTCGTGCTCACGGTGTTCGCCCCGCTCCTGCCGACGCTCGGCCAGGACTTCCGCGGTCGCGCCGAGGTGCCGGCACACCGCAACGCGCGACCGATCCGCCCTGTCTCACCGCGCCCCGCCGCGCCGCGCGCGGAGGGGCCCGCGGGCGCCGATTTCGCCGAGTACGCACCGCCTGCGGCCGAGGCCACGGCGGCGTACGACACCACGACCGCGTACGACACCACGACCGCGTACGACACCGGCTCGGCCCACGGGACGGAGCATGCCGGTGCCGCTCCGGCAGCCGAGGCTGCACCGCGTGGCGAGGCCGCTCCCGTCACCGAAGCTGCACCGGCCGTCGAGACCCGTGCCGAGCAGGAGCCCGCCGCCGCGACGACGGCGTTCGAGCCCGCGCACACCCGCGACACCTACGAGGCCGTCGAGACGCCGAGCAGCACCGCCGAGCCGGCGGCCGAGTCCTCCTCGCGTCACCAGGCCTTCTGGGCGCTCGTGCCCGAGGAGCGCGACGTCGTCGACGAGATCGGCATCCCGGTGTTCCGCATCGGTCCGACCGCGTGGGCGCTCGTGATCGAGGACCGCGTCGACGTGTTCGTGGTGCGCCATGAGGACGGCCGGATCGGCTACCTGCACGACGTCTCCGGCGTCACACGCGGCTGATCTCGATACACGTCCGCGCTTCGCGGGGTCGCACTCGATCCGGCGGACCGCGACAAGGAACCCGCTACCGTAGAAGGATGCTCCGGACGATCGATCTGCGGGGACGCACGCTGTCTCCGGCCGAACTCCTCGCCACCGTGCCGCGGGCGACCGCTGCACGCGAAGAGGCGCTCTCGACGGCCGCGCGCATCGTCGCCGACGTCGCCTCGCACGGCGAGACGGCACTGCGCGACCAGGCGGAGAAGTTCGACGGCGTGACGGGTCACGCCATCCGGGTTCCGGCGTCGCACCTCGATGAGGCGCTCGAATCGCTCGATCCGGCCGTGCGCGACGCGCTCGAGCAGGCGATCGAGCGCGTGCGAGAGGCATCCGCCGCACAGGTGCCGGCGCCGGTCACCACGCAGCTCGCGCCCGGCGCGCGGGTGATGCAGCGGTGGCAGCCGGTTCGGCGCGTGGGTCTCTACGTTCCGGGCGGAAAGGCGGTTTACCCGTCGAGCGTCGTGATGAACGTCGTGCCGGCGCAGGTCGCCGGTGTGTCTGAGATCGCGGTCGCCTCTCCGCCGCAGCGCGACCAGGGCGGCCGCGTGCACCCGGTGATCCTCGGGGCCGCGAAGCTGCTGGGGGTCGACGAGGTCTACGCGATGGGCGGTGCCGGCGCGATCGGCGCACTCGCGCACGGCGTCGGCGTGCTGGGTCTCGACCCGGTCGACATCGTCACCGGCCCCGGCAACAACTTCGTCGCGGCGGCGAAGCGCGCCGTGGCGGGATTGGTGGGGACGGATGCCGAGGCCGGCGCCACCGAGATCCTCATCGTCGCCGACGACAGCGCCGACGCGCGTCTGGTCGCCGTCGATCTGATCAGCCAGGCCGAGCACGACGAACAGGCATCCGCCGTGCTCGTGACGGACTCCGAGAGCCTCGCCCAGGCTGTCGCGGCCGAGATCGCGCCGCGCGCCGCGGCGACCCGACACGCCGAGCGCGTCCAGGCGGCGCTCGCGGGTCCGCAGTCGGCGATCGTCCTGGTCGACGACCTCGACGCCGCGACCGCCTTCAGCAACGCCTACGCGCCCGAGCACCTCGAGCTCCACCTGCGTGATCCGAAGCCCGAGCAGTTCGTGCACGCGGGCGCCGTCTTCGTCGGCGCCGACTCGCCGGTGAGCCTCGGCGACTACCTCGCGGGCAGCAACCATGTGCTGCCGACCGGCGGGCAGGCCCGCTACTCGGCGGGGCTGTCGGCCTCGACGTTCCTGCGCCCGCAGCAGGTCATCGAATACGACCACACCGCGCTCGAGGCCGTGCGCGACGCGATCGTGGTCCTCGCCGAGGCCGAGGCCCTCCCCGCCCATGGCGAAGCCGTCGTCGCCCGCTTCGAGACGCCGGCCGGCTGACCCGGGCGTAGGCTGTCTCTGCCATGCACTGTCCGTTCTGCCGCCACTCCGACTCGCGCGTCATCGACTCCCGTACCAGCGACGACGGCCTCAGCATCCGTCGCCGTCGTCAGTGCCCCGAGTGCGGAGGCCGCTTCACGACGATCGAGACCGCCAGCCTCAACGTGATCAAGCGCTCGGGCGTCATCGAGCCGTTCAGTCGCGAGAAGGTCATGTCGGGGGTGCGCAAGGCGTGCCAGGGGCGACCGGTGACGGAGGCAGACCTCGCCGTGCTCGCGCAGACCGTAGAGGAGACCGTTCGTCAGACCGGCGCCTCCCAGCTCGACACGAACGAGATCGGACTCGCGATCCTCGGCCCGCTGCGCGAGCTCGACGAGGTGGCCTATCTGCGGTTCGCGAGCGTCTACCAGGCGTTCGATTCGCTCGAGGATTTCGAATCGGCGATCGACCAGCTGCGGGCCGATCACCAGGACCGTCCCGTCCGCGCCGTCGCCGATTAGCTCCCGGGTCCGGGCGCGCCCGGCCGACCGGATAGCCTGGACGGGATGTATCCCCTCCTCTTCCGGACCGTTCTGTCGCGCATGGACCCCGAGACCGCGCACCACGCGGCGATGGCGGTCATCCGGGTGCTCGGCGTTCCGCCCTTCTCGTGGGCGGCCCGCGGCCTGACCCGCCCCGACCCCGGACTCGCGACGCCGGCACTCGGCCTCTCGTTCGACTCGCCGTTCGGCGTGGCCGCGGGCTTCGACAAGGACGTCAAGGGCGCGGCCGGGCTGTTCGCGCTCGGCTTCGGCCACGTCGAGGTGGGCACCCTCACGGCCATCCCGCAGGAGGGCAACCCGCGACCGCGGCTGTTCCGGCTGATTGCCGACCGCGCCGTGATCAACCGCATGGGCTTCAACAATCACGGCGCCGAGGCCGCTGCGCGCCGGCTCGAGAAGCTGCGCCGGCGGAAGCGCCGCGGCGTCATCGGCGTCAACATCGGCAAGAGCCGTGTGGTCGACGTCGACGACGCGACCGCGGACTACGTCCGCAGCGCGACGCTGCTCGCGCCGCTCGCCGACTACCTCGTCGTCAACGTGTCGTCACCGAACACGCCCGGCCTCCGCGGGCTGCAGGCGGTCGAGACGCTCCGCCCGCTGCTGCAAGCGGTGCACGCGGCCGCGGGCGCGACGCCGCTGCTCGTGAAGATCGCCCCCGATCTGCCCGACGACGAGGTCGTCGCCGTCGCACAGCTGGCCGTCGGCCTCGGCCTGGCCGGACTCATCGCGACGAACACCACGATCTCCCGCGAGGGCCTCGTGACCGAGCCCGCCGTCGTCGAGAAGGCCGGCGCCGGGGGACTGTCGGGCGCTCCCCTCAAGGCGCGCGCCCTCGACGTCCTGCGCCTGGTGCGCACCGCGGTGCCCGCGGACTTCTGCGTCATCTCCGTCGGCGGCGTCGAGACCGCCGATGACGTGGAGGAACGATTGGATGCCGGAGCCACGCTGGTGCAGGGATATACCGCGTTCCTCTATCGCGGTCCGCTGTGGGCGCGGCAGATCAACCGCGGACTCGCGCGCGCACGCTGAGGTGCGGCATCCCGCACCGTCTTGTCGGCGCGGGGGGATGACCCGGTTCAGACGGGACGCTGGCCGCGCTTGACCTGCGGCTTGGGCAGCCGCAGGAAGCGCATCTGGACGGTGCGCATCGCCGCGTACCAGCCGAGGCCCTTCTCGATCTTGTCTGCGCCGAACTTGGCCTTGACGGCGCGCTTGGCGTTGATCGACGTCAGGACCATGTCGCCGACGACGAAGAGGATGAAGATCCACAGCGCGACGAACGAGTAGTACTGCACCTCGGGCACCGGGATGAACGTCGCGAGGATCACGACCACCATTGCGGGCATGACTGCCTCGCCGAGGTGCCATCCGGCGTCGACGTAATCGCGCACGAACTTGCGCTGCGCCCCCTGGTCGCGCGCGGGGAGGTAGCGCGGGTCGCCCGCGGCCATGCCGACGCGGGCCTTGTCGCGCTGCGCCTGAAGCTCGGCGCGGGCGCGTGCCTTGGCCTCTTTGGTGTCGGGGACGAGGGGGCGCTTGCGTGCCGCCTCCTGCTCCGCTCGGCTGGGAGTGGCGCGCCCCTTGCCGGTCACCGGCACGCCGTTGAGGACCGTTCCGTCGGAAGGAGCGTCGTTCGACGCGGGTGCTGCGGGGTTCTTGGCCACGATGATCCTCGGAAGTCCGGGTGCGGGGGTGCACTTAAGATTACCCGCATGACGACTGAGCTCTCCCGACAGGATGCTGTGCGTGACGCCGCGGCCTCCGGCATCCCCTCCGCCCTCGCCGACCTCGGTGCGCTCGTGCGTATCCCATCGGTCGCGTTCCCCGGCTTCGACACCGCTCCGGTACAGCGCAGCGCCGAGGCGGTCGCCGATCTCGTGCGTGCCACCGGGCTCTTCGAGACCGTCGAGATCCGCCGGGCCGCGATCCCGGGCACCGACGAACAGGGTCAGCCGGCCGTGCTGGCGACGCGCGCCGCTCGCAACGGGCGCCCGACGATCCTGCTGTACGCGCACCACGACGTCCAGCCCGTCGGCGACGAGGCGCTCTGGGAGTCGGCGCCGTTCGAGCCGACCGTCCGAGGAGGCCGCCTGTACGGCCGCGGCGCCGCCGACGACAAGGCCGGCATCATGGCGCACATCGCGGCCCTCCGCGCTCTGAAGGAGGCCGTCGGCGACGACTTCGACCTCGGCGTGGCGCTGTTCTTCGAGGGCGAGGAGGAGGCGGGCTCGCGGTCCTTCGCGCAGTTCCTGTCCGACAACGCAGACGCGCTGCGCGCCGACGTGATCGTCGTCGCCGACTCGGGCAACTGGGACGACAAGACCCCAGCGCTGACGGTGTCGCTGCGCGGCAACACGCGCTTCACGATGCGCGTGAAGACGCTCGACCACGCGTCGCACTCCGGGATGTTCGGGGGAGCGGTGCCCGACGCGATGATGGCCACGGTGAAGCTGCTCGCCACGCTGTGGGACGCCGACGGGGCGGTCGCGGTCGCGGGACTTACCGAGAGGGAGGCCGAGACCCCCGCCTACAGCGAGGAGACGCTGCGCGACGAGGCCGGCCTGCCCGCCGGCGTCTCGCCGATCGGTCGCGGCACGATCCTGAGCCGGATCTGGAACAAGCCGTCGATCACGGTCACCGGCATCGACGCGCCCAGCGTCGCCAACGCCTCCAACACGCTGAGCCCGGAGATCTCCGTCGTCATCAGCGCCCGCATCCCGCCCGGGCAGCCTGCGCGCGACGCGTATGCCGCGATCGAGGCCCACCTGCGGGCGAACGCGCCGTTCGGAGCGGAGCTGACGTTCACCGATCAGGACTACGGAGACGCCTTCCTGGTCGACACGTCGGGCTGGGCGGTGGAGGCCGCTCGCGAGGCGCTGCATGAGGGCTACGGTGTCGAGTCCGTCGACATCGGCGTGGGCGGGTCGATCCCGTTCATCGCCGACCTCGTGCGCGAATTCCCCGGCGCGCAGATCCTCGTGACCGGCGTCGAAGACCCGCACGCCCGTGCGCACAGCCCCAACGAGTCGCTTCACCTCGAGACGTTCCGCAACGCGGTGCTGTCGGAGGCGCTGCTGCTCGAGAAGCTGGATGCCCGCGGCGACCGCGGCTGACACGCCCCGCTCGGAGCCGGTTCTCGGACTACGGGCGTAGAATCGCAGCATCCCGTCGCCCCGGTACCGATCACCGGATCAGGCGGCCCGTCCGGAGGAGTGCCATGACCGACACTGCGCTGTCGACCGACCAGTCCGTTCGCGAACACGGCGTCGCACTGACCGAAGCCGCTTCGCTCAAGGTGAAGAGCCTCCTGTCGCAGGAGGGTCGCGACGACCTGCGTCTTCGCGTCGCCGTGCAGCCCGGGGGCTGCAGCGGGCTGATCTACCAGCTGTATTTCGACGAGCGGTATCTCGACGGCGACAAGACGGTCGACTTCGACGGCGTCGAGGTGATCGTCGACGACATGAGCGTCCCGTACCTCGACGGCGCGACCATCGACTTCAAGGACACGATCTCGGAGCAGGGGTTCACGATCGACAACCCCAACGCCGCCGGCAGCTGCGCCTGCGGTGACAGCTTCCACTGATCCGAGCCCGATTTCCGCAGGCCCGGAGCGCTCCACGGAGTGCTCCGGGCCTGCGGTTTTTCGCCTTCGCGACACAGTTCAACCTGGGCGGATGGCCTGAATACCCTGGATGCTTGCCCTAGACTGAGGAGAGTCCTGTTCGCGACCCGGAAAGGTGCACCGTGCCCTCGAAACGCCGTATCCGCTGGGCCGTTCTCCCGCTCGGGATCGCAACGGCCGCAGTACTCGCCGGATGCACCCCGACCGAGCTCCACGGCTTCCTGCCGGGCTTCGTCGAGAGCGGGCAGCCGGCCACCGACCGCACCGACATGGTCGCCGGTCTGTGGGTCAACTCCTGGATCGTGCTGCTGGCTGTCGGCGTCATCACCTGGGGCCTCATGGGCTGGGCCGCGATCGCCTATCGCCGTCGCCGGGGTCAGGTCGGCCTCCCCGTGCAGCTGCGCTACAACATGCCGATCGAGATCTTCTACACGGTCGTGCCGCTCATCCTCGTGATCGGCTTCTTCGCGTTCACCGCACGCGACCAGACGATCCTCGAGACGCAGACGGAAGACCCCGACGTCTCGATCGTCGCGATCGGCAAGCAGTGGTCCTGGGACTTCCAGTATGACGGCGAGAGCGACGACGACACCGTGTGGTCCATGGGCGTCCAGGCGCAGACCGACGAGCAGGGCACCGTCACCAGCGAGCTGCCCAAGCTCGTCCTCCCGGTCGACAAGACGGTCAAGATCAAGCTGCAGTCCCGCGACGTGATCCACTCGTTCTGGATCATCGACTTCCTGTACAAGAAGGACATGTACATCGGGAGGGACAACTACTGGTCGTTCACGCCCACCCGCGAGGGGGAGTACGCCGGCAAGTGCGCCGAGCTCTGCGGCGAGTACCACTCGATGATGCTCTTCAACGTCGAGGTTGTGAGCGAAGCCGAGTACGAGGACTATCTCGCGTCCCTTCGCGAGGCCGGCCAGACCGGTGACATCAACGACGAGTACGACCGACTTCAGAATCTGCCCGGCACGGGTGCGAGCTCCGAGGGAGACCACTGATCATGGCGACGACGGTTCCGCTTCAGGGGACGACGCAGGGTCGCCCGACCACCCTGCCGCCTCGCCAGGCCGCACTGCTCAGCGCGTCGCGCGTCGAGCAGAAGGGCAACATCATCGTCAAGTGGATCACCTCCACCGACCACAAGACGATCGGCTACCTCTACCTCATCTCGTCGGTGCTGTTCTTCCTCCTCGGCGGAGTGATGGCGCTGATCATCCGCGCTGAGCTCTTCGAGCCCGGGATGCAGATCATCCCGACGAAGGAGCAGTACAACCAGCTGTTCACGATGCACGGCACGATCATGCTGCTCATGTTCGCGACGCCGCTCTTCGCCGGCTTCGCCAACGCGATCCTGCCGCTGCAGATCGGTGCGCCCGACGTCGCCTTCCCGCGTCTGAACGCCTTCGCGTTCTGGCTGTTCCTGTTCGGTTCGACCATCGCCGTCGCCGGCTTCCTCACCCCGCAGGGCGCGGCCTCGTTCGGCTGGTTCGCCTACCAGCCGCTCGCCAACGCCAGCTTCTCCCCGGGCGCCGGAGGAAACCTCTGGATGCTCGGCCTCGGCATGAGCGGTTTCGGAACGATCCTCGGCGCGGTGAACTTCATCACGACGATCATCACGATGCGCGCGCCGGGCATGACCATGTGGCGCATGCCGATCTTCTCGTGGAACACGCTCATCACGAGCATCCTGATCCTGATGGCGTTCCCGGTGCTCGCCGCCGCCATCCTGGCCGCCGCGGCCGACCGCGTGCTCGGTGCCCACATCTACGACCCGGCCAACGGTGGCGTCCTGCTGTGGCAGCACCTCTTCTGGTTCTTCGGACACCCAGAGGTGTACATCATCGCCCTGCCGTTCTTCGGCATCGTGTCGGAGATCTTCCCGGTCTTCAGCCGCAAGCCGATCTTCGGATACAAGACCCTCGTCTACGCGACGATCGCGATCGCGGCGCTGTCCGTGGCGGTGTGGGCTCACCACATGTACGTCACCGGCGCGGTGCTGCTGCCGTTCTTCGCACTCATGACGATGCTCATCGCGGTGCCGACCGGCGTGAAGATCTTCAACTGGATCGGAACGCTCTGGCGAGGCTCGGTCACGTTCGAGACCCCGATGGTCTTCGCCCTCGGCTTCCTCGTGTCGTTCGTCTTCGGTGGCCTCACCGGAGTCATCCTCGCGTCGCCGCCGCTGGACTTCCACCTCTCCGACTCGTACTTCGTCGTCGCGCACTTCCACTACGTGGTGTTCGGAACCGTCGTCTTCGCGATGTTCGCCGGCTTCTACTTCTGGTGGCCGAAGTGGACCGGGAAGATGCTCAACGAGCGTCTCGGCATGGTGCACTTCTGGTTGCTGTTCATCGGCTTCCACATGACCTTCCTCATCCAGCACTGGCTGGGCGTGGACGGCATGGTGCGCCGCTACGCGGACTACTCGGCGGCCGATGGCTGGACCTGGCAGAACCAGGTCTCGACGGTCGGCGCGATCATCCTCGGCGCCTCGATGATCCCGTTCCTGTTCAACGTGTGGATCACCGCCCGCAAGGCGCCGCGCGTGACCGTCAACGACCCGTGGGGCTATGGCGCATCGCTCGAGTGGGCCACCTCGTGCCCGCCGCCGCGACACAACTTCACGTCGATCCCGCGTATCCGCAGTGAGCGTCCGGCGTTCGACCTCAACCACCCGGAGGCGGGGATCCCCGTCGGCGTCGGCCCTGCGAAGGACGCGCCTGAAGCCCCGGTTGTCGACGCCGCCGACGGAGAGGTGAAGTAAGTGCGCACCAACACCGGACTCTGGTGGCTCCTCACCGTCTTCTTCGCCCTCGTCGGCGTGGTCTACATCGTGTGGAACATCGTCGCCCACCCCGACGTGCCGTGGTATAACGCCATCGAGTGGGTCGGCGCCGTGGCGCTGGTCTTCACCGCGCTGATGGCTGCGCTGATCGCGTTCTACATCAGCCGCGTGCACAACGCGCAGGGCGGCGAGCTTCCCGAAGACATCCTGACGTCCGACATCGACGACGGCGACCCTGAGCTGGGCGAGTTCAGCCCGTGGTCGTGGTGGCCGATCGTCCTCGCCTTCTCGGCTGCTCTCGCGATGATCGGCCTGGCCGTCGGCGCGTGGATGGTGCCGATCGGTGTCGGCGTGTTCGTCATCGCCATCGTCGGCTGGGTCTACGAGTACTACCGCGGGTACTTCGCGCGCTGATCGTGCCGTTGCGGCCTTCCCGCGTGCGGCTGCGTGCCGCCGCCGTCTCCGACACCGGGGCGTACCGATCCGTCAACCAGGACGCCGCGTTCACGGCACCCTGGGGCGGAGCGGTGGCTGACGGTGTCGGCGGCGGTCCGGCCGGCGATCTGGCTTCGGCCGCGTTCGTGCATCGCCTGGCGGCTGGCAGGGTCGGCAGCGTCGATGCTGCCGCGCTGGCTGTCAGTGTGAGAGCTGCCAACTGGGATCTGCGGGCGCACGTCGAGCGCGATCCCGCACTGTCGGGCATGGCGACGACCTTCACCGGCGTCTTCGTGTCCGAGGCCGACACCCTTCTGCTCGCTCACACCGGTGACTCGCGTGCGTACCTGCTGCGCGACGGCGTCATGACGCAGCAGACGCGTGACGATTCGTATGTGCAGGTGCTCGTCGAACGAGGGCTGGTGGCCGAAGCGGATGCCGCGACCCACCCGCGCCGCAACCTCATCACCGCCTCGCTGAGCGGCGGAGAGCGCGACCGCGTCGTCGTGGCCGAGCACGAGGCGCGGCAAGGCGATCGCTGGCTGCTGTGCAGCGACGGCCTGACCGACTACGTGCCGGCGAGTGACATCGCCGCCGTGGTCGCTCGGTGCGACGGCGCCGTCGAGGCCGCGGGTGCCGCAGTCGCCCTCGGCCTCACCGCCGGCACACGCGACAATGTCACGGTGGTGATCTGCGACGTGGAGCTCGGGCCGGCGGAGCCTTTCGGTCTGAGCAGCAGGACATCGTTCTACGGCGCGGCTGCGGCGCGGTTCACCGAAGGCCTCGACGAGGGCCTGGAATCGGCCTGAGCGGCTCTCAGGGCGCCACGGGCGAGCGCACGACCATGACCTGCGCATCGAACACCCGGGGGAGCGGACCCTCGTCGTTCTCGGTGGGCTGACCCTCGCGGATCCAGTACTCATAGCCGCCGATCATCTCGCGCACCTGGAAGCCGAGCTTCGCGAACTGCAGGGCGCCCTTCGCGCCGCCGTTGCAGCCCGGGCTCCAGCAGTAGACGACGACGGGGACGCCTCTGTCGAGCTCGGCGTCGGCGCGCTGTGCGATCTGCTGGTGCGGCATGTGGATGGCGCCGGCTATCCGTCCCTGTGCCCAGGCCTCATCGCCGCGCACGTCGACGAGCACGAACGTCTCTTCGGCCTTCTGCGCCGCATAGACGTCCGAGGCATCCGTCTCGAGGGCGAGCTTGGCCGAGAAGTAATCGAGAGCTGTGGTCATGCATCCACGCTACGGACAGCGGCGTCACGCGCCGCATCGTCGGGCAGTCACGCCTCGCCGGATTCCTGCCGATCGGGCTGCGGGTGGGCACGCGACGGGGGAGTGGGAAGCAGAACGCCCCGGCTGCGAACCCTTGAAGGGTCGTGCCGGGGCGTTCTGACGGAGGAGGACGGACCTCAGCGGTCGGCGTCCTTCTCGCGGTTGCGCGGCTTCTTCTGACCGTCCTCGGGAACGATGACATTCGTCGGACGGACCGCAGTCTCGCTGTTGCGACCATCGTCGAGGGGGACGTGAGGAGCATCCGGCACCCCGGCGCGCTCGTGCGCGGCCTGGATCTCGGCGTCCTCTTCCTCGGCGATGTGGTCGAGAGTGTGGTGCTGGTGCGAGAGGGCCTCGTCGAGCTCCGTCTGAGTGACCGGGGTGAGGCGGTCCTCGAAGAACCAGCGCGAGATGACCGCACGCAGGTTCTCGTGCCACGGAATGCGGCCCTTGGCGTTCGGGCGCACGACGAGCGGCTCGTACGTCACGAAGTCGACCAGCTTGTAGCGCTCGTACTCGTCGACCGGCTGGTGCACCTCGATGTACTCGCCACCGGGGAGGCGGACGATGCGCCCGGACTCGTAGCCGTGCAGAGCGATCTCGCGGTCTTTCTTCTGCAGCGCGATCGCGATGCGCTTCGAGACGAAGTACGCGACGATCGGGCCGATGATGAGCAGCGCCTGGAGGGTGTGGATGACGCCCTCCATCGTGAGCCAGAAGTGAGTCGCGATGATGTCGGACGCCGCCGCTGCCCAGAGGACGGCGTAGAACGTGACACCGGCGGCGCCGATGGCGGTGCGGGTCGGGGCGTTGCGGGGACGCTCGGCGATGTGGTGCTCGCGCTTGTCTCCGGTCACCCACGCCTCGATGAAGGGGTAGATGAGCACGAGGACGATGAACAGACCGAGCACGACGAGCGGCACGAGGATGTTGAGCGACCACGTGCGGTCGAGGAACACGAACTCCCAGCCCGGGGGCACGAGTCGCAGCGCGCCGTCGGCGAAGCCGATGTACCAGTCGGGCTGCGTACCTGCGGAGACGGGCGACGGGTCGTAGGGACCGTAGTTCCAGATCGGGTTGATCGTGAACAGCGCCGCGATGAGCGCGATCACGCCGAACGTGATGAACAGGAAGCCGCCCATCTTCGACATGTAGACCGGCATCATCGGGTAGCCGACCACGTTGCTGTTGGCGCGGCCGGGACCGCCGAACTGCGTGTGCTTGTTGATCACCATCAGCATGAGGTGAAGCACGAGCAGGCCGACGAGGATCGCAGGCAGCAGCAGGATGTGCAACGCGTACAGTCGGCCGACGATCGCGGTGCCCGGGAACTCGCCGCCGAACAGCAGGAACGACGTCCACGTGCCGATGAGCGGGATGCCCTTGACCATGCCGTCGATGATGCGGAGGCCGTTGCCCGACAGGACGTCATCGGGGAGCGAGTAGCCGGTGAAGCCCTCACCCAGCGCGAGGATGAACAGGATGAAGCCGATCACCCAGTTCAGCTCGCGCGGCTTGCGGAACGCGCCGGTGAAGAACACGCGCAGCATGTGCACGCCGATGCCGGCGACGAAGACGAGCGCCGCCCAGTGGTGCATCTGACGCACGAGGAGGCCACCGCGGAGATCGAAGGAGATCTCGAGCGTGGACGCCATGGCCGCCGACATCTCGATGCCGCGCATCGGGAGGTAGGCGCCGGTGTAGTGCGTCTCGACCATGGACGCCTGGAAGAAGAACGTCAGGAACGTGCCGGTGAGCAGCACGACGACGAAGCTCCAGAGGGCGATCTCGCCGAGCATGAACGACCAGTGGTCGGGAAAGATCTTGCGGCCGAGCTCCTTGACGAAGCCCGACAGGCTCGTGCGCTCGTCGATGTAGTTGGACGCGGCGCCGATGAAGCGTCCGCCCAGCGGCTTATCGCGGGGCGTCGTGGCAGGAGGCGCCTCGACGAGGTCCTCGGTTGCGGTTGCGGTACTCAATGACGCTCCCAGAAGCTCGGGCCGACGGGTTCGGTGAAGTCGCTGCGGGCGACCAGGTAGCCCTCGGCGTCGACCGTGATCGGCAGCTGGGGCAGGGGACGAGCGGCCGGCCCGAAGATGACCTTCGCGGCGTCGGTCACGTCGAACTGCGACTGGTGGCACGGGCACAGCAGGTGGTGGGTCTGCTGCTCGTAGAGCGCGACCGGGCAGCCGACGTGCGTGCAGACCTTGGAGTAGGCGACGATGCCGTCGTACGACCAATCGGCGCGCTCCGGGCTCTCGATCAGCTGGTCGGGCAGCAGACGCATGAGGAGGACGATGGCCTTGGCCTTCTCCTCGAGGTAGCCGTCGCTGTGCGAGAGCTCGGCGAGCTCCTCGGGGATGACGTGCACGGCCGAGCCGAGCGTGACGTCCGCGGCGCGGATCGGCTCACCACTCGGGTCGTGGGCGAGGCGCATCCCCTCCTTCCACATGGTGTGCTGGAGGAGGAAGACGGGGTTGCCGCCCTCGGGGTGCTCCGGGGAGTCCTGCGGCGCGAGCCCGCGGAACAGCACGATCGCGGGGGCCACCGAGGCGACGAGCGCGGCGATCATCGAGTTGCGGATCATCGTGCGCCGACCGAAGCCGGAGTCCTCGTTCGCATCGGCGAACGCCTGGATCGCCGCCTCACGCGTCGAGTCGCGGCCACGGGTGGCGTGCCGGGGCTCGACGAACTCGCGGTCGGACATGACCGCCTTCGACCAGTGGATGGCAGCGACGCCGATGGCGAGCAGGGCGAAGGCGATGCCGAGGCCGATGAAGAGGTTGTTGTTGCGGATGTCGGTCATCCGCCCGCTCTCGATCGGGAAGAGCATGTAGGCCGCGATGGCCCAGATGCTGCCGGCGATCGACAGGTAGAACAGCGTGTAGACCGTGCGGACCGCGGCCTTCATGGCCTTCGGGTCCTTGTCGGTCATCCGCTCGCGATGCGGAGGGAACTCCGGGGCGCGCACCGGGTCGTTGACCGCGACGGCGAGCCCGGTGGAGGGCTTCCAGGAAGCCCTCTCGTGCTCGAGCGGGTCGTCCTCGTGTGCCATGCTGCTCCTCGTCAGGTCTTGCGTGTCAGTACGTTCAGTTGGACTTCGCCGTGATCCACACGGTGATGGCGATCAGCGAGCCGATGCCGAAGATCCAGATGAAGAGGCCCTCGGAGACGGGGCCGAGCGATCCGAGCGTGAACCCGCCGGGCGACTGCGTGTCCTGCAGGAACAGCAGGTAGGAGATGACGTCGCGCTTCTCCTCGGTCGTCAGCGTCATGTCGTTGAAGACCGGCATGTTCTGCGGACCGGTGACCATCGCCGCGTACATGTTGAGCGGAGTGGTGTTGTAGAGCGCCGGTGCGTACTTGCCCTCGGTCAGCGCGCCGCCCGCGCCGGCCACGTTGTGGCACATCGCGCAGTTGATGCGGAAGAGCTCGCCGCCCTCGGCGGCGTTGCCCTCGCCGTCGAGCACTTCCTCCGACGGGAAGCTCGGGCCGGGGGCGAGGCTCTGGATGTAGGCGCCCACCGCGGCGATCTGCTCATCGGTGAACTGGGCGGGCTTCTGCGGAGCCTGGGGTCCCTGCATCTGCAGGGGCATGCGGCCGGTGCTCATCTGGAAGTGCACGGCGAGCTCGCCCACGCCGTACAGCGACGGGCCGTCGGGCGTGCCCTGCACGTCGAGGCCGTGGCAGGTGGCGCAGTTCGCCTGGAACAGCAGTTTGCCGTCCTCGACCGTGGTCGCGGTGGCGACCGTGGTCTCGGCCGTGGCGGCCACGGCCGCGGACGCGCCGGCGTACACGCCGCCGGTGATCAGAAGTCCGATGCCGATGAGCGCGGCAGCAGCCCAGGGGCTGCGGCGGCCTTTCGAGCGGCGCGGGGTGTCTCGTGCCATGTCGGGAATCAGCTCCGCTCTTATTTCAGGAAGTAGATGACGAGGAAGAGGGCGATCCAGACGACGTCGACGAAGTGCCAGTAGTACGACACGACGATCGAGGACGTCATCTCTTTGCGCCCGAAGTTCTTGACGGCGTAGGCGCGGCCGATCACCAGGAGGAAGGCGATGAGGCCGCCGGTGACGTGGAGCGCGTGGAAGCCGGTGGTGAGGTAGAACGCCGACGCGTACGAGTTCGCGGTGATCGGCATCCCCTCGGCGACGAGCTGTGCGTACTCCCACACCTGGCCGGACACGAAGATGGCGCCGAGGGCGAAGGTCAGCCAGAACCACTCGACCATGCCCCAGCCGAGCCAGCCGCGCTTGCGCGTCGAATAGGGCTGGAATCGCTCTGCGGCGAAGACGCCCATCTGGCAGGTGACAGACGAGAGCACGAGGATGATCGTGTTCACCGTCGCGTAGGGGATGTTGAGCAGCTGCGTCTCTTCCGCCCACAGGTCGGGGGAGGCGTTGCGCAGGGTGAAGTAGATCGCGAAGAGACCCGCGAAGAACATCACCTCGCTGCCGAGCCACACGATCGTTCCGACGGCGACCGGATCGGGCCGCTTGACGGACCGCATGGCCTGGGCGTAGGTCGCTGAGGAGGTCGTCACGCTCCCCATTATGGCCGATCCTGGGACACGATATTCGCATCACGAGGGATGCAATTGCCCGCGACGGAACTTAGGGTCGCCTAAGAGGCAGCCGCGAGTATGCCGTGAACACGCGATGAAGACGCAGAACCGGCGCCGGCGGGACGCCGTGTCACGAAACGGTTCCGATCTCGCCGCCCGGCTAGGCTCGTGGTCATGGCGGAGCTGTACACCTGGCCGAACGTCCTCACCACGCTTCTGGAGCGGCGCGACCTCAGCGTCTCGGAGTCGACGTGGGCGATGCGGCAGATCATGAACGGCTCCGCGACGCCGTCGCAGCTCGCCGGGTTCCTCGTGGCCCTGCGCGCAAAGGGGGAGACGGTCGACGAGATCGTCGGCTTCCGCGACGCGATCCTCGAGGCCGCCGTGCCGCTGCGCGTCGACCCGGCCGTCCTCGACATCGTGGGCACGGGCGGCGACCGCTTCGGCACCGTCAACGTCTCCACCATGGCTGCGCTCGTGGCCGCGGCATCCGGTGTCCCCGTCGTCAAGCACGGCAACCGCGCGGCCAGCTCGGCGTCGGGCTCTTCCGACGTGCTCGGCGCTCTCGGCGTAGACCTGTCGCTTCCGCCGGAGGCGGTGGCCGAGGCGTTGCCGCAGGCGGGCATCACCTTCGCGTGGGCCGCGGCCTTCCACCCCGGGTTCAAGCACGCCGGGCCGACGCGCAGCGAGCTGGGCGTGCCGACGGTCTTCAACTTCCTCGGTCCGCTCTGCAACCCCGCGCGCGCCGAGGCGAACGCCGTCGGCGTCGCGCAGCTCGACCGCGTGCCGCTCATCACCGGCGTGTTCCGCACCCGCGGCGCGACCGCGCTGGTGTTCCGCGGCGACGACGGGCTCGACGAGCTGACGACCACGGGCCACAGCCGCCTCTGGGAGGTCAGCCGCGGCGACATCCACGAGCACGACCTCGATCCGCGCGACCTCGGCATCCCGCTCGCCGACATCGACGACCTGCTCGGCGGCGACCCCGCCCACAACGCGGCCGTCGTACGGCGCGTGCTCGGTGGCGAAGAGGGTCCGGTGCGCGACATCGTGCTGCTCAATGCCGCCGCCGGCATCGTGGCCTACCGCCTGTTCCAGGACGCGACGCAGGTGCAGCGGCCGATTCTGGAGCGCCTCGCCGAAGCGCGCGACGCCTCCGCCGAGGCGATCGACAGCGGCGCGGCACTGGCGACCCTCGACCGGTGGGTCGAGGTCACCCGGGCGCTCGCCTCCTGACACGACGCCTTTTGCACGGCCGGCGCTCTTCCCTCGCGGTCGGGCGCGCCGATAGCGTGGCCCCACGATCACCGATCAGGAGGACGCCATGAGCCAGGACCTTCCCACGACGACCGCAGACGCCGTCGAACCGCCGGCGAAGAAGGTCGGCCTGGTCAAGGCGGTCGGCGTGCTCGGCATCATCGGGGGCGTCCTGCTGATCGTCGTCGCGATCATCGCGTGGATCGCCGTGACGATGCAGCTGACCGCCGAGAACATCACGATCCCCGACGACGCGGCGGCCTTCCAGGGCCAGCAGGTCACCGGTCCGGTGACGGCGTACGTCCAGGCCGACATCATCAACCACCACGCGCTGCAGGCGTCGGGCGGCAAGACCTACGCCGAGCTCGACCAGGACGACCCGATCCGGGCGACGATGATGCAGGCGTCGTTCCTGCGTGCGTCGCTGTTCACCTCGGTCGTCGCCTACGGCGTCGCACTGTTCGCGGCAGGCATGGGCGTGCTCGCGATCCTGTTCGGATGGGCGATCCACCGGCTCGCGGACGTCCCCGTCATCGTGAAGCGATCGGCTCTGGCCGTCGAATGACCCGCTGCCCGGCGCCGGGCGCGCGATGAATCCGCACGACGCGCTGACCGAGATCGCGACGCTGCTCGAGCGCGAGCGGTCGTCGCGGTACAAGTCGAAGGCGTTCCGCGCGGCGGCCGACGCGATCGCGGGCCTGACCGACGAGCAGCTGCGGGATGCCGCATCCCTCCGCCGACGCAAGGGCATCGGCGACTCGACCTACGCCGTCATCCAGGAAGCGCTCGGCGGAAGCGTGCCCGCCTACCTCGCCGATCTCCGCGAGCGCGCGGGTGTGGTGGTCGCGTCCCAGCTGCGGGGGCTCCTGCGCGGCGACCTGCACGCGCACAGCGACTGGTCGGACGGCCTCACCTCGATCGACCTCATGGTCGACGCGGCGCGCGCGCTCGGCCACGAGTATCTCGCGCTCACCGACCACTCGCCGAGGCTGCGGGTCGCGAACGGGCTGTCGCCCGAGCGTCTGCGCGCCCAGCTGGAGGTCGTCGCCGGCATGAGCGGGGATGGGTTCACTCTGCTGTCGGGCATCGAGGTCGACATCCTCGACGACGGCGCCCTCGATCAGGAGTCCGGCCTGCTCGACGAGCTCGCCATCGTCGTGGCCTCGGCGCACTCGAAGCTCCGGATGGAGCGGGCGCCGATGACGCGACGGCTCGTCGCGGCCGCGTCCAACCCGCACGTCGACGTGCTCGGCCATGTCACCGGACGACTGGTCGAGGGCTCGCGCGGCACCCGGCCGCAGTCGACGTTCGACGCGAAGGCGGTGTTCGAGGCGTGCGCGTCGCACGGCGTCGCGGTCGAGATCAACTCCCGTCCGGAGCGGCAGGACCCGCCCGACGAGCTGATCGCGCTCGCGCTGGAGATCGGATGCCTCTTCTCGATCGACTCCGACGCACATGCGCCCGGGCAGTTGTCGCTGATCGACCACGGCGCGGAGCGCGCCGAACGGCTGGGGGTCCCAGCCGACCGGATCGTCACGACCTGGCCGCTCGATCGCCTGCGGGAGTGGACCGCGCGCGCGCGGTGACCTCGGCGGGCTTCCGGGCTACGGTGGCGTCGTGGACTACACGCACGCAGAGCTCATCGCCCGCAACGACGCCGAGTTCGCCGCGCTGTTCGCGCTGATCGAAGCGCTGCCGGACCAGCGCCTGACCGCGGAGTTCACCGGAGAAGGACGAGACCGCAGTGTGCGCGACGTGATCGCCCACCTGCACGCCTGGCACATCCTGCTGGAGCGGTGGTACTCCGATGGGGAGGCCGGCGGTGCTCCTGCGATCCCCGCGGAGGGGTACACCTGGCGCGAGCTCGCGCAGCTGAACGAGGAGCTGCGGCAGCAGTGGCAGCACACCGGACTCGACGAACTGCTCGCCCTCGTGCGGGCCTCGCACGAGGCGCTGCAGGCGATGGTCGCCCTCCACACCGACGCCGAGCTCGCGGCCCCCGACGCCTTCGCGTGGACGCAGGGATCGCCGCTGGGCGAGTTCGCGTGGGAGTGCGGCGGGAACCACTACATCTGGGCGCGCGGCGTGATCGCGGCGGGGCTCGGCCTCCCTCCGACGACGTAGCGGTACTGATCCCGACCGCCGGGTCTTCGCGTCGCCTGCTCACCTGTCACGACGTGCCGGACGATCCGGCGCGTCGTGACAGGTGAGCGGGTGGGGGCTCGGTCAGGCGCCGACGCGCTCGAGGGCGTCGGTGATGCGCGCCATCGAGGAACCCAGTGCCCACTGCCCGGCGAGGGCGTCGGCCGCCGCCTTGCGCTCGGCGTCGAGCGGGTGGAGTCGCGCGTCGACCTCGGGCAGCGGAAGGTCGCGCACCACCGCGACCACCTTCGGGGCGACCGCCAGGTAGGGCGCGCCGGCCTCGAGCTTGGCGCGGACGCCCGCCGACATGCCCTCGCCCGATTCGGCGGCGGCGAGGATGCCGGGCAGGTCGCCGTGGGCGGCCAGGAGCCCGGCGGCGGTCTTCTCTCCGATGCCCGCGACGCCCGGCAGCCCGTCGGAGGAGTCGCCGCGAAGAGTGGCGAAGTCGGCGTACTGGCTGGGCAGCACGCCGTACTTGGCGACCACGCTCGCGTCGGTCAGCACCTCGAGGTTGCTCATGCCCCGAGCCGTGTAGATGACGCGCACGTCACGGGCGTCGTCGACGAGCTGGAACAGGTCGCGGTCGCCGGTCACGACGTCGACGGGAATGGTGGCCCGCGTCGCGAGCGTTCCGATCACGTCGTCGGCCTCGTGCTCGGCGGCGCCGACGATGCGGATGCCGAGCGCGTCGAGGGTCTCGCGGATGATCGGCACCTGCACCTCGAGCGGGTCGGGGACGACCTCGATGTCGGGACCGACCGCGACCACCTCGGCGACGCGATGGGTCTTGTACGTCGGGATGAGGTCGACGCGCCACTGCGGACGCCAGTCGTCGTCCCAGCACGCGACCAGATGGGTCGGCTGGTAGGTCGTGACCAGGCGCGTGATGATGTCGAGGAAGCCGCGTACCGCGTTCACCGGCGTGCCGTCGGGTGCGCGCACCGTGTCGGGGACGCCGTAGAACGCGCGGAAGTACAGCGAAGCCGAGTCGAGGAGCATGAGGCGGTCGGTCACGCGCTTCATCCTGGCACGGCGCTCCGACGTGCGGGGAGCGTGCTCAGCAACCCGGGCCGGTCGGGTTCTCGCGGCAGGTCTCGTCGACGAGCGCGGTGCGCACCTCGACGACGCGCACGTCGTAGTCGCCGCTCGTCGCCGTCACGAAGCCGTCGACGGGAAGCCAGCGGCCTGTGCCGAAGTCGACGGATGCCGCGTACCGCACGGTCACCGACACCGGATACGTGCCGCGGTCGCCGTACACGTGGCTCGTCGCCGTCGGGGTGAACTGCGCCTGTGCGAGGCGCGCCCAACTCGCGCCGCCGGTCGTCGTGGTCGCCGACGTGCCGTCGCCGTGTGAGAAGACGAATTCGGCCGGAACGAAGCGGACGGTCACGTCCCAGCCGAGGAGGGTTCCCGAGAGGAGCTGCTCGGATGCCGCGCCCACCAGGTTCGTCGGCATGCCCACGACACCGAACCCGGCCGGCTCGCCGGTGAGCACGGGCGTGGCCGGTCGGAACGACGCCAGGTCGGCGAGCGTCACTTCGGGGAGTCCCTCGACGGCGTAGCCACCGCGGCATCCGAGTGGCCCGCACTCCTCGGCCTCGTCGGGCGCCTCCGGGGCAAGGTCGTCGGGGTTCGACGGGTGGTGGGGGCTACCCGGGTTCGCTGGCGGGGAGCCGGGGCGGGATAGGCCCGCGGAAATGTCGACCTGGTCCCCAGAGTTCTCAACTTCTCCGCAGGCGCCAACGGCAATCAAATCTGGGGTACACGCTGGGCCGCTTGACTGGGTGGTCCCGCCAAGGGTGAGAGCCATCGCCAGGGACACAGCCGCGATCAGCATGAATCCTCGTCCATCAAGTCGCTCTCCGAGATGACCAGTCCGTTGTCGAATCGCTCGAGCTGAACTCGCACCCTCGTTTGAGCGGGCCGATCCTGTGGAGTCACGTCCTTGCCCGCGCCGTCGATGACGCGCGTGTCGGTCGAATCCATGCAGACTGCAATCTGTACTTGCGTCAAGTCGGGAGACGTTTCGAGTCCCTCGACATCAACCACAGACGTCGAGCCGACGATCACAAGGTCCGCTTGATCGAGTTGTTGCTGCGTGTCGATGTCGATCTCGAGAGCTTCACCAATGAGGAAGTCCTGGGGATCGGAGGCCGTGGGATCCTCGCGGACCGCGTTCAGCGCGTCGACGTACGCGCGGTACGTCTCCTCGGCCGCGGCGAAGGCCTCCGCCTCGTCGGCGAACGCGCTCGTGGAGGTGGGCGACGGCTCGGAGGCGGGTGCGCAGCCCGCCAGGATGCTGGCGAGCGCCACGGCGACGAGGATCATCGGGGCCGGTCGCGAAGTCACGCCCCCAACGTACCCACGACGGGTTCGCGCCCGACGGACTTATCCACACCGCGGGCACCGCCGCGAAGAACGCGCCCTGGGGAGGAGCCGGCGATCTCGTGGGGGGCCGTGATCGCCGGCTCGGGGCGACTCGCAGAGGCCGCCCCTCGTGCCCCTGGGGGTGGGCACGAGGCGAGGTCCCGTCGAGCGTCGGTTCTCCACGCCATCTGCCGGGCCCGAATCGGGCGCCGCGCGATGTCGTGGGGACACCTCAAGAATCCCACTCCCACCTGGGAGTCGACTGGTGTCGGCTCGTGTTCGCGGCGCCGGTGCGACCGCGGCGCGTACGCTCGTAGACGATGTCCGAGCGCCCCGCCTCCGCCCCGTCCGACGACGCAGCTGCGAGCGGCCGGCGCGACGCAGACCTCGAGGCACTGCGGTCGGCGGCCGCTGCGCGATCGGCGAGCCTCGAGGGCGCGATCGCCCAGCTGCGCTCCGACCGGGGCAGCGACAACGCCGACGACGAGCACGATCCCGAAGGCGTCACCCTGTCGAGCGAGTGGGCGCGCCTCGAGGGTCTGCGCGGCGCCGCGCTGCGCGAGCTCGCCGAGATCGACGACGTCCTCGCGCGACGCCGGTCGGGGAGCGATGGCATCTGCATCGACTGCGGCCGCAGCATCCCGCCGGAAAGACTCGCCGTGCGACCCACCGCGACCCGCTGCGTGGACTGCGCCGAGCGGGCGGGGGTCTGACATGTCGTTCGGTGCGGCCGCCTCGTCCGCTCGCGACGACAGGTTCCCCCGCCCCGCGGCAGGGCGACCGTGCCCGTGCGGGAGCGGTGATCGGTTCGACGGATGCTGCGGACCGCTGCTCGCCGGAGCGGCGACCGCCCCGACGGCCGAACGCCTGATGCGCTCGCGCTACACCGCGTTCGTCACCGGTGACGACCGGTACCTCTTCGACACCTGGCATCCCGGAACCCGTCCCGACTCACTCGACCTCGACCCCGCGCAGCGCTGGACGGGACTCGAGATCCTCGCGACGGAGGGCGGCGGCGAGGAGGACGCACGCGGGATCGTCGAGTTCCGCGCGTCGTGGTCGTTCGGACGCGAGCGTGGCGCCCTGCACGAGCGGAGCAGGTTCGTTCGCCGGAGGGAGCGCTGGTGGTATCTCGACGGCGCGGTGTCGTAGCCGAAGACGAGCTGCCCCGCCCCGTCACCGCTCGATCCCGTTAGCGTGGGAGCATGACCACCCAGATCGACAGAGCCCAGTCCCTCGCCCGTCTCCACGCCGCGCCCGAGATCCTCCGGCTCGTGAACGTGTGGGACGCAGTGTCCGCCAAGACGATCGCGGCGCTCCCCGAGACGCGGGCCATCGCGACGGCGGGGCACTCGATCGCGGCTTCGTACGGGTACGGCGACGGCCAGATCCCGCTCGACCTCATGCTCGACATGGTCGGCCGCATCGTCGAGGCGGTCGGCGACCTGCCGGTGACCGCCGACCTGGACGCCGGTCACGGCGACCCGGGCGAGACGGTGCGCCGTGCGATCGGCAAGGGCGTCGTCGGCGCGAACGTCGAGGACCGGCTCCAGCCGCTCGCGGACTCGGTCGCCGCGGTCGAGGCGATCGTCGCCGCGGGAGAGGCAGAGGGCGTCCCGTTCGTGCTCAACGCCCGCACCGACGCATTCGTGCGCGCGGGTGGCCGGCCGCTCGACGACTCCATCGCCGACGCGATCGAGCGCGGGCGCGCGTACCTGGCGGCAGGCGCCGACCTCGTCTTCGTGCCGGGGATCCTCGACGCCGACGTCACGCGCCGGCTCGTGGAGGGCATCGGCGAGCGCAAGGTCAGCGTGATCGGCCTGCCCGGCGCGCTCACCCCACGCGAGTACGAGGAGCTCGGTGTCGCGCGCATCTCCTACGGCCCTGTCCCGCAGCGCGTCGCCCTGACGGCGCTGCAGGACGTCGCCGCCGACCTCTACGCCGACGGCGTGATCCCGGCGAGCACGCGCGCGCTGAACTGACGCGTCAGGTGTCGTGCTCGATGGGCGCGACATCCTCGCGGTGATCGTCCACCGCGCCCGGCGGATACTCCGCGGGCTCGGGCCGAGACCGCAGATACAGCGCGCTGGCGACGAGCCCACCCCACACGAGGATGACCGACAGGATCAGGAACGTGATGGCGACTCCTGTCATCACGACACCTCCTTCGCGGATGCCTCCGCCGCGGTCCGCGGCGGCGGCGAGTACGGCGGCCAGGCGGTGAACTCGTCCGGCGACGACCGCCAGGGGATGAGTGCCAGCACGATCGCGGCGATGACGATGAACGCGATGGTGCCCCACCCGACGACCAGCAGGTACCAGGGCGGCATCCCTCCGTATCCTTCGATCACGAGCGTGACGATCCGCTGGATCAGCATGTAGCCGAGCACGATCGGTGCAAGGACACCCACGAGCAGCACCCAGATGCGGCCGACCTTGAACGTCGAGACGGCGTTGAGGTGGAAGCGCAGCTCGGGTCCGCGGCGGAGCACCCAGATCACGACGATCGTCATGAGCACCGCGGAGGCGACGATGCCCACGTTGTTCGCCCACTGGTCGGCGACGTCGAGGGCGAGAAGCCCGGTCGTCGTCGAGAAGAGCAGGATCGACAGCACGGCCGAGACCGCTCCGACGCTCACCGCCGCGGTGCGTCGGGTGATGCCGAACTTCTCCTGGACCGCCGCCGACACGACCTGGATGACGGAGATCAGAGACGTGAAGCCGGCCATGACCAGAGAGCCGAAGAAGAGGACTCCGAAGATGGGGCCGCCGGGCATCTGGGACACGATGGCGGGGAAGGTGATGAAGCTCAGCCCGACGCCCGTGAGTCCTTCGAGCTCCGACACCGCGACGCCCTGCTCGAACGCGAAGAACCCGAGGGTCGCGAAGACTCCGATGCCCGCGAGGATCTCGAACGACGAGTTCGCGAAGGCGACGACGAGACCGGGGCCCGTGAGGTTCGACCGCCGGCGCCGGTACGACGCGTAGGTGATCATGATGCCGAAGGCGATCGACAGCGAGAAGAAGATCTGGCTGTAGGCCGCGATCCACACGTTGGGGTTCGCCAGCGCTTCCCAGTTCGGCGTGAACAGGGCGTTCAGACCTTCGACGGCGCCGTCGAGGAAGAGGGCCCGCACGACCAGGATGAGGAAGGCGATCACGAGCAGGGGGAGGAAGATCACGTTCACCCGCTGCAAACCCTTGGCGACGCCCGCCCACAGCACGACGATGGTGGCGATCCACACGAGGGTCAGCGGAATGAGCACCCCGGGGACGAATTCGAGGCTGAAGCCGGGCTCGCCGACCTGCAGGTATTCGCCCGTGAGGAATCCGGCCGGGTCGTCGCCCCACCGCAGGTCGAAGGAGAAGATGAAGTAGCTCAGCGCCCATGCGATGACGGCGGTGTAGTACAGCCCGATCACGAAAGCGATCGACACCTGGAACCAGCCGAGCGACTCGACGGCGCGCTTGCCCCTGCCGGCGAGGCGACGGAATGACGTGGGCGCGGCGCCGCGGGAGCGGTGGCCGATCGCATAGTCGAGGAAGAGGATCGGGATGCCGGCCGTGATCAGCGCCACGAGGTAGGGGATGAGGAACGCGCCGCCGCCGTTCTCGTAGGCCACGCCGGGGAACCGCCAGATGTTGCCCAGCCCCACGGCGGAGCCGATCGCCGCCAGGATGAAGCCGACCTGGCCGGTCCACTCCTCGCGCGGCCGCCCCGCCGCGGCGCGGGCGCCTGCATCGTCTCGGACATTCGTCACGTCATCGTCTCCTTCGTCGATGGCATCTCCGCTTCCGGACGCTACCAGTGGGGTACGAACGCGGAAAGGGCGACGCGCGCAGGGGTGGACGGGGAATCCGACGGCGCCGCCCGCTGTTGGTGCGGAGCATGGAGCCCGCAGCCGTCGACGTCGCCGTGATCGGGGCCGGCCAGGCGGGGCTCTCGGCCGCCTACCACCTGCGTCGTCGCGGGTTCGAGACCGCCGGGCGGGCACGGCCCGGCGACGAGGCCTTCGTGGTGCTCGACGCCGATGCGCAGGCGGGCGGTGCGTGGCAGCATCGCTGGGCATCACTGCGCATGGCGACGGTGAACGGCATCCACGAGCTGCCCGGCTTCCCCGTTCCGCCGGCGGATCCCGCGGCCTCGAGCCGCGACATCCTTCCCGCGTACTTCGCCGAATACGAGCAGCGGTTCGCCCTCGACGTGCAGCGGCCTGTTGCGGTGCGCGCGGTGCGGCGGCAGGACGACGACCCTGACGGTCGCCTGCTCGTCGAGACCGATCATGGTGCCTGGAGTGCGCGCTACGTGATCAACGCCACCGGCACGTGGTCGCGCCCGTTCTGGCCGCACTACCCGGGGAGGGCGCGCTTCCGCGGCCGTCAGCTGCACGTGGCGGACTACGTGTCGCGCGACGAGTTCGCCGGCAAGAAGGTCGTGATCGTGGGGGCGGGCGTGTCGGCCGTGCAGCTGCTCGACGAGATCTCCCACGTCGCCGAGACGTTCTGGGTCACGCGCCGCGAGCCCGAGTGGGTCGAGGAGGACTTCGACATCCCCGCCCGGGTGGCCGCGATCGCCGGGGTGGAGGATCGCGTGCGACGCGGTCTGCCGCCGGGGAGCGTCATCTCGGTCACGGGCATGCACTGGACGCCGTGGGCGCGGGCCGCCGATGCGCGCGGCGTGCTGGTGCGGCATCCGATGTTCACGTCGATCGAGGAGGACGGCGTCAGAATGCCCGACGGCACGTTCGTCGCCGCCGACGTCATCCTGTGGGCGACGGGCTTCCGCGCGGCGATCGACCACCTCGCGCCGTTGCGCCTGCGCACGGCCGAGGGCGGCATCCGCGTCGCTGACGGGCGCTCCATCGACGAGCCGCGGCTGTTCCTCATCGGGTACGGGCCGTCCCAGTCCACGGTCGGCGCCAACCGCGCCGGGCGCGAGGCCGTGCGCGCGATCGTGGGGGAGCGCGCAGCCGCAGCGGCGTAGCCGTGGAGCGCGCAGCCGCAGCGGCGTAGTGGGGGAGCGCGCAGCCGCAGCGGCGTAGCCGGGTTCAGCCCGCGAGCGCGTCGGAGTACGCCGTGATGACGCCCCAGGCGCCCTCGGAGGTGTTGGCCACGATGGTCACCGTGGTGCGTGTCCCGGGATCGAAGCGCGAGCGGATCGACACGCCTGCGTCGTACCCTTCGAGCACGATTCCCGGCCCGTCGAGGTCGAGCCAGAAGCCGAGGCCGTAGCGCAGCCCTTCGGACGCATCGGTGTGACGCGGCCGCCAGAGTTCGGCGACCGAGGACTCGGGCAGCACCGCGCCGTCGGCGAGCGCGCGCCAGAACCGGCTGAGGTCGGGGGCCGTGGTGAAGGCGCCGCCGTCGCCGTTCCCGCGCACCGGCAGATGCAGCACGTTGGAGCGCAGCGAGTCGGGTTCCTCGTACACGTACCCGATCGCGGCGTCGCCGGGCAGCTCGTCGAGCCGGAGGTAGCCGCTGCGCTCCATGCCGGCGGGGACGAGCACGCGCTCGCCGACGAGCTCGTGGAACCCCAGCCCCGACACCCGCTCCGCGATGATCGCGAGCACGATGTAGCCGCCGTTGTTGTACGCGAAGCGCTCGCCGGGGGCGGACTTCTGCGCGTGGCCGTCCACCGCGCGCACGAACGCCTCGGTCTGCGCGAGCTCGTGCACGGGGACCGTGAGCACGTAGTCGTCGACCTCCCAGTCGGCCTCCTCGTCGAGGTAGTCGCCGATTCCCGAGGTGTGCGAGAGGAGGTGCTCGATGGTGACGCCGTCGTCGATCGTGGGCAGATCGCGACCCAGGATGCTGCGCACCGGCGTGTCGAGCTGCAGGGCGCCGTCCTCGACCAGCGCCATCGCGGCGAGCGCGGTGAACGCCTTGCTCGCGCTCGCCATGCCGAAGCGCGTGTCGACCGTGTTCGGCACGACATGCGCGCGGTCGGCGAGTCCGTACGCCTGCGCGAAGACAGGGGCGCCGTCGACATCGATCGACACCACGCCGTTCAGCGCGTCCGCGCGGGCGCGGTCGTCGAGAGCGGCGGCAAGGGCATCGAGGTCGGAATGCGGCATCCTGCCACGCTACGGCCTGGGTGCGCGGCGCACCAGGCGAGTAGCGTGGGGGACGGTTTCCGGACCGCCGCCCCATCCGCGCCACGGGAAGGTAGTCGCATGAGCGCCGCGCGCGAGCTGTTCCGACGCAAGCCGGTGACCGCCCCGGTCGCCTCTCCCGGCGGCCTGGCCCGCCGGATCGGCACCTTCCAGCTGGCGATGCTCGGGGTGGGCGCCACGATCGGAACCGGCGTGTTCTTCGTGATGCACGAGGCCGTGCCGCTCGCGGGACCCGCGGTCGTCCTGGCCTTCGTCGTCGCCGCGATCGCCGCGGGGCTGGCGGCGGTCTGCTACGCCGAGATGGCGTCCGCGGTGCCGGTCTCGGGTTCGACGTACTCGTACGCGTACGCCACCCTCGGCGAGATCGTGGCGATGGCGGTCGCAGCCTGCCTCACGCTCGAGTACGGGGTCTCCACGGCGGCCGTCGCGTCGGGGTGGAGCGGGTACCTCGACCGGCTGGTGGGCGACCTGTTCGGGTGGAGCATCCCGGCCGCGCTGACCGTCGGACCTCTCGAGGGCGGAGTCGTGAACCTGCCGGCGGTCGTGCTGGTCGGCCTGTGCGCCCTGCTGCTCATCCGGGGCACTCGCGAGTCGGCGACGGTCAACACGGTCATGGTGATCATCAAGATCGGGGTGCTGCTGATGTTCGCGGCGATCGCGATCAGCGCCTTCAACGCCGATCACTTCGCCGATTTCGCGCCGCACGGCGCGGCGGGCGTCACCGCCGCAGCCGGGACGATCTTCTTCACCTTCATCGGCCTCGACGCCGTGTCGACCGCCGGTGACGAGGTCCGCGATCCGCAGCGCTCGCTGCCGCGCGCCATCATGATCGCGCTCGCCGTCGTCGTCGCGGTCTACCTCTTCGTCGCGATCGCGGCGGTCGGAGCCCAGCCGGCGCAGGACTTCGAAGAGCCCGAGCAGCAGAGCGCAGGGCTCGCGGTGATCCTGGGCGACGTGCTGGGTGCGTCCTGGCCGGCGACCGTGCTCGCTGCGGGTGCCGTGGTGTCGATCTTCTCCGTTACCCTCGTCACGCTGTTCGGGCAGACCCGCATCCTGTACGCGATCGGCCGCGACGGCCTGCTCCCGTCCGCGTTCGCGCGGGTCGACCCCCGCACCCATACGCCGGTGTTCTCGACGGTCGTCGTCGCGATCGCGGTGTCGCTGCTGGCGGGGCTCATCCCGCTGTCGAGCCTGTGGGACCTGGTCTCGATGGGCACCCTGGTCGCGTTCATCGTCGTGTCACTGGGCGTGATCGTGCTGCGCCGGACGCGCCCCGACTTGCCCCGCGCGTTCCGTGTGCCGGGCTATCCCGTCACGCCGATCCTCGCGATCGCGGCGTGCCTGTACCTCATCGTCGGGCTGGGATGGTCGACCTACCTCTGGTTCGCCGTGTGGGTCCTCGCGGTGCTCGCGTTCTATCTGCTGTGGGGGCGTCGTCACAGCCTGCTGGGGCGGCAACCTGAGGGAGCGGATGCCGCAGACGGCGGCGCGACGGAGGGCCCGGCGCGCGGCGGCTCCTGATCGTTTCGCCCGGTGCGTGCTGTCGCGGCGTAGCGTGGGGGGATGCGATGAAAGGAGGGCCCATGGCCCGCGTCCTGATCTTCGGCGGCCACGGCAAGGTCGCGCTGCTGCTCGAGGCACTGCTGGCCGAGCGTGGTCACGCGGTCACCGCCGTGATCCGCAATCCCGCGCACGAGGCGGAGGTGGCCGCGACCGGGGCGGTGCCGCTCGTCGCCGACGTCGAGACGTCCGACCTCGCTCAGCTGACGAACCTCGTCGCCGGGAACGACATCGTGGTCTGGTCGGCCGGGGCGGGAGGCGGCGACCCGGACCGCACCTACGCCGTCGACCGCGATGCGGCCATCAGATCGATGGATGCGGCGACCGCCGCCGGCGTGCGCCGCTACATCATGGTGTCGTGGATCGGCTCGCGCGCCGACCACGGCGTCCCGCCCGACAACTCCTTCTTCCCGTACGCCGACGCCAAGTGGGCCGCTGATGCGCACCTGCAGGCCTCGGCGCTCGACTGGACGATCCTCGGACCGGGCACGCTGACGCTCGATCCGCCCACCGGACGCATCCAGATCGACCCCGCTGGGCGCGGTGAGGTGAGCAGAGCGGATGTCGCGGCGGTGGTCGCCGCCGTCGTCGACGACCCCGCGACCGCGGGCCGCAGCATCCGCTTCGGGAACGGCGATCAGCCGATCGCCGATGCTCTGGCGAGCTGAGCGGTCAGTCTTCGCTGGAGTGCAGGCCGCGGTGCGCCGAGAGCAGCGTGAACTCGGGGTGATCGGCGACCATGCGCTCGGCACGGTCGAGCACGTCGCGCACGTGGGACGAGCCTGACGCGACGACGGACACACCGATCACCGCGCGCCGGTGCAGGTCGTGCTCGCTGACCTCGGCGACGGCGGCCTCGGTGCGACGGCTGAGTTCTGCGATCAACGGACGCAGGACGCTGCGCTTCTGCTTGAGCGAGTGCACGTCGCCGAGCAGCAGGTCGAACTCGATCCAGCCGATCCACATGGATCCATGGTGGCCCACGACCGCCGAGCTGCCGAACCAGGGGATCCGCGCCGAGGCGGAGTGCGACGTCCCCGGTCTCGGGGAGGATCCCCTGTGTCGCCGACGCGCGGGAGGGGGAGGCGCAGGAGTTCAGACGGTGCGGGTGAACCGCGGGCCGCGGTAGCCGTCGCGCACGACCTGCTCCTCCCACATCGACACGGGGCGCACCCAGAGTCCGCGCTCGCCGTAGAGCGCGCGATAGACGACGTGCTCCTCCTCGGTCTCGCTGTGCCGGGCGACCCCGATCACCTCGTACTCGGCGCCCGTGAAGTGGCGGTAGGTCCCCGGCTCGATCGGCATGCCCTCAGCGTAGAGCGGCCTCCGCGGTGGGCGACCGGTCGTAGGCTCGTCGCATGCGTGCCACCGTCATCCATGCTGCCCGTGACATCCGCGTCGAGGAGGTCCCCGATCCCGTGCTCTCCACCGGAGCCGACGCCATCGTCCGGGTCGTCGCCGCATGCGTGTGCGGGTCCGACCTCTGGCCGTACCGAGGCGTGACGCCCACCGATGAGCCCCAGCGCATCGGACACGAGTTCGTCGGCATCGTCGAGGCCGTCGGTGTCGATGTCCACACGGTCAGGCCCGGCGACTTCGTGATCGCGCCGTTCTACGTGTGCGACGGCACGTGCGCCAACTGCCTCAACGGGGTGAGCACGTCGTGCCTCACCGGCGGCTGGTGGGGGAGCGACGACCGCTTCGGCGGCTTCGCCGACGGGGGTCAGGGCGAGTACGTGCGGGTTCCGCTCGCGGACGGCACGCTCGCCGTCGTGCCGGGTCCGGTGGCCGATGACGAGGTCGCCGGTCTGCTCACGCTCAGCGATGTCATGGGCACCGGGCACCACGCGGCCGTCTCGGCGGGCGTCGGTGCCGGCGACTCGGTCGCCGTCGTCGGCGACGGCGCGGTGGGCCTGTGCGCGATCATCGCCGCGAAGCGCCTCGGCGCCACCACGATCATCGCGATGTCGCGGCACCCCGAGCGCCAGGCGCTCGCACGCGAGTTCGGCGCGACCCACGTCGTCGAGGAGCGCGGCGACGACGGCGTCGCCGCCGTGCGCGAACTCACCGGCGGCATCGGCGCCGACCGCGTGCTCGAGTGCGTCGGCACGAAGGAGTCCATGGACCAGGCGCTGCGCTCGACGCGACCCGGCGGCATGGTCGGCTACGTCGGCGTGCCGAACGGCGGACCCGAGCTGCCGATCCGCCAGATGTTCGGGCGCAACGTCGGCGTCAACGGCGGGGTCGCCCCGGTGCGCGGCTACATCGAGGAGCTGCTGCCCGACGTGCGGTCCGGCGTGATCCAGCCCGGCCGGGTGTTCGACCTGGTGCTTCCCCTGGCCGAGGCGGCCGAGGCCTATGCGGCGATGGATGAGCGTCGCGCGGTCAAGGTGATGCTGCGCCCCTGACGGACGACTTCTCCGATCCGGCCCCACCTCTATTCGACAGTTGTAGAATAGTGGTAGGCGTCGACGACACCTGCCGGCGCCACCGGGTCACGAGCCCGGGTCTCGATACAGAGGAGGGTGCCGACATGGCACGCGTTGCAGGAAAGGTCGCTCTGATCAGCGGAGGAGCCCGGGGCATGGGGGCATCGCACGCCCGTCTGCTCGTCGATGAGGGGGCGAAGGTCGTCATCGGCGACCTGCTCGACGACGAGGGCGAGGCGCTGGCCGCCGAGCTCGGCGACGCGGTGCGCTACGTCCACCTCGACGTCACGCGCTACGAGGACTGGCAGAACGCCGTCGAGGTCGCGCTGAAGGAGTTCGGCCGACTGGACGTGCTCGTCAACAACGCCGGCATCGCCAACTTCGGCCCCATCGAGGAGTACACCCTCGACCAGTGGGACACGATCATCGCCATCAACCTCACCGGAGTCTTCTACGGCATCAAGGCCGCGATCGAGCCGCTGAAGAAGAGCGGCAAGGGCTCGATCATCAACATCTCGTCCACCGCGGGCATCCAGGGCTACGAGGCGCTGCCCGGCTACAACGCCGCGAAGTTCGGCGTCCGCGGACTGACGAAGAACGCCGCCCTCGACCTCGGGCGCTACAACATCCGCGTCAACTCGGTCCACCCCGGCGTGATCCGCACGCCGATGACCGACAGCCTCGACACCCCGCAGAACCACGTGGCCCTGCACCGGGTCGGCGAACCCATCGAGCTGTCGCAGCTCGTGCTCTTCCTGGCGAGCGACGAGTCGAGCTTCTCGACCGGCGCGGAGTTCATCGCCGACGGCGGCGAGACCGCAGGACTGGCCCACTACGAGTCATGATGAGAAGAGCGGATGCCTCGGGCCGAGGCATCCGCTCTCTTCGATCGGAGAGTCATGGGTGAGGACCCCCGGCAGGCGAGGACGCGCGAGTCGCTCGGCGCCGCGCTCGTCCGGCTGCTGGAGTTCGTGCCGCTCGAAGAGGTGAGCGTCGCGCGGCTCTGCCGCGAGGCTGGCGTGCACCGCACGACCTTCTACGGGCACGCCGACAGCGTGGACGCGTTCGCGGTCGCCTGGTTCACTCGCGACCTCGACCAGCTCAGCGCGGTCGACGCCACGTCGGAGTCGTCGCACGGCATCGCGGGGGAGTACCTCGATGCCCTGCGCGCTCTGCTCGCCCACGTCGCCGCCGAGCGCCCCGTCTTCCGCGCGATGTTCGCGTCGTCCTCGCGCGGCGCGTTCCGTGCGGCGCTCGAGGAGCGGCTGCGCTCCCGCGCCGCGACGGCGCTCACCGCGCTCGACGAGCACGGGGCGACCGGCGTTCCCCAGGGCGCGCGCGCCCGTGAGGAGGCGGCGGCGTTCATCGCGGGCGCCCTCGTGGGGGTCGTCGAGGTGTGGGCGCGTGACGGCGACGACGACGTGCGCGCGGCGAGCGCGCGGATCCTCGCGCTCATGCCGCCGTGGTGGCCGCTGCACGGCTGACCCGGCCGGGCGTGCCCGACCGCGTCCGCGACGCGCCCGGCCGGCTCCTGCGGGAACGGCCGTCGGTGGGGTACAACTGGGGAGTTCGCGCTCCGGGGGGATCGCTTTCCATCGACCGAAGGGACCCCCGCCGTGAAGCTCGTCAAGCGCATCGTCATCGGGCTCGTCATCGCGTTCGCCGTCTTCTACCTCGTCACGAGGCCGCAGGATGCCGCGAATGCCGTCCAGGGGGCGTTCGGTGCCGTCTGGGGCGCGGGCGTCGCCGTCACCGACTTCTTCGTGGCGCTCGCGAACGGATGAGCCTCTTCGATCCTCGGATCGACACGCACCTCATCGCCGACCAGGGCGAAGTGGTGATCGACGAGGTGCACAAGCACTGGGCGGCGATCGTCGGCGCGACCCTCGAGCTCTTCGCCGGCAGCGTCCTGCTGCTGCTCGTCTTCTTCGTGCCGCCGCCGGCGTGGTGGGTGCCGGTCCTCATCGGCGGGGCCGTCATGCTGCACGCTGCATGGCGCATCCTGGAGCGCCGCGCCGACGTCTTCGTCATCACCAACATGCGCGTGTTCCGCGTGCACGGCATCCTGTCGCAGAGCATCGCGACCATGCCCCTCGCGCGCATCCTGGACATCTCGGTGCACAAGCCGATCATCGGGCGGATGCTCGGCTACGGCCACTTCGTCTTCGAGTCGGCGGCGCAGGAGCAGGGGCTGCGCGAGATCCGATACGTCGGCGACCCCGACGGGCGCGGCAGCACCATCCAGCGGGTGATCCAGCAGGCGGGTCTGCGCGGCTACGCGGGGCAGCGTTCGTTCGCGCAGGACATGACCGCGCCGGTGCCGCCCGCGATGCCGCCTGCCGTCCCGGCGCCGCCGCCGCGTCCGGCGATCGACGCCGGCACCGCGGCCGCCGTGGGCTGGGACTGGCTCGCGGTGGCCCAGCGCCGCGAGCAGGAGCGTCTCGCGCAGCTGCGCGGCGACCCCGTGCCGGAGCCGGAGCAGCAGCCGCCGTTCGACCCCGATCGCACCAGCACGGCGCCCATCGATCTGCCGCGATGAGCGGCCGCGGCCGGCCCGATGCGCCGGCCGCGGGAACATCGCAGACGGCGTCCGCGTTCTGATACCCTGGACTGTCACTCGTGTGGCTCTATCGCCACGCCCCGGTGTCGGCTCGCGCCGGCTCCGAAGTGACATCGCACCAACACAATCCGCTTCGCCTCGGCACGAGGCATCCGCTCGCCATCACGCGATCGGGAGCCGCGATTCGAGCCCGGGCCCGACACCCCCAACCCAACAAGGACAACCCACTACATGACTATCGCAACGACCGCCCCGGCCACCAAGCAGGTCGCCATCAACGACATCGGATCTGCTGAGGACTTCCTGGCCGCGGTCGAACTGACCATCAAGTCCTTCAACGACGGAGACCTCATCGAAGGCACCGTCGTGAAGGTCGACCGCGACGAGGTCCTCCTCGACGTCGGCTTCAAGACCGAGGGCGTCATCCCCTCGCGCGAACTCTCGATCAAGCACGACGTCGACCCCAACGAGGTCGTCAAGGTCGGCGACGCGGTCGAGGCCCTGGTTCTCCAGAAGGAGGACAAGGAAGGCCGCCTCATCCTGTCGAAGAAGCGCGCGCAGTACGAGCGTGCGTGGGGCGACGTCGAGAAGATCAAGGAGAACGACGGTGTCGTCACCGGCTCCGTGATCGAGGTCGTCAAGGGTGGCCTCATCGTCGACATCGGCCTCCGCGGCTTCCTCCCGGCTTCGCTCATCGAGCTGCGTCGCGTCCGCGACCTCACGCCGTACCTCGGTCAGGAGATCGAGGCGAAGATCCTCGAGCTCGACAAGAACCGCAACAACGTCGTCCTCTCGCGCCGCGCTCTCCTCGAGCAGACGCAGTCCGAGTCGCGCACCACGTTCCTGAACAACCTGCACAAGGGTCAGGTCCGCAAGGGCGTCGTCTCGTCGATCGTCAACTTCGGTGCGTTCGTCGACCTGGGCGGCGTGGACGGCCTCGTGCACGTCTCCGAGCTCTCGTGGAAGCACATCGAGCACGCCTCCGAGGTCGTCGAGGTCGGCCAGGAAGTCACCGTCGAGATCCTCGAGGTCGACCTGGACCGCGAGCGCGTGTCGCTCTCGCTCAAGGCGACCCAGGAGGACCCGTGGCAGGTCTTCGCCCGCACCCACGCCATCGGCCAGGTCGCACCGGGCAAGGTCACCAAGCTCGTTCCGTTCGGTGCGTTCGTCCGCGTCGCCGACGGCATCGAGGGCCTCGTGCACATCTCGGAGCTGTCGGGCAAGCACGTGGAGCTCGCCGAGCAGGTCGTGTCGGTCGGCGAAGAGGTCTTCGTCAAGATCATCGACATCGACCTCGAGCGTCGCCGCATCTCGCTCTCGCTGAAGCAGGCGAACGAGTCGGTCGATCCCAACGGCACCGAGTTCGACCCCGCCCTCTACGGCATGCTCACCGAGTACGACGAGAACGGCGAGTACAAGTACCCCGAGGGCTTCGACTCCGTCAACGGCGTCTGGCTCGACGGCTTCGACGCTCAGCGCGAGAAGTGGGAGCAGGAGTACGCCGCTGCCCAGGGTCGCTGGGAGGCGCACAAGGCCGCCGTCGCGAAGGCTCTCGAGGCCGAGGCCAACGCCCCCGCCGACACCGGCTCGTCGAGCTTCTCCTCGGAGAGCGCCTCGGGCGGCACGCTCGCCGACGACGAGGCTCTCGCCGCACTGCGCGAGAAGCTGTCGGGTCGCTGATCTGATCAGCAGCTGAACCGTCTGGTTCGAAAGGGCCGGGACCTTCGGGTTCCGGCCCTTTCGCTGTGTCCGGGGAGATGTCGGCGCCGGTCCGTACACTCGCCGTGTGCCCCGCAGCTGTCTGATGAAGAGCGGATGCCGCGGCCAGGTGCCGCCCGGCAGTCCGATCGCACTGTGCGAATGGCATCTGGCGGTGGCGACCGAGTGGGGGCAGAGCGGCCACGGAGTCACGGATGTGCTGCCGTCGCCGTGCGCGCTCTGCGGATCGCGTCTCGGGGTGCGCTACCCGTCGGGCTGGCTGTGCGCGGTGTGCGAGTGGCGGTACGGCGAGCTCGTCGACCACGAGCTGCCTCCGCCGCGGGTCGACGTCGTCTACTACATCCGCTACGACGACCGCATCAAGATCGGCACGTCGGCGAGCCCGCGGCAGCGACTGGCGGCCATCTGGCACGACGAGCTGCTCGCGTTCGAGCGCGGCGACCGCACCGTCGAACGCCGACGCCACGAGCAGTTCGCGGTCGATCGCTATCCCCGCACCGAGTGGTTCCACCGGTCGTCCGCCCTCGAGGCGCACATCGCCGAGCTCGCCGCCGGCGTCGACGACCCGTGGCTGCTGCACGCGCGCTGGCTGAGCGAAGCGGCGGCACGCGTGGGCTGAGACGGGGCGGCGAGCCTCGATGGCGGAGATTGCGGGCGTCGGTTCGCGCCTGCGTCGCGAGCCCCGCTCACGCCGGGGCGCGGCATCCGTTAGTTTCGCCATATGGACGCCGCGACAGGTGACGGAGCTCCTCGCGCGTCGCATCCCTCGGCGGCCCACGTCGGGCGGGCGCGGGCGACATGGTTGCGCGCGGACTTCGCCGACCGCACGACGGACCGCGCGGCGACGCTGAACCAGCTGCTGCTGTCGTCGGTGGTGTTCGTGCTCGCCGTGCTCGTCGCCTTCACACCGCCGGACGTCGATCTCGCGCTGTTCTTCCTGGGCGTCGTGGTCGTGTTCGTGGTGACCGGCGCGACACTCGTCGTGCCGTGGAACCGCCTGAGGTTCGGGTGGGTCGCCGTCGTCCCCGCCATCGACATCGTCGCGATCACCTTCATGGTGCTCGCCGCACCCGACACCGCGATGGGGTTGCTCTGGATCTTCCCGACGATGTGGCTGGCGGCTGGTTTCGGCATGCTCGGGCTGTTCGCCGTCATCGTGGCGGTGGCCGCGATCATCGGCGTGCTGACGGCGCTCACGACCCGCGAGCTCACCTTCACCTCGCTGCTGCTGCCGCTCGTGCTGGTCGCCGTCGCCGCCACCAGCCACCTGACCGCCCGGCGATCCGACGCCCAGCGCACCCTCTTGGCGAAGCAGTCGCAGCTGCTGCGCCGCGTGCTGGAGCAGTCGCGTCGGCAGGAGCAGGTCGTCACCGAAGTGCTCGACGCCGTCGACTTCGGCGTGATCCGCATCGACTCCGATGGCAGGATCGCTGTGACCAACGAAGCGAACTCGCGTCTGCAGCAGGCGATCCAGGGCGACGAGCGGGCCGAGACGCCTGTGTTCCGTGACGACGGTGAGACGCGGCTTCCCGCCGACGAGCTGCCCGTCGAGCGCGCGCTGCGGGGCGAGGCGTTCGACGGCCAGGTGGTGTGGTTCGGCGAGGAGCCCGGGCCGCGCCAGGCGCTGAGCATCAGCGCGCGACGCCTGATCGACCCGAGCGGGGAAGACACCGGCGCGGTCGTCATCTCGCGCGACGTCACGTCCGAGCTGGAGGCGCTGCGGGCGCGCGACGAACTGGTCGCCTCGGTGTCGCACGAGCTGCGCACGCCCCTCACCTCGATCCTCGGGTACCTCGACCTCGCGATCGAAGAGCCCGGTCTGCCCGACCATGTGCGATCCAACCTCGACATCGCCGAGCGCAACGCCGAGCGCCTGCTGCGCATCGTGGCCGACATCCTGGCTGCGTCGAGCTCGTCGCCGGCGTCGGTCGAGGCATCTCTCTCCGCGCAGCTGCTGGACGTGCGCGACACCGTCCGCGCCGCCGGCGAGGCCCTGACACCGCGAGCGGCGGGGCGCGCCATCACGATCGACACCTCGGGGCTCGAGCCGGCCCGGGCGTGGGCCGACCCGATGCGCCTGCGCCAGGTCGTGGACAACCTGATCTCGAACGCGATCGCCTACAACAAGGACGGCGGGACGGTGTTCCTCGGCACGACCACCGACGGGACGTCGACCTGGATCCTCGTGCGCGACACCGGGGTCGGCATCACCGAAGCCGACCGCGCACGGCTCTTCCAGCGGTTCTACAAGGCGGGCGCCGAGCGTCGCAGCGGGACGGGGCTGGGTCTGGCCATCACCCGCGACATCGTGCGCGCCCACGGCGGCGAGCTCGGCCTGCACAGCTCGCCCGGCGTCGGCTCGACGTTCATCGTGAAGCTTCCCGCCACGGCTCCGGAAGGAACCCCGCAATGACCCTGCAACTGGTCACCGTCGTGATCATGACGGCGCTCGTCGTCAACGTGAGCGGCATCCTGTTCATCGTCGAGACGCTGCTGCGCCGAGACGAGGGCGCCGGCCGCATCTGGGCGCTCGGCTTCCTCGCGGCCATGCTCACCACCCTCGCGTACACGGTGTGGGCGCAGAGCGTCGGCGGGTGGTGGGCGATCGCCGTCGGCAACGCCGCCTTCGTCGCCGGCACCGGATGCATGTGGCTCGGATGCCGCCGCTTCAACGGGCGGCGGATGACCTGGTCGTCCTGGCTCGTCGCCGTAGGGGTCGTCGGGGCGGGCGCGACGGTGGTGATCCAGGGGCCGGAAGGCGGCGACTGGGCAGGGGCCGTGTGGATGTTCGTGGCGCTGCTGCTCTTCGCCGGCGCGGGAGCGACCGAGTGCGTGCGCGGCGCGCTGCTGGAGTCGCGCACCGCATGGGTGCTGGCGATCGTGCTCGGCATCGAGTCGCTCTACTACGTCTCGCGCACCACGGCGTTCCTCGCCGCCGGTCCCGAGAGCACGCTCTTCGAGAGCGCGTTCGGCACCATCCCGACGAGCTTCCTCACCATCGTGCTCACGATCGTCGCGGTGGTCGTGACATCGGTGCTCCGCGCGACCCGTGCACCGATGCGCGGCTTCCTGCGCCCGGGCACGCTCGTCTCGGCGCAGGGCGGCATCCTGTCACGCGATCTGTTCGACGCCGCGCTGGTCGGCCTGTGCGAGCGGGCCGCCGCACGCTCGGAGCTCGTTGGCGTGATCGCGGTGCGGGTCGACGACCTCGACCAGATCTCGACGGCGTTCGGCAGCGAGGTCGCGCTGGCCGTCACCCAGACCTGGCGCACCGGCGTGCGCCGCCATGCGCCCTCCAATGCGCTCGTCGGCGAAGACGGTGCGACGGGCCTCGTGGTCGGCGTGCTCGTCGACACCGATCTCGACGCGCGTCGTCAGGCCGGCGCGATCTATCGCGGACTGTTCGACGACCTCGGCAAGGTCGGCGGGGGAGTGATCCCGGTCGTCGGCGTCGGCGTCGCGCTGAGCGACGTCACCGGTCACGACGCGCTGGCGCTCCTCCGTGTCGCACGCGAGGCGGCGAGCCGGGCGGCCGCCAGCGTGGAGTCGTCGGTCCTCGTCGGAGAGGCCGACTAGCGGCATCCGCTCCGGGTCACGAGGCCAGGGTCGTGGACCCCGCGTGACGAAGAGGCAGGCTCACGACGCGGTCAGTCGGTACCCGACGCCGCGCACGGTCTCGATCCAGCGCGGGTTCGTGGGCGACTCGCCGAGCTTGCGCCGCAGGTTGGCCACGTGCACCTCGATCGCCCGGGCGTCGCTGTCGCTGACGAACTCGACGCCGGTGAACTGCTCGCCGCGCAGCATGAGCGCGAGGTCGGACTTTCCGCGCACCCGCCGCCCGGCGGCGAGGAGGTCGGCCAGGATGTCGAACTCGCTGCGCGTGAGCTCGAGGTCGTCGCCGTCGACCATGACGATGCGCATGTCGGGGTTGAGCCGGAGTCCCTGGTGCTCGAGCCAGGCTCGGGAGTTGTCGGATGCCTCCACCGCCGGCGCGGCGGCGGCGACATGATGCCTCGGCCGACGCAGCATCGCGTCGATGCGGGCTCGCAGCTCGCGAGGGCGGAACGGCTTGGCGACGTAGTCGTCGGCACCGGCCTCGAGACCCTGGAGAGCGTCGATCTCCTCGGTGCGGGCGCTGAGCATCACGATGTACGTCGTGCTGATGGAGCGGATGCGCTTCGCGGTCTCGAAGCCGTCCATCCCCGGCATGTTCACGTCGAGAGTGGTCACGAGGGGCTGGTGCTCGACGACGAGGTCGAGTCCATCCTGGCCGTTGCCGGCCCCGTGCACCTCGAAACCGGCCTGTGCGAGCACCGCGGACAAGAGCGAGCGGATGTCTTCCTCGTCCTCGATGACGACGGCCACGCGCTGATCTTCCACCGATTCATCCTCCGGTGTCAGCGAGACGAGCGCCGTCTCGCGGACGTCGGTCAGGATATCCCAGAACGCGTGCTGGAACAGGCGCGGCGCGTCGGCGCTCATGATCTGCACCGTGTACTCCGCCGTGCGGCGCGGATGGGGGTGGCGATCGCCCCCACGATCGCCACCCCACCGCACCGAGTCCCGGCCCCGTCACCCCGCCTCATCTCGGAGACGGACAGGTGGGTGGCTGGGCATCGAGCCTGCGTCGCAATGCTGCGTCGGTAGGCCACGTCCCAACCTCCCCAGAGACCCCCACGAAGCCGGTCTTCTTTCGGGTTGCCCTGACGCTACTCGCGTGCGCTCAAGCCACCCTCAGTGCGACCTCAAGAGCGCCCAAGGTTCACGCGCACATGGCATCCTCGTTGCATGCCCCTCATTGCCCTCACCGGCGGGATCGCGTCGGGGAAGTCCACCATCGCGCGACGCCTCGCCGAACTCGGTGCCGTCGTCGTCGACGCCGATCAGATCGTCCGCGACGTCCAGCAGCCGGGCTCGCCGGTGCTCGCAGCGATCGCGGAGGAGTTCGGCGAGGGGGTGCTTCAGCCCGACGGCGCGCTGGATCGCGCGGCGCTCGCGGGCCGGGTGTTCGGCGACGGCGCGGCCGTGACGCGGTTGAACGCGATCGTGCACCCCGCGGTGCGGGCCGAGTCTGCGCACCGTTTCGCCGAGGCGCGCGAGGCCGATCCGTCGGCGGTCGTCGTCTACGACGTCCCGCTGCTCGTCGAGGCGAGGGTGGACGACCCGTGGGAGCTCATCGTGGTCGCCCACGCGCCGGCCGGCATCCGGCAGGACCGGCTGGTCGAGCTGCGCGGCATGAGCGAGGCCGACGCCGCCGCCCGCATCGCCTCGCAGGTGCCCGACGAGACGCGCCTGGCGATCGCCGACGCCGTGATCGACACCACCGGGTCGCTCGAGGACACCGTCCGCCAGGTGGACGAGCTGTGGGCGACGCTGCCCGAGCGCCTCGCCGCGCGCGCGGCTGCGCGGTCGCAGGACTAGGGCCGGCGCCGCCGGCGGCGTACCCTGACACCACACGCGGAGGTGGCTCATGGGCATGCTCTCGAGATTCCGGCGCAAGAGGCGGTACGCGGCGCTGAGCGACGAGGAGCGGATGGGCAGGTACGTGTACCTGCTCAACACGCTGCCGGCGTCCGTCATCGAGAAGGCGCACGCGGCCGCGTTCCGCGATCTTCCGGCCGACGAGCGGCGCGCGATGTTCGAGCAGCTCCGCCCCTTCCTGTCGGATGCGGAGCAGGATGCCGCGACCGACGACCCGACGGTGCTCGCGAGACTGTTCCGCCGAGCGGAGGAGCGCCGCGCCGAGCGCGCACAGAGCGCTGCGTCGGATGCGGAGCGCGACGGCCGCGACGACGTCGACCCGCGGGCGCTGCTGACGAGCAGCGGCGTCGCCGCTGTCGTCTCGCAGAACTTCCTGCTGTCCGCTGTCGTGGTGACCTACTTCTCGTCGGGGGCGGGGTCGCTGGCGATCGCATCGGAACCGTCGTGGGTCGGCGACACCTACGATCCGGGAGCGTCGTCGGCCTCGGACGGCGGGGGCTTCTCGGGCGACTACGGAGGCGGGGGATTCGACGGCGGGGGCTTCGGCGGAGGGTTCGACGGCGGGGGCTTCGGGGGAGGCGACGGCGGCGGAGGATTCTGAGTCGGTCCGCCGGGCGCGAACGCCGGCCCGGGTGTCGGAGGGTCCGCCTACGCTGGAACAGTGCAAGCCACACGTTCCGTGCGCCCATTCGAGGTCATCAGCGAGTATGAGCCGTCCGGCGACCAGCCGCAGGCGATCGCCGACCTCGCCGCCCGCATCAACGCCGGAGAGACCGACGTCGTGCTGCTCGGTGCGACCGGCACCGGCAAGTCGGCGACGACCGCCTGGCTGATCGAGCAGGTGCAGCGGCCCACGCTCGTGCTCGCGCACAACAAGACGCTGGCAGCGCAGCTGGCCAACGAGTTCCGCGAGCTCATGCCGAACAACGCGGTCGAGTACTTCGTCAGCTACTACGACTACTACCAGCCCGAGGCGTACGTCCCGCAGACGGACACCTTCATCGAGAAGGACTCCTCCATCAACGCCGAGGTCGAGCGCCTGCGGCACTCGACGACCAACTCGCTGCTCAGCCGCCGCGACGTGGTCGTGGTCAGCACCGTGTCGTGCATCTACGGACTCGGCTCGCCCGAGGAGTACCTGCGGGCGATGGTGGCCCTGCAGGTGGGCGAGCGCTACGACCGCGACGCGCTCATCCGCAAGTTCATCGCGATGCAGTACAACCGCAACGACGTGGACTTCTCGCGCGGCAACTTCCGTGTGCGCGGCGACACGATCGAGATCATCCCTGTCTACGAGGAGTTCGCCGTTCGCATCGAGCTGTTCGGCGATGAGATCGAGGCGATCTACATGCTGCACCCGCTCACGGGCGACGTCATCCAGCGGCTCGACGCGGTGCCGATCTTTCCGGCGACCCACTATGCGGCGGGCACCGAGACGGTGCAGCGGGCCATCGGAACGATCGAGCACGAGCTCGAGCACCGACTGAAGGAGCTCGAGTCGCAGAACAAGCTCCTCGAAGCCCAGCGCCTGCGCATGCGCACCACGTTCGACCTCGAGATGCTTCAGCAGCTCGGGTTCTGCTCGGGCATCGAGAACTACTCCCGGCACCTCGACGGGCGCCTGCCGGGCGAGCCGCCGCACACGCTGCTCGACTTCTTCCCCGACGACTTCCTCATGGTGATCGACGAGTCGCACGTGACGGTTCCGCAGATCGGGGCGATGTACGAGGGGGATGCCTCACGCAAGCGCACTCTCGTCGAGCATGGGTTCCGGCTTCCGAGCGCGCTCGACAACCGCCCGCTGCGGTTCGACGAGTTCAAGGAGCGCGTGGGCCAGACGGTGTACCTGTCGGCCACGCCCGGTCGCTACGAGATGGGGATCGCCGACGGCGTCGTCGAGCAGATCATCCGCCCGACCGGCCTCGTCGACCCGCACATCGTGGTGAAGCCGTCGAAGGGGCAGATCGACGACCTGCTCGAAGAGATCCGGCAGCGTGCATCGCGAGACGAGCGCGTCCTGGTCACGACGCTGACCAAGAAGATGGCCGAAGAGCTCACCGACTTCCTCGGTGAGCACGGTGTCCGCGTGCGCTACCTGCACTCCGACGTCGACACCCTGCGCCGGGTCGAGCTGCTCAGCGAGCTTCGAGCGGGAGTGTACGACGTGCTCGTGGGCATCAACCTGCTGCGTGAGGGACTCGATCTTCCCGAGGTGTCCCTGGTGTCGATCCTCGACGCCGACAAAGAGGGATTCCTGCGCAGCGGCACGTCGCTCATCCAGACGATCGGGCGTGCGGCGCGCAACGTCTCCGGCGAGGTGCACATGTACGCCGACACGGTGACCGACTCGATGCGCAACGCCATCGAAGAGACCGACCGCCGGCGCGACAAGCAGATCGCGTACAACACCGCGAACGGCATCGATCCGCAGCCGCTGCGCAAGCGGATCGCCGACATCACCGACGCGCTCGCGCGCGAGGCGTCCGACACCGATGCCATGCTGTCGCGCAAGACGTCGGCGAAGCTCAAGTCGGGCAAGGGCAAGGCCCCGACGCCTCAGCTGCGGCGCGAGGGCATCGCGGCCGAAGGAGCCGAGCAGCTCGAGGCGACCATCGCCGACCTCAGCAGTCAGATGCTGTCGGCGGCAGGCGAGCTCAAGTTCGAACTCGCGGCGCGGCTGCGCGACGAGGTGCAAGACCTGAAGAAGGAGCTGCGGGCGATGGAGCGCGCAGGGCACGCGTAGCCGGGGGTGGCCACCGCGGTCGCGTGACCGCGGTCAGGGGCAGTGCATGAGCGGCTTGGGTCCGCTGCGGTCGAAGGTGTGCTGGGTGATCGGCGCGCCGCACAGCGGGCACGCCCGCTCGGCGCGCTCGGCGGCGGACGGCGGGGGAGCGGTCTCGTACGGACCGACGGCAGCAGGACCCGCCAGCCGGATCAGCCTCGTGTTGAGGAAGGAGTACCAGCCGCCGGCCTCGCGCACTCGATCTCGCAGCGGACGTCGTTCGGCCGAGGCATCCGTATCACTCATATGATTAGTGTACTAACGATCTGACCCTGGAGGATCCGGCCGTGACCGAGACCGCATGGAGCGCCGACGAGCTGCTCAAGCTCGACAATCAGGTGTGCTTCGCTCTGGTGACGGCGGCGCGCAATGTGGTGGCGATCTACCGGCCGATCCTCGAGCCTCTCGGGCTCACCCATCCGCAGTACCTCGTGATGCTGACGCTATGGGAGCGGTCACCCCGGTCGCTGCGCGACCTCGCGGACGAACTCGCGCTCGAGCCGGCGACCCTCTCGCCGCTGGTGAAGCGTCTCGAGTCGCAGGGCCTGGTGTCGAAGTCGCGTCGCGACGGCGATGAGCGGGTGCTCGACGTCCGGCTGACGGCAGAGGGGATCGCGCTGCGCGAACGCGCGCTGGCGGTGCCCTCGAAGGTGATGGCGAGAGTGGGAACGGATGCCGCGTCCCTCCTGTCGCTGCGCGATGCCCTCGCGCCGTTCTCGGGCTCGCGGAAACACCACATCACAGATGCGTGAACTTCTTCTCATTCAGATGGTCGGATCGGTCGCTGGGAACTTAGGCTCGGGAACGGCGTCTCGACAGCGGTGAACCTGCGTGCCGCGATGCCGGAGACACTGTTGTTCCGATCCAGCACAGAGGAAACCATCCATGCGCATAAGGTCCCACCAAGACCGGTCTGTCCCGCGGCGCCGAGCTCTCGCCCTCGCGGCGACGGTCGCCACTCTCGCCCTCACCGCCACCGGGGTCGCATCCGCGTCCGCGGCACCGAAGGCCCCTGACACCCCCAAGGGCAAAGCGAACGGCACGTCCGTCGAGATCAACCTGGTCACGGTCAACGACTTCCACGGTCGCATCGAGCAGTCCGGCACCGCTGCCGGCATCGCGCGACTGGCGACGGCGGTGAAGCAGATCCGCGCCGAGAACCCGAACACGGTCTTCGCCGCCGCCGGCGACATGATCGGCGCCTCGACGTTCACCTCCTTCATCCAGGACGACGTCCCGACGATCGAGACGCTGAATGCCGCCGGGCTCGATGTGAGCGCGGTCGGCAATCACGAGTTCGACCAGGGCTTCGCGGACCTGACCGACCGGGTGATGCCGCTCGCCGATTGGGAGTACCTCGGCGCGAACGTGTACGACAAGGAGTCGGGTGACCCCGCCCTGCCCGAGTACTGGATCGCGAAGTTCCAGGGCGTCCGGGTGGGCTTCGTCGGCGCCGTCACCGACGAGCTGCCGTCGCTCGTGAGCCCGTCCGGCATCGAGGACATCACCGTCGGGAGCCCGGTCGACGCGGCGAACCGCGTCGCAGACCAGCTGAGCGATGGCCGCTCCAACAACGGCGAGGCCGACATCGTCGTCATGCTGGTCCACGAAGGCGCGGCGACGACCTCGATCGAGTCCGCGACCGATCCAGACTCTCGATTCGGTCACATCGTGCTCAACGCGAACGACAACATCGACGCGATCGTCTCCGGCCACACGCACCTTCCGTACAACCATGTGATCGACGGCCGGCCCGTGATCTCGAGCGGTCAGTACGGCGAGCGATTCTCCAACATGGAGATCACCTACGACCGCAAGTCGAAGTCGATCACGTCCATGGAGAACACGCTCTACACCATGGCCACCGAGGTCAACTCCTCGGGCGCGGTGACCGCGTGGCTGACCGAGCCCGACCCGGCGATCGTCCCCCTCGTGACGGAGGCGACCGCCGTCGCGAACGAGCTCGGAAGCGTCGAGATCGGTGACACGGCCGGCGCCCTCAACCGCGCACAGCGGCCCGGCGTCGTGAACGGCCAGCCCGCGCTCGTCGAGAACCGCGGCGGCGAGTCCACGCTCGGCAACTTCGTGGCCGACGTGCAGCTCTGGGCGCTCAACGAGGACGGCACCCGCAGCGTCGACATCACGTTCATGAATCCGGGAGGACTCCGCGCCGACATCAACGCCGGTGAGACGACCTATCGCGAGGCCGCGGACGTGCAGTCCTTCGCGAACACCCTCGTGACGCTGGACATGACGGGAGCGCAGATCAAGGCGGTTCTCGAAGAGCAGTGGCAGCCGGCCGGTGCCAGCCGTCCGTTCCTGAAGCTCGGGGTGAACGAGGCGCTCTCGTACACGTACGACCCGACCGCGCCGCAGGGCTCGCACATCGTCGACATCTTCCTCGCCGGAGAGCCGCTCGAGCCCGGCGAGATCTACTCGGTCGGGGCGAACTCGTTCCTCGCGTCGGGCGGCGACAACTTCGTCAGCTTCCGACTCGGCACCAACAAGGCCGACAGCGGCAAGGTCGACCTCGAGGCGATGGTCGACTACTTCACCGAGTTCGGCGGCGCAGCACCCGACTACGCTCAGCGCGCGGTCGGCGTGGACGTCGTGAGCGTCGTGGGCGACCAGGCGACGATCAACCTCTCGTCGCTCGACTTCAGCACGACGGAGCCGAAGGCGGGGTCGGTCACCGTCTCGTTCGACGGCGCGCCGCTGGCGACGGCCACGGTGGACCCGTCGTTCCCCGACCCGTCGACGTTCGACGAGATCGGGCGGGCGACGGTGACGTTCACGATTCCCGCGGGAGCCACCGGGGACTCGGAGTTCGTCATCACCACTCCGACCGGCACGGAAGCCCGGTTCACGCTCGGCGCCGCGCTCTGACGCCTGTGCGATAGCACGCCGGATGCCGCGGGGCACATGCCCCGCGGCATCCGTCGTCCTCCTTACCCGACGGCTCCGGTCGTCGTCTGGCAGGAAGCAGGGAACCGGGGCTCTCCGAGTCCGATGTCGGAGGCCCCGCCTAAACTTGTCTGGTGCCCATCGTTCCTGTCGCCGTGCCCGGAAACACCAGCGGAAAGCTCAGCGTCCGCGGTGCCCGCGTCCACAATCTCAAGAACGTCGACCTCGACATCCCGCGCGACTCCCTCGTCGTGTTCACGGGCCTTTCCGGCTCCGGCAAGTCCAGCCTCGCGTTCGACACCATCTTCGCCGAGGGGCAGCGCCGCTACGTCGAGTCGCTGAGCGCGTACGCCCGTCAGTTCCTCGGTCAGGTCGACCGCCCCGACGTCGACTTCATCGAGGGCCTCAGCCCCGCCGTCTCCATCGACCAGAAGTCGACCAACCGCAACCCGCGCTCGACGGTCGGCACGATCACCGAGATCCACGACTACATGCGTCTGCTGTGGGCGCGCATCGGCGTGCCCCACTGTCCCGAGTGCGGCGAGGTCATCCAGCGCCAGACGGTGCAGCAGATCGCCGACCAGCTGATGGAGCTGCCCGAGCGCACGCGGTACCAGATCGTCGCGCCCGTCGTCACACAGAAGAAGGGCGAGTTCGTCGACCTCTTCAAAGAGCTGTCGGCCAAGGGCTACGCCCGCGCCGTCGTCGACGGCGAGCTGATCCAGCTGGCCGAGCCGCCCGCCCTCAAGAAGAGCTACAAGCACGACATCGCGGTGGTCGTCGACCGCCTCGTGGCGAGCCCCGACATCCTGAGCCGCGTCACCGACTCGGTCGAGACCGCGCTCGGGCTCGCCGGCGGCGTGATGCAGGTGAACTTCGTCGACGGCGAGGGCGACGACGCGTGGCAGTCGTTCTCCGAGAAGCTCGCGTGCCCGAACGGGCACCCGCTGCAGCTCACCGAGATCGAGCCGCGCACGTTCTCGTTCAACGCGCCGTTCGGCGCCTGCCCGGCCTGCTCCGGGCTCGGCACGCGCATGTCGGTCGATGTCGACCTCATGGTCGGCGACGAGGATCTGTCCATCCGTGAGGGTGTGCTGATCCCGTGGACCACGCAGGGCAAGGGTCTCTTCCAGTACTACGAGCGTCTGCTCGAGGGCTTGGCGAACGATCTCGACTTCTCACTCGACACCCCCTGGCGCAAGCTGCGCGCCGAGGTGCGCGAGGCGGTGCTGCGCGGCGAGAACTACAAGGTCACCGTGCGGTGGAAGAACCGCTACGGCCGCGAGATGCGCTACTCGTCGGGCTTCGAAGGCGTGGTGCCCTACATCGAGCGCCAGTACCTCCAGGCCGAGACGGACACGCAGCGCCAGCGGTGGGCCGAGTTCCTCCGCGAGGTGCCGTGCCCGGTGTGCGACGGCGCGCGCCTGAAGCCCGAGGTGCTGTCGGTGCTCGTGCACGGACATTCGATCGCGGATGCCTCGCGCCTCAGCCTGGCCGACGCGCAGGCCTTCTTCGCCGGGCTCGAGCTCACCGACCGTGAGGCGAAGATCGGTGCCCAGGTGCTGCGCGAGATCCGCCTGCGTCTCGACTTCCTCATCCAGGTCGGACTCACCTACCTCAACCTCAGCCGCTCGGCAGGGTCGCTCTCGGGCGGCGAGGCACAGCGCATCCGGCTCGCCACGCAGATCGGCTCGGGCCTCACCGGTGTGCTGTACGTGCTCGACGAGCCGTCGATCGGCCTCCACCAGCGAGACAACCGGCGCCTGATCGAGACGCTCATCACGCTGCGCGATCTGGGCAACACGCTGATCGTCGTCGAGCACGACGAAGAGACCATCCACGCTGCCGACTGGATCGTCGACATCGGCCCCCGCGCCGGCGTCGACGGCGGCGATGTCGTTCACTCCGGTCCGCTCGAGCAGCTGCTCAATGAGAGCGACTCGATCACCGGCGACTACCTCGCGGGCCGTCGCGAGGTTCCGACGCCGAAGAAGCGTCGCAAGGTCGACAAGAGCCGCAAGGTGACGGTCGTCGGCGCGCGCGAGAACAACCTGAAGAACGTGACCGTCGACTTCCCGCTCGGGGTGCTCACCGCGGTGACGGGTGTCAGCGGTTCGGGCAAGTCGTCGCTGGTGAACGACATCCTCTACGAAGTGCTCGCCACCCGCCTCAACGGCGCACGTCGGGTCGCAGGCAAGCACACGCGCGTGACCGGAACCGACGAGCTCGACAAGGTCGTGCACGTCGACCAGGGGCCGATCGGGCGCACGCCGCGCTCGAACCCCGCCACCTACACCGGCGTCTTCGACCGGATCCGCACGCTCTTCAGCGAGACGCCCGAGGCCAAGGCGCGCGGCTACCAGCCCGGGCGCTTCAGCTTCAACGTCAAGGGCGGCCGGTGCGAGGCGTGCTCGGGCGACGGCACGATCAAGATCGAGATGAACTTCCTGCCCGACGTGTACGTCGACTGCGAGGTGTGCCACGGCAAGCGGTACAACCGCGACACGCTCGCCGTGCACTACAAGGGCAAGAACATCGCCGAGGTGCTCGAGATGCCGATCTCCGAGGCGGCCGAGTTCTTCGAGCCGATCCAGGCGATCCACCGCTATCTGCGCACCCTGGTCGACGTGGGCCTCGGCTACGTGCGCCTCGGCCAGTCGGCGACCACCCTGTCGGGCGGCGAGGCGCAGCGCGTCAAGCTCGCGACCGAGCTGCAGCGCCGCTCGAACGGGCGCTCCATCTACGTGCTCGACGAGCCGACCACGGGTCTGCACTTCGAAGACGTTCGTCGTCTCCTCGAGGTGCTCGGCGGGCTCGTCGACAAGGGCAACACGGTCATCGTGATCGAGCACAACCTCGACGTCATCAAGAGCGCCGACTGGATCATCGACCTGGGGCCCGAGGGCGGCTCCGGGGGCGGCGAGATCGTCGCCACGGGCACGCCCGAGCAGGTCGCGCGCGTCGAGGCCAGCCACACCGGTGCGTTCCTCGCCGAGGTCCTGGGCGGGGCGCAGGCGGTCCGCAAGGCCGGCTGACCCCGATGGCACGATCTGCACCCACGGTCGCGTACAAGCCCAAGCCGGGCGAGATCCCGACCAATCCGGGTGTGTACCGCTTCCGCGACGCCGACGGACGCGTGCTGTACGTCGGCAAGGCCAAGAACCTGCGTGCCCGCCTGTCGAACTACTTCGCCCCGCTGCGCACGCTTCACGAGCGCACCCGGCGGATGGTGACCACGGCGGCGTCGGTCGAGTGGACGGTCGTCGCCAGCGACGTCGACTCGTTGCAGCTCGAGTACATGTGGATCAAGGAGTTCGATCCGCCGTTCAACGTGCGCTACCGCGACGACAAGTCCTATCCGTTCATGGCGATCACCCTCGGCGACGAAGCGCCGCGGGTCATCGTGACCCGCAATCGGCGCATCCCCGGCGCGAAGTACTTCGGCCCATACCCGAAGGTGTGGGCCGTCCACGACACGATCGACCTGATGATCAAGGTCTTCCCCATCCGCACGTGCAGCGACTCGTCGTACAAGAAGGCGATGGCTTCCGGGCGGCCCTGCTTCCCGGGGCAGATCGGACGCTGCGGCGGGCCGTGCTCGATGAAGGTGACGATCGAGGAGCACCGCGCGGTCGTGGAGGACTTCGTGGCCTTCATGGCGGGCGGCGACCAGCGGTTCCGCAAGGAGCTCACCGCCCGCATGAAGGAGGCGTCGGCGGCGATGGACTACGAGGCGGCCGCCCTCTACCGCGACCGCCTTCAGGCCATCGATGCGGTGCTCAACAAGAGCGCCCTGGTGCTCGCCGCCGACACCGATGCCGATCTGTTCGGCATCGCGGAAGACGAGCTGGCCGCGACCGTGCAGCACTTCGTCATCCGAGGCGGACGCGTACGCGGCGTGCGGGCCACGACGATCGAGAAGGAGCTCGACATCACCGGCGGCGACCTCGTCGACCAGGTGCTGCAGCGCACGTACGGCAACGCCGACGGCGCCGACATCCCACGGCAGGTGCTCGTGCCTGCGATGCCCGAGGACGCCGACGACCTCGAGCAGTGGCTGCGCGATCGTCGCGGCAAGTCGGTGACGATCCAGGTCGCCCAGCGCGGGCGCAAGGCGGAGCTCATGAAGACGGCGACGCTCAACGCCCAGCAGGCACTCATGCTGCACAAGACCCGCCGCACGAGCGACTACGTCGCCCGCACGCAGGCGCTCACCGACCTGCAGGAGGCGCTCGACCTCGCCGAGGCCCCGCTGCGCATCGAGTGCTTCGACGTCTCGCACCTCGGCGGCACGAACGTCGTGGCGTCGATGGTCGTCTTCGAAGACGGCCTGCCGCGCAAAGACCAGTACCGCTCGTTCAAGGTCGAGGAGACCACGGACGACACCGACTCGCTCTACCAGGTGCTGCGGCGCCGGCTCGCCTACCTCGATCGTCCCGATGACGACGACGTGCCGCCGCCCGCCGATGCCACCGCCGACGGCGAGGTCGTCACCGAGCGGCGACGCGCCCGCTTCGCCTATCGCCCGCAGCTGCTCGTCGTCGACGGCGGCAAGCCGCAGGTCGAGGCAGCGGCCCGCGCGCTGCGAGACGCAGGTCACGAGGAGATCGCACTGTGCGGCATCGCGAAGCGCCTCGAGGAGGTGTGGCTGCCGGGGGAGGAGTATCCCGTGATCCTGCCCCGCACGTCCGAGTCGCTCTACCTCCTGCAGCGGCTGCGAGACGAGGCGCACCGCTTCGCGATCACCCACCAGCGCCGCCGTCGCCGTGGCGACATCCAGAGCGTGCTCGCCGAGGTGCCCGGGCTCGGCGACGCCCGGATCAAGGCGCTCCTCCGTCACTTCGGGTCGGTCGCGGCGCTCAAGGAGGCGACCCCGGAGCAGATCGAGGAGCTCCCCGGGGTCGGCCCGAAGCTGGCCGCGTCGATCCATGCCCACCTCTCCGCTCGATAGGCTGGGGTGGACGACGGGGGTGGTCATGACCGAGGCAGCGCGCCAGGCCGGTGAGGTGCTGATCGTGACCGGCATGTCCGGCGCCGGTCGGTCGACCGCCGCCAACGCCCTGGAAGACCTCGGCTGGTACGTCGTCGACAACCTCCCGCCGCAGATGCTCAGGCCCCTGCTCGACCTGACCGAACTGGCCGCCGGCGTCCTCCCGAAGGTCGCGGTGGTCGTCGACGTCCGCGGTCGCGACCTGTTCTCCGACCTGCCGGATGCGATGCGCGCGCTGCGCGAGCGGCGTCAGATCCGTCTCCTGTTCCTGGATGCCGCCGACGACGTGCTCGTGCGGCGGTTCGAGGCCGTCCGCCGCCCGCACCCGCTGCAGGGCGACGGCACGATCCTCGACGGCATCCGGCACGAGCGTGAGCGCCTGATGGGCGTGCGTGAGAGCGCGGACGTCATCATCGACACCTCGTCGTACAACATCCACCAGCTCGCGACCCAGGTGAACGACCTCTTCACCGACGCCGGCGCCGCCCGCCATATCCTCACGATCCTGAGCTTCGGCTTCAAGTACGGCCTCCCGCCCGACGCCGACCTCGTCGCCGACATGCGCTTCCTGCCGAACCCGTTCTGGAACGAGACGATGCGCCCGCTCACCGGCGAAGACGACGAGGTGCGCGAGTTCGTGCTCGCGCAGACGGGCGCCGAGGAGTTCATCGACGCGTACGCGGCGGCCCTGAAGCCCGTCCTGGCCGGCTATCAGCGCGAGAACAAGCGCCACTCCGTGGTCGCGGTGGGCTGCACCGGCGGCAAGCACCGCTCGGTCGTCATGGCTCGCGAACTCGCCGAACGCCTCGCCGAGGCGCCGGGTGTCGCGGTGCGCGTGAAGCATCGCGACCTCGGGCGAGAGTAAGACCCACCACCAACGGTCCGGCGCGCGGGTAGGCTGGACCGTCGTTCCCCCACCCTGCGAAGAGGAGTCCCGTGTCGCTGACCGCTGACGTGAAGGCCGAGCTGATCAACGTGCGCGACCCGCGCCCCACGGCCCGGGTGGCCGAGCTCACCTCCCTGCTGCGGTTCTCGGGCGGACTGCACTCGATCGCGAATCGGGTCGCGGTCGAGGCGGAGCTCGACTCCGACATCCTCGCCCGCCGCACGGCGCGCGACCTGATGGAGCTGTACGGCGTGCGGCCGGAGCTCGTCCATGTGCAGGGATCGGGCGCGCGCGGCGGCAGCCACTACGCCGTCCGGGTCATCGAGGGCGGCGAGACGCTCGCACGCCAGACCGGGCTCCTCGACCAGCGCCGGCGCCCCGTCCGCGGACTGCCCAACAAGCTCACCACCGGCTCGCGCGGCGACCTCGCAGCCATCTGGCGTGGCGCGTTCCTCGCGGCCGGCTCGCTGTCCGAGCCCGGCCGCTCGGCCGCGCTCGAGATCACCTGCCCCTCTCCCGAGGCGGCGATGGCCCTCGTCGGCGCGGCCCACCGGCTCGGCATCGCCGGCAAGGCCCGCGAGGTGCGCGGCGTGCCGCGCGTCGTCGTGCGCGAGGGGGAGGCCATCCGTGCCGCCCTGGCGGCGATGGGCGCCGAGAAGGCGGCCGCCGAATGGGATCAGCTCCGCCAGCGTCGCGAGGTGCGCGCAGGGGTCAACCGCCTCGTGAACTTCGACGACGCCAACCTTCGGCGCTCCGCCCAGGCGGCGGTGGCCGCGTGCGCCCGCGTGGAGCGTGCGCTCGAGATCCTCGGCGACGAGGTGCCCGACCACCTCCGCGAGGCCGGCGCCCTCCGGCTCGCACACCGCGACGCCAGCCTCGACGAGCTCGGCCACCACGCCGACCCGCCCCTCACGAAGGACGCCGTCGCCGGCCGCATCCGCCGACTGCTCGCGATGGCCGACAAGAAGGCCGACGCCGAGGGTCTCCCGGGCACCGAGTCCGCGGTGCCCGCGGGCATCGAGGACTGACGCGCCTCAGCCGATCGGCACCGCCGTGCCCGACACGGTGATGCCACCCGACTCCGGGATGTCGACGGTCAGCAGGCCGGGTCGCCCGACGTGGCGGCCCTGCTCGATGAGCACGCGTGCCGGCGGCGTCACCGCGCCGATCGCGCGCAGATAGCCGCCGGTCGCGGCGGCCGCGGCGCCGGTCGCGGGGTCCTCGGCGATGACCCCGACCGGGAAGATGTTGCGCGCCTCCCATCGCCCCGCGCCGTGCTCGTGCAGCACGATGATCGTCGCGGGCCAGCCCTCGGCATCCATGAGCGTGCGCGCCTCGCCGGGATCGAACGTCAGGGAGTCGAATGCGCCCAGATCGGCGAGCACGAGGAGCGGATGCCGGTTGCCGGCGAACGCGAGCCGTGGCGGATGCCGCGGGTCGAGGTCGCCGGGGCCGAGGCCGATCAGGGCGAGCAGGGCGCCGAGCGTGGCATCCGGCAGCTCTTCGATCCACGGCTCGACGCTCGTGAACGCCGCCGTGCGGACGCCGGCATCCGTGCGCGTCTCGATGTCGACGCGCCCGACGGGAGTGTCGAAGGCGAAGGGGCCGTCGCCGAGCTCGCCGGCCAGTGCGATCGCCGACGCCACGGTCGCGTGGCCGCAGAAGGGCACTTCCGCCACGGGGGAGAAGTAGCGGATGCCGCGCTCCCGGCCGGACCCCATGACGAACGCCGTCTCGGCGTAGCCGACGTCGGCGGCGATCCGCTGCATGCCGGTCTCGTCGAGGTCGTCGGCGCCGAGGACGACGCCGGCGGGGTTGCCGCCGCCGGGATCGTCGGAGAAGGCCGCCCATCGCTGCACCGTCGCTCGCGTCATGCCGCGATCGTATCGGCGACGTTCGCCGTAGTCCGCGTCATGAAGGGAAGCAACCCCCTCTCCGCCGCGTTGGCCCTCAGTAGGATGAACCCGTCACCCTCGCTGCGCCGGGGAGCCTCGGCGCGCGCCGACAGGAAGAAGAGAACATGGCGAAGTACACCTTGCCCGACCTCCCCTACGACTACGCCGCCCTGGAGCCGCACATCAGCGGCAAGATCATGGAGCTGCACCACAGCAAGCACCACCAGGCGTACGTCACCGGGGCGAACACCGCGCTCGAGCAGCTGGCGGAGGCCCGCGAGACGGGCAACCTCGCGAACGTGAACAAGCTCGAGAAGGACCTCGCGTTCAACCTCGGCGGACACGTCAACCACTCGATCTTCTGGACCAACCTCTCGCCCGAGGGGGGTGGCGAGCCCGAGGGCGAGCTCCGTGCGGCGATCGACGAGTTCTTCGGCGGGTTCGACAAGTTCCAGGCCCACTTCACGGCCGCGGCCACCGGCATCCAGGGCTCCGGCTGGGCGGTGCTGAGCTGGGACCCGATCGGCGAGCAGCTCATCGTCCAGCAGCTCTTCGACCAGCAGAGCAACACCGCGCAGGGCACGATCCCGGTCTTCCAGCTCGACATGTGGGAGCACGCCTTCTACCTCGACTACCTCAACGTCAAGGCCGACTACGTCAAGGCGGCATGGAACATCGTCAACTGGCAGAACGTCGCGCAGCGCCTCGACGCCGCCCGGCAGAAGACCTCGGGCCTGCTGGTACTGTCATAGCAGGCGCGGCGTCCCGTCGGGACCGCCCGCCGGGACGCCGTTGTCCTCTGTCTGCATTTCGCACCAACTGCGCACTCGCGCACGACACCTCAGGAGAAACTCCGTGACTGTCAAGATCGGCATCAACGGCTTCGGCCGCATCGGACGCAACTACCTCCGCGCGGCTCTCGCGCAGGGCGCGGACCTTGAAATCGTGGCGGTGAACGACCTCACCGACAACAAGACCCTTGCGCACCTGCTCAAGTACGACTCGGTGGGCGGCGTGCTGTCCGAGGACGTCTCGTACACCGCGGACTCGATCACCGTGGGCGACAAGACCATCAAGGTCTTCGAAGAGCGCGACCCCGCCAACCTCCCCTGGGGCGACCTGGGCGTCGACATCGTCATCGAGTCGACCGGCCGCTTCACCAAGGCGGAGGACGCCAAGAAGCACATTGCGGGCGGCGCGAAGAAGGTCCTCATCTCGGCTCCGGCCACTGGTGACGACGTGACTGTGGTCATGGGTGTCAACGAAGGCGACTACGACCCCGAGAACCACGTCATCATCTCGAACGCCTCGTGCACCACCAACTGCCTCGCGCCCCTCGCGCAGGTCTTCAACGACGCCTTCGGCATCGAGCGCGGCTTCATGATGACCGCCCACGCGTACACCGCCGACCAGAACCTCCAGGACGGCCCGCACAGCGACCTGCGTCGCGCGCGCGGTGCAGCGATCAACATCGTCCCCGCATCGACCGGCGCCGCGAAGGCCATCGGCCGCGTGCTCCCCGAGCTCAACGGCAAGCTGAGCGGTTCGTCGTACCGCGTGCCGGTTCCCACCGGCTCGATCGTCGACCTCACGATCGTCACGCCCACCGAGGGCCTCACGGCCGAGAAGGTGAACGAGGCGTACAAGGCCGCTGCCGCCGACGGCCGTCTGGCCGGCTACCTGCAGTACACCGAGGACCCGATCGTCTCGAGCGACATCCAGGGCAACCCGCACTCGTCGATCTTCGACGCGGAGCTGACCAACGTCAGCGGCAACCTGGTCAAGGTCTCGGCTTGGTACGACAACGAGTGGGGCTACTCGAACCGTCTCGTCGACCTCACCGAGTACGTCGCCGAGAGCCTCTGACACGCGATCATGGCTCTGCGCACCCTCGACACCCTGGGTTCGCTGGCCGGCAAGCGCGTCATCGTCCGTGCTGACCTCAACGTCCCCCTCAAGGACGCGGTCATCACGGACGATGGCCGTGTGCGGGCCACGCTTCCCACGCTCAACGCCCTCATCAACGCCGGCGCCCGCGTCGTCGTCTGCTCCCACCTGGGTCGCCCTGACGGCGCGCCCGACGCGAAGTACAGCCTCGCCCCGGTCGCCCAGCGGCTGTCCGAGCTGCTCGGCAAGCCGGTCGCGTTCGCGCGCGACACCGTCGGCGAGTCCGCCCACGAGGCCGTCGCGGCCCTCGAGGACGGCGACGTCGCGGTGATCGAGAACCTCCGCTTCAACCCGGGCGAGACCTCCAAAGACGACGCGGAGCGCCGCGAGTTCGCGGGTGAGCTGGCCGAGCTCGGCGACGCGCTGGTGTCGGACGGCTTCGGCGTGGTCCACCGCAAGCAGGCGTCCGTGTACGAGCTCGCGCAGCTCCTGCCCTCGGCGGCCGGCCTGCTGATCGCCGCCGAACTGGACGTGCTCGACCGGCTCACCGAGAGCCCCGAGCGGCCGTACACGGTCGTCCTCGGCGGTTCGAAGGTCAGCGACAAGCTCGGCGTCATCTCCCACCTGCTGCCGCGCGTCGACCGGCTGCTCATCGGCGGCGGCATGCTGTTCACGTTCCTCGCCGCCCAGGGCCACAAGGTGGGCTCGAGCCTGCTCGAGGCCGACCAGCTCGACACCGTCCGCGACTACATGCGCCGCGCCGAGGAGTCGGGCGTCGAGCTCGTGCTGCCCACCGACGTCGTCGTCGCCTCGAAGTTCGGTGCCGACGCGGAGCACGTGGTCACGAGCGCCGCGACCATCGAGGACACCGACTTCGGAGCATCCGGACTCGGTCTCGACATCGGTCCCGAGACGGCGGCACGCTTCGCAGAACTCGTGCGCGACTCGAAGACGGTGTTCTGGAACGGCCCGATGGGCGTGTTCGAGCTCGCACCGTTCGCCGCCGGCACGAAGGCCGTCGCACAGGCGCTCACCGAAGTCGACGGCCTGTCGGTCGTCGGAGGCGGCGACTCCGCCGCCGCCGTGCGTCAGCTCGGCTTCACAGACGACCGCTTCGGCCACATCTCGACGGGCGGAGGCGCCAGCCTCGAGTTCCTCGAGGGCAAGAAGCTCCCCGGACTGGAGGTCCTCGGATGGCAGTGACACCCCGCACCCCGCTCATCGCCGGCAACTGGAAGATGAACCTGGACCACCTCCAGGCCGTCGCGTTCGTCCAGAAGCTGCACTGGACGCTCAAGGACGCCAAGCACGAGGACGGGTCGGTCGAGGTGGCGGTCTTCCCGCCGTTCACCGACCTGCGCACCGTGCAGACGCTCCTCGACGCCGACAAGATCCCGTTCGCCCTCGGCGCGCAGGACATCTCGACGCATGACTCCGGTGCCTACACCGGCGAGGTGTCGGGCGCCTTTCTCGCGAAGCTCGACAACCGGTACGTCATCATCGGCCACTCCGAGCGCCGCGAGTACCACCACGAGGGCGACGAGATCGTCGCGGCCAAGGTGCAGGCCGCCCTCAAGCACGGTCTCGTGCCGGTGATCTGCGTCGGTGAGTCGGCCGACGACCTCGAGAAGTTCGGCGCGAGCGCCGTGCCCGTCGGCCAGCTGAAGGCAGCCCTCGAGGGCGTGAAGGCCGACGCCGACATCGTCGTCGCCTACGAGCCCGTCTGGGCCATCGGCTCCGGCCAGGCGGCGACGCCCGAGCAGGCGCAGGACGTCTGCGCCAAGCTGCGCGACGTCATCGCGGAGAAGCTGGGCGAGGACGCCGCGGCACGCACACGCGTGCTCTACGGCGGATCCGTCAAGGCCGCGAACATCGCGAGCTTCATGCGCGAGCCCGATGTGGACGGTGCGCTGGTCGGCGGAGCGAGCCTCGTCGTCGACGAGTTCGCTGCGATCATCCGGTATCAGAAGCACGTCGGCGTCTGACCGGTATACTCGACCCTTGTGCGATCGGCGACTGATCGCGGCGAAAGGCTTCAACGACTGTGCAGATCCTCGAGTTCGTCCTGCAGGTGCTCCTCGGTATCACGAGCCTCCTGCTGACCCTCCTCATCCTGCTCCACAAGGGGCGCGGCGGCGGCCTGTCCGACATGTTCGGCGGCGGCATGACGTCCGCCCTCGGCTCGTCCGGACTCGCTGAGCGCAACCTCAACCGCTTCACGGTGATCCTCGCCCTGGTGTGGTTCGTGGCCATCGTGGCGCTCGGCCTGATCACGAAGTTCCAGGCGCTCTGATGGCGACCGGAGGCAACGCGATCCGCGGCACCCGCGTCGGTGCCGGGCCGATGGGCGAGCAGGACCACGGGTTCCACGCAGATCGAGTGGCGGTGTCCTACTGGGACGCCCTCGGCAACGAGACCGTCCGGTATTTCGCCGCCGGGATCCCCGACGAGGAGATCCCCGACACGATCGACTCTCCGCACTCCGGTCTGCCGGCCGGCCGCGACAAGGCCAACCCGCCTGCGGTCGCCAAGACCGAGCCGTACAAGACGCACCTCGCGTACGTGAAGGAGCGCCGCACCGAGGAAGAGGCCGACGCCCTCCTCGACGACGCGCTCAAGCAGCTGCGAGAGCGTCGCGGCCAGGACTGACCACGACGGATTCAACAGAAGAGCGGATGCCTCGGCATCCGCTCTTCTGTTCGTTCTGGGGCGAGTCGACCCGGTTTCGCTTGGATCTCGATACACCGTCGCTTCGCGGCGGCACTCGATCCTGACCCGATTCGCATCAACGCGGGCTGCGCTCGCATTGATCCGAATCGCGTCAATACTCGCGGTCGATGAGCTCGGGCGGCACGTTGGCCGCGGCTGCCTGGTCGACGAAGAAGACCGTGCGCTTGCGGCCCTTGGCGCCCGCGGCCGGCACACTGGCATAGCTCGCCCCCGCGAGGGCGAGGCCGAGCGCCGAGGCCTTGTCGGCGCCGGCGATGACCATCCAGACGCGCTTCGAGCTGTTGATGACCGGGCGGGTCATCGTGAGACGCTCCGGCGGGGGCTTGGGGGAGTCGCGCACGCCCAGCACCGAGCGGTCGGTGACGAGGATCTCGGGCCGGTCGGGGAACAGCGAGGCGATGTGGCCGTCCGGCCCGACGCCGAGGAAGCAGACGTCGAACGACGGCCATGGTCCCTCCGATCCGGCGAATCGCGCGAGCTGCTCGGCGTGGACGTCCGCCGCGGCGTCGAGGTCGAGGCCGTCGTCGCTCGCCGGGGCGACGTGCAGGTTCCCCGCGGGGATGTCGAGCGCGTCGAGGAGTGCGGCGCGCGACTGCTTCTCGTTGCGGTCGTCGTGGCCCTGCGGCACCCAGCGCTCGTCGCTCCACCAGAAGTGCACGCCGGACCAGTCGATCTTCTCGATGCGAGGGCTTCGGGCGGCTGCGGCCAGGACGGCCGAGCCCATCGAGCCGCCGGTCAGCGCGACGTGGGCGAGCTTGCCCTCATCCACGCGCTTCGCGACGCGGCTCAGGAACCGTGCGGCGACCGCTTCGGCGAGCGTCGAAGGATCGGGGGAGATGACCACCCGCTTCTCGGCCCAGGCTTCAACCATCGTGGTCACTCACCACACGACTCATGCGTCCTGCGTCTCCTTCGTCGCCGGAGGGTCGAGCAGCTCCCAGCCCTCGGTGATCACTCGACCATACAGGACGTCAGGATCGAGGCGACGGAGTTCCTCGGCCAGGCATTCGCGCAGCGTGCGGCGCGGGAACGCGAGGTCGTGCGTGGGCTGACCCGGCTGGGTCAGGATCGCCACGCCGGGACTTGGGCGCTCGAGGAGCACCTCGCCGCTCGGGCGCACGAGTGCGACGGACTTGATGCCGTGTGGCCACTCCTCGGCGTCGAGGTACGCCCAGTCGACGGGCACGTCGAGCGTGAGCCGCAGCCACGCCGCGAGGAGCGCGGTGGACGGCGAATCGGCTGCGCCGCGCACCCGCACTCCGACGACCGGCTCGTAGGGCGGCTGGTCGAGGATCGCGGCCAGCTGCTCGCGCCAGCGCGTCAGGCGCGTCCACGCGAGGTCGGTGTCGCCGGGCGCGTACTGCTCGCCGAGCCCGGCGACCCAGGCCGAGGGATCGGACTTGGTCGCGGCATCCGTGATCCTGCGCTGCGCGATGCGGCCGATCGAGGTCTTCGAGATGTGGTCGGGCGTCCGGTTGGGCCACCACACGACGACCGGTGCGTCGGGCAGCAGCAGGCCCGTGACCAGGCTCTCCAGGTTCGAGCGGCCGGCGTCGCCGAACGCGCGCAGCGTGACGACCTCGCTCGCGCCGGCGTCGCCGCCGACACGGATCTGTGCGTCGAGGCGGGACTCGCCGTCGTCGCCGTCGGGGATCATGAGCACGATGACGCGCATCGGGTGCTCACGCGACGCGTCGTTCGCGGCCTCGATCACCTCTTCGACGGCGCCCTCGCGCGTCAGGATGACGAGCGTCAGCACGCGTCCGAGCGCGACCGCCCCGCCCTCCTCGCGCACGTTGACGAGTGCACGGGAGATCTTGCTGACGGTGGTGTCGGGAAGGTCGACGATCACGGGCGCCTCCAGGTGCGACCATCGCGGGCGAGCATCTCGTCCGCGGAATCCGGGCCCCACGATCCGGGCGAGTACTGTTCGAGCGGTCCGCCCTGGGCCTCCCAGAACTCCTCGATCGGGTCGAGGATCTTCCACGACAGTTCGACCTCTTCGTGCCGCGGGAACAGCGGCGGGTCGCCGAGGAGCACGTCGAGGATGAGGCGCTCATAGGCCTCGGGGCTCGCCTCGGTGAAGGCGTGGCCGTAGCCGAAGTCCATCGTGACGTCGCGCACCTGGGCTCCGGCGCCGGGCACCTTGGAGCCGAAGCGGATCGTCACGCCCTCATCGGGCTGGACGCGGATCACGAGCGCGTTCTGGCCCTGACCCGAGGTCTGGCTGCGCGAGAACAGCAGCTCGGGGGCGCGCTTGAACACCACGGCGATCTCGGTGACTCGGCGGCCGAGGCGCTTGCCGGTGCGCAGGTAGAACGGCACGCCGGCCCAGCGGCGCGTGTTCACCTCGAGCGTGACGGCGGCGTACGTCTCGGTCGTGGACTGCGGGTTCATGCCGTCTTCCTCGAGGAAGCCGAGCACCTTCTCGCCGCCCTGCCATCCGCCGGCATACTGACCGCGAGCGGTCGAGCGCCCGAGGTCCGACGGGAGGGTGACCGCAGCGAGCACCTTCTCCTTCTCGGCGCGGAGGTCCTTCGCGTCGAACGAGATGGGTTCCTCCATCGCGGTGAGCGCCATGAGCTGCAGAAGGTGGTTCTGGATGACGTCGCGAGCGGCGCCGACACCGTCGTAGTAGCCGGCGCGGCCGCCCACCCCGATGTCCTCCGCCATCGTGATCTGCACGTGGTCGACGTAGTTGCGGTTCCAGATCGGCTCGTACAGCTCGTTCGCGAAGCGCAGCGCCAGGATGTTCTGGACCGTCTCCTTGCCGAGGTAGTGGTCGATGCGGAAGATCGAGTCCGTCGGAAACGCCGAGCGCAGCACGTCGTTCAGAGCGCGTGCCGACTCCTGGTCGTGGCCGAACGGCTTCTCGATGACCACGCGGCGCCAGCGGTCGGGCTGGTCGGCGGTGTCGTCGACGAGGCCCGACGCCTTCAGCTGCTCCGCGACGAGGGGGAACGCCTTCGGCGGGATCGACAGGTAGTACGCGTGGTTGCCCATCGTGCCGCGCTCGGTGTCGAGCTTGTCGACGGTCTCCTTCAGGCGGCGGAAGGCCTCCGGGTCGTCGAACTCGCCGGAGACGAAGCGGATGCCCTGCAGCAGCTGCTGCCACGTCTCATCGCGGAACTCGGTGCGCGCGTGCTGGCGCACCGCGTCGTAGACGACCTTGGCGAAGTCCTGGTCCTCCCAGTCGCGTCGCGCGAAGCCGACGAGCGCGAAGCCGGGAGGCAGCAGCCCGCGGTTGGCGAGGTCGTAGACGGCCGGCATGAGCTTCTTGCGGGAGAGGTCTCCCGTGACCCCGAAGATCACGAGCGCGCTCGGACCGGCGATCCGGTTGAGCCGACGGTCATCCGGGTCGCGCAGCGGATTGCCGCCGCGTGAGATCTCGACTGTCATGTGGGAGCGGGTCTCCTACTGGGCCGCCTCGAAGAGCGAGAGCACTTCGATCCGGGGGTCGGTGAGCGTGAGCGTGACGACGGGGCGGCCGTGGCCATCCGCGAGCACGCTCGCGTCGCCCGCCGCCTGTGCCTGGATGAGCCGCCCGAACGTGAAGGGACGGTCGGGAATCTCGAGGTCGGTGTCGGTGCGCTCGAGGATCTGCAGGAAGACGCCGTTCGCCGGGCCGCCCTTGTGGAACTGACCCGTCGAGTGCAGGAAGCGGGGTCCCCAGCCGAACGTCGTCGGGCGTCCGGAGTCGGCGGCGACGAGCTCGCGCAGCCCGGTGAGCTGATCGAGTTCGAGCCGGTTGACGTAGGCCTGGATCGAGACGTAGCCGTCTGCGGGCAGACGCGACCAGAGCGCGTCGAGCACGCCGGCGACGGTTCCGGAGACCGCGAGCTCGGGGTCGGACACGCGCACCTCGACGCCTTCGGCCGTGAAGGCCGGCTCGGTCGGCTCGGGTCGTGCGTCGAGCAGGCCGCGGGCGGCGATCTTGGCGGACTCCACGTCGGGCTGATCGAACGGGTTGATGCCGAGCATCTTGCCCGCGATCGCCGTGGCGTACTCCCACACGACGAACTGCGCGCCGAGCGAGCCGCTGACGAGGACCTCGCCGTTGTGGTGCTCGAAGAGGTGGAACTTCTTCGCCTCATCGACCAGTCGCACGATCTGCAGGTCGGAAGGGACGCTCTCGACCTCGGGTGAGACCGGGAGCAGGACGACAGGCAGGATGCCGGTGCCCTGCTTGCCCGTCGACTCGGCGACGAGCTGCTCGATCCAGTCCGGAAGGCCCACGATGTGCGTGCCGTCGGTGACCAGGCCGAGCTTGTCGCGACGGGGCTCGCCGCCGGCGATGGCCGCGGCGAGCACGAGCGCAGGGTTGTCGGGGCTGTCGATCGCGACCTCGAGCAGAGTCGCCTCCGCCTCGTCGAGGATCTCCGCGATGTCGACGCCGGCGAGCCCGGCCGGAACCAGCCCGAACGCGGTGAGTGCCGAGTAGCGGCCCCCTACGGTGGGGTCGGCGTTGAAGACGGTGTAGCCGTCGGCGCGCGCCGCCTGGTCGAGCGGCGAACCGGGGTCGGTGACGACCACGATGCGCTCGACGGGGTCGATGCCGAGGTCGCGGAAGGCGGCTTCGAAGGCGCGCTTGGCCGAGTCGGTCTCGACGGTCGAGCCCGACTTCGACGACACGACGAGCACGGTCTTGCTGAGGTCGCCCTGCTGGGCGTCGCCGTCGATGGCGGCCAGGACCTGGCCGGGCGCCGTGGAGTCGAGGATCACGAGCGGCACGCCGGCCGTCTGCGCGATGACCTCGGGCGCGAGCGACGAGCCGCCCATGCCCGCGAGCACAACGCGCGTGACGCCCTTCGCGGCGAGCTCCCGGCGGAGCGCCTCGATCTGCGGCACGAGGGGGCGCGAGACGGTGACCGCCTGCACCCAGCCGAGGCGCTTGGATGCCTCCTCCTCGGCTTCCGGGCCCCACAGCGAGCCGTCACCCGCGGTGATGCCCGACGCGACGAGGCTGGCGACGAGGCCGGGGAGGGTCTCGTCGACGACCGACTTGACGTGGCCGCTGAGGTGGATCTCGAAGCTCATCGTGCGACCTCGGGCGCGTTCTCGAGCGCGGTCTTTACCGTGCCCTGAAGGTCGTGCCACGAGGCGATGAACTTCGAGACGCCCTCGTCTTCCAGCACCTGGGTGACGTCGGCGAAGTCGACGCCCGCGGCCGCGAGGTCGGCGAACACCTTGTGCGCGGCCGCGTAGGTGCCGGTGACGGCGTCGCCGGCGATCTGGCCGTGGTCGAACGTCGCCTCGAGCGTCTTCTCGGGCATCGTGTTCACGGTGCCGGGGGCGACGAGCTCGGTCACGTACAGCGTGTCGGGCAGCGAGGGGTCCTTGACGCCGGTCGACGCCCACAGCGGGCGCTGCGCGTTCGCGCCGGCCTCGAGCAGCGCCGTGGCACGGTCGGTGGCGAACGCCTGCTCGTACAGCTCGTATGCGAGCCGCGCGTTGGCGACGCCGGCGAGCGACTTCAGGGCCTCGGCCTCGTCGGTGCCGATCGCGTCGAGGCGCTTGTCGACCTCGGTGTCGACGCGCGACACGAAGAACGAGGCGACCGAGTGGATCTGCGACACGTCGTGCCCGGCATCCTTCGCCTTCTCGATGCCGGCGAGGTACGCCTCGATGACGTCGGCGTAGCGCTCCAGGCTGAAGATGAGCGTCACGTTCACCGAGATGCCCTCGGCGAGGACAGCGGTGATGGCGGGGAGGCCGGCCTTCGTCGCGGGGATCTTGATGTGGACGTTCGGACGGCCGACGGTCGCCCACAGCTCCTTGGCCTGCGCGATGGTGGCGTCGGTGTCGTGTGCGAGGTCGGGGGAGACCTCGATCGACACGCGGCCGTCCGCGCCCTTCGTTGCGTCGTACACCGGGCGGAAGATGTCGGCCGCGTCGCGGACGTCATCGGTGGTCGCGGCGAAGATCGCCTCGTCGACCGACGCGCCCTTGGCCGCCAGCTGTGCGATCTGGTCGGCGTACGCGTGACCGCCGCCGCCGATGGCGCCCTGGAAGATCGTCGGGTTCGTGGTGACGCCCGTGACGTTGCGCGTCGAGATGAGCTCGGTGAGGTTGCCCGACGTGATGCGCTCGCGCGACAGGTCGTCCAGCCAGATGCTCACGCCGGCGGCGGAGAGCTTTTCGGTGGGGGTGCTCATGCTGCGTTCTCCTTAAGGGATTCGCGTGCCGCCTCGACGACGGCGTCGGCGGTGATGCCGAACTTCTGGAAGAGGGTCTTGTAGTCGGCGGAGGCGCCGAAGTGGTCGATCGCGACCGAGCGGCCCTTGTCGCCGACGATGCCGCGCCAGGTGAGCGCAGAGCCGGCCTCGACCGACACGCGCGCGGTGACCGCTGCCGGCAGAACGGACTCGCGGTAGGCGTCGTCCTGCTCGGCGAACCACTCCAGCGAGGGAGCGGACACGACACGGGCGTTCACGCCTTCGGCGGCGAGGGTCTCGCGCGCGGCGACGGCGAGCTGCACCTCGGAGCCGGTGGCGATGAGGATCACGTCGGGCGTGCCGCCGGGCGCTTCCGCCAGCACGTAGGCACCCTTCGTTGCCAGCTCCGCCGACGCGAAGGTGTCGCCGGATGCCTCGCCCTCACCGCGCGGGAACACCGGGATGTTCTGGCGGGTGAGCGCGATGCCGGCGGGTCCGGCGTTGCGGCGCAGCAGCTCGAGCCATGCGACGGCGGTCTCGTTGGCGTCGGCGGGGCGCACCACGGCGAAGTTCGGGATGGCGCGCAGCGTCGCGAGCTGCTCGACCGGCTGGTGCGTCGGGCCGTCCTCGCCGAGGGCGACGGAGTCGTGGGTCCAGACGAAGATCGACGGGATGTCCATCAGCGCGGCCAGGCGCACGGAGGGGCGCATGTAGTCGCTGAAGATGAGGAACGTGCCGCCGAACGCGCGGGTCGGGCCGTGCAGCACGATGCCGTTGACGATCGCGCCCATCGCGTGCTCGCGGATGCCGAAGTGCAGCACGCGCCCGTACGGGTCGCCCGACCACTCGTGGGTCGACCACTCGGCGGGGATGAAGCTCTTGCCGTCCTTGATGGTGGTCAGGTTCGACTCGGCCAGGTCGGCCGATCCGCCCCACAGCTCAGGGAGCTCCGCGGCGAGTGCGTTGATGACGACGCCCGACGCGGCACGCGTGGAGACGTCCTTGCCCGCCTCGAACGAGGGCAGTGCCGCTGCGATGCCGTCCGGCAGCTCGCGGGCCTGCACACGGTCGAACAGGGCCTTGCGCTCGGGGTTGGCGGCCGCCCAGGCGTCGAAGGACTCCTGCCACGCGGCGCGGGACTCGGCGGCGCGCTCGGCGAGCGAGCGGGTGTGCGCGAGCACATCGTCGGCGACCACGAAGGACTGCTCGGGGTCGAAGCCGAGCACCTTCTTCGTCGCGGCGAGCTCGTCGGCGCCGAGCGCCGAACCGTGGATCTTGCCGGTGTTCTGCTTGCCGGGCGACGGCCAGCCGATGATGGTGCGCAGGATGATCAGCGACGGCTTGGCGTTCTCGCCCTTCGCCGCCTCGATCGCGGCGTACAGCTCGGCGACGTCTTCGACGTACTCGCCGGACTTCTTCCAGTCCACGACCTGCACGTGCCAGCCGTAGGACTCGTACCGCTTCGCGACGTCCTCGGTGAAGGCGACGTTGGTGTCGTCCTCGATCGAGATCTGGTTCGAGTCGTAGATCGCGATGAGGTTGCCCAGCTGCTGGTGGCCGGCGAGGCTCGACGCTTCGGAGGTCACGCCCTCCTGCAGGTCGCCGTCGCCGGCGATGACGTAGATGTGGTGGTCGAAGGGCGACTCGCCCGCCGGGGTCTCGGGGTCGAACAGGCCGCGCTCGTAGCGGGCCGCGTAGGCGAAGCCGACCGACGAGGCGAGGCCCTGGCCGAGCGGGCCGGTGGTGATCTCGACACCCGCCGTGTGCCCGTACTCCGGGTGTCCGGGCGTCTTCGAGCCCCACGTGCGCAGCGACTCGAGGTCGCCGAGCTCGAGGCCGAACCCGCCCAGGTACAGCTGCACGTACTGCGTCAGCGAGGAGTGCCCGGCCGACAGGATGAACCTGTCGCGTCCCACCCAGTGCGTGTCGGCCGGGTCGTGGCGCAGCACCCGCTGATACAGCAGGTACGCGGCAGGCGCCAGGCTCATCGCGGTGCCGGGGTGGCCGTTGCCGACCTTCTCCACAGCGTCCGCAGCCAGCACACGAGCGGTGTCCACCGCGCGCCGATCGATCTCATCCCAACGCAGCTCCGACACGGGACCGCCTCTCTAATGAAGGTGCGCCCGACAGGGGCCGAACCACAGCCTTGTCCCGGGAGTGGGCGAAGGGGGATCGACGCGGGCGCGCGTGTGGTCTCAGCATAGCGAAGGGGCATGCCGCCCCGGCGATGTGAGCCGCTGTGTGACAGAGTCTTGCGGACCGGCCCTTGTTGTGCATGTCGTCGCCGTGTCGCACGCGTGACGTTTCGCTCACGCGACTGCGCGGCCGAATGTGAGCGGTAGCCCGCGGCGGGGGATCCTCGGCGCCATGCCATAGACTTAAGTGATTTCTGCGGGCGGCGATTGCGGGGGAGATGGACATCACGACGACGGCGGGTGCCGAGGCATCCGCTCACGCTCCTCGCGAGTCCCGCCAGCCGCTCGGCCGCACGATCCGCGCCTACATCGCGCTCATGAAGCCTCGCGTGCTCGAGCTGCTGCTCGTCACGACCGTTCCGGTGATGATCCTGGCCCAGGGCGGACTTCCCGACCTGTGGCTCGTGGTCGCCACGGTCATCGGCGGCACAGCCAGCGCCGGGTCGGCGGCGGCGTTCAACATGTACCTCGACCGCGACATCGACGCGCACATGCAGCGCACGGTGAACCGGCCGCTCGTCACGGGCGAGGTCTCACCCCGTGGAGCGTTGGTCTTCGCGTGGACGCTCGCGGTGTTCTCGACCGTGTGGCTGCTGTTCACGACCAACTGGCTCGCGGCCACGCTGTCGGCCGCCGCCATCTTCTTCTACGTCGTGATCTACACGATGATCCTCAAGCGCCGCACCGAGCAGAACATCGTGTGGGGCGGCATCGCCGGCTGCTTCCCGGTGCTGATCGGGTGGACGGCCGTCACCGGCTCGCTGGCCTGGCCGCCCGTCATCCTGTTCGTGCTCGTCTTCCTCTGGACGCCGCCGCACTACTGGCCGCTGTCGATGAAGTACAAGGACCAGTACGAAGAAGTCGACGTGCCCATGCTGGGCGCGACCCGCAACGGCTCGCAGGTCGGCCTGCAGGTCATCCTCTACGCGTGGGCCACCGTGGCGTGCTCGCTCCTGCTCATCCCGGTCGCCGGGATGGGACTGGTCTACACCGTGTCGTCGCTGGTGTTCGGCGGCTGGTTCATCTACGAGTCGCACCGTCTCTACAACCGTGCGGTGCGCGGTACCGAGCCGCGCCCGATGCGGGTCTTCCACGCCTCGATCACCTACCTGACGCTGATCTTCGTCGCGATCGCGGTCGATCCGCTGCTCCCGTTCTGATCGTTCGAGTCTCATCGGCGACGCGCGCAGTCGGCTGCACGCCTAGGCTGACCCCGTGAGAGCACGTCATCGCGCGGCCGGCGCCGTCACGGCGATCGTCGCGGTCCTCGTGCTCGGAAGCGCGGACGGATCGTGGGCGGATGACGCGGCCCCGCCGTCTGCGACGGGATCCGTCGTGGTCGAACCGGCGCCCGCGGACGACCTCGCAGCCGCCGCCGCGCAGCGGGTGGAGGCGATGTCGACGCGCGAGCAGGCCGCCTCCGTGGTGATGGGTCACATCCCGACGACCGACCCCGGGGCGCTGAAGGCCTACATGCAGGCGACAGGGATCGGCGGCTTCATCCTGATGGGGGCCAACGTCCCGGGCGACGAGGCGACGCTCCGGGCCGTGACGGCAGCTCTCACGACCGATGCCGCCTTCCCGCCGGTGCTCGCGATCGACCAGGAGGGCGGCGACGTCTCGCGACTGCCGTGGGACGACTTCCGCTCCTCGGTCGACCTCAAGAACGAGGCACCGGCCGCAGCCGAGATCGCGTTCGCCGGCCGTGGCGCGCTCGTCGGGCGCGCCGGAATCGGCGTGAACTTCGGGATCGTGGCCGACGAGACCGACGATCCCTCGTCGTTCATCTTCCGCCGCGCGCTCGGCACGACCCCTGCGGCCTCGGCCGATCGCGTCGCCGCCGCTGTGGCAGGCGAGAGCAGTGCGGCGCTGTCCACACTCAAGCACTTCCCGGGCCACGGCGCCGCCCCCGGCGACTCGCACCGCGGCATCCCGTCCACGGACATGAGCAAGGACCAGTGGCTCAGCGGCCCGGCGCAGCCGTTCCGGTCCGGGATCGACGCCGGGGCGCCGCTGCTGATGTTCGGCCATCTCGCGTACACCGCGGTGGATGCGCAGCCGGCGACCCTCTCGGCCGAGTGGCACCGCATCGCGCGCGAGGAACTCGGCTTCGACGGCGTGGCGGTCACCGACGATCTCGGCATGCTCGAGGCATCCGGAATCTCGTCCTACTCCGACCCCGTCGCCAACGCCGTCGCGGCACTGGCCGCAGGGAACGACCTGCTGCTGTCGGTGATGTTCACGTCGGCCGAGAGCGCACCGCGCATCGTCGACGGCATCGTCGGGGCGGTCGACGCCGGGACGCTGCCGCCCGATCGCCTGCGCGAGGCGGCGACGCGCGTGGCGCAGCTACGCCTGCAGCTGGCGGCGGACGGCCGCGGACTGCTGCCCTGCGGCGACTGCCAGCCGGTCGGCTGACTCAGACGGCGCAGACGGCGCCGACGGCGCCGAGAAGTCGCTCGCGCAGCGCCTGGCCGCGCTCGGCGAAGCCGCGCTGGGCGCGCACGTACTCCGCCTTGCCCTCGACTGTCTCGATCCGCACGGGCGCGTAGCCCCAGTCGGCAAGGTCGTACGGCGAGGCCTGCATGTCGAGCGTGCGGATGTCGCGGGCCAAGGCGAAGGCGTCGAGCAGGAGGTCGCCGGGAACGAGCGGCCCGAGCTTGACCGCCCACTTGTAGAGATCCATGCCGGCGTGAAGGCACCCGGGCTGCTCGAGGTCGGCCTGGCGCTCGCGCGTGGGCGCGTCTCGATTGAGCGGGACGGCCGCCGGAGTGAAGAATCGGAATGCGTCGAAGTGCGTGCACTTCAGGTCGTGAGCCTCGACGACGGCGTCCGTCGCCTCCTGCCCGAGGCGCAGCGGCACCTCGTGGCGGTGCGTGCGCTCACGGTAGACCATCGCCCATTCGTGCAGGCCGAAGCATCCGAAGCTGCCGGATCGACCCGCGGTGGCGCGAAGGACGCGGCCGATGTTCGCGATGAGAGCGCCGCGTTCGGCGCGCAGCGCGTCCGCGTCGAGGGTCACCGAGCCCGGGGTGTCCCCCGAGGTGTACCAGCGCCAGCCTGCCCGCTCGCCGGCGGCTTCGGCGAGCTCGACGCCCGCGCCCGGGTGCCAGCGCCGCAGCAGCGACGGCTTGTACGAGTAATAGGTGAAGAGGAAATCCTCGACGGGATGCTTCTCGCCACGCGCCGCTCGTCGCCGGTGCGCCGCCGTCAGCTCGTCGGCCCGCGCGATGTGGGCGGCTTCGCGCGCACGCCAGTCGGCCGCGCGGAGCACGGGGCGCTGGGGTGGGGCGATCGTCACCGTTCGAGGATACGCACGACCACCGGGCGTCCGCCGGGAGCCGATCGCGACGAGGACGCGCCGGATCAGTCGTCGACGGGCTCGATCAACGCGGGGGAGTTGTTGCGCACGTTGCCCACGGCCTTCGACACGACATGGTCGTCGAGCGTCTCGGCCAGGGCCGGCGCGGCGTCGATGGCGGCGTCGAGCACGTCGCGCACGTTGTCGGTCGTCGGGTCGAGCCACGCGTCGGCGTGATCGGCGTCGAGGAACAGCGGCATGCGGTCGTGGATGGAGCCGAGGCGGCCGATCGAGTCGCGCGTGAGGATCGTGAAGCTCAGGAGCCAGCGGGACGGATCGTCGTCGCCCTTCGCCTTGTCGCGCCACCACTCGTAGAGGCCGGCCATGAACAGCGGAGACCCGTCGGCGGGGTGGATGTAGTGCGGCGTCTTCACGCCGTCTTCGGTCTTCCACTCGTAGTAGCCCGAGGTCGGCACCACCGCGCGCCGCTTTTCGAGGGCGCTGCGGAACATCGGCTTGGCCTCGAGCTCTTCAGACCGTGCATTGAAGGCCCGCGCGCCGATCTTGGGGTCTTTCGCCCACCCGGGCACGAGGCCCCACCGAGCGCTCTCGAGCCGCCGCGTCGGCAGCTCTTCCTTCAGCGAGTCGAGCACGATCGCGACCTGGGCGGTCGGCGCGACGTTGTACGACGGCTCGGGCAGGTCGTCGCCCTCGACGTCGACCCGCAGCACGCCGACGAGGTCGGAACCGGCACTGGCCACCACGAAGCGTCCGCACATGCGGTCAGCCTACGCGCGGGGTGCGACGTCGGACGGGCTCAGCGCGGAATGACGCCGGCTGCTTCCAGCCGCTCCAGCAGCCCGGCGCCGTCGGAGTCGGTCACCCAGGGTACCGCCGCGGCCGAATGGTCGTTGACCGCGGTGCGACCGCCCGCGAGCACGGCCTCGGCGGGCGACAGGCGACGGATCGCCACGCCGACGACGTTCTGCGGGTGCTCGGCGGTGAAGGTCGTGTACAGCTCGTCGTCGTGCTGGCCGTCGTCGCCGAGCAGCAGCCACCGTACGTGCGGGAACTCCTCGGCCAGACGGCGGAGGTTCGTAAGCTTGTGGGTCTGACCGCTGCGGAACCAGCGGTCGTGCGTGGGTCCCCAGTCGGTCAGCAGCAGCGCGCCGGGAGGGAAGAGGTGACGCGTGAGGAAGCGCATGAGCGTCGGCGCGATGTTCCACGCGCCCGTCGAGAGGTAGATCACCGGGGCGCCGGGATGCTCGCGCACAACGCGCTCCATCAGCACCGCCATGCCGGGCACCGGCTGGCGTGCGTGCTCGTCGACGACGAACGAGTTCCAGGCGGCGAGCAGCGGGCGGGGGAGCGCCGTGACCATGACGGTGTCGTCCACGTCCGACACGACGCCGAACGTCACCTCCGGGCCGACGACGAAGACCCGGGTCTCGACGGGCTCGCCGTCCTCGACCGACATCGTGAAGGTCTGCCAGCCGGCTTCGAGCGTCGCGGGGAGCCGGACGTCGATGACACCGCCGCGATCGGCGACCACGTCATGGCGTACACCGGCGATCGTGACGGTCACCTGCGCATAGCCGATCGGCACGGCCACGAAGCTGCGCCAGCCGCGCACGCTCGCGTACTCGCCGGACTCCGTCTTCTTGACGGGCGGCACGATCATGACCCTGCCGAGCACGCGCACCCACTCGGTTCCGGCGTATCCGGGGAAGGGCGTCACGGTCGGTGTCTGGCCCCGGCGCCGGGCGCGCCGCTCACGCCAGGAGTGGAAGCGGTACTCGAGCCGTGCGAGCCACAGCACCTTGGTGCGAGAGGTCGTCGCTTTCTCGGGCATCCCCTCAGTCTTCCACGTCCTCCTCCACGCGACCTGCACGGGCGGCGGAGTGATCGTGGTCGAGGTGCTTGCGCTCGATCCGCTCGATGACCTTCTTGCTGACGTAGATGAGCACCAGGAACAGCACGATGATGCCGACGAAGATGTAGCCCGCGTAGTGCAGCTGATCCGCGAGCTGGCGGTAGGTGCCGGCGGCCACCGAGGCGACCGAGATGTACAGCCCAGCCCAGATCACGCACGCCGGCAGCGTCCACGCGAGGAACCGGCGGTACGGGTAGCCGCTCATGCCGACGGTGAGCGGCACGAGCGAGTGCAGCACCGGCAGGAAGCGGGAGATGAAGATCGCCGGGCCGCCGCGCCGCAGCAGGTACCGCTCCGACCTCGCCCAGTTCTCGTGGCCGATCTTGCGCCCGAGCCAGGAGTGCTCGATCTTCGGGCCGAGGAAGCGGCCGAGCCAGAAGCCGATGCTCTCGCCGATGAGGGCGCCGACCACGACGGCGACACCGAGCAGGACGCCTTCGAGGGGCGAGGCGACCGCCGTCGCCGCGACGATGACGATCGTGTCGCCGGGGACGACGAGCCCGATCAGCACGCTCGTCTCGAGCATGATCGCGAGGCCTGCCAGCACCGTCCTGAGAACCGGATCGACGCTCTGCACCGCGTCGAGCAGCCACGACAGGAACTCGTTCACGCCACGAGCCTAGGACCACGACCCGCCCTCTAGCCTGGGAACATGTCGGACTCCCTCGTCGCGGTCGAGCTGACGGACTGGGTGGATCCGGCATCCGTCTTCTCGAGCCTCCACTCCCACGACGCGCACGCCTTCTGGCTGGATGCCGGCCCGGACGTCTCCGACGGCTGGAGCTGGGTCGGTGCGGGCGTGCCCGAGTCCGATCCCTCCGCGGTTCGGGCGGTGCCGTGCGCGACGTCGGACGCCGAGCCGTGGAAGGCGGGACGGTTCCGCGGCGGCTGGGTCGGCTGGCTCGGCTACGACGACGCCGCGGAACGCGCCGGTGCTCCGGCCCGATTCGACGACGGGATGCCGCGGCAGCAGTGGCTCAGGGTCGAACGGTTCCTCGCCTTCGACCACGCGGCCCGGCGCGTGTGGGCCGTGGCTCCGGGCGCCGAGGCGGAAACCCTGGCCGCCGCGGTCACGCAGCTCGACACCGCGCCGCCCGTCCCGGCTCCTGCGCCGACGGCGGCGACGGCCCGCTCCCGGCACAGCGCCGAGGAGTACGCCGAGCTGATCGGGCGGTGCCGCGACGCGATCCGCGAGGGCGATGCCTATCAGCTGTGCCTCACGACGCGCTTCGACGTCGACGCGACGGTCGACCCGCTCGAGACGTACCTGCGCCTCCGGGCGGCGACACCCGCCCACCACGGCGGATTGGTGCGGTCCGGCGCGGTCTCCCTGGCGAGCGCCAGCCCCGAGCGGTTCCTCGAGGTCGAGGAAGGCATCGTCCGCACGCGCCCGATCAAGGGGACAAGGCCCCGCAGCGCCGATCCGACGACCGACGCCGCGCTCGCCGACGAGCTGCGCACCGACGTGAAGGAGCGCGCCGAGAACGTCATGATCGTCGACCTCATGCGCAACGACCTCTCGCGGGTGTGCGCCCCCGGCTCGGTGGGCGTCGACGGCCTCCTTCAGGTCGAGTCCTACCCGCACGTGCATCAGCTCGTCAGCACCGTCTCGGGGGCGCTGACGCCTGGCATCACGGTCGGCGGGCTGCTCGATGCCGCGTTCCCCGCCGGCAGCATGACGGGGGCGCCGAAGCTCTCGGCGATGACGATCCTGCACCGTCTGGAGAACGGACCGCGCGGCGTCTTCGCGGGGTGCTTCGGCTGGGTGGGGACCGACGGTGCGCTGGATCTCGCGATGGTGATCCGCTCGATCGTCGTGCACGACGGTGGCGCGTACGTCGGCGCCGGTGGAGGGATCACGTGGCGATCGGATGCCGCGGCCGAGGTCGCCGAGGTGGGGATCAAGGCGCGGGGGCCGCTTGCCGCCCTCGGCGCCTCCCTGCCGCCCGGCTGGTGAGGGCGCCGTTCCGGTAACCTGGAGTTTCGCGCTGCGCGCGCGTCTCCGGCATCCGTTCGATTGGTTCCCTCGTGTCACAGACCCTCCCGCCCGACACCACCGCGCCCTCCGAGGGTGGCGGCTACGACGCGTACGCCATCCAGCAGAAGTGGCAGCAGCGCTGGGCGGAGGCCGACCCGTTCCGCGCGGGCGGTGACGACGACACCCGCCCGCGCAAGTACGTGCTCGGGATGTTCCCGTACCCGTCGGGCGACCTGCACATGGGCCACGCCGAGAACTACGCCTACGTCGACGTCGTCGCGCGCTTCTGGCGTCACCGCGGCTACAACGTCCTGAACCCGATCGGGTGGGACTCGTTCGGGCTCCCGGCCGAGAACGCGGCGATCCAGCGCGGTGCCGACCCGCGCGAGTGGACCTACGCCAACATCGAGCAGCACAAGAAGAGCTTCCGCGAGTACGGCTCGTCGTACGACTGGTCGCGCATCCTGCACACGAGCGACCCCGAGTACTACCGCTGGAACCAGTGGCTGTTCCAGCGCCTGTACGAGCGCGGCCTGGCCTACCGCAAGGAGAGCCCGGTCAACTGGTGCCCCAACGACCAGACCGTGCTGGCCAACGAGCAGGTCATCGACGGCCACTGCGAACGCTGTGGCTACGAGGTCATCAAGAAGAAGCTCACGCAGTGGTACTTCAAGATCACCGATTACGCCGACCGCCTCCTCGACGACCTCAACCAGCTCGAGGGGTTCTGGCCGCAGAAGGTCATCCGCATGCAGCGGAACTGGATCGGCCGTTCGATCGGCGCCGACATCGAGTTCGAGATCGAGGGCCGAGACGAACGCGTCACCGTCTTCTCGACGCGGCCCGACACGCTGCACGGTGCGACGTTCTTCGTCGTGGCGCCCGACAGCGACCTCGCCGCCGAGCTGGCGGCGGGCGCCTCGCCCGAAGTGCGCGTGCGCTTCCAGGATTACCTGGAGCGCGTCCAGCGCGAGACCGACATCGAGCGCCAGAGCACCGACCGCCCGAAGACCGGCGTGTTCCTCGACCGCTACGCGATCAACCCGATCAACGGCGAGCGGCTGCCCATCTGGGCCGCCGACTACGTGCTGGCCGACTACGGTCACGGCGCCGTCATGGCCGTGCCCGCCCACGACCAGCGCGACCTCGACTTCGCACGCGCCTTCGACCTCCCGGTCAAGGTCGTCGTCGACACGACCGCGCCCATCACCGGAGCGATCCCGGTCATCGAGCTCGACGACGACGGCGTTCCGATCGATCCCGGTGCGGACGAGGCATCCCTCGACGATCTCGACCCGGCCAAGACGGGCATCGCGCTCACCGGCGAGGGTCGGATGATCAACTCCGGCGCGCTCGACGGCCTGTCCAAGCGCAATGCGATCGCCCGCATCATCGAGCAGCTCGAAGCAGCGGGTGTGGGTCGCGCGGCGAAGTCGTACCGCCTGCGCGACTGGCTCATCTCGCGCCAGCGCTTCTGGGGTACGCCGATCCCCATGATCCACACCGCCGACGGACGCATCGTGCCGGTGCCCGACGACCAGCTGCCGCTGCAGCTGCCCGACGCCCACGGCCTCGACCTGGCGCCCAAGGGCACGTCGCCGCTCGGCGGCGCGTCGGAGTGGATGCAGACGGTCGACCCCGAGACCGGTGAGCCCGCCCTGCGCGACGCCGACACGATGGACACGTTCGTCGACAGCTCGTGGTACTTCCTGCGCTTCCTCGCCTCGAACGACCCGACGCAGGCGTTCCCGACCCGCGAGGCCGACCGCTGGGCGCCCGTCGACTCCTACATCGGCGGCGTCGAGCACGCGATCCTGCACCTGCTGTACGCGCGCTTCATCACCAAGGTCCTGTACGACATGGGCCTGATCGACTTCACCGAGCCCTTCACGAGCCTGATCAACCAGGGCATGGTGCTGCTCGGCGGCTCGAAGATGTCGAAGAGCAAGGGCAACCTGGTCGAGTTCGCCTCGAGCATGGTCGACCCCGGTGCCGATGCGGTGCGCACCGCGATCGCGTTCGCCGGTCCGGTCGAGGACGACATCAACTGGGAGGACGTCTCGACGACAGGTGCCCAGAAGTTCCTCGCCCGCGCGTGGCGCGTGGCGAAGGACGTCACGAGCGACCCCGACGTGATCTGGGCCGAGGGCGACCCGGCGCTGCGCCGCGTCACGCACCGCCTGCTCGCCGACGCCCCGGGTCTCATCGAGCACAACAAGTTCAACGTAGTGGTCGCCCGCCTGATGGAACTGGTGAATGCGACCCGCAAGGCGATCGACACCGGCGCCGGCCCCGCCGACCCGGCGGTGCGCGAGGCCGCCGAGGTCACCGCGATGATCCTCGACCTCTTCGCGCCGCACACGGCGGAGGAGATGTGGGAGATCCTCGGGTACGACGGGTTCGTCGGGCTCGCCACGTGGCGCTCGGCAGACCCGACGCTGCTGGTCGAGGAGTCCGTGACGTCGGTCGTGCAGATCGACGGCAAGGTGCGCGCAACGCTGCAGGTTCCCGCGCGGATCGACGCCGCCGAGCTCGAGCGGCTCGCTCGCGCCGACGAGCGTGTGCTGCGCTCGCTGGCGGGCCGGGAGATCACGCGTGCCGTCGTGCGTCCGCCGAAGGTCGTCAGCTTCAGCACGCACTAGCGATGGGATCATCAGGCCCGAGTCGCCGGCTCTGGCGCGTCGGCCGCTCGAAGCCCGGTGAGGCTACACGCCGTCCGGCGTCGTCGGTGTGGCGCGAGGGAGATGCCTCGCGCCTCCGGCTCTCTCGGAGCAGTGCGCCGATTCAACGACGGCGCAGAAGCCAGCTCCGTGACGTGAGATCTGGCCACGCAGAATGAGGCCGCGCAGACTCGCAGGGGTCGCCAGAAGCGCTCGAATAGTGCACCTCGCATGGGCAAAGCATCGGCCGGGGTAATCGTGCGCAGGAGGTCCGCGTAGCTGAGATGCCTCGCAAACCCAGCGGCCGCGGGCGGATGGTCTCCCTCGAGATGAGCCCATCAGGACCGACTGTCGGGCTTCGCGGTTCCCCGTCGACTCAGCGTGTACCGTCGGCTCCATGCTCGTCGGGGAGGACAGATCACAGGCTGCCGGTGCACGGCCGCAACGACGCGGTCTGGAACTGTTCCTGTGGCTCTTGCTGCCTGTGATCTTGCTGGCCGCTCACTTCATGCAGATCCTCGAGCAGTTCAGCACGGTCGGGTGCGACGGAGTCTGCGACCTGAACCTCATCTTCGGCGCACGGGCCGCTTACCCATGGATGGTTGCCGCTTCCATCGGCGTGGCGGCCATCCTCGCGGTGATCCTGAGACTGCGCGGCAAACCCACCTATTGGGCTCCGCTGGTCGGCGCTGCACTCGTCTTGTCGTCAGCGATCAGCACCAGCGTCTTGTTCCAGGCCGGGCTGGCTCCGATGTACGAGCGCAACGCCCGGATCACACAGGGGGAAGTGCGCGCTGCGCCGCCGCCACCTGATCCGGTCGGGAGTTGGGTGCGGAAGGGGAGCCGTACCTCAGTTTCGCTCCGGATGGAACGCTCTCGGGCTACGACGGATGCAACGACGTGAATGGCCGGTGGACGCAGGATCCCGACGGTCACATCACATTCAGCGAGGTCAGCCTCACCGCGACTGTCTGCGACGGCGTCGACACCTGGCTGAGCAAGGGACGTTCCGTGACAATCGCAGATGACTTCCTCTACATCAACGGCGCCGCCGGCTCGCCCATCGGTGGTCTGCCACCCTCACCTTGAACGACGCACTCCTCCGTTGCCGAAGCCCGCACACGCCACGGACCGCTCTGACCCACTCGCTTCGAAGGGACGCGCGCATAACGACTGGTTTGAAGGCGTCCCTCGGGTCTCGGGTCTCAGGCTGTGAGTGAAAAACCGACGGAGGACACTCGCCAACGCTACGGCGTGATCTCGTCGCTCGAGTCACGCCGGTACACGAGCCGCAGCTCGACACCGTCTTCCGTGGGTCTGCTGTATACCCACACGGGACGCCAATCCAGGGGGGTCGGGCCGATCTGAGTCGGCTGCTCAGCCAGCCCCATCTCCTCAATGAGTTGATGGGCTTTCTGACCGTCCGCCGGACGGATCGTCACGTATGTCGTTGCCCTGTAGGGCTCGTAACCGATCCGAGGCTCTCCCACGATCGATGCCCCTGCCGGTGCCGTTATGAGCCACGATGGCGGCACCGCGTCCTTCGCGGTCCACACTCCGAGGAGTTGCCAGATGACGTAGCAGCCGACGATGATCAGGGCGATAGTCCACGCGATGATGCGTCGGTCTTTCGCCTTCCGGGGCCGCGGCTGCCCGTCGTCGGCTTTGGCCTTGTCCTCCTGAACTGTCAACGGATTCTCCCTGTAGCAGCACTCGCCAGCAACCGAGTCGTCACCTTTCCTCCATCATCTGGGAGGAGGCCGGAGAGCGCCTCAGTGTCGTTCATGTGCGCAGGTCGCCGACGAACCCGTTGCAGATTCCGCTCTCACTGGCGAGCGCCTGATCGTCGATAGACCCGTCGGTGCGGGTCATGTCGTTGGGGTAGGGGACGTCGGGCATGGTCGCATCCCCGCGTGCGGCGTAGTCCTTGGACGCGATCGGGTCGTCATCGACGAAATACGCGTCCCACGCTGCGTACACCAGCATGCAGTGGTAGATGCCGGCGGCACTGGTGTAGCCGGACCAGTCGCCGTTACCGTGCCATCGTCCAGCGGGCAGACCTGTTATCGACTCCGGCCACGCGAACCCCGGAGGAATCGCCCCAGTCCACGCGGCGACCTCCGCGTCGTACGCGCTGTCACGCGGATCGAGCGGGTGCGTAGGCGTAGGGCTCGGTGATGCTGGTGCGGTAGATGCCGTCGGTGCAGGCATCTCTGCCGTCACCGTGGCATCCGCGGTTCGTTCAGAAGCGGGTTCATCCACGGGCACGGCGCATCCGGTCAGCGAGAGCGCGATGATGACGACGACGGCTCCGAGAACGGCCTCGGCGATGCGATTCACAAGCGAGTACTCGCACACGACCGTGTGGGCATCCGACCGTCGCATCGGCCTCTGGGGAATCGTGGACCGCTGAACGAGACGAGTCGGCTCGCGCTCGCGTGACTAACGGTTCGCGTCGCATCGATCACCTCGACTGCCGCGCGCTCGACGACCGATTCGCGGGCGGCAAGCTGAGCCTGCGATGCCTCACGACGAACCGCTACGAGCGCGGCTCTGACTTATCCGCCTACCGTAGAGCCGATGCTTCCCGTCACCTATCCAGAGATCGGCGCCACCGCGGGCGATTTGCCGGCTGGCTACCACCACCTGCGCGCCGAACGCATCGTCGGGCACGGACGGCAGGCATTCGAGCGAGCGGCCGACGATCTGCTTGCTGGTGAGGTGCAACGTCGAGCCGGTGCAACCGTTCGGCTATCTGAGGCCCCGATACGCGAAGGCACATACGTGCGGATGCGGTTGCGCCTGTGGCCGCTGCGATTCGACATCCCATGCGTCGTCGTGTGGGCCGAGCGCACCGCCAACTAGTGCGGGTTCGCCTACGGCACGCTGCCCGGCCACCCCGAGCGGGGTGAGGAACGCTTCGAGGTATCTCTCACGCCGGCCGGCGATGTGACGTTCAGCATCACCGCGTTCTCTTCACCGGCTCGTTGGTTCACGCGACTCGGCGCGCCGGTAGCTCGACTCGTGCAAGCTCGGATGACCCGCCGCTACCTGCACGCTCTCGACTCGCCTACTCCCCGCTGACCATCCACCCGCTACCCGCCCCTGTGCTGTGCGAAGAGGGACCGGCCGGCGTGCAGGCGGGCGCGGGGTCCCCGCGAAAGGGTGGTCAGTGTTCGTGACGGTCGAACGACGGCTCGAGCGGGCGTGGCGCGAACCGTTCCGGTCGGTCCTACTCGGCCCGTCGGCGGGTACGCGCCAGAGCTCGCAATCGGCCTTCGAAGTAGGCGACGGCTGCGATCGCGTTCACGTGGTTGTGAGTGATTCGCTGACCCTCGATCGGGAGGGCGTATGTGGGATCTTCGTAGGTGGCAGCGATTCGCTGGATCGCGTGGAGGTCCTTCTCTGACATCGTGAGGGCGCGTTCGGCGAGGGTGTCCTCTCCGTAATCCCAGAGGCTTGCCGAGGTCTGGCTAATGGAGAAGTGCACTTTGAAGCGCTTGCGTCCCTTCCCGAACCCCGCAGGTCCACGAAGCGACAGAACGCCCCCTGGTGGGACGTTCGTCCTTTTGTCGTGCGTGGAGCGATTCGAACTCCCAGATAGGTCCCTGCGGCAGAGGCACCGCGCAGCCGTCTGCGCTTCTACCTCTCACGCGAGGGCGAGGCTGCCGTCCAGATAGGCGGTGAGGATGCGTCTGAGCCGCGGCTCGAACTCGATGAGCGCGTGCCCGAGCCGGGGATCGTCGCGATACAGGGCCGCGATCTCCGGGGGCGGCGTCGAAATCTGCCAGAATGTGCCGGCAACCGAGACGGCGACGGCCACGAGGTCGCGGGCTGCGTCGTCGCTCAAGCCGGGGAGCGCTCTGCGTGCCGCCGCCGAGATCACGCCCAGATGCTCGCCGCTGGTGAGCTTGTACGTGCGCACGGCCTCCACGGAGACGTTGCGCTCGAGGTTCATCGGGGTCTGCGCGAAGAGGTCGCACAAGAGACCCCGCGCTCCCAACGTGGTCGCGAATGCGTCCGCGACTTCGGACGGGCGGGATGCGCCGGAAAGCCGCTCGCAGAGAACCGGCGTCCATTCCCGCCACCCGTCGGCCGTGAGCCGTAGGAAGATCTCCTCCCTCGTCTCGAAGTAGCGGAGCAGGGCCGACTTGTGCATCCCGACCTCCTCAGCGATATCGGTCAACGTGATCGCGCGGATGCTCCGTTCGGCGGCCAGCGTGCGGGCGGCGTCCAGGATCGCCCGCTCGCGCACCGCCTTCGCCTCGGAGGAGCGCGCGCGCTGGAACGATGCGGATTCATGCATGACAACAGCGTAGCGCAACAGGGTTGCACTATTTAGCACAATGGTGTTTCATTAACCCCATGAATCAGACATGGTTTGTCACCGGCTCCTCGCGGGGCTTCGGTCGTGCTCTCGTTCTCGCGGCACTGCGTGCGGGCGATCGCGTCGTCGCCACCGCACGCCGGCCCGAGCAACTCGATGACGTGGTTGCCGAGTTCGGCGACAGCATCCTCCCGCTGGCGCTCGACGTCACCGATCCGCGCCGTGTCGCGGTCGCCCTGCACGAGGCGCGCGAGCGCTTCGGGCGCATCGACGTCATTGTGAACAACGCCGGATACGCCAATGTGGCGCCGATCGAGACGGCATCGGAGGGCGATTTCCGGCAGCAGTTCGAGACGAACTTCTGGGGCGTCTACCACGTGTCCCGAGCGGCGATCCCCATGCTTCGCGAACAGGGGAGCGGCCTCATCGTCCAGTTCTCCTCCGTGGGCGGACGCGTCGGCGGCACGCCGGGTCTCGGCTCCTACCAGGCCGCGAAGTTCGCGATCGACGGCTTCAGTCGCTCGCTCCGTGCCGAGATCGCACCGTTCGGCACGAAGGTCCTCGTCGTCGAGCCCAGCGGTTTCCGCACGGACTGGGCGGGGTCGTCGATGGAGGTCCACGATGTGCCGGAAGAGTACGCGAGCACCGTCGGTGCGGCCGGCGGCATGCTGCGGCCCCTCGCGAGCGACGCCCCGGGTGATCCGGCACGTGTGGCCGAGATCCTGGTCGCCCTGGCGAAACAGTCTGAGATCCCGGAGAACCTGCCTGTCGGCGTGAACGCGACCGAGATGAGCGTCGCCCTTGAACGGAATCTCTTGGCCTCGGATCTCCGGTGGGCTGCCGTCAGCCGCTCCGCCGACATCGGCGAACCTTTCCCCGCCCCCTTCCCCGTCACCGCTTGACCCGCGGCGCGCCGGCTCACTTCCCACTCAGACGCAAGGAGATCGCAATGCCCGAATCCACTGACCGCGAGTACGCGACGGCGCTCGATGAGGCCGAAAAGCTCCTGGGCTTCCGCCTCGAGCGCTTCCTCGGGACCGCACCGACGGAGCCGGAGAACGCCGAGGACTTCAAGCGGATCGCCACCATCCAGGCGTTCGGCGATGCCTGGCCGCGCACCGAGCGCCTCGATACCCGCACGCGCGCGCTCGTCTCCGTGACCATCGCGGCGTCTCTCGGCGTGCTCGAGCCACTCCGCGGGCAGCTGCGCATCGCCCTCAACAGCGGAGCCACCAAGGAGGAGCTCGTCGAGGTCTTCATTCAGATCGCTGCCTACGCCGGCGTCGCGCGCGCGTTCGAGGGCTACGGCATCGCGGCCCAGGTCTTCGCAGAGCACGCCTGAGCGCACTCGTGGTCCGGCGCCGAAGCAACCACCTCGACGACTGTCCTCAGTAGACGTTGGATTCGCCCTCTGGGTAGACCATCACGCCCACTTCCTGAAGCGTCTTACTCAAGCGCGCACGCTCCCGGCCCGTCTCATAGGCGTCGATGAATACGACGTTGGGTGCGTCTGCGGAGGTGAGGTGGTTCCTGGCTGCGTGGAGGGCGGCGACCGCGCTGTCGGGGAGCAGGTACGCCTCCACCGATTCGGTGGGGCTTGTCATCCGCAGTGCGGCGCCGCGCGCGTTGAACGAGTCGGGACTTTGACACGATGACCCGACCATCCAGTCATTCGCCGACACGTCAATGCTGCTGATCACGCACAGCTCGCCTGAAGCGCTGAACGCCGTGAATATCGCCGCATTCCCTGTGGTGCCGACAAGTCGCAGCGTTCCCGAGTCAATGTCGTCGTCGTCGCACTCACACGTCACCGCTGCAAGAACCGGCGTCGACTCATCGGGTACCTGCTCCAAGAACAACCAGACGACCGTCTGTCGATCAGCAGGCCCGACCATCGAACTCGGTTCAGTCGGTTGGTCGGTCGTAGCCGAAGCGGCGCACCGGACGCGCCAAAGGGCGCCCGGCCGACTCCGGTGCCTGATCTAGATTTGCGTGATGAACCTCTCGCACCTGGGCGCGCCGATCCGGCCGATCACCCGCGTGGAAGGCGGGTTCGCGAACCGTCTGTACCGGCTCGATACGGAGGAAGGATCGTTTGCGGTCAAGGAGATGAATGTCCTAGACCGCCGGTGGACGTACCACTTCGATGACGTGTTGAGGCTCGAGCGCGCGGCGTTCGCTGCGGGTATCCCCATGCCGGAGCCGATTTCAGCCAGCGAACACACTCTCGTGCACCGGTGGGTCGACGGCGAGAAGGTGCCCGAAGCGCCGGTGTCACCGTCTTATGCGTTCGAGATCGGCGAGATCCTCGCGCGCATTCATGCGCTCGGCATCGAGTGGACCCACCCCCCGATCAAGGCTCAAGTGTCCCGCGACTGGCCCCAACTCGCGGCACGAGCATCGGAGACCGGACAACCGTGGGCAGACGAGCTCGCCTCCCATACCGAGTCCCTCCTCGCGATCGCCGAATTCGTCGACACCTGCCACCTGCCGGGTCCCCTAGTGTTGACCCACAGAGACATCCAGCCCTGGAATTTGCTTTCTCGAGACGGTCGGCCTGTGGTGCTCGACTGGGAACTATCGGGGATGCTGGACCTGTCGGGTGAACTCGGCTCGACTGCGCTGAGTCTTGCCAAGGGACCCGGCTTGGACGACGTCAAGCCCGCCGTCTTCCGCTCGGTCCTCGACGGCTACGTCGCCAACGGCGGAACGCTACCGCCGACGGGGTCCAGCTGGTTCGCCTTCTCGATCAGCGGCTGGCTTGAGCACACCCGGTGGAACGTCGTCCGCTGCCTCGCCGGCACCGAGGCGACCACCGGACCCGGCCTAGCACTATCGCACGAAGCCGTCTGGAACGGGGTACGCGGCCTCCCCGACATCTACCGTCGACTCCCGGACCTCGAGACACTCCTTCCGTAGAGGAGACGAAGTACTGACAGCGAGCGCACCGGTCGCATCCAACTCTGAGCGACCCGCTACTCGTCGACTCCGGCGGAAGTAGCGGGCGGCCCTAGAACAGCGCGCGCGACGGCCGATCAGCGCTCGGCCGGCGTCGGTTCATCTTCAGGTGGGCGATCGCGACCACGCAGCTGCGCTGGTGAGCGGAGGAGCTGAGCGCGGGCCGCGGCCCCCGCCATCGGCTCCTCCACGGCAGGCCCGGGCCGCGACGCGTCCCCAGCTGCCACGCGGGGGAGGCGCCGCTGAGCGGTGCGCTCCTAGCGTGGGCGGGTGACCGCCTCCGAACACCCGTCCCCGGCGTCGCCGAGACGGCGACTCGGGCTGGGCGCGGCCGTCGTGCTGGTCATCGCGGCTCTTGCCGTGACGGTGGCGATCGGCGTCCTGCGCGGCGCGTCAGCGCCCGTCGAGCAGGTCGTCATCGATGAACGCGGATCGGATGCCGCGACCCCGGCCTCGCAGTATGTGCACGTGTCGGGCGCGGTCACGGCTCCCGGGCTCTACGTGCTCGCTGCGGGCGCGCGCGTCGTGGATGCGGTGGCCGCGGCCGGCGGATTCGCGGCTGATGCCGACCAGAGCGCGGTGAACCTCGCCCGGCCGGTTGCCGACGGGGAGCACCTGCATGTCCCCGCGCTGGGGGAGACCCCCGACGCCGGCGGCCCCGCGGCGCAGGCGGGCGACGGGCGGGTCAACCTCAACACGGCCGATGTCGCGGCGCTCGACACGCTTCCGCGTATCGGCGAGGCCATGGCGCAGCGCATCATCGACTGGCGGGAGCAGAACGGGCGCTTCACGTCCGTCGAGGATCTGCTCGCCGTGCCCGGCATCGGCGACAAGATGCTCGAGGCGCTGCGCGATCTCGTGGTGGTCTGACGTGCCGCTGCGGCTGACGCTCCGGCTCGTCCCGGTAGCCGCGGCGGCCTGGGTCGCGGCATCCGTCTGCGTGATCCTTCCTGTGGCGGCCGGAGGCGTGGCCATCGCGTGCTGGGCAGCTGCGCTCGGCGTGATCGCATGGGGCGTCGTTCGGCGACCTGCCGACACGCGGCTCCGACAGACCGTCGTGGTCGCCGCCTTCGCACTCGCCCTGGCGGCAGCCGTCGCGTCGCACGTCGCGCTCGCGCAGCCCGCGCGGGCGGGCGTGACCGAGCTCGCCGTCGACGGCGGGCGTGCGATCGAGGTCCGCGCGACCGTCGTGGGAAAGATCGAGCGCCGGGTCGACGGCAGCCTCGCGTTCGACGCGCTGGCGACGCGGATCGCCGTCGGCGATGTCCCTCACACCGTGCGGGTCGATGTCGTCGTACGGGTCAGCCCGGACGACGTGCATCCGCACGCCCAACTCGACGTCGGCTCCGAAGTCGAGGTGCGGGGCACAGCGCACAGCGGCCGCCCGGGCGAACGAGCGGTGGTGGAGGTGAGCGGCACGCGCGGTGTCGAGGTGATCGGCCCACCGCCGCAGACGTTAGCTGTGACGGCCGCGCTCCGTCGGGGGCTGGTGGCGGCGGTCGCCGACCTGCCAGGCGATGGGGCGGGGCTCGTCCCCGGACTGGCGGTCGGCGATACGTCGATCGTCTCGGCCGAGCTCGACACGGCCATGAAGGAGTCCTCCCTGTCGCACCTCACCGCGGTCTCGGGTGCGAACTGCGCGCTCGTCGTCGGTCTCGCGTTCTTCGGCGCAGCGGCCGCCGGTGCGGTCCGTGCCCTGCGCGTGGTCGCCGGACTCGCCGCACTTGCGGGCTTCGTCGTGCTCGTGACGCCCGAGCCGAGCGTCGTGCGCGCGGGCGTCATGGCGGCGATCGCCATGCTGGCGGTGCTGCTCGGGCGGCCGGGTGCGGGCATGTCGATCCTGTCGCTCGCGGTGGCGGTGCTGCTCGTCGCCGACCCGTGGCTGGCCGTCTCGCTCGGATTCGCGCTCTCCGCCGCAGCCACCGGCTCGCTGCTGCTGTTCGCGCGGCCGCTTGCCCGCGGCCTGGAACGGGCGCTGCCGCGTGCACTGGCCTTGGCCATCGCCGTGCCGCTGGCGGCGCAGCTCGCGTGCGGCCCGCTGCTGGTGCTGATCGCGCCGCAGGTGCCCCTCTACGGCGTCGTCGCGAACCTGCTGGCGGCGCCGGCCGCCCCCGTCGCCACCATCGTGGGGCTCGCCGCCTGCCTGACGGCGCCGGTGCCGTGGCTGCAGGACGGTCTCGCCGCCCTCGCGTGGGTGCCGGCTGCGTGGATCGCCGGTACGGCGACGACGTTCAGCGACCTGCCGGGCAACCTGCTCCCGTGGATCGACGGCGTGCACGGTGCGGTCGCCCTGGCGGCTGTGGGGCTCGCTGCAGGCGTCGTGATCGCGGTGCGGCGCTCCACCCGCCGCGCGCGAGTCACCGTCGCTCTGGCGGCCGTCGTCTTATCGATTGTGACCGGCGTCGTCGCCGGCTCCGGACTGCTCACGTCGGTGGGTGGCCGGTGGACCCTGCCGCAGGACTGGACGGTCCTGGCGTGCGCCGTCGGGCAGGGCGACGCGATCCTGCTGCGCTCGGGCGGCGCGGTGGCGCTGATCGACACCGGCCCCGCACCCGAGTCGCTCACAGCCTGCCTCGACCGCGCCGGGGTGGGGCGCGTCGACCTCCTCGTGCTGACGCACTTCGACCTCGATCACGCCGGCGGCGTCGACGCGGTGGCCGGGCGCGTCGGAACGGTGCTCCACGGCCCCACAGCGTCCGGCGACGACAGGCGCGTGCTGGAGGAGCTCGCGCAAGGGGGTGCGCAGCTGACCGCCGCACGCTCCGGGCTGAGCGGTACCTTCGGTGAGGCGCGGTGGCGCGTGCTGTGGCCGACCGCCCGGAGTCGCGCCTTCCCCTCGGGCAACGACGCCAGCATCGTGCTCGACGTGCGCGGGGGAGGGATCCCGACGATGCTGCTGCTGGGCGACCTCTCCGCGTCCCCGCAGCGCGCGCTCGAAGCATCCGGTGCACTCCAACCGGCCTATGCCGTCGTCAAGGTCGCTCACCACGGCAGCGCGGATCAGGATGTCGCGTTCTACGCCGCGGCGCAGCCAGGCCTCGCCCTCTTCACGGTCGGCGCGGGCAACGACTACGGTCATCCGCGCGCCGAGATCCTCGATGCGCTCACGGGGCTCGGCGCTCGGATCGCCCGCACGGATATCGACGGCATCGTCGCGATGTGGGGGAGTGGCGACGCCGTCTCGGTGTGGCGCGAACGCGGCGGCTGAGTCGGGGGTGCTCGGTAGGCTGGAGACATGGCATCGACTGCGCGACGCGCCCCCTCGAAGGCAGCGCGCAGCGCGATCCCGCAGCTCTCATGGCGGGCACCCCAGCCGGCGCCCATCGTGCTCGTCTCCGGCCCCGAAGACGTCTGCGCCGAGCGGGCGATCGCCGGAGTCCGCGACTACCTCCGCGCCGAAGACCCGAGTCTCGAGGTCTCCGACCTGCGCGCCGACGACTACGCCGCCGGTTCGCTCCTTGGGGTGGCCTCGCCGTCGCTTTTCGGCGAGCCGCGTCTGGTGCGCGTGACAGGCGTCGAGAAGTGCTCCGACGCGTTCCTGGCCGAGGCGATCTCGTACCTCGCGGCGCCGCAGGACGGCGCGACGGTGGTGCTGCGGCACACCGGCGCGAGCGTGCGCGGCAAGAAGCTGCTCGACGCCATCCGCGCCGGCCACGGCGGCGGAGTCGAGGTCGCCTGCCCGGCCATCAAGCGCGACTCCGATCGCTTCGACTTCGCGGCGGGCGAGTTCCAGGCTGCGAAGAAGCGCATCGCGCCCCCCGCGCTCCGAGCGCTCGTGTCGGCGTTCGCCGACGACGTCACCGAGCTCGCCGCCGCGTGCCAGCAGCTCATCGCCGACGTGCCCGGCGACATCACCGAGCAGGTCGTCGAGCGCTACTATGGCGGCCGCGTCGAGACCTCGGCGTTCACCGTCGCCGATACCGCGATCGCAGGTCGCTACGGTGACGCTCTGATCGCCCTCCGCCACGCTCTCGCCTCCGGGGCCGACCCCGTGCCGCTTGTCGCAGCCATCGCGATGAAGCTGCGCACCATGGCCAGGGTCGCCGGCAGTCGTGAGCCCGCCGCCGCCCTCGCCGGCCGGCTCGGACTCAAGGACTGGCAGGTCGACCGCGCCCGTCGCGACCTCTCCGGCTGGAACGAGGCGTCGCTCGGCGGTGCCATCCAGGCCGCCGCGCGAGCCGACGCCGAGGTGAAAGGCGGCTCTCGCGATGCGGTGTTCGCGCTCGAGCGCCTCATCACGGTGATCGCGACGCGCGCGCCCTACGGCGCGTAAGCCGCATCCCGACGCGTCAGCAACCGGGGCCGCCCCCTCAACGCCGAAGGCCCGCCCCCAGAGGGACGGGCCTTCGATCGAATCCGGTGAGGATCAGAGCGCGGCGACCTGCTTCGCGATGGCCGACTTGCGGTTCGCGGCCTGGTTCTCGTGGATGACGCCCTTGCTCACGGCCTTGTCGAGCTTCTTGGTCGCCTTCTGCAGCGCCTTCTCGGCGGCGGCCTTGTCGCCCGCGGCGACGGCCTCGCGGGTGCGACGCACCTCGGTCTTCAGCTCGCTCTTGACGGCCTTGTTGCGCTCGCGCGCCTTCTCGTTGGTCTTGTTGCGCTTGATCTGCGACTTGATGTTCGCCACGGTGAAGTTCTTTCGTGTCTGATGGATGGGATTTGCCGCGTTACGGGTAGAGGGGCCGCTCGCGGCGTCGTGCGGAGGTGGGACCCCGCACGCAAGCCAATCACCGAGTTTATCAGGTCTGCTCGAGCGTCGTGATCGCCAGGTTCAGGAGCGCGTTGAACACCTGCGGTCGCATCACCGTGACGTGGTGGGTCGTGCGCGGCACGACCACGAGCTCGGCGTGCGGAGCCAGCTCGAGGAAGAGCCGCTCGTTGACGCGCAGCTGGTCGTACTGTCCGTTGACGAACCAGAGCGGCACCTCGATGTGCCGCAGCGCGGCGAGGAGGTCGAGCACCGACAGGCTGCGCAGCGCGACGTCCTGTGCGTCCAGCGCGTAGCCGCCGGCGCCGAAGTCGTCGCGCGTCTCGGGGGGCAGGATGCGGTCGAGCATGCGGTTGGTCAGCCACATGCCGCGGTCGGGGAGCGAGTCGAACCCGCGGGCGAGCATGCGGTAGGTCGCGAGGCCCACTCCGCGGGGGATCGCGGTGCACGACGCGGCGATGAAGGCCGCGACCGGTGGCGTGTCCTCCTGGCCGACGTACTCGATCGAGATGAGGCCTCCCATCGAGTGACCCGCCAGCAGCACCGGCCCGCGGGCCGAGGCATCCCGCACCGCGTCATCGATCGTCGCGAGGGCGCCCTCGAGGGTGAACTCCTCCGACATGCGCGACCCGTGGCCGGGCAGGTCGACCGGCGTCACGGGGTTGCCGCGCTCTGCGAGGTACTCGATCTGCGAGCGCCACATGGTCGCGGACGTGCGGATGCCGTGCACCAGCACCACCTGCACGACCATCGCCCCAGGCTAGCGAGCGCGCCCGCGCGCCGCTCGAAGCCTCGGCAGGATGCCCGCCCGCAGGGATCCAGCGACTGCGCAGGGTGGAGGCATCCCTCACCCGTAGAATCGACGGGATATGTCACCGCGCGCCCTGAAGCCTCTCGAGCCGTCCGCGACCCCGCCCGAGCTGATCCGCAACTTCTGCATCATCGCCCACATCGACCACGGAAAGTCGACGCTGGCCGATCGGATGCTGCAGATCACCGGCGTCGTCGCCGACCGCGACATGCGCGCGCAGTACCTCGACCGCATGGACATCGAGCGCGAGCGCGGCATCACGATCAAGTCGCAGGCGGTGCGGATGCCGTGGCAGACGGCCGAGGGCACGTTCGCGCTCAACATGATCGACACGCCCGGCCACGTGGACTTCACCTACGAGGTGAGCCGTTCGCTCGCGGCCTGCGAGGGCGCGATCCTGCTCGTCGACGCCGCTCAGGGCATCGAGGCCCAGACGCTCGCCAACCTCTACCTGGCGCTCGACAACGACCTGCACATCATCCCCGTCCTCAACAAGATCGACCTCCCCGCCGCCGATCCCGACCGTTTCGCCAAGGAGCTCGCGAACCTCATCGGCGGCTCGCCCGACGACGTGCTGCGGGTGAGCGGCAAGACCGGTCAGGGCGTCGAGGAGCTGCTGGACCGCCTGGTCGGCGAGATCCCGGCCCCGAAGGGCGACGCGGATGCCCCGGCCCGGGCCATGATCTTCGACTCGGTGTACGACTCCTACCGCGGCGTCGTGACCTACGTCCGCATGATCGACGGCAAGCTCTCCCCGCGGGAGCGCATCCAGATGATGTCGACCACGGCGACCCACGACCTGCTCGAGATCGGCGTCTCGAGCCCCGAGCCGGTGCCCACCAAGGGCCTCGGCGTGGGTGAGGTGGGCTACCTCATCACCGGTGTGAAGGACGTGCGCCAGTCGAAGGTCGGCGACACGATCACGACCCACCGCAAGCCGGCGACCGACGCACTGCCGGGCTACACCGATCCGAAGCCGATGGTCTTCTCGGGCATCTACCCGATCGACGGCAGTGACTACGGCGACCTCCGTGAGGCACTCGACAAGCTGAAGCTCTCGGATGCCTCGCTCCAGTACGAGCCCGAGACCTCGGTGGCGCTCGGCTTCGGCTTCCGCTGCGGCTTCCTGGGCCTGCTGCACCTCGAGATCATCACCGAGCGCCTCTCGCGCGAGTTCGGCCTCGACCTCATCACGACGGCGCCCAGCGTCGTGTACGAGGTGCTCACCGACACCGGCGAGACCGTGGTCGTCACCAACCCCAGCGAGTACCCCGACGGCCGCGTCGCCTCGGTGAGCGAGCCGATGGTCAAGGCGGCCATCCTGCTGCCCAAGGACTTCGTCGGCACGGTGATGGAGCTCTGCCAGGGGCGGCGCGGCTCGTTGCTGGGCATGGAGTACTTCTCGGAGGAGCGCGTCGAGCTGCGCTACAACATGCCCCTCGGCGAGATCGTCTTCGACTTCTTCGACCAGCTGAAGAGCCGCACGCAGGGCTACGCGAGCCTCGACTACGAGCCGGCAGGCAGCCAGGAGGCCGACCTCGTGAAGGTCGACATCCTGCTGCAGGGTGACAAGGTCGACGCGTTCAGCTCGATCGTGCACCGCGAGAAGGCGTACGCCTACGGCACGATGATGACTGAGCGGCTCCGCAAGCTCATCCCGCGCCAGCAGTTCGAGGTGCCCATCCAGGCCGCCATCGGCGCCCGCATCATCGCCCGCGAGAACATCCGGGCCATGCGCAAGGACGTGCTCGCCAAGTGCTACGGCGGTGACATCACGCGAAAGCGCAAGCTGCTCGAGAAGCAGAAAGAGGGCAAGAAGCGCATGAAGATGGTCGGTCGCGTCGAGGTCCCCCAGGAGGCGTTCATCGCCGCTCTCTCGGGCGACGTCGAGGGGAAGTCGGCGAAGTAGGCTGGTCGTCATGCGTCGAGGGAACTTCCGGGACGACACCGTCGACTACGCCGCCGTCGGGGCGACGCAGGCGGCCGACCTCATGCACTACCCGCCGGAGCGCAGCATTCCGGCGGAGGAGTCGTGGCGCATCGGCAGCGGCGAGGCGCGTTTCCTGGGCGCCGGCGAGGCGCTGATGTCGTGGACCGCGCAGCGCGGTGCCGGCCTCACCGTGAAGGACGTGCGGCCGGCCGCCGGGCCGATGTACTCCGGCGTGAGCTTCGACGGCGAGGGCAACCCCATCGCACCCAGTCGGTCCGAGTCCGACCTCCGCTACGACGCCGACGGCACGCCCTACGTCGGCGCGGGCACGACGATCCGCGTCGATGGTCGCGTGCGAGGACTGCGCGCCGATGCCGAGCTGCGCGTCATCTTCGCGGTCGAAGAGCCGCGGCGCATCGGGTTCGCCCTCGGCACGGTGGGCGACTCCGTCGTGAGCGGCGAGGAGTCGTTCATGCTCGAGTGGCACGACAACGACGAGGTGTGGTTCACCGTGCGCGCCTTCGATGCGCCGTCGTCATTCGTCTACCGTCTGCTGCCCGGCCTGATCCGCCGCCGCCGACGCGAGCTCTTCACGCGGTACCTGCGGGCGATCTCGCCGCTGTACACGACGCCCGCGTGAGCTGCTGATGGGCTCCGCGCTTCCCCTCGGCGAGCCGGTCCCCGCCGACGGCTCCTTCCCGCCGGGCACGACGATCGACGCGGCGACGCCGTTCGGCGTGTACCTGCACGTGCCGTTCTGCCGCGTGCGCTGCGGCTACTGCGACTTCAACACGTACACGTCCGACGAGCTGCGCGGCGCGCGCCAGGACCAGTACGCCGACACCCTGCTGCGCGAGGTCGCCCTGGCGCGCGGAGTGCTGGAGCGCACCGGACCGCTGCGCCCCGCCTCGACCGTCTTCTTCGGCGGCGGCACCCCGACGCTTCTCCCGCCCGGGGACCTCGGCCGCATGCTCGAGGGCGTGCGCGGGGCGTTCGGCATCGCCGAGGGCGCCGAGGTGACGGTCGAGGCCAACCCCGACACGGTCACCGATGCGGTCGCGGCCGAGCTCGCGGCATCCGGAGTCACCCGGCTGTCCATCGGCATGCAGTCGGCCGTTCCCCACGTGCTCGCGGCGCTCGACCGCACGCATGACCCGGCGAACGTGCGCACCGCGGTCGCCGCAGCGCGCGCAGCCGGCCTCGATGTGAGCGTCGACCTCATCTACGGCGCGCCGGGGGAGTCGCTCGACGACTGGCGCGCGTCCCTCGACACCGCGATCAGCCTCGCGCCCGACCACGTGTCGGCGTACGCGCTGATCATCGAGGACGGCACGAAGCTCGCCCGGCAGATCCGCCGTGGCGAGGTGCCTGCGCCCGACGACGACCTGCAGGCGGACATGTATGAGCTCGCCGACGAGCTGCTCGCGGCGGCCGGCTTCGACTGGTACGAGGTGTCGAACTGGTCGCGCGGCGTCCACCAGCGCTCGCAGCACAACCTGGCGTACTGGCAGGGCACCGACTGGTGGGGGTTCGGCCCCGGCGCGCACAGCCACGTCGCCGGCGTGCGGTTCTGGAACGTCAAGCACCCTGCCGCGTACGCGCAGCGCCTCTCGGTGGGGGAGTCCCCGGCCGCCGCGCGCGAGGTGCCCGACGTGGAGGCGCGGACGCTCGAGAACGTGCTGCTGCGCACTCGCATCCGTGAGGGGCTGCCCGTCTCGGAGCTGCTCGGCGAAGGGCGGCGTGCGGTCGCGGCGCTCATCGCGGACGGGCTCGTGGACGGGCCGACGGCGCTCCACGGCCGGATCGTGCTCACGCTGCGCGGTCGCCTGCTCGCCGATGCCGTCGTGCGCGCGCTCACCGAGTAGCGGATCCGCCTGTCACGCTCCCGGCTGCGGGTCGGGGCATCCGGTAGAATTGGCACTCCAGTCATGCGAGTGCCAGCAGCGGCGTGAGGAGGCGGGATGGTCAGCGAGCGAGGGCTCCAGGTGCTGCGCGCGATCGTCGAGGACTACGTCGACACGCGCGAGCCGGTCGGCAGCAAGGCGATCGTCGAGCGCCACGCCTTCGGCGTGTCGGCGGCGACCATCCGCAACGACATGGCCCTGCTCGAGGACGAAGAGCTCATCGCGGCGCCGCACACGTCGTCGGGTCGCGTGCCCACCGACAAGGGCTACCGCGTCTTCGTCGACCACCTCGCCGACGTGCGCCCGCTGTCCACGGCGCAGCGCACGGCGATCACCTCGTTCCTCGAGGGTCCGGGCGATCTCGACGACGTGCTGGCGCGCACCGTCCGCGCACTCACCCAGCTGACCGGTCAGGTCGCGATCGTGCAGTACCCGTCGTTCGCCCGCGCGAACGTGACCCACGTCGAACTCGTGCAGCTCGGCGGCGGGCGGATGCTCGTGATCGTGGTCACCGACACCGGCCGCGTCTCGCAGCGGATGGCCTTCGTGCGCGACGACTTCGACGAGGCCGACCTCGCGCGCATCCGCGCCGAGCTCGGCACGCTGCTGGTCGGCCGCTCGGTCCGCGACGGACTCACCCGCATCGCGGAGCGGCTCGGCAACGCCGCGGTCATGACCGCGCCCCATGAGGCCGCGACGGCCGAGATCGTGCGCGTGGTGGCCGAAGAGCTCGACGAATTCCGCCAGGATCGCCTCGTCATGGCCGGCAGCGCGACGCTCGCCCGCCGCGAAGCCGATTTCCGCGGGAGCATCTATCCCCTCCTGGAGGCGATCGAGGAGCAGGTCACGATCCTGCGGCTGATGGGCGAGATGGTCGCCGACGAGAAGGGCCTCGCCGCCAGCATCGGACGCGAGAACGAGCCCTTCGGCCTGTCGGAGGCCTCGGTCGTCGCCAGCGACTATGACGCGACGGGATCGCGCGCCCGGGTCGGCATCATGGGCCCGACCCGCATGGACTACCCCACCAACCTCGCGGCGGTCAGAGCCGTCGCGCGCTACCTCACGCGGATGCTCGAGGAAGACGAGAGCAGCCGCTGACGCGGACGCGCACACGAACGATCCCCGCGGGCTCCCGCGGGCAGGAAGGCGAATGTGGCTGACCACTACGAGGTCCTCGGCGTCTCGAAGGACGCATCCCTCGACGAGATCAAGAAGGCGTACCGGCGCCTCGCACGGGAGCTGCACCCCGACGTCAATCCGGGCGAAGAGGCATCCGAGCGGTTCAAGCTCGTCACGCACGCCTACGACGTGCTGAGCGACCCCGATCAGCGCGCCCGCTACGACATGGGCGGCAGCGACAGCCCGTTCGGCGGTGCCGGCGGGTTCGGCGGGTTCAACGACATCTTCGAGACGTTCTTCGGCGCGGCGGGCGGGGGCGGCGGGCGAGCGGGTCGACCGCGCTCGCGGCGCGAGCGCGGTCAGGACGCCCTCGTGCGTGTGACCCTCGAGCTCGGCGACGTCGTCTTCGGCGTGCACCGTGACATCGAGGTCGACACGGCGGTGCTGTGCGACACGTGTCAGGGCTCGTGCTGCCAGCCCGGCACGACGCCGGTCACATGCGACATCTGCCACGGCACCGGCCACGTGCAGCGCCAGGTGCGCAGCCTGCTCGGCAACGTGCTCACCAACCAGCCCTGCAACGTCTGCCAGGGCTACGGCACGACCATCCCGTACCCGTGCGCGACATGCCAGGGTCAGGGGCGCGTGCGCGCGCGCCGCACCGTCTCGCTCGACATCCCCGCCGGCGTCGAGACCGGCCTGCGGCTGCAGCTTCCCGGATCCGGCGAGGTCGGCCCCGCCGGCGGCCCCAACGGCGACCTCTACATCGAGGTGAACGTCACGCCGCACGAGGTCTTCAGCCGCGACGGCGACGACCTGCTCGCGACGCTCGAGGTGTCGATGCCCGACGCGATCCTCGGCACGACGACGACGATCCAGTCGCTCGACGGACCGGTCGAGCTCGAGATCCGCCCGGGCGTGCAGGCCGGCGACGTGCTCACGATCAAGAGCCGCGGCATCACGCCGCTGCGCGGCACTCAGCGCGGCGATCTGCGCGTCGGCGTGCACGTGGTCACCCCGACGCGCCTCGACGGCAAGGAGCGCGCCCTCATCGAGGACTTCGCCAAGCGCACGAAGGCACCGCCGCCCCGGCTGTCCGAGTTCCACCAGGGCCTGTTCGCCAAGCTGCGCGACCGGTTCCGGGGCTGACGGTGGCACTGCACTTCGTGCTCGACGAGCCGACCGACGCCGGTCCCGGCGACACCGTCGTGCTCACGGGTGCGGAGGCGCACCACGCCGCGTCGGTGCGCCGCGTGCGCGCCGGCGAGGAGGTCACGGTCGGGGACGGCCTCGGCGCCTGGCTGACGGGCCGGTGCGAGTCGGTGGCGCCACGCGAGGTCGTGGTGAGGATCGAATCGCGGACGGATGCCGCGGCCCCACGTCCGCGCGTCGTGCTCGTGCAGGCGCTCGCCAAGGGCGACCGCGACGAACTCGCCGTGCAGGCGGCGACCGAACTCGGGATCGACGAGATCGTGCCGTGGCAGGCTGCCCGCAGCATCTCGCGATGGGACGCCGCGAAGGCCGAGAAGGGCCGCGCCCGCTGGGCGACGATCGTGCGCGAAGCGGCCAAGCAGGCGCATCGCGCGTGGATCCCCGAGGTCTCGCCGCTGGTGACGACCCGCGAACTGGTGCGCCGGGCCGCGGCATCCCGCACCCTCGTCCTCGAACCGACCGGCGTCGCGCGCCTCACCGGCGTCGACCTCGCCGGCGAGGAATCGGACGTGCTGCTCGTGGTCGGCCCCGAGGGCGGCATCGCGGCGGAGGAGCTCGCCGAGCTCGAGGCCGCAGGGGCCGTGCTCGTCCGTCTCGGCGAGAGCGTGCTGCGCACGTCGACGGCAGGGCCGGCGGCGCTGGCGGTCGTGAGCGCGTCGCTCGGCCGGTGGTGAGCGGGCCTCTCGCCGCGACGATCCGCCCCCGACCCGCGCCGGAGCCTCGTCGGTAGACTTGCGGGATGAGCGAGTCATCGATCTTCACGCGCATCCGCAACGGGGAGATCCCGTCCGAGATCATCGCCGAGACCGAGAACACGTTCGCCATCCGCGACATCGCCCCCAAGGCTCCGGTGCACCTGCTGGTGATCCCCAAGACACAGGAGTACCGCAACGTCGTCGAGCTCGCCGCGGGCGACCCCGAGCTGATGGCCGAGATGATCGGCCTCGCCAACAGCCTGGCGGCCGAGCACTCCGACGGCGACTTCCGTCTGATCTTCAACACCGGTCCGAATGCGGGCCAGACCGTCTTCCACGTGCACGCCCATGTGCTCGCCGGAGGACTCGAGGAAGCGAGCCTTGGTGCCTGACGAACAACCCCATGATCCGGTGATCGACCGGGTGTACGCCGACGGCGTCGCCATGGTGCAGCTGCTGGGACCGCAGGACCGCCTGCTGCGCGTCGTGGAGAAGGAGCATCCCGGCGTCGACGTGCACGTGCGCGGCAACGAGATCACGCTGACGGGGGAGGCGGATGCGGTGGCCGCAGCGCGCTCGCTCGTCGACGAGCTGCTGGCCATGACGAAGGCCGGGCAGGGCCTCGACCCCGCCGACGTGTCGTCGTCGAGCCGCATCCTGCGCACCGAGGGCGGACCGCGCCCGTCCGAGGTGCTCGGCGAGGCGATCCTGTCATCGCGCGGCAAGGTGATCCGCCCGAAGACGCTCGGCCAGAAGGCCTACGTCGACGCGATCGAGGAGAACACGATCGTCTTCGGCATCGGTCCCGCGGGCACCGGCAAGACGTATCTGGCCATGGCCAAGGCCGTCCAGGCACTGCAGCGCAAGGAGGTCAACCGCATCATCCTGACGCGACCGGCCGTCGAAGCCGGCGAGCGCCTCGGGTTCCTCCCGGGCACGCTCACAGACAAGATCGACCCGTACCTGCGCCCGCTCTACGACGCGCTGAACGAGATGATGGACCCCGAGCTCGTTCCCAAGCTCATGGCCACCGGCACGATCGAGGTGGCCCCGCTGGCGTACATGCGCGGTCGCACGCTGAACGACTCGTTCGTCGTGCTCGACGAGGCGCAGAACACGACTCCCGAGCAGATGAAGATGTTCCTCACGCGCCTCGGCTTCGGCACGCGCATGGTGGTCACGGGAGACATCACGCAGATCGACCTGCCCCAGGGCGCGTCGGGGCTGCGACTCGTCACGCGGGTGCTGGGAGAGATCGACGACATCCACTTCTCGTACCTCACCAGCGACGACGTGGTCCGTCATACCCTGGTCGGCCGCATCGTCGACGCCTACAGCGAGTACGACGAGCGCCGCATCGCCGCCCGCCGCGAGCGGGACGAGGCGTCCGAGTTCGCCAACCGCGCCGAGCGGCGCGCCGGCATGCGGCCGCAGAACCCGCGCGACCACCTTCCGAAGCGAGGACGCTCATGACGATCGAGATCAGCAACGAGTCGGGGATCGCGGTCGACGAGACCGTGCTGCTGCGCTTGATGGAGAACAACTTCTCCGAGCTGCATGTGAGCCCCGAGGCCGACGTCGCCATCCTCCTCGTGGACGAGGGGGCGATGGAGGCGCTGCACGTGCAGTGGATGGACGAGCCCGGACCCACCGACGTGCTGAGCTTCCCGATGGACGAGCTGCGCCCCGGCACCGAGGACATGCCGACGCCGGCGGGTCTGCTCGGCGACATCGTGCTCTGCCCGCAGGTGGCCGAGACGCAGGCCGTCGCCGCGAAGCACTCCACGATGGACGAGCTCGTCATGCTGACGACCCACGGGCTGCTGCACCTGCTCGGCTTCGACCACGCCGAGCCCGAGGAGGAGCGCGAGATGTTCGGGCTCCAGCGCGAGCTGATCACGGCGTTCCAGGCCGTGGAACGCCGCCGTAATCGCGCATGACCGCTGGACTCCTCCTCGCCGCCGCCGCCCTGCTGCTGGCGTTCGGCGCCCTCATGGTGGCCATCGACGCCGCCCTGAGCGTGACCTCCCGGGCCGACCTCGCCGAGCTCGGCGCGTCCGGTCGCAACGCGTCCGCGCTGCGGCGGATCGCCGCTGACCCCGAAGCGCACACGAACGCCGTGATCTTCATCCGCGTTCTCGCCGAGACCACCGCCGCCGTGCTCGTCACCGTCGCGTTCACCATCCTGTTCGACAGCATCTGGTGGGCGATGCTCGCCGCCGCGGTGCTGATGACCGGCATCTCGTACGTCGTCGTCGGAGCGAGTCCGCGCAACGTCGGCCGGCAGCACGCCAAGGGGCTGCTGCGGGGCGCCGCACCGGTCATCCGCGGCGTCCGCATCATTCTCGGGCCCCTCGCGCACGGTCTCGTCGCGCTCGGCACGCGCATCACGCCCGGAGCATCCCGCGGGGCATCCTTCGCTTCGGAGGAGCAGCTGCTCAGCATCATCGACGAGGCCGCCGAGAACGAGCTGATCGAGCAGGACGACCGCGAACTGATCCACTCGGTCTTCGATTTCACCGACACGTTCGTGCGGGCCGTCATGGTGCCGAGAACAGACATGGTCACCGTGGATGCCACGGCTTCGACGCGCGAGGCGATGTCGATCTTCCTCGACAAGGGCATCTCGCGCATCCCGATCGTCGACGACGAGGCGGACGACGTGGTCGGCGTGCTGTACCTCAAGGACCTCGTGCAGTTCGGCTTCCGCGACGAGTCCGGCTGGCGCGACGCGCCCGTCACGCGCATCGCGCGACCGGCGGTCTTCGTGCCGGAGTCGATGAAGGCCGAGACGCTCCTGCAGCAGATGAAGCGCGACGCCGTCCACGTGTGCCTCGTCATCGACGAGTACGGCGGCGTGTCGGGCCTCGTCACGCTCGAGGACCTTATCGAGGAACTCGTCGGCGAGATCGCCGACGAGTACGACCCGCGCTCCGACGAGGTGACCGAGATCGAGCCGGGGCACTACCGTGTCAGCGCGCGGCTCGGCCTCGACGAGGTGGGCGACCTGTTCGGCATCGACCTCGAGGACGAGGACGTCGACTCCATCGGGGGACTGCTCGGCAAGGCCCTCGGTCGCGTGCCGCAGCCGGGCGCGACCGCCGAGTACGGCGGGCTGGTCATGACCGGCGGCGCCTCGCGCGGTCGCGGCCGCGGCATCTCCACCGTCTTCGTCGAGCGCGGGGAGTCCGCCGACCCGGACGAGCAGAACGGTCGCGTGCCCCGCACCGCCGAGATCCACATCGTGTCGACCCGCACCGGCGAGGTGCGCGTCCAGAGGAGAGGCGACCGCCCATGACCGAGACGACCCGCTCCGGCTTCGTCACCTTCGTCGGACGACCGAACGTCGGCAAGTCGACGCTGACCAACGCCCTCGTCGGCGAGAAGGTCGCCATCACCAGCGACAAGCCGCAGACGACCCGCCGCGCGATCCGCGGCATCGTCAACCGGCCGGCCGGCCAGCTCGTGATCGTCGACACCCCCGGCATCCACAAGCCGCGCACGCTGCTCGGCGAGCGGCTGAACAGCCTCGTGGAGCAGGTGCTCGGCGACGTCGACGTGATCGGGTTCTGCGTGCCCGCGACCGAGAAGGTCGGGCCCGGTGACCGTCGTATCGCGGAGTCGCTCGACGGCTACCCCCGGGCGAAGAAGGTCGCGATCGTGACCAAGACCGACGCGGCCACCCGTGACCAGATCACCGAGCGCCTCATGGAGGTCGATTCCCTGCGCGAGGACTGGGCCGCGGTCATCCCGCTGTCCGCGCTCACCCGGGAGCAGCTGGACGTGCTCACCGACGAGCTGCTCGTCCTCATGCCCGAGGGGCCGGCGCTCTACGAGGCGGACGTCGTGACCGATGAGTCCATGGAGGATCGCGTCGCCGAGATCATCCGCGAAGCCGCGCTCGAGGGCGTGCGCGACGAGCTGCCGCACTCGATCGCCGTCACCATCGAAGACATGGGGCCGCGCGAGGACTCCGACCTGACCGACATCTACGCGAACATCGTCGTCGAGCGCGACAGCCAGAAGGCCATCATCATCGGCCGCAAGGGGTCGCGTCTGGCCGATGTGGGCAAGCGCGCCCGCGCCGGCATCGAACCGCTCGTCGGCACCCGCGTGTTCCTCTCGCTCCATGTGCGCGTCGCCAAGGAGTGGCAGCGCGACCCGAAGCAGCTGGGCCGGCTCGGCTTCTGACGGTTCTGACGGTTCTGACGCCGGATCAGCCGTCGATCGGACGCATCGCCGACCGGACGATGACCGTGTCGTCGCCGTAGTCGTCGTCGGCAGCCTTCTGCCACGTGCCGTCGTCCCACACGACGTCGATGAAGAGCCAGCCGTTCTCGACCGACGACCCGAGGTACGCCTCCTGCAGGATCTCGGGGAGCTCGTCCTGGATCTCGGCGAGCGTGGCCTCGTCGCCCTGACCGGGCTCGCCGCCCGTCGGATCGTCCGGCATCATCGGGTCGTACAGCGCCAGCATGACGGGCGGCTGCGAGAGGGAGAACTCCTCGCCGTCGTACGTGCCCTGCACCGCGTACGCGCCCCACGTGGTGTCGCCCGAGGACTCCGAGCCGTCGACGCCCTCCCACGTCCAGCCGGCGATCGGGATGCCACTGCACTGCGGGGGGTAGGACTCCGCAATCGGGCCGAGACACAGCTCGGCCTCGCCGCCGACGTCCATCACGGTGCCCTGCGCGATCACATCGCCCTGCGGGGGAGCGGGCCACAGCGAGCCGAGCGAGGCGCCCACGGGCGCGTCGCTCGCCGCCGAGGGCGCAGCTGAGCCCGCGGGGGTCGCGCAGCCGGCCAGGGCGAGGACGGACGCCGCGCCCAGCGTGACGAGGAGAGGTCGACGGTGACGTGTCATATCCGTCGAGTGTCGCGGACGGCGGGATCGTCTCACGCGATTGTGACGCGAGGTTCGCATGCCCGTCGGGGACGGGTGTAGCCTGGGGTCATGCGTGCAGGCTCGCTTCTCCTTAGCTGCCGCGACGAGGCCTCGATCTAGGGCCCCCCTCGTCGCGGAGCTTGTCGTCGGCCCGCCATTCGACGAGAGAACGAAAGCGACGATCATGCAGAACACTCAGAAGCCCTCGGGCATGCCGGTGCACAAGTACCGCCCGTACCACGAGCAGATCGCGGTCGACCTGCCCGACCGCACCTGGCCCGCACAGCGCATCACGACGGCACCGCGGTGGTGCGCGGTCGACCTTCGCGACGGCAACCAGGCGCTCATCGACCCGATGAGCCCCGAGCGCAAGCGCATCATGTTCGACCTCCTGGTGCGGATGGGCTACAAGGAGATCGAGGTCGGCTTCCCGTCGGCCAGCCAGACGGACTTCGACTTCGTCCGGCAGCTGATCGAAGAAGACCTGATCCCCGACGACGTCACGATCCAGGTGCTGACGCAGGCGCGCGAGCACCTGATCGCGCGCACGTACGAGTCGATCGCGGGTGCCAAGCAGGCGATCGTCCATCTGTACAACTCGACGAGCGTCCTGCAGCGGGAGGTCGTGTTCCGCACGGACCGCCAGGGCATCATCGACATCGCCCTCGAGGGCGCCCGGCTGTGCCGTGAGTTCGAGAAGCGGGTCCCCGAGACGAAGGTGTTCTACGAGTACTCGCCCGAGAGCTACACCGGCACCGAGCTCGAGTTCGCGCTGGAGGTCTGCAACCAGGTCATCGAGATCTTCGAGCCGACCCCTGAGCGCAAGGTGATCATCAACCTGCCCGCCACCGTCGAGATGGCCACGCCGAACGTGTACGCCGACTCGATCGAGTGGATGAGCCGCCGCCTGGCCCACCGCGAGAACGTGATCCTCTCGCTGCACCCGCACAACGACCGCGGCACGGCGGTCGCCGCCGCCGAGCTGGGCTACCTGGCCGGCGCGGATCGCATCGAGGGATGCCTGTTCGGCAACGGCGAGCGCACCGGCAACGTCGACCTGGTCGCGCTGGGCGTCAACCTCTTCACCCAGGGCATCGACCCGCAGATCGACTTCAGCGACATCGACCAGGTCAAGCGCACGGTCGAGTACTGCAACCAGCTCCCCGTCCCCGAGCGCAGCCCGTGGGCCGGCGACCTCGTCTTCACCGCATTCAGCGGCTCGCACCAGGACGCCATCAAGAAGGGCTTCGAGGCGATGGAGGCGCGCGCCGCCGCCACGGGCGTGACGGTCGACGAGATCGAGTGGGCCGTGCCGTACCTGCCGATCGATCCGAAGGACCTGGGTCGCTCGTACGAGGCCGTCATCCGCGTGAACTCGCAGTCGGGCAAGGGCGGCGTCGCCTACCTCCTGAAGACGGATCACGCGATCGACCTGCCGCGCCGCCTGCAGATCGAGTTCTCGGGGGTCGTTCAGGCCAAGACCGACGCCGAGGGTGGCGAGGTGACCAGCGACCAGATCTGGGCGATCTTCACCGACGAGTACCTGCCCTCGCAGATCAGCGATGACCGCTGGGGCCGCTTCGAGCTGCTGGCCACCAGCACCCGCAGTGACATGTCGGGCGACGTGTCGCTCGATGTCACCCTGCGCGACGGCGAGGAGCGGTATGACGCGACCGGGCACGGCAATGGACCGGTCGCGGCATTCCTCGAGATCGTGCGTGCGCAGGGCTTCGACGTGACGCTGTACGACTACGTCGAGCACGCGCTCAGCGCGGGCGGCGACGCTCAGGCCGCGGCGTACGTCGAGCTGCAGGTCGACGGCGAGCGTCTGTGGGGCGTCGGGATCGACAGTGACATCTCGACAGCCTCGCTCAAGGCGATCGTGTCGGGTGTCAACCGTGCGATCCGCACCCGTGAGCGCTCCGGAGCACTCGCCGGCGTCTGACGTCGTTCGCCGTCGAAACCGGGGATCGACCTCGACCCCAGGGGCATCGCCCCCGGTCTCGACGCTGATCCCCGGTCTGGGCGGCGGGTGGGCCTCAGGACTTGACGATCGGGATGGTCGACGTCTCGACGGCGACCTTCCGGCGGTAGAGCGCGCGCTGCTCGGGCAGCGAGATGTCGAAGGTCACGGCGAGCAGCCGGATGATCGCGGTCACCGCGATGCCGATCGCAGCGGCGATGACGAGATCGAGCCCGAGCGTGTGCGCGACCGCCAGGACGAGGCACCCCGCTCCCGCGGCGACCGCATAGAGCGAGCCGACGTGCATGATCGCCACCGGAAGCCCCATGATCATGTCGCGCAGGATGCCGCCGCCCACCGCTGCGCACACGCCGACGAAGACGGCGGGGACGAGCGGAAGGCCGAGTGCCAGCGCCTTGCTCGTGCCGAAGGCGCCGAAGAGTCCGATCACCAGCGCGTCGAGTCCGACGATGACGGCATTGAGGCGCTGGAAGACGCCGGCGAGCAGCATCCCGAACAGAGCGGCCCCCGTCGCGGTCAGCAGATACCAGTTGCTCTGCAGCGTCACCGGCGTGACGTTGAGCAGCAGGTCGCGGATGAGACCGCCGCCCATGCCGACGACGATCCCGATGATCGCGACGCCGAGCAGGTCGAGCCGGCGCTGGCCGCGGAAGCCCGACGCGAACAGGGCCCCCTGGATGCCGCCCAGTCCGACGGCGATGAGGTCCGCCCACAGCGGGATCACGAAGATCGGCTCGTCCACCCCTCTATTGTCGGGGCGGCTCAGGGGATGTGCGTGCGCACCGCCGTCATGAAGCCCTCCAGGTCGTCCACCCACAGCCGCACAGCCTCGACCTCGCCCTCCTGGTCGCCGAGCCGGACGGTCACCGGACGCTCGAGGAGCACGAGGACGTTCGTCTCGTCCTGCATCCGCAGGGCGAGGGTGCGCCCGTGCGGCTCGTCGGCGATCTTGGGCGCCTTGTCACGCACGTCGCGGGACTTCTCGACGCTCGCGACGGCCTCCCACGGCAGGTCGAGGTCGAGGTCGGCGCCGGATCGGGCGCGGATCCCGGCGGGTCCGACCGCGTGCGGGCGGGTGATGAAGCCGAGCATCAGGCCGATCATCCACGTCACACCCCAGATGCCGAGGGCGAGAAGCGGGATGCGCACCCACGGCCAGTCGTGGACGATGAGGTCGATGACCGGGATCTCGATCGCCGACAGGACGATGAAGATCACGAGGATCGTGCGGACGGGGGAGTGGTACGTGAAGGCAGAGGCTCCCCGCGGCACTCTCGGCCGGCGCAGCAGCCACCGGTAGAGGCTCTGCCACACCCCGACCTCGGCGCGCCACGCCGCGCGCGCGAGCGCCGCCGCGCGGTCGATCGGCCGTCGCCGCGGCTCGGTGGCGGGAGCGATGCCGGTCATGCGGTGTCCTCGCGCTCCCGCTGGGCGCGCTCGTGAGCGGCGATCAGCTCTTCGAGCCGGCCGCGCACGTGGTCGAGACCGCGGGTCAGTGCCTCGACCGTGTCAGGGTCGAGGCCGGCGACGAGCGCCGCACCGAGCTCGTCGTGCTCCGCGTCCATCGCCTGCATCAGCGTCGTGCCGCGTTCGGTGAGGTGCACGAGGACAGCGCGCCGGTCGGTGGGATGCGGTTCACGTCGGGCCAGCCCGGTGGCGTCGAGGGCGTCGACGAGCGTCGTGATGTGTCGAGGGGTGACACCGAGCGCCTCCGACAGCTGCACCTGCGTCGCGGGCCCGCCGTGGAAGAGCACCCACAGCAGGTGCGTGCGCGGGACGGTGAGTCCGCGTCGGTCGAGTTCGCGCTCCTGGTCGGCCTGCAGAACCTGCGTCAGCGCCAGGAGAGAGTCGAGGACGTGTGTACCGGACATAGTGAATAGAGTACACGATACCTGCACGGGTGGTTGACCGGCCGCGGCGGTGCTGGGATCCTGTGCTGGGGTTCACCGGCACTGGGGAAGGTGATGGCGATGACGATCTCCGATCGCGCAGCGCGGGCGAGGGCGGCCGTCGACGTCGTGACCGCGTTCTTCGCACAGATCCAGGCGGCGGCCGGCGATCCTGACGCGCTCGACTTCACCTTCGGCAATCCGCACGAGCTCGCCCTGCCGGGCCTGACGAGCGCCATGCAGGCGCAGATCGAGCCGCGGTCGGTCGAGTGGTACGCGTATAAGACGAGCGAGCGCCTGGCGCAGGAGACGGTGGCCGTGGGGCTGCGGACCGACCTGGGACTCGACTTCGAGCCCGAGGACATCGCGATGACGCAGGGTGCGTTCGGCGCGCTGTCGCTGGCGTTCGCGCTGCTCGCCGATGCCGGCGACGAGGTGGTCATCCCCGTGCCGGGCTGGTTCTGCTACGAGCCGATGCTCTACGCGGCAGACCTCGTTCCGATGCGCGCGGCCCTCGACCCCGAGACGTTCGACCTCGACCTCGATGCGATCGAGAACGCCATCACGCCGCGCACGAGGATCGTCGTCGTCAACTCGCCCGCCAATCCGACCGGTCGCGTGTACTCCGAAGCCACGTGGCGATCGCTGGCGGACCTTCTCGAGAGCGCGTCGCGCCGGTACGGGCGGCGCATCTGGCTGGTGTCCGACGAACCGTACCGTCGCATCCGCTTCGACGGCATCGACTTCGTCAGCCCGGCCGCCGTGTACCCGTGGACGGTGATCGACTACAGCTACGGCAAGGTGCTCCTGGCGCCCGGCCAGCGGCTCGGCTACCTTGCGCTGTCGCCGCTCATCCCGAACGCCGAGCGGGACGAGCTGCGCGAAGCGCTCTTCCCGATCGGCCTCGCGATCGGCTGGGGCTTCCCGGACGCCGTCATGCAGTACTCGGTCCCCGCGCTCGAGAGCGTCTCGCTCGACCTCGACGAGCTCGCTCGCAAGCGCGATCGGCTGTTCGGCGCGCTCGACGCGGCCGGCGTGCGTCTCACGCGCCCCGAGGGCACGTTCTACCTGTGGGGGGAGGCTCCCGGCGGCGACGCAGCTGCGTTCTGCGCCGCCCTCGCCGAGCGCGGCGTGCACGTGATGCCCGGCACGCTGTTCGCCCAGCCGCATCACTTCCGGATGTCGCTCACCGCGACGATGGACATGATCGATCGCGCGCTGCCCCACCTCACCGACGTCGCGGCATCGCTGGGTGCGACGGCGCGCTGATCGGCGGCCCGTCGAGGCCCGTGGGCCGGAAGTGGCATCCATAATTGACGGGTGCCCACGTACCGCGATGAAGTCGTGGTCCTGCGCACCCACAAGCTGGGTGAGGCCGACAGGATCGTGACCATGCTCAGCCGCCGTCATGGCAAGCTGCGCGCCGTCGCCAAAGGGGTGCGCCGCACCTCTTCGCGGTTCGGCGCGCGGCTCGAGCCGTTCATGGTGGCCGACGTGCAGCTCTACCAGGGACGCTCGCTCGACATCGTGCAGCAGGCCGAGACGCTCGGGTCGTACGGCGCCGACATCGCCGCGCACTACGACCGGTACACGTCGGCCCACGCGATGGTCGAGGCGGCTGACCGGCTCAACGAGGCAGAGGCGACGCCGCAGCAGTACCTGCTCCTGGTGGGCGGCCTCCGGGCGCTCGCGCGGGGCGAGCACGCGTCGCGCAGCGTGCTGGACTCCTACCTCCTGCGTGCGATGGCGCTGTCGGGCTGGGCGCCCGGGCTGAGCGAGTGCGCCCGTTGCGGCCGCGCGGGCCCGCATGACACCTTCGTCGCCCAGCTCGGCGGCATGGTGTGCCGCGACTGCGCCCCGACCGGTGCGGCGCGCGTGCATCCCGAAACGGCCGCGCTGCTCGACTCCCTCATGGCCGGCGAGTGGGGGCGGGTGGATGCCGCGTCTCCCGGCTCCGGAGCCGCCGCATCGGGTCTGATCGCGGCCTACGCCCAGTGGCACCTCGAGCGCGGCATCCGCTCGCTCTCTCATGTCGCCGCCGACCCCGGAGGCGATCGATGACCCCGAAGCCGTTCACGCACCGTGACGCCGTCCCCTATCGCCCCGTGGACTGGACGGGCCTGTACCCGCCGGCGTTCCCCGCCGGGTCGGTCCCGGCCCACGTGGCGATCGTCATGGACGGCAACGGCCGCTGGGCGAACCGTCGCGGGCTCACCCGCGTCGAGGGGCACAGGGCGGGGGAGGCCGCGCTGCTCGACGTCGTGGCCGGCGCGATCCAGGCGGGCGTCACGCACCTGTCGGTGTACGCGTTCTCCACCGAGAACTGGTCGCGGTCGCCCGACGAAGTGCGCTTCCTGATGGGCTTCAACCGCGATGTGCTGCACCGCCGTCGCGACCAGCTCAACGAATGGGGCGTGCGCGTGCGGTGGGCCGGGCGGAAGCCCCGCCTGTGGTCGAGCGTGATCAAGGAGCTCCAGTTCGCCGAGCGACTGACTGCGGGGAACGACACCCTGACCCTCACGATGTGCGTCAACTACGGCGGCCGGGTCGAGCTCGTCGACGCGATGCGCTCGATCGGCGACGACATCGCGGCGGGACGCCTGCGCCCGTCGGCTGTGACGGAGAAGCTCATCCAGAAGCGGCTGTACCTGCCCGACATGCCCGATGTCGACCTGTTCATCCGCTCGAGCGGCGAGCAGCGCACGTCGAACTTCCTCCTATGGGAGTCGGCATATGCCGAGTTCGTCTTCCTCGACACGCTGTGGCCCGACTTCTCCCGCACCGACCTGTGGCACGCGATCGGCCTGTACCTCGACCGCGACCGCCGGTTCGGAGGTGCCGTCGACTCGCCGGACGGGCGTATGACGCATCCGCCGGAATAGATCTCCGGGCGGCGGCGGTTGTGACTCATTATGACGGACGCCATAAAGATCGACGTGTGGAGCGACATCGCCTGCCCCTGGTGCTACATCGGCAAGCGCAATCTCGAGAAGGGGCTGGCCGCGGCATCCACCGCGGACGACAGCCCTGAGGTGGAGGTCGTCTACCACTCGTTCGAGCTGTCGCCCGACACCCCGACCGACTTCGAGGGCGGCGAAGCCGATTACCTCGCTCAGCACAAGGGCATCTCGCCCGCCCAGGCCCAGCAGATGCTCGACCGCGTCACGGACGTGGCCGCCGAGGCGGGGCTGGAGTACCGCTTCGACCTGCTCAAGCACACCAACACCGTCAAGGCGCACGAACTGCTGCACTTCGCGAAGGAGCAGGGGCGGCAGCACGAGATGGCCGAGCGCCTCATGTCGGCCTACTTCACCGAAGGCCGACACCTCGGCCAGGTGGACGAGCTCGTCGCGCTCGCCGCGGAAGCCGGCCTGGACGCCGCCGCTGCGCGCGACGCGCTGCAGTCCGGCCGCTTCGTCGACGCCGTCCGGGCCGACCAGGCGCAGGCGAGCGCATACGGCATCAACGGCGTGCCGTTCTTCGTGATCGACGGCAAGTACGGCGTCTCGGGCGCGCAGCCCGCCGAGGCCTTCACCGACATCGTCCGCCAGGTCTGGGCTGAGCACCGCGAGGATGCTCCGGCCGTCGCCTGACCTCGCTCCGATCCCCTACGACGAGACCCGCCGTGCGATCGCGCGGCGAGTCTCGTCATGTCCGCGGGCGGGAGTGGTTCAGCGCGACAGGTTCGCCTCGATCACGCTGACGACAGCCGGGTCGTCGGGCTTCACGTTCGGGCGGAAGCGGTGCACCTCTCCGCCGGGCGTGAGCACGAACTTCTCGAAGTTCCACTGGATGCGCCCGCTGTTTCCCTGCGCATCGTCCGCGTCCTTCAGCGCCTTGTAGATCGGGGCCGCCTTGCCGCCGTTCACCTTGACCTTGTCGAACACCGGAAACGAGACGCCCCACGTCGTCGAGCAGTACTCGAGGATCTCGTCCATCGAGCCGGGTTCCTGTCCCATGAACTGGTTGCACGGGAAGCCGAGCACGGTGAAGCCGCGATCGGCGTACGCGCGCTGCAGCGCCTCGAGCTGCTCGTACTGCGGGGTGAGACCGCACTTCGACGCCACGTTGACGACGAGGAGGACCTGATCGCCGTAGTCAGCAAGCGTGGCGGTGCCGCCGTCGGCGGTCTGGAACGGGATGCTGCGGAGATCGGTCGCGGTAGCCTCGGTCATGCTCCCAGGCTAAGGCCTGGATATCAGCGAAGGCCCGGATTCCTCTGGGAGAATGGACGACGTGACCACTGCCTACGCTCCCGCGCGCACGTTGCGCATCGGGCCCATCGAACTCGATGCGCCCGTCGTGCTCGCGCCCATGGCGGGAATCACCAACACGGCGTTCCGGCGCCTGTGCCGCGAGTACGGCGCCGGGCTGTACGTGAGCGAGATGATCACGACGCGTGCGCTCGTCGAGCGCAACGCCACGACGATGCGACTCATCACGCACCACGACTCCGAGAAGCCGCGATCGATCCAGCTCTACGGCGTCGACCCGGCCACCACCGAGGCCGCTGTGCGCCTGCTCGTCGAAGAGGATCGCGCCGACCACATCGACCTCAACTTCGGCTGCCCCGTGCCCAAGGTGACCCGCAAGGGCGGCGGCGCCGCCCTGCCGTGGAAGCTCGGGCTGTTCCGCGACATCGTCACGCGGGCCGCCCGCGCCGCCGGAGACATCCCCCTCACCGTCAAGATGCGCAAGGGCATCGACTCCGATCACCTGACCTACCTCGACGCCGGTCGCATCGCCGAAGATGCCGGCGTCGCCGCCGTCGCACTCCACGCACGCACCGCCGCCGAGTTCTACTCGGGCGAGGCGGACTGGTCGGCGATCGCCAGGCTGAAGGAGGCCGTGACGAGCATCCCGGTGCTCGGCAACGGCGACATCTGGTCGGCGGACGACGCGGTGCGAATGATGGACGAGACCGGCTGCGACGGCGTGGTGGTGGGCCGCGGATGCCTCGGCCGCCCGTGGCTGTTCGGAGATCTCGCCCGTGCCCTGGGCGGGCCGGAAGCGGCATCCGGTGATCCCGTCGACGCCACCCTGGGCTTCGTCGCCCACGCGTTCCGCCGCCACGCGGAACTGCTGGTGGACTTCTTCGAGGACGAGGGGCGCGGCTGCCGCGACATCCGCAAGCACGTCGCGTGGTATTTCAAGGGCTACCCGGTCGGCGGCGACACGCGCGCCCGGCTCGCGACCGTGTCGAGCCTCGCCGAGATCGACGAACTCCTCGCGACGCTCGAGCTGGACGCACCGTATCCCGGCGCAGCCGCCGAGGGTCAGCGTGGACGCGCCGGCACACCCAAGCGCCCGGCGCTGCCCGAGTTCTGGCTCGACTCCCGCGACCTGGGTGCCGAGGCATCCTGCGCCCTCGCCGACGCGGAGCTCGACCACAGTGGCGGCTGAGCGCGACGGCGGGGCGGCACTCGCGTCGGAGCGACCGCCGGGCTATGACGACGCCGACGCCGAGCGCTTCCACTCCGAGCGCCACCGCTCACTCCGGGACGACTTCGCGCGCGACCGCGCGCGCGTGCTGCACTCCGCGGCTCTGCGCCGGCTCGCGGCGAAGACCCAGGTGCTGAGCCCCGCGAGCCCGGCCGACTTCGCGCGAAACCGGCTCACGCACTCCCTCGAGGTCGCCCAGGTCGGCCGCGAGCTGGCCACGGCACTCCGCCTCGCCGCCGACGTGGTCGACACCGCGTGCCTGAGCCACGACCTCGGGCACCCGCCGTTCGGTCACAACGGCGAGCGCGCGATGAACGAGTGGGCCGAGGACATCGGCGGGTTCGAGGGCAACGCCCAGACCCTCCGCATCATCAGCCGTCTGGAGCCCAAGGTCGTCGACGAGGACGGGCGCACCTTCGGCCTGAACCTCACGCGCGCGAGCCTCGACGCCACGTGCAAGTACCCGTGGACGGCCGAGCACCCGCTGCCCGATCCCGGCGGCCGGCTGAAGTTCGGTGTCTATCCCGACGACGAGCCGGTGTTCCGATGGATGCGTGAGGGCGCGCCCGGCCGCGTGCGCTGCATCGAGGCCGAGGTCATGGACCTCTCCGACGACATCGCGTACTCCGTGCACGACTTCGAGGACGCGGTCGTGAACGGCTACCTCGATCCCGCGCGCCTCGCGGACGCCTCGGAGCATGCGGCCCTTCTGTCCGCGATCCAGAGCTGGGTCGGATTCGACTTCGCGCGCGACGAGCTCGAGGACGCCCTGTACCGACTTATGCGGATGCCGGAATGGATCACGTCCTTCGACGGCACGCGCGCCTCGCTCGCAGGTCTCAAGAACCTCACCTCCGACCTCATCGGCCGGTTCGCGCGGGCGGCGACCACCGCGACGCGTGAGGCATACGGAATGTCGGCGCTCACCCGCTATCGTGCCCACGTGGTCGTTCCGCGTGTGGTGGAAGCCGAGATGGCGGTGCTCAAGGGCATCATCGGCGCCGTCGTGGTCTCGATCGAGGGCCGCAAAGACCTGTACAAGGAGCAGCGGCGCGTGCTCAAGCGGCTCGCGACGGCGCTCTGGGAGCGTCCGGAAGAGCTCGACGCACTCCACGCGGAGGACTTCGCAGCCGCCGGCACCGAGGCCGCCCAGCGGCGCGTGGTCGTCGACCAGGTCGCGAGCCTGACGGATCAGCACGCGATCGCGTGGCACGGCCGTCTGGTCGGCGAACTGGATCCCGCGACCATCGGCGTGTGGTCGCCAGCCGCGCGAGCGCCCGGGACGCGCTGATGGCGGGGCGCATCCGTCAGAGCGACGTCGAAGAGGTCAAGTCCCGCACGAACATCGCCGACATCGTCGGTGAACGGGTCGCGCTCAAGAACGCCGGGGTCGGCGCCATGAAGGGACTCTGCCCGTTCCACGATGAGCGCAGCCCGAGCTTCAACGTGCGCCCGCAGGCGGGCTTCTACCACTGCTTCGGCTGTGGCGAGTCGGGTGACGTCTACTCGTTCCTGACGAAGATGGACCATGTCTCGTTCACCGAGGCCGTCGAGCGGCTCGCAGGGCGCATCGGCTACACGCTGCACTACGAGGACGGCGGAGCGGCACCCGAGCACACCGGGCGCACGCGCCTGTACGCCGCCAACGCTGCGGCAGCCGAGTTCTTCCGTGGTCAGCTCCTCACAGCCGAGGCAGACACCGCGCGCCGCTTCCTCGGCGAGCGCGGCTTCGACGCGGGCGCCGCCGCCCACTTCGGCGTCGGCTACGCACCGAAGGGCTGGGAGGGCATGCGCGACGCGCTGCGGTCCGCCGGCTTCACCGACGAGGAGCTCACCAACGCCGGTCTCGTCTCGCAGGGGCAGCGCGGTGTCTACGACCGGTTCCGCGGTCGCGTCGTGTGGCCCATCCGCGACGTCACCGGACAGGTCATCGGCTTCGGCGCCCGACGGCTCTACGACGACGACAAGGGGCCGAAGTACCTCAACACTCCCGAGACGACGATCTACAAGAAGGCGCAGGTGCTCTACGGCCTCGACCTCGCCAAGCGCGACATCTCGCGCGAGCATCGGGTGGTGGTCGTCGAGGGCTACACCGACGTCATGGCGTGCCACCTCGCGGGGATCACCACGGCGATCGCGACGTGCGGAACCGCCTTCGGCTCCGACCACATCACCGTGCTGCGGCGGGTAATGGGCGACGACTCGACCGCGGGCGAGGTCGTGTTCACGTTCGACCCGGATGCCGCGGGCCAGAAGGCGGCGCTGCGCGCCTTCGCCGACGCCAAGCGCTTCAACGCGCAGACGTACGTCGCGACCGGGCCCGAAGGGCTGGATCCCTGCGATCTGCGGCTGAAGCGAGGCGACGGCGCAGTACGGGGACTGATGGACACCAAGGTGCCCATGGTGGAGTTCGTGCTCGATCAACGGATCGCGGGCTACGACCTCACCAGCGTCGAGGGGCGCGTCGGCGCACTGCGTGCTTCGGCCCCCGTCGTGGCCGAGCTCCGCGACGCGCTGCTGCAGCCGGAGTACATCCGCGTGCTCGCCCGTCGCCTCGGCATGGACACCGAAGACGTCCGGCGCGAGGTCGAGCGCGCCGGACGCAGTGGGGCGCGCCGCGACAGCGCACCCCCGACGGCACAGGCCGACAATGCGCCCGGCGAGCCGCTCGTGCGCGTGACGGTGTCGTCGCTGCCGCTCACGGCCGACGTCACGCTCGAGCGCGACGCGCTGATGGGGTTCCTGCAGTTCGGGCACCGCATGGATGCCGCGCTCGTCGCACGCGCGGTGGGCCTGCCGTTCCGGCATCCCGCCCTCGATGCCGTCCGGCAGGCGGTCCAGCAGCACGCCGACTCCATGCAGCGTCCCGGGTGGGCGGTCGAGGCGGTCTCCACGGTGCGCGAACCCTTTCGCTCGCTCGGCGCCGAGCTGCTCGCGTCCGACTTCCCGGCCCTCGACGATGCGGCGGCGCTGTCGTCGGCCTCCGACCTCGCCCGGCGGCTCGTGATCCGCTCGCTGGACGCGCAGAAGAACGAGCTGCTCGGGGCCATCCAGCGTGTGCCCGCCGCTTCAGAGGAGGGCCGCGCCATCCGGCTGCAGCTGCGCGAACTCGACGCGGAGCGCCAGCGGCTCGGCAACGAGTCCTGACGCACGGAGCGGCTGGCGCGCGCGAGCCGCGCAGGGCAGGATGAAGGCATGCCTCGACGACGAGCCGCCGACGCCGCCATCCATGCGGTCGACCTCTCGATCGCCCGTGTCGGACGCGGCGGAGCCGCCCAGCGGGTCATCGACGGCGCGACCTTCACCATCGCGCACGGCGGCACGCTCGCCGTCATGGGCCCGACGGGTGCCGGCAAGTCGAGTCTCGCCGCGGTGCTCGCAGGCTCCGATGACACGAGCCTCGCCGTCATCGGCGGCGATGCCGAGGTCGAGGGCATCGGCGTGCGCCGGCCCGGACGTGCGCACCGGCTGCACACGTACCTGACGGGCTATCTGCCGCAGGCCGCCGGCATGGCGCTGCCGGCCCGGCTCACCGTGGGCGAGGTGATCTCCGAGCCCATCACGAGCCGCGACCGGCGTGTGAATCAGCGGGCGCTGCAGATCCGGGTCGCGACGCTCCTCGACGAGCTGATGCTGCCGCTCGGCACTGCGGCGAAGTACCCGTACGAACTGAGCGCCGGGATGCGGCAGCGGGTGGCCTTCGCCCGCGCACTGGTCCTGCAGCCCAAGGTGCTCGTCGCCGACGAGCCGTTCTCCAACATGGACGTCGAGGTGCGCAAGGCCGCGCGCGACGCGATCCTGCGGCGCCGGGCCGAGTACGCGATGTCTACGCTCGTCGTGACGAATCAGGCCGACGTGGTCCGCGAACTCGATGCGGACGTGCTCGTGCTGCGCGGTGGCCACACCGTCGCGTATGGCCACGGCACGGACGACCTGCTGTGGACGCCGGATGGCGACGCGGACCACCGGCTGGTCGCGTCCTGACGTCACGAGCACCCCTCAGCGTTTGCTAACATAGTGGGGTTGCCTGCGCGAGCGGGTGACTCTTCCTCCATAGCTCAATTGGCAGAGCAATCGGCTGTTAACCGATAGGTTCTTGGTTCGAGTCCAAGTGGGGGAGCGAAAGCCCCGGGGCTCCACCCTCGGGGCTTTCTTCATGCCTGAGATCGACTGTGCTCAGGCGTCGATGTCGTCGACGCCCGGCGTCCAGGCGTGACCAGGCCGGCCCCATCCGCGCTTGCGCGCGATCTTCTGCGCGGTCTTCCAGTCGCTGTCGCCGAGGCGGTCGACGTACAGGATGCCGTCGAGGTGGTCGAACTCGTGCTGCATGATGCGCGCGCGCCAGCCGTCGACCCGGATGCGCACGGGGCTGCCGTCCAGGTCGGTGCCGGTCACCAGCACCTCGTCGGAACGCCGCAGCGGGAACCGCTCGCCGGGGAACGACAGACAGCCCTCGGACTCCTCGTCGGGGTCGGGGTCGCCGGGCTCGAGCGGGCGCATCCACAGCTCGGGGTTGATGATCACGCCGCGCCACGGGGCACCGTCGTCATCGGTGTACGAATACGTGTAGACGCGCAGCGCCGCGCCGACCTGCGGGCCGGCGAGGCCGACGCCGGGCGCGGCATCCATCGTCTCGAACATATCCGCCACCAGCGTGCGGATCTCGTCCGTGATCTCGTCGATCGCCACGGCGGGAGCGTGGAGAACAGGGTCACCCATGATGCGAATCGGCAGAACGGCCACGCCTTGAGCCTACCGAGAGGCGACCGCGACTAGTGTCGACGTGTGGTGTGGATGGCGGACGAGCTGCAGGACGTGGGCGACCAGCTGGTCGGCGCGTTCCAGAACCCGGCCCTCCTCGTCGGCATCCCGCTGGCCCTCCTCGGCGCCGTCTTCATGTCGTTCGGCGCGCAGTATCAGCACCGCGGCGTGACGAAGGTCGAGAAGCTGACCGGCTCGGCGGGCACCGGTGGACTGAACTTCCAGCACCTCCTCAAGCTCCTCTCGCGACCTTCGTGGGTCGTCGGCACGCTCATGCTGGGGCTCGCGATCGCGTGCCAGCTGTCGGCGCTGGCCGTCGCGCCCCTCATCGTCGTGCAGCCGCTCGGCGCGATCGCGCTGGTCATCACGACTCTCCTGAACGCGCAGATCAGCGGGCATCGCCCGACGAAGCGCTCGCTGATCGCGATCGGCGCGTGCGTGGGCGGCATCTTCGTGTTCGTCACGATCGCCGCGCTGTTCGCGACCGAGAAGCCGGTCACGAATCAGCAGCTCATCACGATCCTCGTCCTGTTCGGCGTCGTCACTCTGGCACTGGGCGCCCTCTGGCTGTGGCGGCGGCAGAAGCTCGGCGCGCTGTTCTACATCTCGGCCGCCGGCGTCATGTACGGCTTCGTCGCCACGCTCGCGAAGGTCATCATCGAGCGGATCAAGACCGGCGACTTCGAGTGGCTCACGCTCACGTGTCTCGTGGCGCTCGTCCTGGGTGCGGTCGTCGGTGCGTACTTCGTGCAGACGGCCTACTCGTCGGGTCCGCCCGACCTCGTCATCGCCGGGCTCACGGTGATCGACCCGATCGTCGCCATCATCATCGGCCTCGCCATCCTCGGCGAGGCCAGCGGAGCCCCCGTATGGGTCTACCTCGCGTTCGCGGTCGTCGGCGGAATCGCCGTGTGGGGCGTCTTCCAGCTCGCGCGGTATCACCCGCAGATCCTGAGCGACAGCCAGGAGCTGCCGATCCGGCGGGGGAGCGAGCCGGGCGCCGACTCGACGCAGCCGATGACCGGATCGATCCGCGTCACCGAGGCGGTCGCGAAGGTCTGGCCCGATCCGCCGGTCAAAGACAAAGACGACCGGCGCTGATCACGCCGGGTCGTCGACGTGGATGACGAGACGGCCGTCTTCGATGCGACCCTTGTCGCCTGGCGTCGGAGCCGGCGCGGGCAGCTCCACCCGGGCCTCCCAGTCGGCGTGGGCGTCTTCGGCGGACGGACGCCACACGGCGTCGAACCCCGAGCCGACTCCGGCGAGCGATCCGCCGGCAGAGCCGTCGAGCTGCTTGCGCAGCTGCGAGCGCTTGAGGCGGGGCGCGAGCGCGATCAGCGCGACCGTCGCAGCGAGGATCCCCGCCACCACGAGCCAGCCCATCGCGTCCACGGGCCGATTCTCCCACGGGCTCGCGCGCGGAGACAGGGAAGGGGCCGCCCGCCGGCGGCCCCTTCGTCATGTAGGGCGGGTGGGACTTGAACCCACGATCGTCGGGTTATGAGCCCGCTGCCTTGACCAGCTTGGCCACCGCCCCCTGCGGACCGAGCCTAACGCCCGGACACCTTGTTCATCGCCGTGCCGATGTAGGAGTACTTCACGAAGACCTCCGCCGCGATGCCCGCCTCTTCGAGGAGGCCCTGGACCGCACTGAGCATGTAGCTCGAGTCCCACCCCATGTAGAGCCAGGTGTCGTCGTCGAGGCGGTCCCACTGGCCGTTCCACGACTGCGCGGTGTACACGGGCCCGCCGCGTCGCGCGCTGTAGGCGACGACGGCAGGACGGGCATCCGCCCACAGGCGCTTGAACACGCGGTTGAAGAGGTACTTCACGTCGGGCACCTCCCAGTGCTCGCCGCGGTACTCGACGTAGTCCCACTCGCGCTCCCAGCCGCGCGGCCATCCCCGCCGGTGCACGGCATCGAGGATCGGCGTGAGACCGTCGTCGTCGATGAGCGTGGCGCCTGGTCGCGCCCAGATCTCGACGAAGCGCTGCCCCAGGGTCGCGGACCGCTCGGCGATCGCGGCGGTGCCCCAGCTCTCGCGCTGGGCGAGGTCCGAGGTGAGGCCGACGGCGCTGCGACCGTAGACCGCCCGCTTCTCGGGGAATGACGCGTCGAACGCGCGGAGGGACAGCTCCTCTTCGAGGAGGGTCAGGTTGCCGAGCGTCGTGGCGAGGGCGCGGTGGCTGTTCTGCTCGTCTTCGCTGTACTCGGACCACGCGCGCACGCCGTCTCCCGACCACGACTCCGACGGCGACAGCGGGACGATGTGCTCGACGTCGAGTGGCGCCCCACCGTCGACGCCCGCGAGGCGCCCCAGCACGTACGCCGCGTGCGGCAGCTCGGAGTACTTGAGGGCGGCGCGGATGCGCTCGTCGGACGGGGTGATGCGCGAGATGGCGGTGACGAGATCGGCCTCACCGCCCTCGCGGGCGCGGATCAGGCGTGCGACGAGCCGGTCGTTGTCGAGGCCGGCCACGGTTCGGCGCAGAAGGAGCGCCTGCAGGTGCTCCAGCGTGCGGATCAGGTCCGCCCGTTCCAGCGCGCCTTCGCGCCAGTCTCGGTACACGCGCATGACGAGCGGGCGGACTGCCGTGCCGAAGACGCCGAGGTGACCGAGATGGCGCGAGACCGCGGCATCCGTCTCCCTCTCCGGCTCGAGCAGCACACGATAGATCGCGGAGTACCCCCGCCACTCGGCGGCGTGGCTCCGGAGGTCGTCGATCTCGAGTCGCGGGAAGACCTGCCGGAAGGTGTCGTACACGCCGCGGCTGCGCGCGACGACAACCTCGCGGCCCGTCGTCATGATCAGGTACTGACGCCAGAACTCGGCGATCGAGTCGCCGGTGTTGCGCTCGATCGGGAGCCAGTACTCCGCCTCGACCTCTCGCTGTTCGTCGTGCGAGAGCCCCATCAGCACGTAGTTGTGGATGAGCTCGTGGTCGCGCAGCGGCTCGCCCGTCGAGTTGAGGCTCTCGAAGATCTGCTGCGCGTTCGCGCCGGCCCGCAGGGTGATGGCGACGTGCTCCAGCTTCTGCAGGCCTCGCCAGATGTGCGGGGCCTCATCCGCGCTGATCTGGCTGCGGAAGAAGGCGTAGTTGTCGTCGAAGCGCGAGTCTCGCGCGCCGTCGCCCTCGCCGCGGCGGTCCAGGACGACGTCCTCGAACACCTCCGCCCACGCCCGGTGCGGACGCAGCTTCGTCGCGTCCGCGTCGTGCGGCTGCACGAGGACGCGGGCGAGCTCGGCGGCCAATCCCGGGTCGCTCTCGCGGACCGTGTGCTGCAGGGCGGCGACGAGGAGCATGATCGTCGTGATCCGCTGCTGCCCGTCGATGAGGACGAGTTCGGGCTGGTCGCCGGCGGTGGTCGATGACAGGATCGACCCGATGAAGTGCATGTGGCGGTCGTCGAGATCGGCGACCTCGCGGATGTCGGACAGCAGCTGCTCGCACGCGCCGATGTCCCAGCGGTACTGCCGCTGATAGACCGGGACGACGATGGTCCAGTCGCCTGCCGAGAGCCAGCGGATCGTGTTGACCGCGGTCGCGTCGACATTGGTGGCCCTGACCATCGCCCGGATACGCTCCTTCGAAGCTGTCGTGGCGCGGGGGCCGATCGGCCCCCGGACACGCCGATCACGAGTCTAATCGGCCGTGCCTGAGGCATCCGTTATTCACGGTCCCGTCCAGGGGCCGCCGAGAGCCTCCAAGGTAGGCTTGCCTTAGTTGGGCCTGTTAAAACGTGCTGGCCCGCTGACCGAAAGGCAATCCGTCATGGGTTACATCAAGTCCGCCGCTCTCGAGGAGACCGGCTACGTCGTCCTCGACCGCTACAACCAGGAGCTCGACCCCAAGGAGTGGCTCGACATCGAGTACAACGACTGGAAGTCGTCGGGCGACACGCGCTTCGCGCCGCTCGCCAGCGCATTCGGCGACATCGAGTGCAACGGCTTCTGGAACCACAAGCCGCCGCGCACCGACAAGGACGGCGTCTGGATCGACTCGCAGGTCGAGAAGGCCCCGAATCTCACGCGCCGCGCGCAGGAGCCGGGCGCGAACGTCGGTCGCTGCCGCGTCATCGAACTGCAGCCGACTCCCTACGGTGAGACCCTCTACAACCTTCACCAGGACGACAACAACCGTCTCAACCCGGACGGCACGGGCTGGGTGGTCCGCGGCTTCTTCAACCTGACCGACGACAAGGACAGCTTCTTCGTCCTCCGCGAGAACCGCACCGACCCCGAGGGCGAGGTGCGCATCGCCCTCCCCGCCGGCGCGCAGCTCATCATCGACACGCAGCGCCTGTGGCACGCGGCGACGCACATCGGCACCGAGCCGCGCTACTGCCTCATCACCTCGTGGACCTCCGGTCCCGAACTGGACGCGTACATCGAGAAGTACCACGGCGTGAACCACGTCGAGAGCGTCCACGTCCCGCAGGACGTGCTCGAGGCCGGCTACGCCGAGCAGGCCCGCAAGGACGCCGCCCGCGCCGCCTACTACGCCGCCAAGGGCCAGGCTGCGGTGAATGTCATGAGCGAGGCCTGATCGGCTCCACCCGCTCTCGAAGGCCCCGGCTCAGCAGCCGGGGCCTTCGTCGTGGAGGGATGCTGCGACACGGCCTAATCACATCCTTGTGATTCACCCTGCCGGTGGGTGATAATGGCGACAGCACAACCGAATACACCGCCGGACATCCGTGCACAGGTCGTTGGGGAAGACGTACCTGATGAAACGGAGAGATCATGGCGACACCACAGGCGCGTGGAGTGATCTTCATTCACTCCGCGCCACGAGCATTGTGCCCCCACCTCGAGTGGGCGATCGGTCGTGCCCTGGGCCGAGCGGTCAGCTTCGACTGGGCCGACCAGCCGGTGCTGCACGGTGCGCGGCGCGCGGAGTTCTACTGGGAGGGCACCGCCGGCACCGGCGCGGCGCTCGCCACCGCGATCCGCGGGTGGGAGCACCTGCGCTTCGAGGTGACCGAAGACCCCACCCCGCGCAGTGACGGCGGCCGCTGGCTGCACACGCCGGGACTCGGCATCCACTACGCGCAGACCGACACCGCGGGCAACGTGGTGATCGGCGAGGACCGCATCCGCTACGCCATGGAGGTCTCGGGCGGCAGCGCCGTCGAACTGCACCGTGAACTGCAGGTCGCGCTCGGGGCAGCCTGGGACGAAGAACTCGAGGCCTTCCGTCACGCGAGCGACGACGCACCTGTCGTCTGGCTGCACAAGGTCGGCTGAGGCGAGGTTTCGCCCTGCGACGCCGGACGCGGCATCCACAACTTCACAGACTCAGGCGGCTCGAGGCGCCGCCACCGAGGCTCGGAGAGAAGTGACCCGGGCAGCGGGAGGGCGAACCGCCGCCTGACACGACAGACGCCCCCGGAGGCTTCCCGGGGGCGTCTTCGCGTATGCCGGTGCGGCGCCGCGTCGGATCCGGCGTCAGACCGAGCGGAATGCGACGACGGCGTTGTGGCCGCCGAAGCCGAACGAGTTGCTGATCGCGAGCTGCGGGCCGTCGCCCAGCGGCTGCGCCTCGCCCGACACCTTGAGCGGGATCTCGGGATCCTGGGTCGAGATGTTGATGGTCGGCGGAGCGACGCGGTCGCGCAGCGCGAGGATCGTGAAGATCGCCTCGAGCGCGCCGGTGCCGCCGAGGAGGTGGCCGGTCGAGGCCTTGGTGGCCGACACCGGGATGTCGTGCACGCGGTCGCCGAACACGCTCAGGAGCGCCTTGTACTCGGCGATGTCGCCCGTGGGGGTCGACGTCGCGTGCGCATTGATGTGGGTGACGTCGTCGGGCGTCGCGCCCGCGGCCTCGAGCGCGAGACGCACGGCGCGCGAGGCGCCGAGACCCTCCGGCTCGGGAGCGGTGATGTGATACGAGTCGGCCGTGACGCCGCCGCCGGCGACCTCGGCGTAGATCCTGGCGCCGCGGGCCTTCGCGTGCTCCTCGGTCTCGAGCACGAGGCACGCCGCGCCCTCGCCCATGACGAACCCGTCGCGATCGACGCTGTACGGGCGCGAGGCGGTCTCGGGGGAGTCGTTTCGCCTGGAGAGAGCCTGCATCGCCGCGAACGCCGCAAGCGTGAGGCCGTGGATCACGGCCTCCGAACCGCCGGCGATGATCACGTCGGCGTGGCCGGCCCGCAGCGCGTCGACCGCGTTCACGATCGACTCGGTGCTCGACGCGCAGGCGGAGGCGACGGTGCGCGCGTAGGCGCGTGCACCGAGGTGCATCGACACCGCGGCCGCCGGCGCGTTCGGCATGAGCATCGGGACGCTCATCGGCATGACGCGCCGCGGTCCCTTCGTCTTGAGCACGTCCCACGCGGCGAGCGTCGTCTGCAGCCCGCCGATGCCCGTGGCGAAATCGACGCCGAAGCGCTCCGGATCGACCTCGGGCTTTCCGGCATCCGCCCACGCCTCCTGTGCCGCCACCAGCGCGAACTGCGCGGACGGGTCGAGACGGTTGGCGACCGGACGGTCGAGGACGGTGTCGGGACGCACCGTGGCCTCGGCGGCGAAGGTCACCGGGATCTGGTACTCCTCCACCCAGTCGTACTCGAGCGTGTGGGTGCCGGAGGTCCCGCCGAGGAGGGCCGACCAGCTCTCGGGCGCGGTGCCGCCCAGCGGGGTGGATGCGCCGATGCCGGTGACGACGATTCGGGGTGTGCTCATGGGGATGGAGTCCTCGTAGATGGCCGGTGGGGGCTGTGCGCCCCCACCGTGGCCTGCGTCAGCAAGCCGGGGTATGGGGCGGCGCCCCACAGGAATGGTGCTTACGCCTGGTTCGACGTGATGTAGGTGACGGCGTCGCCGACGGTCTTGAGGTTCTTGACCTCGTCGTCCGGGATGGTGACGCCGAACTTCTCCTCGGCGTTCACGACGATCGTCATCATCGAGATGGAGTCGATGTCGAGGTCGTCCGTGAACGACTTCTCGAGCGCAACCTCGTCGGCCGAAATGCCCGTCTCGTCGGTGATGAGCTCGGCGAGTCCGGCAAGGACCTCGTCGCTGCTGAATGCCATGGGTTTCTCCTGTTTCTTCGGGGTTCGCGAACCGGGTGGTCCGGCTCAAGTCTAGGGTCGGGGCGCAGAGGGCTCAGGGGAGCACGACGACCTGGGCGCCGAACACGAGTCCGGCGCCGAAGCCGATCTGCAAGGCGAGACCGCCGCTCAGCTCGGGGTGCTCCTCGAGCAGACGGTGCGTGGCCAGCGGGATCGAGGCGGCCGACGTGTTGCCCGTCGTCTCGATGTCGCGACCGACGACCACCGTGTCGGGCAGGCCCAGCTGCTTGGCGAATTCGTCGATGATGCGCATGTTGGCCTGGTGGGGCACGAAGGCCGCCAGATCGGATGCCTGCACCCCGGCAGCCTCGAGGGCCTGGCGTGCGACCTTGACCATCTCCCAGACGGCCCAGCGGAAGACGGTCGGGCCCTCCTGGCGCAGGGTCGGCCACGGCGCCGTGCCGTCGCGGAACTCGGTGAGCGTGTGGTTCATGCCCACCGCTTCGGCCTTCGAGCCGTCGGAGCCCCACACGGTCGGGCCGATGCCGGGCGTGTCGCTCGGGCCGATGACGACCGCTCCGGCGCCGTCGCCGAGCAGGAACGAGATGCTGCGGTCGGCGGGGTCGACGACGTCGCTGAGCTTCTCGGTTCCGATCACGAGGGCGTAGTGCGCGGCGCCGGCGCGGATCAGGGCGTCGGCCTGGGCGACGCCGTAGGCGAAGCCGGCGCAGGCGGCGTTGAGGTCGTAGGCGGCGGCCGGGTTCGATCCGACGCGGTCGGCCACGATCGCCGACACCGAGGGCGTCTGCTTGGGGTTGCTGATCGTCGCGACGATGACGGCGTCGATCTTCGCGGGGTCCACGCCCGAGCGCTCGATCGCCTCGCGGCCGGCGTCGGTCGCCAGGTCGATCGCGGTGGTCCCGGCGACCGCGCGGGTGCGGGTGATGATGCCGGTGCGCTGGCGGATCCACTCGTCGCTGGAGTCGATGGGCCCGACGAGGTCGTCGTTGGGCACGGCGATCTCACCGCGCGCGGCTCCGTAGGAGTAGATGCGCGTGTGGGCGGGCCCGGTGGGCTGGACGAGTGTGGGGGTCATGCGGATTCTCCGGTCATGCATCGGCCGAGGCGCTCAGCAGAGCGGCTGCAGCCTGGAGGTCGTCGGGTGTCTTGACGGCGACGGCGGGAGTGCCGCGCAGGGCCCGCTTGGCGAGCCCCGTGAGCGTACCCGCGGGCGACAACTCCACGATGCCCGACACACCCTCGGCTGCGAAAGACGCCATGCAGAGATCCCAGCGCACCGGCGAGGCCACCTGGTCGACGAGCAGTTCGACGAATGCCGGGCCGGAGCCGACGGCCGCGCCGTCGCGGTTGCTCCAGATCGTGATGCGGGGATCGGATGCCGCGACCTGTGCCGCGGCGCTGCGCAGCGTCTCTACCGCGGGCGCCATGTAGCGGGTGTGGAAGGCGCCGGCGACCTGGAGCGGGATGACCCGGGTGGCGGCGGGCGGCTCGGCGGTGAGGGCGGCGAGGGCGTCGAGCGCACCGGCGGCCACGAGCTGGCCGCCGCCGTTGTAGTTGGCGGGGGTGAGGCCGAGCTCTTCGAGCCGGGAGACGACGGATGCCTCGTCCCCGCCGATGACGGCGCTCATGCCGGTCTGCTCTGCTGCTGCGGCTTCGGCCATGGCACGTCCGCGGATGCCGACGAGGCGCAGGGCGTCCTCCTCGGACAGGATGCCCGAGGCCGCGGCTGCGGCGAACTCGCCCACGGAGTGGCCGGCGACACCGGCGACGGCGTCACGATCGGGGAGCGCGTTCCACGAAAGGAGGCTGGCCGCGACGATGAGCGGCTGGGCCACCTGCGTGTCGCGGATCCGGTCGGCATCCCATTCGGTGCCGGCGGCGACGAGGTCGACGCCGGACCACTCGGAGTAGGCCGCGAGGCGTTCGGCGGTGCCGTCGACGGAGAGCCAGGGGGACAGGAAGCCGGGGGACTGGGAGCCCTGCCCGGGGAAGACGGCGATTCTCACTCGTCCATCCTTTCAAGGATCATCGTGCGCCTTCTGGCGATCCCCGCACAGAAATGCGAAGGAGCTTTGTGAGACCTGTACAGATCAGGGGGCGCTTCGGCGCGAAGAAGGCGCGCGTCGGCGGGTCGCGTCGGTGCCGATCGAGCCCAGGATGAGCGCCGTCTGGAGGATCAGCGCCTCACGCGGGCCCGTGGCATCCCAGCCGATCACCTCCGAGACGCGCTTGAGCCGGTAGCGCACAGTGTTCGGATGCACGAACAGCTCACGGGCGGTCGCCTCGAGCGATCGTCCGTTGTCGAGGTAGCTCCACAGCGTGGCGACCAGATCTGCGCTGTGCGACTGCAGCGGGCGGTAGATGCGGTCGACCAGCGTCAGCTTCGCGAGCGGGTCACCCGCGAGCGCGCGCTCGGGAAGCAGGTCGTCGGCCTCGACGGGACGCGGCGCGTGGCGCCACGCGCGGGCGACGGCGAAGCCCGCCAGCGCGGCGCGGGCGCTCTGGCCCGCGTCGACGAGAGCCGGAACGGTCGGACCGAGCACGAGGAAGCCCGGGCCGAACCCGGGCTCGAGCCGCCGCGCGATCTCCGTGAAGGGCAGATCGGCGGCGACGTCGTCGGGGCGGGTCGCCGACTCGGAGCGTCCCACGACGAGCACGAGCCGCGAGCCCTGCACACCGATGAGCACGTCGACGCCGAGCTTGCGGGCGGTGCGCCGCAGCTGGTCGATGTCGAACTGCGGCGGCGTGGTGCCTACGAGCACGGCGACTTCGCCGTGGCCGTGCCACCCCAGCGCGGCGATCCGGCTGGGCAGCTCCTCATCGGCCTCGCCGGTGAGGATCGAGTCGACGACGAGCGCCTCGAGGCGGGCATCCCACAGTCCTCGCGCCTCGGCGGCGCGCGCATACACGTCGGCGGCTGCGAAGGCGACATCGCGCGAGTAGAGCAGGATCGCCTCGCGGAGGTGCTCGCCCTTTCCGGCGACCCGCTCCTCGGTGATCTCGACCGTGACGCGGATGAGCTGCAGTGTCTGCTGCAGGCTCACGCTGCGCAGCAGCTCCCGCGGCGCGGCCGCGAAGATGTCGGCGGCGATCCAGGGCGTCGAAGTCGGATCCTCGTACCACGAGATGAACGACGTGATGCCCGCCTGCGCGACCAGGCCGACGGCCGACCGGCGCGCCGGCGGCATATCGGCGTACCAGGGGAGGGTCTCCTCCAGCCGCTTGATGGTCGCCGTCGCGAGGTCACCCGAGATGCGCCGCAGCCAGGCGAGCGTATCGGTCTTGTCCATCGACGAGGGGGCGGGCATCGCGCCGGTCAGCTCTCGCCGCCGGCGTTTCCGCTCGTGCCCGCGGTCACGTCGTGCAGGCGGTACTTCTCGATGGCCTGCGCCGCCAGCCCGCGATCGACGGTGCCGTCCGCAGCCAGCGCCTGGAGCGTCCGCACCACGATCGACGGACCGTCGATCTTGAAGTAGCGACGCGCTGCGGCACGGGTGTCGGAGAAGCCGAAGCCGTCGGCGCCGAGCGTGACGAAGCGGTGCTCCACCCACGGGCGGATCTGGTCCTGGACCGCGTGCATGAAGTCGCTGACGGCCACCACCGGACCGGGGGTGTCGCGCAGCTTCTCGGTGATATACGCGGTGCGCGGCTCTTCGTCCGGGTGGAGGAAGTTGTGCTCGTCGGCGGCGAGGCCGTCACGGCGCAGCTCGGTCCACGACGTGACCGACCACACGTCGGCCTGCACGCCCCAGTCGTCGCGCAGCAGCTGCTGCGCCTCGAGCGCCCACGGCACGCCGACGCCCGACGCGAGGAGCTGTGCGCGGGGGCCGTCGCCCTCGGGCGACGAGATGCGGTGGATGCCGCGCACGATGCCGTCGACGTCCACGCCCTCCGGCTCGGCCGGCTGCACGAGCGGCTCGTTGTACACCGTCAGGTAGTACATGACATTCGGGTCGGGGTGGTTGCCGCCGTACATGCGCTCGATGCCCGAGCGCACGATGTGCGCGATCTCGTAGCCGTAGGCGGGGTCGTACGACACCGTCGCGGGATTCGTAGAGGCGAGCAGCTGCGAGTGGCCGTCGGCGTGCTGGAGGCCCTCACCCGTCAATGTCGTGCGTCCGGCGGTCGCTCCGATGATGAAGCCGCGCGCCATCTGGTCGCCGGCCGCCCACTGGGCGTCGCCGGTGCGCTGGAAGCCGAACATCGAGTAGAAGACGTACACCGGGATCAGCGGCTCGCCGTGCGTCGAGTACGACGTGCCCGCCGCGGTGAACGCCGCGAGGGCGCCGGCCTCGTTGATGCCGACATGCACGATCTGGCCCTGCGGGCTCTCCTTGTAGGCGAGGAGCAGCTCACGGTCGACCGAGGTGTAGTTCTGGCCGTGCGGGTTGTAGATCTTCGCCGTCGGGAAGTACGCGTCCATGCCGAACGTGCGCGCCTCGTCGGGGATGATCGGGACGATGCGGTGACCGAAGTCCTTCGCCCGCAGGAGGTCCTTGAGCAGACGGACGAACGCCATCGTCGTGGCGATCTCCTGTGTGCCCGAGCCCTTCTTCGGGAGCGCGTACGCCTCGTCGCCGGGGAGCTGCAGGCCGACGTGGTGCGTGCGGCGCTCCGGCAGGAAGCCGCCCAGCTCGCGGCGGCGCTCCAGCATGTACTGGATCGTCTCGTCCTGCGGACCGGGGTTGTAGTACGGCGGCAGGTACGGGTTCTCGTCGAGCTGCTCGTCGGTGATCGGGATGCGCATCGAGTCCCGGAAGTACTTGAGGTCCTGCAGCGTCATCTTCTTCATCTGGTGGGTCGCGTTGCGGCCCTCGAAGTGGTGACCCAGGCCGTAGCCCTTGATCGTCTTCGCCAGGATGACGGTCGGCTGCCCCTTGTGCTCGGTGGCCGCCTTGTAGGCCGCGTAGACCTTGCGGTAGTCGAGACCGCCGCGACGCAGGTTGCCCCAGATGTCCTCGTCGGACCAGTCCTTCACCAGCGCCGCCGTGCGCTCGTCGCGCCCGAAGAAGTGCTCGCGGATGAAGGCGCCGTCCTCGGCGCGGTACGTCTGGAAGTCGCCGTCGGGCGTGGTGTTCATGAGGTGAACGAGCGCGCCGTCGGTGTCCTTCGCGAGCAGCTCGTCCCAGCCGCTGCCCCAGACCACCTTGATGACGTTCCACCCTGCGCCGCGGAAGAAGCTCTCGAGCTCCTGGATGATCTTGCCGTTGCCGCGGACCGGGCCGTCCAGGCGCTGCAGGTTGCAGTTGACGACGAAGGTCAGGTTGTCGAGACCCTCGTTCGCCGCGACCTGGAGCTGGCCGCGGCTCTCGACCTCGTCCATCTCGCCGTCGCCGAGGAAGGCCCACACGCGCGAGTCCGACAGGTCCTTGATGCCGCGATTGGTGAGGTACTTGTTCGACATCGCCTGATAGATGGCGTTGATCGGACCGAGACCCATGGAGACCGTCGGGAACTGCCAGTACTCCGGCATGAGCCGCGGGTGCGGGTACGAGGGGATTCCGTCGGGCGCCTTCGACTTCTCCTGACGGAAGCCGTCGAGCTGCGTCTCGGAGAGACGCCCCTCCAGGAAGGAGCGCGCGTAGATGCCGGGGGAGGCGTGACCCTGGATGAAGATCTGGTCGCCGCCGGTCGGGTCGTCGAGCCCGCGGAAGAAGTGGTTGAAGCCGACCTCGTAGAGCGAGGCGGACGACGCGTACGTCGAGATGTGCCCGCCCACGCCGATTCCGGGTCGCTGCGCGCGGTGCACGGTGATCGCCGCGTTCCAGCGCAGCCAGCGCCGGTACCGGCGCTCGAGCTCCTCGTCGCCGGGGAACTCGGGCTCGTTGTCGGGCGCGATGGTGTTGATGTAGTCCGTGGTGGGGACCTGCGGCACGTTCAACTGCAGCTCGTGCGAGGTCTGCAGGAGGCTGAGCATGATCTCGCGGCCACGACCATGGCCCTTCGCCTGAACGAGCTGCTGCAGGGATTCCTGCCACTCGGAGGTCTCGTCGGGATCGCTGTCGAGGGGTTCCTGCGAGTACGGATCCTGATCGTTGACAGTCACAGATGACCTTTCGTCGTCTGGCAGATCGTGCCAGGTAATCGCTACCGGAGCGGACAGGCCTTTGTCGGCCCTGTACAACGCACCATCCTCCAGCCTAGCGAGTCGTGGGTCCAGCGGACGCCGTTTGCGAGCACGAGGCGATGAGCAGGCGTTCGGGCGCGAGGCCCCGACCTTAGACTGAACGACGAGGGCCTTTAGCTCAGCTGGTAGAGCGCCACGTTTACACCGTGGATGTCGTCGGTTCGATCCCGGCAGGGCCCACCGTCTTCACGACCGAGGTGTCGATGCCCGGGGTAGGTTGGAGGGCGTGAACGCCAGCCCCGCCGACCAGCGCCGCCTCGTCGAGGTCGCCGAGCTCGATGCCCGTATCCGTCACGCCGACCACGCCCGCAAGAACCCGCCGCAGGCGGCGAAGGTGCACGAGCTCCTCGCCCACCGCCAGACGCTCACTCAGGAGCTCTCCGTGCGGCTCGGCGCGCGCGACGACCTCCGCACGGAGCTGGCGCGCATCGAGTCCGACGTCGCGGTCGTCGACGCGCGCAGCGCCCGCGACGCCGAGCGCCTCGCGACCTCGAGCAACTCCAAGGAGGCGCAGGGGCTCGAGAGCGAGCTCGCTTCGCTGGCCCGGCGCAAGAGCGACCTCGAAGACGCCGAGCTCGAGGTGATGGAGCGGCTCGAGGAGGCCGAGGCCGCGGTCGCCGAGCAGGAGGCCCTCATCGCCGAGACGAACGCCCAGGGCGCCGAGCTCAGCGCCGAGGGCAAGCGCGTCGTCGCCGAGGCGACCGCTGCCTTCGAGGCGGCTTCCCGCGACCGCGCCGCCCTCGCCGGCGAGGTGCCGGCAGACCTCCTCGGCCTGTACGACAAGCTCGCCACGCGCAGCCCCGGTGCCGCCTTCCTCCGGGCGCGCACGTGCGAGGGCTGCCACATGGTGCTGTCGGGCACCGACCTCAACGTCGTGCGGCAGACCCCCGAAGACACTGTCGTGACGTGCCCGGAGTGCGGTTGCATCCTCGTCCGTACGAACGAATCCGGCATATGACGCCGCGCCTCGTCGTCGACGCCGACGGGGGATCGTGTGGCGAAGCGGATGCCTCGGCCTGACGCCCCGAGCTGGATCGTCGTCGGCCGCACCGACGGCGGCGTGGTAGCCGCGCTGCTCGACGCAGACGGCGCCGAGACCGGCCGTCACCCGCTGACCGCGTCCGATCTGCCCGGCTGGGTCGCCGAGCGCGAGGCCGCGGACGCACCGCGCTGGGTCTGGAACGACACCCCGCAGTGGTACGCGTCGTTGCTGCGCGCGGGCGTCCGGGTCGGCCGCTGCCACGACCTGCGCTTGTGTCACGCGATCCTCCGCTCGTCGGCGTACGTCGTCCGAGGCGCGATGCGCGGAGCAGGAGGGTGGGATGCCGCGCCCTTCGTCGCGGTCGCCGACTCCGCGCCTGCGCTGTTCGACCTCGACGGCGCGGAGCGGCCCGCCGGTCCGCCCGACGATCTGGACGAGGTGCTCGCCGAGTTCGCGCGCCAGCGCGGCGCAGTCGCGAGCTCCGCGGATCCCTCGCGGCTGCGGCTGCTCCTGGCCGCCGAGTCGGCGGGAGCGCTGATCGCCGAGGAACTGCGGGCAGCGGGACTGCCGTGGGATGCCGCGGCCCACGACCGCATCCTGGTCGACCTCCTCGGCGAGCGGCCGCCGGGCGGCGGGCAGCCCGAGAAGCTCGCCGCGGCCGCCGCGAGGGTGCGCGCGGCGCTCGGCGATCCGACCGCGAGTCTCGACTCGCAGCCGAAGCTCCTCAGGTCGCTTCACCGGGCGGGCGTGCTGGTGGAGTCCACCAGCCGGTGGGAGCTCGCCGAGCACCAGCATCCGGCCATCGATCCTCTGCTCGAGTACAAGAAGCTCGCGCGGCTGCTGTCGGCCAACGGCTGGGCGTGGCTCGACGAGTGGGTCGCCGGCGGACGCTTCCGGCCGGTTTTCGTGCCGGGCGGCGTGGTCACCGGGCGCTGGGCATCGTCGGGCGGTGGCGCCCTGCAGCTGCCGCGCCAGCTGCGCGAGGCCGTGCGCGCCGACCCCGGATGGAAGCTCGTCGTCGCCGACGTGGCTCAGCTCGAGCCGCGCGTGCTCGCCGCGATGTCGAGCGACACCGCTCTTGCCGCCGCCGCACGCGGGCGCGACCTGTACGCCGGCATCGTCGAGAGCGGCGCGGTTCCGTCACGCCAGCAGGCTAAGATCGCGCTCCTGGGTGCGATGTACGGCGCGACGACGGGGGAGTCGGGCCGGCTGATGCCGCGCCTGCGTCGCGCCTACCCGCGGGCGATGGGCCTCGTCGACGATGCCGCTCGCACGGGAGAGGACGGCGGCGTGGTCTCGACCTGGCTCGGGCGCACGTCCCCGCCGCCGTCGGAGGCATGGGCGGCCGCGCAGTCCCAGGCGACCGAGGCCGAGGCATCCGGAGCCGACGAGACCCGCGCACGCCGCTGGGCGCGCGACCGCGGCCGCTTCACCCGCAACTTCGTGGTGCAGGGCACCGCCGCCGAGTGGGCGCTGGCGTGGATGGCCGACCTGCGGTCGCGCCTGCACGCGATGCCTCCGGTCGTCGAGGACCTGGCTGCGTCGCGGTCCGGACCGGTGTTCGCCCGCCGCCCCCACCTCGCCTTCTTCCTGCACGACGAGGTCATCGTGCATGCCCCGGCATCGCTCGCCGACTCGGCTGCACAGGCGGTGACGGATGCCGCGGCCGCGGCCGGACGGCTGCTGTTCGGCGACTTCCCTGTGGACTTCCTGCTCGACGTGCACATCGCCGACTCGGCGCTCAAGGGCTAGGTGGCGAACGCACCCCATGCCGGCGTGGGAGAATCGACTCCGCGAATGGGTCGGCTGGACGGTCGCGTCGCGAGCGGTTCGCCGCTTCGCGCCGAGGAACGTCCGGGCTCCGCAGGGCAGGGCGGTGGGTAACACCCACCCGGAGCGATCCGCGAGACAGTGCCACAGAGAGCAGACCGCCGGGACCTCGGTCCCGGTAAGGGTGAAAGGGTGGTGTAAGAGACCACCGGGGTCGCGGTGACGCGACCCGCAAGGTAAACCTCGCCCGGAGCAAGGCCAGACAGGGGATGATGACGCGGCCCGCCGAGTCCCCGGGTAGGCCGCTGGAGCGGCACGGCAACGTGTCGCCGAGAGAGATGACCGTCCACGGGGCTTCGGCCCCCGGACAGAACCCGGCGTACAGGCCGGCCCATTCGCCCTCTCGTCAGCTGCTCAGGCGAGCGCGAGGGCCGCGGCGCTGTGCTGGTGGAATGATCGCGGGGTTCCCCCGCGAGGCACCGAGAGGTGTCAGGCGAGCGCGAGGGCTGCCGCCCCGATGATGCCCGCGTTGTTGCGATGCACGGCCGGCACGATGGGCGTGCGCAGGTCGAGCAGGTGCAGGAACTGGTCGGCGTGCTTCGAGACGCCGCCGCCGACGACGAAAAGGTCGGGGCTGAAGAGGAACTCGATGTAGCTGTAGTACCACTGCAGACGCTTGGCCCACTTCTCCCAGCTGAGATCCTCGCGCTCCATGGCGGAGTAGGCGGCGTACGCCTCGGCATCCTTCCCGTGCTTCGCCCGCTGCACGTGGCCGAGCTCGGAGTTGGGTACGAGCACGCCGTTGTAGAGCAGCGCCGACCCGATGCCAGTGCCGAGAGTGGTGAGGATCGTCAGGCCCGGCTTGTCCTTCGCCGCGCCGTAGCGGAGCTCGGCGACGCCGGCGACATCGGCATCGTTGGCGAAATGGATGTCGCGCCCCAGCCCGGCCTCGAAGAACTTCTCGGCCTCGAAGTCGATCCACTTCTCCGAGACGTTCGCCGCCGACAGCGTGCGGCCGTTCTTCACGATCGCGGGGAACGCGACGCCGAGGGGAATGGACTCGCCCGTCACGCCGAGGGTCGAGAGCACTTCGGTGACGGCATCGAGCACGTCCTGGGGCTCGGCCCCCTCGGGGGTCGCGACCTTGATGCGGTCGCTGATGAGCTGTCCGCGCTCGAGGTCGACCAGTCCTGCCTTGATCCCGGTGCCGCCGATGTCCACGCCGACAGCGCGAGTCGCCTGAGAAGCCATACCCTCACCCTATCCAGCCCCGGCGCGCGCGGGTGCGAGGCGGCGGTCAGTAGGATCGTGCGGAGGGCCGCCTCGACCGATCGGAATCCCAGGAGCGCACCATGACGAGTGACAGCGAGAAGTACTGGTACAACCTCAAGACGGGCGAGGTCGAGAAGGGCTTCGAGTCCCCGGCCCCCGACCGCGCCGGGCCGTTCGACACCGCCGAGGAGGCCGCTCAGGCGCCCGAGGTCATCCGCAGGCGCTCGCGCGCGTGGGCCGAGGAAGAGGCCCGGGAGGACTCCTGGGGTGGCTCCGCGGCGTCCGGTGACGACCGCGACGACCAGTAGTCTGGCTACGGCCGCATCGGGCACCCGGAGAGGATGCGATGGACAAGCAGCGTGACTTCGTTCTGAGGACGATCGAGGAGCGGGGCGTGAAGTTCGTCCGGCTGTGGTTCACCGACGTCATCGGCACGCTCAAGTCGGTGGCGATCGCCCCGGCCGAGGTCGAGGGAGCCTTCGCCGAGGGCCTCGGGTTCGACGGATCCGCCATCGAAGGTCTCACGCGCTCGTACGAGTCCGACCTGCTGGCGCACCCCGACCCCACGACCTTCCAGACCCTGCCGTGGCGGGGCGAGATCGACCCGACGGCGCGCATGTTCTGCGACATCACGACGCCCGACGGGCAGCCGGCGGTCGCCGACCCGCGCCACGTGCTCAAGCGCACGCTCGCCAAGGCGGCCGACGCAGGCTTCACCTTCTACACCCACCCCGAGATCGAGTTCTACCTGCTCAAGTCGTCGTCGTTCGGCGCTGACGGACCTGAGCCCGTCGACTCGGCCGGCTACTTCGACAATGTGCCCGGCGGCACCGCACACGACTTCCGTCGCCGGTCCGTCCGCATGCTCGAAGACCTCGGCATCTCGGTGGAGTTCAGCCACCACGAGGGCGGTCCCGGTCAGAACGAGATCGACCTGCGCTACGCCGACGCCCTCGCGACGGCCGACAACATCATGACGTTCCGCACGGTGATCAAAGAGGTGGCGATCGAGCAGGGCGTCTACGCGACGTTCATGCCGAAGCCCCTCAGCGGCAAGCCGGGCAGCGGAATGCACACCCACATGTCGCTCTTCGAGGGCGACGTCAACGCCTTCTACGAAGAGGGCGCGCAGTACCAGCTGTCGAAGGTGGGCCGTCAGTTCATCGCGGGCCTGCTGCGCCACGCCAACGAGATCGCGGCGGTGACCAACCAGTTCGTCAACTCCTACAAGCGACTGTGGGGCGGCGACGAGGCTCCGAGCTTCATCTGCTGGGGTCACAACAACCGCTCCGCGCTGGTGCGCGTGCCGCTCTACAAGCCGAGCAAGGGCCAGTCGTCTCGCGTCGAGTACCGCGCGCTGGACTCCGCCGCCAACCCGTACCTCGCGTACGCGCTCATGCTGGCGGCCGGCCTGAAGGGCATCGAAGAGGGCTACGAGCTCCCGCCCGAGGCGGAAGACAACGTGTGGTCGCTGACCGATGCCGAGCGCCGCGCGCTGGGCTACGCCCCGCTGCCTGCGAGCCTCGATCACGCCCTCGAGTACATGGAGGAGTCCGAGCTCGTCGCCGAGACCCTCGGCGAGCAGGTGTTCAACTACGTGCTGCTCAACAAGCGCCGCGAGTGGCAGGAGTATCGCTCGCAGGTCACCCAGTTCGAGCTCAAGAGCAACCTCGAGATGCTCTGAGCCGCCCCTGGCGCATGTCCGCGAGCGAACGTTCCAGCTCTCTCACGCATCTCGCGCGCCTCGGCTTCACGAGTCTGAGCGACGCCGACGCCCTCCTCACGGAGGTCGAGGCGTCGACCGGCGTGCCTCGCAACGCCATGACGTCCGGCGCGCAGCTCGCGGCGGACGCCGATGAGGCGCTGAGCGCGCTGGCGCGCATCGCCCGGCGCGATGCCGATGCCGTGCGGCGCCTGCACGCCGACGAACAGGGCTGGCGTGCGCTGTGGGCGCTGCTCGGCGCGTCCACGGGCTTCGCCGACTTCTTCCATCGCAACCCGGCCGAGCTGTCGGAGCTTGCCGGCGCAGGCGTGACGCTTCCGTCATCCGTCGAGTTGCGCGACACCCTCCTCGACGCGGTCAGCGCCGAGGACGGGTTCGCCGCAGACGGGGGAGAGGCAGCCTGGGTCGCCCTCCGCGTCCGCTACCGGCGCATGCTCGCCCGCATCGCCGCGTTCGACCTCTTGAGCGCGTCTCCGGTGGATCATGTACCGTCGGTGGCGGCACGATTGGCGGATGCCGCGGCCGCGGCCCTGGAGGCATCCCTCGCGGTTGCGCGCACCCGCGTCTCGGGTGGCGCAGCAGGCGCCGGGCTGTTCCCCCGCGATCAGGTCGCGCGTGCGAAGCTCGCGATCATCGGCATGGGCAAGGCGGGCGCGCGCGAGCTCAACTACGTCAGCGACGTCGACGTCATCTTCGTCGCCGGGACGGACGAGGGCGCGGCGGAAGAGCTGAGCGAGAGCCGCGTGGTCGACATCGCCACGCGCCTCGCTGTGCAGACGATGCGGGGCATCTCGGGCATCGAGATCGAGCCGCCGCTGTGGGAGGTCGACGCCAACCTGCGCCCCGAGGGCAAGCAGGGGGCGCTCGTGCGCACGCTCGACTCCCATCTGGCGTACTACGAGCGCTGGGCGAAGAGCTGGGAGTTCCAGGCGCTGCTGAAGGCGCGCGCGATCGCCGGCGACCTTACGCTCGGCGAGGCATACGTCGCGGCCGTGCAGCCGAAGGTGTGGACGAGCGCCGCGCGCGAGAGTTTCGTCGACAGCGTGCAGCGGATGCGCGAACGGGTGACCGAGCACATCCCGGCGGCGGAGGTGGCGCACCAGATCAAGCTCGGTCCGGGCGGCATCCGCGACATCGAGTTCACCGTGCAGCTGCTGCAACTCGTGCACGGGCTCTCCGACGACCGGATCCGCCAGCGCGGCACGCTCGAGGCCCTGGACGCGCTCGTCGCCGAAGGCTACATCGGGCGGAACGAGGCATCCGCCTTCGCGCGCGACTACCGTGTGCTGCGCCTGCTCGAGCACCGCGTGCAGCTGCGCAATCTGCGGCGCACGCACCTGATGCCGTCACGGCCCGAGGAGCTGCGGGTGCTCGCTCGCGCGACCGGCCTCGCCGAGACGGGCGACGGCGTGTGGGAGCTGTGGGAGTCGGTGAAGCGCGAGGTGCGCGACATCCACGTCCGTCTCTTCTATCGCCCTCTGCTGTCTGCCGTCGCCGCCCTGCCGGCCGAGGAACGGGCGCTGTCGGCCGAGCAGGCGCACGACCGTCTCGCGGCGATCGGCTTCGCCGACCCGGCGGGGGCACTGCGGCACATCGCCGCACTGACGAGCGGGCTGCGGCGAAAGGCGGCGATCCAGCGCCACCTGATGCCCGTGATGATCCGCTGGTTCGCCGAGGGCGTCGATCCCGACTACGGTCTGCTCGCGTTCCGCCGGCTGAGCGAGCGGCTGGGCGACACGCCCTGGTTCCTGCGGATGCTGCGCGACTCGTCCGCCGCCGCCGAGAGCCTGACGCGCGTGCTGTCGGGGTCGCGGTACATCGGCGAGCTCATGGAGTGGATCCCCGAGTCGGCCGCCTGGCTCGATGACGATGAGCTGCTGCGCCCGCGGACGGGCATCGCGCTCCAGCAGGAGGCCCGTGCGATCCAGGCGCGCCACGGGTCGCTCGAGGACGCGATGCGATCCGTGCGCGCGCTTCGCCGCAGGGAGCTGCTGCGCACCGCCATGGCGGCCGTCATCGGCACCATCACGATCGAAGAGGTCGCCGACGCGCTCACCACGATCACCGATGTGACGATCCAGGCGACGCTGCGTGCGGTCCGCCCGACGATCGTCCCGCCTGAGGACGCCGACCTCGACTTCTCGGTCATCGGCATGGGGCGCTTCGGCGGGCGCGAACTGGGCTTCGGCTCGGATGCCGACGTGATGTACGTGTATCGCGCGAACAGCGTCGACCCGCAGCGGGCGCACGAGCTCGCAGTGAAGCTGGTGGCGGCGCTGCGGACGCACTCCGAAGACCACCGGGTGCCGCTCGACCTCGACGCCGATCTTCGCCCCGAAGGGCGCAACGGGCCCATCGCGCGCTCGCTCGACGCCTATGCGGAGTACTACCGGCGGTGGTCGCTGTCGTGGGAGGCGCAGGCGCTCCTGCGGGCGCGCGGGGTGGCGGGCAGTGTCAAGCTCATCGGGTCCTTCATGGAGCTCGCCGACCAGGTGCGGTATCCCGCGACGGTCGATCAGCAGGGTCTGCGCGAGATCAAGCGCATCAAGGCGCGCGTCGAGAGCGAACGTCTGCCGCAGGGCGCCGACCCCGCCCGGCATCTGAAGCTCGGGCCCGGCTCGCTCAGCGACGTGGAGTGGCTGGTGCAGCTGCTGCAGCTCGAACACGCCCACGAGGTCGAGGGGATGCGGACGACGTCGACACTGGTCGCCCTGAAGGCCGCGCAGCAGGCAGGCGTCATCGCGGCGGTGCCGGCGGCGCGCCTGACCGACGCCTGGCGGCTGGCGAGCCGCCTGCGTTCGGCCAACACGCTGCTCTCCGCCCAGACGAGCGACATCCTGCCCGTGGATCGCAAGCGCCTCGACGGCATCGGTCGCCTGCTGGGCTACCCGCCGCGTTCGGCCACGCAGGTGGAGGAGGACTACCTCGGCACCACCCGCCGGGCGCGACGCGTGTTCGAGAAGCTCTTCTACGGCTGAGCCGGGCAGAGGGTGATGCCCCCGATGCTGTCGCCGTCGAGCGGTGCGCCGTTGAGCGCGGCCACCACGCGCACCGCGCGGTCCCAGTAGCGCGCGTAGTGCTGCGGATCGGCGTTGACCTGCGTGCGATGCGCGACGAGCGTCGGCTCGAGCCCGGCGCGGTCGGGTACCCGCGCGAGCATCGCCCGATAGAAGATCGTCGCCGCGCTGTAGGGGTCCAGCCGCGCCTCGCGCGACCCCCAGCCGTCCTGCTGCTGGAACAGCCCGATGGAGGTCGTGCGCGAGCCGTCGGGGTTGGTGACGCCGTTCGTCTCCCAGTCGCCGTAGTCGATGTTGCGCAGCGACGACTCGCCCATCGCAGTCATCACGGCGATCGTCTGATCGCGCTCGTCGAGCCCGAGGTCGCGGCCGGCGGTGAGGATCGTGCAGGCGTTCGCTAGCCGCTCGTTGCCGTAGCCGGCGACGCCGGGCATGGCGGGGAGGATGAACCGCGGGGCCGGTGCGGCCTCGGGTTCGTCGATGGGGGTGGACAGCGCGTGCGCGACCAGAGCGCCCGCCACCGCGACGCCGGCGATGACGGTCACGATCGTCACCGCCACCGACGCGGCGACGATGCCGAGGACACGCGAGAAGCGTCCCGTCCTCGGACCGGATGCACGCCGATGCACGGCCTTCCGCCGCCGCGCCGGCTTCGACACGCGCGCCGCAGCGCGTCGCTTCGTCGCAGCGGGTCGGGAGGACATCGGTCGTTCGCTTTCGGTCAAGCGGAGGGCGGTCCGTTCAGCGTAGGGGCGGCGGCTGGGTGAACGCCACGGGGAGCCGAGCACGACACGCGGAACGGCCCCCGGCGTGGTGCCGGGGGCCGTTTCGTGAGCGATGCTCGACTGCGGTTCGAACTCAGACGCCGAAGTACAGCTCGTACTCGAACGGGTGAGGACGGGCCGCGAGCGGCTTGATCTCGTTCTCGAGCTTGTACTCGATCCACGTCTCGATCAGCTCGGGCGTGAACACGCCACCCGCGAGGAGGAACTCGTGGTCGGCCGCGAGGGCGTCGAGCGAGTCCTGCAGCGAGTTCGGCACCTGCGGGATGTTCTTGGCCTCCTCGGGCGGCAGCTCGTAGAGGTCCTTGTCGACGGGCTCGTGGGGCTCGATGCGGTTCTTGATGCCGTCGAGGCCGGCCATGAGCTGTGCGGCGAAGGCGAGGTAGGGGTTGCCCGAGGCGTCGGGGGCGCGGAACTCGATGCGCTTGGCCTTGGGGTTGGAGCCCGTGATCGGGATGCGGATGGCCGCCGAGCGGTTGCCCGCCGAGTAGACCAGGTTGACCGGGGCCTCGTAGCCCTTGACGAGGCGGTGGTAGCTGTTGAGGGTCGGGTTGGTGAACGCGAGCACCGAGGGCGCGTGCGCGAGGATGCCGCCGATGTACCAGCGCGCGATGTCGGACAGGCCGCCGTAGCCCTTCTCGTCGTAGAAGAGCGGCTCGCTGCCGTTCCACAGCGACTGGTGCGTGTGCATGCCCGAGCCGTTGTCGCCGAAGAGAGGCTTCGGCATGAACGTCGCGACCTTGCCCCACTCGAGGGCGGTGTTCTTGACGATGTACTTGAACTTGAGGATGTCGTCCGCCGCGTGCACCATCGTGTCGAAGCGGTAGTTGATCTCGGCCTGGCCGCCGGTGCCCACCTCGTGGTGCGCCCGCTCGAGGTGAAGACCCGCCTCGATGAGCTTGAGGCTGATGTCGTCGCGCAGGTCGGCCTGCTTGTCGACGGGGGAGACGGGGAAGTAGCCGCCCTTGAACGGGGTCTTGTTGGCGAGGTTGCCGCCCTCTTCGACGCGGCCTGTGTTCCATGCGCCCTCTTCGGAGTCGACCGAGTAGAAGCTGGAGTTCTGCTTCACTTCGTAGCGCACGTCGTCGAAGATGTAGAACTCGGCCTCAGGGGCGAAGAACGCGGTGTCCGCGATGCCCGTCGACGCGAGGTACTTCTCGGCCTTCTTCGCAACCTGGCGCGGGTCCTTGCTGTAGATCTCGCCGTTGCGCGGGTTGTAGATGTCGAAGATCATGATCAGCGTCTTCGCCTCGCGGAACGGGTCGAGGTACGCCGTCGAGACATCCGGGATCAGCTGCATGTCGGACTCGTGGATGTTCGCGAAGCCGCGGATCGACGAGCCGTCGAAGAGCTGGCCGACCGTGAAGAACTCCTCGTCGACGGTCGACGCCGGGATGTTGAAGTGCTGCTGCACACCAGGAAGATCCGTGAATCGGATGTCGAGGAACTTGACGTCCTCGTCCTTGATGAACTTGAGCACCTCGGATGAATCTTTGAACATGAAGGCTCCAGTGATAGGGCATCGGGAAGTGCCGCACGCGTGCGCGCTTGTCAGGAACGGTACCCGGAGGGGATTGCCCGGCAGTGACACCATTGTTTCCAGGATGTTACGGGCCCCTGGGTACGCTTGACCAGTGACAGAACAGGCCCACGACTACCCCGGGGAACGACTCGGGCTGCCCCGTGAAGGAAGCGGATCGATCGCGCGGCTCGGCCGGCGCGTCGGCGCGCTCTTCGTCGATTACGGGGCCGCGTACCTGATCTCCGGCTTCTTCGGGTGGGACCCGCTTGCGATCCTGGCGATCTTCGCCGCGATCCAGATCGTGTTCATCCCCACGCTGCAGGGCAGCCCCGGCCACCGCATCTTCGGTCTGCGACTCGCGCGGCTCGACGGGGCATGGACCGGCCTGTGGCGGCCCGTGGTGCGCACGCTGCTGCTGATCGTGGTCGTGCCCGCGGTGATCTGGGACGCCGACCAGCGCGGACTGCACGACAAGGCCGCAGGAACGATCCTCCTGCGCGCCTGACGCGCGATCAGCGCGGGCGCGGGGCGCGCACCTTGGTCGGGTCGATGCCCTTCGGGATCGGCAGCGAGGTGAGCGTCTGAGACACCGAGTCGATGCGCTTGATGACCGCGGCCATCGTCGCGCGATCGACCTTCGTGGGCAGGGCCTTGATCGTCGCGGCGAGCTTCGAGATGGGCACGTCGCCTTCGCCGTGGCCGACATAGAGCACGGTAACCGGCACGCCCGACGCGACGCGCTGAACCTTCGAGCGCTCGTCGTTGACGAGGCGGGTGAGGCGACCGCGCGCGCCCTCGCCGACGATGACGACGCCACCGCGGCCGACGGCGCGGTAGACCGCCTCCTGGGTCTTGGGGTTGACGCCCACCGGCATGTCGGCCGCCTGCCACTTGCGGCCGAGCGACGTCGACAGCACGTGGCCGGCGGCTCCGGGCATCCCGTCGATCTTCTTGAACATCGCCCGAGTCGACAGGCGCGTCATGAGCATGAGGGAGCCGAGGATGCCGAGCATGAGGCCGGTGATGCCCCACAGGATGATGCTCCAGATCGCGACGGGCGGGATCAGGAAGCCCACGCCTACGCCGGCGGCGATGCCGAGCAGGACGATGCCCACGAGGAGCCACGGCAGCCAGGAGTACGCCTGCTGCGTGAACGTGTAGAGGGAGCGGATCTGCGAGAAGAAACCGGGGCGCTTCTCGGGAGCGGAACTGCGGGCGGCCATGGGGTCCAGCCTACCTTTTCGCGCGGGCGGACTGCGGCTCCTCCCCATGTCTTCCCGACCGGCGATCGTCCACAGGCGGGGATGAGCCCTCGCGGCGACCGTGAGCGCAGCGCCACGCTGGCGAGGTGACCCGCGAGACCGACGCCCTGCGCGCGCCGTACCGCCCGGTCCGCCCTGTGGGCGCGGCCGATGACGGGCCATGGCCGGGCCTCCTGGTGGGGCTGCCGTCGGGCGAGCGCCGCGTGCTCGTCGACGCGAAGGTGCTCGGACGCGAGTGGAGGGGGTGGGATGCCGCGCCCCACGGTCACGTGCTGTCGCCCGTCGATGTCGTCAGGCGCAGCGACGGGCACGATGTCGCTCTGCCGGTGTGCAGCGAGCGCATCACCGATCTGCTGGCGCGCCGGGCGGCGAACGGACCGCCGCTCATGCCCGGAGAGTCCGTGACGCTCGCCGTGAGCGTCCTGCGCGGATTCGCCGAGCTGCGCGATCCGGCCGCCGTGACGGGGGAGTGGTGGCTCACCGATGCCGGGCGGCCGGTGTTCGTGACGGATGCCGCGCCCCGATCGTTGCGCGACGCGTCGCTCTCGCTGCTCTCCGGAACGGCAGGGAGGCCGCATGAGGCGTGGGACGCTGCGAGCGCCGCCATCGCGGCGGAGCGTCCGTCGGCCATCGAGCTCGAGCGCGCGGAGGCACGGCTGTTCGACGTGGCCGAACCGCTCGCGATCACGACGGCGCCCGCCGGCTCGGGCGGTGTTCGGGCACTCGCACGCCATGACCGGCATGACGAGGCGGCGGAGGAGTCCGTGGGACGGCCGCGACCGTGGGACGGTCTCCTTCGCCACGTCGACTCCGACCTCGCCGACCTCGTCTCGCGCGCCACGACGCGTGTGTGGCGGCGCGCGACGAGCACGCGCGCGTCGTCACGCCGGGCACCGCTGCTGGTGGCGGGCGCCGCCGCGGCCGCGGTGCTCGGCGTGGGCCTGTTCTGGCCCTCGGGCGGCGATGACGCGGCCACGGCGGAGGTGCCGGCGCCCGCCGCCACCGCGACGATCGCACCTGAGGCCGCGACGCCCACGGGGTCGGCTGATCCGGCCGATGCGGTCGGCGAGGTCGAGACCGATCTGAGCCGCGTGGCGGGCGAGCTGCTGCACCGGCGCCTGGCCTGTCGCGGCGAGATCGACTGCCTCGCCGACGTGATGGTCGATCCGGAGTCGTCGTGGGCGGCCGGGCCCGTCGACGCGCCGCGCGAGGAGCGGTCGATCGCGTTGCTCGACGACTTCGGCGGGGTCGCTGTGCTGCGTGTGGATGCAGTGGACGGCGCAGCGGCTCAGCTCGTCGTCATCGAGCGCAGAGACGACGAATGGCTGCTGCGCGACGTACACGACGCCGCGCAGCAGCCATAGTCGAGGGGGCTCAGATGCCGAGCTGGCTCTCGAACTCCGCAGCTTCGAGTCGGGCCTTCACGGCACCGAGGAAGCGAGCCGCGTCGGCACCGTCGATCACGCGGTGGTCGTACGACAGCGCGAGGTAGACGTACGAACGGACCGAGATCGCGTCCTTGCCGTCGACCGACACGACGCCCGGCCGCTTGACGACGATGCCGGTGCCCAGGATCGCGGTCTGCGGCAGGAAGACGACCGGGGTGTCGAACAGCGCGCCGCGCGAACCGGTGTTGGTCAGCGTGAACGTGCCGCCGGCGAGCTCGTCGGGCTTGAGCTTGTTGTCGCGCGTGCGGGCGGCCAGATCGGCGATCTCGTGCGCGATCTGCGCGAGGTTCTTCGACGCGGCGTCGCGCAGCACGGGTGTCAGCAGACCGCGCTCGGTGTCGACCGCGATCGAGAGGTTCTCGCTCGGCGGGTACACGATGTCGGTGCCGTCGACCGTCGAGTTGATCACGGGGTACGCCTGCAGCGCCTCGGCGGCGGCGAGCGCGAAGAACGGCAGGAACGAGAGCTTGTCGCCGGTCTTGGACTGGAAGTCGCCCTTCACCTTGTCGCGGAAGCTCGCGAGCTTCGTGACGTCGACCTCGACCACGGTCGTCAGCTGCGCCGTCGACTGCATGGAGGCGACCGCACGCTCGGCAAGAACCTTGCGCAGACGCGACATCGGCTGGGTCGTGCCGCGAAGCGGCGAGACCTCGAGCGGGGCCGGTGCGGGGGCGGCGGCCGCGGCTGCGGGCGCAGGAGCCGACGCCGCCTCGGCGGCCTTCAGCACGTCTTCCTTGCGGATGCGGCCGCCGACGCCGGTGCCCTTGACGGTCGCGAGGTCGACGCCCTGCTGCTGCGCGAGACGGCGCACCAGCGGGGTCACGTAGGAGACGACGTCATCGTCCTCGGCGGCAGGTGCGGCGGGAGCCGGCGCGGCGGGGGCAGGCGCGGGAGCCGGCGCAGCCGCGGGAGCCGGAGCGGCCGCGGGAGCCGCTGCAGGAGCGGGAGCCTCTGCCGCGGGAGCCGGCGCGGCCGCGGGAGCCGGCGCGGCGGCCGGAGCCTCTGCGGCGGGAGCCTCGGCTGCAGGAGCGGGAGCCGCGGCCGCAGGAGCGGCGGCGCCGCCCTCACCGATGCGTGCGAGGGCCGATCCGACCTCGACCGTCTCGTCCTCCTGGACGAGGATCTCCTGAAGAGTGCCGGCGAAGGGCGAGGGGATCTCGGTGTCGACCTTGTCGGTCGAGATCTCGAGCAGCGGCTCATCGACCGCGACGTCGTCGCCGACCTGCTTGAGCCAGCGGGTCACGGTGCCCTCGGTCACGCTCTCGCCGAGCTCGGGGAGCACGACCTCCTTGCCACCGGACGCGGCCGGGGCGGCAGCGGGAGCGGCTTCGGGTGCGGCCTCGGCAGCCGGCGCAGCGGCCTCGGCAGCCGGAGCAGCGGCGGGTGCGGTCTCGGCGGCGGGCGCGGCCTCGGCGGGCGCTGCTGCCGGGGCGGCCTCCTGGGCGGGGGCCTCGTCAGCGGCGGGCGCGGCGGCCTCGGGCTGCGGTGCGGCCTCCGAGGAACCCGAGCCGTCGCCGATCTTGGCGAGCACGGCGCCGACCTCGACGGTCTCGTCTTCCTGGACCAGGATCTCCTCGATCACACCGCTGACGGGCGACGGGATCTCCGTGTCGACCTTGTCCGTGGAGATTTCGAGCAGGCCCTCGTCCTCCTGGACGGTATCGCCGACCTGCTTGAGCCAGCGGGTGACCGTACCCTCGGTGACGCTCTCACCGAGAGCGGGGAGGACCACGGAAGTGCTCATGACGATGTCTCCTTCGGAATGGATATCGGATCTAGCTTAGTGATGCCGCGAGGCCTCAGCGTCAGAGCGCGTGGAGCGGTTTTCCGGCGAGTGCGAGGAACGCCTCGCCCAGAGCCTCGCTCTGGGTGGGGTGCGCGTGGACGAACGGAGCGATGTCCTCGGGATGCGCTTCCCAGCCGACGGCGAGCTGGCCTTCGGTGATGAGCTCGCCGACCCGGTCGCCGACCAGGTGAACGCCGATCACGGGGCCGTCCTTCATGCGGACGACCTTGACGATGCCGCCCGTGCCGAGGATCTCGCTCTTGCCGTTGCCGGCGAGGTTGTACTCGTACGCGACGACCGCGTCGGCCCCATGGGCCTCGGATGCCTGCACCTCGGTGAGGCCGACGGACGCGACCTCGGGGTGGCTGTAGGTGACCTTGGGGATCTGGGTGTCGGGGATGACGACGGGGGAGAGGCCGGCGATCTCCTCCGCGACGAAGATGCCCTGCTGGAACCCGCGGTGGGCGAGCTGGAGCCCGGGAACGATGTCCCCGACCGCCCACACGTGCGGCACGCTCGTGCGCAGCCGCTCATCGGTCGTCACGAAGCCCCGGTCGATCGTGACGCCGGCCTCTTCGTAGCCGAGCCCGGCGGTCGCGGGCCCCCGTCCCACGGCGACGAGGAGGTAGTCCGCCTCGAACGTCTTGCCATCCTCGAGCGTGACGGTCACGCCGTCGGGCGTCTGCGTCACACCCTGGAACCGCACACCGAGCGACGAGGCGATGCCCCGGCGCCGAAACGCGCGCTCGAGAGCCTTGCTGAGGGCGACGTCTTCGTTGGGCACGAGGTGGTCGAGCGCCTCGATGATCGTGACGTCGACGCCGAACGAGCGCCACACGCTCGCGAACTCGACGCCGATGACGCCGCCGCCGAGGATCACCACGCGCGACGGGATCTCGTCGAGCTCGAGCGCGTGCTCGCTGGTGAGGACGCGACCGCCGATCTCGAGCCCCGGGAGGCTGCGGCTGTACGACCCCGTCGCCAGGATCACGTCGGTGCCGCGGTACACGTCGTCGCCGACGCGGACGGCGGGTCCTGCTTCCAGGCGGCCCTCGCCCTGGACGACGGTGATGCCGCGCGCCTTGACGAGCCCTTCGAGTCCCTTGAACTTCTTCGCGACGATGCCCTCGCGGTAGGCGCGGACGCCGGCCGGGTCGATTCCCTCGAACGTGGCGCGGATGCCGATGGTCGCGGCATCCCGAGCAGTGTCCGCCACCTCGGCTGCGTGGAGCAGCGCCTTCGTCGGGATGCAGCCCCGGTGCAGGCAGGTGCCGCCCACCTTGTCCTTCTCGACGAGGGCGACGGACTTGCCGAGCTCTGCGGCGCGCAGCGCGGCCGCGTAGCCTCCGCTGCCTCCGCCGAGGACGACGAGGTCGAAGGTGTGGTCGGTCATCAGGACTCCTCTGTCGTGACGAAGCGGATCAGGCTGCGGACGGTCGCTGCGGTCGGCCCCTTGTCGGTGTAGCCGTAGCCCCCGCCCTTGTTCATGCCGACACCGGCGATGTCGAGGTGCACCCACGGGATGCGCGGAGCGTCCGCCTCATCGCCGGTGCGACCGACGAAGTGGCGCAGGAACAGGCCGGCGAACAGCGAGCCACCGGCGGGGTCGCCGATCTTCGCGTTCTGCAGATCGGCGATGGGGGAGTCGAGATCGTCCACCATGTGCGCGGGCAGCGGAAGCTGCCACGCCGGCTCGGCCTCGGCGGCTGCGGCCGCGAGGTAGGCGGCGACCGCCTCGTCATCGCCCATGACCCCGACGTGGCGGGTGCCCAGGGCGATGGTGATGGCGCCGGTGAGCGTGGCGACGTCGACGATGACATCGGGATGCTCGCGACTCGCTGCGACCAGCCCGTCGGCGAGCACCAGGCGACCTTCGGCGTCGGTGTTGAGCACCTCGACGGTCGTGCCGTCGAGCATGCGCAGCACGTCGCCGGGGCGCGTGGCGCGGCCGGACGGCATGTTGTCGGCGACGCAGAGCCAGGCGGTGACCTTGACGGGTGCGCCGACGGTGGCGACGGCACGGAGCACGGCGAGCGCGGTGGCCGCGCCGCACATGTCGTACTTCATGCCGACCATGGAGGCGGCCGGCTTCAGCGACAGGCCGCCGGTGTCGAACGTGATGCCCTTGCCCACGAGCGCGACGTGGCGCGTCGCGCCCTCGGGGGCGTACTCCAGGCGGATGAGGCGCGGCGGCCGGTCGGAGCCCTGACCGACGCCGAGGATGCCGCCGTAGCCGCCCTCGCGCAGCGCGTCCTCATCCAGCACCTCGACCGTGACGCCGAGGCCGTCGACGGCCCGGGTCGCGCGCTCGGCGAAATCGGCGGGTCCGAGCCACTCGGCCGGGGTCGTCACCAGATCCTTCACGAGCGCGACCGCGTCGGCGGTCGCCGTGATCGCGGCGAGCCTCTCGTCGTCGGCGGTCGCGGTGCCGTGGACGACGACCTTCGCGGCGCGGGGCTTGGGCGCCTCGGACTTGTAGCCGTCGAAGCGGTAGCCGCCGAGCGCGGCGCCTTCCGCCGCAGCGGTCCACAGCGCGCCGTCGGCGAACGGCGCGGCGACGGCGACTGTGGCGAAGCCGGTCAGCGTGCGGATCGCGGAGCCGACCGCGTCGCGCAGGGCCGCGGCATCCGGAGCCGCACCGGTTCCCACGACGGCCAGCGGCCTTTCCGTGGACTGCGGTGCGTAGACGCGTTGGAAGGAGTTGGGCGAGCCGGTGAAGCCGGTGGCGAGGAGTGCCTCCCGCAGGCCGGGCCAGTCGCCCAGGTCGGGGGCGCCTTCGCCATCGATCGGGGGAAGGGCGAGGAGAAGGACGTCGGCGTCGGACTCTCGGACGGGGGATTCGCTGTACGCGAGGTCGGGAAACGACATGGTCTCCATCCAACCACGGCTGTTCGCTCTGAGCGGGACGGCCCTCGACCCCGGTCGTCGGCGTCGGCTCGTAGCATGGAGGCATGCCCCTCACCGGTCCGCTGTTCGAGCGCTCCGCCTCCGCGCCTCCCGTGCCCCGAGGCCTCCCGCTCGTGGTGGCGCTGACCGGCTTCACCGACGCGGGCAGCGCGGTCAGCCGTGTCGTCGACTACTTCCGCGACGACATCGTGCCCACCCCCCTCGCGGTCTTCTCCAACGACGTGCTGCTCGACTATCGCGCCCGCCGACCGGTGATCGCGTTCGACCAGGACCACCTCACCGACTACCGGCCGCCGCGGCTGGAGCTGTCGTTCGCTCACGATGCGCTCGGCCAGCCCTTCCTCCTGCTCGCCGGCTACGAGCCCGATTTCGCCTGGGATGCCTTCGCCGCCACCGTCCTCGACTTCGTCGACGACTACGAGGTGTCCACGGTCACGTGGGTGCACGCGATCCCGATGCCGGTGCCGCACACGCGCCCGATCGGCACGACCGTGAGCGGAACGCGCGGCGAGCTCACCGAGGCGCACTCGGTGTGGAAGCCGCACACTCAGGTTCCCGCCACGGCCGGGCACCTGCTCGAGTATCGCCTCGCCGAGGCGGGAGTGCGCGTCGCCGGGTTCGTGCTCCTCATTCCCCACTACCTCGGCGACACCGATTACCCGGCCGCCGCTCTCGCCGCGCTCGACAGCCTCACGGTGGCCACCGGGCTCGTGTTCACCGGCGAAGAGCTGCGCGAGGAGAACCGCGACTACCTGTCCAAGGTCGAAGACCAGGTCTCCGGCAGCGATGAGCTCTCCCGCATGGTGAAGGGCCTGGAAGAGCGCTACGACGCCTATATGGCGGGGTCCACGCTCGCGGCGCCGATGATCCACACCGGAGACCTGCCCAGCGCCGACGAGCTCGCCGCCGAGCTCGAGCGGTTCCTTGCGAGCCGTCCGACCGGCGACGAGGACACGCGCGGCCTCTGATCGGAATTCGCGGGCGCCCGCGGGTGTTGTACAGGAGAGCGATCCGATGCATTGCCGCTGATGCTGGCGGCTGATCCCAAGTATGCGATACTGGATGCTCTGACCCGTTGTCAACTGGTTCCCCGAGGTGCACTCGGCGGCGCCGGGACTTGACAAGGGTCTTACTAGTGTCCGAAATCTACCGGGGGCGTCGGCACACATCTCCGGTGAAAGGCGAAACGTGACCTCAGGCACGAACACCAAGGCCCGCTCGGCCGCGAAGGACACCGAGACGGACGAGACCACGGCGGCCGAGACTGCGACGAAGGCGCCCGCGAGGGCCGCGTCGAAGCCCGCCGCCAAGAAGACGGCGACCAAGACCGCGCCCAAGAGTGCGAAGGCCGCGCCCAAGAGCGCCAAGGCCGCGCCCAAGAAGGCTGCGAAGAAGGGCGCCGCGTCCGACGAGGACCTCGAGGACGACGTCGAGGAACTCGACGACGTCGAGCTCAACGCTGACGACGACCTCGAAGAGGCGGGCGACGACGACGCCGAGACGCCTGCTCGCCCGGCTGCCCGCCGCGGCGCGAAGGCCGCCGTGGCCGAAGAGGCTCCCGCGGCCGAAGACGAGGAGGAGGAAGAGGAGAGCACCAAGCCGGCGTTCACCGAGCCTCTCCCGACCGGCGCGATCGTCATCACCTCGAGCGACGAGGACGATGTCCCCGTCTACTCGACGCAGATCACCGGCGCGACGGCCGACCCGGTCAAGGACTACCTCAAGCAGATCGGCAAGGTGCCGCTCCTCAACGCGGCCGAAGAGGTCGAGCTGGCGATGCGCATCGAGGCGGGTCTGTTCGCCGAGGAGAAGCTGTCGCACATGTCGGCGGCCGAGAAGTCCTCGCAGCTGGGTCTCGACCTGCAGTGGGTCGCCCGCGACGGTCAGCGCGCGAAGTCGCACCTGCTCGGTGCGAACCTCCGTCTCGTCGTCTCGCTGGCAAAGCGCTACACCGGCCGCGGCATGCAGTTCCTGGATCTGATCCAGGAGGGCAACCTCGGTCTCATCCGCGCGGTCGAGAAGTTCGACTACACCAAGGGCTTCAAGTTCTCGACCTACGCGACGTGGTGGATCCGCCAGGCGATCACCCGTGCCATGGCCGACCAGGCTCGCACGATCCGCATCCCGGTCCACATGGTCGAGGTCATCAACAAGCTCGCGCGCGTCCAGCGGCAGATGCTGCAGGACCTCGGTCGCGAGCCCACGCCGGAAGAGCTCAGCCGTGAACTCGACATGACCCCCGAGAAGGTCATCGAGGTGCAGAAGTACGGGCGGGAGCCCATCTCGCTGCACACCCCGCTCGGCGAGGACGGCGACAGTGAGTTCGGCGACCTGATCGAAGACACCGAGGCCGTCGTCCCGGCTGACGCCGTCGGCTTCACGATGCTGCAGCGTCAGCTCGAGTCGCTCCTCGACTCGCTCTCCGAGCGCGAGGCGGGCGTCATCCGCATGCGCTTCGGACTCGGCGACGGTCAGCCCAAGACGCTCGACCAGATCGGCGACACGTTCGGCGTGACGCGCGAGCGCATCCGCCAGATCGAGTCCAAGACGATGGCGAAGCTCCGTCACCCGAGCCGTTCGCAGTCGCTGCGGGACTACCTCGAGTGAGCGAGGCGAACGACGGCAAGGCGCTCACCGTCTCCGTCGAGGGTTCGTCGTACGCCCGCATCCCGATCCGCACGCGGGTCGTGATGCCGGGCGACGACCTCGACGACTTCGTGAGCGAGTACGCCTCAGGTGTCGTCCGTGACGGCGACCTGCTCTTCGTGACGGAGAAGATCGTCGCGATCACCCAGGGTCGGTCGTACCTCGTCGACGAGATCCGGCCGCGCAAGCTCGCCTACTTCCTCTCGAAGTACGTGACCCGCACCCCGTACGGCATCGGCCTCGGCATGCCCGAGACCATGGAGATGGCGTTGCGCGAGTGCGGCACGATCCGCATCCTGTTCGCGGCCGCGGTGTCGGCCGTGACCAAGCTGTTCGGCCGCAAGGGCGACTTCTACCGCATCGCGGGCGACAAGGCGCGAGCGATCGACGGTCCGACGAGCGGCACGATCCCTCCCTACAACAAGGCTGTCGTGCTCGGACCCGAGCGTCCGCGCGAAGTGGCCGCCCACCTCAAGGCCCTCCTCGGCGGCGTCCCCGAGGTCGCGGTGGTCGACATCAACGACCTCGGCGGCAACATCCTCGGGTCGACGGTCGACAAGGCGTACGAGAAGCGCCTCGTCGCGATCCTGCAGGACAACCCGCTCGGTCAAGGACACCAGTCCACGCCGCTCGGGATCATCCGCGCGGTCTGACCGCCCGATCCCACGTACGAAGGCGCGGCACCCCCCCGGGGTGCCGCGCCTTCGGCGTTCCGGTCCGGTCGGCTCAGAAGCCGATCGCGGCGCGGTAGCGGGGCTTGTGGCCGGTGCGGATGCCGGTGACGCTGGGCTTGTTCTCGTACACGCCGGCGCCCCAGTTGCCCTCGACGAGCACGGGGCCGTCCGGCGTCACGACGATGTCCCAGCCGACGTACTGCACCTGCGGCACGACGCGGGCGACGCGGTCGACGAACGCCTTGACCTCGTCGACCATCGGCAGCTGGAAGTCGGCGATCACGAAGCCGCTGTCGGGATGCTTCTCGTGCACATGGGCGTGCGAGTCGTACCCGGGACCGACGGCGTGGCCGTTCTCGTCGAGCATCGTGTAGAAGCCGCCGAACGTCATCTGGTCGCTCACGGCGCCGCGGCCGAACTTCTGCGCCATCGCGAGGATGTGCGTGTTCTCGCCGTCGAAGAAGGCGGTGACACGGGTCGTGTTGACGGTGCCGGGGCAGACGGCGGCGAGATCGGCGTGCTGGCGGATGACCTCTTCGATCAGCACCTCGCCGCGCTCGAGCAGGCCGCGGTGGAAGGCATCCCAGTCGTCGACGTCCTCGGCACGGTAGCGGTGGACTCCGGTGCCCGCCTGGCCGACGGGCTCTTTCGTCACGATGGTGCCGTGGCGCTCGGTGAATGCGCGGACGGCGTCGGCGTTGTCGTCCTCGACGATCATCCACTCGCGGTGCAGGTGCTCGCTGAAGACCCGGTCGAACTCGACCTTGTCGTGGAACTTGTGCCGGAAGTCGGGGTGATCGTACTTCTGCGACAGTTCGTTCGACACCGGATGCGTCATGTAGGTCGCGCGCTCCGCGCGGCTGAGGATCGCGAAGTCGTAGTCGACATAGTCCTGGAACCCGACCTGGCGGAAGCCGGCCGACCACAGCATGTCGACGAGGACGGCGGGCGTCCACTTGCCGTGCTGCTGCGACGTCTCCTTCGCGCGTTCGACCACGGATCCGACGTCGATGCGGCGGGCGCGGGCGGCGAGGTAGCGAAGGCGGGGCGCGAGGCCGAGGCCCTGAGAAGGCATGCGTACTCCGGGTTGGGGATCGAGGGTCCCGGATAGTCTAGAGGCGTGAGTTCGGCGAACCCTGGGCATGGCGACGCTGCGTGGATCCATCGGCCGTCCAGTGCCCCGGTCGCCCGCGTCTCGGCCTCGGCCATCGCGCACAACGCCGCGCTGGCGCTCGCGCGACTCACGGAGGGCACGCGGGCGATCGCCGATCTGCGGGCCGACGCCTGGGGCCACGGTGCACCGGCGGTGGCCGCCGAGCTGCTCGCCGCGGGCGTGGACCGTCTGGTCGTCGACGACGCCCCGGCAGTGCGCGTGCTGGCGGCGGCGGGCGTCGCCGGGGCGACGACGAGCGCAGCGCCCGACCTCGACCCCACGACGCTGTACGGACTGCCGGGTGGTGCGCCTGACGCTGTGCCCGCGATGCGCCTGAGCGGCACGGTGCTGAGCGTGAAGGCGCTCCGCGCGGGGGAGGGTGTGTCGTACGGATACCGCTTCCGCGCGGCCGCAGACACTCGCGTGGCGCTGGTCACCGGCGGCTACGCCCAGGGCGTCGTGCGCGACCTCGGCAACCGGGCGCGGGTGACGATCGGCGGTGCGTCGCTGCCCATCGTCGGCCGCGTGGCGATGGACGTGTGCGTGGTGGACGTCGGAGACGCGCCGGTGCGGCGCGGCGACGAGGTCGTCTTCTTCGGCGATCCTCGGGCGGGTGAGCCATCGATCGCGGACTGGGTGGAGGCCACCGGCCTGCGCGCCGACGAGCTCGTCACCGTCGTCGGGCTGCGCGCGACGCGGGAGCAGGTCGCATGAGCGCCGTGCTCCGCGTGGACCTCGATCGCTTCGCGGCCAACCTCGCCCGTGTGCGCGGTGCAGTGGCCCCGGCCGAGCTGATGCTCGTCGTGAAGGATGATGCCTACGGGCACGGGCTCGACGGGATCGTGCGGCGGGCGCAGCGCGAGGGCGTGCGCTGGATCGGCGCATTCGACGTCGCGACCGGTTGCCGCGTCAGGGAGGTGCTGGGCGACGACGTCCGCATCTTCTCGTGGATCGCGGCCTCTCGGGCGGAAGCGGCGCAAGCCGTCGCCGCAGGACTCGACCTCGGCGTCGGCGACGCCGAGCTGCTCGAGGACGTCGCCGCCGAGGCGCGGGCGGCCGGTGCCGTCACGCGCGTGCACCTCAAGATCGACACCGGTCTGCACCGCAACGGCGTGCGACCCGAGGACTGGGCGAGGTTCACCGCGCGGGCGGCACAGCTGGCGGGGGAGGGATGCCTCGACGTCGTCGGCATCTGGAGCCACATCGCCGAGGCATCCGATGAAGAGGATGACGCCGCTCGCGCGCTGTTCGATGCGGCCGTGACGACCGCGCGCGAGGCGGGTCTCTCGCCGACGATGCTGCACCTGTCGGCCAGTGCCGCCTCGTTCGCCCGGCCCGAGTTCCGCTACGACCTCGTGCGCGTGGGGGCGTTCTGCTACGGCATCCGCTCGGCGGGCGGCCCGGGCGAGGAGCACCTGGGCGTGCGGCCGATCGCGGCGCTGGAAGCGCACGTCACCGCCGTCGATGTTGACGGGGCGTCGATCGACATCGGTCCGCTGGACGGCCTGCCGTCGACGCTCGCCGGTCGGGTGACGGTCGGCACGCCGGGTGGTCCGCGTGCCCTGAAGGCTTCAGGATCGGGCTTCCGAGTGGCGAGGTGGCCGGATGCCGCGCCCGGCGCGCTCGTGCGCATCTACGGACCCGGCGACGGGGGCGAGTCGTCGGCGACCGATCTCGCCGAGGCGATCGGGACGATCGGCGAGGAGATCGCGGTGCGCGTCTCGCCGCTGGTGCCGAGGATCTACTCGGGGGAGTGAGTCCGGGGCGTCAGTTGGCCTCGGCCAGCCGGGCCGTCTCGTCGTGCCACGAGGTGGCGACGGCGCGGAGCTTCTCTTCGTACTTGCGGCCGTGGTGGGCGCAGAAGAGCAGTTCGCTGCCGTTGACCTCGGCCGCGATGTAGGCCTGAGCGCCACAGGAGTCGCAACGATCCGCCGCAGTGAGGCGGTACTCGAGGACGGAGCCCAGCTCGGTGGGTGTCGAAGTTGTCATCTCGGGCCTCCTCGTAGTGATAGAACTCCGGTGCGGGTCATGAAATACAACCACGCCTTTGTTTCGAGAATGCCGCGAACGGGTCACATTTCGCTCACCGCGTACGGCGCGGCACCGCGAAGCGTGTCGGGCGACCGGCGTCCACGGCCCCGGATACCCTTGGAGATTGTGACCGCCGAGTACTCCGCCCACCATCTGCAGGTCCTCGAAGGACTCGAAGCGGTCCGCAAGCGCCCCGGCATGTACATCGGCTCGACCGACTCCCGCGGGCTCATGCACTGCCTGTGGGAGATCATCGACAACTCGGTCGACGAGGCGCTGGCCGGCCACGGCTCGCGCATCGAGATCATCCTGCACGCTGACGGCAGCGTCGAGGTGCGCGACCGCGCCCGCGGCATCCCGGTCGACATCGAGCCCCGCACCGGGCTCTCGGGCGTCGAGGTCGTGTTCACCAAGCTCCACGCGGGCGGCAAGTTCGGCGGCGGCTCGTACGCCGCATCCGGCGGCCTCCACGGCGTCGGCGCATCCGTGGTCAACGCGCTGTCCGAGCGTCTCGACGTCGAGGTCGACCGCGGCGGCAAGACGTGGGCCATGTCGTTCCACCGGGGTGAGCCCGGGATCTTCGCGAACGGATCGCCGACGTCGGCCTTCACGCCCTTCGAGAAGAGCTCCGAGTTGCGCGTCGTCGGGCGCGCCGCGAAGGGCGTCACCGGCACCCGCATCCGCTACTGGGCCGACAAGCAGATCTTCACGAAGGATGCGGCTTTCGCCCTCACCGAACTCGAGCAGCGGGCACGCCAGACGGCGTTCCTGGTGCCGGGTCTCGAGATCGTGATCCGCGACGAGCGGGGCGAAGAGGCAGTCGAGACCAGCTTCCGGTTCGACGGCGGCATCTCGGAGTTCGCGGACTTCCTCGCGCCCGACGCTCCCATCACCGACACGTGGCGCCTCACCGGCAGCGGCTCCTTCACCGAGACCGTACCGGTGCTCCAGCCGTCGGGGGCCATGGTCCCCACCGAGCTCCAGCGCGAGTGCGAGGTCGACATCGCGGTGCGCTGGGGGACCGGCTACGAGACCACGACCCGCTCGTTCGTCAACATCATCTCCACGCCCAAGGGCGGAACGCACCAGCAGGGCTTCGAACAGGGGCTCATGAAGGTGCTGCGCACGCAGGTCGAGCAGAACGCGCGACGCCTGAAGTTCGGCTCGAACGACAAGCTCGAGAAGGATGACATCCTCGCCGGACTCGCGGCCGTGCTCACGGTGCGCATCCCCGAGCCGCAGTTCGAGGGCCAGACCAAGGAGGTGCTCGGCACTCCGGCCGTCCGCCAGATCGTGGCGAACGTCGTCGCCAAAGAGCTCACGGCGCGCTTCGCGTCGTCCAAGCGCGACGACAAAGCGCAGACGTCGCTGCTGCTCGACAAGGTCGTCGCAGAGATGAAGGCGCGCATCTCGGCGCGCGCGCACAAAGAGACGCAGCGCCGCAAGAACGCACTCGAGTCGTCGTCGCTGCCGGCCAAGCTCGCCGACTGCCGCACGAACGAGGTGGCGGCCTCCGAGCTGTTCATCGTCGAGGGCGACTCGGCGCTCGGCACGGCCAAGCTCGCGCGCAACAGCGAATACCAGGCTCTGCTCCCGATCCGCGGCAAGATCCTCAACGTGCAGAAGGCGTCGATCAGCGACATGCTGTCGAACGCCGAATGCGCGGCGATCATCCAGGTGATCGGCGCCGGCTCGGGGCGCTCGTTCGACCTCGACGCCGCGCGCTACGGGAAGATCATCCTGATGAGCGACGCCGACGTCGACGGGGCGCACATCCGCACGCTGCTGCTCACCCTCTTCTTCCGCTACATGCGGCCGCTGATCGACGACGGGCGCGTGTACGCCGCCGTGCCGCCGCTCCACCGTGTAGTCGTGATGAATCCCGGCACGAAGCCGAACGACACGATCTACACCTACACCGAGCAGGAGCTCCACGCGCTGCTGACCAAGCTCACCAAGGCGGGCAAGCGCTGGCAGGAGCCGGTGCAGCGCTACAAGGGCCTTGGCGAGATGGACGCCGACCAGCTCGCCACGACGACGATGGACCGCGCCGGGCGCACGCTGCGGCGCGTTCGCATGCAGGACGCCGAGGCTGCGGCATCCGTCTTCGAACTCCTCATGGGCAACGACGTGGCGCCCCGCAAGGAGTTCATCATCGACTCCAGCGACCGTCTCGCCCGCGAGCGCATCGACGCGTGACCCGCCTCGGGTCGATGCGACACGAGGCCCTGGCGGAGATCACCGGGATCAGCGGACGCCGGTGCCGACCGCGCCGATGACAGCGTCGAGCGGCGTGCCCGAGGCATCCCGCTTCGCACCCGCGTCGGGCAGCGTGCGGGTCGCACCGTCCGGGCCCACCGCGCGGGGCTCGGAGCCGACCCACGCGAGCGTGAGCACGTCTTCGCCCTTGAGCAGCCGCTGAGCGCGCACACCGCCGGTCGCGCGTCCCTTCGCGGGGAACTCGGTGAACGCCGAGACCTTCGCGCTGCCCGGGTCGGTTCCGGCGAGGGCGGCGCGGGAGCCTGCGACGGTGACCACCACGGCGTCGAACGTCGACGCACCCACGACGCTGAACGAGATGACCTCGGCGCCGTCGCTCAGCCGGACACCCGCCATGCCGCCGGCCGCGCGACCCTGCGGACGCACCGAGGAGGCGTCGAACCGCAGCAGCTGGGCGTCGTCGGCGACGAAAACGAGCTCGGCGCCGTCGGTCGCCGGCGCGGCCCCGACCACGCGGTCGCCGTCGCGCAGCGAGATGATCTCGATGTCGTGCTTGCTGCCGAGCTCGGCGGCCGCGACGCGCTTGACGACACCGTGGCGCGTGCCGAGGGCGATCGGCGGGCCGTCTTCGAGGGGGACGATCGCCACGACGTGCTCGCCCGACGACAGGCCGAGGTACTGGTCGGCGCGCGTTCCCGCGGCGAGCTGCACGGAGTTGCCGGGGACGGAGGGCAGGTCGACGGGGGAGAACCGGATGAGCCGCCCGGCGCTCGTGACCGCACCGACGTCGCCCCGCGTGGTCGCATCGACCCACGAACGGATGGCGTCGTGCTTGGCGCGGCGCGACGGCGGGACGATGCCGCCGTTCGGCGCGTCGGCGGCGAGCTCGGCGCGCACCATGCGTCCGGTCGCCGACAGGAACACGCGGCACGGCGCATCCGCGATCTGCAGATCGGCGGCTGCGGCCGCCGCACGCGATCGCGGCGCCGCCGGTCCGCCGTTGAGGAGGAGGGTGCGCCGCGGGGTGCCGTACGTCTCGGCCGCGGCATCCAGCTCCCGCGCCACCTGCGCGCGCAGCAGGATCTCGCTTCCGAGGAGCTCCTCCAGCTCGGCGATCTCGGACTTCAGCTTGTCGCGCTCGGCCTCGAGCTCGATGCGGGAGAAGCGCGTGAGCCGGCGAAGGCGCAGCTCGAGGATGTACTCGGCCTGCGGGTCGGACAGGTCGAAGACGTCCATGAGGCGCGTTCGCGCCTGTTCGCCGTCGTCCGACGTGCGGATGACCTGGATGACCTCGTCGATGTCCAGGATCGCGATGAGCAGGCCCTCGACGAGGTGCAGTCGCTCCTTGCGCCGCGCCAGCCGGTAGCGGCTGCGGCGCGTCACGACGCTCAGGCGGTGGTCCAGGTAGACGCGCAGCAGCTCGCGCAGTCCGAGCGTCTGCGGCTGACCCTCGACGAGGGCGACGTTGTTGATGCTGAACGAGTCCTCGAGCGGCGTGAGCCGGTACAGGTGCTCGAGCACCGCGTTCGGGTCGAAGCCCGTCTTGATGCCGATGACGAGCCGCAGACCGTTGTGGCGGTCGGTGAGGTCGGTCACGTCCGCGATGCCCTGGAGCTTCTTCGCGGTGACGGCGTCCTTGATCTTCTCGATGATCCGCTCTGGGCCGACGAGGTACGGCAGCTCGGTCACGACGATGCCGGTCCGGCGCGGGCCGAGCGACTCGATCGAGACCTTGGCGCGCGTGCGGAAGCTGCCGCGGCCCTTCGTGTAGGCGTCCTTGATGCCGTCGAGGCCCACGATGATGCCGCCCGAAGGCAGGTCGGGCCCGGGCACGAACTCCATGAGCTCTTCGACGGTCGCCTCGGGGTTGTCGAGCAGGTGGATCGCCGCCCCCACGACCTCGATGAGGTTATGGGGTGCCATGTTCGTCGCCATGCCGACGGCGATGCCGGTCGCGCCGTTGACGAGCAGGTTCGGGTACGCGGCGGGCAGCACCTCGGGCTGCTGGAACTGACCGTCGTAGTTGGGGATGAAGTCGACGACGTCCTCGTCGAGGTTCTCGGTCAGCGCCATCGCCGGTGCCGCTAGGCGCGCCTCGGTGTAGCGCGGTGCGGCGGGGCCGTCATCGAGCGAGCCGAAGTTGCCGTGCCCGTCGACCAGGGGAACGCGCAGCGAGAAGGGCTGTGCGAGGCGCACCAGGGCGTCGTAGATCGGGGCGTCGCCGTGCGGGTGCAGCTTTCCCATGACCTCGCCCACGACGCGGGCGCTCTTGACGTGCCCGCGGTCAGGCCGCAGGCCCATGTCGGCCATCTGGTACAGGATGCGGCGCTGCACGGGCTTGAGTCCGTCGCGCGCGTCGGGCAGCGCGCGCGAGTAGATGACGGAGTACGCGTACTCGAGGAAGGACCCCTGCATCTCAGTCGAGACGTCGACGTCCTCGATGCGGCCGTGGTCGACGGGAGCGGAATCGGTGGGGGATGCAGGCATGACGATGTGGCCTCGGGTGACGGCGGTGCGGCGAGGGTCGTCTGCGGGTGTGCGAGACTGACCCCGATGTCGATCAGCCTACCCGCGGACCCGCCGCGAGCCCGGAGCCTCACCGGTGTCGTGCCGCAGATGTCGGCAGCGCTCGATGGAGCCTCGGACTGGTTCCCGCCGGCCGAGAGCGCCGTGGTGTGCGTGTTGGACGGGCTCGGATCGCACAACCTGTCGGCGCGCGCCGGACACGCGCGCTTCCTGTCGCAGGCGGGATCGAAGAAGGATGTGGCGCGCACCGTCTTCCCCTCGACGACGGCGTCCGCCCTGACCAGCCTGCTCACCGGCACGCTGCCGGGGGAGCACGGCATCGTCGGCTACCGCGCGCGAATCCCGGGCACAGACGACGTCGTCAACCAGTTGCGCGGATGGGACACCGACGGCCTGCCGCTCGAGTTCCAGCGCGCGACGCCGCTCGCGACGTCACTGGCCCGGCCGTTCTTCGTCGTCACCAAGAGCGAGTACCGCGACACGGGCTTCACGGCCGCGACGCAGGCGGGCGCGGAGTTCATCGGCGTCGACGACCTCACCGAGCGTGTTCTCACGGCGGCGCAGCTCGCGACGCAGCATCCGGGGTCCCTCGCCTATCTTTACGCACCCGAGCTCGACGGCGTCGGGCATCGTCGCGGGTGGCAGTCCGACGAGTGGACCGTGATGCTGGAGAGAGTGGATGCCGCGGCCCGCGCATTCGCCGACGCACTGGCCCCGGGCACCGGCGCGGTGGTGACGGCCGACCACGGCATGGTCGACATCCCACGGCACCGGCAGATCCTCCTTCGCGACGGCGATCCTCTGCTCGACGGCGTGCGGCTGATCGGCGGCGAGCCGCGCATGCTGCACCTCTACGCAGAGCCCGGCCGCGCGGAGGACGTGGTCCAGGCGTGGCGCTCGGCGGAGGAGGCGCGGTCGTGGGTACTCTCACGCGACGAGCTGATCGCGTCGGGCGTGCTGGGACCGGTGAGCCCCGAGGTGCGGGAGCGTCTCGGCGACGTCGTCGTCGCGGCGCGATCGGGCGTCGTCTATTACGACGACCGCCTGGCAGACAAGGCACCGCAGAAGATGATCGGCCAGCACGGCTCGTTCACGACCGAGGAGCGGGTCGTCCCGCTGCTGCGGCTGGGCGCGTTCGCCTGACGGCGACGCGGATCTCGATAGACGGCGCCGCGCTTCGTGCGGCGCCGCACTCGATCGGCGCCGGCTCAGTCGTCGCTGCGGGCGCCGAAGACGATCTCGTCCCACGACGGCATCGATGTGCGGCCCTTGCGACGACCCGCCTCCGCTACCGCGGACGGCGCCACGTCGAAGTCGGAGGCCTCGGGTTCGTCGTCACCCGGGGTCTCGTCGTAGCCGGGCTCGAGCGCGTCGAACAGCGCGACCGGCGACTGCGATCGCGACGTGACGGCCTCATCGGCACCGGGCAGCGGTTCGCGCTGGCCACGGCGGCGCCGGAGCGCCTCGAGGAGGTCGGCCGTCTCGGCCGAGGTCACGGCCGGCTCGTCGGCGCGCTTGATCGCCGCCTGCTGCACGGCCTGCGCGGCCGGAGCGGGAAGATCGGGCGACTCGAAGTCGGCGTCGGGCAGCTTGCGCGGCCCGAAGGCGCCGCTGTCGAAGCGGGTGTCGTCTTTGGCCGGCGTCGTCTCGAGCGCGCGCAGTCGGGGGATGAGACCCTCGGGCAGCGAACCCTGTCGCGACAGCTGGATGGCGTCGGCGTTGAGCGGAGACAGAGTGCTGCGGCGGGGGTCGAAGCCCCAGCGTGCGTCGTGGTCGACTTCGTTGGCCGTGAACTCGAGCTTGATGATCCACCCGGTGGGCTCTTTCCAGCTCGTCCACCGCTCGCCCGAGGCGCCCGCCTCGTGCAGCTTGGCGCGGACGGCGGCGCCGAACGTCGGGTTGCGGTCGCCTTCGAAGTCGCCGCCGAGCAGCACGGCGACGGCGAGCGCCTGGCCCACGATGTGCTCGCGCTCCGCGAGGACCGGGCCTTCGAACCGGCGGACGTCCTCCACGCGCGCGCCGAGAAGGCTCGCGACCTCCTCGGCTGAGAGTCCGGCGCGGATGTGCGATTGGATCTCGCGCGGACTCGGCCGCGCGGCCTGCGTGTCGTCGTCGCGGTCGCGTCGCGCCTTGCGCAGTTCGATGCGCAGCACGTCGTCGACGGCGAGAGCGAACCTCTCCCCGGACTCGGTAGCCAGGACGAGTGTGTCGTCCTCGGTGCCGATGACCTTGAGCTGTTCCATGCGAACGCCCCTCCGATCCTGCGTGTCCCGGCCATGCTGACACAGGCGATGTGCAACGCCGGGAATATCCCGCGCGTGGCGCGAGTTTCAGGGGGACGCATGGTCGAACAATCTCTGCAACGCATTTGCGAAAACGGAGACGGTCATGCAAACTATCGCCGCCTGAACGGGCGCACCCGCAAGACTTCGGAAGTTGAGACGTTTACGAATGGCCACCGATTACGACGCCCCCCGCAAGACCGAGGACGACAGCGAGTCGATCGAGGCTCTCAAGGAGCGCGTTCCCGACAAGCTCTCGGGAGCGGTCGACGTCGAGGATGCCGACAACCCGTCGGGCTTCGAGCTCCCCGGGGCTGATCTGTCCGACCTCGAGCTCGACGTCGTCGTGCTGCCGCCGCAGGAAGACGAGTTCACGTGCTCGAACTGCTTCCTCGTGAAGCACCGCTCGCAGCTCGACCACGAGACCTCGGACGGGCCTATGTGCCGGGAGTGCTCGGCTTGACCTGAGCGCGGCGCACGGCGGCGGCGAGCCGATCGGGCGTCCGCGACGAGATCACCCATGCCGGTGTCGGATCCTGAGGATCTGACACCGGCATCACTACGAGTCCGTCGATCCCACCGCGGATGACGTGCCACGAGCGCGGGTCGAGACCCGCACCGCGCTGCTGGCGCGCATCCTCTCCGACGTGCACTGCCGGATCGCCCAGCAGGTCGACGGGGATGTGTGCGCGCCCGGCGCGGAGCTCTCCGCCCTCGACGGCGACGACCGGCGAGCCCGCCACGAGCAGGGCGACCACGGCGACCCCGACGACCGCCCCGATCACGAGCGCGAGCGTGGTGTCGATGGGGGCGAAGACGAGGGCGACCATCGGTCCTGCGACCGCGGCGCTCACCATGACCCAGAGGGACGGACCGAGCCGTTCGCGATAGTCGCGGGCTCCGACGTCGTGCGCTGTCTTCTGCATTACCCTCATTGGGTGACTGAAACGGTGGACGTCCCCATTATCGCCTCCGACGTCCCGGTGTACGCGCACCCGGGTGACGCCGGCGCCGACCTCATGGCCGCCGAGGCGACTCGCCTCGAGCCGGGTCAGCGGGCGATGGTGGGCACCGGGGTGCGCATCGCCCTCCCGGAGGGATACGTCGCGTTCGTCGTGCCGCGCAGCGGGCTCGCCGCCAAGCACGGCATCACCGTCGTGAACGCCCCCGGGACGGTCGACGCCGGCTATCGCGGTGAGATCAAGGTCATCCTCTTGAACACCGATGCCGAGCACGCCCACGACATCGCGGTCGGCGACCGCATCGCCCAGCTCATCGTGATGCCGGTGCCCCGCGCCCGGTTCGTCCCCGTCGAGGCTCTGCCCGAGAGCGCCCGAGGCGAAGGCGGCTTCGGCTCCACGGGCTTCTCAGGCGGGAGCGCTGCTGTGCCGCCGACGAGCCTGGGCGAGTCCACGCGGGAAGCTCCCCGCGATCTTGACAAGAAGGACGGAGTCCTCGCATGACCGACCCCACTCCCGCAGCCGACTCCCCGCGCAAGGACGCGCCCGAGGACCGCGCCGTCGCCGGCCCGTTCGACGAGTCCGAGGCGAACCCGGTCCGCCCGTACATCGACCTCGGCGGGATCAAGATCCTCCCGCGGGAGGGCCTCAACCTGCGTCTCGAGGTCGAGGAGCAGACCAAGCGCATCGTCGCGGTCGGGCTCGACTACGCCGGTTCGACCCTGCAGGTGCAGCCGTTCGCCGCTCCGCGGACCGTCGGACTGTGGGCTGAGACCCGCGAGCAGATCCGCCAGCAGATTCGCCAGCAGGGCGGGCGCGTCGAGGAGCGCGAAGGCCCCCTCGGCCCCGAGCTCCTCGCCGAGGTCCCCGTGGCGGCGGGGCCCGACGGCACGTCGGGCAAGCGGCTCGCCCGGTTCGTCGGCGTGGACGGACCCCGCTGGTTCCTCCGTGGCGTGATCGGCGGAGCGGCGACGTCCGACGTCGAGGCCGCAAACGCCGTCGAAGACCTCTTCCGCTCGATCGTCGTCGTGCGCGGCGGGTCCCCGATGCCGCCCCGCGACCTCATCCCGCTGCGCATGCCGGCCACCCCGGGCGCGGCGTGACCGACCGACCCGAGCCCTCGCCCGGCGACGAGCAGCGCAGCGCCGATCTGACCCCGCCGCCGGCGGCCGAGGCATCCGCTTCCGACCTTCTCGGCGCCGCGCTCGGCGGTGCCGCACGCCGTGCAGGGCTCGACCCGGCCGAAGGCGCGTCGACCGGTCACGTCGTCTGGGCCGCGATGGGCGGGTGGCGGGGCGTCCTCGAGTCCGTCCTGCCCGGCCTCGTGTTCATCGTCGTCTACACGCTCACCATCGACCCCGACACGGGCGAGGGCGACCTGTGGCTCTCGCTCGGGCTGTCGGTCGGCATCGCGGCGGTCTTCACCGCGGCGCGGCTCATCGCCCGCCAGCCCGTGACGGCCGCGATCGGCGGATTGATCGCGGCCGGTGTCGCTGCGGCCTTCGCGGCGTTCACGGGCGAGGCATCCAACAACTTCATCCCCGGCTTCATCACGAACGCGCTCTACGGAAGCGCCTTCCTGATCTCGGCGCTCATCGGATGGTCGCTGATCGGCCTGGCCGCCGGATTCCTGATGGGGGAGGGCACCGCCTGGCGCGCCGACAAGCGCAAGCGCCGCGTGTACTTCTGGCTCGCGATCGCGTGGGCGTCGCTCTTCGCCGCGCGCCTGCTGGTGCAGCTCCCGCTGTACTTCGCCGACAACGTCACCGCGCTCGGGACGCTCAAGCTCGTGATGGGGCTCCCTCTGTTCGCGCCGCTCGTCGCGGTCACCTGGCTCGCCGTCCGCGCACTGTATCCGCGTGGCGAGTCGAACGAGGTCACCGCTGCGGAGTGATACATTTATCTTGATATCAAGATAAATTGACCCCGCCGCGGATTAGGTCATCCTCACTAGCCGAGGGCTCCGGTGCGGGGGAAGATGGGGAGTGCCGGGCTCCGGCCCCGCTCCCGCCGCCGACGAAGGAGACAGACGTGTCCACGGTTGACAGCTTCGGTGCCAAGAGCACCCTGACGGTCGGCAGCACCGACTACGAGATCTTCCGCATCGACAAGGTCGCGGGCTACGAGAAGCTCCCGTTCAGTCTAAAGGTGCTGCTCGAGAACCTCCTCCGCACCGAAGACGGTGCGAACGTGACGAAGGCGCAGATCGAGGCGCTCGGCTCGTGGGATGCCGCGGCTGAGCCCGACACCGAGATCCAGTTCACGCCCGCCCGTGTCGTGATGCAGGACTTCACCGGCGTGCCGTGCATCGTCGACCTCGCCACGATGCGCGAGGCGGTCACCGCGCTGGGCGGCGACCCCAACAAGATCAACCCGCTCTCGCCCGCCGAGATGGTCATCGACCACTCCGTCATCGCCGACCTCTTCGGTCGCGAGGACGCCCTCGAGCGCAACGTCGAGATCGAGTACGAGCGCAACGGCGAGCGCTACCAGTTCCTCCGCTGGGGCCAGACGGCGTTCGACGACTTCAAGGTCGTCCCGCCCGGCACCGGCATCGTGCACCAGGTGAACATCGAGCACCTCGCCAAGGTCATCTACGACCGCAACGTCGACGGCGTGCTGCGCGCGTACCCCGACACGTGCGTCGGCACCGACTCCCACACCACGATGGTCAACGGCCTCGGTGTGCTCGGCTGGGGCGTCGGCGGCATCGAGGCCGAGGCCGCGATGCTCGGCCAGCCCGTCTCGATGCTCATCCCGCGGGTGGTCGGCTTCAAGCTCACCGGCGAGATCCCCGCCGGCGTCACGGCGACCGACGTCGTGCTCACGATCACCGACATGCTCCGCAAGCACGGCGTCGTCGGCAAGTTCGTCGAGTTCTACGGCGAAGGAGTCGCCTCGGTGCCGCTCGCCAACCGCGCCACGATCGGCAACATGAGCCCCGAGTTCGGCTCCACGGCCGCGATGTTCCCCATCGACGACGTCACGATCGACTACCTCCGCCTGACGGGTCGCGACGAGGCTGCGGTCGCGCTCGTCGAGGCCTACGCCAAGGAGCAGTCGCTCTGGCACGACCCGGCCCGCGAACTCGTCTTCAGCGAGTACATGGAACTCGATCTCGGCACGGTCGTGCCCTCGATCGCCGGCCCGAAGCGCCCGCAGGACCGCATCCTGCTCTCCGAGGCGAAGTCGCAGTTCGAGGTCGACATCCTCAACTACGCCGACCCGACGGAGTCGAACGACATCGTCGACCTCGAGTCGAAGCACTCGTTCCCCGCCTCCGACCCCGGTGCGGTCCCGGGGGACGAGCACGAGGAGACGCGCGTCGTCCACATCTCCAGCGGCGGTCCGGCCGCGGCATCCAAGCCCGTCACGGTCACCACGCCCGACGGCACGTCGTACATCCTCGACAACGGGGCCGTCACCCTCGCCGCGATCACGTCGTGCACGAACACGTCCAACCCGTCGGTGATGCTCGCGGCCGGACTGCTCGCCAAGAAGGCGCTCGACAAGGGCCTCAAGAGCAAGCCGTGGGTGAAGACGACGCTCGGCCCGGGTTCGAAGGTCGTCACCGACTACTACGAGAAGTCGGGGCTCGACAAGGCCCTGGAGGGTCTCGGGTTCTTCACCGTCGGCTACGGCTGCACGATCTGCATCGGCAACTCCGGTCCCCTCATCGAGGAGGTCTCCGCCGCGATCAACGAGAACGACCTCGCGGTCACCGCGGTCCTCTCGGGCAACCGCAACTTCGAGGGACGCATCAGCCCCGACGTGAAGATGAACTACCTCGCCTCGCCGCCGCTGGTCGTCGCGTACGCCCTGGCCGGTTCGATGCACTTCGACTTCGAGTCCGACCCGCTCGGCAAGGACACCGACGGCAACGACGTCTTCCTGAAGGACATCTGGCCGACGCCCGAAGAGGTGCAGGCCACGATCGACTCGTCCATCTCCCGCGAGCAGTTCATCAAGCAGTACGCCACCGTCTTCGACGGCGACGAGCGCTGGAAGAGCCTGCCCACCCCCGACGCCGCGCAGTTCGAGTGGGATCAGGACTCCACGTACGTCCGGAAGGCGCCGTACTTCGACGGGATGACGATGGAGCTGACCCCGGTCGCCGACATCACCGGTGCCCGCGTGATGGCCGCCCTCGGCGACTCCGTCACGACCGACCACATCTCGCCGGCGGGCAACATCAAGGCCGGCACCCCGGCCGCGCAGTACCTGACCGAGCACGGTGTGGCGCAGAAGGACTTCAACTCCTTCGGCTCGCGCCGTGGCAACCACGAGGTCATGATCCGCGGCACGTTCGCCAACATCCGCCTGAAGAACGAGCTCGTCGCCGCGGTGAACGACGGCCAGATCGTCGAGGGCGGCTACACGCGCGACTTCACGCAGGAGGGCGGCCCGCAGTCGTTCATCTACGACGCGTGCATGAACTACCAGGCGCAGGGCACCCCGCTGGTGGTGTTCGGCGGCAAGGAGTACGGCTCGGGCTCGTCGCGCGACTGGGCGGCCAAGGGCACCAGCCTGCTGGGCGTCAAGGCGGTCATCACCGAGAGCTTCGAGCGCATCCACCGCTCGAACCTCATCGGCATGGGCGTCGTCCCGCTGCAGTTCCCGGCCGGCGAGAGCTGGAAGTCGCTGGGTCTCGACGGCACCGAGATCGTCTCGATCTCGGGGCTCGAGCAGCTGAACGAGGGCGTCACGCCCAAGACCGTGCGGGTCACCGCCGAGCCGAGCGAGTTCTCGCCCGCGGGCAAGCAGACGGTCGAGTTCGACGCGGTCGTGCGGATCGACACGCCCGGCGAAGCCGACTACTACCGCAACGGCGGCATCCTGCAGTACGTGCTGCGTTCGCTGGTCTGACAGCTGATTCACGGGGGACCGCATGCCGCGGCATCCGGTCCCCCGTCTTGTCGCAGGTAGACTTGCAGAGCCCTTCCGGGGCCGGAAAGGAGCCGGGATGTCGCTGCTGTCGTCCATTGGCGGACCCCGCGATCTCGACGCGCTGAGCACCACCGAGCTCGAGCAGCTCGCGGAGGAGGTCCGCGCGTTCCTCATCGAGAACGTCGCCCGCACGGGTGGTCACCTGGGCCCCAACCTCGGTGTCGTCGAACTCACGATCGCCCTGCACAAGGTCTTCGACTCGCCCTCCGACCCGTTCATCTTCGACACGGGCCACCAGTCGTACGTGCACAAGCTGCTCACCGGTCGACAGGACTTCTCGAACCTGCGCTCGCGCGGCGGCCTCGCCGGCTATCCGCAAAGGTCCGAGAGCCCGCACGACGTCGTCGAGTCGTCGCACGCATCCAGTTCGCTCAGCTGGGCCGACGGCGTCTCGCGCGCCCTGACGCGCACCGGGCGCAAGGACCGCCACGTGGTCGCCGTCGTCGGCGACGGGTCGCTCACCGGCGGCATGACGTGGGAGGCGCTCAACAACATCTCCGACGACAACGACCGCAACCTGGTGATCGTCGTCAACGACAACGGACGGTCGTACGCACCGACCATCGGCGGAATGGCCCGCTACCTCAACCGCGTGCGCACTGCCGAGACGTACCGCAACCTGCACCGCGGCTCTGACACCCTCTTCCGCAAGCTCGGCCCCGCCGCCCGCGCGGTGTATCGCGGCGTGCGCGGCGGCACGCACGGCTTCCTCTCGCGCTTCACGAACAACGCGGCGCTGTACTCGAACCTCGACATCAAGTACCTCGGCCCGGTCGACGGTCACGACCTGCCCACGCTCATCGAGACGCTGGAGCTCGCGAAGTCGTACGGCGCGCCCGTCATCGTGCACGCGATCACCGAGAAGGGCCGCGGCTACCAGCCCGCCCTCGACGACCAGGCCGACGCGTTCCATGCCGTGGGCAAGATCGATCCGCTGACCGGCAAGACGGTCGGAAGCTCGGGCGGCGCGCCGGCGTGGACCGACGTGTTCGCCGAGGAACTGGTCTCGGTCGGGGAGCGGCGCGACGACATCATCGCGATGACGGCCGCCATGCTGCGCCCGACCGGCCTGCTGCCGTTCGCGCAGCGGTTCCCCGATCGCGTGTACGACGTGGGCATCGCCGAGCAGCACGCGGTGGCCTCGGCTGCCGGGCTCGCGTTCGGCGGTCTTCACCCCGTGGTGGCGATCTACGCGACGTTCATGAACCGCGCGTTCGACCAGGTGCTGATGGATGTCGCGCTCCACCGCGCGGGCGTCACGTTCGTGCTCGACCGCGCCGGCGTCACCGGCCCCGACGGTCCGAGCCATCACGGCATCTGGGACCTCGCCATGCTGCAGCTGGTGCCGCACATCCGCATCGCGGTGCCGCGTGACGCCGAGCGCCTGCGCGAAGAGCTGCAGGAGGCCGTGGCTGTGCACGACGCGCCCACGGTCATCCGGTTCCCGAAGGGCGGTGTCAGCCCCGAGCTGCCCGCCGTCGAACGCCTCGATGACGGGGTCGACGTGCTGGTCCGCTCCGAGGCGGAGGATGTGCTCATCGTGGGCATCGGCCCCATGGCGCACATCGCCGTCGACGTCGCGGGACGCCTGCGCGACCAGGGGATCGGCGCGACGGTGGTCGACCCGCGGTGGGTCGTGCCCGTCCAGCCGTCGATCGTCACGCTCGCGGCATCCCACCGTCTCGTCATCACGATCGAGGACGGCATCCGTGTCGGCGGCATCGGCACGCGTGTGCGCCAGGTGCTCCGCGAGGCGGGCGTCGACACCGCCGTCGACGAGCTCGGCGTGCCCGACGAGTTCATCGACCACGCCAGCCGCGAGCAGATCCTCGACGACGCCGGCCTCACGCCGGCGAAGATCGCGCACGACGTCGTGGCGCAGGTGCTGGGCACCCGTATCCCCGTCGCCCGCGGCGCCCAGACCACCGAGATCCCGACGATCCCCACGCTCGCGCGCGACCAGCAGCGGCGCTGACCGTTGCGCTGGGCGGCGCGTCGACTTCGTCGTCGGCGGGGCGCCCGGCATCCGGCGTGAAAGCATGGACGGATGACCAGCGCCAACCTCAGCAGGGCGGAGACCGCGACCCGGTCCGCCGCCGTCTCCGTCCTCTCCGCGCGCGTCGAGCTCGACGTGACGACAGCACCTGACGTGGATGAGACCGGGTTCGCGACGGTCAGCACGCTGGAGATCGAGACGGATGCCGCAGCCGCCGGCGCTGACATCGAGACGTGGATCGACTTCATCGGCGAGGCCGTCGAGGCTGTCGAGGTGGACGGCGTCGCCCGTCCGGTGGAATGGGACGGCGCCCGCGTCCGGATCACCGGACTGCGCGGGCGGCACACCGTGCGCGTCGTCGCGCGGGCGGCGTACAGCCGGTCCGGCGAGGGCATGCACCGCTTCGTCGATCCGGTCGACGGCCAGACGTACCTCTACACGCACGACGAACCCGCCGACGCGCGCCGGGTGATGGCCTGCTTCGAGCAGCCCGACATGAAGGCCCGCTACACGTTCGTCGTCACGGCGCCGGCGGGCTGGACGGTGCTCTCGAACCAGGCGGTCGCGGAGCGCACGACCGATGGTGCCGTGCAGCGTGCGGTGTTCGCCGAGACGCCGCCGATCTCGACCTACATCACCTCGGTGGCGGCAGGCCCGTATCACCGCGTGGAGGGGGAGTGGCGGCGAGGCGATCAGGTCGTGCCGCTGGGCGTCTACTGCCGCGCGTCGCTCGCCGAGCACCTCGATGCCGACGAGATCCTCGAGATCACCGGGCAGGGCCTCGACTTCTTCACCGACGCCTTCCGCTACCCCTACCCGTGGGACAAGTACGACCAGATCTTCGTGCCCGAGTACAACATCGGCGCCATGGAGAACCCCGGCCTGGTGACCTTCACCGAGGCGTACGTCTTCCGCGGCGCGGCGACGGTGGCACAGCACGAGGGCCGTGCCAACACGATCCTCCACGAGATGGCGCACATGTGGTTCGGCGACCTCGTGACGATGCGCTGGTGGGACGACCTGTGGCTCAAAGAGTCGTTCGCCGACTACATGGGCGCCCACGCCACGGCGGCCGTCACCCGGTTCCCGGATGCGTGGGTGACCTTCGCTGCGCGCCGGAAGGCATGGGCGTATCTGCAGGACCAGCTGCGGACGACGCATCCCATCGTCGCCGACATCGCCGACCTCGAGGCCGCCAAGCTGAACTTCGACGGCATCACGTATGCCAAGGGGGCGTCGGTGCTCAAGCAGCTGGTGGCGTTCGTTGGCGAGGAGGAGTTCTTCGAGGGGGCCCGGCAGTACTTCGCCGCACACGCGTTCGGCAACACCACCCTCGACGACCTGCTCCGCCACCTCGCGGCCGCCTCCGGCCGGGATCTCCACTCGTGGTCTCGCGCGTGGCTGGAGACCACCGGCATGTCGATCATCCAGGTCGAGCGCGACGGCGGGAGCGCCGTGCTCGCGCAGTCCGACCCGCGCCCGCACCGGCTGCGCGTGGGTCTGTTCGCGCTGCGAGACGGACGGCTGGTGCGCACCCGCACCGTCGACGCCGACATCGCGCACGAGCGCACCCCCCTCGGGGACATCGGACCAGCCGACCTCGTGCTGCCCAACGACGGCGACCTCACGTACGCCAAGGTGCGGCTCGACGCGGCATCGCTCGATGCCGTCGAAGCGGCGCTCTCGACGATCGACGACGCCCTGGCCCGCGGGCTCGTGTGGTCGGCGCTGTGGAACGCCACGCGTGATGGTGAGCTTCCCGCCGCGCGCTACCTCGACATCGTCCGACGCCATGCCGGGGCTGAGACGAACTCCGCGCTGCGTGCCGACGTGCTCGCGAACGCCTCTGCCGCGATCGGCCATTACGTCGCCGCAGCCCGCCGGCCGCAGGAGCGGTCAGCATGGCTCGAGATGGCATGGCAGCAGCTGAAGGCGGCCGACGCGGGCAGTGACGCCCAGCTGGCGTGGGCTCGCTCGCTCGGGTCGGCGGCGCTGTATGACGAGGGCAGGGCGGAGGAGCTGCGGGGGATGCTCGCCGGCACGACGGCAGTGCCGGACGGCCTGGAACTCGACCCCGAGCTGCGGTGGGCATGGCTCACGGCGCTGGCGACGACGGGCCACGCGACGGCCGCCGATGCCGACGAGGAACTGCGCCGCGACCCGACCGCGAAAGGCCGCACGGCGCATCTGACGGTGCTCGCGGCCCGGCCTGACCCAGACGTGCGCGCTGCCGCGTGGCACTCCGCGTGGGAGGACACGACGCTCACCAACGACCACCTCAGCGCAACCATCGCCGGGGTGCGCGCCGGTGGCCGGCGCGACCTCATCGCGGCGTTCGACGAGGAATACTTCGCGCGGATCCGCGGCGTCTGGACCGCGCGCAGCATCGAGATCGCCGCGCGCCTCGTGCGCGGGCTGTTCCCCGAGGGCGACTCGCTCGACCCCGTCGACGCCTGGCTCGCGCACAACGACGATGCGCCGGCAGCGCTGCGGCGCATCGTGATCGAGCAGCGCGATCACCTGGAGCGCGATCTGCGCGTCCGCGCGGCGCAGCCCTCCTAGCGCCCGGCGGCGGGACGGATCGCGTAGGTGCACGTCGCGGGCCGTCGAATCCGTGCCCACGCCGCGTCGTCCGTGGGCGGTCGCTCCGGTGGGGCAGGATGCTCTCATGCCTCGAGTGCGCCCGAAACCGACAGCCCTGAGCGCAGTCCTGCTCCTGGCCGGATCCCTCGCCGGGTGCGCGTCGGCGGCTCCTGGCGCCGGTCCGGCGGACCCCGGCGCGATCGCCGAGCACGCCGACGCGGTGGGCATCGCGCCGGATCTCGTCTACACGACGGAGGTGGACGGCTATGACCTGGCACCGCAGTCGGTGGGGACGGGGACGGCCGACGGGATGTCGGCCACCTGGGTCAACGGCGGCACAGGCGCCATGCTGACCATGCGCACCGACAGAGGCGAGATCACGACGGAGTCCTGCGGGGAGATGCCGCTGTGGGATGCTCCCGATGCAGCCGTCACGTGCGTCGAGGACGGTGCTCTCTGGCACCGGTCCGGCGGGGACGTCGACGAGTACATCGCGGTCCGCGACGGGTCGTTGATTCGCGTGACGGGCCTGAACGGCGCCCCGACGGTGGATCTGCGCGCCGCAGCCGACGGGGTGCGCGTGCCGTCGGATGCCGAGCTCGAACTGCTGTTCTCCGACCTCAAGGCTCCGGGCGATCCGGTGGAGCGGGGCGACCTGCCGGAGAACGGCGATGGCGCGCCCATCGACACGGTCGGACCGGGCGGCTGAGCCGCCCGGGGCCGGACGCACGAGCGGCCCCGGACCGAAGTCGGGGGCCGCTCGAGGGAGAAGGCGTCAGTTCGAGCCGATGCCCGTGATGACCGGGTGGTGGAACGTGTCGCCGAAGGCGCGCTCCGACGCCCCCTCGCGGTCGAGGTACGGCGAGGCGCCGCCGTCGATGAACGGCCAGCCCGCACCGAGGATGAGGCAGAGGTCGATGTCTTCGACCTCGGGCACCACGCCTTCGTCGAGCATGATCTTGATCTCCTGTGCGAGTCCGTCCTGCACTCGGCGGAGGATCTCGTCGGCCTTGGCCGGCGTCGAGCCCACGGCGGGCTTGAGCACCTTCTCGGCGGCCTTGGTCCAACCGGTGACGCGCCCGCCCTTGTCCTTCTCGACGACCTCGGGAAGCTCCGCGAGCGCGTGGAAGTTCTCGTTCGCGTAGAACCGCTCGGGGAAGGCGCGCACCATCGTGTCCTGCACATGCGCGGCGACCTTCCAGCCGACCAGGTCGATCAGCTGGAACGGTCCCATCGGCAGGCCGAGCGGCGCGAACGCCTTCTCGACGTCTGCCACCGGCGTGCCCTCGTAGACGGCGCGAGCTGCCTCGCCCATCACCTTGGCGAGAAGCCGGTTCACGACGAAGCCGGGCGCGTCCGCCGTGAGCACGGCGTTCTTGCCGAGGCTCTTCGCGACGACGAAGGCCGTCGAGAGCGCGGCATCCGACGTCTGGGGCGTCTTCACGATCTCGATCAGCGGCATGACAGCGACCGGGTTGAAGAAGTGGAAGCCGACGAGGCGCTCGGGGTGGGCGAGCTTGGCGCCGATCTCCTCCACCGACAGCGACGAGGTGTTGGTCGCGAGGATCGCATCCTCGGCGATGATCTGCTCGATCTCGCCGAACACCTGCTGCTTGACGCCGACCTCTTCGAAGACGGCCTCGATGACGAAGTCGCAGTCCGCGTAGAGGCTCTTGTCAGTCGTGCCGGTGACGAGTCCGCGCAGCCTGTTGGCCGCGTCGCCGTCGAGACGACCCTTGGCCTCGAGCTTGCCGATCTCTTCGTGGATGTAGGCGATGCCCTTGTCGACGCGCGCCTGGTCGAGGTCGGTGATCAGCACGGGCACCTGCAGCTTGCGCACGAACAGCAGCGCGAACTGGCTCGCCATGAGACCGGCGCCGATGATGCCGACCTTGGTGACCTTCTTGGCTAGCGCCTTGTCGGGGGCGCCGACCGGACGCTTCGCTCGCTTCTGCACGAGGTCGAACGCGTACATGGACGCCGCGAACTGGTCGCCGCTGACGAGCTCGGCGAGCGCCTCGTCCTCACGGGCGAAGCCCTCGGCCTTGGTGCCGCTCTTCGCCTTGTCGAGCAGGTCGAGTGCGACGTACGGCGACTTGGGCATCGTGCCGATCTTCGACTCGAGCATGCCGCGCGCCATCTTGATGGCGATGGGCCACTTTGTGAGCCGCTCGATCTTGCCCGGCTCGTTCTTGCGCTCGACCTTCGTCTTGCCGGCGAGCACGCGGTCGGCCCACGCGAGGGAGTCCTCGAGGTAGTTCGCCGCAGGGAAGATCGCGTCGACGATGCCGTACTCGAACGCCTGCTGGGGCTTCAGCATGCGATTCTGCTTGAGCGGGTTCGAGATCACGACCTCGAGAGCGTTCTCGATGCCGATGAGGTTCGGCAGCAGGTACGCGCCACCCCAGCCGGGGATGATGCCGAGGAACACCTCGGGAAGTGCGATCGCGGCTGCCGAGGCATCCACCGTCCGATAGGTGGAGTTCAGCGCGATCTCGAGTCCGCCGCCGAGCGCGAGCCCGTTCACGAAGGCGAACGACGGCACGCCGAGGGTGCCGAGCTTGCCGAACACGTGGTGGCCGAGCTGCGCGATCAGGCGGGCGTTGTCTTTCGAGCCGACACGCGAGATATCGGACAGGTCGGCTCCGGCGGCGAGGATGTACTGCTTGCCGGTCACCGCGACGGCCTGGATCTCGCCGGCGGCGGCACGGGCGGAGAGCGCGTCGAGCGTCTCGCCGAGCTGCGTCAGCGTGGTCGGTCCGAGGGTGTTCGGGCGGGTGTGGTCGCGGCCGTTGTCGAGCGTGATGAGCGCGAGCACCTTGCCGGAAGGGAGGCGGATGTCGCGCACGCGGGAGTGCGTCACCACCTCGCCGTCGGCGAGGGCGTTCAGCGGCGAGAAGTCGATCTCGTCGTAGTTCGTCATGGGCGGCGGGCTCCTACTTCTTCTTCTTGCCGTCGTAGTGCGGGTTCTCCCAGATGACCGAGCCGCCCTGTCCGAGGCCGACGCACATCGCGGTGAGGCCGTAGCGGACGTCGGGGCGCTCGGCGAAGTGGGCCGCGAGCTGGATCATGAGGCGCACGCCCGAGGCGGCGAGCGGGTGGCCGAACGCGATCGCGCCGCCCCACGGGTTGACGCGAGGGTCGTCGTCGGCGATGCCGAAGTGGTCGAGCAGCGAGATCACCTGGATGGCGAACGCCTCGTTGAGCTCGAACAGGCCGATGTCCTCGATCGTCAGGCCGGCCTTCTTGAGCGCCTTCTCGGTGGAGGGGATCGGGCCGATGCCCATGATCTCGGGCTGCACGCCCGCGAACGCGTACGACACGAGTCGCATCTTGGGGGCGAGCCCGAGCTCCTTCACGGCGCCGCCGCCGGCGAGCAGCGACATCGTCGCGCCGTCGGTGAGGGGCGACGACGTGCCGGCGGTGACGCGGCCGTGCGGACGGAAAGGCGTCTTGAGACCCGCGAGGTCTTCCATCGTCGTCTGCGGACGACGGCCCTCGTCTTCGGTCGCCAGGCCCCACGAGCCGTCGGCATCCTTGATCGCGACGGGCACGAGGTCGGGCTGGATCTTTCCGGCGTCATACGCAGCCTGCACCTTGTGCTGGCTGAGCATGCCGAACCGGTCGGAGCGCTCCTTGGTCAGATGCGGGAAGCGGTCGAAGATGCGCTCCGCGGTGACGCCCATGTTGAGCGCGCCCGGGTCGACCATCTTCTCGGCGACGAAGCGCGGGTTGGGGTCGGCGTTCGCGCCGATCGGGTGGTGACCCATGTGCTCGACGCCTCCCGCGAGGGCGAAGTCGTACATGCCCATGCCGATCGACCCGGCCATCGTCGTGACGCTCGTCATCGCGCCCGCGCACATGCGGTCGATCGCGAAGCCGGGGACCGACTGGGGGAGGCCGGCGAGGATCGCCACGCTCCGGCCGAGCGTGAGCCCCTGGTCTCCGGTCTGACTGGTCGCGGCGATGGCGACGTCGTCGATGCGCTCCTTCGGAACGTTCGGGTTGCGCTCCATGAGCCCGATCGTCGCCTTCACGGCGAGGTCGTCCGCTCGGGTGTTCCAGTACATGCCTTTCTCGCCGGCGCGCCCGAAGGGGGTGCGCATTCCATCGACGAAGAAGACGTCCGAGATCTCGGCCACTCTGCCTCCAAATTTAGGGATGCCGCCAGCCTAGGATCGCGGCGGAGGGCAGAAAAAACGGGTGGCGGAAACCTACGAAGCCGTTTCCGTCGCCTTCGTCGGCTCTTGCACGGAATCCACAAAGGCATCGACGATTACCTGTGCAGTCTGCGCAATCTGCCAGTCTCGGGCGCCGAGCGCAGAGAGAGCCTCGCCGAGGGATGCCGCGGTCAGCGGCTCGGGCGGAGCCCACGCGACACGGCGCAGCAGCTCGGGGGTCAGCAGATTCTCGGTCGGCATGCGCAGCGTTTCGGCCAGCTGCTCGACGGCAGGCCGTGCGGCCTTCAACCGGGCGTCGGCCTCGGGGTTGCGATCGGGCCAGGCGCGGGGCGGGGGGAGCGAGTCTCCGCCGGTCGCCCGCTCGAGCGGGAGGTCGTCCGAGGCGCGGCCCTCCTCGATCGCCGCCCACCACCGGTCGAGCTGCGATCGGCTCGCCCGGCCGGTGAACTCCTTCACACCGGCGAGCTCCTGCTTCGACTTCGGGTCCGCGAGGACCGCGGCGACGAGCGCGCGGTCCGGCACGAGCCGGCCAGGCGCGACGTCCTCGTTGCGGGCGTAGTCCTCGCGCGCCGTCCAGAGCGAGCGAGCCACCGCGAGCGCCTTGCGACCTCGAACGGTGTGCAGGCCGCTGAGCCGACGCCAGGGCTCATCGCGCGGAGGCTTGGGCTCGCGGTCGAGCACCGCCCGGAACTCCTCGTCGGCGAACGACGTCTTGCCCTGCTCCTCGAGCTCGGCCACGAGGACGTCGCGCACGTCGACGAGGTGCTCGACGTCGAGCGCGGCGTATTCGAGCCAGGACTGGGGGAGCGGCCTGGTGGACCAGTCCGAGGCGGAATGCGCCTTCGCCAGCGTGATGCCCAGCGTGTCTTCGACGACGGCGCCGAGGCCCACCCGGTCGTGCCCGAGGAGCCGGGCGGCGAGCTCGGTGTCGAACATCGACGCGGGCTCGAGTCCGAGCTCGCGCAGTGACGGCAGATCCTGGCTCGCGGCGTGCAGCACCCATTCGGTGTCGCCGATCGCGGCCTGGAGCGAACTGAAGTCGCCGATGGGCGGCGGGTCGAAGAGGAATACGCCGGCCCCACGACGGAAGACCTGGATCAGGTACGCCCGCTGCGAATAGCGGAAACCGGACGCGCGTTCCACGTCGACGGCGACGGGTCCATGCCCCTCGCCGAGGCGCCGAGACGCGTCGATCAGGTCGTCGAGTCGATCGATGACGAGGTACTCAGTCACGCGTCGCCTTACGAGAACCCAGCATTGCAATCCCTTCCGAGCCCGGCGGAAGACCCGCGAGCATGCACACCAGCTCTGCCCATGCTTCCACGTGCGGAGCGATCGCGCCCTCCGGAGACCACGAGGCGCGCAGCTCGATCTGCGCGCCGTCGCCCTCGTGCTCCAGCGAGCCGAAGCCCTTGGAGAGGGTCTTGGTCGCGGTGCCCGAGGCCGAGTGGAAGCCGGCGCGCCGCGACCGGAGGGCATCGGTCAGCCATGACCAGGCGACGTCGGCGAGAAGCGGATCGACTCCGATGTCGGGCTCGAGGGGCGCCTGCGCGAAGCAGACGATGCGCCAGGAGCCGTTCCACTGCGGATGCTCCTCGGGATTGTGGAGCAGGATGAAGCGGCCCGTGCCGTAGGCGGAATCGACGCCCTCCTGCTCGGGGCGCACATCACCGGCGAGAGCGAGCGCGAACGGTGCGAGTCCCGACGGCGCGGGGATCTCGCGGACGGCCATGTCGGCGCGGAAGTCGATCGCCCGAACCTGGTCGGCCACCTGCTCGAACGGCGTCGCAGCCGCGGGGGGACGATGCTCAGCCACGCGGACAGACTAGAGTGAGGCCTCGATGGTCGCCTCCAGGCGCGCCGCGATGAGCGGCGCATCCCCCAGTCTCGTCGCCGGGATCCGGGCCGCGCTCACCGTGATCAGCGTGGCCCTCGCCGGCGTGCTCTCCGCTCTCGCCGTCGCGTCGGTGCACATGGCGCGTCGGGTGGTCACGCCGGCCGTTCGGCTGCCCGACACCCGCATCCTTTCGCTCGACACCGCCGCGCAGACGATCACGCTCACGCGCACGCCCGACACGGAGCTGCCCGGACGCTACGGGCTCTTCACGAGCGGGACGTCGAATTACGTCAAGCTCGGGTCGGTGCTGTCCGAAGACGAGACCAGCGTCAAGCGCAAGCTCCTCACCCACATCGGCTCGGACTCGCGGCTGTCGCCCGATGCCGCGTTCAGCGGGTGGTACTTCGACCGTCCCGACGAGCTGCACCTGCCCTACACGCCCGAGCTGATCGGCTCGGCGGTCGGACCGTGCCCGGCGTGGCTGTTCCCCGCGGGGGAGGGCGAGGTTTGGGTAATCCAGGTGCACGGCCGAGGAACCTCCCGCGCCGAGTGCCTCCGGGCGGTGCCCCTCTTCCACCAGGCGGGGATCACCTCGCTCGTGGTGTCGTACCGCAACGACGGCGAGGCGCCGCGCAGCCGCGCGGGCACCTACACGCTCGGCGCAACGGAGTGGCGCGACGTCGATGCGGCCGTGGGGTTCGCGCGTCGCCGCGGCGCGAAGCGCATCATCCTCATGGGTTGGTCGATGGGCGGTGCGATCTCGCTGCAGGTCTCGCTGAACTCGGCTCACCGTGATGCGATCGCGGGACTGATCCTCGAGTCGCCGGTCGTCGACTGGCGACTCGTGCTCGAGTACCAGGCGCGCATGATGAAGGTCCCGCCGACGGTGAGCGGGCTCGCCATCGGGGCGCTGAAGAGCGAATGGGCGACGCCGATCACGCGGGCCGGCAGCGCGATCCCCTTCGACCGCCTCGACGTCGTCGCGCGCGCGGGAGAGCTGCGGCATCCGATTCTCATCCTTCACAGCGACGACGACGGCTTCGTCCCCTCCGACGCGTCGCACGACCTGGTCACGGCGCGTCCCGACATCGTCGAGCTCGAGGTCTTCGAGGTGGCGCGCCACACCAAGCTGTGGAACTACGACCAGGAGCGCTGGAGCGCGCGCATCCGCACCTGGCTCTCCGCTCACGACCTCAGTGCAGTGACGACCCCCGCTGAGGACTGATCGCCGCGCAGCCGGTCAGTCGTGGCGCTTCGCCTGCACCTGGCGCTTCGCCCGCATGAGCATGCCGGTCATGCCGGAGATCCGCAGCGGCGAGACGACCCGTGTGAGGCCGATGCTCTGGGGGAAGTCCGCGGGGATCGCGAGCACTTCGTCCGACGTGAGCCCCGTGATCCCCTGGGCGAGGATGCTCGCGAAGCCGCGAGTCGTCGGCGCCTCGGGCGGCGCCGTGGCGTGCATCGCGACCACGTCGTCGTCGTCGACGTCGATCACGATGAACACGGGGGACTGGCACTCGGCGACGCGCTCGTAGAGCTCGGGGTGCCCCTCGTACTCGGCCGGGACCGGCGGGAGCTCCTGCGAGAACTCCAGCAGCAGCTGCAGCCGCTCGGATTCGGGCAGCTCGAGGAAGTCGTCGCGGATCTCGGCGAGGCTTGCAGGCAGAACTGGGTCGGACATCCCCGCCATCATTTCACGTGCAGACGAGCGCCGGCTCAGCGCGCGGGCGCTTCGCCCGGCTCGGAGCCTGCGACGATCGGAACGCGCACCGCGCTGCCCCACTCCGTCCAGGAGCCGTCGTAGTTGCGGACGTCCTCGAAGCCGAGGAGGTGCTTCAGCACGAACCACGTGTGGCTCGAGCGCTCTCCGATCCGGCAGTACGCGACGACGGAATCGCCGTCGGACAGGCCGACCTCGTCACGGTAGATTGCGTCGAGTTCCGCACGCGTCTTGAAGCCGCCGTCCTCGGCGACCGCACGCGCCCACGGCACGCTCTTCGCCGTCGGGATGTGGCCGGCGCGCAGCGCGCCCTCCTCGGGGTACGCCGGCGCGGACGTGCGCGAGCCGTCGTACTCCTCGGGCGAGCGCACGTCGATCAGGGGCTTGCCGAGGTGGGCGAGCACGTCCTCCTTGTATGCACGCAGCGCGCGGTCGTCGCGTTCCACGACCGGGTAATCGGTCGCGGGCCGGTTCGCCGGCTCGGTCGTGATCGGGCGTCCTTCGGCGATCCACTTGTCGCGGCCGCCGTCGAGCAGGCGCACATCCTCGTGACCGAAGAGCGAGAACACCCACAACGCGTAGGCGGCCCACCAGTTGTTCTTGTCACCGTAGATCACGACGGTGTCGTCGCGGCTGATGCCCTTGCGGCTGAGCAGCTCGGCGAAGCCGGCGCCGTCGACATAGTCGCGGACCACCGGATCGTTGAGCTCGGTGTGCCAGTCGACCTTCACCGCGCCCGGGATGTGACCGGTCTCGTACAGCAGCACGTCCTCGTCGGACTCGACCACGACCAGGCCGGGGGTGTCGAGCCGCTCCTGCAGCCATTCGCCGGTGACGAGCCGGTTCGGCTCGGAGTACTCGGCGAACTTCGCGGACGATGTGTCGGGCTCGACGGTCATGGGCTGCTCCTCGGGTCGGGGCGTCAAAGGGGGACGACTAGGGTTGAACCGTCCGATCTCACCCTAGATTCCCGGGCACGGACCCCGCCTCTTCCCGTAAGACACCGACACAGGATGCGCATGACCGCTTCGACCACCCGTACCGGCATCGTGCACCTCGTGGAGCGCGCGCCGCAGCTCGCCGGTGCCGACATGGTCGCAGCCCTCGTGCCGCCGCCGCAGTTCGCCGACGCGACGTTCGAGACGTACCGCGCCGACCCCGCCTACCCGTCTCAGCAGGAGGCGAAGGATCTGCTCCTCGCCTTCGCAGGCAACGGGCAGCCGGCGAAGGGCGGCTTCTTCCGCAAGGCGAAGCGGCCCGAGACGAAGCCGGGCGTCTACCTCGACGGCGGGTTCGGCGTCGGCAAGACGCACCTGCTGGCGGCGATCTACCACGCGCTCCCGGCACGCCGGAAGTACTTCGGTTCGTTCATCGAGTACACCGCCCTCGTCGGAGCGCTCGGCTACAAGAACACGGTCGAGCTGTTCCGCGGCGCCGACCTGCTGTGCATCGACGAGTTCGAACTCGACGATCCGGGCGACACGATGGTGATGACGCGTCTGCTCGGTGAGCTCGTGTCCTCCGGCACGCGGCTGGCCGCGACATCCAACACCCCTCCCAACGCCCTCGGCGAGGGACGGTTCGCCGCCCAGGACTTCATGCGTGAGATCCACGCGATGGCCTCGAGCTTCCAGACCATCCGCATCGACGGCACCGACTACCGTCATCGCGCGGTCGACGGACACGCCCAGGTGCTGACCCAGCCCCAGTACGAAGCGGCGGTGGCGGATGCCGCGGCCTCGGGCCTGGTGTCGGACGACACGTTCGCCGACCTGGTCTCGCACCTCGCGAAGGTCCACCCGTCCCGGTACATCCGGCTCATCGAGGGGCTCAGCACCGTCGGCATGCGCGAGGTGGCGCCGTTCAGCGACCAGTCCGCCGCGCTGCGGTTCGTCGCTTTCATCGACCGGGTCTACGACGCCGAGCTGCCGATCCGTGCGACCGGTGTCTCGCTCGATCTCGTCTTCCCCGAGGAGATGCTCGCCGGCGGGTACCGCAAGAAGTACCTGCGCGCCATCTCGCGGCTCGTCGCGTCGACGCTCGCCTGACGCACACCGCCTTCTGAACGGACTCGCGGCGCGTTCTCGTCGCGCCGAAACAGGATGTTTACACGTACGGGGCCGCTGTAACGATCGGGAAACACGACACGCACGGCCGGTGAAACGCTCGCTCGCCAGACTGACGGGACACGCAGCACCCTCCCGAGTGCTTCGTGGCTCTGTCACCACCGAACCCCGATGCGAGGTATCACCCCATGGACGCACCCGGCAACATCGCCTGGGCGGTAACCGCAACCGCTCTAGTCCTGCTCATGACGCCCGGTGTGGCGTTCTTCTACGGCGGCCTGGTCAAAGCGAAGAGCGTCGTCAGCATGATGATGATGAGCTTCGGCGCGCTCGGCCTCGTCGGCGTGCTCTGGATCCTGTACGGCGCCAACATGAGCGTGGTCGACGGGACCTGGAGCTTCGCCGGCAACCCCTTCAGCGATTTCGGGCTCGCGAGCCTCGCGTCGGGGGACGATGCGAACGTGGGCCTGCTCGGCACCGCGTACGGCGCCACCTTCGCGATCATCACGGTCGCCCTGATCTCCGGCGCCATCGCCGACCGTGCCAAGTTCGGCGCCTGGATGATCTTCGCGGGCCTGTTCGCGACGCTCGTCTACTTCCCCGTGGCCGCATGGGTGTGGGGTGGTGGCTGGGTCTACAACCTCGGCACCACGCTGTTCGGTGAGGAGAGCGGCGTCGCCGTCATCGACTACGCCGGTGGCACGGCCGTGCACATCAACGCCGGTGCCGCAGCCCTCGCGCTGGCTCTCGTTCTCGGCAAGCGCATCGGCTTCCAGAAGGGCATCCTCAAGCCGCACAACGTGCCCCTGACGCTGCTGGGCGCATCGCTTCTGTGGTTCGGCTGGTTCGGTTTCAACGGCGGCGCGGAGTGGCTGTCGGAGGACATGGGAGGCGTCGGCCTCATCACCATCAACACGCTCGGTGCGACCGCGGCCGCGGTCATCGGCTGGATCCTCGTCGAGAAGTTCAAGGACGGCAAGCCCACGTCGGTGGGCGCCGCCTCGGGTGCCGTCGCCGGTCTCGTCGCGATCACCCCGGCCTGCGCCAACCTCACCCCCGGATGGGCCCTGCTGCTCGGTGTCGTCACCGGTGCCATCTGCGCCCTGGCGATCGAACTGAAGTTCAAGCTCGGCTTCGACGACTCGCTCGACGTCGTGGGCATCCACCTCGTCGGCGGCCTCATCGGAACGATCTACCTCGGCTTCTTCGCGTCCGAGACCGGCCTCTTCCTCGGCGGCGGCCCGGAGCAGCTGGTCGTGCAGGTCATCGCCGCCCTCGGCGTGCTGATCTACTCCTTCGCGGTGTCGTTCGTGATCGGGTTCGTCATCGAGAAGACGATCGGCTTCCGCGTGAAGAACGAGGACGAGATCGCCGGCGTCGACACGGTCGTGCACGGCGAGGAGGGATACCTCCTCGACGAGCGCGTCTGACGCATCGACGGAAAGAGGGGCGCCGCGGGCAGACCGCGCGCCCCTCTTGGTCGTCGCTAGGGTGACCTGGTGACGCACTCCCGCCTGCTCAGCCGTATCGCGCAGCTCTTCCGTCCGGTAGCGGCGAGCACCCGACCCTCCGACGTCGAAGGCGATGAGCCCGGCCGCTTCGGAGACACTGCCACCGTCGAGATCGTGCCTCCGGGCCCGGGCGGCCTGCGAATCAGCTACGTCCCGGATGTGGACGGCGAGCCCGACGCCGGCGAGATCATCTGGACCTGGGTGCCGTACGACGAGCGCGACGGCCGCGGCAAGGACCGGCCTGTGCTCGTCATCGCACGCGAGGACCACGACTGGGTGTACGCCGTCCGGCTCACCAGCAAGTCGCACGACGGCGACCGCGACTATCTCGCGCTCGGCTCGGGATCGTGGGATGCGCGGGGTCGGCCGTCCTGGGTCGACATCGAGCAGATCTACCGAGTGCACCGGACCGGCGTGCGGCGCGAAGCGTCCGTCCTCGAGCCGGACCGGTTCGCCCGGGTGGCGGCGGCGCTGGGCAGCCGCTATGGCTGGAGCGCGGAAGGCACGACCGCGTAGATGGCCATGCGTGGGTACCGCGGCGGCACTGTCGCACCAACGGAAAAGCCCCGGAGGACCGGGGCTTTTCACGGGGCATTTCGGTGGGCGATACCAGACTCGAACTGATGACCTCTTCCGTGTGAAGGAAGCGCGCTACCAACTGCGCCAATCGCCCGTGGCCCCGAGGGGCCGAGACTCGATACTACCGGATCCAGGAGAGTGCCTGAGACCGGATTGGGAGACACGCGCGGGCCGCGCTCGGTTTTGCACTGCGCCGTTCGTGGGATAAAGTTCTTCAAGTGCCCGGGTGCGAATCCGGGAACGAAATGCGGATGTAGCGCAGTTGGTAGCGCATCACCTTGCCAAGGTGAGGGTCGCGAGTTCGAGTCTCGTCATCCGCTCGAGTGCAGGGGCTTCTTAATAAGGAAGCCACGGCACGTGGGGTCAAACCACACGCGGTGGCGTGGCCGAGCGGCTAGGCACCGGCCTGCAAAGCCGTTTACACGGGTTCGAATCCCGTCGCCACCTCCACTCGAACTGAATAGCCTTCACAGGCGCGATTGGCGCAGCGGTAGCGCGCTTCCCTGACACGGAAGAGGTCACTGGTTCGATCCCAGTATCGCGCACCACACAGAGAAAGCCCCCGGATGCCGGGGGCTTTCGCGTTTCCGGTTCGAACCGGTTGAGGCCCGCTTCAGCGCTTCTGACGGTCGGGATACCGCTCCCGGATCCGCGACTGGAAGAAGCGTCCCGGGCTCTCGGCGGCGAGCAGCCCGTCGTGCACCGAGGGCGGAACGGCGAAGAACTCGTACACGTCACCCGACGTGAACTCGATCTCCAGGATCGCCATCGCGGGGTCGTAGCCGACCGATGCGATGGCGGTGGACTCGATGCTCCGTCGCCTCATGCTGCCGAGCGTACGACGCGGCGCCCGCGGCATCCCGCCGCCCGCGCCGGGGGAGCGGTTCGCCCGGAGCGACTGGATAGACTCGACGAATGGAACTCGCCGTGTCGACGCACGCAGTCTGGGCCGTGACGGCCGGCACGCGAACGCTCGGCGCCTGAGCGGGCAGGACGCGTCCGGCGTCCGAAGCTGAGTAGTTTTGATCCGAGCCACCTCCAGGAGAGTTTCCGTGACTGACGTGTCGTACCCCGCCGACGGGTTCGCCCTTTTCCCCGACCGCTCTGTGGTCGCCCTCCGCGTGAACGGCGAGTTGAAAGGCCTCGCCACGCGCGTCGAGGACACCGATGAGGTCGAACCCGTCACCATCGACAGCCCCGACGGGCTGAACATCCTGCGGCACTCCGCAGCGCATGTCCTCGCGCAGGCCGTCCAGCGCATCAACCCGCAGGCCGACCTCGGCATCGGGCCGCCGATCACCGACGGCTTCTACTACGACTTCGGTGTCGAGCACCCGTTCACGCCCGAAGACGTGAAGGCCATCGACAAGGAGATGCAGCGCATCATCCGCGAGGGGCAGCGCTTCGTGCGCCGCGTCGTGTCCGACGAGGAGGCGCGCGTCGAACTCGTCGACGAGCCGTTCAAGCTCGAGCTCATCGGGCTCAAGGGCGGCTCGAAGGAGGCTGCCGAGGGCGCCTCCGTCGAAGTCGGCGCCGGCGAGCTGACGATCTACGACAACGTCGACCGCGACGGGCAGACGGTCTGGAAGGACCTGTGCCGCGGACCGCACCTGCCGAACACCCGCATGATCGGCAACGGCTGGGCGCTCCAGCGCGTCGCCGGCGCGTACTGGCGCGGCAGCGAGAAGAACCCGCAGCTGCAGCGCATCTACGGCACCGCCTGGCCGACGAAGGACGAGCTGCGCGCGTACCAGCAGCGCCTGGAGGAGGCCGCCAAGCGCGATCACCGCAAGCTCGGCAAGGAGCTCGACCTCTTCTCCTTCCCCGACGAGATCGGCTCAGGCCTGTCAGTGTGGCACCCGCGCGGCGGCATCGTGCGCGGCGAGATGGAGCAGCACGCGCGGCGGCGGCACATCGAGGGCGGCTACACCTACGTGTACACGCCGCACATCTCGAAGGAAGACCTCTTCCTTCAGTCCAACCACCTCGTCACGTACAAAGAGGGCATGTTCCCGCCCATCCACCTCGACGAGGAGCGCGACGCAGCGGGCGAGATCACCAAGCACGGCCAGGACTACTACCTGAAGCCGATGAACTGCCCGATGCACATCCTGATCTTCAAGGAGCGTGCGCGCAGCTACCGCGACCTGCCAATGCGCCTCGCCGAGAACGGCACGGTGTACCGCAACGAGCTGTCCGGCGCGCTGCACGGACTCACCCGCGTGCGCGGCTTCACCCAGGACGACTCGCACCTCTTCGTCACCCCCGACCAGCTCGAGGAGGAGACCACCCGGGTGCTCTCCTTCGTCATCTCGATGCTGCGGGACTTCGGCCTCGACGACTTCGAGCTCGAACTCTCGATGCGCGACGACGAGAAGGACAAGTGGATCGGATCGGACGAGTTCTGGGAGTACTCGACCAACGCCCTGCGCAACGTCGCCCTCCAGAGCGGGCTCAAGCTCACGGAGGTCCCCGGCGAGGCCGCGTTCTACGGCCCGAAGATCGATCTGAAGACGCGTGACGCGATCGGCCGAACCTGGCAGCTCTCGACGGTCCAGGTCGACCCGAACCTGCCCGAGCGCTTCGAGCTCGAGTACACCGATCGCGACGGCCAGAAGAAGCGGCCGATCATGATCCACCGCGCGCTCTTCGGCTCGATCGAGCGCTTCTTCGCGATCCTGCTCGAGCACTACGCCGGCGCCTTCCCGGTGTGGCTGTCGCCGGTGCAGGTCGTGGGCATCCCGGTTGCCGACGATTTCGCCGACTACCTCGGCGACGTCGTGGCGCAGCTGAAGAGCGAGGGCGTGCGGGCGGAGCTCGACCACAGCGACGACCGCATGCAGAAGAAGATCCGCACCCACACCACGCAGAAGGTGCCGCTCATGCTGATCGCGGGCGCGCAGGATCAGGCCGCCGGCACGGTGTCGTTCCGCTTCCGCGACGGCACGCAGGAGAACGGGGTGCCGATCGCCGACGCGATCCGCCGGGTGAAGGCCTCCATCGCGACTCATGCCCTGATCAACGGCGCAGAGGACTTCGCGTGAGCGACGACCCGCTTGCGGGGAGTCGGGATCGCGAAGTCCCGGTTCCTGAGCTTGTCGAAGGGCGCGTGAGCGACGACCCGGTTGACGCCGACCGGGTCCACGCAGACCCGGCGCTCATCGACGCGGCGACGCTCCCGGGTGTGCCGGACGGCTTTCAGCGCCTGTGGACTCCGCACCGCATGGCGTACATCAAGGCCGGGCCCGACCCGCTGCGCGAGACGTGCCCGTTCTGCGAGGCGCCGAACAAGTCCGACGAGGACGGGCTCATCGTGGCGCGCGGACGCACCGCGTACGCGCTGCTGAACCTGTTCCCCTACAACTCCGGCCACCTGCTCATCTGCCCGTACCGCCACATCGCGACCTACGACCAGGCGACTGAGGAAGAGGTCGCCGAGATCGGCGCTCTGACGCAGCAGGCCATGCGTGTGCTGCGGACCGTGTCACGCTGCGACGGCTTCAACATCGGCATGAATCAGGGGAGTGTCGCAGGAGCCGGCGTCGACGAGCACCTCCACCAGCACGTCGTGCCACGGTGGGCGTCCGACGCGAACTTCTTCCCGATCATCGCGCGCACCAAGGCGCTGCCGCAGCTGCTCGGCGACGTGCGCCGCGCCGTGGCCGAGGCCTGGACAGTGTGAGAACAGATGAGCGGATGCCTCGAGCGAGGCATCCGCTCATCTCTCATGCGACGCGCGTGACGTCGAACTGCATCCGCGGGCTGGCGTAGGCCTCCTGCGACTCGACGAGCTGCAGCTCGCGCTGTCCTGAAGCGTGCGTGCGCTCGAGGAGTTCGAACACGCTCGACGTGGTGCGCGCGAGCGCGTAGGCCAGGTCACCCGTGCCGCGATAGTGCGCCGTGAAGAGCGCCGCGGTGACGTCGCCCGAGCCGTTGGCCTTCATCGGGATGTGCGGGGTGCGCACGATCCAGGCGCCGGAGTCGTCGACGGCGAGCATCTCGATGGTCTCATCGGGCGCGTCGGGGCGCTCGACGCTGGTGACGAGCACCGTGCGCGGCCCGGTGGCGCGGATGAGCTCGACGGAGGCGAGCGTCGTCTCGAGCGTGTCGGGCTGGGTGTCGGTGAGGAACCCGAGCTCGAACTGGTTCGGCGTGATGATGTCTGCGGCCGGTACGACGCGATCGCGCAGCAGGATCGGGATGGCAGGGGCCACGAAGCAGCCCGACTTGGCGTTGCCCATCACCGGGTCGCACGAGTACACGGCCGACGGGTTGGCCTGCTTCACGCGCTGCACGGTGTCGAGGATGACGTCGGCGATCCCCTCGCCGCCCTGGTAGCCCGAGAGCACGACGTCGATCTCGGGGAACGCGCCCCGCTCCTCGATGCCGAGGATGACCTCGCGCACATCGTCGGGGCTGATGAGCGGACCGCGCCATGCTCCGTAGCCCGTGTGGTTCGAGAAGTTCACCGTGTAGACGGGGAGCACCTCGACGCCGATGCGCTGCAGCGGGAAGACGGCGGCCGAGTTGCCGACGTGGCCGTAGGCGACGGCCGACTGGATCGAGAGGATCTTCACCGCTCGATCATCCCACCTCGGCCAGCACGGGCCGGCCGCGGGCCGCGCGGACCGCGGCCGCGAGGTCGGCGGCGAGCTGCTCGGCGTCGTCGTCTTCGAGATCGTGCACGGTCAGGCGCAGTTGACGCGAGGGCGTGCCCACAGCGAGGACGAACTCGTCGCCGGTGCGGGCGAGCCAGCCGCGCCGCATCAGCTGCTCCGACACCGAGCGGGCCGGGGTCGGCAGCGACACCCACAGGTTCAGCCCGTCGCCCGCTTCGGCGGGGATGCCGTGCGCGGTCAGCCGCTCGGCGAAGGCGGCGTTGCGCACGGCGTAGTGCTCGCCGGCGTCCTCGATCGCCGCGACGGTGGCGGCGTCCGTGACCTGCGCGTGCACCAGGCGCTGCAGCAGGTGGCTCACCCAGGTCGTGCCGGGCGTGAGGCGCATCGCGAGCCGGTCGGCGGTCTCGGGGTCGGACGCGGTCACAGCGAGGCACATGTCGGGTCCGAGGAACTTCGACACCGACCGCACGAGCGCCCACCGGCGGTGCTCCGGCCCGATGAGCGAGTGGTACGGGCGTCGCGAGAGCATCGAGAAGTGGTCGTCCTCGATGACGAGCACGTAGGGGTGGTCGCGCAGCAGCGCGCGCAGGTCGGCGGCACGTCGCGCGGAGAGGCTCGCGCCCGTCGGGTTCTGCGCGCGCGGGGTGCACACGACCGCCCGCACGCCGTCCTCGAGCGCCCGGCGCAGGCCGTCGACGGTCATGCCCTCGCCGTCGACCGGAACCGGCACCGGCCGGTAGCCACCGAGCCGGACCGTGTGGATGCTCGCCAAGAAGCACGGATCCTCGAGCGCCACCGCATCATCGCGCGTGAGCGCCTGGGCGAGCAGCCGCTCCACCGCGTCGGCCGCGCCGCTGGTTATGGTGAGGCGAGCGGATGCCGCGGCCGTCAGCCCCTCGGTCATCCACTGCTGCGCCCAGACCTCGAGGTCGGGATCGATCACGGGCTCACCGTAGAGCACCGGCCGACCCGCCGCCCGCGCGAGCGCCTTCTCGAGCCGCGGGATCCGGTCGGGATCGGGGTTGCCGGTGCCGACATCGCGCAGCACGCTGTCGGCGGCGAACCCCTCCTGGGCGACAACGGCGTGGTCGGCGACGTGTGTGCCCCCGCGTCCGCGCGTGACCACGACACCCGCCTGGGTGAGCTGGCGGTAGGCGGCGACGGCGGTGTTGCGGTTGATGCCGAGCTCGTCGGCGAGCGCGCGCACCGACGGGAGCGGGTCGCCGGGCCGGAGCATCCCGCGCTCGATGAGGGAGCGGAGGCTGTCCGCGATCTCCGACGCGGATCGCCCGCTGATCTCGAGGTCCATGGCACCGCCCTTCGCGGTCCGAGTCTAGGTCGCGGTACATGATATCTTTTGGCCTAGGTCAAACTCGATCCATATCTCCGTCGCGCGGTCGCGCGCGGCCCTCCGAAGGGAATCGCTGTGAGCACTGTCGACACGGGCACCGGACGCGTCAAGCGCGGACTGGCCGAGATGCTCAAGGGCGGCGTCATCATGGACGTCGTCACCGTCGAGCAGGCGAAGATCGCCGAAGACGCCGGCGCCGTCGCCGTGATGGCGCTCGAGCGCGTTCCGGCCGACATCCGCGCGCAGGGTGGAGTGTCGCGGATGAGCGACCCCGACATGATCGACGGCATCATCGAGGCCGTCTCGATCCCCGTCATGGCGAAGGCCCGCATCGGCCACTTCGTCGAGGCGCAGGTGCTGCAGGAGCTCGGCGTGGACTACATCGACGAATCCGAGGTGCTGTCGCCGGCCGACTACGTGAACCACATCGACAAGTGGGGCTTCACCGTGCCCTTCGTGTGCGGTGCGACCAATCTCGGTGAGGCGTTGCGGCGCATCAACGAGGGTGCGGCCATGATCCGCTCCAAGGGCGAGGCGGGCACCGGAGACGTGTCGGAGGCGACGAAGCACATCCGCAAGATCACCAGCGAGATCAACCAGCTGAAGTCGATGACGAAGGATGAGCTGTACGTCGCCGCGAAGGAGCTGCAGGCGCCGTACGATCTGGTCGCCGAGGTCGCCGAGACCGGCACGCTTCCCGTCGTGCTGTTCGTCGCCGGCGGAGTGGCCACCCCGGCCGACGCCGCGATGATGATGCAGATGGGCGCCGACGGCGTGTTCGTCGGCTCGGGCATCTTCAAGTCTGGCAACCCGGCGCAGCGCGCCGCTGCGATCGTGAAGGCGACGACGTTCTACGACGACGCCAAGGTCATCGCCGACGTCTCGCGCGGACTCGGCGAGGCCATGGTGGGCATCAATGTCTCCGACCTCCCGGCACCGCACCGCCTCGCCGAGCGCGGCTGGTGATCGGAGCGTCGTGATGCCGTCACGACCCGCCGTCGGCGTCCTCGCGCTGCAGGGAGACGTCCGAGAGCACGCGCGCGTGCTCTCGGACCTCGGCGCCGACGTGGTGCTCGTCCGGCGCCCGGCCGAACTCGCGGCGGTCGAGGGCCTCGTGATCCCGGGCGGCGAGTCGAGCGTCATCGACAAGCTCTCGCGCGCGTTCGGCATGCGCGAGCCCGTCCGGGCGGCGATCGCCGGCGGGCTGCCGGTCTACGGCACGTGCGCGGGCATGATCCTGCTGGCGGACCGGATCACCGACGGCATCGAGGGTCAGCTGACGTTCGGCGGTCTCGACGTGACGGTGCGGCGCAACGCGTTCGGCAGCCAGGTCGACTCGTTCGAGACCGATCTGGCGATCCCGGTGCTGGGCGACGAGCCCGTGCACGCGGTGTTCATCCGCGCGCCGCTCGTCGAGGAGGCCGGCGCGGGCGTCGAGAGGCTCGCCCAGCTCGACGACGGTCGGATCGTCGCCGTGCGCCAGGGCAACCTGATCGCGAGCGCGTTCCACCCCGAGGTCACCGGCGAGGACAGGTTCCACCGTCTCTTCCTCGACACCGTGCGGTCGGTCCGGAGCGCGAGGCGTCCGGCGGTAGATTCGGTGGCATGACGATCAACGACTGGTGGCGCGATCATCCTGAGGAGCGCTACTGGATGATCGCCCCGTCGCGCGGGATCGTGGGCGACGCGCTGTCGGCCCCGAAGTCGTCGGGGGATCGCCGGTTCGAGTGGTCCCATGAGCTGGTCGGGTTCACCGAGCCGGGCGACACCCTCTTCGTGTGGGACCGCACGCTCGCCGTCCCGGGCATCGCGGCGTGGGGTCGGGTGCTCGGCCCGCTCAGCGAGGAGACGCGCACGCGTCGGGGCGATGATCTGCCGCACTGGCGCATGCCGGTGAGCGACACGCTGCGGCTGGCCAACCCGATCACGCTGGCCGGGCTCCGCCGCATCGGCGGCGAGATCGTCGCCGTGCGCGACACCGTGGAGTCGTGGACCGACGGACCGGTGTACTTCCCGTTCATCGGCTCGCCGCAGACGCTCGCGCCGGCACCCGCCTACCTCACCAAGGTGCCGCGCGATCTCGTCGCGCTGCTCTCGTCGCGGTTCGGCTTCGAGTTCGCCCTCTGAGACGATGACGACCTGGGTGGCGCTCCTGCGGGGTGTGAACGTCGGCGGCATCACGATCCGCAGCGCCGATCTCGCGGCGGTCTTCGCGGCGCTGGGATTCGAGAGCGTGCGCACCGTGCTCGCGAGCGGCAACGTCGTCTTCGACGCCGGGGGAGCGGCATCCACCCGGGCGAAGCTCAAGACCGCGATCGAAGGGGCGCTGCGCGACCGCTTCGGCTACGACGCGTGGATCGTGCTCGTGACCCTGGGTGAGCTCGCCACCGCCGCGGACGGCTTCCTGTTCGACGACGCTGATGCGTCCCGGCAGCCCTGGGTGATCTTCTGCGTCGACGATGCGACCCGCGATGAGCTCGTGGGCGCCGCGGCGCAGCTGGATGCCTCGGCCGACCCGGTCGCGTCCGGACCGGGCGTCGTGTACTGGAATCCCGTCAAGGGCACGACCGTCGACACGCCGTTCGCGAAGATCCTCGCCAAGGCGGCCTACAAGCCGCGCACCACGAACCGCAATCTGCGCACACTCCGGCGCATCCTGGGCTGATCGGTCGACGACCGCAGCCCACCGCTCATCGACGGCGGCACGCGGCGGACGAGGCAGGTTTAGAATGGTCAGCCGGTGGCCGGACCCCCATGCGCGGTCGGCCGCGGCCGGGCGGGTGAGCCGCCGTCGAGCTGATCAGGAGAAGCATGTCCGGGCATTCCAAGTGGGCCACGACCAAGCACAAGAAGGCGATCATCGATTCGCGCCGTGCGAAGTCGTGGGCCAAGCTCATCAAGAACATCGAGGTCGCCGCGAAGCTGGGCGGCCCCGACCTGCAGGGCAACCCGACGCTCTTCGACGCAGTCCTGAAGGCGAAGAAGACGTCGGTCCCGAAGGACAACATCGATCGCGCCATCAAGCGCGGCGCCGGAATCGGCGGCGAGTCGGTCGAGTACCTCTCGATCATGTACGAGGGCTACGGTCCCAACGGTGTCGCCCTCATGATCGAGTGCCTCACCGACAACAAGAACCGTGCGGCGGCGGAGGTGCGCACGGCGCTCACCCGCAACGGCGGCACGCTCGCCGACCCCGGCAGCGTCGCGTACAACTTCACGCGCAAGGGCGTCATCGTCGTCTCGGACGAGGGCACCAGCGAAGACGACGTCATGATGGCGGTCCTCGAAGCCGGCGCTGAAGAGGTGGAGCCGCACGCGCAGGGCTTCGAGGTCATCACCGAGGCCACCGACCTCGTCGCCGTCCGCACCGCGCTGCAGGACGCGGGCATCGAGTACGAGTCGGCCGACGTCGAGTTCGTGCCGAACCTGAAGGTCGAGATCGACGCCGACACGGCACGCAAGGTGTTCCGCCTGATCGACGCGCTGGAAGACAGCGACGACGTGCAGAACGTCTTCAGCAACTTCGACCTGAGCGCCGACGTCCAGGCCGAGCTCGAGAACGACGAGTAGGCCTCGGCCCCGACCGTGGCGCGCCTGGAGCGTGCCTGCCTGCCACACGCCTAGCGTGGGGGAGTGACCACTCCTCCCGCGCGCGGTGTGCTGCGCGTCCTGGGCATCGACCCCGGACTCACGCGCTGCGGCGTCGGCGTCGTCGACGTGTCGCCCGATCGCTCCGCGCGGCTCGTGCACGTGGGCGTCGTGCGCTCCGACCCTGCGGCGGCGATCGAGCAGCGGCTCGCGATCATCGCCGCCGGACTGCGTGCGGTCATCGACGACCACGCGCCCGAGGTGGTCGCCGTCGAGCGGGTCTTCGCCCAGCACAACCGCCAGACAGTCATGGGCACTGCGCAGGCGAGCGGCATCGCGCTGCTGGTGGCGGGGGAGCGCGGGCTGCCCGCGGCGACGCACACGCCGTCCGAGGTCAAGGCCGCCGTCACCGGCTACGGCGCCGCCGACAAGCGCCAGGTGCAGGCGATGGTCGCGCGCGTGCTGCGCCTCGATGCGCTGCCGCAGCCGGCGGACGCCGCCGACGCTCTGGCCATCGCCCTGTGCCACGCGTGGCGCGGCGGACGGGCGGCGGCCGCGGCATCCGGCCCCCTCACTCCCGCCCAGCGGGCGTGGGCGGATGCCGAGCGCCTCGCGCGGCGATGACGAGCGTGTCGGTCGAACAAACGTCCGAACGCGCACGTAGGCTCGGAGCATGATCTCGTCAGTCCGCGGCACCGTGCTGCACATCGAGCCCGATTCGATCGTGGTCGAGGTCGGCGGGGTGGGACTCTCGGTCGCCGTGACCCCGCAGGTGGCGCGCGCGGCGCACCTCGGCGAGCAGATCATGCTGCACACGAGTCTCATCGTGCGAGAAGACGCACTCTCGCTCTTCGGCTTCGAGGGTCGTGACGAGCTGACCGTGTTCACGCAGCTGCTCGGAGTGACCGGCGTGGGCCCGAAGTCGGCGCTCGGCGTGCTCGCCACGCTCACCGTGCCGCAGATCGCCGACGCAGTGAGCGCCGACGACGACGCCCCGTTCCGACGCGTGTCGGGCATCGGCCCCAAGACCGCCAAGCTCATCGTGGTCCAGCTCGCCGGCAAGATCGTGGCCTCGCATCCGTCGCCGACGAGCCGAGCGGATGCCTCGGCCGCCGTCCCCGCGCAGGTCGTGCAGGCGCTCATCGGCCTGGGCTGGTCGGAGCGCGTGGCCGCCGAGGCGGTCGAATCCGTCGCCGGCGACGCGGCTCCGGCCGACCGCGCCTCGGTGCCGGCGCTGCTGCGGCTGACGCTGTCGGTGCTCGGCCCCGCGCGGAAGGAGCCCGTCGGTGGATGACCTCCGAGACGCCGCCGAGCCCGCCGACGAGACCGAGCTGGCGATCGAGGGCGCGCTGCGCCCGACCTCCCTCTCCGAGTTCGTCGGCCAGCAGAAGGTGCGGGGCCAGCTGCAGCTGCTGCTCGATGCCGCGCGCATCCAGCAGCGTCCGCCCGACCACATCCTGCTGTCCGGTCCGCCCGGACTCGGCAAGACGACCCTTGCCATGATCGTCGCCCACGAGAGCGCACGCCCGCTGCGGCTCTCGAGCGGGCCCGCCATTCAGCACGCCGGCGATCTCGCGGCACTGCTGTCGAGCCTCATGCCGGGCGAAGTGCTGTTCATCGACGAGATCCACCGCATGGCGCGCTCCGCCGAAGAGATGCTGTACCTCGCCATGGAGGACTTCCGCATCGACATCATGGTGGGCAAGGGCGCCGGCGCGACCAGCATCCCGCTCGATCTCGCGCCGTTCACGCTGGTCGGCGCGACCACGCGCTCCGGGCTGCTGCCGAACCCGCTCCGCGACCGCTTCGGCTTCACCGCCCACCTCGAGTACTACGAGCCCGAAGAGCTGGAGCGGGTCATCGCGCGATCGGCGGTCATGCTCGGCGTCTCGGTGCCACCCGAAGCCCGCGCCGAGATCGCGCGCCGCTCGCGAGGAACGCCCCGCATCGCGAACCGCCTGCTGCGCCGCGTGCGCGACTACCTGATCGTCCACGGCGACGGGGAGGCGGCCGACACGGCGCTCGTCGATGCCGCCCTCGACCTGTACGACGTGGACTCGATCGGCCTCGACCGGCTCGACCGCGCCGTGCTCGACGCCGTCGTGCGGCGGTTCCGCGGCGGCCCGGTCGGACTCGGCACGCTCGCCGTCGCGGTCGGGGAGGAGGCGGAGACCATCGAGTCGGTCGTCGAGCCCTATCTGGTGCGGATCGGGTTCATGGGGAGGACGCCCCGAGGCCGCGTCGCGACACCCGAGGCGTACGCTCATCTGGGCGCCCGGCCTGTCGAATCGGTGCTCGACTTCGATGACCTATAATCGCTGGAGGCTTTCGCCTACCCTCCTCCTCGCAGGCAGCGCCGCCATGGTGCATGTCTGACCCGAAAGGTCACCTCACCTCCAATGAACGAGTTCTTCACCAACTACGGCCTCATCATCCTGCTGGTCGTGCTCCTGGTCTTCATGTTCTGGAGCTCGCGCCGTCGGATGGCGAAGCAGAAGCTCGAGCAGGAGGAGCGCGCGCGCAACACCGTGCCGGGCGCCGAGGTGCTGCTGCAGGGCGGGCTCTACGGCACGATCGTGTCGTACGACCCCGAGAACCTCGACCAGCCGGCGGTCGTCGAGATCGCGCCCGGCGTCGACATCAAGGTGCACAGCCAGGCGATTCTCCGCGTCGTCACCCCGACCGTCGAGCAGCAGACCGAGGACGACTTCGTTCCGACGACCGCTCCGGCCGATGACGTCGTCGTCGAGCCGGCGCCGCTCGTGAACGACGACGTCGCCGAGAGCCCCGCGAAGGCGGACTCCGACCCGGACGCCGACAGCGGCACCAAGCCCCAGGCCTGACCACCGGCCCCTCGGGGCTGCCTTCCAGAAAGCGGAATCAGTGGCGACTTCCACTCCCGTCCGGCATGCGTGGCGCGCGCTGACCGGCCTCCTCGTCATCACGGCGCTCCTTGCCGCGATCAACGCGCTCGGCGTCTACGTCTTCCAGCAGAGTTCCTGGACGCCAGAGCTCGCGCTCGACCTCCAGGGCGGCACGCAGATCGTGCTCGAGGCGCAGACCGAAGACGGCGCTGCTCCCTCGGAGGAGCAGATGAACCAGGCGGTCACGATCATCCGCCAGCGCGTCGATGCGTCGGGCGTCGGTGAGGCCGACGTCACGACCCAGGCGGGCAACCAGATCGTCGTGCAGATCCCCGGTCAGGCCGACGAGGAGACGCGCAACCGCATCGAGGCCTCTGCCCAGCTGCAGCTGCGCGCCGTGCTGTACACGGGATCGCCCGCTACGTCGTTCGTGGGCGAGGACGGCAAGGAGACGCCGTTCCCGACGCCCGACCCGACACTGCAGGCCACCCCGACCGTCGAGCCGACGAACGGCAGCGACCTCGCGTGGATCACGCCGAAGCTCCAGGCCGAGTTCCAGTCGTACGACTGCGCCGATCCCTCCAACGATCCGGCCAACGCGCCCGCCGACCAGCCGCTCATCACGTGCGACCCTGCAGGCGAGATCAAGTACATCCTCGGCCCGGTCGAACTCGACGGGTCGTCGATCGACGACGCCAACTTCGGCCTCCAGCAGCAGAACGGCCTGTGGGCGGTGAACCTCCGGTTCGACGAAGAGGGCACGCGCATCTTCGGCGAGATCAGCCAGCGCCTGTTCGGAGCCGAGCCGCCCGTCAACCAGTTCGCGTTCGTACTCGACGGGTACGTCCTCTCCGCGCCCTCGATGAACGCGGTGATCCTGGGCGGCGACCCGAGCATCACGGGCAACTTCACGCAGGAGAGCTCGCAGGTCCTCGCCGACCAGCTGAAGTACGGCGCCCTGCCGCTGAGCTTCACCGTCGAGAGCTCGAACTCCATCTCGGCCACCCTCGGTTCGCAGCAGCTGCAGATCGGCCTGATCGCCGGTCTCATCGGCCTCGCACTCGTGGCGATCTACTCGCTGATCGTCTACCGTGCGCTCGGCTTCGTGATCATCGCGTCGCTCGCGGTGATGGCGGTGCTGACCTACCTGACGCTGTGCATCCTCGCCTGGCGCATGGGCTTCCGCCTGTCGCTCGCGGGCGTCGCGGGCCTCATCGTGACGATCGGCTTCACGGCCGACTCCTTCATCGTCTACTTCGAGCGCATCAGGGACGAGCTGCGAGACGGCAAGTCGATCACCAGCGCCGTCGAGGACGGCTGGAACCGCGCCAAGCGCACGATCTACATCTCCAAGTCGATCAACATCCTGGCGGCCGTCGTGCTGTACATCCTCGCCGACGCCACGGTGAAGGGCTTCGCGTTCACGCTCGGACTCACGACCGCGATCGACGTCCTGATCTTCATCCTCTTCACCCACCCGGTCATGCAGCTGCTCGCGCGAACACGGTTCTTCGGCAGCGGCCACCCGCTGTCGGGGCTCGACCCGACCGCGCTCGGCGCCGTCTACCGCGGGCGCGCGCAGTTCCGCGAGCCGGTCGCGGCGACCGCCACGACGGCAGCAGGGCGTCGCTCGGTGAAGTCGCGTGGCGAAGCAGTCCGCCGCCAGACCATCGCCGAGCGCAAGCAGGCTGAACTGGCCGCGACGGCCGCGTCCGACACCTCGAAACCCGGCACGACCGCCAAGGAGGGAGACGACTGATGCGCTCCATGAGCCAACTCGGCAACGACCTCTACACCGGCAAGACCTCGTTCCCGTTCATCGGACGTCGTCGCCTGTGGTTCCTCATCGCGGCGATCCTCGTGATCGGCTCCGCGCTGGTGCTCTTCGTTCGTCCGCCGCAGTTCTCGATCGAGTTCACCGGCGGGTCGCAGTTCACGGTCAACGGCGTTGCGACACCCGTCGACCAGTCGCTCGCGACCGACGCGGTGCTCTCCGTCGTTCCCGATGCGACCACGAAGGTTGTCACGATCGGTGAGGACGCCGTGCGCGTGCAGACCGATCAGATGACGGATGCAGAGAGCCGTGAGGTCTCCGCAGCCCTCGCCGAGTCGTACGACGTGCCGGCCGCCGAGGTGAGCGCGTCGTTCATCGGACCCAGCTGGGGAGCCGACGTCACACGCCAGTCGCTGTGGGGGCTCGCGATCTTCCTCGCGCTGACGTTCCTCATCCTCGCGATCTACTTCCGCACGTGGAAGATGTCCGTCTCGGCGATCATCGGTCTGGTGGACGTGCTGGTCATCACGATCGGCGTGTACGCCCTGTTCGGGTTCGAGATCTCACCGGCGGCCGTGATCGGCTTCCTGACGATCCTCTCGTATGCGCTGTACGACACCACCGTCGTGTTCGACAAGATCAGGGAGAACACGAGCGAAGACGGAGAAGTGTCGGGCCGCACGTTCGGCGAGTCGGTCAACCTCGCGGTGAACCAGACGCTCGTGCGCTCCATCAACACCACCGTCGTCGCGATCCTCCCGACGGGTGCGATCCTCTTCATCGGCGTGGTGTGGCAGGGCGCGCAGACCCTCACCGACCTCTCGCTCTCGATCTTCGTGGGAACGATCGTGGCCGCGTACTCGACGATCTTCGTGGCATCGCCGCTGTACTCGCTCCTGCGTGAGAACGAGCCCGCGGTCAAGGCGCGCGACGAGCGGGTGCGGGCGGCCCGCGAGCTCGCGGGCACCCCGGCCTGAAGCGCGTCCACGCGGGCGTAGGATTGTGAGGTCCAGCGGAGGGGAGGGGTTCGGATGACCGAGACCGTCCCTCCCGCCCAGACCTCCTCACTCCGACGCCTCGTGCCGCGCATCTTCTCGCGCTCCGCACGGCGGGACGACGTCGAGCAGCTTCTCCGCACGGTGCGCACGCACCATCCCAAGGGCGACCTCTCGATCATCGAGCGGGCGTACGCCGTCGCCGACAACGCGCACAGCGGGCAGACACGCCAGAGCGGCGAGCCGTACATCACGCATCCGCTCGCGGTCGCGCAGATCCTGGCCGACCTCGGGCTCGGGCCGAAGGCGATCGCGGCGGCACTGCTCCACGACACCGTCGAAGACACCGGCTACGCCCTTGACGCGCTCACGGCGGAGTTCGGCGACGAGGTCGCGATGCTCGTCGACGGCGTCACGAAGCTCGACAAGGTCAAGTACGGGGAGAGCGCTCAGGCCGAGACCGTCCGCAAGATGATCGTCGCGATGTCGCGCGACATCCGGGTGCTGCTCATCAAGCTCGCCGACCGACTTCACAACGCGCGCACCTGGGGCTTCGTGCCGCCCGAGAAGGCCCGCAAGAAGGCGACCGAGACCCTCGAGATCTACGCACCCCTCGCGCACCGGCTCGGCATCCAGGCGATCAAGTCCGAGCTCGAGGACCTCTCGTTCGCGGTCCTGCATCCCAAGCTGTACGCCGAGATCGAGAGCCTGGTCAAGCAGCGCACACCGCAGCGCGAGCAGTACGTGCAGAACGTGATCGACGCCGTCGACACCGACCTGCGCGAGCTCCGCATCCGCGGCCGCGTCATGGGCCGTCCGAAGCAGCTGTACTCCGTGTACCAGAAGATGGTCGTCCGCGGCCGCGAGTTCGACGACATCTACGACCTCATCGGCATCCGCATCCTCGTCGGCAGCGTGCGCGACTGCTACGCGGTGCTCGGTGCGATTCACGCGCGCTGGACGCCGCTGCCCGGCAGGTTCAAGGACTACATCGCCACGCCGAAGTTCAATCTCTATCAGTCGCTCCACACGACCGTGATCGGCCCGGGCGGACGCACGGTCGAGATCCAGATCCGCACCAACGAGATGCACCAGCAGGCCGAGTACGGCGTCGCCGCGCACTGGAAGTACAAGGAGCGGATGAACGGCGGAAAGACCGACGCGAAGGCGCTCGACACCGACATGGCGTGGCTCGCGCACATCTCCGACTGGCAGGCCGAGACCGCCGATCCCGGGGAGTTCCTCGACTCTCTGCGGTTCGAGATCGGCGCGAAAGAGGTCTACGTCTTCACGCCGAAGGGGCGTGTCATCGGGCTCCCGGCGGGCGCGACACCGGTGGACTTCGGCTACGCCGTCCACACCGAGGTGGGCCATCGCACGATGGGCGCCAAGGTGAACGGGCGCCTCGTGCCGCTCGAGTCCGAACTGAAGAGCGGCGACGTCGTCGAGGTCTTCACATCGAAGAATCCGGACGCCGGCCCCAGTCAGGACTGGCTCGGCTTCGTCAAGAGCACGCGCGCCCGCAACAAGATCCGCGGCTGGTTCACCAAGGAGCGGCGCGAGGAGGCCATCGAGCAGGGCAAGGAGTCCATCGCCCGCGCGATGCGCCGCCAGAACCTGCCGCTGCAGCGGCTGATGAGTCAGGACTCGTTCACCGAGGTCGCCCACCAGCTCCGCTACGAGGACGTCTCGGCGCTGTACGCGGCGGTCGGCGAAGGCCACGTGTCGACGCAGTCCGTGATCGAGAAGGTCACGGCGCTGGTCAGTGCCAACGACACGACCACGGGTCCGATCGAGCTGCCCGGCGTAGGCCGTCCCCGGCAGCCGCGCAACGGCGACAGCGGGATCCTGGTGCGAGGGGCACCCGACATCCTCGTCAAGCTCGCGAAGTGCTGCACACCCGTGCCCGGCGACCAGATCATGGGGTTCGTCACCCGCGGCAGCGGAGTGTCCGTGCACCGGGCCGATTGCACGAACGTCAAGTCGCTGATGGACGACCCCCAGCGTCTGATCGACGTCGAATGGGCCCCGACGACCAAGAGCGTCTTCCTCGTGCAGATCCAGGTCGAGGCGCTCGACCGCTCCGGCCTGCTCAGCGACGTGACGCGCGTGCTCAGCGAGCATCACGTCAACATCCTGTCGGCGTCGGTCTCGACCTCGAGCAACCGGCTGGCGCTGAGCCGCTTCGTCTTCGAGATGGGGGACATCGTGCACCTCGACCGCGTCCTCAACGCGGTGCGGCGGATCGACGCCGTGTACGACGTCTACCGCGTCACGTCGTCGTAGCGGCCTCTGCGGCGGCGAAGCCGCGCAGCAGGATGATCGCGGCGCGCTTGTGGGGGAGCGACCCCGCCTCGAGCCGCGCGATCGCCGCGTCGACCAGGTCGCGCCTGCCCATGGCGAGCAGACGCGCGGCGCGGGTGTGTGCGTCGTCGCCGACCCGGCAGAGATCTTCGAGCGTGCGCACCGGAGTCGTCACGAGCACTCCGCCGATGCTCACCAGGTCGGCGGGATCGACGGCCAGGTCGCGGTAGACCAGGTGGCGACTCGGCACATGGTGCAGCCGCCGCGGCACCGCGCGCTGCACTGTGTGCGGGGCCGGCGGCTCGGCGAGCACTCCGTGCACCCACGCGGCGGTCAGGTGCGTGGCGGCCAAGGTGTCGCCCAGCAGGCCGATCAGCGATCCGGCGCGCAGAGCCCGCGTCTCGACCGCGTCGGCGGGGATGTAGGCGTCGCCCAGCTCGACCACGTCGCCGTCGAGACGAGCCGCCATGAGCTCGGCGAGCGAGAGACGGTCATCGATGAAATAGAGGAACGGCGAGGCCATAGCGGCAGTGTGCCGCACCGATCAACGCCGGCGGCGCCGTTCCCGCCGGGCTGTGGACAACCCGGCGGGAGACGAGATCGTGGGTCAGCCCCCGACGGCCTTCAGCCACGCCTTGCGCGCGTTGAGCGCATCGGTCGCGTCGGCGATGGCCTTCTTGTCGCCGGACTTCTTCGCGGCGGTCAGTTCGGCCTCGAGCTTCTCGATCGCATCGGTGAGCTGGCGCGTCATGTCGTTCGCACGGGCCTTGGTCTCGGGGTTGTTGCTCTTCCAGTCGGCGTCCTCGCGCGTGCGCAGCGCCTGCTCGATCTTGCGCAGGTCGTCGTCGAGCGAGCGCTCGGCGTCGCGCGGGAAGATGCGCCCGATCTCGTCCCAGCGACGCTGCACTCCGGTGAGAAGCGAGCGTGCCTTGCCGAGGTTACGCTCGTCGGCGACTGCCCTGGCCTCGACGAGGAGCGCGCGCTTGGCCTCGATCTTCTCGCGGGATGCCTCGGCGTCGGCCGCCTCGCGCTCGACGCGTGCGCCGTACAGCGCATCGCCGGCTGCCTTGAAGCGGACCCAGAGCGCGTCGTCGACCTTCTTGCCGGCGCGGCCCGCGCTCTTCCACTGGTCGAGCAGCTCGCGGTAGGCGGGGATGCCGTCCTCGCCCTTCGGCGCGAGCGCTTCGGCCTTCTCGACGAGCTTGGTCTTGCGCTCGCGGACGCCCTTGTGGGCCTCGTCGAGCTCGGCGTAGAACTCGCGGCGGTGCTTGTCGACGGTCGAACGCGCGTCGCGGAATCGCTTCCAGAGCTGCTGCGCCGTCGACTTCGGCAGGCGGGGGCCGTTCTGCTGCTGCGACTGCCACTGCTCGAACAGCTCGTTCAGTTCCGCGGTCGCCTGCTTCCACTGCACGGTGCGCGGGTCGCGGGCGGCGAGGGCCTCGGCCTTCTCCACCAGCTCGGTGCGAGCGCGGACGGCCTCGTCGACGGCCTCGCGCGCGGCGGCGGCTTCGGACTCGGATGCCGCGGCCAGCGTCTCGGTCAGCGCGGCGACGCGCGCCTCGAGGCCGGCCAGATCGCCCACGGCTGCCGCGCCGTCGAGCTTGGCCGACACGGCCTTGGCGGCGGCGCGCAGGTCGGAGGCCGACGCCCCGCCCCGGCGCTGGCGCACTTCGAGGAGCGTCACCTCGCTGGCGAGATCGGCGTACTTGCGCTCGAAGTAGGCGAGAGCCTCTTCAGGGGAGCCATCGGGGAACTGCCCCACGACGCGCCACGTGTCGCCTTCGCGCACCGACACGGTGCCGTCGTCCTCGACGCGACCCCAGGTCTCGCTCGGCGCGGCGACCTGCGCCGCGACCGTCGCACGCGGGCGCGGCATCGGCACCGGCGCCGCCGGACGTGCCGGCGCAGGCGCCTCGGATGTCTCGGGCCCGGCGGTCTCGCCCTGGGTCGCCTCGGCGGCGGCGCCCGAGGTCTCGGCGGCTGCGACCTCGGCAGCCTCGGGCGCGTCGGGCTCAGCAGCCTCGGGCGCTTCGGCCTCGGCTGCGCCTGCGGCTACTGCAACCTCAGGAGCTTCGACCTCGGCTGCGCCTGCGGCCTCGGCAGCCTCGGGCGCTTCGACCTCCGATGCTCCGGCCTCGGCTTCGTGGACGGCGTCATCGCCGCCGGGCTGGGCGTTCTCGGTGGCCTCCGTCGCGGGGACGTCGGCGTCGACGGCCTCGGTCTCGGGCTGGGCGTCTGCGGTCGAGGGACCGGTGGACTCGGGAGTGGACTCTGCTGCAGCAGTCACGGGATGCACCTCATCGCGGCTCACGCCGCCTGTGGGGGGTTGGACGGCTCCCAAGCCTAGTACGGGGAGCCGTCTGCTCAGATGCCCGGACCGCCGTGTTCTACGGTGTCGGAGTCGGCGTGACGCTCGGTACGGGCGTCTCCGTCGGCGTCCCCGTCTCCGTGGGGGTGGGCGCGGGGGTCTCGCCGGGATTCATGGTCTGCGTCGGCTCGGGCGCGGGGGCCCCGGGACCGCTGACGAAGTACGCGGTCTGCGCGGCGAGGACACCGACGACCAGCAGACCGCCCGCGATGCCTGCGATGAGGTTGTCGCGGGTGCGACGCCGAGACTGTCCGTTGTGGAAATCCACTCGCGCCTGGTAGAGCCGAGCACGCTCCCGCGACTCGCGCGAGCCGCGATCCTTGCCGCCGTTAGCCACGGAACCTCCTCCGCTCCGGGTCGGTGCCCGGGCCGGGTTGATCCTATGGTGCCGCTTCACCGGCGGCAAAACTCCGGCCGCGCCCGCCGTCGCAGGCGCGGGCTAGCCTGGGACGGTGACTTCTCCGACCGCGCTCTTCCAGGGGCAGACGCCCCTTGCGGTGCGGATGCGTCCGACCTCGCTCGACGAGGTCGCCGGGCAAGGACACCTCCTTCGTCCCGGATCTCCTCTGGTCACGCTCGCGAATCCCGAGGCCGCGGCCCGCGCGGCGACCTCCGTCATCCTCTGGGGGCCGCCGGGAACGGGCAAGACGACGCTCGCGCAGGCCATCGCCCGCTCTTCCGGGCGCCGCTTCGTCGAGCTCTCCGCGGTGACCGCCGGCGTGAAAGACGTCCGCGAGGTGATGCAGGAGGCGCTCACGCAGCGTGACCTCTACGGGCAGTCGACGATCCTGTTCCTCGACGAGATCCACCGGTTCACGAAGGCGCAGCAGGACGCCCTGCTGCCGGGCGTAGAGAACGGCTGGGTCGTGCTGATCGCCGCCACGACGGAGAACCCCTCGTTCTCCGTGATCTCGCCGCTGCTCTCCCGCTCGCTGCTCCTGACGCTGAAACCCCTCACCGATGACGATCTGCGCCTGCTGATCGACCGCGCGCTCGTCGATGCCCGGGGACTCGCCGGTGCCGTGGCGCTGACGGATGAGGCCCGCGATGCGCTGGTGCGCCTGTCGTCAGGCGACGCGCGCCGTGCGCTCACGGCGCTCGAGGCGGCAGCATCCTTCGCCGAGCCCGCCGATGACGAGGCCGAGCCCGCCGGTGACGAGGCCGAGCCCGCCGGTGACGAGGCCGAGCCCGCCGAGGGCGGATCCGAGCCGCCGAGGATCACGCCCGAGCACGTCGCGCAGGCGGTCGACCGCGCGCTGTTGCGCTACGACCGCCAGGGCGATGAGCACTACGACGTGATCAGCGCGTTCATCAAGTCGATCCGCGGGTCCGACGTCGACGCGGCGATGCACTACCTGGCGCGCATGATCGAGGCGGGCGAGGACCCCCGCTTCATCGCCCGCCGCCTGATCATCTCGGCGGCCGAAGACATCGGGCTTGCCGACCCGCAGGCGCTGGGGATCGCGGTGGCCGCCGCCGACGCCGTGCAGCTGATCGGCATGCCGGAAGGGCGCATCCCGCTCGCCGAGGCGACGGCGTACCTCGCCACCACAGCGAAGTCGAACGCCGCCTACCTCGCGATCAACGCGGCGATCGCCGACGTGCGGGCCGGCGGCTTCGGCCGGGTGCCGGTGCACCTGCGCGACGCGCACTACCCGGGCGCGAAGCGGCTCGGCCACGGCAGGGGGTACGTGTACCCGCACGACTCCGAGATCGGCGTCTCGCCGCAGCAGTATCTTCCCGACGAGCTGCGCGGGCGCCGCTACTACGAGCCCACCAGCCACGGGCAGGAGCGGGATGTGCAGGCACGGCTCGAGAAGATCCGGCGCATCCTCGCAGGGGAGCGCTGAGGCGCAGCATCCGGTCTGCTCGTCGGCGCAGCCGCGTCTGATAAACTTGACCGGCTCGAAACACAGTTTTCGGGCATCCTCTCTCTTCTTCACCGACCTCCCGGCATGCCCCGGCGTGCATCCGGACAGGGCGAAGAGACCGAGATACGTCCGCGAGCCGTGATCGACATGGCCGCGTCATCGAAAGGAACACTTCGTGGCAACGAAGTCCCAGGACCGCCGCAAGGTCCGTCTCTCCCGCGCGCTCGGCGTGGCGCTCACCCCGAAGGCCGCCCGCTACCTCGAGAAGCGTCCCTACGCTCCGGGCGAGCACGGCCGCACCAAGCGCAAGCAGGACAGCGACTACGCCGTCCGTCTGCGTGAGAAGCAGCGTCTGCGCGAGCAGTACGGCATCCGCGAGAAGCAGATGCGCAACACGTTCAACGAGGCCCGTCGTACCCAGGGTCTGACCGGTGAGAACCTCGTCGAGCTCCTCGAGATGCGTCTCGACGCCCTCGTGCTCCGTTCGGGCTTCGCCCGCACGACCGCACAGGCGCGCCAGCTCGTCGTGCACCGTCACATCCTCGTCGACGGCCAGCTCGTCGACCGCCCGTCGTTCCGCGTGAAGCCGGGCCAGCTCATCCACGTCAAGGCCAAGAGCGAGGGCACCGAGCCGTTCCAGGTCGCAGCCGCCGGCGGTCACGCCGACGTCCTGCCGCCCGTTCCGGGCTACCTCGAGGTCGAGCTCGACAAGCTCCAGGCCCGTCTCGTGCGTCGCCCCAAGCGCGCCGAGGTCCCCGTGGTCTGCGACGTCCAGCTCGTCGTCGAGTACTACGCGGCCCGCTAGGCCCGCGAGAATCGCGCGAAGGGCGTCGGGGATTCCCGACGCCCTTCGTCGTTTCCGCCTACGATGGTGGGATGCCGCGCCCCGCGGCTCCGCGAGGAAGTGGTGACATGAAGAACGTGCTGTGGTTCCTGTTCGGCATCGCCGGCGGGTTCGTCGTCGCACACCTCATGAACAAGGACCCGCGAGGACACGAGATCCTCGCCGAGGTCGACGCCCGCATCACGGAGTTCACCGACCGCATCGGCGATGCGTATCGCGAGCAGGAGTCCCGCATCTCGGGCCTGGTCGACGATGTGAAGGATGCCGCAGCCGACGTCGCCGAGACGGCCCGCGCCACGGCGGCCGGCGCTGCCGACGCAGCGGCCGACACGGCGAACAAGCTCACCGACTGACCCAGCGCGCCGCTGCCCCGTCTCAGGGGAGTGGACCGCGCGTTTTCTGCGAGGAACCCGAATGAAGACCGCCGAGATCGCCCAGCGCTACCTCGACTACTTCGAGAAGAACGGCCACACGATCGTCCCCTCCGCCTCCCTGGTGACGGACGACCCTGCGCTGCTGTTCACGGTCGCCGGCATGGTGCCGTTCATCCCGTACCTGAGCGGCGATGTGCCCGCGCCGTACCCGCGTGCGGCCGACAACCAGAAATGCATCCGTCTCAACGACATCGAAGAGGTCGGCAAGACGCCGCGCCACGGCACGTTCTTCCAGATGCTCGGCAACTGGTCGTTCGGCGACTACTTCAAAGAGGGCGCGATCCGTTACGCGTGGGATCTGCTGACCGCGTCGGAGGCCGAAGGCGGGCTCGGGTTCGACCCGAAGGACCTCTGGGTCACCGTCTACGAAGAGGACGACGAGGCCCACGACCTCTGGCTGGAGCTCACCGACCTGCCCGCGGAGCGCATCCAGCGGCTCGGGAAGGACACGAACTACTGGAGCACCGGCCTGCCCGGCCCTGCCGGACCCTGCTCCGAGATCTTCTTCGACCGCGGTCCCGCGTACGGCGTCGACGGCGGGCCGGCCACGGACGACGACCGCTATGTCGAGATCTGGAATCTCGTCTTCATGCAGTACGAGATCACCAACGTCCGCTCGAAGTACGACTTCGACATCGTCGGCGAGCTGCCGAACAAGAACATCGACACCGGCATGGGCCTGGAGCGCATCGCGTTCATCAAGCAGGGCGTCGACAACATGTACGAGACCGACCAGGTGCGTCCGGTGCTCGACCGCGCCGTGGCCCTCTCGGGTCGCACCTACGGCGCGAACCACGACGACGATGTGCGCTTCCGCGTGGTCGCCGACCACGTGCGCTCGTCGCTCATGCTGATGACCGACGGCGTGACGCCGTCGAACGACGGGCGCGGCTACATCCTGCGGCGGCTCATGCGCCGCGCGATCCGCTCGATGCGCCAGCTGGGGGTCGAGGGCCCGACGTTCGCCGAGCTCTTCGCCGCATCGCGTGACGCGATGAAGGACGTCTACCCAGAGGTGGAGACGGACTACGCCCGCATCTCGCAGTACGCACTGGCCGAGGAGGAGACCTTCCTGCGCACGCTCGCGGCGGGCTCGAGCATCCTCGAGGACTCCGTCGCCCAGACGAAGCGCGACGGCGGCACCGCACTGACGGGTGCCGAGGCGTTCCTGCTGCACGATACCTACGGGTTCCCGATCGACCTCACGCTCGAGATCGCGGAAGAGGCCGGGCTCACCGTCGACCGCGCGGCGTTCGACACGCTCATGCAGGAGCAGCGCGCGCGGGCGAAGGCCGACGCGCGCTCGCGCAAGCGCCAGCTCGCCGACACCAGTGTCTACCGCGACTTCCGTGCGAAGGGCGAGACGGTCTTCACGGGCTATACCGACCTCGAGACCGAGTCGCGCGTCCTGGGCATCCTCGTCGACGGCGTGTCGGTCGATCGCGCCTCCGCGGGGCAGATCGCCGAGGTCATCCTCGCCGAGACGGCCCTGTACGCGGAGTCGGGCGGCCAGGTGGCCGACAAGGGCGTCATCGTCGGTCCCGGCTACGAGCTCGACGTGCTCGACGTGCAGAAGCCCGTCGCGGGGCTCATCAGCCACACCGTCGAGGTGACGACGGGCGAGGTCGCCGTCGACCAGCCGGCGACGACGGTGGTGGATGCCGCGAACCGCCGCGCCGCTCGGCAGGCCCACTCGGCCACCCACCTCGTGCACGCCGCCCTGCGCGACACGCTCGGCAGGACGGCGACGCAGGCGGGGTCGCTCAACCGCGCCGGCTACATGCGCTTCGACTTCACGTGGGGGCAGTCGCTCTCGGACGAGACGAAGAGCGAGATCGAGGAGATCGCCAACAACGCGGTGCGTGACAACCTCGAGGTGACCACCCGTGTGCTCGCCCTCGACGAGGCCAAGTCGCTCGGAGCCATGGCGCTGTTCGGCGAGAAGTACGGCGACACCGTGCGCATGGTCGACATCGGCGGCCCGTGGTCGCGCGAGCTCTGCGCAGGCACGCACGTGTCGACCAGCGCCGAGGTCGGCCTCATCAGCCTGGTCGGCGAGTCATCCGTCGGCGCCGCGAACCGCCGCGTGGAGGCGCTGGTCGGTCTCGACGCGTTCCGGTCGCTTGCGGCCGAGCGGGCGATCGTGTCGCAGCTCACCTCGACGCTCAAGACGCCCCGGGATCAGCTCCCCGCGCGCATCGCCGAGCTGACCGCGAGCCTCAAGGCCGCAGAGAAGAAGATCGCCTCCTTCGAGGCCAAGGCCCTCGGCGACCGCATTCCGGCGCTCGCGGCCTCCGCGTCGACGGTCGGCGGCCACCTCGTGGTCGCGGAGTCGCTCGGCGCCGCATCGTCGGCGGACGACGTCCGATCCCTCGCCCTCCAGGTGCGCGAGCGCCTCGGCGCCCAGCCCGCCGTCATCGCGCTCGGCGCGGAGATCGGCGGTCGCGCGGTGGTCATCGTCGCGACGAACGACGCTGCTCGCGCGGCGGGCGTGAAGGCCGGCGTGCTCGCGAAGACCGCGGCCGCCGTGCTCGGCGGCGGCGGCGGCGGACGCGACGACGTCGCCCAGGGCGGGGGGACGGATGCCTCGGCGCTGCCCGCGGCTCTCACCGCGGTGAAGGACGCGCTCAGCGCGTGAGCGGGTTCCGTCGCGGGGTGCGGCTCGGCATCGACGTCGGGAGGGCCCGGGTCGGTGTCGCACGCTGCGATCCCGACGGGCTGCTCGCCACGCCCGTCGAGACGGTGAAGCGAGACGACGGCGCGGTGGCGCGCGTCGTCGCGCTGGCGGAGGAGTACTCGGCGGCTGAGATCCTGGTCGGTCTGCCGCTCAATCTGCGCGGTGAGGACACCGCCTCGACCGCCGATGCGCGGGACTTCGCCGCGGCGGTGGCCGCGGCATCCGCTCTGCCGGTGCGACTCGTCGACGAGCGTCTGTCGACCGTCTCCGCCCATGCCGCGCTGCGTGATTCGGGCCGATCCCAGCGTTCGTCTCGTAGCATTGTGGATCAGGTCGCCGCGGTCGTGCTGCTCCAGCAAGCACTCGACGTCGAGAAGAGCACCGGCCGACCACCCGGAACACCCGTCCCCCAGGAGCCCGCCTGACATGCCCGAGACCCCGTCTGGAGATCCGTTCGCGGATCTGTTCGGCAAGCTCCCCGACCCTCGATCGCGCGACTTCCGCCGCACCGGCGGCGACGCCGGCTTCGGGTCGCGGGCGGACGGCAGCGAGAAGGACGGGGGACAGGACCCGGCACCCTCGGCGACCGGAGCTCCGCTCTCGCGCCGCGAGCTGCGCGCAGCGGCCGCCGGCCTGAGCCCGGCGACACGTCCCGCGGACGCACCGGCCGACGGGACGCCTGCCGAGGGGCCCGTCGACGCAGCGCCCACGGCGGCGATGCCGCGCCCGTCGCAGCAGGAGGCCGTCCTCGATGAGTCCGGCCTGCTCGCGCAGCCCCGCACCTACACCCCCCGCCCCGCGGAGCCTGTCGACGACGATTCCTGGATGCTCACCGACGAGTCCGACCCCGCGCTGCCCTACAGCCGCACCGGTTCGACCCCGATCGTTCCCGCGTCCTCGGGCACGCCCGCCGACCCGACCGAGGCGTTCGGGGTACGGGCGACCGCCGCCAGCACGCGCGGCGCGTCGACCGCGACGTTGGAAGACCTCTTCAGCGGCCACAGCTCCAGCGACGAGCTCGGCAGCGTGCCGCCGCCCAAAGACAAGCGCAAGCGGCGCATCGGCGGCTGGATCGCCCTCGGTGTGATCCTGCTGATCATCGGCGGCGCGGCGGGCGGCGCCTGGTACGTGTGGACGACGTACGAGGACAAGGTCCGCGAGGTCATGGGCTGGGAGCTGCCGAAGGACTTCGAGGAGGGCCTGGCGAACGGCGAGGCGTACGTCACCGTCAACGAGGGCGACACCGGCATGCCGATCTCGCAGGCGCTGTTCGACGCCGGCGTCACGATGACGCCGAACGCGTTCTACGACTACCTGATCGACACGGGCGAGAACCCGCCGTTCGTGCCGGGCGTCTTCAAACTGCAGCTGCAGATGACGTCGGAGGCGGCGCTGGCGGCGCTGCTCGATCCGGCGAACAAGATGGAGAACACCGCCCAGCTGCGGGAGGGTCTCACGGTCGAGCAGTCGCTGCCGCTCCTCGCCGAGGGCACCGGCCTCCCTGTCGAGGACTTCGTGGCCGCGACGGCCGACGCGTCCGCGTACGGTGTCACGCCCGACCCCGCGATCGTGGCAGCAGGCGGGCAGCCTCTGGAAGGCTGGCTGTTCCCTGCCACCTACACGTTCAACCCCGACGTCACCGCCGAGCAGGTCATCCAGACGCTCGTCGATCGCACCGTGCAGTCCCTCGACGCCGCCGGGGTTCCCGAAGAGGATCGTCAGCGCGTGCTGACGATCGCCTCGATCATCGAGCGCGAGGCCCGCTACGAGGCCGACATGCAGAAGGTCGCCACGGTCATCGAGAACCGACTCGACCCGGACAATCAGGAGACCTTCGGCCTGCTGCAGATGGACTCGACGGCGCAGTACGGCTTCGGCGAGATGCACGACGGGTCGGCGAGCACCTCCGAGGAGGCGCAGTTCGACCCGAACCCGTGGAACACGTACGTGAACGCCGGACTGCCTGTGGGACCGATCTCCAACCCGGGCGACGCGGCGATCTCGGCCGTCATGAACCCGTCGGGCGGCGATTGGCTGTACTTCGTCACGGTCAACCTCGACACCGGCGAGACGGTGTTCACGACGAACCTCGGCGACCACAACCGCGCCGTCGCGCAGTGGATCGCCTGGTGCGAGGACCACCCGGACTCCGGGTGCTGATCTCCGACGCCTCCCGCCTCGAGGTGTGGGGCGACCCGATCGCGCACAGCCGATCGCCCCAGCTCCACGCCGCGGCGTACGAGGTGCTCGGGCTGCCGTGGTCGTACGGCCGCCGCCGGGTGGGCGACGGCGCATTCGCGGAGGAGCTCGCCGGGCTCGACGCATCGTGGCGGGGTCTGTCGCTGACCATGCCGCTCAAGGGCGTCGCCCACGACGCCGCCCACGAGCTCGACCGGCGCGCCGAGCTGACCGGGGCCGTCAACACCCTGCTGCTCGCGGGCGGTGCGCGACGCGGATTCAACACCGACGTCGGCGGGATCGTCCGCGCCCTCGCGGACGAGGGGATCACCCGGCTCGACGAGGCCCGGATCGTCGGTGCCGGAGCGACCGCGACCTCCGCGCTCGTGGCCCTCGCCGAGCTCGGCGCGACCCGGATCGACGTCATCGCCCGGCGACCCGAGGCCGTGGCGCGGCTCGCCGATCTCGGTCGCCGACTGGACGTCGACGTCACCGCGACGCCGTTCGAGGCATCCGCTCTTGCTCCCGCTCCCGTGACGATCGCGACTCTCCCGGGAGATGCACCGGTGGCGGATGCCGCGGCCGACGCCCTCGCGGCCGCCGGCGGCCTGCTCTTCGACGTCGTGTACGGGCACTGGCCCACGCCGCTGTCCGCCGCATGGCAGCGCGTCGGCGGCACCGCGGTGTCGGGACTCGGGATGCTGCTGCACCAGGCCGTCCTGCAAGTGAGGATCTTCGCCACCGGCGCCGTCGACACTCCGCTCCCCGGCGAGGACGCCGCCGTCGCGGCGATGCGCGGCGCACTCGAGTCCGCCTCCTGACGTAACCGTCCTCCCGCACGTGGGAGACTGGACGAATGCTCCGCGTGCTCACGGCCGGCGAATCGCACGGTCCCGAACTCGTCGCCATCATGGAGGGCCTCCCTTCGGGCGTCCCCGTCTCGAGCGTCGCCATCCAGGCCGACCTCGAGCGTCGCAAACTCGGCTACGGCCGCGGATCGCGCATGAAGTTCGAGCAGGACGAGCTGACGATCTCGTCCGGCGTCGTGCACGGCACGAGCCTGGGGAGCCCGATCGCCCTGCGCATCGGCAACACCGAATGGCCGAAGTGGGTCGAGGTCATGAGCCCCGAGCCCATCGAGCTCACCGAGAAGTCCCGCGGCCGCGGCGCAGCCCTTACGCGGCCCCGCCCGGGGCACGCCGACCTCGTCGGCATGCAGAAGTACGACTTCGACCAGGCCCGGCCGATCCTCGAGCGGGCGAGCGCCCGTGAGACCGCGGCACGCGTCGCACTCGGCGCCGTCGCCCGGGCGTTCCTGTCGGAGCTCGGCATCCGCCTCGTGAGCCACACGCTCTCGATCGGTCCCGTCCGTGTGCCCGACGACGCTGCGCTGCCGACGCCCGACGACGTCGAGGCCCTCGACGCCGATCCGCTCCGCTGCTTCGACGCCGCCACGAGCGAGCGGATGGTGGCTGAGGTCGACGACGCCCGCAAGGACGGCGACACGCTCGGCGGCATCGTCGAGCTGCTCGCCTACGGGCTTCCGCCGGGCCTCGGATCGCACGTGCACTGGGACCGCCGCCTCGACGGCAAGCTCGCTCAGGCGCTCATGAGCATCCAGGCGATCAAGGGCGTGGAGGTCGGCGACGGCTTCCTCACGACCACGCGTCGCGGTTCCCAGGCCCACGACGAGCTCTTCGCCACCGGCGACGGCATCGCACGCTCGTCCGACAAGGCCGGCGGGACTGAAGGCGGCATGTCCACCGGGACCGTCCTGCGCGTGCGCGCGGGGATGAAGCCCATCGCGACGGTGCCGAAGGCGCTGCGAACGGTGGACGTGGCGACCGGCGACACCGCGTCTGCGCACCACCAGCGCTCCGACGTGTGTGCCGTGCCCGCCGCCGGCGTCGTCGCTGAGGCGATGGTCGCGATCGTCCTGGCCGATGTGGTGCTGGAGAAGTTCGGCGGCGACAGCGTCGCCGAGACCCGACGAAACCTCGAGGCGTATCTCGCCGCGATCCCCGAGGCGCTCCGCACGGCGGACGCCAGCGATGCCTCGCTCGCGCAGCATGACCTCGCCCTCTAGCGCCGTCGTCCTCATCGGCCCGATGGGCGCGGGCAAGACGAGCGTGGGCAAGAAGGTCGCCCGTGCGCTCGAGCTCCCCTTCTTCGACACCGACGCCGCGGTGTCGCGCGCGCACGGTCCGATCGAGCGGCTGTTCGCCGAGCGCGGCGAGGCGCACTTCCGCGCGCTCGAGCGGGAAGCGGTGAAGGAAGGTCTCGCCGGCGGGGGAGTCGTCTCGCTCGGGGGCGGCGCGGTGCTCGACACCGACACCCGTGCCGACCTCGCGCGCCACCGCGTCGTGCTGCTCACCGTGGCCCCGCGGGTCGTCGCCACGCGGGTGCGCGGCTCGAGCCGCCCGCTGCTGGCCGGCGAGGATCCGCTCGAGCGATGGACCCGTCTCTACGAGGAGCGGCGCCCGATCTACGAACAGCTGGCCGACGTGACGTTCGACACGTCGAGCGGCCCGCTGCAGGAAGTCGTGGAGCGCATCGTCGACTGGGTCCGCCCCGAGCACGCTGCCCCGTCCACCCAGAGCGAGGGAGACTCATGACCGACGCCACGACCATCACGGTGAGCGGCGACGCGAGCTACGCGATCACGGTGGGGCGCGGCATCCTGCCGATGCTCGGCGACTCGCTGCCTCCCGCTGCCCGCAAAGTGCTCGTGATCCACCCGCCCACCCTCGCGGCACAGGCGGAGGGGCTCCGCGAACTGCTGAAGGGCGATCGGGAGGTGCTCCTTGCCGAGATCCCCGACGCGGAGGCGGGCAAGCGCATCGAGGTGGCGGCGTTCTGCTGGCAGGTCATGGGCAAGGCCGACTTCACCCGGACCGACGCGGTGATCGGCTTCGGCGGCGGCGCGGTGACCGACCTCGCCGGGTTCGTCGCGGCGAACTGGCTCCGGGGCGTCGAGGTGGTGCAGGTGCCGACGACCGTGCTGGGTATGGTCGACGCCGCGATCGGCGGCAAGACCGGCGTGAACACGGCCGAGGGGAAGAACCTCGTGGGCGCGTTCTGGGCGCCCCGTGCCGTGCTGTGCGACCTGGACCTGCTGGACTCGCTCTCGCGCAACGAGCGTGTCGCCGGGTACGCCGAGGTCGTCAAGGCAGGCTTCATCTGGGCCCCCGAGATCCTGGACCTCATCGAGGCCGACCCCGAGGCCGCGACCGATCCGCGCAGCGACGCGTTCCGCCGCACGATCGAGCTCGCGATCGACATGAAGGCCCGGGTCGTGGGGGAGGACCTGCGCGAGGCGGGGCTCCGCGAGATCCTGAACTACGGGCATACGCTCGGCCACGCGATCGAGCATGCCGAGCGGTACCGCTGGCGTCACGGCGCCGCGATCTCGGTCGGGATGGTGTTCGCGGCCGAGTTGTCGCGACTGGCAGGACGACTGCCGGATGCCGCGGCCCAGCGCCATCGAGCGATCCTCGACACTCTCGGCCTGCCCTCGTCCTACCGGCCGGGCGCGTGGCCGCAGCTGCTCGCGACGATGCAGCGCGACAAGAAGAGCCGTGGCGGGATGCTGCGGTTCATCGTGCTGGACGACATCGCGAAGCCGACGGTGCTGCAGGCGCCCGACGAGTCGCTGCTCTTCGCTGCGTACCAGGAGGTCGCCGGCTAACGCCGGCGAATATCACCCCCGAAGTGGGACCGCCCTTCCGGCAGGATGAGGGCACCGGGTCGTCGCCGCGCCCCGGCTCCACTTGAGAGAGGCGTCGTCATGGCCACTGCTTCGACCACTCCGGCACGTTCGGTGGCGGTGCTCGGCACGCTGATCCTCGTCGCCGCGGTCGCGAACCTGCCGCTGGCGGTGGCGAACGTCGCCCTTCCCGACATCGGCATCGCCTTCGACGCATCCCAGACACAGCTCAACCTCGTCGCCATCGGATACTCCCTGGGCCTCGCCGCGTCGGTGCTGTGGCTGGGAGCGGTCGGCGATCGCCACGGCCGCCGGATGATGCTTCTGCTCGGCGTGCTCCTCTCGCTGCCGGCCGGAATAGTCGCGGCCTTCGCGCCCACCATCGAGGTGCTCATCGCCGCTCGTGTCGTGGGCGGAATCGCGGCGGGCATGGCGTATCCCACGACGCTCGCGCTCATCACCGCACTGTGGTCGGGCGCGGCGCGCACCCGCGCCATCGCCCTGTGGTCGGCCACCGGCGGGGCGATCTCGGCGCTCGGCCCGCTCATCTCCGGCCTGCTCCTGGAGACGTTCGCGTGGGGGTCGGTGTTCCTCGTGACGATCCCGCTGATCGTGGTCGCCGTGCCGCTGGTGCTCAGGTTCATCCCGGCGCATGTGAACGAGGCGACCGAACCGGTCGACAACCTCGGCGGCCTGCTGTCGGCGGTACTCGTCGGCGCGCTGATCGTCGCGATCAACTTCGCGACCGTGCCCGATTCGACCGTGCTGGTGCTGAGCATGACCGGGCTCGCGCTCGTGACGCTCGTCGGGTTCCTCTGGCGGCAGCGCCGCGCGGCGAACCCGCTGTACGACCTCGACGTCGCGAAGCGCCCGATCTTCTGGGTCGCCGCGGTGGCCGGGATCATCGTGTTCGGCTCCCTGATGGGGGCGATGTTCATCGGACAGCAGTTCCTGCAGAACGTCCTGGGCTACACCACGATCGAGGCGGGCGCCGCCATCCTCCCCGCAGCCCTCTTCATGGTGATCCTCGCCCCGCGCTCAGCGAAGCTGGTCGAGAGCCACGGCGCTCGGTTCACGATGCTCCTCGGCTATGTGCCGGTGCTGCTCGGCTTCCTCACGATGCTGCTGCTGTGGCGCGAGGGTGCGAGCTACTGGGGCGTCGCGCTCGGCTACGCGTTCATCGGCGCCGGCGTGGGGCTGGCGGGCACGCCGGCGTCGCGCTCGCTGACGGGTGCCGTGCCGGTGCGGCGTGCGGGCATGGCATCCGGCACCGCCGACCTGCAGCGCGACCTCGGCGGCGCCATCATGCAGTCGATCTTCGGCGCCCTGCTCACGGCGGGGTACGCGGCGTCGATGCTGTCGCAGATCGGGAGCTCGGCGGATGCCTCGCAGATCACCTCCAGCCAGCAGACCACGCTGACGAAGTCGTTCGCGAGCGCGGAGGCGGCGGCGAAGCAGAACCCGCAGTACGCCGACGCCATCACCCAGGCCGCCAAGGAGTCGTTCCTCCAGGGACAGGACTGGGCGTACCTCGCGGGGATCATCGCCGTGCTCATCGGCGCGGCGCTGGTGTTCTGGTTCTTCCCGAAGGCCGCGCGCGAGCGCGAGCTGCTCGCGCAGTACCACGCCGAGGACTCGGCATCCACCCGCTGATAGCGTGACGAGGTGACCACGCCGCACCGCCTGCTCCTCGTCAACGGTCCCAACCTCAACCTGCTCGGAACGCGCGAGCCCGGCATCTACGGCTCGTCCACGCTCGCCGATGTCGAGGCGCTGGCGACGGCGACGGCGGCGGCCCGCGGCTTCGAACTGCGTGCGGTGCAGAGCAACCACGAGGGGGTGCTCCTCGATGCCATCCACGACGCGCGGCGCGACTGCGCCGGCATCGTCATCAACCCGGGCGGACTCACGCACACGTCGGTCGTGCTCCGCGATGCGCTGGCCGGCGTCGCGCTGCCCGTCGCCGAGGTGCACATCTCCGACGTGAAAGCGCGCGAGCAGTTCCGCCATCACTCCTACGTGGCGGACATCGCGATCGTGCACGTCGTCGGCGAAGGAGTGCAGGGCTACGCCACCGCCATCGATCGCCTGATCGCCGTCATCACCGGGCAGGCGGACGGATGATCGGATGCCGCGTCGAGGGGTCTCTCCGCGGCATCCCGTAGAATGCACTGTCGGCCGCGATCGGCCATTTCCCCTCACGAACGGAAACCACCACCCCCATGGCATCCACCGCAGACATCAAGAACGGCGTCGTCCTGAACATCGACGGTCAGCTCTGGAGCGTCGTGGAGTTCCAGCACGTCAAGCCCGGCAAGGGTGGCGCGTTCGTCCGCACGAAGCTCAAGAACGTCATGTCCGGCAAGGTCGTCGACAGGACCTTCAACGCCGGTGCCAAGGTCGAGCTCGAGAACGTCGACCGCCGCGACTTCACGTACCTGTACAACGACGGCGACGGCTTCGTCTTCATGGACGTCGCCGACTACGACCAGATCACGGTCAACGCGGCCACCGTGGGCGACGCCGCGAACTTCCTGCTCGAGAACCAGCAGGTGCAGATCGCGCTGAACAACGGCAACCCGCTCTACATCGAGCTGCCCGCATCGGTGGTGCTCGAGATCACCTACACCGAGCCGGGCCTGCAGGGCGACCGCTCGTCGGCCGGCACGAAGCCCGCCACGGTCCAGACCGGCTACGAGATCCAGGTGCCGCTGTTCCTCGAGACCGGCACCAAGGTCAAGGTCGACACACGCACCGGGGACTACCTCGGCCGCGTCAACTGACCGTTGAGCGCCCGCAGCAAGGCGCGCAAGCGCGCCCTCGACATCCTCTTCCAGGCTGACGTCCGCGGCGACGAGCTCCCGTCGACGCTCGCCGCCGAGGCGAAGCGCGCCGCGAACGAGCCGGCGCGCGAGGCCTCCTGGCTGTACGCGCGCGAGATCGTCGACGGCGTGATCGACAACCGCGACGCGATCGACGAGCAGATCACCACATTCGCGAAGGACTGGTCGCTCGCCCGCATGCCCGCGGTCGACCGCGCCGTGCTGCGCATCGGCGTGTGGGAGATCCTCTACAACGACGAGGTGCCGGCGGCCGTCGCGATCGACGAGGCGGTGGAACTCGCCAAGGAGTTCTCCACCGACGACTCGGGCTCATTCGTCCACGGAGTGCTGGGGCGCATCGCGCGCTCCTCCTGATCCTCGGCGATGCACCGCGCCCTGCGGGTGCGGTGCATCGCCTTTTGCACGGCGGGGGCGCCCTGGCGCGCCAGGACCCCTCTCATAGACTTGTCGAGGAAGGAGCGAGAATGCGCATCACGGGCCTCGGCCACGCCGGAATGTTCATCGAGACGGCAGGGGGGAGCATCCTCTGCGACCCGGTCATCGGCCCCACCTTCTTCGGATCGTGGTTCCCGTTCCCCGACAACCGCGGGCTCGACTGGGCCACGTACGGCAAGGCCGACTTCCTCTACATCTCGCACCGGCACCGCGACCACTTCGACCCCGCGCTCATGCAGCGCCACGTGCCGAAGGACATCAGGGTTCTCCTTCCGGAGTACCCGACGGACGACCTCGAGCAGGATCTCCGCAAGCTCGGCTACGACAACATCATCTACACGCAGGCCGGGGTCCCCCTCGAGTTCGGTCCGCTGAAGGTCATGGTCACGCCGTTGCGCGCGCCCAGCGACGGCCCCATCGGCGACTCGTCGCTCTCGGTCGACGACGGCACCGCCAGCATCCTGAACCAGAACGACTCGCACCCGCTCGATCTCGAGAAGCTCATGTCGTTCTCGAAGCCCGAGGCGTACTTCACCCAGGTCTCGGGTGCGATCTGGTGGCCGATGGTCTACGACCTGCCCCAGGATGCGAAGCAGAACTTCGCCAAGCTCAAGCGCGACGCGCAGAACAAGCGCGCGATGTACTACATCGAGAAGGTGGACGCCGAGCACGTCTTCCCCATGGCCGGTCCGCCGATGTTCCTCCGCGAGGAGCTGTTCAGGTACAACGGCACAGGACTGAACGGCGACGCCATCTTCACCGACCAGCGCGAGTTCCTCGCCCACATGGCCGAGCTGCGCCCCGAGCAGAAGGGCTACGAGTTCGTGCCCGGGACGGTCGTGGAGCTGAACGCCGGCGAGATCAGCGTGACGCAGACGCTCTACACGCAGGCCGAGATCGACCGCATCTTCGACGACAAGTGGGCCTACCTGGCGGAGCAGCGCGACTCCCGGCAGGAGGAGATCCGCGCCGAAGAGGCCTCGCGCGCCGCGGTGCTGCCACCCGACGAGATGCTCGCCGCGATCAAGGAGTGGTGGGAGCCTCTGCTGCGCCGTGCCCGCACGATCCGCAACGGCGTCGGAGGCATGGTGCGCTTCCGCATCGGCGAGCTCGACATGGTCGTCGACTTCCCCAAGGCCAAGGTCCGCGAGTACGCGGGGGAGGAGTGCATCTACTGGTACACGATCCCCGCCGACCTGGTCTCGACGAACATCGCCGACCACGAGATCGACTGGTCGAACTCGATCTTCCTGTCGATGCAGTTCGAGGTCGGTCGCAGCGGCAAGTTCAACGAGTTCCTGACGACGTTCCTCAAGTGCCTCTCGCGCGACCGCATCGAGTACGTCGAGAACTGGTACGCCGAGCAGACCGACCAGACCGAGGACGCCCAGCTGGGCGAGTGGATGGTGCAGCGCCGCTGCCCGCACCTTCGGGCAGACCTCACCAAGACCGGCAAGATCGAGGACGGCGTGCTCACCTGCTCGCTGCACGACTGGAAGTGGGACCTCGCGAGCGGCAAGTGCCTCACGAGCCAGGGGCATCCGATCCGCGCGGGCAAGGTGGACGACGACGCGAAGAGCGACGCTGCGGCGCCGGCCGCCTGACCTTCCGCAGCGGCCGGCATTTGTAGCTCTCGTACAACGCCTGCGGGCTCCACCCCCGGCGCGGCTGTGCGGGGTGCGCCAATCTGTGCGGCGACGTATCACCGCGCGTCCGTTCGGATCCTGATCACCGTGCCTGCAAGCGCGGGCGCTCAGAATCCGAAGGAGTCCCGCCATGACCACCGTTCCCTTCCACGGCGCCACCGGCGTCGTCGGCTCCGCGTCCACCGGTCGTCCGAACCGGATCCGCAGCCTGTTCGCAGCGGAAGCCCGCGCCGAGGCCGCGCTCAAGGTGTCGCTGCAGCGCTGGAGCATCCCCGCGCTGCGCGTGGCCGTCGGCCTGGTCTTCGCCGTGTTCGGCGCCCTCAAGCTCTTCCCGGGTGTCAGCCCGGTCGAGGCCCTGGTCAGCCAGACCTGGGAGAAGCTCACCTTCGGGCTCGTCACCGGGCAGGTCGCGCTGATCGCGACCGCGGTCATCGAGGTCACCGCCGGAGCGCTCCTCATCGCCGGCGGGGCGTTCGCCCGCATCGGCCTGGTGGTGCTCGCCCTCGCCTTCGTCGGGATCCTGTCGCCCATCGTGCTGCTGCCCGCCGAGGTGTTCGGTCCTGCCGGCCCGACCCTGACCGGTCAGTACATCTTCAAGAACATCGTGCTGATCGCCGCCGCCCTCGTCGTCGCCTCGCGGGTGCTCCGCGGTCCGGCCGCGCGGCGCTGACGCTCATCCGACGGCGAAGGCCGATCCCGGCTCGGGATCGGCCTTCGCCGTGTCGTAGACTGGGGCTCGATCACCAGCAACCTTTAAGCCCGTCCTGTGAGGCGGAGAAGGGAGCGGCGGATGAGCACGCGCACCGTGCTGCACCAGGCCGACATCACCCGGGCCCTGACTCGGATCTCGCACGAGATCCTCGAGTCGAACCGGGGCCCCGAGAATCTGATCCTTCTGGGCATCCCTACTCGAGGAGTCACCCTCGCCCGCCGCATCGGCGCGCTCGTGGAGCAGTTCGGCGGCGCGCCCGTGGCCGTCGGCGCGCTCGACGTGACGATGTACCGCGACGACCTGCACCGCAACCCCACGCGGACGCCGCAGCCGACGTCGATCCCGCCGGGCGGCATCGACGGCAAGGTCGTCGTGCTCGTCGACGACGTGCTGTTCTCCGGTCGCAGCATCCGCGCCGCCCTCGACGCGCTGCAGGACATCGGGCGGCCGACGGCGGTGCGCCTCGCGACGCTCGTCGACCGCGGGCACCGCGAGCTGCCGATCCGGCCCGATTTCGTGGGGAAGAACCTCCCCAGCTCCCGCGACGAGCGCGTGAACGTACGGCTCGAGGAGACCGACGGTCGCGAGGAGGTGACGATCGAGTCATGAGGCACCTGCTTGACACCAAGACCCTGTCGCGTGCGGCCGCGCTGCGCATCCTGGACGTCGCCGAGGACATGGCCGACACCCAGCAGCGCGAGGTCAAGAAGCTGCCGACGCTGCGCGGCAAGACGGTCGTGAACCTGTTCTTCGAGGATTCGACGCGCACGCGCATCTCTTTCGAGGCGGCCGCGAAGCGGCTGAGCGCCGACGTCATCAACTTCTCCGCCAAAGGCTCCAGCGTCTCGAAGGGGGAGTCGCTGCAGGACACCGCCCAGACCCTCCAGGCGATGGGCGCCGACGCGGTCGTCATCCGTCACGGCGCCTCGGGCGCGCCGCGCACCCTCGCGACGAGCGGCTGGATCACCGCCGGCGTCGTGAACGCCGGGGACGGCACCCACGAGCACCCCACACAGGCCCTGCTCGACGCGTTCACGATCCGCAAGCGCCGGTTCGGCCCCGACAGCCGCGGGCGCGACCTCGCCGGTGTCTCGGTGACGATCGTCGGCGACATCCTCCACTCCCGCGTGGCCCGTTCGAACGTCTGGCTGCTCACCACGCTCGGTGCGGACGTGACCCTCGTCGCGCCGCCGACGCTGATCCCGCAGGATGTCTCTGCGTGGCCGGCGCGGGTGGTCTACGACCTCGATGAGGCGATCGCGGGCGGGCCCGACGCGCTCATGATGCTGCGTATCCAGCTGGAGCGCATGAATGCCGCGTATTTCCCCACTGAACGGGAGTATTCCCGCCGTTGGGGTCTGGACGCCCGGCGTCTGGAGGCGCTCGGTGCAGATAGCATTGTCATGCACCCCGGTCCGATGAACCGGGGACTGGAGATCTCCGCAGAGGCCGCGGACTCGCCCCGCTCAACGGTGCTCGAGCAGGTGACGAACGGCGTCTCGGTGCGCATGGCCGCGCTCTACCTGCTGCTGGCAGGGGCGGAGAGCGGCGATGATCCCCGAGCGGGCGCAGAGAAGGAGAACCCACGATGAGCCTGCCTCGATCCGCCGCGAACGGCGATTCCCCTACCGAGACCCTCCTCTTCCGCGGCGCCCTCGTCGAAGGCTCGACCGCCGCCGACATCCTCGTCGCCGACGGCACGATCGTCGAGATCGGCACGGGGGTGAGCCGTGCCGGAGCGACCGTGGTCGACGTCGACGGCCTCGTGCTGCTTCCGGGCCTGGTCGACCTGCACACGCACCTCCGCGAGCCCGGGTACGAGGCATCCGAGACGATCCTCACCGGCTCCCGCGCGGCCGCGGCCGGCGGCTACACCGCCGTGTTCGCGATGCCCAACACCTCGCCCGTCGCCGACACCGCGGGCGTCGTCGAGCAGGAGCTCGCCCTCGGCGAGGCGGCCGGCTTCGTCACCGTTCAGCCCATCGGTGCGGTCACCGTCGGCCAGAAGGGCGAGCGACTCGCCGAGCTCGGCGCGATGGCCGACTCCCGCGCGCAGGTGCGTGTCTTCAGCGACGACGGCTTCTGCGTGTGGGATCCGCTCATCATGCGCCGCGCCCTCGAGTACGTGAAGGCCTTCGACGGCGTCATCGCGCAGCACGCGCAGGACCCGCGCCTGACCGAGGGCGCCCAGATGAACGAGGGCGCCGTGTCGGCCGAGCTCGGTCTCGCGGGCTGGCCCGCCGTCGCCGAGGAGTCGATCATCGCCCGCGACGTGCTCCTCGCCGAGCACGTCGGGTCGCGGCTGCACGTCTGCCACCTCTCGACCGCCGGCTCGGTCGAGATCATCCGCTGGGCCAAGAAGCGCGGCGTCGACGTCACGGCCGAGGTGACCCCCCACCACCTCCTGCTGACCGACGAGCTCGTGCGCGACTACGACGCGCGGTTCAAAGTCAACCCGCCGCTGCGACGCGAGGAGGACGTGCTCGCGGTGCGCGAGGGCCTCGCCGACGGCACGATCGACATCGTCGCGACCGACCACGCGCCGCACCCCGCTGAAGCGAAGGCGTGCGAGTGGCACGCGGCGGCGAATGGAATGGTCGGCCTCGAGAGCGCCGTGCGGGTCGTGCACCAGGCGATGGTCGACACCGGCTTGCTCACGTGGGGCGACGTCGCCCGTGTGATGTCGCGCGAGCCCGCGCGCATCGGGCGGCTCCGCAATCACGGCACGCCGCTGACCGAGGGGCAGCCCGCATCGCTGACCTTCTACCACGCCGCGCCGGTGCGCACGTTCTCGACCTCCGACCTGCGCGGCCGCAGCGTCAACTCGCCGTACCTCGGCCGCGAGCTTCCCGGCGAGGTGCGCTGGACCCTCCACGCCGGCACCCCGACCGTCGTCGACGGCGTCGTCCTCGACGCCCCGGGGGCGCGCGCATGAGCCAGCAGACCGCCATCCTGATCATGGTGGGCGCGGCGCTCCTGGTGCTCGCCCTCGGAACGTGGGCGTGGCTGCGGCGCGGCAAGCGCGACGGCGGTCTGCAGGCCCCGGTGGGCGAGATCCCCGCGGGCGTGACGACGCGGTCGGTGCATCCTGCCCTGTATGTCGCGACGACCCGCCACGACGAGCCGCTCGAGCGCCTCGCGATCCGCGGCCTCACGTACCGGTCCCGTGCCGACCTCACCGTCACCGACGGCGGTGTCGCACTCGATCTCACCGGTCAGCCGCGCGTCTTCATCGACGCGGACCGCATCGCAGGCGCCGGTCAGGCGACGGTGGCCATCGATCGGGTCGTCGAGCGCGACGGCCTCCTGCGCCTGTCGTGGCGCCTCGACGACGGCACCGTCGTCGACTCCTATCTCCGCCCGCAGGACGCCTCGGCCCGCGCCGTGGCCGACGGCATCTCGGCGATCCACACCCCCACGCAGACGGGAACCGACGCATGACCTCCCTCTTCCAGTCCGACCCCGCGGTGCTCGTCCTCGAGGACGGCACGCGCCACGTCGGCCGCGCCTACGGCGCCCTGGGCACGACCCTGGGCGAAGTCGTCTTCGCGACCGGCATGACCGGCTATCAGGAGACCCTCACCGACCCGTCCTACGCCGGTCAGATCGTGCTGCAGACCGCGCCCCACATCGGCAACACCGGCATGAACGACGAAGACCCCGAGTCCCGGCGCATCTGGGTCTCGGGCTACATCGTGCGCGACCCCTCGCGCGTGGTCTCCAACTGGCGCGCCGACGGATCGCTCGACGACGCCCTGGTGAACGACGGCGTGGTGGGCATCAGCGGCATCGACACGCGCGCGGTGACCCGCCACATCCGGGCGGCGGGCAGCATGCGCGGCGGGATCTTCTCGGGGGATGCCGCGTCCCTCGACGCCGAGCGCCAGCTCGAGATCGTCCGCGAGGCGCCGCAGATGGCCGGGCAGAACCTGTCCGCGCAGGTGTCGGTGGATGCCGCGCAGGTGACCACCGCGACGGGGGAGCGCATCGGCAATCTCGCGGTGCTCGACCTCGGGGTGAAGCAGGCCACGATCGACAACCTCGCCGCCCGCGGGTTCGACGTGCACGTGCTTCCGCAGGACGTCACGATCGACGGCATCCGCGCCATCGACCCGGTGGCCGTGTTCTACTCCAACGGACCGGGCGACCCGGCGGCGTCGGGCGACCACGTCGAGCTGCTGCGAGGGGTGCTCGACGACGGCCTCCCGTTCTTCGGCATCTGCTTCGGCAATCAGCTGCTGGGCCGCGCGCTCGGCCTCGGCACCTTCAAGCTCCCCTTCGGCCACCGGGGCATCAACCAGCCGGTGCTCGACAAGGCCACGGGCCGCGTCGAGATCACCGCCCACAACCACGGTTTCGCCGTCGACGCGCCGATCGAGGGCGCGTTCGACAGCCCCCACGGCTACGGACGCATCGAGGTCAGCCACGTCGGGCTGAACGACAACGTCGTCGAGGGCCTCCGTGCTCTCGACATCCCGGCCTTCTCAGTGCAGTACCACCCCGAGGCCGCGGCCGGCCCGCACGACGCCAACTACCTGTTCGACCGCTTCCGTGACCTCGTCGTCGCGACCCTGGAGACCAAGAAGAATGCCTAAGCGCGACGACATCAACTCCGTCCTCGTCATCGGATCCGGCCCGATCGTCATCGGCCAGGCGTGCGAGTTCGACTACTCGGGCACGCAGGCCTGCCGGGTGCTGCGCGACGAGGGCGTGCGCGTCATCCTCGTCAACTCCAACCCGGCCACGATCATGACCGACCCCGACTTCGCGGACGCGACCTATATCGAGCCCATCAACTGGCGCGTGATCGAGACGATCATCGCGAAGGAGAGGCCCGACGCGATCCTGCCGACGCTCGGCGGCCAGACGGCGCTCAACGCCGCGATCGACCTGCACAAGAACGGCATCCTCGGGAAGTACGACGTCGAGCTCATCGGCGCCGACTTCGAGGCGATCAACAAGGGCGAGGATCGCCAGATCTTCAAGGAGCTGGTCATCGCGGCCGGCGCCGATGTCGCGGCGTCCGTCATCTGCCACACGATGGACGAGCTGCTGGCCGGCGCCGAGAAGCTCGGCTACCCGCTCGTCGTGCGCCCGTCGTTCACGATGGGCGGCCTCGGATCGGGCTTCGCGTACGACGAGGCCGACCTCCGCCGCATCGGCGGCGCCGGCCTCCACGACTCGCCGACCAACGAGGTGCTGCTGGAGGAGTCGATCCTCGGGTGGAAGGAGTACGAGCTCGAGCTCATGCGCGACACGGCCGACAACACGGTCGTCGTGTGCTCGATCGAGAACGTCGATCCGGTCGGTGTGCACACGGGCGACTCCATCACGGTGGCGCCGGCGCTCACCCTCACCGACCGCGAGTACCAGAAGCTGCGCGACATCGGCATCGACATCATCCGCGCCGTGGGCGTCGACACCGGCGGCTGCAACATCCAGTTCGCCGTCGACCCCGAAACGGGTCGCATCATCGTCATCGAGATGAACCCGCGCGTCTCACGCTCGTCGGCTCTCGCCTCGAAGGCGACCGGCTTCCCGATCGCGAAGATCGCCGCGAAGCTCGCGATCGGCTACCGTCTCGACGAGATCCCGAACGACATCACCAAGGTCACGCCGGCGAGCTTCGAGCCGACGCTCGACTACGTCGTGGTGAAGGTGCCGCGCTTCAACTTCGAGAAGTTCCCGGCGGCCGACACGACCCTCACGACGACCATGAAGTCGGTCGGCGAGGCCATGGCGATCGGCCGGAACTACGCCACAGCCCTGCAGAAGGCGCTCCGCTCGCTCGAGAAGCGGGGGTCGAGCTTCCACTGGGGCGACGAGTCACGCACGGTCGAGGAGCTGCTCGAGATCGCGAAGACCCCGACCGACGGCCGCATCGTCGTGCTGCAGCAGGCGCTGCGCAAGGGTGCGACCGTCGAGCAGGCCTTCGAGGCGACGAAGATCGATCCCTGGTTCCTCGACCAGATCGTCCTCATCAACGAGGTCGCCGAGTTCGTCCGGACGGCGGAGGAGCTGGATGCCGCCACTCTGCGTGTCGCGAAGGAGCACGGCTTCAGCGACGCCCAGGTCGCGGAGCTGCGCGGTGACAGCGAGGTGGCGGTGCGCGGCATCCGTCACGCTCTCGACCTCCGCCCGGTCTACAAGACGGTCGACACCTGCGCGGGGGAGTTCCCCGCGCTGACGCCCTACCACTACTCGAGCTACGACTACGAGACCGAGGTCACGCCCTCGGAGCGGACCAAGGTCGTCATCATCGGCTCCGGCCCGAACCGCATCGGGCAGGGGGTCGAGTTCGACTACTCGTGCGTCCACGCCTCGTTCGCCCTCTCCGGCGCCGGCTTCGAGACGGTGATGGTCAACTGCAACCCCGAGACCGTGTCGACGGACTACGACACCTCCGACCGTCTGTACTTCGAGCCGCTGACGCTCGAGGACGTGCTCGAGGTCCTGCACGCAGAGGCCCGGTCGGGGAAGATCCTGGGCGTCATCTGCCAGCTCGGCGGCCAGACGCCGCTGGGCCTCGCGAAGGGCATCGAGGAGGCCGGCTACACCATCCTCGGCACGAAGCCCGCGGCGATCGACCTGGCCGAGGAGCGCGAGCTCTTCTCGCGCCTGCTCGACGACGCCGGACTCGTGGCGCCGCGCAACGGCACCGCGACCGACGTCGACGGCGCGGTGCGGGTGGCCGAGGAGATCGGCTACCCGGTGCTCGTGCGTCCGAGCTTCGTGCTCGGCGGCCGCGGCATGGAGATCGTCTACTCCACCGAGGCGCTGCGCGACTACTTCGTGCGCATCGCCGACGCGGCGATCATCGGCCCCGGGCTTCCGCTGCTGGTCGACCGCTTCCTCGACGACGCGATCGAGATCGACGTCGACGCGCTGTTCGACGGCGAGGAGCTCTACATCGGAGGCGTCATGGAGCACCTCGAGGAGGCCGGCATCCACTCCGGAGACTCGAGCTGCACGCTGCCGCCCGTCAGCCTCGGCCGCTCCGACATCGACCGCGTCCGTACCGCCACCCGTGCGATCGCGGAAGGCGTCGGCGTGCGCGGCCTGCTCAACGTGCAGTTCGCGATCTCGGCGGGCGTTCTCTACGTCATCGAGGCGAACCCCCGAGCCAGCCGCACGGTGCCGTTCGTGTCGAAGGCGCTCGGCATCCCGCTCGCGAAGGCCGCGTCGCGCATCATGGCGGGAGCGACGATCGGCGAGCTGAAGGCCGAGGGTCTGCTTCCCGTGCAGGACGGCTCGCGCGTGCCGCTCGACGCCCCCGTCGCCGTGAAGGAGGCCGTGCTGCCCTTCAAGCGCTTCCGCACGGCCGATGGCCAGACGGTCGACTCGGTGCTCGGCCCGGAGATGCGCTCCACCGGCGAGGTCATGGGAATCGACCGCGACTTCCCGACGGCGTTCGCCAAGTCGCAGGAGGCCGCGTACGGCGGCATGCCGCTCGAGGGGACCGTCTTCATCTCGGTCGCCGACAGCGACAAGCGCGCCGTCATCCTGCCCGCGCACCGCCTGCAGGAGCTCGGCTTCGACCTGGTCGCGACCGAGGGCACCGCCGAGATCCTCTCGCGCAACGGGATCAAGGTGCGCGTCGTCGGCAAGTTCTCCGAGACGCAGGAGACCGGCGCCACCAACATCGTCGACCTCATCAACGCCGGTGAGATCGACATGGTCGTGAACACCCCGAGCGGCGGCAGCGCCCGCGCCGACGGCTACGAGATCCGCGCCGCGGCCGTGGCCGGCGACAAGGCGCTGTTCACGACGATGGCGGTGCTCGGCGCCGCGGTGAGCGCCCTGCCGGTGCTGCGCGAGGGCTTCGACGTGAAGAGCCTGCAGGAGTACGCCGTGGAGCGGGCGGTGCGCGCGTGACCGCGTTCGGCACGCGGCTGCGCGCCGCGCTCGACGCCCACGGTCCGCTGTGCGTGGGCATCGATCCGCACGTTCACCTGCTCGACGAATGGGGAATGGATGCCTCGGCCGCCGGCGTGCGCGAGTTCGGCCTCCGCGTGGTCGAGGCCGCGGCGGGCCGCGCGGGAGTGGTCAAGCCGCAGGTCGCGTTCTTCGAGCGCTTCGGCTCGGCCGGGTTCGCCGCGCTCGAAGACGTGCTGTCGGCCGCGCGCGACGCCGGCCTGGTGGTGATCGCCGACGCCAAGCGGGGCGACATCGGAACGACCATGGACGGCTACGCCGCCGCGTGGCTCACCGCCGGCTCGCCGCTCGAGGCCGATGCGGTGACGCTCAGCCCGTATCTCGGCGCGGACTCGCTGCGCGCCACGCTGACGACCGCCGTCCGTCATGACAAGGGCGCCTTCGTGCTCGCCGCGACGAGCAACCCTGAGGCCTTCGCGCTGCAGAGCGCGCAGGTCGTCGACGTCGCCGCGGGCGACGGGCAGACCGTGGCGGAGCGCGTCGCGCGCGACATCGCCTGGGTGAACGGATCGGCGGCGTTCGCGGGCGGGCTCGGACCGGTCGGCCTCGTCGTCGGGGCGACCGTCGACCGTGCCGCGGTCGGGCTCTCCGACGAGGCGCTCCGGGGCGCCCCGATCCTGGCGCCGGGCTTCGGCGCGCAGGGCGCCTCCCCTGAGGATCTTCCCGCGCTGTTCGGCGCCGCCGCCTCCCACGTGGTGGCGTCCGAGAGCCGCAGCATCCTGTCGGTGGGGCCTGCCGCCATCGCGGCCCGCATCGAGGAACGTGCCGAGCTCTACCGGGAGGCCCTCCGTGGCTGACGTGCGCACCACCCCTCCCGAGGTCGACCGGGTGGCGGCATCCCGCCGCGCCGTGGCCGCCCGGCGGGAGCGGGCATCGCTCAAGAAGGACGTCGCGATGCGCGTCATCACGCCGCAGGAACTGCTGCGGCGTGCGCTGGCCGAGCCGGAGTCACCGGCAGGCGCCATGCGCGTGACGGAGTTCCTCACGTCGATCCCCGCCATCGGCGAGGGCAAGCGCGACCGGATCCTCAAGGACCTCGAGATCTCGCCGGTCAAGCGACTCGGCGGCCTGGGCGCTCGTCAGCGGGAAGCGCTGCGCCGCTTCCTCGATGAGCGCTGGCCCGAGCTCGCGCCGCGCGGCGGCCGCAGCAGGCTCGTCGTTCTCGCCGGGCCGACCGCGGTGGGCAAGGGCACGGTGGCCGCCTACATCAAGCAGCACCACCCCGAGATCCACCTGTCCGTCTCGGCGACGACGCGGGCACCGCGCCCGGGCGAGGTAGACGGCGAGCACTACTACTTCGTCGACGACGCCGAGTTCGACCGGATGATCGCGGAGGGGGAGCTGCTCGAATACGCCACCGTGCACAATGCGCACCGCTACGGCACCCCGCGCACCCCGATCGAGCGCGTGCTCGCCGAAGGTCGCACGGCACTGCTCGAGATCGACCTGCAGGGTGCCCGGCAGGTGCGGGCGGCCGAGCCTTCGGCCACTCTGGTCTTCCTCCTGCCGCCGAGCTGGAACGAGCTCGTCGATCGCCTGGTGGGCCGGGGCACCGAGGATGCCGAGGAGCGCGCCCGCCGGCTGCGCACGGCCAGGACGGAACTGGCCTCGCAGGGCGAGTTCGACTTCCGCGTCGTGAACGACGACGTCGCCCGTGCGGCGGGCGAGGTGGCACGCCTTGCGCGCTGAGCGGCGCCGCTGACGTAGAATGGTGGGATGCCTCGGTTCGTCCGGGGCCCGCAGACCTTCCCACCGTCATCCGATCCAGGAGGATTCCCATGGCCGGAACGAATCAGGGCATCATCGAGCCCCCCATCGACAGCCTTCTCGAGAAGGTCGACTCGAAGTACCAGCTCGTGATCTTCGCGTCGAAGCGCGCGCGTCAGATCAACGACTACTACTCCGACCTCCACGAGGGCAACCTCTTCGACAACGTCGGCCCGCTCGTCGACTCGACCGTCGAGGACAAGCCGCTCACCATCGCGATGCACGAGATCCACGAGGACAAGCTCCGCCTTCGTCCCGTCGAGTAAAGAGCCCGCGATCTCCTGATGCCCCCGGGGCGGCACTGTCCGCCTTCGGGGGCATACTGGTGCCGGCACATTTCCGATCTGGAGCATCGATGACCGAGCTGCGTCTGTTCACGTCCGAATCCGTCACGGAGGGGCACCCCGACAAGATCTGCGACCAGATCTCCGACAGCATCCTCGACGCGATCCTCGCCGCCGATCCCAGAGGCCGCGTCGCCGTCGAGACCCTCGTCACCACCGGTCTCGTCCACGTCGCAGGCGAGGTGTCGACGTCCGCGTATGTCGAGATCCCCGCGATCGTCCGCTCCGTCGTCAACGGCATCGGCTACACCTCCAGCGACACGGGCTTCGACGGCGATTCGTGCGGCGTGAGCGTCTCGATCGGCGCGCAGTCCTCCGACATCGCCGCGGGCGTCGACAAGGCCTTCGAGCGCCGGGAAGACGGCTCCGAAGACCCGCACGACCTGCAGGGCGCGGGCGACCAGGGCATCATGTTCGGCTACGCCACGACCGAGACCCCGCAGCTCATGCCCATGGCGGCATGGACCGCGCACCGCATCGCCGAGCGGCTCTCCGAGGTGCGCCGGTCGGGCGAACTGCCGTTCCTGCGCCCAGACGGCAAGACGCAGGTGACGCTCGGCTACGACGGCCAGGTCCCGCGCACCATCGACTCCGTCGTGCTCTCGACGCAGCACCAGCCCGACATCTCGCAGAAGGCGCTTCGCGCGGCGGTGCGGGCCGAGGTGATCGACCCGGTCCTCGAGGCCACGGGTCTCGAGCTGCCCGACGTGAAGTACTACATCAACCCCGCGGGCCCGTTCGTGACCGGCGGCCCCAAGGGCGATGCCGGGCTCACTGGCCGCAAGATCATCATCGACACCTACGGCGGCGCGGCCCGCCACGGCGGCGGCGCGTTCAGCGGCAAAGACCCGTCGAAGGTCGATCGCTCCGCCGCGTACGCGATGCGCTGGGTCGCCAAGAACGCCGTCGCCGCCGGGCTGGCCGACCGCCTCGAGGTGCAGGTGGCGTACGCGATCGGCAAGGCCAAGCCCGTCGGGCTCTACGTCGAGTCGTTCGGCACGGGCCGCGTGTCCGACGAGGCGATCACCCGCGCGATCCTCGACGTCTTCGACCTGCGCCCGAAGGCGATCATCGATCAGCTCGATCTGCTGCGTCCCATCTACGCCAAGACCGCCGCGTACGGGCACTTCGGCCGCGAGCTGCCCGAGTTCACCTGGGAGCGCACGGACCGCGCCGACGACCTGCGCGCCGCCGCCGGGCTGTGATGCCCGGCGCCCCGCGGTGGGGGCGCGAGGAGCGCCGGTCCGCCCGCGGAGGTCGGGAATGACGGCGCGGAGGGTCGCCCGGGTTCTGCTGGACTCTCCGCTGCCGCAGCTCGATCGGCTCTTCGACTACTCGATCCCCGACCACCTCGCCGACGAGGCCGTGCCGGGCGTGCGCGTGAAGGCGCCGCTGCGTTCGGCCGGCCGCATGGTCGAGGGCTATCTGGTCGAGGTGGGCGACCCCGACGCATCCGCTCGCCCGCTCTCCGACCTCGAGGCGGTGGTGTCGCCCGTCCCCGTGCTCACCCCCGGACTGTACGCGCACGCGCGGCGCTGCGCGGACCGCGCGGCGGGATCCGCGAGCGACATCCTGCGCCTGGCGATCCCGAAGCGCATGGTCCGTGCCGAGAAGGCCTGGCTTGCCGCCGACCCGCCCGCAGAGCCCGAGATCGAACCGGGGGCGCGGGACTGGGCCGACGCGGAGCTCGCCGCATACCCGGGTCTCGCCGAGGCGCTCGACGCGTCGGAGCGGCTGGCGCTCGACGCGCCGCCCCAGCCCGCGACCTCGGCGGACGGATCGGCCGTGGGCGCATGGGCGACGCTGCTCGTCGCGGCCGCCGTCCGCACGCTCGCCGGCGGGCGCAGCGCGGTCCTGGTCGTCCCCGATCACCGCGATCGTGCGCAGCTCGAGGCGGCCCTGGCCGGCCGCGTGCCCGCCGAGGCCGTCGTGCGCGATGACGCGAAGCAGAGTTCGCCGCTGCGGTACGCCGCGTACCTGCGCACCCTCGCTGATGCCCCGTGCATCGTCATCGGCAATCGCTCCGCCGTGTACGCCCCGGTGCACGCGCTCGGGCTGGTCGCGCTGTGGGATGACGGCGACCCGCTCCTGTCGGAGCCGCTGAGTCCCGGTGTCCACGCGCGTGATGCCGCTCTGCTGCGCCACGAACTCGACGGCGGCGCCCTCGTCTTCGCGGGCCACACCCGGACGACCGACGTCGAGCGGCTCGTCGCCGTGGGGTGGCTCCGCGACCTCCCGGCCGCGCGGCGTCTGAGCCCGAGGGTCGTGCTGAGCGCGACGCGCGAGGGGGAGTCGCGCGGCTCGCGAGTGCCGTCGGCGGCGTTCGCGGCGGCGCGCGAGGCGCTCGGCCAGGGGCCGGTGCTCGTGCAGGTCGCCCGGCCGGGCTATGCGCCCGTGCTCGTGTGCGCGGACTGCCGGCATCCCGCCCGCTGCACCCACTGCGGCGGCCCGCTCCACGCGGCCCGGCAGGGAGCCGTGCCGACGTGCAGCTGGTGCGGTCGTGCCGCCGGCGGCTGGGCCTGCCCGGACTGCTCGTCCACGCGCGTGCGCATGGCCTCGTCCGGCAGCGAGCGCACCGCCGACGAACTCGGACGCGCGTTCCCCGGCGTGCGCGTCATCGTCGCCGACGGCGAGCATCCCGTGACGCACGTCGACTCCCGGCCCGCCCTCGTGGTCGCCACGCGCGGCGCGGAACCCCTCGCCGCGGGCGGGTATCGCGCCATCGTCCTCCTCGACGGCGATCGGATGCTGCTCGCCGACGACCTGCGGATCGGCGAGTCGTGCCTGCGCTGGTGGTCGAACGCCGCGGCTCTGGCCGCACCCGGCGCGCCGGTGCACCTGGTCGGGGTGGCCGGACCCGTCGCCCGCGCCCTCGCGACCTGGACGCAGTCGGCATACGCCCGCATGGAGCTCGCGGATCGCAAACCGCTGCGGATGCCGCCGACGGTGCGTGTCGCAGCCGTCGACGGCGACCGGCTCGCCGTCGACGCGGCGCTGGCCGACCTGCGGAGCGCCGTGCCGGAGCTCGACGGTGAGGCCGTGCTCGGTCCGCTGCCGCGCGATGAGGGCGTGCGCGCGCTGGTGCGGTTCGACTATGCGCTCGGCGGTCGAGTGACCGAGAGCCTGCGGGCATCGGTGGTGAGCGCGGCGATCAAAGCCCGGCGTCCGGCGAAGCGCACGACCGGGCAGGCGGCGGACGCCCAGGCGGCACGTGCCGCGGCCGCCCGCAATAGACTCAAAGTTCGGGTCGACGTGCCCGATCTCGACCTGTGAGGAATCCCATGCGACTCGTCTTCGCCGGAACGCCCGAGCCGGCGGTGCCCGCGCTGCGGCGGCTCGCGGCATCCGATCACGACATCGCAGCGGTCATCACGCGTCGCGACGCTCCGCTCGGACGCAAGCGGGTGCTCACCCCCTCCCCGGTCGCCGCCGCGGCCGAAGAGCTCGGCCTCCACCCGATCCGCGCCGACCGTCTCGATGCCGAGGTCACCGAGCGCATCACGGCGCTACGGCCCGATCTCGGCGTGATCGTCGCGTACGGCGGTCTCGTCCGCGAGCCGCTGCTGTCGACGCCCGTCCACGGCTGGATCAATCTGCACTTCTCGCTGCTCCCGCGCTGGCGCGGCGCGTCGCCGGTGCAGCACGCGCTGATCGCCGGCGATGCCCGCACCGGCGCCAGCGTGTTCCAGCTCGTCCCCGAACTCGACGCCGGCGACGTGTTCGCCGAGCGCCCGCATCCGATCGCCGAGGGCGCGACGTCCGGTGACCTGCTCGCTGCCCTGGCGGAGAGCGGGGCGGATCTCCTCGCCGAGGTCGTGGATGCGATCGCGGCCGGCACGGCCGTCGCGCGCCCGCAGGCGGGGGAGTCGACGTATGCGCCGAAGCTCGGCGATGCCGACGGCGCCGTGAGGTGGACCGATCCGGCCGACGCCGTGCTCGGCCGCATCCGAGGGGTGACGCCCGAACCGGGCGCGCACACCACGGTCGACGCCGCGCGTCTCAAGATTCACGCCGCACGCCCCGCGGGAGCCGACGCGCCGTCGCTCGGCCCCGGGCGCATCGCGCTCCACGACAAGGCGGTGCTGGTCGGCACGGGAACCTCGCCGATCGTGCTCGAGACGGTGCAACCCGCGGGCAAGGGGGCGATGCGCGCGGTCGACTGGTGGCGCGGACTGCGCACGAGTGACCCGGTGGCGTCGTGAGCCGCGTCGCCGGTGCACGGCTGGTCGCGTACGACACCATCCGCGCCGTGCACGAGTCCGATGCGTACGCCAACCTCCTCCTGCCCACGTCGATCGGCCGCGCCGGGCTCTCCTCGGCGGACGCCGCGCTGGCGACCGAGCTGACCTACGGCACGCTGCGACGGCAAGGCACGTACGACGCGGTCATCGCGGTCGCCTCGGATCGCGGCATCGCCGAGATCCACCCCGGTGTGCTCGACGCGCTGCGCCTGGGGGTTCACCAGCTGCTGTCGACGCGCGTCGCCTCGCACGCCGCGGTCAACGAGTCGGTCGAGCTTGCTCGCACGGCGGGCGGTCGCGGCGCGGCCGGTTTCGCCAACGCGGTGCTGCGTCGCGTGTCGCGAGACACGCCGGGGGACTGGATGACCCGCATCGCCGAGGGCGCGCGCTCCGATGACGAGAAGCTCGGGCTGCTGTTCTCGCACCCGGTCTGGGTGGTGCGCGCGCTGCGCCGGGCGCTGGCCGCGGAGGGACGCGCCGACGAGCTCGAAGCGCTGCTCACTGCCGACAACGCCGCGCCGCGCGTGACGATGATCGCACTGCCCGGACTCGCGGAGATCCCCGAAGACGCCCGCCGCACGCCGTTCTCGCCGTATGGCTTCCGCCTCGGCGGGGGAGACCCCGACGCGATCATCCGCTCGTCTGACGGCCGTGTCCGCGTGCAGGACGAAGGCTCGCAGCTCGCCGCGCTGGCGCTGAGCCGCGCCGAGCCGGTGCGCGAAGGGGAGCGGTGGCTCGACCTCTGCGCGGGCCCCGGCGGCAAGACCGCGCTGCTCGCCGCGGAGGCGCTCGCCCACGGGGCGCAGCTCGAGGCGAACGAGATCTCGCCGTCGCGCGCGGGACTCGTGCGCAACGCCCTCGCCGGCGTGCCGCTCGACGTGCCGGTGTCGGAGCAGGACGGCCGCGTCCGCGCCGAGGAGACGCCCAACACCTACGACCGCATCCTCGTCGACGCGCCGTGCACCGGGCTCGGCGCGCTCCGCCGCAGGCCCGAGGCGCGATGGCGCAAAGCACCGGGCGACGTTCCCGGGCTGAGCGAGCTGCAGCGCGAGCTGCTGGGCGCGGCCGTGGGCGCGCTCAAGCCGGGCGGCATCGTGGCCTACGTCACGTGCTCGCCGCACCTCGCCGAGACAGCAGGTGTCGTCGCCGAGATCCGGCGCGAGTGGGGTGCGGCGGTCGAGGAGCTGTCGGCGCGGGACGTGGTGACGGGCCTGTCTGACAGCGACCCCGGACTCGCACCGCAGGCCGACGGCTCCGGCCGCGCGCAACTGTGGCCGCACCGGCACAACACCGACGCGATGTCGATCTCGCTGCTGCGCCGCGTCTGAGCCCGGCCCGCCTGATGCCTTCCCCCGCCTGAGCCCGGGCCCCGCCTGAGCCCGTCGGCGTCAGGTCTGCAGCCGCAGACCGAGGGGGAGTCCCTCGAACTCGCCCTCCAGGACGGCGAGCGCGGCGGGGTGGGTGCGCGCGAGCTCACGGGCGTCGAGCGTGAGCGTCGCCCCCTCCGGCATGCCGCTGGCGAGTTCGCGGAGCACCAGCATCACGCGCTCCGTGCCGGCGAAGCCCAGCTCGCCGCTCAGCCGGATCGTCGGTCCTTCGGCAGTGCCTTCGACGCTGACGGCCGGTGCCGCCAGGCTCTCGTGCGGTTCGAGCAGATGCATGCCCAGACGCTCCGAGAGTTGCTCGACGATCGCGACCGCGCGCACGCTGTTCCCGTGCTCGTCGAGCCGGGGGCTGAACGCCGCGACGCCGAACTGCGAGGGTGCCACCGCGATGATGCCGCCGCTCACGCCGCTCTTCGCCGGGAGCCCGACCCGCAGCATCCACTGTCCGGAGTAGTCGTACATGCCGCAGCTGGCCATGATCGACAGCACGTCGCGCGCGACGGACTCGCCGACGACGCGCTCGCCCGTCACGGGATTCCATCCGCCGAAGGCGAGCGTGGACGCCATGACCGCCAGATCGCGGACGGTGACGAGCGCGGAGCATTGGCGGAAGTAGGTCTCGACGGCGAGATCGACCGATACGTCGATGACGCCGTACGAGCGCATGAGGTGGGCGAGGGCGCGATTGCGGTCCCCGGTCGAGGACTCGGACGCGTACACGGATTCGTCGATCCAGAGCGACCGTCCCGCGAAGGCTGACAGCAGCTCGACGATGCGCGCGGTGCGGGCGTCGACGTCGTCGCCGCCGATGAGCGCGGTGGTCGCGATGGCGCCCGCGTTGATCAGCGGGTTGGCGGGCCGCCCGGTGTCGGCCTCGAGGCTGATGGCGTTGAACGGCTCGCCGCTCGGCTCGGCGCCGACCTTGGCGAACACCGCGTCCCGGCCGTGCTCGACGAGCGCGAGGGCGAGCACGAAGGGCTTCGACATCGACTGGATGGTGAACTCGGCGTCTTCGTCGCCGACGGATCGAACCCGCCCCCGTGGCCCGACGACGGAGAGGGCGAGCCGCTCCGGATCGGCCTGGGCGAGCTCGGGGATGTACGACGCCGTGGCGCCGTCACCGAGCGATCGGACCTCTTCGAGCGCTCCGCGCAGCAGCTCCGTGATGGTGTCCACGGCTCGACCATAATGGACCCGTGCCTCACCGTGACGAGAACGGCCGCGACGGCGGCGTCCGCATCAATCCGAGCATTCTGGCCGCTGACTTCGTCAACATGCAGGCGGAGCTCGCGCGCATCGCCGCCGCCGACTTCGTGCACGTCGACGTCATGGACAACCACTTCGTGCCGAACCTGACGTTCGGCCCGCAGATGGTCGAGCGCGTCCAGGCGACGAGCCCCGTCCCGCTCGACGTGCATCTGATGATCGCCGACCCCGACCGATGGGCCCCCGGCTACGCCGAGCTCGGCGCCGCGTCGGTGACCTTCCACCTGGAAGCGGCCACCGAGCCGGTCGCCCTCGCGCGCCGGCTGCGCGCCATCGGAGCGCGTGCCGGCGTCGCCGTCAAGCCGGCGACCGCCGTCGAGGGGCTCTTCGATCTGCTCGACGACTTCGACCAGATCCTCGTGATGACGGTCGAGCCCGGCTTCGGCGGCCAGTCCTTCATGCCCGAGACGATGCCGAAGCTGCGTCGCCTGGCCGACGAGGCACGACGGCGCGGATCGTCGGTGTGGCTGCAGGTCGACGGCGGCATCACCGAGTCGACGATCGCTCAGGCGGCCGACGCGGGCGCCGACACCTTTGTGGCCGGTTCCGCGGTGTTCGGCGCCGAGGATCCCGGTGCCGCCATCACCGGCCTCCGCGCGGCGGCCGCGCAGCACCGGCACGCTCACTGACGGGATCGGCGGCGCAGGCGCCGACGCGCCCGCGCGTCACGCGGAGCCGAGGCGTCCCGCGCGTTCGCTACCCTGGCATGGTGAAGACGTTCGATGCGCTGTTCGACGAGCTCACCGCCAAGGCGGCCGAGCGCCCCGAAGGATCGGGGACCGTCGCGCAGCTCGACGCGGGCGTGCACGCGATCGGCAAGAAGATCGTCGAAGAGGCGGCCGAGGTCTGGATGGCCGCCGAGTACGAGTCGACGGATGCCGCGGCCGAGGAGATCTCGCAGCTGCTCTACCACCTGCAGGTGCTGATGCTCGCGAAGGGGCTGAGCCTCGAAGACGTCTACCGACATCTCTGAGCGCGCGCCTTCCTCCCGACCTCGAACCGAAAGCTCCGCTGCCATGCTGCGAATCGCCGTGCCGAACAAGGGCTCGCTCGCCGAGACCGCCTCCGAGATGCTCGCCGAGGCGGGCTACACGGGCCGACGCGATCCCAAGGATCTCCATGTCATCGACCCCCGCAACGAGGTCGAGTTCTTCTACCTGCGCCCGAAGGACATCGCGACGTACGTCGGCTCCGGCGCGCTCGACGTCGGCATCACCGGCCGTGACCTGCTGCTCGACGCCCGCATGCCCGGCGCCCGCGAGATCGAGGCGCTCGGCTTCGGCGACTCCACGTTCCGCTTCGCCGGTCCTCCGGGTCGCTTCTCCGAGGTCGGCGACCTCCAGGGCATGCGGGTGGCCACCGCATACCCCGGTCTGGTCGACGGCTTCCTCGACGATCACGGCGTGGCCGTCGACCTGGTGCCACTGGACGGCGCGGTCGAATCGGCCGTGCGTCTGGGGGTGGCGGATGCCGTCGCCGACGTCGTGTCGACCGGTACGACGCTCCGCCAGGCGGGCCTGGAGATCTTCGGCCCGGTCATCCTCGAGTCCGAGGCCGTCCTCATCGGCGCGCCCGATGAGGCCGAGGGCACCGCGACCCTGCTGCGTCGGCTGCGCGGCGTGATGGTCGCACGGCGTTACGTGCTGATCGACTACGACCTGCCCGTCGCGCTGATCGACGAAGCCGTCGCACTCGCGCCCGGCATCGAGTCGCCCACGATCTCGCCGCTGCGCGACCCCGAGTGGGTGGCCGTGCGCGTCATGACGCCGCGGAACAGCGCGAACCAGGTCATGGACGCGCTGTACGCTCTCGGCGCGCGTGCGATCCTCGTCACCGCGATCCACAACGCGAGGCTGTGATGAGCCTCGTCTGCCGCGTCATCCCGTGTCTCGACGTCGCGGGCGGCCGTGTCGTCAAGGGCGTGAACTTCGAGAATCTCCGCGACATGGGCGACCCCGTCGAGCTCGCGCGCGAGTACTTCCGGCAGGGCGCCGATGAACTCACGTTCCTCGACGTCACGGCGACGGTCGACGAGCGATCGACGACGTACGACGTCGTGCGCCGCACGGCCGAAGAGGTGTTCATCCCGCTGACGGTGGGCGGGGGAGTGCGCTCGGCCGAGGACGTCGCCCGCCTCCTGTCCGTCGGAGCCGACAAGATCGGCGTCAACTCGGCGGCGATCGCTCGACCCCGGCTCCTGGACGAGATCGCCGACCGCTTCGGCGCCCAGGTGCTCGTGCTGTCGCTCGACGTCAAGCGATCGACCGCGACCGGGTCCGGCTTCGTGGTGACGACCCACGGCGGCCGCACCGAGACCAGCCTCGATGCCCTGGAGTGGGCGCGTGAGGCGATCCAGCGCGGCGCCGGCGAGCTGCTCGTGAACTCGATCGACGCCGACGGCACGCGGGAGGGCTTCGACCTCGAACTCGTCGCCCTCATGCGCGAGGTCTCGAGCGTTCCGGTGATCGCCTCCGGCGGCGCCGGCGACGTGACGCACTTCGGCCCGGCGATCGAAGCCGGCGCCGACGCCGTGCTCGCAGCATCCGTCTTCCACTCCGGTCAGCTGACCGTGGGTGAGGTGAAGGCGGCGATGGCCGCCGACGGCATCGCCGTGCGCGAAGTGCGAGGAGTGCGCTCATGACCGAGACCGTGCAGGAGCGCATCGACCGGGTGGCGTTCAACGCCGACGGACTGGTGGCCGCGATCGTGCAGCAGTGGGATTCCCGCGAGGTGCTGATGCTCGGATGGATGGATGCCGAGGCCCTGCGTCGCACCCTCACCGAGGGGCGCGTGACCTTCTGGTCCCGTTCCCGTCGGGAGTACTGGCGCAAGGGCGACACGTCGGGCAATATCCAGCTCGTGAGGGGTGCGCGCCTGGACTGCGACGGGGATGCGATCCTGCTCGAGGTGGACCAGGTCGGACCCGCGTGCCACACCGGGACCCGCACCTGCTTCGACGCGGATGACCTCGCCCCCGTCGCCGGACCGGAGCGCGGCACCCGATGAGGCCCGGGCGGCGCGCGACGGTCCTCCTGCTGGGCACCCTCCTGGTCGCCGCGACCCTGGTCTTCCCCGGCACGGCCGCCACCGCGGCGGTCCCCGGCGTGGAGCGCGTGTCCGGCGACGACCGCTACGCGACCTCGGCGCGGATCAGCGCCGTGACCTTCGCTCCGGGCGTCGCCGCCGCGTACGTCGCGGCCGGCACGAGCTTCCCCGACGCCCTCTCTGGCGCGGCTGCCGCCGGTACGCGGTCCTCACCGGTGCTCCTGACCCATCCCGACTGGCTGCCCCCCGTCGTCGCGACCGAGCTCGCCCGGCTGCGTCCTGCCGAGATCATCGTCCTCGGCGGCGAGGGGGCGGTCTCGCCCGCGGTGGCAGAGGCGCTCGCGCGCCTGACGACCGGCACGGTGACGCGCCTGCAGGGCGCCGATCGCTACGCGACGTCGGCGGCCATCAGCGCGAAGACCTTTCCGGGCGGGGCATCGGTCGCCTACGTGGGCAGCGGCGAGGCATTCCCCGACGCGCTGTCGGCGGGTTCCGTCGCGGGTGGGCAGCGTGGGCCCATCCTCCTGACGCAGTCGGGTGTGCTGCCGTCCGCCATCCGCGACGAGCTCGTCCGACTGAAGCCGGCATCCATCGTCATCGTCGGCGGCGCGGGGGCCGTGTCGACGGCCGTCGCGACCCAGATCCGCACGGCGACGGGCGTCACCCCGTCGCGCCGCTCCGGGGCGGACCGCTTCGCGACGTCGGCGGACATCAGCGCGTCCGCCTTCGCGCCCGGAGTGCCCGTCGCCTACGTCGCGAACGGCATGGACTTCCCCGACGCGCTGTCGGCCGCAGCGGCGGCGCGCGGCGCCCCGCTGCTGCTCACCCCCGCATCGTCGATCCCGTTCGCGGTGGCACGCGAGCTCATCCGCCTGAAGCCCGCGAAGATCGTCGTCGTCGGGGGGACCGGCGTGGTCTCCACGACCACAGCGACGCGACTGGGCATCGTCGGGACGGATCTCGCGGCGGCGACCGGGTCCCGCCTCACAGCGTCGACGGAGGTGCGCGCGGGCACGTGCCTCCCGTCGCCTGATCGCACCGCCTCGCTGTGCGTGGCGGCGAACGGGTCCTTCTCGGTGTCGCGCGGGGCCACCGTCCTGTGGTCGTCGGGCACCACCGACCCCGTGCCCCGCGCGCTCCGGCTGCGCTCCGACGGCAATGCGATGCTCTACAGCGTCGACGGCCGCCTGATCTGGGAGTCCAGCACCGCCGGCACGCTCGCGAGCGAACTCGTGGTCCAGAACGACGGCGACCTCATGCTGCGCACGGCGGCGGGCCAGATCTCGTGGTCGAGCATGTCCAGTGCCACCGCGCCGAAGTGGCGGCTGCCGTACGCCCCGGGCCAGAGCTGGGCCGCGGGCGGTCCGCACGCGAACTCCGGGGGCACGGCGGGCGCCCGAGGGTCGATCGACTTCGGACCGCGAGCCGGCGGCGACCGTCGCGTGCTGGCCATCGCCGACGGCACCGTGTACCGCGTGCAGTGCGGCAGCGGCTCGTACCTCGGTATCAACCACGCAGGCGGGTGGCAGTCCACGTACTACCACCTCGTGAACTACCAGAACCAGCTGGTCGGCACGCAGGTGAAGGCCGGGACCTACCTCGGCGACGTCGGCCGGACCGTCCCCTGCGGAGGCGGCGCCAACTTCGATCACGTCCACCTCGTGATCCGGCGCGCCGGCATCCCCGTGTCCGTCGAGGGGATGCGATTCGGCGACTACACGGCACGCAGCTCGGGGACCGACTACTGGGGGTTCTGGACCGATGCCGCCGGCCGTCGCGTCCTGACCGCGTCGGGCGGCGCGACCTGCTGCCTCCCCGCCCGATGACCGGCGCCGCCGCGCCCGCATCCCGCGATTACAGTGAAGGGGTGACCCGTCGCGCCCGCCTCGTCGCCGTCGTGGCGACCCTCCTCTGCGGCGCGATCGGCGTCGTCTCCTCGACGCAGACCTGGCTGGTCGTCGTCCTGGGTGACAGCGCCGGCCGGACGCTGGAGGTGCCGGGCGCGTCCGCCATTCCGGTGCTGGCGCCTCTCAGCCTGGCCGTGCTCGCGCTCGGCGGTGCGCTCTCGATCGTCGGCTCCGTGCTGCGCTATGCCTTCGGAGCCCTCACTGTCGTCATCGCGGTGCTGCTGACGTGGGCGACCGCACAGGTCGCCCTGGCAGCTCCGGTGTCTGCCGTCTCGTCGACCGTCACCGAGGCCACCGGCATCACGGGGGAGTCCGCCGTCGCGGGTCTGCTCGACTCGATCACGTCGACGGCGTGGCCGGTCGTGACGCTCGTGGTGTGGATCCTGCTGATCGGCGCCGGAGTCTTCACCCTCGCGACGGCGCACCGGTGGCGGAGCGGCGGCCGCCGCTATCGGACCGAGGACGCCGCGCCCGCGGCCGGCCCCGCGGGATCCCGTCCGCACGACGCCATCGACTCGTGGGACGACCTGTCGCGTGGCGAGGATCCGACCGCCTGACCGCTAGACTGACCTCATCCCGCGCCTACCTGGAGGAGATCCATGAGCAACCACATCGGCGACCCCGGCCACGGACACTCGCCCGCCGCCTGGACGGCCGTCGTGATCATGCTCGTCGCGGTCACCCTCGGCACGCTGTTCTACTGGTTCGACATGCCGGTGCTCGTGTGGGCGTCCGCTGCACTGCTGATCGTCGGCCTCATCGTCGGCTGGATCATGGCCAAGGCCGGCTACGGCGTCAACGGCCCGAAGTACACCGCGAAAGAGCACTGACGTGCTGGCCGACCTGACGGCCGGCGCGGTGGAGGATGCCGAGGTGCGTGCTTCGGCGCGGCCCCTTGCCGCGGTCGAGGCAGCGGCGCTCGCGCAGCCGTCCGCGCGCGACGCCCTTGCCGCCCTCGCTCCGGCCGACCGCGTGAAGATCATCGCGGAGGTCAAGCGCGCGAGCCCGTCCCGCGGCGATCTCGCAGCGATTCCCGACCCGGCACATCAGGCACTGCTCTACCAGCAGGGCGGTGCGTCCGCGATCTCGGTCCTGACTGAGGGACGCCGCTTCAAGGGCAGCCTCGCCGACCTCGAGGCGGTCAAGGGCGCGGTCGAGCTGCCCGTGCTGCGCAAGGACTTCATCGCCACCGAGTACCAGGTGCTGGAGGCCCGCGCGTCGGGCGCCGACCTCGTGCTGCTCATCGTCGCCGCGCTCGAGCAAGACGTCCTCGCCCGGCTGCACGCGCTGACACTCGAGCTCGGCATGACGCCGCTCGTCGAGACCCACTCCGCCGACGAGGTCGACCGCGCCGCCGACGTCGGTGCGCGCCTCATCGGCGTGAACGCGCGCGACCTGTCGACGTTCGAACTCGACCGGGACCTCTTCGGCCGCCTGGCCGATCGCATCCCCGCCGGTGCTGTGAAGGTCGCCGAGTCCGCGGTGCTCGCACCGGCCGACGTCGCGCACTACCGTGCGGCCGGCGCCGACATCGTGCTCGTCGGCGAGGCGCTCGTCACGAACGACCCCGTCACCACCCTGAAGGCGTTCCTGGAGGCCGGCGCATGAGTCTTCGCGAGGCATCCGGACCCTTCTTCGGCGACTTCGGCGGCCGGTACATGCCCGAGTCGCTCATCGCGGCGATCGACGAGCTCACCGCCGAGTACGAGGCGGCCAAGGCCGATCCCGCATTCCAGGCGGAGTTCGTGCGGCTGCTGCACACGTACGCGGGGCGCCCGTCGCCCATCACGGAGGTGCCCCGGTTCGCCGAGCACGCCGGCGGTGCGCGCGTGTTCCTCAAGCGCGAAGACCTCAACCACACCGGCTCGCACAAGATCAACAACGTGCTCGGCCAGGCGCTGCTGACCCGCCGCCTCGGCAAGACGCGCGTGATCGCCGAGACCGGCGCCGGTCAGCACGGTGTGGCGACGGCGACGGCGGCCGCGCTGTTCGGCCTCGAGTGCACCATCTACATGGGCGAGGTCGACACGGAGCGCCAGGCGCTCAACGTCGCCCGCATGCGCCTCCTCGGAGCCGAAGTGGTCCCGGTCACGACCGGTTCCCGCACTCTCAAGGACGCGATCAACGACGCGTACCGCGACTGGGTCGCCACGGTCGAGACGACGAACTACATCTTCGGCACGGCGGCCGGCCCGCATCCGTTCCCCGCCATGGTCCGCGACTTCCAGAAGGTCATCAGCGAAGAGGCGCGCGCACAGCTCCTCGACGAGGCCGGGCGCCTTCCCGACGCCGTCCTCGCGTGCGTCGGCGGCGGTTCGAACGCCATCGGTATGTTCGACGCCTTCCTCGACGACGAAGGTGTGATGCTCTACGGAGTGGAAGCAGCCGGTGACGGCGTCGACACGCCGCGCCACGCGGCCTCGATCGAGCGCGGACGCCCCGGCGTGCTGCACGGCGCCAAGACCTTCGTGCTGCAGGACGACGACGGCCAGACCATCGAGTCCCACTCGATCTCCGCCGGCCTCGACTATCCGGGCGTCGGCCCCGAGCACGCGTGGCTCGCCTCGATCGGCCGCGCCGAGTACATCCCCGCCACCGACGACGAGGCCATGCAGGCGCTGCGGCTCCTCTCGCAGACCGAGGGCATCATCCCGGCCATCGAGTCCGCCCACGCTCTCGCCGGCGCGCTGCGGATCGGGCGCGAGCTCGGTCCCGACGCGATCCTCGCGGTCTGCCTGTCCGGCCGCGGCGACAAGGACATGGACACCGCGGCGCGCTACTTCGAGCTGTACGACGAGGGAGCGGATGCCGCGACCGCTGCGGCCGCTCCGCACGACGACGCCGCGAAGGGCGAGGGGGAGAAGCTGTGACCTCCCGCGTCGCCGCCGCGATCGACGCGGCCCACGCCGACGGGCGCGGAGCCTTCATCGGCTACCTCCCGCTCGGCTTCCCCGACCTCCAGACGAGCATCGACGCCGCAGTCGCCCTGGCCGAGAACGGGGCCGACGTCCTCGAGCTCGGCCCGCCCTACTCCGATCCCGTGATGGACGGCACCGTCATCCAGGAAGCGACCCAGGCGGCCCTCGCCGGCGGTTTCCGCCTGCGCGACACGTTCACGGCGGTCGCCGAGATCACCCGCCGCGTCGACGTTCCGGTGCTCGTCATGACGTACTGGAACCCGGTGCTCCAGTACGGCGTCGACCGCTACGCCGATGAGCTGCGCGCAGCCGGCGGGGCGGGCCTCATCACGCCCGACATCACGCCCGAGGCCGCGAGCGAGTGGATCGCCGCGAGCGAGCGCACCGGGCTCGACCGGGTCTTCCTCGCCGCGCCGACCTCCACCGACGAGCGTCTCGACCTGATCGTCGAGAACTCGACGGGCTTCGTGTACACGGTGTCGACGATGGGCATCACGGGGGAGCGGGCGGAACTGGATGCCGCGGCCCGCACGCTGGTCGGCCGTCTCCGCGAACGCGGAGCCGAGCACGCCTGCGTCGGCATCGGCATCTCGAACGCGGCCCAGGTGGCCGACGTGCTGGGCTACGCCGACGGCGCGATCGTCGGCACCGCCCTCGTGCGCGCCCTGCGCGACGGCGGGCTGGAGGGCCTCGGCGAGGCCGCTCGCGCACTTGCCGCCGGCACCGTCCGCACCGCGAACTAGACTTCTGACGTCGGCCCGCCGCCGGCGTCCCCACACCAAGGATTCCTGCTTCCATGATCAACGCCGCACCGAGCCTCGCCCAGGGCGTCGTCGCCAGCATCCCGAGCCCTCCTATCAGCTCGTTCCAGCTCGGCCCGCTCACGATCCACTTCTACGCGCTGTGCATCATCGCGGGCATCATCGCCGCCGTCTTCATGACGAACCACCGCCTCACCAAGCGCGGCGCCGAGCCCTGGGTCGTCATCGACATCTCCCTCCTGGCCGTGCCGCTCGCCATCATCGGCGCGCGAATCTACCACGTGCTCACCCACTTCGACTTCTACTTCGGAGAGGGCAGGAACCCGCTGTCGGCGCTGTACATCTGGGAGGGCGGCATCGCGATCTACGGCGCCCTGATCGGCGGCGCCGTCGGCGCGTGGCTGGGCTGCCGCTGGACCGGCATCCGGTTCTGGACCTTCGCCGACGCCCTCGCACCCGGGCTCCTGCTCGCGCAGGCGATGGGCCGCTTCGGAAACTGGTTCAACCAGGAGCTGTTCGGCCTGCCCACCGACCTGCCGTGGGGCCTCGAGATCGCGTACCCGAATCCGGCGTGGCCTGTCGGGCTTCCCGAGGGCACGCTGTTCCACCCCACGTTCCTCTACGAGGTCGTGTGGAACGTGCTGGGCGTGGTCGTACTGCTGTGGGCGGGCCGCAAGTTCCACCTGCAGTGGGGCCGTCTGTTCGGCCTCTACCTCATCTGGTACAGCGGCGGGCGCATCGTGTGGGAGTCGATCCGCATCGATCCGAGCGACATCTTCCTGGGACTGCGCACCAATGTTTGGGCAGCGATCCTCGGCGTGATCCTCGGTCTCGTGATCTTCTTCGTGCAGAAGCGCCGTCACCCCGGCTACGAGCCGTCGCCCTATGTGTCCGGACGCGAGTGGACTGCCGGACAGGCTGTACAATCGCAGGACACCGACGACTTCGTCGACGTCAGCGAACCCCCGACGTCCGAGTCCGTCGAAGGCACCGCCACAAGCACCCCCGCCACGAAGTAACGCATGCTGAACAGCTAGCACGTGCAGTTCGACTAGCACAGGGCCGACGTCGTCCCATTTTGAAGCATCAACGTGAGGACGGTAGGTATGGCTTCGAGCCCCCGTCGCGTCGTCTCTTCCGAGACGAGCACCCAGAACAGCGGCATGGCCGGCTTCCCAGGGAAGCAGGGCATGTACAACCCTGCCTTCGAGAAGGACGCCTGCGGGCTGGCGATGGTCGCCACGCTGCGCGGCGCGGCCGGGCACGACATCATCGACCTCGCGCTCACGGCGCTGCGCAACCTCGAGCACCGCGGTGCGATCGGTTCTGACGCCGGCACCGGCGACGGCGCGGGCATCCTCACGCAGATGCCCGACGCCTTCCTGCGCGCGGTCGTCGACTTCGAGCTGCCTCCGGTGGGGGAGTACGCGGCGGGCATGGTGTTCCTGCCCCGCGACGACGAGGCGCGCGCCGCCCAGAAGGCGGGGATCGAGCGGATCGCCGCATCCGAGAACCTCACCGTCCTCGGCTGGCGCGAGGTGCCCACGGTCGACGAGAACCTCGGCAAGCTCGCGTTCGCGGCGCGTCCTGTGTTCGAGCAGCTGTTCGTCTCCCGTCCGGCCGTCGGCGACGCGCCGGCACTGGCGGGCATCGCACTCGACCGGCGCACGTTCCGCCTGCGCAAGCGCGCCCGCACCGAGCTCGACGCCTACTTCGTGTCGCTCTCGGCGCGCTCGCTCGGCTACAAGGGCATGGTCACCACGCTCCAGCTCGAGCCGTTCTACCCCGATCTGCAGGACGAGCGCTTCGCCTCGGAGCTCGCCGTCGTGCATTCGCGCTACTCGACCAACACGTTCCCGTCGTGGCCGCTCGCGCAGCCGCTGCGCATGCTCGCCCACAACGGCGAGATCAACACGGTCAACGGCAACCGCAATTGGATGCGCGCGCGCCAGTCCCAGCTCGAGTCCGAGCTGCTCGGCGACATCGACCCGTTGCTGCCGATCTGCACCGACGGCGCGAGCGACTCGGCGTCGTTCGACGAGGTGCTCGAGCTCCTGACGCTGACGGGCCGCAGCCTGCCGCACGCGATCATGATGATGGTGCCGGAGGCCTACGAGAAGCAGGCCGACATCGACCCCAAGCTGCGCTCGTTCTACGAGTACCACTCGATGCAGATGGAGCCCTGGGACGGTCCGGCCGCGCTGATCTTCACCGACGGCACGCTGGTCGGGGCGACCCTCGACCGCAACGGACTGCGCCCCGGTCGATGGACCGAGACGACCGACGGCCTCGTCGTCATCGGCAGCGAGACCGGCGTGCTCGACTTCGCCCCCGAGCGGATCAAGCGCCGCGGGCGTCTGCGCCCGGGCCGCATGTTCCTGGTCGACACCGCGCAGGGGCGCATCGTCGAGGACGACGAGATCAAGCGTCAGCTCGCCGAGCTGGAGCCCTGGCAGGAGTGGCTCGACTCGGGTCGGGTGCGCCTGGCAGAGCTTCCCGAGCGCGAGCACATCGTGCACCCCATCGCCTCCATCACGCGCCGCCAGCGCACCTTCGGCTACACCGAGGAGGAGGTCAGGATCCTCCTGACCCCGATGGGCCAGACCGGCGCCGAGCCGCTCGGCGCGATGGGAAGCGACACCCCGGTGGCCGTGCTCAGCGAGCGGCCGCGCCTGCTCTTCGACTACTTCACGCAGCAGTTCGCGCAGGTCACCAACCCGCCGCTCGACTCCATCCGCGAAGAGGTCGTGACCTCGTTGTCGCTGGGCCTGGGTCCGGAGCGGAACCTGCTGGAGTGGGGACCGGGTCACACGCGCGTCGTGACGCTCGACTTCCCCGTCATCGACAACGACGAGCTCGCGAAGATCCAGCACATCGACACCGCCCTCCCGGGCCGCACATCGGTCACGATCCGCGGTCTGTACCGCGTCGAGGCCGGCCACAAGGGCATGCAGAAGCGCCTCGCGCAGATGTGCGAGGAGGTCGACCAGGCGATCGAGGACGGCGCCGAGTTCATCGTGCTGTCCGATCGAGACTCGAACAAGGACCTCGCACCCATCCCGTCGCTGCTGATGCTCGCGGCCGTGCACCACCACCTCATCCGCAACCAGACCCGCATGAAGTGCGGTCTCGTGGTCGAGGCGGGCGATGTGCGCGAAGTGCACCACGTGGCGACGCTCATCGGTTACGGGGCATCCGCCGTCAATCCGTATCTCGCGATGGAGACGGTCGAGTATCTCGTGCGCGCCGGCTACATCACGGGGATCACGCCCGAGAAGGCCGTCCGCAACCTCATCTACGCGCTCGGCAAGGGCGTGCTGAAGATCATGTCGAAGATGGGCATCTCGACCGTGTCGTCGTACGCGGGCGCGCAGGTGTTCGAAGCCGTGGGTCTGTCGCAGGAGTTCGTCGACAGGTACTTCACCGGCACGGAGACGAAGCTCGGCGGCGTCGGGCTCGACGTGATCGCATCCGAGAACTCGGCGCGTCACGCGTACGCGTACCCCGAGGACGCCGCCGTGCGCGCGCACGAGCGGCTGTGGACCGGCGGCGAGTACCAGTGGCGGCGCGACGGCTCACCGCACCTCTTCAATCCCGACACGGTCTTCCGGCTGCAGCATGCGACGCGGACGCGCCGCTACGACATCTTCCGCGAGTACACGAAGCTCGTCGACGACCAGGCCAACGAACTCAAGACCCTCCGGGGGATGTTCAAGCTGAAGACGACCGGCCGCGCGCCGGTGCCGATCGACGAGGTCGAGCCGGTGTCGGCGATCGTGAAGCGCTTCTCGACCGGAGCGATGAGCTACGGGTCGATCTCGCGCGAGGCGCACGAGACGCTCGCGATCGCGATGAACCGTCTCGGCGCCAAGTCGAACACCGGCGAGGGCGGCGAAGACGTCGATCGCCTGCTCGACCCGGAGCGCCGCAGCGCCATCAAGCAGGTCGCCTCGGGCCGATTCGGTGTGACGAGCCTCTACCTCACGGAGGCCGACGACATCCAGATCAAGCTCGCCCAGGGCGCCAAGCCTGGCGAGGGAGGCCAGCTGCCGCCCACCAAGGTGTATCCGTGGGTGGCGCGCACGCGTCACGCAACGGCGGGTGTCGGACTGATCTCGCCGCCGCCGCACCACGACATCTACTCGATCGAAGACCTCAAGCAGCTCATCTTCGACCTCAAGCGGGCCAACCCGGGCGCGCGGGTGCACGTGAAGCTCGTGAGCCAGTCGGGCATCGGCGCGGTCGCGGCGGGCACGGCGAAGGCCCTTGCCGACGTCATCCTCGTCTCCGGCCACGACGGCGGCACGGGCGCCAGTCCGCTCAACTCGCTCAAGCACGCGGGAACGCCGTGGGAGCTCGGACTCGCCGAGACGCAGCAGACGCTCATGCTCAACGGCATGCGCGACCGCGTCGTCGTGCAGGTCGACGGACAGCTCAAGACCGGCCGCGATGTGATCATCGGAGCACTGCTCGGCGCCGAGGAGTTCGGATTCGCGACGGCGCCGCTCGTGGTGTCGGGCTGCATCATGATGCGCGTCTGCCACCTCGACACCTGCCCCGTCGGCGTCGCCACCCAGAACCCGGTGCTGCGCGAGCGTTTCACCGGCAAGCCGGAGTTCGTCGTCAACTTCATGGAGTTCATCGCCGAAGAGGTACGCGAGTACCTCGCCGAGCTGGGCTTCCGTTCGCTCGACGAGGCCATCGGCCACAGCGAGCTCCTCGACATCGACGGAGCCGTCGAGCACTGGAAGGCGAGCGGCCTCGACCTGTCGCCCGTGCTCGAAGGCCCGGCGTTCGCCGACGACGAGCCGCGCCGCAACACGACGGCTCAGCTGCACGAGATCGAGGACCACTTCGACGTGCCGCTCATCGAACTCGCCCACGACGTCATCGAGAACGGCGGCGAGCTGACGATCGACCTCCCGATCCGCAACACCGAGCGCGCCGTCGGGACTCTGCTGGGTCACCACGTGACCCGGGCGCGCGGCGAGAACGGGCTGCCGTCGGGAAGCATCGTCGTCAACCTGACCGGCTCGGCCGGGCAGTCGTTCGGAGCGTTCATGCCCGCCGGCATCACCCTGCGGCTCGAGGGCGACTCGAACGACTACGTCGGCAAAGGTCTCTCGGGCGGGCAGATCGTGGTGCGGCCTCCGCGCGGCGCCACCTTCGACGCGTCCCAGAACGTGATCGCCGGCAACGTGATCGGCTACGGCGCGACCCAGGGCACGCTGTTCCTGCGCGGAGTCGTGGGGGAGCGGTTCTTCGTCCGCAACTCCGGCGCGACCGCCGTGGTCGAGGGCGTGGGCGATCACGCGCTCGAGTACATGACGGGCGGCCTCGCCGTCATCCTCGGTGCGACGGGGCGCAACCTCGGCGCCGGCATGTCGGGCGGCACCGCTTACGTGTACAAGCTCGACCGCAAGCTCGTGAACCGCGAGGCTCTCGCGACCGGCGAGCTCGTGCTCGGCGAGCTGGGCGCCGGTGACGCCGAGATCCTGCGCGACCTGCTCGAACAGCACGTCGCAGAGACCGAGTCGACGCTCGCGACGGCCCTGCTGGCCGACTTCGACAACGAGCTCGACAACTTCGTCCGCGTCCTTCCGCGCGATTACGCCGCGGTGCTCGAGACGCGCCAGACGGCCGTCGCCGAGGGGCTGGACCCTGACGGCGACGTCGTCTGGAACCGCATCCTGGAGGTGACGGGTGGCTGACCCGAAGGGCTTTCTGAAGGTGACCGAGCGGGAGCTGCCGCCGCGGCGTCCCGTGCCGGTGCGCATCATGGACTGGAAAGAGGTCTACGAGCCGGGCGACTCCGCCGTCCTGCGTCGACAGGCCGGCCGCTGCATGGACTGCGGCGTTCCGTTCTGCCACAAGGGCTGCCCGCTGGGCAACCTCATCCCCGAGTGGAACGACCTGACGTGGCGCGGGGAGGGCCGCTCGGCGATCGAGCGCCTGCACGCGACCAACAACTTCCCTGAGTTCACCGGCCGGCTGTGCCCGGCCCCGTGCGAGAGCTCGTGCGTGCTGGGCATCAACCAGCCGGCCGTCACGATCAAGCAGATCGAGGTCTCGATCATCGACGAGGCGTTCGCGCACGGCTGGGTCGAGCCCGAGCCGCCGGGACGCCTCACCGGCAAGACGGTCGCCGTCGTCGGCTCCGGTCCTGCCGGCCTGGCCGCCGCCCAGCAGCTCACGCGTGCGGGCCACACCGTGGCCGTGTTCGAGCGCGACGACCGCATCGGCGGACTGCTTCGCTACGGCATCCCGGACTTCAAGATGGAGAAGAAGCACCTCGAGTCGCGTCTTCGCCAGATGCGGGACGAAGGCACGCGCTTCCGCGCGGGCGTCGAGATCGGCAAGGACATCGCGTGGAACGACCTCCGCGCGCGGTACGACGCCGTCGTCATCGCGACCGGTGCGACGATCCCGCGCGAGCTCGCGATCCCCGGCCGTGACCTCGCCGGCGTGCACTTCGCCATGGAGTACCTCATCGAGTCGAACAAGGTCGTGGCGGGCGATGCGATCGCCAACCAGATCTCCGCCGAGGGCAAGCACGTCGTGGTGATCGGCGGCGGTGACACCGGCGCGGATTGCATCGGCACCGCCCACCGTCAGGGCGCGCTGAGCGTCACGAACCTGGCGATCGGCCGGCGTCCTCCGGGCGAGCGCCCGGACCACCAGCCGTGGCCCATGTCACCCACTCTCTTCGAGGTGTCGTCGGCGCACGAGGAGGGCGGCGAGCGGTCGTACCTGGCCTCCACGGTCGAGTTCCTGGGCAACGACGGCGGCGAGGTGCGTGCGCTGCGCGTGGCCGAGACCGAGTTCGTCGACGGCCGCCGTGTGCCCAAGAGCGGCTCCGAGCGCGAGATCCCCGCGGATCTGGTGCTCATCGCGATGGGCTTCACCGGCCCGGAGCGCGCCCTGCTCGAGGAGCAGCTCGGCGCCCAGTTCACCGGTCGCGGCAACGTGCACCGGGAGAACGACTACCAGACGACGGCGCCCGGAGTGTTCGTCGCGGGTGACGCCGGCCGCGGCCAGTCCCTCATCGTCTGGGCCATCGCGGAGGGCCGTGCGGCCGCCGCGAGCGTCGACTCCTACCTGATGGGCGAAACCCAGCTGCCTGCCCCTGTCCGCCCCACCGATATCGCCATCGGCCTGCAGCCCGCGTAGGCTGGCCACGGCATTCGCCCCTGAAAACCCGGAGAAACACACGGATGAGACGCGCCAAAATCGTCGCAACCCTTGGCCCCGCCACGTCGTCATATGAGAGCGTCCGCGCGATCATCGACGCGGGCGTGGACGTCGCCCGCTTCAATCTGAGCCACGGCGACTATTCGATCCACGACAACAACTTCGCCAACGTGCGCAAGGCCGCCGACGACGCGGGGCGCGCCGTCGCCATCCTCGTCGACCTCCAGGGGCCGAAGATCCGCCTCGGAAAGTTCGAGAACGGTCCCCACGACCTCGCCGAGGGTGACATCTTCAAGATCACCGTCGACGACATCCTGGGCACCAAGGAGATCGTCTCGACGACCTTCAAGGGCCTGCCGCAGGACGTCAAGGCCGGCGACTTCCTCCTGATCGACGACGGCAAGGTGCGCGTCGAGGTCGTCGAGACCGACGGCACCGTCGTCACGACCAAGGTCATCGTGGGCGGTCCGGTCTCCAACAACAAGGGCATCAATCTGCCCGGCGTCGCGGTGAACGTGCCCGCGCTGTCCGAGAAGGATGAGGCCGACCTGCGCTGGGGCCTGCGCGCCGGCGCCGACATCATCGCGCTCTCGTTCGTCCGCGACGCGAAGGACGTCCAGCGCGTCCACGTGATCATGGCCGAAGAAGGCCGTCACGTGCCCGTGATCGCCAAGATCGAGAAGCCGCAGGCCGTCGACAACCTCGAGGAGATCATCGACGCGTTCGACGGCATCATGGTCGCCCGCGGCGACCTCGGCGTCGAGCTGCCGCTGGAGGCCGTGCCGATCGTGCAGAAGCGGGCGGTCGAGCTGTGCCGTCGCATGGCCAAGCCCGTCATCGTCGCGACGCAGATGCTCGAGTCGATGATCGAGAACCCCGTCCCGACCCGCGCCGAGACGAGCGACGTCGCCAACGCCGTCCTCGACGGTGCCGACGCGGTCATGCTCTCGGGCGAGACGAGCGTGGGCAAGTACCCCGTCGTCGTCGTCGAGACGATGGCCCGCATCGTCGAGTCCACCGAGGAGCACGGACTCGAGCGCATCCTTCCCCTCACGACCAAGCCGCGCACCCAGGGCGGTGCGATCACCCTCGCCGCGCTGGAGGTCGCCGAGTTCGTCGAGGCGAAGTACCTCTGCATCTTCACCGAATCGGGCGACACCGCGCGGCGCATGTCGCGGCTGCGCCCGCGCATCCCGATGATCGGATTCACCCCCGAACCGTCGATCCGACGACGCATGGCCCTCACGTGGGGCGTGGAGTCCGCGCTCGTCGAGCACGTCGCGCACACCGACCGCATGTTCATCCAGGTCGACGACTACTTCCTGTCGAACGACCTCGCGAAGGTCGGCGACAAGGTCGTCGTGATCTCGGGTTCGCCTCCGGGGATCATCGGCTCCACCAACGACATCCGCATCCACAAGATCGGCGATGCGGTCCACGGCAAGGCTCCGATCTACCAGTCCGGCGAGTAGTCCCGGCAATCCAGTCTCGGAACGGTCGCGCTCACTATGCTGAGCGCGACCGCTCCGTTTTCCGGGTAGGAGGCCCTCGCATGGATCTGTTCTGGTGGCTGTTGTGGATCTTCTGGTTCGTCGCCTACATCTATGTGGTGATCGTCGTCATCACCGACCTCTTCCGCGATGACAAGCTGAGCGGCTGGTTCAAGGCGCTCTGGATCATCGCGCTGGTCTTCGTGCCGTTCCTGACCGGACTGGTGTACGTCATCGCGCGCGGCTCGGGCATGGCGCAGCGCGCGCGGGAGCGCTACGCGAGCGCCCCCGAGAACGACGACTACAAGCCGGCTGCGTCGACGAGCCCCGCGGAGGACATCGCCAAGGCGAAGGCGCTGCTCGACGCCGGCACGATCACGCAGGGCGAGTTCGACGCCCTCAAGAGCAAGGCCCTCGGCGGCCAGTACTTCGGCGCGTAGCCGCGGGAGGACGAGACGAGCGGATGCCTCGGCCGAGGCATCCGCTCCGCCGTGTCTGCGTGGTGGGCGGCGGCTGCCCAGCACCGTGCCGGTGGTGGGAGTCGAACCCACACGCCCTCGCGGGCAACCGAGTTTGAGTCGGTCGCGTCTGCCATTCCGCCACACCGGCGCGCGCAGCCTGCCGCGCGTCCGCGATTGACCATACCGTAGGATTCAATGGTGACTGAGCAGGAGCTGACCCCCGGAGCGCAGGCCTCCACCCCCCGTCGAGTCGTCGTGGCGGAGGACGAGTCGCTGATCCGACTCGACATCGTCGAGATCCTCCGAGACAACGGCTTCGACGTGGTCGGCGAGGCGGGTGACGGCGAGACCGCCGTGCAGCTCGCGACCGATCTGCGTCCCGACCTCGTGATCATGGACGTCAAGATGCCGCAGCTCGACGGCATCTCCGCCGCCGAGAAGCTCAGCAAGAACCACATCGCGCCGGTGGTGCTCCTGACCGCGTTCAGCCAGAAGGAGCTCGTCGAGCGGGCGAGCGAGGCCGGCGCCCTGGCATACGTCGTCAAGCCGTTCACGCCGAACGACCTGCTGCCCGCGATCGAGATCGCACTGGCGCGCTACGAGCAGATCATCACGCTCGAGGCCGAGGTCGCCGACATGGTCGAGCGCTTCGAGACCCGCAAGCTCGTCGACCGGGCGAAGGGCCTCCTCAACGAGAAGATGGGCCTGTCGGAGCCCGAGGCCTTCCGCTGGATCCAGAAGGCGTCGATGGACCGTCGCCTCACGATGCAGGACGTCGCGAAGGCGATCATCGAGCAGCTCGCTCCCAAGAAGTGAGCTGACCTCACTCAGGAAGTGCGAGAAGCGGATGCCGCGGCATCCACTTCTTCGTCCCTACAGGTCCTTCACGTGGTTCGTGATGCGGATCGTGGAGCAGCGACGCCCCTGATCATCGGTGACGACGATCTCGTGCACCGTGATCGAGCGGCCGAGGTGCACCGGCGTGCAGACGCCGGTCACGGTGCCGGACCTCGCCGAGCCGGTGTGCGTCGCGTTGATGTCGACGCCGACGGCGAGGCGCCCCGGTCCCGCGTGGAGGTTCGCCGCCATCGAGCCGAGCGACTCGCCCAGCACGACGTAGGCCCCGCCGTGGAGCAGTCCGACGGGCTGCGTGTTGCCCTCGACGGGCATGGTCGCGACGCACCGCTCCACCGAGAACTCGGTGAACTCGAGGCCCATCTTCTCGGCGAGGGCTCCCATTCCGCGCGCCGCCGCCCACTCGAGTCCGTCGACGTTCACGGGGGCGTTCTCGGGCATGGCTCACCTTCGGGCTGCGGCGGGTGGGGGTGTCCCCAGCCCTGACTAGGCTTGCAGGGTGACGGACTCCGCAAAGCCTACCCTTCTCGTCGTGGACGGCCATTCGCTGGCATATCGGGCCTTCTACGCCCTTCCCGTCGACAACTTCTCAACGAAGGACGGCCAGCACACGAACGGGATCTACGGGTTCCTGGCGATGCTCATCAACCTCATCAAGGCCGAGAAGCCGACCCATCTGGCTGTGGCGTTCGACACCTCGCGCCAGTCGTTCCGAACCCGCGAATACGCCGAGTACAAGGCGAACCGCTCCGAGACTCCGTCCGAGTTCAAGGGCCAGATCCCGATCCTGCAGGACTGCCTCGCGGCCATGAGCATCACGGTGCTCCAGAAGGAGGACTTCGAGGCCGACGACATCCTGGCCACGCTCGCGACGCAGGCCGCGGCCGAGCACTACGACGTGCTCGTCTGCTCCGGTGACCGCGACACGATCCAGCTCGTGAACGACGACATCACGCTGCTCTACCCGAACGTGCAGGGCGTCTCGCAGCTCAAGCGCTACGACCGCCAGGCGGTCATCGACCGCTACGGCGTGCCCCCCGAGCAGTACCCCGACGTGGCGGCGCTCGTCGGTGAGACGAGCGACAACCTCCCCGGCGTGCCCAAGGTCGGCGAGAAGACGGCCGTCAAGTGGCTGAACCAGTTCGGCTCGCTCGACGAGCTGCTCGACAACGCCGACAAGGTCACGGGCGTCGTCGGCGGCAACCTGCGCGCGCACCTCGACGATGTGCGCCGCAACCGCACGCTCAACCGCCTGCTGACCGACGTCGAGCTACCGGTGACCGTCGCCGAGCTCGAGGTGAAGCCGATGGACGCACAGGCCGTCCGCGACATCTTCGCCCGGCTCGAGTTCAAAACCCTCATCCCGCGCGTGGCCGAGCTCGCCGGCATCGAGCAGCAGATGGCGGCGGTGACGTCTGCGGCCGCGGTGCCCATGCCGGCCGCAGCCGAGCTCGCCGCTTCCGAGCTGCTCGCGTGGCTCGAAGCCGTCGAGGGCGAGGTAGGGGTCACGGTCCTCACCGAGGGCGGTCAGCCCACCAGGCTCGGCGTGGCGACGCTCGAGGCGGCGGCTGAGGCGACGTGGACTCCCGAGCTCGCCGAGACGCTCGGCTCCTGGCTCGCCTCCGACGCGCCGAAGATCTTCAGCGACGCGAAGGCGCAGGTGAAGGCGCTTCGTCGAGTCGGCCTGCGCGTCGAGGGGCTCGCGTTCGACACGATCGTGGCCGGATGGCTGCTTCGCCCGAGCTTCCCCGACAAGAACCTGGCCGACCTCGTCGACCGCTACCTCGACGAGAAGCTCCCTGAGGCCGACCCGACCCAGCTGGTCCCCGAGACCGAGGGCGCGACTCCCGGTCAGCTGTCGTGGTTCACGATGCGCGTGACCGAGGCGCTGCGCGGCGAACTGCCCGAGAGCGTCGCGCGGGTGCTGACCGACATCGAGCTGCCCACGCTGCTCACCCTCGCCGACATGGAGCTGGCGGGCGTCGCCGTCTCGCACGGCACCCTGTCGACCTTCTCGGCCGAACTGGGTGAGCGGGCCGATGCGATCGCGCAGCAGGCGTTCCAGGCGATCGGCCGCGAGGTCAACCTCGGCTCGCCCAAGCAGCTGCAGGAGGTGCTGTTCGACGAGCTGCAGCTCCCGAAGACCCGAAAGACCAAGACGGGATACTCGACGGATGCCGCGGTCCTCGCCGACCTGCAGGAGTCCAACCCGCATCCGTTCCTCGACCTGCTCCTCCAGCACCGCGAGGCCACGAAGCTGCGCCAGATCATCGAGTCGCTCGACACCGCGATCGGCGCCGACGGGCGGATCCGCACGACGTACGTGCAGACCGGCAGCCAGACCGGCCGGCTGTCGAGCACCGACCCGAACCTTCAGAACATCCCGGTCCGCACCGACGAGAGCCGCCGCATCCGCTCGGCGTTCGAGGTGGGCGAGGACTACGAGACGCTGCTCACGGCGGACTACTCGCAGATCGAGATGCGGATCATGGCCCACCTGTCCGAAGATCCCGGGCTCATCGAGGCGTTCAACTCGGGCGAAGACCTCCACCGCTTCGTCGGCGCCCGCGTCTTCGCGGTCGACCCGGCCGACGTGACTCCCGCGATGCGCACCAAGGTGAAGGCGATGTCGTACGGCCTCGTGTACGGCCTGTCGGCGTTCGGTCTCTCCAAGCAGCTGCGCATCGAGCAGAGCGAGGCGAAGCAACTCATGATGGAGTACTTCGCGCGCTTCGGGGCGGTGCGCGACTATCTGCGGTCGTCGGTCGAGCAGGCCCGCATCGACGGCTACACCGAGACGATCTTCGGCCGCCGGCGCCCGTTCCCCGACCTCGCGAGCCCCAACCGGGTGCTGCGTGAGAACGCCGAGCGGGCGGCCCTGAACGCCCCCATCCAAGGCAGCGCTGCCGACATCATGAAGATCGCGCTGTTCCGCATCCACGAGGAATTCATGTCCCGTGACCTGCGCTCGCGCGTGCTCATGCAGATCCACGATGAGCTCGTGGTCGAGGTCGCGCCGGGGGAGTGGGAGGTCGCGGAGCAGATCGTGCAGGACCGCATGGGCGACGCCGCCGATCTCTCGGTGCCCCTCGACGTGCAGATCGGGCGCGGGCCGAACTGGAACGAAGCCGGGCACTGAACCCCGCGTTTGGCGCGTCACGGCGCGGCTCCTTAGGCTCGACTCCATGACTCAAGAAACACGCACGCCCACGCAGATCGATACGATCGCTGATGCATGGGTCGACACGCTGGCCGAGCTCGAGCCGACGCTGGCCACGTACATCGGCCGTTCGGAGTACAACGACCGGTTCGGCGACTACAGCCCCGCCGGCCAGCAGCGGCTCGTCGAAGAGGGGCGAAAGACGCTGGCAGCTCTCGCCGAGGCGACCCCGGTCGACGACATCGACGTCGTCACCCAGGAAGACCTCACCCGCGAGATCCAGGTGGGCATCGAGCTCAACGAGGCGAATTGGCACCTGCGCGACATCAACGTGATCGCATCGCCTGCACAGGACATCCGGTCGGCATTCGACCTCATGCCGACAGCGACCGCCGACGACTGGAGCGTCGTCGCGACGCGCCTCAAGGCCGTCCCCGGTGCCCTCGACGGCTACATCGAGACGCTGCGCGAGGGCATCGCCCGCGGAGTCGTCCCCGCACGCCGTCAGGTGGCCGAGGTCGTCACGCAGATCGCGCGCTACACCGAAGACGAGGGCTTCTTCGCGACGTTCGTCGCCGAGGCGGCGCCCGAGGAGGGGCAGCTGCCCGCCTCGCTCGCGCGTGAGCTGTCCGACAGCGCGAACGCCGCTCGCGTCGCGTACGACGAGCTCGCGAGCTTCCTCGGCAGCGAACTGAGCGCAGCGGCGACCGACGACGACGCGGTCGGTCGTGAGCTGTACGCGCTGCACTCCCGCCGGTTCCTCGGCGCGACCGTCGACCTCGACGAGACCTACGAGTGGGGCGTCGAGGAGCTCGCGCGCATGGTCGCCGAGCAGGAGTCGATCGCGAACGAGATCAAGCCCGGCGCATCCGTCGAAGAGGCGGTGGCGTTCCTCGAGCAGCACGAGGCCCGCAAGCTGTACGGCACCGAGGCGCTGCAGAAGTGGATGCAGGAGACCAGCGACCGCGCGGTCGCCGAACTCGGCCGGACGCACTTCGACATCGCCGAGCCCATCCGCAAGCTCGAGTGCATGATCGCGCCGACGAAGGAAGGCGGCATCTACTACACCGGTCCGACCGACGACTTCTCGCGCCCCGGCCGCATGTGGTGGTCGGTGCCGGAGGGCGTCGAGGACTTCGACACCTGGCGCGAGCTGACCACCGTGTACCACGAGGGCGTTCCCGGTCACCACCTGCAGATCGCGCAGGCGGTGTACAACCGAGCGCAGCTCAACTCGTACCGTCGGCTGCTCGGCGGCACCTCCGGTCACGCCGAAGGCTGGGCCCTCTACGCCGAGCGTCTCATGGAGCAGCTCGGCTACCTCGACGATCCCGCCGACCGTCTCGGCATGCTCGACGGGCAGCGCATGCGCGCCGCCCGCGTCGTGCTCGACATCGGCGTGCACCTGCGCAAGCCGCGTCCCGACGGCCAGGGCACGTGGGACGCCGACTTCGCGCTCGAGTTCATGCGTCACAACGTGAACATGTCCGACGAATTCGTGCAGTTCGAGGTCAAGCGCTACCTCGGCTGGCCCGGCCAGGCGCCGTCCTACAAGGTCGGTCAGCGCATCTGGGAGCAGCTCCGCGATGATGTCGCGGAGCGCGAGGGAGCGGACTTCTCGATCAAGCGCTTCCACAAGCGCGCGCTCGACATCGGCGGCGTGGGCCTCGACACCCTGCGTTCGGCACTGTCGCGCTGAGCCGAGTTCACTCGCGGAGGTCGTGGGTCAGCAGTTCCACGACCTCCGCGTCGCTCGTCTGGGTGAAGTCGTCGTAGAACTGCCCGACGGCCCAGAAGTCGCGCACCCGGTGCGGGCAGATGTACTCGTCCACCACATCGCGCTCCGGTCGCCAGTCCGCGGGCGCGACGGGCGCCGCGAGCACGATCGTCTCCGCGCGTCGCGCGCGCAGCGAGAGGCATGCCGCGGTCGCCGTCGCGCCGGTCGCGATCCCGTCGTCGACGACGATGGCGGTGATCCCGTCCACGTCGTCGTCGGTGTGGAAGAGCGCACCACGGCGCCTGAGCTCGACGCGCTCCATGTCCTCGACGAAAGCCAGCTGCTCGGGGGTGACATGGCTCGCCCGCAGCGCCGCATCGTTCACGACGCGCACACCGCCCGCGATGGCGCCCACCGCGAACTCCTCGTGGGAGGGCGCCCCGAGCTTGCGCACGACTGCGGCGGCCAGCGGGAGCCCGAGGGAGCGCGCGACGGCGGCCGCGACGACGACGCCGCCGCGGGGGATCCCGAACACCACGGCGTCCTGGCCGGCCCAGGGCTGCAGCGACTCGGCGAGTTCCCGGCCGGCGGCGGAGCGGTCGGCGAAGAGTGCCATACGGCCACGTTACGCCGGGCCGCCCGGCGTGTCTCGGGGAATGCCGCCTGCTCCTCCGTGGTTCCTTCGGTCGTGCGTCTTATGCACGCGAATGGAAAGGACACGCGATGAGCGACCTCGCATCGGTCGAGCTGGGCTTGGACACCTTCGGCGACATCACCCGCGACGAATCGGGGGAGCTGCGCACCGGAGCGCAGACCATCCGGGATGTCGTGGACGAGGCGGTGCTGGCCGACCAGGTCGGCCTCTCGTTCTTCGGCGTGGGTGAGCACCATCGCCGTGAGTTCGCCGTTTCGAGCCCCGAGATCGTGCTGGCCGCCGCGGCCGCCCGCACGGAGCGCATCCACCTCGGGACTGCGGTGACCGTCCTCTCGAGCGATGACCCGGTGCGCGTGTACGAGCGCTTCGCGACGCTCGACGCCGTCGCCCACGGCCGCGCCGAAGTGATCCTCGGGCGCGGGTCGTTCATCGAGTCGTTCCCGCTGTTCGGCTACGACCTGCGCGATTACGAGGCCCTGTTCGACGAGAAGCTCGATCTGTTCTCGCAGCTCCTCGAGGAGAAGCCCGTCACCTGGCAGGGCACACTCCGCGCGCCGCTCACGGACGCCGACGTGTTCCCGAAGACCGAGAACGGCCTGCGGGCCTGGGTCGGCGTCGGCGGCACCCCCGAGTCGGTGGTCCGCGCGGCTCGCTACGGCTACGGCCTCATGCTCGCGATCATCGGCGGTCCAGCCGATCGCTTCCGCCCTTTCGCCGACCTCTACCGGCGGTCCCTGACGACGTTCGAGCGCGCACCGCTGCCGATCGGCGTGCACTCGCCCGGCCACGTCGCCGACACCGATCAGCAGGCCTGGGAGGAGGCGTACGAGGGATTCGAGGCGATGAACAACACGATCGGCCGCGAGCGAGGCTGGCCGCCTTACAGCCGCATGCGCTTCCAGCGCGACGTCGGACCCGAGGGCGCCCTGTACGTCGGTTCGCCCGAGACGGTCGCCCGCAAGATCGCCGACACCGTGCGCACGCTCGGCGTGCAGCGCTTCGACATGAAGTTCTCGACGGGCACGCTGTCGCATGCGCGCATGATGCGTTCGATCGAGCTCTACGGGACGAAGGTGGCGCCGCTGGTCCGCGACCTGCTGTCGTGAGTGACGCAGGGGCGCGCGCATCCGTAGCATGACGCTATGACGGATGCCGACACCCGCGCAGCGGCGACGCTCTCGGAGCGCCTCGACCGGCTGCCCTTCACTCGCCGGCACCTGCGCGTTCTGACCGGGTCGGGCCTCGGATGGGCTCTCGACGCGATGGACGTCGGGCTGATCTCGTTCGTGATCGCGGCGCTGGCGGCCCAATGGAGCCTGCAGCCGTACGAGACGGCGTGGATCGCCTCGGTCGGCTTCATCGGCATGGCGATCGGCGCGAGCGTCGGCGGCCTGCTCGCCGACCGCTTCGGACGGCGCTCAGTCTTCGCGCTGACCCTCGTCGTCTACGGGCTCGCGACGGGTGCGAGTGCCCTCGTCGGCGGGCTGGTGGCACTGCTCGTGCTGCGGTTCTTCGTCGGACTCGGGCTCGGCGCCGAGCTTCCCGTCGCGTCGACCTATGTGAGCGAGTTCGCGCCTGCGCGCATTCGCGGCCGTCTCATCGTGATCCTCGAAGCGTTCTGGGCCGTCGGGTGGACGGCAGCGGCCCTCATCGGGTTCTACGTCATCCCCGCCTCGGAGGCGGGGTGGCGGTGGGCGTTCGCGCTCGGGGCGATTCCGGCGGCGTACGCGCTGTTCGTGCGCTGGGGACTGCCCGAGTCGGCACGATGGCTCGAGCGACGGGGCAGGCACGGCGACGCGGAGGCTGTCGTGCAGTCGTTCGAGGAGGCAGCCGACACCTCCGCGGTCGCCGAGCCGACCGGTGTATCGCCGGACACCGAGCCGCCTGTGGCGTCTTCACTGGGGTCGCGTCTCGCGTCGCTGTGGTCCCGCGAGTTCACGATGCGGACGGCCTGCCTGTGGCTGGTGTGGTTCTGCGTGAACTTCTCGTACTACGGTGCGTTCATCTGGATCCCGTCGATCCTCGTGGCGCAGGGATACGACCTTGTGCGGTCGTTCGGCTTCACGCTGATCATCACGCTCGCTCAGCTTCCGGGGTACGCGACGGCGGCCTGGCTCATCGAGGTGTGGGGCCGCCGCGCGACGCTCTCGGTCTTCCTCGTGGGGTCGGCGGCTTCCGCCGTGGTGTTCGGCACCGTCGGCAGTGAGGGCGGCGTCATCGCCGCGGGCATGGCACTGTCGTTCTTCAACCTCGGCGCATGGGGAGCGCTCTACGCAGTGACGCCCGAGATGTACCCGACGTCGCTCCGGGCCACCGGCTCGGGCTGGGCCGCCGGCGTCGGCCGGATCGCGTCGATCATCGCACCGCTTGCCGTCCCGGCACTCCTGGCGATGGGCGGTGCTCCGACGCTCTTCGTCGTCTTCGCGGCGTTCTTCGTCGTCGCCGCCGTCGCAGCCTGGGGCCTCGTCGACAAGCGCGGCGTCGCCCTCGACGACCGCTGAGAGAGTCGACCGCCGCCCTTAGGCTGGGACGATGGCATCCGTACGGTACGTCGCGATCGGCGACTCGTTCACCGAAGGCGTCGGCGACGAGCTTCCCGACGGTCGCGTGCGGGGTTGGGCGGATCTCGTCGCCCAGGGATGGGCGGATGCCTCCGGGCAGCCCGTCGGCTACGCGAACTTCGCGATCCGCGGCAAGCTCGTCTGGCCGATCGTCGAGCAGCAGCTGGAGCCTGCGCTCGCGCTGCGGCCCACTCATCTGTCTTTCAACGGCGGGGGCAACGACATGCTGCGGCCCCGCACCAGCGTGTCGCGCATCGTCGACGCCTTCACCCACGTGCTGCGGCGCTGCGATGAGGAGGGCGTGACGCTCATCGTGCTGTCGGGCGCCAATCCCTCCGGCCAGCTGCCGATGAGTCGCGTGATCCAGCGGCGCGGCGACCTGCTGTCGGCCGCCGTCGCCGCGCGGCTCGCCGATCGCAGCGACATCATCCGGGCGTTCAACTGGCCCGATCGTGAGCTGTCGAGCCCGCCGTACTGGTCGGAGGATCGACTGCACATGAACTCGCGCGGCCACCACCGCGTGGCTGCTCGCGTGCTCACGGCCCTCGGGCAGGAGCCCCCGGCCGACTGGTGGTCGCTGCCGCCGCTGCCGCCCGCGGCCACGCGTGGCGCCGCCTACTACCGCGAGCACGTCGGGCCCTGGGTTCGGCGACGGCTCACCGGCACCTCGTCGGGCGACGGGCGCGCCCCCAAGCACGGGGAGTGGTTCGACGTGCTGCCGTCAGGCCTCTGATCCGACCAGTGCGTACTCGGAGCCCGACCGCGTGCGCTCGAGCAGTTCGACGTCGACCAGGTACCTCCGCAGCACCGCCACGTCGTCGGTGAACCGCACCAGGCGTTCGTTCGTCTGCTTCTCGCTCAGCACCTCGCCCGGCTCGAACGCCTGAGCCACCACCCATGCAAGCAGTTCGCGGCGATCGCTGTCGTGCACGGGGAAGCGATCGATGCGGCCCGCGCCGTCGAGGAACCGCGCCGGACCCGTCGCCTTCACGACGGGACTGTCCGTGAGGATGCCGCGCAGCAGGGTGTCGGCAAAGACGAGGCCGTCGTCGGTCTCGCGGACCAGTCCCAGCTCGGCGAGGCGCGCGACGGCACGCTCCCGGCGGGCGGTCGTGAGCGGGGGTCCGGCCATCGCCTCGGCCATCACGGTCCGTAGGTCGGGGTTGAGGAGCGCCGCGATCACACCCCGCCAGCTGTCGCTCACGCTGCGGCCCCGCCGACGGCATAGGTGAGCTCCGCGAACGCACCGGCCTGCCGGACCCCGGTGAGGGTCAGCCGGTCGGAGCCGATGCGGCGGGGGAGCAGCGGTTTGCCCGAGGGCAGCGTCGCCGGGGCGACGGAAACGACGATCTCGTCGAGCAGGCCCGCATCGGCGAACTGGCCCGCCAGGTCTCCGCCGCCGACGATCCAGACATCGCGATCGCCCGCAGCCGCGCGGATCGCAGGCCAGGCGTCCGTCACGTCGCCTCGGACGAAGCGGATGTCGGCGCCCGGTACGTTCGGCAGGTCTCGACCGGTGAACACGAACGTCGGGCGTGCGCCGTAGTACGTCGGCCATTTCTCGGGGTGCTCCACGAGCTGCTCGTGCCGGAGCACCCACTCATAGGTCGACGACCCCTGCACGAGCACGCCGATGCCGGAGAGGAACCCCATGAAGTCGCTGTCTCCGCCTTCGCCGCCGGGTGCGGCGAAGAGCCAGTCGAGCGAGTCGTCATCGTCTGCGAGGAAGCCGTTCAGGGTGGTGGCGGTGTAGAAGATCACGCGGGCCATTCCGTCACCGTAGCGTGCTCCGACGACATCATTGACGCGTATTCAACCGACTGGTACTGTACCGAACAGTTGAATGAAGATGTGATCATGACCGACCAGCTCAGCCGCACGTTCTCGGCCCTCGCCGATCCCACCCGACGCGCGATCCTCGAACGGCTCAGCGGGGGAGAGGCGACCGTGGGCGAGCTCGCGGCGCCGTTCGACATGACATTCGCGGCCGTCTCGAAGCACCTCCGCGTGCTGGAAGGGGCGGGCCTCGTCACCCGGGGGAGAGACGCGCAGTATCGGCCCGCGCGTCTCGACGCCCGGCCGCTGGCCGCGGCATCCCGCTGGATCGACAACTACGCGCAGTTCTGGGAAGACAGCGTCGGCGCCCTCGACCAGTACCTCAACGCGCTTCAGGCGCTCTCACCCTCGACACCCGACCCGCACGACCGCACAGATCAGGAGAACGACCATGACTGACTACTTCACCGTCACCCGCACGCTGAGCGCGCCGCGCGAGCTCGTGTTCGAGGCGATCACCACGCCCGAGCACTTCGCGGTGTGGTTCGGCACCGCCGCCGTCGAGGTGCCGCAGGAGACGCTGACGATGGATGTGCGTCCGGGTGGCGCCTTCCGTGCGGTGATGCACCTGCCCGACGGCAACCGCATCGACTGGTCGGGGGAGTACCAGGTCGTCGAGCCGCCGGCGCACCTGGCGATGACCTTGACCGACCAGCCGGGCGACGACGCCGGCCTGCCCGTGCTGTTCGACCTCGAAGAGGTCGAGGGCGGCACGAAGCTGACGATCCGCCAGGACCGCTCCGACTTCACCGACGAGCAGGTCGCCGCGACGATCGAGGGCTACAACGCCTTCATCGACGACATCGAGCGCGTGCTCGCGACGATGCAGAACGGCTGAGCCTCACGTCAGAGCGCGCCCGCGCGGCGCAGCGCGCTCATCGCGAGCTCGCTGCCCGCGCGGACGCTCGCGCACGGGTCGGCACCCGACAGTGCGGCGGTGAGGTAGCCCGCGGCGAACGCGTCCCCGGCGCCGGTCGAGTCGAGCACATCGTCGACCCGGTTCACCGGCACCTCGACGCGGGAGTCGCCCTCGGTCACGAGCACGGAGTCGCCGCCGCGCTTCACGATGAACACGGCAGCCGTCAGATCCAGGTCGATTTCGGTCGCCGTGCGGGCCTCATCCGCATTGGCGAACACGACGGCCGGGGCGAGGTCGTCGACGATGTGCTTCAGCTGCGCCGCACCGAGACCGCGCATCGTGGCCACGCTCGACAGGTCGAGGCTGACGCGCGCCCCCCTGCGAGCCGCGGAGGCCGCGGCATCCGTCACCGCCGCTCTCGAGGCGGGCTCGGCGAAGCCGTACAGCGGCAGGTGCACCCAGTCGACGCCGTCGAGCCAACCGGGGTCGATCTCGGCGAGGTCTGCTGCCGCCCCCCGGTCGGTGATCATGGTGCGCTCTCCGTCGGCGTCGACGAGCACGACGATGGCACCCGTGCGTCCTTCCTGCTGCACCCGCACGTCGACTCCGGCAGCAGCCATCTCGGCGATGAGCGCGCGGCCGATGGTGTCGTCGCCGACTCGGCCGATGAAGCGCACGGGATGCCGCGGCGCGGCCGCCGCGGCCACGTTCGCCGCGCTCCCGCCACGCGTGATCCGCACCTCGGCTGGGTTGTCGGTGCCGCGTTCGAGCGAGGAGCCCCCGAGCACGATCAGGTCGGCGACCAGGTCGCCGATGACGGCGAGCATCAGGCGCGTTCCGCCAGCTCGAGGGCGATCAGCGCACCGAGCTCGACGTTGCCGCGGTAGACCTCGACGTTGACGTCGAGACTGCGCCCGCCCGTCTCGCGCTGCACGAAATCGAGAAGGAACGGGGTGGTGTCGTGACCCGTCACGCCCTGGGCCGCGGCGGCCGCGAGCGCGCGGGCGAGCACCTCGTCGTGGAGAGCCGGGTCGAGCTGGGAATCGGCGGCGACGGGGTTCGCGACCAGAAGAGTGGATCGGATGCCGAGCCCGTCGCGCGCGCGGGCTATCTCGGCGATCTCGGCGGGGGAGTCGACGGCGTGATCGATGTCGTGCCCGGAGTCGGCGATGTAGAAGCCGGGGTAGTCGGTGGTGCGATAGCCGACGACGGCCAGGTTCAGCGTCTCCAGCCGTTCGAGCGTCAGCGGGATGTCGAGGACCGACTTGACCCCCGCGCTCACGACGATGAGCGGGAGTGTCGCAAGCGTGCCGAGATCAGCGCTCTCGTCGAAGGTCTGCTGCGCCTCGCGATGCACGCCGCCGAGGCCGCCGGTGGAGAAGACCCTCACTCCCGCGAGGTCGGCGAGGTACGCCGTCGCCGCGACGGTCGTGCCGGCACTGCGTCCCTTCGCGGTGAGGACGGGGACGTCGCGCAGACTCGCCTTCACGACGTCGTCGCTGGTGGACAGGCGCTCGATCTCGGCGGTCGACAGGCCGACGGTGGGCCGGCCGTCGATCACACCGATCGTCGCGGGCACCACTCCGAGGGAGCGCACGCGCTCCTCGGCCTCGAGAGCGACGGCGAGGTTGCGCGGCCTCGGCAGTCCGTGGGTGAAGATCGTCGACTCGAGCGCGAGCACGGGGTCGCCCGCGGCGACCGCGGCGCGGACCTCGGGCGAGATGGCGAGGGGAGAGGGCACGGGCATCCTTCCGACGGGTACCGCCACCCTACAAAGCCCGGGTCGGGGCCACGCGGATCGGCGCGGGAGCGGAGGATACGCGGCCTCACTCGGCGGCAGCGAAGGTCGTGGACGGGACGTGAATGCCCTGAAACGGCAGGATTGTCAACCCCCTGCACGAGGTACGCCGGATCGGGGAGCGTATCTGTCGGGACGGTTGCGTCCCGAACACAGGGGAGGGCCGATCGCCGTGCCCCGGAAAGGAACCTCGCATGAGCATCGGAGCAGGAATCGCACTGTTCGCCATCGGCGCCATCCTCGCGTTCGCGGTGAACGTGGAAGTCGAATGGGTGAACCTCGACATGATCGGCTACATCCTGATGGGTGCCGGCCTGGTGATCTTCCTCGTCGGAATCGTCCTGATGGCACGCCGCCGCCGTTCGGAGTCGGTGACGCACACTGCAGTCGACCCGACCGCCAACGAGCGGGTGACCCGCCGGTCGACGACCACTCCGGATGACACCGTCGGTCTCTGACCACATCATCGTTCGAACGGGGGCGGGGCCGGACGGCTCCGCCCCCGTTCGCCGTCTGCGGCGAGGGGGTCAGCCGCGATCGAGCAGCGCCCGAAGGGGTGCGGCGCCCTCGAGTTCGATCGGCGCCCCGAGGATCGCCGAGTGCCGAGACCGCAGCTCCTCCCACCGTTCCCGCGACATCCGGTAGTTGTGGTGGAGGGCGGCGACACCGTCGCGCGCGACCTGCACGGAGCCGTTCGGCTCGTACCCCAGCCGTCGAGACACGGCGTTGGATGAAGGGTTGTCCGCGAAGGCGCCTGAGACCGCCTCCGCGGCGCCGAGGCCCGCGAACGCGAGCTCCAGCACGAGCACGCGCATGCGTCGGCCGATGCCCTTGCCGTGATGCTCGATCCCCAGCCACGACCCGGTCTGCACGCGGCGGAGCACGGGCCAATCGACCGCGACGAGTCCCTGCACGCCGACGGGAACGCCGTCTGCGAGCACGCCGAGTTCGAGGACGAGCTTCGCGGGGGAGACCCGCGCACGGGCATCCCACTGGTACGCCAGAACGCTGCGCGCGACCTCATCGGGCGTTCCCCGCGTCCACGGGTGCTCGAAGGGCATCGCGTCCGGGTCGTGCACGCCCTGGGCCGCGACCGCCGCGAGGTCGAGCAGAAGACCGTCGTCGATCCACCGGAGTTCGAGGTCACCGGACCGCACGCGCACGCCGGCGGCCGGCCACAGCCGGACGAGGTCGGGGGAGGGAGCCACCACGGCAGTCTGCCAGCACCGGGTCTGCTACGCGCGCTCCACGGGCAGCCAGAGCTCGCACGTCGCGGTGGCGAAGTCGGGGGAGCGGTCGAGCACGGCGACCATCGAGGGGCCGGGGCGAAGGCGCCACGGGTTCGAGGGGAACCAGTCGGTCGCCGTCGCCGCCCACGTCGACTGCAGCGCGGCGGGGTAGTCGCCCTCCGCACGGAACACCGCCCAGGAGCCCGCCGGCACCTCGATGGTGTCGAGGTCGTCCGGCACGGCCGAATCCTCGCTCATCGCGACGCCGTGGAGATAGGTGAGCTCGCTGTCTTCGGTGTAGTCGGGCGCGACGTCGTCGCTGACCTGCAGGATGCCGGCGGGCTCGGTGTCGCTCAGAGCCTTCAGGCGCGCATGCGCCTCGGCGGGAAGGGACGCGATATGGGACTGGATGTGCGGGTTGGCGCCTTCGTGGATGAGCGGCACGCGCGCGGCGTGGCCGACCAGGCGGAAGGCGGGGCGATCTGCGATGCGGGTGTCCATGGGGGAGTTCCCTTCTACGGTCAGGCGGAACCTGAGTTGCGGTTGTGAGCGAAGGGGACCGCCGTCACGCCGCACGTCGCCGGGACCGACGCCGTGCACCGCGCGGAACGCCCGCGCGAACGCCTCCGTCGAGCCGTAGCCGTAGCGCACCGCGACCGTGAGCAGTTCGTCGCCGGAAACGACGTCTGCCGCAGCGGCCGTCATCCGCCGGCGCCGCACGTACTCGGAAAGCGGCATCCCGGCGAGCGACGAGAACATCCGGCGGAGGTGGTACTCCGTCGTGCCGGCGTCGCGAGCGAGCGACGCGATGTCGATGTCGTCGGTGAGGTGCGTCTCGACGACCTCGACCGTGCGGTTGAGCGATGCGATCACGGTTCCTCCTTCACGGACAAGCCTGCGCGGGGAAGCGCGGTCGCGCCCGATGATCGCGGACCGCTTCTCTCGGCTCATCACACCGAGTTGACATAATGTGCATTATCGGCGACGGACTGTTCTGGACACGCCACCGATTCTCCTCGGTCGAGCAGGATGCGTCGCTCGCGGGTATCGTCGCTGTCGCGGATCCGCTCACCCGGGTCACGTCGGTGATCCGCGCCGCGAACTGCCAGCCCCTGGAGCCCACTGTCCATGCGTGAACGCAATCTGCCGCTGGTCCTGACCCTCGTCGCCGCACAGCTCGTGGTGATGCTGGACTCCAGCATCCTGAACGTCGCTCTGCCGTCCATCGCCGAGGACCTCGGGCTCACAGCCGTCGGCACCGCATGGGTGCTCAACGCCTACTTCCTGACCTTCGGCGGTCTTCTGCTGATCTCCGGACGCGCCGCCGACATCTTCGGACGCCGGCGCATGTTCCTCATCGGGGCCACCGTGCTCGCCGCCGGCTCCGTCCTCGGCGGCTTCGCTCCCGACGAGACGATGCTCGTGCTCGCGCGTCTGGTGCAGGGCGCGGGGTCGGCCATGCTCAGCCCTGCGGCCATGTCCGTCATCCTCGCGACCTTCTCAGGGCCGTCCAAGACGCGGACGATGGCCTGGTGGGGCGCGGCGTCCACGGCGGGCGGCGCGCTCGGCGTCACCGTCGGCGGCATCCTCACCGGCGCGCTCGGCTGGCAGAGCGTCATGTTCGTCACCGCGGCGGCCGCCGCTCTCGTCGGCGGTGCGGGCTGGCTCCGTCTCGAGCGCGACGCGCCTGCGACGCGTCGCACCTTCGACGCCACGGGTGCGGCTCTCATCACCCTGGCAGCCGGCGCCGTGGTCTTCGGCGTCCTGAGCATCCCGCACGCCGGGCTCGCGTCGGTCGACGTCGTGGTGGCGGCGGTCGTCGCCCTTGCCGCCGGCATCGGCTTCGTCCTCGTCGAGCGCCGCTCATCCGACCCCGTCCTGTCCCTCCCGGCCCTGCGCGAGCCGCGTGTCGCCGGAGGCATCGTCGTCAACCTGCTCGGCGGTGGCGCGAGGATCGCGTGCTTCGTGCTGGTCGCGCTGCTCATCCAGCAGGTGCTCGGCTACGAACCCGCCCTCGCCGGTCTCGCCATGCTCCCCACCTCGCTCGCCGGCTTCGCCATCAGCACGCTGGTCCTCCCCCGCGCGCTCGCCCGCTTCGGACCCGAGCGGGTGACCGTCATGGGGCTCATCATGCTCCTCGTCGCTCATCTGCTGTTCGCGACGATCGACAACGGCATGTCGTACGTCTGGCGCGTGCTCCCTGTTCTCGTCATCGCAGCCGCTGGAGTGGCCTTCAGCTTCACGCCGACCACGCTGGTGATCTCCAGCGGCATGGCCGCGCGCAATGCGGGCGTCAGTTCGGGCCTCGCGTCCTCGACGGCCCAGATCGGCGGCGCCATCGGCATCGCCGCGTTCGGCGCCGTGGACGCATACCGTCGCGCCGCCGTGCTCACCACCGGAGGCACCGACCTGGCCGCAGCAGAAGCGGGACTCTCGGCCGCACATGTCGCCGCGGCGATCGCCGCGGCAGCAGCGACTCTCCTCGCCGTCGCCACGTTCCCGTCGTTGCGGCCACGACGGCGCCTTCCCGACGACGTCGATGCAGCGGGCTGACCCGGCGCGGCGCGGCTCATTCAGGAGCGCAGGCGCAGGGCCGCGGCATCCCGCTGGTACATCGCCGCGTGCTCGAGGAAGTCGGCCCGTCCGGTCTCGCCCGCTCGGTCGCGTGTGAAGGCCGCGAGATCGTCGAGCCGCTTCGCCATGACGTCCATGACCTCCGCGCCGGCGAACGGCATGCCGTACGCGTCGATCAGCTGCGCGAGCCTGCGATCCTTGTTCAACCCGTCGGCACCCACCGCGTCCTCGGCGAACGGCACGATCCGGTACGCGAGGTACGCCAGATCCCACAGCCGCGACCCCGGCGACGCGAAGTCGAAGTCGATCCCGCCGACGAGCCCTCCGTCGCGCACGACGAGGTTGTAGGTCGCGAAGTCGTTGTGACAGATCACCTCCGCAGGCTCGCGCCGCGGCGACCGCCATACGAGGCACTCATCGGCCACGAGGGCGGCGCCCGCGTCATGGACCCGCCGCAGCAGGCGACCGGCCGCGTCGAGGACCTCCCCGGCCCACCTCACATCCGGGGCCGCGTCGCTGAGGATCTCCCCCTCGAGGTAGGTCAGGATCTCGCGGCCCTGCGCATCCAGCCCGAGCACGCGCGGCACACCGTCGACGCCGGCGTCGGCCAGCGCGGCCAGCAGCCGGTGGACCGCCGGAGTCCACCGGCCCGTGACGCGGCGCACGGTGTCGCCGACGCGGATCACCGGCGCCATGTTGCCGCCGCTCAGATGCCGCTCGATGTCATCCACGCGTGCCACGCTACCGACCCCGCTTAGGCTCGTAGCGTGCTGGAGTCGCTCACCGGGTTCGTCGTCGTGGGCGTCGCCATCCTCGTCGGGTGGATCATCGGCCGGATCGATCTGCTCGGCGAACACGGCCGCCCGGTGCTGGCCCGGCTCACGTTCTTCGTGCTCTCGCCTTTCCTCCTGTTCGTCGTGCTCGCCCAGGCCGACGTGCGCACGCTGTTCTCGGCGCTGCTCCCGGTGTCGGCCATCGCGGCAGTCGCGATGTTCGCGGTGTTCGTGCTCATCGCACGCTTCGTGTGGAGGCGCTCCGTCGGCGAGACCGTGATCGGCGCGCTCAGCGCCGGGCAGGTGAACTCGAACAACATCGGCATCCCGCTGTCGCTGTACCTGCTGGGCAGTGCCGCGTACCCGGCACCGGTCATCCTGCTGCAGCTGCTGATCTTCACCCCGATCACGATGTCGATCCTGGATGCCGTGACCTTCGGCCGCGCGACCCTGTGGCGCTCCATCGTCCGCACTGCGACGAACCCGATCGTGCTCGGCTCCGTGCTCGGCACGCTCGTCTCGGTCAGCAGGATCGAGCTGCCGCCTGTCGTGCTCGAACCCCTCGTTCTCATCGCCAACGCGTGCGTGCCGGTGCTGCTGATCAGCTACGGCATGTCGCTCGTCGGCCAGCGCGTGCTCTCCCCGTCGGGCCGGCGGCGCGACATCGTCCTCGCGACGACGCTCAAGCTCGTCGCGATGCCCCTCGTGGCGTGGGTGGTCGCCGAGTTCGTCTTCGGGCTGAGTGATCAGGACGTGCTCGTGGTCGTGGTGCTCGCCGCGCTCCCCACCGCGCAGAACGTCTTCAACTACTCGCAGCGCTACGACGTCGGCGAGACGATCTCGCGGGACACCGTGTTCCTGACCACCCTCGGCTGCCTCCCGGTGCTCATCGTCGTCACGCTGCTCCTGGGCTGACCCGGAGGCGGCGTCACGAGTCGGAGAGCTCCCGGAGCATCCCGATCACGACGCGGGTCCGCCCTGCCTCTCGCAGCACGGTGAAGAGCGTGTGCGTGCACGAGCGGCAGCGCACGATGGCCGCGGTGTCGTCGAGCTCCACGACCGTCTCGGCCAGCGGTCCCGCCGCACCGCATCCGCCGCACACCGCCGTCATGACCGTGATCTCGCTCGCGAGCAGGTCGTCCATCATGCCGGCCAGCGCGTTCCCGTCGACCGTGGATGTCGCATTCTCCGCACGCATCATGCGCCCCCGAATCGTTCCGTCTTCACGCGTGCCGGCGGATGCCCGAGACGCACGAGCGCATCGGCGACGTGCTCGACGAACCCGGTCGGTCCGCACACGAACACCGTCGGCGCATCGTCCGTCGGCCAGACGGCTGCGCGGATCGCCTCGTCGTCGAGCCGGCCGACGCGTCCGGTCCATCCCGCAGGAGCCTCCCGCGTGAACGCCCAGGTGACCGCCACTCCCCCGTCGTGCGCCGACTCCTCGAGCTCATCACGATATATCGCGTCTTCGGGTCTGCGGACGGAGTACAGCAGGCGGAAGGATGCCGCGGCCGCAGCATCCCGAGCCGCACGCGCCATCGCCATCAACGGGACGATCCCCGACCCTCCGGCGATGAGCTGCACCGGCCCCTCTCCCCCGGCCCGCCACACGAAGTAGCCGCCGAGCGGTCCCTTCACCTCGAGCTCATCGCCGGGGAGCACGTCGCGCACGAGGTACGGCGACACCTCGCCGTCGGGGATCTCGTCGACCGCGAGCTCGATGACCGGACCCGGGCCGTATGATCCGAGCGAGTACGAGCGCTCGGCCTGGTAGCCGTCCTCGGCGGTCAGCCGGATGTCGACGTGCTGGCCGGCGTCGCTGCCGGGCCAGTCCTCGACGTCCAGTCGCAGCACGCGGGCGCTCGGCGTCGCCTCTTCGACCGAGGAGACCCGGGCGGGGCGCCAGCCGCCGACGATCACCAATACCGCTCCTCGGTCCACGGGTCGCCGTGCATGTTGTAGCCGTTCTGCTCCCAGAACCCCGGCTCGTCATCGTCCATGAGCGTGAGGCCGTGCACCCACTTCGCGCTCTTCCAGAAGTACAGGTGCGGGACCAGCAGCCGGGCGGGTCCGCCGTGCTCGGGGTCGAGCGGCGCGCCGTCGAACTCGAATGCGACCCACGACCTTCCGCCGAGGAGGTCCTCCAGCGGGATGTTGGTGGTGTAACCGCCGTACGAGTGCGCCATGGCGAAGGCGGCGTCGGTGTCGACGTGCTCGAAGACCGTGTCCAGGGACACGCCGCGCCACGACGTGCCGAGCTTCGACCACCGGGTCACGCAGTGGATGTCGGTCGAGACGTCCTCGATCGGCAGCGCCATGAACTCGTCCCAGGTCCAGGACACGAGCTCCCCCGACTCGTTCCGCACACCGAACGACCACTCCGCCGTATCGACGCGCGGCGTGGGCCCGGCCGACAGCACGGGAAAGTCCTCGGTCAGGTACTGCCCCGGCGGCAGGTTCGCATCGCTCTCCCGACGTCGTGCCCCGAAACCGCGTGAGAAGACTGCCATGGTGCCTCCGTATCGGACTGCGCGCACGCTCACCGTAGTACCGAGGCCGCCGCGTGCGCGAGAGCGGAAATCGGCGCTCTTCGCGCTCGACTGCGCGACACGCACTGTGCAATGCGCTGATATTCGACCCCGGGTCTAAGCTTTGACCGCTCGTTAACAGCAAATTCCCAGAAAGGACCCTCGCATGTCCACAGCAGACGCGGCCGAGAAGTCGGCCGTCAACGGCATCCGCACGGCGCTCGGCATCGGCGGTGTTCTCGCGGTCATCGTCGGCATCCTGATCCTGGCGTGGCCGGGCAAGACCGCCATGGTCGTCGCCGCGATCATCGCCATCTACGCCATCGCCGCGGGGCTCGTGTACGCCGGGCTCGGCATCTTCTCCAAGAACAAGGGCGGATGGGCGCGTATCGGACACATCGCGCTCGGAGTGCTCTTCGTCATCGCGGGTGTCGTCGCACTGATGAACCTCGGCCAGACGACAGCCTGGCTGGCCGTCTTCATCGGCATCCTCGTCGGCATCATGTGGATCGTCGAAGGCATCGTCGCTCTCTCGACCCTCGGCGACGCCGCGTCGAAGGGGTGGTCCATCTTCTTCGCGATCATCAGCATCATCGCCGGTATCGTGCTGCTCTTCTCGCCCCTGTGGGGCGCCGCGGTCCTGTGGTGGCTGATCGGCATCGCACTCATCGTGCTCGGCATCATCAACGTGGTGCGCGCGTTCACCTTCGGCAAGAAGGACCTCTGACTCATCGCTCCCACGCAGAAAGGGGCCCCCCCGCGCGGCCGGGGGGGCGGGGGGGGGCCCTTCTGCGTGCTGTGATCGGTCAGTCGACCGGCAGGTGCCGAGCCCACCAGTCGAGCACCGCGTCGAAGCGCTGCACGCGGTGGCGCGGCTGACCCGAACGGGTGAGTTCATGATTCTCGCCGGGGAAGACGAGCATCTCGGCCTCGGTCCCGTTGCGCTTGAGCGCCGCGTAGTAGCGCGTCGCCTGTTCGAGCGGGCACCGGAAGTCGAGCTCGGAGTGGATGACGAGGGTCGGCGTCGTCACCTGCTCGACCACCGCCATCGGGCTCTGTCGTGCGATGGCGTCGGCGTCGATCCCCACGTACTCGTCGCCGAAGAACGTGCCGATGTCGCTCGTGCCCTGGAACGACACCGGGTCGAGGAATCCGCGCTCGACGATGGCCCCGGCGAAGCGGTGGTCGTGGGCGATGACCCACGCGGTGAGGTAGCCGCCGTACGAGCCGCCCATCACGCCGACCCGCGTGCCGTCCAGGCGGGGATCCGACGCGATCGCGCCCTCGAGGAAGTCGATGACGTCGGCGAAGTCGACAGTGCCCATGGCCTGGCGGATGCTGCGTCCGTGCGCGCGCCCGTAGCCGGCGGAGCCGCGCGGGTTGCTGTAGACGACGGCGTAGCCGGCATCGACGAGGACCTGCGTCTCGTCGAACAGGTGCACGCCGTACGACGCATACGGTCCGCCGTGGATCTGCAGGATGACCGGGAACGGCCCGTCCCCTTCGGGGACGGCGACCCAGCCGTGGACCGGATAGCCGTCGCGTCCGTCGACCTCGAGCTCGCGCGGCGTGGTGATTCCGGATGCCGCGGCCCGCGCCCCGAAGGCGGTGAGCGTGCGGTCGGCCCCGTCCTCGACGAGCACGAGCTCTCCGTACGAGTCGGGGGTCGCGACAGCGGCGACGATGCGGTCCGCCGCGGAGGCGTGACCCGCCACCTCGACGTCGCCGCCGAGCACGTCGCTCACCTGACCGTCGCGCGTGACGCGGAGCAGCCGCACGCGGCCGCGGGCGCGGTCCTGCACGAGGAAGTCGTCCCCGACCGGTGTGATGTGACTCCCGACCTCGCCGAGGTCGATGGATTCCGCATCGGTCAGACGGCGCGGTCCGTCGGCCCCGAGGAGCCACAGTGCCACGCCGGGCGCGATAAAGTCGATGCCGTCTTCGCCGACCTCGTGGCCGAGGAGCGCGACGGCGCCGTCAGGTGCGACCTCGAGGCCGTAGAGCGACAGCCCGGCGTCGACACCCAGCACCTCGCGCCAGCCTGATCCGTCGACGGCCACGGCGATGACGCGCGTGCGCAGGTCGCGGCGCGACGGCTCGATCTCGTCGACCGCGGTCAGCACCTCGGTGCCGTCGGCGGAGAAGACGACGCCGCCGTGCGACGCAGCACCCTCGGTGAGCTGGCGTGCGTCGGACCCGACCGTCTTCTTCTTGGGCGGGGTCGCATCGCTCTCGCGGACAGCCGGGGCGGGTTCGTAGAACGGCTCGGAGTCGGTCGCCGGAGCGTCGACGACGAACACGTGCGAGGGGCGGTCGGCGATGTACCCGAGTCCGTTGGCGTGCCAGCGGATGCCGGTGATGTGGCGGGGCGCCTCGGCCGCGGAATCCAATCCCTCCACACTGCCGTATCGCCCCTTCTCGGGCACCCGCGCGGCGAAGGCCAGTGTGCGCCCGTCGGGCGACCACGCGAAGCCCTCGACGCCGAGCACGGAGTCGGTCGCCTGCACGGGCTCGCCGCCGGCGGAGGAAACGACCCAGACCTGACCCTTGCCCTTGGCGTCCGCGCGCACGAAGGCGAGGGTCTGCCCGTCCGGCGACAGGCGGGGCCCGGAGTCGGACGTGCCGCGCGTGAGGCGGCGGGGAGTGCCGTCGGGCAGATCGACGCGCCAGAGCTGGCCGACCGCGCGGTTGGCTTCGATGTCGGGGCGCGAGGTCGCGAACACGGCGAACGAGCCGTCAGGCGCGATGGCGGGCCGACCGACGGAGACGAGCGTGTCGATGTCGAGCGCGCGCACGCGTCACTCCCCCGCGAACGAGCTCGTGTCGCCGACCAGGCGGGTGTTGCCCGCCGGGACGGGGTCGAGTGCGGCCGCAGCGACCTCGGCGGCGAACTCCGACACGTTGTAGAGCTTGCCGGCGTCGTCGCGGCGGGCCGCGATGGCCCCGGGGTTGGCGCGCTCGAGGAGCGTCGCGGTGATCGTGCCCTCGATCATGTCGCCCGACACGACCACGAAGCCGATGCCGCGCTCGCTCAGGGCGGGGATGCGCTCGCGCAGAGCGTCCTCGCCGGCGCGCTTAGAGAGGGCGACCGGCTCGTACTCCGGCATGGTCGGGGTGGTGCGGATGAAGTGCGCCTGGTGGCTCGTGACGAACACGACGCGCGATCCGTCGCCGAGGAGCGGCAGGGCGGTCTCGAGCACGCGCACCTGCGCGTCGCGGTTGAGCCGCAGCGCGTAGTCCTCTGCCATGCCGGACTCCATGCCGCCCGAGGCGTTGAGCACGAGGATGTCGAGGCTGCCGAAGGCACGGCCGACCTCGTCGAACATCGCCTGCACCGAGTCCGGGTCGGTGAGGTCGGCGCCGACGACGAGCACCTCGACGCCGAGCTCGCGCAGCTCGGTGGCGAGCTTCTCCGCACGCGGCGCCTTGTTGCGGTAGTTGATGACGACGTTCGCGCCCGCCTCGGCGAGATAGCGCGTGGTGTCGGCGCCGATGCCGCGTGAGGAACCGGTCACGAGCGCGGTCTTGCCGCTCAGCGAACCGGCGGGAAGTGTGGGGGATGTCTCAGTCACGCCCTCGACCCTACCTGCTAGGTTCGAGGGACAAGGAGGCACATCGTGGAGCTCATCCAGACCATCGAGCAGTGGGCGTGGATCGGGTGGCTGGTGCTGATCCTCGTCTTCCTCGTCATCGAGATGCTCACCCTCGATTTCACGTTCCTGATGCTGAGCATCGGAGGTCTCGCGGGTCTCGGCTCCGATCTGCTGGGCGCTCCCATCTGGCTTCAGGTCATCGTCGCCGGCGTCGTCGCGGCCGTGCTCGTCCTCTTCCTCCGTCCGCCGCTGCTGCGGCGCCTTCGGCGCGGTGAGGATCCGACGCCCTCCAACGTCGATGCCCTCATCGATCTGCGCGGCCGTGTCATCGCGACCGTCTCCACGCACGGCGGCCAGGTCAAGCTCGCCAATGGAGACGTGTGGACGGCGCGCTCCGAGACCGGCGAGCTCGAGCCGGGCACCCCCATCCATGTCAGTCGGATCGACGGCGCCACCGCTGTCGTGCGCTCCGACGCCCCGACCGCATCTCCGACGGAGGATCCCCGCGCATGACCGACCTCGACACCCTGATTCCCACCACGATCGCCTGGCTCCTGGCGGTCGCGGTCTTCATCTTCGTGCTGGTCGTGATCGTCCGCTCGATCCGGATCATTCCGCAGGCGAGCGCAGGCATCGTCGAGCGCCTCGGTCGCTACCACAAGACGCTCAGCCCGGGTCTGAACCTCCTGGTGCCGTTCATCGACCGCCTTCGCCCCCTGATCGACATGCGCGAGCAGGTCGTCTCGTTCCCGCCGCAGCCGGTGATCACCGAAGACAACCTGGTCGTCTCGATCGACACCGTGGTCTACTTCCAGGTGACCGACGCCCGGGCCGCGACCTACGAGATCGCCAACTACCTGGGCGCCGTCGAGCAGCTGACCACCACCACACTGCGCAACGTCGTCGGTGGCCTGAACCTCGAAGAGGCACTTACGAGCCGTGACAACATCAACGGTCAGCTGCGTCTCGTCCTCGACGAGGCGACAGGCAAGTGGGGCATCCGCGTCGGGCGCGTCGAGCTCAAGGCGATCGACCCGCCGCACTCGATCCAGGACTCGATGGAGAAGCAGATGCGCGCCGAGCGGGACCGCCGCGCTCTCATCCTCACGGCCGAGGGCACGAAGCAGTCGGCCATCCTCACGGCGGAAGGCCAGCGACAGGCCGAGATCCTGAAGGCCGAGGGCGACAAGCAGGCCGCAGTGCTGCGCGCCCAGGGCGAGGCAGAGGCGATCCAGACGGTCTTCGATGCCATTCACATCGGCAACCCCGACGACAAGCTCCTCGCCTACCAGTACCTGCAGACCCTGCCGAAGATCGCCGACAGCGCCTCGAGCAAGGTCTGGATCATCCCGAGTGAGTTCACCGAGGCGCTCAAGGGGCTCAGTGGCTCATTCCTCGGCGGCGCGGCCGACGCACCCAAGCCGCAGCGCGGCGTCGAGCCGCCCGCTCTGTGACCCACCCCTGGTTCGAGGGCGCCCGCACCCCGCGGGTCCTCGCGCATCGGGGGCTGGTGGTGGCGGAGGATGCCGCGCACGGCGTCGAGGAGAACTCCTTCGCCGCCATCGCCGCAGCCCACTCGGCGGGCGCCGAGTATGTCGAGTCGGACTGCCACGTCACCGCAGACGGGGTCGTGGTGCTGTTCCACGACGACGACCTCTCGCGGGTGACCGGTGACCCCCGGCTCGTCGCCGAGATCACGTCCGTCGAGCTCGCGGAGCTGATGTCCGGCCGTGGCGGGCTGATCACGCTCGCGCAGGCGCTCGACGCATTCCCCACTCTCCGGTTCAACCTCGACGTCAAGGCGGCGGCAGCCGCGGTGCCCGTCGGCCGGATCGTGGCGCCGCACGGCGCCCGCGTGCTGCTCACGAGCTTCTCCGATCAGCGGCGGCGCGCTGCCCTCGCCGCCGCTGAAGCGTCGGCGCGCGGCATCCGCCCCGCCACCTCCGCCGGTTCGGCGACGATCGGGCGGGTGCTCGCAGCCCTCGCCGCGCGCTCGGATCGACTCGTGCGTCGTGCGCTCCAGGGCGTGGACGTGCTGCAGGTCCCCGAGCGACAGGGCCGTCTGCGCATCCTCACGCCGCGGCTGATCTCCGCAGCCCACCGCCATGACGTCGAGGTGCATGTGTGGACCGTGAACGACCCGGGTGACATGCGCCGGCTGATCGGGTCGGGGGTCGACGGCGTGGTGACCGACAGGGCCGATGTGGCCCTCCGCACCCTGGGCTGACCTGGCTTCGGCGGGCGGAACGGGCGGCGCTCTCTCCCCCGCTGTGCATCCACTGTGAAAGGCGCACGCGCAAGCCCCTTTCGGATGATCCGCTCAGGTCGCTTGGTTATACCTATACAGCGACGAGAGGACCACAAAATGGCAGACCGCAGCTTGCGCGGCATCCGACTCGGCGCCCAGAGCCTACAGAGCGAAGAGGGCGTCGTGTTCCATGAGCGTGCACAGCACATCTATTCGTGCACGTCCTGCGGACGTGACACGACACTGACTTTCGCGGCCGACGCCGAGGTTCCCCCGGCGTGGGAGTGCCGCACCTGTGGTGCGGAGGCGCTCCTGCGCGTCGGTGAGGGCACCGCGACGGTCGATCACTCGGGTGACAAGACGCCCCGCTCGCACTGGGACATGCTCCTCGAGCGGCGCACTCTGCCCGAGCTCGAAGAGCTCCTCGAGGAGCGTCTCGCCTACGTCCGCGCCCGTCGTGGCGCCGGCGAGGACGTCACCCTCGACAAGATCAGCGCCTGACGCTCAGTCAGCCGCCTGCGCGACGCCGGTTCCTACGGGAGCCGGCGTTTTCGCGTGCCGCCGCCCGGTGAGCGCCACCGCGATGCCCAGCGCGACGAGTGCGAGAAGGCTGCCCCAGCCGAGCAGCGCCTGCACCCACGGGCCCGCGATGACGGCGGGCGTCAGCCCGGTGCGCAGCGGCACCTCGGTCAGCATGTGCCCCGCCTCGCCGGCCGGGAGACCGTCGAGGGTGCTGCCGTCGGGCGCGATCACCTGGCTGGTGCCCACCGTCGACAGGTTCACGACCGAACGGCCGGTCTCGACCGCGCGCATGCGGGCGAACGCCAGCTGCTGGAGGTTCTCGTCGGTGTCGCGGAAGTCGGCGTTGTTCGTCTGGAACATGTAGACCTCGGCGCCGTCCCGCGCGCCGGCCCAGATGACCTCGTCGTAGATGACGTCGAAGCAGATCGCGAGACCGACGCCGACCCCGCCCAGGTCGAGGAACGGCGCATTGGTCCCGGGCGTGTACTCCCGCTGGATCAGGCCGATGAGGTCGGGGGCGAGCGACTCGTAGAACCACCGGTCGGGCACGTACTCCCCCATCGGCACGGGGTTGGTCTTGTCGTGGTACTGGACCGCACCCTCGCCGGCCTTCCATAGCATGGAGGTGTTGAACGTGTCCTCGCCGCGCGTGGTCGCCGCGTTGACGATCAGGGGTGCGCCGATCCGCTCCGAGAGCGCATCGAGCGTGCGCGCCGTGCTCTCATTGCGGGTGGGGTCGGAGTCGATGCCCCCCTCCGGCCAGAGCAGGACGTCCACGTCCTCATCGAGAAGCGGAGCGGATGCCGCCAGCTGCGCGTTCAGCACGTCATTGCGGTCGCGCGGGTCGAAGTAGCCGGAGGGGCCGTTCCCCTGTGCGCTGCCGACCCGCAGGGTGCCGGCCGGGCTCGTCGGGAAGGCGGGCACGAGCAGGAGCAGGGCTGCCAGGCCGATCGAGGGAAGCGCGGTGCGCACGTCCCGGAACCGGGCGGCGCGCCACCACTCGATGGCTGCGGCGGTGAAGGTCACCATCAGGAAGGAGAGGCCGGCGACTCCCGTCCACGACGCGAGATGCGCCAGCGGGCTCTCGGACTGACTCATGCCGATGCGCGCCCACGGGAACCCGGTGTAGGGCCACGAGCCCATGAACAGCTCTCGTGCCGTCCACAGGCCGCCGATGAGGATCGGCAGGGCGATGAGCGACGCCCATCGCGAGCGGAAGAGCCGCGGCATCCATCGATATGCCAGCGTCAGCGCGATCGAGCCGACAGCCATGAACACCGTCTCGAGACCGGCGAGGGCGAACCACGGCACGAGGCCGAGGTAGCGCGTGATCCACATGATGTGGATCAGGTAGAACGTGGCGCCGAAGACGAATCCGACGAGCAGCGCACCCCACACGGAGCGTCCGATGAGGGCGACGAGCGACAGCCCGACGCCCACGAACGCCAGCGGCCACCAGCCGACGGAGGGGTAGGCGAGATCGAGGACGGCCCCGCCCGCGATCGAGGCCACGACAGCGGCCCACAGGGGCAGGAGCGGGCGCGGCGCGGCGGCGAGAGGCACGTGAATACCCTAAGCGGCGGGAACTGGACGGCCGCTGTCAGACAGCCGAGTAGGCGACGATTCCGCGGCGCACGGACTCCAGGGCCTTCCGCGCGGTCGAGGCGAGGGCGGGCTCGGCCACGATCGAGAGCTGGTCGAGGAGGTCGATCGTCTGCTTCGACCAGCGCACGAAGTCGCCCGCGGCCATGTCGGCCTCGCTCAGCACGCGGTCGAGCATCCCGCCGCGCGCCCACGAGTGCATGGCCTGCGCCAGTCCCGCGGCGATGGGCTCGGACCCGGGCAGCCGGTGCTCGCGCTCCAGGTCGTCGAGTCGCTGCCACAGGTCGAGGGTCTCGGCGAACGCGGTGCGGAACGGCCCACGCGGGAGTCCCCGCTCCCCCGGCCCGGCCTCGTCGCGCCGCGGCTCGTACACGATGCAGCAGGCGAGCGCGGCGAGCGACGGGGCGTCGAGGTCGTTCCACAGGCCGCGCCGCAGCGACTCGGCGACCAGCAGGTCGCGCTCCCCGTAGATGCGGCGCATCGTGCGCCCCGACGGCGTGAGGCTGGTCACGCCCGCGTCGTCGATCCGCACGTAGGCGAGCTCGTCGAGCACGTCGACCACGCGGTCGAAGATGCGGGCGACGGTGCCGGTGCGGGTGTCGATCTGCTGACGCAGCTTGTCGACCGTGCGACGCAGCTTCCAGTACCGCTCCGCCCACCGCGCGTGCTGCTCCCGGTCGGGGCACTGGTGGCACCCGTGGCGCTGCATGCGCTTGCGCAGGCTCGCGATCTGGCGCTGCCGCTCATCGCGCGTGCGGCGTGAGGCGTTCGCATCCTTGCGGTTCAGCTTCTCGAGGTCGCTCAGCTCGCGCCGGATGGCCGAGTACTCGGTGAAGTCGCCGCGGTCGCACGTCATGGCCTGCTCGTAGCCGGCGAGGGACTCCTCCTGCTCGCGCACCTGGCGGGCGAGTCCGACGACGGCGCGGTCGGCCTGGAACTGTGCGAACGACGACTCGAGGATCTCGCGGGCGCGCGCCCGCCCGAACTGATCGATCAGGTTGACCGCCATGTTGTACGTCGGCCGGAAGCTGGAGTTGAGCGGGTACGTCCGGCGCGAGGCGAGCGCCGCGACCGCCTGCGGGTCGAGACCCTCTGTCCACTGGATGACCGCGTGGCCCTCGACGTCGATGCCGCGACGCCCCGCGCGGCCGGTCAGCTGCGTGTACTCCCCCGACGTGATCGCGACGCGGGCCTCGCCGTTGAACTTCTCGAGCTTCTCGAGCACCACCGTGCGGGCGGGCATGTTGATGCCGAGCGCGAGGGTCTCGGTGGCGAAGACGACTTTCACGAGCTTGCGCTGGAAGAGGTCTTCGACCACCTCTTTGAACGCCGGGAGCAGACCCGCATGGTGTGACGCCACCCCGCGCTCGAGGTTGTCGAGCCACTCCCAGTAGCCGAGCACCGCGAGGTCCTCGTCATGCAGGCTGCGCGTGCGCTCCTCGACGATCGCGCGGATCTCGGCGCGCTCCTCGTGCGACGTCAGCCGCACCCCGGCACGACGCACCTGCTGCACGGCCGCGTCGCAGCCGACCCGGCTGAAGATGAAGAAGATCGCCGGCAGCAGGTTGGCGCGGGCGAGCAGCTCGACGACGTCAGGACGGTCGAGTCGTTCGATCCGCTGCACGTTCGCGGACCGCACAGGGCGCTTTCCGCCACGGTTCGGACGACGACGGGATGCCTCGTACCCGGCGTGCCGTGCACTCCTGCCCGCCTGCGCGCCGTGGTTCCGCTCGTAGTTCTGGCCCTTGAACGACCGGATGCGCATGAGCTCCTGGTTCACCTGCGCGGTCGCGATGCCGGCGCGGTCGTCGAACAGGGGCAGCAGATCTCCGCGCACGAGCACATGCTGCTCGAGCGGCACGGGACGCGTCTCCGACACGATCACCTCGGTGTCGCCGCGCACCGTGTCGAGCCAGTCGCCGAACTCCTCGGCGTTCGACACGGTCGCCGACAGCGACACCAGCTTCACGCTCGCCGGCAGGTGGATGATGATCTCCTCCCACACCGCGCCGCGGAACCGGTCGGCGAGGTAGTGCACCTCGTCCATCACGACGTACCTCAGCCCGCGCAGGGCGGGCGAGTCGGCGTACAGCATGTTGCGCAGCACCTCGGTGGTCATGACGACGATGCGCGCGCTGCCGTTGATGTTGGTGTCGCCGGTGAGCAGGCCGACGTCGTCGGGACCGTAGACGTCCTGGAGCTCGCGGAACTTCTGGTTCGACAGCGCCTTGATCGGCGTCGTGTAGAACGCTTTGTCGCCGTGGCCGCCGACCACAGGTTCACGCATCGCGAGGTGCACCGCGAACTCGCCGACGATGGTCTTGCCCGCCCCGGTGGGCGCGGCCACCAGCACGCTGCGGCCTTCCTCGAGGGCGCGGCATCCGGCGATCTGGAACTCGTCGAGCGTGAAGTGCTGGGATGCCGCGAACGCGGCCGTGATCGGATGGCTCCGGTCGAGTGCGGCGGACGCCTGCGCGCGGGCGTACCGCTCGGACGGACCGGGGTCGGTCATGCGGCGGCCTCGGGCGGGAGGAATTCGGCCTGGCGCTTGGCCTTGCGGCGATCGAACAGCATCGACAGGCCGGCGGCGGCGAAGAACAGCACGACCAGGATGCCGGCGAGCATCAGCATGCTCACGACGTCGGCGGCCGGAGTGGCCAGTGCCGCGAAGATCACGGCGATGAGAACCGCGACGCGCCAGCCCTTCAGGATCGCCCGCCCCGACATGATGCCGGCGAGATTCATCGCCACGAGGAACACCGGCAGGATGAAGGCGACTCCGACGACGACGAGCAGCTTGAAGACGAAGTCGTAGTAGAACAGCGCATCGTAGAACTGCGCGCCGCCCTGCGGCACGAACGTGGCCATGAGCTCGACGACGTGCGGCATGATCAGCAGGCCGACGTAGCAGCCGGCGAAGAACAGTGGAACGGCGGCGGCCATGAAGCCGATCGTGTAGCGGATCTCCTTGCGCGTGAGTCCGGGCATGATGAACGCCCAGATCTGCCAGATCCAGATCGGCGCCGAGATCAGGATGCCGATCGCGAACGAGATTCGCAGTCGCATGTCGAACGGCCCGGTGATGGTCTGGTACATGAACTCGACCTTGCCCTCCTCACCCTGCGTCTCCGCGACGACGCGGATCGGCTCGGTGATGAGGTAGATGACCGGGTCGGTGATGAAGAACGCCACCACCATGCCGACGACGAGGGCGAGGGCCGCCCACATCAGGCGCCGGCGCAGCTCGATCAGGTGCTGCCCCAGCGACATGCGCTTCTCACGCCGCGTCGGGTCGGGTTCTCCTACGCGCGGCGGTCCCGCCGTTGCCACGACGGCGTCAGGGCTTGGAATCGGCGGTGCCGCCGGCGTCCGTCCGGATCTCCGTCGACGGAGCCTCGGTCGAGGCGGCGGTGGCCGACTCTGCGTCGGTCTTGGACGAGTCTTCGTCCTTCATCGCCTTCATCTCACCTTTGAAGACGCGGGCGGACTGACCCATGCTCTTGGCCAGCGCAGGCAGCTTCGCCGCGCCGAACAGCAGCAGGATCACAGCGAGGATGATCAGGAAGTGCCACCCTGTGAGGCCTTGCAGCATGTCGAATTCCTTTCGGCGGGTCCGGACTCAGTGTAACCCGCGGTCGGGCGGCGAAGTGCGCACCGCGGAAAGTACCGGCGAACCGTCAGCGGTACTGGCTCAGCCCGGCTTCGGCCCACTCCGCGGCCGCCCGCCGGGCAGCCGGCGGTTCGAGGATCTCCACGTCGCCGCCCCGCTTGGCCACGAGCCGGCGCAGGCTGAACTCATCGGCGACGTGCATGGTCGCGACGGTCACGCCGTGGGCAGTCTCGAGCGAGGCTCGGTCGAGGTAGTCGCCCAGGAGCGGGCCGACCGACTCGTCGAACCGGATGCGCACCACCATGTCGCCTTCGCCCGACTCGAACCAGCCGCGGGCGGGCTCACCCGCGTGGGTGATCGGGATGTCGGTGAGCTCCAGCTCGCTCACCCGGTCGAGGTGGAACGTGCGCATCGCCTCGCGGAGGTGGCACCACCCCTGCAGGTACCACTGGCCGTCGGCGATGTGCACCTTGACCGGGTCGACCGTGCGGGTCGTGGGCGCGGCGTCCGGCGCCTTGTAGGTGAAGGACACGGCGACGCCCCGGCGGAGTGCGGTCGCGACGAGGTCGCGGACGGTGTCGACCGGGCCGGGGGCGACGATGACCTCAGCCGGAGCGCTCGAGGCTCCGCGCGCGAGCTTGGCCAGGAGGCCCGAGAACAGGTCGGTGTCACCGACGCCGGGGATGGTGCGCGCGAGCTGGAGCCCGGCCAGCAGGGCCGCGGCCTCGCGTGCCGTCAGCTTCGGCGACCGCTCCAGGCCGACCGAGTTGGTGATGACGATGAGATCGCGCTGATCGAGCAGGTCCCAGTCGATGTCGAACAGGTCGTTCGCCATCTGCCAGTAGCCGCCGTCGCCGGGCAGCCCGATCACGGTGAGCTTCTCGACCATCGAGCGCATCTGGTCGGGGGTGACGTCGAACTCGTCGGCCGCCTCCGCCACCGAGACCTCGCCCTTGCCGATCAGATACGGCACGAGCTGCAGCATCAGCGCGGCGCGATCGGTCGCGACCAGCGAGCGGCGGGCGGTCATGCGGATGCTCCGTTCACGTCGCGGGCGGCGGCGAGGCGCTCGATCACCTGATCGCGCAGCGCGGCCGGTTCGACGACCCGCACCTCGGGTCCGTACGACGCGAGCTCGTCGGCGAAGATGTGGATGTCGACGTACGGCACGCGGATGCCCTGCTCGGCAGGACGCGCGCGACGCGCCAGCCGCAGGGCTGCTTCGGTGCCGGGATTGACCTCGAGCAGCGACGTGCTGCGCGCGGCCACCTCATCGAGCCCTCGGAGGGCTCGCTCCCCCGCGCCCTCGCGAAGACCGGCGTCGAACGTCTCGCGCGTCGTCGCCACCGGTCCGACGATCCGCGACAGCAGAAAGGTGCGATCGGCCTGCACGTCGAGGTCGATGCCGAACACGTGCCAGCGCGCTTCGTACTCGACGAGGGCGAGGGGCTGCACACGGCGCGTGCGCGGCGCCGCCTCGCCGGGCTTCAGGTACGGGAATCGCACGACGCGACTCTGCTCGATCGCCCGCTGGAGGTCGGGGAACGACGGCTCACGGAGGCTGATGCGGGGCGAATAGCCGATGATCGGCTCGTCGATGGGGATGCCCAGCGCGCGGATCTTGCGGAGCCCGCTGCGGGCGTCGTCCGACATGGAGCTCTCGCTCCAGACGCCGCCGGCGAGATTGAGCAGGGCGAGTTCGGCAGGGGTGAACTCGATGTCTTCGGGGAGCGCGTACTCGGCCGTGGGAACGCGGTAGCGGGCCTCGCGGAGGTCGTCGGGGTCTGCCCAGTCGCCGATCGTCTCGATCGGCACACCCAGTCCGCGCAGGCTCTCCTTGTCGCGCTCGAACATCTTCTCGAGGGCGTCCTTGGACGCGCCCGATTCGCTCTGCTCGCGGTAGCCGGCGACGGAGGACAGGATGGTGTCCTTCGTCAGCCCCTGGTCGGTGGCCATGAGGGCGACGACCAGGTTGACGAGTCTCTCCTCAGGCGGAGACTTGGCAGGGGCGTTCGCAGGCACCCCATCATCCTAGGGTCGGGGCGGCCGTCTCGTCGGCGGTGCGGCGACCTCTTACTGCGTGATGCCGGCGTCGACGCCGAGGAGGTCGAACACGAAGACGGTCGGCTGCTCGGTGCCGCCCTGCTCGGCAGGCACGACCACCAGCACCTGGGAGCCGATGGTCTGGCCGACGAGCGCCTCGGCGAGGACGGGGTCGCTGTCGAGCGGGACCGACTGGGGCTGCGAGTCCCACGTGTTCGTGACTGCTTCGGTTTCTCCCCACGGGACTCCGAGGATGTGCGCACGCACAGGCGCGTCGCCCGTGATGACCTCGCCGTCGCCCTTCTTGATGGTCTGGACGACCACGTCGGCCGGGGCCTCACCCTCGGGGATGATGAGGCCCGGGCGTCCGTCCGGCGTGCGCACGACGGTGGGCATGCCGGTTCCGCTGTTGAACTGGTCGGCGCCGTCGGCGGCACCCAGATAGACCTTGTGCACGTCGATGACGGCGACGGCGGAGTCGCCCTCGGCCAGCCCGATGCTCGCGGCAGCCTCGGCCTCGATGTCTTCCGGCGCCAGCGACACGACGACCCGCGATCCGGCCGAGGCGCACTGGAGCGCGTCTGCCCACGTCGGGAAGGTCTGGGAGATCTGCGGCAGGCCGAGCACGTTGGACTGCTCCTCGGAGTACGGGCTGGCGACGAGCGTCTCCCCCGTCTCGCCCGAGACGAGCGTGAAGTCGATGACGACCAGCTGGTCGTCACGCGTGATCGTGGCGCCGCCCGTGCCCTGGTCCAGGGTGGCCGACGCGCCGTCCGTCACATGGAAGGGGGTGTAGAGCTCGACGTCGGGCGCGCTGCCGACCTCTCCGCTCACCTCGACGACGTCGAGCAGTTCGGCGTCGGAGACGGGCTCGGAGCAGTCGGAGCTTCCGGGCAGCGAGCAGCCGGCCAGGCCGACGGTCGCGAGTCCGAGGATCGCGAGGGCAGCGGGGATCTTACGCACCGCAACAGTCTAGGCGGCATCCGGATGCGCGCTGTGCGCCTACCCCGCGTCGGGGGCGTCGGTCTGCTGGGCCGCCTGACGCGCGCCCTCCGCCGCGCGCTGTGCCTCCCGCACGCGCTTGCGGAGGTTCTTGTCGGTGATCTGGCGGTCGCCCACGGCGCCGGGCGTCCACAGCTCGACGTCCTCGTCGCCGTAGCTGGTCTTCGAGGCGCGGCGCTTCACCTCGGGCGGAACCGCGCCCGGAGCGAGACGGCGCGCCCACAGCAGGAACCCGGTGTGCGCCACCATGCGGTGGTCTGGTCGCACCGCGAGTCCCTCGACGTGCCAGCCGCGCACCATCGTCTCGCTGGCCGCGGGCTCGGTGAACAGCCCGGTGCTGCGGAGGTACTCGGCCACACGGCTCAGCTGGGTCGCCGTGGCGATGTAGCAGAGCACGACGCCGCCCGGCGTCAGGGCGTCGGCGACCACGTCGATGCACTCCCACGGGGCCAGCATGTCGAGCACGACCCGATCGACGGATGCCGGGGCGACGGCATCCGGCAGCGCCTCCACCAGGTCGCCGACGACGACGCTCCAGTTCTCAGGGGTCTCGCCGAGGTACGTCTCGACGTTGGCCTGAGCGACCTCGGCGAACTCGGGGCGGCGCTCGAACGAGATCAGTCGGCCCTCGGCGCCCATGGCGCGCAGCAGCCAGAGGGAGAGCGCGCCCGAGCCGACCCCGGCCTCGACGACCACGGCGCCGGGGAACACGTCGGCCTCCGCGATGATCTGCGCGGCGTCCTTCGGGTAGACGATCGCCGCGCCGCGCGGCATGGACATGACGAAGTCGCGCAGGAGCGGCCGGAGTGCGAGGTACTCGTGGCCGCTGCTGTTGGCGACGACAGAGCCGTCGGGCTGGCCGACGAGCTGCTCGTGCTTGAGCACGCCGTGGTGCGTGTGCAGCTCGCCCTTCTCGCGCAGCGTGATCGTGTGCAGGCGGCCCTTGGGGCCGGTGAGCTGCACGCGGTCGCCGAAGCGGAAGGGGCCACGGGGTCGTTCGGTCACTTGGCGGCCTCCTTGGCGCGGTGTTCGGCGTGGAAGGATGCCACGTCCTGGGCGGTGCGCCCTTCGAGGGTCGGCCACACGGCATGCGCGCCCGCCCCCGCGATCGAGACCATGAGCGGCACGCCGATGGTGGCGGCGCCGGACGCGACCGCGGACCGCAGGCCGTTCGGCGAGTCTTCGATCGCGACCACCTCGTCGGGCGTGACGCCGAGCGCCTCGCACGCTTGCAGATACGGGTCGGGGAACGGCTTGGGGCGGGTCGAGTCGTCGCCTGCGATCACCACGTCGAACGCCTCGAAGTCGATCAGGTCGACGACGGTGCGGGCCATGCGCCGCATCGACATCGTCACGAGCCCCGTCTTGATGCCCGCGGCGCGCAGGCTCGCGAGGAGCTCCCGCGCGCCCGGGCGGAACGGCACGCCCGTTTCGCCGAGCTGACGCATCACGTCATCGGTGAGGTGATCGATGATGGCGTCGACGCTCATGCGCACGCCGGCGCTCTGGAAGATGCGGGCGGAGTCCTCGAGTCCCAGGCCGACGAGTGCCAGCGCCTGCTCGTGCGACCAGGTCCCGCCGAAGCGCTCGACGAGCGGCGTCTCGGCCGCCATCCAGTAGGGCTCGGTGTCGACGAGGGTTCCGTCCATGTCCCACAGGACGGCGGACAAGGGCGGTGCGCTCACCTCTCCATGCTACCCAGCGGCCCGCCGCCGCCCCGCCGAAGTCGCGCGGTGGCGGGATGCCCGGCACGCGCGTGCAACCGACCACAGGCGGTGTGCCGGGCCTATCCTGGAAGGACCCGCACCGCGGGTGGAGGAGGTCTCGTGGACGGACTGGGACGCCGGGTGCTCGTCGCCGCGTTCGACGGGTGGAACGATGCCGGCGAGGCCGCATCGTCCGCCGTCACGCAGTTGCGCGAGGGCGGGACGTACGAGACCGTGTTCTCGGTCGACCCCGAGCTGTACTTCGACTACCAGTACACCCGTCCGCAGATCGCCGCCGACGCGGACGGCAAGCGCGCGCTGCGGTGGCCCGAAGCATCCCTCCTCCGTCCCACCCGCACGACGCGCGGCGGCACCCAGCTCTGGCTCCTGACCGGCGTGGAGCCCGCACGCGCCTGGCAGGCGTTCGCGTCCGAATTCATCGACATCGCACTCCGCGAGGACATCACGGGCTTCCTGTCGATGGGGTCGATGATGTCGGACGTGCCGCACACCCGCCCCATCTCCGTGTTCGCCGGCAGCGACAATGACGCACTCCGCACGTCGCTGGAGCTCGAGCGGAGCACGTATGAGGGTCCGGTGGGCATCCTGAGCGTGCTCGGTCACGCGGCCGACGCCGCCGGCATCCCCGCGGCGAGCCTGTGGGCCAGCGTGCCGCACTACGTCGCGGGGCACACGCCGTCGCCCAAGGCGACGCTCGCGCTGCTCGACCGGCTGGAGGACCTCACCGGCGCCACCGTGCCCCGTGGCGATCTGGCGACCGAAGCGGCGGCATGGGAGGCGTCCATCGACGCGGCCGCGGCCGACGACGAGGAGATGACGGAGTACATCCGCCAGCTCGAGCGCACGCGCGATACGTGGGACTCCCCCGAGGCGTCCGGCGACGCGATCGCCCAGGAGTTCGAGCGGTACCTCCGTCGCGGCGGAGACGGCCCGACCAAGCCGGGCCGCGACGACCCGCGTCGCTGAGCGCGCTACGCCGAGATCGCGCCCACGCTCAGCAGCACCAGCAGCGTCGACCCGAGTGCCACGCGGTAGACGACGAAGGGCAGGAAGCTGTGCTTGGAGATCCAGTTCATGAAGAACGCGATCACGCCGAGCGCGACGAAGAAGGCGACCACCGTGGCGACCGCCGTCTCGCCGAGCGTGAAGACGCCCGGCTCGTTCCAGCTCTTGGCCAGCTGGTAGAACCCGCTGCCGAAGACCGCAGGGATCGCCAGGAGGAAGGCGTATCGGGCCGCTGCCGAGCGCTCGTAGCCCATGAAGAGTCCGGCCGTGATCGTGCCGCCCGACCGTGAGACGCCCGGGATCAGCGCGAGCGACTGCGCGAACCCGTAGATCACACCGTGGCCGACGGTGATGTCCTGCAGCTTGCGCTTCTTCGCGCCCACGTGGTCGGCGATGCCGAGGAGCACACCGAAGAAGATGAGCATGCCGGCAACCAGCCACAGCGACCGGAACGTGGTCTCGATCTGGTCCTGGAACAGCAGCCCGAGCACCACGATCGGGATGCTGCCGATGATGATCAGCCAGCCCATCTTCGCGTCGGGGTCGTTGCGCGGGATGCGTCCGACCAGCGCCCGGCACCACTGGCCGAAGATCCGCACGATGTCGCGCCAGAAGAAGAGCACGACGGCGGCCTCGGTGCCGATCTGCGTGATCGCGGTGAACGCCGCACCCGGGTCCTGAGCCGACGGCAGGAACTCCCCCAGGATGCGCAGGTGCGCGCTGGAGGACACGGGCAGGAACTCGGTGAGTCCCTGCACGAGACCGAGGATGATCGCCTCGAGGAGCATGGGCGCCTTTCGATGCGGGATGCCGGGGCGCGGCATCCGCTGTCTGTCAGTACGTGCGGAGGAGATCGGTCAGCACGCGCTGACCGAATTCGAGGGCGTCGATGGGCACGCGCTCGTCGACGCCGTGGAACATCCCCGTGAAGTCGAGGTCGGCGGGAAGCCGCAGCGGGGCGAAGCCGTACCCCGTGATGCCCAGGTAGGCGAGCGCCTTGTTGTCGGTGCCGCCGCCCATCAGGTAGGGGATGACGGGCACGCCGGGGTCGTGGCGGTCGAGTGCCGACACCATCGCGTCGACGAGATCGCCGGCGAAGGGCACCTCGAGCCCGATGTCCTGGTGCACGACCTCGACCGTGACGTCGTCGCCGACGATGCGGCGGATGTGGGCCAGCGCGGCGTCCTCGGTGCCGGGGAGCACGCGCACGTCGATCAGCGCCTCGGCGCGATCCGGGATGACGTTGTGCTTGTAGCCGGCGGTGAGTCCGGTCGGGTTGGTGGTGGTCCGCAGGGTGGAGCGGAGGAAGCCGGATGCCGCGCCAGTCGCCGCGGCGATCTCGTCGGCGTCGCCCGTGCCGCCCGTGAGGGCGCCGAGACGCTCGGCCATCTCGCGCGTCGTCTCGGTGAGCGTGACGGGCCACTCCGTGCGTCCCAGCGCGGCGACCGCCACTGCGAGCTTCGTGACGGCGTTGTCGCCGTGGAAGCTGGAGCCGTGCGCCGCACGCCCGCGCGCCACGAGGCGGATCCAGATGAGTGCCTTCTCCCCCACCTGCAGGAGGTACGCGCGGCGGTCGCCGACGGCGATCGAGTACCCGCCGACCTCGCTGATCGCCTCGGTCGCCCCGGCGAACCACTCGGGCTTGTTCTGGATCACCAGCGCGGAGCCCTCGACGCCGCCGTTCTCCTCGTCGGCGAAGAAGGTCAGCACGAGGTCGCGCTCGGGCTGCTCGCCCGCGCGCAGGATGTCGGCCACCGATGTGAGGATCATGGCGTCCATGTCCTTCATGTCGACGGCACCGCGGCCCCACAGCATCCCGTCGCGCACGACGCCCTCGAACGGGTCGACGCTCCAGTCCTCGGCGATCGCCGGCACCACGTCGAGGTGACCGTGCAGGACCAGCGCCGGCTTGGAGTGGTCACGGCCGGGAACGCGCGCCATCACGTTCGTGCGGTGCGGGATCGGCTCGTAATACTCGGGAGTGAGCCCGAGCCGCTCGAGATAGGCGCCGACGTATTCGGCGGCTTCGCGCTCGCCCGCGGCGCGTCCGCCGCCATGGTTCGTCGTGTCGAAGCGGATGAGATCACGGGCGACGGAGGCGACTTCGGGCAGCTCCACGTCGGAAGAAGACATGCCGACCAACCTATCCTCTCGACGAAGAAGGCCCCCTTTCGGGGGCCTTCTTCCTACTGTGCGCGAGGGGGGACTTGAACCCCCACGCCCTATACGGGCACTAGCACCTCAAGCTAGCGCGTCTACCTATTCCGCCACCCGCGCAGGTGGTTTTCGGTTTCGCAACCGAGGAATGACATTACCACGTCGCCTGGGGTACAACGAATCGGCACGGACCCCGCGCGCGTCAGCCCAGGGTGACGCCGAAGAGCAGCCCGAGGGCGTACGTGACGGCCGCGGCGCCGAAGCCGATCGCGAGCTGGCGCAGGGCGCGGCGCAGCGGGGGCGCGCCCGAGAGCAGCCCCACCGCCGCGCCCGTGCACATCAGCGCGCTGCCCACGAGTGCGAGCGCCAGGACGATCGCGGCGAGCCCCGACAGCCCGAAGATCCAGGGCAGCACCGGGATGATCGCGCCGGAGGCGAAGAAGAGGAAGCTCGACAGCGCCGCGCTCCACGCGCTGCCGACGACCTCGCCGTGGTCGATGACCTCGATCGACGACGAGTGGGTGCGTCCCTGCCCGAGAGCGCGTGCCGCCTCGACCGCCTGTCGCGCGCGGGCGGTCGCCTCGGCTTCGGCCATCCCCCGGGTGCGGTAGACGAGCGCGAGCTCGTTGGCATCGATGTCGAGGTGCGGGATCGCGCCGTCGGCGAAGGTGCTCGGCTGGGTGGACTGGAGCAGCTCGCGCTGGGAGCGCACCGAGACGAACTCGCCCGCGCCCATCGACAGCGCGCCGGCCAGCAGCCCCGCGATGCCGCTGAAGAGCACGAACTGCGCGGAGACGCCGGTCGCGCCGATGCCCATCACGAGCGCGAGGTTCGACACGAGCCCGTCGTTCGCCCCGAACACGGCGGCGCGGAAGGTGCCGGACAGGCGCCGCCGACCTCGTGCGGCGAGACCCCGGACGACTTCGTGGTGGATCTTCTCGTCGGCACCCATCGCCGGTGTCGCGAACGGCTCGTCGTCGTACGGCGAGCGGGCTTCGGCGTTCTGCGCGAGCGCCAGGACGAAGATCGACCCGAACCGCTTCGCCATCCAGCCGAGCAGGACGGTGCGCACGTCCGGGCGGGGCAGCCGCGCGGGCTCGCCGCCGAGCAGCCGCAGCCAGTGCGCCTCGTGCCGGCCCTCGGCGTCGGCGAGGGCCGTCAGGATCTCGCGCTCTTCGCCGCTGCGGCGGGCCGCCAGTTCTCGGTACACGTGGGCTTCGGCGCGCTCGTTCACCAGGTAGCGCGCCCAGCGCCGTCGCTCGCGGGACGTGGGGGAAGCGGGCACGCTCACAGAAGGCCTCCGGGCCGGGTTCTAGGGGACCTGTCCACGGTAGTCACCGAGCGGATGCCGCACCCCTCGAAGCCGCGGATTGACAGCATTTCGGGGCTCCGAACCGCGTCACCCGGTGCGTCTCGCGAGTTCCTTGCGGAGCCCCCGCTCCCCTGCCCTCATCACGTGCGCGTGGGCGCGCTCGAACGCCGGGCGCAGCGCCCACGCCCACGTGTTCATCCAGCGACGCTCGGTCACGACGTCCCAGTGGAAGACGACGACGGATGCCGCGTCGCCGTCCGGCTCGACCGACACGCGCCCCCGGCCGCGCAGATCGCCTGCGCTCGAGGCCGCGAGCGTGCGCCCGGGCCCGACGTCGTCGACGGTGAGGCGCACGCGCAGCCGGTAGCACAGCGGGCTCCGGACCGTGAGGCGGAGGGTCGCGCCGGCTGCCAGCGACGGGGGCGCGTCCTCGAAGCGGACTCCGGGCCACCAGGTCGTGCCGGGGCCGGTCGGGTCAGGGGCTCCATCGCCAGAAGGCGTCGTGATCATCCGGACCGTCTCGCGCCACACCCGCTCGGCGCCGGCCGGCACGCTCCACCGCGAGACGAACGAGTACTCCGCGGGCATGCCCGGAGTCTAGGCGGCGGGTGCCGCGCGTCAGGAGTGCACGCGCTTGCGCAGCACGTCGATGCGCGACTGGAGCTGGGCGACCGTGGCGTGCGAGACGGCCGGGCCGCCGCAGATGCGCCGCAGCTCGGCGTGCACCAGACCGTGTGGCTCGCCGGACTGGCGGGCATAGAGCCCGACGAGGCTGTTCAGCAGCTGGCGCTGCTCCTTGAGCGATCGGTGCAGCGCCTGCGGCAGGACGGGCTCGGACTCGCCCGGCGGGTTCTGGGCCTCGCGCGCTTCGCGGACGCGCCGATGCCTGCCTTGACGCGCCTGCCGCTGCATCAGGAGCTCGTGCACGTGCTCGGGCTCGAGGAGTCCGGGAAGCCCCAGGAACTCCTCCTCCTCGGGCGTTCCGGGCACGGCGAGCTGGCCGAACTCCTTGCCGTCGAACAGCACGCGGTCGAAGTGGGCGTGCGAGCCGAGCGCCTGGTACTCGAACTCCTCGGTGAGCGCGTCGGACGCCTTGTCCTCGCGCTCGGCGGCGTCCATCAGGTCTTCTTCGGCGTTCCACTCGTCGCCGTCGCCGTCGCGGTCGAGTGCGTGGTCGCGCTGCCGCTCCATCTCGTTGGCGAGGGCGAGCAGCTGGGGCACGTTCGGAAGGAAGACGCTCGCTGTCTCGCCGCGGCGCCGTGCGCGCACGAAGCGCCCGATGGCCTGCGCGAAGAACAGCGGCGTCGAGGCCGACGTGGCGTACACCCCGACGGCGAGGCGCGGCACGTCCACGCCCTCCGACACCATGCGCACCGCGACCATCCAGCGGGTGTCGTCCTTGGAGAACGCCTCGATGCGCGAGGACGCCTCGGCCTCGTCGGAGAGGACGACCGTGACATCCTCTCCGGAGATGCCCCGAAGGATCTCGGCGTAGGCGCGCGCGGCGGTCTGGTCGGTCGCGATCACCAGTCCCCCGGCGTCCGGCACCTGCTCGCGGACCTCGGACAAGCGCCGGTCGGCGGAGCGCAGCACCGCCTGGATCCACTCCCCCTCGGGCGAGAGCGCCGTGCGCCACGCCTGCGAGGTGATGTCCTTCGTGTTGTCCTGGCCGAGCTGCGCCTCCATCTCGTCACCGGTCTTGGTTCGCCAGCGCATCTGCCCGGCGTAGACCATGAACATCACCGGGCGCACGACGCCGTCCTCGAGCGCGCGACGGTAGCCGTAGGCGTAGTCGGTGCGCGAGACGCGGATGCCCTTCTCGTCGGGGTGGTACTCGACGAACGGGATCGGTGCGGTGTCGCTGCGGAACGGCGTGCCCGAGAGCAGGAGCCGGCGCGTGGCACGGCTGTACGCCTCGCGCAGCGCGTCGCCCCAGCTGAGGGCGTCGCCGCCGTGGTGGACCTCGTCGAGGATCACCAGAGTGCGGGCATCCATCGTCAGACGCTGATGGACAGATGCCTTGACCGCCACCTGCGCGTAGGTGACGGCCACCCCGTGGTAGTGCCGGGCGGGCGCGAAGTGGCGGTTGCTGAAGGCGGGGTCGAGGCGGATCGACACGCGCGCGGCGGCGTCGGCCCACTGCGTCTTCAGATGCTCGGTCGGTGCGACCACGACGATCCGGTCGATGATGCGGCGGCGCAGCAGCTCGCTCGCGAGCCGCAGGGCGAAGGTGGTCTTGCCGGCGCCCGGCGTGGCCGCGGCGAGGAAGTCGCGCGGTCCGCCGCCCGGCCCGTCCGGCCCGTCCAGCTCGAAGTAGAGATCGAGCGCCTCGGCCTGCCAGGCGCGCAGACGCTGCGCGGTTCCCCACGGCGCACGCTGGGGATAGGTGGGCGAGAGGTGATCGGCGGCTCTGCCGCCGAGTGGAACAGACGCCTTGGCGAAGCTGCCGAAATGCGCCTCCTCGCGGGTGGCGTCGAGGACCGTCTCGTCGTCCATTGCACCTCCCCGCCTGCCGCGCACAACGAGTCACAACCTTAACCGAGCGCGACGACAACGCCCGTCACCGCACCCACGGCTGCGGCATCCGGTCCCCGTCCGCACCCCGCGGTAGCCTGTCTGTCGGCCACGAACCGAGGAACCATGACACTCAGCGACGACAACCGCACTCCCTACGTCCCCAACGCGCAGCCGCACCCGTGGCGGCGCTACGTCGCGATCGGCGATTCGTTCACCGAGGGCGTGGGCGATCCCGAGCCGACGGCGCCGAACGGATTCCGCGGCTGGGCCGACCGCGTCGCCGAGGTCCTGTCGCAGCAGGTCGACGACTTCGCGTATGCCAACCTCGCGATCCGCGGACGCCTCATCGGCCAGATCGTCGCCGAGCAGGTCGAGCCCGCGGTCGCCCTCAAGCCCGACCTGGTCACGTTCTCGGCGGGTGGCAACGACGTGATCCGCCCCGGGGCCGACCCCGACGCGGTGGCCGCACTGTTCGAAGACGCCGTGGTGCGCCTGGGCAGCGGCGGGGCGACGGTCGTCGTCTTCACCGGCATCGACACGAACTTCACGCCGGTCTTCCGCGGCATCCGCGGCCGCGTGGCGATCTACAACGAGAACATCCGGGCGATCGCCGACAAGTACGACTGCATCGTGGCCGACCAGTGGGCGCTCAAAGAGGTGCAGGACATGCGCTTCTTCGACGACGATCGCCTGCACTACAACCGCCTCGGGCACCACGAGGTGGCGCGCATGGTGCTGCGCGCGCTCAACGTGCCCAACGACCTGCAGCCGATGCAGCCCGATCCGATCCCGTCGCGCACGTGGCGGGAGGCCCGCGCGGTCGACCTCGTGTGGGCGCGAGAGTTCTTCGTGCCGTGGGTGCTGCGGCGCCTGCGCCACCAGTCGTCGGGTGACACGATCACGGCGAAGCGCCCCGACGTGCTGCCCATGACGACGCTCGCTCCCGGGCGCGACGCCACCGAGCGTCCCGGCGAGAAGGCCTGAGGCAGCGCGCTCAGCGCGCCCGCAGCTCCCAGAGGGCGACAGCGCTGGCGGCGGCGACGTTCAGGGAGTCGACGCCGCCTGCCATCGGGATGACGACGGCGGTGTCGGCAGCCGCCATCGCCGCACGGCTCAGTCCGTCGCCTTCGGCGCCCAGCATGAGCGCGACGCGGCCCGGCACCCGTTCTCGGAACACAACCAGCGGCACGGCGTCGTCGGCGAGGGCGAGCGCGGCGAGGTGGAAGCCGGCATCGTGCAGGATGCCCCGTGCCTCACGCCACTCGGGCAGCCGCGTCCACGGCACCTGGAAGACCGTGCCCATGCTCACGCGCACGCTGCGGCGGTAGAGCGGATCGGCGCAGCGTGCGGTGATGAGGACGGCGTCGGCTCCCAGACCCGCAGCCGCGCGGAAGATCGCGCCGACATTGGTGTGGTCGACGATGTCCTCGAGCACCACGATGAGCCGCGCGTCTGCGATCACGTCCACGACCGGGGGCAGCGCTGGGCGGTGCATGGCCGCCAGCGCACCGCGGTGCACGGCGTAGCCCGTCAGCTGCTCGGCGATCGCGGCGTCGGCGACGTAGATCGGCACGTCCGGATGCGGCGCGAGGATCTGCTCGGCGTCGCCGAGCCACTTCTCCTGCACGAGGACCGAGCGCGGAGCGTGCCCTGCGGCGATCGCGCGGCCGATGACCTTCGACGACTCCGCGATGTAGAGCCCGCCTTCGGGCTCGAGCACGCGGCGCAGTGCCACGTCCGTCAGATCGCGGTAGTCGGCCAGTCGCTCGTCGTCCGCCGACGTGATCCGCTCGATCCGCACCTGTCCACTCTCGCACGACGCGTAACATCCCGGTAAACCGTGCGGCCTACACTCTGACCCGAAGGGGTGATTCGTGACCACTGTGACCGAGCTGGACGCCGCGGCGACCGACGCCGTGTCGCGCGCCGTCACCGCCCTCGCCGGTCGCCGCGTCGCGGTGCTCACCGGCGCCGGCGTGTCGACGGACTCCGGCATCCCGGACTACCGCGGGAAGGGCGCTCCGGTGCGCACGCCGATGACGGCCGAGCAGTTCCTCTCGAGCGACTCCGCACGCCGGCGCTACTGGGTCGGCAGCCACCTCGGGTGGCAGGCGTTCGCCGCGGCCGAGCCCAACAGCGGACACCGTGCGCTGGCGTCGCTCGAGCAGAGCGGGGTCGCGACGGGCGTCGTGACACAGAACGTCGACGGCCTTCACGTGCGGGCCGGCAGTCGGCGCGTGGTCGAGCTCCACGGGACGATGCGCCGCGTGTTCTGCACGCACTGCGGCCAGGTGTTCGACCGGCGCGACCTCGCGCACCGCGTCGAGCGGGACAACCCGTGGATCACGGTGCCGGAGAACGTCCCGCTGGGGCCTGACGGCGACGTCCTGCCCGAGAGCACCGACGGCTTCGTCATCCCCGAGTGCACCGTATGCGGCGGGATGCTCAAACCCGACGTCGTCTTCTTCGGCGAGTACATCCCGGCCGAGAAGTTCCGCGAAGCGGAGCAGCTCGTCCACACGAGCGAGGGACTCGTGATCGCCGGGTCGTCGCTCGTGGTCAACTCGGGCATCCGGCTGCTCGAACGCGCGCGCCGCCGGCGTCTGCCCGTCGTCATCGTGAACCGTGGTGTGACGCGTGCCGACTCCCGCGCGACCGTCAAGATCGACGCCGGAACGAGCGAAGTGCTCCGCGCACTCGCCGACGCCCTGCCCTCAGCGGGCTGACAGGCCACGGCCCGTAGGCTCGACGGGTGACCGTCCTCACCCTGATCCGCCACGGCGAGACCGACTGGAACCTGGCTCGGCGCATCCAGGGCTCGACCGACATCCCGCTGAACGCCACCGGTCGCGCGCAGGCGCGTGCCGCCGCGGCCGCTCTGCGCGAGGCGCGGGATCCCGCGATCCCCGTAACCGTCGCCGCGAGCGATCTCGCACGCGCACGCGAGACTGCGGAGATCATCGCCGCCGAGCTGGGCGCCGAGCCGCCGCGCCTCTACAAGGGGCTCCGCGAGCGGAGCTACGGCGAGGCTGAGGGCGTCGACGCGGAGGACTTCCTGCGCCGATGGGGGCCATGGCACACCGCCGAGGTGCCGGGAGCCGAGTCGTGGCCGAGCGTGCGGGTCCGTGCGCTGACCGCGATCGGCCGCGCCGTGCGCGATCATCGCCGCGCGACGGCGCCGGCCGAGGCATCCCTCATCGTCGTCGCCCACGGCGCGCTGATCCGCGAGGTCATCCGCCACGCCTCCGGCGGCACGCTGCCGCTGGAGGGCGAGCGGGTGGCCAACGGCTCCGCCCACGAGCTGCTGTACGAGCGCGACCGCGTGCGACTGCTTTCCTACGTGGGGTCGGTCGCCTAGGCTCGGCGCCATGGCCAGCGCCGTCACCGTCGACGACTACATCGCCGGGTTCCCGCCCGAGGTCGCCGATCGCCTGCAGCGCATCCGCAGCCTGATCGTCGATGCCGTCGCTGCGGAGTCCGGCAGGGCCCCCGAGGAGAAGATGCGCTACGGCATCGCTGCGGTCATGCTCGGCGGTCGCTACGCGCTGCACTTCGCGGGCTGGAAGAAGCACATCGGGCTCTATCCGGTTCCTGTGCTGCCTGCCCCGCTCGAGGATGAGATCGCACCGTACCGCTCCGAGAAGGACTCCGTGGTCTTCCCGCACTCGCGCGATGTGCCGTACGACCTGATCGGCCGCGTCGCGCGCGACATCGCGGTTCAGCGGGGGTCGGAGAAGGACTGACCCCGCGCGGCGAGCTCCTCGCGGAGGATGCTGACGGCCTTCGGGCCCACGCCATGGATCGCGAGCAGCTCACGCTCGGTGCGCCGGGTCAGCGATGCGTAGTCGATGATGCCGTGCAGCGCGAGCTCACGCAGCGCGACCTTCCCGATGCGCGGCGTCAGCTCTTCGCTCATGACTCGGCGCGGCGCAGGGTCGCCCGCGCGTGCCGGAGAACCGGTTCGTCGACCATGCGGCCGTCGTACGCGAAGACACCGCGCTCGGTCTCGGCGGCCGCGAGCACTCCCCTCGCCCAGTCCACGGTCTTCGCGTCGGGGCGATACGCGTCGCGGATGATCGCGACCTGGCTCGGGTGGATGCAGGCGGTGGCGGTGAATCCGGATGCCGCGGCATCCGCTGCCTCGATGGCCAGGCGCTTGGTGTCCTCCATGTCGAGGTGCACCGCGTCGATGGCCGCCTTGCCGCGCGCTCCCGCCGCAAGCAGCACGCGGGCGCGCGCATACCGGGCGATGTCGCGGTAGCGGCCGTTCGGCTTGCGGCTCGATGTGCCGCCGATGCTCGCGACGAGGTCTTCGGCGCCCCACATCAGCGCGCTGACGTTCGGGAGGGCGGCGATCCGGTCGGCCTGCGCGATCCCTTTCGCCGTCTCGCAGAGCGCGATGACCTCGAAGCGGGCGTCGAGCTTCTGCAGCCGTTTGGGAGATTCGGCCTTGGCGACCATGATCCGCCGGTAGTCGGTCTGCGACAGCGTGGCCAGGTCGGAGACGAAGTCGTCGGTCCCGGGCGGGTTCACGCGCACGATCACCCGGTCGGGGTCGAGCTCCGACTCGATGACGGCGCCGCGGGCGGCGGCCTTCGCGGGCGCGGCGACGGCATCCTCGAGATCGAGGATCACCGCGTCGGCGCGCTCGAGCGCCTTCGCGTAGCGCTCCGGCCGGTCCGCCGGGCAGAAGAGGATGGCGGGCCCGAGGCTGAACCGGGCATCGGTCATGGCGTTCCTCCGGCGTCGGGGGCGGCATCCCGAACCGCGTCATCGGGTGCGAACCACATCAGCGCGGTGCGCGTCGCGGTGGCGACGACGACGCCCTGCTGGTTGCGGCCGATATGGCGCATCGTGACGATCCCCTGCCCGGGCCGCGACGACGAGGGGCGCTTGTCGAGGATCTCGGTCTCGGTGTAGAGCGTGTCGCCGTGGAGGACAGGAGCAGGGAACGCGATGTCGCTGAGGCCCAGCTGGGCGACCAGGGTGCCCTGCGTGATCTGCGACACCGAGGCGCCCACCATGGTGGACAGCGTCCACATCGAGTTCATCAGGCGCTGCCCGAACGGCTGGGTCTCGGAGAACGCGGCATCCAGGTGCAGGGCCTGCGTGTTCATCGTCAGCGACGAGAACAGCACGTTGTCGGCCTCGGTGGCGGTGCGTCCGGGCCGGTGGAGGTAGCGGGCGCCGACCTCGAGCTCGTCGTAGTAGAGCCCGCGCTGCACGACCTCGCGCGCTTCCCCTGTGCCTTCCACAGCTGTCACGCTACCCCGAGCGAACGCGCGATGACGAGCAGCTGCACCTCGTTCGTGCCTTCGCCGATCTCGAGGATCTTCGAGTCGCGGTAGTGACGCGCGACGGGGTACTCGTTCATGAAGCCGTTGCCGCCGAAGACCTGCGTGGCATCGCGCGCGTTGTCCATCGCCGCGTCGCTCGCCGTGAGCTTGGCGATCGCCGCCTCGGTCTTGAACGGCTTGCCGGCGTCCCGCAGGCGTGCGGCGTGATGCCAGGCGAGCCGGGCGTTGTGCACGCGCAGCTGCATGCGGGCGAGCAGGAACTGGATGCCCTGGCGCGTCGACAGCGCGTCGCCGAAGACCGTGCGCTTCTTGGCGTAGTCGATGGCCGCCTCGAGGCATCCCTCCGCCGCTCCAGTCGAGAGCGCGGCGATCGCGATGCGGCCCTCGTCCAGGATGTGCAGGAAGTTCGCGAAGCCGCGGCCGCGCTCGCCCAGGAGGTTCCCCGCAGGGACCCGGACGTCCTGGAAGGTGAGGGGGTGCGTGTCGGACGCGTGCCACCCGACCTTGTCGTAGCCCGGCTCGACGGTGAAGCCCGGGGTGCCCGACGGGACCACGATGGTCGAGATCTCCTTGCGCCCCTCGGCTTCGCCGGTGACGGCGGTGACGGTGACGAACCGCGTGATGTCGGTGCCCGAGTTGGTGATGAACTGCTTCGACCCGTTGATGACCCACTCGTCGCCGTCGAGCCGCGCGGTGGTGCGCGTCGCGCCGGCGTCGGAGCCCGCTTCGTGCTCGGTGAGCCCGAAGCCCGCCAGCGCCTTTCCGGCGAGGAGGTCGGGCAGCAGCTCCCGCTTCTGCTCCTCCGTCCCGAATCGGAAGACCGGCATGGCGCCGAGGCTCACGCCCGCCTCGAGGGTGATCGCGATGGACTGGTCGACGCGTCCGAGAGCCTCGATCGCGAGGCACAGCGCGAAGTAGTCGCCGCCCTGTCCGCCGTACTCCTCGGGGAAGGGCAGCCCGAACAGTCCGAGCTCGCCCATCTGCGCCACGACGTCCATGGGGAGCGTCTTGGTGCGGTCGGCCTCGTACGCGTTCGGCGCGACGACCTCTTCGGCGAAGTCGCGCACCATTCGCGCGAGCTCGCGCTCGTCTTCGGTCAGATTTGCGTGGTCCATGGTTCTCCTCGGTGGTCAGGAGCGGGTGTCGGGTTCTTCGGACGAGACGTGGGCGAGCACCTGATCGCGGCGCACCTGGTCGCCCGTCGCGACGTCGAGGCGCACGATGCCTGCGTGGGGCGCGACGACGGGGTGCTCCATCTTCATGGCCTCGATCGTGACGATGCGGTCGCCGGCGGCGACGCTGGTGCCGTCGCTGACGTGCAGGGCGACGACCGCTCCCGGCATCGGCGCGCGCAGTTCGGGATCGGTCGCAGCGGCATCTCGCTCGCGGGCGGCGAGCCGTGCCGCCGTCGCCTCACGGCGGGTCAGCGGGCGGAGCCGATGGGTCGCGCCGTCGGCGTGCACCCAGAGCGCGCCGTCCGCGTCCCGAGCCACGACCGCGTCCGTGGCGTCCGTCGCGCCGTGCAAGGGGTCGGCGCCCTCGGCGGTGTGGAGTGCTCCGTCGTCGTCGAGGAACCGCTGCACGGTACCCGCCCGCAGCCCGCCGATCCGCCAGCCCTCTGCCATGCGCCACAGGTCGCCGGCGCGTGCGCGCTGAGACGACGCATCGGCGACGAGACGCTCCGCGGCGGACGCCGTCTCGTGCGGATCGTGCTGTCTCGCGAACGCGGCGGCCGCGGCGAGGGCTGCCGCCGCGGGTTCCGCGCCCGCAAACGGCGGCATACGGTCGATCAGGCCGGTGTCCATCCGGCCTGCCTGGACGTCCTCGTCGGCGAGCAAGGCGCGCAGGAACCCGATGTTGCTGTCGAGACCGAGCAGCACGGTCTCGGCCAGGGCCGCGTCGAGCCGAAGGAGGGCGCCCGCGCGATCCGCGGCGTGGGCGACCACCTTCGCGATCATCGGATCGTAGTCGGCGGTGACGGTGCTGCCGGTCTCGACCGCGGCATCCGTCCGCACGTCCGCCGCGGCATCCCACACCAGCACCTCACCGGTCGCGGGCAGGAAACCGCGCTCCGGGCTCTCGGCGTACACGCGCGCCTCGATCGCGTGCCCGTCGAGGCGCACGTCCGCCTGGGCGAGAGCGAGGTGCTCGCCGGCGGCGACACGAAGCTGCTGCTCGACGAGGTCGATGCCGGTCACGAGCTCGGTCACCGGGTGCTCGACCTGCAGGCGCGTGTTCATCTCGATGAAGAAGAACTCGTCGGGGCGGTCGCCCGCCACGAGGAACTCGACCGTGCCCGCGCCGACGTAGTCGACGCTCGCGGCAGCCGCGCACGCGGCGGCTCCGAGACGGGCGCGGGTCGCGGCATCCACCACCGGCGAGGGCGCCTCCTCGATGACCTTCTGATGGCGGCGCTGCAGCGTGCACTCGCGCTCACCGAGGTGGATGACCCCGCCGTGCGCGTCGGCCAGCACCTGCACCTCGATGTGGCGCGGCCGCTCGATGAGCCGCTCGAGCAGGAGGCTGTCGTCGCCGAACGCGGCGGCGGCGACACGCCGGGCGGTGGCCAGCGCGTGGGCGAGGTCGTCTGCCGAACGCACCACCTGCATCCCCTTGCCGCCGCCGCCCGCGGATGGCTTGACCAGCAGCGGGTACCCTGTGGCCTCGGCGGCCTCCGCGATGGCGGCATCGGACATGCCGATCGCGCTGAAGCCGGGGACGGTCGGCACACCGTGCCCGGAGACGTGCTCCTTCGCGCGGATCTTGTCGCCCATGACCTCGAGCGCGCGCTCCCCCGGTCCGATGAAGACGATGCCGGCCGCGGCGCATGCGCGCGCGAACTCGGCGTTCTCCGAGAGGAAGCCGTAGCCCGGGTGCACGGCGTCGGCCCCGGTCTCGCGAGCGGCCGCGATCACGGCGTCGATGTCGAGATATGAAGCGGATGCCGCGGCCGGCCCGATCCGCACGGCGAGGTCGGCCTCCCTGACGTGGGGTGCGTCGGCGTCGGCGTCGCTGTAAACGGCGACCGAGCGGACGCCGAGCCGGGCGAGCGTGCGGATCACCCGCCGCGCGATCTCGCCGCGGTTGGCGACGAGGACGGTGGTGAAGGGAGGCGTGTGCGTGTCGGTCACGGGGCTCACATCCGGAAGACGCCGAAGCGCGGTTCGGGCAGCGGGGTGCGCGAGACGACGTCCAGCGCGAGGCCGAGCAGGTCGCGCGTGTCCATCGGGTCGACGACACCGTCGTCCCACAACCGCGCGGTGGCGTAGTAGGGGCTTCCCTGCTCTTCGTACTGGGCACGGATCGGAGCCTCGAACTCGGCCTGGTCGGCCGCGGTCCACTCCTCGCCGCGTGCGTCGAGCTGGTCCCGCTTGACCGTCGAGAGGACGGATGCCGCCTGCGGACCGCCCATCACCGAGATGCGACTGGCGGGCCAGGTCCACAGGAAGCGCGGCGAGTAGGCGCGGCCGCACATCGAGTAGTTGCCCGCGCCGAACGAGCCGCCGATGACGACGGTGAGCTTCGGCACGCGGGTGGTGGCGACGGCCGTGACCATCTTCGCCCCGTCCTTCGCGATTCCGCCGGCCTCGGCATCCCGCCCCACCATGAATCCGGAGATGTTCTGCAGGAAGAGCAGCGGCGTCCCCCGCTGGTCGCACAGTTCGATGAAGTGGGCGCCCTTCTGGGCCGACTCGCTGAACAGCACGCCGTTGTTGGCGATGATGCCGACCGGGTGGCCGTGGATGCGCGCGAAGCCGGTGACCAGCGTCTCGCCGTACTCGCGTTTGAACTCGTGGAACTCGCTCGCGTCGACCAGCCGGGCGATGACCTCGCGCACGTCGTAGGGCTGGTTGACGTCGACGGGCACGACCCCGTACAGGTCGGCGGGATCGACGGCCGGGGGGACGCTCGGCGTGACATCCCATGCGGGCTCGGCGGGCAGCGGCAGCGTGGCGACGATGTCGCGGACGATCTCGAGCGCGTGTTCGTCGTCTTCGGCGAGGTGATCGACCACGCCCGAGCGCTTCGCGTGAAGCTCGCCGCCGCCGAGCTCTTCGGCGGTGACGACCTCGCCGATCGCCGCCTTCACGAGCGGCGGCCCGCCGAGGAAGATCGTGCCCTGGTTGCGGACGATGACCGTCTCGTCGCTCATCGCCGGCACGTACGCTCCGCCGGCGGTGCACGAGCCGAGCACAGCCGCGATCTGCGGGATGCCGGCGGCAGACAGCCGCGCCTGGTTGAAGAAGATGCGTCCGAAGTGATCCCGGTCGGGGAAGACCTCGTCCTGCTTGGGCAGGAAGGCGCCGCCTGAGTCGACCAGATAGACGCACGGCAGGCGGTTCTCGAACGCGATCTCCTGCGCGCGGAGGTGCTTCTTGACCGTCATCGGATAGTACGTGCCACCCTTCACGGTGGCGTCGTTGCACACCACCATGATCTGGCGCCCGTGGACCAGCCCGATGCCGGCGATCACGCCCGCCGCGGGCGCGTCGCCGTCGTAGAGACCGTCGGCGGCCAGCGGGGCGACTTCGACGAACGGGCTCCCCTCGTCGAGCAGGCGCGTGACGCGGTCGCGCGGGAGCAGCTTTCCACGTGCGACGTGGCGGGTGCGGGATGCCTCGGGCCCGCCGAGCGCCGCCTGAGACAGCCGCTCGCGCAGCTGTTCCGCCAGCGCCGTCTGGGCGTCGCGGTTGCGGGCGAATCCCTCGTCCTGGACGACCGCGGTGGTCAGCGCACTCATGTCATCTCCGTCGACGTCACGATCGGGTCACGTTCGTTGAGCGGACGCGACACAATTGGTTAGTGTTCACTAACTGGAGTCTAGGTTAGCGAGGATTAACTGAGATGACAAGCGGTGTCACCGAGCGCGACCGGGCCAAAGCCGACCGCCAGGCGTCGATCCTGCACGAGGCCGCGCGCCTCTTCGCGGAGCGCGGGTTCAGCGGCGTCAGCCTGGAGGACCTCGGCGCTGCCGTGGGTGTCAGCGGACCCGCGCTCTACCGTCACTTCGCCAACAAGCAGGCGCTGCTCGGCGCGATCCTCATCGGCGTCAGCGAGCGGCTGCTCGCAGGCGGTCGCCGAGTCATCGACGGCGGCGGCACTCCGTCGGTCCAGCTCGAGGCGATCATCGCGTTCCACGTGGACTTCGCCCTGAGCGACGCCGACGTGATCCGGGTGCAGGATCGCGATCTGGCGAGCCTCGCCGACGACGACCGTCACACCGTCCGCCGGCTGCAGCGCGAGTACGTCGAGACGTGGATCGGCATCCTCTCGGCTGTCCATCCCGAGCGCCCCGAAGCCGAGCTCCGGGTGCGGGCGCACGCGTGCTTCGGCCTCATCAACTCGACGCCTCACAGTGTCCGGGCGCTGCGGTCGCAGCCCGACGCCGGCGCGGTGCGCGGCATCCTCGAATCGATGGCCCTGGCGGCCCTCACCGCCTGAACCTCGAGACCCCGCGACCGCCCAGCACCTGGCCGGCCGTCCACCCCATGTACGTCCCGCCCAATCCCCACGAGGAGGAGCAGGCCGATCTGAAGGACGGCCGGCACAAGGACAAGCCCCTGAGCAATCCGGGCCGCGGGCTTCTCGGGCTGCTGCTCGCCCGGTACGCCGGGCCGGGGCATCCCGACCCCGTCACCTACGCCGACGCGTACGACGTCCTGCAGGCGCACGGGCTGGACCTGTTCTACCCGAAGCGAAGCTGATGCCGCCGGTGGGCGTGGGTCGGGCATGACGAACGGCCGAGCGGATGCCTCCGCCCGGCCCTTTCCGTCGTTCCGCGGTCCGCGGTCGGCGGTCAGCGCAGCAGCATGGCGCGACCCGGCTCGCGCAACACGTCGGCGACCTCGACCATGAAGCGCGACCCCTGCTCGCCGTCGACCAGGCGGTGGTCGAACGACAGCGCGAGCGTCATGACGTCGCGCAGCGCGATCTCGCCGCGGTGCTCCCACGGCTGACGCCGCACGGCGCCCAGCGCCAGGATTCCGGCTTCACCCGGATTGAGGATGGGCGTGCCTGCGTCGACGCCGAAGACGCCGACGTTCGTGATCGAGAACGTGCCGCCCATCATGTCGGCCGGCGGCGTCTTGCCCGCGCGCGCCGTCTCGGCGAGGGTGCGGATCGCGTCGGCCAGCTCGACCAGCGTGAGGTCCTGCGCGTCGCGGATGTTCGGCACCACGAGGCCGCGGCCGGTCGCCGCGGCGATGCCCAGGTTGACGTAGTGGTGCTGGACGATCTCGCCGGCGGCGTCGTCCCAGCGCGAGTTCAGCTCGGGGTGCCGGGCGAGCGCGAGGCACACGGCCTTGGCTGCCACAGCCATCACGCCGATCTTGTGCTCCTGCAGCGAGCGGTCGGCCTTGAGCGATGTGATGAGCTCGGTCGTCGCGGTGACGTCGACGGTGAGGAACGTCGTCACGTGCGGCGCGGTGAACGCACTGCGCACCATCGCCTGGGCGGTGTGCTTGCGCACTCCGCGGATGGGCGTGCGCGTGGTGCGCTCCCCCGTGGCGGCCTGCGTGCGCAGCTCGGGCAGGAACTCGGGCTCCGGCGCGGGTGCCGCCGTGACCGGCGTCGCCCCGACGCGGTGGGCGTAGGCCTCGACATCCGCTCGGGAGATGATCCCATTGGCGCCGCTGGCTTCGACCAGCGCGAGGTCGACTCCCAGCTGCTTCGCGAAGAGTCGCACCGGCGGCGTCGAGCGAGGTCGCTCGAGCGGTTGCTCGGGAGCGACCTGGATGGCGTCGTGCGGAGCGGCTTCGAGCACAGCGGTGTCGGATGCCGCCGGCCGGCCGGCGACCGCGCGCGAGCGCCTCTGCGGACGGGCGCTGCCGCGCGGAGCGGCGCCGTAGCCGACGAGGTTGGGCTCCGCCTTGGCGGGCTCCTCGCTCAGCTGCATCTCGGCTGCCGGAGCGGGCGAAGAGGCGCTGTCGCCGCCGAGGTCGAACGAGATGAGCACCGAGCCCACCTCGACGACGTCACCGGCGGCCGCGTGCAGCTTCGTGATCTTCCCGGCGTGCGGCGACGGAAGCTCGACGACGGCCTTGGCCGTCTCGACCTCGGCGATCGTCTGATTGAGGGTGACGGTGTCGCCTTCCTGGACGAGCCACGCGACGATCTCGGCCTCGGGAAGCCCCTCGCCGAGGTCGGGGAGTCTGAAGTCCTCGATCACAGCACGCCTCCCGTCATGCTCGAGCCGCGCCCGCCGTCGGACATGCCGAGCTCCTCGAAGGCGCTCATGCTGTTCGGGCGGTCCATCACGCGGTCGACGGCATCCAGGATGCGGTCGAGATCGGGGATGAAGTGCTTCTCGAGCTTGGCCGGCGGATACGGGATGTCGTGGCCGGTGACCCGCTGCGGAGCGGCCTCGAGGTAGTTGAAGCATCGCTCGGTCACGCTCGCGACGAGCTCTGCCCCGACGCCCGCCTCGCGGGCTGCCTCATGCGTGACGACGACGCGGCCGGTCTTGCGCACCGAGGCCGTCACCGTGCGGTAGTCGACGGGCGAGATCGAGCGCAGGTCGATGACCTCGATCGACACGCCGTCGTCCTCGGCTGCGGTCGCGGCATCCATCGCCGTCGCCACCTGCGAGCCGTACGTGAGCAGCGTGACGTCGCTGCCCTCGCGGACCACGCGCGCCAGGCCCATCGGCGGGGCGTCGGCGAGGTCGACGTCGAGGTCGACCTCCCCCTTCGTGTGGTAGAGCTTCTTCGGCTCGAAGTAGACGACCGGGTCGTTGGACGCGATGGCCTGACGCAGCATCACATAGGCGTCCTGCGGGTTGGAGACCGCGATGACCCGGAGCCCCGACGTGTGCACGAAGTACGCCTCGGGAGACTCCGAGTGGTGCTCTGCCGCGCCCACGCCGCCGGCCCAAGGGATGCGGATCGTGATGGGCATCTGCACGTTGCCGCGCGTGCGGTAGTGGAGTTTGGCGACCTGGCAGACGATCTGGTCGAACGCGGGATAGACGAACCCGTCGAACTGGATCTCGACGACGGGGCGGTACCCCCGCATCGCGAGGCCCACGGCGGTGCCCATGATCCCGGATTCCGCCAGCGGGGTGTCGACGACCCGCTGCGCGCCGAATTCGTTCTGCAGCCCGTCGGTGATGCGGAACACCCCGCCGAGCTTGCCGATGTCCTCGCCCATGACGAGCACCTTCGGGTCGTCGGCCATCGCGCGACGAAGACCCTCGTTGATGGCCTTGGCCATGGTGAGCTGGGTCATCGCGCCACCGCCTCGTCCTCGGTCGCGAAGCCGTCGAGGTACGCGCCGAACCACGCGCGCTGCTCCTCGATGCCGGAGTGCGGCTCGGCGTACACGTTGTCGAGCACCGTGATGGGGTCGCGGGTGACCGCACCCTGTGCCGCGGCCCGGACTTCGGCCGCGAGGGCGTCGGCGTCGGCCGCGACGCTCGCCGCGAACTCGTCGTCGAACTCGCCCTGGGCACGCAGCAGCGCCTCGACGCGTGCGATCGGGTCGCGGCCCTTCCAGCGCTCGACCTCCTCCTTGTCGCGGTAGCGCGTGGGGTCGTCGGAGGTGGTGTGGGGCCCGATCCGATAGGTCACCGCCTCGATGAACGCAGGGCCGTTGCCCTTGCGCGCGTTGTCGACCGCCCAACGCATCGCGGCGAGGCAGGCGAGGACGTCATTGCCGTCGACGCGCATGCTGGGGATGCCGAAGCCCGGCGCGCGGCCTGCGATCGGGAACTTCGCCTGCACCGTGACGGGCTCGGAGATCGCCCACTGGTTGTTGCTGCACACGAACACGACGGGCGCTCCGTACGAGGCGGCGAAGACCATCGCCTCGTTGACGTCGCCCTGGCTCGACGCGCCGTCGCCGAAGTAGGCGGCGGCGACCTGGTCGGTTCCGTCGCGCTGGATGCCCATCGCGTAGCCCACCGCGTGCAGCGACTGTGCTCCGATGATGATCTGCTGCGACGCCGTGTTGATGTCGTAGGGGTCGTACGTCGAGTGCTCCTCGCCGCGCCAGGCGAGCACGTAGTCGGCGGGCTTGGCGCCTCGGGCGAAGACCACGCCGGTCTCGCGGTAGCTCGGGAAGGCGAAGTCGTCGGCGCGGAGCCCGCGCGCCGTGCCGATCTGTGTGGCCTCCTGGCCCTGGCACGGCGGCCAGAGCGCCAACTGGCCCTGGCGTTGAAGGGCGACGCCCTCGCTGTCGATGCGCCGGAGCAGCACCATGTCGCGGTAGAGCGCGCGCAGGGCGGCGGCATCCACATCCGCGACCCAGCGGTCGAGATCGGGATCGGCGATCCGCTCGCCGTCGGGGGTCACCAGCCGGGCGACGTCTTCGGTGTCTGTCGCAAGATCGGCGGTCGGGGTCAGGGTGTGCGTCATCGCCATCACTCCTCGGTGCAACCCTCCCTCGTGAGGAGGTGCGTCGTGGTTCACCGGCAGCTTCGCCGGTAGCCCGAGAGTACGTCGACATCGCACCTCGCTCAAGCATTCACGATCTGCTTGAGCATGTTGACAACTAACCACCACTCAAGCCGTGCTAACGTTTCGCACTATGAGTGCCCTCGATCACGTCGACCTGGAGCTTCTCGCCGCGCTCTCCGCCGACCCGCGAGCCACCGTCGTCGCGCTCGCCGAGCGGCTCGGTCTTTCGCGCAACACCGTCCAGGCCCGCATGGCGCGACTGGAGCGGTCCGGCGTGTTCCTCTCGTACGAGCGGGCCATCTCGTCGTCGTCGCTCGGCTACCCGATCGAGGCCTTCATCAGCGTCATCGTGCGGCAGGCCGACCTGCCGCGGATTACCGCCGAGCTCGCGCGCGTCCCGGAGATCGTGCAGGCGCACGGGCTGTCCGGTCAGGTGGATCTGCTCGTGCGGGTCGCGTGCCGCGACACCCAGCACCTCTTCGACACCGATGCCCGGATCCTCGCGATCGAGGGCGTCGAGCGCACCGAGACCTCGCTCGTCATGGGCGAGGTCATCCCCCATCGCGTGATGCCGCTCATGGAGCTCGCCCGCCGCGAGTCCTGAGCCTCACCCGATCAGGGCAGGGGGACGGATGCCGCGGCCGGCGTCGGCGGCTGTGCGGACGCCCGTCGCAGGTCGTCCACCTTCACGAGGATCACTCCTGCGAGGATGAGCGCTCCCCCGGCGAACTGGATCGGCGCGGGCACCTCGGCGAGGAACACCCACGCGAAGCCGAGGGCGAACAGCACCTCCGAGAGACCGACGAACGACGCGACGCGCGACCCGATGCGCGGCACGGCCATCACACCGAGTGCATAGCCGAGCGTCGTGGCGACCGCCGCCACCCACAGAAGCGGAACGAACCACGGCACCTCGACGCCGGCGAGTACGACGGAGACCGCCGGAGCGTCGAACGGCATCGCACCCGTGAGGCAGAGCACGCCCATCATCGCCGCGCCCACGAGCAGGCCGCTCGCCGCGAGGGCCAGCGGAGGCAGATCGTCGCCGGCGCGCTCGGAGATGACGAAGTAGGCGCACACGCACACCGCTGCGGCGAGGGCGAGGAGCGTGCCGATCAGGTCGAACGAGGCACCGGAGATGTCGACGACGAGGATCAGCCCGACCACCGCGACCGCGGACCCCCAGAGCACCAGGGCCGACGGTGCCCTGCGCGTGCGGAGCCAGACGAATCCGACGAGCATGACCGGCGCGAGGTACTGGATCAGCAGGGCGACGGCCACCGGCATCCGCTGCATCGCAGAGAAGAAGAAGAGCTGGCACCCGAGCACGGGCATGAGGCCGAACCCGAGGATCAGCCTCCAGTGCTGCCGCAGGAACCGGGGGTTGCGGCCGATGGCTCGGAAGACGGCGGGCGAGAGGATCAGCCCGGCCACCCCCATGCGCACGAGGAGTGCCGCGCCCAGCGACCAGCCGTTCTCGAGCAGGGGCTTGATGAACGGCCCGCTCGACGAGAAGGCCAGAGCGGACGCGACCGCCATGATGAGCCCGGTGGTGCGAAGACGCGAGGACGCCGCGACCGGCGCGATCACCGGAAGCGAGGCGGTCGAAACGGTCATGGGCGGCATCCGACTGTCAGGAGTGAAGTGTGCTTACACTGGTGACGGTATCGGAGAGTATGTCAGGAGTCAACATGGTTTTCATTCATGACACGAAACGCACCCTCGTGATGGTCGTCGACCTCGTCAACACGCTTCCCGGATACGACGGCGAAGACACCCTGCAGTCGCCCGACGACCTGCGCGAGTTCCTCCTCACGAACCCCTACACCGGTACGATCCGGCTCGACGACGACGAGGTCGCGGCGGTGCGTGCGGTTCGCGCTCGACTGCGCGAGCTGTGGGCCGTCGACCGCGCCGGCGCGGTCCCGCTCGTCAACGCCATGCTCGCCGACGGGCAGGCCCTTCCCCGCCTCGTCATCCACGACGAGTACGACTGGCACATCCACGCCACGTCCGACGACTCGCCGCTCGCCACGCGCATGATGGTCGAGGCGGCGATGGCGTTCGTCGACGTCATCCGCTCCGACGAGTACGAGCGGGTGCGCGTGTGCGCGGCCGACGACTGCGACGCCGTCTACATCGACTACTCGAAGAACGGGTCGAAGCGCTACTGCGACACCGGCAACTGCGGCAACCGCATGAACGTCATCGCGTACCGGGCTCGGAAGGCGCAAGAAACGCCCTGATTGCCGTGGCCGCGGCCGCGGGCGTCTCGTAGTGGATGAGATGCCCGACGTCGTCGATCTCGACGAGATCGGCGTCGGGGAACAGCGTCGCGAGATGCCGCTCCGCCTCGATCGGGGTGATGTCGTCACGCACCGCCGCGACCAGCAGAGTCGGCTGCGCGATGCGCGGGGCGAACTCCCGCACGTCGTTCGACACCGAGGCGACGAACGCGTCATGCAGCACATCGCGGTCGGCGAAGCGCGAGAAGTACGTGTCGTGCTGGTCGTGGATGAAGCGACGCAGGTCGGCGTCCTTCGTCTTGGCCATCGACTCGCTCATGACGCGCACGATGAGACCGTTGCGCAGGAGCGCGTCACCGGCCCGCTTCGGCAGGCGTGCCCCCGCCCAGTAGTAGAAGACAGCAAGACGGGTCAGTAGGCCGCGCGGCCCCTCCAGCGCGGGCGCACCGATCGGGTTGACGAGGATGACGCGCGGGGTGGCCAGGCCACCGGCGACCGCGGCCGAGACGACGATCGAGCCGAACGAGTGGCCGAGGATGACCGCGCCCGGCGAAACGGTCGCCGCGAACTCGCGCAACCAGCGGCCGTAGGTCTCGAGGTCGTGCCGCACGCCCGGAAGCGGAGGCGTCTCGCCGAAGCCGGGAAGATCGGGGGAGATGATCCGCACGTCGGGGAGGTGGGCGACGACCGGCTCGAGGCCGTGGTGCTCGCCGCGGAAGCCGTGGACGGCGATCACGGTGGTATCCGCGTCGTGGGGTCCGTACACCCAGTACGCCGTCGTGCCGCCGAGCACCGTCGCCTCGCGCCGCTCGACGGGGATCACATCGAGCAGCGGTGCGTACGGGTTCGGGGAGGCCACCGTCCGAGTCTACGAGGGCGGCGCCGGAGCGCCTCGATCGCGTTGTCGGACGGGGCCCATACCGTGTGGGGCATGGATCGATGGCAGCCCGAGACACTGTCGCTGTTCGACACTCCCGAGTGGCTGCGCGTTGTCGGGGTGTTCGATCTCGAGACGACCGGGGTCGACGTGTCGGCCGACCGGATCGTGACCGCCCATGTGGGCGTCCTCGACGCCTCGGGGGCCGTCATGAGCGCACGCGACTGGCTCGCCGATCCCGGAATCGAGATTCCAGAGGGCGCGACTGCGGTGCACGGCATCACGACGACCCACGCCCGCACGCACGGACGCCCCGCGTCCGACGTCGTCGGCGAGGTCGTCAACGCCGTCCGAGGGCTGCTCGATGCCGGCATCCCGGTCGTCGCCTACAACGCGCCGTACGACTTCTCGCTGCTCAAGCACGAGGCGCTGCGGCACGGGATCGATCCCATCGTGGACCCCTCCCCCGTGATCGATCCGCTCGTCGTCGACAAGGCGTACGACCGCTGGCGGCGCGGCAAGCGCACCCTGTCGGTCGTCGCCGAGCACTACGCCGTGCGACTCGACGGCGCGCACGACGCCTGTGCCGATGCGGTCGCCGCGGGTCGGGTGGCTCAAGCGCTCGCCGAGCGCTTCGCGCCGTGGCTGCCGGCGACCGTGCACGAGCTCCACACACGGCAGATCGCGTGGGCGCGCGCCCAGGCGGCGAGCCTGACCGACTACTTCATCCAGATCGGGCGACTCGACCCCGAGGATCGCCTCGACGGCAGCTGGCCGATCCGCTGACTCCGGGCGTGCCCGGGAACGGCGAAGGCCCCGCCGAAGCGGGGCCTTGCACGTGGGCTGCTTACTTGGAGCCGAAGTTCTTGAAGCGCTGGTTGAACTTCTCGACGCGACCGGCCGAGTCCATGATGCGCTGCTTGCCCGTGTAGAACGGGTGCGACGCCGACGAGATCTCGACGTCGATGACGGGGTACTCGACGCCGTCGAGCTCGATCGTCTTGTCGCTGCTCACCGTCGAACGGGTGAGGAAGGTCTCGCCCGAGCCGAGGTCGCGGAACACGACCGCCTGGTAGTCGGGGTGGATGTCAGTCTTCATGGGAAGTCCTTTGAAAGTGGGCCCTGGATTTTGCCAGGACGGACAAAGTCTGAGGTGCGAGCGCACCAAAGAGCGATTCTATCAGCCTCCGGGCCCCGACGTGGAATCGAGACCGAGAGCGGTCAGTGCGCGGCCCGTGCCGCGTAGCGTCCGTCGTGCTCGGTGAGCTGGATCTGCACGCCGAACGTCTCGGTGAGGTTGTCGGCGGTGAGGGTCTGGAGCACCGGTCCGGCGGCCACCGCGCGGCCCTCTCGGAGCAGCAGGACATGCGTGAACCCGACGGGAATCTCCTCGACGTGGTGGGTCACCATGATCATCGCGGGAGTCGTGGGCGCCTTCGCGTAGCCGCTGAGCAGCGTGAGCAGCTCTTCGCGCGCGCCGAGGTCGAGGCTCGCCGTGGGCTCGTCGAGCAGCAGCAGCTCGGGATCGGTCATGACCGCGCGCGCGATCTGCACGCGCTTCTGCTCGCCGTCGCTCAGCGTGCCGAACGTGCGGTCGGCGAGGTGATCGAGCTTCCACTCGGCGAGCACGCGCAGCGCGCGGCGCTCGTCGATGTCTTCGTAGTCCTCGCGCCAGCGGCCGAGAACCGAGTACGCGGCGGTGAGCACGACGTTGAGGACCGTCTCCTCCGGCGGCACGCGGCGAGCCATGGCGGAGGAGGCGAAGCCGATCCGCGGGCGGAGCTCGAACACGTCGGTGCGGCCGAGTCGCTCCCCCAGGATCGAGACGACACCCGAGGTCGGGTGCATGAGGGTATCGGCGAGCTGCAGCACCGTGGTCTTGCCGGCGCCGTTCGGCCCCAGGATCACCCAGCGCTCGTCGTCGCTCACGGTCCAGTCGAGGTGGTCGACGATGTCCTTGGCGTTTCTGCGGACGACGACGTCGGAGAACTCGAGCACCTGCGGCATGTCGTCCAGCCTATCGGCCGTCGGCGGCGACCTCCGCGTACAGCGCCGCCGTCTGCTCGGCGATGCTCCCCCAGCTGAAGTCCTCGGTGGCCCGTGCGCGCCCTGCCGCTCCATAGGCCCGCGCGCGTTCGGGATCGCTCACGACCTCCGTCAGCACACGTGCCAGATCGGCCACGAATCGCTCCGGGTCGGTCGGCGTGCCGGTGCCGTCCTGCGCCTGGTCGATGGGCACCAGTCTTCCCGTGACGCCGTCGACGACGACCTCGGGGATGCCGCCGGTCGCGGTGCCCACGACCGCAGCGCCGCACGCCATCGCCTCGAGGTTGACGATGCCCAGGGGCTCGTACACCGACGGGCACACGAACGTCGTGGCGGCGGTCAGGATCGTGCAGAGCTCGTGGCGCGACAGCATCCGATCGATCCATACGACACCCTCACGGGTCTCTTGCAGGCCGCGCACCAGCCCCTCCACCTCGGCCATGATCTGCGGGGTGTCGGGCGCGCCGGCGCACAGGACGACCTGCACGTCGGGCGGAAGCTGCTCGGCCGCACGGAGGAAGTACGGAAGCCCCTTCTGGCGCGTGATGCGCCCGACGAACACGACGGACGGCCTCGACGCGTCGACGCCCAGCTGTGCGAGCAGTCCGGGATCGTCGACCGGATGCCACGACTCGACGTCGATGCCGTTGTAGATGACGCGGACCTTCGCGGGATCGAGCGCCGGGTAGCTGCGCAGGATGTCCTGGCGCATGCCGTCGCTCACCGCCACGATGGCCGCGGCGCCCTCGTACGCCGTCTGCTCGATCCAGCTCGAGACCGCGTACCCGCCGCCGAGCTGCTCGGCCTTCCAGGGCCGGAGAGGCTCGAGACTGTGCGCGGTGACGATGTGAGGGATGCCGTGGAGGAGCGACGCCAGGTGTCCGGCGAAGTTCGCGTACCAGGTGTGGCTGTGCACGACGTCGGCGCCCGCGACATCCGTCACGATCTCGAGGTCGGTGCCGAGCGTCTGCACTGCAGCGTTCGCGGAGGCGAGCTCGGCGGGCACCCCGTACGCGGACGTGCCCGCCTCGTCGCGGTCGGCGCCGAACGCCCGGACCCGCACGTCGATGCTCTGCCGCAGCGCCTTCACCAGCTCGGTGACGTGCACGCCGGCTCCGCCATAGATCTCGGGCGGGTACTCCTTGGTCACGATGTCGACGCGCATGGGACGCAACTTAGTACACGAGTCAACCCGCGTGTAGCCGTTGGGCCCGATCGGTGTGCGGGCCTAGGGTGGTGCCATGCCTGCAGCGCCGAAGGTCTTCGGAATCATCCTCGCCGGCGGCGAGGGAAAGCGCCTCATGCCGCTCACCGCGGACAGGGCCAAGCCGGCGGTGCCGTTCGGCGGCCAGTACCGGCTCATCGACTTCGCCATCTCGAACCTCATCAATTCGGGCCTGCGGCAGATCGTCGTGCTGACCCAGTACAAGTCCCACAGCCTCGACCGCCACATCTCCCAGACGTGGCGGATGTCGGCGCTGCTCGACTCGTACGTCGCCTCGGTGCCCGCGCAGCAGCGCCTGGGCAAGCGGTGGTTCTCCGGCTCGGCCGACGCGATCCTGCAGAGCCTGAACCTCATCAACGACGAGCAGCCCGACATCGTGGTCGTCATCGGCGCCGACCACGTGTACCGCATGGACTTCCGCCAGATGCTCGCCGCGCACATCGACTCGGGCGCACGCGCCACGGTCGCCGGCATCCGTCAGCCGATCTCCCTCGCCAACCAGTTCGGGGTGATCGACGTCGACAAGGCCGACCCCACGCGCATCAACGAGTTCCTCGAGAAGCCGCAGAACCCGACCGGCCTGGCCGACTCCCCGGGCGAGGTGCTGGCGTCGATGGGCAACTACATCTTCGACACCGACGCGCTGATCGAGGCCGTCGAGGCCGACGGCGAGCTGCCGACGTCCAATCACGACATGGGTGGCGACATCGTGCCGTACTTCGTCGGCCGCGGTGAGGCCGGCGTCTACGACATGAACCGCAACGACGTGCCCGGCTCCACCGATCGCGACCGGTACTACTGGCGCGACGTCGGGACGATCGACTCGTTCTTCGACGCCCATAGGGACCTCATCTCGACGCTGCCGGTGTTCAACCTGTACAACACCGACTGGCCCATCCACTCGCAGGCGGTGAACTCGCCGCCCGCGAAGTTCGTGCGCGACTCGGTCGGGCGCATCGGCAACTCGATCGACTCGATCGTCTCGCTCGGATCCGTGCTGTCCGGCACCCACCTCGAGCGCAGCGTCGTCGGCCCATGGACACTCGCGGGAGGCGGCTCGACGATCACCGACTCGGTGCTGTTCGACCATGTGCAGGTGGGCGCGGGCGCGCGGATCCACCGCGCGATCCTCGACAAGCAGGTCGTGCTGGCCGACGGGGCCACCGTCGGCGTCGACCGCGATCGCGACCTGGCACGGGGGTACACCGTCACCGACAGCGGCATCACCGTGGTCGGCAAGGGAATCCACGTCGAACGATGACCGCCGGTTGGGGTCACGTGTGCCCGCGGCGCTAGCGTGGAGGGGTGCCTGTACCCGCCCACGCCCGTTTCCTCGTCATGCTCGATGCCGACTCGACACTGATCCGCAACGAGGTCATCGAGCTCATCGCCGATGAGGCCGGCCGTGGTCCCGAGGTCGCTGCGGCGACCGAGGCGGCCATGCGGGGGGAGGTCGACTTCGCGACCAGCCTGCGATCGAGGGTCGAGCGGCTGACCGGTGTCCCGGTGTCGGCGTTCGCGAACGTGCTCGCCCGGATCGAGCCGACGCCCGGGGTGCGCGAGCTCATCGACGCCGTGCACGCGCGCGGCGGAGCGGTGGGAGTCGTCTCCGGCGGATTCCACGAGATCCTCGACACGGTCGCGCCGTCGCTGGGGGTCGACGTATGGCGGGCGAATCGCCTCGCCGTGGCCGACGACGCGCTCACCGGGGTCGTCCACGGCGACATCGTCGACGCCGAGGGCAAGGCGGCGGCGCTGCGCGAGTGGGCATCGGCGGCGGGTGTGCCGCTGGCGTGCACGATCGCCATCGGCGATGGCGCGAACGATCTGAAGATGATGGATGCCGCAGGCCTCGGCGTCGCCTTCAACGCCAAGCCGGCGGTGCGCGAGCGCGCCGACGTCGTGGTCGGACCCGTCGATCTGGCCGAAGTGATCGCGCTGCTCCCCTGACCCCCGGAGTGTCGGCGACCCTCGATAGCGTCGGCGTCATGGACATCATCCTCATTCCCGGTCTTTGGCTCGACGCTGCGTCATGGGACCCCGTGGTTCCCGCACTCCGAGAGGCGGGCCACACGCCCCGCCCCGTGACTCTTCCCGGCGTCGGCGCGCCGGCGGCCGAGTCGGCCCACATCGGCATCCAGGACTGGGTCGACGCCGTCGTGGCCGAGATCGATGCGTCGGCCGAGCCGGTGGTCCTCGTGGGGCACAGCGGCGGGGGCAACGTGGTGTGGGCGGCCGCCGAGGCGCGCGCCGACCGTGTGGCCCGGGTGGTGTTCGTCGACAGCGTGCCGCCGCCGCCGGGGGGAAGCATCTCCGAGTTCGACGTGGTCGACGGCGTGATCCCGTTCCCGGGATGGGAGTTCTTCGACGAGCCCGACGTCGCCGACATCGACGCCGAGACCCGGGCGACATGGGCGCAGCGCACGCGCTCCGTCCCGGCCAAGGTGCCGAGCGATGAGGTGCGGCTCGAGGGCACCGCGCGTCACGCGGTGCCGGTGACCATCCTCTCCGGCGGCATGGACGAGCCGGCGTTCCGCGAGGCGATCGCCCAGTGGGGGCCCTACAGCGCAGAGTTCGACGCGATCGCCGATGCCGAGGTCGTCGCGCTGGGTTCAGGCCATTGGCCGCAGTTCTCTCAGCCGGAGCGTCTGTCGAGTGCGCTTATCGCTGCGGTGCGCTGACGCCGGAGTGGTAGGGGTGGGGCGCGGTCAGTGCCCCATCCCGAGACCGCCGTCGACGGGGATGACAGCGCCCGAGATGTACGCGGCGTCGTCGGACGCCATCCACGTGACGACGCCTGCGACCTCGTCCGCCGTGGCGAATCGTCCGGCGGGGATGCTCTTCTTGTACTCGGCCTGTGTCGCGTCGCCGAGTTCGGCCGTCATGTCGGTCTCGATGAACCCGGGTGCAACGACGTTCGCCGTGATCCCGCGCGCCCCGAGTTCCCGGGTGAGCGAGCGGGCGAAGCCTACGAGCGCGCTCTTCGAGGCTGCGTAGTTGATCTGCCCGGCCGAGCCGTACAGTCCCACGACGCTCGAGATCAGGATGACGCGACCCCAGCGTGCCCTCAGCATTCCCTTCGACGCGCGCTTGACGACACGGAAGGCTCCGCCCAGGTTCGTGGCGACCACGCTGTCGAAGTCGTCCTCGGTCATGCGCAGCAGCAGCGTGTCCTTGGTGATCCCGGCGTTCGCGACCACGATCTCGACAGGACCCAGAGCCCGTTCGACCTCGGTGAAAGCGGCGTCGACGGCCGCGGCATCCGTCACATCGGCGCGCACGGTCAGCGTGCCCTCCGGACCCTCTCCGGAGCGGGCGGTCACGGCCACCTTGTACCCCTGCGCCACGAAGCGCTCGGCGATGGCGCGGCCGATGCCGCGGTTTCCGCCGGTGACGAGGACGACGCGATCGCTGGACATGATGAAGCTCCCGGGGTGTGTGACGGATCCGGACCAGCCTAGTCGCGCGGCGTTTGACACCCCACGCCGTGCGCTGGAACGCTATGAGCAGTCTCGAGAAAGGTCAGCCCGTGAGCGACAACACCCCCGACGCGACCGTCCCCGACCCGGCGGCGCAGCCCGGCCCCGGGTACCCACCGCCGGCACCGCCGGCGTACGGCGCCCCCACCGCCTCCGGCGCAGCCCAGACGCCCCCCGCGTACGGAGCGCCTCAGGCGCCCTACGGTGCGGCCCCGCAGTACGGCGCGGCCCCGCAGTACGGCGCGGCCCCGCAGTACGGCGCCGCACCGCAGTACGGGGCTCCGGCCTACGGCTACGGCGCTCCGGCCAAGACCAACGTGCTCGCGATCGTCTCGCTCATCGCGTCGATCGTCGGATTCATCGGAATCCTGCCCTTCATCGGGTCGCTCGGCGGCATCATCACCGGTCACATCTCGCTCAACCAGCTGAAGACGAACGGCGAGAACGGCCGCGGCATGGCGCTTGCCGGCACCATCGTCGGGTACGTCGGCCTCGCCCTGTGGATCCTCGGCACGATCCTGTTCTTCGCGTTCTTCGCCTGGGCCATGAACCAGGGCACCGTCTACAGCTCCTGACCGCTCGCGGCCCCTGCACGCGCCCTCGAGGGGACGCCGGCAGGGGTCGCGCGGCGTAGTCTTGAAGGACGGTGAAAAGTTCGAGTCGGCCTCAGTCCGCCACGTCGCTGCCGCGGGCGCCACGTGACGATGTCGACGCGCGATCGACCCGCTACCTCCTCACGATGGGTGTCCGCGTCGCCTGCTTCATCCTCATGGTCGCCATCACGCCGTACGGCTGGTACACGTGGGTCTTCGGTGCGGCGGCCATCCTGCTCCCGTACATCGCCGTCGTTCTCGCCAACGTCGGCCAAGAAGCCCGGCGCAACCGCCGCGAGGATCCCGAGCGCGCCCTCCCGGCGACGCCTGCCGCTCCGCCCCACGCCCGTGCGGGCGATGTGATCCGCATCGACGAGACGCCGGCGATCGACGGGACGCCTGGCTCCGCAGCGGCGCCGGCGTCTGGTCCAGCCCCCGCGTCCGGAGCCGCGCCCGCGCCGGAAGCCGCCGAACCGGGCACGACCGACGATCGCCCGGACGGCATCGCATGAGCCTCGCGCATGACGAGCCCGTCGCCTCCGCGACCTGCTCGAGGGCAGGATGCCGCGCCGAGGCGACGTGGCGGATCGACTGGCGCAATCCGCGAATCCACACCGCCGACCGCACCAAGACCTGGGTGGCCTGCGACGAGCATCGTGACTACCTGCGCGAATTCCTCGCCGCACGGGACTTCCCCGTCGCGGTGGAGCCGTTGCGCGCGAGCGGAGCAGCCCGATGAGCGCCCGCCGCGAAGTGAGCATGCAGTCGCTCCCGCGTGCCGGTCGCTGGGCGATCTACATCTCGCTCGCGGTCGTGTTCGCGATCGCCTGCGCGTTCCTGTCGAACTGGCAGTTCACCCGCAATGAGGAGCGCTCCGCGCAGCTCGCCCTCGTCGAGGCGAACTACGACGCGACGCCCGTTCCCCTGGACGAGCTGATCCCGGCCGGTGGGGCGCTCGACCCCGGTGACCAGTGGCACCCGGTGCGTCTGGTGGGCGAGTACGTCGCCGACGACGAGCTGCTGGTGCGCAACCGGCCGCATGGCGGCACCTCGGCCTTCGAGGTGCTCGTGCCGTTCCGTCTCGTGGACGGCCGCGTGCTGCTCATCGACCGCGGCTGGGTGCCGCCGGGCGACGACCAGCCCGAGCCCGATGCGGTTCCGGCTGCACCCGAGGGCGAGGTGACCGTGATCGCGCGGCTGAAGCCCGGCGAGCCGCTCCCCTCGTCGGGGCGCTCCGCGCCCGAGGGCCAGGTGCCGACGATCCACCTTCCGCTCGTCGCCGACGCCGTCTCCGCCGACGTCGGTCGCGCGCTCGAGCTGAGCGCGTACGGAGTGATGGTCTCGGAGGACCCCGCAGCCGCCGACCGCCCCCAGGCGCTCGCTTCGCCCTCTGAGGACCCGGGCCCGCACCTCTCGTACGCGATCCAGTGGATCCTCTTCGCGGTGATGGGTTTCGTGTTCATCGGCTACGTCATCCGCACCGAGCGGCGTCACCGTCGCGAAGACGCCGAGGACGAGTCGGAATCGGATGCCGCTCCCCCGCGTCCGGCATCGCGTCGACGTGATCGCGATGCCGAGGACGAGGACGCCCTCCTCGACGCCGCGGGCCGCTGACGCCGCGGCTGCTCAACCGCCGGGAGATCTGATCACGCGAGCGTGATCGGTTTCGATTCGCCGCGGCTGAAGCCGCGGCTGCTCAACCACCGGGAGATCTGATCACGCGAGCGTGATCAGATCGGCGTAGTCGCGGCCCCAGATGTCCTCGACGCCGTCGGGCAGGATGAGCACGCGCTCGGGGTTGAGCGCCTCGACAGCGCCTTCGTCGTGCGAGACGAGCACGACCGCGCCCTCGTAGTGCGACAGCGCACCGAGGATCTCCTCGCGCGAGGCGGGGTCGAGGTTGTTGGTCGGCTCATCGAGCAGCAGCATGTTCGCGCTCGAGACCACGAGCGTCGCCAGCGACAGCCGGGTCTTCTCGCCACCGGACAGTACGCCGGCGGGCTTGAGCACGTCGTCTCCGGTGAACAGGAACGACCCCAGCACCTTGCGGGCGTCGGTGGCGGTGATGTCCGGCGCAGCTGACATCATGTTCTCGAGCACGGACCGCGAGACGTCGAGATTCTCGTGCTCCTGCGCGTAGTAGCCGACCTTGAGGCCGTGACCCGGTTCGATCTGGCCGGTGTCGGGCTTGTCGACGCCCGCCAGGATCCGGAGCAGCGTCGTCTTGCCGGCACCGTTGAGCCCCAGGACCACCACCTTCGAGCCGCGGTCGATCGCGAGGTCGACATCGGTGAAGATCTCGAGCGACCCGTACGACTTCGACAGACCCGACGCCATGAGCGGAGTCTTGCCGCACGGCGCCGGCTTGGGGAAGCGCAGCTTGGCGACGCGCTCCTCCTGACGCACGTCGTCGAGACCCGACAGCATCTTCTCTGCGCGCGCGACCATCTGGTGCGCGGCGGCGGCCTTCGACGCCTTCGCGCCGAACCGGGCGGCCTGGAGCTGCAGCGCCGTGGCCTTCTTCTCGACGTTGGCGCGCTCCTTCTTGCGGCGCTCCTCGTCGGCCACCCGCTGGCGCAGGTAGTTCTTCCAGTTCATGTTGTAGACGTCGATGACCTGACGGTTCGCGTCGAGGTAGAACACGCGATTCACCGTCTCGCCGACGAGCTCGACGTCGTGGCTGATCACGATGAGCCCGCCCTTGTACCCCTTGAGGAACTCGCGCAGCCACACGACACTGTCGGCGTCGAGGTGGTTCGTCGGCTCGTCGAGGATCATCGACTCGGCATCGGAGAACAGGATGCGGGCGAGTTCGATGCGCCGGCGCTGACCGCCCGAGAGGGTGCGCAGGGGCTGATCCAGGATGCGGTCGGGCAGCGACAGGTTGTGCGCGATCGAGGCCGCCTCCGCCTCGGCCGCGTAGCCGCCGAGCGCCTCGAAGCGCTCGGTGAGGTTCGCGTACTTGCGCATGGCGCGGGCCGCGGCATCCGGATCATCACTGCCCATCGCGACGGATGCGTCGTGCATGCCCAGAGCGATGGTGCCGAGGCCGCGTGCGTCGAGGATGCGCGTGCGCGCGAGCATGTCGGGATCGCCCGAGCGCGGGTCCTGCGGCAGATAGCCGAGCTCGCCGATGCGGTCGACCTTGCCCTCGGCCGGCAGCAGGTCCCCCGCGAGCACCTTCGTCAGCGTGGTCTTGCCGGCGCCGTTGCGACCCACCAGGCCGACCTTGTCGCCCGCCGAGACGCGGAACGACACGTCGGACATGAGCACGCGGGCGCCCACGCGGATCTCGAGGTCGTGCACGGCGAGCACAGCGGAAGTCCGTTCCGTCGATGAAGAAGGGGAGGTGGCCGAACGGCCAGCCTCCCAGTATAGGCGGCGGAGAAGCTGCGGCTGCCGGGCGTCGCTCCGCGCCCGGACAGACAGGAGCCCCGGCCGGATCGGCCGGGGCTCCTGCAAGGTGCAGTGGATCAGCCCAGCGCTGCCGAGGCAGCGGCCGCGGCGGCCAGCTGCTCGACGATGTCGGGCAGGATCCAGGGCAGGGTGAGCGCGGTCGGAGAGATCGCGGCGACGTTCTCCTCGCCGACGATGGCGGCGACGGCGCCGGTTCCGATGGCCGGGATGAGCGCGGCGCGGTCGGACGCCAGGAAGTCGTCGAGGTCCGCCTGCTGCTCGGCCTGCGTGAAGAGCACGTCCGCGTCGATCTGATCGAGGTTCTCGCTGCTCACGGTCGTGTAGAAGGTCGACTCGCCGCTGTTGAGCGCGGTCACCGAGTCGGCGCTGGTGAAGCCCAGGTCCGCGAGGATCTCGACGCGCGGGTCGGCCGGCAGGTAGAGGTAGAACGTGTCGACGTCGTCGTCCGCGTAGGCGATCGAGAGGCCCTCGAACTCCGGGTGCTCGGCCGCGGCGTCCGCGATCTGCTGATCGAGGTCGGCCAGCACGGCGTCCGCCTCATCCGCCAGGCCCAGCGCGCGACCGGTGTCGGTGATGACGTCACGCCACGGCGTGGCCCAGAGCGCCTCCTCCGGAGCGATCACCGGGATGCCGGCGCCGGTGACGGCGTCGTACTCCTCCTGCGTCAGGCCCGAGTACGACGCGATGAGCACGTCGGGGTCGGTCGCCAGGAGCTCCTCGACCGACAGTTCGTATGCCGAGTTGTCGAGGATGACGGGCGGCTCGCCGCCGAGCTCGGTGACCGCCTCGTCGACCCACGGGGTGATGCGGTCGTCTCCGCCTCCGTACTCGGAAGACGGGATGGCGACGGGCACGATGCCGAGCGCGAGGACGGCATCGGTGGCACCCCAGCCCCACGTCGCGATGCGCTCGGGCGCCTCGTCGAGCGTGGTCTCGCCGTAGATGTGCTCGAACGTCACGGGGAAGCTGCCGGAAGCGGCGGCGTCGTCCGAGCCGGAGGACTCGGGCGCTGCGGTGCCGGCGCAGCCGGAGAGCACGAGGCTACCGGCCAGCGCGATAACGGCGAGAGCACTGAGGCGCAGGTGTGGAGCGGACATGGGGTCATCCTTTCGATCGCGTCAGGCCTCGTCCGCGGCGGCGTGGGCGCCGCCGGGGACGGGGATGACGAGGGGGGTGGAGGTGAGGGGGTCGGGGATCACGAGGGCGTCGAGGTCGAAGGCGTTCGCCACGACGTCACGGGTGAGGACGTCGGCGGGCGCGCCGTGCGCGACCACCCGCCCGCTGCTCATGACGACGAGGTCGTCGGCGTACCGCGCGGCCAGGTTGAGCTCATGCAGGACGACCACGATGGTCGTGCCGTCGGTGCGGTTGAGCGTGCGCAGCAGATCGAGAACCTCGATCTGGTGGCTCAGGTCGAGGAAGGTCGTGGGCTCGTCGAGCAGGAGCACGCGCGGCTCCTGGGCGAGGGCCATGGCGATCCACACGCGCTGACGCTGGCCGCCCGACAGGTCGCCGACGGGCCGGTCGGCAAGTGCCGCGACGCCGGTCTTGGCCATCGCATCGTCGACCCGGGCGGTGTCGGCGGCGCTCCAGCGCTGGAAGACACCGCGGTGCGGGTGCCGGCCGCGCGAGACGAGCTCGGCGACCGTCAGGCCGTCGGGGGCGGTGGGATGCTGGGGCAGCAGCCCCACACTCTGCGCGAACCGGCGGCGGGGCAGCGTCTGGATGTCGATGCCGTCGAGCTCGATCGTTCCGGCGAGCGGCTGGTTCACGCGGGCGAGCACGCTGAGCAGCGTCGACTTGCCGCACGCGTTCGCGCCGATGACCATCGTGATGCGGCCCGGGGCGAAGTCGAGATCGAGGTCTTCGATCACCCGCCGGCCGGGGTAGCCGGCGGCGAGCCCGCGGGCGCTGAGGCGCGGTGCGGATGCGGAGGTCACAGGGTGCGTCCTTTCGACGTCGCGAGGAGCCAGAGGAGGAAGACCGCGCCGATGGCTCCGGTCACCACGCCCACCGGCACCGACAGGCCGGGCAGCGCGAACTGCGCGACGAGGTCGGCGGCGGCGAGCAGGCAGGCGCCGACGGCGGCGCTCGTGCCGATGCCGATGGCGCCGTGGCCGAGCATCGGCCGGGCGATCGCCGGGGCGCACAGTGCGATGAAGCCGATGGGGCCGACGAACGCGCACGTGACCGCGGTGAGCAGCACGGCCGTCAGCACCGTGACCACGCGCACCCGCGAGGCGTCGACGCCGAGCGAGGCGGCGGTCGGGGCGCCCATCTGCGTGATCGGCAGCCAGCGCGCGCAGGCGACGACGGCGGGAATGCAGAGGACCACGACGACCAGCACGGTCACGACACTCCACCAGGGCGTGGACGAGAGGCTGCCCGTCAGCCAGATCAGCGCGGCCTGGGCGAGTTCGACCTGCGCGCGCACCATGAGGTAGTTCGTGATCGCGACCGTCAGAAACGCGATGCCGATGCCGGCGAGGATCAGGCGGTATCCGCCGTCCGCGCGGTGCCGTCCGGCCAGCAGGAGGAATGCGGCCACCGCCAGGCCGCCCAGGAAGGCGGCGACGGCCAGCACTGGGCCGCCGATCCCCAGCGTCAGGAGGCCGAAGACGGCTGCCGCCCCGGCTCCCCCGCTGATGCCGAGCAGGTCGGGGCTGGCGAGCGGGTTGCGCAGAAGCGACTGCAGCAGACCGCCGGCAGCGCCGAGCGCGGCACCGACGACGAGAGCCATCACCAGCCGGGGCGCGCGCACCTGGAAGATGACGTACGACTGCACGCGGTCTCCCCCGCCCCACAAGGTGGTCCAGACGTCCGCAGGGGCGATGGGGTAGTCGCCGATCGACAGCGAGAGCATGGCGAGGAGCAGGAGGGCGGCCAGCACCGCCGAGACGACGAGCGAGCGGCGGCGGCTCACCCGGGCGCGGACCTCCAGAACCGAGGCGGTCACAGGGTCACCCGCCCACGCCGGAGGACGAGCGAGATCAGCACCGGAGCACCGACGAACGCGACCACGAGGCCGGCCTGCACCTCGCCCGGCAGGGCGATGACGCGGCCGAGCACGTCGGCGGCCAGCAGCACGACGGCGCCTGCGGGCGCGCCGATGGCCAGCAGCCACCGGTAGTCGCCCCCCACGACCGCGCGCAGCGCATGCGGCACGAGCAGTCCGAGGAAGACGATCGGCCCGGCGATCGCCGTCGCGCTGCCGCACAGCAGAACAGTGGCGACGATGCCGAGCGTGCGGGTGCGGGTGACGCTGTGCCCGAGCCCGGTGGCGGTGTCGTCGCCCAGGGCGATGAGGTCGAGCCCGCGGGCCGACGTGAAGGCGATGACGGCTCCGATGATGATCGGGAGCACCACGACGGCGACGGCGTCGAGCCCGCGGTTGGTGAGGCCCCCGACCTGCCAGTAGCGGAACACGTCGAACGCGGTGATCGACGTGGTCAGGATCAGAGTGCTCACGGCAGTGAGCCCGGCGGTGACCGCGGCGCCGGTGAGGGCCAGCTTGGCGGGGTTGGAGCCGTCGGCGCCGCGCGAGCCGATGAAGGCGACCACGACCGACGCGACGGCGGCCCCCACGAACGCGAACCACACGAAGCCCGAGGGCGCAGTGATGCCCCACAGGGTGATGGCGGCGAGGACCGCGACGGAGGCTCCTGCGTTGACGCCGAGCAGTCCGGGATCGGCCAGCGGGTTACGGGTGAGTCCCTGCATGAGCGTGCCGGCGAGGGCGAGCGACGCACCGGCCAGGATGCCGATGACCGTGCGGGGCACGCGCTGGGTGAGGATCACGCTGTGGTCGGCGAGTGACGTGTCGGGCCGCAGCAGGGCGTCGATCACCACGGACGGCGCGACGGGCCGCGCGCCGATCATGAGGCTCACCAGGACCATGACCACCAGAAGCGCGATCGTGGTGAGCAGAACGAGCCTCCCGCGCCGGTCGCGGGCCGTGGTCATTCCTGTCGCTCGGCCTGACCGAGCCGCCAGTACCCCATGAAGGCGACCCGCTTCCGGTCCACTCCGCAGCCCTGCACCAGGTGACGGCGCAGGCCCTTGACCATGGCGGCCTCGCCCGCGATCCAGGCGTAGAACTCGCCCTCGGAATCCTCCGGGCTGTCCCACAGCAGGTCGGTGTCGACGTCGACGTCGGCGAGCTCCTGACGCCGAGGGGCGGCCGCGCGTGCGAGCGTCTCGGCGGCAGTGGCCGACCACGCGGCGACGGCCTCGGTGAGAGCGGCTCCGTGGTCGCGTTCATCGCGCGCCAGCCATGTCACACGGAAGGTCGGGGGTACCTCGAGGGCGAGGGCGTCGGCGCGCGTCGGCACCTCGATGAAGGCGTCCACCTCGAACGAGGCATCGAGCGACTCGAGGATCGAGCCGATCGCGGGCGCCGCGGTCTCGTCACCGGCCAGCACGAGGCGACGCGCGGTGCCGGGGTGCCAGTCCAGGCCGAGGCGATAGCCTTCGCTGCGCCGGTCGGGTCCGACGATGACGATCTCGTCGCCGACCGAGGCCGACTCGGCCCAGCTGCCCGCGGGACCGGCGCCGTGATGCACCACGAAGTCGACGTGCAGCAGCCGCGCGTCGGCGTCGATGCGACGGACCGTGTAGGTGCGCAGCGGGCTGCGCGATTCGGTCGGGATGCCGCGCCACGCGGCGTACCAGTCTCCGGCGTCGATCATGGCCTCGTCATGCTGGCCGATGTCGCTGAGCGAGCCGTCCGTCAGCGGCAGGATGAGCTTGATTCGCTGGTCGAGACCGGCGGTGCCGAACACGTCGAAGTCAGGCCCGGTGAACGCCACGCGAACGAAGTGCGGCGACAACCGGTGCACATCAGCCACGGTCGCGAGATAGGGGCGATACGCGGGCCGCGTGCTGACGACGATCGAAGTGCTCACGGAGTAAGGCTAGCCTTACCTGCCCTGCTTCCCAAATTCTTCTGTCACGAATGACGCGAGACCGACGAGGCCTCGTGCGCGTGCCCCATCCGCAGACCGGGCACGAGCGCGAGCAGCGCGAGCACCGTCGCCATGGCGAAGACCGTCGGGAACCCGGCATCCGTCCCCGCGAGAGCCGTGAAGACGAGCCCCATGATCGCAATGGAGGTGGCTGCGCCGACCGAGTCCGAGATCGACAGCGCCGATGAGTTGAAGCCCTGATTCTGCGGAGTCGAGTACGCGAGGGTCAGGACCGTGAGCCGCGGATACATGAGACCCATGCCGGCCCCGGCGAATGCCCACCCGACGATGATCACCGCGGGATGCAGGTCGAACAGCGCGGTGGCGCCGGCCAGCAGGGTCGAGGTCGTCAGCAGAGCAGTGCCGATCAGGGTGATGCGCGCATTGCCGAGCCGGTCGCCGATGCGACCCTGCACATCGGCGCCGGCCGCCCAGGCGATCGCGCCGGCCGTGAGGCCGAGGCCCGCCCACGTCGGCGAGAAGTCGTAGTGATCGATCAGCAGATAGGGAACGTAGATCTCGGCGCCGAACAGCGCTCCCGCGATGAGTCCGCGCATGAGGACGACACTGGGCAGACCGCGGCGCGCGAGGAGCGTCCCCGCGGGGAGGAGCGGCCTCGACGCGAGAGCGATGACGACAGCGGATGCCGCGACCACCACCCATGCATAGGCGCCGAGCTCGCCGGCCAGGCTGAGCGCCAGGGCGCCCGCGGCGACAGCCACCGCACACGCCATGCGCGGGCCGATGCGGCCGGTGGCGGGATCGTCGGTATGGAGCGGGAGCCCGTGCAGGCGCAGGACCACCATCGCGAAGGCGATGACGGTGAGGGCGGCGACACCGAGGAACACCCACCGCCAATGGAGGAACTCGGCCACCGCGCCGGCGAGGAACGGGCCGATGAGCGACGGGACCACCCACGCCGCAGAGAACGCCGCGAACACCTTGCCGTGCAAGCTCGCGGGATACACGCGCGCGACGACCACATACAGCGCGACCGTCTGGCCCCCGGTGCCGAGGCCTTGCACGAGCCGGCCGGCCACGAGCACCGGCATGGACGTCGCGAGCCCCGCGATGACGAGTCCGATGACGAACAGCACCACGGCGGTCGTGAGAGGTGCGAGCACTCCCCCGCGGTCGCACCATGCGCCCACGGCGACCATTCCGATCACGCTCGTCGCGAGGGTGCCGGCGAACGCCACGGCGTAGAGGGCGTGACCGTCCAGGTCGTCGCTGACCACGGGCATCACGGTGGTCACAGCCAGCGCCTGCGTCGCCGCCAGGAAGATGAGGGCGACCGCCCCGACCGTCACCCAGACGTACCGCGACTGCCAGATCCCCGTCTCGGCCTCGACGGGTGCAGTGCTCATCAGACCAGGCTACCCACCCGCCGGATCGCCTCGGTCAAGAGCTCGGGGGAACACCCGAAGTTGATCCGCACGTGCCCCTTGCCCTCCGCGCCGAAGAACGGGCCGAGATGGAAGGCGACCTTCGCCTCACGACGGATCTTCACGGCGGGGTTGTCGCCCCAGCCGGCGCCCGCGAGGTCCACCCACGCCAGGAATCCGGCATCCGGGATCCGATATCGAGCGGCGGGAACGTGCTCGGCGAGAAGTTCCGCGAGGAGCAGACGGTTGCGGTCGAGCGCCGCGAGCTGCGCGTCGAGCCACGGATCGCTCTCCTCCGAGAAAGCGGCGACCGCCGCGAGAGCCCCGAAAAGACCGGTGCGCCACTCGACCTCGTCCGGAAGCGAACGCACCGTCGCCGTGGTGGCGTCGTCGGCGGTGACCATCAGCGCGCACTTCAGGCCCGCCAGATTGAACGCCTTGCTCGCGCTGACGACCGCGTAGCCGATGCGCGCGGCGACCGGCGAGGCGTCCAGGAACGGAGTGAAGGTCGCGTCGTGGTGCGTCAGCGGGGCGTGGATCTCGTCGCTGATCACGATGGCGCCGTGCGCCGCGGCGATCTCGGCCAGCGCCGCGAGCGTCTCCCGCGCGTGCACGGTGCCGGTGGGGTTGTGCGGATTGCAGAGCAGGATCGCCCGCGCTCCGCCGGCGAAGGCGGCCTCGATCCCGGCGAGGTCCAGCTCCCACGCTGTGCCGAGGTCGACGAGCGGCACGCGCTCGACCACGCCGCCTGCTTCGGGGACGCACTCGAAGAACGGCGGATACACCGGCGGCGTCACGATCACGCGCTCACCCGGCGAGATCGTGTGTCGGAGGATCTCGACGACCGCCATCATCACGTCGCACGTCGTGCGGATGCGTGCCGGATCGGGGCTCCATCCGAACCGGCGCTGCGCGAAGGCCGCGTAGGCCCCGGCGACTCCGGGATCCGGCGAGGTGTAGCCGGTGTCGCCGAGGGCGACGGCGCGGGTCAGCGCGGCGGTGATGGCGGGAGCCTGCGGATAGTCCGTCTCGGCGACGAAGAGGGGCAGGACGTCGTCGCCGTACTTGCGCCACTTCGTGCTCGTCCGCTGTCGCAGCTGCTCGAGGGGAAGGGCCTGCAGGGGGGCGACGCTCATGCGCTCGACCATATCGAGCGCGCCTGCGGCAGCCCGCACCCGCCGTCATCGAGCGAAACGCCCGGGCACGTGGGCGTCAGATGGCGAAGCCCAAGGCCCTCATCATGTCGCGGCCGTCATCGGTGATCCGCTCCGGGCCCCACGGCGGCATCCAGACCCAGTTGATGCGGAAACGGTCGACGACCTCGTCGAGGGCCTGCGCGGTCTGCTCCTCGAGCACGTCGGTGAGCGGACACCCTGCCGACGTCAGGGTCATATGGATGACCAGCGCGTCGTTCTCGTCGTCCCAGCCGAGGTCGTAGATGAGGCCGAGGTCCACGACGTTGATCCCCAGTTCGGGGTCCATGACGTCCTTGAGAGCCTCGGTGACCTCGTCGTACTTCTCGGGGGTGAGCGTTGCGGTCATGTAACGATTCTATGCTTCGGTGGCCACAGGGGCGTCGGCAGACTCTTCCTCGCCGGCGGGGAGGTAGCGGTCGTAGCCCTCGTCCTCGAGACGGTCGGCCAGCTCGGGGCCGCCCTCTTCGGCGATGCGGCCGCCGACCATGACGTGAACGTAGTCGGGGCGGATGTAGCGCAGGATGCGCGTGTAGTGCGTGATGAGCAGCACACCCAGGTCGTTGTCGACCTTGGCGCGGTTCACACCCTCCGAGACGACCTTGAGCGCGTCGACGTCGAGTCCGGAGTCGGTCTCGTCGAGGATCGCGATCTGCGGCTTGAGCAGTTCGAGCTGGAGGATCTCGTGGCGCTTCTTCTCGCCGCCCGAGAAGCCCTCGTTGACGTTGCGCTGGGCGAACTTCGGGTCCATGCGCAGCGCCTTCATCGACGACTTGACCTCCTTCGTCCACGTGCGGATCGACGGCGCCTCGCCGTCGATGGCCGTCTTGGCGGTGCGAAGGAAGTTCGTGACGGTGACGCCGGGGATCTCGACCGGGTACTGCATCGCGAGGAACAGACCGGCACGGGCACGCTCGTCGACCGACATCGCGAGGACGTCTTCGCCGTCCAGCGTGATCGTCCCGCTCGTCACGGTGTACTTGGGGTGACCGGCGATCGTGTAGGCGAGCGTCGACTTGCCCGAGCCGTTGGGGCCCATGATGGCGTGCGTCTCACCCGTGCGGATGGTGAGCGTCACGCCGTTGAGGATGGGGGTGGTTCCGGCATCCGTCTCAACCGTCACGTGGAGGTCGCGGATCTCGAGGACAGACATTCAGGCTTCTCTTCTCATTGTGCGGGCGGTCGCGTCCGTGGGGACCTAGCCGACCGGCTTCTTCACGTCAGGATCGATGAGCACGTCGTCGCCGTCGATCACGACGGCGAAGACCGGGACGGGCTCGTAAGCGGGGAGATTCAGCGGCTTGCCGGTGCGCAGCGAGAACGCCGAGCCGTGGGCCCAGCACTCGAGCGTGTCACCGTCGATGAAGCCTTCGGAGAGGGAGATGTCGCCGTGAGTGCAGGTGTCGCCGATGGCGTGCACCTCGCCGGCGGAGTCGAGCACGACCGCCATCGCGACGCCGTCGATCTCGACACGGCGCGCCTCGTCCTGGACGAGCTCGCTGAGGGCGCACACGCGCTGAGCGGTCACCGGGCGACCCCCTGGGCGAGTTCTTCCTCGATGGCGGCGAAGAGCTCGGCCTCGAGGGCGGGAACGCCGATCTTCTGCACGATCTCGGCGAGGAAGCCGAGCACGACGAGACGGCGCGCCTCGTCCTCGGCGATTCCCCGAGCCTGCAGGTAGAACAGCTGCTCGTCATCGAAGCGCCCGGTCGCGCTGGCGTGGCCGGCGCCGCGGATGTCGCCGGTCTCGATCTCGAGGTTCGGGATCGACTCGGCGCGAGCGCCGTCCGTGAGCACCAGGTTTCGGTTCGCCTCGTACGAATCGGTTCCGACCGCGTCGGGGCCGATGAGGACGTCGCCGATCCAGACGCTGCGGGCACCCTCACCCTGCAGCGCGCCCTTGTACAGCACGTCACCGGTGGTCTCGGGGCCCTTGTGGTGCAGGTACACCTGGCTTTCCAGGTGCTGTCCTGCGTCGGAGTAGCTGAGACCGTAGAGCTCGCCGCGCGCGCCCGCTCCGGCGAGCTCGACGCTCGGGTTCACCCGCACGACGCCGCCGCCGAAGCTCACGACGATGTGACGCAGGGTCGCGTCTCGCTCGACACGGGCCTGGTGGGATGCCGAGTGCACGGCGTCGTCGTCCCAGCGCTGCACCGTCACCAGCGTGAGGTGCGCACCGTCGCGGACGATGATCTCCACGTTCTGCGCGTGCTGCGCGCTGCCGGCGTGATGGAACACGACCGTCGCGTGCGAGTTCGCCTGCGCCTCGATGACGACGTGCGCGTGAGCGAGGCCGCCGGTGCCCTTGAGGTCGACCAGGATCGGCTCGGCGAGCTCGGCGCCGGCGGGGATCCGCAGCAGCGGAGCCTCGGTCTCCTGGCTCCAGGCGATGGCGCTCGGGAGGTCTTCGGGCTGGAACACCTCCCCGCGCGGAGCGGTGCCGTGCGCGAGCCGCTCCTGAACGAGGCCGTCCGGCGCATCCACGGTCACCTCGATGACGCCGTGCGGGCCGGCCTCGTCGACGAGCAGCGCCGCCAGCTTGTCGAGCGGAGTGTGCTTCCAGTTCACCTCGCGACCCGTGGGGGCCGGGAAGTCGGAGGGGTCGAACGAGCGCAGACGCTCGTCGCGGGTCTGCACCGGCACGAAGGCACCGGCGCCATCGGTGTGGCCCTGGGCACCGGGGACGGTGACGGGGGCCTGAGTCACGGAGCTCACTAGCCGACGGATCCTTCCATGCCCATCTCGATGAGCTTGTTGAGTTCGAGCGCGTACTCCATGGGCAGCTCGCGGGCGATCGGCTCGATGAAGCCGCGCACGATCATGGCCATGGCCTCGTCTTCGGGCATGCCGCGGCTCATCAGGTAGAAGAGCTGCTCCTCGCTGACCTTCGAGACCGTGGCCTCGTGACCGAGCTGCACGTCGTCGACACGGATGTCGATCGCGGGATAGGTGTCGGAGCGCGAGATCGTGTCGACCAGCAGCGCATCGCAGCGCACGGTGTTCGCCGAGTGGTGCGCGTTCGCGTCGACGCGTACCTCGCCACGGTATCCGGCCCGGCCGCCGCCGCGGGCGATCGACTTCGAGACGATCGACGACTGCGTGTACGGGGCCATGTGGATCATCTTCGCGCCGGCGTCCTGGTGCTGGCCGGGACCCGCGAACGCCACGGAGAGCGTCTCGCCCTTGGCGTGCTCGCCCATGAGGAAGATCGAGGGGTACTTCATCGTGACCTTCGAGCCGATGTTCCCGTCGATCCACTCCATCGTCGCTCCTTCATGGGCGACGGCGCGCTTGGTGACGAGGTTGTAGACGTTGTTCGACCAGTTCTGGATCGTCGTGTAGCGCACGCGGGCGTTCTTCTTCACGATGATCTCGACGACGGCCGAGTGCAGTGAGTCGGACTTGTAGATCGGAGCCGTGCAGCCCTCGATGTAGTGGACGTAGGAGCCTTCGTCGGCGATGATCAGCGTCCGCTCGAACTGGCCCATGTTCTCGGTGTTGATGCGGAAGTACGCCTGCAGGGGGATCTCGACGTGCACGCCCGGCGGGACGTAGACGAACGAGCCGCCCGACCAGACCGCGGTGTTCAGCGCGGCGAACTTGTTGTCGCCGGCCGGGATGACGGTGCCGAAGTACTCTTCGAAGAACTCGGGGTGCTCACGCAGCGCGGTGTCGGTGTCCATGAAGATGACACCCTGCGCCTCGAGCTGCTCGTTGATCTGGTGGTAGACCACCTCGGACTCGTACTGAGCGGCCACGCCCGCGACCAGGCGCTGGCGCTCCGCCTCGGGGATGCCCAGACGCTCGTACGTGTTGCGGATCTCCTCGGGGAGCTCCTCCCAGCTGCCCGCCTGCTTCTCGGTCGAGCGCACGAAGTACTTGATGTTGTCGAAGTCGATCTCGCTGAGGTCGGCGCCCCAGGTCGGCATCGGCTTGCGACCGAACAGCTGATAGCCCTTCAGACGGGCCTTCAGCATCCACTCGGGTTCGCTCTTGAGGGCGGAGATGCCGCGGACGACGCTCTCATTGATGCCACGCTGCGCAACGGCGCCCGCGGCATCGGTGTCGTGCCACCCGAATTCGTAGACACCCAGGCCATCCAGCTCCGGGCGGTCGATCAGCACATCAGACATCGTCACGTTCTCCTCCGGGCTCTAGCGGTGTCATCCGCCCCGGCATTCCGGCTCCTCCGGTGGAGTTACCGGAGGGGGATGCCGCTCGTGGGCCCTCTCATTCGGCGCTGACCATCGCGCCTAGACTGTCAGTGGTTCACCGCGCCCGAACCGATGCGGTTCTGCGCGCGTGACCGACCCCTCGATTCTACAGGCTCCACCCCGGCACCGGGTTCCGCATGTCCTGCGGGCTGTCGTGCGGAGCCCTCACCAGGAGGCGACGAGAAGCATGTCCGCGCAGCAGACCACGACGGAGCCCGGCGTGTGGCAGCGCTGGTGGAACCGGCTTCCGGCGACGATCGACCGCCGTGTGATCGCGCTGGCGTGGGCGACGCTCTTCGTTCAGATCGCCATCGTCGGCACCGGTGGCCTGGTGCGGCTCACGGGATCCGGCCTCGGATGCCCGACCTGGCCCCGCTGCACGCCGGAGTCCTTCGTCGCGACGCCGGAGATGGGCATCCACGGCGTCATCGAGTTCGGCAACCGCCTGCTCACATTCGTGCTCGTCATCGTGGCGATCCTGATGTTCCTCTTCGTCGTGCGGATGCGCCGTGAGCGTCCCGATCTCTTCTGGCTGTCTCTCGTGATCGGCCTCTACGTGCCCCTCCAGGCAGTGATCGGCGGCATCACCGTGCTGACCAACCTCAACCCGTACGTCGTCGGCCTGCACTACTTCGCCTCCGTCGTGCTGGTCGCGCTGGCGGCCGCACTCGTCGTGCGCGTCTACGCCACGCCGGGCCCGCGCGTGCTCGCCGTGCCCCACTGGTACGCGGTCACCACCCACGTCACGAGCGCGTTCGCGGTCATCACGGTCATCGTCGGCATTCTCGTGACCGGCTCCGGTCCGCACGCAGGCGACGGCGGCGCGGCGCGCAACGGCCTCGACGCGGAGTTCATGCAGCACGTCCACTCGTGGCCCGCGTACATCACCTTCGCTCTCACGATCGTGCTGCTGGTCGGCGCCCGACGCACTCTCCCTGCCCAGCGCCTGACGCTCTGGGTCGGCCTCCTGCTGGTCGTGGAGCTGGTCCAGATCGGTGTCGGACTCTGGCAGGCGCGCACGGGTCTGCCCATCTGGCTCGTCAACATCCACATGGTCCTGGCCGTGATGCTGATCGCTGCGATGACGGCGGTCGTGATGCACCTCACCGCTCCCGTCGCCGAGGTCGAGCGCACAGCGGACTCATAGGCGACGCACCGCTCCTGCACCGGGGCGCATGGGAGCGTGACGGATGCCGCGGCCGACCGTGCCGCGATCTCCGAGGAGTGATCCAACAATGCCCACCCGCCCCCGTCTGGTCCGCAGCATCCCGTTCTGGGCTCTCGCCGTCGCCTCCCTGGCCACCGCTGCCTACGGAGCCTGGCTCCTGCTCGACAAGCTCGGCGTCATGACAACGACACTCACGGACGGCACCGCCACGGGTGTCGAGGTCTACGTCGGCCAGTCCATCGCCGTGGTCGGCGGCATCCTGCTGGGCACCGGCGTGCTCGGCCTCCTGCTCACGCTCGCCGTCGCCGCCATCGCGACGCTTCGTCCGCACGCTCCCGTCGAGGTCGCCGAGCCCCTCGAGGGCACCGCAGACGACGCCGCCGACGCACCCGCGGCCGGCCACGGCTACGAGCGCGGTCTCGGTTACACGTCCGCCATCCCGACGACCGGCGGCGACGCTCAGGACGACGCGGCGGTCATCCAGCCCGCGACCACGCGCTGATCTCGTCTCCCCTCGGCCCCATGCGCCGGCTCCGGCCGGCTCGTGGGGCCGAGTGCTGTCCCCTGAACACGAGACGGGCTCAGTGGCGCGCGACGATGGCCGCGGCATCCGTCCCCATCGGCAGGACCCCGTACTGCGCTGCCCGGTCATCGCCCAGGCGCGCAGCGATGAAGGCCTCGGCGTCCGCCGACGGTGCGTGGCGCAGCATGAGCGAGGCCTGCAGGGCGATGGCGAGCGACTCGGTCAGCCGGCGCGCCTGCGCCTGCGTCTCGGCCCGGTCGGCACCGGCGAGGCTGCCGAGCAGTGCGAGCGTGCGCTCGGTGTGCGCGTCGAGGATCGTCGAGGCGCCGGCTGTGGTGGACAGCTCGTCGGCGAACGCGGCCGCCGAGTCCGGATCGCGTGTCAGCGCACGCAGGACGTCGAGCGCGATGACGTTGCCCGAGCCCTCCCAGATCGCCATGACCGGCTGCTCGCGGTAGCGCCGGGCGAGCGGGAACGACTCGTTGTAGCCGTTGCCGCCGAGACACTCGAGCGCTTCGTAGGCATGATGCGGGCCCCGCTTGCACACCCAGTACTTCGATACCGGAGTCGCCAGCCGTCGCAGGGCGATGTCGCGATCGGATGCCTCGGCCTCGAACAGCTGCGCAAGCCGGAGGCCCGTCAGCATCGCCGCCTCGGACTCGAGTGCGAGGTCGGCGAGCACGGCCGTCATCGCAGGCTGGTCGACGAGCTTCATCCCGAACGCCGATCGCCCCCGCGCGTGCCACACAGCCTCCGCGACCGACTGGCGCATCCCGGCGGCCGTGCCGAGGACGCAGTCCAGGCGCGTGCGCTGGACCATCTCGATGATCGTCCGCACGCCGCGACCCGGCTCACCGAGCACGAAGCCCACCGTGCCGTCGAACTCGACCTCCGCTGAGGCGTTCGACCGGTTGCCGAGCTTGTCCTTCAGCCGCTGCAGGCGGAACACATTGCGCATGCCGTGCGGCAGCAGCCGCGGCACGAAGAGGCATGACAGGCCCTCCTCCGTCGCGCCGGAGCGGGTCTGCGCGAGAACGAGGAATCCGTCCGACATCGGCGCCGAGCAGAACCACTTGTGTCCGGTGAGCTGGTAGGCGTGGCCGCCCATCGACTCGCCCACTGTCGTGCCGGCGCGCACATCCGACCCGCCCTGCTTCTCGGTCATCGCCATGCCGACGAGAGCGCTCGCCTTCTCCTCGTTCGGCAGCAGGCGCGGCTCGTACTCGCGCGAGGAGAGCCGCGGCAGCCAGGCATCCGCGACCCAGGGCGAATCCTGGATGGACGCGACCGCCGCGTGCGTCATCGAGACCGGACAGGCATGCCCGGGCTCGACCTGCGCGAACAGCATGAAGGTCGCGGCGCGGGCCACGTGCGCACCCGGTCGCGGGTCGGACCATGCCGACGTGTGCGCCCCGTGGGCGAGCGCGTCGGAGATCACACGGTGATACGACGCGTCGTACTCGACCTCGTCGAGACGGAAGCCCCAGCGGTCGTGGATGTGGAGCGTCGGCGTGTGCACGTTGGCGAGCTCTGCGTCCCGCTGGAACCCCGCCGACCCCACGAGGGCGCCCACCTCATGGAGGTGATCTGTCGCCCATCCCGCGCCGAACGCGTCCACGGCAGCGGCTAGCGGGGCGTTCAGCGCGAACTCGTCGATGTCGACGCGCCACGGCGGCTGGTTCTCGACGTAGTGCGTCGCCGCCCCGATCACCCGCTGACCGCGTGAGAACGAGGTCATGCCTGCTCCACGTCGTCGCGCGCGAAGGCCATCGCCGCCTGCTCCTCGAAGGTCAGCGGCGCGCGGGTGACGATGTCGTGCACGAACTCCAGCTTGTGCCGCACCGGTCCGACGATCGTGAACGGGTAGAGGTCGCCGAAGCCCATCGCCCGGTTGATCCGGTTGAAGCCCTGGGACATCCACTCCCAGTCGCTCAGCAGTCGCTGAACCGGCTCGTCGCGGTACGAGTCCAGAGGCACGACGTCGGTGTCGCGGAGGTTCGTGACCGTCGCGTCGAGGTGGATGCCGATCACCGCGGCCGTCTGCAGCGTGCCCGTGATGTGCAGGTAATGGGCGAACGTCTCGGCGAAGTCCTCCCACGGGTGCATCGTCGCGTACTCCGAGATGAAGCTCTCGTGCCACTCGGGCGGCGCGCCGAGCTTGTAGTGACGCGACAGCGCCTCCTTGTAGCTCGCGCGCTCGTCGCCGAACAGTCCGCGGCACCGGGCCCAGGCCTCGTCGTCGGTGAGGAGCACGTTCTGGTAGTAGTGGCCGACCTCGTGGCGGAGATGGCCGAGGATCGTGCGGTACGGCTCGCCGAGGCGCACCCGGAGCGCTTCGCGCCGGTCGTCGAGGCTCTCCGCGAGGTCGATCGTGATGATGCCGTTCGCGTGGCCGATCATCACCGGCTTGCCGTCGGACAGGCTCGAGATCAGGTCGAATCCGAGTCCGCCCGGTGTGACGTCCCACGGCACGATGGGCAGCCCGAGGTCGCCGAGTTGGAGGAGGAGACGCCGCTTGGCCTCCTCGGTCTTGGCGAGCTTCTCGAGAGCGACCGTGTCGTCGGCGTCGGGCTGCCGCCGGGTGAGCCGGCAGGAGAAGCATCGTCCCGCGGGGGCATCCTCGCGCACGAGCCAGTTGCACGCCCACTCGCGGTTCGAGCACGTGTACCAGGTCTTGTCCATGATCGTCACGCGCCCCTGGCGCAACCCGAAGAACTCGCGCGTGACGATGTGGTAGCCGAGTTCGGCTTCGCAGTTCGGGCACGTCAGGGCGTCCAGGTAGACGAAGTGGCGACAGTGCGGACACCGGGGCTGAGAGCTCACGGTCTCACCGTAGTGCGCGCCGCACACCCGCGGACGCCGGAGCGGGTCATGTCGCCGGCGCGAGGGCGAGGCGCAGCAGCAGGTCGTCTTCGGCACGGGGATCGCCGCGCCCGTCGGTGTTGTTCGTGAGCACCCACAGCGCGCCGTCCGGGGCGACGACCGCGTCGCGCAGTCTGCCCTGCTCGGCCGCGAGGACGGCCAGCGGCTCGGCGGCGAGGGCGCCCGCCGCGGTGTCGACGGTCCAGAGCCGCTCGCCGCGGAGACCGGCGACGAAGACCGTGTCTCCTTTCGCCGCGATGCCGCTCGGGCTCGCCTCGCTCGTGCGCCATGCGACCACCGGGTCGACCATGCCGTCGCGTCCCGCCGTCCCCTCCACGATCGGCCAGCCATAGTTCGACCCTGCCTCGATGCGGTTCAACTCGTCCCACGTGTTCTGCCCGAACTCGCTGGCCCACATCGTGCCGTCACTCGTCCACGCCAGCCCCTGCACATTGCGGTGCCCGAGCGTCCACACCGCGTTGTCCCACGGATTGCCCGGTGCGGGGTCGCCCCCCGGCGTCAGGCGCAGGATCTTGCCCCCGAGCGCCTCGGGATCCTGCGCCGCGTCACGCCGTTGCGCGTCGCCGGTCGTGACGTAGAGGTATCCGTCCGGGCCGAACGCGAGCCGTCCGCCGTCGTGGGTGCTCTCGCGCGGGATGCCCTCGAGCACCACCTCGACCTCCCCCAGCGTCAGCTCTCCCGCGTCGCCGAGCAGCGGCATCCGCACGACTCGGTTGTCGTCTCGTGCGCCGTGGTACGCGTAGAGCCACACGTCGGCGCCGTCCTGATGCAGCGCCAGGCCGTGGAGTCCGGACTCGCCGCCCGAGACCACACCCGGGACGACTCCCGCCTCGCGCAGCTCTCCCGCCGGCGTGAGCTCGAGCACCCGGCCGTCGTTCCGCTGCGAGATGAGGGCTCCGCCGTCGCCCGTAGGGGCGACGGACCATGGCGCCTCGAGTCCAGAGGCGAGCGTCTCGGGGGCACCCGCCACTCGCCACCAGCCTTCGGCGGATGTGGTCGCGGTCGGCGCGGGAGTCGTCAGGCCCGGCGAGGGAGCGCGGGACGGGATCGGCGATGCGGGCGGTGTCGCCGAGCAGGCGGATGCTCCGACGACGGCGAGGATGAGGCATCCCGCCACCGCGGCCAGGCGCGCGCCCATCATGCCGCGGCGGCGGCCGCCTCGATCGCGGCGATGTCGATGCGGTGCATCGTCAGCATGGCCTGCACCGCGCGGTGCGCGGTTTCGGGGTCGGGGTGGCGGATGAGCTCGATGAGGCGATCGGGGATGATCTGCCATGACAGACCCCAGCGGTCCTTGAGCCAGCCGCACGGCTGCTCCTCGCCGCCGTCGGCGATGAGCGCGTCCCAGTAGCGGTCGACCTCCTGCTGGTCGTTGCACGCGACATAGAGGGAGACCGCTTCGGTGAAGGGGAACTGCGGACCCGCATCCATCGCGTAGTAGTCGCGTCCCGCGAGACGGAAGTGCGCGTGCATGACCTTCCCGCCCATGCCCGGCACCTCGTCGGGGTACCGTCCGATCGAAATGATCGCCGACTCGGGAATGAGCTCGGTGTAGAAGCCGATGGCGGCTTCGGCATCGTTGTCGAACCACAGGAACGGGGTCACGTCGGTCATGGGGCCTCCTCGGGACTCCCCCAGGCTCCCCCGTCGCGGCAGGACGGTCAAGCGTAGGGAGCAGACAGCCCCGTTGTCAGTCCCCATGCGGAGGCGTAGTCTCTCGCCCACATCCGACCGCGTCAGGCTCTACTGGGGGTTCGGCCAGGCGCTGAGCGTTCTGGGAGTCCATCATGCTTGCTGTTCGTCGTCTTCCCGCGCCTGTGCTCGCGCTGCTCATGCTGGTGCTCGCCCTCGCAATCGCCGTTCCGCTGACGGGCGCGAAGGGAGGGAACTCCGACAGCGCCACGCAATGCCAGAAGGGCGGATGGCAGAACCTCGCGTCGACGTCGAGCCCGTTCGTCCCGTTCCGCAACCAGGGTGCGTGCGTCTCCGCCGCGGCGCAGGGCGCCACGCTGACCGCCCTCGCCGTCACCAGGGTGACGGTGACGCGTGCGCCGAGCGGGATCCTATTCATGGGTCGTGCACTCTGCGGGCTCAGCTACAGCGTCGCGGACCAGAATCCTGCCTACGTGTCCTACGACGTGACCGCGACGACGCGAAACGGGACCGTCTACGAGTTTCCCGCCGGCGTCCAGGAGCAGGGCTACGCCGACGATCCCGGGTACGCCATCGCGTCCGCCACCGCCATCGCGCAGCCCGGGTCGGTAGTGCTGCCGGTGACCATCGTCGACCAGTGCGCGACATGAAGCGTCACCGCGCCGCGCCCTGAGTTCGATCAGCCGACCACCGGGGCGGGTGCCGTGATCGCCTGCGGTCCGGCGTGAGCCGCCGAGCGCGCCGCGAGCCGGAGCCAGGTGCCGACGATCGTGTCGGGGCTCAGCGAGATCGACTGGATGCCCCGATCGACGAGCCAGTCGGCGAGATCCGGATGATCCGACGGGCCCTGGCCGCAGATGCCGACGTACTTCCCGCGGCGGTTGCACGCCTCGATCGCCATGCTGAGCACGCGCAGGACCGCTGGATCCCGCTCATCGAACTCATCTGCGACGAGCTCGGAGTCGCGGTCGATGCCGAGCACGAGCTGCGTCATGTCGTTGGACCCGATGGAGAACCCGTCGAAGTGATCCAGGAACTGATCCGCGAGGAGCGCGTTCGAGGGGATCTCGCACATCATCATCACCTCGAGTCCGTTGCGCCCACGCTCGAGACCGTGCGCGGCGAGTTCCGCGCTCACGGCTGCTCCCTCCGCCACGGTCCGCACGAACGGCACCATGATCTTGAGGTTGGTCAGGCCCATCTCATCGCGCACGTACCGCAGCGCCTCGCACTCCATCGCGAAGCACTCGCCGAACCGCGGGGTGAGATACCGCGCGGCCCCGCGCCACCCCAGCATCGGGTTCTCCTCCTGCGGCTCATACCGGTCACCGCCGAGAAGATGCGCGTACTCGTTCGACTTGAAGTCGCTGGTCCTGACGATCACCGGGTCGGGCGCGAACGCGGCGGCGATCGTCGCGACGCCCTCCGCGACCCTCCGGATGAAGAACTCTCGCGGCGAGGGGTAGGCGGCGATCCTCACGTCGATCTCCGCGCGGAGCTGCTCCGGGAGCGAGTCGTACTCGAGGAGAGCGCGGGGGTGGATGCCGATCTGGTTCCCCACGATGAACTCCAGCCGGGCCAGACCGACCCCGTTGTGGGGCAGAACCGCGAAGCCGAACGCCTGGTCGGGCGTGCCGACATTGAGCATCAGTCGCACCGGAAGCTCCGGCATCCGCTCGATGGCGATCTCTTCCTTCACGAAGGGCAGCAGTCCCTCGTACACGAGCCCGCTCTCCCCCTCCGAGCAGACGATTGTCACATCGTCACCGTCGGCCAGGTCCCGCGTCGCCGTCCCGGTGCCCACGACCGCGGGGATGCCGAGCTCGCGCGCGATGATGGCCGCGTGGCACGTGCGCCCGCCGCGGTTGGTCACGATCGCGGCCGCCCGCTTCATCACGGGCTCCCAGTCCGGGTCGGTGATGTCTGCGACGAGGACGTCGCCGGTGCGGACCTTCGCCATCTCCGACGGCGACCGCACGATGCGCACCGCTCCCCCTCCGATCCGCTGACCGATCGCGCGACCACGCACGAGCACCCGGCCCTTCTCGCGAAGTGCATAACGGGTGTGGCTGTGGCCCTGCAGGCGCGACGCGACGGTCTCGGGCCGAGCCTGGAGGACGTACAGGAGCCCGTCGACACCGTCTTTCGCCCACTCGATGTCCATCGGACGACCGTAGTGATCCTCGATGACGAGCGCGGCCCGCGCGAGCTCCATCACCTCGTCGTCGGTGATGCTGAGGACGCGGCGCTGCGCGGGCGGGACTGTCGTGATCATGGTGCTCGCCCCGACCTCATGGCCAGCGGCGAACCTCATGGCGATGGCCTTCTCCCCCGCGCTGCGTCGGAGGATGCCCGGTCGGCCCTCGCGCACCGCCGCCTTGTACACGGCGAACTCGTCCGGGTTCACCTGTCCCTGGACGACGGTCTCGCCCAGGCCGTACGCGCTGGTGATCAGGATGGCGCCGTCGAACCCGGTCTCGGTGTCGATGGTGAACATGACCCCGGAGGCTCCGACGTCGGAGCGCACCATGCGCTGCACGGCTGCGGAGAGCGCCACGTCGCCGTGAGAGAACCCCTGGTGCACGCGGTAGGCGATCGCGCGATCGTTGTAGAGGGATGCGAACACTTTGCGCACGGCCGCAAGCACGTTGTCGACGCCGGCGATGTGAAGATACGTCTCCTGTTGACCGGCGAACGACGCATTCGGAAGGTCCTCTGCCGTCGCCGACGAGCGCACGGCCCAGGTGGCGTCGGCGAGGTCCGGCTCCGCACCCGTCATGTCGTCGAACGCGCGTCGGATGTCGGACTCGAGGTCCGCCGGCAGCGGCTGATCCTCGATCCAGGAGCGAATGGTGCGGCCCACGCGTGCGAGGTCCTCGACATCGGACACGTCCAGCGGCGTCAGCAGCGCCTCGATGCGCCCGGCCAGACCGTCGTGGCTCAGGAAGGAGCGGTACGCGGCCGCGGTGGTGGCGAACCCGCCGGGCACCCGCAGCCCCGCGCCGCTGAGTCGCGAGATCATCTCCCCGAGCGACGCGTTCTTTCCGCCGACGTGCGGAAGGTCGGCCATGGTGATCTCGTCGAGAGCGAGGATGTTCGTCATGACACGACCCTGGTCCGGCTGCCGCACCGGTGGTGGGTCGAAGGTCCCGCATTCCGCCCGGCTCGGCTCCGCGGCGGTCGAGCGTCGCCGCGGGTCCAAGGTCCCTATCGGAGGACGTCCGGGGAGGAGGACGATGGGCCTCGCCGCTACAGGCGCAGACACCCGAGGAGTGGACGATATGAAGGCGCTGGTCTATCAAGGTCCGGGATCGATCGACTGGCAGGAGAAGCCGGCTCCTCGGATACAGAAGCCCACGGACGCGATCGTGAAGATCGAGACCACGACCATCTGCGGGACGGATCTGCACATCCTCAAGGGAGACGTACCGGCGGTGGAGGCCGGGCGCACGCTCGGGCACGAAGGCGTCGGCGTGGTCAGCGAGGTCGGCGAGGCGGTGACGGAGCTCGCCGTGGGAGATCGCGTGATCATCTCCTGCATCTCGGCGTGCGGGAAGTGCGGCTACTGCCTCGAGGGGATGTACTCGCATTGCCTCGCCGATGAGGGAGCATCCGGAATCGGCTGGATCCTCGGACACCTCATCGACGGCACACAGGCCGAGTACGTGCGGATCCCCTTCGCGGAGACATCGCTTCACAAGGTGCCGGAGGGCGTGTCGGCAGAAGAGGCCGCGATGATCAGCGACATCCTGCCCACAGGCCACGAGATCGGAATCCGGTACGGGGCCGTCGAGCCGGGCGATGTCGTCGCGGTCATCGGCGCAGGCCCGGTGGGCCTCGCAGCCATGACGACCGCCTCGCTGTATGGACCGAGCCGGGTCATCGCGATCGACATCGATCCCAACCGCGTGGAGCAGGCGAAGCGGTTCGGTGCCAGCGACGGTGTCGTCTCCTCGAGCGCAGACTGGCGTGAGCAGGTTCTCGCCCTCACCGACGGGCTCGGAGTGGACGTCGCGATCGAAGCCGTCGGGCTGCCGTCGACCTGGGACATGAGCCTGGCGATCGTGCGACCCGGCGGCCACGTCGCCAACGTGGGCGTGCACGGCAAGCCCGTCGCCTTCCCGTTGGAGTCGGCCTGGATCCAGAACCTCACGATCACCACGGGCCTGGTCAACACGGATACCTCGCGGATGCTCATCAAGCTGCTCGCGCAGGGCCGGCTCGACGTCGGCGGTTTCATCAGCCACCGCTTCTCGCTCGACGACATCATGGACGCCTACGACACGTTCGGCCGCGCGGCCGAGACGAAGGCCCTCAAAGTCATCCTCACGACCTGACCGCGGCGGACAGGAGAACAGACCATGGAGCGCATCGATGAAGCGGGCGTGTGGAAGCTGACCGAGGAAGAATGCTGGAATCTCCTCGCGCGTCGAGAGTTGGGCCGCCTCGCCGTCACTGGCCCGACGGGGCCGGAGATCTTTCCGGTGAACTACGTCGTCGACGGCCCGCGGCTGCTGTTCCGCACAGCTCCCGGCTCGAAGCTCGCCGATCTCTCGGCGAGCCCCGACGTGGCGTTCGAGGTCGACGAATACGACGAGAGCTTCGCGGCGAGCGTCATGGTGAAGGGAAGGGCGAGCAGACTCGAGCGTCAGAGCGAGATCGATGCCGCCGACGCCTTGCCCCTTCGCCCGTGGATCCCCACGCTGAAGTACCGCTGGGTGAAGATCTCCCCCGCGGCCGTCAGCGGCAGGTGGTTTGAGCGCACGCGCGAGCCGGATCGCTACGTCGCGTCCAGAAAGGCAGACACCACCTGAACAGGTCCCAGGTGGCGAGCATCTTCCCTGACATCAGCCTGAGGTGATCGTCAGCCGTGCGGTCGCGTCCCTGCGGAGGATCGCCTCGAGGACGGCTCCGGTGGCGATCGTCATCACCACCGCCATCACCAGACCGGCGCCGATGCCGACGAGCACCGACAGCGCCGGCTCCTGCCCCTCATGCCAGAGAGGTGTCGCGATCGCCAGGAAGGCCCCGAGGGCGAGCGTCCACGCCGCCGCCGTCCCGACGACCCACCATCCCGCGCCGCGAACATGACGGCGCAGCTCCAGCCACTGCGCCGTGCCCAGGGAGAAGAGCACCGCGCCGGCGGATGCGCCGACCACGCCCACTTTCAGGACACCTGGCCAGCCGGCGAAATCGGTCGCGGCGGACGCGAGCATGCCGGCGCCGTACGCGACGGTCGCGCCGGACGCCGTCAGCAGCACCCACGCGGTCACCCGCAGCCGGGGCAGTCGCCGGCGCAGCACGACACTCTGCGCCGCGCCCAGCACCGCCCCTTCGAGCGCGCCCGCCGCGAGCATCGCGTAGAAGAAGACCGGCGTCCCGGATGCCACCACACCGACCACCGCCGGCACGAGGAAGCCGACGGCCTCACCCGCGGTCACGACCACGATCCACCGCGTCAGCCACCGCGAATCGGCCCCGCCCTGGACTCTCATGTCCTACGTCTCACAGCCGTCGAACGACGCGGCGAGGAATCCCACGACACGCGAAGCCCACTCCTCGGGCGAGCTCCGCAACGCCTGCGTGTGCGCGGCGCCGGGCGCTACCCATACCGATACCCGCGTCGGGTCGATCTGCTCCAGGCGCCGGGCGACCAGCTCCTCGTCGCGCACATCGCCCGCGGCGATCAGCAGGAACGGAGTCTGGTCCGCCCGCGCGATCGAGTCGTCCAGTCCGGCGGGCCGCACCGCAGGCGTGAGCAGTTCGATGAGGCCGTACGTGACGGTGTCGAGTCCTCGCTGCACAACGCCCGCCATGCCGTACTCGCCGACGAGCCAGGTCTTGTCGGCGGCCGTCCGCCCCGTCGCGCCCTCCGCCGCCACCGCGCAGATCCGCTGGTCGTCCCCGGCAGCGCCGATGGCCTCCTCGCCGCCCATCGACAAGCCGACCACAGCGATCCGACGGGTGTCGACGTCGGTGCGGCCCTCCAGAAAGTCGACGGCTGCCTGGATGTCGCTCTCGCCGTGCCACCCGAGAGCCATCGCCTGACCGCCGCTGGCCCCGTGTCCACGGGCATCCGTCATGAGCACCCCGTACCCGGCGTCCTGAAGGACGCGGGCCTGCGGAATCGTATGGGAGGCGGTCGAGCCGGCGCCGTGACGGAGCACCACCGCCGCGCCGTTGCGCGACGGAATGTACCAGCCGGCCAATGCTGTGCCGTCAGCGGCTGTCATCGACGCCGATATCGCTCCGCTCGGCGGCTCCGCGGCGGGTGGCCGGGGCGGATACACCGCGGTCAAGGCGATCGATGTCGAATACACACCGACGAGCACCACGCCGAGCCAGGGCAGCAGGATGAGCCGCCCCCATCGTCGCGTCGCCCTGAGGAGGAGAACGACCGCCACAGCGAAGAGGATCACCGCCGCGGCCAGCCCTGCTATCAGTGGCGGGACGGATGCGCGCGGGAGGGCGATGCCGAGCGCAGCGGACCCCGCGAGCCACCCGGCGATCGTCGCTCCGGCGGCGAGGAGGAAGATCGACGGGCGCGAGTCGGCGACGCGCGCCCTGACTGCGCGGTCACGTTCCGCTGTCTCGACGGCGGCAGGCATGCGTACACTCTGACCGCGCCGGCACACCCCGCGACGTGCCGAAGGTCCTGCCATCTGCCCAGAGAACTTCGGCCCGTGCGCACCGAAGGCAGCCGCCTGTTCGAGTGCATCAGTGACCGTGTCCACCACCCCTGCTGGCGCCGGCGGGTCCTAGGTTTGTCGCGTGAGCATGCATGGTGGCGAGCCGCACGTCGCGGGGATCGCGGGAAGACTGAACTGGCTCCGGGCGGGAGTCCTGGGAGCCAACGACGGCATCGTCTCGGTCGCGGCGATCGCCGTCGGTGTCGCTGCGGCGACACCGGATCTTGCGGCGATCATTCCCGCGTCCTCGGCGGCGCTGATCGGGGGCGCTCTCTCGATGGCGCTCGGCGAGTACGTCTCGGTCAGCAGTCAGAGTGACAGCGAGCGTGCGCTGATCGCCAAGGAGACGGAAGAGCTGCGCACGATGCCCGAGCAGGAGCTCGAAGAGCTCGCGGGGCTCTATCGCGCGCAGGGGCTGAGCGCGGAAACGGCGAAACGCGTGGCGGTGGAGCTGACCGAGCGCGATGCGCTGAGGGCTCATCTCTCGATGGAGCTGAACATCGATCCGGACGACCTCGTCAGTCCGTGGCGGGCGGCCGCGGCATCCGCTCTGGCGTTCGTCTGCGGTGGAATCCTTCCGTTCCTCACCATCCTCCTGCCGGAGTCCGTCCGGATTCCCGTGACCTTCATCGTCGTCCTGATCGCGCTTGCCGCAACGGGTGCGCTCGGCGCCCGCATCGGAGGGAGCCCGGTGCCGCGAGCCACGCTCCGCGTCGTCGTCGGCGGCGCGATCGCACTTGCAGCCACTTTCGCAATCGGTGCCCTCTTGAACACCACCGGGATCGCCTGACACTGCGCGATGCGCGTCGCCAGACCCCGGGTACGCCCCGGGGTCGCGGAGGGTCAGTGCAGAGGGGGGCGCTCGCGAGACTCCGCCGGTGTGTCATCGACCGAGATCAGCTCGGCCGTGCGGCGATCGCCGCGGGTCTTCACGAGGCTCGCGACGGTCGCCACGGCGATCGTCCCCGCGATGAAGAGCAGCGAGAGCCAGATCGGAATCTCGGGGATCACTGTGATCGGCTCTCCGCCGTTGATGAACGGCAGCTCGTTCTTGTGGAGGGCGTGGATGAGCAGTTTCACACCGATGAAGGCCAGGATGACCGCGAGCCCCTGGGCGAGGTAGACCAGACGCTGCAACAGGCCGCCGATCAGGAAGAACAGCTGGCGCAGTCCCATCAGGGCGAAGGCGTTCGCGGTGAACACGATGTACGCCTCTTCGGTCAGGCCGTAGATCGCCGGGATCGAGTCGACAGCGAAGATGAGGTCTACGAAGCCGATGGCGATGATGGTCAGCAGCATCGGCGTGGCCCAAAGCCGCCCCTGCTGGACGATCGTGATCCTGTCGCCGTGATACTCGTCGGTCACGCGCAGGTGACGGCGCACGAAGCGCATGACCCGGCCGTCGGCGGGGTTGGAGTCGCCGTGGGCGAACGCCTGACGGTAGGCCAGAAAGAGCAGCAGCGCGCCGAACCCGTGAGAAGTTCTCGATCAGCGTCGCACCGACGGCGATGAAGACGCCGCGCAGGATCAGGGCGATGACGATGCCGATCATCAGCACCTTCTGCTGATAGATCTTCGGCACGGCAAAGCTCGTCATGACGATCAGGAAGACGAAGAGGTTGAGATCGAAGAGTTCCGCGGCGGCATCTGGAGGCTGAACGTCGTCGAAGCGGCGAAGGGACGCGGTGTCGGCAGGTTCGCCGTCGAGCAAGTTCGCGAAGAGGCCCGTCGGCGCGGATACGAGAAGATCACCGTCCTGTGGGACCCCGCCGAAGACGGGCCCGAACGGTTCTACCTGCGAGTCGGGTTCGAGAAGACCGGTGAGTTGTTCGGAGAGACCGTGGGCACGCTGAAGGTGTAGTCGATGAAGGACCGGCTAGTGGTAGACCCGGGCCTGGTCGGTGGCAGAGTTTGTGGTGTGCCTGTCCATCCGCTGTGGCGTCCCTCCGCCCTTAAAGGCAACGCGGATCGCCAGTCCAGTCGAGTCTCCTTCCGACAGACGGAGCCGGGTGAGCTCCAACTTCATCAAGCTGCATGGGCGCGCGACTTCCGGGTGATAGAACTCCTGCTTCACTCCACGATCCCAGAGCAAATCGAAGCGGTCCGTCATGTGGGCTCCACGGCCGTGCCGGGGTTGCTCGCAAAGCCAGTGATAGACATCGATCTCACGGTTCGAGACGTCAGCGACGAGCCCTCCTACATTCCCAGACTCGAGGCCGCTGGGTTTCGACTGATCTTCCGCGACAGGCTCGGTGGCGATGAGCATCGCCAGCTGACCTTGGCCGACCCGAACGTCAACCTGCACGTGTGGGATGCAGACGCGTCGGAGCCCCAACGGCACGAACTGTTCGTCGCCTGGCTGAGATCGAGCCCATCCGACCGGGAGATGTACACACAGGCCAAGTTGGACGCCGTCGCCGCGGCCGGGGCCGGTCGATACAACGACCACAAGTCCGCTGCCGTCTACGACATCTACGAGCGCGCCTTCGCGGCCGATCCGCACCGCAACCACGATCCACAACCGCGGACCTAAACGCTGCGCTGAGGGACCAGCTTGCGGACAATGGCCGACCGACAACCTTTAGGTCGGGACTGTTCGCCAACCGAGTCTGCGCGCGATGGCTTCTGCTGCCAGGGTCGGGAATCCGTCCCAGTCGGGCTCGAGAATGCGCCGCGCCAAAGTGAACACGTTGCGCGCGGCCTCGTCGGCGGGAGCGTTCAGGGCGAGGGTGATCTCGGAAGCCCACGCTGGGTAGTCCTTCTCGAATCTCCTGGTCGGGTCGATCTTGTCACGTGCGTCGGGAGCCTCACCGGGAAAGCGCGCGCGGATCGCGCGGAGCAAATGGTTCACCGCCCAGGTGCGAATGAACTGCCCACCGTTGAGGACTTCCCCGCGGTTGATCCTCCCCATCCCAATCAGGATTTTGACGAGGAAGAGTCTTGCGTCGTTCTCCGGGTCGGATGTGTCGCCCGCGGTCGCGTCTGCTTGCCCGGCCGCGACCAACTTCGCTGTCACTCCGGAGTCGTTGTCCGCGACGACGGTGGCGTCGCCTACAACGACCCCCACCAGTTCGGACGCCTCAGCGAGTGCGAACTCGAATACATGCCCATCACCGTAGACGGCCACGAATCCGATACCGCCCTCGCGGGCGCTAAGTACGACGTTCTCACTGTCGGGAAGCCAGTCCAACGCTGCTCGGAGCTCTGAGCCTCGCCCCTCCTCGATGATCGCGAAAAAGTCGTGATCCGACCACTCATCGCGCCGATGCTCGCCGCCTTCGGAGGCAGACCCAAGGAGCACCAGCCCGGCGAGGCCTTCCCGCGCTCGAACGTTGGCTATGAGCCGGTTGGTAAGTGAATTGAACCGTTCTGGAGAGCTCATCGCCACACCGCCTGCGTCTTGCTGGCAGCGAAATTGTGGCGCAAAGAGACAGGACTCGTGGGCATGTACGCGATGGCCTTTCAGGTCACGATGGACGGCAGGTTCGTGGTTGCACGACATCCGTGACAGAGCCATTCAGTTGTGATTTGGCGAGTCACCGCAGTGTGATTCGCTCCCGACCAACCTAGGGATCCATCCGCGTGCTGGCAACCGCCGAACATCTATGACACCGCGCTGGAGGCGGATAGATTTCTCATTCGGCATCGCCTCGATCGGCACAGACGCTAAGCCAATGACGAATCCACTTGGCGTCGTCGACTGTAGCGGTGGCGGACCAGCTTCCGGGCAGCCCCGCGTGACGACCCGAGTGGAAGCGGCGAGGGTCGAAGCGGTTGCCGGATTCGTATCGATCTGCGGGTTGTGCGACGCCGGATGGAAGTATTGAGCGAATGACGGACGACTTGAGAGCCTTGTGGGACGCGGAGGCGGAGGCCTTCGACGAGGCAGCGGACCACGGACTTCACGATCCCGAAGTCCGCCGAGCATGGGCAAACTTGCTGCTTCCTCTGATCAACGGTCGTGGGCTTCAGGTTGCTGACCTCGGGTGCGGGACGGGCACGCTGTCGCTCCTCCTCGCTAACGAGGGCGGGCACTTCGTCAGCGGTGTCGACTTCTCCCCGGCGATGATCGCGCGAGCTCGTGAAAAGGGTGACCAGACAACTCCGAGGCCTGTATTCACAGTTGCCGATGCCGCCAAACCTCCGCTCCCTCCCGGCTCATTCGATGTCGTTCTCTCCCGTCACGTCCTGTGGGCGATGCCGGAACCTGACCCGCTTTCCCGGACACCTGAGTTGAGGCGATGATCGTCTCGGAAGGAGTCCGTGAGATGCCTGCTG
>NZ_JACSPM010000004.1:0-192818 GCF_014837165.1 Microbacterium gallinarum
CTGTGGGAGAGTAGGACACCGCCGGACTTCCATTACCGAAATGGCCACCCAACGCAGGGTGGCCATTTCGCGTTAACCACACACCGCAGAAGCAGCAGCGAGGTCTCGCCGTGCGCGCCGATCAGCTTCGTGTCGGCCGCGACCCCGACCATCGGGAGTCGTCGGCGAGCCGCAGCCTGCCCCGCGCGTCGGAACGTGTCAACGACACCATCGGTAGACTCGGGGGATGCCGGCGCTCGACCTCACCGCGACCTCTGCCGACCTGACCCGCACGATCTGCGACATCCCGAGCGTCTCGGGTGACGAGACGACGCTGGCTGACCTCATCTTCGCGGAGGTGTCCGCACTTCCTCATCTCGAGGTCTATCGCGATGGCGACACGATCGTCGCGCGCACCACCCAAGGCCGAGCCCAGCGGGTGGCGATCGCCGGCCACATCGACACCGTTCCGATCAACGGCAACGTGCCGACGCGCGACGTCGAGATGGACGGCGAGCCGTTCATCTGGGGCCGCGGCACCGTCGACATGAAGGGCGGTGTCGCCGTCCAGCTCAAGCTGGCGGCCGAGCTGGTCGCGCCCCGCGTCGACATCACCTGGATGTGGTACGACCACGAGGAGGTCGACGCCGACCTCAATGGCCTCACCCGCCTCGCCCGCACACGCCCCGATCTGTTCAGGGCCGACTTCGCGATCCTGGGCGAGCCCTCCAACGGCGAGGTCGAGGGCGGCTGCAACGGCAACCTCCGCGCCATCGTCCGCACGCGCGGCGTCCGCTCGCACAGCGCGCGCGCCTGGATCGGCCAGAACGCCATCCACAGCGCCGCCCCTGTGCTGGCCCGCCTCGCCGAGTACCGTCCGCGCGATGTTCCGGTGGAGGGGCTCGTCTACCGCGAGGGCCTGAATGCCGTCCGCATCAGCGGGGGTGTGGCGGGCAACGTGATCCCGGATCTGTGCGAGATCGAAGTCAACTACCGTTTCGCGCCCAGTCGCGACGCCGCCGAGGCGGAGCAGCACGTGCGCGACGTGTTCGCAGGGTTCGATGTCGAGATCGTCGATCTGGCGGTCGGCGCGCGGCCGGGACTCGATGCACCGCTCGCACAGGAGTTCGTCGCCGCCGTCGGCGCCGAGCCGCGACCGAAGTACGGCTGGACCGATGTCGCGCGTTTCAGCGCACTCGGCGTGCCGGCGGTCAACTACGGACCGGGCGACCCTCACCTCGCGCACCATGACGAGGAGCGCGTGCCCGTCGGCCAGATCGACGCGGTGGAGCGGGGTCTGCGCGCGTGGCTGACCGGCAGCTGACGTCCGAGATCCGCCCGCGTCTGAGTGCAGGCAGCGCGGCCGTCCGGGTCGGGGTGATCTACCTCGTCGCCCGCGTGGTGACGACGGCCTTCCTGCTGCTCGCTGCGGAGCTCTCCGGCTTCGACTCGCGATTCGGACCGGAGCCGACCCTCGCGGACTTCGTGCTCGGCTGGGATGCGCAGTGGTACTGGCTCGTCGCCGAAGTGGGCTATCCGATCGAACTCCCGCTCACGGACTCTGGGGCCGTGGCCGAGAACGCCTGGGCGTTCATGCCCCTGTACCCGCAGCTGGCGAAGATCGTCGCTCTGCCGTTCGGCACCTTCGCCGCAGGCGCGTTCGTCGTCTCGATCGTCGCGGGGTACGCGGCATCCCTCGTCCTCTTCCACCTGCTGCGCAGCCGGATCGACGACACGGCGGCGCTGTGGGCGGTCACCTTCTTCGTCGCCGGCCCGCTCGCCGCGCTCTTCCAGGTGGGCTACGCCGAGACGCTGTACCTGCTCTGGCTCTTCCTCGCTCTGTGGTGCGTGGTGCATCGCCGGTATGTGTGGCTCTACGGGCTCATTCCGGTCATGGGGTTCACTCGCCCCGGAGTGCTGGCGTTCGCCCTCTTCCTCGGCCTGTTCGGCATCTGGCGCTGGTTCACGCGTCGGCGCGAGCCGCTGCCCGCCCGCGAGATCGTGCACATCGTCGCCCTCGGGCTGCTCGCCGCCGTCGTCGGGTTCGCCTGGCAGGCCATCGCCGGCCTGCTCACCGGCGACAGCGGTGCGTACCTCGCGACCGAGCTCGCGTGGCGGCGCAACTGGATTCCGGGGGAGGCGGTGTTCTTCCCGTTCGAGGGATTCCTCAGCGCGACCGCCTTCTGGTTCGGCGCCGTGTGGCATCTGCCCGTCGAGCTCGGCTACATCGTGCTCGGGGCATCCGTCCTCGCCGTCGCGGCCGTCCTCCTGTTCGTGCCGCAGGTCAAGCGGCTCGGCGTCGAGGTGCGCCTGTGGAGCGCGAGCTACGTCGTCTACCTCCTGCTGGTCTTCTTCCCGCAGTCGAGCCTGTTCCGCCTGCTCGTCCCGCTGTCGCCGCTGTGGGGCGCCCTCGCCCTGCCGCGTTCGAACGTGTGGCGAGGCGGCGTGCTCGTCGCCTGTCTGGTTGGGCAGTGGTGGTGGATCTACAACATGTACGCGCTCGGGAATGTGATCTGGCAGGTGCCGTGAAGTGTTGCGGTTTGGGACTCCATGTCCACAAGTGTCGCCCGAGGGTCGCAGGGTCACGATAAACTTGATGTGCAGACCATCGATGAAAGGGAGCCGCAATGGCAGCCATGAAGCCGAGAACCGGAGACGGGCCAATGGAGGCCGTGAAGGAGGGTCGCCTCATCATCGTGCGCGTGCCGCTCGAAGGTGGCGGTCGTCTCGTCGTCTCCGTCAACGACGCTGAGGCCAAGGAGCTCTACGACGTTCTGGGCGGAGTCGTCAGCCCCGCCTGAGTCACACTCGTTCCACGGAACGGCCGGTCTTCGGACCGGCCGTTTTCGCGTCCGCGGATGGTGCGGCTCAGTCGGTCGGAACGGTCGTCAGCTGCAGGAGTCCCTCGCCGACGATCGACAGCGCGCCGATGACGGCGGGCGACGCCTGCGTCTCCTGGATGAGCGAGCGGTACGCGGTGGTCACGGGATCACGGCGCACCGGGTCGGCGACGGCGCCCCCGGCCATCACGCGCGGAACGAGCACCGTGCCTCCGGCGCGGACCAGCCGCAGGCCGTGCTCGACGTATTCGATGACTCCGTCCGGGTCGGCGTCGACGAGCACGATGTCGTACGAGGCCTCGTTCATCCGGGGGAGGACTTCGGCTGCGCGGCCCGTGATGAAGCGCGCACGCGCCGGCGGGATCTTCGCCTCGGCGAATGCCTGACGTGCGGCGCCGAGGTGCTCCGGCTCCTTGTCGATCGTCGTCAGCGTGGCGCGGGGCGAGCCGCGCAGCAGCCACAGACCAGAGACGCCGGCCCCGGTGCCGATCTCGACGATGTTGAGGGCTTGGGATGCCGCGGCGATGAGCGCGCACTGAGCGCCCACCGGTGCGCTGATGGGCGCTGCACCGAGCTCGAGCGCGTGGGCACGTGCGCGGGCGATGTGCTCGGGCTCGACCGTCGCCTCTGCGGCGAATCGCTGATTCGCGTTCTGCTCTCCCATCGACATCCTCCGCGGAAAGCCTACGGGGAACGCGTGCGCTCACGGCTCAGGCGCGGCGGTAACCTGATCTCATGTTCTTCGGCCTCACGATCGAGAAGCTGCTGCTGATCGGCCTCGTCGCCGCGCTCATCGTCGGTCCCGAACGGCTTCCCCGGTATGCGGAGTCGCTCGGCAGCTTCACCCGTCGCGCGCGGGATTGGCTCTCGACGGCGCGCACCCGCGTGCGCGATGAGATGGGGGAGGACTTCGACGACGTCGACTGGCGCACGCTCGACCCGCGGCAGTACGATCCGCGGCGGATCATCCGGGAGGCGCTGCTCGACGACGCGCCGGTTCCCACCGTGCGGGCGGCTCAGGCCGGTGCGGCCGTCGCGTCCACGGGGACGCCCCCTCCACCGCCCGTGCGCTCGCCTTTCCGCGGCCCGGAGGACGGCCCGACGCCCTATGACACCGAAGCGACCTGACGCAGCCTGATCACCGAGGACGCAGCGGCAGCGAGCGACCGGCGAGACCCCGCGGCTCGGCGATGAGAGCCTGCGCGATGCGCTCGACCTCGCGCGCCGCCGGTTCGTCGGGGTGGGCGAGGACGGCCGGGATGCCGGCATCCGCGTCCGCTCGCAGTATGGGGCTGAGGGGAACCGAGCCCAACAGCGGGACCTCCGCCCCCTCGCTCGACAAGGCTGACGCGACCGCAGCTCCGCCGCCGGCTCCGAAGAGGTCGAGCGTCGTGCCGTCGGGCAGCGTCATGGCGGCCATGTTCTCGACGACGCCGATCACGCGCTGACCGGTCTGGCGGGCGACGAGTCCGCTGCGCACGGCGACGTCGGACGCAGCCGCCTGGGGCGTGGTCACCACCAGCACATCGGCGTTCGGCAGCAGCTGGCCGACGGAGATCGCGATGTCGCCGGTGCCGGGCGGCATATCGAGCAGCAGCACGTCGAGGTCGCCGAAGTACACGTCGGTGAGGAACTGCTGCACGGTGCGGTGCAGCATCGGTCCGCGCCACGCCACCGCACCGAGCGGCTCGGTGCCCGGCCCGCGGCGCAGGAACATGCCGATGGAGATGACCTTCACCCCGTGGGCGACCGGCGGAAGCATGAGGTCGTCGATGCGCGTCGGCTGCGGCACGGCGCCGTCGGGTCCGACGAGGCCGAGCTGCCCCGGGATCGAGAAGCCGTGCACGTCGGCGTCGATCAGCCCGACGGCCAACCCTCGGGCTGCCAGCGCGACGGCGAGGTTGGCGGTGACCGTGGACTTGCCCACGCCGCCCTTGCCGCTCGTCACGGCGATCACACGGGTGAGCGTGCCGGGGCCGAAGGGCATCTCGCGGGTGCGGCCGCCGCGCAGCCGCTCGGTGAGCGCCTGGCGCTCCTGGGACGTCATCACCCCCACCTCGAGCGCGACCTCCGAGATTCCGGGAACGGATGCCGCGGCCCGGCGCACATCGGCTGCGATGCGCTCGGCGGCCGGGCAGCCGACGATCGTGAGCACGATGCCGACCGCGGCGATGCCGTCGCGCACCGCGATGTCACGCACCATGTCGAGCTCGCCGATCGGGCGACGCAGCTCAGGGTCGAGCACGGCGTCGACCGCCCGGCGGACGGCGTCCGCGGTGGGTTCGCTCATCGCGCGGTGCCGTCCGGGGCGTCGTCGCGCAGCTCGATCTTCTCGAGGAGCGTGCGCAGCTCGGCGCGGAGCACCTCGCGCGTGACGACCTCGTCGGAGAAGTCGGTCACCGCCATGCGCAGCGCCACCACCTCGCGGGCCAGGTACTCGGTGTCGGCCAGGTTCCGTTCAGCGCGCTGGCGGTCCTGCTCGATCTGCACGCGGTCCCGGTCGTCCTGGCGGTTCTGCGCGAGGAGGATGAGGGGCGCGGCGTACGAGGCCTGAAGCGAGAGGATCAGCGTGAGAAGCGTGAAGTTCTGCGCCCGAGGATCGAACTGCAGCGGGACGGGCGCGAAGGTGTTCCACGCGAGCCACACGACGACGAAGACCGTCATGCCGATGAGGAATCCCGAGGTGCCCATGCCGCGGGCGAATGCCTCGGAGAAGCGGCCGAAACGGTCCTGCGACGGCTGCGGCGTGCGCTGCAGCATCCCGGAGCGGCCGCGCGGTGCGTCGAGCGCCACCTGGCGCGTCTGCCGGCGCGCCATCACGAGCGCCTCGGAATCGACGCGGTCGAGACCGGAACCGCCGGTGGTGACTCGCCGTGCGAGCGCCAGTCGTCGGGCAGCAGGTAGTCGAGCACGTCGTCGATGCTGACGGCACCGACGAGCCGGTGCGCCTGATCGACGACCGGCACCGACACGAGGTTGTAGCTCGCGAGGAGACGAGCGACCTCGGCGGCCGATGCCGAGGCGGGCAGCGGATCGAGCGTGTCGTCGATGATGGCGCCGAGCCGCTCGTGCGGCGGATAGCGCAGCATCCGCTGGAAGTGCACGGTCCCCAGCAGCCGGCCCGTCGGGGTCTCGTAGGGCGGGAGGGTGACGAAGACGGCGGCAGCCAGGGCGGGGTGCAGCTCGTGGCGGCGGATGAGGGCGAGGGCCTCGGCGACGGTCGCGTCGGCGGAGAGCACGATGGGCTCGCTCGTCATGAGGCCGCCCGCGGTGTCGGGGCCGTACTTCAGCAGTGCGCGGACGTCTTCCGCCTCTTCGGGCTCCATCAGCTCGAGCAGCTCTTCGGACCGCGATTCCGGCAGCTGACCGAGCAGGTCGGCCGCGTCATCCGGCTCCATCGCATCGAGGATGTCGGCCGCGCGCTCGTCGCCGAGCGCCTCGAGGATGTGGACCTGCTCCTCTTCGGGCATCTCCTCGAGCGCGTCGGCGAGTCGGTCGTCGGGCAGCTCTTCGGCGACCTCGATGAGCCGCTCCTCGGGGAGGTCGAGCAGCGTGTTGGCGAGGTCGGCGGGCTTGAGGTCGGAGTAGGTCGCCACGAGCTGCTCGGCCGACTGCGCCTCGCCCGGGTTCTGCTGCTCCCGCACGTCCTGCCACGACGCGAATGTCGTCGGGCCCTTCGCGAACGGCGACGCGCTCGTGCGCGGCCGGCGCAGGAAGAGCTGGCCGATGTCCCACTCGCCGAGGCGGTTGCGCTCGATCGCGACGTCTTCGATCACGGCTGTGCCCGAGCCGTCGTTGAGGTACACCTTGCGGCCGAGGAGCTCGGCCATCACGCGCACCTCGCCGCCGCGCTGCTGGAAGCGACGCACGTTGATGAGGCCGGTCGTGATGACCTGGCCCGTGGCGATCGAGGTGACGCGGCCGATCGAGACGAACACGTGACGGCGGCCCGGGATCTCGACCACGAGCCCGATGACCCGCGGCGGATCGTCCTTGCGGTAGATGACCACGACGTCGCGCACCCGCCCGAGGCGGTCGCCTGCGGGGTCGAAGACGGAGCACCCGGACAGGCGCGCCACGAATACCCTCTGCGTGCTCACGCGTTCCAGCGTAGTCCGGACATCGTGGGAGGATGGGGAGATGACCATGATGGGCGGACGCTTTCCCCAGGGGTCTGAGGACGTCGGTCAGACCGTCGCCAGTTTCCCCGCATACGACGCCGCCCAGAAGGCCGTGTCGTCGCTGATCGCCGGCGATGTGCCCGCCCGTGACATCGCGATCGTGGGCCAGGGCCTGCGCTCCATCGAGAAGGTGACCGGCCGGCTCGGCTACGCCTCCGCCGCCCGCTCCGGCGCGATCAACGGCCTCCTCCTCGGCCTGCTCTTCTCCGCCATCCTCGTGATCGGCTCGCCCACCGTGCCGATCCAGGCCTTCGTCGGCGTGCTGTTCGTGGGCATCGCGATCGGCATGCTCCTGAGCATCGTCACGTACTCGTTCGTGCGCCGTCGTCGCGACTACGCGTCGGTGATGCAGGTGGTCGCGGACCACTACGAGGTCACCGTCGCGGCGACCAGCATCCAGCGCGCCCGTCAGGTGCTCGGACCGCAGGCGGCCCCCGAGCCGCCCGCGCAGAGCTCGACCCCGGCGGCGCCCGCGGTCGCTCCGGCGCCCGACGGCGCCCCCGAGCCGCCGCGCTACGGCGAGCGGGTGACCCCGGCCTCGCCCCCCGCCACGGACGACGGTCCGGTGGGGGCCGGCCCCGCTGTGCCCGCCGCCCCCGCTGCCCCCGCTGCGCCCGGTGAGCCCGCGGAAGGCGACGCCCCCGCGTCCGAGGCGAGCTCCGACCGCTGATGGCGACGACCGAGACCGCCCTGCGCATCGCGGTCGGGCTCCCGAGCGGGCAGGTCGAGGTGTCGGGCTTGCTCGGTCGCCCCGACGACGCCTGGGCGCTGCTCGGCATCGCGCACGGCGCAGGCGCCGGGATGCGGCATCCGTTCCTCAGCGGACTCGCGCATGCTCTCCACGACAGCGGCATCGCGACCCTGCGGTTCACCTTCCCCTACCTCGAAGCAGGACGACGGATGCCGGGACCGGCCGCGCACGCCGTCACGACGTGGGCGGCCGTCGAGGCAGCCGCGGCGGAGCATGCACCCGACCTGCCGTTCTGGGCGTCGGGCAAGTCGTACGGCGGACGCATGGCGTCGATGGCGGCGGCGGAGGGGCGCATCGCGCCCCGCGGTCTCATCTACCTGGGCTACCCGCTGCACCCGCCGGGCGACCCCGGCAAGGCGCGCACCGCCCACCTTCCCGACGTCGCGCCGCCGCAGCTTTTCCTCGAGGGCACGAACGACCCGTTCATCCAGCCCGTCGAGCAGCTCGAAGAAGCGGTCGCGTCGTGCCAGGATGCCGAGATCCTCTGGATCGACGGGGGCGGGCACTCGTTCGAGATCAAGGGTCGCAAGCGCCCGGCCGACGAGGTCGGCGCCGAACTGGCTCCGGCCGTCGCCCACTGGATGCGGCGTCGGTCGGAGTAGCGTCAGCGCCCGGCCGCGTAGCCCTGCATGCCGCGCGGGTTCGCGGCCGCCCACAGCACGCCGGTCGCGGCATCCCTCCCCACCGCGGAGACACGGCCCAGCGACCAGTCGCCCGCGCGGGTGACCGCATGCCCCCGGCGCTCGAGGCCGGCGATGACCGAGTCGCCCAGGCGGTCCTCGACGACGGCGCCCGCGGGCGTCCAGGTGCGCGGCCAGAACGACTCCGGCATCGATGTCGTGTGCAGCGACGGTGCGTCGATCGCCTCCTGCGGCGTGTAGCCGCCGACGATCATGCGCAACAGGGCCAGCAGCTGCCACTGGTCCTGCTGATCGCCGCCGGGCGAGCCGATCGCGTACTCGGGTGCGCCATCGCGGAGCACGAGCGTGGGCGTGAGCGTCGTGCGCGGACGGCGTCCGGGAACGAGGGAGGACGGATGCCCCGGCTCGAGCCACGTCATCTGCAGGCGGGTGCCGAGGCAGAACCCCAGGGCGGGGATGGCCGGAGACGACTGCAGCCAGCCCCCTGACGGCGTCGCCGACACGATGTTGCCCCAGCGGTCGATGACGTCGAGGTGGCATGTGTCGCCGCGGGTCTCGCCCGTCTTCGCGACGGTGGGCTCGCCCGTCCCGACGCCCGGCGCGTCGTACGACGTGCGCAGGGGCGGGCGGAACCCGGAGCGCCCGCCGAGCACGCCCGGTCGGAACTCCGTCGACGCCGACGCGGCGATCAGAGACCGCCGCTCATCCAGGTAGTCGGGGGACAGAAGAGCGTCGAGCTCGACGTCGGCGTCGCCGAACCATGCGTCGCGGTCGGCGAGCGAGAGTTTCTGCGCCTCGAGGATCGTGTGGGCGCCGGCCTCCTGTGACGGGTCGAGCAGGTCGTCGTCGAGCGGCTCGAGCAGCGCGAGGGTCTGCAGCAGCGCCGGGCCCTGCGTCCACACGCCGGCCTTCGCGACCGTGCGCCCGCGGAAGTCACGGGTGACCGCGGGCTCGTACCCGGCGTCGAACGCGGCGAAGTCGTCGACCGTGATGACGCCGGAGTGGAGACCTCCCGCCGAGTGGCGGTGCGGAGCTGCGACGAATGCGCTCGCCTCCTGCGCGACCTGCCCGGTCTTCCAGTCGTGGCGGGCGGCGTCGATGCGCGCGGCGCGGCCGACCGGCCCGTCGTCGCGCACCGTGCACGAGGCGTGCACGAGCCCGTCGAGCACGTCGGCGTACGCCGGATTCCGCACGACGTCGCCGGGCGCCGGCGGCGCGCCGCCGGGCATCCACAGGTCGCGCGAGGTCGTCCAGTCCTCGGCGAAGAGCTCCGCGACGCGGGCGATGGTGGCAGCGGCCTGCCGCACGATCGGATGCCCGTCGCGCGCGTAGCCGATCGCGTAGGACAGCACGTCGCCGAGCTCCCACGTGCCGTGGTCGCGCAACAGCAGCAGCCACGCGTCCACCGCCCCCGGCACGGCCGCCGCCAGGGCACCCGAGCCGGGGACCAGATCGAGTCCCTCGGCGCGGTAGTGCTCGATCGTGGCGCCGGCCGGTGCCGGTCCCTGACCCATCAGGACCGTGGGGGACGCGGCATCCGCTGTCTGGAAGATCCCGACGAGGTCGCCGCCGGGCCCGTTCAGGTGCGGCTCGACGACGTGGAGCACGAACGCCGCCGCGACGGCCGCGTCGAACGCGTTGCCGCCGCGCTCGAGCACCGACTGCGCGGTCGCGGTCGCGAGCCAGTGCGTCGAGGCGGACATCCCGAACGTGCCCGACAGGGTCGGGCGCGTGGTGAACGCGGGCGGCGGGGTGTAGGCCACGCTCAGGCGGAGAGTCGCGCGATCCAGGCCTCGACCTCGTCGGCGGTGCGCGGGATGTCGGCCGAGAGGTTGACCGGCCCGTCGGCGGTCATGAGGATGTCGTCCTCGATCCGCACGCCGATGCCACGGTACTCCTCGGGCACCGTGACGTCGTCGATCTGGAAGTAGAGGCCGGGCTCGATCGTGAAGACCATGCCGGGCTCGAGGGGGCCGTCGTAGTACATGTCGCGCCGCGCCTGCGCGCAGTCGTGCACGTCGATGCCGAGATGGTGGCTCGTGCCGTGGACCATGTACCGGCGGTGGTGGCCGCCCGCGTCGGCGTCGAGCGCCTCTTCGGCCGTCACCGGCAGCAGACCCCACTCGGCCACGCGGGTCGCGATGACCTGCATCGCAGCCTCGTGCACGGTGCGGAACTTCACGCCGGGCTTCGCCGCGGCGAACGCGGCGTCGGCAGCCTCGCGGACAGTCTCGTAGATGCGGCGCTGGATGTCGGTGAACGTGCCGCTGACCGGGAGCGTGCGTGTGATGTCGGCGGTGTAGAGGCTGTCGACCTCGGCCCCGGCGTCGATCAGGATCAGGTCGCCCGGGACGACGGCGCCGTCGTTGCGCGTCCAGTGCAGGTAGCACGCGTGCGGGCCGGCGGCCGCGATGGTGTCGTACCCGACCGCGTTGCCGTCGCTGCGGGCGCGCTGGTGGAAGACGCCTTCGACGATGCGCTCACCGCGGGGGTGGGCGACGATCGCCGGGATGTTCGCGACGATGTCGTCGAATCCGCGGGCGGTGACCGCGACGGCGAGCTTCATCTGCGCGACCTCGTACTCGTCCTTGACGAGGCGCAGTTCCGACACGAAGCGGGTGAGATCCTCGTCCTCGTCGAGCACGAGCTCGCCTTCGCTCGATGCGAAGTCGTCGATGTGGGCGGTCGCGACGCCCAGGTCGGCGGCGACACCCGCCAGGGCGGGACGCGGCCCGATCCAGAACTCGCCGATCGAGGCATCCGAGTAGAATTCCGCCGTCGTGCGGTCGGCGCGCTCGCGGAAGTACAGGGTCACATCGTGACCGCCGCCCTCGCGCGGCTCGAACACGAGCATCGAGCCGGGCTCGGCGTCGGACGCCCAGCCGGTGAGATGCGAGAACGCGGAGTGCGCACGGAACGGGTAGTCGGTGTCGTTGCTGCGCTGCTTGAGCTCGCCTGCCGGGATGACGACGCGCTTGCCCGGGAACGCAGCCGACACCGCGCCGCGGCGCGCGGCCGTGTACGCCGCCTGCTCGCGGGCCGGGGGCATCGAGTCAGGCCGTTCCGCCCATCCCTCGGAGATCGTGTCGAGGAAGCCCTGGCCGTAGGGCTGGCGCCGGTTCGTGCTCGTCGAGGGCGGGGTCTCGGCGTCCGTCTGCTCGATCGTGTCGCTGTCGCCTGTGGTGCTCATGTCTCCAGTCTGTCACGCGACCGCCGCGTGACGGAGGGCTCAGTCCACAGGCTCCAGCTGCACGATGAGGGGGCGGTGGTCCGATCCGGAGCCGTCCATCGAGCGCAGCACGAGCGAGCCGGTCGCCTCCCAGTGAGCAGAGGTCATGACGTGGTCGATCGGCGTCCCGAGCACGGACGGCATCTCCGCCGACCATGTGCCGATGGCGCCGTTCCCCGTCGCGATCGCGGCGTCGTCGCACAGGCCCAGCGTGCGGTCGTCCACGCCGAGGCCCGACATGTGGTCGACCGTCGCATTGAAGTCGCCGGCCATGATGACGTTGGCCTCGACGCACTGATCGGCGAGCCACTGCAGGTCGTCGCGCCAGTCCTGCATGTAGCTGGGGCGCGGCGCGACGGCGTGCGCTGCCACGACGATGGGTCCCTGGCCGTCGGTGGGCATCGCCACGGCGCTCGGCACCGTCGACGTGTTGCTCGTGCCGTCGATCGACGACTCGATGACGGCGTAGTCGCCGAGCTCGGGGGAGATGAGCAGCGTCGTGGAGCCGGCATCCCACTCGGTCGAGGGGTCTTCGGCGTGGTGGGCCCACATGCGGTGGCCGAGTTCGCGCATCGCGATGGCGACCTGCTCGCCCGTCTCGATGGTCGTCTCGGGGAGCGCGACGATGTCGGCGTCCATCGCGACGGCGATCTTCGCGATCGTGTCGGGCGGAGTCGCCGGTCCGGCCGTGTTCCACGTCATCACGCGGATCGCCGTGTCGGTCTTGGCGGGCAGGGCCTCGGTGCCCATGCCGCCCCTGCCCATCAGGATCGCCCCGTTCGCGACGGCCGCCACACCGGCGACGACCGCGATCGACAGCGAGAACGCGCGGATCGGACGTACGATGGCGACCAGCAGGGCCAGGACGGCGATCAGCGTGAACGCGAGCGCGAGGAGCCCGCGGAACGAGACGATCTGAGCCACCGGGTAGAAGCGCTCCACGCGGAAGAAGCCAGGCCAGGTCAGCACGGCCGCAGTGATCGCGCAGAGCACGGTCACGAGGATCCCGAACAGGCGAAGCACGTCGGCGACTCTATGCGAGCAGGCTGGGAGATCGGTCAGCGCGGCGCCGCATGTCGGCGCGGTACGCTCGGAGGATGCCGGGACGGTTGCGCTTCGAGGGCCCGAGCGACCTGCACCTGCACTCGGTCCTCTCCGACGGAACCGAATCGCCCGCACAGGTCATGGCGGCCGCGCACCGGCATGGGCTGCGCACCGCCGCGCTCACCGACCACGACACCACCTCGGGATGGGCGGAGGCGGCCGAGGCCGCGGCATCCCTCGGCATGTCCTTCATCCCCGGAATGGAGCTCTCCGCGCGCCACGAGTGGCGCAGCGTGCACGTGCTCGCGTATCTGGTCGACCCGGACGACGAGGCGCTGCGGGCGATGACCGACAGGATCCGCTCGTCTCGGCTCGACCGCGCGCGGATCATGGCCGACCGCATCGCGCGCGACTACGACCTGGTGTGGGACGACATCCTCGCGCAGACGAGCGACGGCGCGACCGTCGGGCGTCCGCACATCGCCGACGCCCTCGTCGCCCGAGGGCTCGTGCGCGATCGCGCCGAGGCGTTCTCCAGCATCCTGAGCCCCGGCGGCGACTACTACGTCGCGCTGTACGCGCCGGATCCGGTCACGGCGGTGGGGCTCGTCGTCGGCGCCGGGGGAGTCCCGATCATCGCGCACCCGGCGGGTCGCGCCGGCCTGCTCCCCGCACGTCTGACCGAGCGCATGCTCGACGCGGGTCTCGCGGGATTCGAGCTGGGCCATCGCGAGAACCGGGCGTCCGGCATCCGCTCGCTGCGCGCGCTCTGCGAGGAGCGAGACCTCATCGTCACCGGATCCAGCGACTACCACGGCCTCGGCAAGCCGAACCAGCCGGGCGAGTACACCACCGACGACGCCATGGTCGCGCGGATCGTCGAGGCCGGAACGGGAAGCGCCCCCGTCTACCCGTGAGGAAGACGAGGGCGCCCACCGTGGAGAGCGGATGCCTCAGCCGAGCGCCTTCGCCTTGAGGGCGTCGAACTCGGCCTGGGTGATCGTGCCCGCGTCGAGGAGCGCCTTGGCCTTGGCGATCTCGTCGGTCGCGCTCGTTCCTCCGGCCACGGACTTGATGTAGGAGTCCTGGGCCGCCTGAAGCTGCTTCGCCTCGGCCGCTCCACGACGGGCCATGCCGTTGCCGCGCGCGATCAGGTAGACGAGCAGCGTGAGGAACGGGACGAAGATCAGGAAGATGATCCACACCGCCTTCCACCACCCGCTGAGCTCGTGGTCGCGGAAGAGGTCGCCGATCACGGCGAACAGCGCGAAGAGGTAGGCGACGAACACGAAGACCCAGAGGAACCACCAGATGAGGTCGCCGAGGGAACCCCAGAACCCCTGGTACTCGTAGCCGGTCGTGACCGCGTCGATGAATCGCACGATGAGTGCCTTTCTGAATGCGAGGTGCGGCGCGAAGTGCGCCGCTCGCGCTCACGATAGCGCCCGGCCGCGTCGGAATCACGCGATTCGACGCGGATGTCGCCGCGCGTCGATTAGCGTCGGAGGATGCGGCAGCCCACGGCGCTCGAGCGGCGGATCGACGCCGGCGCCCATCGGTTCCTGGCCGAGGCGCCGCGCGACGGCGCACGCGCGGTCCTCGTCGAGGTCGGCGTCTTCCTCTTGAAGCAGGCGTGGGCGTGCCTGTTCGGCGCGGCGCTGCTCGTCGTGATCGTCGCCGCACGGCTGTGGTACCCCGACGATGCGGCCCTCGCGCGGAACGACTTCCTCACCCTCGCGGCGGTCGCGATCCAGGTGGTGATGATCGCCACCCGCCTCGAGACCGGGCGCGAGCTGTGGGTGATCGTGCTGTTCCACCTCACCGGCACCGCCATGGAGCTCTTCAAGACGGACGTCGGCTCGTGGATGTACGCGGCGGACGGAGTGCTGCGCATCGGGGGAGTGCCGCTGTTCAGTGGCTTCATGTATGCGGCCGTGGGGTCGTACATGGTGCGCGTGTACCGGCTGTTCGACCTCGGATTCGAGCGGTATCCGCGTCGCTGGCTGACCGCGATCGTGGCGGCGGCGATCTACGCCAACTTCTTCACGCACCATTGGTGGTGGGACGCCCGCTGGGTGCTGCTGCTCGCGGTGGTGCTGCTGTGGGCGCGCACCTCGCTCTACGCGCGGGTGTGGCGTGCGGTCCTGAAGATCCCCCTGCTGCTGGTGTTCGCGGGCGTGGCGCTCTTCATCTACCTGGCCGAGAACATCGCCACCTGGGCGGGTGCGTGGGCCTATCCCGATCAGCTCGACGGCTGGCAGCCGGTGTCGATCACGAAGCTGGTGTCGTGGTTCCTGCTCATGATCATCTCGGTGGTGATGGTGACGTTCGTCTACCCGCCACGACCGCCGACTCGCGTCGAGAAGGCACGCGCGCCGCGGCTGGCGCGGCGCGCGTGACGAAGGTCAGGCGCTGACGGGAGCGCCGCCGCCCGAAGCCGCCGAGCCGCCGCGGCGACGGCGACGCCGGCGCGGGGCGGGCTTGCCGTCGTGGTGCTCCTTGCCGCCTCCGTCGTGAGTTCCGCCGCCTTCGGCAGGGCGCTCGCCGGGGGCGGCCGCGGCCTGGCCGGCACCGTGGGCGCCGGCGGATCCTCCGGAGCGGCGACGGCTGCGGCGGCGCGCGGTGCCGTCACCGTCGGCGCCGTCACGGGGTGCGGCATCCTGCGTCTTGACCGTCTGCGTCTTGGGCGCCGTGGCGATGCGGCCCTTGGTGCCCGCGGGGATGTCGAGGTCGGAGAAGAGGTGGGGGCTGGACGAGTAGGTCTCGACCGGCTCGGGCTGCCCGAACTCCAGCGCGCGGTTGATGAGCGCCCACTTGTGCAGGTCGTCCCAGTCGACGAACGTCACCGCGATGCCGGTCTTGCCGGCACGGCCGGTGCGGCCGGCGCGGTGGAGGTACGTCTTCTCGTCGTCGGGGATCGTGTGGTTGATCACGTGCGTGACGTCGTCGACGTCGATGCCGCGCGCGGCGACGTCGGTGGCGATGAGCACGTCGCGCTTGCCGGCCTTGAACCCGGCCATCGAGCGCTCGCGCGCCTCCTGGCTCATGTCGCCGTGGACGGCGGCGGCGTTGAAGCCGCGGTCGCCGAGCTCGTCGACGAGCTTCTGCGCGGCGCGCTTGGTGCGCGTGAAGACGACGGTCTTTCCGCGACCCTCGGCCTGCAGGATGCGGGCGATGACCTCGTCCTTGTCGAGCGAATGCGCGCGGTAGACGAGGTGCTTGATGTTCGCCTGCGTGAGACCCTCGTCGGGATCGGTCGCGCGGATGTGGATCGGGTTCGACATGAACCGGCGCGCGAGGGCGACGATCGGGCCGGGCATCGTGGCCGAGAAGAGCTGCGTGTGACGCACGGCGGGCACCTTCGAGAAGATCTTCTCGATGTCGGGCAGGAACCCGAGGTCGAGCATCTTGTCGGCCTCGTCGAGCACGACCTCGGTCGCGTGCGAGAGGTCGAGGAGGCGCTGGTTGTTCAGGTCGATGAGGCGACCGGGTGTGCCGACGACGATCTGCGCGCCGGCCTTGAGCTGGTCGATCTGGCCCTCGTAGGCCTTCCCGCCGTAGATCGCGACGACGCTCGTCGCCCGACCCGAGGTCAGCATGTCCATGTCTTCGTAGACCTGGACGCACAGCTCGCGGGTGGGCACCACGATGAGGGCCTTGACGCCCGGCTCGGGGTTCTGGCCGAGGCGCTGCACCACGGGGATGCCGAAGCCGAAGGTCTTTCCGGTGCCGGTCTTGGCCTGCCCGATGATGTCCTGGCCAGGGAGGCCGAGGGGGATCGTCTGCTCCTGGATGGGGAAGGCATCGACGATGCCCTTGTTTGCGAGGACATCGACGATGTCCTGGTCGACGCCGAGTTCGGCGAAGGTCGTCACGATATGAGCCTGTCCGGCAGTGAGATGCTGCCTGGTCCGTGCCCTGGCGCGGTGATCATCGACGCCGCGCGGGCGGAAGTGCGGTCCACGCCCTCTCTCAGCCACAGGCGCGGGAGCCCCCGATCCGATGCCGGGGACGTCACCACGATACCGGAGGAGGGAGCCGGACGGCATTTCGGAGGGTTCGGATGGAGAGCGGATGCCGCGCCCGGCGCCGCGCGACCCTAGGCTGTAGCCCGTGGTGAAGTGGTTCTGGCAGCGTCGGGAGCCCGGGCGGAAGCTGCAGCTCCGCTCGAGGGAAGACCTCGGCGATGCGACGCGCGTCGACTTCGAGGAGCTCGCGCCCGATATCGACACGTTCCTCGGCCAGGCCGCGTATCTGCAGCTCGGCTACTTCGAGACGCTGAGCGAGCTCATCGCGCTGACGCCGGAGCTCTCCGACAAGGAGTCGCTCTCGCGTGCCGCGGGCGCCGCACTGACCAAGCACGAGGAGCTGGTGGCGCTCATCCGCGAGCGCGGCGACGACCCCACCGACCTGATGCTGCCGTTCCGCGAGCCGCTGGACGCGTTCCGCGGGGCGACGCACGGCGTGCGGGCTCCCGAGACGATGCTGTCGGTGCACATCACGGCGGGCATGCTGGACGACTTCTACCTGGCGCTGTCGGCGAGCTATGCCGACACCGGACGACGGGTCGCCCGCATCCTCCGCGCCGACGACGACCGCGAGGCGATCGTCGACATCATCGGCCGCACGATCGAGAGCGATCCGGAGTGGAAGTCCCTGCTCGCGCTGTGGGGGCGGCGGCTCGTGGGAGACACGCTGCTCATCGCCCGGGCCGCCCTGCGGCCCGCGACGCTGCGCGTGGCGGACGAGGCGAAGGTCGAGCCGGTGTTCACCGAGCTCATGGCCGCGCACTCGCGGCGCATGGACGCGATGGGCCTCGCGGCCTGAGACGCTCGACGGCGCTACCCCGTGGAGAGCGCGGGATCAGCCGATCCGGAGGCGCGCGCGCTCGCTGGCGTCGTGCGCCACGCGCATGCGCGAGAGCATCACGAGAACGGGGTAGGTGACGACCAGAGGCGCGACGAACATCGACAGCCACAGCCACACGCTGTCGGTGCCCACGCCGGCCCAGGTGAGGATCATCCACACCAGTCCGGCCGCGAACGCGCCGAGCGCCGGGCCGATGACGACGCCTCGCGTCGAGCGGTGGGCGACGAGGAAGTGCGCGGCGATTCCGATGGCGGCGCCGACGATGATCGCGAGGATGATCTGCATGGGCGGGTCAGGCGACGAAGCCGACGCGGCGGGACTCCTCGGTCCCGAACTCGATGTAGGCCAGGCTCGCGGTGGGGACGATGTAGCTGTTCCCCTTGTTGTCGGCGAGCGCGATGTGCGTGGCGCCGGCGTCGAGCGCCGCAGCCACGGACTTCTTCACGTCGGCCGCGGCCTCGTTCGTCTCGAAGTTGAGCTCGCGTCCGGTGTTCGCGATGCCGATGCGGATCTCCACGTGACTGCCTCTCTCCCACTGCGCGGCCGGGTTCCCCGGCGCATGGCAACTCTACGACACGGCCGCACGCGCCCAGGCCGTCCGCCCGCTCGCTGTCGGCGAACGGGGGTGTCGTGAGTCCGCGCTACGGTCGAGGGCATGGTGTTGCGGGACGGATCCGGTGCGACGGCCGCGCTGGACGATCCCCAGCGCCTCGTCGTCGACCTGGCGGCCGATGCCTCCGGCGTCGTCGTGGGGGCGCCCGGCACCGGCAAGACGACAGCCCTCGTCGCCCGCGTGTCCTCGCTCGTCGGGGCGGGCGTCGACCCCGACGCGATCCTCGTGCTCACGCCCACGCGGCAGACGGCGACAGCCCTGCGTGACCGTCTGGCGCTCGCCGTCGGGCGCGCCACGTCCGGCCCGCTGGCGCGGTCGGTGGCGTCGTTCGCCTTCCAGCTCGTGCGCGCGAACGCGGTGGCGCTCGACGCCGACCCGCCGCAGCTGCTGACGGGTGGCGACGAAGACCAGCTCATCGGCGACCTGCTCGACGGCGATGCCGAGGACGAACAGGAGACAGGCGGGTCGCGCTGGCCGGAGTGGCTGGGCGCACGCATCCGCTCCACTCCCGGATTCCGCACCGAGGTGCGCACCTTTCTCGCCGAGTGCACGACCCTCGGCATTGAACCGGCGCGGCTGCGCACGCTCGGCGAGCAGCACGACCTGCCGGTCTGGGCCTCGCTCGCGTCCTTCGCTGCCGAGTATCACGAGGTGCGTGCGGGCATGCGGGGCGCGCACCGTGATGCGGCCGGTCTCGTGCGCGAGGCGGTCGGACTCCTGCGCACGGCGGGCGACGGCATCCCCGCCATCGACCGGCTGGGGGTGATCCTCGTCGACGACGCGCAGGAGCTCACCCTCGGCGGCGTCGAGCTGCTCGAGGCGGCGCGCGGCCGTGGAATCCCGGTGCTCGCGTTCGGCGATCCCGACATCGGCGCCGGCTCGTTCCGCGGTGCCACGCCCGAGAACTTCGCGCGGCTCGCGGCGAGCCTCGGGGCGGTGTCGGTGCTCGACGAGCGCCACCGCGGCACGCCCTGGCAGGGCGATCTCGTGCGGCAGGTCACCCAGCGCATCGGCGCCGTCGGCGTCGTGGCGCATCGCGGCGCAGGCACCGGTGCCGAGCCCGACGACTCCGTGCGCGCTCTGCTCCTGAGGTCGGCGGCCGAGGAGTACGACGCGATCGCCCGGCTGCTGCGTGAGCGCCATGTGCACGACGGCGTGCCGTGGGGGCGCTGCGCGGTCATCGCCCACGACACCCGGCAGGTCGCGGCGCTCGAGGCCGAGCTGTCGGCGCGCGAGGTTCCGGCCCGTTCGAGCGGTCCCGGCCGCGCCCTCGGCGCGTTCACTCCGGCGAACGACCTGCTGCGGCTGATCGAGCTCGCCGCCGGTGACGACCGCGCCTTCGACGACGTGTCGGCGGCGCTCCTCGGCACGTACGGCCGCCTCGACCCGATCGAGCTGCGGCGTCTCCGCTCCGCTCTGCGGCACGCCGAGCTCGCCGCGGGCGGCGAGCGGTCCGGCCGCGACCTGCTGGTGTCGGCGATGGCCCAGCCGCTCGAGTTCGATCTGGTCGACACGCGCGAAGCCCGCCGGGCGGCGGCCCTTGCCCGCACCCTCGCGTTCCTGCGCGAAGAGCTCGACCGCGGCGCGACCGCGCACGAGCTGCTGTGGACGGCATGGGACCGCAGCGGGCTCCAGCGCGTGTGGGCTGAGCTCGCCCGCGGCCACGGTCCCCTCGCCGAGCAGGCGAACCGCGATCTCGACGCCGTGGTCGCGCTGTTCCAGGTCGCCAAGCGCTTCGTCGAGCGGTCGCTCGATGCTGACCCTCGAGTGTTCGTGCGCGGCATCCTCGACTCCGACGTCGCCGAGGACCGGCTCGCCGCGCCCGTCCGCGACGACACCGTGCAGCTGCTGACGCCTGCCGGCGCGCTGGGGCTGGAGTTCGACACGGTCGTCGTCGCCGGCGTGCAGGACGGCGTCTGGCCGAACACGCGCCTGCGCGGGAGCCTGCTCCAGACGTGGCGGCTGGCCGACGCCGCGACCCGCGCCGGCGACGCGGCGGCGGGCGTCTTCGACCGGCGCCGCTCCGCGATGCACGACGAGCTGCGGCTGCTCGTGCGCGCACTGTCGCGTGCGACCCAGCGCGTGGTCGTGACGGCGGTCGACGACGACGACACCGGGCCGAGTGTGTTCTTCGAGTTCTTCCCCGACCCTGAGCGTCACACCGTCGATCACCCGCTGTCGCTGCGCGGGCTCGTCGCGCGCCATCGGCGCGTGCTCACCGACGGGGCAGGCCGGGGGAGCGCAGCGCACGCCGCCGGGCAGCTGGCGCTGCTGGCCGACGCGGGCGTGCCCGGCGCCGCGCCGAGCGAGTGGTACGGCGTGCCGCAGCCGACGTCGACCGGTCCGCTGCGCGACCTGGCGAAAGAAGACGTGCGCGTCTCGCCGTCGCGCCTCCACACGCTGGAGGAGTGCGAGCTCAACTGGGTGATCGGAGACCTCGGCGGTGACCCTGGGGGCGCGACCGCAGGGCTCGGCACGATCATCCACGCGGCGCTCGAGCACGCGACCGATTCCACCGAGGAGAGCCTGTGGGCCGAGGTGGAGGCGCGCTGGAGCGAGCTCGCGTTCGAGGCGGACTGGCGCGACCGGTCCGAGAAGACGCGGGCGAGAGACCTGGTGCGGCGCCTCCACCTCTACCTGCGGCGGTTCGAGGCGTCGGGCGGAACTCTCATCGGCGCCGAACCCCACTTCGAAGTGGCGATTCCGCTCGATGACGCCGAGGCGTTCGAGCACGGCGCGATCCTGTCGGGCTACATCGACCGCGTCGAGCTCACGCCCGAGGGCACGGTGGTGATCATGGACCTCAAGACGGGCAAGCGCGAGCCGCAGACGAACGCGAAGGTCGTCGACAACCCGCAGCTCGGCGCGTATCAGCTGGCGTTCGAGGCAGGTGCGATCCCCGCGGCCGTCGGACACGCGCCGGGCGGAGCGAAGCTGCTGGTGCTGCGGCCGACCGCCACCCGATCCGACTACGCCGAGCCGTGGCAGCCGCCGTTCGACGACGAGCGGCGCGAGGCCTTCCTCACCCGCATCCGGCACGCGGTCACGACGATGCGCGGCACGTCGTTCACCGCGCCGTACGAGGAGCACTGCCGTGACGACCACTCCTACGGCTTGTGCCGCATCCACACGATCGGAGCGGTGAGCGCGTCGTGATGACCGACCAGTCCGTGTCTTCGCCCGTGGCCGCGGGCACCGCGACCCCGCTGCTGTCGGCACGCGTGATCGCCGCCGCGCTGGGCCAGTTCCCGCCGACCGACGAGCAGACCGCGGTGATCGAGGCGCCGCTCTCGCCGGCGCTGGTCGTTGCGGGCGCCGGCAGCGGCAAGACCGAGACCATGGCATCGCGGGTCGTGTGGCTCGTCGCGAACGGGATCGTGCGCCGCGACGAGGTGCTCGGACTCACGTTCACGCGGAAGGCGGCCGGTGAGCTCGCCGAGCGCATCCAGCGTCGGCTGGCGCGACTGAGCGAGTTCGAGCGGCGCGGACTCGTCCGCTTCCTTCCCGCACTTCACGAGGCGGGGCGCCTCGACGTCTTCGCCGAGCTCGAGCGCGAGGGCGGCGACGGGGCGCGGGCCACGACTGCGCGACACGAGGCCATGGACGCGCTCTCCCAGCTCGTCGGCGCAGAGCCGCAGGAGGCCGAAGACGACGCGCTCCTGCACCGGCCGACGGTGTCGACCTACAACAGCTTCGCCGACCAGATCGTGCGCGAGCACGCGGTGCGGATCGGACGGGATGCCGAGGCCGCGGTCATGTCGGAGTCGGCGGCGTGGCTACTCATGCGGCGGGTGGTGTTCACCTCCGACGACCCGCGGCTCGAGACCCGCGGAGAGGCGGTGCGGAGCATCATCGACGGGGCGCTGCGCATCGCCCGCGACGGCGTCGACAACCTCGTGGACCTCGACGAGCTCGCCGCGTTCCCTGAGAGCTTCCAGCGGGTGATGGATCTGCCGTCGACGAACGCGCGCACCGTCGTCTACGCCGAGGTGGCCGAGGCGAACGAGAAGGTCGCGGCGCTGTCGATGCTGGCTGATCTCGCGCGCGACTACGCCGCCGAGAAGCGGCGCATCGGCGTGATCGACTTCTCGGATCAGGTCGCCGGGGCGCTCGAGGTGGTTGCGAGCCACCGCGCCGTCGCCGACGAGCTGCGCGACCGCTATCGGGTCGTGCTCCTCGACGAGTACCAAGACACTTCGGTGGTGCAGACCGACCTGCTGTCCTCGCTGTTCAAGGGCACGGGGGTCATGGCGGTCGGTGACCCCCATCAGGCGATCTACGGGTGGCGCGGTGCGAGCGCGGGCAACCTCGGCGGGTTCGCCGCGGCGTTCTCGCCGTCGGGGGAGTGCGCGGAGTACTCGCTGCTCACGAGCTGGCGCAACAGCGCCGACGTGCTCACCGCCGCGAACGCCGTGCTCGCCCCGCTCGCCGCCTCGGCAGCCGTGCGCGTGCAGCAGCTGCGCGCGCGGCCCGGCGCCCCCACCGGCGTGGTCGAGACCGCTTTCGATGCCGACCTCGACTCCGAGGCCGATCGCGTCGCGGAGTGGTTCGCCCGCGTCCGAGCCGACCGCGCCCGCGCCGGACTGGCGACGACCGGCGCCGTGCTCTTCCGCAGCAAGAAGCACATGGTGCGCTTCGGTGACGCGCTGGGGCGGCGCGGCATCCCTCATCGCATCCTCGGGCTCGGCGGACTGCTGTCCACACCCGAGGTGGTCGACGTCGTGAGCGCGCTGCGGGTGGTCAGCGACCCGAGCGCGGGCTCCGCACTCATCCGTCTGCTGTCGGGGCCGCGGTGGTCGATCGGACTGCCCGACCTGCGAGAGCTCGCTGCGCTCGCTCGGCGCATCGCGCGCCACGACGCGGCGCTGCAGCCGCTCGCTCCCGAGGTCGTCGAGCGCATCCGCTCCGGCGCGGGCGACGACGACGGCTCTCTCGTCGACGCCCTCGACTTCGTGCTGCGGCATCCCGCCGACCACGGCTGGCTGGCCGGTTTCACCGCCGCGGCGCGTGAGCGCCTCCGCGAGGCCGGCGCCGTCTTCGCGGGTCTGCGACAGGCTGTCGGCATGCCGATCCCCGAGCTCGTACGGCTGATCGAGATCGAACTGCGGCTCGACGTCGAGCTGGCGGCGAACGAGGCCCGGGGCCCGGCGCGCATCGCGAGCGCCCAGCTGCGCGCGTTCGTCGACGAGCTGCACGCCTTCCTCGCCGCGGACGAATCGGGCTCGCTGTCGAGCCTGCTCGCCTGGCTCGATCATGCCGAGCAGCTCGACGAGTTCGCTCCGCGCACCGAGCCCCCTGAAGACGACGTCGTGCAGCTGCTCACCGTCCACGGCTCGAAGGGGCTGGAGTGGGATGCCGTCGCCGTCGTGCGTCTCGTGAGGGACGAGTTGCCGAGCGCGCCCCGCGACACCAAGGGCTGGCTCGGGTTCGGGGTGCTGCCATATGCGTTCCGCGGCGATGCGGCGTGGCTTCCCGTGCTGGCGTGGCGCGGGGCCGGCACGCAGCAGGAGCTCAAGACGGCGGTCGAGGACTTCGTCGCGGCCAACCGCGCACGGCAGCTCGACGAGGACCGCCGGCTCGCCTACGTCGCGGTCACCCGTGCCCGCGACCATCTGCTGCTGACCGGGTCGACGTGGTCCGGCACGAAGCGCCCGCGTGAGCGGAGCGCGTTCCTCACCGAGATCGCCGAAGCCCTGGGGCATGAGCTGCCCAGCGACGAGCCGGGTGAGAACCCGTATCTCGGGGAGCGCCGCATGCTCCAGTGGCCGATCGATCCGCTCGGCTCTCGTCGCGCGGTGGTCGGGCGTGCAGCCTCCGCGGTGGAGGCGGCGCTGTCCGCTCCACGACCGGTACCCGATCCCGACGTCGCGCTGCTGCTCGCCGAGCGCGAGGCCCGGCGTTCACCGGCGACGCAGGACGCGCCGACGCGCATCGCGGCATCCCGCTACAAGGAGTTCGTCGCCGATTACGAGGGAACCGTCGCTGCGATCGCCCGGCCGCTGCCCGAGCGCCCATTCCGGCAGACGCGCCTCGGCACGCTGTTCCACGCGTGGGTCGAGCAGCGCGCCGGCACGCCCGGACTCGGCGGCTCGATCGACGATGCGCTGTGGGAGGCCGACGACGACCTGCCCGGCACCGAATCGTCCGCCGAGGACGCCGCGGCGCTCGACGCACTGCAGGCGCGGTTCCTCGCGTCGGAGTGGGCGAACCTGCGCCCGCTCGAGGTCGAGACCGAGATCGACTTCACCATGACCGGCCTCGACGGTAGTCCGCACGTCGTGATCTGCAAGCTCGACGCCGTCTATCGTCGCGAGGACCGCGGCGGCCGGCTCGAGATCGTCGACTGGAAGACGGGCGCGGCGCCGCGCACCGATGCCGAGAAGGAGGAGCGGATGCTGCAGCTCGAGCTCTACCGGCAGGCGTACCACGCGAAGCACGGCGTGCCTCTCGAGGAGATCGACGTGGCGCTGTACTACGTCGCGGCCGACCTCGTGCTCAGGGGCTGACCCCGCCGGCGGGCTACGGGGCCAGCCAGCGGCGCAGTGCGGCCTCGGACGCCCGCTCGGCCTCCGCCGCGGCGTCGCCGTCGTGGCCGGCGTCGTCGGTGTGGCCGGTGTCGGCCGCGTCGCTCATGCGCACCGGGTCGCCGGTCACGATGTCGATCGGCGAGGTCGAGAGGTCATCGGCATGCCAGGCGTCGGCGACCGCGCGGGGCTCCGGATCCCGCCCCGGCGCGGCGTCCCCGAGATCGATCTCGGCGGTGTCCTCGGGCTCGCGGTCAGCGGGGTCGCCGTCGGTCGAGACCCACAGCGACAGCTCCTCCGGGTCGTACGCGTCGGTGTGCATCGACGTGTCGACGGCCGCCGCCGACGCTTCGGGCATGCGGTCGAGGAGTGCGATCGCGTCGTCGACGCCGAGCGCGGCATCCGTCACGATGTCGTCGCCGGCCACCCCCGTCGCGAGCGTCTCGAGCAGCTCGACCGCGTCGTCGACGACCTCGTCGCGGCCGGACTCGTGGCCGTGCACCAGCCACGACGCGAACTCGAGCTCGGCGTACAGCCGGGCGCGCTCGCGCGCGCGGGCGTCGGGGGCGCGCCCGCTGCCGGCGACATACGCCGCATAGACGTCGTCGGCCGCAGCCGGTGCCGAGGCCAGCCACTGCAGGTCGGTCGCAGGGTCGCCGACCGACAGTCCGTGCCACTCGAGCAAGCCGGTCACCTGCGGCACACCGTCGACGTCCTCGAAGAGGAACGACGCCGCGCCGGCGCCACCGAGCACGACGGCCGACTCGAAGCGCCAGAGCTCGTCGTTGTCGATCGCGCGCTGCCAGCGGTCGGCGAGGGCCACCGGCAGACGCCGGGTCGCCTGGGCACGGTCGACCAGACGCGCGGTGTCGGTGCGGACCTGCTGCGGAGTGCGCACGGGCAGACCCTCGGTGCGGACGATCGACAGCGGCAGGGCGTGCAGAGCCGCCAGTGCAGCCCCGAGCGACGTGGCCGCACCGCGGCCGGGCGGCAGGTGGGCGGCGTCGACGCGGTAGCCCGGGAGGAAGTCGACGACCACGGCACGTGCGTCGCCGAGGCCAGTCTCGCCGAGCAGTTCGGGAGCGCGGAAAGGCAGAAGACCTCGCACGCCGGGCGTGAGGGCGCGGAGAGCGCGCACCTCTGCGGCGAGCTCCGGCGAGACGGCTGCGTCCGCGGGGACGCGGACGACGACGCGGCGCCCGTCATCGAGCTCGGCGACGGCGGAGTCGTAGCGCCCGACGGAGCCCTCGGTCAGTTCGCCGACCCCGACGACGCCGACCCGGGGCAGAGCCGAGGTCACGGACGCGGCTAGAGTGAAGGGTGAGCGTGCCATGTGCCCAGGGTAGGTCGGTCGCGCTCGTCCACCCCCGCGCCACGCCCTTGCTGGAGTTCCTCGATGACGGCGTCCGACAGCACGCGGCTCCCGCCGCTCGCCGCCGCAGCGGTCGACCGCGCGCCCGATGAGCGCGCGACGCCCGGTCTGATCGAGACCGCTCGAGCGGATCCCGCGACCCGGGTGCTCGTGCTCGCGGGAGACACCGCCCCGCTCGCCGGCCCGGCCGAGCTGCGCTGGGTCGCGCCCGCTGCGGTGCCCCCCGGTGGGGAGTGGGCGCTCCTGGGCCGTGATCGGGACGGCGCCCCGCTGCTGACCGCCGTGTTCGAGAAGGCCGAGGAGAAGCCGTTCGAGAACGCCGCCGGGTGGGCCGGTCTGCGCGCGATCGGCGGCGCGCTGGCCCCGCACGACGCGGGGGCGTTCGTCGAAGCGCTGAGCCTGGGGCGCTGGCTGCTCGACGCCCCGTTCTGCCCCGCCTGCGGCGCCCTGACGATGCTCGCCGACGCCGGATGGTCACGCCGCTGCCCGTCGTGCGGCCGACAGCACTTCCCGCGCACGGATCCTGCGGTCATCGTCGCGATCACCAGTGCCCAGGATCCCGACCTGCTGCTGCTCGGGTCGAACGCCCTCTGGGGTGCGGAGCGGTACTCGTGCTTCGCCGGCTTCGTCGAAGCGGGGGAGTCGCTCGAGGCGGCGGTGCAGCGCGAGGTCGCCGAGGAGTCCGGCATCCAGGTCGCGGCCGTGGAGTACCGCGGCTCGCAGGCGTGGCCGTATCCGCGGTCGCTCATGCTCGGGTTCCTCGCGACGGCGTCCGATGACGACGCTGCACGCGCCGACGGCGAGGAGATCGCCGCGGTGCGGTGGTTCACCCGCGACGCCATCGGGGCGGCGCTCGCGGGCGAGGGCGACGTGGTGCTGCCGGGTCGCGCCTCGATCGCACACCGGCTGATCAGCGACTGGCACGCGGGGGTGGCATGAGCCGGGCGCTCGCGGGTCTCGATGAGAGCCAGCTCGAAGCGGTGCGCTCGCTGCGCGGACCGCTCGTGGTGCTGGCCGGAGCCGGCACCGGAAAGACCCGCGTGATCACGCACCGGATCGCCCACGGCGTCGACACCGGCGCCTACTCGCCCGGACGCGTCATGGCGGTGACCTTCACCGCGAAGGCCGCAGGCGAGATGCGGGGCCGCCTGCGCGCGCTCGGCGTCGAGGGCGTCGCCGCGCGCACGTTCCACGCGGCCGCCCTCGCACAGCTGAACTACTTCTGGCCGACGCTCGCCGGCGACACGGCACCCGGCATCGTCGACAACAAGGTGCGGCTGCTCGCGCATGCGGCCGACGGCATCGGGCTGAACCCCGACACCGCGACGCTCCGCGACGCCGCGAGTGGGATCGAATGGCGCAAGGTGTCGATGCTGAGCATCGACGACTACGCGGCAGCCCGGCCGCAGGGCATCGGCCGCATGTCGATCGACCAGGTGGTCGCACTTCAACGGGCCTACGAGAAGCTCAAGGACGAGCGGCGTCAGCTCGACTTCGAGGACGTCCTGCTCGCGTGCGCCGGCATGCTCGAAGCCGAGCCCCATGTGGCCCGTGCGGTACACGAGCAGTATCGCCACTTCACGGTCGACGAGTTCCAGGACGTCTCGCCGCTGCAGCACCGGCTGCTCGAGCTGTGGCTCGGTGACCGCCGCGACCTGTGCGTCGTGGGCGACGCGAGCCAGACGATCTACTCGTTCGCCGGCGCCGACGCGCGCTTCCTGCTCGAGTTCTCCGCACGGCACGACGATGCGCGCGTCGTGCGTCTCGAGACGAATTACCGATCGGATGCCGCGATCCTCGGCGTCGCCAATGAGCTCATGCGCGACCGCCCCGGCGCCCTGCACCTGGTCTCGGCACCCGGACGGCCCGCGGGGGCCGAGACGCCCACTGTCGCCGCGTTCGTCGGCGACGAAGAGGAGGCGCGCGCCGTCGCCGCACGCATCTCGGCCCAGATCGCGTCGGGGATCGACCCGCGGCAGATCGCGGTGCTGTACCGAGCGCACGCCCAGTCGGCGGAACTCGTGCGGGCGCTCGCCGACGCGGGCATCGCGTCGACGGTGCTCGGCGGTCGCCGGTTCTTCGATCTGCCCGAGGTGCGGCAGGGCATCATGGCGCTGCGCGGAGCCTCGGTCGCGCCGATCGAGGGCGGGTTCGTCGACACCGTGCGCGACGTGCTGCGCTCGCTCGGTCTGACCGACGAGCCGCCGCAGGCGGGTGGCGCACTGCGCGATGCGTGGGAGCTGCGCGCCGCGCTGCTGCGTCTCGCCGAGGAGGCAGCGCCGGGAACCACGCTGCGCGAGTTCACCGACGAGCTGACGGCGCGGGCGCGCAGCCACGACGAGCCCGCGCTGCGCACCGTCACGCTCGCCACGATCCATGCCTCCAAGGGTCTCGAGTGGGATCACGTGCACCTCGTCGGCATGGCCGAGGGCCTGCTGCCGATCGCCTACGCGACGACGTTCGAGCAGGTCGACGAAGAGCGGCGTCTCGCCTACGTCGGCATCACGCGGGCCGCGCGTACGCTCTCGGTGTCGTGGGCTCGAGGCGTGCGGGAACGGCAGCCGTCGCGATTCCTGCGAGAGATCGGCAACGGCACTCTTCGTGCGGTCGGTGCTTCCGGACGTCCCGCCGCAGCGAGCCGGCGTGGAGCGTCAGGGAGCGCGTCCGCGGGCGGGGCGGACGCGACGCGGCGCCCGTGATCAACCGGGCGGCCACGATCCCCGCCTCCCACAGGATCGAGCCGTCGACGGCGGGCAGCGGTCGCCCGAGCAGCTGAGCCGCGATGACCGGCCACGCCGGGTCGTGGTCGCGTCGGCGTGCGGCGACGCACGCCAGGCACGCGGTGGATCCCGGCGTCACGTAGGGTCCGACCTCGGCGCCGGTGGCGGTGAGCACAACGGGGAGATGCGGACGGTCGTCGGCCATGAGCGCAGCAGCGAACGACGGAGCGACGAGATGATGCGCCACCACGACCACGGGTGCGGCGCCCGTCGTCGGCGCGCCCGGCGGGTCGAACAGATCTGCCGTGGTGACCTCGCACCCCGTCAGGCCGAGCGCCGCCGCGATCGCGTCGACGTGCTCGCGCGGGAGGTCGCCGGCCGCCTGCACGATCACCCGCGGGGCCGGGGGAGCGGCCGAGGCGAACACGTCGCCCAGGCGCGTGACGAACTCTGCGGCGGCGCCGGGTTCGGCACCGAGTGCGACGGCGAACGGGACCGCGGCCTGATCGGGGATGCCGCGCTCGAACTCGCGCACGAGACGTTGCTGCCAGGGCGCGGGGTCATCCAGCACGAGCAGCGGCTCGTGCCCGAACTGCAGGGTGGTCGGCGTGCGCCACAGCGGGGGATGGGCGGGATCGATCCGGAGCATCCCCTGATTCTGGTGAGACCGTGCCGCCGCCGGGAGGTTTCCACAGCCGCGACCGCGGCCGCCCGGTCACAGGGGCTTCTGGGGAGGAGCCGACGCCCGGCTCACACCGGCCGGTGGTCGTCCGGTGCGGGGCCCTGGTCGTCGGTGTCGCCGTCGTCCCGGGTGTCGTCGGCGTCGCCCTCAGCCCCCGCGTCGCCGGCCGTTCCGGCTTCGCCGTCCACCGAGGGGATCTCGCCGGCCAGCAGCCGCGCGAGCGCGTCGTCCAGCTCGTCGGGTGCCGGCTGCTCGCCGCGTGCACGCGCCTCGAGGCGCGCCACGAGGCCTGCGGGATCGTCGATGTCGGCCGCGCCGGGCATGAGGTCGGGGTAGTCCCACAGCGCGTCGCGGGCGGCCGGGCCGACGGCATCCGTCACCGCCCGCCACATCGCCGCGGCCTCCCGCATCCGGCGCGGACGCAGCTCCAGCCCGACCAGCGAGCCGAGCGCACGCTCGGCCGGGCCGCCGACGGCGCGCCGGCGCCGCACCGCCTCGGCGATGCGGTCGGCCGAGGGGAGGCGCGAGGTCGCCTGCTCGGTGACGACCTCGACCCAGCCCTCGATCGTGGCGAGGAGGTTCTCGAGGCGCGTGAGCGCGGCGTTCTGGGCCTCGGAGCGCGCGGGCAGCAGGGCGCCGCTCTCGAGCGCACGGCGCAGCTCGTCGGGCTCCGACGGGTCGAAGCGGGACGCCAGGTCTTCCAGCGCGTCGGTGTCGACGTGGACCCCCCGCGCGAAGTCGGTCACCTGCGAGATGACGTGCAGGCGCAGCCATCGGGCGTGGCGGAACAGCCGCGCGTGCGCGAGCTCGCGCGTGGCGACGTAGAGCGCCAGCTGGTCGTCGGGCACCTCGAGGTCGCGCCCGAAGTCGGCGAAGTTCTGGGGGAGGATCGCGGCCTGGCCGTCGGGCACAAGCGGGATGCCCACGTCGCCGCCGCTCACGACCTCCTTCGAGAGGTTGCCCACGACCTGTCCCAGCTGCGACGCGAAGAGCGACCCGCCGACCGTGCGCATGAGGCGCCCGGCGCCCTGCACGAGGCCCTGCATGTCATCGGGGGCGTTCTGGCTGAGCGCGGACGTGAGCGCGTCGGCGATGCTTGTGGCCACTGGCTCGGCGAGCTGCTGCCACACCGGCATGGTCGCCTCGACCCAGCCGCCGCGGGTGAGGGTCTGGGGCTGCTCGGCGAGCTCCGAGATGGTGGTCGCCTCGCTCAGCCACAGCGTGGCGAGCGCGAACGCCTGGTCGAGGTCGGTGCGCTGACCGGTCGTCACCCCGAGCCCGTCCTGGTTGGCGATGTGCAGCGCCTGGCGCTGCGCGAGGTCCCACGAGATGCCGGTCTCGCCGCCGCCCGCGAACGCGCCCTGCAGGTGCTGCATCACGGTCTGCATCATCGCCGGGTCGATGTTCATCCCAGACAGGGCGGAGAGCTGCTCGGGGTCGAGCCCACCCGATCCGCCGAACAGCTGACGGATCAGCTCTTGGAACTCTTCCTCGGGGGTGCGGTCGTCGTCTGCCACTTCAGCCGCCTTTCAGCCGGTTCATGACGTCGCGCTCTACGCTAGTCGCAGCATCCATCGCACTCCCCGGCAGCGCCTCGAACGCCTTACGCCGGTCGCGAACGACCAGGCAGAGAGAGGTCCCGCGTGGCCCTGTTCGACGACAACGTCACGATCACGCCCGCACCGCGGCGTCGCATGTCGCGCGGCACGCTGGTCGGCGTCTGGGCGCTGGCCATCGCGCTCGTGGTCCTGCTGATCATCACGTTCCTGCCCACGTCGTATGTGATCCAGCGTCCGGGCCCGGTCTACAACACCCTCGGCACGGCGGAGTCGGCCGACGGCGCCGAGGTTCCGCTCATCTCCGTGGAGGGTGCCGAGACCTTCGAGACCGACGGCGCGCTCGACCTGCTGACCGTGCAGGTCGTGGGCAACCGGGAGCGCACGCCGTCGTGGTTCGAGCTCGCGCTCGCGTGGTTCGACCCGAGCAAGGCCGTGCTGCCGCTCGACGCCGTGTTCCCCGAGGGCACGACCACCGAGGACCGCAACGCCGAGAGCGCGCAGATGATGGTCGACTCGCAGCAGGAGGCCACCGCCGCCGCCCTGACCGAGCTCGGGTACGACGTCGGCGCCCGGATCTCGGTGCACTCGATCCTCGATGACTCGGCCGCAGAGGGCGTCCTCGAGGAAAACGACGTGATCGTCGCCGCGGACGGCGAGCCGGCGACGGATGCCGCGGCCCTGCGGAAGATCGTGAACGACGCCGGCGGGGCTCCGGTCGAGCTGCTCATCGACCGCGACGGCGAGGAGCAGACGGTCTCGATCACGCCGAAGGAGACCGAGGTCGACGGCGAGAAGACGCTCCTGCTCGGAGTGAACCTCATCACCGACTACGACTTCCCGATCGACGTCACCATCCAGCTCAACAACGTGGGCGGCCCGAGCGCCGGCATGATGTTCGCACTCGGCATCATCGACACGCTCACGCCCGAGCAGCTCAACGGCGGTCAGAACGTCGCGGGCACCGGGACGATCACGGCCGACGGCGAGGTGGGGCCGATCGGCGGCATCCGTCAGAAGCTGTTCGGTGCGAAGGATGCCGGCGCCGAGTGGTTCCTCGCACCGGACGCGAACTGCGACGAGGTCGTGGGCCACGTCCCCGACGGTCTGCAGGTCTTCGCGGTCGAGACCCTCGACGACGCGCTGGACGCTCTGGAGGCCGTGCGCGACGGCGGCGACGTCGATGCGCTGCCGACCTGCACGGCGGGCTGACGCCGATCGCATAACCGCGCACGGATCTTCGGGGAGTACGCCCAGGGCGGACTCGGCGGCCGCCCAGATCCGCGCGCCTAGGATGGGACGGTGACCACGACCTCGGCGCCGACCCCGGCCACACCCTCCCGCTCCCGACGCGTCATCGCGATCTCGCTCGCGATCATCGCCGCCCTCGTGGTGGCGTTCTTCGCGTTCGCGAACCTGTACGCCGACTTCCTCTGGTACGACCAGCTCGGATTCGACTCGGTCCTGATCACGCAGTGGGTCGCGCGCGTCGTGATGTTCGTCGTCGGCTTCCTCGGCATGGCGGTGCCCGTGTGGCTCGCCATCCAGCTCGCCTACCGGCTCCGCCCGGTCTACGCGCGCCTGAGCTCGCAGCTCGACCGCTATCAGGAGGTCGTCGAGCCGCTCCGTCGCCTCGCCATGTGGGGGATCCCCGTCTTCTTCGGCTTCTTCGCCGGGTTCGCGGCATCCGCTCAGTGGGAGACGACTTGGCTGTGGTTCAACGGCGTCGCCACCGACGTCGTCGACCCCGAGTTCGGCCTCGACACGGGCTTCTACCTCTTCGCCATGCCGTTCTACAGCGCGCTCGTCGGCTTCGTGTCGGCCGTGCTGCTGGTATGCCTCCTCGTCACCGCGCTCGTGTCGTACCTGTACGGCTCGGTGCGGGTGGGTCAGCGCGAGCTGCGCATCTCGAAGTCGGCGCGCATCCAGCTCGCCGTGATCGCGGGCCTCTACCTGCTGGTGCAGGGCGCGAGCCTCTGGCTCGACCGCTACAAGACGCTCGTCGAGCCGGGCGATCGCATCACCGGCCCGGGCTACACCGGCGTGAACGCGATCATCCCCGGCCAGACGATCCTCGCGTTCGCCGCGGTCATCGTCGCCCTCCTCTTCTTCGTCACGGCGATCATCGGCCGCTGGCGCTACCCGCTCATCGCCACGGCCCTTCTCGTGGTCTCCGCGATCGTGCTGGGCATCGGCTACCCGTGGGTGGTCAACACGTTCCAGGTGCAGCCCAACCGCTTCGCCCTCGAGCAGGAGTACTACCAGCGCAACGTCGACATGACCCACGAGGCGTACGGCGTGGACGGGCTCGAGAAGCAGGACTTCCAGGCTGTGACGGATGCCGAGGCCGGCCAGCTGCGCGAGGATGCGGCCACGACCGCCCAGATCCGCATCATGGACCCGGCGATCATCTCGCCGACTGTGCGCCAGCTCGAGCAGTATCGCGGGTACTACCAGTTCCAGAACCCGCTCGACGTCGACCGCTATGACATCGACGGCGTCTCGCAGGACACCGTGGTCTCGGTGCGTGAGCTCGACCTCGCGGAGCTCGGCGCCGCGGCCGACTGGCAGAACTCCGCAGTCGTCTACACGCACGGCTACGGCCTCGTGGCGGCGAAGGGCAACGACCGCACCGGTGACGGCGACCCGGTCTTCCTCGAGCGCGGCATCCCCGCCTCCGGCTTCCTGTCCGATCAGGAGGACTTCCAGCCGCGCGTGTACTTCGGCGAGTACTCGCCGACCTACTCGATCGTCGGCGCGCCCGAAGGGGCCGAACCGGTCGAGCTCGACTATCCGACCGGCGGTGACGGCGGCGGCGAGGTCAAGACGACGTTCGTGGGCGACGGCGGACCGAGCATCGGCAGCGTCTTCAACCGCCTGATCTACGCCCTCAAGTTCCAGGCCGAGCAGATCCTCTTCTCGGACTACGTGAACGAGGACTCGCAGATCCTCTACGACCGCGACCCGCTCACCCGCGTGCAGAAGGTCGCGCCCTACCTGACGCTCGACAGCGACCCGTACCCCAGCGTGGTCGACGGTCGGATCGTGTGGATCATCGACGGCTACACGCTGAGCGCCAACTACCCGTACTCGTCGACCGTGAGCCTCGCCTCGGCGATCTCCGACTCGTCGAACCCCGCGCCGCGCTTCGCGCTCGACGACATCAACTACATCCGCAACTCGGTGAAGGCGACGGTCGACGCCTACGACGGCTCGGTCACGCTGTACGCGTGGGACGAGGAGGACCCGGTCCTGCAGTCGTGGCAGAACGTGTACCCGACCACGGTCGAGCCGATCAGCGAGATGTCGGCCGAGCTCATGAGCCACGTGCGCTACCCGACCGACCTCTTCAAGGTGCAGCGCACGGTGCTCGGCGTCTATCACGTCGACGACGCCCGCTCGTTCTACCAGAGCGACAACCGCTGGCAGACGCCGAACGATCCGCAGGCCGACTCGCAGCTGCAGCCGCCGTACTACCTGACGATGCAGATGCCGGGGCAGGACAACCCGACGTACTCGATGTTCACGTCGTTCATCCCGTCGTCGACGGGCGGGAACGCCCGCAACGTCCTGATGGGCTACCTGGCGGTCGACTCGAACGCCGGAGCGGAGGCGGGCGAGAAGGCCGCCGACTACGGCAAGCTGCGGATGCTGGTGATCGATGCCGACACGACGGTGCCCGGTCCCGGCCAGGTGCAGAACACGTTCAATGCGGACCCGCTCGTGTCGTCGCAGATCAACCTGCTGAAGCAGGGTCAGTCCGATGTGCTCAACGGAAACCTGCTGACCCTGCCGGTCGGCGGCGGACTGCTCTACGTGCAGCCGGTCTTCGTGCAGTCGTCGGGTGCCACCAAGCTCCCGACTCTGCAGAAGGTGCTGGTGTCGTTCGGCAATGACATCGCCTTCGAGGACACGCTCAACGAGGCGCTCGACGCCCTGTTCGGCGGCGATTCCGGAGCGGCGGCCGGCGATGACGACGTCGCGCCGACGCCGGGGGCCACGCCGACGCCGGGGGCGACCCCGACGCCGGGCGCCACCCCCGAGCCGGAGACGCCCACGGTGCCCTCCGACGAGTACCAGGCGGCGCTCCAGGAAGCGCAGGAGGCGATGCTCGAGAGGGATGCCGCACTGCAGGCCGGCGATCTCACGGCGTTCGCGGAAGCCGATGAGAAGCTCACGGCGGCCGTCGAGAAGCTCATCGAGCTCGGCGCGATCGAACCGTAAGCAGTCGCACGCACGGAGGCCGGCACCCCGCGGGGTGCCGGCCTCCGGCGTGCTGGAACGAAGATCGGTCAGTCGGTGAGAAGCCAGAACCAGATCAGCAGCAGGGTGACGACGAACCCGGCGAACTGGTTGAGCCACAGGAAGCGGTCCCAGCCACGCGTGGCGGTGTCGGCGGTCTCGTCGGTCACGCCGCGGTAGGGCCACACGGTGACGAGGTACGGGAGCACCACGAGGGCGGCGAGCGGACCTGGCCAGGCCGCCAGCAGCACGACGATGCCCGATCCGGCGTAGCAGGCCAGGGCGAACCAGACGGTCCAGCGCGCACCGCGAGCCGTCGCGATAGACGAGATCCCCGCCGCGCGGTCGGCTTCGACGTCCTGCACCGCGCCGAACGCATGCGAGGCCACGCCCCACAGGGCGAACGCCACGATGACGGCGGCGAGCTGCCAGGTCCACTCGGCTCCGGCGAGCACGAGCCCGTACACGGCGGGGGAGAAGAAGTGGATGCTGCTCGTCAGCGAGTCCGCGAAGGGAACCTCCTTCAGTCGCAGCGGCGGCGCGCTGTAGAACACGACGAAGAAGAGGCTCGCCGCGAGCACCGCCCACGACGCGGGGGAGCCGACGATCACGAGGTAGACGACGAAGGGCAGGCACGACAGGCCGGCCGCCCACAGCGTGATCGGGTGCATGCGCCGGTCGAGCACCGCGCCGTGCGCGCCGCCCTTGCGCGGATTGCGCAGGTCGGACTCGTAGTCGAACACGTCGTTGATCCCGTACATCGCGAGGTTGTACGGGATGAGGAAGAAGATCGCGCCGATCACCAGCGTGACGTCGATCTCGCGGGTGGTGAGCAGGTACGCCGCCGCGAACGGATACGCGGTGTTGATCCAGCTCACCGGTCGCGACGAGACGAACAGCTCGCGGATCACCGCGCCCGTGCGCAGGGGTCGTGCATCGGTCATGCCCGCTCCTTCGGCGTCAGCAGAGTCAAGACGGCGGGAAGGAGGAAGGCCGCGCACACGGCGTACGAGAAGTCCTCGATCGGAGCCAGCCCGATGCGCAGGCCGCTGAGGTGCTCGGACGGATACGTGAAGAGGCCCGCCGCGATCATCAGGTTGTCGAACACCGCGGTGAGCAGGATGAGCGCGGCGGCGGCCAGGCCCGACGCCGCCATGCGCCTCCCGAAGCGCGGCCGTCGGGCGGTCGCGGCCACGACCGCCGCCGTGACGACGGCGAACGGCAGGACGATCAGCGCATAGGTCACGTCGCCTCCTGCCGATCCAGACGCTCCGCGCGACGATCGAGCACCCGCCCGGCGCCCGCGTGCAGGACGAGCGCAAGGTAGCAGAGGAAGGCGAGGAAGAACGGCTCCTCGAGGGGGAGGTGCGGCGCGAGATCGACGCCGATCAGCAGCGGGCTGTCCCCCTTCACGAACACCCCGGTGGCGATCCCGACCGCGTCCCAAGCGACGAAGAACGCCGTGCCGATGGCGACGGCCGCCGCGGTGCGACCGGGAGCCGCCCACGCGGCGAGCCGCCAGCGGCGATCCAGGAGCGCGACGCCGGCGGCCGAGACGAGGATCGCGGCCAGGTACAGTCCCGGCACGTCACACCCTCGCGGGTTCGGCGAGCGGTCCTGGGGTGCGATCGCCCCGCAGCCGCTTCACGACGAGCTCCGCAGAGATGAGGCACATCGGCAGGCCGATGCCGGGCAGGGCCGAGCCGCCCGCGTAGGAGAGCCCCGCCACCTTGCGCGATACGTTGCGCGGACGGAACATCGCACTCTGCCCGAGCGTGTGCGCGAGGCCGAGCGCGTTGCCGCGCCACGCGTTGAGATCGGCGGCGAAGTCTCCCGGGGCGATCGTGCGGCGCACGACGATGCGGTCCGCCAGGTCGGGGATGTCGCACCACGACGCCAGCTGCTCGATCACGCGGTCGGCTGCCGTCTCGATGCGTGCGTCACCGTCGCCGCTCTCTCCGCCGTGGCCGAGCGCCGGGTCGGCCGGCACGGGGACGAGGACGAACAGGTTCTCGTGCCCGGCGGGCGCGACGGTCGGGTCGGTGGCACTGGGACGGCAGACGTACAGCGACGCCGGGTCGGAGATGCGCGGATGCGCGCCGAAGATGTCGTCGAAGTTCGAGCGCCAGTCGTCGGTGAAGAGGAGCGTGTGGTGCGCGAGCTGGGGGAGGGACCCCTCGACGCCCAGCAGCAGGAGGAGTGCCCCGGGGCTGGGTTCCTTCCTGGCCCACCACGACTCGGGGTAGCTCTGCAGCTCGGGCGCCACGAGCGCGGTCTCGGTGTGGTGCAGGTCGGCCGCCGACACGACGAGGTCGGCCTCGACGCGGCGCCCGTCGGCGAGCACGACGCCGGTCGCGGTGGCACCGCTCGTGTCGATCGAGACGACGCGGGCGCCGGTCTCGATGACGGCTCCGGATGCCTCGGCCAGGCGCTCGATCGCGCGGATGATCTCGACGAACCCGCCGCGCGGGTAGAGCACGCCCTCATCGAGGTCGAGGTGGCTCATCAGGTGGTACAGGCTCGGCACTCCGTACGGCGACCCGCCCAGGAACACGGCCGGATACCCCAGGATCTGGCGCAGCCGCGGGTCGGTGAACCTGCGATCGACGTGAGAGGCGAGGCTGCGGGTGAGCAGCGGCGCGAGCTGCGGCACGCGGCGGAGCAGGGCGGGGTCGCGCAGACCCGCCGTCGTCTCGTAGGTGTCGTACAGGAAGCGCGTGACGGCGAGCTCGTAGGCGTCGCCCGCCGAGTCCAGGTAGGCGCTCAGCTTCGCCCCGGCTCCCGGCTCGACGCTCTCGAAGAGGGCGGTCGCGGCCTCCCTGCCCGAGTGCACGTCGAGCGGCGCGCGTCCGGTGGCAGGGTCGGAGTACACGCGATAGGCCGGGTCGAGCGGCACGAGGTCGAGTTCCTGCTCGGCGCTGGTGCCCAGCAGGCGGAAGAAATGGTCGAACACCTCCGGCATGAGGTACCAGCTCGGTCCGGTGTCGAACCGGAAGCCGTCCTGATCCCACGACCCCGCGCGGCCGCCGACGACGTCTCGCGCCTCGAAGACCGTGACGCTCCACCCTTCGGCGCCGAGAAGGGCAGCGGTGGCGAGTCCGGCGATGCCGCCGCCCACCACCACCGCGCGCCGGGGCGTGAGGGGCCCTGCGCCGCCGCTCATGCGCGCACCTCGCGCGGAGCGAAGCCCAGCCAGGCTCGCGCGGCGAGCCGGGCCTTGACCGGGTCGGGCACGCGTACACGCCCTCCTGGCGCGGTGGAGCGGCGGAGCCGCGTGGAGAGCTCGGCGAACAGGTCGTGCGCGGCGGTCACCGCGCGGCGGCAGTCGGCGGGAAGCTTCGGGATGACGGCCGCGGCGGCCGCGAGGTCGGCATCGATGCGGTCGAGGACTGCGGCGCGCGAGACCCCGCCGGACTCCAGGCCGAGGTAGTCGCGACCGAGCGCGGACGCGTCGTGGTCGAGGTCGCGCAGGAAATTGACGTCCTGGAACGCGGCGCCCAGGCGTCGTGCACCGTCGACCAGCTCCGCGGAGGGGGTGAGCGGATGCGGCGCCCCCGCGTTCACGAACACCTGCAGGCACATCAGGCCGACGACCTCCGCGGAGCCGTACACATAGGCGTCGTGCGACGCGTCGTCGTGACGGCTCGTCGAGAGGTCGGTGCGCATCGAGGCGAAGAAGGGACGGATGAGCTCGCCGTCGATGCCGCACTCCCGCGCGGTCCGGGCGAACGCGTGCACCACCAGGTTCGCGCTGAAGCCGAGCTCGACGGCCGAGAGGGTCTCCACCTCCAGGGCGTCGAGGACCGCTCCCGCCTCCTCGGGGGAGAGCCCGGCGGCTTCGGCGGGGCCGTCCACGATCTCGTCGGCGACGCGCACGAGAGCGTAGACGGAGCGCACGTGCGGCCGCGGCCGCGGGCCGAGCAGGCGGCAGGCCAGGCTGAATGACGTCGAGTAGCGCGAGATGACGGTGGCCGCGGCATCCCGAGCCGTGCGGTCGTACAGGTCGAGGCCCGTCTCATGCGCGGTCACGGGATGCGCCCCTCGACGCCGTCCGCGAGATCCCGGAGAAGCGATCCGACCGCGGCCGGAAGCGCCGAGTCGCGCGAGGCGGTGCGCACCTGATCGAGGGTGTCGGAGATCAGGCCGCGCAGGCGCACGGGCGCCCCGCTCTCGAGGAGGGCGACCTGCGCCTCACGCACGGCGATCGGGCCGGTGTGCGCGACGGCGAGCGCTTCGTTCACCTTCGGCCACGACGACGATTCGCGCGCGAGAGCGACGAGCGGCGTGCGCTTGGACTCGCGCAGATCGCCGCCCGACTCGCGGCCGGCCTGCTCGGCCGAGCCGAAGGCGCCGATGAGGTCGTCCACCAGCTGGAATGCGAGGCCGAGCGAACCGCCCGCGGCGGAGAGCACGCCACGGGCCTCGTCGCCCGCGCCGGCCAGCACCGCCCCGGCCTGCAGCGGCGCCTGGAACGAGTACACCGCCGTCTTGTTGAACGCGGCGTCGAGGATGTCGTCGTGCGAGGCGTGCTCGGGCACGACGGCGTTCGTCACGTCGGCCAGTTCACCGGCCGCCGACACGTAGACCGCGTCGTCGAGGAGCGCCTGAAGCTGCTCGCGCGCGACCGGATCCACCTCCGCGAACGAGACGAGGCGGAAGGCCTCGTGCAGCAGGAGGTCGCCGGCGAGGATCGCGGCCGCATCTCCGAGCACCACCGCGCCCGCGGCATCCGCTCCCTGCACGCGGGCGTGCTCGCGGAACTCGCCGGCCACGTTCGGGATGCCGCGGCGTTCGGTGTCGTGGTCGATCACATCGTCGTGCACGACGAAGGCGGCGTGCAGGAGCTCGAACGCGGCGGCGACGGGGTACACGCTCGGTGTCGCATCCGGATCGCCGCCGAAGGCGCCGAACGAGGCGGCGACAAGGGCGGGGCGGAAGCGCTTGCCGCCGCGCGACGCTCGCGCGACGGCGTCACCCAGTGCGCCGAATCCCGGGCCCAGAGTTCTCGCGCGGGTGACGATGCGGTCGAGTGAGGCGTCGATCGCCGCGTCGACGCGGGGATCGGGGGGCAGGGTGATCATGATGCGCGACGACGCTGGGCGACGGTGTCGAAGAGGTGCAGCTGCTCGGCCTGCAGAACGAGCCAGGGGCTGAACGCCCAGGGGGTCGTCTGCAGGGATGCGGCGAGCTCGGCGGGCTCCACCCAGCGGGCGTCCACCACCTCGAGTGGATTCAGGACCGGCTCGTCGTACGTGAGCGCGGTGTAGACCGGGCACACCTCGTGCTCGACGATGCCGTTGGCATCGGTGGCCCGGTAGCGGAAGAGCGGCAGCGCGAGCTCGATGTCGGTGAGGGTGATGCCCAGCTCGAACTCGGCACGGCGGTGCACGGCGGCGAGCACGGGCTCAGCCGGCTTCGGGTGGCCGCAGAAGGAGTTGCTCCAGACGCCGGGCCAGGCTTGCTTGTCGAGTGCCCGGCGCGTCACCAGCACCAGTCCGTCGGGATTGACGACGTGGCAGGAGAAGGCGAGGTGGAGGGCCGTGTCAGTGCCGTGGACGCTGCTCTTGGGAGCCGTGCCGATCGCCCGGCCCTCGTCATCGAGAAGCACCACGTGGTCGGCATCGGTCATGGGATCCTCCTTGGAGTTCGCTAGTTTAGCTAGCGATTGGCGTGTGCCGATGATACAAGGGTAGGGAAGGGGTGTCCACATGGCGCACGAGTGGTATCCGCAGTCCCCGCATGATAGGGCCGTTCTGGAGGTCCTCCAGGCGGTGCGCGCCTTCAGCGACGCCATGGACCGCATGCACGGTGGGATGAAGGACGACATGGACATGAACGCGTCCGATCTCTCCGCGCTGCGCATGCTGATCATGCGTGAGCAGCGGGGGGAGTCCGTCAGCCCGCACGATGTGGCCGCGCACCTGAAGATCTCCACCGCGTCGACGACGAAGCTGCTCGATCGGCTGACCGCCTCCGGGCACGTGGAGCGCCGCCCGCACCCGAGCGATCGGCGGGCTCGGGTGATCGTGCTCACGGACGAGTCCCGCCGCGCGTTCTTCCGCCACTTCGGTGAGCGGCTGCAGGCGATGCGGGGCGTGGCGACCACGTACTCGGACGACGAACTGGCCATCATCGCGCGGTTCCTGGACGAGCTCGGCGCCGTCCTGCACCGGGAGTGAGCGCCTGCCGGGAAAGGAAGAAGGACCCTCCGAAACCGGAGGGTCCTTCTTCTTCTTGTTGCGGGGACAGGATTTGAACCTGCGACCTCTGGGTTATGAGCCCAGCGAGCTACCGAGCTGCTCCACCCCGCGGCACAAGAAGAAAGCCTAGCACGGTTTCGGAGGGGGTCGCGACGCGGGGCGGGTTCGCTTGCCGCTGGGCGCGCTGGGGCGCGAGGATGAACGCATGGCAACGCCGCGCGACGACGACACGCACGACGACTTCGACGACGGCCGCGACGAGACCCCGACGGAGCGGGCCGATCGCAACTGGAATGAAGTGCTGCAGGAACTCCGCGTCCTGCAGACCGGCACCCAGATCCTCACCGGCTTCCTGCTCGCCCTCGCCTTCCAGCCGGCCTTCGCCGATCTGACGGAAGGGCAGCGCACGATCTATCTCACACTCGTCGTGATCTCGGCACTGAGCGCCATCATCGCGCTCGCACCGGTGGCCCTCCACCGGGTGCTCTTCCAGCAGCGGGCCAAGGCGGCGGTGGTCACGTACGGCCACGCCGCCCTCATCACAGCCCTCTTCACGGTGTCGATCCTCGTGGTCGGCGTGGTGGCCTTCGTCTTCGACGTGGTCGTCGGGGATGCGGCCGCGTGGACGGCGCTCGCGATCCTGAGCGTGCTGATCATCCTGCTGTGGCTCATTGCGCCCGCCATCATCCGAGCCCGCGTCGGGGACGGCGACGGCGTCGGCCGGAAGGGACGTTCATGACCGCCGCCGACTCCCTGGGGATCGCGGTCGCCCAGTTCTCCCCGGCAGCCGACACCGAGGCGAACCTCGCCGTCATCGCTCAGCTGACCGCCACGGCGGCGGGCCGCGGTGCTCGGGTCGTGATCTTCCCCGAGTACTCCAGCTACTTCGTCGACCCCTTCGACGCCTCCCTGGCCGAGAACGCGCAGGATGTCGACGGGCCGTTCGTCGGCCGGCTCACCGAGATCGCCGCCCAGCACGGCGTGCACCTCGTGGCGGGACTCCTCGAGCGCGCCGACGACGAGCGCCGCGTGCGCAACACCGTCGTCGCGGTGGACGGCGGCGGGCTCCTGGCGAGCTATCGCAAGCTGCACCTCTATGACGCGTTCGGCCAGCGCGAGTCGGACTGGGTCGAGCCCGGCGTTGTCGGCACCCCCGAGATATTCGAACTCGGCGGCCTGCGCTTCGGCCTCATGACCTGCTACGACCTGCGCTTCCCCGAGGTGGGCCGGCTGCTGGTCGACGCGGGTGCCGACGTCTTCCTCGTGCCGGCGGAGTGGGTGCGCGGCCCGCTCAAGGAGCACCACTGGCGCACCCTGCTGCACGCACGGGCGATCGAGAACACGGTGTTCGTGGCCGCCGCCGATCACCCGCCGCCGCTCGGCGTCGGCAACTCGATGATCGTCGACCCGCAGGGCGTGGAGCTCGCCGCGGTCGGCACGGCGACCGATGTCGCCGTCGCGCACCTCGATCCCGCCGCTGTCGAACGCGTGCGCCGCGTCAACCCCGCGCTGCGCCTGCGTCGCCTTGCGGTGAAGCCGCGCGAAGGCTGACCGCCGCCGTCAGCGGAGGACGGCGAGACGGGATGCCGCCTCCTCCAGGACCTCCACGCGCTTGCACGCCGCGAATCGCACGAGCGTGGCGTAGTCGCTGCGGTGCTCCGGCGTGGCGAACGCGGTGAGCGGGATGGCGACGACGCCGGCGCGCTCCGGCAGCTCGCGGCAGAACTCCGCGGCATCCGTCGCTCCGAGAACGCGGGCGTCGGCGACGGTGAAGTACGACCCGGCGGGTACCGACACCTCGAAGCCAGCCGCGCGCAGACCGGCGCCGAGCACGTCGCGCTTGTCGCGCAGGTCGCGGGCGATCCCGCGGAAGAACTCGTCGCCGAGCCGGACACCGACGGCGATCGCGGGCTGGAACGCACTGCCGTTCACGTAGGTGAGGAACTGCTTCACCGCGAGCACCGCCGAGATCAGATCGGCCGGCCCCGTGACCCAGCCGATCTTCCAGCCCGTCGTCGAGAAGGTCTTGCCGCCGGACGAGATCGTGAGGGTGCGCTCGTAGGCCCCCGGGAGCGTGGCGATCGGCACGTGCGGCCCATCGAAGACGAGATGCTCGTACACCTCGTCGGTGACGATGAGCGCGTCGTGGCGCTCCGCGAGACGCACGACCTCGTCGCGCACCTCTGCCGTGAACACCGCCCCCGTCGGGTTGTGGGGGTCGTTGACGAGGATCACGCGCGTGCGGTCGCTGACCGCCCGGCGCAGGTCGTCGAGGTCGGGCTGGAAGTCCGGCCACCGCAGCGGCACCGTCACCAGGCGGGCGCCGGCGAGCGCGACGACGGCCGCGTACGAGTCGTAATAGGGCTCGAAGACCACGACTTCGTCGTCGGGCCCGTCGACGAGGGCGAGCAGCGTCGCGGCGAGCGCCTCGGTCGCGCCGGCCGTCACGAGCACCTCGGCCGCGGGGTCGAGTGCCAGACCGTAGAAGCGGCGCTGGTGCTCGGAGACGGCGGAGAGGAGATCCGGGATGCCGCGCCCCGGCGGGTACTGGTTCATCCCACCGCTGATCGCCGCGCGCGCCGCCTCGAGCACCTCGGCCGGGCCGTCCTCGTCCGGGAAGCCCTGGCCCAGGTTGATCGCGCCGGTGCGGGCCGCCAGTGCCGACATCTCGGCGAAGATGGTGGGATGGAGGGATCCGTCCGCGCTGACGAGTCCGGCGCCCGTCGCCGCTCGGTGCCATGCCCCGGGGATGTGTCGCATCGGACTCACGGTACTCGACCCGCTCAGGTGGATTGCATAGTTCCGTCCCATCGGCGGCATAAGAAACGCACAGCATCGATGGGCAATGTGGTCCTTGCTTGGCACCAGAAGGAGCAATCATGAGCGACACCCAGGGCAACGCCCCCGCAGATCAGACCCCCGCCGACGCGGCCGGCGAGCCCTCGCCCGCTGCCCCCTCGGCCGAGACCACCCCCACGACTCCCGCGCCCGCCGCGCCGTCGCAGCCCCCGGCCGTGCCCGCACCGCCGACCACGGCGGCCTGGCGGGCAGCGCAGCAGGCGCCGCCCGCGCCGCAGGCCCAGCAGGCGCCGACCGCCCCGCCCACCGTTTACCCGGTCCACCAGCAGGCCTATGCCCGCCCGCAGGGATACGCCGGCCAGCCCGCCGCGTACCCCCAGGGCTATGCCGGCCAGCAGCCGCAGGGCGCGGCGTTCGGCCAGACGGCGACCGGCACCCAGCCGACCGTCCCCCTCGGCAAGCCGGCTTCGACCGGACCGAAGAAGCCCACCGGCGCCGGCAGGATCGTCGGTCTCATCGCCGCGGCGGCCATCGTCGGCGGTGCCGCAGGTCTCGGCGGGGCGTACGCCGGCGTGAACCTCTTCGCACCCGACGGCACCGTGCCCGCGGCCGGCCCCGCCACGGTCACCGTCAACGACTCCGATGCGGTCAACCAGACCACCGCGATCGCCGCCAAGGTCGTGCCGAGCGTCGTCACGATCCAGGCCACGAGCAGCGGCGGTGGGGGCACCGGGTCCGGTGTCGTGCTGACCGAGGACGGCTACGTCGTCACGAACACGCACGTCGTCACCCTCGACGGCGCCACGGGCGACGCGGCGATCCGCGTGACCACCTCGGACGGCCGCGTGTACGACGCCACGGTGGTCGGCACCGACCCCACCTACGACCTCGCCGTCATCAAGCTCGAAGATGCCGAGGACCTGACGCCGATCGAGTTCGCCTCGTCGTCCGACTTGAACGTCGGCGACACGGCGATCGCCGTCGGTGCGCCGCTCGGCCTCGCCAACACCGTCACCACCGGCATCGTGAGCGCGCTGAACCGCTCGATCGAGATCGCCTCGTCGGCGGCGCCCGACTCGGGCGACGCGAACGAGGGCGAGGACGGCGAGCAGGCGCCCGAGCAGGGCAGCCCGTTCCAGTTCGACTTCGGCCAGGGCCAGCAGCAGCGCACGCCGGGCCGGTCCATCTCCATCGCCGTCATCCAGACCGATGCGGCGATCAACCCGGGCAACTCCGGTGGCGCGCTCGTCGACGACGAAGGACGTCTGATCGGCATCAACGTCGCCATCGCAACGGCCGGCGGTTCGTCGGAGGGCTCCGGCTCGATCGGCGTCGGCTTCTCCATCCCGTCCGACATCGCCCAGCGCATCACCGACGAGATCATCGAGAACGGCGAGGCGACGCACGGTCTCCTCGGAGCGAACGTCCTGCCCGCGGCATCCGTCGAAGGCGCCACCACCACCGGCGCGTACATCGATGAGGCCGTCGAGGGCGGTGCGGCCGCCGAGGCCGGTCTGCGCAAGGGCGACGTCGTGACCTCGTTCAACGGCGTCCCCGTCACCGATGCGGTGGATCTGACCGCGCAGGTGCGTGCGGCCGCGGCCGGCAGCGAGGCGACGGTCACGTACGTCCGCGACGGCGAGACCAAGACCGTCGACGTCACGCTCGGCGAGCTCCAGCAGTAGAACCCGACGCTCAGGGCGCCATCCTGCGAAGCCGGTCCGCCAGCGCGGACGCTAGGCTCGCGGGATGGCGTCCTTCTCGTTCGGCGCGGGGAATGCGCGAAAGCTCGCGACGATCCCGCTCTATGCCGCCGGACGCATGCTGACCCTCGTCGTCCCGCGCTCACGCGACGAGTGGGTGTTCGGCTGCGGGGGAGGCATCGGCGACGGGGCCCTTGCGCTGTGGGATGTCGCAGCTGCCGACGGCCGCCGCGCGGTGTGGCTGGTGGCGAGCGACCGAGAGGAGACGGATGCCGCGGCTCGCGGCATCCCGACACTGCGCAAGTCCTCACTGCGCGGCCTGTGGCGCACGGCGCGCGCCCGCGTGGTCGTCGTCACGCACGGCTTCGGCGACGTCAATCGCTATGCGGTGTCGGGGGCGTTCGTGGTGCAGCTGTGGCACGGCATCCCGCTCAAGCGGATCGGGCTCGACTCTCCCGAGACGTTGCGCGTCCCCGGCGCGGTCGCCCGCCTGCGGCTGGGCCGCGTCCTGCGCCGCCTGCTCGGCGCGATGTACCGCGGAGCCGCCCGCCGCATCCGCATCCTCCCGGCCGCGTCGCACGCCGTGCGAGGGCGGCTGGAGTCGGCCTTCGCGCTCCCCGACGAGTGCGTGCCCGTGACGGGCGAGCCCCGCGTCGACGTGCTGTCCCACGGCACCGCCGACGAGCGGCGCGCGTCCGCGCGGCGGGCGATCGCCGACGCCGTCGGCCCGATCGACGACGCGTCGAGGATCGTGCTGTACGCGCCGACATGGCGCGACGGCGCCGCCGACCCGGCGGTGCCGTCGACCGACGAATGGCGCGCGCTCGTGGCTCTGCTCGAGCAGCACGATGCGGTGCTGCTGGTGCGGTCGCATCCGCTCGGCGCGGGGGAGTACCGCCCACCGCAGGGCACCGACCGGGTGCGGATGCTCGGAAGCGAGCGCGTCGCCGACGTGACTCCGGTGCTCCCCGGCGCCGACGTGCTGGTCACCGACTACTCATCCCTCGTGTTCGACAGCGCGCTCGTGCCCCTGCCGGTGGTGTTCCTCGCGCCGGACGTCGAGGAGTACGGGCGTCGTCGCGGCTTCTACGGGCGCTACGCCGACGTCGCGGGCGACGATTGGGCGCCCGACTGGACGGCCGCGCTCACGCAGCTCGACGCGGTGCTCGCGCGCGACGAGGAGGCGGAGCGGCGACGCGGGCGGGCGCAGGCGCTCAGCGCCCGCGTGCACGCGTTCCGGGACGGTGCCAATACCGAAAGGGTGTACCGTGCGATCCTGGCCGGATCGCACGAAGACGCCGCCGAGAGAGGACCACGATGACGGACGCCCGCTTCACGACCGACGGCGGGCCTGCGCTCGTCCTGTCGGGCGAAGGCCCTCGTCCCGCCTCAGTGGAACTCGTGGGCCGTCGCGCGCGCGTCACGGCGGCGCTCACGGGTCGTGGGAAGACCTGGCGGGCCGTGCTGCCGCTGCGCGCGCGCCGCTGGGGCGGGCCGGAGCTCCCACTGCCGACCGGCGACTACGACGTGCACGTGATCGCTGCGGACGGCGCCGCGGTCTCGGAGCCCGCGGCCCTGCCATTGGCGCAGCTCGGCACGGTGCGGGCTTCGCTGGACCGCTGGACGCTGCGCGTCGGTCCGCCCGTCGATCCCGCGTACGACTCGGGCGAGGGGCAGGACGCCCTCGAGCGCCGCTACGCGCATCGCGCCGCGCGGCTCGAGAACGCGGTGTTCTTCGAGAGCTTCTACGGCCGCAACGCCAGCTGCAACCCCCTCGCGATCGACCGCGAGCTCGCCCGGCGGGCGCCCGGTGTGACGCGCTACTGGAGCGTCGTCGACCTGTCGGTCGCCGTCCCCGATGGCGCTGTCCCCGTCATCGAGGGCAGTCCCGAGTGGTGGCGGGCCCGGGGTTCGGCGCGCCTGCTCGTGGTGAACGACTGGCTGCGGAGGCGCTTCGCTCGGCGCAAGGGCCAGATCGTGCTGCAGACCTGGCACGGCACGCCGCTCAAGCGGCTCGCGCTCCATCGCCCCGGGTTCGACCCGCGGCGGGCGATCGCCGTGCTGCGGGAGTCGCGCCGGTGGAACGTGCTGCTGGCGCAGAACCCGTACGCGGCGCGGATCCTCGGCAAGGCCTACGCCTTCCTCTCCCGGCCCGTCTGGGTCGAGGGGTACCCGCGCAACGACGTGCTCGTGACCGGCGACGGCGCGGCCACCCGCATGTCGCTCGGCATCCGCCAGGGCGAGCGCGTGCTGCTGTACGCGCCGACGTGGCGCGACGACCGCGACGAGATCGTCGACTTCGTCGACCCGGCCGAGCTCGCCGCCGCCGCCGACGCGGTGGTGCTGGTGCGCGGCCACTCCCGCACGCTGCAGCAGGGGAAGGATGCCGAGGGCCCGCGGGTCATCGACGTGACGGGCTTCCCTGACACGTCCCTGCTGCTGCTGGCGGCGGACGCGCTGATCACCGACTACTCGTCGGTGATGTTCGACTTCTCCGTCACGGGCAAGCCGATGTACTTCCTGGTGCCCGACATGGAGCACTACCGCGGCGAACTCCGCGGCTTCTACTTCGACCTCGCCGCGCACGCGCCGGGCCCGGTCGTCCGCTCGCAGGAGGAGCTCGTCGCGGCGCTGTCGGCCGCACCCGACGCCGCGCACGTCATGAGCTACGCGCGGTGGCGGGAGAAGTTCAACGCGCGCGACGACGGGCATGCGGCCGAGCGCGTCGTGGCGCGCATCCTGGATCAGGGCTTCGTCGACGCCGGTTGACGCGAGGCGCTAGGGCAGCGGAGTGTTGCGCGAGCCGAGGCGGGACGTGTCGACGGTGTCGTGCGCGCCCCGCAGCACGCCGATGATGAAGCCCCACCCCCACGAGAGGTGCATGGTCGGCAGGACCGCCATCGTCCACAGCTTGTCGCGCCATCCGCGGCCGCCGCCCGGTCCGAGCGCGACGACCACGATGAGCGCCGCGTACACCAGGACGGGGAGGTGGACGAGGGATGCCGCGGCCGACCACCAGCCGGTGAGCGCCCCCGTCAGCTGCAGCACGCCCACGACGACTGCGAGCACGATCGTGGCGACGAGCGCCGGGGGAGCGAAGAAGCGGAGCGAGTTGCCGCGCCCGAACCGGCGCACGAGCTCGCCGCGCCAGCGACCGGTGGCGGAGAACTGCCGTGCCAGGCGCGACCAGCTCTCGCGCGGCCAGTACGTCACCGACAGTGTCGGATCGAACCACACGCGGTAGCCCGCGCGCCGGATGCGGAGGTTGAGCTCCCAATCCTCGCCGCGGCGGATGGTCTCGTCGAAGAGGCCCACCTCGTCGAGCACGGCGCGCCGCATCACCCCGAGGTACGCGGACTCCGCCTCGCCCTCCTGGGTGCCGCCGTGGTACGCGCCCCCGCCGAGGCCGATCGGCGAGTTGTACGCGCGCGCGACCGCCCGCTGGAAGGGCGTGCGGCCGTCGGCGCGCATGACCCCGCCGACGTTCGCCGCGTGCACGCGGTCGAGGGTCGCCAGCGCGCGGCGGGTGTAGTCGCTCTCGAGCTCGGAGTGCGCGTCCACCCGCACGATGGTGGGATAGCGCCCGGCCTCGATCGCGCGATTGAGTCCGACGGGGATGTCGGCGGCGGGGTTGTCGACGAGCACGACGCGATCGTCGCCCGCCGCGATCTCGCGGGCGAGCTCGGTCGTGCCGTCGGTGGACGGCGCGAGGGCGAGGATCAGCTCGGAGGGGCCGTCCACGTCCTGGGCGAGGACCGTCTCGACCGCGCGGCGCAGGTAGTCGCGCTCGTTGAGGACGGGCATGACGAACGTCACGCCGGCGTCGCGGGGGACCTCTGGAGCGTCCTTGCGCCCGCGCTGCTCGTCCTGCACGCGTCGATCATGTCACGGGTCGCCTGAGTAGTCTGGACGAGTGAGTCTGGTCTCGGATGCGAAGAAGGCGGTCGCGCTCGTCCGCAAGGCGGTGCGCAGCCGGTCAGCGGTGAAGGGCGTCCGCCGCACGCTGGCCGCCCGCCCGCAGCATCCGCGATTCCATTACCGGGTCGCCGTGTACTTCGCCGACGGCGCGGTCAACATGTATCAGATGCGGCAGTGGTACAAGCCGCTCGCCGAGCTGGCGAAGACCTGGCCGGTCGTGGTGCTCAGCCGGGCCGCCACGGGGGCTCAGGCGCTGCTGGCCGAGGACGCCCCGCCGGTGGCGTTCGTGCCGACGGTGCGCGACATCGAGCGGTTCATCGCCGAACAGGACATCCGCGTCGTGCTGTACGTGAACCAGAACACCCGCAACTTCCAGATGTTCAGGTACGGCCGCCGGTGGCACGTGTTCATCAACCACGGCGAGTCCGACAAGATGTACATGACCACCAACCAGTACAAGGCGTACGACTACGCGCTCATCGCCGGCGACGCCGCCCGCGAGCGCCTGTCGCGGGTCCTGTGGGACTACGACGTCGACCGCCGCGCGATCGCCATCGGTCGGCCGCAGGCCGACCACTACTCGGGCCGGCTCGCGTACACGCCCGACGACCGCACGGTCGTGCTCTACGCGCCCACGTGGGAAGGCGACCGGCCCTCCGCGCACTACGGCTCGATCGTGACGCACGGTGAGGCGCTCGTCGGCGCGCTGCTGGCGAGCAAGCGCCACCGTGTGATCTACCGGCCGCATCCGCGCTCGGGGGTCGTGGTCCCCGAGTACGGCGACGCCGACAAGCGGATCATCGCGGCGATCGCGGCGGCCAACGCCGCCGACCCGTCGGCCCAGCACGTCTACGACGACGGCCCGGATCTGGGCTGGCAGCTGTCGGCCGCCGACGTTGCGATCGTCGACATCTCGGCCATGGTCTACGACCGGCTCGCGGCCGACAAGCCGCTCATGATCACGCGCCCCGTCGACCCCGCCGCGGCGATCGACACGCACGGCTACCTGTCGGCCTGCGAGTGGCTGGATGCCGCGGCCGCGCCAGCGATCATCGCGGAGACGGACCGGGTGCTGAACGACCCGGAAGCCGTCGAGCGCCTCGAACGGTGGGTGCGGCACTACTTCGGCGACACCTCCCCAGGCGCGGCGACCGAGCGTTTCCACAACGCTGTCCGCCGGCTCATGGACGAATGGGATGACTGGTACGCACGGTCCGTCGTCGAGACCGAGGACGACGAGCCCGACCCCGACGAAGCCGAGCTCGACGACGCGGGGGAGAGCTGATCAGCCGACGGGTGCCGGCCGCTCGACCAGCCGCGCGATCGCGCGGAGCGGGATCGTGACCCACGTCGGTCGGTTGCGCGCCTCGTAGAGCGCCTCGTACACCGCCTTGTCGAGTTCCAGCGCCGCCAGCAGCGCGCTGTCGGCCTCGAGGTCGGCGCCCGAGGCGAGCGCATACCCCTCGAGGAACGCCTCCCGCGCGGCCCGCGCCCACTCGCGGGCGGCCGCGGGGGATCGGTCGGGATCGTCGAGGCGGATGGACCCGGCGACGTAGTCGAACGAGCGCAGCATGCCGGCGACATCCCGCAGCGCCAGATCGGCACGGGTGCGCTCCGACATCGGCCGCATCGGTTCGCCCTCGAAGTCGAGCAGCACCCAGCCTCGCCCGGGTACGTGCAGCACCTGCCCGAGGTGGTAGTCGCCGTGGATGCGCTGGTGATCGGGCCAGTCGTCGGCCGCCGCGCGCTCGTACACCGACTCGATGGCCTCACGCCGCTCCGCGATCTCCGGCACCTCCGCGATCGCGATCGTCAGGCGCCGGTGCCATGACTCGGCCGTCGTGGCGCGGTCCTCCGGCAGCGTCCGACGAGTCGGGAAGAGCTCCGCCAGTGACACGTGCACGTCGGCCGTGGCCGCTCCCAGCGCGCGCGCCGGTGCGCGGAAGTCGTCGCCGCGTGCGGCCGCGTGCAGGGCGACGCGCCACGCGTCCTCCACGTTGGGCAGGAACTCCTGGGCCGTCGCAAGCGATCCGGTGACGGTGCCCTGCGCGGTGGCCGGGTCGGGCCAGGCGCCCTCGACCCAGCCGATCGCTCGCGGCACGTGGGTCGATCCGGCTGCGGCCAGCGCGGTCGGCAGCTCGATGTCGGGGTTGAGTCCGGGATGCAGCTGACGGTAGATCTTGCAGATCAGGGGCATCCCGCGCGAGCGGAAGATGAGCGATGTGTTCGACTGCTCGCCGGAGACGACGCTCGCGCTGCGCGGCTCGTCGGGGGGCGCGTCGGGCGCGGGGTGGCCTGTCGCCACCGTGCGCGGGCCCTCCGCGGTGCCGCCGAGCGTGACGAGCCGGATCAGGGCACGCGCATACGCGGGATCGAACGGCCCGTCGATGAACGTCGTTCCCGGTTCAGGGCTGCCGATGATGTGGTCCGGCGACGCGTCCACGGTCTCGGTCGCGCGTGAGACGACGGGAAGCTGGTACAGCACGGCGGGGAAGGCGCCTTCGTCGGCGACCAGATACGTGCGGATGCGCGCACCGGCATCCTCGGCGGCGACCGGCGCGAGATCCCACCATGAGATCAGGCGAAGGCTCGGCGGGCGGCCCTTGGCCGCGTACCACCGCTGCCTGGGCATCCATGCCGCCAGGCACGCGAGCGTGCTGTCCATGTCTCAGAGAGTATGCCCGAACGCGCTCGGGGAGCCACCCGGTCAGTCCTCCGCGTCACCGTCCGTCACGGCAGGCTGCGCGACGTCGACGACCGGCGCGACCGGGATCACGATGGACTCCACCGCGCCGCCGTCGCCGAAGCCGTCGAGGCGCACCGGGGATGCGTCGGCGAGACGCTCGGCCTCGGATTCGGGGCGCGCCGGCTCGGACGGCAGCCCGGCCCACTCCTCGTTGTGCTCGGGCCCTCGCGTGAACAGTCCCATGCGTCCATTGTGCGCGCCCGCGGCCTCCGGCGTGTCAGTCGTCGGCGAGATCGTCCGGATCGGCGGCGCTCTGAGGGAGCGCCCTGCGGGAGCCGGGGCGAAGACGCTTGGCGCCGTTCACGATGGCCTCGCCGGCATGGCGGATCGTGCGGGTCGCCGCGCGCTCGAGGGGCGTGGCCCCCGGCTTGGGCTCGAGGTCGGGCGGAAGGATCGCGGGCGCCTGCCCGAATGCACGACGCGAATTCACGAGCACGCGCCGGCCGAGGAGATGGTTGCCGGTGCCGCCGATCGCGGCGCCGATGCCGAACGGGAGGGCCTTGCCGATCCACGACGCGCCGCCGCGCACGGCGAACTGGTGGATGAACGTGGTCTTGAGCCGGTCGACGATCGGCCCCATGGCGGCGCGGGGGATCGTCTTCGTGATCAGCTCGCCCCAGTACTTGTCGCGGGACGGACCGCGGCCCATGGCCTGCCCGGCGAGCTGTGAAACAAGATCGACGCCCTCCTTGCCGAGCATGAGCGTGAGCACGAGGGCGCGCGCACGATCCGGATCGGCGACCGGGATGCCGTGCACCTCGGCCACCGACTGGGCGAACAGCGCGGTCGCCTCGATGAACCCCACGGTCTCGACGCCGCTGAGAGCGAGCGTCACACCGGTGCCGATGCCGGGCACGACTGCGGTCGCTCCCACCGCGGCACCGCCCGCCGTCACCGCGGCGAGGTACCGGCGCTCGAGGATGCGGACGAGGTCGGCGGTCGACGCGTTCGGGTGGCGGAGTCGGATGCTGCGCAGATGCGCCAGCACGACCGGGCGCTGGATGGCGAGCACACGGTCGAGGGCGCGGATGGTGCGCGGGTGCTCCTCCGAGCCGACGGGCGGCAGACCGCCCTGCCACGGAGAGTCCCCGGGCAGGGAGTGGATCGTGTGCACCTTGTCGACCATCGGGCCGATCCTATGCGGCCGAGCCTGAGCGAGGCCTGCGGGTTGACAGGCTCCGCCGGTTGGGTCAGACGAAGAGGTTGGCGCGCTCGAGGTCTTCGGCGAAGTCGACCTCGACGGCGTACAGGTCGGAGATGTCGAGCGGCTGCAGCAGCACGCCGTCCTCGGCGATCGCGAGTTCGAGCCCGCGCTCGAAGTAGTCCTGATCATCGACGCGCGTCAGCTGGCGGATGAACGCCTTCTTGTCGCCGCTCGAGATGTAGTTGATGCCGACGGCCTCGCCGATGCCGCCTTCGACGGTCTTGGAGAGCTCCTTGATGAAGCCTGCGCCGTTCACCGTGTACTTGACCTCTTCGTCACTCACCTTCGAGGTGTTGACGGTGACGAACGACTGGTCGCGCTCGATCAGCTCGATCGCGCGGCCGAGGACCATGGGGTCGAAGACGACGTCGCCGTTCATCCAGAGCACGCCGCCCTTGCCGGTCTTGGTCAGGGCGCGCAGCAGGCTCTTGGAGGTGTTGGTCTGGTCGTAGCGGTCGTTGTAGACGTAGTCGACCGACGGGAAGGCCTCGACGATGGTCTCCGCGCGGTAGCCGACGACGGTGGTGATCTTCGCCGCGGCGCCGAACGCCGCGCGGATGTTGTCGTGCTGCTGCTGCATGATGCTGCGGCCGTCGTTGAGCTCGGTCAGCGGCTTCGGAAGGCTCCGGCCGAGACGCGAGCCCATGCCGGCTGCGAGAATGACGGTCTGAAGGGTCAAAGGTCTGCTCCTGAGTGTGAGATTCACTGTCGGTACACCGACTCGACACCCCTTCGTGCCGCGTCCATGGTAGCGATGGCACCTGTGAACGTGCAGAATGATCGGCCGCCGTTGTCGATTCGTGACAAATCCGCGTTCGTGAGACTCGGCGTCACGCAGTGACCGATCTCAGAGAACCGCTTGATACCTTGGATCGGTGACAGCCTCCCTCCCGGTGCCGAACGACATCGATCCGGAAGAGCCGGACGGTCACGACAGTGCGCCCATCGTGTCGCTGCCGTCGAGCCCCAAGGCTCCGTCAGTCGAGCGCAAAGCGCCCCGCAAGAAGGCGGCGAAGGGCAAGCGGCCTGCGAAGCCTGCGCCGCCCGCCGACGAGCCGCTCGCCGAGGAGCGCATTCCCGACGAACCGGCATCCGGCGACGCCGCTCCGGCCGCCCCTCCCTCGGAGCTCTCGGAGCTCGCCGCCGCCGACATCGTGGTCCCGCCGAAGCCGCCGATGCCCGAGCCCGCCGTTGAGGCCGCAGAAGAGACTGTCCACGAGCCCGAGCCGGTCACCGAGCCCGAGCCCGTCGTCGAGCCCGAGCCTGTCGTGGTCGCCGCGCCGGCGCCCGCGGAGGACGTCCTGATCCTGCGTGGCGTCTCCAAGCGATTCGGTGAAACGCTCGCCGTCGACGGCATCGACCTCACCGTGCCCGCCGGCACCTTCTACGGCGTCGTGGGTCCGAACGGCGCCGGGAAGACCACGACGCTGTCCCTGATCGCGGGACTGCTCGAGCCCGACCGCGGCACGATCATGGTCGGCGGTGTGGACGCGGCATCCGATCGACTCGGCGCGAAGCGCGTCATGGGCGTCCTGCCCGATCGGCTGCGCACCTTCGACCGCCTCACCGGCCGGCAGCTGCTCCACTACTACGGCGTGCTCCGCGGGCTCCCGGCGGCGGTGGTGGAGAGCCGCACGGCCGATCTGGCGCGCGCCTTCGACCTGACCGATGCGCTCGGGCGCGTCGTGTCGGACTACTCCGCCGGCATGCTCAAGAAGGTCATGCTCGCGGGGGCGCTCATCCACTCGCCGCGGCTGCTGGTCCTCGACGAGCCGTTCGAAGCGGTCGATCCGGTCTCGAGCGCGATCATCCTCGACATCCTCTCCACCTACGTCGCCCACGGCGGCACGGTGATCCTCTCGAGCCACGGCATGGAACTCGTGGAGCGCGTGTGCTCGCGCGTCGCGGTGATCGTGGCGGGGCAGGTGCTCGCGGAAGGCACCGTCGACGAGGTGCGCGGCGAGCTCAGCCTCGAGCAGCGGTTCATCGAGCTGGCCGGCGGGCTCAGCGACGTGGAGGGCCTCGAGTGGCTGCACACATTCTCCGACTGAGGCTCGCACTGCTCTTCGGCACGCTTCGCGGCGGCCGCGCTCACGCGGCGCGCGTGATCTTCGCGGTGCTGATCCTCGTCGCGGCGACGGTCGCCGCCTGCTGGGCGATGCTCACGCTGCGGGATGCCGATGCCGACGTCGCCCAGACGGTGATCGTGCTCGGCGGCTCGGCCGTCACGCTGGGCTTCGGCCTGGCACCCCTCATCGGCGCAGTGGAGGACCCGCTCGACCCGCGGCGCTTCGCGCTGCTCGCAGTGCGTCGCGGACGCCTCGCGCTGGTGCTCGCGGTGGTCGGACTGGTGAGCGTCCCGGTCCTCGCCCTCGCGGCGATCGCGGCGTGCGCTGCGATCGTGTGGGTCGAGCACGGTGTGGCATGGCCCGTGGCCGCGGCGAGCGTCGTCCTCGGGGTTCTCACCTGCGCACTCTTCGCCCGCGTGTGCATGGCGATCGCCGCTCTCTACCTGCGCGAGCGTCGCTCGCGCGAGCTCTCGGGCCTCTTCCTGCTGGCGATCGTGGTCGTCGTGGTGCCCGTCGGCGTCTTCCTCGCGTCGCTCGAGTGGCGGGGAACCGTCCCCACTCAGCTGACCGAAGCCGTGAGTGCGCTCGCGCTGACGCCACTCGGCGCGGCCTGGGCGCTCCCGGGGGTGGCCGACCTCGATCCCGAAGGGGCGTGGCTGTCGGTGCTGATCGCGGTGGCGACGCTCGCGGTCCTCGCGCTGCTGTGGGCGTGGGGGGTGCATCGGCTCCTCACCACGACCGAGCGCCCTGTCACGAGTCGTGAGCGCGCAGGCCTCGGCTGGTTCGCCGTGGCCCCCGGCACGCCCGGCGGCGCGGTCGCTGCGCGCAGCCTCCTCTACTGGTTCCGCGATCGCCGCTACGTCGTCAACATGCTGGTCATCCCGGTGGCGGCGGCCGTGACGGTCCTGCCGCTGCTCGTCGCGGGGGTGCCCCTCGAACTCGCGATCCTGGTGCCCGTGCCGTTCGCCGCGCTGCTGCTCGGCTGGCTTCCGCACAACGACGTCGCCTACGACTCCACCGCGGTGTGGATGCACATCGCCAGCGGGATGCGCGGCGTCTCGGACCGCCTGGGCCGCCTCGTGCCGGTGCTGCTCATCGGCATCCCGCTCCTGGCCGTCGCGATCCCCGTGGTGATCTCGATCCACGGGCGCTGGGCGCTCCTGCCGGCCATGGTCGGCGTCTGCGCCTCGCTCTTCTTCGCGGGACTCGGGCTGTCGAGCGTCTCCTCGGTCGTGGCGCCCTATGCCGTCTCGCGGCCGGGCGAGAGCCCGTTCCAGCAGCCGCAGCGCACCGGCGCAACGGGTGCCGTCTCGCAGTGCCTCGTCATGCTCGGCGCCGTGATCGTGACCGCACCGGCGCTGTGGTGCGCATGGGTCGCCCTGACCGACGACATCGACTCCGCGATACTCGCCCTGTGGGCGGGTCTGGCGGCCGGGTTCGGGGTGCTGATCATCGGCGTGACCGCCGGCTCGATGGTCTTCTCGCGGCGCGGCGGGCGCCTCATGGAGTTCGCCGAGTCGACCTGAGCGGGTCCCGACGCCGGCGGGCCGGACTACACTGGCTGACCATGAGCACCCCTCTCGAAGGCCCGGACCACGGCGGTCTGGCCACCCTCGACCGAGAGCTCGAAGAGCTCATCCGTGAAGAGAACATCGAGCCCGGAGACCACGAGCGCTTCTCGCACTACGTGAAGAAGGACAAGATCCTCGAGTCCGCCATCACCGGCAAGCCGGTCCGGGCGCTGTGCGGCAAGAAGTGGACGCCGGGACGCGATCCCGAGAAGTTTCCGGTGTGCCCCACCTGCAAAGAGATCTACGAGTCGCTCGCCAAGTGAGCTGAGTCCGCGGCGTCGGCGTAGACCGTCGGGATCGCCGGGTCGGACTTGCTGAGCGCGAGCCCGCGCACCGGCAGTTCCTCGCGAGCGAACGCGTGGTGCTCACGCGCCGCCTCGACTCCCTCGTGCCCCTCGAACGCGGCATCCGGCTCGCCGTCGGTCATGAGCGTCACCTGCAGCGAACGGGCATCGCGATGGGATGCCGCGGTCGCGAGGTCTTCGAACCCGTCCGACACGACGATGAGCTCGCTCGTGGCGGTGCCGCGGTCGAGGGTGCGGAACGCGGCCTTGCGACCCCCCTTCGAGGCCTTGTCGGTCGACGCCTTCGCCACGGCCACCCATGCCCCGGCGGAGTCCTGGCGGGCGACGAGCTTGTAGACCATGCCGGCGGTGGGCGTCCCCGAACCGGTGACGACCGACGTGCCCACGCCGTAGGAATCGACGGGGGATGCCGCGAGCGCGGCGATCGCGTACTCGTCGAGGTCGCTCGTCACGGTGATGCGCGTGCCGGTCGCGCCGAGCTCGTCGAGCTGCGCACGCACCTCGGCGGCGACGAGCGGGAGATCGCCGGAGTCGATGCGCACCCCGCCCAGGTCCGTGCCCGCGACCCGGATCGCCGTGGCGACGCCCTCACGCGTGTCGTACGTGTCGACGAGCAGCGTCGTGTCGGTGCCGAGCGCCTCGATCTGCGAGCGGAACGCCTCCTCCTCGGTGTCGTGCAGCAGCGTCCACGCGTGGGCTGCGGTGCCCATGGTCGGGATGCCCCAGGCGCGCCCTGCCTCGAGATTCGATGTCGCGCCGAAGCCCGCGATGTAGGCGGCGCGCGCAGCCGCGACGGCGGACTCCTCGCCTGCGCGGCGCGAGCCCATCTCGGAGAGGGGGCGGTCGCCGGCGGCGACGCTCATGCGTGCGGCGGCGGTCGCGACGGCCGAGTCGTGGTTCAGCACGCTCAGCGCGAGGGTCTCGAGCACGACGGCCTCGGCGAACGTCCCCTCGACGGTGAGGATGGGGGAGCCGGGGAAGTACAGCTCGCCCTCGCGGTAGCCCGTGATCGAGCCGGTGAAGCGGTAGACCTCGAGGAAGTCGAGGGTCGCGGCATCCACCACCCGCTCGTCCCGCAGGAACCGGAGCTCGTCGTCGCCGAAGCGGAAGTCGCGGATGAGGCTCAGCAGGCGCCCGGTGCCGGCGACGACGCCGAAGCGGCGGCCCGCCGAGAGTCGTCTGCCGAACAGCTCGAAGACGCAGCGGCGGTCGGCGGTGCCGTCGCGCAGGGCCGCGTCGAGCATCGTGAGCTCGTAGCGGTCGGTGTGCAGGGCCGTGCTGCGCGAGGCGGTCATGCGGGTCAGCCTAGTGACCGGCTGGCGTAGGCTGGATCATCGTGAAGGACGCGCCCATCGGAATCTTCGACTCCGGTGTCGGCGGACTCACGGTGGCGCGAGCGGTGTCGGCCCTGCTGCCGCGCGAGTCGCTCCTCTACATCGGCGACACGGCCCACTCGCCGTACGGCCCGAAGCCCATCGCCGACGTGCGGCGCTACTCGCTCGAGATCCTCGACACCCTCGTCGACGAGGGCGTGAAGATGCTCGTGATCGCGTGCAACACCGCGTCGGCCGCCATGCTGCGCGATGCGCGCGAACGCTATGACGTGCCGGTCGTCGAGGTGATCGGTCCCGCGGTGCGCACCGCCATGTCGACGACCCGCAACGGGCGCATCGGGGTGATCGGCACCGCCGGCACGATCGGCTCGGGCGCCTACCAGGACATGCTCGAGGTCAACGAGCGCCTGACCGTCTTCGCCGAGGCGTGCCCCCGGTTCGTGGAGTTCGTCGAGGCGGGCGTGACCGACTCGCCCGAGGTGCTTGCGACGGCGGAGGAGTACCTCGCCCCGCTGCGGCACGCCGGGGTCGACACGCTCGTGCTCGGCTGCACGCACTACCCCTTCCTCGAGGGCGCCATCAGCTACGTCATGGGACCCGACGTGTCGCTCGTGTCGAGCGACACCGAGACGGCGAAGGACGTGTACCGGCAGCTGGTGTCCCGTGATCTCCTCGCGGGGCCGGATGCCTCGTCCCGCCACGTCTACGAGGCAACGGGCGCGTCCGCCGACGAGTTCCTCGACCTCGCCCACCGGCTGATGGGCCGTGAGGTCCGCGAGGTCCAGCTCGTGCAGACCGGCGCCATCGAACTCCCGCACCGCCCGAACTGACCCACCGCCCCACCCGAGGAGACACCCGATGACCCTTCGACAGGACCAGGACGACGTCGCCGTCGTCCGCGCTGACGGCCGCGCCGTCGACGAACTACGACCGATCACGATCGAACGCGGCTGGAGCGCGAACGCCGAGGGCTCGGCGCTCATCTCGTTCGGCGGCACCAAGGTGCTGTGCACGGCGTCGTTCACGAACGGCGTGCCGCGCTGGCTGACGGGCAAGGGCAAGGGATGGGTGACGGCGGAGTACGCGATGCTGCCGCGCGCGACGAACAGCCGCAACGACCGCGAGAGCGTGAAGGGCCGCGTCGGCGGACGCACGCACGAGATCTCGCGGCTCATCGGCCGCGCGCTGCGCGCGGTCGTCGACACCAAGGCGCTCGGCGAGAACACCATCGTGATCGACTGCGACGTGCTGCAGGCCGACGGCGGCACGCGCACAGCCGCGATCACCGGTGCGTACGTGGCGCTCGCCGACGCGATCGAGTGGGGCCGCGGCAAGAAGTTCATCGCGCAGCGGTCGCAGGTGCTCGTCGATTCCGTGGCCGCGGTGTCGGTCGGCATCATCGAGGGCGAGCCGATGCTCGACCTCGCCTACGTCGAGGACGTGCGCGCCGAGACCGACATGAACGTCGTCGTCACCGGGCGCGGGCTGTTCGTCGAGGTGCAGGGCACCGCCGAGGGCGCGCCGTTCGACAAGCGCGAGCTCGACGCGCTCCTGGAGCTCGGCGTCGCCGGGTGCGCATCGCTGCGCGACCACCAGGTCGCCGCGCTCGACGCCGGCGCGGAGTCGTGACATGACTGCGCTGCCGGAGGAGATGGCGGAGGCCGTGGCGGATGTCACGGCCCAGCCGCTCCGCCAGATCGTGCTCGCCACCCATAACCGCCACAAGGTCGAGGAGTTCCAGGCGATCGTCGCCGAGACCCGCCCCGACCTGCAGGTCGTCGCGTACGCCGGGCCAGAGCCCGTCGAGGACGGCGTGACGTTCGCCGCGAACGCGCTCATCAAGGCGCGGGCCGCCGCCGAGCACACCGGTCTGCCGGCGCTCGCCGACGACTCGGGCATCTGCGTCGACGTGCTCGGCGGCGCGCCCGGCGTGTTCTCGGCCTACTGGGCCGGGCACGCGAAGGACGCCACGGCCAACCTGGAGCTGCTGCTCGACCAGCTCTCCGACATCGCCGACCCGCACCGGACGGCGCAGTTCGTCTCCACCATCGCCCTCGTGGTGCCCGGCGACGCATCGAGCGAGCAGGTCGTCGAAGGACGCTGGCCGGGCCGCCTCGCCACAGCGGCGGCGGGAGAGGGCGGCTTCGGCTACGACCCCGTCTTCATCCCCGACGGGCAGCCCGCCGACAGCGAGCGCACGGTCGGCGAATGGTCCTCGCTCGAGAAGAACCGGTCGTCTCATCGTGCCCGCGCGTTCGCCGAGCTCGCGCCGCTTCTCGAGCAGCTCTGACGCGCTCGCGGGAGTGAGAATCACGATCATTCCCGTCTGCGCGGATCGGCGGACGGCGGGCCGCGCCCGGGCTTAGCCTGGGCACATGCACGATCACGCGAGCGCCTCGGAGGGCGGCATTCGCGGGGCGAGCAACCGCCGACTGCTCGCGATCTCCCTCGCGATCACGAGCGTCGTGATGGTGGTGCAGGTCGTCGGCGCGGCACTGTCGGGATCTCTTGCGCTCCTCGCCGATGCTGCACACATGTTCACGGATGCCGCGGCCCTGGTCATCGCGCTGGTGGCGACGTCCGTCGCGGCGCGGCCGGCGAATGACCGCCGCACGTTCGGGTATCAGCGCGCCGAGGTGTTCGGCGCCCTCGTGAACGGCGTGATCCTCATCGTGCTGTCGGCGTGGGTCGCCGTCGAGGGCGTGCAGCGACTGCTGGATCCGGGCGAGGTCGAGGTGGCGGGCGGGCTCATGCTCGCCGTCGCCGTTGCGGGTCTGATCGCCAACGCGGTCGCGATGTGGCTGCTCAGCTCTGCGCAACGCCGCAGCATCAACGTGCGCGGCGCCTACCTCGAGGTCCTCGGCGACCTGATCGGCTCGGCCATGGTGATCGTCGCCGCGATCGTGATCGTGACGACGGGCTGGGTGCAGGCCGACGCGATCGCGTCGCTGGTCATCGCCGCCATGATCATCCCGCGTGCGATCGGCCTGCTGCGCGAGGTCGTGTCGGTGCTCGCGGAGTCGGCGCCCGCGGGCACGCACGTGCGCGACATCCGCGATCACATCCTGTCGACCCCCGGGGTCGTCGACGTGCACGACGTGCACGTGTGGCAGCTCACGCGCGGAGCGCCCGTGTTCAGCGCGCATGTGGTGGTCGACGACGCCGCCATGCGCGATGGGCGGGCCTCCGGCATCCTGAGCACCCTCCAGTCGTGCCTGTCGGAGCACTTCGACGTGGAGCACTCGACGTTCCAGCTCGAGCCCGCCGGCCACGTCGAGCACGACGCGCACGCCTAGGGCGCGTCTTCGCGGCGCACCTCGTCGGGACTCTTGTCGGGCCGCAGTCCGCGCCAGCGAGGGTGGCGCAGGATGCCGCCGGGAGTGAACTCGCCGTACTCCACTTCGCCGACCAGCTCGGGCCGCACCCACAGCGCGTCACGGGCGTCGAGCGCCGGGACGCCGACCAGCGGGTTCTCGTCGGTGCGCAGCGGTGTGAGCGTGCGCAGGAGCTGGGTGAGCGTGCTGTCGCTGAACCCGGAGCCGACGCGCCCCGCGTACTGCAGGCCGCCGGGGCCGGGGATGCCGAGCAGAAGCGAGCCGAACGTGCCGCTGCGCCCGCCCTTGCCCGGACGGATGCCCGCGATCACCACCTCCTGGGTGCTGGTGTGCTTCACCTTGAGCCAGGACTCCGAGCGCACCCCGCCGGTGTAGCGGGATCGCGGATCCTTCACGACGATGCCCTCGAGCCGCAGCGCGCGGCTGGCGTCGAGCGCGGCGTCGACGTCGTCGAAGACGGGCGGCACAGAGATGAGCGGGATCGCGTCGGCGGCGAGGTCTTCGAGCAGGCGCCGCCGGACGCGCAGCGGCCGGCCTGTGACGTCGTCGCCGTCGGCGGACTGCACGTCGAAGAGGTAGTACCGCACCGGGGCGCGGCGCGCTTCGCGGGCGATCTCGGCGGGACGCTCGAGGTTCATGCGCCCCTGCAGCAGCGGGAAGCTCGGCCTGCCGTCGGGCTCGAGCGCGACGAGCTCACCGTCGACGATCGCCGGGGCGTCGCCGAGGCCCGCGTCCACGTCGGTCAGCTCGGGGTAGCGGTGGGTGATGTCGTTGCCGCTGCGCGCGTGGAGCCGCAGCCGCGAGCCGTCCCATACGCCGAGCGCGCGGATGCCGTCCCACTTGCCCTCCACCCACGGCTCGCCGCCCCAGCGGGCCGCGGACTGACGGGCGATGCCGGGGGTCGCGTTCGTCGAGAGCATCGCCGGAGGGACGGGCGGTGCTGCGGATGAGTCCTCGTCAGGTGCCGCGCGCCGTGCGGGAGGTCGTTCGTCGGTCTGCGCGCTGGGTCCGACGGGGATGCCGTCCGGCTGCGGCCGGCCCGCGGCATCCGTCTTCATCCGATGCAGCAGCCAGCTCGACTTCTCACCCTCGCCCTCGGTGCGGATGAGCGCGAGGCGCACCCGTCCGAGTGGACCGCCCGGGCGACCTTCAAGCGTTGCGATCACCTCGTCGTCGCGCCACTTCTCGAGCTCGTAGCGGCCGTCGTCCCAGATCGTGACGCTGCCGCCGCCGTACTCGCCGGCCGGAATGGTGCCCTCGAAGCTCGCATACTCCATCGGGTGGTCCTCGGTCATGATGGCGAGATTGTTCCGCTTGTACGAGTGCGGGACGCCGCGCGGCACCGCCCAGCTGACGAGCACGCCGTCGTGCTCGAGGCGGAAGTCCCAGTGCAGCGCCGTCGCGTGATGCTCCTGGATCACGAAGATCGGCTTCTCGCCGTGCGGGGTCGCGCCGAGAGGGTTTCCCGGCACCGGCTCGGGAGTGCGCGAGGCGCTGCGCTTGGAGATGTACGCCGAGAGCGGCCCGGTCTCGGCCTGTCGTCCGCCCGCGTGGAAGCCGAGCGCGGTCATCGGGTCGCCTATCGTCTCCGTGCGTTCGAGGACCTCCTCGAACAGCAGGTGCCGCAGTCCCGGGTCGTCGAGCTCGTCCCACGTGCGCGGGGCGGCCACCGTCGGATGCGTCCGGCCGCGCAGCGAGTACGGGGCGATCGTCGTCTTGGAGCCGTTGTTCTGGCTCCAGTCGATGAGCACCTTGCCGGGGCGCTCGGTCTTCTTCATCGAACTGACGACGAGGTCGGGGTGGTCCGCCTCGATCGCGCGGGCGAGCTCCTTGGCGATCATGGATGCCTGCTCGGTCGTCTGCCCGTCGGGCAGTGCTGCATACAGGTGGATGCCTTTGCTGCCGCTGGTCACGGGGTAGGGGTCGAGACCCATTCCCGACAGGATGCCGCGTGCCCAGCCCGCGACGACGGCGCACTCCGGCAGCCCAGCGCCCGGACCGGGGTCGAGGTCGAGGACGAGACGGTCGGCGAATCCGCGCTCGCCGTCGGGGGTGAAGCGCCACTGCGGCACGTGCAGTTCGAGACTCGCCACCTGGGCGAGGTAGACGAGCGTCGGCACGTCGCCGACCAGGGGGTAGTCCTTCGTGCCGGTGGAGTGGGGGATCGGCACCCGCCTCACCCAGGACGGCGCACCGCGCTCGAGGTCCTTCGCGAAGAAGACCATGCCGGGGTCGTCGTCGGTTCCCACACCGTCCGGCCAGCGCTTGCGGGTCACGGGTCGCCCGGCCACGTGCGGAATGAGCAGCGGGGCGATGCGCGTGTAGTAGTCGATGACCTCGCCCTTGGTGGTGCCCGTCTCGGGGTACAGCACCTTGTCGAGGTTCGTGACGCGCAGTCGCCGGCCGCCGATGCTCACCATGTTGGACGTGCCCGGCATGCGTTCAGGCTAGCCGCGACATGTCAACACCTGCATATGGGCTAGCCGTGGCACGTGCGACCGGTGTTCACTGGGGGGATGAGGGCGATCTGGAAGGGCGCGCTGACCTTCGGTCTGGTCAATGTGCCGGTCAAGGTGTATTCGGCGACCGAGGACCACGACGTGTCGCTGCACCAGGTGCACAACAAGGACGGCGGCCGCATCCGCTACCAGCGCATCTGCGAGATCGACGGCGAGGTCGTGCCCTACCAGGACATCGACAAGGCCTACGACGACGGCGACAAGACGGTCGTGCTCACGAAGGAGGACTTCGCGGCGCTGCCGGCCGAGAAGAGCCGCGAGATCGACGTCGTCGAGTTCGTGCCGAGCGACCAGGTCGACCTGCTCACCCTCGACAAGGCGTACTACCTCGAGCCCGACAGCGCGTCGCCGAAGGCGTACGTGCTGCTGCGCAAGACGCTCGAGCAGACGGATCGGACCGCGATCGTGCGGTTCTCGCTGCGTCAGAAGACGCGGCTGGCGGCGCTGCGGGTGCGCGGCGACGTTCTGGTGCTCCAGACCCTGCTGTGGGCCGACGAGGTGCGCGAGGCCGCCTTCCCGGCGCTGGACGAGACCGTGCGCATCTCGGCGAAGGAGCTCGAGCTATCGGCATCCCTCGTCGAGAGCTTCGCGAGCGACTTCGACCCGTCGGAGTTCTCCGACGAGTACCAGGAGGAGCTGCGCATCCTGATCGACGCGAAGCTCGAGAAGGGCGATGCCCTCGACACCTCGGAGACTTTCGGCGACCACGAGGAGGAGGACACCGGGGGAGAGGTCATCGACCTCATGGAGGCGCTGCGCGCGAGCGTCGAGAAGTCGCGGGCCGCGCGCGAGGGCGGCGCGACGTCGTCGAAGAAGGACGAGGCACCCGCGAAGAAGCCCGCCGCCAAGAAGTCGACGGCGAAGTCGTCCGCGGCGGCGAGCACGTCGAAGAGCGACGCGAAGAAGTCCACCGCGAAGAAGCCGGCGGCGAAGAAGACCGCGAAGGCCTCCTGACCTCGGACGCGGTCAGCCGCGCGGCGCCTCGCCCTCGTGCTGCCCGTGCTCGGGGCCGCGGTCGAAGATGTCGGCGTCGAGCACGAGCGCCTCGGCCTCGTCGTGGTCGGTCACGACGTCCTCACCCGCCGCAGCGGCCTTCTTGGCCTTGCTGCGCTCGCGGAAGTAGTGCCACAGCGTCACGACGGCGGTGCCGCCGACGGCGGCGAGCAGGATGAGATCGATGTAGTTCTCGACGAAGGTGGCCACCGGCGGGATGAAGCCGATCAGGTAGCCGAACATCGTCAGGCCGAAGCCCCAGATCACGGCGCCGATGAAGTTGTAGAGCGTGTACTTCCACTTGTTCATGTGACCGACGCCGGCGGCGACGGGCGCGAAGGTGCGCACGATCGGCACGAAGCGGGCGAGGATGATCGTGAGCCCGCCGAAGCGCTCGAAGAACGCGTTGGTGCGCTCGACGTTCTTGACGCTGAAGAGGCCGGACTCCTTCTTCTCGAAGACCGAGGGTCCGCCCTTGTGGCCGATGTAGTAGCCGACCTCGCCGCCGATGAACGCGGAGAGACCGATCAGCAGGGCCACCCACCAGACGCTGAGGCCGAACACGCCGTTCGGCGCGTAGTCCTGGGGGTGCGAGAGCAGGCCGGCGATGACGAGGAGCGTGTCGCCCGGCAGCAGGAAGCCGACGAGCAGGCCGGTCTCGGCGAACACGATGAAGCACACGACGACGAGCGCCCACGGGCCGGCCCAGTCGATGATCGCGGCCGGATCGAGCCAGGGGATGAGAGCAGTGGGCACGGCGTGCACGATGTGGGGTTCCCGTCGGTCGGTGCGGTCGGCGGTGCAGCGCGGTCAGCGAAGCAGCTGCGTGCGGAAGGTGGGACTTGAACCCACACGCCCGGAGGCACAGGAACCTAAATCCTGCGTGTCTGCCAATTCCACCACTCCCGCGAGCAGGTTCAGTCTACTGAGGCGCCTGGGCGCGGGCTGTGGGGCAGGCCCCCGGGTTCCGCCGGGCTTTCAGCGACGGATGCCGAAGAGGAAATAGCTCGCCGGGCCGATCCAATTGACCAGGATCGCGGGGATCCACGCGGGCTTCGGTCCGCGCACTTCGGACGCGTCGCGATGGGCGAGATCCCAGAACGCCAGGAAGGCGAACACGACTTGCACGAGCCCCACGAGGCCGAGGACGGCTCGGCCGGTCGGTGTCATCTCTTGCCGGCTCTTGGTCATCGTCGTGCCTCCGAATCGTTCGTCGGTGTCACCTCCATCCTGCACCGTGACGCGTCACGGCACGAGCGTGATCCGGTTCATGGGCCCCGGCGCCACCGGTCCGGCGGAAGACCCGTCCGATCCGGTGATCACGGCGCGGTGTGGTCGGCACCTGTGGATAACTTCGGGATGCCGCTTTCCTCCCTTGCGAGGATGCAGTGGTGCTCTCGTCCACCGCCTCTCCGCCGACGGCGACACTCGTCGCCGAGCGGGTGCGGGAACGGCTGCGCGCCGAGCGGACCGACCCGTCGCGCGATCCGGAGTTCGCGGCCCACATCGCGCGAGCCGAGGTGCGACGCCACAACGACTTCGCCCTCGCCCGCGGGCTGGCGCCTGTCGACGACGAGACGGCGTGCGTGCGCGAGGTGCTCGCCGCGGTCGCCGGCTACGGTCCGCTGCAGCCGTATCTCGACGACCCGACCGTCGAGGAACTGTGGATCAATGCTCCCGACCGCATCTTCGTCGCCCGTGGCGGTGTGCCGGAGCGCACTCCGCTCGCGCTGACCGACTCGGCGGTGCGGGATCTCGTCGAGCGGATGCTGCAATCCTCGGGTCGCCGCGTCGACCTGAGCCAGCCCTTCGTCGACGCGTCGCTGCCCGACGGATCCCGCCTGCACGTCGTCATCCCCGACATCACCCGGCGGCACTGGGCGGTCAACGTCCGCAAGTTCCTGCCCGCATTCCGCGACCTCGACCGGCTCGTGGCAGCACGCTCGATCACCGCCGACGGCGCAGAGCTGCTGCGGTCCGCGATGCATCGCGGGGCATCCGTGATCGTGTCGGGCGCGACGCACGCGGGAAAGACCACGCTCCTCGGCGCCATGATCGCCGCCTGCCCGCCCGGGCATCGCATCGTCACCGTCGAGGAGACCTTCGAGCTCGCCGTCGCCGCCCCTGACCTCGTCGCGCTCCAGGGTCGGCAGCCGAGTCTCGAGGGCACCGGCGAAGTCACGCTGCGACGCCTCGTCAAGGAGGCGCTGCGCATGCGTCCCGACCGCCTCGTCGTGGGGGAGGTGCGCGATGCCGAGGCTCTCGACCTCGTGCTGGCGCTCAACACGGGCGTCCCCGGCGCCGCCACGATCCACGCCAACTCGGCGCGCGAGGCGCTGGGCAAGCTCGCGGCGCTGCCGCTGCTGGCCGGGCGCAACATCGACGCCGCCTTCGTGCTGCCGGCGGTCGCGGCATCCGTCGATCTGGTCGTGCATTGCGAGCGGGATGCCGCAGGCCGGCGCCGCGTCGCCGAGATCGTCGAGCCCATCGGCGTGGACGAGGGCGTGATCGCCGCGCGGACGCTGTATCGAGGCGACGACGCATGACGTTCGTCTGGGGCGCGGTGCTCGCCGCCGGGGTGCTGCTCACCCTCTCGCCCTGGCTGTGGCCGCTGGGCGAGCGGTCGGCGCCCGAGGCGTCGCGCGGCCGCATCGCGCGACTCCTCGAGGCGGCGGGGCTGGCGCGCCTGTCGCCCGGCTCGGTGATCGTCGTGGCCGGCTGCGCCGCGGTGGTCGGCGCTGCCACGTCGTGGATCGTCGCGCAGGTGCCGGCGCTGAGCCTCGTCGCCGCCGCCGCGTGCGCCGTCGCGCCGTTCTCGTGGCTGCGCGCGCGGCGGTCCCGGCTCGTGCGCGTGCGTCGCGGCCTCTGGCCCGACGTGTGCGACCTGCTCATCGCATCGGTGCGCGCCGGGATGTCGCTGCCCGACGCCGTCGCGAGCCTCGCGCGGTCCGCGCCCGTCGAGCTGCGGCCCGCATTCGCGGGGTTCGCGCGCGATGTTGCGGCATCCGGTCATTTCGACTCCAGCGCGCAGCGTCTGAAGGTGGCGCTCGCCGACCCGGTCGCCGATCGCATCATCGAGACGCTGCGGATGGCGCGCCAGGTGGGCGGCACCGAGGTGACTCCGGTGCTCCGCGCTCTCGCGGCGTCGGTGCGCGCCGACACCGCGCTGCGCGCCGAGGTCGAATCGCGTCAGTCATGGATCCGCGGGGCCGCCGTGCTCGGCGTCGCCGCCCCCTGGATCATCCTCTCCCTGCTCGCGATGCGGCCCGAGGGCGCCGAGGCGTACGGCAGCCCCGAAGGGGTCGCGCTCATCCTCGCCGGCGCTGCGGTGTCGTTCGTCGCGTTCCGCGTGATGCTCCGCCTCGGCCGTCTGCCGGAGCCGCGGAGGTGGTTCGGGTGAGCCTCCTCCCGATGGACGACGTGGCCTTCTCGATCGTGCTGGGCACGGCGCTCGGCGTCGGCGTGTGCCTTCTGCTGTCGCTCGCCCCGCGCGTCGGCGCGCCGAGTCTCGCGCGCCGCATCGCCCCGTACATCCGCGACGTCACCGATCCGCGGGGCGTCGGAGACGTCATCGGCGCGGCTGGTCCGATGCCGGCCCCGTCCCTCGCGTGGCGGGCACTGCAGCAGCGCTTCGCGCGATTCCTGGGCGGCGACGCGGCGCTCGGCCGCCGGCTTCACCAGGCGGGGCGATCGATGGATGCCGCGGCCTTCCGCGGCCGGCAGCTGGCGTGGTCGATCGCGGGGCTGGCGACGGGCGGTGCGATCGTGGTCGCCGCTGTGCTCCTCGGTCGCGGCTCGCCCTCGCTCGTGGTGCTGCCCCCGCTGTTCGCTGTGGGAGGGATGCTCGGGTATGACGCATGGCTGTCGCACTCGGCGAAGGCGCGCGTCGCCCGCATCCGCGAAGAGCTCCCGACGGTGCTCGAGTTCGTCGCACTCTGCCTCTCGGCGGGCGAGGGGATCCTCGACTCGCTGCGCCGCGTGAGCGAGGTCGGGGCGAGCGAGCTCACGACGGAGTTGCGCGGGGCCGTGGTGGCCGTCGGCACGGGTTCGCCGCTCCCGGAGGCGCTGGCGCGGATGTCGGACGGTCTGCAGATCCCCGCGCTGTCGCGCTCGGTCGACCAGCTCGTCGCCGCGATCGACCGCGGAGCACCTCTCGCGCAGGTGCTGCACGCCCAGGCGCTCGACGCCCGGGACGACGCCAAGCGCGACCTCATCGAGCGCGCCGGGCGCAAAGAGATCTACATGCTCGTGCCGCTGGTCTTCCTCATCCTCCCGCTCAGCGTGCTGTTCGCCGTGTTCCCGGGAGTGTTCATGCTCCGACTCGGTCTCGGCTGAGTCGCCGTCCACACCCGACCCCCCCCCTCGAAGGAGAGACATGATCCGCCACCGCCTTCAGAATCTGACCGCGCGCCTGCGGGCATCGTTCGCCGACGTCGCCGACGACGAGCGCGGCGATGTGCCCGGATGGGTGCTCATCACGCTGATGACCGCCGGCCTGGTCGTCGTCATCTGGGCGCTCGCGGGACCGGCGCTCGCCGGCCTGTTCGAGCAGGCGATCTCCCGCGTCTCCGGCTTCTGACCCGTGCGGGTCCATCGTCCTCTCGACGAGGAGGGCTCCAGCCCGGTCGAGTTCGTGCTCGTCGGAGCGCTGCTCACGGTGCTGACACTGGGAGTCCTCCAGTTCGGCCTGGCGGTCTACGTGCGCAACGTCGTGCACGATGCCGCCGTCGAGGGGGCGTACCACGCGGCCCTTGCCGACACCTCGCTCGAGGACGGGGCGCGGCGAACCCGCGAGATCGTGGCGCGCACGGTCGGCGAGGAGTACGCCGCCGACATCGATGTGCGCGAGACGGATGCGCTGGGCCACGCGTCCGTCGAGGTGACGGTGCGCGCGATGCTGCCGCTGGTCGGACTGCTGGGTGCTCCCCGCACGATGGAGGTGACGGCCCGTGCGCCCGTCGAGTCCTTCGGCTGACCCGCTGCCGCTGCTGCACCCGCGGCCCGCGCCGCCTGACGACGGCGAGCGGGGATCCGCTGCCCTGGAGTTCATCCTCGTCGGCCTGCTGCTCCTCGTGCCGCTCGTTTACCTCGTCGGTGCGCTCGGTCTCGTCCAGGGGCAGTCGCTGGGCGCCGAAGCGGGCGCGCGCCACGTCGCGCGTGCCGTCGCGACCGCCACGGACGACGCCGACGCCGCGCACCGCGCCGACCTCGTGCTCGACTCCATCACGAGCGAGTACGGGCTCGACCCCGCATCCGTCGACGTGGCGTTCGCGTGCCGTCCGGCCGGGGCCGTGTGCCCGCGCGCGGGCGCGACGCTCGTCGTGACCCTGCGGACGCGAGTCGCGCTTCCGCTCGTGCCGCCCGTGTTCGGGCTCGATCGCCTCGCGAGCATTCCGGTCGAGGCGTCGGCCGCGCAGAAGGTCTCGCGCTTCTGGGGGTCGCGATGAGGGCGCGGCCCTTCGGCGACGCGCGCGCGCGGCGACGGGAACCCGATGACGAGGGCAGTGTGCTGCTGCTGACCCTCGGCTACGGCGCCCTCGCGCTCGTCGCCATCTTGCTGTGCGCGGACGCGACGAGTCTCTATCTGGCGCAGAAGCGGCTGGATTCGCTGGCGGATGCCGCGGCCCTCGCGGCCGCCGACGGCTTCGTGCTGTCCGTCGAGGACGGCGAGCCGGTCGCCCAGCTGACGGCGGCGCACGTCCGCGGCCAGGCTCAGGCGATGGTGGACGAGGTCGGTGCCGGCGCGACGCTCCTGTCGGCCGGCACGCCCGACGGGCTCTCGGCCCGGGTGACGGTCGCCGCGACGTGGCGGCCGCCTGTCCTGACGCTCTTCGTGCCGGACGGGGTGGCGTTGGAGGCCACGGCGACCAGCCGGACCGCGCTGCGCTGACCGAGCACGGTTCAGCAGAACGCCGTCGCGCCCTCCCATGCCGCGTCTGCCGGGTCGATGCCCTCCCGCGTGATCTGCGCCTCGATCAGGCCATAGGGGCGGTCGGCGGCGTAGAACACCTCGTTGGGGTTGTCGAGGCCGAACGGCGCGAGGTCGACGGCGAAGTGATGCTTGTTCGGCAGGGAGAACCGCATCTCGGCGATCTCGTCATGCGCCTCGAGCACCGCGGTGCCCAGTTCGAACATCGTCGTCTGGAGCGCCGCCGAGTACCGGCGCGTGAACTCCTCCAGCAGAATGCGCTTCACGTCGGCGTACACGGCGTTGTAGTCGACGTCCGCGCCGGGGAGGTACCGCCAGCGGGTCGCGACGTCGGTCGCGAGGATGCGGTCGCGGGTCTCGGGGAGCGTCGTGTAGCGGTCCTTGGGGTAGCCCTCGAACCCCGATCCGGTGGTCTTCAGCAGAGTCAGGCCGTGCAGTCCGCCGAGCACATGGCGCTCGCCGCCGTCGGCGACGACCACGGCGGTGCGGGTCTCCTGGCCCACCCGCACGAACGCGTGGTCGTGCGGGTCGCCGTCGACGTGGATCCGATGCCACGCGTAGCTCTCGGCGGTCCACCGGCCGCCCGTCACCCACTCGAACGAGCCGGTGAAGTGGTCGGCCAGGCGAAGCAGGAACTCCTCGGGCGACCCGATCCCGTCGCGCGCGAAGGCGAACACCGTGTTCTTCTGGGTGTCGGTCGGCACGACGTGTCGATTGTCGCCGGTGAGGTGGGCGGCCGCGAAGTCGCCGCGCAGCTGGGACGTGACGCTCAGGTCTTCGATCTCGTGCCGGGGGTCGTCGCGCGTCACCTTGACGACCCGCACCTCGGCCTTTCCGTACTGATTCGCTCCCAGGACGATGCTCATCGATGCTCAGCTTCCTCGGTAGGTGGAGTAGGCGAACGGGCTCAGCAGCAGCGGCACGTGGCAGTGCTCCTCGTCGACGCGGAAGGTCAGCACCGCCTCGGGGTAGAACGTCGGCGTGCCCTGCGCGTGGAAGTACGCACCGGTGTCGAATCGCAGCCGGTAGTCGCCCGGGGCGAGTCGCTCGGGCCCGAGCTGCGACGCCCGGCCGTCGGCATCCGTCACCGCTTCTGCGATCTGCTGCCAGGCGTCGCCGTCGCGGGCGAGCAGCTGCACGGCGACCCCGCTCGCCGGCCCGCCCCGGGCCGCGTCGAGCACGTGCGTCGTGATGTGAGACACGCTCATGGCTGCACCATCCCCTCCAGTCGCAGCAGCGCGATCTCACGCAGCTGTTCTCCCACGACCCGCGCTTCGGTGTCGGGGTCGTTCTCCAGTCGTCCGCGCAGCGCGGCCAGGATCTCGGGCGCACCCCGGCCGGCGGCCCGGATGAGGAAGACCCGCCCGAACCGCTCCTCGTACGCGCGATTGCCGTCGCGCAGCGCACGGTGCACCTCGGCGTCGGCGGGGTCGACCGCCGCCTGCTCCGACCGCGACAGCGTCGCCTCGCGGCTGTCGCCCCGTGCGCGCTCACCGATGCGCGGATGGTGTGCGAGCGCCGCATCGACCTCGTGCGGCGTGAAGGGGTCGGCTGCGCTCGCCGCCTCCGCGAGAAGCTCTCCGACGGACGCGTACGGACGGCGGTCGGCCAGGTGCTCGCACCAGCGCGTCACATCGGCGCACGTCCGCAGCGCGGCGATCGCCTCGGCGCGGTCGGCGCCGTTGAACTCCTCACGCCGCATTGGCCACCTCCGTCCGCCGGGTGAGCAGGCGCCCGCGCGGCACCTCGCGGTCGATGCGTGCGCCGGCGAGGTAGGCGGCCCGGACGACGCCCGTCAGCTCGCGGCCGTCGTAGGGGCAGATCGGATGCCGGTGTTCGAGCGACCGCGCATCGACGACGAATGTCTCATCCGGTGCGAACACGGCGAAGTCCGCAGCGGCGCCGGCCGCGATCCGGCCCTTCCCGACCAGGCCCACCCGTGCGGCGGGCTTCGCGGCCATGAGATCGATGACGCGCCCCAGCCCGAGCCCGCGCCTCCGGGCCTCGGTCCACACGAGAGGCAGCCCGAGCTGCAGCGAGGCGATCCCGCCCCACGCGGCCTCGAAGTCGCCGTCACCGGCGTTCTTCAGGTCGGGCGTGCTCGGGGAGTGGTCCGAGACGATGACGTCGATCGCACCGTCCGCCAGGCCCCGCCACAGCGCATCCCGGTTGGCGGCGTCGCGGATCGGCGGGCAGCATTTGCACACGGTGGCGCCGCCCGCGATCTCTTCCGCAGTGAGGGTGAGGTAGTGCGGGCAGGTCTCCACGGTCAGGTCGACGCCGCGCCGCCGCGCCTGGGCGATGCGGCCGAGCGAGCCCGCGTTGCTCAGGTGCAGGATGTGGGCTGCCGTCCCGGTCGCCTCGGCGAAGCGGATGACGTCGGCGATCGCGGTGTCTTCGGCCGCGCCCGGCCGCGATGCGAGGAAGTCGGCGTACTCGCTGCCACCCCGGTGCGGCGCCGTCTCGATCGTGTGCGCGTCTTCGGCGTGCACGATCAGCAACGATCCGAGCGAGGCGACGACCGTCATCGCCTCGCCCATCTCGACCGGGGTGACGGCAGGGAACTCATCGACGCCCGACGGCGTGAGGAAGCACTTGAAGCCGAAGACGCCGGCGTCGGCGAGCGGGCGCAGCTCGGCGAGATTGCCGGGGATGACACCGCCCCAGAATCCGACATCGACGTAGACGCCGCCCTCGGCGGCCGAGCGCTTCTCGGCGAGGGCGTCCACCGACACCGTGGGCGGGATGCTGTTGAGCGGCATGTCGACGATCGTCGTCACGCCGCCGGCGGCTGCGGCGCGGGTGGCCGACTCGAAGCCCTCCCACTCGGTGCGGCCCGGTTCGTTCACGTGGACGTGCGTGTCCACGAGCCCGGGCAGCAGCACCTCGTCGTCGCGCAGTGCGATGAGGGACGCGGCATCCCGTCCCGTCCCGATCTCACCGATGTGCTCCACCACGCCGTCCCGCACGCCCACGTCGGCCGGCTGGAACGCGCCGTCGATGAGCACGCGCGCCGCGCGGAAGACGGTGTCGAACGCCATGTCACGCCCCGGTCAGGCGGATCTGGCGGTTCACGTCCTTGTACAGCAGGTAGCGGAACGGCCCCGGTCCGCCGGCGTAGCAGGCCTGCGGGCAGAAGGCGCGCAACCACAGGAAGTCGCCGGCCTCGACCTCGACCCAGTCGCCGTTGAGCCGGTACACGCCCTTGCCCTCGAGCACGAACAGGCCGTGCTCCATCACGTGCGTCTCGGCGAAGGGGATCGATCCGCCCGGCTGGAACGTCACGATGTTCACGTGCATGTCGTGTGCGAGGTCGTCGGGGTCGACGAACCGTGTCGTCGCCCACGCGCCGTCCGTGTCGGGCATCGGCTCGGGTGCGACATCCTGATCGCGGGTGACGAAGGATGCCGCGGCATGGCCTTCTACCGGCTCGTACGCCTTGCGGATCCAGTGGAAGCTCGTCGGCTCGGATCCCTCGTTCGCGAGTGACCACGAATCGCCCGCCGCCAGGTACGCGTAGCCGCCGGGTGCGAGCACGTGCCGTTCGCCGGCGATGGTGAGGGCGAGGCTGCCCGAAGTGACGAACACCACACCCTCGACGCCCGACTCCTGCTCGGGGCGCTCGGCGCCGCCGCCCGCGCCGATCTCGACGATGAGCTGCGAGAACGTGGTCGAGAATCCCGTGATCGGCCGGGCGAGCAGCCAGGCGCGCGTCGCCGTGAAGCCGGGCAGGTTGCTCGTGACGATGTCGCGCAGCACCCCCTTGGGGATGACCGTGTAGGCCCCGGTGACGATCGCGCGATCGGTGAGCAGCTCGGTCTGGGCGGGCAGTCCGCCCGACGGGGTGTAGTAGGTCATGCGGACTCCTCAGCCGGGGGAGCGGGACGGGCGGGATGCGCGAGCGCGGTGAGCGTGTCGATGCCGATGCCCACGTCGGCGATGACCTCTTCTGTGTCGATCGCGCCGCACTGCACGCCGCGCTGCAGGAACCAGGCCAGCGCTCGTGCGGTCGCGGGCTCGTCGAGCACCGCGCCCGCACGGCTGTGCAGGTACCCGGCCAGGCGGGCCGCGGCATCCGGATATCCCTCGCGGAAGAACGCGTACGTGGCGAGATAGCGGGTCAGCAGCTGGTGGGGGTGGAGGTCCCAGCCTTGGAAGATCCCGCGCTCGAGGGCACGACGCACGAGGCGGGCGTGCAGGACCCACGCGTCGAGCGCGCCGTCGCCGACCGGCAGGATGTTGGTCGAGCCGTCGGACAGCCGGATGCCGGTGCCCGCGACCGCGAGCTGCATGAGGTCCTTCGCGAGGTCGGCGGCGGGGTGCTCGAGCGACTGGTGGCGGGCCGGAATGCCGAGCGCGCCGGTGTAGTCGTAGGTGCCGAAGTGCAGCGAGGCGACCCGCCCGTCGCCGGCGGTGGCGAGCTGCGCCAGCGGCACGCGACCGTCCCGGCCGAGGACGATCTGCGGCGTCTCGATCTGCACCTCGAACCGCAATGCCCGCTCGGGCAGCCCATGCGCGCGCTCGAGTGCGTCGCTCACCGCGACCATCGCCTCGACCTGCGCGATGGTCGAGACCTTGGGGAGCGTCAGCATCAGCGTGGCGGGCAGTCCGCCCTGCTCGAGGATCGTGCCGAGGAACAGATCGAGGGTGCGCAGGCCGCGCATCCGGGTCGGCTGCTCGAGACTCTTGAAGCGGATGCCGACGAATGGCGGCGCCGCGCCGGATTCGAGCGCGTCGGCCACGAGCCGCGCGGCTTCGACGGCGTCCGCGTCTTCGGCGTCGTCGCCGCGGCCGCCGTAGCCGTCCTCGAAGTCCAGCCGCAGGTCTTCGATCGGCTCACGCGTCAGCTTCGCGTGGGCCCGCGGGACGACATCGTCGGCGAGCGACGGCGGCAGGCCGATGCGTTTCGCCAGCACGGCCAGCCCGCCCGCGTCGGCGGAGGCGTAGAGCGCTGCGGCGCCCCATTGGGCACCCAGAGCCGGGGTCATGCGGTCCGCGGGAACGTACACGGTGTGCACGGGTTGACGCGAGCCGTCGTCACCCGGGTAGGCGGTGCGCAGCAGGTCGTCGGTGTCGCGCAGCGACGCGTCGACGTGATCGAGCACCGCAGGCGTGAGCGCGCGGCCGGACTGGCTCATCGGCGGTGCCTCCTTTGGCGGCCGACCTTCGTGGTTCCCTCATCGTGGCGCACGCGCGGAGCGATCGCCACAGTGCCGACGAACAACAGTGCCGACGTACAATCGCGCAAGAGGAGCTCACTTGGCTGACAACGTCGTTACCGTGAATGGGATCCGCCGGCCGCTGGATGACGTGCCGGTGAATACGAACGCGCTCGATTGGCTGCGCTCCGTCGGACTGACGGGGAGCAAGGAAGGCTGCGCCGAGGGAGAGTGCGGCGCGTGCGCGATGCTCGTGCTCGGGCCGGACGGCGACGATGCGTCGGCGTGGGTGCCGGTCAACTCGTGCCTCGTGCTCGTCCACGCGCTGGAGGGCCAGGAGATCGTGACAGCCGAGGGCCTCGGCTCGCCGGAGGCGCTGCACCCCGTGCAGGCGAGCCTCGCCGAGGCGGGCGGATCGCAGTGCGGCTACTGCACTCCGGGGTTCGTGTGCAGCATGGCGGCGGAGTTCTATCGCGCCGGTCGTGTACCGCCGGAGGAGCCGGACGGCGGGCACCGCGAGCACGGTCCGAACGGCTTCGATCTGCACGCCCTGAGCGGCAACCTCTGCCGCTGCACGGGCTACCGGCCGATTCGCGACGCCGCCTACGCGCTCGGGATGCCGGATCCCGCCGACGCGTTGGCGGAGCGACGCTTCCGTTCTGCGCCGGGACCCGCTCCCGCCGACCGCGTCGTCGACGGCTCACGCTTCGTGCGTCCCGCCGGGCTCGACGAGACGCTCCGGCTGCTGCGCGATGAGCCCGAGGCGACCGTGATCGCCGGGGCGACCGACTGGGGAGTGGAAGTGAACCTGCGGGGCCGTCGGGCCGCGCTGGCCGTCATGATCGACCGGCTCCCCGAACTTCGCGCCCTCGCGTTCCGCGAGGACGTGATCGAGATCGGCGCGGCGCTGACGCTGTCCGAGATCGAAGGCAGGCTCGCCGGGCGGGTTCCGCTGCTGGCCGAGCTCGTCCCGCAGTTCGCATCGCGCCTCATCCGCAACAGCGCCACGATCGGCGGCAATCTCGGCACGGCATCGCCGATCGGCGACGCGGCACCCGCGCTCCTCGCGCTCGATGCGCGTGTCGTGCTGACGTCGCTCGACGGCGATCGCGAGGTCGAGCTGGCCGAGTACTTCAGCGGCTATCGCGAGACGGTGCGGCGCACGGACGAGCTCATCCGCGCCGTGCGCATCCCGCTCCCGCTCGCGTCGGTGACCGCCTTCCACAAGATCGCGAAGCGGCGGTTCGACGACATCTCCAGCGTGGCGATCGCCTTCGCCCTCGACCTCGACGGCGGTGTCGTCACGGATGCCCGCATCGGCCTGGGCGGCGTGGCGGCGACGCCGTTGCGCGCACGCGCGACGGAGCAGCGGCTCATCGGCGAGCCGTGGGACATCGCCACCGTGCGCGCCGCCTCGGCTGTGCTCGGGTCGGAGGGCACACCGATGTCGGACCACCGGGCGAGCGCGGACTACCGGGCCCTGATGCTGAGCAACTCGCTCCTGAAGCTCTACAGCGCCGGGGCGGGCGCGGCCGAGCGGAAGGTGGTCACGGCATGAGCGAGCTTTCCCGCCGCCCCGGCGACGGGGTCGTCGGCATCCCGGTTCCGCACGAGAGTGCGACGCTGCACGTGACCGGTGCCGCCGCCTACACCGACGACCTCTCGGTCTCGGCCGCGGGCGTGCTCACGGCCTGGCCTGTGCAGTCCACCCACGCCCACGCGCTCGTCGACGTCGACACCTCGGGCGCCTACCGGGTGCCGGGTGTCGTGCGCGTGCTCACGGCGCAGGACGTGCCGGGCGTCAACGACGCCGGCGTGAAGGAGGACGAGCCGCTCTTCCCTCGCGAGGCGATGTACCACGGGCACGCCGTGGCCTGGGTGCTCGGAGAGACGCCCGAGGCGGCGCGCCTGGGAGCCGCCGCGGTCGCGGTCCAGTACCGCCCGCTGCCGAGCATCCTCACCCTCCCCGAGGCGATCGCGACGGGCTCGTTCCAGGGCGTGCAGCGCACGGTCGAGCGAGGCGATGCCATGGCGGCGCTCGCCGGGGCCCGGTTCGTGTTCGAGGGTGTGACAGAGCTCGGCGGCCAGGAGCACTTCTACCTCGAGACGCAGGCCGCGCTCGCGCTGCGCGACTCCGAGGGTCAGTACTTCGTGCAGTCGTCGACGCAGCATCCCAGCGAGACGCAGGAGATCGTCGCGCACGTGCTGGGCGTGCCGTCGAGTCAGGTGACGGTGCAGACGCTGCGGATGGGCGGGGGGTTCGGCGGCAAGGAGATGCAGCCGCACGGCCTGGCCGCGATCGCCGCACTCGGCGCGAAGCTCACGGGTCGCCCGGTGCGGCTGCGGCTGAACCGCACGCAGGACATGACGATGACCGGGAAGCGGCATCCGTTCCACATCTCGTGGCGCGCCGGCTTCGACGAGGACGGCGGACTGCTGGCGCTCGACGCGACGCTCACGTCCGACGGCGGGTGGTGCCTCGACCTGTCGGAACCGGTCATGAGCCGGGCTCTCTGCCACATCGACAACGCCTACTGGATCCCGCACGTGCGCGCTCTCGGACGCATCGCCCGTACGAACAAGCCGTCGAACACCGCCTTCCGCGGCTTCGGCGGCCCCCAGGGCGTCTTCCTGATCGAAGACATACTCGGTCGCGTCGCGCCTCTGCTCGGGAAGGACCCGATCGACCTCCGGCGGCAGAACCTCTACGGCGAGGGGCAGCTCACGCCCTACGGGCAGCCGGTGAAGGATGCCGCGCGTATGCCTGCCATCTGGGATCAGCTGCGCGCCGAGAGCGATGTCGACATCCGCCGGGAGCAGGTGTGCGCGTTCAACGACAGCCACGCGCACGTCAAGAGGGCGATCGCGATCACGCCGATCAAGTTCGGCATCTCATTCAACTTCACCGCGTTCAACCAGGCCGGCGCTCTCGTGCACGTCTACAAGGACGGCTCGGTGCTCGTGAACCACGGCGGCACCGAGATGGGCCAGGGGCTCCACACGAAGATGCTGCAGGTCGCCGCGACCGCGCTGGGCCTGCGGCTCGATCAGGTGCGCCTGGCGCCCACACGCACCGACAAGGTGCCGAACACCTCCGCGACGGCGGCGTCGGCCGGAGCGGACCTCAACGGCGGTGCCGTCAAGGACGCGTGCGACCAGTTGCGGGCGCGTATGACGCCGGTCGCGGCGGGAATGCTGGGAGCGGATGCCGGCGCCGTGCGCTTCGCACAGGGATGGGTCTCCGCGGCGGGCGTCGACACGCGGCTCGCATTCGCCGAGGTCGCCCGCGAGGCCTACCTGCAACGGGTTCAGCTGTTCGCCGCGGGCTACTACCGCACCGAAGGACTCCACTGGGACGGCGTGCGCATGCAGGGGTCGCCGTTCAAGTACTTCGCTTACGGAGCGGCCGCCGCCGAAGTCGAGGTGGACGGGTTCACCGGGGCGACGCGGCTGCGCAGGGTCGACATCGTGCACGACGTCGGCGACTCGCTCTCGCGCATGATCGACATCGGCCAGATCGAGGGCGGCTTCGTGCAGGGCGTCGGATGGCTGACCCTCGAGGAGCTGCGGTGGGACACCGGCGACGGTCCGAGCCGCGGACGGCTGCAGACGCAGGCCGCGAGCACGTACAAGCTGCCGAGCTTCTCGGAGATGCCCGAGGAGTTCCACGTGCGGCTCTTCGAAGACGCCCGCGAAGACGGAGCCGTGTACGGCTCGAAGGCGGTGGGAGAGCCGCCGCTCATGCTGGCGTTCAGCGTCCGGGAGGCGATCCGCGAAGCTGTGGCCGCGTTCGGGCCGGCCGGGCGCAGCGTGGAGCTCGCGTCGCCGGCGACCCCCGAGGCGGTGTTCTGGGCGATCCGGTCCGCGCAGGCGGCGGGCGACGCCGTGGAGCCGGGCGCGGCATCGGTCCTCGCCGACGCGCGGCGCTGAGGACACTCGGCCGTGGACTGGGTCGACGCGCTGCAGCGGCTGCGTGAATCGCGCACGCCGGCGGTGATCGTGACCCTCGCGATGGTCCGTGGGCACGCGCCTCGCAACGGCGGCGCGAAGCTCATCGTGTCGCCCGATGCCCTCTTCGGCACCGTCGGCGGTGGGAATCTGGAGGCCACGGCCATCGCGCAGGCGCGCGAGATGCTCGTGACCGGCACCGACGAGCCGCGCCTGCTCACGCTGACGCTGAGCGACAGGACGACGACCGAGTACGGCATCCAGTGCTGCGGAGGAGAGGTGACCATGCTGCTCGAACCGGTCCGCGCCACGCCGACGGTGGCGATCTTCGGTCTCGGCCACGTCGGGATCGAGCTGGCGCGCATCCTCGGTCGGCACGAACTGGAGCTCGTGCTCGTCGACGCGCGCGCCGAGATGCTGGATCCGGCGCGCCTGGGTGTGCCCGGCGCGTCGGGCATCCTCGCCGACGCCGTGGCGACCGTGCGCGTGCGGCACGCACCGGTGCCGGAGACGGCCATCGCCGACCTGCCGCCGGGCGCGCACGTGCTGGTCATGACCCACGACCACGGCGAGGATCTCGCGATCACGGACCAGGCGCTGCGACGCGACGACCTCGGACCGATCGGGCTGATCGGCTCGTCGTCCAAGTGGGCGCGCTTCCGCAGCAAGCTCTCCGAGCTCGGCCACACCGAGGCGGATCTCGCCCGAGTGACCACACCGATCGGCATCCCCGGGATCCGGGGCAAGGCGCCCGCGTCGATCGCCGTCAGCGTCGCGGCGCGCACCCTGCAGCTCATCGAGGCCGCGGCGGTGACCGCGAACCCGTGAGCGCGGGCCGTCAGTACTCGATGCGCCGGTCGTTGCGACCCCACGCGACGAACGGCGCGGTGTGCCCGTCGGCGGGCAGCCCGATGCGCTCGACCGGGAGGATCGCCCGGTCGTCTGGCATGCCGTCGAAGTACCGGTAGAAGCGGGCGTCGTCGAACCCGGCCGCAGCGGCGTCGTTGCGGTCGGCGGCGAAGTACACCCGGTCGATGCGCGCCCACAGCGCCGTCGCGAGACACATCGGGCAGGGCTCGCAGCTCGCGTACAGGGTCGCTCCGGAGAGGTCGAACGTGCCGAGCCCCTGACAGGCGCGACGGATCGCGACGACCTCGGCATGCGCCGACGGGTCGAGGTCGGCCGTCACCCGGTTGACGCCTTCGAAAGCCTGGCCGCCGCGGGCGACGACGACGGCTCCGAACGGACCCCCGGACTCGCCGGCGTTGGCGGTTGCGATGTCGACGGCGCGCGCCAGGAGGTCAGCGGCCTCCGGCGACGGCCCTATGGGCGAAGGCATGCCTCGACCGTACGCCACACGGCGGGAATGCGGCGCGACCGCACGCCGACGTCCCGCGACGACGCAGGGTCCCGCCGGCCGAAGCGGACGAGACCCTGCGTGTGCTGTCGGGCGTCAGCGACCCTTGGCCGGCGTCGCCTGGAACGCCTTCACGATCTCCTGCGAGAAGGTGTTGCCCGCGGCATCCGTCGCCGTCACCCGAAGGTCGACCCAGCCGCCCTTGTCGGACACCGGAACCTGCGCGGCGTAGCCGCTGACCCACGCGCGTGAATCGACGAAGATGCCGCCGCTGTGCTCGACCGCACCCGCGGGGGCATCGGTCTCGGCCGGCTTCAGCACGACCGGCTTCCACTCACCGTCTGCCGTGCGGTACTCGAGCGTCGCCGTGGTGATCGCGCCCGAGGGAGCGCTGCCCGCGACGTGACCGAGCTCGAGACCAAGCGAGACGCCCGCTCCCTTGCGCCGGCCTTCGCCCACCATGTTGTCCTCGTTGACGTCGACGTCGTAGAACGCCTGGATCATCGGCAGCAGTCGGTAGTCCCAGTCGCCGAGCTTGCCTGCGGAACGGAACGTCCAGTCGCTGACCGTCTTGGTGGAGCCCGCGAGGTGGGTGCCGGGGTGGGTCGCGGTGCTCACCACGCGCCACTCCTGCTCACCGTCGGGGAGGTCGAACAGGTTCGCTCCCTGGTGCTCGGTCTGCCTGACCAGCTCGCCGTCGATGTAGACGTCGGTGAGCTGCTGGACCGTCGAGTCGGGCATCCAGGTGTCGAAGGTGCCGGTGTGATCGGCGTTGCCGCCGTCGGCCCAGCTCGGCACATTGATCTGCACGTAGTCCGACACGCGGTAGGGGACCCAGAAGCCGGTGGCGACGTACGGGCGGACGATTCCGCCGAAGTACTCCTCCGTCGAACGCTGGCCTCCGTCGTAGGTGCGCAGCTTGTCGCGGATCTCCCACATCACCGACGTGACGGCCACCCACTGGTTCCACCGCAGGTTGTCGGTGTTGATCCACTCCTCGCGGTCCGTGCCGCGCTTGGCGCGGAACGGGAACCCGTTGCCGTACTCGGCGCCGGGGACGAAGTCGTAGCGGAACTCGGCGACCTCCTCCTCCTGGCCGTGGTAGCGGGTGTCGATGCGGGCGAGGTCCTTCGACGAGTGCGTGTAGGCGAGGTCCGTGGGGATCTCTCCGTCGCCCCACTCGGCGATGTCGTAGACCACGTCGGTGTCGGGTACGCCGACCGCCGACAGCGTGATCTTCTTCTTGCCGCCGAGCTGCTCGATGAGCTTGCGTCCCTCGACGCCGCTGATGCCCGCGACCGGGATCGTGGCATCCGAGTAGTCGGTCTCTGAGCCGGCCCACGCGTTGAACTCGCGGTCCTCGTTGTTCGCCACGATGATGAGCTTGGCCCCGGCCTGGGTCGCGTTGGCCACCTGCTGCGACACGGAGAGATCAGTCCCGCGGGTCACGACGGCGATCTTGCCCTTCACGCCCGCCGCGGCGAGCTCGCCCGGCGTTCCCGATCCCGCGTCGACGGCGGTCGCGGTGAACGAGCCGTCGAGGAGCTTCGAGCCACCCAGCACGATGAGATCGAGGGGGTTCTTCTTCCCCTGGCTCAGCGTGAGCAGCGGGGTCTGCAGCCGCCAGCGCACGGTGAAGTCGAAGTCGGCGTCGTCGACCTTCATGGGCTGGGCCCACATCTCGTCGGTCCACACCGGCATCATCGCGCTGACGAAGAAGTCGTCGACCTTCATCTCGAGGCGCTGGAACACCGGCTCCAGGCCCTTCACTCCGACGTCGACCGAGACCTTCTCCGCGGTGCGGGCGTCGAGCTCGACGGTCGTGTCCTGCTCCAGCGTGAGCGTCGGCTCGCCCACCATCACGGTGGCGAGCGTGTCGGGCGTGCGGAGGATGTCGAGGTACGAGACGACCGAGTAGTCGCCCTTCATCAGGCGCAGCGTGGTCTCGCCGCTCACGAAGATGGGCTCGGCGAACCTCGTCGCGGGGTTCCACAGGTACGCGTACGTGTCCATCGGGTTGCCGTCGAAGTCCTTCGCCGACAGCGTGAGGTTGTAGCGCTCGGCCTCGGCGATCGTGCCCAGAGCGGTGCGCACGACGGGCTCGCCGTCCACGGAGCCGATGAGCGCCCCGGACAGCTGCCGGCCCGCCGGCACCTTCGCGGGGTCGACGGTCATCGTCACCGAGGCCGTGCCGCCCGCGGGAATGGTGAGTGTCTGCGCGTCGATCGTGAGCGCGTCGAGGGCGGCGCGGGCCGACAACGGGCCGGGACCCACCTCACCACCGGGCGTGGTGTCGGCGAGCGTCGGCTCGAGGGTCACGACCATCTCGGCGTCGGTGCGGTTGGTGTACTCGACCGTGCGCTCGACCGGAGTCGGCTCCTCGCCCCAGGCGAGCATGCCGAAGTCACCCGAACCGGAGGCGACGATCGGCGCGTTGAGCGCGGCGTCGATGTCGATGACGCCCGAGCCGCCGGCGTACGCCGAGAACCCGAAGTCGCGCGCGGTGCTCGCGAGCGCCGCCTTGAGCTGCTCGGTCGTGTACTCCGGGTGCGCGCCGAGCAGGATCGCCGCGGCGCCGGCGACGTGCGGCGTCGCCATCGACGTGCCGCTCATCGCGACGTACGCGCCCTCGCCGCCGCTGTCGGCCGAGCGAGCGGCCGTGACGTCGGCGCCCGGTCCGGACACGTTGGGCTTGAGAGCGCCCGACCGAGAGAGCGGACCTTGGCTCGAGAAGTACGACATCCCGCCGCTCGGGTCGTCGACCGACCCCACGGTGAACGCCTGCTCGGCTGAGCCGGGGGCGCCGATCGTCTCGGGTGCGCCGTTGTTGCCCGCAGCGACCACGAACAGCGCGCCGGTCTCCTGGGCGATGCGGTTGAGCGACTCGGCCATGAGGTCTTTGCCGTCGGAGGCCTCCATCGACCCCAGGCTCATCGAGACGATCGGGGCGTTCTGACCGGCCCATTCCATCGCCTCGATGATCCACGAGTCCTGGCCGTAGCCGTCGGCGCCGAGCACCTTGCCCACGAGCAGGTCCGCGCCGTCGGCGACGCCGCGGTGCAGGCCGTCGCTCGCGGCGCCCGTGCCGGCGATCGTCGACGCGACATGCGTGCCGTGGCCGTTCGGGTCGCTGTCGACCTCCTCGCCCGGCACGAAGCTCCGCGAGCCGGAGAGCACGCGTCCCTGCAGGTCGGGGTGCGTGTCGTCGTAGCCGGTGTCGAGCACGGCCACCGTCGCGCCCTCGCCGGTGTGACCGGCCGCCCACGCGGACGGTGCGCCGACGAAGGGCACGCTCGAGTCGAGCGTCGCCTCGACCTTGCCGTCGAGGTGAATGGCCTCGATGCCGCCCGCGAGCTGGGGAGTCGCGGAGAAGGCGCGCGCGGTCGGCGCCGTCAGCGTCTTCCACGCGGCGGCGGTCGACTCGTGGCCGAGCGTGGCCGCGGCACCGCCGATGCTGGCGAGCTCGGTCTGCACCTCCAGCCCGGGGAGCGGCGCGGCGAAGGTGCGCGGGGATGCGGCATCCTGTTCCACGATGATCGGGGTCGCGTCGACCGAGGCGTCGTCGTACCCGAAGTCGATCAGCTTCGTGACGTTGAAGAGGTCCTGGTCGAGCGCGCCCGAGGCCAGGTACGGGAGCGCGGCGTCGGGGACGACGTGGAGCTCTCCGCCCGCATCGTAGGTGCGCACACCTGCGCCATCGACGGCGGTGTCGATGCTGACGGTGTGCGTGCCGTCGCTGAGGTCGGTCACGGTCACGCGGTCACCGGTGATCAGCGTGACGGTGGACGAGCTGCCGGCGACCGCGTCAGGGGTGGGGGGACCGTCGACGTTCGAGGTCGCGGTCGCCGGCAGAGTGGCGAGGCCGATGCCGGCGATGCCGATCGCCAGACCGCTTGTGGCGGCGACGATCGGACGCAGACGGCGGCCGATGGGTGGGGGATTGGACATGCGTGAACCTCTCGGGGGGTAGGGGATCTGCAAACGAAGCTCTCATGCGCGGCGCGTACAGTGGTGGCGGAGAAATGCCATGGCCACCATCCGCCACAGCCGGTGGGTGAAGATGGCCGGTGTGGAGAAGGTGACCGTGCTCGACGCACTGGGTCTCGATGAGGAGCACACCGCCGTCTACCGGTGGATCCTTCAGCAGACGTCGGCCTCTGCGCCCGAAGTCGCCGAGGCGCTGGGCATGTCGCTGCCGCGCGTTCGTCCGATCGTGGCCCAGCTCGAGCGGCTGGGTCTGGTGGCACGCAAGGCCGCGCGCAGCGACCGGTACGTCGCCTCACCGCCGACGACGGCGTTGCGTCCGCTGCTGCTCGAGCGCGAGCGCGGGTTGACGCGTGCGCACGAAGCGCTCATCGAGCTGAGCGACCTGTACCGCCGCTCGGCCGAGCAGCGCAGCGTCGCCGATGTCGTCGACGTCGTGATCGGCGACGACGCCGTGCGGCAGCGCGTCGCGCAGCTGCAGGCGGCGTCGACCGAGCAGGTGCGTGTGCTCGTCCTGCATGAGGTCGCGCTCGTCAGCGGCGAGGAGAACATCGAGGAGGATCGCGCCCTCGCGCGCGGGGTGCGGTACCGCGTGATCGTCGAGAGCGCCGTGCTCGAGCGGCCCGGATTCCTCACCGCCGCGCGAGAGATGGCGCAGATCGGCGAGGAGATCCGGGTGCTCCCGACCCTTCCGACGCGCATGTTCATCGTCGACGATCAGATGGCCCTCGTGCCCATGCACGCGCAGGGCGACGACGAGGGCTTCGGCGCTCTGCTCATCCATCCGAGCGGGCTCCTCGATCTCGTGATCGCGATCTTCGAGGAGTACTGGAGCCACGCCACCGCGTTCCTCCCCGTCGCCGAGGTGCCCACCACCGAGGAGGTCGACCGAGACCTGCTGCGGCTGCTCCTGTTGGGGGTGACGGATGCCGCGGCCGCGACGCAGCTCGGAATCTCGCTGCGCACGGTCCAGCGCCGGGTGTCGGACCTCATGGAGATCGCGGGTGTGACGACCCGCATGCAGCTCGGCGCGGAGGCCGTGCGCAGGTCATGGGTCTGAGCGCTGTGCGGGCTGGGTCGCTTGCGGGGTCAGTCCGCGTGCGTGTTGAACCAGGTCCGGCGCTGTGCGGCCTCGCTGTCGCTCTCGGCCGGGTCTGACGTGTCGTGCTCGACGAGCCGGCCGTCCTCGTCGAGGGGCACGAACCGCAGGCACGTCGGGCACAGGGCGCGGCCGTCGGGGAACCCGTCGGGAAGGGTCGCGGCGGGCACGCCGGGCGCGCCCGACCCTGAGCAGCGTGGCGGGTCGGCCGCGGCATCCGCCCACATGATCGTCCGGTGGCGATGCAGCCCCGGATGGTCCAGGTGACGCGTGCAGCGACGACCCTGGTTGCGGCTCGTGCAGAACCGCACCGTCACGGCTTCGGCCTCGGCACGAACCGCGGAACCCAGCGGACGAACGCGGCGGCGCCGACGAGGCCGATCACGCCGACGACGCCCGTCGCCAGGGCGAGGGTGGAGGCGGCCGCGATCGCCGACACGAGCAGCGGCGACACCGCACCTCCGGCGTCGGTCAGGGTCCGCCAGGATCCGAGGAACGGCGCCGGGTCGTCCTTGGGGGCGATGTCGGCGCCCAGCGTGAGAAGGATGCCGCTCGACAGGCCGTTGCCGACGCCGAGGACCGCGGCGAACATCGCGAACCACATCGCCGACTGCTCGAGGTCGTGGGTGAACGAGAGCGCGAGGAAGCCCATACCCATCAGGAGCATGGCGGGGAGGGCCGCCCACAGGCGCCCGAAGCGGTCCATGACCTGTCCGCTGGCGTAGAAGAGCGCGAAGTCGATGGCACCGGAGATCCCGACGACGAGCGCGATGGTCTGTGCGTCGAGCCCGAGCGAGACGCCCCACAGCGGCAGGACGACCTGTCGGGCGGAGCGGACGGCGGAGAGGGATGCCGCGGCCAGGCCGAGTCGCGACAGCACACGTCGATACGCCCACATCGTCCGGAAGACGCCGGTGCGCTCGGTCGTGGGGATCGAGCCCGTGACGGGCTCGCCGGTGTCTTCGGCCAGCGTCGAGTCGTCGCGCGAGCGCACGGGCGCCGCGACGGCCTGCTCCGGATCGGGACCCACCAGCACGAGCAGGATCGTGGCGACGAGGCAGGCACCGAAGAACCAGATGGTCGCATGCTCGTCTCCGAACAGGGCGAGCAGCGCGGCCGCCACGAACGGTCCGATGAACATGCCCAGGCGGAAGGTGCCGCCGAGAAGGGAGAGCGAGCGGGCGCGGAACGCCAGCGGCACGCGCGTCGTCATGAACGAATGCCGGGCCAGGCCGAACGCCGCAGCGCAGAATCCGATGACGAACACGGCCAGGGCGAAGACGCCGAGCGACGGGGCGAGGGCGAGACCGACCACCGCGGCGAGACAGAGCCCGCCCGCGATGACCATGGTGAAGCGCTCCCCGACGCGGGCGACCGCCCAGCCGGCGGGGATGTTGCCGCACAGCTGACCCACCACCAGCGCCGAGGCGACGAGGGCGGCCGTGGCGAGGTCGGCCCCGAGCTGTGCCGCGATCACCGGGATCAGCGGGATGACGGCACCCTCGCCGAGCGCGAAGAGCACGGTCGGGCCGTAGATCATCGGCGCGAATCGGACGAGAACATCCCGCGGGCGATCGGTCACGTGCATCCACGTTAGTCTGGACTGTCATGCTCGACTTCGATCCCTCCGCCGATATCCAGGCCCTGCGCTCCACGTTCTCCGACATCAAGGCCGTGGTCGACGTCGACGCACTCACGGCCGAGATCGCGCAGCTGAGCGAGGCGGCCGGGGCACCCGACCTGTGGGATGACGTCGAGCAGGCGCAGAAGGTCACGAGCGCCCTGAGCCACCGTCAGTCGGAGCTCAAGCGCGTCACCGACGTCGAGCAGCGACTCGACGACCTCGAGGTGCTGGTCGAGCTCGCCAACGAGATGGACGACGAAGACTCCGCCGAGGAAGCGCGCCACGAGATCGCGGAGCTCGAAGACATCATCGGCCAGCTCGAGGTGCAGACGCTCCTCGACGGCGAGTACGACGATCGCGCGGCCGTCGTGACGATCCGCTCCGGCGCGGGCGGCGACGACGCCACGGACTTCGCCGAGATGCTGCTGCGCATGTACCTGCGCTGGGCCGAGCGTCACAGGTATCCGGTGAAGGTCATGGACACGTCCTACGCCGAGGGGGCCGGCATCAAGTCGGCGACGTTCGAGGTCGACGCGCCCTACGCCTACGGCACCCTCTCGGTCGAGGCCGGCACGCACCGCCTCGCGCGCATCAGCCCCTTCGGCTCGGCCGACAAGCGGCAGACCAGCTTCGCCGCCGTCGAGGTCATCCCCGTCATGGAGGAGGCCCAGGAGGTCGAGGTGCCGGAGAACGACATCCGCGTCGACGTCTTCCGCTCGTCCGGCCCCGGCGGGCAGTCGGTCAACACCACCGACTCGGCCGTGCGCATCACGCATATCCCCACGGGTCTCGTCGTGTCGATGCAGAACGAGAAGTCGCAGATCCAGAACCGTGCCGCCGCGATGCGGGTGCTGCAGACGCGCCTGATGCTCCTCCAGCGCGAAGAGGAAGCCGCGAAGAAGAAGGAGCTCGCCGGTGTCATCACCGCGAGCTGGGGCGACCAGATGCGGTCCTACTTCCTCTACGGCCAGCAGCTCGTGAAGGACCTGCGCACTGGGCACGAGGTCGGCAACCCGGCGGTCGTGTTCGACGGAGATCTCGACGGCTTCATCTCGGCGGGCATCCGGTGGCGCAAGCGCAAGGACGACGACGACTGACGTCCTTGCCGGCTGGTCCCCTCAGCGGTCTCAGGCCCCGTCGAGCGACTCCTGGATCATGACCGGGGATGCGTGGATGCACACGATCCGCAGCCGTCCCTCACCTGTGTTCGTGAAGCCATGCCACATGTCGGCGGCGACCACCGCCGTGTCGCCCGCGTGTGCGATGACGGTGTCGTCGCCCATCTGGATCGTGGCCTCGCCCTCGATCACGAGCCACGTCTCGGTGTACGGGTGGCGGTGGAGACCCGGCCCATGCCGGGCTCGTTGTCGACGTAGAAGAACGAGATGCCTGAGCCGTACTGTTCGCCCTCGAAGCGCAGCGTGCGTGACGCGCCGATGAGCAGCTCGGATGCTGGAATGGGGGATGAGGTCATTCGTCCATCGTGGTTGTCGTCGGTGGGCGCGTCCAGTCTCAGCTTGCCCGCGTGCGGTCAGAAAGGTGCGGGGGCGGTGTCTGTGAGGGTCGGACGAAATACGGGTACTGGTCGTTCAGGCTCGACGAGGTAGCGGCGTCCGGCGGGTGAGGTCCATTGCAGAGCGCCGCCGGCGTCGGCGACGTGTTCGACCTGCCAGCCACCGTGGTGCTTGACGGTGTGGTGGCCTTTGCAGAGTGGGGCGAGGTTGTCGAGGCTGGTGGCCCCGCCGTGTTCCCACGCGACGGTGTGATCGATCTCGCACCGGTCGGCGGGGATGCCGCATCCCGGTGCCATGCACCGGTCGGCGCGCCACCTGATCAGCTTGCGGAGGGCCGGCGGCGGCCGGTACTGGGCGCGGCCGACGGAGAGCACGATTCCGGTCTCCGGGTGGGTGAGAACCCGGGTCCACCCGTCCGCCCCGCCGGTGAGCTCGCGCGCCCGGTCGGCGGGGATCGGTCCCACTCCTTCCACCACTGCCGGTTCCACGACCGCACCGGGACCGTCACCATGGAGGAGGGTGAGCACAGGGACGGTGACCATCACGGTGGCGCGGATGCCCGCTGCTTCTGGCGGCAAGGCGGCGGTCTCGCCGTCGATGAGCAGGTCTCCGAACACGTCGGCGCGCCGCTGATCCATCGTCCGCGCGTCTTCCCCGCCTGAGGCGTCGTGATCCCCGCCGCTCGCAACGCTGCGGTCGAGGGTCTTGGCGATCGCGGTGAGCCGGCCTTGGATGGCGCGGGCCTCCACCGCGGGCAGGAACGCATGCAGCCAGGCCATGCCGTCGTCGGCCGGCTCCACGATCACCCTACGATCCCGCACCGCCCATGCATGCCGCTCCGCGAGGGTCGCCGCCCGCTCACGTTCGAGCAGCGCCCGCAACCGCCGGCGGAACGCGCCCACCGGAAACTGCACCGCGAGCTCCACCGCCGTCGTGGTGACCCGCTCCCTCACGTCGGGCTCGACCGCATCCAGCAGGTCCACCAGGATCTCGGCGTGCCGTTCGGTGATCGCCGCTCGCCCGAGCGCGTCCAACGCGGCCGGGTACCGGTGCACCAGCGCCTGCGCGAAGCCGAGCAGTCCGGCGGCGGCGTGCTCGGTGACCCTCAGAGCGGCCGCCAGCTCCAACCGCACGGATCGTTCCACGACACCCGCGACCGCCCCGCCATACGGGGCCGCATCGGCCAACGCGTTGCGGCGCAGCTGATCCACCCGCAGCGCACGCTGGGCGGCGAAGACCGACATCATGGCGGCGACCTCGGTCACCAGGCCGACATCATCCGGAGCCTCGAACCCGTCCCACGGCTCATCCCACACGTCGCGCTCATCAGGAGGGGGGAACGGATCATCGTCGGCCATACCCCGACAGTAGAACATACCTACGACAATCGATCTCGAGTCGGCCACCCCCAGCGCGCACACAGGCAACCGCCGCCAAACCGATGCGGCGCCTGAGGGTGTCGCGGGAGCGGGGGCGGAGGCATCCGCTTAGGCTCGTTAGGCCATGATCCGGTTCGAAAACGTCACGAAGCGCTACAAGGGCACGTCGAAGCCTGCCTTGAGCAATGTCGACTTCGAGGTGCTGCGCGGCGAGTTCGTGTTCCTCGTCGGCGCATCCGGCTCGGGCAAGTCGTCGTGTCTGCGCATGATCCTCCGCGAAGAGACGCCCAGCGACGGGCGGGTGGTCGTGCTCGGGCGCGACCTGCGCACGCTGTCGAACCGCAAGGTGCCGTACTTCCGGCGACACATCGGGGCGGTGTTCCAGGACTTCCGCCTGCTGCCGACAAAGACCGTCTTCCAGAACGTCGCGTTCACGCTGCAGGTCATCGGGTCGTCGCGCGGATTCATCCAGCAGACCGTTCCCGAAGTGCTCGCGCTCGTGGGACTCTCCGGCAAGGAGAAGCGGTTCCCGCACGAGCTGTCGGGCGGCGAGCAGCAGCGCGTCGCGATCGCCCGCGCGCTGGTGAATCGCCCGCAGGTGCTGCTGGCCGACGAGCCCACCGGAAACCTCGACCCCGCGACATCCGTCGACATCATGCAGCTACTCGCGCGCATCAACGCCGGCGGCACGACCGTCGTCATGGCGACGCACGAGGCGGGATTCGTCGACCAGATGCAGCGCCGCGTGATCGAGCTCGTGCACGGCGAGATCGTGCGCGACGAGCGCCACGGTGGGTACGGCGACACGTCGAGCCTGCCGAGCCTCGCCCCCGAGCAGGAACGCGGCGCGGCCGCCGTCGCCGCCCTCACCGCGGTGCTCGAGGTGCAGCGCGAAGCCGCCGCGGCCGCCGAGGCCGGTCTGGATCCGACTCTCGCCAATGAGGAGGAGCGGACGGATGCCGCGCCCCGGCCGGCGTCGCGGTCGACCGCGCCCGACCCGAAGCGCGATGCGCCTGCTCCGGCCGCTGAGGCTGAGCCCGCAGCATCCGCTCCCGCAGCGCCCGCCGACCACGGCGACCGCCCCGAGCCCGACACGGTCGAGGAGCCCGCTCCCGGGCGGCCGGCCTCTCCAGCGCCGCGCGCACCGCAGACCGCGCCGATCCCGGTGGCCGACATCCCCGAGGTGGACGTCGCCGAGCTCGGCCTCGCCGATCGGCTCGGTCTGGGCGAGAAAGCGCCCGACGACGAAGTGGGGCCCACGTCATGAGGATCGGTCTCATCCTCGGCGAGGCATTCACGGGCCTGCGCCGCAACGCGTCGATGGTGATCTCCGTCGTGCTCGTCACGTTCGTGTCGCTGACGTTCGTCGGCGCGGCGATGCTCATGCAGATGCAGATCGGCATCATGAAGGACTTCTGGGTCGACCGCGCCCAGGTGGCCATCTACATGTGCACCGCGATCTCGCAGGCGCCGACGTGCACCGGCGGTGTGGCCACCGAGGAGCAGCTCGCGGCGGTGGAGGAGAAGCTCGACGGCCCCGCCCTCTCGCCACTCGTCCGCGATGTGCGGTTCGAGGACAGCGAAGAGGCGTACCAGAACGTCATCGACCTCCTCGGCGAGGACTACGCCAGTGTCATCACGCCCGATCAGCTCAACGAGACGTTCTGGATCAACCTGGTCGATCAGAACCAGTCCGACGTGATCATCGAGGCGTTCGCCGGCACCGAGGGCGTGGAGGAGGTGCAGGACCAGCTGCAGTACCTCGAGCCGCTGTTCTCAGCTCTCACCGTCGCGACCTACATCGCGGTCGGCATCGCCGCGCTGATGCTGGTGGCCGCCGTGCTGCTGATCGCCACGACGATCCGGCTGTCGGCCTACGCCCGACGGCGCGAACTCGGCATCATGCGCCTGGTCGGAGCATCCAATCGATTCATCCAGACGCCCTTCGTGCTGGAAGGCGTGTTCGCGGCGCTCATCGGGTCGCTGCTCGCCAGCGGCGCCGTGATCGCCGGCGTGCACTTCGGCGTCGACCAGTATCTGCGCGGGCGCGTGGAGTTCGTGACCACGTGGGTCGGGCTGGACGACGCGTGGATCGTCGTGCCTGTGCTCATCCTCATCGGCATCGTGCTCGCGGCGCTGTCGGCGAGCTTCGCGATCCGCCGCTGGCTGCGGGCCTGACTCTCGCGAGAGTCGTCCGGGGGTAGACTGAACGGCTGCCGTGCGCCCGCACGGCTTCGATCGAGGAGTCACCATGCCCAGGGAACGCGGTGAGACGGTCGTCGCGACCAATCGTCGCGCGCGCCACGAGTACACCATCGAGAAGACGTATGAGGCGGGTCTGGTGCTCACCGGCACCGAGGTCAAGTCGCTGCGTCAGGGGCGTGCCAACATCTCCGACGGCTACGCCTTCATCAACAACGGTGAGGCGTTCCTCGACGCGGTGCACATTCCCGAGTACTCACAGGGGCACTGGACGAACCACGCGTCGAAGCGCGTGCGAAAGCTGCTCCTCCACAAGGACGAGATCATCAAGCTGTCGCACGCGATCAGCGCGGGCGGCTACACGCTGGTGCCGCTGAAGCTGTACTTCTCGGACGGCCGCGCCAAGGTCGAGATCGCCGTCGCGAAGGGCAAGCGCGAGTACGAGAAGCGCCAGACCATCCGCGAGCGCGAAGACAAGCGCGAGGCCGAGCGGGCCATGCGCAGTCGCAACCGCCTGGGCGAGTAGACCGGATGCCGCGCCCGCCCCGTTCGGGGCAGGTCAGCGTGCGCCGAACCGCGCCTCGACGGCGGCCGTGATGACGATGTCCTCCGGCTGCAGCTGGACGGTCGGCGCCGCACCTGCGCCGTCTGCGGCGAAGGATGCCTTGGCCATCAGCATCCGCTCCTGCCGCGGAGCGGCGGGGGAGTCGTTGCGCGTGAGCAGTCCGAGATCGGCGATCTCGAGCGGCGTCACGGTCGACAGGCCGATCGCGCCGGCGTAGGCGTTCGCCCGGGCGACGGCGACGCCGACCGCGCCCGATGCGACGTCGCGCTCCATCGCGGCGCGCGTCTCCGGGGTGAGCTGCCACTCGATCCAGCCGAGCTGCACGCCTTCGCGCTCGACGACCTCGCCCGCCCAGAACGACAGCACGGCGAAGTCGGTGAACGTCGCGCTGAAGTCGACGGTGGCGTAGTGCACGGGCGCCAGGCGTCGCCCGTCGGGGCTCCACGGGCGCTCCGACCAGACCGAGACGCGCTGGCTCGTCCACTCGACGACCGTGCCCGCGGAGGTGCGCGAAGCGAGGTCCTCCCGCACCGGCTCGCTGAACGCGGCCATGCGCTCGACGACGGCGCCCCGCTCTGCACCCTCGGCGCGGATCGTGAGATGGGCCACCGCCCGCTCGGGCGCGATGCGCGCCTCGTGCTCACCCCGGACCGTGATGACGACGTCGCTCATGCGGCAGAGCCTACTGCGTGGCGGCGAAGGAATTTTCATTCAAGTGCATCCAAACCCGCCCCGTCGCGGGGAATGACTTGTCGAGGGGCGACGGATGATCGCCCCTGACGAAGGAGGACCATCATGCGAACAAAGATCTTCGCGGGCATAGCCGTCGGCGCCATCGCCGCAGTCAGTCTGCTCGCCCCCGCCAGTGCTGCCACCGCCGGCAACGCCGCCCTTTCGGTGCTGCACGGCATCCCCGACACGCCCGTGGACGTCTACGTCAACGGCGAACTCACACTCGACGACTTCCAGCCCGGCGACCTCGCCGGACCGCTCGATCTGCCCGCGGGCGACTACGAGGTGGCCCTCACCGCGCCGGACGCGACCGACGCCAGCGAACCGGTCCTCGGACCGGTGACCGTCACGCTGGAGGCCGACACCAACTACACCGCTGTCGCCCACCTCGACGAGGCCGGCGCGCCGACGGTGACCCCGTACGTCAACGACACGTCGCCGACCGCCGCGGGCGAAGGTCGGCTCACGGTGCGCCACGACGCCGCGGCACCGGCCGTCGACGTGCTCGCGGGCGGGACGCCGGTGATCGAGGGCCTCGCCAATCCGGACGAAGCCTCCCTGGATCTCCCGGCAGGCACCATCGAGGCGTCCGTCGCCGCCGCCGGCACGACCGACCCGGTGATCGGCCCGGCGCCCGTCGAGGTGCAGGAGGGCGTGCTCACCATCGTCTACGCGTGGGGCAGCCTCGAGGACGACAACCTCGACCTCGCGGTTCAGACGATCACCGGTCTGCACTCCGCGCCGGACGGGGTCAACTCGGGCACCGGTGGCCAGCTGGCGCAGCGTGACATGACGATGCAGCTGCTGATGCTCCTCGGTGGCGTCGCCATCGCCGCCGCGGTCGCGACCTCCGCCGTCGCCGTGGCACGCGCGCGGGCTCAGCGCTGAGGGCGGACAGCATGACGAGGACGACCGCGGGCCTGGCGACCGCCCTGCTCGCGGTCGTCGTCGCGCTGGCGGGATGCAGCTCGCCCCCAGGAGCAGCCCCGTCGGCGACGGCACCGACACCGACGACGACCGTGCTCCCGACGCCCGTCGTCGAGGTGCCGATCGTGACGGCCACCCCGCCACCGGCGCGCCGCTCCGCGCCGCCGGTGCGGGTGGTCGTCACGACCATCGGTGCCGATGTCCCGGTGATTCCCGTCGGGGTCGAAGCCGGGGGGTTCATGGAGCTGCCCGTCGACCCGGCCGTCGCGGGCTGGTACCGCTACGGCGCTGATCCGTCGAGCGCCGAGGGGAACATCGTGATCTCCGCCCATGTCGACGCGCCGCAGTACCCGATCGGACCGTTCAGCAGGCTGCGCGAGCTGCCGGCGGGTGCGTCGATCGAAGTGACGGATGCCTCGTCCGCGGTGCATGGCTACACCGTGGAGAGCGTCACGTACTACCCGAAGACCGAACTTCCCGTGGACGAGCTGTTCGCGCGCGACGGCACGCGCAACCTGGTGCTGATCACCTGCGGCGGCGACTTCGACGCCCGCACCGGCCGGTACGCCGACAACGTCGTCGTCATAGCGACCCCGCGGAATGGCCCGTGATGTGATGACGTTGTAGACTGATGTGCTCGGATGCCTCGGCATCCGGATATTGGAAACTCCACAGCGTGACAGCGGCCCTTCGCACGAAGGCTCATGGGGATGATCGGTTTCGACATCGCCTGTGACTCTGCGGGAAGCGGGCCGAGGATGCAGGGTTATCTCGTAAACGACCTCTGCAAACCAATAATTGCCGATGCAAATCGCAATGAGTTCGCCCTCGCTGCCTAAGCGAGCCTGAACTCCGTGAGACCGTAGGCGTTCCCGCTACGGACCCTCGCGTCATCTAGGGGACTTGCTGCGTGATGGCGTCTGGACGTCACGTGGGACTCTTCCCAGGCTGGGCTTGTCGACTTAGGTGTCTGTGACAAAGGTCGGAGCCGAGCAGAACGTCTTCACAGACTGCGCCCGGAGAAGACGCAGTATCTCAGCGATGGACGGGGGTTCGATTCCCCCCATCTCCACCAATGCCGCTGTCACAGAGGAGGGCCCAGGAGTCGCGCGAACGCGCGGATCCTGGGCCCTTCTTCGTGTGTCCGCCGTGCAGGGAGGCTTCGGTCCCCGCCGAAGTTTCCCGGTCGTAGCTTGGCAGCATGAACGCTCACGTCTACGAGTCAACAGTGAACTGGTCCGGGTCGACCGGCGCCGGGTACGCCGCCTACAGTCGCCGGCACCAGGTGACCGCCGGTCGGGCCGGTTTGGCTGTCAGCGCCGATCGGGCATTCCTCGGGGACGCCGCGCTTCCCAATCCGGAGCAGCTGCTCCTGGCAGCGGCCAGTTCCTGCCAGTTGCTCTCGTTCCTCGCCGTCGCTGCGCGGGCAGGCGTGAACGTGGTCGGCTACCGCGACGACGCGACCGCGATCATGCCCTCGGACGCGCGTCCGGTGCGCATCACGCACATCGTCCTCAGCCCGACCGTCACGGTCAGCCAGAGCGACCCTGAGACGGTCGTCCGGCTGATGCGCGAAGCGCATGCCGGATGCTTCATCGCACACTCGCTCACGGCGTCCCTCGAGATGGACATCACCGTGGAGGTCACCGAGTGAACGACATCAGCATCCCGGTCCGGGACATCGCCTCGGACGTCGCCCGCATCGGCCGAGTCCTCGGGTCCGCCGACGTCGGGCTCGAAGGCGGTGGAGTATGGGGAGACGCCGCCCACTACCTCGTCGAGGACGGCGAAGCGGCGCTGCGGGCGCTGACGACCGCGGGCATCCTCGGGGCGGAGAGTCGCGGGGTCGTGCTCGCTGCCCTGCCGGCTGACCGACCGGGGGCGCTGGGGAGGATGATGACCGCCCTGGCAACGGCGCGCATCCGCATCCATGCTCAGTACAGTGACCATGACAATCGGAAGGTGTTCGTCGTTGACGACATCGAGGGTGCACGGAGGGCGCTGGCATGACCGACCCTGTGCGGCCGTCGCTCGACGAGCTCGGCCGGGTACTCGCCGAACCGATGCGGCTGCGCGTACTCCGAGAACTGCTCGGCGGCACACCACTGCCCGCGGGCGCACTGGCGGCCCGCATCGGCGTCGCCCCGTCTACCGTGAGCTCGCACCTGGCACGACTGGCCGCCGCGGGGTTGATCGAGATCGAGAAGGTGGGCCGCACGCGTGAAGCGCGACTGGCCGATCCGAGCGTGGCGGACGCCATCGAGAGCCTCCTCCGGCTCTCCGGCGAGGATCCCGTCTCCTCCCTCTCCGCCCACGACCGGCGCACTGCACTGCGCAGGGCGCGCCGCTGCTACGACCATCTCGCCGGCGACCTGGGGATCGCGATCGCTGACCGCGCGATCGCGGAGGAGTGGATCGTCGACCACGACGGCTCATGGACGTTCGCCGCGGAGGCAGGCACGGTCGGTTCCGCGCTCGGCATACCCGTCACGCTCACGTCCTCATCCCGCCCGCTCGTGCGTCCGTGCCTGGACTGGACGGAAAGGCGCCCGCACGTCGCCGGGCAGCTCGGTGCCGCCATCCTCGCCGGCATGCTCCACGCCGGATGGCTGCGCCGTCGGCGCGACGATCGCGCGTTGACGATCACCCCTCGGGGCCGCGACCACTTCGCCGGCCTCGGACTTGCTTCGCCGTGACCGGCGCTGAAACAGTCGGGGTTGTCTGACCCCTGAAGGCCGGCCCGTTCGCCGGCCGCCATCCTCAATACCCTGGCCGATCCGGCGAGCCTGGGGACTGCTGTCGATCGCCGCCTCGAGCGAGCACCACGCGGCCGGAGTCAGCTCTTCCGCAAATCCTGGGCGAGCATCACGAGGATCCCGCTCGGGCCGCGGACGTACGTGAGCTTGTAGGCGTCCTCGTACGTCGCGACGCCGCGGAGCGGCTGGCAGCCGTGGCGCGCCGCGATGGCCAGCGCCTCGTCGATGTCGTCGACCGAGAAGGCGACGCGATGCATCCCGATCTCGTGGGGGAGCGTCGGCTCCGTCTCGATCGCGTCGGGGTGGATGTACTCGAACAGTTCGAGCCGGCCGTGGCCGTCGGGCGTTCCGAGCATCGCGAGCTTGACGTGGTTGCCGTCGAGTCCCACGGCGGTATCGGCCCACTCGCCGCTGACGGTGTCGCGACCCAGCACGGTGAGTCCGAGATCCGTGAAGAACGCGACCGCCGCGTCCAGGTCGCGCACCGCGATCGCCACGTTCTCGAGCTTGATCGGCATAGGCGGGACTCTAGACCCAGGCCGTCTCGATCGCGACCGGCCGTCCGAGCACGTTCTCCGCGGCGCGATGGCCCGACAGCATGGCGGCCGGCACCGTCGCCGGGTCATCGGTCCAGGTCGCCTCGCCGGCAAGATGCAGGACTCCGCCGATCGGGACGGCGAGGTCGTCGTGGTCGGATGTCGTCGAGCCGACCCGCATGTATGCGTATGAGCCGTAGGCGAAGGGGTCGTCCTGCCAGTCGGTCACGTGCACGGCGCGGGGCTTCGGCACGCGATCGCCGTAGAGACGGCGCAGCTGCGCGAGCACGGACTCGACGATCTCGTCCTCGCTCCAGTCGAGCGTCGCGATCGCAGCCGGGCCGGCGGCGAACGTGAGCAGCGTGGGCCGATCGTGGAGAGCGCTGAGGTCGTACCAGGAGTGCCACCACCGCGACTCGGGACCCTGCTGGCGAATGGCGTAGACGTCGTCCTCCCAGAACTTCGTCGGGAAGCCGAGCACGACCTTCTCGAACGCGTTCATGCGAAGGCGGCTGAGCGGGGCGGCGTGCGAGCCGGGCAACGGCGGCTCGATGACGAAGTCGTCGGACTGCAGCACGCCGACCGGCACGGTCACCACGACGCTCGCCGCCCGGAAGGCGCCGAAGTCGGTCGAGACCACGACGCCGTCCGCGCTCCACCGCACGTGGGACACGACGTGGGTCAACCGGATGTCGAGTCCCTCTGCAAGACGGCGCGGGAGCCGGTCGTATCCGTCGGGGAACACCACCTCGTCGCCCACCACGACGTCGTCGTCGAGGCCGTGGGCGGCGAGATCCTCGATCCACACGCCGTACTGCTCCTCCGACCGGTGCTCGAGGAACTCGCGCACGCGCTGGGTTCGCTCGTCGTCCCAGCCCTGAGCTGCGAGCGCAGCCTCGGTCACGTCTCGGTACGTGGCATCCGGAGCCGACTCGGCGACCACACCGAGCAAGGTCTCGTCGACCGTCTCGATGTCAGCGACGAACCGGCGCGTGTCCGCGTCGGACAGTCTTTGGCCATCCGGCCCGTAGTACGCGATCGGCCGGCTGTCGGGCTGGTAGCTGCCGACGGTGAACTCGACCGTGCGCATGCCGAACGCTTCGGCGGCCGCGGCGACGGGGGAGTCGGTGATCCCGTGGATCCACGAGGCGCCAAGATCGGTGGCGGAGCCGTAGCGGTGATCGGAGACGACCCGGCCGCCGACCCGGTCGCGCGCCTCCAGCACGACGACTCGCCGCCCCTCCGACCGCAGCAGCCGCGCGGCGGTCAGCCCGCACACCCCGGCACCGATCACGATCGTGTCGAACTGGTCCATCGGTGACCTTCTTCCCGCGGCGCGCGCCGCCCTCCGACGCTATCGAGTGCGCGCGTCGCGCGTGAACCCGGTGACGCCCATGTTCGGGACACACGGCCACCGGCGGAAGACCTGCCCGCGGTCGGTGGGCGGCGAAGATCGCGACGGCGTGCCAGTGCGCGCAGGAACTGCGGGAGTCCAGCTCGCACCGATTCCTGACCGTCGGAGGCGGCGACTCAGCGGAAGCCTTCGCTCTGCGTCATCTCGTCCGCCACGCGGACGCCGTAGTGATAGGCGAGCTTTCCGCCTAGCCAGCCCGAGGCGCCCAATGCGGCGAGCCCGAGCAGACTGAGGATGAAGCCGACGATGCTGACCTCGTCGTCGTCGGCGGACCACCGGATCAGTAGGTTCACCAGGAACAGCACCGTGACGACCAGGTTGATCGCCATGTGGATGGTCGCTGTCCGGTGGGCGGGCGTGCCGCGCTGCAGCTGGGTGTAGTCGAGGAATCCGACGACGGCGGCGAGCAGAGCGCCGATGATGCCGATGAGGATGAGGACGCGGGCGCCGACGACGTACGGCGTCGGGTCTTCGGCCACGAAGCCGATGACGTCGAACACGATGCTCGCCACCCAGGTGCCGATCGGGATCGTCACGAGGATCGGGTGGAAGGGGTGCCCGTACGGGCCGGCGACGATCGAGCGGGGGCGCTTCGCGCGTTCCTGTGCAGTGCGGTCGGTCATGATGCCTTCTCCTGCTCTCGGGCGGGCGTGCGGCCCGCGACGCGGTCTTCCTGCCCACAGTGAATACCGAACGGCCGCGTTGCGCTCGGGGCTTGCGTAGCCGGTGGTGCTGTGGCATCCGGATTCCGGCCCTCCCGCCCGTGGAGACGTGCAAGAATCACGTCCGATGACGAATCTGACGATCATCCAGCAGTCGCCCGATCCCGAACAGGTCGCGGAGCGTTCGCGCACGCGCCGTTCGATCGCGGACAAGATCCGCGGCATGGGCCAGAACCGCATCGGGGCTCTGCTCCTCCTGCTCGCCACGGTGGTCGCGATCCTGTGGGCGAACTTCGCCACGGCCTCGTACGAGGCGTTCTGGGAGACCCATCTGACGATCGGCGTCGGCGATCTGCAGCTCGACTTCACATTGCACGCGATCGTGAACGACGCGCTCATGGCGATCTTCTTCTTCACCGTCGGTCTCGAGGTGCGGCGGGAGTTCGCCATCGGCGAGCTGACGAGCTGGTCACGCGCCCTGGTGCCGGTGATCGCCGCTGTGGCGGGACTGGCGCTGCCCGCGCTGCTGTTCGTGCTGGTCGCGATGGGATCGGGGTACAAGAACGCGTGGGGAATCGTGATCTCGACCGACACGGCGTTCCTCGTCGGCGCGCTCGCGCTCATCGGCCCGCGGGTGCCCGGGAGGTTGCGCGTCTTCCTCCTCGCCCTCGCGGTGGTCGACGATATCGGGGCGCTGTCGATCATCGCGATCGTCTACACGGCGAACTTCACACCGCTGCCGCTCGCGGTCGCCGCAGTCGGCCTGGTGGGCGTGTACTTCACGCGCTACCTGCCCAGCGGTCGGGGGCCGGTCTACGCGACGCTGTCGATCATCGTGTGGCTCGCCTTCCTGGCATCGGGCGTGCATCCGACGTTGGCCGGCGTCGCGATCGCGCTGCTCGTGCCCGTCTACCGTCCCGACCGTCGCGACGTGGAGCACGCGCTCGAGCTGGCCCGGACCTTCCGGCAGTCGCCGAACAGCGAATACGCGCGCGCGGCGGCCAACAGCCTGCGCGAGTCCATCTCGATCAACGAGCGCCTGCAGTCCGCGTACGCGCCCTATGTCGCCTACGTCATCCTGCCGCTGTTTGCACTGGCCAATGCGGGCGTGGTGCTCAGCCCCGAAGTGCTCCAGGGCGCCGTGGTGTCCTCGCTCACCTGGGGCATCGTGGCAGGCCTCGTCGCGGGCAAGCTCATCGGGGTGTTCGGCTCCGCCGCGCTCATGAAGATCACCGGCATGGGTGAGTTCGGCCCCGGCCTGACTCTCGACCGGATCGCCGGGGGCGCGGCGCTGTGCGGCATCGGCTTCACCATCTCGCTCTTCATCGTCGACCTGGCCATCGACGACCCGCTCGCGCAGAACGAGGCGAGGGTCGGCGTGCTCGCGGCATCCGTCATCGCATTCATCCTCGCGACGATCATCTTCCGCATCTCCGACGCGATGCACACCGACGTCGACCCCGGCCAGACGCTGCTGCGCCCGGTGGACCCGAAGCGCGACCACATCTTCGGCTCGCCCGATGCCCCGTTCACGATCGTCGAGTACGGCGATTTCCAGTGCGGGTTCTGTCTCAAGGCGTCGGGGTCGATCCACGAGGTGTACGAGGAGCTCGGCGACCGCCTGCGCTACGTGTGGCGACATGCGCCGCTCACGCAGTACCACCCGAATGCGCTCGCCGGGGCCGAGGCCTCGGAGGCGGCCTCGCTGCAGGGCAGGTTCTTCGAGTTCGAGCGCGGGCTGTTCACCGATCAGGAGCATCAGCGGCCGTCCGACATCGTGCGCCTCGCCCGCGACCTGGGCCTCGACGTCGACAGGTTCGAGCGGGATCTCACAGCACCGGAAGTGACCGGTCGAGTGCAGGACGACATGCTGGATGCCGAGGCCATGGGCATCACGTCCGTGCCGACGCTCTTCGTGAACGGCCGTCGTCACACCGGTCCGTACGACGCGCAGTCGCTCATCCGCGCCCTGTCCGAAGGCCCGCCGGAGGCGACCCCCGAACCGCAGCACCCCGGAGGGTGACGATGGCAGATGTGGATCCGGTGCTCAGCCCCATCTTGACGGACGCACAGTGGGAGCGTCTGCGCCGGTTCGGCGTGCCCGAGCAGGTGCAGTCGGGAGATTACGTCTTCCGCTCCGGTGATCGCGAGTACGACCTGATCCTCGTGGACGAGGGCCAGATCGAGGTCGTGCGCGACTCGCTGTTCTGGATAGAAGAGGCGGTGATCGCGCACCTGGGGCCGCGCACGTTCGTCGGCGAACTCGGCCTGCTCAACGGGCAGGGTGCGTTCCTGTCCGCGCGGGCGACGACTCCGGCCCGCGTGCTGCGAGTGCCGCGACCCGAGCTGCGGCGGCTCATGGCCGAGGACGACGAGCTGTGCGACCTCGTCCTGCATGAACTGTGGGCGCGCCGGGAGTCCCTGCGTCGCGGCCCCGCCTCGCTGACGTTGAAGTTCGTCGGCCAGAGCACCTCGAGCGACTTCCTCGCCCTGCAGCGTTTCGCCGAGCGTCTCGATCTCGTGCACAAGAGCGTCGCTCTCGCGCCCGGCGAATTCGGTGTGCACGAGAACCTCGGGGTGACCGAGGACGACCTCCCGATCGCGTACATCCAGGGCGAGCCGATTCCACGGGCGACGCCGGGGATGGTCGCCGAGCGACTCGGGCTGAGCTACCAGGCCGCCAGTGATGAGGTCGTCGACCTCGTCGTGATCGGCGGCGGCCCGGCGGGCCTGGCCGCCGCGATCTACGGCGCGTCGGAGGGACTCAGCACCGTGTTGCTCGACGCCGTGGCGCCCGGCGGCCAGGCGGCCTCGACGTCGCGCATCGAGAACTTCCTCGGCTTTCCTTTCGGCGTGAGCGGCGGCGACCTCATCGGCCAGGCGAGCCTGCAGGCGCTGAAGTTCGGTGTGCGCGTATACGCCCCCTGCGAGGCTGTGAAGCTCGACCCTGTCGAGGATCGCCAGCTCGACGTGACTCTCGCCGACGGCCGTGTGATCCGAGCCCGCAGTGCCATCGTGACCTCGGGAGCGGCGTATCGACGGCTGAACCTCGAGCGCTGGACCGACTTCGAACGCTCCGGCATCTATTACGCGGCGACGCAGCTCGAGCTGCGTCAGGTGATGGACTCGCCGGTCGTGGTCGTCGGCGGCGCGAATTCGGCCGGACAGGCATCCCTCTATCTGGCAGCGAATGGATGCCCCGTCCACCTGGTCGTGCGCGGCCCCGAACTCGGCACCCGCATGTCGTCGTATCTCGTGGACCGGTTGACGGAGGAGCCGCGCGTGCAGGTGCACACCGGGGCGAACGTCGTCGGACTGGACGGGGGAGCCGGTCTCGAGCGCGTGCACATCGACAGCGTGGGCGATGTCGACGCGCGCGGGCTGTTCTGCTTCATCGGCGCAGACCCCGCGACGTCCTGGCTGCCGACGCTCGACCGCGACGCCGACGGGTTTCTGCGCACCGGCACCGACATCGCTGCGCAGTCCCTCGCCCAATGGCAGCTTCTCGGGCGCGAGCCGCTGCCGTTCGAGACGGCCGTTCCGCGGGTGTTCGCCGCCGGCGACGTGCGGCGCGGATCGATGAAGCGCGTGGCCGCTGCCGTCGGCGAGGGGTCGAGCGCCGTGGCATCCGTGCATCGCGCGCTCGCCTTCTGATCCGCCCCTCGATGACAGGAGAGCCCGTGTCGGACAACGTCGATGTGACCGCCGCGCCGAGCGGCACGGGATGCGCGGAGTGCGAAGAAGCGGGGAGCTGGTGGTTCCACCTGCGGCGCTGTGCTGCGTGCGGACATGTCGGATGCTGCGACTCGTCGCTCGGCCAGCACGCCTCGGCGCATGCCCGGGAGACGGGCCACCGGCTCGTGCAGAGCTTCGAGCCCGGCGAGGACTGGTGGTGGGACTACGAAGCGGCGGGGTGGGCCGACGGCCCGGAACTGGCGCCGCCCCGGAGCCGGCCCGACACGCAGCCGTCGCCGGGACCCGACGGGCGGGTGCCGCGGGACTGGCGGGATGCGCTGCGCGCCGCCGGGCGCTGACACGCTGCGCCGGGGGATGCGCTCTCCCCATCTGCGGGAACGCTCGACGGTCACCTGAGGAAACGTTGAGCCTCTCGAAAGAATTACCTGAGCGGAGCCGCCTCTGATGGCTTATGTTGACAGCCATGGTTGGGGATTCCACGCGGGTACGTCATTGGTCTCGGAAGAAGCGGGTGGCGGTGACCGCCGTGGTCATCGCGGCGTGGCTTCTCATCCTCCTTGTGGGCGGGCGCATGTTCAGCCAGCTCAACGACCTGGGCACGAACGATCGGGTGCAGTTCCTGCCGAGCTCCTCCGAGTCGACGCAGGTCAACGAGGTGCAGGACAAGTTCCGGCAGCAGGGTTTCATCTACGCGGTCGCGGTGTTCACGTTCGACGAGCCGCTCGGCGAGCGTGACCCGGCGCTCATCGAACGCGCCGTCCGGCGCATCGACCCCATCGAGGGCGTCTTCACCTTCAACGCGACGCCACTGATCGTCGCCGAAGACCGGGTTGCCGCCGAGATGGTGATCCCACTCGACTCCGCAGGGGAGCTCGACGAGTCGGTGGCCGCGCTGCGCGCTGAACTGGGCGGCGCCGTGTCGCAGGCCTCCGGCGTCTACGTCACCGGCCCCGCCGGATTCGCCGCCGACATCATCGACGCCTTCTCGGGTATCGACGGGATGCTGCTGCTGGTCGCGCTCGGAGCGGTCTTCTTGATCCTCGTCGTCGTCTACCGATCGCCGCTCCTGCCGGTGCTCGTGCTCGCGACGAGCCTCGCCGCGCTGTGCGGGTCGGTGATCATCGTCTCCGGGCTTGCGCGATCGGGCGCGATACTGCTCGCCGGGCAGACCCAGGGCATCCTGCTGATCCTCGTCGTGGGCGCGACGACGAACTACGCGCTGCTGTACATCTCCCGGTACGTCGAGGAGCTCAGGCGACGCGAGTCGAAGTGGGAGGCCACCTGGGCGGCGCTCAAGCGCTCATGGCAGCCCATCCTCGCCTCGGGTCTCACGGTCATCGTCGCTCTGATGGTGCTGCTCGTGAGCCAACTCGATTCGAACCGAACCCTCGGTCCCATCGCTTCCATCGGGATCGTCTTCGCGCTGCTCGCCTCCTTCACCCTTCTGCCGGCGCTGCTGCTCTGGGCCGGACGCGCGGCGTTCTGGCCGCGGAAGGTGGCCGCGTTCTCAGGTGCCGATGTCACCCGAGCCGACGTGCTCACCGGCGATGGCCTCTGGGCGCGACTCGCACGCCTGGTCGCGAAGCGGCATCGGACGGTGTGGATCGTCACCACGCTGGCCCTTGTAGTGATGGCGCTGGGGCTGACGCAGCTGAAAGCCGACGGCTCACCGTCGAGCGAGTACGTGATGGGCGAGTCGCAGGCCCGGGAGGGACTCCATGTTCTCGCCGAGCACTATCCCGCAGGGGCGGGCACGCCGGCCATCGTCCTCGTGGACACCGAACGGATGCTCGCGACCACCGAAGCGATCCTCGCGGTGCCGGGGGTGGACTCCGCCCGGATCACCACGCTGGCCGGGCCGGCGCCGATCACAGCGGCCGGGGTGCAGACGTTCGCACCCGGGGTGGGCATCCCGCCGGCTCCGCTCGTGATCGATGATCAGGTGCTCCTCGAGGTGACGCTCGACGATGCGGCTGACACGCTCGCAGCCGAGAAGACCGTGCGAGAACTGCGCAGCGCGCTCGATGACGTGGGCGACGACATCCTCGTCGGTGGGCAGACGGCGATCGACGTCGATGCGAATGCCGCGGCCATCGTCGACCGCTCACTGATCGTCCCCCTCGTGCTGCTGTGCATTCTCGGGTTGCTGGTGCTCCTGCTGCGCTCCGTGGTGGCACCGCTTCTCGTCGTCGGCAGCGTCGCGTTGTCGTACGCGGCCGCGCTGGGGGTGTCGGCGATCGTCTTCAACGTCGTGTTCGGATTCGGCGGTGCCGACCCGACGGTGCCTCTGTTCGCGTTCGTCTTCCTCATCGCGCTGGGCGTGGACTACAACATCTTCTTGATGACACGTGCGAGGGAGGAGTCCGTCATCCACGGCGCGCGCGAAGGCGTGCTGCGAAGCCTGGTGTTCACCGGCGGCGTGATCACATCGGCGGGCATCGTCCTGGCTGCGACCTTCGCCGCTCTGGGTGTCCTGCCGCTGCTGTTCATGGCGCAGATCGCCTTCATCGTCGCGTTCGGGGTGCTGCTCGACACCTTCGTCGTGCGCACTCTGCTCGTCCCTGCACTCGCGTACGACCTCGGACGACGCACGTGGTGGCCGAGCGCCCTTTCGCGGTCGGAGTCGCCAGCGCCGTCCCCCGAGGCCGTCCGGCCGCGTGAGCGCGTCTCCGCCTGACTCCGACTGAGAGGACCCCCGAGCGCATCGGGGGTCCTCTTTGCGCAGTCGGCATGAAGCCGCCTGGAAATTGACTGAATCTTAACTTGACGATCCCTGGACGGCAGGAGTAGACAAGCGCTGTAACCGCTTGCCAGGCGGTTGCGGCGGGGCGATCAAATGGGGAACGTCACCGTCATGGACTGGGGATGCGGGCGCACGTCCGCATGGAGGCTGGGGCATGAACGCTCACGCACGTTCAATCGTCGGATCAACTGGGGAAGGGCGATCAGCGCGCGCCATCGTCGTTGCGCTGATCGCCGCCGTCGCCATGGTGGCGACACTGATACTCGCGCCACCACCGACACCAGCGGTGGCGGCGACTGACGAGGATCCCTCGTTCGTTCTCACGCAGAACGACCTGGAGTTCATCCTGCGTCAGATCCAGATCTCGGAAGCGCACGCCGCCGACCAGACGAACCCGTCGAACTACACGCTGTACTGCCCCGACCAGCCGCGCGTCGCGCAGAACTGCGTCAACCACGTGAAGCGCCCCGCCGGCGTCCGCACGGTCGACGGCAGCTACAACAACCTGATCGATACGCACTTCGGCGCAACCGACCACCCGTTCCCGCGTCTGCTCGAGCCCGAGTGGCGACAGGCCGAGCCCGAGGTCGCCACCCTCGAGTTCACGCCGAACACTCCGGAGCAGACCGAAATCTGCGACCCGGGTCTGACCTGCTATGAGCAGACGCAGGGCATCGTGTACGACAGCCACCCGCGTGAGATCAGCAACCTCATCGTCGACCAGACGATGAACAACCCGGCGGTGGCGAACCAGTGGGAGGCGGGTACCGGCATCCAGGTGCCGGGAACGAACCGGGTGAACATCCCGAACACCGCCCCCGATGAAGAGCTGTCAGCGCCGTTCAACACCTTCATGGGCTTCTTCGGCCAGTTCTTCGACCACGGTCTCGACCTGGTCGGCAAGGCGGGCAACGGCAGCATGGTCGTTCCGCTGAAGGCCGACGACCCCCTCTACTGCCCGACGAGTGGGCAGCGTCCGAACGTCAACGACCCCGAGGAGCTCGTCGACTGCAACCCTGACGCGAACTACATCACGCTCTCGCGCGCGACGCGCGTCGCCAACGGCACGGAGCACCAGAACCTCACGTCGCCGTTCATCGACCAGAACCAGACCTACTCGTCGCACCCGGCACACCAGGTGTTCCTGCGTGAGTACATCGAAGGCCCAGACGGCCGCCCGCAGGCAACCGGTCGGCTGATCGAGGGCGAGAACGGCGGAATGGCGAAGTGGCGTGATGTCAAGGCGCAGGCCACGAACATCCTCGGGCTGAGGCTGACGGACGCCGACCTGCTCGACGTTCCGCAGGTGCTCGTCGACCCGTACGGCAACTTCATCCCCGGTGTGAACGGCTACCCGCAGTTCATCGTCGAGGGCGGCGGCTTCGTCGCCGGCGGAGCCGAGGGCGGAACGCCCGTGCCCGACAACGTGCTCGGCACCGGTCACGCCTTCCTCGACGACATCGCACACGGCGCGACTCCGGTCGTGACCGAGGGCGGCGAACTGCTTCCGCGCTTCGACGAGGACGGCAGCCCGCTGCCTGACCCGGACGGCGAGCTCGCACTCTCCGGCTACGACAATGCGACGCTCGACGAGCACTACATCGCGGGCGATGGTCGAGTGAACGAGAACATCGGTCTGACGGCAGTGCACTCGGTGTTCCACGCCGAGCACAACCGCATGGTCGGCCAGATCGAGCGCCTGCTCGCCGGCGCCCAGGGTACCGAGTACCTGGTGGCGCAGGATTCCGAGGAGCGCGGCGGCCTCGCCGAGTTCGCCAAGGCCTTCCGTGGTGAGACCCACTCCTACAAGTCGGACGTGGACATCGACGACCTTCCCGGGTACGTGCCGAACCCCAACCCGGACAACGTGCAGCCGGTCGCCGGCACCGCGGACGACTGGTCGTACCAGGAGCGGCTCTTCCAGGCGGCGAAGTTCGCAACCGAGATGCAGTACCAGCACCTCGTGTTCGAGGAGTTCGCACGCAAGGTCGTTCCGACGATCGACGCGGTGGTGTTCAACGAGAACAGCTACGACCCGAAGATCGATGCGTCGATCACCGCCGAGTTCGCGCACGTGGTCTACCGCTTCGGTCACTCGATGATGACCGAGGAGATCGGCCGCGAGCCGGTGCAGAACACCGAGAACAACCTGATCGCGCCGAACGGCGCCGGCGATGTGTCGCTGCTGGACGGATTCCTCGCGCCTGACCTGTTCGACATGGGCGGCCAGCTGAGCCCCGAAGAGGCGGCCGGATCGCTCATCAACGGCATGACGTCGCGGGTGGGCAGCCAGATCGACGAGCACGTGGTGGACGTCCTTCGCAACAACCTGCTGGGACTCCCGCTCGACCTGCCGACGTTCAACCTGCTGCGCGGCCGCGATGTCGGCGTCCCGCCGCTGCAGGAAGCGCGTCGCTCGTTCTTCGCGGCAACGAAGGAGCCGAGTCTGGCCCCCTACGCCAACTGGGACGACTTCGGCCGGAACATCAAGAACGGCAACAACTTCGGTCGGGCGGGCGAGCGCGCCTCGCTGGTGAACTTCGTGGCGGCCTACGGCACGCACGAGACGATCCTCGACGCCGACACGATCGAAGAGAAGCGCAACGCGGCGGCACTGCTCGTCAACGGTGCACCGTTGGGTGAGGAGTTCGTGGTTCGCCTCGCCGGCTCGGATCGCTTCGAGACGGCCATGTCGATCGCGGAACGGCACTTCCAGGCACCGGTCCCGGTGGCGTACATCTCGCGCGGGAACAACTTCCCCGACGCGCTGGCGGGCGGCCCGCTCGCGGCGGAGACGGGAGGCCCGATCCTGCTGGCGGCGCCCAACGACACGGGTGAGATCCCGCTGGCCACGAGAATCGCGCTCTCGAACCTCCAGCCGGAGCGGATCGTGATCCTCGGTGGGACGAGCGTCGTCGGTCCGCGTGCGTTCGCGTCCTACAACGAGATCGCGCCGACCTCGCGCATCGCCGGCGTGAACCGGTTCGAGACCGCAGCGAAGATCTCGCAGCAGCTCGAGCCCGGGCGCCGGGTGTTCATCGCCAACGGCATGAACTTCCCCGACGCACTCGCCGGTGCTGCCGTCGCAGCCGACCAGAGTGCAGCGATGCTCCTGGTTCAGCCCAACTCCATCCCGGCGGTGACGCGCACTGCTCTCGCAGCGCTCGACCCGACCGAGATCGTGGTGCTGGGTGGTACCGGGGCTGTGTCGGCGCAGGTGGCAGCGCAGCTGCGCACCTACACCGACGGGCAGGTGGTCCGCCTCGGCGGTGCGAACCGGTACGAGACGGCACTGCAGATCGTGAACCACTTCTTCCCGAACGGCTCGGACACGCTGTACCTCGCGACCGGGGCGAACTTCCCCGACGCGCTGACGGCGACTCCGGCGGCCGGGATCAACGGTGCTCCGCTTCTGCTCGTCCCGCCGACCGGTCTCACGCCGGCGCTTCGCCAGAAGATCGCCGCGCTCAGCCCCGGGCGGATCTTCATCCTGGGTGGCAAGGGTGTCGTGAGCCTCGCAGTGGAGGAAGCGCTCCAGGCGTTCGCGCCGGCGCCTCTGTCCGCGCCTGAAGACCGTCTGGACTTCATGTTCAGCACGGGCACGTGGGCGAACACCGAGACGGGTCTCGACACGGTGGACTTCTGGATGGGCGGACTCGCAGAACGGCTCGATCCGTTCGGCGGCATGCTCGGCTCGACGTTCAACTTCGTGTTCGAGACGCAGCTCGAGAAGCTCCAGTTCGGTGACCGGTTCTACTACCTGTTCCGCAACCAGGGTGAGCAGCTGTTCGCTGCACTCGAGGGCAACACGTTCTCGGATCTCATCCAGCGCAACACGGATGCGTCCCACCTGCCGGCGGACATCTTCGCACTGCAGGATCCCGTGATCGACATCGCTGAGCAGGCTGCTCTCCCGGTGGGCCAGCGCGAGCCGGGTCTCAGCCTGGTCAACGGGCAGTGGCGCTGGCAGGGTGACGAGCACATCGCAATGCACGGCACCCCGGCGAACGACAACCTCCGGGGTGACGAGGGCGACGACGCGATCTGGGGTTACGACGGCAACGACCGCATCGAGGGCGGGTCGGGCAACGACGCGCTCGTCGGCGGCAAGGGCGACGACATCATCACGGACTCGTTCGGTGATGACAACCTCAAGGGAAAGCAGGGTAACGACGCGATGCACACCGGACCCGGTGTCGACCTCGCGATCGGCGGCAGCGGCGACGACTTCATCATGAACGGTGGTGGAGACGCCACGAGCATCTTCGCCGGCCTGGGTGATGACATCGTGCTCGGCACCTCCGGTCGCACCACGGTGTTCGGCGGTGAGCACGACGACTGGGTCGAAGGATCCAGCCACGCCGACCTGCTGCAGGGCGACAACGCCGATCAGGCCCAGAATGACACTCTGGGTGGCAACGACGTGGTCGCAGGACGCCTCGGAGACGACGACATCGAAGGCGAGGGTGGCGACGACATCCTCATCGGTGAGCGCTTCGGCACCGACCGTCACCTGGGCAACCTCGGGTTCGACTGGCTGACCTACTACGGTCAGACGCAGGGTGTCGAGTCGGACTGGGCCTTCAACCGGATCTACGAGACGCAGGAGCAGCTGCGGTCTCGCTACGACCTGCTCGAGGCGCTGTCGGGTGGAGCCGGCAACGACGTCCTGCGCGGTCCGCTCGTTGAGCCGGATGACCTCACCACGGTGGCTGAGGCTCCGCTCAACAAGGCAACGCAGGCCACGCTCGACCTGGTCGAGGGATTCGAGGCCATGCTCAAGCCGGTCGTGAACGGCGTGGCAATCGGGGACTTCACGCTCCCGATCATGCGCGACGCTCCTGAGATCGACGCGGACGGTGTCCACAAGGTGATGATCGGCGGCCCCGGTGCCGACACGATCGAAGGACGCGGTGGCAACGACTACCTCGACGGCGACGCGATGCTCCGCGTGCGCCTCCGGACGGGTACCCCGGGCAACTACACGTACTACGACAGTGCGGCGGAGTTGCAGGAAGCCGTGTTCTCCGGTGCCATCAACCCGGGCGCGATCGACATCGCTCGCGACATCGTCTACGACGACTCGGACGCGATCGACATCGCACAGTACAACGACGTGTTCGATGCCTACACGGTGAGTGAGCTGGGCTTCGCAGGCTCGGGGTACTGGCGAGTGGAGCACACGGCGGTGCAGGAAGCCGAGGAGAGCGACGGAGTCGACGTGATCCGCGGGTTCGAGCGTCTGCAGTTCGCAGACGGCTGCGCCAACATCGTCGACGGTCAGCTGGTCTCGTGTGCCCAGACGGCCTTCGCGACGATGTCTCCGACCGAGCCGATCGAGGGCCAGCCGGTGACGGCCATGCTCTGGAACGACGCGGCACGCACCGTCCCGTTCAACGAGCCGGGTGCCACCAACCTCCGCTTCACGTGGTGGGCCGGCGAGGGCGACACGGCGGACACCGTCGGCGAGTGGGAGGTGCTGGCACTGAACCAGGTGTCTCCGACGTACACCCCGACGCAGGAGGCGGTCGGCCAGTTCCTGAGGGTCACGGTGAGCTACCTCGCCGCGAACGGTGAGTTCCGCACCGCGGAGCGGGCCGTGTCGACAGCTCAGGTGCAGGATGTCCAGTTCCCGGGTGCATTGACCTTCACGGTCGCTGCCCCCTCGGTCGGAGATCCGATCGCCGCGGGGATCCCGACGGACCCCGACGGGCTGTTCGACGAGGGCGCTCTCACCTACGTGTGGTCCTCCTCGGGAGTCGATCCGGCCGTCGCTACCGAGGCGGACTGGGTGGCGTACAACCCGGCCCAGACCGGGGCGATCTACGCTCCGACTGCCGACGACATCGGTCGCTGGATCCGGGTGACGATCACCTACCAGGATGGATCGGAGGCGCAGCAGACCGTCAGCGCGAACAGCACGTTCGCGGTGGTCGAGTAGCAAGACCGTCCGTTGCCTCCGGGTTCCCTCGGGACCCGGAGGCAACGGGCACATCCCGAAACTCTCTTCACCCGATTACCCGACTCATGACCGCAGCCGATGTCCTGATACATCGAGCTGTCACCGACAGGCCAGGGCCTGATCAGCGGCGATTGGCGAAACCGCTGATCTGCTACCCCCAGGCACCGGACCAACCGCCACCCCCACGGTGGCGTCCGGAGGTCCGACATACGTACCTCTCCCAGAGGGCCCAACCCCCGCGTGTGACGACCCGTCGGTGAAGGAGGCGGAGGGCGATCTTCGGATCAGCCCTCCGCCTCTTCCGCTGTCGGCGTGTTCGCCGTCAGGACTTCGGCCACTCGATGAGCAGCAGTCCCTGCTTGGTGTCGGCGAGCTTCACCCAGCCGGACGCGTACAGATAGGTCATTCCGTAGCCCTCGTCGTCGGTGGTGATCGTCGTGGCGGGGCTCTCGGTGATGTACACGCCCTCCGGGCCCTCTTCGCGGATCCACCCCTGCGACACGAGCTCGGACTGCGTCGCCGAGGCGTCCTCGTCGGAGATGCGGGCCCAGCCGAACATCTGTCCGTGGTCGCCCGCTGGGCCGTCGAAGTCGGCCCAGACGCACTGGATGCCCTCGGCGACTTCGAAGCTGCCGATGTAGAACGGCTCCGTCTGCGAGGTCCACCCCAGGCTCGCGAAGTCTTCGACGACGGTCTCGCCGATGAGCGTCTCGCAGGTCGGCTCGTCCGAGGCCGCCGGCTCCGGCTCGGGCGTCGTCGAGGGCTCCGGAGCGGGCTCGGTCGCCACCGGCGTCGGCGTGGCATCGGGCGCCGCCGACGGGGGGCTCGCCGCGCACGAGGCGAGCAGCGCCGCGGCCGCCAGGATGACGACGGCGCGAGTGGCGAAGCGGTGACGTGGGGGGATCATCGTGCGGTCTCCGGGGGAGCGGATCGGTCAGTGGAAGGATCGGGCGGAGTGCAGGAGGCGGAGGTAGTCGTCGTGCAGCACGCCGTTGGTCGCGAGCGAGGAGCGCTCGGAGAGCGAGTCGTTGCCGTCGAACGACGTGAAACGGCCACCCGCCTCGGTCACGATGGGCACGAGCGCGGCGATGTCGTACTCCTTCACCCCGAACTCCGCGACGAGCTCGAGCCGCCCCTCGGCCAGGAGCATGTAGGGCCACGCGTCGCCGTAGCCGCGGTCGCGCCACACGGAGGCCGTCAGCCGCTCGAGAGCGTCGAGCTTGCCGGCATCCCGCCACTGTCCGATGCTCTGGAAGCTGACGCTCGAGGTGGCGATCGAGTCGACGGACGAGACCGCCAGCCGACGCGGCTCGCTGCCGGGCACATCGGTCCACGCGCCGTGACCGGTGGCGGCCCACCAGCGGCGTCCGATCGCGGGCTGGCTGGCCACCCCGACACGGGGGACGCCGTCGACCGCGAGCGCGATCAGCGTCGTCCACATGGGGATGCCCTTGAGGTAGTTGGCGGTGCCGTCGATCGGGTCGATGATCCACTGCCGGCGCGTGTCGCCGGTGACGCCGTACTCCTCGCCGAAGACGCCGTCGGCCGGCCGTTCCGTCTCGAGCATGGCGCGGATCGCGCGCTCGGTGGCGAGGTCGGCTTCGGTCACGTGGCTGGCGTCGGCCTTCAGGCTCACCTCGAGATCGGCGGCATCGAAACGGCTCATGGATGCCGCGTCCGCAGCATCCGCCAGCCGGAGAGCGAGTGCGAGATCGGCCTCCAGCTCGCCCTCGAAGGGCGCGTCGAAGCGCGTCGGCGAGGTGGGGGAGGTCACGTCGACCAGGATAACGGCCTCGTCTCGACCTCGATTTCCGGTGACGCAATCGTGATGCTAATGTTGACCCTCGGTTCGCCTCGTGCGAATCACGCACCTCTAGCTCAATCGGCAGAGCAACTGACTCTTAATCAGTGGGTTCAGGGTTCAAGTCCCTGGGGGTGCACCACCTCAGAAGAGCGGTCCCGAACGGGCCGCTCTTCTTCGTTCACCGGGGCCATCGTCACGCCGGTGGGGGAGGTCCGCGCTATCGTGCCGGGCATGCCGGAGCGGGTCGAACTGTGGTGGGCCAGGCGCCAGTTCTCGCGCGGCGCCGACGTGCCGTACCCGGTCGGCACCTACCGCGAAGCCTGGGCGCCGTACCCGGCACTCATCCGGCAGTACCACCCCGAGTTGAACGCCGGGATCACGCTCACGCAGATCCCGCCGGCGGCCGACGTGCTGCTGCTGTGGCAGTGCGAGGCGGGGCACTCGTTCGCCGCGACGCCGGCCGAGCAGCGCAACCGTCCGGGGCGGGAGCGCCGGCGTTCCGCGTGGTGCCCCGACTGCTCGACGTCGGCGCGTGCGCCCGTCGCGATCCTGGGCGAGCCCGTCGCGCGGCCGAAGCGCGCCCGCCCGCCGCGGCCTCCACGCACGCTCTGCCCCAAGACGCCCGGTCTTCCGGCGGGCGAGTCCTTCGTCAGCGTGTGCGCTCCGCGCCCGGCATCCGCCGTCGAGGCGCAGCTGCGCGCCGACGTGTTCGCGCGGCTCGGGGTGACGTCCGGCAGGAATGCCGTGCGGGTGTCGCGCCCGTTCTTCGACCACGTCGAGGTGTGGCCCGACATCCTCCTGCCCGAGCTGCGCATCGCGATCGAGTACGACAGCACCGGCCGCCACGGGCTCGAGCACGTGGGTAAGCGGGAGGACGCCGATCGCCGCAAAGACCGCACACTGCGCGCGACCGGATGGGAGGTCGTGCGGATCCGCACCGGCCGGCTCGAGCCGATCGGTCCCTACGACGTGCAGCTCTCGTCGGTCGGACGCCGAGGCGTCGACCGGCTCATCGACGTGCTGCGCGACATCCGCGGGTCGCTGCTCGTCGATGCCTATCTCGTCTGAGTGCGTGTCGTCTCGCTCCGCTGCTCGACCACCACGCACTCCATCGCGATTCGATAACGACAGCCGCCCGGACACCACCTCGACTTGACCGGACGGGCTGGACTTCCTACATTTGCGAATACCTGAATCGGATTTCAGGTATGCCCGATCCGGGCACCCGAACCTTCCAACGGCGAAAGGCACGCACATGCGGGTTTCGAAGAAGTTGCTCATGGGGTCCGTGGTCGCCACGGCCGCGATCTTCCTGGCGGCCTGCGCGCCGCAGGCCCAGCCCGGAGGCGCGCCCGCTGACGGCGACGACCGCCCGGCCGAGATCACGGTCGGCGTCGTCACGAGCGAGTCCGGCCCTCTCGCCGGCTACGGCAAGCAGTACCTCGACGCGTTCAAGGCGGGCCTCGACTACGCCACCGACGGCACGGGCGAGGTCGACGGCACGACGATCGACGTCGAGTACAAGGACGACGCGGGCGACCCCGACAAGGCGGTCACGGTCGTGAAGGAGCTCATCGGCGAAGGCGTGAACATCATCGCGGGCACGGCGTCCTCAGGCGTCGCACTGGCGGTCGCCGAGCAGGCCGAGCAGAACAAGGTCCTCTACATCTCGGGCCCGGCAGCAGCCGACGCACTGACGGGCGTCAACGACTACACGTTCCGCTCGGGCCGCCAGAGCGCCCAGGACGTCGCCACCGCCGGGACGTTCCTCGATGACATCGAGGGCAAGACGGTCACCGTGTTCGCCCAGGACAACGCCTTCGGTCAGGGCAACGTCGCGGCGGTCGACGCGATCCTGGGCGGCCAGGGCGCCACGGTCACCTCGGTGCTCGTCGCCGAGGACGCGACCGAGTTCACACCGTTCGCTCAGCAGATCCTCACGGGCGCGCCCGACCTCGTCTTCGTGGCGTGGGCAGGTGCGACCTCGGGCGCGATGTGGCAGGCGCTCAGCCAGCAGGGCGTGCTCGATGAGATCCCCGTCGTCACCGGTCTCGGCGACGCCGCCACCTTCGGGGCGTACGGCGAGGCCTCCGAGAAGATCAACTTCCTGAACCACTACTTCCCGGGAGCGCCCGACAACGAGGTGAACGCGGCGATGGTCGACGCCATCGAGTCGGCGGGCGGTACGCCCGACCTCTTCAGCCCCGACGGCTTCAACGCCGCCATCATGATCGTCCAGGCGATCAAGGAGGGCGCCGGAGACGTCGACGCCATGGTCGAGGCGCTGGAAGGCTTCGAGTTCGAGGGTCCCAAGGGCACGATGACCGTGCGTGCGAGCGACCACGCGCTCATCCAGGAGATGTACCAGGTCAAGCTCGTCGCCGACGGCGGCGCGTTCGTGCCCGAGCTCGTCGACACGGCCGCAGCCGACGCCGTCGCGCCGGCCGAAGCCGCCGAGTGATCGGGAGCCTCACCGAACGATGAGCACCCCAGTTCCGTCCGCGCCGCCCGCGACTCGCGGCTCACGGCTGCAGGTCGCAGGCCTCGGCTTGCAGATCGGCGGCGCGACGATCCTCACAGATGTCGACCTCGACGTCGCCGCGGGCTCGCTCGTGGGCGTCATCGGCCCGAACGGAGCCGGCAAGACCACACTGTTCAACGTGGTCTCCGGCCTCCTGAAGCCGACCGCCGGGCAGGTTCTGCTCGACGGCGACGACATCACCACGGCGTCTGTGCCCGCCCGGGCGCGGGCGGGACTGGGGCGCACCTTCCAGACGTCGAGCCTCTTCCCGCGGCTCTCCGTGCTCGAGAACGTGCGTCTCGCGGCCCAGGTTTCGCTGGGCGGCTCAGGGTCGCTGCTGCGATTCCCGAGGCGATCGGATGCCGCGACCGAGCTCGCCCTCGAGAAGCTCGAGGCCGTCGGGCTCAGCCACAAGCGGGACTCGGCCGCAGGCGACATCTCGCACGGCGACAAGCGCAAGCTCGAGATCGCGGTGCTGCTGGCCACCGAGACGAGCATCGTGCTGCTCGACGAGCCGATGGCCGGAGTCGGCTCGGGAGACGTCGACGGGCTCGTCGGCAACATCCGTGACCTGCATCGCGAGAAGGGGTGCACCGTCCTCATGGTCGAGCACCACATCGACGTGCTGATGGGCCTCGTCGACAAGGTCGCGGTGATGTACTTCGGCACGATCATCGCCTACGACACCCCGCAGGCCGTCATGGACAACCGGCTCGTGCAGAGCGCCTACCTCGGGACGGGGGCCGCCGGATGAACGCCATCCTCACCGTCTCCGGACTGCGGTGCTCGATCGCCGGCCAGCAGGTCGTCGAGGACGTCACCTTCGAGATGCCGCCTGTCGGCATCACGGCGGTCCTCGGCCGCAACGGCGTGGGCAAGACGTCGACGCTGCGCGGCATCCTGGGTCTGATCCACCGCCGTGGCGAGGTGCGCCTCGCGGGCGAGCGCATCGACACCCTCCCCACCCACAAGATCGTCCGCAAGGGTGTCGGGTACGTGCCGGAAGACCGCGAGATCTTCTCGTCGCTCACCGTCGCCGAGAACCTGGCGCTGGCTGAGCGACAGCGCGCACCGCGCCGCGAGTTCGTGGCCGAGCTCTTCCCTGACCTGGTCGCCCGGCGGGACCAGCCGGCGGGCACGCTCTCGGGCGGACAGCAGCAGATGGTGTCCGTTGCGCGGGCGCTCATCAACGACAACCGACTCCTGCTCGTCGACGAGCCGACCAAGGGCCTCGCGCCCAAGATCGTCACCGAGGTGGCGGATGCCCTCGAGGAAGCGGCGAAGACCGTGCCGATCCTCCTCGTCGAACAGAACCTCGAGGTGGTGCGCCGCCTCGCCGACACGGCCGTCGTCATCGGCGGCGGACGCGTCGTGCACATCGGAAAGGCCCGCGAGATCCTCGACGACGACGACCTCACCCGGCGGCTGCTGGGCGTGCACGCAGAGCCCACTCACGCACACGGGACGGAGGGCGACCGCGCATGAGCACGCTCGTCCTCACCCTCATCACCGGCGTCGGCCTCGGCGCCCTCTACTTCCTCGTCGCGAGCGGGCTGAGCCTCATCTACGGGCTCATGCACGTGCTCAACTTCGCGCACGGCGCCTTCCTCACCCTCAGCGCCTTCATGGGCTGGATGGTCGCGCAGGCGCTCGGCACGGACTCGTGGGGCTCCTTCCTGCTGTCGGTGCTCGTCGGAGCGGGGGTCGGCGCCGTGTTCGCGACGCTCACCGAGCTCGTGCTGATCCGTCCGCTGTACGAGCGGCACATCGAGCAGGTGCTCGTGACGGTCGGACTCTCGTTCGCCGCCGTCGCCCTGTTCGAAGGCATCTGGGGCACCGATCCGATCCACATCTCGGGCCCGGCGTGGCTGCGCCAGACGACCGACGTGCTCGGCGCCCGCATCCCGAACACCTACTGGGTGCTCATGATCGCCGCCGCCCTCGTGCTCGGCGCCCTCGTGCTGTTCCTCAAGCGCACGCGCTACGGCATGATCATCCGCGCCGGCGTGGAGAACCGCTCCATGGTCACGGCCCTCGGGATCGACGTGCGACGGTCGTTCACCCTCGTCTTCGCGATCGGAGGTGCGGCCGCCGGCATCGGGGGAGTGCTCGCGATGCACTACTCCACCTTCGTCTCCGCACATCTCGGGGCGACGCTGCTGATCTTCGCGTTCATCGTCACCGTGGTGGGCGGTCTCGGGTCGCTGACGGGTGCGGCCGTGGCATCCGTCCTCGTCGCGGTTCTGCAGCAGTTCGCGAACTTCTATCTCGGAGGAACCGGCGACTTCATCGTCGTCATCCTCCTCGCCGTGGTGCTGCTGGTGCGCCCGGCCGGACTCCTGGGGAAGAAGGCATGAGCGCCCAATCGACCGTCACCGCCGGCGGCGTCCGCCGCCTCGTGCCCGCTGTCTTCGGCGTCGCCCTCGTCGGGTTCATGGCGCTGCTGCCGATGCTGAACCTGTCGCTTCCCGGCATCCTTCCCACTCCCACATACATGCCGGGCACCCTCGCGCTGCTGTCCCTCTGCATGGTGTTCGCCGCGCTCGCGCTGTCGTACAACCTGCTGCTCGGATCGGGCGGGATGCTGTCGTTCGGTCACGCCCTGTACTTCGGCGCCGGCGCGTACGGGCTCGGCATCGCACTCGAGCACTTCGGCGTGCCCTTGTGGCCGGGTGTGTTCATCGCCCTGATCGGCGGGATGGTCATCGCCTTCGTCACGGGCGCCGTCTCGATGCGCGTCTCGGGCATCCCGTTCGCGATGGTCACCCTCGCGTTCGCGCAGGCCGGCTCGGTGCTGGTCCGGCGCAACTCGCAGATCACCGGAGGTGAGGAAGGGCTTGGGCTCGAGACCGATCAGGTGCCCGACTTCCTCATCGGCGTGATCAACACCCGCAACCTCTACTGGTTCACGCTCACGGTGCTGGTGGTCGTGTATCTGGTGACGCTGTGGGTCGACACCTCGCGCCTCGGCCATCTCGCCCGGGCGACGCGCGAGAACGAGCAGCGGGTGCGCGTGCTCGGGCTCTCGCCGTACCGCGTGCGACTGCTCGTGTTCGTGATCGCCGCGGTCCTCGCGAGCCTCGCCGGCGTGGCGTACATGCTGCTGCAGTCGGGCACCGTGCCCCGCGCGGTGTCGGCCGACCTCACGATCACGATCCTCGTGATGGTCGTGCTCGGTGGCGTCGGGTTCCGGTGGGGTGCCATCGTTGGCGGTGTGCTGTACACGCTCCTCGACCAGCGACTGACGGTCCTCGCCGGATCGGACGCCATCGCCGGCCTGCCCGACGTGCTGCGCGTGCCGCTGTCGGAGCCGCTGTTCATCCTCGGGGTGCTGTTCATCCTCGTGGTCATGTTCCTGCCCGGCGGCATCGCCGGCACGATCGACAGCGCGATGCGGCGCCGCCGCGGCGAGAAGGTCCGCGGCACCCTGCAGACCCTCGACGACGAGGCGGCGGAGGCTCCGGCGGAGGTGCGCGCGTGACCTGGCCTGCCGAGTCCGACGACGGCGCCCACACGATCGGGCGCTGGCTCATCGATCGCGCGTCCCGCTCGCCGCAGCGCACCGCCGTCGACGACCGCGGCGTGACGACCGACTACGCCACGTTGGCGGCACGCGCCGTCGCCCTCGCCGAGTCACTGCGGCGCGCCGGCCACGGCGCGGGCGACCGCATCGCCACGGTGTCGGGCAACTCCACCGACCACGTCGTCGCCTTCTTCGCGTGCGCTCTCGGCGGCATCGCGTTCGTGCCGCTGTCGTGGCGGCTGACTCCGCGCGAGCTCGCCGACCAGCTCCACCGTGCCGACCCGGTGCTGCTGCTCGTCGAGGACGAGCACGCGGCCCTCGCGGGCGAGGCCCTGCGCGGCCTGGACCGGGCGCTGCCCGTGGCCGTGCTCGGCACAACCGGGGTCGAAGCCGCCGTCGCGGCATCCGCCTCGCCGCGGCCACGCCGTCCCGTGCAGGACGACGACCCGCTGCTGGTGGTCTTCACCTCGGGCAGCGAGGCCGCACCGAAGGGTGTCGTGCTCACGCACGCCAACTGCTTCTGGAACAACCTCGCGCTCGCCCAGGCGCTGCCCCTCACGCAGGACGATGTCGTGCTCGCGATGCTGCCGCAGTTCCACATCGCGGCATGGAACTGCCAGCCGCTGCTCGCATGGTGGGTCGGTGCGACCGTCGTGCTGGAGCGCTCGTTCCAGCCCGCGCGTGTCCTGCAGCTGATCGCCGAACGCGGCGTGACGGCGATGATGGGCGTGCCGACGCAGTATGCGCTCCTCGCGGCAGACCGGGAGTGGCCGACCACGGATGTCTCGTCCCTCCGCCTGGCACTCGTGGGAGGCGCCACGATGCCGGCCCCGCTGCACGAGCAGTGGACGGACCGCGGCGTCGCGCTCACCCAGGGTTACGGCCTGACCGAGGCGGCGCCCAACGTGCTGCACCTGTCGTCTGAGGAGGCGGCGGCCCACCCGGGCGCGGTCGGGCGGCCCTATCCGCACGTCTCGGTGCGGATCGTCGACCCCGAGACGGGTCTTCCGCTGGACGGCGACGCCACCGGCGAGCTGTGGGTGCGCGGCCCCAGCGTGTTCGCGGGTTACCTCGGCGACGGCGCGGCGACCGCGCGCACGATGAGCGGCGAGTGGCTGCGCACGGGTGACCTCGTGCACCGCGACGCCGACGGCGTGTTCCGCATCGTCGACCGCATCAAGGACATCTTCATCTCGGGCGGCGAGAACGTCGCACCCGCCGAGGTCGAGCACGCGCTCACCCGGCACCCCCTCATCGAGGCCGCCGCCGTCGTGGGCGTGCCGGATCCGGTGTGGGGCGAGCGGGGCGTGGCATTCGTGGTCGCGACGCCCGGCGCGGCATTGTCGACCGACGAGGTGCTCGCGCACGCACGGCGGGATCTCGCGGGGTTCAAGGTGCCGACGCATGTGGAGTTCGTCGACGCGCTGCCGCGCGCGACGATCGAGAAGCTCGCCCGCTCGCGGCTGCGCGACCGGGCACGACGGCTCATCGCGGGGGATCGGGTGGCGACGCCCGATCATGAGACGGAAGGGGTGGGGCCATGACGCTTCCCGACGGAATGGTCGACGACGACGCGGAGCTCATCTCCCCGGCGACGGGCCGCCCGCTGACAAAGCGCGGCGAGGCCACGCGTCGGCGACTGCTCGAAGCCGCCGAGGTCGTGTTCGCCGAGCAGGGCTACCACGAGGCATCCATCGTCAAGATCACCGAGCGCGCGGGCATCGGGCTCGGCACGTTCTATCTGTACTTCGACAGCAAGCAGTCGATCTTCGAGGCGCTGGTCATCGACCTCAACCGCCGCGTGCGGCACTCGATGTCGGAAGCCATGGAAGGCGCCACGTCGCGCCTCGACGCCGAGCGGGCAGGCTTCGCGGGATTCTTCCGCTTCACGGCGGAGCATCCCGCCCTCTACCGGGTGGTGCGCGAAGCGGAGTTCGTCTCGCCCGAGGTGCTGCGCCTGCACTACACCCGGATCGTCGAGGGATACGAGGCCGGCCTGCGCCAGGCGCAGGAGGTGGGCGACGTCGACCGCGCCCTCGATCCCGAGACCACCGCATGGGCGCTGATGGGCATGGGCGAGCTCATCGGCATGCGCTTCCTGCTGTGGGAGCGCGACGCCGATGGACGCCCGCCCGCACAGCTCGATCCCGTCGTGTTCGACGGGATGACCCGACTCATCGACAACGCGCTGGCGCCGAGGACGACGCAGCCGGAAGGACCGAAGTGATGGCCGAGCAGGACCTGGCGGGCAAGCGAGCCCTCGTCACCGGCGGAGCGAGCGGCATCGGGCTCGCGTGCGCCCACGAGTTCGCGGGGCGCGGTGCACACGTGATCATCGCGGATCTGAATGCGGATGCCGCGGCCGCCGCGGCGGCGCAGGTCGGCGGCGAGGCGTGGGTGGTGGATCTCTCCGACACGGCCGCGCTCGACGATCTGACTCTCGACGTCGACATCCTCGTCAACAACGCCGGCATCCAGCGCGTCAGCCCGATCCCGGATTTCGACCCCGACGCGTTCCGGCTGCTCCTGCGGCTGATGCTCGAGTCGCCCTTCCTGCTGGTGCGCGCGGCGCTCCCCGGCATGTACGAGAAGGGCTGGGGGCGCGTCATCAACATCTCGAGCGCTCACGGCCTGCGCGCGAGCGCGTTCAAGTCGGCCTACGTCGCCGCCAAGCACGGCCTCGAAGGACTCTCGAAGGTGACCGCGCTCGAGGGTGCCGCCCACGGCGTGACGAGCAACTGCATCAACCCGGCGTACGTGCGCACACCGCTCGTCGAGAAGCAGATCACCGATCAGGCGAAGGTGCACGGCATCCCCGAGAGTGAGGTCGTCGAGAAGATCATGCTCACCGAGACCGCCGTGAAGCGTCTCGTCGAGGCCGACGAGGTCGCCTCCCTCGCCGGCTGGCTCGTGTCGGACAAGTCGGGCATGGTCACCGGCGCGTCCTACACGATGGACGGCGGGTGGACGGCGCGATGACCTCGACGCAGACCCGCATCGGGCACACCTACCGCACTCTCGATGTGCCGGTCGCCGGGGGCGACCTGCGCGTGGCGGTGTGGGATCCGGCCCCGGCCAAGGCCGCCGCGCCGGACGTCCTCCTGATCCACGGCGTGACGTCCTCCCACCTCGCCTGGCCGTTCGTCGTCGACCGGCTCCCCGGCGTGCGGGCCGTCGCGCCTGACCTGCGCGGACGCGGTGCGAGCAACGACGTCTCTGGGCCGGCAGGCATGCGCGCCCACGCCGAAGACCTCGCGGCGGCGCTGGACGCGCTGGGCATCGCCCGCACCGTGGTCGTCGGCCACTCGATGGGCGCCTTCGTCGCCGTCGTCTTCGCCCACCTCTATCCCGAGCGCGTGTCGCGCCTCGTGCTCGTCGACGGGGGTCTGCCGCTCGACGTCCCCGCCGGGCTCGACACCGACGCTCTCGTTGCGGGCATCCTCGGTCCCACCGCCGCCCGGCTCTCGATGCGCTTCGCCGACGTGCAGGAGTACCTGGACTTCTGGCGGGGGCACCCCGCCTTCCGGGGCGACTGGACACCCGAGCTCGAGGACTATCTCGCCTACGATCTCGTCGACGACGGGGCGGGAGCGCTGCGCCCCGCGACGAGCTATCGCACGACCGCCGACGACACGCGTGACATGAACACCGGAACCGGCCTGACCGACGCGCTGGCCGGGCTGCGGCATCCCGTCCGGCTGGTGACCGTGCCGCGCGGTCTGCAGGACGAGGAACCGGGGCTGTACGCGCCGGAGCACCTCGCTCGCGTGCTCGCGGCGACGCCCTCGGTGCGCCACGAGAGGCTCGACCGGTTCAACCACTACACGATCGTGATGTCGCCGGGTGGCGCTGATGTCGTCGCCGCCGCCGTGCGCGAGGAGCTCGCCGCGGCCCCGACCCCCTGATGCTCGTCTGTCACGTAGTGCCCCCCCGCCGCGGCACATCGTGACAGGTGAGCGAAGGAGGGTGGCGGCGGGCGACGGTGGCGGGCTACGGGCGACGGGGACCGGGCGGCGGGGAGCGGGTCGCGGCTCAGCGGGCGGCGGAGGCGATGCGCGTCGTCAGCTGGTGGGCGTGCGCCAAGAGCGTGCGTCCGAGCTCGGGCAGTCGCTCGGGGCCGAAGCGGAACTCGACGCCCGTGAGGCTGAGTGCCCACTGCGGGTGGCCCTCCCTGGTGAACACCGCCGCGCCGAGGCCCCAGCTGCCCTCGACGATCAGTCCCGGGTTGACCGCGTACCCGCGTTCGTGGGTGTCGCGCAGGCGGGCACGCAGGCGCTTCTCGCCATGCGACGCGCCCCACCGGCGGGCGAGCTCCGGATGCCGCTCAAGGTAGGCGTCCACATCGTGGGGCGGCAGGAACGCGAGGATCGCGAGGCCGGCCGAGGCCACGCCGAGCGGGAACCTCACGCCCTCCGACAGCACGAACGAGCGGATCGGGAAGCTGCCCTCCTCGCGCAGGAGGCACACGGTCTCGTCTCCGCGCCGCACCGAGAGGAACGCGCTCTCCTCGGTGCGCACCGCGAGCGACCGCACGATGTCGCGGGCGATACCGGTGATGTCATAGCGGGATGCCGCGACCGACCCCATGAGGTAGAGCTCGGGTCCGGGCATCCACCGGCCCGTGCGATCGTCCTGGTCGACGAGGCCTTCGTGGCGCAGCGCGGAGAGCAGGCGGTGGGCGGTGGGCCGGGTGAGCTCCGCGCGACGCGCGAGGTCGACCACCGACACGCCCTCGGCACCCGCTGAGGTGACCAGGCGCAGCAGCTGCGCCGCCCTCGCGACGGACTGCGCGCCGGGGATCGAGCGCGCATTCTTCGTTGAGGTGTTCACGATGTGGACACTACGCCCTTGGACTTCCACATGGCAAACCGCGGTGGGTCGGCGCGCGCGCGACGGACGCAGGATGGAGATCGTCCGGCAACGAAGGAGTAGCACGTGATCGACAAGACGTGGGAGTCAGCCGCCGAGGCGGTCGCCGACATCCCCGACGGCGCATCGCTCGCCGTCGGCGGGTTCGGCCTCTCGGGCAACCCCATCGCCCTCATCGAGGCCCTGCTCGCGCAGGGCACCAGCGATCTGAGCATCGTCAGCAACAACTGCGGTGTGGACGACTGGGGCCTCGGCATCCTGCTGAATGCGAAGCGCATCCGCAAGATGACCTCGTCCTACGTCGGCGAGAACAAGGAGTTCGAGCGCCAGTTCCTCTCGGGCGAGCTCGAGCTGGAGCTGACACCACAGGGCACGCTGGCCGAGAAGCTGCGGGCCGGCGGGTCGGGCATCGCCGCGTTCTACACCCAGACGGGCGTCGGCACGCAGGTCGCCGAGGGCGGGCTGCCGCGCAGGTACGACGGCGCGGGCGGCATCGCCGTGGCGTCGCCGGTCAAGGACGTGCGCAGCTTCGACGTCTCGGGCGAGCCGCAGGACTATGTGCTGGAAGAGGCGATCGTCACGGACTTCGCCCTCGTGCACGCGCTCAAGGGAGACCGGCACGGCAACCTGATCTTCAACAAGGCGGCCCGCAACTTCAACCCGCTCGCGGCGATGGCCGGGCGCGTGTGCATCGCGCAGGTGGAGGAGCTCGTCGAGCCCGGCGAGCTCGACCCCGACGGCATCCACCTCCCCGGCATCTACGTGCACCGCGTCGTCGAGGTCGGCGGCGACATCGAGAAGCGCATCGAGCGCCGCACCGTATCGGTCACCGAGGCGCTGAGCCGCGACATCCCCGAAGGAGCCTGACATGGCACTCACCCGCAACGAGATGGCTGCGCGCGCCGCGCGGGAGCTTTCCGACGGCGCCTACGTCAACCTCGGCATCGGCCTTCCGACGCTCGTCCCCAACTACGTGCCCGACGACGTCACCGTCGTGCTGCAGTCCGAGAACGGCATCCTCGGCGTCGGGCCCTACCCGACCGAGGACAATGTCGACCCCGACCTCATCAACGCGGGCAAGGAGACGGTCACGACACTCGCCGGCGCGGCGTTCTTCGACTCCGCGACGAGCTTCGGCATGATCCGCGGCGGCAAGATCGACGCCGCCATCCTCGGCGCCATGCAGGTGTCGGCCGGCGGCGACCTCGCGAACTGGATGATCCCGGGCAAGATGGTCAAGGGCCCGGGCGGTGCCATGGATCTGGTCCACGGCGCGGGCACGGTCATCGTCCTGATGGAGCACGTCGCGCGCGACGGCTCCGCGAAGATCGTGAACGAGTGCTCGCTGCCTCTCACCGGCCGCGGCGTCGTCGACCGCATCATCACCGACCTCGCTGTGATCGACGTGACGGAGGATGGACTCGTGCTCGTCGAACTCGCGCCCGGCGTCACGGTCGATGAGGTGATCGCCGCCACCGAGCCGGCGCTCCTCATCGCCGACGAACTCAAGGAGGAATCATGACCCACGACGACGTCGTCATCGTCGCCGCCGCCCGCACCCCCCAGGGGCGGTTGAAGGGCCAGCTCGCGCCGCTCACCGCGGTGCAGCTCGGGAGCGCGGCCATTCGCGGCGCGCTCGAGAAGGGCGGCATCCCGTCTTCCGCCGTCGACGCGGTGCTCGTCGGTCAGGTGCTCCCCGCGGGCTCGGGACAGAACCCTGCCCGCCAGGCCGCCGTCGGTGCCGGCATCGGATGGGACGTTCACTCCGGGTCGGTCAACAAGGTCTGCCTCTCGGGTCTCACCGCCATCATCGACGGCGCCCGCATGATCGCGGTCGGCGACGCGAAGGTCGTCGTCGCCGCGGGCATGGAGTCCATGACCCGCGCGCCTCACCTGCTCATGGGATCGCGCGACGGGTGGGCCTACGGCTCGATCGAAGTGATCGACCACATGGCATACGACGGTCTGACGGATGCATACGACCGAGAGAGCATGGGCGCGTCGACCGAGCGTCACAATGGCCGCCTCGAGGTCACGCGCGAGGCGCAGGACGCTGTCGCGGCGCGCTCGCACCAGCGTGCGGCCGCCGCCCACGCGGACGGGCTGTTCGACGCCGAGATCGTCCCCGTCGAGATCCCGCAGCGCAAGGGCGACCCGATCGTCGTCACCCAGGACGAGGGCGTGCGGCCCGACACCACGGTCGACACGCTCGCCCGGCTTCGCCCTGCCTTCGCCGAGGGCGGCTCGATCACGGCCGGCAACTCGTCGCAGATCTCGGACGGCGCCTCGGCCGTCATCCTGACCAGCCGGTCGCACGCCGACGAGAACGGCTGGCCGGTGCTCGCCGTGATCGGCGCGTCGGGTCAGGTCGCCGGCCCCGACAACTCACTTCACTCGCAGCCCGCCCGCGCGATCGAGAAGGCGGCCGCCAAGCAGGGGATCGCCATCGCCGACCTCGACCTGGTCGAGATCAACGAGGCGTTCGCCGCGGTCGTGGTGCGGTCGCAGGCCGAGCTCGGGCTGTCGGACGACGTCGTGAACCCGCACGGTGGCGGCATCGCCATCGGGCATCCCATCGGCGCGTCGGGCAACCGGCTGGTCGTCCACGCCGTGCACGAGCTGATGCGCCGCGGCGGCGGCACGGCAGCCGTCGCGCTCTGCGGCGGCGGCGGACAGGGCGACGCCCTCATCATCACGCGCTGAGGCTCCCGCGGCTGTTCCGCACAGGCGGAGGATGCGGCGCCGGGTCGGCGGGCGGTAGCGTCACGACGTGACCACGATCTCCCGACCGACCCCCGCCGACCGCGCGGAGTGGAACGCCCTCTGGCAGGCGTACATCACCTTCTACGAGTCCGAGGTGCCCACGCACGTCACCGACTCGACCTTCGCCCGCATCCTCGCCGACGACGAGCTGCACGGAGCGATCGCGCGGGATGCCTCGGGTCGCGCGATCGGGCTGGTGCACTGGCTCACCCACGCGGCGACCTGGTCGACCGGCGTCTACTGCTATCTCGAGGACCTCTTCGTCGACCCCGAGGCGCGGGGGAGCGGCACCGGACGCGCCCTCATCGAGCACGTGCGCGAATGGGCGGCGCAGCACGGCGCAGACAAGGTCTACTGGCTGACGCAGAGCGACAACGCCACAGCGCGTGCCCTGTACGACAGGGTCGCGGTCTCGACCGGATTCGTGCACTACGAGATCGACCTCGACCCGGGGCCGGTGGCGGGTGAGGCCGAAGCGTGAGGCTCAGCGGCGTTCGCGCTTGAGGCGGTTCTGCTGGAGCTTCTTCTCCTGGCCGTGCACGGGCGAGTCGGGATCGATGACCCCGCCGCGCGACGCGCGACGGACGTCGACGATCGCGCCGATCACGAGGGCCACCGAGATCGCCCAGCTGAGCCACCCGAGGGCTGTGCGCCAGGTGAAGGGCGCATCCTCACGCATCCCCCTCAACAGCGTCAGGCCTCCGGTGATGGCGGTCATGAGGCCCGTGCCGAAGAGGTACTTGCGCATGCGCCCACGCTATCGCGGCGGGCAGCCCGCGGTCGCCCCTTGACAGCCATCGCCGCGTACGTCAAGCGGGGAAGGTGGTCGCGACGAGCGCGATAGCCTGAGGATGCCTCGTCCCCAGCCACCGTCAGGAGCCCGAGTGACCCAGGCTGAACTCGTCGTCGTCGCCAACCGCCTCCCCGTCGACCACGTGACCGACGGCTCGGGGGAGCAGTCGTGGCGCCGTTCCCCCGGCGGCCTCGTCACCGCGCTCGAGCCGGTGATGCGGCGCGCCGACGGAGCGTGGGTGGGCTGGCCCGGCAAGCCCGGCATCCAGCTCGACCCGTTCGAGTTCGAAGGCACCCACCTCGTGCCCGTGACGCTCAGCGCCGAGGAGATCGAGCTCTACTACGAGGGCATGTCGAACGACACCTTCTGGCCTCTGTACCACGACGTGATCGCCGAACCGCGCTATCGCCGGGTGTGGTGGGACGCGTACGTGAAGGTCAACCGGCGCTTCGCCGAGGCTGCCGCCGAGGCCGCGGCCCCCGGCGCGACGGTGTGGGTGCAGGACTACCAGCTGCAGCTCGTTCCGCGCATGCTGCGCGAATCCCGGCCCGACCTGATCATCGGCTACTTCCACCACATCCCGTTCCCGGCATACGGCCTCTACTCGCAGCTCCCGTGGCGCCGCCAGGTGCTCGAGGGCCTGCTCGGCGCCGACGTCGTCGGGTTCCAGCGTGTCGCCGACGCCGGCAACTTCGCCCGCGCGGTCCGGCGTGTGCTGCGGTACCCGACGAAGGCCTCCGGCATCGCGGTGCCCCACGACCACGGCACGACGCGCAACGTGCTGGCGAAGGCATTCCCGATCTCGATCGACGCGTCGTCGTACGTCGAGCTCTCGCAGCGACCGGAGATCCGGGCCCGCGCCGCCCAGATCCGCGAGGAGCTGGGCAACCCGAAGAAGATCCTGCTCGGCGTCGACCGGCTCGACTACACCAAGGGCATCCGCCACCGCCTGAAGGCCTTCGGTGAGCTGCTCGAGGACGGCAAGATCTCGGTCGAGGACGTCACGCTCGTGCAGGTGGCGAGTCCCAGCCGGGAGCGCGTCGAGGCATACGTGCAGCTGCGTGACGAGATCGAGCTGCGGGTCGGCCGCATCAACGGGGACTTCGACACGATGGGCCACACGGCGATCCGGTACCTGCACCAGGCGTACCCCCGCGAAGAGATGGTGGCGCTGTTCCTGGCCGCGGACGTCATGCTCGTCACCGCCCTTCGCGACGGCATGAACCTCGTCGCGAAGGAATACGTGGCCACCCGCACCGACAACCGCGGCGTGCTCCTGCTGAGTGAGTTCGCCGGGGCCGCCGACGAGCTGTCCAGCGCCGTGCGCATCAACCCCCACGACATCGACGGGATGAAAGAGGCCATCATGCGCGCGATCGAGATGCCCCCCGCCGAGCAGGGCCGACGCATGCGCGCCCTTCGTCGCAAGGTGATCGAGAACGACGTCGCCAAGTGGTCGCAGTCGTTCCTGGCGGCGCTCGAGACGACAGGCACGGCGAACCGCGCGATCCGGAGGAACCCATGAGCACCGACACGACCGGCCCGACCGATGCCATCCGCCCGGCGATCGCCGGGGTCGTGGCATCCGATCGCCTCCTCATCGCGCTCGACTTCGACGGCACCCTGGCGCCGCTCGAGGACGAGCCGATGGATGCCCGCATGCTCCCGGCGGCGCGCGAGGCGGTCGATGCCGCGGTCGCCGCGCCGAACACGCTCGTCGCCCTGGTATCGGGCCGCAGCCTGTCCGACCTGCGGGTCATCGCAGAGCACCTCGACGATTCGCCGCTGCTGCTGGCCGGGTCGCACGGAGCCGAGTTCTGGATCCCGGGGGAGGGCGTCGTGACCCACGACGACGACCCCGGTGACGCGGCCCTCCGCGACGAGCTGCGCGCCCACGCCGAGCAGGCGACCGCCGACCTCGACGGCGTGTGGATCGAGCCCAAGCGCTTCGGCTTCGGGGTGCACACGCGAAAGTCCACCGCCGCCGACGCGGCCGAGGCGAACCTCCGCGTCGACGCGCTGGTCGAAGCCGAGGCACCGCACTGGCGTCGGCGCACGGGGCACAACATCGTCGAGTACGCGTTCCGGCACGAGGGCAAGGACTCCGCCGTCGCAGAGCTGCGCGCGCGCACCGAGGCCTCGGCCGTCCTGTTCGCCGGCGACGACGTCACCGACGAGGACGCGCTGAAGAGCCTGGGGGAGAACGACCTGGGCGTGCACGTGGGCAGCGGGCCGACGGCGGCGACCCTCACGGTCGCCGACATCCCCGCGATGGCCGAGCTGCTGGCCGTCCTCGCAGCCGAGCGATCGGCCGTGCGGGAAGAGAAGCCCTCCGGGGAGCGACCCGCCGCGCGGCAATAGACTCTGCTTTATGCCCCAGCCTGACAACTCCATCGACATCAAACCCCGCAGCCGGGTCGTCACCGACGGCATCGAAGCGACGACCTCCCGCGGCATGCTCCGCGCGGTCGGCATGGGCGACGAGGACTGGGACAAGCCCCAGATCGGCATCGCGTCGAGCTGGAACGAGATCACGCCCTGCAACCTGAGCCTCGACCGGCTCGCGCAGGGTGCGAAGGAGGGCGTGCACGCCGGCGGAGGGTATCCGCTGCAGTTCGGCACGATCTCCGTATCGGACGGCATCTCGATGGGTCACGAGGGGATGCACTTCTCGCTCGTGTCGCGCGAGGTCATCGCCGACTCGGTCGAGACCGTCATGATGGCCGAGCGTCTCGATGGGTCCGTCCTGCTCGCGGGCTGCGACAAGTCGATCCCCGGCATGCTCATGGCGTCGGCGCGCCTCGATCTGTCGAGCGTGTTCCTCTACGCCGGATCGATCGCCCCCGGCTGGGTGAAGCTGTCCGACGGAACCGAGAAGGACGTCACGATCATCGACTCGTTCGAGGCCGTGGGCGCGTGTCTCGCGGGCAAGATGAGCGAGGCCGACCTCAAGCGCATCGAGTGCGCGATCGCCCCGGGCGAGGGTGCGTGCGGCGGCATGTACACCGCGAACACCATGGCCTCGGTCGCCGAGGCGCTCGGCCTGAGCCTCCCCGGCTCGGCTGCTCCGCCGTCGGCCGACCGACGCCGCGACTACTTCGCCCACCGATCGGGCGAGGCCGTGGTCAACCTGCTGCGCCAGGGCATCACGACTCGCGACATCCTCACCAAGGAGGCGTTCGAGAACGCGATCGCCCTCGCGATGGCGCTCGGCGGCTCGACCAACGTCGTGCTGCACCTGCTCGCGATCGCCCGCGAGGCCGACGTCGAGCTGAGCCTGCACGACTTCAACCGCATCGGCGACAAGGTGCCGCACGTGGCCGACATGAAGCCGTTCGGCCAGTACGTCATGAACGACGTCGACCGCCACGGCGGCATTCCCGTCATCATGAAGGCGATGCTCGACGAGGGCCTGCTGCACGGCGACGCGCTCACCGTGACCGGCAAGACGCTCGCCGAGAACCTCGCCGAGCTCGACCCCGACCCGATCGACGGCACGGTCATCCACACGTTCGACGACCCGATCCACGCTACGGGCGGCATCACGATCCTCCACGGCTCGATGGCGCCCGAGGGAGCGGTCGTGAAGACGGCAGGCTTCGACGCCGCCGTGTTCGAAGGCCCCGCCCGGGTGTTCGAGCGAGAGCGCGCTGCGATGGACGCGCTGGAGGCCGGCGCGATCGACAAGGGCGACGTCGTCGTCATCCGCTACGAGGGCCCGAAGGGCGGTCCGGGCATGCGCGAGATGCTCGCCATCACGGCCGCCATCAAGGGCGCTGGCCTCGGAAAAGATGTACTACTCTTGACGGACGGCAGATTCTCAGGCGGCACAACCGGCCTGTGCATCGGCCACATAGCACCCGAAGCGGTGGACGCAGGTCCCATCGCCTTCGTGCGCGATGGTGATCTGATACGGGTCGATATCGCGGCTCGCACTCTCGACCTACTCGTCGACGATGCAGAGCTCGACTCCCGCCGCTCCGGCTGGGAGCCGCTTCCTCCGCGCTATACCCGTGGCGTCCTTGCCAAGTACTCCCGTCTCGTGCGCTCTGCAGCAGAGGGCGCGACGACCGGCTGAGTTCGGCCACCGACACATCCCTTCGACCGATCGAGGATCCTCACCATGCCCGCCGAAACCGCTGCGGCCGTTCCCCGGCCACCCGCTCGCACCGCCACCGCGCCCGTGCTCACGGGCGCCCAGGCGGTCGTCCGCTCGCTCGAGCTGCTCGGCGTCACCGACGTCTTCGGGCTGCCGGGCGGCGCCATCCTCCCCGTGTACGACCCGCTCATGGACTCGAGCGAACTGCGCCACATCCTGGTCCGCCACGAGCAGGGCGCAGGACACGCCGCCGAGGGCTACGCCGCGGCCTCGAACAAGGTCGGTGTCGCGATCGCCACGTCGGGTCCGGGCGCGACGAACCTCGTGACGGCCATCGCCGACGCGTACATGGACTCGGTGCCGATCGTGTGCATCACCGGCCAGGTGTTCTCGAACCTCATGGGCACGGATGCCTTCCAGGAGGCCGACATCGTCGGCATCACGATGCCCATCACGAAGCACTCCTTCCTCGTGAAGGACGCCTCCGAGATCCCGGGCGCCATCGCCGCGGCCTTCGAGATCGCCGGCACGGGCCGTCCCGGCCCGGTGCTCGTCGACATCACGAAGGACGCGCAGCAGGCCGAGGTCCCGTTCGTGTGGCCGCCGAGGATCGACCTGCCCGGCTACCGTCCGGTGACGAAGGCCCACGGCAAGCAGATCCAGGCGGCGGCCCAGCTGATCGCCGAGGCCAAGAAGCCGGTGCTGTACGTCGGCGGCGGAGTCATCCGCGCGAAGGCGGCCGCCGAGCTGCGCACGCTCGCAGAGACGACCGGCGCACCGGTCGTGACGACGCTGATGGCGCGCGGCGCCTTCCCCGACTCGCACCAGCAGCACCTGGGCATGCCCGGTATGCACGGCACCGTTCCCGCCGTTCTCGCCCTGCAGGAGGCCGACCTTCTCGTCTCGCTCGGCGCCCGCTTCGACGACCGCGTCACCGGCAAGGCGGCCCTGTTCGCACCGAACGCGCAGGTCGTGCACGTCGACATCGATCCGGCGGAGATCTCGAAGATCCGCACCGCCGACGTGCCGATCGTAGGCGACCTGAAGGATGTGCTCGTCGATCTCGAGGTGGCGTTCCGTGCCGCGTCCGACAGCGGGCAACCCGACATCACCGAGTGGTGGTCGTTCCTCGACGGTCTGCGCGACGAGTTCCCGCTCGGCTACACGAGCCCCTCCGACGGACTGATGTCGCCGCAGTACGTGATCTCGCGCATCGGCGAGCTCACCGGGCCCGAGGGCATCTTCGCCGCCGGCGTCGGCCAGCACCAGATGTGGGCCGCTCAGTTCATCAAGTACGAGCGCCCCAACGCGTGGCTCAATTCCGGCGGTGCGGGCACGATGGGCTACTCGGTCCCCGCGGCGATGGGCGCCAAGGTCGCCGAGCCCGACCGTCACGTGTGGGCCATCGACGGCGACGGATGCTTCCAGATGACCAATCAGGAGCTCGCGACCTGCGCGATCAACAGCATCCCGATCAAGGTCGCGATCATCAACAACTCGTCGCTCGGCATGGTGCGCCAGTGGCAGACGCTCTTCTACGACGGCCGCTACTCGCACACCGACCTCAACACCGGTCACGACACCGTCCGAATCCCCGACTTCGTGAAGCTCGCGGAGGCGTACGGCTGCCTCGCGATTCGCGTCGAGAAGGAGGAGGACGTGGATGCCGCGATCCAGACCGCCCTCGAGACGAACGACCGCCCCGTGGTCATCGACTTCGTGGTGAGCGCGGACGCGATGGTGTGGCCGATGGTGCCGCAGGGCGTCAGCAACAGCTACGTCCAGTACGCCCGCGACCACGCCCCCGCCTTCGAGCAGGAGGACTGAGCCATGACAACGCACGTGCTGAGCCTCCTCGTGGAGGACAAGCCGGGTCTGCTGACCCGTGTCGCCGGGCTGTTCGCCCGACGCGGCTTCAACATCGAGTCGCTTGCAGTGGGGGTCACCGAGGTCCCGGGACTCTCGCGCATCACCGTCGTGGTCGATGTCGACGAGCTGCCGCTCGAGCAGGTCACCAAGCAGCTCAACAAGCTGGTGAACGTCATCAAGATCGTCGAACTGGATGCCGCGGCCTCCGTCCAGCGGGAGCACATGCTCATCAAGGTGCGCGCCGACAACCAGACCCGGTCGAACGTGCTGGAGGTCGTCAGCCTCTTCCGCGCGTCGATCGTCGACTACGCCACCGATGCGCTCGTCGTCGAGGTGACGGGCGACAAGGGCAAGGTCGAGGCCTTCCTGCGCGCCCTCGAGCCGTTCGGCATCAAGGAGCTCGCCCAATCGGGTCTGCTGGCCATCGGCCGCGGCGGCAAGAGCATCACCGAGCGCGTGCTGCGCGGCTGAGCCGCGGCATCCGCTCTTCAGACCACACGAACCATCACACAAGGAGACACACCCCCATGGCTGAACTCTTCTACGACGCCGACGCCGATCTGTCGCTCATCCAGAGCAAGAAGGTCGCGATCGTCGGCTACGGCTCGCAGGGTCACGCGCACGCGCTGAACCTCCGCGACTCGGGCGTCGAGGTCGTCATCGCCCTCAAGGAGGGCTCGAAGTCCACCGAGAAGGCCCAGGACGAGGGCTTCGAGGTCAAGACGGTCGCCGACGCCGCCGAGTGGGCCGACGTCATCATGATCCTCGCGCCGGACCAGCACCAGCGCGGGATCTTCAACGACTCGATCAAGGACAAGCTCGTCCCGGGTAAGACGCTCGCCTTCGCGCACGGCTTCAACATCCGCTTCGGCTACATCCAGGCGCCCGAGGGCGTCGACGTCATCCTCGTCGCGCCCAAGGCGCCGGGTCACACGGTGCGTCGCGAGTACGTCGCCGGTCGCGGCATCCCGGACATCATCGCGGTGGAGCAGGATGCCTCGGGCACGGCGTGGGACCTCGCCAAGTCGTACGCGAAGGCGATCGGCGGCACCCGGGCCGGCGTCATCAAGACGACGTTCACCGAGGAGACCGAGACCGACCTGTTCGGCGAGCAGGCCGTGCTGTGCGGCGGTGTCTCGCAGCTCGTCCAGTACGGTTTCGAGACCCTGACCGAGGCCGGCTACCAGCCGCAGATCGCCTACTTCGAGGTGCTGCACGAGCTCAAGCTCATCGTCGACCTCATGTGGGAGGGCGGCATCGCCAAGCAGCGCTGGTCGGTCTCCGACACGGCCGAGTACGGCGACTACGTCTCGGGTCCGCGCGTCATCGACCCGCACGTCAAGGAGAACATGCAGGCCGTTCTCGCCGACATCCAGTCCGGCGCATTCGCGAAGCGCTTCATCGACGACCAGGACAACGGGGCCGTCGAGTTCCAGGAGCTGCGCGCCAAGGGTGCTCAGCACCCGATCGAGGAGGTCGGCCGCGACCTGCGCGGTCTGTTCGCCTGGAAGCAGCAGGACGAGGACTACGTCGAAGGTTCAGCGGCGCGCTGACCTGACAGCTTCGAGGGGTCGCCCCGTCTGATCAAGGCGGGGCGGTCCCTCGATTTCCGCGCGTCCGGTACTCCGGCCGCGGCTCGGGCCGTCCCCCACGAGGGGACGGCCCGTCTCATTGGAATCGCCCGCGCGGCCCGATCATTTGGTATCATCCCGGGCCGCATACCGCTCTCTCATGGCAGCCGGAAGCCCGTCCGGCGGAACCGCAAGGGAGCCCCCAAATGAACACCAACACGCGCGGAGGTCGCGGCCGGAAGGTCGCCTTCACCGCAACGATCCTCGCGGTCGTCGGACTGGGACTGGCCGGATGCCAGACCGGAGTCGCCGACCCGAACCCGACGAACACACAGGACGCACCGCAGTCCGCGCAGCAGGTCGAACGCTCGGCCGAGGCGGCGCAGTCACGGTACGAAGGCCTGGCCGAGTACTGGCAGCTGCGCGCACAGCGCGCTGACACGCTCCGCGCCGAGACGCAGCAGAGCGCCAGCCGTGCCGCCGACGCGTCGCAGTCGCGGTACGAAGGCCTCGCCGAGTACTGGGCGGGTCGCGCACAGCAGGCCGACATCTCGGTGCGGGTCCTCGCAGACCGTGTCGAGACTCAGAACGGCGTCTCGCACGTGCTCGTGCGGCCGGAACGGAACCGCGGGACCACCCAGGTCCGGGTGCTGGCCGACCGCGTCAGCACGCAGGAGGCTGAGGTCACGAAGGTCCGAGTGCTGGCCGACCGCGTCCCGACGCATGAGTGACGGTCGGATGCGTCCGTGGTCGCCGACTCTCTCGGTGGACGACAATCGCCGCGGATCACACTCTGAGGCTCCCGTAGAAAGCTACGGGAGCCTCAGAGTGCGCGCTGGGGCCGCGACGACGTGGGGGAGCGCGGTACACGCGGCCGGATCGCGCGCACCGCTACGCTGAGGGCGTGACTGCAGGACGCGATGACGATGCCCTGTCGTGGGGCGGTGACGACGACCCGACCCTCGACGTCGGCGCCGCGGAACCCGACGAGGTGACGCCGGCCTCCGAGATCACTTCGCTGCCCGAAGGCTGGAGCGCGGTCGGGCGGGGGAGTGAGGCCGTCACCGCCGACGCGAAAGACGACGCCGACCTGGACGAAGGCCGCGTCGACGCACGAGGGTCGATGGAGTCCGCGGCGCACGGTGCGCCGGTGCGCGAGCCGATGGGCAACGCCGAGCTGATCACGCTCGGCGTGATCGGCGGCTTCTCCGCGCTGTACGCGGTCGGGTGGCTCATCGGCGCGCTCCGACTGCAGGGCACCGCGCAGTTCCTCGTGGCACCCGTGGCGTACCAGATCAGCCTCTGGCTGGCCGTCCTCGCACCGCTCGTCTGGTTCGCGGCGGTGTTCCTCCTCACGGCGGCATCCAGGACCTGGGTGCGTTTCGCATGGCTGGCCGCCGGCGTCGTGCTGCTCGTGCCGTGGCCGTTCATCATGGTGGGGGCGATCGGACGATGACGGATTCGATGTCGGTTCCCCCGCCCCCTTCAGACGACGCGGCTGGACGCGTGGGCCCAGCCGCAGCATCCGGTTCCCCCGCCGCGAAGCGGACTCCCGTCTGGGTCGTCGTCGCCATCTCGGTGGTCTTCGGGCTGTTCTACGCGTACGCGCTGTGGAACGCCCTGGCCTTCCTCATCGCGCAGGCGAGCGGTCCGCTCGGACTCAACGGCTACGGCTGGTTCGTGCTGCTGCTGGCGGTGGTGTTCCCGGTGGGCGTCTTCGGGGCGGCGTTCGCGCTGTCGTGGCGGCGGCCGGCGTGGCAGTTCGCGCTCGTGCTGTTCACCGGGCTGTGCGTCGTCGCGGTGTTCTGGCTGAACGTCATCGCGTACGCCGCGGTCTACGGCGCGTCGCTGCTCGGCTGACGCGGTGCGTCACACGGTCTGACGACGCTCCCGCGCCGCGATAGGCTGAGACAGGCCTCGCCCCCGCTGGCGTGCGGCGCGGCATCCGCTCTGCCCTGCACTGACGGACGGCCTCTGCCCGTCGCGCACAGCCCTCGAAGGAACCATCCCGTGACGAAGCCTGTCGTTCTGATCGCCGAAGAACTCTCTCCCGCCACGATCGACGCCCTGGGTCCGGACTTCGACGTGCGCAACGTCGACGGCACCGACCGTCCGGCGCTGCTGTCGGCCCTCGCGGAGGCGAACGCCGTGCTGATCCGCTCGGCGACCAGGATCGACGCCGAGGCCATTGCGGCCGCCCCCGTACTCAAGGTCGTCGCCCGCGCCGGCGTCGGACTCGACAACGTCGACATCAAGACCGCCACCACCGCGGGCGTCATGGTCGTCAATGCGCCGACCTCGAACATCATCTCGGCGGCAGAGCTCACGGTCGGCCACATCCTGAGCCTCGCACGCCGCATCCCCGCCGCGCACGCCTCGCTCGCGCAGGGCCAGTGGAAGCGCAGCTCGTACACGGGCGCCGAGCTCTTCGAGAAGACGGTGGGCATCATCGGCCTCGGCCGCATCGGCGCGCTCATCGCGGCCCGCCTGCAGGGCTTCGACATGCGCGTGGTCGCCTACGACCCCTACGTCACCAGCGCACGCGCGCAGCAGCTCGGGGTGCAGCTGCTGAGCCTCGACGAGCTGCTCGAGCAGAGCGACTTCGTCACGATCCACATGCCCAAGACCCCCGAGACCACGGGCATGATCGGTGCGGAGCAGTTCGCGCTCATGAAGCCCTCCGCGTTCGTCGTCAATGTCGCGCGCGGCGGACTCATCGACGAGGAGGCGCTGTACACGGCCCTCACGGCGGGCGAGATCGCCGGTGCCGGCCTCGACGTCTTCACCTCCGAGCCCCCGGCCGAGGGCGGCACGGCGCGTGCGCTCCTCGACCTCCCGAACGTCGTCGTGACGCCGCACCTCGGCGCCTCGACCGACGAGGCGCAGGAGAAGGCGGGCGTATCGGTCGCCCGCTCGGTGCGCCTGGCGCTCGGCGGCGAGCTCGTGCCCGACGCCGTCAACGTCGCGGGTGGAGTCATCGACCCGTACGTGCGCCCCGGGATCCCGCTCGTCGAGAAGCTCGGCCAGATCTTCGCGGCGCTCGCGCGGTCGCCCCTGACGAGCCTCGACGTCGAGGTGCACGGCGAGCTCAACGCGTACGACGTCAGCGTGCTCAAGCTCGCCGCGCTCAAGGGCGTCTTCACGAACATCGTCAGCGAGTCGGTGTCGTACGTGAACGCGCCGCTGCTCGCCGAGCAGCGCGGCGTCGAGGTGCGCCTGCTCGTCGACGACGACAGCCCCGAGTACCGCAACATCATCACGCTCCGCGGCGCGCTCTCCGACGGCTCGCAGCTGGCGGTGTCGGGCACCCTCACCGGCACCAAGCAGATCGAGAAGCTCGTCGGCATCAACGACTACGCGATCGAGCTGCCGATCGAGAAGCACCACGTGGTGATGCTCTACACCGACCGTCCCGGCATCGTCGCGGTCTACGGCCAGAAGTTCGGCGACGCCGGCATCAACATCGCGGGCATGCAGATCGCGCGCAGCGAGGCCGGCGGTCAGGCGCTGTCGGTGCTCACCGTCGACTCGCCGGTGCCCGACGACCTGCTCGAAGAGGTGCGGTCCGACATCCAGGCCGACCTCTTCCGCCAGATCGAGATCACCGAGTCCTGACCCGGCGGCCGCCCTCCGGCGAGTTGCCGGTTACGGCGGGTTTCGCCGACGCGGAGTCGCCGCGATCGGCAACTCGGCGCTTCCGGCTGGCCCTCAGGCCTTCGCGGCGCGCTCGACCATCGCGATGAGCGCGTCCATCGCCGCACCGCGGGGGACCGGCCCGGGGATGGACCCGCCCTCCAGGGCGTTGTTGAAATACAGCCCGTCGCTGACGAGCATGACGAGGTCGAGCGCGGTGGCGTCACGGGTGTGCGTGCGCAGGACATCCGCCCACTGGTCGCGGATGCCGCGCAACGCGACGCGGGCACGCGCGCTGCCGCCCTGCGCGAGACGCGACGTGGCGAGGATCGCGCGGTCGATGCGGTCGTTCTCCATGACCGAGGTGCGCAGGAAGTAGGCGATCGGCCCGTCGGGCGAGGCGGCCATCGCAGCGACGTCGTCCTCGACGAGGGCGTGCAGGCGCTCGAGGAGCGCGGACTCGAGCGCATCCTTCGAGCCGAAGTGGTACAGCAGGCCGCCCTTCGAGACCCCCGCCGCGCGTGCGGTGGCCTCCATCGTGGCTGCCCGCTCGCCCTCCTCGATGAGGATCGCCTCGAAGGCGTCGAGCACCTTGTCTCGGGCGAGGGGAGGACGGCTCATGTCGTCGATGCTATCGACGGAGGTCCGTGCATCCTGTTACTATACCGACCGGACGGTATAGAAACTGAGGATGACATGACCACCGCGACCACCGCGACGCCCGCGACCATCGCTGAACGCCCCGTCGACGCCGGACAGCGCGTCGGCTGGCGCGGCTGGCTCGCGCTCGTGGTGCTGATGCTGCCGGTGCTGCTCGTCTCGGTCGACAACACCGTCCTGAGCTTCGCGCTGCCGGCGATCGCGCTCGATCTCGAGCCCACGAGCGCGCAGCAGCTGTGGATCATCGACGCGTACCCTCTGGTGCTGGCCGGACTGCTCGTCACGATGGGCGTGCTGGGCGATCGCTTCGGACGGCGACGGATGCTGCTCATCGGCGCGACAGGGTTCGGCATCGTCTCCGCACTCGCAGCGTTCGCGCCGACGGCCGCACTGCTCATCGCCGCGCGCGCCGGCATGGGTGTGTTCGGCGCGATGCTGATGCCGTCCACCCTGTCGCTGCTGCGCACCGTCTTCGCGAACCGCGACCAGCGACGCCTCGCGATCGCGATCTGGGCCGCCGGGTTCTCGGCCGGCGCCGCGCTCGGACCCGTGGTCGGCGGCATCCTGCTCGAGCACTTCTCCTGGGGCTCGGTGTTCCTGATGGCCGTGCCCGTGCTCGTTCCGCTCCTCGTGTTCGTGCCGCTGCTCGTGCCCGAGTCACGCGACCCGCACCCCGGCCGCATCGATCCGGCGAGCATCGTCCTCTCGATGGCTGCGCTGGTGCCGATCGTGTACGCGATCAAGGAACTCGCGGTGCACGGCATCGCCGGCGCAGCGCCGGTTCTCTTCGCGTTCGGCGCGCTGTTCGCCGTCCTCTTCGTCCGCCGGCAGCTGCGCCTCGAGACCCCCATGCTCGACATGGCTCTGTTCCGGCGCGGCTCGTTCAGCGGAGCGATCCTGGTCAACCTGCTGAGCGTCATCGCCCTGGTCGGCTTCCTGTACTTCGTGGCGCAGCACCTGCAGCTCGTCGTCGGCCTCTCGCCGATGGAGGCGGGGCTCGCACTGGTCCCCGGACTCGTCGCCATGATCGCGGCAGGTCTGATCGTGGTGCCGCTCGCGAAGCGCTTCTCCCCGCGGATCATCGTGCCCGCGGGACTCGCGGTATCGGTGCTCGCCTACGTGACGATCGCCGTGACCGCGCAGGACGGCGAGGTCTGGGTGCTCGCCCTCGCGTTCGTCGCGCTGGGCATCGGCATCGGAATGGCCGAGACGGTCTCGAACGAGCTGATCCTGTCGAGCGCACCGCCGGAGAAAGCCGGCGCCGCCAGCGCCGTGTCGGAGACGGCGTACGAGCTGGGCGCGGTGCTCGGCACCGCGGTGCTCGGAGGACTGCTGACCGCGCTGTATCGGGGCAGCCTCGTGCTGCCCGACGGCCTGCCCGCCGGGGCCGCCGATGCGGCGCGTGAGACGCTCGCCGGAGCGATCGCGGCCGGAAGCAGCCTCGAGCCGGGTCTGGCTGAGCAGTTGAGGGATGCCGCGGCCCACGCCTTCGACGCCGGCGTCGGCGTGACCGCGCTCATCGGCGCGGCGCTCATCGTGATGGCGGCCGTCATCGCGGCCACTACCCTGGAGAGCACCGCGTCCGCGTCCGAGCACTGAGCCCGGAAGCCCGCCGGACGCCCAGGCGAGGAGAGCAATGCCGCGCGTGCAGGATCCAGGTGTCGTGAAGCTGGCCGTCATTCCGGGCGACGGGATCGGTCCGGAGGTCATCGCCGAGGCCGAGAAGGTGCTCGACGCGGCGACCGCGGACAGCGGCATCCGATTCGAGAAGACCCGCTTCTCGCTGGGGGCCGCGCGGTTCCTCGACACCGGCGACACGCTCACCGACTCCGACCTCGACGCGATCAAGGAGCACGACGCGATCCTGCTCGGCGCCGTCGGCGGAGTGCCCGGCGACCCGCGCCTGAAGGACGCGAACATCGAGCGCGGCCTGCTGCTGAAGCTGCGCTTCGAACTCGACCACTACGTCAACCTGCGGCCGTCCAAGCTCTACCCGGGCGTTCCCGGCCCCCTCGCCGAGCCCGGCGACATCGACTTCGTCGTCGTGCGCGAGGGCACCGAGGGGCCGTACGTGGGCAACGGCGGCTCGATCCGCCGTGGCACGCCGCACGAGGTCGCGAACGAGACATCCGTCAACACCGCCTTCGGCGTGGAGCGGGTCGTGCGGTACGCCTTCGACCTGGCAGAGCGCCGCTCGAAGAAGGTGACGCTCGTGCACAAGACGAACGTGCTCGTGCACGCCGGCGGCATCTGGAAGCGCATCGTCGATGCGGTGTCGGCGGAGCACCCGGAGGTGGCCGTAGACTATCTGCACGTCGACGCGGCCACCATCTTCCTGGTCACGAACCCGGGCCGTTTCGATGTGATCGTCACCGACAACCTCTTCGGCGACATCCTCACGGACCTGGCCGGCGCCGTCACCGGTGGCATCGGTCTCGCCGCATCGGGCAACATCAACCCCGACGGCGCGTTCCCCTCGATGTTCGAGCCCGTCCACGGTTCGGCGCCCGACATCGCGGGTCAGCAGAAGGCCGATCCCACGGCCGCGATCCTGTCGACCGCCCTGCTGCTCGATCACCTCGGGCTGCGGACCGAGTCCGAGGCCGTCACCCGCGCGGTCGAGGCCGACATCGCCGACCGGGGCACCGCCGCCCGCACCACGGCGCAGATCGGCGACTCCATCGCGGCCCGCCTCCAGGCGTAACCTGGAACCGGCAGGCGCCACCACACACTCAGCGGAACGCTCCGCAGGAAAGCAAGGCCCGTCATGACGCTCATCGACTCCGACCCCGACACCGGACTCGCCCCGCTCGAGTTCACCGTCAACCGCAATCTGCAGGCGAAGTCCGCAGAGCAGCGTGCCGAGATCCTCGTGAACCCCGGCTTCGGCACCAGCTTCACCGACCACATGGTCGACATCTGCTGGTCGACCGGCGGCGGCTGGCACCGCCCGCGCGTGCAGCCGTACGGCCCGCTCTCGCTCGACCCTGCCGCCGCGGTGCTGCACTACGGGCAGGAGATCTTCGAGGGCATCAAGGCCTACCGTCACGCCGACGGGTCGATCCACACCTTCCGTCCCGACCAGAACGGTCGCCGTCTGCAGCGCTCCGCGCGTCGCCTCGCGCTGCCCGAGCTGCCGGTGTCGTACTTCATCCAGTCGCTCCGCGAGCTCATCGCCGTCGACGGCGACTGGGTGCCGTCGGGCGCCGACCAGAGCCTCTACCTGCGCCCGTTCATGTTCGCGAAGGAGGCGTTCCTCGGCGTGCGTCCCGCGCACAAGGTCGGCTACTACGTGATCGCATCGCCCGCAGGAGCGTACTTCACCGGCGGCGTGCGGCCGGTGTCGATCTGGCTCAGCGAGGACTACGCGCGCGCCGGCAAGGGCGGCACGGGAGCGGCCAAGACCGGCGGCAACTACGCCGCCTCGCTCCTTCCGCAGTCCGAGGCGTACGAGAACGAGTGCGACCAGGTCGTCTTCCTCGACCAGGACCGCAACGTCGAGGAGCTCGGCGGCATGAACGTCGTGTTCGTCTACAAGGACGGCACCATCGTGACCCCGCAGTCGGACTCGATCCTCGAGGGCATCACGCGCGACTCGATCCTCCAGCTCGCGATGGACCGCGGCCACAAGGTCGAGGGCCGGGCGGTCTCGTTCGACGAGTGGCGCCAGGGCGTGGCATCCGGCGACATCGTCGAGGTGTTCGCGTGCGGCACCGCCGCCGTCGTCACTCCGATCGGCATGCTCAAGGGGCGCGACTTCGTCGACGAGCAGCCCATCGGCGAGCTCGCGCTCTCGCTGCGTGAGGAGCTGACCGACATCCAGTATGGCCGCCGCGAGGACAAGCACGGCTGGCTGCTGCGCCTCGACGCCTGACACGTGTCTCGCGGCATCCGGGCGAGCGCGCGAATCGGGCGGGCGTCGTGCGGGGTGGCTAGGCTGATCCGGTGAGGATCGCGCGCTTCAGCCACAACGACGCCATCAGGTTCGGAATCGTCGACCAGGGAGAACTGGTCGTCCTCGCGGGCGACCCGATGTTCGCCGGCTACGACACGACGGGGGAGCGCGTGCCGCTCGCCGACGTGGCGCTGCTGGCGCCGGTGATCCCGCGGTCCAAGCTCGTGTGCGTCGGCCGCAACTACCGCGACCACGCGGCCGAGATGGGCAACGACGTGCCGTCCGCCCCGATGCTGTTCTTCAAGCCGAACACGTCGGTGATCGGCCCCGGCGACGCCGTGGTGCTGCCGAAGGGGTCCGACTTCATCAGCTTCGAGGGCGAGCTGGCCGCCGTGATCGGCCGTATCGCCAAGAACGTCCCCGCCGAGAACGCCCTCGACTACGTCTTCGGCTACACGATCGGCAACGACCTCACCGCGCGCGACTGGCAGAAGTCCGACGGGCAGTGGGCGCGGGCGAAGGGATTCGACACGTCGTGCCCGCTCGGCCCCGCCATCGAGACCGAGTTCGACGTCGACGGACCGGCGGTGATCACCACGCGCCTGAACGGCGAGGTGCGCCAGCAGGGTCCGATCTCCGACATGATCTTCTCGCTCGCCGACGTGATCGCCTATGCCTCGGCGGCGTTCACGCTGCTGCCGGGCGACGTCATCCTCACCGGCACGCCCGCCGGCGTCGGGCAGATCTCGGCGGGCGACACCGTCGAGGTCGAGATCACCGGGCTCGGCATCCTGCGCAACACCGCGCGTGACGCGTGACTCCTGATGATCGACGCCTGACCGACGCGGATGCCGCGGCCCTCCAGCCTGCGGCGGTCGCGGCGGTGCAGCGGCGCACGGTCTGGGTGCTGTCGCTCGGCCAGGTCCTCGGGGGCCTCGCATTCGGCGCCACGGTCTCGCTCGGCGCCGTGCTGGCGGCCGAGATCTCGGGCGATGACGCGTTCTCCGGACTGGCCGCAGCCGCCGTCACGCTCGGCACGGCCGCCGTCGCGGTGCCGCTCGCCGCGTTCGCGAGCCGGCGCGGTCGCCGGCCGTCACTCGCGATAGGCATGGCGATCGCGCTCGTCGGCGTCGTGCTGGTCGTCGTCGCGGCGGCGGTGCAGCTCTTCCCGCTCCTGCTCGTGGCGTTCGGGCTCGTCGGCGCTGGTCAGGCGGCGAACCTGCAGACCCGCTTCGCGGCCGCCGACCTCGCCACCGACGCGACCCGCGGACGCGATCTGTCGATCGTGGTGTGGGCGACGACGATCGGCGCGGTGCTCGGCCCGAACCTGACCGGTCCCGGCGAGGCGCTCGGTCAGGCGGTGGGGATGCCGGCGCTCACCGGTCCGTATCTGATCACGGTCGTCGCGCAGCTGCTCGCCATCGCGGTCTACCTCGCAGCGCTCCGCCCCGACCCGCTGCTGCTGGCGTACCGGATCGTGGCGGCGGCGAAGGACACCGCGCGCGAGGCGATCGCCAAGCCCGACCAGCCGGTCGTGGCGCGCTACGCGATCTTCGCGGTCGCGGCGGCGCACGGCGTGATGGTGTCGGTCATGGCCATGACGCCCGTCCACCTCCTCCATCACGGGGCGTCGCTGTCGGTCATCGGACTCACGATCAGCCTGCACATCGCCGGTATGTTCGCCCTCTCCCCGGTCTTCGGCATCCTCGCCGACAGGCTCGGCCGAGTACCGACGATCATGATCGGGCAGGGACTTCTCGCGGCATCCCTCGTCACCGCGTCCTTCGGGCAGGACTCCACCGTCTCGGTGACGGTCGCCCTCGTGCTGCTCGGACTCGGCTGGAGCGCCACGACGGTGTCGGGATCGACGCTGCTGACGGAGGCCTCGGCCGAAGGCCAGCGCACCCGGCGGCAGGGCCTGAGCGACCTGACCATGAGCCTGGTCGGCGCCGGCGGTGCGATCCTCGCCGGACTGGTGCTGTCGTGGATCGGATACGGCGGCCTCGCGCTGGCCGTCGGCGTCGCCGTCATCGCAACCGTGCTGCTGGCGCCCTTCGGCCGCCGCACGCCGCTGCCCGCGGCGGGAGCCGAGCACCCGTGACCGCGACCGTGCCGGTGCTATATTCGCCAACGGGAATGCAGTTTTGTGAGCTCGCCACAACGTTCCGCGGCGCGCGGCCGGGCATGGCCTAACGTCACCCCATGGGCACGACGGCATCTGCGTATCTCACCGGCTTCGGCCGGTATCTGCCCGGCGAGCCGGTCGACAACGCGGGGATCGTGTCGCGACTCGGCGGCGACGACGCGGTCACCGAGCGCATCCGTCGCCGCGTGCTCGACGCGAACGGCATCCGCACGCGCCACTATGCGCTCGATGACGACGGCGAGCCGACCGAGCTGAACGAAGAGCTGGCCGTCAAGGCGCTGCGCGCCGCCCTCGATGACCGGGGGATGGATGCTGCGGACCTGCGCATGCTCGCGACCGCCACGACGATGGGGGACGTGCTCGTCCCCGGGTTCGCGTCGATGGTGCACGGGCGGCTGGGCGGCGGACCGATGCAGTTGCTGTCCGCGTCGGGCGTATGCGCGTCGAGCCTCGCCGCGCTCGACGCCGCAGTCAGCAAGGTGCGTCTCGGGGACCACCCGCGGGTCGCCGTCGTGGGCTCGGAGCTCGCGAGCCGGAGCCTGCGGCAGACGCGGTTCGACGGCATCCGTGCCGGCATGGATTCGCACTTCCTGCGCTGGATGCTCTCCGACGGTGCGGGCGCCGTCGTGGTCGAGTTCCAGCCCCACCCGAGTCGTCCGTCGCTGCGCGTGGACTGGGTGCGTCATGTCTCGCTCGCGCACGAGCACGACGTCTGCATGCGCGCGGGCATGGACGGCATCGACCCGGTCGTGGGGCAGACCTGGCAGGACGTCCCGATCGACGAGGCCGAGGCAGCCGGCATGTTCGTGCTGCGCCAGGACGTCGGTGTGCTCGACGGCCTCGCAGGAGCCGGGCTGGCCCAGTTCGAGGAGCTCGTCGACATCGGACTCGTCGACGTGCACCACCTCGATCACGTCCTGTGCCACTACAGCACCAACATGTTCCGCGACCTGGCCTTCGACGGCCTGCGCCGCCGGATCCCGACGCTCGACACCTCGCGATGGTTCTCGAACCTCGAGACGTGCGGCAACACCGGCGCAGCGAGCATCTTCATCGCGCTCGAGGAGGCGTGGCGCACCCGACGCTTCTCACCCGGCGAGACCATCCTGCTGGCCGTCCCCGAGTCGGGCCGGTTCGCGTTCGCCTTCGCCCATCTGACCGTGGTCGCCCCGACCGAACAGCAAGGAGCCTCGACATGACGACCGACACGATCACCGCTTCCGCGACGCTCGTCGACCGGCTCGCCGCGGTGTGGGACGAGTTCGAGACGCGCCTCGCCGAGGTGCCGATCCTGCGGCGTCTCGCCGACGGCGCCGTCACCATCGACGACTACCGCCGGCTGCTCTTCAACCTGCGCCAGCAGGTCGTGGACGGCTCACCGTGGATCTCGCGCGCCGCCGCCTCCTTCGACATCGCGCACTTCGATCTGCGCTCGGCGGCGATCCGCCATGCGGAGGAGGAGCACCGCGACTACCTCATGATCGAGCGCGACTACGTCGCCGTCGGAGGCTCGCTGGCCGAGCTGCGCGCGGGGCGGAAGAACCTGGGCTCGGAGGCGCTGTCGGGATACATGTTCCACTACGCGGACCGGCCGAATCCGGTCGGGCTGCTCGGCGCGATGTTCATCATCGAGGGGCTGGGCGCGCGGCGAGCCGCCGGCTGGGCCACGCGGTTCCAGGAGGTCCTCGGGCTGGCCGACAACCAGGTGCACTTCATGAAGTACCACCAGGATGCCGACGCCGAGCACACCGGCAACCTCGAGGCGATCATCAACTCGGGGGCCATCGACAACGCGGCGGCCGATGAGATCGTCCGCTGCGCCGAGGTGGTGGCTCGGCTCTACGCCCTCCAGCTCGAAGAACTGGACCGCTGACGTGCCCGAGTTCGTGCGGTCCGATCCGAGCATGTGGGAGGCGGTGTACGCCGACCCGTCGATCCCGCTCGACCGCGCGCTCGTCCGGCAGATCATCGACGACCAGCGGCGGCCGTCGCGGCGATGGCTCTACCCGGTGGCGCGCCTCTTCTCGCGCCTCGTCGTCGCGCTGATCTCGATCGTCAAGCGTGTGCTGCCATTCCGGTGGATGCCGCTCGCGACGATGGACTTCCTCTGCGTGTGGTTCCTGCGGCACTTCGTCTCGCCCGACGCGGTCGACCTGCTCATCCGCCACTTCGTGGTCGAGACGAACCTGGTGAACTTCATCATCCGCAACACGCCGATCGACTTGGAGCCGGTGACGCTCCGTCCCGAGACGCTCGCGGGCCTCGGCGACAACGCGGTCGTCGAGCACGACGTCAACGTCTACGACCTGCTGATCGCGCTCGATCCCGTGCCGCTGACGCGTCCCGAGAGCCTCGACTTCACGCAGCTCGACATCCCGCCCCTCGACGCCGAGCGGTATCGCCGGCGCGTGCTGCGCCTCGACATCCAGACGGCGCTGTGCTTCATGAACATCCCGTTCTCGATGGCACTCACCGTCGAGGAGTACCGCCGGGCAGTGCACTCGATCCGCTTCGACGACTCGTTCCTCGAGATCCTCGCGCTCGTGTGCGACGACGACACCTTCCGGCACTGGAAGGTCGGCGGACTCAGCCTCTGGATGGACTCGAACGTCGATGTGCCGCAGATGGTCTACCGGCACGCGCTGGTGTGCGAGTACGCGCACGCCCGCCTGGTGAAGCTCGCCGGCGGCGCGTACCCGCGACAGACCCCGACCGACTTCGACTGACGCGGAGGAGGAGCAGGGGCGGGCTCAGCGACCGAGCGCACGCAGTGCGTGGTCGACGTCGTCCTCGTCGTTGAAGACGTGGAAGGCGACGCGGGCGCGTCCGGCGCGACCGGACGCGACAACGCCCGCCGCAGTCAGCGCCGCGAGGTCGGTGCCGTCGGCATCCGCCCACGTCACGATCGCACTCTCGCGCGCCGGGACATCGAGGCCCATTCCTCGACGGAAGCGCCGCGCCAGGCCCGTTGTGTGGTCGTGCACCGCGCGCGCGTCGAGGGAGGCGAACAGCGCGAGCGCGTGCTCCGCTCCGACGAATGCCTGCCATGCCGGAGACGTGTCGTAGCGCGTCGCATCGGCTGCGAGCTCAACGGCGCCGTAGCACGAGGTCCACGGGTCGGGTCCGGCATACCAGCCGGCGAAGAGCGCCGGCATGTCGCCCTGCAGCTCCGGCGACACGGTGAGGAACGAGACGCCTCGGGGCGCGCACAGCCACTTGTACGCGTGGCAGATCAGGGCGTCGAACCGCGATGCCTCGACCGGCAGCCACCCCACGGCCTGGGTGGCGTCGCACAGCGTCCGCGCGCCGTGTGCGGCGGCTGCGGCGAGGATCGCGTCGGCGTCGGCGACCTCGCCCGTCGCGGATTGGACGAGTGAGAAGACCACGAGCGAGGTGTCCGGGCTGACCGCCTCGGCGAGATCGTCGAGCGATGCGGTCCGCACGCGCAGGCCGCGGCCGGAGTGGACGAACGGGAGGACGATGGACGAGAAGTCCCCGTCGGCGATCAGCACCTCGGCGCCAGGGGGGAGCGATGCGGCCACGAGCGCTGCCGCGACGGAGGCCTGCGAGCCGATCGCCACGCGTTCGACCCCGATCCCGACGAGGGTCGCGAAATGCGCGCGGCTGCGCTCCACGGCTGCGGAGTACGCCATCGGGTCCGGACGCCCGGCGGCCGCGGCATCCAGGTCCGCAATGATCGCCGCGCGACTGGCGCGAGTCGGAAGCCCGACGGTGCACGCGGCGAGATACCCGCGGCCCCCGGTGAACTGCGACCGGGCGGCGGCGAGCGTCGGATGCGAGGATGCGGCGAGAGTGGACATGACTCCAGGGTGATCCTCCGCGACGTATTCGTCTACGGGAGGTGATGGATGCGAATCATGATGTGAGGTTATGCTTCGCGCATGACCGTGTTCGACGACCCCGACATCGATCCCCACGCTCTGCGCGTCGTGAAGGCGATCGCCGACGAGGGCTCGATCACCGGTGCGGCGGCTGCTCTCGGATACAGCCAGCCCGCCATCAGTCAACAGCTCAAGCGCCTCGAACTGAGGCTCGGGGTCCCCCTCGTCGAGCGCGTCGGCCGCAGCGTGCGCCTCACCGAGGCCGGCCGCATCCTTGCGCGTCACGCCCCGGCGGTGACGACGGCGCTGGATGCCGCGGCAGGCGAGCTCGCCGAACTGCGGGGCCTGCGCGCGGGGCGGGTGCGGCTGGTGGGCTTCCCGTCCGCGTCGCCCACCGTCGTGCCGCGCCTGCTCGCCGAGCTGGAGGCGCGCCACACCGGCGTGACCGTCACGTACCTCGAGGCCGAGCCGCCGGAGGCGGTCGAGGCCGTCCGTGAGGACCGCGCCGACATCGCGCTGACGTTCAGCTACCCGGGCGATCGCGACGATCCGCACGGGCCGAGCGCCCGCGGGCTCTCGGTCCGCACCGTCGGCACCGACGACCTCCTCGCGGTGCTGCCGGTCGGCCACCGCGCGGCCGCGAGCGCGGTGGTCGACGTCGCCGGCCTCGCGGAGGAGAAGTGGATCGCCGGGTGCCCTCGGTGCCGTGGACACCTCCTCGAGCTCTGCGCCCGGGCCGGGTTCGAGCCGCACATCGCGTTCGAGACCGACAACTTCGTCGCGGTCGAGGGTCTCGTGGCGCAGGGGATCGGCGTCGCGACCCTGCCGCGCATGGCCGTGGCATCCTTTCCCCAACTGCCGGGAGTGGTGACGCTGGCGCTTCCGCCGACGGAGTCCCGCACGATCCACGTCGTCACGGCGCACGGTGCCGAGCGCGTGCCCGCGGTCCGCGCCGTGCTGGCCGGCATCGAACATGTCCTGCAGGGCGTCTCGGACGGCCGACCAGCGGCCGGACCCCGCGCGGGGTCCGGCCGCCGTGACGGATGACCCGCCGCTAGGGCACGGGTGCCGGGGCGACCTCGTTCACGCGGTCCGTTGCCGGAGCCGCCAATCCCGGGTTCGCCGCGAAGAACGCCACGAGGTTGGCGAGATCCTCCGGACCGCCGACCAGGTTCGTGCCATCGGTGAAGGCCGTGAAGCTGTCACCGCCTTCCGCGAGGAAGTTCAGCGTGGACACGCGGTAGGTCGCGGCCAGGTCGAGCGGTGCGCCGTTGAACACGAGATCGCTGATCTGCTGTCCCTGCGGGGCTGACTTATCCCACGAGTAGGTCAGGCCCCCCGAGGTCGCCAGGTGCAGGAACTGCCGGCCACGGGTCGGGATGTACTGCTGCTCCAGCACGTCCTTGATCTGCTGTCCCGTGAGGTCGAGCGTCACCAGGATGCTCCCGAACGGAGCCACGGCGAACGCCTCGGCATAGGTGATCTCGCCCGGCTGCTCGCTGTGCGACTGGGCGCCGAACTGGAGATTGGCACGAATGCCGCCGATGTTCATGAACGAGATCTGTGCTCCGCCGTCCTCGGGAGCCGACGTGCCGGCCAGCAGCGCGTCGGCGACGAGGTTGCCCAGTGGCGTCTCGATTCCGCGGTCACCGCTCGAGTCGCCCGTGATGTCCTCCGCGATGGTGCCGACGACCTCACCGCCGACGACGTCGCTGAGAGCGGACCACTTGTCGATGATCGCCGTCGCTCCAGGGTCGGCGGCCGCGCGAAGAACGAGGTTGTTCTCGGACGTCACGCGGTCTCGGACGACATCCCCCGTGGACTGGCTCAGCACCAGGCTGGTGTCGGTCACGACCCGCCCGTACTGGTTCGCGCTCGTGACGTAGCGGCTGTTGCCGTCCGGGTCCGGGACGTTGCAGATGTACGGCATGTGGGTGTGACCGGTGACCATCATGTCGATGGCCGGATCGAGCCCCTCGGCGATCGCGACGATCGGACCGGAGATGCCGTCGCACCCGTTGTACGAACCCGGCTGAGAGCCGCCCTCGTGCAGCAGGACCACGATCGCCTCGACCCCCGCCGCCTGCAGCTCGACCGCGGCGGCGTTCGCCGTATCGATCTCATCCAGGAATTCCACCGAAGTGACGCCACCGGGGGCGACGAGTGTCGGAGTCGCTTCCAGGGTCATCCCGATGAATCCGACCTGGATCCCGCCGAGGTCACGCACCGAGGTGCCGGGCAGAAGGGTGCCGCCGCCGGCGCGGTTGACCACGTTCGCCGCCAGCCACGAGAAGTCCGCGCCCGCATACGGCTCGTCGGGGAAGAAGCATCCCTTCTCGGGGTGGCACCCGCCGTTCTGCATGCGGAGGAGTTCTTCGGTCCCCTCGTCGAACTCGTGGTTGCCCACGCTCGACACATCGAGTCCGATGTGATTGAGGCTCTCGACCGAGGGTTCGTCCTGGAACAGCCCCGACAGGAACGGAGAGCCGCCGATGAGATCGCCCGCCGCGACGGTGATCGTGCGGTCGGCGTACGAAGTGGTCCGCAGTCCCGCGAGGGTCGTCGAGAGGTACTCCACGCCGCCGACGAGGTTCTGGTCGGGATCCTGGGCCGGGGTGAGCACAGCGCCGTCCACGGCCTCGAGATGGCCGTGGTAGTCGTTGAACGACAGGATCTGGGCGACCGTCTCGTCGAACCAACGGGGCTGCTGCGCGTTCACGGCGTTCTGCACAGCCTGGCTGACCGCGCCGGTGCCACCGAGGATGCTGATGCCCTGCGGCGACAGCCTTTCCAGCGTGGCGGTGGTCGCCGCAGGGAGGGATCCGGTCTGGGTCAGCAGGAGCGGTGCACCCAGGTGTCCGGCCAAGGCGCCGCCGGCCAGAGCATCGGGAAAGGTTTGTCCGGTCGCGAGCAGCGGGGAGGTGTCGCGTTCGTACGCCCGCGCGATGGCGGCGGCCGTCTCATAACGGTCCGCGCCCCCGATGCGTGTCGTGTGGGGCACGATCGCTGCGATCGCGGCGAGGACGGCGTCGCTGACCGCACCGGTGCCTCCGAGGACCACCACCGAACGGGGTGCGAGCGACTCCAACGCGGCAGCGGTGACAGCCGGAAGCGTTGTGCTGCGGGTGAGCAGAATCGGCGCCTGTGCCCGCGCGGCCGCAGCGCTGCCGGCGAGGGCGTCGGGGAACGCCTCGCCCGTCGCGACGAAGACGATCGGAAGATTCGTCGGGAACTCCGCGGCGACCAGTGCCGAGGTCTCGTAGCGATCCGCACCGCCGATCCGCTCGACCGTGCCGTAGCCCGAGAGCTGGCGGGCGACGCTCGCCGAGACTGCGGCCTCGCCGCCGATGATGCGGATCGTCGTGGGCGCGAGGGTCCACAGCGCCGCCGCCGTTGCGGGCGGCAGCGAGTCTCTCCGCGTGAGGAGCGTCGGCGCTCCGCCACCGCCGACGTGGGATGCCGGCCAGAGCCCGCCCGGCAGCACGTCTTCGGTCGGGGCAGACGAGGGCGGGAGCTGCGCGCTGAGCGCGTCCGGGAACGCGGCGCCCGACGCGACATGCACGACATCGGTTTCGCCGAACTCGAGTGACATGCGCGCCGCGGTCTCGTAGCGATCAGGACCGGAGATCCTGACCGCCGACTCTCCGTCGGCGATGAGCTTCTGAACGGGCGGTGGAGGCTCGGGTGCCGCCATCGCCGGTTGAGCGACGACGAGTCCGAGCGGGACGATGAGCGCCACTGCTGCGGTGGCACCGATGGTGCCGCGGCGCAGGCGCGCGAGAACTGGGGTCACGGATTCGACTCCTTCGTCGATGGGCCGTCGGCCGCGCCGGGTGACACAGCCGGTTGCTGGCGAGGTTAGCCCGACGGGCGTCGGATGTCACCCATTCGGTGGACAGCTGCCTCGTCGTCCCCCCAACCGGGCGCCGCGGCATCCCGCAACTAGACTGGTCGGCGATGTCTTCTTCACCCGATCCCCGCACCACCACCGCGACCGGGGCGGACGTGCGCGTGCGCTTCTGCCCGTCGCCGACCGGCCTTCCGCACGTCGGTCTCATCCGCACCGTCCTGTTCAACTGGGCGTACGCGCGGCACAACGGCGGCAAGCTGGTCTTCCGCATCGAAGACACCGACGCCGCGCGCGACAGCGAGGAGAGCTACCAGCAGCTCCTGGACGCGCTGCGTTGGCTCGAGATCGATTGGGACGAGGGCGTCGAAGTGGGGGGACCCCATGCGCCGTACCGCCAGTCGCAGCGCCACGACATCTACCGCGAGGTGCTCGACAAGCTCGTCGACGCCGGAGCCGTGTACGAGAGCTACTCCACCGCGGAGGAGATCGATGCCCGCAACGAGGCCAACGGCCGCGCGAAGCAGCTCGGGTACGACAACCACGACCGCGACCTGACCGATGAGCAGAAGGCCGCCTTCCGTGCCGAGGGTCGCGAGCCGGCCTGGCGCCTGCGCGTGCCCGACGAAGACCTCACCTATGTGGACCTCATCCGCGGCGAGGTCACCTTCCCGGCGGGGTCCTTCCCCGATTTCGTGCTCGTGCGCGCGGGCGGCGTGCCGCTCTACCCCTTCGTGAACCCGGTCGACGACGCGCTCATGGGCATCACGCACGTCATCCGAGGCGAAGACCTCATGCCGTCGACCGCGCGTCAGCTCGCGCTGTACCGTGCGCTCGTCGACGCGGGCGTGACCACGTTCATCCCGCGCTTCGCGCACATGCCGCTCGTGCTCGGCGAGGTCGGCAACAAGAAGCTCTCCAAGCGCGACCCGAAGGCGGATCTCTTCCTCCAGCGTGAGAAGGGCTTCATCCACGAGGGCCTGCTCAACTATCTCTCGCTCCTCGGCTGGTCGATCGCGCCGGACCGCGACGTGTTCTCGCTCGGCGAGCTCGTCGAGGTGTTCGACATCGTCGACGTGAACCCCAACCCCGCCCGCTTCGACCAGAAGAAGGCGGAGTCCATCAACGGAGATCACATCCGGATGCTGGAGCCCGCGGACTTCGCCGGTCGGCTGGTCCCGTACCTCGCGGCCGCGGGGCTGGTGGGCGAACCGCCGTCGGCTCAGCAGCAGTCCGTCATCGAGGCGGCGGCACCGCTCGTGCAGGAGCGTATGCAGCTCCTGGGGGAGGCGCCGGGCCTGCTCGGGTTCCTGCTGCGTGACCAGGTCGCGTACGACGAGGACGCTCTGTCGAGCCTGCCGCCGAACGCGGGCGAGGTGCTCGTCGCATCGGTCGGCGCGCTGGAGGTCGTCCCCGAGGGCGAGTTCACGGCCGCCGCGATCCAGGAGGCGCTGTCGGCCGCGCTCATCGATGGGCTCGGGCTCAAGCCCCGCGTCGCCTACGGACCGCTGCGCGTCGCGCTCAGCGGGCGCCGTGTGTCGCCGCCGCTGTTCGAGTCGATGGAGCTGCTCGGCAAGGACGAGGCGATCCGCCGGTTGGCGGCGCTGGTCGAGCACCAGGGCTGACACGCACCGCTCGGTTTGGCTCACGTGCCGCGGTCGTCTAGACTTGATCCTCGGCACGACTTCGGTCGAAAAGCCTTGGGGTATGGTGTAATTGGCAACACGGCTGATTCTGGTTCAGTTGTTCTTGGTTCGAGTCCAGGTACCCCAGCAGTAGATTTTCACAGGATTCCGCAGCAGAATCCACCACCCTCGGCAGAACGCATCCCGGCAGCGAGCAGCCAGTTGGGCACTCGAACGGGATCCGTTGAAATCCCCACTGCTCCAGCAGCGTGAACGCGGCCGCTCTTCAGACGCCCTTGCTGCGGCTGGCCGCGCGCCGAACGAAGAAGAAGATCAGCGTCCCTACGAAGAGGATCACGCCGATGATTCCCAGCCAGAGCAGGCCCTCGAGCGCGAATCCCACCACTGCAAGGATCGCCCACACCACCAGAAGGATCACGATCACCGTTGTCATCTCCCCACGCTACCCGCGCGGATGCCGCATGGGTAGGGCACGACCAACCTGGTGACACCCTCCCCCCTGCGCACTTGCACCGAACCTGTGAGTCGCACATGTGGGAGGCGTACCGTTCGGGGTATGGACACGCACACACGCACGAGCGACGCACATTCCGCGACGCTTGGCCTCGGATCGGTGCTGTTGGCTTCGCTTCCGGCTGCGCTCATGACCGAGGCCGCCCCTGACCGATACACGGTGGAAGCCGTGTTCACCCGCCGCCCTGAGAAGGACGAAGTGGCGGAGATTCTGGGGACCCGCACACGTGACGATCTCGGCAGTGCCGGGTTTCCGACGGTGGAGCTGGCGGTCGCCGACCGACGCCTCGTGATCGCCAACACGAACCTGGAGGAGTTGCGCGACGGACTCGCGGCTGTCATCGCCGACCGACTCGCCGCGATCAGCACGAAGATCCACGAGAAGCAGGATGCCGCCGCGATCCGGTTCGAAGAAGCAGCAATGCGGGAACATACACGAACCGCAGCGGTCACCGCCCTCGCAGAATCGATCACATTCCAAAGGGCAGGGAGTGCAGCGAGGGCTCGCCCAGACGCGACGGCTGCCGCCGCCAGCAACGAGGACGAGCAGATCGCGGGCTGGAGCAGCGAGGGTGGGCACGGGCGTTACGCACGACCGTGACGGAACAACCACCATGGCGTGAGTGGTCCAGACCGCAAGCGATCGCAAAGTTCCGCCAGTCGGCCCCGCTCGAGACCGGAACACGCAGCACGCACGCGTTCGGGGTCATGGCGGGCATCGGCCTCGATGCGGATGTGGCACAACACACCAGCGCGATCGCGAAGAAGCACCTCGGATGGTTCGCCTACGTCACCCCCATCGCCCGATCCATTATCAGGAACCGCCCCTTCCATCTCAATTACCGGATCGACGACGAGCGCGTCAGCTCCACCCGCGCCCACACCGCTATCGTCGGAAACTGCGGAACACTGAAGCATGATGCGGCGGACCCCAGACCTTCTCTCCCTCGTCTATGTCCAAGACCGGCGGTTCGAAGCACGCTTCGACACGCCACACGCGTCAGAATGGTCACAGACCAATGGCCTGAAGCGCGGCTGCAGCAGGCTTCCGGAGGTCCCCTCCGAGAATGAAGTCGGGCGCGTACGATCGGTGGATGGAACCGCCGAACGTGTACAGGGCCAGATTCGACGAGGTGGCTACCGGCGGCCGCCGCCGCATCACTGTCGGCATCGAAATCCTCGACCGGGAATCCGACGGATCGATCCCCACCGCCGCGTGGTTTCGCGGCGAGGAATATCGCCTCGACATCGAGGATGACGAGGGCGTCGCAATATATGTGAGACGCCTTTAGAGGATTGCATCGCCCAGTCGCGGAGCTCTCCGCGCAAATAGGCTCTCTCGCCGCAATGGCTCTCGGGGGCCTGTCCGCGCTCGATGCCAGGTGTACTCCGGCAAGCGCTGGGGCTCCCGCACGGGGCGATCGTGTTCGCGGTCTGACGCCGCACTCAGCGAACCACGCAAATTCCTGCCCACGGGCGAGCAAGACGAGTACGATCACGGCAGGGCACCCGGACCCAGCGCCCGCTCAATCCGAGGCGAACGGCGGGAACCGATGTCCATGGCAGCCGGCTACGACCGATCGCGTGATGCCTTCTCCCTGGCAGCTGCCGCACTCGCGGCCCGACGAAGCGACGATCTGTGCTCGCCACTGAGAGCGGCCGTCGCGATGCCTGGCGCCGTGGTCTCCACCCTGGGCTCGCCGATGGGTTCGCAGACGGTGTGCGCCAGCTCCAGACTCGGCGCGCGGATCGACGAAATCCAGATCGACCTCGGCGAGGGTCCCTCGTGGGAGGCGCTTCGTACCCGGCGTCCGGTCGCGGCGGCCGATCTACGAGCGAATGGTGGATCGCGCTGGCCCGGAGCATTGGCGTCTTTCCGAGAACTGGAGGTGTCGTCGCTATACGCGTTCCCGCTCTTCGTCGGGCAACTGAGCATCGGTTCGATCGCGCTCTACTCGGGGGCCCCGTGCGAGCTGTCCGGCGCCGACGTTGCAGGTATGAGCCGGCTCGCCGCGATCGTCGCGGGCACTCTTCTGCGTCGCGCGTTGGATCGTCTCGAGGTCGTGGGCACTGAGGCGCCAGACGAGCGGTACTCGCGCCGGGAAGTGCACCAGGCGACGGGCATGGTCGCGGCCAGTAATGGTATCGACGTGGACGACGCCCTCATGCTCCTCCGGGGCCACGCTTACGCGACGGGTCGCCCCGTCCGCGACGTCGCGGCGGACGTGATCGCCCGCGTTATCGACCTCGGCCTGTGACAGGGCACGGCTTAGGATGACGGCATGACGGAGCCCACCCGCGAGCTTCAGTTGCTGGGAACCTTCGTCGCCCTGGCAGACTCCCTCGTCGACGACTTCGACGTCGTCGACCTTCTCCAGCGACTCGTTGACGAATGCATCTCGCTCTTCGACGCGTCTGCGGCCGGCATCCTTCTCCTGAGCCCGTCAGGTGAGCTGGAGGTGATCGCCTCCACGAGCGAGCGGAGTGAGCTCGTGGAGCTGATGCAGCTCAGAGCCGGTGCAGGCCCCTGCGTCGAGGCGGCCACGACCGGCGAGGTAGTGTCTGTGGACGACATCGACCAGATCTCCGACCGTTGGCCGGCTTTCGCGGCCGATGCCCGCGCTTCCGGGTTCTCATCGATTCACGCGATTCCGTTGCGGCTGCGGAACTCGACGCTCGGATCGCTGAACCTCTTGCGGGATGAACCCGGAGCGCTCGACGCAGCCGACGCTGCCGCGGCCCAGGCGCTCGCAGACATCGCCACCATCACTATCCTGCAGCAGCGGCTGGTCGAGGAGTCCGCCATTGCACAGGCGCAGCTTCAACGCGCGCTGTACAGCCGGGTGGTGATAGAGCAGGCCAAGGGATATCTCGCTCAGCGACAGAACATCGACATGGATGAGGCGTTCGCGCGGATCCGCAGCCACGCCCGGTCCACACAGTCCCGCATCAGCGTGGTCGCAGCCGACATCGTCGCCGGTCGACTGGTTCTCTGACGGGCGAGTGTGCGCCGTCGTCGCGGCGTCGGGCTAGACGGTCTGCCGCTGCTGGAGCAACGGGCACTCGAAGGGATCCCGCTGCCCGAGCCCGACCCTGTTGATATAGCGGACGACGATCCCGTACGACTGCCAGAGACCCGACTCGGTGTAGGCCACGTCGTGCTCCCGGCAGTACCTGCGGATCATCGCCGATGCCTGGCGGAGGTGCGGTCGGGGCATCGACGGGAACAGGTGATGCTCGATCTGGTAGTTGAGCCCACCCATTGCCGTATCCAGCATCCGGCTACCCCGGATGTTCCGGCTCATCAGCACCTGGCGCCGGAGGAAGTCCACCTTCACGTCGGCCGGGACGAGTGGCATCCCCTTGTGGTTCGGAGCGAAGGCCATGCCCATGTAGACGCCGAACAGGCCGAGCTGGACCCCGAGGAACGCGAACGCGAGCCCCGGCGAGAGCACGAGGAACACGAGCGCTACGAAGCCGATGATCCGCACCGAGAGGAACACGATCTCGATCGGGCGGCGATGCAACGGCTCCCGGGAGAACACCCGGCGCACGCTCGATGCGTGCAGTGAGAGTCCTTCGAGCAGCAGGATGGGGAAGAACAGCACCCCCTGGTGTGCGATGAGCCAGCGCAGCGGTCCGCTGCGGCTGGCGCGCCGACGGTCCGCCTGCTCCGGCGTGAACGCGATGACGGGGAGTTCGATGTCGGGGTCGCTGCCGATCTTGTTGGGGTTGGCGTGATGCCGGGTGTGCTTGTGCTGCCACCAGCCGTAGCTCATCCCCACGAGGAGGTTCCCGATCACGAGGGTGGTCCAGTCGTTCCAGCGGCCAGAGCGGAAGATTTGTCTATGGGCAGCGTCGTGGCCGAGCATGGCGATCTGCGTGAGCAGCACCGCCAGGACGGCCGCCGTCATGAGCTGCCACCAGGTGTCGCCGATGAGAACGAAGGCTGTCAGGGCGCCCGCCAGGACGATGGGGGCCAGTATGAGCTTCGTCCAGTAATAGCCATAGCGGCGACGCATGAGCCCGCTCCCGGTCACCAGTTGCGACAGCTCTGTGTAGTGATTCGGCGCCTTCGGCGTCGTGGATCGCACCGACGATGTGATCGATCCGGAAGGGATGACGGCCATATCGTGCCCCTGTCATGTCCAGCGCGCCGAAGCGCGTCGCGCCAATGACGGGGTCCAGGTCATCTCCTCTCAGAGTACGCCCGCAACTCTGCGCCCGCACCGGTGTGCGGGGAACGCACAGAAACGTGGTTCGAGTCCCGGCACCCAGCCAAACAAGAGACCCCCCGCTGAGCGGGGGTTCTACGTTTCCCCGGCACGTCATCCGCTCGCGCAGCGGGCGCGAAGAAGGCGCGGGCGAGGGGATGCCTCGCCCGCGCCTTCTCGCGATCACGCGGTGGCGGGCGCCGGCACCACGCGGCTGCGATGGTTCACACGGTGGCCGACCCAGAATCCGATGGCCACGATGCCCGCGAGCGCCGCGAGCAGCAGCCAGGGCAGCACCATCGGCGTGGCGCCGGCGGCTCCGGCCGCCAGCTCGTCGGAGCCGCCCGCGATCTTCGTGCTGCCGTCGCTCAGCGTCGCCGCGCCGGCGGCGAGTTCCACGGTCCCGTCGGCGAGCGTGCCGCTGCCGTCGGCCAGCGTCGACGTTCCCGCGGAGAGCTCGCCCAGACCGCTGGACAGGTCCGCTGCGCCGTCGGAGAGGTCCGACGTGCCGTCCGCCAGCGTCGCGGCACCTGCGGAGAGTGTGCCGGCGCCCGACGCGAGCCTCTGCGCGCCCGCTTCGAGGCGGATCGAGCCGTCGGCGAGCTCCTGGGTACCCGACGCGATGCGCGTGTTGCCGGCGGACAGCCGTGCGGCGCCGGCGGCGGCACGCTCACCCCCGCTGACCAGTTCGGCGGACTTCGTCTCGAGCGTCGCGAGTCCACCGGAGAGCTCGGACGCGCCCGCGTTCAGCCGGCCCAGTCCTGCGGCGAGCTCGGCGGACTTGCCGGAGAGGACGGTGACACCGCCCGCGAGGGTGTCGGTTGCAGCGGAGATCTGCGCCGTGCCCGCGGCGACGGTGGCGGTGCCGCCCGCCACCTGCGTGGTGGCTGCCGCCAGCTGGCTCGCGCCGGTCGACAGTCCTGTGGCACCGGCGGACAGCTGGCCGAGGCTGCCCTGCAGCGAGGTCGCACCCGCGCTGACCGTGCCGGCTCCCGCCTTCACGTCGTCCGCCCCGCCCGCAACAGCCGCCGCGGCGCCCGCGAGCTGCTCGAGCTGTGCGATCAGCGTCGTGTCTGCACCGGCGGCCTTCAGCTGAGCCACCAGGGCGGTCAGTCCGTCGCGCACCTGACCCGCGCCTGCGGCGGTCTGCGTGGCCCCGGCGGCGAGGCTCGCAGCGCCCTCGGCGAGCGACGTCGAGCCGTCGTGCGCCTGACCGGTCCCGCCGGCGATCTGCGCCGCGCCTCCGGCCAGCGTGGCGGCAGCGGCCTCGACCTGCTTCGCGCCGCCCGCGACCTGCGCGGAGCCGTTCTCGGCGGCGGTGAGCGCGGCCGCGAGCGATGCGGTGCCCTGGTCGACCTGTGCGAGGGCGGCGCTGAGCTGAGCACCGCCGGACGACGCCGAGCCGAGGCCGTGCGACACCTCGCCGGCGCCGCTCTCGAGCTTGCTGATGCCTGCCGCAGCGAGATCGATGCCCTCGGAGAGCTCGGCGTTGCCTGCGGCGAGATCCCTCGCCCCGGCGGCGGCCTCCGACGCGCCGGCGTCGAGGCGGGCGACGCCGTTGCGGTTCTTCACCGTTCCCTCCACGAGGGTGATCGCACCCGAGGAGAGCTCCAGCGCGCCGTTCGAGAGCTGTGCCGCGCCCGCGTCCGCCGAGGTCGCACCGGCCGCCAGCTTCTCTGCACCTGCCGCCGCCGTCGCGGCGCCGTCGTCGACCTTCGCCGCGCCGGCGTTCAGCTCGGTCGCGCCGTCGGACAGCGTCACCGCGCCCGCTGCGAGCTCCGTCGATCCGGCATCGGCCTGCGACGTGCCATCGGCGAGCTGCTGTGCACCGGCGGCGATCTTCGAGGTCGTTGCGAAGTAGAGGAAGATCATCGCGGCAAGCAGCACGCTGAGCACGATGACGGCGATGCGCATGCCGAGGCCATGCGCGTGGACTGTCGTTCTCGTCACTGAGGGACTCCTGGTGGTGGCGCCTGTGGGCAGGCGTGTGAAGGACGGCCGGCATGCTGTCACCGGCCGATGGTGGATCTCCGCAAGGTCGATCGCCCGCCGCACCGTCTTTGGTTTCGTCGGGGCGCTCACCGTCGTGAAGCGGAGTGAACGTAACAGCCGGGAGAGCGGTTTCAGGACAGCATTCCGGCTGGAACCAAGTGTCACGATGGCTGAGACTGGATTTCTTGTAGAGGATCGACAAAGGGGTTCCCGAGACGACAGCCGCGGCCGGGCGGATAATGGCCCCATGGACGCGCCATCGCTGACCGCGGCCCGATCGAAGGAGCTCGCCGACCTGCGCCGCCGCGCGTACGGCCCGAACGCCGACATCGACTCGGACCCGGCCGCGCAACGCCGGCTCCACGAGCTCGAGGAGCTGGCCCGGCCCTCGGCATCCGAGGCGCCGCCACGCCTCGATCCTCACCGTGACGGCCATCGGCGGAGCTCGAGCCCCGACGGCGCTCCCGCCGGCGATCGCAGCGAGGCTCTGTCATCCGTCGCCGTCGAATCGGCCCCGGAGGCACCCGACGAGGAAGCATCCGAAGTGCCGGACCCGGCGGCGCCGGCGCCCGCACGGCGATGGTGGCAGCGCGTCCCGCTGTGGGCGGTGGCGGCCGCCGTGGGAATCGCCGTCGGGCTTGCCGCGGGGCTGGCCTGGCCCACCGACTCGGAGCCGCCACCGGACGTGACGCTGGACGTCGAGCCGGGCGGCGGCGAGCGGGGCGCGGGATTCACCGAGAACCTCGACTACTGGGGCGTCGATCCCGGCAGCGTCGTGCCTCATGAGCCGTTCGACGTGATCCAGGTGTGGACCGCCCGCGCTGTCGACGAGTCGCGCTGCGTGCTGCTGTCGCACGACGGCGGGTTCCTCAGCGCGACCTGCAGCGGTGGCGGTCTCGATCCCGTGCTCGACTTCACGGTGTACGACGGCATGTCGCTCGAGTTCGACGAACCGCTCCCGATCGGCACGGTGATCCGTTTCGTCGGGCGGAACGGCCACGTGGACGTGTGGGTGAGCGCGCCGGGAGGGCGTCAGGCGGGGGATGCCTCGGCCAGCACCTCCTCGGCCGCGTCGGCCCCCAGCCGGGCGTAGTCCGGGTTGTCGTCGCTGTGGGCGAGCAGCACCACGGCGATCGACGCCGCCCATGCGTGCGCGCGGATCCACGTGGCGCGGTCGTGCCGATCGCCGGTCGCCTCGATGAACGCGGATCGCCCCGCCGCGTCGAACGCGAGCCAGCCGACGGCCAGGTCGTAGGCCGGATCGCCGGCGGTCACGTCGCCGAAGTCGATGATCGCCACGAGACGCGCGCCATCGGCCACCAGGTTGCCCGGGTGCAGGTCACCGTGCATCCAGACGGGTGGACCATCCCACGGTCGCTCCGCAACGCCCCGCAGCCAGACGTCCGTCAGCGCGGACGCCGCGGCGGCGTCGAGCCGTCCTGACGCGGTCAGCCCGCGCGCCCGCTCCTCGAATGCGGCGGCACGGGTCGCGAGAGGTCTGCCGCGCACGGGGTTGATCGGGTGGTCTGCGGGTGCGGCCGCATGCAGAGCGGCAAGGGCATGGGCGAGCGGGGCGGCCCACCGGATGCGCTCACGGCGCGGCACATCGATTCCGCGTGAGCCTTCGAACCACGGCGTGACCGACCAGCTCCAGGGGAACCCGTCCCCGGGAACGCCGTGCACGACAGGAGTCGGCACACGCACACCGGTGGCCTCGACGGCGGGCGCCAGGAGAGGAAGGCTGTGCTGCTCGTGCACGATCAGCGGGGCGGCGGCGGCGCGGCGAGGGAGGCGCACGGCGAGCTCGTCGCCCAGGCGCCAGATCTCGCTGTCCCACCCGCCGGCGACCCGGCGCAGGGGGAGCGCGGCCATCTCGGGTGGCACCTGCCCGACCAGAAGGCGGCGCAGCTGTGGCTCGTCGATCGCCACTTCTGCGCGGGGTGTGTCGGCCACGGTTCGACGATACCGGGACACATAGGTCTTGTTTTGTGTTGGTATGTGTTGTACTGTGTGGGAATTCCGAGGAAGGGTCGCAGATGTACGCAACGGAGCGTCAGGAGCAGATCGAACGACAGCTGCAGACCGATGGTCGGGTCAGCGTCGTCGAGCTGGCCCGCCTCTTCGACGTCACGACCGAGACGGTGCGCCGCGATCTCGACCAGCTCGAGGCCGCCGGTGCCCTGCGCCGGGTGCACGGCGGCGCCGTCAGCAGCGATCGCGGCAGCACTGCCGAGTCGCCCCTCGCGGAGCGCCAGCAGCGTCACGGTGTCGCCAAGGCCGCGATCGGCCGGCGGGCGGCCGCAGCGCTGGGCGAGCGGTTCCGCGGCTCTGTGTTCTTCGATGCCGGCACGACCACGGCCGCGGTGGCGGCCCAGCTCGCCCCCCGCCTCTCCTCCGACCAGATCGAGGTCGTCACCCACGCCATCAGCCTCGCCGACATCCTGAGCGCGGCGCCCGGCGCGGGATTGACCCTCGTCGGCGGGCGCGTCCGCGGTGTGACGGGCGCAGCCGTCGGTGCCGACACCGTCCGCGCGATCGAGGGCATGCGTCCCGACGTCGCCTTCGTCGGAGTCAACGGAGTGTCGGCGGGCTTCGGGCTCAGCACGCCCGATCCCGAGGAAGCCGCGGTGAAGCGAGCGATCGTCCGCTCCGCCCGTCGTGTGATCGTGGTCGCCGATGCCGAGAAGCTCGGCCCCGAGCTGCTCGTCGGCTTCGCGTCACTGTCCGACATCGACGTGCTCGTGACCGACGCCCAGCCCGACGCCGAGCTGGCCGCAGCCCTCGCCGACGCCGACGTGGAGGTGTGGCACGCATGATCGTCACTCTCACGGTGAACCCGTCGCTCGACCGCACGATCGCGCTCGACCAGCCGCTCCGGCCTGGGGGAGTCCAGGGGGCGGTCTCCGCTCGGGAGGACGCCGGCGGAAAGGGCATCAACGTCGCCCGAGCCGTTTCCTCAGCCGGGGTCGACGTCGTCGCCGTCCTGCCGCTCGCCGCGGACGACCCGTTCGACGCGGTGCTGCGCAGATCATCGATCGTCGCGCACACCGTTGCCGTCGACGGCCACGTCCGCGCGAACGTCACCATCACCGACCCCTCCGGCGAGACGACGAAGCTCAACCTCCCGGGCGTCGCATTGAGTGAAGCGGATGCCGCGGCCGTCGTCGCGGCGGTCGTGCAGGCCTCGGAGGGCGCCCGCTGGCTCGTGCTGGCCGGCTCTCTTCCGCCGGGCGTCCGCGACGACTTCTACGTCGACGTCATCGAGGCGGTGCGCCACGCATACGGCGCGAGCGCCCCGCAGATCGCGGTCGACACCTCGGGGCCGGCGCTGGCGTCAGTCGTCGCGCGGGGGCGCCCCGACCTCATCAAGCCCAACGACGACGAGCTCGCCGAGCTCGTCGGCCGGCCGGCCCTGCCCCAGGGCGACCTCGCGCGCACCGCGAGCGAACTCGCCCGCGCGCTCGTTCCGTCGCGCGTCGCCGCTGCGCTCGTCACACTGGGCTCCGCCGGGGCCGTGCTCGTCACCGCCGAGGGCGCATGGTCAGCCGCTCCGCCCGCCATCCGCGTGGCCAGCACCGTCGGTGCGGGCGACAGCTCGCTCGCCGGCTACGTGCTCGCGGACTTCGCCGGTGCCGCGCCGGAGGAGCGACTGCGCCACGCCGTGCGCTACGGGGCGGCCGCGGCATCCCTCCCCGGCACCCAAGCCCCGACGCCCGCCGATCTGCCCGTCGGCGACGTCATCGTCACCCACCTCTCGCCTGCCTGAATCCCCGTCCTCACCGACCGTTGGAGGTCATCGTGTCAGACACCATCACTCCGGACCTCGTCAGTCTCGACGTCGGCCTCGGCGCCGACAAGGAGGCTGTCATCCGCTCGCTCGCCGCCCGCGTCGTCGCGCAGGGTCGCGCCACCGACGCCGAGGCGCTCTTCGCCGATGCGTGGGCGCGCGAGCAGAAGGATGAGACCGGCCTGCCCGGCGGCATCGCGATCCCTCACGCGAAGAGCGCCGCGGTCACAGAGCCGTCGCTGGCCTTCGCGCGACTCACGCCGGGAGTCGACTTCGGCGCACCCGACGGCCCGGCCGACCTCGTCTTCCTGATCGCCGCGCCGGAAGGGGCGGCCGAGGCGCATCTCGCCGTGCTGTCGAAGCTCGCGCGCAGCCTCATGCAGGAGGACTTCACCGCGGGCCTGCGCGCGGCCGCCAGCGACGACGAGGTCGTCGCCATCGTGCGCGCCGCGATCGGAGAGGGAGATGCCTCGGCTGCACCCGCCGCCCGAACGGCCGCGCCGGCCGCCGTCGCACCCGCGGCGGCAGCACCGGACGACCTGACCGTCGACGGGCGCCCCGCGCGCATCGTCGCGGTGACCTCGTGCGCGACAGGCATCGCCCACACCTTCATGGCGGCCGATGCGCTGACGGCGGCGGGGAGCGCGGCGGGCATCGACCTCGCCGTCGAGCCGCAGGGCTCGAGCGGCTATCAGGCGCTGCCCCGCGAGGTGATCGACGGCGCCGACGCCGTGATCTTCGCGACCGACGTCGATGTGCGCGAGCTCCAGCGCTTCGCGGGCAAGCCCGTCGTGCGTTCCGGCGTGAAGCGCGGCATCGAGCAGCCGCGCGAATTGATCGCGGAGGCGGTCGCCGCCGCGAAGGATCCGAGCGCGACGCGGGTGTCCGGCACCGCGAGCGCGGCGAACGCGGCCGCGTCGACGGAATCGGTGTCGTGGGGAGCGCGCATCCAGCGGATCCTCCTCACCGGTGTGAGCTACATGATCCCGTTCGTCGCCGGTGGCGGCCTGCTCATCGCACTCGGGTTCCTGTTCTTCGGCAGCGACTACAGCGCTCCGGGCAACGCCAACACCGTGGTCGTCGAGAACTCGCTGTGGGACCTGCCGGAGGGCGGACTGGGCATCTACCTGGGCTCCGTGGCCTTCGCCATCGGCGCGGCATCGATGGGCTTCCTGGTCTCGGCCCTCGCCGGATACATCGCGTTCGCGATCGCCGATCGGCCGGGCATCGCGCCCGGGTTCGTCGCGGGCGCCGTCGCGGTCCTCATGAACGCCGGCTTCATCGGCGGCATCGTCGGCGGCCTCCTCGCCGGCGTGACGGCCTGGTGGATCGGCACGTGGCGGGTGCCCCGCTGGCTGCGCGGTCTCATGCCCGTGGCGATCATCCCCCTGCTGGCCTCGATCGTGGCCTCGGGACTGATGGTGCTCTTCCTCGGGCGGCCGATCGCGACGCTCATGGAGTGGCTGACGGTCTGGCTCAACGAGCTCGCGGGAACAGCAGGAATCGTCGTCGTCGGCGTGATCCTCGGGCTGATGATGTGCTTCGACCTCGGCGGACCCGTCAACAAGGTGGCCTACGCGTTCGCTGTCGCCGGTCTCGCCGCAGGGTCGCCCGACAACCCCACGCCCTACCTGATCATGGCCGCGGTCATGGCCGCGGGCATGGTGCCGCCGCTGGCCATGGCGCTCGCGTCCACGGTGCTGGCACGCGACCTGTTCCCGCCGGTGGAACGCGAGAACGGCAAGGCCGCCTGGCTCCTCGGCGCCGCCTTCATCAGCGAAGGGGCCATCCCCTTCGCGGCCGCCGACCCGCTGCGCGTCATTCCGGCCTCGCTCGTGGGCGGTGCGGTGACGGGTGGGCTCAGCATGGCCTTGGCCGTCCAGTCGCTGGCGCCGCACGGCGGAGCGTTCGTGTTCTTCGCGATCAGCCCGTTCTGGGGCTTCCTGGTCGCCATCGCGGCAGGTACGGTCGTGACCGCGCTCGTCGTGATCGCCCTCAAGAAGTGGGTCGGCCGCAAGGAGCTCGAGCAGGCAGAGGCTCCATTCGAGGCCGTGCCCGCGTGACCGACCGAACGACCATCCACCGAAGGAGACAGGAAATGGCAGAACGCCAGGCCACCATCGCGAGCAGCTCAGGACTGCACGCCCGCCCCGCGAAGCTCTTCGTGCAGGCCGTACAGGAGAAGGGCGTCCCCGTGACGATCGCGGTGGAGGGCGGCCCCGATCTCAACGCGGGCAGCATCCTCTCCCTCATGGGGCTCGGCGCGTCGCATGGTACCGTCGTGACACTCAAGGCCGAAGGGGACGGAGCGGAGCAGGCTCTCGACGAACTCGTCGAACTGCTCGAGACCGACCTCGACGCCGAGTAGCGCAACCGGTCGCCGAGCGACCCGAGCGAGTCGAGACGACGGATGCCGCGGAGAGTGAAGCCGCGCGGCATCCGTCGTCTGCGTTCCGGTGACCGCCTACAGGTCGGTGGAGTCGCCCGGCTCGAGCAGGAGGAACTCTCCGCCGTGCTGCTCGACCGCCCACCGCAGCCGCGCGCGGTGCATGTCGCGACCGAGGACGGAGAGCGTCATGTCGTGGGTGCCGAACGCCTGCTGCGGCGCCACCGCCAGGACGAAGTCCATCGCCTCGCCGATCTTGAGCCACGGGGCGCCGAGCGGGGCGGCCAGCAGGCGCACCTCGCGGCCAGACGGGACCGCGTAGGAGTCGCCGGGATAGTAGAGCTCGTCGTTCACCATCACGCCCACGTTGTCGATCACCGGGATGGACTCGTGGATCACCGCGTGCCGGCCGCCGAAGAACTCGAGGCGGAAGGGGTCGAGCTCCAGGGTGTCGCCGGGGTGGACCGCGGTGACGTCGTAGCCCGCAGCGGCCTTGACGACGCCCTCGGGGCCGTAGATCGGGGTGCCCGGGTACGCCTTGAGCAGCCGGTCGAGGTGGTCGGGGGTCCAGTGGTCGACGTGCTCGTGAGTGATCACGATCCCCACGACATCCTCGAGGTCGGTGAGCGGCGTCGTGAACGATCCGGGGTCGATCACCAGCGTCCGGCCGGCTTCGGTGAGGGTCAGGGTGGCGTGCTCGAACTTGGTCACTCGCATGCTCCGAGTCAACTCCGCGGGCCCGCCTCGAGCAAGCGCGGCGCGGCTCCCCGCCTCGATTTCGATGCACGCAAGCGCACTCGATCCGGCGGATTTGGAGAGGGCATGAGCGCCGTGGCATAATCGAACGGTTGCGAAAGCGGCCCCATCGTATAGCGGCCTAGTACGCCGCCCTCTCACGGCGGTAACGCGGGTTCGAATCCCGCTGGGGTCACAACACACGCGAGAAGCCCGGTCCATCGGACCGGGCTTCTTGCGTGTCCTACCGGTCGCCGATCGACACTGTCGCGCGCGCTCCCACGGGCACGAAGGCGATGACGATTCCCGCGACCACCCCGCCGAGGCCGCCGACCGCCATGTCGCCGATCGTGTCTGCATACGCGACGAAGATGTCATCGCTGATGAAGGTATGGCCGAACCACTCGACCATCTCCCAGAGCGCGCTGATCGCGAGCGCCAGCACCGGCACGACGAGAAGCGGGACGCGCCGCATCGCGCGCGTCTCGGGCTGCCACGGGACGACGCCCCACCGGCTCAGCAGCACGCAGAGCATCGCGGCGACGACGCCGGTCGCGACGAAGTGAACGGCGAGATCCCACCACGCGATCGACGTGTAGAGATCGAGCACATTGCTCCAGGCCGCGACGAGGATTGTGACGCCGTAGGTGATGTCGAACGCCGGGCGCACGCCGAGGAAGCGGGGGAGGAGCGTGGCAGGCAGCGCGAAGGCCAGGATGCCGGCATCCGTCGGCGTCCACCAGATCGCACCGGCGATCACGCTGAGCGCCGCGAGGACCCGCACGGCGTCGGCGCTGAGCTCGGCTGAGGTGCGGGGCCAGTGCAGGAACGCGCGTCTCATGCCCGCTGCTCCGCCGCAATCCGCACGACTGTCTGCACGGGAAGGTGATCCGATGGCCAGCCGCCGTCGATCCGACCCGCGTTGATGGCGCTGCGGTCGACGGTCACGCCCTGCGACACCAGGATCCAGTCGATGCGCGCGCCATCCGGCCGCGGCGTGCGGTAACGCGCATAGGTCCCCCAGTGCGGGGTCAGGCGAGCGGATGCCGCGACCCACGCGTCCCGGAGCGCGCCGGTGCCCGCCGTCAGCGTCCGCACGGGAGCAGAGGAGGCACCGCTGTTGAGATCACCGGTCACGACCACGGGCGTGCCCGCGGCGACGGCACGGTCGCGGATGCGGGCCGCGGCACGCTCTCTCGACCGGCGCGACAGCGGGTCGAGGTGCGTGTTGAGCGCTGTGAAGGAGTGCGCCGTCGAGCGATCCGTGAAGACGGCGGCGACGAGGACGCGCGGGACCGGGTTGCCCCATGTGCGCGAACCGGCGCTGTCGGGGCGATCGGACAGCGCCTGCTGTGACCAGTGCACGAGCTGCAGACGCTCGGCGTCGTAGACGATCGGGCATCCCTCGCCGCGACCGGTGGCACTGCGGCCGTGGCCGACCAGCCGGAAGGCAGGACCGAGCGCGTCCCGCACGAGCGCGGCCTGGTCGGGAAGCGCCTCCTGCAGGCCGATGAGCGTCGGGCGCTCCGTGCCCATGAGCGTCCGCACGCGCGGCGCCCGGACACGCCACCGGTCCGCCGGCGGGCACGAGGCGCAGCCCAGCCGGCGGCGCACGTTGAACGTCATCACGTGGAGTCCGGGCGGGTCGACCGGCCCGATCAGGGGCTCATAGCGGCTCACGTCGTCTCCTCGTCGGGGAGAACCCACGCTAGTCCGACGGCGGTGCGGCCTCCGAGGAGGTTGACACGGGCTCGTGATCGCGGTCGTTCGCCCGCCGGCCACGCACGGCTCGGACGATCACCCACACGATCAGCGCGACGAGTGCAACGACGACGAGCCACGGGATCAGGAAGCCGAGCGCGATCACGATCCCGTTGAGAGTCGCCACGAGCCCGTTCCATCCGGCGGCCAGCCCGTCGGCGAAGCCTGCGGGATCCGCCTCGACGGTCTCGACGACGGGGGAGAGCGTCACGGTCAGCGACGACATGGCGACCTGGTCCTCGAGCATCTCGAGCTGCTGCTGGTAGGACTCCAGCAGCGCCTGCCGCTCGGACAGCGCCGCCTCGGCGGCGATGAGGTCGGCGACGTTCGTGGCCTCGGCCATCAGGTCGATGAGGCGGTCGACGGATGCCTGGGCCGCATCGATGCGCGCGCGCAGGTCGACGGTCTGCTCGGTGACGTCCTGCCGGTTGATGGACGACGCCGTCACCTCGCCGACGTCAGCCAGTTCCTCGATCACCGCGGGCAGCTCATCGGACGGGACGCGGATGCTGATCCAGGCGCCGTCGGGGGTGTACGGGTAGGGCATCGTGTCGTACGCGATGCCGGTCTCGGGGTCGACCGGATACGACACGCCGTTCGTGCCGATGCTCATCGACTCCACGTAGCCGTCGTGGGCGACCGCGGAGTTGCCGATGGTCCGCGCGGCGACGGTCACGTCGTCGACCGATACCGTGGCGGAAGCGGTCGTGATGATCTCGCGCTCGGCGGTGGCGTCGTCGCCCATCACCGCGGCCCCGGGCTCGCTGGACAGATCACTGCGGTCTGCGGTGCTCTCCTCGGTCGCACCGCCCGCATCGCCGTCGGTCTGGACGGCGGCATCGGGGGCGACCGAGGAGTCCGCCGATCCGCCGCCGGCGCCCCCGACGAGGGGGACGACGCTCGGGGCGATGATCGCGGCGACCGCCACGACCGCGGCTGCGGCGCCGCCGGCCAGCCAGATCCGGCCGCGGCGCGCGCGGCGCGTCTGCGTCGATGACCGCTCGCGCGCGATGTCGGCGAACAGGGCATCTTCGAGCTCGTCGATCCGCTCGTCGCTCAGTGCGGGAAGCGCCACCGGCGCCCCGGTGGGGTGCTGGATGCTCATGTGCTCTCCTTCACAACGGTCCGGAGACGCGTCCGGATGCGGGAGAGACGATTGCGCACGACGCCGTGGGCGACGCCGAGCTCATCGGCGGCCGCCTGATATGCGTAGCCCTCGGCCGCGCACAGGCGGAAGATGTCGCGGTCGAGGGGACTGAGCCCGGCGACCTCCTGCAGGATGCGATCGGCCAGATCGGCGCCGATCACCTGCTCCTCCACGTCGACCGTCGCGGGCAGGGTATCGTCGGCGGCGGCCGCCGTGTGCTCGCGATCGCGCTTCTGCCGGCGGATGCGGTTGGCCGCCTGGAAGCGGCACACCGTCGCCAGCCAGGGCAGGAGTGATTCGCCTGCCAGCTCGAGGCCGGGCAGCTTGCGCCACGCGACGAGGAACGTCTCCTGGGTGACGTCCTCGGCATCGGCCGCGTTGCCCACCAGCCCATAGGCGAGCCAGTACACGGGTCGCACGTAGGCGCGGTAGAGCGAGCGGAAGGCGTGTTCGCTGCCTCCCGCCGCCTGCGCCACGAGCGCAGCGTCATCCCGCTCGGTGTCCTGTGGCATTCCCGTCCTTCGCCCCGGCGGCACCGCCGTGGAGGGCGACGTCGCGGAGCACCATTGTCTCTCACGGTGTCAGTGTCGGCGGGAGTTCGATCGTCTCGCGTGCGGCCGGCGCGGGCATCCCGAGCCTGTATCCTGATCGGGCGAGAGGGAGTATCCCGACAGCGCGCGTTCGTCATCACGGGTTCCGATCATGCAGCCCCGGACGCGTGCCACGGCCATCGGCGTCGTGGGGAGAGACTCTCGGCCTTCCGCCGACCCTCTGTATCCCCCTCGAAAGGCCTCAATGGACCTCGAACTCCCGCTGTGGTTCGAAATCGGATCCCTCGTGATCCTGTCGCTCATCCTGCTTGCCGACCTGCTGCTCATCCTCAAGCGGCCGCACATCCCGTCGACCCGCGAGTCGACGCTGTGGGTCGTGTTCTACGTCACCCTGGCGCTCATCTTCGCCGGGCTGATGTGGGTGTTCGCCGGTGCCGAGTACGCCGGCCAGTTCGTCGCCGGCTGGCTGACCGAGTACAGCCTCTCGATCGACAACCTGTTCGTCTTCGTGCTCATCATGAGCCAGTTCGCCGTGCCGCGGCGATACCAGCAGGAAGTGCTGATGGTGGGGATCATCATCGCACTCGTGCTGCGCGGCCTGTTCATCCTCGCCGGCGCCGCGATCATCGAGCAGTTCAGCTGGGTGTTCTACCTCTTCGGCGCGTTCCTCGTGTGGACGGCGTGGCGCCAGGCGTTCCCCGGCGGGGACCACGACGACGACGTCAAGCAGGAGAACTTCGTCGTGCGCCTGCTCCGGCGCGCGATCGACATCAGCGACCACTACGACGGCGCGAAGATCCGCACCGTCGTCGACGGCAAGAAGATGTTCACGCCGATGATCATCGTGTTCGCGGCGATCGGCGTCACCGACCTGCTGTTCGCGATCGACTCGATCCCTGCGATCTTCGGCATCACCCAGAGCGCCTTCATCGTCTTCACCGCGAACATCTTCGCGCTGATGGGCCTGCGGCAGCTCTACTTCCTGCTGGGCGATCTGCTCGATCGCCTGCGGTACCTCCACTACGGCATCGCCTTCATCCTCGCGTTCATCGGCGTGAAGCTCGTGTTCCACGCGATGCATGTCAACGAGCTGCCGTTCATCAACAACGGCGAGCACATCGAGTGGGCGCCCGAGATCTCGACCTGGATGTCGCTCGCCGTCATCGTCGTGGCGATGGCCGTGGCGACGATCGCGAGCCTGATCGCGTCGTCGCGCGAGAAGAAGGCGGAGACTCCGGATGCCGCGGCCGCCGCCGTCGCGGGGGAGAAGGGCACCCCGCCCTCCGTCGAGCAGCCGCGCACGGATCAGCGCTGACACGATCCCCTTCCGCGCGCCGCGCACGCGTCACACGACGTCGTGCGCGGCGCGTCGGCACCCGGGCGAGTGGTAGCCTGGGCCGCGTGCGGATCGCTCGCCTTCTCCTTAGCGGCCGCGACGAGTCCTCGTTCTAGGCCTCCCTCGTCGCGGAGTTCGTCACGGGCCCCCTAGCGGACGCAGTCCCTTCCGAGGAGAACAGAGCATGAGCATTTCCGACGCATCCGGCATCCCCGAGCGTCCTCGCACCCTGGCCGAGAAGGTCTGGGACGACCACCTGGTCGTCAAGGGCGAGGACGGACAGCCCGACCTCATCTACATCGACCTCCACCTCGTGCACGAGGTCACCAGCCCGCAGGCGTTCGACGGCCTGCGCGCAGAGGGGCGGCCCGTGCGCCGCCTCGACCTGACGATCGCGACCGAGGACCACAACACCCCGACGCTCGACATCGACAAGCCGATCGCCGACCTGACCAGCCGCACGCAGATCGAGACGCTGCGCCGCAACGCCGAGGAGTTCGGCGTACGGCTGCACTCGCTCGGCGACAAGGAGCAGGGCATCGTGCACGTCGTCGGGCCCCAGCTCGGCCTGACGATGCCGGGCATCACGGTCGTCTGCGGCGACAGTCACACCAGCACGCACGGCGCCTTCGGGGCCATGGCCTTCGGCATCGGCACCAGCGAGGTCGAGCACGTCATGGCGACCCAGACGCTGCCGCTCAAGCCCTTCAAGACGATGGCGATCACCGTCGAGGGCGAGCTGAAGCCGGGCGTCACCGCGAAGGACGTCATCCTCGCGATCATCGCGAAGATCGGCGCGAACGGCGGTCAGGGCTACGTGCTCGAGTTCCGCGGCAGCGCGATCCGCTCCCTCTCGATGGAGGGGCGCATGACGATGTGCAACATGTCGATCGAGGCCGGCGCGCGCGCCGGCATGATCGCGCCGGACGAGATCACCTTCGAGTACGTCAAGGGCCGGCCCCACGCCCCGCAGGGCGAGGACTGGGACGACGCGGTCGCCTACTGGCGCACACTGCCCAGCGACGAGGGCGCCGTGTACGACGCCGAGGTCTATCTCGACGCGGCCGAACTCGAGCCGTTCGTCACATGGGGGACGAACCCCGGGCAGGGAGTCTCCCTCTCCGGCGCCGTGCCCTCGCCGGCCGGCATCGCCGACTCGAATGAGCGCGCCGCCGCCGAACGGGCGCTGGAGTACATGGACCTCGCACCGGGGACCCCGATGAAGGACGTCGCCGTCGACGCCGTCTTCATGGGCTCGTGCACGAACAGCCGCATCGAGGACCTCCGCGCGTTCGCGTCCGTGGTCCGCGGCCGCACCAAGGCCGACGGCGTGCGCGTCATGGTGGTTCCGGGCTCGGCGCGCGTGCGGCTCGAGGCCGAAGCCGAGGGCCTCGACAAGGTGTTCACCGACTTCGGCGCCGAATGGCGCTTCGCCGGCTGCTCGATGTGCCTCGGGATGAACCCCGACCAGCTGGCGCCGGGGGAGCGGTGCGCCTCGACGAGCAACCGCAACTTCGAAGGACGTCAGGGCAAGGGCGGCCGCACGCATCTGGTGTCGCCGCTCGTCGCCGCCGCCACGGCCGTGCGGGGCACGCTGTCGAGCCCGAGCGACCTGGATCCCCTTCCGGCGGGGTCCGCAGTCGGATCGCCGGCGACGGCAGGAGCGGAGGCCTGACATGGAGAAGTTCACCACGCACACCGGCGTCGCCGCTCCGCTGCGCCGATCGGCGGTCGACACCGACCAGATCATCCCGGCCGTCTACCTCAAGCGCGTCACCAAGACGGGCTTCGAGGACGCGCTGTTCGCCAGCTGGCGCCAGGATCCCGCGTTCGTGCTCAACCAGCCCGCGTACGCCGCCGCGAGCGTGCTCGTCGCGGGCCCCGACTTCGGCACCGGCTCCAGCCGCGAGCACGCCGTGTGGGCGCTGCGCGACTACGGATTCCGGGTGGTGCTGAGTTCCCGGTTCGCCGACATCTTCCGCGGCAACGCCGGCAAGCAGGGCCTCGTCGCCGGCGTGATCGACGAGGCGGACCTCGAGCGGGTCTGGAACGTCATCGAGGCTCAGCCCGGCATCGCGATGACGGTCGACCTCGAGGCCCGTCGCGCGTCGATCGGCGATCTCCAGATTGCGTTCGACATCGACGATTACACTAGGTGGCGGCTTCTCGAAGGGCTCGACGACATCGGGCTCACGCTGCGCAACGAAGACAAGATCGCGCAGTTCGAGGCTCGCCGCGAGGCATGGCGGCCGCGGACGCTCCCCGTTCCGTAAGCCAGGGCACGCGCCCCACCCGGGCGCGTGATCCGCCCCGCCCCCTCCAGAGACACAAGTGAGGTCCACCGGATGAAGTCCGCTCTCAGCGTTACGCCCACCACCCCCGCAGGCGAGGAACCGGCCGGCGAGGTCCTCGCGATCCGCGGTGGGCGTCCGCTGACCGGCCGCGTCGAGGTGAAGGGCGCGAAGAACCTCGTCACCAAGGCGATGGTCGCGGCGCTGCTGGGCGGCACGAACAGCGTGCTGCGCGACGTCCCCGACATCAGCGACGTCCAGGTCGTCCGCTCGCTGCTCGAGGTCCACGGCGTCCACGTCTGGGACGGCGAGGAGGAGGGCACCCTCCACTTCGACCCGAGCGGCGCCGTGTCGGCGCACTTCGAGGCGATCGACGCGCACGCCGGAGCATCCCGCATCCCGATCCTGTTCTGCGGCCCGCTCCTGCATCTGCTGGGCGAGGCACTCATCCCCGACCTCGGCGGCTGCCGCATCGGCGACCGTCCGATCAACTTCCACATGGACGCGCTTCGCGCATTCGGCGCGGTCGTCGACAAGAGCTACGAGGGCATCCGGATCACGGCGCCCGACGGCCTCCACGGGGCGGACATCGAGCTGCCGTACCCGAGCGTGGGCGCGACCGAGCAGGTGCTGCTCACGGCGGTGAAGGCGAAGGGCACGACCGAGCTGCGCAACGCGGCCATCGAGCCCGAGATCATGGACCTGATCGCCGTCCTGCAGAAGATGGGCGCGATCATCTCCTACGAGCCCAACCGCGTCATCCTCATCGAGGGCGTCGACGAGCTGCGCGGCTACGACCACCGGGCGATCTTCGATCGCAACGAAGCGGCGTCGTGGGCGTGCGCGGCCCTCGCGACCGACGGCGACATCTTCGTCGGCGGCGCCAAGCAGCAGGAGATGCTGACCTTCCTCAACGTGTTCCGCAAGGCGGGCGGCTGGTTCGACGTGCACGAGGACGGGATCCAGTTCCGTCGTGGCGGCGCACTCAAGCCCGTCGTCGTCGAGACGGACGTCCACCCCGGATTCATGACCGACTGGCAGCAGCCGCTCATCGTCGCCCTCACGCAGGCTGAGGGCGTCTCGACGGTCCACGAGACCGTGTACGAGAACCGGCTCGGCTTCACGCAGGCCCTCGTGCAGATGGGCGCCGACATCGTCGTCCATCCGCACGGCATCGACGCCCCTGACCGCCGCGTGCCGCGCCGCGCGCTGGAGCAGGCCGCCGTCATCAGCGGACCGACCCCGCTGCACGGCGCCGACGTCGTGGTGCCCGACCTCCGCGGCGGCTACAGCTACGTCATCGCCGCGCTCGCGGCCGAGGGCGAGTCCGTCGTGCGCAACGTCGGGATCATCCGCCGGGGTTACGAGAAGTTCCTGACGAAGCTCGAAACCCTCGGCGCCGACTTCGACGTCATCGGATAGTCCGTTGTCGCCCTCGTCACCGATGCCGCCGGCGTCCCGCGAGAAGACGCGTCCGAGCGTCTTCTGGCCGCTCGCCGCGATCGCCGCTCCGCTCATCGCGCTGCTGTTCAAACTCGAGATCCACGGCGCCGAGAAGCTCCCTCGCGAGGGTGCGTACGTGCTCGCACCGAACCACTACTCCGAGGCCGACCCGCTGGCCGTGGCCCTGGCCGTCTGGAAGGCCGGCCGCGCGCCGCGCTTCATGGCGAAGGAGAGCCTCTTCCGCGTGCCCGTGCTCGGATCGGTGCTGCGCGCCACGGGCATGGTCCCGGTCGCCCGGGCGTCGTCCGCGGCATCCGCTCGACAGACGCTCGAGACCTCCGAGACGCTCGTCCGTCTCGGGCGCGGCGTGATCGTGTACCCCGAAGGCACCCTGACCCGCGAGCCCGATCTGTGGCCCATGCGCGGGAAGACGGGCGCTGTGCGGCTGGCGCTGGCCGACGACATCCCGGTGATCCCCATGGCGCACTGGGGCGTGCAGCAGGTGATGCCGCGGTACGGCAAGCTGAAGCTGTGGCCGCTCCGACGCCGTGTGCGCGTGCTCTTCGGCGACCCGGTCGACCTGACCGCGTACCAGGCGGAGGGCCCGCCGGTGAACCTCGCGGGCGCGACCGACAAGGTGATGGCCGACATCGCCGACCTCCTCGCGCAGCTGCGCGGCGAGCCCGCTCCCGCCGAGCGCTGGAACCCCGCAGACCACGGTCAGAAGGAGACGGGTCGCCTTGAGCCGTAGACAGGATGCGGCGCGCCCGCGCGTCACCGTGATCGGAGCGGGGAGCTGGGGCACGACGTTCGGCAAGATCCTCGCCGACGGAGGCGCCCACGTCACGATGTGGGCGCGTCGACCCGAGCTTGCGAGCGAGATCCAGGAAGCCAAGCGCAACAGCGAGTACCTGCCCGGCATCAACCTGCCGCGCACCATGACGGCGACCCACCACCTGTCGGAGGCCCTCGACGGCGCGGATCAGGTGTATCTGTCGATCCCGAGCCAGGCGGTGCGCCAGAACCTCAAGGCGGTGCGCCCCCTCGTCTCGCGCACCGAGGTGCCGATCGTCTCGCTCATGAAGGGCGTGGAGCGGCGCACCGGGCTGCGCATGAGCCAGGTGATCGAGCAGGAGCTGCACTGCGACCCGGCGCGCATCGCCGTGGCGTCCGGGCCGAACCTCGCGCTCGAGATCGCACGCGAGCAGCCGACGGCCGCCGTCATCTCGTCGACGAGCCAGGAGACCGCCGACGCGGTCGCCCGCCGCGCGCGCAACGACTACTTCCGCACGTTCGTGAACACCGACGTCATCGGCACCGAGTTCGGCGGCGTGCTGAAGAACCTCATCGCCGTCGCGATCGGCATCGTCGACGGCGTCGGCTACGGCGAGAACACCAAGGCGTCGATCATCACGCGCGGTCTCGTCGAGATGACCGACTTCGCGGTGGCCTTCGGCGCGCAGCCCGAGACGCTGCAGGGCCTCGCCGGACTCGGCGACCTCATCGCGACATGCCAGTCGCCTCTGAGCCGCAACAACACCGCCGGGCGCCTGCTCGGTCAGGGCTATCGCTTCGACGACGTCGTGAAGCAGATGAACCAGACGGCTGAGGGACTCGCCTCCGTGGCGCCCATCCTTCAGCTCGCACGAGAGGTCGGCGTCGACATGCCGATCGTCGAGCAGGTCAAGATGGTCCTCGATGGCACGATGAACCCGCGCGACATCGCGCCGCATCTCACGACGGACGACGACACCCCCAAGGGCGAGAGGACTCAGAATGGACAGGCCGGCGGTGGCGGTGCTCTTTGGCGGTCGATCCAGCGAGCACTCGATCAGTTCCGCAACGGCGGGCGGGGTGCTGCGGGCGATCGACCGTGATCGCTACCGGGTGATCCCGGTCGGCATCACCCGCGACGGCGTGTTCGTCCTCGAAGACGACGATCCCGGCAAGTTCGCGCTGGATGCCGAGCGCCTCCCCGAGGTGGTCGACAACGGCACGCGCGTGCTGTGGCCCGAGGGCGGCAGCGATCGCACGCTGCGGGTGCGCCGCGCCGACGGGTCGATCGACGACCTGGGCGAGGTGGATGCGGTGCTGCCGATCCTGCACGGCGTGCACGGCGAAGACGGAACGGTGCAGGGCTTCTTCGACACCCTCGGCATCCCGTATGCCGGCGGCGGCGTGCTCGACTCGGCGCTGTGCATGGACAAGCACTTCATGAAGATCGTCCTCGCGGCGGCCGGCGTGCCGGTGTCCCCCTCGATCACGGTCACGCGCCGGCAATGGGATCTCGACCCCGAGCGGGTGCGAGCGGATGCCGCCGCCCTCGGTGAGCCCACCTTCGTCAAACCCGCGCGCGCAGGGTCGAGCGTGGGCGTCTCGAAGGTGCACGACGCGTCCGAGCTCGCGGCCGCGCTCGAGCTCGCCTTCGCGGAGGACGACAAGGTGCTCATCGAGACGGCGATCGTCGGCCGCGAGGTCGAGGTCGCGATCCTCGAGGGCCGCGCTGGGGCGCGTGCGCGCGCATCCCTCCCCGGTGAGATCGTCCTGACGACCCGGGAGTTCTATGACTTCGAGGGCAAGTACCTCGGCGGAGACGGCGCAGAGGTCGTGTGCCCGGCCGATCTGACCGCCGACGAGATCGCGGCGATCCAGGAGCTCGGCGTGCGGGCGTTCGAGGCTGTGGGTGGCCAGGGGCTCGCCCGCGTCGACTTCTTCCTCACCGCCGACGGGCTGTACGTCAACGAGCTCAACACGATGCCGGGCTTCACGCCGATCTCGATGTTCCCGAAGTGCTGGATCGCATCGGGCGTCACGTACCCCGAGCTGATCTCAGAGCTCATCGACACCGCGCTCGCGCGCGCTGCGTAGGAGTCCGCCGCGCTACGATCCGTCGGCGCTCTCGCGGGGCACGCACGTCGAGCCGTCCGCGGGGAGGCGCGACACGACGATCGACAGCGCGTCGAGCACTTCGGCGCTGGCGACGATGTCGTTGTCGAGGTAGACCTCGACGGCTGGAACGCGGCCGTACGACGTGACGCGGTACTTCGGTGCGTCGGTCTCGTCGATGACCCAGTCGACGCCGTTGACCGTCTGGCAGGGAAGTGTCGTGGGTCCCAGCGGGTCGAGACCGCAGGTGAAGAGGACGGCGGCGGGGTCGCCCCAGGCCGCAGTCGCCTGCGCGTCCGTCCACCTCCGAGCCTGCCCGTCGAGCGTGCCGGGGAGGGCGACCGAGACGTCGGCACACGCCGGGTCGTTCGACTCGCCGGCGGGCTGCATCGACACCGTGCCGGCGCACCCGGCGAGTGCGGCGGCGACAGCGAGGGCGAGCACGGAGGCGAGAAGGCGGCGCGCTCGGATCACCCTCCCAGGCTACCTTGGAGGGATGACTGCCTCCGATCCGCGCGTCGGCGACCTGACCGAGGGCGCGGTCCTCCGCGGCATCCTCGAACGGCTCCCCGCATCGGGCGCGCTGGTCGGCCCCGGTGATGACGCCGCGCTCCTCGCAGCCCCCGACGCGCGCGTGGTCGCCACCGTCGACACGCTCGTGCACGGACCGGACTTCCGCCTCGCGTGGTCGAGCTCGTACGACCTCGGCTGGAAGGCGGCGGCGGTCAACCTGGCCGACATCGCCGCGATGGGGGCGCGACCCACCGCGCTGCTCGTCGCCCTCGCGATGCCCGATGACACCCGGCTGTCGTTCGTCGAGGGGCTCGCCGACGGCCTCCGCGCGGCGTGCGACGCACTCGCGCCCGGGTGCGCCGTCGAAGGCGGCGACCTCACCGTGTCGGACACGCTCACGATCGCCGTGACCGCGCTGGGCACACTCGACGGGCGGAGGCCCGTGCTGCGGTCGGGTGCGAGCCCGGGAGACGTCGTCGCTGTCGCCGGAACGCTCGGGAGGGCGCAGCGCGGGCTGCGCGTGCTGTTCGATCGATTCACGGATGCCGCGGGCACGCCGGTTCCCGTCGACGAGAGCGTGCTGTCCGCGGACGAGCGGGCCGACCTCTCCGTGCAGCTGCGGCCGGCACCTCCGGTGGCGCTCGGTGCTCGGGCGGCCGACGCCGGAGCGACCGCGATGATGGATGTGTCGGACGGGCTCGTCCTCGACGCGTCGCGGATGGCCGCCGCATCCGGAGTCACCGTCGCTCTCGACTCCGCCTCGCTCGGGGCCGACGCCACCTCGGCGCTCTCCGGCGGCGAGGACCATGGACTGCTGGCGAGCTTCCCCGCGGGAGTGCCGCTCCCCGTCGGCTTCCGCGCGATCGGCGAGGTCCGGCCCCGCGGCGCCGATCCGGTGATCGTCGATGGGAGGCCGTTCGACGGCCGCAGCGGCTGGGATCCCTACCGCGACTGGGACGCCGGCCGGGGGTGAGTCACTCGCTCCCCGGCTCCGGCGGCCGCGACCACCACAGCGCGGTATCGCCGTAGCGCTTCGTGCGATCCGCGACGAGTCCCGCCGGGAGGGTCGGCTCCGGGGAGCGCTTGGCGCGCTCCACGACGACCGTCGCGTGCGCGGAGAGCGCAGGGGCGAGCAGCTCCAGCGCATGGGTGAGTTCCTGCTCGCCGAGATCGTACGGCGGATCGATGAACACGAGGTCGAACGGGCCGGTCGCCGTCTGCAGGTAGGCGAGGACGGAGGTGCGGTGCACGGTCATCGCGGCCTCGCGTGATCCCAGCGCCTTCGCGACGCGCGCGATGTTGCGCTGGATCACCCCGGCCGCGCGCGGTGACTTCTCGACGAGGTCGGCCTGCGCCCCGCCGCGGCTGATCGCCTCGAGCGCGAGTGCGCCCGACCCGGCGTACAGATCGAGCACCCGTGCACCGCGAAGCGCGTCGGCGGACTCCAGTGCACCGAAGAGGGACTCGCGCACGCGATCGCTCGTCGGCCGGGTGCCGGCGTCGGGAACCTCGAGCGGGAGGGATCCGGCCCGTCCGGCGATGATGCGCGTCACACGCCCACGATAGCCGCGCCGGTCACGCCGCCGCGGACGGCGAGTCCTCCTCGCGCAGGCGAGGCTCGGTGCGCAGTTCCGGCCGGAGGCCCGACTTGTCGGCGTAGAAAGCGCGGATGACGTCCATGTCGGCACGGACGTCGCCGCTCAGCTCGATCGTCGGTCCGAGGCCCGTCGTCATCGTGGTGCGGTCGACGTAGCCGAGTGTGACAGGCAGGCCCGCGTCGCGTGCGATGCGGTAGAAGCCGGACTTCCAGTAGTCGCCCGTGCCGCGTGTGCCCTCGGGGGTGACCACGAGCCCGAACGTCTCGCCGCTGCGAATGCGGGCGACGACGTCGCCGACGACGCGCGACGGGTCGGAGCGGTCGACCGGGATGCCGCCCAGCTTGCGCATGAGGGGTCCGCGCCAGCCGCGGAAGAGGCTCGATTTGCCGAGCCAGCGCACGTGCATGCCCAGGCGCCACGCGATACCGAGCATCAGGACGAAGTCCCAGTTCGAGGTGTGCGGCACCCCCAGGAGGACGGTCGGTCGGGTGGGGGCCGGCTCAGTGGACAGGGTCCAGCGGCTGCAGGCCCAGTACACGCGGGAGATGAGTCGGAGCATCCCGCCACCGTAAGCCACCGGCCTGGGGTAACGCCGACACTCGGTGAGGTCGCCGGTCGAATCTAGACTCGACGCATGCCGTCGTTCTCTCTCGAGTCCCGTCTCGACGGTGCCGTCGGGGGCAAGACCGCGTCGGCGCTGGAGCGCGCGTTCGGCATGCGCACCGTCGGTGACCTGCTGGCGCACTACCCCCGCCGCTACGCCAAGCGGGGAGAGCTGACTCCCATCTCATCGCTGCCCGTCGGCGAGCCCGTCACGATCGTCGCCGAGGTGCGGCGCGCGAACGAGCGCCGCATGCAGAATCGCAAGGGCTCGCTCCTCGAGGTGACCATCAGCGACGGCCACGGCGATCTCGCCCTGACGTTCTTCAACCAGTCGTGGCGCCTGAAGGACCTGCAGCCGGGGCGGCGCGGCATCTTCGCCGGCAAGGTGGGGGAGTACCGCGGCACGAAGCAGCTGGCGCATCCCGACTACGAGCTGTTCGACGACGAGGCGACCGCGCGCCTCACGGCCGAGGCGAACGCCAACCTTCCCATCCCGATCTACCCCGCGACCAGCACGATCGCCAGCTGGCAGCTGACCAAGATCATCGCGCTGGTGCTCGATGGCCTGGGTCCCGTCCCCGACCCGCTTCCCGACGAGCTGCGGGCCCGCCACCGTCTGCTCGAGGCACGCGAGGCGATCGAGCGCATCCACCGCCCCGACTTCGAGGATCAGATCGAGCGCGCGCGCAGCACGCTGCGGATGCACGAGGCTTTCGTGCTGCAGGCGGCTCTGCTGCAGCAGCGGGCGTTCGTCCGCGCGCTGTCGGCCACGCGCCGCGCACCCGGCGCGCTGCAGGAGCGCTTCGACGAGGCGCTGCCGTTCCCGCGCACGCCCGACCAGATCAGCGTGGGGGAGCAGATCGAGCGCGACCTCCAGGGCGACTGGCCGATGAACCGGCTGGTGCAGGGTGAGGTGGGCTCGGGCAAGACGCTCGTGGCGCTGCGCGCGATGCTGCAGGTCGCGCAGAGCGGCGGGCAGTCGGCGCTCATCGCGCCCACCGAGGTGCTCGCCGGCCAGCACCTGCGCTCGATCGCGCGGATGCTCGGTCCGCAGCTGGCCCCTGAGCTCATGCCGACGCTCCTCACCGGGCAGATGCCCGCCGCCGAGCGGCGCAAGGCGGCGCTGCGGGTCGCGTCCGGCCAGGCGCGCATCGTCGTCGGCACCCATGCGCTGCTGAGCGAGACCACCACGTTCGCCGACCTCGGCCTGGTCGTCGTCGATGAGCAGCACCGCTTCGGGGTGGAGCAGCGCGAGTCCCTGCGTGCGAAGGGCTCGTCTCCGCACGCGCTCGTGCTCACCGCGACCCCGATCCCGCGCACGGTCGCGATGACGGTGTTCGGCGACCTCGACGTGTCGACGATCCGCACCATGCCGGCCGGGCGCGCGGGCATCCAGACGTTCGTCGCGCCGCTCGCCGAGAAGCCGGCCTGGTTCGGGCGCGTGTGGGACCGGATCGCCGAAGAGGTCGCGCAGGGCCGGCAGGCGTTCGTCGTGTGCCCCGCGATCGACGCCGAGAAGCTCACCAAGGACGACACCGCCGACGAGCCGGTGCCCGACGATGCTGGCGCCGCCCGCACCCGCTGGGGCGTCGTGCAGGTCGCCGACCTGCTGTCGAGGCATCCCGCGTTCTCGGCCATCCGGGTCGAGATGCTGCACGGCAAGATGCCGTCCGATGAGAAGGACGCGGTGATGCAGGCGTTCGCCCGCGGTGAGGTCGACGTGCTGGTCGCGACGACCGTGGTCGAGGTCGGCGTCGACGTGCCGAACGCGTCCACGATGGCCATCCTCGAAGCCGACCGCTTCGGCGTGTCGCAGCTGCACCAGCTGCGCGGCCGCGTCGGACGAGGCGGCGTCCCGGGGCTGTGCCTGCTCGTGACCGAGGCGGGGGCCGGTTCTCCGGCGCGGGAGCGCGTGGACGCCGTCGCCGCGACCCTCGACGGGTTCGAGCTCGCCGAGGTCGACCTGGAGCTGCGGGGCGAGGGCGACGTGCTCGGTGACGCGCAGTCCGGCGCGCGCTCGTCGCTGCGGCTGCTGCGCGTGGTGAAGGACGCCGACATCATCGCCGAGGCGCGGGTCGCCGCCGAAGCGGTGCTGGCCGACGACCCCGCGCTGACCCGCCACGCCGGCCTCGCCGCTGCGCTCGAGCGCCGGGTGGGCATGGAGGAGCGCGCGGCCCTTGCGAAGAATTGAATAGGCTGGCCGAATGAACAGCCGGATCGCCGTCGTCCCCGGGTCCTTCGATCCGCCGACCCTCGGTCACCTCGACGTGATCCGACGCGCAGCCTCGCTCTACGACCAGCTCCACGTGCTCGTCGTGCACAACCCGGGCAAAGAGGCGATGCTGCCCATCGCGCAGCGGCTGACGCTCCTCGAGCAGTCCATCGCCGAGAGCGACATCGACGGCGACGTCGTCGTCGCCTCGTGGAGCATGGGGCTGCTGGTCGACTACGCCACGGACGTCGATGCCGGCGTGCTCGTGAAGGGCATCCGCTCGCAGGTCGATGTCGCGTACGAGACGCCGATGGCGATCGTGAACCGGCACCTCGCGCACGTCGAGACCGTCTTCCTGCTGCCCGATCCCGCGCACGCGCTCGTGTCCAGCTCGCTCGTGCGCCAGGTCGCCTCGCTCGGCGGCGATGTGTCGCCGTTCGTGCCGGCCGCGGTCGCGCGCTTCCTCGACACCGGCTCCCGCGACCTCTGAGCCCGCTCGCCGAGCGCTCGCGGCCCTCGCACAGGACCGCGCCACTACGATGGTTCATCGTGGCCAGACAGCATGTGACGGGTCCGTTCGTGATCCGCGTGAGAGACATCGTCCGCCGTCCCGGCGAGATGCGGGAGTTCGACTTCGAGGCCCCCGCGTCAGAGAAGTGGGGTGAGGGACTGGTGTCCGTCGACGCCGGCGTGCCGCTCGACCTCGAGGTCCGGCTCGAGTCCGTCCACGAGGGCATCCTGGTCTCGGGAAGCGCCTCGACGGAGTACTCGGGTGTCTGCGGACGCTGCCTCACCGACATCACCGAGCCGCTCCAAGTCGAGTTTCAGGAGCTTTTCGCGTATCCTGGTGAGGAAGCAACTGACTTCGAGGTTCAAGACGACCACGTGGATCTTGAAACTCTGGTCAGGGATGCGATTGTCCTGTCGCTTCCGTTTCAGCCGGTGTGTCAGCCGGATTGCCCCGGCCTCGATCCGGCCACGGGTGAGCGGCTGACCGGCAGCACCGGCCCAGAGCAGGGCGAGTCCCTCGATCCTCGCTGGGCCGCGCTCAAGGACTACACCACAGACCACGACGAAGAAGCACCGCGCCTCCGCGTCGAGAACACAGAAGAGAGCTAGCCATGGCAGGTAACCCCCCGAAGCGGAAGGTCTCCCGCTCGAACACGCGTTCGCGTCGCGCCCAGTGGAAGGCAGCGCCCATCACGCTGACCACCACCATCGAGAACGGCAAGAAGGTCTACAGCCGTCCTCACCAGGCGAAGGTCGTCACCGACTCGCAGGGCACCGAGCTGTTCCTCGAGTACAAGGGCCGCAAGGTCGCCGACGTCTGATCGCCACCCTGGCGACATGACCGACGTCATGGATGAGCGCCTCGCGCTCACCGAGCTCACGCAGAAGCTCGGGGTCGAGATCGACCCCGAGCTTCTGTCGCTCGCCCTGACGCACCGGTCCTGGGCGTATGAGAACGGCCAGGTCCCGCACAACGAGCGCCTCGAGTTCCTCGGCGACTCCGTGCTGGGGCAGGCCGTCACGGTGCGTCTGTTCACCGGGCATCCCGAGCTCGAAGAGGGCGCCCTCGCGAAGCGGCGGGCGAGCGTCGTCTCGACCGTCGCCCTCGCCGAGATCGCGCGCGGCATCGGCCTCGGCGCGCACCTCAAGCTCGGTCGAGGTGAAGACATGACCGGCGGCCGCGACAAGGACTCGATCCTCGCAGACACCACTGAGGCGATCATCGGCGCGACGTACCTGTCCGCAGGCCCCGACGCCGCGACCGCCTTGGTGCTTCGCCTCGTCGAACCGCTCCTGGCGGACCCGGGGCGCTACGGCGCTGCGATGGACCCGAAGACGAGCCTGCAGGAGCTGGCCGCGCACACCGGCGTCCAGCCTCCGGCCTATTCGGTGTCGTCGACCGGCCCCGACCACGACCGCCAGTTCACCGCGACCGTGGTCGTCGGCGACGTCACCGCCCAGGGCGTCGGAACGAGCAAGAAGCAGGCCGAGATGGCCGCGGCGCTGCGCGCCTGGCAGGATCTCAGCGGGCGTGCCTGAGCTCCCCGAGGTCGAAGTCGTCCGCGCCGGCCTCGCCCCCGCGGTGACCGGCGCCGTCGTGCTGGGTGTCACGGTGCTCGACGATCGCGCGCTGACGCGCCACGCCGGCACCGGAGCCGAGTTCGAGTCCGCGCTCACGGGACGCACCATCCGCGCCGCCGCCCGGCGCGGCAAGTTCCTGTGGCTTCCGCTCGAGGAACTTCGCGGAGAACCGGCTGAGGCGGTCGTCGGCCATCTCGGCATGAGCGGCCAGCTGCTGCTGCGAGCTCCGGGCGCCGCCCCCGAGCGCCACGAGCGTGTGCGCATCGACCTCGATCACCCGACGCACGGCGAGGTCTCCGTCGTGTTCGCCGACCAGCGCACATTCGGGTCGCTCGCGATAGACGAACTCATCCCGACGCCGGACGGCGCCCCCGGCGGGCTCGGCACGGCCGAGGCATCCGTCCCTCGTCAAGTCGCGCACATCGCCCGCGATCCGCTCGATCCGGCGTTCTCGGATTCCGCGTTCCGCCGCGCCCTCGTCCGGAAGGACTCCGCGATCAAGCGCGTGCTGCTCGACCAGACCGTCGTCAGCGGCGTCGGCAACATCTACGCCGACGAGTCGCTGTGGGCGGCGCGCATCCATCCCGAGACACGCGCCGCCGACCTCCCCACGCGGGCGGTCAACCGTCTGCTCGGCGAGGTGCGCCACGTGCTCGACAAGGCGCTGGCCGAGGGCGGCACGAGCTTCGACGCGCAGTACGTCAACGTCAACGGTCAGGCCGGCTACTTCGCCCACTCGCTCAACGCATACGGCCGCACGGGGGAGCCCTGCCCGCGCTGCGGTCGCCCCATCGAGCGCGTGTCCTTCACGAACCGATCCAGCCACTTCTGCCCGCGTTGTCAGCGGATGCCGCGGCCCACGGGCCGGTGAGGACGCGACGCACCGCGTCCCCACCGACACGCCCTCACAGGACGAGGGTCTTCTTCCACGCACCCGCATACGAGGCCGGCACGAAGCCGATCGCCTCATTGATGTCGAGCATGTGGCGGTTCTCTTCGGCGTTGAACGTCGAAACCCGCGGTGACTCTGGCATGACCTCGCGCCAGCGCAGCAGGTTCGCGCACTTCACGATCGTTCCGAGGCGGCGTCCCCGGTGCTCCTTGAGCACGAGGGTCCCGTACTGCTGCGTGGCACCGGAGTGGTCCTCCGCGATGACGAGCTCGTTGTACGCCGCGATGGCGCCCGTCGGGGTGTGCTGCACGGCGGCGACCGAGACGGTGAGCCCCTGTGCCCGCTGGCGGGCGTCGCGTCGCTCGACGCGCGCGGCATCCCAGTGCTGCTCGTCGACGACCATGCCGCCGCTCGGCGCATCGGTCGACATCCGCGCGAGCACCTGAGCGAACCCGTCGCGGTGCTCCGGCGGGGTCGGAGCGGTCCAGGCGATCACACGGTAGTCGCCTCCGGCGACCTCCAGGGCCTCGGCGAGCATGCGCTCGACGAGGGAGAAGTCGCCGGTGAGGTCGAAGACGCTGTTGCGCTCGACCTGCTCGAGGCTGAACCCGTTCGCCAGCGCGAAGAGCGTCGGACCGTCGTCGGCGGGGATCTCACCCCATCCGGTCGACGGCGCGAGCTTCTGCCCCGAGGCATCCGGGCGATGCAGCGTCCAGGTCTGGATGATCGACAGCCCGCGGGCACGCGCTTCGCGCTCGACCTCGGCGAGCAGCAGCTCCTCGGCACCCTGCCCGCGCACCGGCGGGTCGACCATGAGGTCGAATTCAACGGCCTGAGCGTCGGGCTCGTTCGAGATCATCATCCGAACGGCGCCGAGCATCACGCCCTCGCGCTCGGCGGCGAACGCCGGCTGGGTCCAGTCCGACTGGTCCTGCATGAACCCGAGCATCTCCTCGGGCTCTTCGCGCAGGTAGTCGTGGCCGGCGTCGTACAGGCACACCGCGTTCCCGATCCGCACCAGCTCGAGGAACGGGCCGGCATCGGCGGCGTCCAGCGAGTCGGGGACGGCGATCGGCCGGACGGTGATGGCCGGAGCCTCGGTGACACTGCTCATGAGAGCACCTTCTTCCATGCGCCCTCGTACGAGATCGGCACGAAGCCGATCGCCTCGTTGATGTCGAGCATCGGGCGATTCTCTTCTGCGTTGTAGGTGATGACCCGAGGCGAGTCGGGTGCGATGTCGCGCCACGACAGCAGCCCGGCGCACTTGACGAGCGTGCCCAGCTTGTGGCCGCGGTGCTCCTTGAGGACGAGGGTGTCCTCCTGGTGGCTGGCCTCCGTGCGGTCCTTGCCGACGACGAGTTCGTTGAACGCGCACAGCTCACCGGTGGCGATGTGCTGGGCCGCGGTCACCTGGATGGTGCGACCCGAGTCCGTGTACTTGGAGTCGTGCTCGGCGATGCGTGCGGCATCCCAGGACTCCTCGTCGAACTCGAGTCCCGCGGACGGGGCGTCCGTGACCATGCGGGACTTCATCCACGCGTAGCCGTCGACGAACTCGGGCGGCGTCGGGGCGAACCACTGGACGACGCGGTACTCCGATGCCGCGGCCTGCGACTCGGCCAGCAGCCGCTCGACGGTGTCGAACGGCGCCTTCAGGTCGAAGGCGCTGCATCGCTCGACCTGCTCGAGCGTGTAGCCGTGCCGCTGGAAGAACCGGGCGCCGTGGTCCTCGGGGATGTCCCCGAAGCCGGTGGGCGGAGCGAGCCGCGGGCCGTCCGCGGCAGGATGCTCCGCCCAGGCCTGCAGCACGTTGCGTCCGTTCTCCCGAGCGAAGCGCTCGAGCAGGTCGTACGCGGCGGAGCCGACGCCCCGGCCCCACGACTCGCGCAGCAGTTCGATCAGCCAGAACGCGACCTTCGAGTCGTTCTCGAGCGGAAGGTCGCAACCGGCCCGCCCGATGACGGCGCCGTCCTCGATGATGAGCCACATGTGACGCCGCTCGTAGTCGTTCGGCTGGAAGTGGGGGAGCAGCTCGTCGGCCGGGATGCTGTGGTCGCCATGACCTGAGATCTCGCGGTAGACGATGTTGCGCACGCGCGTCATCTCGAGGAAGTCGGCGGCGTCGGGAGCATCGATGGACTCCGGGACGATCAGAGGCCGGAATTCGATGTCGGTGAGTGTCTTCATGATGCGTCTTTCGGTGGATGTGGAGGAAGTGGAGGGAGGGGTGCGCCGCCCCCGGGGGGGGGGGGGCCC
>NZ_JACSPM010000004.1:192828-213138 GCF_014837165.1 Microbacterium gallinarum
ACGACGATCTCGACCCGGGCGGGATCCGCCGCGGGGGGGGGGGGGCGGACCCGATGGCCGTCACGGCCGCGGCGCGAGGAGAGCCTCGCGGAGGTAGGCGTGCTCACGCGCGGCGTTCGCGGTGCCCACACGGCGCGCACGAGCGTGACGCTCGCGGTCGTCGGTCAGCCGCGGAGTCCGGCTGCCCCAGATCAGAAGCCACAGGCCGAGGTGGAGGGCGATGCGGTCGACGACGGGGGTACGGGTGTCGCGGCTCTGAAGCCGCAGCGTATCGGGGACGCCCGAGGGGCGCTGCGGCGCAAAAGTGGTGTTCATGAGGATTGTTCTCTTCCGGATGGGTGGAGGTGGATGCCCGGAACCACGCGCGGTCGGGCGGGGATGTCATGCCGCAGCATGACGGGGATGACGGCAGGAAGATGCGCTCAGCACCCGGTCTTCGGGGCGGCGCAGGAGGATCGTGCCCTGGAGAGGGCAGAGTTCTCCCCTGCGGGGATCAGCTGGCGGTGTGGAAGCCGCTGTTCTGAGTGGCGCCGAAGGAGCGGGTCCCCGACGCGCAGACACGAGCCGCAACGCCGGTGGGCGTGGTGACTCCGGTGGTGTTCATTTGCATCATTTCGGGGACCTCCTTTCTCGACTTCTAGACGCGGAGAGTGACACTAGCGCGGTCCGATGGTCGACGTCAAGCGTTTTCGCAGATTCGCCGAACGACGGGCGTGTCGCGACTGCTGCGGAGTGTGCGGCTCGCCTCGCGGGGGAAAGCAGAGACCTCGGGTAGCGTAAGGCGGTAGTCGACCGGGCTGGAGGACGATAGATGCACCTGAAGAGCGTGACGCTCAAAGGGTTCAAGTCGTTCGCGCAGCCGACGACGTTCGCGCTGGAACCCGGCGTGACGTGCATCGTCGGTCCCAACGGATCCGGCAAGTCCAACGTCGTCGACGCCCTCGCCTGGGTCATGGGCGAGCAGGGCGCGAAGACCCTCCGCGGCGGGAAGATGGAGGACGTCATCTTCGCCGGCACCGCCACCCGCGGCCCCCTCGGCCGCGCGGAGGTGCAGCTCACGATCGACAACGGCGACGGTGCGCTGCCGATCGAGTACTCCGAGGTCACGATCAGCCGGACGCTGTTCCGCAACGGGGCCAGCGAGTACGCGATCAACGGCGAGGTCTGCCGGCTGCTCGACGTGCAGGAGCTGCTGAGCGACTCGGGCCTCGGCCGCGAGATGCACGTCATCGTCGGACAGGGTCGCCTCGACAGCGTGCTGCAGGCGTCGCCCGAAGACCGCCGTGGCTTCATCGAGGAGGCTGCGGGGATCCTCAAGCACCGCCGGCGCAAGGAGAAGACCCTTCGCAAGCTCGAGGCGATGGAGGCGAATCTCACGCGTCTCAGCGACCTCGCCGGCGAACTCCGCCGACAGCTCAAGCCCCTCGGCCGCCAGGCGGAGATCGCCCGCGAGGCAGCGACGATCGCTGCCGTCGTGCGCGACGCGAAGGCGCGCCTGTTCGCCGACGAGATCGTGGGCCTGCGCGCCCAGCTCGCGTCCCACGCTCAGAACGAGCACGAGCGCCACGCCGAACGGCTCGTGCTGCAGGACCAGCTCGACAACGCCCGCACCCGCATCGAGCTCCTCGAGGCGCAGCAGCGCTCGGAGGGCGTCGACCAGGCTCGTCGCGTCACGTACGGGCTGGAGCGCGTGCAGGAGCGCCTGCGCAGCCTGTACGCCCTCGCCGGCCAGCGCCTCGCCCTGCTCGGCGAGGCCGAAGACGACGACCGCATCGAGCTCACCACCGTGTCGCAGGCGATGATCGACGAGGCCCGCAGCGAGATCCAGGAGATCGCGGACGGACTCGGAGGCGCGCAGGATGCTGCGGCCGAGGCATCCCGCGATGTCATGCGCGCCCGCGCCGAGCTCGACGCGCTCGACGCCGACATCTCCGCCCAGAGCGCCCTCGTCTCCGAGCACGACATGCGCATCACTGCGCTGCGCGGATCCGCCGACGCCGCCGAGTCCGCCCTCGCCGCCGTCCGGGCCGCCGTGGAACGGCAGCAGCGGGCCCTGGACGCGGCCCTGGCCCGGCGGGCCGAGGCGGAGGAGACCCTGGCGGGCGTCGATCCCGATCTCGTCCCCGAGGGCTCGGCCGCGGAGTACGCCGCCGCCTATGAGCGCACTCAGCGTGACGCCACCGACGCCGAGGCCGAGGTGGGCGCGCTGCGGGAGCGGCTGCACGCGGCCGAGCGCGAGGTGGAGGCACTCACCGCCCAGACCTCGGCGCTCGGCAGGGCTCTCGACGGGCGCAACGCGGCCGCCGAGATCGTCGAGCGCGGCGCCGCCGGTGTCCGCGGCCTTCTCGGCGACGCGGTGAAGATCACCGCCGGGTACGAGGCGGCGATCGCCGCAGCCCTCGGCCCACTCGTCGAGGGGATCCTGGTCGACAGTCGCGAGCACGCCGTCGAGACCGCGCGCCTGGTGCGCGACGGCGACCTGGGCACCGTCGACATCGCGATCGCCGACAGCGGCGCCTTGGCGCCCGCCTTCCCGTCCATCGCGGGCGTCGTCCCCGCGGGCGACGTGGTCTCCGCGCCCGATGGCGTGCTCGGCATCCTGTCGTTCGTCGTGATCGCCGACGATCTCGACGCAGCCCTCGCCGCCGGACCCGCGATCGCCGCCGCCGACGTGGGCGGTCCCGTCACCGTGGTGACGAGGTCGGGCGAGGTCGTCACCGAGTACACCGTGCGCGCCGGCTCGGGGCAGGGCCGCTCCCGTCTGGAACTGGCGGCGGAGCGGGATGCCGCGGCCGAGCGTCGGGACGAGATCACCGTGGTGGCGGACTCGCTGCGCGACGCCTTGTCCGACGCGACGCGGGCGCTCGAGGCCGCACGGCACCGCACGAAGGCGGCGCTGACGACCCTGCGCGAGCACGACGCGGCACTGGCCGCGCACACCGAGCAGGTCAACCGTGCGACCGTGCGATACGAGGCCGCCGTCGCGGAATGCGACCGCCTCGCGGCAGGCCTCGCGCAGGCGGCGTCGGCCGTGGAAGACGCGGAGGCGTCTGCCCGATCGGCCGGCGACCAGCTCACCGCGGCGCTCGAAGCGCCGCGGCCCATCCTCGACGCGTCGGCGCGCGACGGCATGCTCGGAGCGCTCGAGGCGGCGCGCGATGCCGAGATGCGGGCGCGTCTCGACGTCGAGACTCTCAAGGAGCGCATCCGCGCCGGCGAGGCCCGGGTCGCGGGACTGGAGCGGCAGCGCGAGCGCGAGCGTGAGGCCGCCGCCGAAGCGGCGCGTCGCGCCGTCGTGCGGCGCGCGCAGCGCGAGACGGCGGCAGGAGTCGCTGCCCAGCTGCCCGCGGTGCTCGACTCGGTCGAGCGATCGCTCGCGCAGGCGCGGTCCGAGCTCGCCCAGGCCGAGTCGGAGCGCACCGCGCTGACGGCCGAGCTAGGCGAGCTGCGCCGGCAGGAGGCCCAGGCCCGCGAGCGTCTCGCAGGACTCACCGAGACCGTCCACAGCCTGGAGCTGCAGATCCACGAGAAGCGCCTCCACGTCACGGGAATCCTCGAGCGGGTGAGTTCCGAACTCGGACTCGACGAAGACATTCTCGTATCGGAATATGGTCCCGATCAGCCTGTTCCAGTCGAATCCTCGGCGGAGGACGACGAAGACGCCGGGGCCGAGGCATCCGTCCCGTGTGATCGCGCGCAACAGCGCCGACGGCTTCAGGAGGCCGAGCGCAAGCTCACACAGCTCGGCCGGGTCAACCCGCTCGCCCTCGAGGAGTTCGCGGCGTTGGAGCAGCGCCATAAGTTCCTCACCGAGCAGCTCGCCGATCTCACGCAGACCCGCAAGGACCTCATCACGATCATCGAGGAACTCGACGAGCGGATGCAGGTGATCTTCCTCGCGGCGTTCGAAGACACCAAGACGGCGTTCGGGGAAGTGTTCCCGATCCTCTTCCCGGGTGGTTCGGGGAGCATCTCGCTGACCAATCCGGACGACCCGCTGACGACAGGCATCGAGGTCGCTGTGCGGCCGGTCGGCAAGAAGATCGAGCGGCTCTCGCTGCTGTCGGGCGGTGAGCGCTCGCTCGCAGCGGTCGCGCTGCTGACCGCGATCTTCAAGGCGCGCCCGAGCCCGTTCTACATTCTCGACGAGGTCGAGGCTGCGCTCGACGACGCCAACCTCGGTCGCCTGCTCGGGGTCTTCGAGCAGTTGCGCGAGTCGAGCCAGTTGATCGTCATCACGCACCAGAAGCGCACGATGGAGATCGCCGACGCCCTGTACGGGGTCTCGATGCGCCAGGACGGTGTCTCCGCCGTCGTCGGCCAGCGGCTGGGGGAGCGCGCTGCGAGCTGACGAGGGTTACGCTCCGGCGGGCGCGCCGACGGCCTCGCGGACCACCGCCATGGCCTCGGTCAAGCGCAGGGCGGTGCCCGCGTCGTAGGCGCGGTCCCACTCCGCGGGGGTCATCTCGGCGCGGACTCGGCGGCGAAGGTCCTCCTCGTGACCGCGCGAGTTCGGCCACGGCGCGACGCCGGTGCGCCGGCGCAGACCGTCGATGGCGCCGACGGCGGTGGCAGCGGGCTCGGCTCGCCCCTCGGCGAGTGAGAGATCGCCGAACGCCGCGAGGATGAGGCTCGCCGAGAGCGTCACCGTGCGGTCGTCGTCGAGACGACTCAGCAGTCGGCGCAGGCGATCGCGTGCCGCCTCCGTGGCGTCGGAGCGCACGTCCATGATCGCGAGGTGGGTGAGCCCGGCGGCCGTGAGCCATTGGATGTCGAGCCGGCCGCCGAACTCGTCGACTTCCATGAGGTAGCGACGGGCACTGTCATCGTCGCCGAGCGCCATGCGGAGCATGCCGATCGTCAGCGCGGCGGCGGCGACGAACAGATCCTCCCGCGATGCGTAGCCTGCGTAGGCGGCCTCGGCGGACGCGAGCGCACCGTCGAGATCGCCGCGCAGGGGACGCACCCAGGAATCGGCGAGCAGAAGGGCATCACGAAGCTCGGGATCGCGGAGCGCCGCCATGCGCTGCGCGATCGCGTCGACCGCATCCAGCGCGGCCTGATCGTCGCCGACCTCGGTCGAGGTGACCGCGATGGTGAACAGCAGCTCGGTCTCGGCTCTCTCGTCGAGGTCGCCGGGGCGCACGACGCGCTGCAGCTCTCCGGCGAGATGCCGCGCCTCCGACATCCGGTCGTAGACCTGCCAGTAGAGCCAGAGGGCACGGAAGAGGTGGGGCAGCCTGGCGATGTCGTGGGCGAAGAACCAGCGGATCGCCGCTCGGAGGTTGTCCTCGTCGGTGTGAAGTCGCTCGCCCCACGCCGACCGATCCGCGGCGTCCACGTCGCTCTCGGCCAGGTCGGCGAAGTGACGTGCGTGGCACCGCTCCGCTTCGGCGCGGTCCTCGCCGGTCAGCAGCTCGGCCGCGTACTCGCGTACCGCGGTGAGCATGCGGAAGCGCGGCTCATCCTCGCCGAGGGTCACCACGACGAGGCTGTTGCCGACCAGCAGATCGAGCAGGTCGAGTGCGGCGTCGTCGTCGAGCCCGGCGACTGCGGCCGCCGCGGAGACGGTCCACCCGCCGACGAAGACCGACAGTCGGGACAGCAGCCGCCGCTCCTCCTCGCCCAGAAGGCCGACGCTCCACTCGACGGTCGCGCGCAGTCCGCGCTGGCGCTCGGGCAGGTCCACCGGTCCGCTGCCGAGCGCGTCGAGCACGTTCTCGAGGCGCGCCAGCACGGCGACCGGATCGAGCAGCCGCGTTCGCGCCGCGGCGAGCTCGATGGCCAGCGGGAGGCCGTCCAGCCGCTGGCAGATCTCGAGCACCGCTCGGATGCTGCGGGGCGAGGAGTCGACGCGACGCCCGACGGCGTCGGCACGGTCGAGGAAGAGCTGCACGGCGGGGAGCAGGAGCGCGTCGTCGATGCTCGCTCGGTCTCCCGGCTCGCTGCCCGTCTCGAGCGGCGGGAGCACGTACTCGTGCTCGGCGCGGAGGCGCAGTGCGATGCGGCTGGTCGCCAGGATCTTCAGGCCGGGACAGGACGCCAGCAGGGCATCGAGCTCGGGTGCGACAGCCGTGACCTGCTCGAGATTGTCGAGGATCATCACCGTCGGCCGCGACGAGAAGTGGTCGACGAGGATCTCCCGGATCGACCGCGTGCCCTCGATGACGACATCGGCAGCCGAGGCGATGCGCGGGAGCACCTCACCCTCGTCGGTGGCGTCGGCCAGCGGCACGAAGAGCAGGGGAGGGTCGGCGGCCGCCAGCGCTTCGCCGACGGCGATGGCGACACGGGTCTTGCCCATCCCGCCCGGTCCCGTGACGGTCACGAGGCGCACGTCGGCGGCCCGCAGCAGGGTCACGACCGCGGCGACGTCGTCATCGCGCCCGACGAGCGATGTCGCGGGGAGGGGGAGCGTCCGGCGCGGCGCGACCGCCGCAGGCGCGTCGGCCACGGCATCCGTGCGCGGCGCCGCGGCCGCACGCGCACTGCTGACGAACCGCTCGCTGAGCAGCAGTGCGAGGTCGTCGCGCACAAGCCTGCCGAGCTCGCGCGTGCTGCGGAACGTGCGGTACGCGTCCGTCCCCTGCGTGCGGATCTCGTCGATCATCGCCTCGAGGCGAGGCTGCCGCTCGGGTGCGGGCGCCTTCAGGTACAGCAGCCGCGGGCGCCCGCCGGAGAGCCGGAACTCATCCTCGAGGCCGGAGATGTCCATCCCTGGGCCGACCCAGCCGTAGCTCTCCCAGTACAGCCCGATGAACACGTCGGACTGCGCGAGATAGGCGCGGTACAGCTCCTGAGGCGGATGCGGCCGCGCGCCCAGTTCGAACATCACCGGGGCGAGCCCGAGCGACGTGATCGCCCGGGCGACGGCGGCCCGTTCCTCTGCGAGTTCGGCCAGCGTCGAGCTGACGAAGACCCGCAGGCGCTGGTCCGGCGTGCGGATCACCGCACTCTCGTCGGGCGACATTCCCTCATCATGCCGTGAACGCCGACGCCGCGCGCGGTGAATAGGCTGGACCCCATGGCTGAAAGCTCCTGGTCGCTCGGTCGCGCGCTGCGCGGCATGTTCGTCAAACCCACGATCGACGAGACCACATGGGACGACCTCGAGACGGCGCTCATCACCGCCGACTTCGGACCGGACATCTCCGAGCGCATCGTCGAGGAGCTGCGCGAGAAGGTGGACCGCTTCCGCACGACCGATCCGAAGGACCTCCAGCGCATGCTGAAGGAGACCCTCGAGGAGCACTTCGCGAAGTTCGACACCACCCTGCGCCTCACCGAGCGTCCGGCGGTCGTGCTCGTGGTCGGCGTGAACGGCGTCGGCAAGACGACGACGATCGGCAAGTTCGCGAAGTTCCTGCAGCGCTACGGACGCTCGGTCGTCGTCGGCGCGGCCGACACGTTCCGCGCCGCCGCCGTCGACCAGCTCGCGACGTGGGCGGAGCGCGGCGGTGCCGAGATCGTGCGGCCGCAGCAGGAGGGCCAGGACCCGGCATCCGTCGCCTTCCAGACCATCGACTACGCGAAGCGCACCGGCACCGAGATCGTCCTCGTCGACACGGCGGGACGCCTCCACACCAAGGGCGGGCTCATGGACGAGCTCACGAAGATCCGGCGCGTGATCGAGAAGCAGGCGCCCATCAGCGAGGTCCTGCTGGTTCTCGACGCGACCACGGGGCAGAACGGAGTGATGCAGGCGCAGGCCTTCCTGGAGCACGCGGGGGTCACCGGTCTCGTGCTCACGAAGCTCGACGGCTCGGCCAAGGGCGGCTTCGTCCTCGCCGTCCAGGAGCGCACCGGCATCCCCGTGAAACTGCTCGGTCAGGGCGAGGGGATCGGTGACCTGACGGGGTTCACGCCGCACGTTTTCGCGGCATCCCTCGTCGACTGAGGACGCCGTCCGATGACGCGCACGTAACGGATCCGCGCGACGCGCGGCAAGGGCTACCGCCTGAGCGCGGAGGCTGGTTTCATGGGGTCATGGCGATCGAGCACGACTACTTCGGCCTCCTCGAGTCGGGTCCCGACGGTTCGATCTTCTGGTCCGAGAGCGTCGAACTGGGAGATCAGGCGGTGACGGTCGACTTGACCGCGCCCGACCAGGACGACGTGTCGGAGACGGCGCTCGACGTCGCGGCCGGTCTCATCTCGGCGATCGAGGACATCGACCGCAGCGCCCGCAATTCGATGGTGAACGAGCTGAGCGATCGCACCAGCGAGGTGACCGAATACATCCTCCAGCAGCAGGACTCGCTGGGGGACGATCTCGAAGATCTCCTCGTCGACATCTCCGGCGATGTGCACATCGACGTGATCCGGTCGCTGCAGCTGATGAGCATGACGATCCTCGCCGACGAGCACGGCGGATCCGATCCGTTCGCGGTGCTGGAGTACGCGCTCGACCCCGACGCGACCGACGATGTGCTGCTGGTGAACCTCGACTCCGAGGGCGGGGTGCTGTCGGTCACCAGCGCCGAGTGACCGGGTGCAGACCTTCCTGCCGTACCCCTCGTTCGAGGACTCCGCTGCCGCGCTCGACCCGGCCCGGCTCGGCAAGCAGCGCGTCGAGACCCTCCAGCTGCTGCGCGCGAACACCGTGCCCGACTACGGCTGGCGCCACCACCCCGCGGCGAAGATGTGGGCGGGCCGACTTCCGGCGCTCGTCGCGTACGGATTGGCGATGACGGATGCTTGGACCACGCTCGGTCGCGCCGACAGCGTCCGCGCGCAGTTGCTCGAGTTCGCGCCCGCCGTCGACGGGGTCCCGCAGTCCGAAATCGAGATGCCGCGGTGGCTGGGAGACGCGGCCTTCCACCTGTCGCACCGCTCGAACCTGGTGCGCAAGGATCCCGAGTTCTACCGACCTCGGTTCGGTGACGTGCCCGACGACCTGCCGTACATCTGGCCGACGCCGTAGCGCGCTGGAGCTCCCACCGCAGGCGGTCACACCGCCTGCGCGAACCCCCGCTCCACGTGGACGTCCTCGGCGATGTGCGCGAGGTGAGTGGGGATCTCGTGCCCCTTCGACAGCATCGACTGCGCCCACAGTCGTCCCGCGCGGTACGACGAGCGCACGAGCGGGCCGGCGAGGACTCCGAGGAAGCCGATGCGCTCGGCCTCCTCCTTGAACTCGACGAACTCCTGCGGCTTGACCCAGCGCGCGACGGGCAGGTGCCGCGGCGAGGGGCGCAGGTACTGCGTGATCGTGATGATGTCGGTGCCCGCATCGTGGAGATCCTGGAGCGCCTGCACGACCTCCTGGGGCTCCTCGCCCATGCCGAGGATGAGGTTCGACTTGGTGATGAGCCCGGCGTCGCGAGCCTCCGTCAGCACGTCGAGAGAGCGCTCGTAGCGGAACGCGGGCCGGATGCGCTTGAAGATGCGCGGCACCGTCTCGACGTTGTGGGCGAACACCTCGGGCCGGCTCTCGAACACCTCGGCGAGGAGGACGGGATCTCCGTTGAAGTCGGTCGCGAGGATCTCGACCCCCGTGTTCGGGTTCATCGCGTGGATCTGTCGGACTGTCTCGGCGTGCAGCCATGCGCCGCCGTCGGCCAGGTCGTCGCGCGCGACGCCGGTGACCGTGGCGTAGCGCAGGTTCATGCGCACGACGCTCTCGGCCACGCGGCGCGGTTCATCGGTGTCGTAGTCGGCGGGCTTGCCGGTGTCGATCTGGCAGAAGTCGCACCGGCGCGTGCACTGCGACCCGCCGATGAGGAAGGTGGCCTCGCGGTCCTCCCAGCACTCGTAGATGTTGGGGCAGCCCGCTTCCTGGCAGACGGTGTGGAGCTCTTCGGTCTTCACCAGGGCGTGGAGCGCCTGGTACTCCGGCCCCATCTTCGCCTTCGTCCTGATCCACTCCGGCTTGCGCTCGATCGGGGTCTGGGCGTTGCGCACCTCGAGGCGCAGCAGCTTGCGCCCGTCGGGTCCGCTCGCCGGGGCGGCGGGGCCGGTGCCGCACGCGCTCACGCCGCGACCTCGCTCGCGTACTCGGCCTGGAAAGCCTCGGCCACGGTTCCGATGACATCGCGCGGCGCGACGTCCGCTCCCACGATCTCACTCACCGTGGTCACGCCTGCGTCGGTGATGCCGCACGGGATGATGCCGCGGAAGCCCGCAAGGGTGTTGTCGCAGTTCAACGCGAAGCCGTGCATCGTGACGCCCTGCTGGACGCGCACGCCGATCGCTGCGACCTTGTCCTCGCCGAGCGGCCGGCGCACCCAGACGCCGCTGCGTCCTTCGACGCGGTAGCCGTCGACGCCGTGCACGCGCAGCACGTCGATCAGCACCTGCTCGAGCCGGCGGACGTGCGCCACGACGTCCACGGGTTCGGCGAGCCGCACGATCGGGTAGCCCACGAGCTGACCGGGCCCGTGCCACGTGATCTTGCCGCCGCGGTCGACGTCGATCACCGGCGTGCCGTCCGTCGGGCGCTCGTGTCGGGCGGTGCGGGCGCCGGCGGTGTAGACCGCTTCATGCTCGAGCAGCAGGAGCGCGTCGGGCCGGGATCCGGCGACGACCTCGGCGTGGATGCTGCGCTGCAGCTCCCACCCGTCGAGGTAGGGGACGTAGTCGGGGGAGACGCCCACCGTCTGGATCTCGATCATCGTGCACCTTCACCTGGGGTGATTTATGAATCGCGTCCAACATTACGCGACTGTCGACGATCCGTCGCGGCCGCTAGCGTGTCCAGGGTGAAAAGCACGGGGCGTGTGGGCCGGCCGAAGGCGTCGTCGAGGGAGACGCTCGCCGAAGCAGCCTGTGAGCTGTTCCTCGAGCAGGGGTTCGAGGCGACTTCGATCGCCGACATCACGTCGCGTGCCGGAGTGAGCCGCTCGAGCTTCTTCAACTACTTCGCCTCGAAGTCCGACGTTCTGTGGGCGGGGCTCGACGAGCGGCTGACATCGCTCGAGGAACGGCTCGCCGAGGACGACGGAGCGGATGCCTCGGCCGGCGTGCGGGCCGCCGTGCTCGCCCTCGGCTCCGAGTTCGCCCCCGACAGCCTGGCGCTCGCGATCGTCAACGCGACCGCGATGGGACTCGACAGCGAGCTCGACCGCGAAGGGGCACTGCGCCGCACCCGCATCGGGCGTGCCGTGGCGGATCGGCTGTCTCGCGGCGGCGCCGACCGGCTGCATGCGGAGGTCGCCGGCGCAGCCTGGGGCGGCGCCGTCCTCGCGGCCGTGGAGGCCTGGGCGCACGACGGTGCGGGCGTAACCTCGCTCGAGCGCTTCCTGAGCAGAGCTGCGGAAGCGGCGGGGTCCGTGACGCATACGCCGCAGCCGGGGGAGGTGCGGCAGCTGCGCGTCGTCGTGCGAGCCGCCGACTTCGATGGGGCGCTCGCCTTCTACCGCGACGTCGTGGGCATGCCCCAGTCCGAGGCGTACGAGGCCGAGGGCGGAGCACGGGTGGCGATCCTCGACGCGGGCCGCGCCACGCTCGAGCTTTCCAACCCCGCCCAGGTCGACTTCATCGACCGCGTCGAGACCGACGGCGTCACGAGCGACCCGATCCGGATCGCGTTCGAGGTCGACGACGCGGCCGGCGCGACGGACCGCCTGGCGGCCGCCGGTGCCGAGGTCGAGGCATCCGCTCGCCCGACTCCCTGGCGCTCGCTCAACTCCCGCCTGCGCGGCCCGGCCGATCTGCAGCTCACGCTCTTCCAGGAGCTCGGACCGGAGTGAGCCGCGAGCGCGGCGGGACGCGGCATCCGCTCACGTAGAATCGGGGGATCATGGCGACTTTCGGCACTCTCTCCGACCGGCTCACCGAGACCTTCCGCAACCTCCGCACCAAGGGCAAGCTCACGCCCGCGGATGTCGACGGCACCGTCCGCGAGATCCGGCGCGCGCTGCTCGACGCCGACGTGGCGCTGCCCGTCGTCAAGGACTTCACCGCCAAGGTGCGCGAGCGCGCCCTCGGCGACGAGGTGAACCGGGCGCTCAACCCCGCGCAGCAGGTCGTGCAGATCGTGAACGAGGAGCTCGTCGCGATCCTCGGCGGACAGCAGCGGCGCCTGCAGTTCGCGAAGAACCCGCCCACCGTCATCATGCTCGCCGGCCTCCAGGGTTCGGGCAAGACGACGTTCGCCGGAAAGCTCGCGCACCAGCTCGAGAAGGACGGGCACACACCTCTGCTCATCGCCGCCGACCTCCAGCGCCCCAACGCGGTGAACCAGCTCCAGGTGGTCGCCGAGCGCGCCGGCGCCGCGATCTACGCGCCCGAACCCGGCAACGGCGTCGGCGACCCGGTGAAGGTCGCGCGCGACGGCGTCGAGGTGGCGCGTCGCCAGCAGCACGACGTCGTGATCATCGACACCGCCGGACGCCTCGGCGTCGACGCCGAGCTCATGAAGCAGGCGGCCGACATCCGCACCGCGACGGATCCCGACGAGGTGCTGTTCGTCATCGACGCGATGATCGGACAGGATGCCGTCAACACCGCGAAGGCCTTCCAGGACGGCGTCGACTTCACCGGCGTCGTGCTCTCGAAGCTCGACGGCGACGCGCGCGGCGGTGCCGCGCTGTCGGTGGCCTCGGTCACCGGGCGCCCGATCATCTACGCGTCGACCGGTGAAGGTCTCGACGACCTCGAGGCGTTCCACCCTGACCGCATGGCGAGCCGCATCCTCGACCTCGGCGACATCCTGACCCTCATCGAGCAGGCCCAGCAGGCGTTCGATGAGGACGAGGCCATGAAGATGGCCGAGAAGCTCGCGACCGAGCAGTTCACGCTCGAGGACTTCCTCGAGCAGATGCAGCAGATGCGCAAGATGGGCTCGATGAAGAAGATGCTCGGGATGCTCCCGGGCATGGGGTCCATGAAGGATCAGCTCGAGAACTTCGATGAGCGCGAGATCGACCGCACGGAGGCGATCATCCGCTCGATGACCCCCGCCGAGCGTCGCAACACCAAGCTCCTCAACGGCTCCCGTCGCCTGCGCATCGCGCGCGGATCAGGCATGACGGTGACCGACGTGAACCAGCTCGTCCAGCGGTTCGAGCAGGCGGCCAAGATGATGAAGACCGTCGCCCGCGGCGGCGTGCCGAACATCCCCGGCATGGGGCCCGTTCCGGGCGCCGGCCGTCCGGGCGCGTCGTCCAAGCGCGGGAAGCAGCAGAAGGCGAAGGGCTCGCGCTCGGGCAACCCCGCCAAGCGCGCCGCCGAGAACGCCGGCCTCGCGGCGGCTCCCGCCACTCCGACGGGTTCGGGCTTCGGCCTGGGCGGCGCGAAGGGCACGCCGACCGAGGCCGACCTCGCCGAACTGCAGAAGCTCCTCGGCAAGGGCTGACGCGGGCCCAGCGCTGCGCCGCGGCGCGGGTGGGGTCAGTGGCCGAGGTTGCGGAGGTGCTCGCGAAGGGTGGGTCCTGAGCGGAACTCGCGGATGAGGTGCTGCACGACCTCGCGCAGATCGCCGTCGGCGGCGTCGGCCACCACGAGCTGACGGGCGTAGCTGGCACCCTGGCTCAGGATCGTCTCGATCCCCGAGAGCTCGCGCACGCACTTGAGCTCCACTGCGATGTCGGCCAGCTCGTCGAGCTTCGCGCGGATGTGCTCGGTCACCGGCACCTGCGTGCCTGCCCGGTCGACGATCACCCGGGCGTCGAGTCCGTACCGCGCGGCGCGCCACTTGTTCTCGCGGATGAACCAGGGCTGGAGCGTGAGGAGTTCGCGCCCCTCGTCGAGCTCGCGCGAGAAGTGCTCGACCAGCACCTGGATGAACGCCGCCAGCGCCGCCAGCTCGGGCAGCGTGGACATGCCGTCGCACGCGCGCACCTCGATGGTGCCCCAGCGCGGTGCCGGGCGGATGTCCCAGCGCACCTCGGTCGCATCCTCCATGACGCCGGTGCCCACGAGATCGTCGAGGTAGCCCTCGAACTGGCTCCACGTGTCGAGGGGCCAGGGGAGACCGGCGGTCGGGAGCTGCTGGAAGACGAGGGAGCGGTTGGATGCGTAGCCGGTGCGCTCCCCGGCCCAGAACGGGCTCGATGCCGACAGCGCCTGCAGATGCGGGAGGTAGACGGTGAGGGCGTTGATGATCGGGAACACCTTGGCGACGTCGTCGACGCCGACGTGAACGTGGATGCCCCAGATCATCATGTTGCGCCCCCACCATTGGGTGCGCTCGATGAGCTTGTTGTACCGCGTCTTGTCGGTGACCTGCTGGTCGAACCACTGGGCGAAAGGGTGGCTTCCCGCGCACAGCAGCTCGACGTCGAGCGGGTCGCTCACCGTGCGCACGGCGGCGATCGCGTCGGCGATGTCGTCGACGGCCGCGGCCACGGTCTTTCCGATGCCGCTCGTGACCTCGACGGTGTTCGTCAGCAGCTCTCCGGTGACGGTATAGCGTTCGAGCGCGGTGCTCTCCTCGAGCTCGCGCAGGATGTCGGGTGCCCGCGGGGCGAGGTCTCCTGTCGCACCGTCGGCGAGCATGAGTTCCCACTCCAGGCCTACGGACGAGCGGGCGGATGTCGCGAAGGGCACCGTCATTTCCACAGTCTGACACGCGCGAGCCTTCCGGCTGCGTGTTCGCGGCATGCGGTGTCATCTGGCAGAATAGAACGCTGGATCACCCGCTCGACCCTCTATCCAGCGCGGAGATCCTCTCTTCAGAGCTTCCGCCGGGTGTGCACCCCACTCCCCAGGCGATCAGTTCACTCACTTTCCACACATTCAGGAGAATCGTGGCTGTCAAGATCCGTCTCAAGCGCCTCGGCAAGATCCGTGCGCCCTACTACCGCATCGTCGTGGCCGACTCGCGCACCAAGCGCGATGGTCGTGTCATCGAGGAGATCGGCAAGTACCACCCCACCGAGGAGCCCTCGTTCATCGAGGTCGACTCCGAGCGTGCGCAGTACTGGCTGTCGGTCGGCGCGCAGCCGACCGAGCAGGTCCTCGCGCTCCTCAAGCTGACCGGCGACTGGGGTCAGTTCAAGGGCGACAAGGACGCCGTCTCGACGGTGAAGACCCGTGAGGCCAAGGCCGACTTCGAGGTCGACTCCTCGAAGAAGTCGGTCATCAAGCCCAAGGCCGAGAAGAAGGCCGAGGAGCCCGCCGAGGCTCCCGCCGCCGAGGCGACCGACGCGGCCGACGAGGCCGCCGAGTCCGCCGAGTAATCCGTTGCTCGCCGCCGCGCTCGAGCACGTCGTCAAGGGGATCGTGGATCACCCCGACGCCGTGCGCATCGACTCGTCCACGTCGCCCCGCGGTGACGTGCTCGAGGTGCACGTCCACCCCGACGACCGGGGTCGCGTGATCGGGCGCGGCGGCCGCACGGCCAAAGCCCTGCGCACTCTCATCAGCGCGCTCGCCGACGGCAGGCGCGTCCGCGTCGACGTCGCGGACGACTGAGGTGGCAGACGACACCGCCGGCGCGAACGCCGACTCCGCGTCGAAGGGCCCCGCACCGGCACCGTCCGGCAAGACGCAGCTGCGGGTCGGACGCCTGGTCAAGGCCCACGGCCTCAAAGGCGCGATCAAGCTCGAGCTCTACACCGACGACCCTGAGGGTCGGTTCGTGCCAGGAGCCACTTTCACCCTTCAGGTTCCCGTGTCCTCCCCGTGGCACGGCAAGCCGCTCACGGTGCGCGAGTTCCGCTGGATGAACAGCCACCCGGTGGCGTTCTTCGAGGGCGTCGACGACCGCGATGCGGCGGAGGGCCTCATTCGCGCGATCCTGTGGATCGACCAGGACACCGAGGCTCCGTCCGCCGAGGACGACGCATGGTTCGACCACCAACTCGTCGGCCTCGACGTCGTCCGTGACGGCGCGACCGTCGGACGCGTCATCCGTGTCGACCACATGCCGGCGCAGGATCTCCTGATCGTCCGCACGCCCGGCGACGAAGAGGTGCTCGTGCCGTTCGTCAAGGCGATCGTCCCCGAGGTCGACATCGCCGGTGGCCGTCTCGTGGTCACCCCGCCTGCCGGCCTCTTCGAAGAGCTTCCGGGCGACGACACCCCCGACGACACCCCCGACGCGCAGGGCACCGAGGACTGACGGCGCCGCAGGGAGCGGCATCCGCTCACTGTCCTCCTCATCCCACCGTGAGTGTGATGTGATCCGCGCGTAACACCCCGTGCCGCCCGGCGGAACATGCCTCCGCGATCATCGGGTGATGAGCACGATCGCACTTTCGGCAGGCCCGCGCCCGAGCGCGCCGCCGACCGATGTGCGGGCGGTGTGCTCGTACTGCGGCGTCGGCTGCGGGATCAGCGTCACCTCCGGGCCCGGTGCGGCCGGCGACGGCTTCGTCGTGTCGAAGGTCGCCGGAGACAGGGAACACCCCGCGAACGCCGGACGGCTGTGCACGAAAGGCGCGACGCACGTCGAGCTGATGCACGCGCCCGGGCGCATGTCGTCGGCGTGCCTGCGTCCCGCACGTGGCGAGGAGATCGTTCCGGCGCCGCTCGACACCGCGATCGCCGAGGCGGGCCGACGGCTGCGGACGATCGTCGACGAGCACGGTCCCGACGCCGTGGCGGTCTACGTCTCGGGCCAGATGTCGATCGAGGCGCAGTACCTCGCGAACAAGCTCGTCAAGGGCTACCTCCGCGGTGTGCACATCGAGTCGAACTCGCGGCTGTGCATGGCGTCGGCCGGCACCGGCTACAAGCAGTCCCTCGGAGCCGACGGGCCGCCCGGCTCGTACGAGGACCTCGACCGTGCCGATCTGTTCTTCGTGATCGGGTCCAACATGGCCGACTGCCACCCGATCCTCTTCCTGCGCATGGCCGACCGCCTCAAGCAGGGCGCGAAGCTCATCGTGGTCGACCCTCGCCGCACGGCGACCGCCGAGCGCGCCGACCTCTACCTCCCGATCGCTCCCGGCACCGACCTGGTCCTGCTCAACGGCCTGCTGCACCTGCTCGTCGCGGAGGGGGCGATCGACCGCGAGTTCATCGCCTCGCACACCGAGGGCTGGGAGGGGATGCCGGCGTTCCTCGCCGAGTACCCGCCGGCGCGCGTCGCCGAGGTGACCGGGCTCGCCGAGGCGGACATCCGCACCGCCGCCCGCTGGATCGCCGAGGCGGGCGAGTGGATGACGCTGTGGACGATGGGGCTCAACCAGTCCACGCAGGGCACGTGGCACACGAACGCGATCTGCAACCTGCACCTCGCCACCGGCGCGATCTGCCGCCCCGGCAGCGGCCCCTTCTCGCTCACCGGGCAGCCCAACGCGATGGGCGGACGCGAGATGGGCTATATGGGGCCCGGACTGCCCGGTCAGCGCGCGGTCTTCAGCCCGGCCGATCGCGCCTTCGTCGAGGACGTCTGGGGTCTCGAACCCGGGACGATCCGTGACGAGGCGGGCGCCGGGACGATCGACATGTTCCGGTCGATGGCCGCGGGCGACATCAAGGCGGCCTGGATCATCTGCACGAACCCGGTCGCCTCGGTGGCCAATCGATCGACGGTGATCGAAGGGCTCGAAGCCGCCGAGCTGGTCATCGTGCAGGACGTCTTCACCGAGACCGCCACGAACGCGTATGCCGACATCCTTCTTCCCGCCACGCTGTGGGTGGAGGCGGAGGGCGTCATGGTCAACAGCGACCGCACGATGACCCTCGTGCAGCGCGCCGCCGACGCCCCCGGCGACGCGCAACCCGACTGGCTCACGATCTGCCGTGTCGCCCGGGCGATGGGCTTCGACGAGGGGTTCGACTTCGAGAGCAGCGCCGAGGTGTTCGACGAGATCCGCCGGTTCTGGAACCCGCAGACCGGGTGGGACATCCGCGGCGTGGACTACGACCGCCTGCGGCAGGGACCGGTGCAGTGGCCGGCGCCCCCCGGCGACGCCGAGGCCCGGCATCCGATCCGCTACCTCAATGACGGCGTGAGCCAGGCGCCGCATCGTGATGCGGACGGCGCTACGCCGCGACTGGCCTTCGCGACGCCGAGCCGCCGTGCGCAGTTCTTCGCGCGACCGCATCTGGGGCCGAGCGAGCTGCCCGACGACGACTACCCCTGGATCCTCAACACCGGCAGGCTCCAGCACCAGTGGCACACCATGACGAAGACCGGCAGGGTCGACAAGCTCGTGCGGCTCGATCCGAAGCCGTTCGTCGAGGTGCATCCGCTCGACGCGGAGCGCCTGAGCATCGCCGACGGAGACCAGGTCGAGGTCTCGTCGCGCCGGGGTCGCGCGGTCCTGCCGGCGGTCGTCACCGATCGAGTGAGGCCGGGATGCTGCTTCACGCCGTTCCACTGGAACGACGAGCACGGCGAGCACCTGGCCGTCAACGCGGTGACGAGCGACGCGGTGGACGCGGCGTCGCTCCAGCCCGAGTTCAAGTACGCCGCGGTCGCGCTGCGCCGGGTGGGTCCGTCGCCCGAGCCGGTGACCGCCGAAGCGAGCGGGAACGGGATGCCGCAGCCCGGCGCCGCGCGGGCGGTGCTCGCCGGGATCGGCGTCGAGAGCGGGGCGGCCCCTGCGCTGAGCGTGGCCGAAGGGCAGTACGTCTCGGGCTTCCTCTCGGCGCTGGAGGTGGCGCCGGTGGCGCCGGGGCTCGTGCCCGTGCTCCCTCCGGGCGCGCCGTTGCGCGAGGTGTCGCGCGCGTGGTTCGACGGCGTGCTCGCAGGGCTGTACTCGCGAACGCCGCTCGGACTTCCCGTCTCTTCGGCGGCGGGCGTCGACGAGGTGACGGTGCTGTGGGGCTCGCAGACCGGGAACGCCGAAGAGGTCGCCTCGACGTGCGCGGCGACGCTGACGGCCCGCGGCATCCCCGCTCGGACGGTCAGCATGGTCGACATGACCCTCACCGACCTGGCAGCGGTGCGGAAGCTCCTCGTCGTCACCTCGACCTTCGGCGACGGCGGCCCGCCCGACAACGGGGCCGACCTCTGGGCGGACCTCAACGGCGACGCGGTGCCCGAGCTCGCCGAGCTCGACTACGCCGTGTTCGCGATCGGCGACTCGAGCTACGACGACTTCTGCGGCCACGGCCGCGGCATCGACACGCGCCTCGGAGCGCTCGGCGCGACCGCGCTGCTGCCCCGCGTGGACTGCGAGCCCGACTACGCCGAGCCGGCGGCGGCGTGGCTCGAGGAGGTCATCCGCACGCTCACGGCGGGGGAGACGGCATCCGTCGCCCTCGTCGACACCGCCCCGCCGCCGACGCGACGTCTCTTCACTCGCGGGAACCCGGTGCTCGCGCCGCTCGTCACGAACCGGCTGCTCAGCGGCCCGGGATCGGCCAAGGAGGTGCGGCAGCTCGGCTTCGATCTGGCGCGCGCGGGCGTGACGTACGAGGCGGGCGACTCACTCGGCGTCGTATGCGCGAACGCACCGGCGATGGTGGCCGAGTGGCTCGAGGTCACCGGGCTGTCCCGGCACGCGATCGTCGAGGTGGAGGGGCGCGAACAGTTCCTCGAAGACGCCCTCGCCGAGCTCGACATCACGCGCATCGGCGCGGACCTGCTCGCGTTCGTCGCCGAGCGAAACCCCGACCCCACGCTGGCGACCCTCCTGCGGCGCGAGAACAAGGGACGACTCGAGCAGTACCTGTGGAGCATGCACGCCGTCGACCTGCTGCGCGCGTTCCCGGTGCGGGCCGAAGCGGGGGAGTGGATGCCTCTTCTCAAGCGTCTGCAGCCGCGTCAGTACTCGATCTCATCGAGCCCCAAGACGTCTCCCGACGAAGTGCAGCTCACCGTCTCGGTCGTGCGGTTCGAGACCGAGACCGGGAGGCGGCGTGGCGGGGTCGCGTCGACCTTCCTCGCCGATCAGGCCGACGCGGCGCCGGTGCCCGTCTATCTGCAGAAGTCGCCGCACTTCCGCCCACCCGCCGTCGGGGACGCTCCCATGATCATGATCGGTCCCGGCACGGGGATCGCGCCGTTCCGCGGGTTCCTGCACGACCGCCGCGCCGACGGGCACACCGGGCGCAACTGGCTGTTCTTCGGCGAGCAGCATGCGGCGACCGACTTCTACTACCGGGAGGAACTCGAGTCGATGCGGACGGACGGGTTCCTCACCCGCCTCGACCTCGCCTTCTCGCGCGACCAGCGGCAGAAGATCTACGTGCAGGACCGCATGATCGAGCACGGACTGGAGCTCTGGCGATGGCTGGAGAGCGGCGCGCACCTGTACGTGTGCGGCGACGCGAGCCGCATGGCCAAGGACGTCGACGACACGCTCGTCACGATCGCTCGTCGGCACGGCGGCCTGTCGGAGGACGCGGCGGTCGACTACCGCAAGGGGCTCGTCGCCCAGAGGCGCTACGTGCGCGACGTGTACTGACCGGCTGAGGTCCCGGGACTCGCGGCACACGGCGAGGGGGGGGGGGGGGGGGGGCGGGGGG
>NZ_JACSPM010000004.1:213148-357618 GCF_014837165.1 Microbacterium gallinarum
CCCGAAGGTGCGGCCCGCCTGTCCGGGGGATCCGTCAGATGCGCTGACCGGCGAGCGCTCGACGGGGGATGACGTACACGAGCACGGTCACGACCATGAGCGCGACGTAGGCGGCGACGAAGCCGTAGAAGGCCGCCGTGTACCCGCCGGTGGTGAGCTGCGACGCGTTGAGCACCTGCGGCACCAGGAAGCCGCCGTAGGCGCCGATCGCCGAGATCAGCCCGAGGGCGGCGGCCGCCTTGCGCTGCACCTGCTCGCCGCCGGGCGTGCCGGGAACCGCTCCGGTGGCCAGGCCCCGTGCCGCGAAGATGTTCGGGATCATGCGGTACGTCGAGCCGTTGCCCATGCCGGTGGCGGCGAAGAGCAGCAGGAAGCAGGCGAGGAAGACCCAGAAGCTCTGCAGCGGGAGCGTCCAGATGAGCGAGAGCGCACCCAGCGCCATCACCGCGAACGCGCCGACGGTGACGCGAGCACCCCCGAAGCGGTCGGCGAGCCGGCCGCCGTACGGCCGGGCCAGTGATCCGACCAGGGCGCCGAGGAACGCCAGCGACACCGCGGTCTGCCCGACCTGCAACGTCGAGAACGCGGGGAACTGATCGGCGATGAGCTTGGGGAAGACGCTGGCGAAGCCGATGAACGAGCCGAACGTGCCGATGTAGAGCAGCGCCATGAGCCACAGGTGCGGTTCGCGCAGCGCCGCGGCGGAGCCGGCGAAGTCCGCCTTCGCCGACGACAGGTTGTCCATGTAGCGCCACGCGCCCCAGATCGCGACGAGGATCAGCGGGATCCACATCCATCCGGCGAGCGCGATGTTGAGCGTGGCGCCGGCGCCGATGGTGACCGCGATCGGCACGGCGAACTGGGCGACCGCGGTGCCGAGGTTGCCGCCCGCGGCGTTCAGGCCGAGCGCCCAGCCCTTCTCCTTCTGCGGGAAGAAGTAGGTGATGTTCGCCATCGAGCTGGCGAAGTTGCCGCCGCCCACGCCGCCGAGCGCAGCGACGAGCAACAGGACGCCGAACGGGGTGTCGGGCTGCGTCACGACGAAGCCCAGCAGCACGGCGGGGATCAGGAGGAGGGCGGCCGAGACGATGGTCCAGTTGCGGCCGCCGAAGATGCCGACCATGAACGTGTAGGGGAAGCGGAGCGTCGCTCCCACGAGGCTCGGGAGCGAGATGAGCCAGAACAGCTGCGAGCTCGACAGGTCGAACCCGGCCGCGGGCAGCATCACGACGACGATCGACCACAGCTGCCAGATGATGAAGCCGAGGAATTCGGCGAAGATCGACCAGCCGAGGTTGCGACGGGAGATCGCCCGGCCGGTCGACTGCCAGAAGCCCGGGTGCTCGGGGTTCCAGCCGTCGATCCAGCGGCCCGGGCGGTGGGTGAGCGAGACCGGCGCGAGGGCCGGGGGTGAAGCTGAGACCTCCGTCGTCGACGGGGTGACGGTCGTGGTCATGACGCCTCCTCAGGTGAAGTGTGCCTTCACCGTATGAAGGGGGTGTTTCCGTCCTGCGACCGCTGCGGTTACTTCTCCGTCAAGGTTCCGTCACCGCGCCCGGAGGGACGCGGTTAGGGTCCGGTCACACGTCGGAAACATGAGCGGATGCCTAGACTCGACACCATGCGCGTCGACATCGTCACGATCTTCCCGGCGTTCTTCGACGTGCTCGACGTCTCGCTGATCGGCAAGGCCCGGGATCGCGGCATCCTCGACATGCATGTCCACGATCTGCGGGCGTGGACCCACGACCGCCACCGTACGGTCGACGACACTCCCTACGGCGGCGGCGCCGGCATGGTCATGAAGCCCGAGCCGTGGGGCGAGGCCCTCGACACGCTGCTGTCCGACGACGCCGTACTGCTCGTGCCGTCTCCGGCCGGTGAGCAGTTCTCGCAGGCGATGGCCCGCGAGCTCGCCGAGGAGACGCACCTGGTGTTCGCATGCGGCCGGTACGAGGGGATCGACCAGCGCGTCGTCGATCACTACGCCGAGCGGGGGCGGGTGCGCCTGGTGAGCCTGGGCGACTACGTGCTCAACGGCGGTGAGGTCGCGGCGATGGCCGTGGTGGAGGCGGTCTCTCGGCTGATCCCGGGAGTCGTCGGCAATCCCGACAGCCTCGTCGAGGAGTCGCACGAGGAGGGCCTGCTCGAGTACCCGAGCTACACCAAGCCCGCCGTCTGGCGCGGCCACGAGGTGCCGCCGGTTCTGCTCAGCGGCAACCACGGCGCGATCGCCGCATGGCGACGTGAGCAGAGCCTCGAGCGCACGCGGACGAACCGGCCCGACCTCCTCGCCTGAGTGCCGGGCTCAGGCCGACGCCTCTGCCGGGTCGAGGACGTTGAGCCGGTAGCCGCGCTTGACGACGGTCTTGATGAGATCGGGCACGCCCAGGGCTTCGCGCACCCGGGCGACCGCCATCTCGACGGCGTGGGTGTTCGCGCCCGAGCGGGGAAGCGCGTTCTGGAGGCGCTGACGGGACACGACGCCGCCGGCGGCGTCGAAGAGAGAGGCGAGGATGTCGGTGCCCGTCCGCGACAGCGGCACGTGCACGCCGGACAGCACGGCCCCCGTGCTGCGCAGCTCGAGGCGTCCGGCGGTCGTGGCGAGAGATGCCACGTGACCGCCGCCGAAGTGCGTGACGACCGCCCGCACGAGCGAGCCCAGCCGGCCCCGCTCGGCGATGAGGGGCGTGATGCCGACGTCGACCAGCGGTGCGGCGGTGATCGGTCCGACCGCCGCCATCAGCACGCGCCCGCTGCCGGCGAGATCGGCGATGTCGTCGAGCACGCCTTCGCGCGCGGCCGCGGCCAGCCACTCGGCGGCTCCCGGAGCGGACGTGAAGAGCACGGCATCGACTTCGCCCTGGGCGGTGGCCACCACTGAACGGCTCACGGCCGCGGCATCCGGTGGTGGACCCCACCGATACACAGTGAGGCTCACGACGTCCGCGCCTGCCTGCTCGAAGAGTTCGTCGAGCCCGTCGGCGCCCGAGCCGTGGTGCTGCACCGCGATGCGCCGGCCGGTGACGCCCTCGGCGAGCAGGTACTCGCCCAGCTCGGCGGAGGTCTCGGACTCGGCGACCCAGTCGGCCGTGAGCCCCGCCTGCTGGATCGCACCGCGCGCCTTGGGGCCGCGCGCGACGATCTGCGCCCCGGCCAGGGCGGCATGGAGCTCGTCGAGCATCCCCGCCTCGTCGGCGGCCTCCATCCAGCCCCGGAAGCCGACGCCCGTGCTGGCGACCACGATCTCGGGTGGGTGCGCGACGAGCTCGCGGGTGGCCGCGATCAGCGCGTCGTCGTCGATGTGGGGCACGATGGTCAGCGCAGGAGCATGGCGGACCGTCGCGCCGTGACGCTCCAGCGCGGCTGCGAGCTCGAGCGAGCGTCGATCGACGGCGATCACGATGGCGCAGCCGTCGAGCGCGGCGGAGAGGGCGGGGCGGGGGAGCGACACGGATCAGCCGCCGGCTCCGGAGTGCGCGGCGACCAGCTGCGGCACGAGCATGCCGGCGCGGGCGACCTCGCCGACGACGATGACGGCAGGGTTGCGCACGCCGATGCGGCCGGCGTCGAGCACGATCCCGCCCAGCGTGCTGTGGGTGGTGCGCTGATCGGGATGGTGACCGCGCTCGACGATCGCGACGGGGCGCTCGCGCGAGACGCCGGCGCGCAGCGCCTCGGCGACGAGACGCGGCAGCGCGCCCACGCCCATGAGGATCACGGTGGTGACATCGTCGTCGCCGAGGGCGGCGAGGGTCGCGGCGGTGATCTCGGACTGGCCGTTGACGATGTGCACGGCCGACGCGATTCCGCGGTGCGTGACCGGGATGCCGGCGGCCTCGGGCACGGCGACCGCGCTCGTCACCCCCGGCACCACGTCGACCGGCACACCGGCGACGACGCAGGCGATCACCTCCTCGCCGCCGCGGCCGAAGACGAACGGGTCGCCTCCCTTGAGCCGAACGACGCGCTTGCCGGCGCGGGCGCGGTCGACGAGGATCTCGTTGATCTCGTGCTGTGGCACAGGGTGGTGTCCCGGGAGCTTGCCGACGTCGATGACCTCGGCGTCCGGGCGCAGGTGCGCCCTGATCTCGGTCGGACCCAGGCGATCCATCACGACGACGTCGGCCTGCACGAGCAGGCGCCAGGCGCGGACGGTCATGAGGTCGATCGGGCCGGGGCCGCCGCCCACCAGGTCCACACGGCCGGTCACGACTGCGCCTCCCATCGCACGAGCACGTCCCCGTCGCTGACGGCGGCGGGCCAGACGTGCAGCGACGCGGGTTCCTTTCCCTGCGTGTCGAGGCACGCGCCGGTGCGCAGGTCGAACACCTGCTTGTACATCGGAGAGGCGACGGTCGGGGCATCCTGCCGGCTTCCGACGATGCCGCGCGAGATCACGTTCGCGCGGCTGTACGGGTCGAAGTTCGACACGGCGTGCACCCGCCCGCTGTGCAGCAGGAAGAGCGCGATCTGCGTACCGCCGAGGAGGGCGGCGCGCCCGCGCTCGACCTCCAGATCGGCGACCGCGCACACGCGCACCCACCCCTCGGGGGCCGCGGTTGCGGTGGGCTGCGGGTCGACGAGCGTCATCGGCGCACCTCCAGGATCGTTCCGGCGATGAGGACGCCCCCGCTCTCGCGCTCGGCCTCGGTGGCGGGCCGGCCCTGACCGCGCTCGGGGGTGTAGGCGAGCGACGGGTCCGGGGTCGTCGGGGCATTGACGAACGACGCGAACCGCCGCAGCTTCTCCGGGTCGTCGAGCGTGGCCTTCCACTCGTCCTCGTACGAGCCGACATGGGTCGCCATGGCCGCATCGAGGTCGGCGCAGATGCCGAGGCTGTCGTCGAAGATGACGGCGCGCAGCCCGTCGATCCCGCCCTCGAGCTCCTCGAACCACGGAGCGGTCCGCTGCAGTCGATCGGCGGTGAAGATGTAGTACATCAGGAACCGGTCGATCGCCGTGAGGAGCTCGGCGTCGCTCAGGCCCTCGGCGAGCAGCACAGCGTGCCGTGGCGTGAACCCTCCATTGCCGCCCACGTACATGTTCCAGCCGGCTTCGGTCGCGATCACGCCGACGTCCTTTCCCCGCGCCTCGGCGCACTCGCGCGCGCAGCCCGAGACGCCGAGCTTGAGCTTGTGCGGCGAGCGCAGGCCGCGATAGCGCAGTTCGAGGCGCACCGCCATGCCGACCGAGTCCTGCACGCCGTACCGGCACCAGGTCGAGCCCACGCACGACTTCACGGTGCGCAGCGACTTGCCGTACGCGTGGCCCGACTCGAAGCCGGCGTCGACGAGCCGCTTCCAGATCTCGGGCAGCTGCTCCAGCCGCGCGCCGAACATGTCGATGCGCTGACCGCCCGTGATCTTCGTGTACAGGCCGAAGTCGCGCGCCACCTCGCCGATGACGACGAGACCCTCCGGTGTGATCTCGCCGCCGGGGATGCGCGGGACGACCGAGTAGCTGCCGTCTTTCTGAAGGTTGGCCATCACGTGGTCGTTGGTGTCCTGCAGGGTCGCATTCTCGCCTTCGAGGACGTGCGCGCGGACGAGGGTTGACAGGATGCTCGCGAGCGCCGGCTTGCAGATGTCGCAGCCGCGGCCCGCGCCGAAACGATCGATCACGGCGCTGAAGGTGCGCAGGCCCGACACGCGCACCGCGTCGAAGAGCTGTCGGCGCGACATGTCGAAGTGCTCGCACAGGGCGTTGCTCAGGGCCGCGCCGGACTTCGCGAGCTCGGCGCCGACGATCTTCTTGACCATCGTCACGCACGAGCCGCACGCGGCCCCGGCCTTGGTGCACGCCTTGATCGCGGCGACATCGGTGCACCCGTCCTCGTGCACGGCGTGGCGGATGGCGCCGGCGGTGACGCTGTTGCACGAGCACACGAGGGCTGCGTCGGGGAGGTCCCCGGTCGGGGCGGCGACGCCGCCCTCGGGCATGAGGTAGGCCGCCGGGTCGCCGCCGAGCGCGCCGCCCACCAGCGGCCGCAGCGATCCGTACGCTGATGCGTCGCCGACGAGGATGCCGCCGAGGAGGGTCTTGGCGTCGTCCGAGAGCACCAGCTTCTTGTAGACGCCGGCGACCGGGTCGGCATAGACGACGTCGAGCGCTCCGGGAGTCTCGGCGAACGCGTCGCCGAAGCTGGCGACGTCCACACCGGAGAGCTTGAGCTTGGTCGACAGATCGTAGCCCGGGAAGGATGCGTCGCCCCCGAGCAGCCGGGTGGCCGCGACCTCCGCCATCGCATAGCCGGGGGCCACCAGCCCCACGCACGCGCCGTCGAAGTTGGCGACCTCGCCGATGGCAAGGATGCGTGCATCGGAGGTCTCGCAGCCGGCGTCGATGAGCACGCCGCCGCGCGGGTGCACGGCCAGGTCGGCGCCCCGAGCGAGCTCGTCGCGCGGACGCACACCGACGGTGAAGACGACGACGTCGGTGCGCTCGTAGCTGCCGTCGCGGAACTCGAGGCCGGTCACCTGCCCGGTGCGATCCGGGTCGAGCCGCGTGGTGCTCGTGCCGGTCAGGACGCGGATGCCGCGCGACTCGATGATGCGGCGAAGGGCGTCCCCGCCGGGCAGATCGAGCTGCGCCGACATCAGCCTGTCGGAGGACTGCACGACCGTGCACGCCACGTCCACACCCTGCAGAGCTCCGGCCGCCTCCAGACCGAGCAGACCGCCGCCGATCACCGTCCCGGTGAGGGGGCGGCCGAGTTCCGCCGAGCGCTTCTCGACGAACGCGCGCAGGCGCTCGACGTCGTCGAGAGTGCGGTAGACGAAGCATCCCTCGAGCCCGAAGCCGTCCACGGCCAGTCGCGCGGCGTACGAGCCGGTTGCGAGGACGAGCCTGTCGTAGGCGACGCTGAGACCGCTTCTCGTGGTCACCCGCCGTGCCGTGCGGTCGATGCGCGCCACGGGGTCCCCGCCGACGAAGCGCACGCGCTCGTCGTCGAGCACGGCACGATCGAGGGTCAGGTCGTCGGGAGTCGCGCCGCCGAAGAAGCCGGTGAGACCGACGCGGTCGTAGGGATGCCGTCCCTCTTCGCCGAGCAGCGTGATGCGCCACGACGCATCGGCGCGGCTGAGCAGGCTCTCGACGAACCGGTGCGCCACCATGCCGGCGCCCACCACGACGACGTGCGTGACAGCCGACCCGGTGGAGCTCATCCCGTCACGGTACGCGTGCGATGTTGCAGGCGAGTCAGCGCCGTGTTTCCGGCTCTTGACGGTGGGGCGTGCGTCTTCCGGTGCGGTGCGGGGGGCTTCCTCGGTCATGGCGTCTCCTGCTCGACGGGACGGCTGTCGGTGCCCGCCACGTTAGGAGCGCGGTGTTTCGCCGTTCGGCGGGCGCCGGTTACCTCCGGCGAACGTTTCCCTCACACCGCCGCCGCATCGGATGTGAGAACCGCGACGGCTTACCTCACTGCGCCCTTCCACGCCAGGGCGGACTTCCGGAGGTCGTGGTCGATATCGTGAAGACCCGCCGACATGGAGGTCCAATGCACACCTGGCCAGGCTCCGCTTACCCGCTCGGAGCGACGTTCGACGGCAATGGCACCAACTTCGCGCTGTTCAGCGAGGGTGCCGAGCGCGTCGAACTCTGCCTGTTCGACGACGCCGGCGCCGAGACCCGCGTCGAGCTGCGCGACGTCGACGCGTTCGTCCACCACGGATACCTTCCGGCGGTCCAGCCCGGGCAGCGCTACGGCTATCGCGTGCACGGCCCGCACGACCCCTCCTCGGGCAAGCGGTTCAATCCCCACAAGCTCCTGCTCGACCCGTACGCCAAAGCCGTCGAAGGACAGGTGATGTGGGGGCAGCCGGTGTTCGGGTACGACTTCGACGACCCCGACTCGCGCAACGACGAGGACTCGGCGTCGCACCAGATGATGGGCGTGGTCGTGAACCCGTACTTCGACTGGAGCGGCGACCGCCAGCCGAAGACGCCGTACTCGGAGTCGTTCGTGTACGAAGCGCACGTGCGCGGACTCACCGAGCTGCATCCCGCCGTGCCAGAGGAGATCCGCGGCACGTACAGCGCCATCGCGCACCCTGCGATCATCGAGCACCTGCAGAAGCTGGGCGTGACGGCGATCGAACTCATGCCCGTCCACCAGTTCGTCAACGACTCGGTGCTCGAGGAGAACGGCCTGTCGAACTACTGGGGCTACAACACCATCGCGTTCTTCGCCCCGCAGAACACCTACGCCTCCAGCGGCCAGCGCGGTCAGCAGGTGCAGGAGTTCAAGGGGATGGTGAAGGCCCTGCACGCCGCGGGGATCGAGGTGATCCTCGACGTCGTCTACAACCACACCGCCGAAGGCAACCACCTGGGGCCGACCCTCTCCATGCGCGGCATCGACAACGAGGCCTACTACCGGCTCGAGGACGACGACAAGCGCTACTACACCGACTACACCGGCACCGGGAACAGTCTGAACGTCGGCAACCCGCACACCCTGCAGCTCATCATGGACTCGCTGCGGTACTGGGTGCTCGAGATGCACGTCGACGGCTTCCGGTTCGATCTCGCCTCGACGCTCGCGCGCGAGTTCTACGAGGTCGACCGGCTGGCGACGTTCTTCGAGCTCGTGCAGCAGGATCCGGTGGTGTCGCAGGTGAAGCTCATCGCCGAGCCGTGGGATGTCGGGCCGGGCGGCTACCAGGTCGGGAACTTCCCGCCGCAGTGGACGGAGTGGAACGGGAAGTACCGCGACACGGTGCGCGACTTCTGGCGCGGTGAGCCGGCGACGCTCGGCGAGTTCGCCTCGCGGCTCACCGGTTCGGCCGACCTCTACGAGCACTCCGGCCGCCGGCCCGTGGCATCCATCAACTTCGTCACCGCCCACGACGGTTTCACCCTTCGCGACCTGGTCTCGTACAACGACAAGCACAACGAGGCCAATGGAGAGGACAACCGCGACGGGGCCGACGACAACCGCTCGTGGAACGGGGGAGTGGAGGGACCGACGGACGATCCCGCGGTGCTCACGCTCCGCGCCCGCCAGCAGCGCAACTTCATCGCGACGCTGATGCTGTCGCAGGGGGTCCCCATGCTGCTGCACGGCGACGAGCTCGGCCGCACCCAGCGCGGCAACAACAACGGCTACGCGCAGGACAACGAGATCACGTGGGTCGACTGGTCCACCGCCGACCAGCCGCTCGTCGAGTTCACGGCGGCTCTCGCGCGGCTGAGACGCGAGCACCCGACGTTCCGCCGGCGCCGGTTCTTCAACGGGCGACCGGTGCGCCGCGAAGAGGGCGCGCCGATCCCCGACATCGCCTGGCTGCGGCCGGACGGCACGCAGATGCAGCCCGAGGACTGGGACTCCGGCTTCGGTCGCGCCGTCGGGGTGTTCCTCAACGGCGACGGCATCCGCGAGCGCGATCGCCGGGGCGAGCCGATCTCGGACCGTCACTTCATGGTGCTCTTCAACGCGGGTGACGACGTCGTGGACTTCGTGGTGCCCGACGTGGAGTTCAGTCCCAAGTGGGACGTCGTGGTCGACACGGCCGGCGAGCACGCCGACACCGAGCCCCTCGAGCCGGGCGCCGGACTGCCGGTGCAGGGCCGGTCGCTGATGGTGCTGCGCGAGCACGAGGTACCCGAGCCTGCGGTCGGCCACACCGTCGCAGCATCCCTCGCCGTCACATCGGTCGGCGGACCGGATGAGGTGCCCCACGCGGCGCCGCGAGCTGAGCTGGGCGGGTGAGCCGAGCGTGCCCTCGAAGGTGCCGGTCTCGACCTATCGACTGCAGATCACACCGTCGTTCACCCTCGACGACGCGGCGGCGCTGGCGGACTACCTCGTCCAGCTCGGGGTCGGCTGGGTCTACCTCTCGCCCATCCTGACCTCGTCGGAGGGGTCTGACCACGGCTACGACGTCGTCGACCCGACGACGGTGGACTCCGCGCGCGGCGGTGCGGACGCTCTCACTCGGGCGAGCGGCACCTTCCACGCGGCGGGCCTGGGCGTTCTCGTCGACATCGTGCCGAACCACGTCGGCGTCGCCCGCCCGGCGGAGAACGCGTGGTGGTGGGATGTGCTCGCGCACGGCCGGGAGTCCGCGTGGGCGAGCACGTTCGACATCGATTGGGACTTCGGTGACGGGAAGGTGCGGCTTCCGGTGCTGGGGGAGACGACGACGGATGCCGCTGCCTCCGGCGCTCTGCGGGTCGAAGACGGAGAACTGCGCTACCACGAGCACCGCTTCCCGCTCGCTCCCGGATCCTGGTCCGACGGTGACGACGTCGCCACGATCCTCGCGCGCCAGCACTACGAGCTGATGGACTGGCGACGAGAGGCGGACGACCTGAACTACCGGCGCTTCTTCGCCGTCTCGAGCCTCGCCGCCGTCCGCGTGGAGGACGCCGACGTGTTCGACCGCACGCACGTCGAGGTCGCGCGATGGTTCTCCGACGGGCTCGTCGACGGGCTGCGGGTGGATCATCCCGACGGTCTGCGCGACCCGGTCGGCTACCTCGATCGGCTGGATCGCGTCACTGCGGGCGCCTACGTCGTCGCCGAGAAGATCCTCGAGCGCGGCGAAGCACTGCCGCAGTTCTTCGCCGCGGACGGGACGACGGGGTATGACGCGCTCGCCGAGATCGACCGGGTGCTCGTCGACCCCTCGGGCGAGGCGCGCCTCGACGCCCTCGACGCGGCGCTGCGCAGCGCGACGGGCCTGCCCGCCGCAGAGCCCTGGCCAGAGCTCATCGCCGGGACCAAGCGTGCGGTGGCCGACGGCATCCTGCACTCCGAGGTCCGGCGCCTCGCTCGCGACCTCGGACGCCACGACGATCCGCCGACGGAGGACGCCCTCGCCGAGCTGCTCGCGTGGTTCCCCGTGTACCGCTCGTACCTGCCGGCCGGGCGCGAGCACCTCGACCACGCGCACCGGGCCGCTCGGGCCGCACGTCCCGAACTCGCCGGCGTCCTCGACGGTCTCCTGCCGCTGCTCGCCGATCCGCGGCATCCCGCCGCCCAGCGGTTCTCGCAGACGAGCGGCATGGTGATGGCGAAGGGTGTCGAGGACACCGCGTTCTACCGCTCGACCCGTCTGGGCACGCTGACGGAGGTCGGCGCCGACCCGTCGCAGTTCGCGCTGTCGGTCGACGACTTCCATGCTGCGCAGGCGCGCCGCCAGGCCTCGTGGCCGAACAGCATGACGACGCTGTCGACCCATGACACGAAGCGCGGCGAGGATGTGCGCGCGCGGCTGGCGGTGCTCGCGGAGATCCCCGAGCGCTGGGCGGAGGTGCTCGAAGAGCTGCGGGATGCCGCGTCCACGGGACACGGCCCCCTCGACGCCCTGCTCTGGCAGGCCGTCGTCGGCGCGTGGCCCGCGTCGCGCGAGCGACTGCGCGCGTACGCGGAGAAGGCTGCACGTGAGGCGGGGGAGGCGACGTCGTGGCTCGCCCCTGATGCCGCATTCGAGTCGCGCGTGCGCGCCCTCGTCGATGCGGTCTTCGACGACGCCCGCGTCGGGGCGCGCGTGGAGTCCTTCGTCGCCGAGATCGAGGCCGCCGGCTGGTCGAACGCACTCTCGGCGAAGCTGCTCCAGCTCTCCGGCCCGGGCGTGCCCGACGTGTACCAGGGGAGCGAGCTGTGGGAGCAGAGCCTCGTCGACCCCGACAACCGGCGGCCGGTCGACTTCGCCCAGCGCCGCCGCCTCCTCGCCGACCTCGACGCCGGCCTCCAGCCCCTCGTGGACCGGTCCGGCGCGGTGAAGCTCCTCGTGACCTCTCGCACTCTGCGCCTGCGCAGGGATCGACCCGACCTGTTCACGCGGTACACGCCTGCGACCGTCGTCGGACCCGCCGCGGACCACGTCGTCGCAGCCGATCGCGGCGGCGCCCTCTCGGTCGCGACGCGCCTCCCCGTCGCGCTCGCGCGCCGGGGCGCTGCATCCGGATCCCCCTGGGACGACACCGCGCTGCTGCGCCACGCCGGCCCCACGACCGACGTCTTCACCGGCCGCACCTACCAGGGCGGGGAGATCCCGCTGGCGGAGCTCCTCGCCGTGTATCCGGTCGCGCTCCTGACGGCGGACACGCCATGACCCCTTCGGTGTGGGCGCCGCGCGCGGAGCACGTCGCACTCCGCGTGCCCGCGCGAGGAGCCGACGTGAGGATGCGACGCGGCGACGACGGGTGGTGGCACGCGCCGCTGTCGCTCGACCACGGCGAGGAGTACGGCTTCGTGCTGGGCGACTCCGATTCGGCCCGGCCCGATCCACGCTCGCGGTGGCAGCCGCGCGGCGTCCATGACCTGAGTGCGGCCTTCGATCCCTCCCGCCATGCGTGGCAGGACAGCGACTGGACGGGACGCCAGCTGGCCGGCGGGGTCGTCTACGAGCTCCACGTGGGCACCTTCACGAAGGAGGGGACTCTGGATGCCGCGGCCCGGCGCCTCGATCACCTCGTCGACCTCGGGGTGGACTTCGTGGAGCTTCTTCCCGTCAACGCGTTCAACGGCGTGCACAACTGGGGGTACGACGGGGTGCTCTGGTACGCGGTGCACGAGCCGTACGGCGGACCCGCCGCGTACCAGCGCTTCGTCGACGCGTGCCATCGCGCAGGGCTCGGCGTGATCCAGGACGTGGTCTACAACCACCTCGGACCGAGTGGCAACTACCTGCCCGAGTTCGGGCCGTACCTGCGTGACGCCGAGGCCACCGCGTGGGGCTCGTCGGTCGACCTCGACGAGACCGAGGTGCGGCGCTACATCGTCGACAACGCCCTCATGTGGCTGCGCGATCTCCACGTGGACGGTCTGCGGCTCGACGCCGTCCACGCGCTCCACGACCGGTCAGCGACGCACATCCTGCAGGAACTGGCCGAATCGGTCGACGCGCTGAGCGCGCACGTGGGCCGGCCGCTGACGCTCATCGCAGAGAGCGATCTGAACGACGCCCGCCTCGTCAGCGCCCGGGAGGCCGGCGGCTTCGGGCTCACCGCGCAGTGGAGCGACGACTACCATCATGCGCTCCACGTCGCGCTCACGGGGGAGACGGACGGGTACTACGCGGATTTCGCCCCGTTGTCGGCGCTCGTCAAAGCCTCGACGCAGGGGTTCTTCCACGACGGAACCTTCTCGTCGTTCCGCGGCCGTCGACACGGGAGCCCCATCGACCCGCGCCTTCCGACCTGGCGGCTCGTGGCGTTCGCACAGGACCACGATCAGATCGGCAACCGCGCCGCCGGGGACCGCCTCTCGCAGTCCCTCGATGCGGGCGGCCTCGCGATCGCCGCGGTGCTCACGGTGCTCGCGCCGTTCACGCCGATGCTCTTCATGGGGGAGGAGTGGGCAGCGTCCACGCCGTGGCAGTTCTTCACGTCGCACCCCGAGCAGGAGCTGGGCGAGGCCACTGCGCGTGGCCGCAAGGCCGAGTTCGCCCGGATGGGCTGGGACGAGTCCGTCGTGCCCGACCCCCAGGATCCGGCGACGTTCGAGCGGTCCGTCCTGCGATGGGAGGAGCGGGATGCTGCGCCCCACGCCGGCCTGCTGGCGCTTTACCGCGATCTCCTCGCGCTGCGCCGGAGGGTCGCCGACTTCACCGACCCCGACTTCCGGTCGCTGAGCGCGGACGCCGACGAGGAGCGGCGGTGGTTCCGGCTGCGGCGCGCGTCGTCGGAGATCGTCGTGAACTTCGCGTCGGCGGACGTCGTCTTTCCGATCGACGCGTCGGCTGAGATCGCGCTCGCGACGGACGGCAGGACAGTCGCGACCGGCGGGGTCGTGCGCCTGCCGGCACGATCGGCGGCCGTGCTCGTGCCCTCCGGAGGGTGATTCCCGCGCGATCAGGCCACGCCGAGCCAGGACCGGTCGGTGAGCACGATCGGGCCGTCCTCGGTGATCGCGATGGTGTGCTCGGAGTGCGCGCCGCGTGAGCCGTCGACCGAGCGGAGCGTCCACCCGTCGGGGTCGGTCACCAGTCGGTCGGTCGTCTGGAGGAACCAGGGCTCGAGCGCCACGACGAGACCCGCGCGCAGCGGGTAGCCACGGCCGGGCTTGCCGTCGTTGGGCACGTGGGGGTCGCCGTGCATGATGCGTCCGACGCCGTGGCCACCGAAGTCGGTGTTGATCGAGTAGCCGTCGGCGTGGGCGACGGCCGCGATCGCGGCGGAGATGTCGCCGATGCGGTGGTCGACCGTCGCGGCCCGGATCGCGGCATCCAATGCCCGCTCCGTCGTGTCGATCAGCGCGAGGTCTTCGTCACGGGGCGTGCCGACCACGAACGACACCGCCGAGTCGGCCACCCAGCCGTCGACCGACACCGCGAAGTCGAGCGACACCAGGTCGCCGTCGCGCAGCACGTAGTCGAAGGGGAGGCCGTGCAGGACGGCGTCGTTCACGGAGGTGCAGATCACTTTGCCGAACGGGCTCGCGCCGAACGACGGGTGGTAGTCGATGTAGCAGGACTCGGCCCCGGCGCGCCGGATCATGTCGTGCGCGCGGCGATCGATCGAGAGCAGGTTCGTGCCGACCTTCGTCTCGTCGCGCAGCGTCGCCAGCGTCTCGGCGACGAATCGCCCTGCCGGCCTCATCGCCTCGATCTCGGCGGGTGTGCGCAGCTCGATCATCCGTGTTCCCTTTCGTCTGCATCCATTCTGTCTGACCTGGACGCACGGGGCTGGGAGGATGCTCCGCACCTCGGCGACCCCGTGCCGCGCCGCGCTCGAGCGGCGTACCATTCAGAGCATGTGGCTGCGACGCGGTTTCTTCGGCTGGCTCATCCCCGCCGCCTTCGTCCTGCCGCTGTGGCTGTTCGTCGGCTGGCTCATCGCGGGCGCCGGCGGGTGGGCCTTCCTGTGGATGATCTTCGCGATTCCCGGCGTCTTCCTCTGGCAGCTGCTCATCTCTCTGCTCGTGCGCGCGCGGGGCACGGTGCGCGCCCACCGGGCCGTGTCGTGGTGGGACGTGCTCGGCCTCACGGTGTGGCACCTGATGATCATCTCGCTCGGCTTCTACAACCAGGCGTGGTGGACGCCGCTGATGATCCTCACGGTCCTCGTCGGAGTGGCGCTGTTCTGGCTCGCGCTGTGGCAGCTGTGGAGCGAGGCGAAGCCGTCGCGGATGATCCTGCGCACCTCGGAGGGCATGGCGTACATCCCGCCCGCGGAGGAGCGCGCCGAGGCATCCGTGCAGGACATCATCGTCGTCGCCGAGAAGCAGCGGCCCCCGGTGCCCTGATCCGTTTTGGTGGGGCGTCGCATTCATGGCAGAATGGCTGTTTGTGCCCTGACCAGGTTCTGCCTCAGGGGAATCCGCCGTTCGGCTCTCAGTCGGTGGCCTCGGGCACACGACATCCTTTCCAACACTTCCCGCGGTCGACCTGTGGCGGCCGCAGAGAGAAACGATCATGCAGATCCTCGACGCCGTCGACGCGGCCTCGCTCCGCTCCGACATCCCCGCCTTCGCTCCCGGTGACACCGTCAAGGTGCACGTCAACATCACCGAGGGCAACCGCTCGCGTATCCAGGTCTTCCAGGGCGTCGTCATCGGCCGCTCGGGCGATGGTGTCCGCGAGACCTTCACGGTCCGCAAGATCAGCTTCCAGGTCGGCGTCGAGCGCACGTTCCCCGTCCACAGCCCGGTGATCGACCACATCGAGGTCGTCACCCGCGGTGACGTCCGCCGCGCGAAGCTCTACTACCTGCGCAACCTCCGTGGCAAGAAGGCCAAGATCAAGGAGAAGCGCGAGAACTGAGTTCTCCGTCACGAAGCCCCGGACCTGCGGTCCGGGGCTTCGTCGTCTTCCGGGGCGTCCTGCTTGCCTGGAAACGTCCCCCGAAGCGTCGACCCCGGCATGTCGTGCGCCGCGGAATGTGGGAACCTTTATGGAGGCCCTCCGATCCACGGCGTGCCGGGTGAAGGAACGTGCATGACCACCGAGAAGACGGCTGAGGCCGAACCGGCCCCCTCTTCCGGGTCGGGAGGCGACGCCGCTATCCACCCTCGCCGGCGCGGCTGGCTGACGTTCATGCGCGATGTCGTCGTGATCATCCTGATCGCGGTGCTGGTCTCGTTCCTCGTCAAGACGTTCCTGGTGCGCTCGTTCTACATCCCCTCGGGATCGATGAAGGAGACTCTGCACATCGACGACCGCATCCTGGTCGACGAGATCACGCCCCGTTTCGGCGGCTACGCACGCGGCGACGTCGTCGTGTTCCAGGACCCGGGCGGCTGGCTCCCGCCGAGCACCGACCCCGCCCGCCCGCCCGTCGTCGAGGCGCTCGACTGGGTGCTGGCCCTCGTCGGGCTCTCGGCGCCCGACAGCGACGACCACCTCGTCAAGCGCATCATCGGGATGCCGGGCGACCACGTCGTGTGCTGCAATGCCCTCGGCCAGATCACCGTCAACGGCGTGCCCATCGACGAGACCGACTACATCGCCGTGCCGACGGGGGAGTCGGCGGCGTCCGGCGACACCTTCGACATCACCGTGCCGGCCGACAGCCTGTGGGTGCTCGGCGACAACCGGTACCAGTCGAAGGACTCGCGCTACAACCAGGACCAGCCGGGCGACGGGTTCGTCCCCATCGACAACGTCGTGGGGCGCGCGTTCCTGGTGACCTGGCCGCTCGACCGCTTCGGGACGCTCGACTTCCACCACGACGACTTCGCCGGTGTCCCCGCGCCCTCCGAGGAGGAGCCCGCGCCATGACGGTGGCCCAGCCGCGCCTTACGCTCGAGCGGCGGCTCCTGCGTGAACACGCGCTCGTCATCGCCTGCGACGAGGTCGGCCGCGGCGCTCTCGCCGGGCCCGTCGCGGTCGGCGCGGCCGTGATCGACGCACCCCGGTCGCGCAAGCGCATCCCGCAGGGGCTGCGCGACTCCAAGCTCGTTCCCGAGCCGCGGCGAGCCGAGGTGGCCGCTCGCGCCGCTTCCTGGGTGTCGGCGAGCGCCGTCGGCTGGGCGAGCTCCGCCGAGATCGACGAGATCGGCATCATGCGCGCCCTCGGCCTCGCGTCGATCCGCGCCCTGGCAGATCTGCGCGCGCACGGCGTCGTCCCCGAGGACGCCATCGTCCTCCTCGACGGCAACTACGACTACATCACAGCGGCAGGCGCGAACGGCCTGCGGGTGACACCGGTCATCAAGGCCGACCGCGACTGCGCGTCGGCGGCCGCGGCATCCGTCATCGCCAAGGTCGCCCGCGACGCGCTCATGACGCAGCTGCACGATCAGCTGCCCGCCTACAACTGGGCACGCAACAAGGGCTACGCGAGCCCCGATCACCGCGAGGCGATCCGCGAGCACGGGATCAGCGCGCACCATCGGGCGTCCTGGTCGATCGCAGACGCCCCGACTCTCTTCTGACCGGGCGTCCGCCACCGGCGGACGCGGGGCGCGGCATCCGCTCTCGCCCATAGGATGGACTCACCATGGATGACGAAGTCTTCGAGGACTACGACCGTGAGCTGGAACTCGCCCTTTACCGCGAGTACCGCGACGTCGTCTCGCAGTTCCAGTATGTGATCGAGACCGAGCGGCGCTTCTATCTCGCCAACGAGGTCAATGTCGTGCGCCGAGACACCGAGCACGATTTCTACTTCGAGATCTCGATGGCCGACGTCTGGGTGTGGGACATCTACCGCGCCGACCGCTTCGTCAAGGCAGTCCGCGTGCTGACGTTCAAAGACGTCAACGTCGAAGAGCTCCAGCGCCGCGACTTCCATCTCCCGGAAGAGCTGTCGCTCGACACCTGATCGGCTGCGCCGGTTCCTCCCCAGCCATGATCGGCTGGCAGCAGTGAACGGATGCTCCGCGCCGGCGTGAGGCGGATCGCCTCGCGCGCGACGATCCCTTCATGGCAGAGAAGGACGTCCTGGGCCGGGCGGGCGAGGACCGCGCCGCCCGCTACTTCGAAGAGCATGGCTACGCCGTCCTCGCACGCAACTGGCGGTGCCGCGAAGGCGAGATCGATCTCGTCGTCGCCCGCGGCGGCGACATCGTCGTGGTCGAGGTCAAGACCCGCCGCGGCGAGGGGTTCGGGCACCCGTTCGAGGCGATCGATGCCCGCAAGCGGGCGCGGCTGTGGCGGCTGGCGGTCGCCTGGACGGCGGCCCATCGCGACAGCGTGCAGGGCCGTCGGCTGCGCATCGACGCGATCGGCCTGACGGGCGCCGATCCGCGCACGGCGCGCTTGGAGCACCTCGTCGACGTCGAGGTGCCGTGAGCGTCGCGCGCACGTGGGCGGTCGCGCTCGTCGGCGCCGCGGGCGAGCGGGTCGAGGTCGAGGCGGATCTGTCGAAGCAGACACCGGAGTTCAAGATCATCGGACTCCCCGACAAGGCGCTGGCCGAAGCGGTGCAGCGCGTGCACAACGCGTGCGCCAACAGCGGCATCCCGCTGCCGCGCCGGCGGCTGACCGTGAACCTCTCGCCGGCGAGCCTGCCAAAGCAGGGGTCGGGGTTCGATCTCGCGATCGCGGTGGCCGCCTTGGCGACGGAGGTGCCGATGGATGCCGCGTCCGTCGCCTCGACGGTGCACCTGGGAGAGCTCGGGCTCGACGGCCGCCTGCGCCCCATCCCCGGCGTCCTGCCGGCGGTCCTGGCCGCCGCCCGTGCCGGGCATCGCACCGTGATCGTGCCGTGGGCGAACCGCGACGAAGCGGGCCTGGTCGAGGGGATCGAGGTCATCGCCGCCGTGAACCTCGCGCAGGTGGCGTCGTGGCACGGCGCAGACGTGATCGTGCCCGACGAGGAGCCTGTCGAACTGCCCGACGATGAGGTGTCCGAAACCGAACAGCCCGACCTCGCCGACGTCATCGGCCAGCGGGAGGCGGTCGACGCGCTGGTGGTCGCGGCGGCGGGCGGACACCATCTGCTCATGTGCGGGCCGCCAGGGGCGGGCAAGACGATGCTCGCGCGGCGGCTGCCGGGGATCCTCCCGGAGCTCGACGACCGGGCGGCGCTCACCAGCGCGTCGATCCGGAGCCTGTCCGGGGCGCGTGTCGTGGAGCTCTCGCGTACGCCTCCGTTCGAGGCGCCGCACCACAGCGCGAGCGTCGCTGCGCTGGTCGGCGGCGGAACCCGCACCGTGAGGCCCGGGGCGATCGCCCGCGCGACCGAGGGCATCCTGTTCCTCGACGAGGCGGGGGAGTTCCAGGCCAGCGCACTCGATGCGCTCCGGCAGCCCCTCGAGAACGGGTCCATCACGATCCATCGCGCGAGCGCGACTGCCGAGTTCCCCGCCCGGTTCCAGCTCGTGATGGCGACCAATCCGTGTCCCTGCGGCGACTACGGCATCCGCGGCGGAACATGCACCTGCCCGCCCGCAGCCATCCGCCGCTACCTCGGGCGACTCTCCGGCCCGCTGCTCGACCGCATCGACATCGAGCTGACGCTCGCCCGGGTGTCGGTGGCGCAGCGCGAGCAGTCGACGGGCGCGCTCACCACGGCGACCGCGCGACAGCGGGTGGCCGAGGCCCGCGACCGCACAGGGCGCCGGCTGGCCGGCACGCCATGGCGGCTCAACGCGGAGGTGTCTGGAGCCTGGCTGCGCGATGGCCCGCTGGCACCTCCGCCGGCGGTGCGTCGGCCGCTCGACGCGGCGCTCCATCGCGGTGCCCTCACCCTGCGCGGCTACGACAGGGTCTTGCGGATCGCGTGGTCGTTGGCCGACCTCGACGCGAGCCCGCAGCTCGGCACCGAGCACATCGGCCGTGCGCTGTACCTGAAGAAGGGGATCGCCCTGTGACCGCGCTCGATCTCACGCCGGCGACGGCTCGCGCACTGCTCGGGCCGTTCGCGGGCGCCGGCGACGATGCGGCGGTGGTGGACCGTTGGGCGACCGTCGTGTGGTGCCACCTTCTCGAGCCGGGCGACTCGGTCGCCGGGCGGCTCATCGCGGGCCTCGGCCCGTCGGAGTCGCTGCGACTCGCAGTCGACGACCGCACCACCGCGCTCATCACCGAGGCGGAGCTCGCGACGGCTCGGAAGCGCTGGATGCCGCGGCTCTCCCTCGATCGCATCCACGATGGGCTTCGCAGCGCGGCGAAGGCAGGGGTGCAGCTGGTCACTCGAGGCGATCCCGAATGGCCGGATCAGGTCGACGACCTCGGCGTGCACGCTCCGGTCTGCCTGTGGGTGCGCGGCGCGGCGGGCCGGCTCAGCGGGCTGCGTCCCTCCGTCGCCGTCGTGGGCGCCCGGGCGGCGACATCGTACGGTGAGCATGTCGCGATCGAGCTCGCCGCCGACCTGGCCGGCAGTGGGATCGCGGTCGTCTCGGGCGGCGCGTACGGCATAGACGGTGCCGCACACCGGGCGACGCTGAGCGTCGGCGGGATGACGGTCGCCTTGCTCGCGGGCGGCGTCGACCGTGCCTACCCCGCGGGGAACGCGGGTCTGATCGATCGCATCGCAGGGTCCGGTGTCGTAGTGAGCGAAGTCCCCTGCGGCTCGGCGCCGACGAAGTGGCGGTTCCTTCAGCGCAATCGGCTCATCGCGGCTCTCGCCGACGCCACGGTGGTCGTCGAGGCCGGGTGGCGCAGCGGCTCGCTGAACACGGCGGGCCATGCGGCGGCCCTGTCACGCCCGTTGGGGGCGGTTCCCGGACCGATCACCTCGGCGGCGTCGGCGGGCACGCACCGGCTGCTGCGCGAGTACGGCGCCCACTGCATCACGAGCGCCGCCGACGTCCGCGAGATGATCGGCCTCGATGGTCCTGCGACGGTCGGCGGAGTGCTCGACGTACGCGGGCGCACCGACGACACCACCCGGGTCCGCGACGCGCTCAGCGCTCGGGCATGGCGCGAGACGGACGACGTGGCGCGGCGGGCCGGAATGGTGCCCGAGGAGGTCGAAGCGATTCTCGGGCTGCTGAACCTCGAGGGGAGCGTCACCCGGGGTCCCGGCGGCTGGCGCCACGCCGGCCCCCGTGTGTGACGCCCCGCGCTGACGCCTCGTGCGTGCACCTCGCACCGGCGCTCGACGCCGGCGCGGTGCGCCGCGGCGCCGGTCGGCGCGGGTCGGGGCAAGCTGGACGAGTGAGGATCAGCGGGGCAGCCGAGGCGTACGTCACGCACCTCGCCGACGTGCGTCGGCTCGCGCCCGCGACCGTTCGCGCGTACGGCGCCGACCTCGCCGACCTCAGGGCGGCCAGTGAGGATGTGGAGCTGGCCGACATCGACCTCGAGCAGCTCCGGGACTGGCTGTGGCGGGCGACGCAGCGCGGCGACGCTCGGTCGACGATCGCACGCCGCACGTCGACGGCGCGCGGGTTCTTCGCGTGGGCGGTCGAGGAGCACCTCCTCGAGACCGATCCCAGCCTGCGCCTGGTCGCCCCCAAGCGTGGGCGCACGCTGCCGAAGGTCGCGGCATCCGATTCGCTCACCGCTCTGCTCGACCTGCTGCGCGAGTCCGCGGCGGACGGGGACCCGGTTGCCCTTCGCGACCACGCGCTGCTCGAGCTGCTGTACGGAGCGGCCGTGCGCGTCTCCGAGCTGTGCGGGCTCGACCTCGACGACATCGACGCGCAGCGACGCACGGTCCGCGTGCTGGGCAAGGGCTCGAAGGAGCGGGTGGTGCCATTCGGCGGCCCCGCCGGTCGCGCTCTCGACGCGTATCTCGTCCGCGCTCGCCCCGCGCTGCTCGCTCGTGCGGCGGACGGCCGTGCACCGGCGACCGCCGCGGTGTTCCTCGGGGTGCGGGGCGGGCGCTTGGGCACGCGCGCCGTCTACGACGTCGTCTCGCGCGTGCTCGGCCCCGAGCTCGGCGCCGCCGTCGGGCCACACGCGCTCCGGCACTCCGCCGCGACGCACCTCCTCGACGGCGGCGCGGATCTGCGCGCGGTGCAGGAGATCCTCGGCCACGCCAGCCTCGGCACGACGCAGATCTACACGCACGTCTCGAGCGAGCGGCTGTCGGCGACCTATCGGCTCGCGCACCCCCGCGCCTGACCGCAGGACCTGCCGGCGCGTCTGACGGTCCGGACCCGCTCGCGCAGCGTGACGGCAGGGACGGCGTGCGCGCCCGACGGTGCGACGCACGAACCGTGGGTTGGCCCGGCATCAGCAGCAGGGGAGGAGGACCGCGCGCGGCACGCCGCCGAGGAGCAGCATCGGGTTGATGTACTCGCCGTGCAGCCGCACCCCGAAGTGCACGACGCCCGCCGCGGCGTGCCCGCCGAGCGCGACCGTGCCGACGGCGTCGCCTGCCCTGAGCATTGCGCCCGGTCGCAGGTCGGTGTCGATGGGCTCGAGCGTCGTCGCCAGCCCGTCGCCGTGGTCGATGGTCAGAATGCCACGCCCGGCGACCGGGCCGACGAAGGCCACCGTGCCCGCGGCGGGCGACCGCAACTCGAGCGAGTGCACGGCCTCGAGGTCGATCCCGCGGTGTCCCGCGCCGTAGGCGTGGGCCGGCGCATGGAACGGCCGGACGAGGCGGAGCGGCGTGCTGGGCCACACCCACCCGCGGTCCGCGAGCGCCACGGCGTGCCGGGCAGCCACGGCATCGGGCACCGCCTGCGCGGAGACGGCGGGCGACGTCAGCGCGATCGCGACGGCGAGCACGGCGACCGCACGTCGTCGGCGGAACGGAGCGGAGGTCGGGGTGCGCACCCCTCGACGATGGCGCGCGCAGCGACGGGCGTGATGACCGTCGGACATGCCGGTGGAGAGGGCGGGTCTCACGCGCGCGGGGGAGAAGGGGCTGCTGTTACACTGGACCCTGCATCCCGCTTGTCGGGATGACTCCGCGTGCCCAGAGCGCGGCGGCGATCCACCCGATCCCGCGGCGCGGCATCCACTCCCAACGGTCTCACAGAGCTTCTGCGAGCGGGCGTGTGCCGGGCACCAGGCTCGCCGGCTTCCGCCGGCAGAACACAACCGCAAGAGGCGCGTGAGCGCCAGAACAGGAGAACGGCCATGGCCGTCGTCACCATTCGCCAGCTGCTCGACAGCGGCGTCCACTTCGGACACCAGACCCGCCGGTGGAATCCGAAGGTCAAGCGCTTCATCCTCACGGAGCGCTCGGGCATTCACATCATCGACCTGCAGCAGTCGCTGACGTACATCGACAAGGCGTACGACTTCGTCAAGGAGACCGTCGCCCACGGCGGCACCATCCTCTTCGTCGGCACGAAGAAGCAGGCTCAGGAGATCGTCGCCGAGCAGGCGACCCGCGTCGGCCAGCCCTACGTGAACCAGCGCTGGCTCGGTGGCCTCCTCACCAACTTCCAGACGGTGTCCAAGCGCCTCGCGCGGATGAAGGAGCTCGAAGAGCTCAACTTCGACGACCCGGCTGCGAGCGGCTTCACCAAGAAGGAGCTGCTGATCAAGAAGCGCGAGCTCGACAAGCTCCACAAGTCGCTCGGCGGCATCCGCAACCTCCAGAAGACCCCGTCGGCCATCTGGGTCATCGACGCCAAGCGCGAGCACCTCGCGGTCGACGAGGCCACGAAGCTCGGCATCCCGGTCATCGGCATCCTCGACACGAACGCCGACCCGGACGAGTTCCAGTACCCGATCCCCGGCAACGACGACGCGATCCGCTCAGTGAGCCTGCTCACGCGCATCATCGCCGACGCCGCCGCCGAGGGCCTCATTCAGCGTCACCAGCCGACCGACGAGTCGGCCGACGCCGAGCCCCTCGCCGACTGGGAGCGCGAGCTGCTCGAGCAGGGCGCGCCGGAGCAGTCGTCCGCCGAGACCGAGAAGGTCGCCGACGAGACGATCGCCGCCGCCGACCTGGCTGAGGCCGTCGAGGCCGAGCAGGCCGTCGAGGGCGAGGCCGCGACCGAGTCCGCCGCCGACGCCGAGGGCGCAGCCGACGCCGAGGGCGCCGAGGCCGACGCCGAGGCCGCCAAGTAATTCGGCACCGCCGCATGAACTCCGCCACGGCGGGATCGGACTGAGCCACCGCGCTCAGGCCGGTCCCGCCGAGGCATCCTCAGCACCCACCACAATCAAGGAGCCGCCACCCATGGCAAACTTCACGATCGCCGACATCAAGGCGCTGCGCGACCAGCTCGGCACGGGCATGGTCGACACGAAGAAGGCTCTCGAAGAGGCCGACGGCGACGTCGAGAAGGCCGTCGAGATCCTGCGTCTCAAGGGCGCGAAGGGCAACGCCAAGCGCGCCGACCGTTCCACCAGCGAGGGTCTCGTCACCGCTCGCGAGCAGGACGGCAAGGTCACCCTGATCGAGCTCGCGTGCGAGACCGACTTCGTGGCGAAGAACGACCGCTTCATCGCACTGGCCGACAAGGTCGCCGATGCTGCTGCCGCCGCGTCCGCCGACTCGGTCGAGGCCGCTCTGGCGGCGCCCGCCGGCTCGCAGACCGTCGCCGAGCTCATCGACGACGAGGCCGCGATCATCGGCGAGAAGGTCGAACTGCGCCGCGTGCGCACGCTGACCGGCGACAAGTTCGAGGTCTACCTGCACAAGACCAGCAAGGACCTGCCCCCGCAGGTCGGCGTGGTGCTGGCGTACTCGGGCGACGACGCGGAGACCGCGCGCAGCCTGGCGCAGCACATCTCGTTCGCGAACCCGTCGTACCTCTCGCGCGACGAGGTCCCCGAGGCCGACGTCGAGAAGGAGCGCGAGATCGTCACCGAGATCTCCCGCAACGAGGGCAAGCCCGAGGCCGCCCTCCCGAAGATCGTCGAAGGCCGCGTGAACGCGTTCTTCAAGCAGGTCTCCCTGCTCGACCAGGACTACGCCAAGGACAACAAGCTGTCCGTGGCCCAGGTCGCCAAGGACGCCGGTCTGACCCTCACGGGCTTCGCCCGCTTCAAGGTCGGCGCGTAACATCTCGAGAAGGCCCGCATCGAACACCGATGCGGGCCTTTTCTCATGCCCTTCGGTAGTTTGTCCCCAACGAGAGGATCGTCGTGATCACTGAGACCACCGGGCGCCGCCGCGTCCTCCTGAAGCTGTCCGGAGAGGCCTTCGGCGGCGGGCAGCTGGGCGTGAACCCCGACGTCGTCAGCCAGATGGCCCGTGAGATCGCCGCAGCCGTCGACCGCGTCGAGATCGCCGTCGTCGTCGGCGGCGGGAACTTCTTCCGCGGCGCGGAGCTGAGCCAGCGCGGCATGGACCGCGGCCGGGCCGACTACATGGGCATGCTCGGCACGGTGATGAACGCCCTCGCGCTGCAGGACTTCCTCGAGCAGGCGGGTGCCGCCACCCGCGTGCAATCGGCGATCTCGATGACCCAGGTCGCCGAGCCCTACATCCCGCGGCGTGCGGAGCGTCACATGGAGAAGGGCCGCGTCGTGATCTTCGGGGCCGGCGCGGGCCTGCCCTACTTCTCCACCGACACCGTCGCCGCCCAGCGTGCCCTCGAGATCGACGCCCAGGAGGTGCTGGTCGCCAAGAACGGCGTCGACGGCGTCTACACGGCAGATCCGAAGAAGGATGCCTCGGCCACCAAGATCGACCGCATCACCTACCTCGACGCGCTCCAGCGCGGCCTCAAGGTGGTCGACTCGACCGCGTTCAGCCTGTGCATGGACAACAAGATGGACATGCGGGTCTTCGGCATGGAGCCTGCAGGCAATGTCACACGCGCGCTGCTCGGTGAGTCCATCGGCACGCTCGTCACGGCGTGAATCCCGCCGCTGAGTAGACTGATCAGGCCCCACCCCGATGAAGGAGACACAGTGATCGCGGACGTCTTGGCCGATGCCGGAGCACGCATGGACCGTGCCGTCGAAGCCGCGAAGGATGACTTCGCCACGGTTCGAACCGGACGTGCGAACCCTCAGCTCTTCCAGAAGGTGCTGGTGGACTACTACGGCACCCCGACGCCGCTCGCGCAGCTGGCGTCGATCAACAACCCCGAAGCGCGCTCGCTCATCATCACGCCGTACGACAAGTCCGCGCTGAAGGCGATCGAGCAGGCCATCCGCGACATCCCGAACCTCGGCGTGAACCCCACGAACGACGGCAACCTCGTGCGCGTCACGATGCCCGAGCTCACCGAGGAGCGCCGCAAGGAATACGTCAAGCTCGTGCGCTCGAAGGGTGAAGACCACAAGGTGCACCTGCGCGGCATCCGTCGCAAGTCGAAGGATGATATCGACGCCCTCAAGAGCGAGTTCGGCGAGGACGAGCTCAATCGCGCCGAGAAGGAGCTCGACGTCATCACGCGGGCGCACGTCGACGCCATCGACGAGGCGCTCAAGCGCAAAGAAGCCGAGCTGCTCGAGGTCTGAACCCGATGTCCGATGCACCCGGAGGGCCCGCGGGGGGTGACTCGTCACTGCCCGCGGCTCCGCTGACCCGTCGCGAGGCGGCTGAGGCCCGCCGAGACACCGAAACCGACGTCGCCGCACCGGCCGCCCCAGCGCCGGGCGAGGCGGTTGCGTCCGAGTCCGCCGAGTCCGGGCCTGTCTCCCCGTCGCACCCCCGCGCCAAGCGCTCGGAGTTCGAGACGCAGGTGGCCCACGCGAGGGCCGAGTTCGAGACACAGGTAGCGCATGCGCGCGCCGAGTTCGAAGAGGCCAACGAGCGCATCAAGGCGCGCACCGGCCGCGATCTCATCCTGGCCACGCTCATCGGCGTGGCTGCGGGAGCCGTGCTCATCGGCTCGCTGATCTTCGTGAAGCAGCTGTTCGTGGTGTTCGCCCTCGCCGCCGTGCTTCTGGGCGTCTTCGAGTTCTCGCGGGCGCTCGTCGCGGCCGGCCGCAAGATCGATCTGGTCCCGCAGCTCGTCGCGGGCGGGATCATCGTGGTGTCGGGCTACTTCCTCGAGCTGTGGCTGCACTGGGTCGTCGTCTTCGTCGCGATCGCGCTCGTCGTCGTGTGGCGGCTCCTCGCTCAGATGACCGCGCGCGACGGCCGCACGTACGGCGCGGTGCTGGGCGATGTGCTGATCGGCGGATTCATCCAGCTCTACGTCCCGTTCCTGGCGAGCCTCTGCGTGGTGCTTCTCGCCCAGGACGGCGGAGAGTGGTGGGTGCTGGCGTTCATCGCGGTCGTGGTCGCCGCCGACACGGGCGCCTACGCCGCCGGCATCATGTTCGGCAAGCACCCGATGGCGCCGCGCATCAGCCCCAAGAAGACCTGGGAGGGCTTCGCCGGTGCGGTCGTCGCCGTCATCATCGCCGGTGTGCTGCTGGGCATCTTCATGCTCGGGCTCAACTGGTGGGCGGGCATCATCATCGGCGTCGTCATCCTGGGAACGGCCACCGCCGGCGACCTGGGAGAATCGATGATCAAGCGCGACCTCGGCATCAAGGACATGAGCTCCTGGCTGCCCGGTCACGGCGGTGTGCTCGATCGACTCGACTCGATCCTGCCGTCGGCGGCCGCCGCGCTGGCCCTCTATTACCTCTTCTCCCCCCTGGTGGCATCATGACGACAGAGCCTGCCGGCCCTCCGGCGGCGTTCCCGGAGGCGCGTGGACGCGAGAAGGGGTACGACAAGAAGGCCGTCGACGAATTCCTCGCCCGCGCCCGCACGGCATTCGAGGCCGGGGGAGAGCCGCTCACCGCGGCCGACGTGCGCCGTGTCGCCTTCCCGCTCGTCCGTCGCGGCTACGTGATCTCGTCGGTCGACGCCGCCCTCGGGCGCATCGAAGACGCGTTCGCCGCCCGCGAGCGCGAGACGGCGGTGTCCGACCTCGGCGCTCACGCCTGGGTCGGCAAGACCCGCGAGACCGCACAGGTCGTCCTCGACCGGCTGTCCCGCCCTCGCGGTCGACGCTTCGATCGTGTGTCGATGCTGCGCTACGGCTACCGTGTCGACGAGGTGGATCTCGTCGCCGACAAGGTGTCGCGCTTCATCGAGTCGGGGGAGTCGGTGACGGTCGAGCAGGTGCGATCGGTGGCGTTCCGCATGCAGCGCGGCGGCTACCGCGAGACGCAGGTCGATGCCGTGCTCGACTCCGTCGTCGAGATCATGCTCGCGGTGACGTGACGCCGCGCACCGATCTCGGATGGCACCTGCCGATGACGATCGCTAGACTCGGGGAACTGTGACTTCCGGAAACGACCTGATCCCGACTCGGCGCTCCCGTCGTCAGTCCGTGTCGACCGTCGCGGAAGCACGCGTCGTCGCGCCCCGTCGTCCGGCGGCTCCGACGCCGCGCTGGTCGCGCCGTCGCGGCGTCCTCGGAGTGTTCGCCGGCTTCGCGGCGATCGGGTTCGTGGTGGCCTACATCGGACCCACCGGCATGGCGATGTCGCAGGCGAACGCGCAGGAAGCCGCGCCCATCACCCTCTACGCGAGCTCGCTGGGCGACATCCAGACCCGGGCCGTCGTCGAGACGGACGACGCCGAGGAAGAGCCCCGCTCGCTCGATCGCGGCGGCTACACGGTCTACGTCAAGCCCAAGCCGAAGCCCAAGCCCGTCGAGACGGCTACCGGATCGACCTCGTCCACCGGCTGGGCCCCGCCTTTCGTGACGCCGGACCCCGGCAGTGCGCAGGCCATCGCGTACACCATGGTCACGGCCCGCGGCTGGGGCGACGGCGAGTTCTCGTGCCTGGTGGCGCTGTGGAACAAGGAGTCCGGCTGGCGGGTCAACGCCTACAATGCCTCGAGCGGCGCCTACGGCATCCCGCAGGCTCTCCCCGGCAGCAAGATGGGCAGCGCCGGCGCCGACTGGGAGACCAACCCCGCCACGCAGATCTCGTGGGGCCTGGGCTACATCGGCGGCCGTTACGGCACGCCCTGCGGCGCGTGGGGCCACTCGCAGCGCGTCGGGTGGTACTGACCGCGATGCCGCGGTCCAACAGGCGTCGCCCCGGATCGAGCGGCGACGAGTCCTTCGAGCGCCTGCTCGCCGGCTGGAAGCGCACCGAGGTGCGTCGGGGCGTGGAATGGACGGTGCAGCCGGTCTCGGCCGCACAGGCGCAGAAGAGCTACGTGTGCCCCGGATGCGGTCGGTTGATCGACGCCGGCGTCGCCCACCTGGTGGCGTGGCGCGCCGACGGGGTGCTCGGCGACAGCGCCGATCTCGCCGCGCGCCGGCACTGGCATCAGCATTGTTGGAAAGTGGCCTGACGGCCCACGCGTGAGGATCGGTTGAGATGGAGATCCGTGGACCCGTGATCCTGCCCGCTCGTCGGGAAGACATCGAATTCGAGACGCTCGACGGGCTGACGCTCGTCGGCGAACTCGCCCTGCCCGAGGGCCGCGATCCCGTCGCCACCCTCGTGACGCTGCACCCGCTGCCGACGGCAGGCGGGTTCATGGACTCGCACATCTTCCGCAAAGCGGCGGGCCGGCTGCCCGCCCTCGCCGACCTGGCCGTCCTCCGGTTCAACACGCGCGGCACGACGTCGCAGCGCGGCACGAGCGACGGCGCGTTCGATGGCGGACGGGCCGAGGCGTTCGACGTCGCCGCGGCGATGGATTTCGTGCGCGAGCGCGGCCTGCCCACACCCTGGCTCGTCGGCTGGTCGTTCGGCACCGAGCTCGCGCTCAAGTACGGCCGCGACCACGACGTCGAGGGGGTCGTGCTCCTCTCGCCGCCGCTGCACCGCGCCACCGACGCCGAGGTGGCGGCGTGGGCCGCCGACGGCCGGCGAATGGTGGTGCTCGTTCCCGAGTTCGACGACTATCTGCGACCGGATGCCGCGGCAGAGCGCTTCGCGAGTGTGCCGCACGCGGTGCTGATTCCCGTCGAGGGGGGCAAGCACCTGTGGGTCGGCGAGAACCAGACGCGCCGGGTGCTCACCGAGATCGTGGCCGCCGTCAATCCCGACGCGCTCCCGCTCCCGACCGAGTGGGACGGCGCGCTGGTCGGCGAGTCCTGACGCCGCACCCGACGGCCGGCGGGACGCGGCATCCGCTCACCGCTCGTTCTGACGTGGGATGACCACCTGGCGGTAGATGATCAGGATGCTCGCCGCGACCGGGATCGCGACGAGGGCGCCGAGCAGGCCGAGCAGTGCACCGCCCGCGAGGGCGGCGATCACGACGACGGCGCCCGGCACCGAGACGGCACGGCCCATGATGCGCGGCGAGATCACGTACGCCTCGATCTGCATGTAGATCAGGTAGTAGATCGCCGCGATGAGGGCGGTCGTGGGCGAGCCCAGTCCGAGGCAGAACAGCACGATGATCGTCGAGCCGGTGAGCGTTCCGACCAGCGGGATGAGCGAGAAGAAGAACGCGATCACCGCGAGCACGGCGGGGAACGGCGCCTCGATGATCGACAGGAAGATCGCGCTGAGCACACCGTTGATCACGCCGAGGCTGAGCTGCCCGATGACGTAGTAGCCCACGGAGTCGGTGATCTGCTCGCCGAGGTCGATGAACCGCGCCCGCTTCGACGCCGGGACCAGCTGGTACACCGCACGCTTCAGGTTCGGCGTGGAGGCCGTGAAGTAGATCGTGAGGATCAGCACGATGAAGGCGCCCGCGAAGCCGGCGAGCACCGCGCCGCCGATCACGATGAGACCGCCGCCGATCTGCTCGCCGATGGCCCCGACGTCGAGCGACTCGAACCAGTCGTTGAGGTAGGTGAAGACGTCGTCGACGTTGAGGTTCGGGAACGTCTCCGTCATCCAGGTCTTCGCCTCGGCGACCGGGTTCCACCCCTTCTCGATGAGGTCCTGGATGTCGGAGACCAGCTGAGTGATCTGGCCGACGATGATCGGGACGATCATGACGAGGATGCCTGCGAAGACGCCCAGGACCGCCAGGATCGTGATGAGCACCGCCGCCCACCGGGGGAGCTTGCGGCGCTCGAGCCACGCCACGATGGGGTCCAGGCCCAGTGAGAGGAACAGCGCCGTCCCGACGTAGAGGAGGATCGTCGACAGGGTCTGGATGCTGCCGATCAGCACCAGCCCGAGTCCGACGCCCAGGGTTGCGACGAACGCCACCCGGAACGGATTGTGCACCTTCATGCGGCCCTCCCGACGCAGCCGGCGCGGTCGCCGGACTTCCGTTCCGTCAGGATACGCACTGCCGACGCCCAGCCCCGCGATTGGCCCCTCCCGGGCCCCTTTCAGGTCGACTTCGCTAGTCTGAAATGTCGAATCGAGGGCCTCCGCCGTCCGGGCGGGCCTGGGAGAGGTGTTATTCGTGCGTTTCGTTTGGGCCGTCGCGGCTTTCGTGCTCGCAGCCGTGATGATCGGGGCCGGCATCGCGCAGCGAACGATCTTCCAGGGACCCGAGAACGACATCGCCGCCATCTCGGTCGACGACGACGCCCCGTACCTCGTCATCGACGGCACGGTCCTCAACGAGATCCCCGGCGCGCAGACGCTGCGCGCCCAGGGCGACGGCAACATCTTCGCCGCCTACGGGCGCACCGCCGACATGCAGGCGTGGCTCGCCGACACCTCCTACAACGTCGCGACCCTCGATGACGAGGGCGAGATCGTGACCGAGCTGGTGGAGCCCGAGGCTCCTGCGGCCGAGAACGAGGCGCCTGCCGAGGGCGAGGCGGCGACCGAGGACGACGCCGCCACCGAGGGCGAGGCCGCCGCCGAGGAGACGGCTACCGAGGTTCCCGGGCGCTCTCCCGTCGGCTCCGACCTGTGGCTCGACGAGTTCCAGCAGAGCGACATCCTGATCGCGCCCCTCCAGCTGCCGTCAGAGATGAGTGTGCTGGTCGCGACGGACGGAACCCTGCCGGCCCCCTCGAACGTGTCGGTCTCGTGGCCGATCACCAACTCGACGCCGTGGGCCGGACCGCTCATCGTGGGCGGCGGCATCCTGATGGCCGTCGGCGTGTTCCTGTACATCCTGGGCATCCGCCATGCGCGCCGGTCGCGCGGCCCCCGCCGCAAGGGCCTCCCGATGCCCGTCACCGAGCCCATCGATCTCGCGATCGACGGCGCCGACAAGGGCGTCATCAGCTCGACGCCCCCCACGCGCCGCGCCGTGACCCGCGGCCGTCGCGCGTTCGCGGTGCTGCCAGTGGTCGCCGTGTCGGCCCTGATGTTCAGCGGCTGCTCCGCCGACGCCTGGCCGCAGTTCGGGGCAACGCCGACCCCGACGCCGACCGCTACGGTGATCGAGCAGGAGGGCCAGCAGGCGCCCGCCGTCACCAAGCCGCAGGCCGAGCGCATCCTCTCCCGCATCGCCGCCACCGTGGCGGAGGCGGACGAGTCGAAGGACAAGGATCTCGCGGCCACACGTCTCGACGGGGCCGCCCTCGCGGCGCGCACGACCAACTACACGCTGCGCGCCGCCATCGCCGACTACGCGGCTCCCGCCCCGATCCTCACGAAGCCGCTCGAAATCGTGCTGCCCGAGTCGAACGACGCGTGGCCGCGATCGGTCATGGCCGTCGTCGACGACCAGGAGAGCAAGACGTCGAGCATCATGGTGCTCACCCAGCAGGACGCCTGGTCTCCCTACAAGCTGTCGTACTCGGCCGGGCTCGAGGCGTCGACGGAGATGCCCGATCTCGCGCCGTACTACATCGGCGCGGTCGAGCCCGCCGCCGACTCGCCGTTCCTGATCATGGCACCCGAAGACCTCGCCGCGGCCTATGCCGACATCATCAACAAGGGCGAAGAGAGCGTGCACTACGACATGTTCGAGGCGGAGGGCGACCAGCTCCGCGCGAGCATCGCCGCCGACCGCCAGCGTCGCCTCGAGTCCTTCAACGAGACGGCATCCAAGACCGGCAGCCTCACGTTCTCGTCGGGCCCCGGCCAGTTCGGACCGCTCGCCCTCGCCACGGTGGAGAGCGGGGCGATCGTCGCGGTGAGCCTCATCGAGGTCGATACGGTGAAGCCGACGGACCCGGGCGCGGTCATCAAGCTGCCCGACAACCCGACGGTGAAGACCCTCGCCGGCGCCGATCAGTCGGCGAGCGGCTTCACGACCACGTTCACCGACCAGGTGTTCTTCTACGTTCCCGGGCAGGGCTCGACCGACAAGATCCGTCTGCTCGGCTACTCCTCCGACATCCTCGACGCGAAGGTGATCAAGTGACTGACCCCACCTCGGGCGCCGCGCTGCGCGGCGCTGTGGACCTTTCGGCTCTGCGCAATCGTCCCGCCACCCCGCCCGCGGGGCAGGAGGCGCCGGCGGCTCCGGGCGGCTCGGTGCCGTCGCTGGTGATGGACGTCACGGACGACACCTTCGCGCAGGTGCTCGAGCTCTCGCGCACCGTCCCGGTCGTCATCGACCTGTGGGCCGAGTGGTGCGGACCCTGCAAGCAGCTCAGCCCGGTGCTCGAGCGCGTGGTCACCGAGCTCGGCGGCCGCCTGGTGCTGGCGAAGGTCGACGTCGACGCGAACCCGCAGCTGTCGCAGGCCTTCCGGGCGCAGTCGATCCCGATGGTGGTCGCCCTGGTGGCCGGCCAGCCCGTGCCGATGTTCACCGGCGCGGTTCCCGAGCAGCAGGTGCGGGAGGTCTTCGCCCAGCTGCTCCAGCTCGCGGCGCAGAACGGCGTGACCGGCACGGTGAGCGTGTCGGAGGATGCCGCGGCCGAGGCTCCCGAACCTGTCGAGCCTCCGCTGCCGCCGCTGCACGCCGAGGCGTTCGAGGCCATCGAGGCGGGCGACTATCCGCGCGCGATCGCCGCGTACGAGAAGGCGCTGACAGAGAACCCGCGTGACGCGGATGCCCGCGCCGGGCTGGGTCAGGTCCGTCTGCTGGACCGTGTGCAGGGTGCCGACCTGCAGGCCGCCCGCGCCGCGGCCGCTGCCGCGCCGACCGACGTCGAGGCGCAGTTCGCCGTGGCCGACCTCGACATCGCCGGCGGACACGTCGACGACGCGTTCGACCGTCTGCTCGACCTGTTCGCCCAGCTCCCGTCCGACCAGCGCGCGCCGGTGCGCGAGCGCCTGCTCGAGCTGTTCGCGCTCGTCGGCGACGCCGACCCGCGTGTCACGCACGCTCGCGCGCGGCTCGCCTCGCTTCTCTTCTAGAGATCTCCCGCAGCGCCCGTCATCCCTGCGTGGGTGAGGGGATGTGCGCCTGCGGATCGTGCCGGAGCCACAGCACGCCGAGCGGCGGCAGCACGAGCTTCGCGCGTCCGCCCTCGCCGGCATGGACCACGCCGAGGTTCCCGACGCCCGAGCCGCCGAAGGCCGCGGCATCCGTGTTGAGCACTTCATGCCAGACGCCGCGCTCGGGCAGATCCAGCTCGTAGGACGTGATCGGCTCGCCGGAGAAGTTGCAGACGACGGCGATGGAGTTGCCGTGCCAGTCGCGGCGCGCGAAGGCGATGACGTTGGGGTTCCACATCGGCGCCCCCAGCCGCACGAAAGCTGCGCCGTCGCTGTCGCGCGCCCACAGGGCGGAATGATCGCGGTACACGCGGTTGAGGGTCGCGACGAACGAGTGCAGCTGCGCGTGCGAGGGCTGATCGAGCAGCCACCAGTCCAGCGAGCGTCCCTCCGACCACTCGGAGAGCTGGCCGAACTCCTGGCCCATGAACAGCAGCTGCTTGCCCGGGTGACCCCACATGTAGGCGAGGAACGCGCGCATGTTCGCGAGCTGCTGCCAGTGGTCGCCCGGCATGCGCCCGATGAGACTGCCCTTGCCGTGCACGACCTCGTCGTGGCTGATCGGCAGCACGAAGTTCTCGCTGAACGCGTAGACGAACGAGAACGACAGCTCGCCCTCGTGGTGGGAGCGGTACATCGGGTCGCGCTTGATGTACTGCAGCGAGTCGTTCATCCAGCCCATGTTCCACTTGAACCCGAAGCCCAGGCCGGCCTGACTCGTCGGAGCGGTGACCCCGGGGAAGCTCGTGGACTCCTCGGCGATCATCGCGATGCCCGGGTAGCGCTTGTAGGCGGTGGCGTTGACCTCCTGGAGGAAGCGGATGGCCTCGAGGTTCTCCCTGCCGCCGTGCACGTTGGGGACCCACTCGCCGTCTTCGCGCGAGTAGTCGAGGTACAGCATCGACGCCACGGCGTCGACCCGCAGGCCGTCGACGTGGAACTCCTCGAACCAGTACAGCGCGTTCGCGACGAGGAAGTTGCGCACCTCGTTGCGCCCGTAGTCGAAGATGTACGTGCCCCAGTCGCGGTGCTCGCCGCGTCGCGGGTCGGGGTGCTCGTACAGCGCCTCGCCGTCGAAGCGGGCGAGGGCGAAGGCATCCTTCGGAAAATGCCCCGGAACCCAGTCCATGATCACGCCGATGCCTGCGCCGTGCAGGCGGTCGATCAGGTAGCGGAGGTCGTCGGGATGGCCGAACCTGCTCGTCGGCGCGTAGTACCCGGTGACCTGGTAGCCCCACGAGCCGCCGAAGGGATGCTCGGACAGCGGCAGGAACTCGACGTGTGTGAAGCCCTGCGCGCCGACGTACTCGATGATCTGGTCGGCGGCCTCGCGATAGGACAGACCCGGTCGCCAGGAGCCGAGGTGGAGCTCGTAGACCGACATGGGCGATGAGACAGGGGTCGACTTCGCCCGGCGCTTCATCCACTCGTCGTCCGCCCAGCGGTACGACGACTGCGTCACGACCGACGCGGTGGCCGGCGGAACCTCGGCGAAGCGGGCCATCGGGTCGGCCTTGGTGACCCATCCGCCTGCACGGCTCAGCAGCTCGAACTTGTAGGTCTCCCCGGCGCCCACGCCGGGCACGAACAGCTCCCACACCCCGCTGCCTCCCATGGAGCGCATGGCATGGCCCTGGCCGTCCCAGTCGTTGAACGAGCCGACGATCCGCACGGCGCGCGCGTTCGGCGCCCACACCGCGAAGGCGGTGCCGCTCGTGCCCTCGAACTCGCGAACGTGAGCGCCGAGGACGCGCCAGAGCTCCTCATGGCGGCCCTCGCCGACGAGGTGGAGGTCGAGCTCGCCGATCGACGGCGGGAAGCGATAGGGGTCGTCGGCGACGTAGTCGGGACCGTCGTCGTACGCGGTCACGAGCTCGTAGCGACGCAGGGGGCCGGATCGGGTGCCCTCCCAGATCCCCGCGCGAACGTGCTCGAGCGGCACGCGGGTGCCGTCGACGAACACCGCGGTCACGCTGCGGGCGAGCGGACGGCGTGCACGGACGGTCCAGAGGGTGCCGCCCTCGGCGTCCTGGCCGGGGTGGATGCCGAGCACGCTGTGCGGGTCGTGGTGGGCGCCCCCGGCGATCGCGTCGAGCACCTCATCGGTCGTCGTCATCGCGTCTCCTTGACGTGCAGGATGTGAACGGGCTCGCGGAAGGCGTCCAGCTGGACGAAGTTGTGGTCGGACCAGGTCCAGCGCGCGCCTGTGACGAGGTCCTCGACCTCGTACGGGTCACCGGGCTGCACGCCCCACACGCGGGTGTCGAGGTGGATCATCGTCTGGCGCACCGAGTGCGGATCGGTGTTGACCACGACGATGATCGTGTCGCTCGCGCCGGTCGGCGACAGGGCCGCCGGCAGGTGCTTCGCGTAGACGAGGATCGCATCGTCGTCGCTCCAGTGGATGGTGATGTTGCGGAGCTGGCGCAGCGCCGGGTGATCGCGGCGGATCTCGTTGAGCCGCCGGAGCCACGGGGCGAGCGAGTCGCCGCGCGCTTCGGCGCCCTCCCAGTCGCGCACCTTGATCTCGTACTTCTCGTTGTCGATGTTCTCCTCGGACCCGGGCCGGGCCACGTTCTCGAACAGCTCGTAGCCCGCGTACACGCCCCACGTCGGCGCGGCCGTGGCCGCGAGCGCCGCCCGGATGACGTAGGCCGGACGTCCGCCGAACTGGAGGTACTCCGTCAGGATGTCGTGGGTGTTCACGAACAGGTTCGGCCGCATGAAGTCGGCCGTCTCGGTGGCGATCGACGTGAAGAACTCCTCGAGCTCCTGCTTGGTGTTGCGCCACGTGTAATACGAGTAGCTCTGCTGGAAGCCGGCCTTCGCGAGAGTCTGCATGACCTCCGGACGCGAGAAAGCCTCTGCGAGGAAGATGACGTCGGGGCGATCCGCGTTCACCGTTGCGATGAGCCACTCCCAGAACTCCAGCGGCTTGGTGTGCGGGTTGTCGACGCGGAAGATCGTCACGCCCTGGGCGATCCAGTGGCGCACCACGCGCAGCACCTCGGCGTAGATGCCCTCTGGGTCGTTGTCGAAGTAGACCGGGTAGATGTCCTGGTACTTCTTCGGCGGGTTCTCCGCGTAGGCGATGGTGCCGTCCGGGAGGGTGACGAACCACTCCGGGTGCTCGATGACCCAGGGGTGGTCGGGGGAGGCGTTGAGCGCGAGGTCGAGCGCGACCTCCAGCCCGTTCTCACGGGCCGCCCGCACGAAGGCGCGGAAGTCCGCCATCGAGCCGAGCTCGGGGCTGACCGCGTCGTGGCCGCCGTCGGCGGATCCGATCCCGTATGGCGAGCCCGGGTCTCCCGGTTCGGCCGTGAGGGTGTTGTTGCGGCCCTTGCGGTTGGTGGTGCCGATCGGATGCACCGGCGGGATGTACAGCACATCGAAGCCCATGTCGCGCACCGCGGGCATGCGGGCACGGGCGGTGCGCAGGTTGCCGGGTTTCACGCGCCCGTCCTTCAGGCGCTTCGCGCCCTCGGAGCGGGGGAAGAACTCGTACCAGGCGCCCACGCCGGCGCGCTCGCGCTCGACGAGCAGCTCGAGGATGGGTCCGCTCGACGCGATCGACATCAGCGGACGCTGGGCGAAGAAGCCGGTGATGGCGGCATCCCGCACGACGGCGAGCGCTCCGTCGCTGTCGATCTTCGGGTCGCGGAGGACGGCTGCGGCGCCGGCGAGCGCCTTGCGCTCGGCGGGGGAGCGGTCCTCCTCGATGCGCGCACGGTCGAAGAGCAGGGCGCCCATCTCACGCATCAGCTCCACGTCGACGCCCGCGGCGATCTTGACGTCGGCGGCGTGCTGCCACGTGAGGAAGTCGTCGCCGAAGGCCTCGAACCGGAACGTCCACAGGCCGTCCTCGAGCAGAGCCACGGTGGTCATCCAGCGGTCCAGGCCGTTCTCGAGCGGCGTCACGCCGTGTAGCGACTCGTCGCCCGACGGTGAGAAGAGCCGCAGGTGGACGCCGATCCGGTCGTGGCCCTCGCGGAAGGCGGTCACCCCGAACGGCACGGCCTCTCCGTTGAAGGCTTTCGCCCGGTACGGCTCGCCGGGGATCGACGGCGAAGGCTTGGTGAGAGGGATGCGCCCGGTCATCGTCGCGACGTGCGATTCGCCCACCGGCGCGGGACGGACGGGAAGGGCGGAGAGGCTCCGCCACGGACGTGGGGGAGTCGGACGCGTTGGTGATGCCACGATTCGAACCTACCGGCCGTGATGACGGCTCGATAGGAGCTTGCGCCCGGGTCGCATTCCGTGGATGCTCACTCCGCGCGGAAGAGATGCATCGAGGTTCCCGGCACCGCGACGACGTCGCCCGGCGCGTGGTCGTCGCGATCGTCGGCGGGGGTCTCCTCGACGCTCGACCACAGCGAGACATACCGCGTGACGCCGTCGATCTCGGGAAGCGTGACCTCGGTGTCGCGCTCGGTGCCGTGCACGATGAGGAGGATGCGGTTGAACTCCTCCACCTCGGGCGTGGAGGCCGCCACGTACTGGAGGGTGCGGTGCGAGGGGCTCGTCCAGCGTTCGCCCGACATCGTCTCGCCGTGCTCGTCGAACCACTCCATGACCGAAGCGGACGGCGTGTGCTCGTCGAGCCGCGCGAACCGGATGGGGCGCAGCGCCGGGTTCTCGCGGCGGAGCGCGGTGAGGCGCTGCACGTGGGTGAACAGGTCGCGCTGCCAGTCGGCGTGCTCCCACGAGAGCCACGTCAGGGGCGAGTCGTGGCAGTACGCGTTGTTGTTCCCGCGCTGGGTGCGGCCGAATTCGTCACCGGCTGTCAGCATCGGGATGCCAGCGGAGAGCAGCAGCGTCCCGAGCAGATTCCGCATCGCCTTGCGGCGTGTGGCGAGGATGCCCTCGTCGTCGGTGGGGCCCTCCGCGCCGTGGTTGAACGAGCGGTTGGTGTCGGCGCCGTCGCGATTCTGCTCGCCGTTGCCCAGGTTGTGCTTGACGTCGTACGACACCAGGTCGCGCAGCGTGAAGCCGTCGTGCGCGGTCACGAAGTTCACGCTCGCCAGCGGCCCGCGCTCCTGCGAGAAGGTGTTCGCCGACCCGGCGAGCCGCGTCGCGAAGCCGCCGATGCCGACCGGGGCGGCGGACGCGCGCCGGGCGTAGTCGACGTCGCTCAGCCAGAAGTTGCGCACGCGGTCGCGGTAGCGGTCGTTCCACTCGCTCCAGCCCTCGCCGAAGTTCCCCGTCTGCCAGCCCCCCATCCCGACATCCCACGGCTCCGAGATCTTCTTGACGCGGGCGAGGGCCGGGTCGTCGATGATCGCGCGCAGCAGCGGGTGGTCGGGGGTGAAATGGTGGTCGGCGTCGCGGCCGAGCGTCGCAGCCAGGTCGAAGCGGAAGCCGTCGATCTGCACGTCGTTCGCCCAGTAGCGCAGCGAATCCAGGATCAGCCGGGCCCCGGCATCCGTCGACGTGTTCACCGAGTTGCCGCAGCCGGTGACATCGATGTAGGCCCCGTCGTCCTGCTGCCGGTAGTAGGCGCGGTTGTCGATGCCGCGCAGGCTCGACCGCGGACCGCCGATGCCCTCCTCCGCGGTGTGGTTGTACACCACGTCCAGGATCACCTCGAGGCCCGCCTCGTGGAGCAGGCGCACCATGCCCTTGAACTCGCGCAGGACGGCTTCAGGACCTTCGCGCCGCGACTGCTCGGTCGCATACGGCGCGTGCGGTGTGAAGAAGTTGAGACTGTTGTAGCCCCAGTAGTTCGACAGGCCGTGCTGCAGCAGGCGCGGCTCGGTGGCGAACGCGTGTACGGGGAGCAGTTCGATGCTGGTCACGCCGAGCGCGAGGAAGTGCTCGATCATGGCAGGGTGCGCGAGCCCGGCGTACGTGCCGTGAAGGGCGGGCGGGACTCCCGGATGCCGCTTCGAGAGGCCCTTCACATGGCCCTCGTACAGCACCGTGCGGTCGAGCGGGACTCCCGGCTTGTCCACGCCGCCCCAGTCGAACGAACCGTCCACGACGACCGAGCGCCAATCGTCGTACCCACCGCGAGCGAGCCCGCGCGAGTAGGGCTCGACCAGCAGGGTGCCGCGGTTGAAGGTGTTTCCCGGGGCATGCGGCCCGTCGACGCGCACGGCGTAGCGCGTACCCGCGCGCAGCAGGTGGGTGGTGACCTCCCACACACCGTCCCCGACAGGCTCGAGCGGAAGGATGTCGGTGGCCCAGTCGAGGTCGGTGTCGTCGAACACGACGAGCTCCATCGCCTCCGCTGCGCCCGACCAGATGCGCAGCCGCCCGCCGTCGGGCCCGAGCGTGACGCCGAGGTCGTCGAAGTCGGTGCTGTGCAGACCTGCGGACAGGGCCGGCCCGGCGGACGGAGGGGAAGACATGCGACCTACAGTAGTAAGCGCGTGAGTCGACGGTGTTACGGCACCCGGTTCCCGCGAGCTTGAGACGCAGTCGCGCCGGGTCGCTCCGCCGGCGCAGGAAGGGGCGGACGATGCAGGTCTACCTCGACCACGCCGCGACGACGCCGCTGCGGCCGGAAGCGCGCGATGCATGGCTGCGTGCGACCGCCGACGTCGGCAACGCGTCCTCGATCCACGGCTACGGCCAGTCCGCGCGGAGGCTCCTGGAGGAATCGCGCGAGCGGCTGTCGCAGGTGCTCGACTGCGACCCGATCGAGGTGGTCTTCACGTCGGGCGGCACGGAGGCGGTCAACCTCGCGGTCAAGGGGCTGTGGTGGGCGCGGGACGCCGCAGCCGACGCGGTCGTCCTGCCCGACGGTGAGCACCACGCGACCCTCGACGCGATCGAGTGGCTTCACGCGACCGAGGGCGCGACGGTACGCCACGTCGCGCTCGATGCCCGCGGCGCGATCCCGCCGGCGGCCTTCGCCGCCAGCCTCGACGGTGCCGCGTTCGCGACGGCTCTGGCCGCGAACAACGAGGTCGGCACCGTGAACGACGTCCTCCGGCTCGCCGCGGCGGCGCGGGAGGCCCGTGTTCCCCTGCACGTCGACGCCGTGGCCGCGTTCGGGCACCTCCCGGTGAGCTTCCGAGGATGGCGAGCGGATGCCGCGGGCCACACGGGCCTGTGTGCGATGAGCGTGTCGGCGCACAAGGTCGGCGGGCCGGCCGGGGTCGGCGCCCTGGTCGTATCGCGGCACGCGCGCCTGGCTCCGCTCGTCCACGGCGGCGGACAGCAGCGTGGCCTGCGCGCGGGAACCCAGGACGTCGCGGGCGCCGCGGCGTTCGCGGTGGCGGCGGAGCTGGCCGAAGCCGAGCGCGAGGCCGAGGCGGAGCGGCTCGCCGCGCTTCGCGAACGGCTGGTGCGCGGCATCCTGTCCACCGTCGCCGAGGCCGAGCTGCTCGGCGATCCGGACGACCGCATCCCCGGGAACGCCCACGTGCTGTTCCCGGGCGCCTCGGGCGAGACCCTGCTGTTCCTGCTGGATCAGGCGGGTATCGCGGTGTCGACGGGGTCGGCATGCCAGGCCGGCATCCCCGAGCCGTCGCACGTCGTGCAGGCGCTCGGGCGGTCGGATGCCGAAGCCCGCCAGGTGCTGCGGCTCACTCTCGGGCGCACGACGGTCGACGCCGACGTCGATCGGGTGCTCGCGGCGCTCCCGGCTGCGGTGGAGCGTGCGCGGGCGGCATCCGGGTCGTCCTCAGGCGCCCGCTCGTAGACTGGAGTCCATGCGGATCCTTGCGGCGATGAGCGGTGGCGTCGATTCCGCCGTCGCGGCGGCGCGGGCCGCGGAGGCCGGGCACGACGTCGTCGGCGTGCACCTGGCGCTCTCGCGGGCCGGCGGCACGCTGCGGACCGGCAGCCGGGGCTGCTGCACGATCGAGGACGCGATGGACGCGCGCCGGGCCGCCGATCTGATCGGAATCCCGTTCTACGTGTGGGACTTCTCGGAGCGCTTCCGCGACGACGTGATCGAGGACTTCGTGTCGGAGTACCGCGCGGGACGCACGCCGAACCCCTGCATGCGGTGCAACGAGAAGATCAAGTTCGCCGCCCTGCTCGAGCGCGCGATCGAGCTCGGTTTCGATGCCGTCTGCACGGGCCACTACGCCACGCTGGTCGAGACCGGCGAGGGGCTGGAGCTGCACCGGGCCTCCGATGCCGCGAAGGACCAGTCCTACGTGCTCGGCGTGCTCACGGCCGAGCAGCTCGCGCACACGTACTTCCCGCTCGGCTCGACACCGTCGAAGGCGGTCGTGCGGGCAGAGGCCGAGGCTCGCGGACTGACGGTCGCGCACAAGCCCGACAGCCACGACATCTGCTTCATCCCCGACGGCGACACACGCGGCTGGCTCGCCGAGAAGGTGGGCACAGCGCAGGGCGACGTCGTCGACCGCACGGGTGCGGTGGTGGGCCGCCACGAGGGCGCGCACGCCTTTACCGTCGGTCAGCGGCGCGGGCTGTCGCTCGGCGTCCCCGCACCCGACGGCAAGCCTCGCTTCGTGCTCGAGGTGCGGCCTGTCACGAACACCGTGGTCGTCGGCCCCAAGGAGGCGCTCGCGACCGCCGAGATCTCGGGGGAGCGCCACTCCTGGGCCGGGCGCCCGCAGGCGCCCGGCGAGTTCGGCTGCGATGTGCAGATCCGCGCGCACGCCGATCCGGTCCCCGCCCGGGCGACGCTCGCCGATGGGCGTCTGACCGTCGTGCCCGAGACGCCCTTCGACGGCGTCGCGCCGGGGCAGACGGCGGTCCTCTACGACGGCACGCGGGTCATCGGCCAGTTCACGATCGACCGCACCGTGTCCGCCGTTCCGGTCGACGCGTAGAGCGGATGCCGCACCCCGGCGCCGAGCGTCCAGCCCCTTCTGCTGTCCGTGGCCGCTCCTAGACTGGCGGCGTGACGGATGACGCTGAGCTCGCTACGCCCGCCTCCACTTCGAGCGATGCCACGGCCGCTCTCCCCGCCGATCCCGGCCTCCACGCCGCCCGCGCCGAGGCCGCGGACCTGACGGAGCAGATTCTCGGCGCACGCGACGCGTACTACGGCCGCAACGCCGAGATCGTCGATGACGCCACCTACGACGGCTGGATGCATCGGCTCGAAGAGCTCGAGAGGCTGCACCCCGAGCTGCAGGGGCAGGATTCGCCCACCCAGACGGTCGGCGCGGCCGAGAGCTCGATGTTCGCTCCCGTCGAGCACGCCGAGCGCATGCTCAGCCTCGACAACGTGTTCAGCCTCGACGAGCTTCGCGAATGGTGTGCGAAAGCCGAGGCCGGAGCCGGACGCACGGTGCGCTGGCTCACCGAGCTCAAGATCGACGGCCTCGCCATCAGCCTCCGCTACGAGCGCGGTCTGCTGACCTCCGCGGCGACGCGCGGCGACGGGCGCACCGGCGAAGACGTCACGGTGAATGCGGTGCGGGTGCCGGGCATCCCGCAGAGGCTCAGCGGCACGGGCCACCCCGACATCGTCGAGGTGCGCGGCGAGGTGTTCATCCCGGTTGCGGCGTTCGCGAAGCTCAACGAGCTCCAGGCCGACATGCGCGACCGCGCCGTCGCCGGGAGCCGTGCACGCGGCCGCGCGTTCGACGAGGCGAAGGCGCGGGCGAGCGCCGAGCGGCGGTTCCCGTCGTTCGCGAACCCGCGCAACGCGGCGTCGGGCGGTCTGCGCCAGCAGCTCGACAAGAAAGACGGGCTCGAGCGCGAGGCGGGCCAGGCGCGTCTCGATTCGCTGCGGCTCTTCGTGCACGGCATCGGCGCCTGGGAGCGGCCGCCGGTCGAGTCGCAGAGCGAGATCTACGGCCTCCTCGCCGAGTGGGGTCTGCCCGCGAGCCCGTACTTCCGCACCTCCGACGACATCGACGGCGTGCTCGACTTCGTCGCGCACTACGGCGATCACCGGCACGACGTCGAGCACGAGATCGACGGCGTCGTGGTCAAGGTCGACGAGCTCGCGCTGCATGACGAGCTCGGAGCGACCAGCCGCGCGCCGCGCTGGGCGATCGCCTACAAGTACCCGCCCGAGCAGGTGAACACGAAGCTGCTCGACATCGTGGTCTCGGTGGGCCGCACCGGGCGCGCGACCCCGTTCGCGGTGATGGCCCCCGCACGGGTGGCGGGCTCGGTCGTGCGCCAGGCGACCCTGCACAACCAAGACGTCGTGCGCGCGAAGGGCGTGCTCATCGGCGACACCGTCGTGCTGCGCAAAGCGGGCGATGTCATCCCCGAGGTCCTCGGCCCGGTCGTCGAGCTGCGCGACGGTACGGAGCGCGAGTTCGTGATGCCGGCGGAATGTCCCGAGTGCGGCTTCCCGCTCGCACCGGCGAAGGAAGGCGACATCGACCTCCGGTGCCCCAACACGCGCGCCTGCCCGGCGCAGGTGCGGGGTCGCGTCGAGCACATCGGCTCGCGCGGCGCACTCGACATCGAGGCGCTCGGCGAGGTGACCGCCGCTGCATTGACGCAGCCGTCGGTGCCCGAGGTCCCGCCGCTGCAGACGGAGGCGACGCTGTTCGACCTCACGATCGACCAGCTGGTGCCGATCGAGGTCGTCGTGCGCGACGCCGAGACGGGCGAGCCCCGCATCGACGAGAAGACGGGCGAACCGGTGCGACGGGCGCCGTTCCGGCGCAACCCGAGCGCCGCCGAGAAGAAGTCCGGGGCCACTGGTCCGCAGCCGTCGGCGCAGGCGCTCACGCTGATCGATCAGCTCGAGCGCGCGAAGACGAAAGAGCTCTGGCGCTTCCTCGTCGCGCTCAACATCCGCCACGTCGGTCCGGTCGCCGCGCGCGCCCTCGCGCAGTGGTTCGGTTCCGTCGAAGCGATCCGGGCGGCCTCTCGAGACGAGCTCGCCGCGGTCGAAGGCGTGGGCGGGATCATCGCCGACTCGCTCGACGAGTGGTTCGCCGTGGACTGGCACCAGGAGATCGTCGAGAAGTGGGCCACCGCAGGAGCACAGCTCGCCACTCCAGGACATCCCGGGCCCGGAGCGGCGCAGGCTGCCGGCGGGGTGCTCGACGGCCTCACCGTCGTCGCCACCGGCGCTCTCGATGGATACACCCGCGAGGGCGCTCAGGAGGCGATCATCCAGGCCGGCGGCAAGGCGGCGTCGAGCGTCTCCAAGAAGACCGACTTCGTCGCCGCGGGGCCGGGCGCGGGGTCCAAGCTGGCCAAGGCCGAGGAACTGGGCGTGCGGATCCTCGACGCGGCGCAGTTCCGCATCCTGGTCACCGAGGGTCCGGCGGCGCTCGACGCGCTCGCACCCGACGCCGGGTGAGCGCGTCCAGGCCGACGGTCAGTGGGGGGTCGGCGCGAGACGCCCCGCGCCGCGCAGGAAGTCCGACGGCGCCGTAAGCGGGTCGGTGACGACGTCCGTCTCGGGCGTGAACACGCACGTCGACGTGGGAGGGTCTTTCAACGGCCCCCCGGGGGCGGCGATCGCCACCGAGGAGGAACCCAGCAGGGCGCCGACGGCTCCCGCGGCGAGCAGCACGATCGCGTTGCGCGAGGTGCGGAGTGCGCTGTCCATGAACTGACCTTTCGTTGTTGCGGATGGATGCCTCCACGGTGCGTCCACCGCGCTCATCCGCACATCGGGGACGACCCCTCGGATCGGCGTCCTCCACCCTCAGATCCGCGGCGTGATGCGCCAGACGCTGTCACACTGGAGAGGTGGGCCCAGGCGAGGCGGGCGCAACCCCTCAGATCGTCGGGCGGGACGACGTCCGGCGGCGGGTCCTCGCGCGCCTGGCTCCACCGGGACCGGGCGGGTGCGGCTCGGTGATCCTCACGGGTGAGCCGGGCGTAGGAAAGACGACCCTCGCCAAGGACGCGGTCGCGAGGCTCGCCGACGCCGCCGTGTTCGCAGGCTCCTGCCTTCCGCTGTCCACCGTTTCGGTTCCGATGCTGGCGTTCCGCTCGATGTTCCGGCTGGTCGGTGCGGACTCGGTGGCGGACTTCGATGCCGCACCCGCGAGCGCGCTCCTTCAGCTGGATGCCTGGCTGGACGAGCAGACCGCTGACCAGCGCGTCGTGCTGCTCGTCGACGACCTGCAATGGGCCGACAGCGCGATGCTCGACGCGTTGCTGTACCTGATGTCCGGGCCGCCGGCGCGCAGGCTGAGCATCATCGCGACGGTTCGCGACGAGTCGACGACGGCGCCCCGACCGGTGGACCGCTGGCTGTCCAACGCGCGCCACGTCGAGTCGTGCGAGGTCGTCGCGGTGGAGCCGCTCGACCGCGCCGGGACGACGGAGCAGCTCGCCGCCCTGCTGGGGCGTTCCCCGCATCAGACCCTCGTCGAGGAGGTGTGGGCGCACACGAGGGGCTTTCCCTACTTCACCGCCCTGACAGTCGAGGGCATCGATCCCGATGCGCGTCGTCTTCCCCCGGCGCTGCCCTCACGCCTGGCCGAAGCGGTGCTGGCCCCCGCGCATGAGCTCGGCGAGGCTGTCGCGGGGGTGCTGCGCGTGCTCGCAGTCGGGGGCAGACCGCTGACGGCGAACGAGCTTCACGAGGTCGTCGCCGCGGTGGAGCGGGCACCGGGCCCCCGTCCCGCCGATATCGAGAACGCACTGGCCACTGCGGCGGAGGCGGGCATCGTGGGCGTCGGAGCACACGGCTCGTATTGGTTCCGGCATCCGCTCTCCGCGGAGATGCTCGCCGCGGAGCTGGCTGAGCGCGAGCGCACCGCGTGGCACGCCGCCTTCGTCCGCCGCGCGGAGGTCCGATCGACGGAGGGGGCGTCGTTCGAGGACGTCATCCGGCTCGCCGATCACGCCGAGGAGTCGGGCGACGCCGACGACGCGTACCGCTGGACGGTGGCCGCCTGCCGTGCCGCGCTGGTCGGGGGCAGCTTCGCGCAGGCGCTCCGATTCGCGGACCGCGCACTGCAGTGGCACCCTCGCGTGGATGCGCCCGCGGAGTCGCAGCGGGAGCTGCTCGAGCTGCGTCGGCGGGCCGCCGCCGATGCCGGCGACGGTGAGGCGGAACTCGAGACCGTCGAGAGCCTGCTGCGCAGTGTCGAGCCCGAGGAGCGGCGGCTGCGCCTCGAACTGGATGCGCGCCGCCTCCTGCTGCGCGCCGCCGGCCAGCTCTCCGAGCCGACCGAGCACGAGGTCGGCGCGCTGTGCGCGCGGGTCCGCGCCGAGCATGCCGACTGGGAGGACGCGTTCGCGCTGGCGGTCGCGTCGCTGTGGATGCCCGCCGCCGACGCAGCAGTCACCGCGCATGACGCGCTCGGACTGGCCCGCGCGACCGACCATGATGTCGCCCTGGCATGGTCGCTGACCGCGTCCGTCCACAGCGCGGAGCGCGTCGGCGACACGGCGCAGATCCGCCGGCTCGCGCCGGAGGCGCTGCGGGCGGCTGTGCGCATCCGCGACGGACTCGCCCACAACATGGCGGTGAACATCGCCGCCACGGCGTCGCACCCGGGGAGGCCGGATGAATTCGCCGATGCGATCCACCGCGCGAGGGTCACCGCTTCCGGGACGCTTCCGAGCCCCTACGTCGGATGGCTGGGGATGTGGGAGGCGACAGATTGGTTTCTGCTGGGGCGGTGGGACCGGTGCAGGGCCGCGCTGCGCTCCACCTTGAGCGAGTATCCGGGTCGCCCCGTCGACGTCGCCAGCCGCGCTGTCGCAGGCTGGCTGGCCGTGCGGCAGGGACGCGCGGAACGCGCGCGGACGCACTTCGCCCGCGCGGACGAGCTCATCGCCGAGGGAGAACTCGTCGTCTCACCGGACGACGTGATCGCGAGGGCCGAGCTGGAGCTCGCCCTGGGCGACACCGGCGCGGCTGCGAGGCTGGTCGACGAGGCCTCCTCACGGCGCGAGGCCAAGGAGCTGGTGCCCGTGGCCGCGCGCGTCCTCGCCGATCATGTGCGGTCCGGCGCGCCGGAGGCGACGCTGCCGGCCGCGGTTCGCGACCTGGCGCGGCGCGAGCTTCCGACCGACAGGACCGCCGACACGATGATCGACGGACGCGAGTACGCGCCCGTCTGGGAGCGGCTGCAGCGCGCGGAGCTCGCGCGTGCCGGATCGGTCGACGATTCGGCGGACCGCTGGCTGGAGGCAGCCGAGGCGTGCGCCGGTGCGGACCTGCCCTGGGAAGAGGCCTACTGCTGTGAGAAGGCGGCGGAGGCGCTGCTCATCGCGGTGCGTCCGGATCGCGCCCGCGCCGCGGAGCCGCTGCGGCGAGGTTTGGCCATCACGGACCGACTCGGGGCGCGGCCGTTGGGGGCATCGCTGCGGCAGCTCGCGCTTTCGGCGCGGATCCCGCTGCCCGGGTCCGGCGCCGGGGACGAGGCATCCGCTCGCCCTCTTCCGCTCTTCATCGACGGCCTGACTCCGCGCGAGATCGAGATCGTCCGACTCGTGGTCGCCGGACGCACCTACCGTGAGATCGCGGGAGAGCTGTTCGTGAGCGAGAAGACCGTCAGCTCGCATATCTCGAACGTGCTGCGAAAGACCGGGGCGGCGAATCGCATCGACCTGGCGCGCCGGGCCGCGGCAGTCATGCCCCCGTCGTGAGCGTGAGCAGGCGGTCCCGCACCTGACGGCGGAGAACCTTGCCGATGAGCGACTTCGGCAGCTCGTCCACGACGAAGATTCGCCGCGGCACCTTGTACGGGGTCAAGATGCCGCGCGCGAACTCGCGCACGGCCTCGACGTCGATCTCCTCGCCGGGGACGAGCACGACCGCCGCGACCACCTCTTCGCCGCTGTGCTCGCTCGGCAGGCCGACGACCGCGGCATCCTCGACCTGGGGATGCTGACGCAGGGCGTTCTCGACTTCGGTCGGGGCGACGTTGAACCCGCCCGTGATGATGAGCTCCTTGATGCGATCGACGACCCTCACGAAGCCGGCGTCGTCGATCATGACGATGTCGCCGGTGCGGAACCAGCCGTCGGTGAAGACCGCCTCGGTCTCCTCCGGCTTGCCGTAGTAGCCGCCGAACACCTGCGGCCCGCGCACGATGAGCTCACCGCGTTCGCCCTTCGGCACGTCCTGGGTCGGGTCGTCGGGGTCGACCACGCGGCACTCGGTGCCCGGCAGCGGCAGCCCGACCGTTCCGGGCACGCGGTTGTCGGCCACCGGGTTGGCCATCAGCACAGGGGAGCACTCGCTCAGACCGTAGCCCTCGACCAGGTAGCCGCCCGAGGCGGCCTCGAACGGCACGACGAGTTCGTGGGGGAGTGCCATGGCACCCGAGATCGCCACCTGCGTCCCCTGGAGCGACACGCCCTTCTCGCGCGCGGCCTTGAGCAGCCGATCGGCGATCGGCGGCACGAGCGGGAGGAAGGTGGCCGGATGCTTCTTCGTGACCTCGAGCACCATGTCGGGGTCGAAGCGCGGGAAGAGCACGAGGCGGGCGCCCATCGACATCGCGAATGTGAGACAGAGCGTGAGCCCGTACGCGTGGAACATCGGCAGCACGGCGTAGACCACGCATCCCTCGCCGCGCACGATCGACGGCACCCACGCGCGGGACTGCGCCGCGTTCGACAGCAGGTTGCGGTGCGTCAGCGACGCGCCCTTCGGCGAGCCGGTCGTGCCGCTCGTGTACTGGATGAGCGCGAGGTCGTCCGTAGCCGGCTTCGGATGCGTCGCCGGCAGCGGCTCCGAGCCGACGACGTCCTCCCACGCGATGGCGCCGCTGACGCGGTCCGTGAGCGCGCTGCGCGCCTCGCGTGCCTTCGACAGCGGAAGGCGCAGCGCGAGACGCGTCGTGAACGGCATGGCGCGGGTGATGTCGACCGAGATCACCGACGTGACCGCGAGATCGGCGGGGAACTCCTGCACCGTCTTGACGACCTTCGACCACACGATCGCGTGCTTCGCCCCGTGATCCTCGAACTGCTTGCGCAGCTCGCGCGGGGTGTAGAGCGGGTTGTGCTCGATGACGACGGCGCCCAGCCGCAGGATCGCGTAGAAGGCGACGATGTGCTGGGGGCAGTTCGGCAGCACGATCGCCACCGGATCCCCCGCCCGCACGCCCAGCGCCCGCAGTCCGGCGGCGGCGCGCTCGATCTGCTCGTGCAGCGACCGGTACGAAGTCTCCCGTCCGAAGAACTGCAGGGCCGCGGCATCCGGATAGTCCTTCGCGGACTCCTCGACGATGTCGACGAGCGAACCGCTGACGGGTTCGAGGTCCTGCGGCACGCCTTCGGCGTAGCTGGCGATCCACGGGCGAGGCGGGTCATAGGTCGTCACGTCGCCAGCCTACGCCTCCGGGCTGGGGTGACCACGGGCCGGTGCTGCGGTCGAACTAGACTGTCGTGGTGTCTGAAATCACCCCCGATCTCGTGCGCCATCTTGGTGTGCTCGCCCGGATCCAGCTGTCCGATGAGGAGGTCGAGCGCCTGACCGGGCAGCTCGACGTGATCGTCGACAACATCGCGAAGGTCTCGGAGGTCGCCACCCCCGAGGTGGCCGCGACGAGCCACCCGATCCCGCTGGAGAACATCTTCCGCCCCGACGTCGTGGGCGACCAGCTCACGCCGGCGGAGGTTCTGCAGAATGCTCCGGATGCCGCGGACGGCCGTTTCCGCGTGACCGCGATCCTCGGCGAAGAGCAGTAAGGACCCCTGTGACCGATCTGACCAAGCTGAGCGCCGCCGCGCTCGCTGACAAGCTCACCGCCGGCGAGATCTCCAGCGTCGAGGCGACGCGGGCGCACCTCGACCGGATCGCCGCCGTCGACGGCGACGTCCACGCCTTCCTCCATGTGAGCGACCATGCGCTCGAGGTGGCCGCCGGCATCGATCGCCGCCGCGCGGCAGGCGAGGCGCTCGGCCCGGTCGCCGGCGTCCCGCTCGCGATCAAGGACGTGCTCGTGACGACGGACATGCCGTCCACGAGCGGATCGAAGATCCTCGAGGGCTACATGTCGCCCTACGACGCCACGGTCGTCGCGCGGTCGCGCGCCGCCGGGCTGGTGCCCCTCGGCAAGACGAACATGGACGAGTTCGCCATGGGATCGTCCACCGAGCACTCGGCGTACGGCCCGACACGCAACCCGTGGGATCTCGACCGCATCCCCGGCGGTTCGGGCGGCGGGTCCGCCGCTGCCGTGGCCGCGTTCGAGGCGCCGCTCGCCCTCGGCTCCGACACCGGCGGCTCGATCCGCCAGCCTGCGCACGTCACCGGCACCGTCGGACTCAAGCCGACGTACGGCGGCGTCAGCCGCTACGGGGCGATCGCCCTGGCGTCCAGCCTCGACCAGGTGGGTCCCGTCACCCGCACGGTCCTCGACGCGGGGCTGCTGCATGACGTGATCGGCGGCCACGACCCTCACGACTCGACGTCGCTGTCCGACGCCTGGCCCTCGTTCGCCGAGGCCGCCCGTGAGGGCGCACGCGGCGATGTCCTCAAGGGGCTCAAGGTCGGCGTGATCAAGGAGCTGCCCGACGCCGGCTTCCAGCCGGGCGTCTCGGCGTCCTTCCGAAGCGCCCTCGCCGCGATGGAGGCGCAGGGCGCCGAGATCGTCGAGATCAGCGCGCCGCACTTCGAGTACGGGGTCGCGGCGTACTACCTGATCCTGCCCGCCGAGGCATCCAGCAATCTGGCCAAGTTCGACTCCGTGCGCTTCGGCCTGCGCGTCGACGTGCCGGGCGGCACGGTCGAGGACGTCATGGCGCGCACGCGCGACGTCGGGTTCGGCGACGAGGTCAAGCGCCGCATCATCCTGGGCACGTACGCGCTCTCGGCGGGCTACTACGACGCCTATTACGGCTCGGCGCAGAAGGTGCGCACGCTCATCCAGCAGGACTTCGACTCGGCGTTCGCGTCGGTCGACGTCATCGCCACGCCGTCCGCGCCGACCACGGCGTTCCGTCTGGGCGAGAAGATCGACGACCCGATGCAGATGTACCTCAACGATGTGACGACGATCCCCGCAAACCTCGCAGGCGTTCCCGGCATCTCGATCCCGTCGGGTCTCGCCGACGAGGACGGCCTGCCCGTCGGCATCCAGTTCCTCGCTCCGGCTCGCGAGGACGCGCGCCTCTATCGCGTCGGCGCGGCGCTCGAGGCGCTGCTGGTGGACTCGTGGGGCGCGTCGCTGCTGGAGCGCGCACCGCAGCTCGGCGACTCGACGCAGGGAGGGGCACTCTGATGGCCAAGGACACGCTGATGGACTTCGACGAGGCCCTCGAGCTGTACGAGCCGGTGCTCGGCTTCGAGGTGCACGTCGAGCTCAACACCAAGACCAAGATGTTCTCGGGCGCCGCCAACCCGGCCCACGCCGACAACCACGGCGCCGAGCCGAACACGCTCGTCGCGCCGGTCGACATGGGCCTGCCGGGCTCGCTGCCGACGGTGAACGCCGAGGCCGTGAAGTACTCGATCAGCCTGGGCCTCGCCCTGGGCTGCTCGATCGCGCCGTCGAGCCGGTTCGCACGGAAGAACTACTTCTACCCCGATCTCGGCAAGAACTACCAGATCTCGCAGTACGACGAGCCCATCGCTTTCGAGGGTCAGGTCGACGTCGAGCTCTCCGACGGGTCGATCGTCACGGTGCCGATCGAGCGCGCGCACATGGAGGAGGATGCCGGCAAGCTCACGCACGTCGGCGGCTCGACCGGGCGCATCCAGGGGGCGGAGTACTCGCTCGTCGACTACAACCGCGCCGGTGTGCCCCTCGTCGAGATCGTCACCAAGCCGATCTTCGGCGCCGAGCACCGCGCGCCCGAGATCGCGAAGGCCTACGTGCAGACGATCCGTGACATCGTGATCTCGCTGGGCATCTCGGAGGCGCGCATGGAGCGGGGCAACCTCCGCTGCGATGCGAACGTCTCGCTCCGCCCGCGCGGCCAGGAGAAGCTCGGCACCCGCACCGAGACGAAGAACGTCAACTCGATGCGGTCGGTCGAGCGCGCTGTCCGCTACGAGATCCAGCGTCAGGCGGCCATCCTCGCCGTCGGCGGCTCGATCATCCAGGAGACGCGCCACTGGCACGAGGACACCGGCACCACCTCGCCGGGGCGGCCGAAGTCGGACGCTGACGACTACCGCTACTTCCCCGAGCCCGACCTGCTGCCTGTCGCACCTGCGTCGGCCCTGATCGAGGAGCTCCGGGCCGCACTGCCCGAGCCGCCGGCCGCGCGCCGGCGTCGCCTGAAGGCGGACTGGGGCTTCACCGACCTCGAGTTCCAGGACGTCGTCAACGGCGGCCTGCTCGCCGAGGTCGAGGCCACCGTCGCCGCCGGTGCCGCGCCGGCTGCCGCACGCAAGTGGTGGACAGGTGAGATCACCCGGGTCGCCAACGCCCAGGGGCGCGAGGCCTCCGACCTCGTGACGCCGGCCGATGTCGCCGCCCTGCAGTCGCTCGTCGACGCAGGGTCGCTCAACGACAAGCTCGCGCGCCAGGTGCTGGAAGGCGTCATCGCCGGCGAAGGCGCGCCGCAGGAGGTCGTCGACGCGCGCGGACTCGCCGTCGTCTCGGACGACGGTGCGCTGATCGCCGCCATCGACGAGGCGCTGGCGTCGCAGCCCGACGTGCTCGCCAAGATCCGCGACGGCAAGGTGCAGGCCGCCGGCGCCGTCATCGGCGCCGTGATGAAGGCGATGAAGGGGCAGGCCGACGCCGCCCGCGTACGCGAGCTGGTGCTGGAGCGCGCCGCCGCAGACTGAGACCCGCACCCTCCGGCGTCGCCGGGCGCGACGTCGGAGGGAAGGGGGAGGATCGGACCATGGGACGTGGCGACGGCACCGGGCGGCTCGTGTCGCCCGACGGAGCCGACGACAGCGGCACCGGCATCCTCCATGTCGACATGGATGCGTTCTACGCGTCGGTCGAGCAGCTCGACGACCCGTCGCTGGTGGGCAAGCCGATCATCATCGGCGCTCCCGACAGCCGCTCGGTGGTCTCGAGCGCCTCGTACGAGGCACGCCGCTTCGGCGTGCGGTCGGCGATGCCCGTCGGGCAGGCGCTGCGGCTGTGCCCCACGGCGATCGTCGTGCCGCCCCACTTCGACCGCTACCTCGCGCTGTCGGGCCAGGTCATGCGCATCTTCCGCGATGTCACCCCGCTGGTCGAGCCGCTGTCGATCGATGAGGCGTTCCTCGACGTGCGCGGCGTGCGACGGCTGTGGGGGAGTCCTGCGATGATCGCGCGCGAGCTGCGGACGCGCGTCCGGGCCGAAACCGGTCTGACGTGCAGCATCGGGGTCGCGGCGACGAAGCACGTCGCGAAGATGGCCTCGACCATCAGCAAGCCCGACGGCCTGCTCGTCGTCGCCGAGGCCGACACGGCGGCGTTCCTTGCGCCGCGGTCGGTGCGGGCGCTGTGGGGAGTCGGCCCGAAGGCCGCCGAGGCGCTCGAGGGGCGCGGCATCCGCACGATCGGCGACATCATCGACACCCCGCGCGACGTGCTCGATCGCGCTCTCGGGCCCGCCATGGGCGAGCGGGTCTGGTATCTCGCACGGGGCATCGATGCGCGGTCGGTCGACACCGAACGCGTCGAGAAGAGCGTCGGCCACGAAGAGACGTTCCACGAAGACATCGCCGATCCGCGCATCCTGCGCACCGAGCTGCGGCGGCTCGCCGACCGCGTGGGTGCGCGCCTGCGCAGCGGCGGGTGGGAGGCGTCCACGATCGCGATCAAGGTGCGCTTCGCCGACTTCACCACGATCTCCCGCTCGCAGACCCTGCCCGAGCCCACCGCGGTCGGCCAGCGGATCGGCGACGCGGCACATGAGCTGTTCGACGCGGTAGAGCGGCATCTGCCCGTGCGGCTGATCGGGGTTCGGGCCGAGAAGCTGCGCGCAGCAGGCTCGGCACCGCTCGCACTGTGGGACGACGACGCCGAGTGGCGACGCATCGAAGACGCCCTGGACGGAGCCGCGGCGAAGTTCGGCCGCGGCGCAGTCACGCGCGGCACGCTGCTCGGCAAGGCACGCGGCGGCGGCAGTCTTCCCTCGAGCCCGCTCCCGCCGAAGCCGGATCAGGGCTGACACCGGCGCCGCGCGGCCGGTAGCGTGGGGTCATGCCCAACATCGCACTCGAGCTCGGCAAGCAATCCGCGAACTTCGGCGTCAAGAGCGCCTACGGCGAGCAGCAGGATGTCGACGGCATCCGCGTCATCCCGGTCGCGCTGACGTGGTCGGGTTTCGGCGGCGGCTCCGACGAGTCCGGCAACGGCGGTGGGGGCGGCGGTGGCTGGGCAGTCCCGGTCGGCGCGTACATCCGCCGGGGCGACGACCTGCGATTCGAGCCGAACATCGTCTCGCTCCTCGCTGTCGCCATCCCGTTCGTGTTCTTCGCCGGGCGCGCCCTCAGCCGTGTCATCCGCGCCCTCAAGAAGTAGCTCCGACTCGGTCTCCCGCGCCCTCGAGGCTGCGACGGCGGCGATCGTCGACGCCGTCACGGCGCTGTCGGCGACGAACCCGGTCGTACTCATCGACGGATGCAGCGGAGCCGGCAAGACCTCGCTCGCCAGGTCCCTGGTCGCGCGCTGGCCGCTCACCGGCCGGGTGCAGCTGGTCGCGCTCGACTCGGTATACCCCGGCTGGGACGGGCTCGATGATGGCGTCGACCTGGCGCGCGAGCAGATCCTGGTCCCGCACGCGCGCGGCCTCATCGGCGTGTGGCAGAGATGGGATTGGGATGCCGGGGCCCCTGCGGAGGCCCACGCCGTGGACCCCTCCCTGCCGCTCGTCGTCGAAGGGGCGGGCATCCTCACCCCGGTGACGGCGCGGTTGAGTGACGTGCGCGTCTGGGTGGATTCGCCGGCGTCGTCGCGCAAGGCGCGCGCGCTCCAGCGCGACGGCGACGCGTATCGCCCGCACTGGGAGCGCTGGGCGCGTCAGGAAGACCGCCACATCACGCGCGACCAGCCGAGCCGGCTGGCGACGCATGTGTTCGCCGTGCCCTGATCAGTCCCCCTCGACCGCCGACACGAGCCCGTCGAGCCGGTAGCCCAGCCAGTCATAGATGCCGAACCGCGGATCCTCGGGGGAGTGGTGATCCTCCTCCGTGATTCCGAGCCGGGTGGCCAGCACCAGCCGGATCGCGGCGAGCGTGCGCAGCCACGCGCCGGTCGCCTCGGGCGCGAGTTCGACGGGAACCGTCTCGAGCAGAGCCGGGTCGTCGGGGTCGTCGGGGATCTGCGCCGCGTCGGCCAGCGAGGCGAGGACGATCTGAGCGTCGTCACGGCGCCGGTCGAGGAGATCGGCCTCGGTCAGCCGTCGGAACTCGTCGGCCGCGCCCGGTTCGTCGTAGGCGTCGGGCGCGAGCCGCGCGATGGCGGGATCGCCGTCGTCGGTCGCGGCGCCGTCCACGAGCTCGGCGAACTGGGTGACGAGGCCGGCGAGGTGCGCCGCCTCGAGTCGGGTGAGCTCGAGGATCACCAGGCGACGGGTCACTCCGGGGCCTTTCGAACGGTGGCCCACAGGCCGTAGTCGTGCATCGCGCGGGTGTGGAGCTCCATCTGCTCCCGTGCGCCCTCCGCTACGACGGCATGGCCGTTGGTGTGCACCGCCAGCATGAGCGAGTGCGCCTGCGACTTGGGGTAGCCGAAGTACTCGCGGAACACGTGGGTGACATAGCTCATGAGGTTCACGGGGTCGTCCCAGACGACGGTCTGCCACGGCCGGTCGGCGGCGAGGTGTTCACCGACGTCGACCCGCTCGTCGAGGTCGGGTGTCGAGAGCGGCGTCATCACGCCCACCCCAGTTCATGCAGGCGATCGTCGTCGATGCCATAGAAGTGCGCGATCTCGTGCACGAGGGTCGTGTGGAGCTCGTCGCGCAGTTCGTCGAGGTCGTCGCAGACGGCCAGATGCGCCTCGCGGTACACGATGATCCGATCGGGGAGCTCGCCGACGCCGTAGCGATCCCGCTCGGTCAGCGCCCAGCCGTCGTAGAGTCCGAGCAGGTCGAGAGTGCCGTCCTCGGCGCGGTCTTCCACGACGAACACGACGTTGTCGAGCCCCTCGACCATGTCGTCGGGGAGGAGATCGAGCTCGTCGACGACGAGCTGCTCGAAGGTCGCGGCATCCATCTCCATCATGATGCCTCGATGTGCGTGGGGTGAGTAACGGGACTCGAACCCGCGACATCCGGCACCACAAGCCAGCGCTCTACCAACTGAGCTATACCCACCATGTCTCCCGCCTGCGCGGGCAACCAGACGATTCTCTCACACCTCTGGGGCGAACAGCGACACGGCGGCGGCAGCCGCGGCGCGTGCCCCGTCGCTGGTCGGTCCGGGCTCGGGTACGAAGACCGCCTGGCGGTAGTACGCGAGTTCGCGGATGGACTCGAGGATGTCGGCGAGGGCACGGTGGCCGCCGTCTTTCGCGGGCGCGTGGATGTAGGCACGCGGGTACCAGCGGCGGGCGAGCTCTTTGATGCTGGACACGTCTACGTTGCGGTAGTGCAGCCAGTGGTCGATGCGCGGCATGTACTTCGCCAGGAACATGCGGTCGGTGCCGATGGTGTTGCCGGCGAGCGGCGCCTTGCCCTCGAGCGGGACGAACCGCTGGATGTACTCGAGCGCCTGGAACTCGGCGTCGGCGACGCTCAGGCCGCTGGGGATCTCGTCGAGCAGCCCGGACTTCTCGTGCATCTTTGTGACGAACTCGCTCATGTTGGCGAGCGCGGAGGCGTCGGGCTTGATCACCACCTGGAAGCCGGCGTCGAGCGGTCGCAGCTCGAAGTCGGTCACGACGACCGCGATCTCGACGAGCTCGTCGACCGCGAGGTCGAGTCCTGTCATCTCGCAGTCGATCCAGACAAGTCGATCGTTCTCGGATGCCCCCACCATGCGCTCCATCCTATTGACGGCCCCAGACGCCGATGCACGGGCCTCGGCGCCGACGCCCGTGCTCGCCCCTCCGGGAGGATTCGAACCCCCGACCTGGCGGGTAGAAACCGCTCGCTCTGTCCCCTGAGCTACGGAGGGAAGGGTGCCACCAGGCTATCGGTTCGCGGGATCGCGTGCCTGATGCTGGCATCCGTGCGTGTCCGGGCGTAGCGTCGGCATCGGACGCATCGAAAGGAGTTCACCATGAGCACCACAGAGACGCACCACCCGCTGTGGGTGGCCTACGGCCCGTCAGGTGTCGTCGGCAGCATCCGCAAGGACGACGAAGGCTACACGGTCACGATGGCGGGCGCCGACTCCGTCGCGGGCACCTACCCCTCGATGGAGATCGCCAAGAGCGCTCTGCACTCGCGCATGACGCCGGGCAGCGATTGGCCCGAGTTCCGGGAGCACTGACCGTCACGGCACGCTGAGGACGGTGGGAGTGGATGCCGCTCCCACCGCCTGTCAGTTGTTCGAGGGAGAGCCGACCGGCGTCGCCGGGTCTGGCGCTCGCTCTGCGGACGGAGTCGTCCGGCGCGTGTCGAGCAGCGGCAGGGCGATGTGCACGAGCGGCCCGATCAGGAACGCGAACAGCACGGTGCCGATGCCCACGGTGCCGCCGAGCAGCCAGCCGATACCGAGGACGGTGAGTTCGACGAGCGCGCGGCACGTCCAGATCGGCCACCCGAGCCTCTTGTGCATCCCCGTCATGAGTCCGTCGCGGGGCCCTGGCCCGAAGTGCGCGCCGATGTAGAGACCCGACGCGATCGCGACGGTGACGATGCCGCCGAGCAGCACGGCGAACTGGGCGACGACGCCCGAGATCGGCGGGAACACCCACAGTGCGACCTGCATGCTTGTTCCCACGAGCAGGATGTTCGCGATCGTGCCGACGCCGGGCTTCTGGCGGAGGGGGATCCAGAGCAGGAGCACGAAGAAGCCGAGAATGTTGGCGATCCACCCGATGCCGATGCCGGTGTGGATCGACAGGCCCTCGGCGAGAACGGTCCAGGGGTCGACCCCGAGCCCGGCCTCGACGGTCATCGCGCAGCCGACCCCGTACAGCACGAGACCGACGAAGAGCTGGATCACACGACGACTCATAGCTCCATCCAATCGCAGGATTGGCATGTACGTAACAGTCCAATATGCGTAATCTGGCTCTCATGGACTCGAGGATCTCCGCTCGTGCGCTCGGCGTGGCCCTCGGTGGCTGGCGCACGCGTGAACCCGCCTACGAGGCGCTGGCCGACGGCATCCGCCTTCTCTGCCTCGACAACCGGCTGGCGCCGCGAACGGCTCTACCGGCCGAGCGAGAGCTCGCGGGCGCTCTGCACCTGAGCCGGAGCACCGTCGCCGCGGCATACCGGAGCCTCCGCGAGACCGGCCACATCGCGAGCCTCCGAGGCTCGGGAAGCGTGACGCTTCCGCTGCAGCGCCGCGATCCGGGGAGGGCCTCGGCCGCGGACGGCGCCATCGACCTCCAGCAGGCGAGCCCGCCCGCCTGGCCTGGCCTGGCGGGGATCATGGCGGACGTCGCAGGCGGGGCAGCCTCGCTGGTGTCGCGGGTCGGGTACGACGTGCTCGGGAGCGTGGAGCTTCGGGAGGCGATCGCCGCGCACTACGAGCGACGCGGTGTGCCGACCTCGCCGAGCGAGGTGCTCGTCACCACCGGCGCGCAGAGCGCGATCCACCTCGTCGCCTCGGTGCTGCTCGGGCGCGGCGATCGCGTCGTGGTCGAGACTCCGACCTACCCGCACGCCGTCGATGCCCTGCGACGAGCGGGTGCGCGCCTCGTCGGCGTGCCTGTGACGACCGATGCCGGGTGGGACCTCGACCGGGCGGAACAGGCCTTCGCGCGCACGCTGCCCGTGATGGCGTATCTCATGCCCGACTTCCAGAACCCCACGGGGCGATCGATGTCGGCTGGCGAGCGCGACGCGTTCCTGCTCGCGGGGGAGCGGGCGGGCTCCGTGCTCGTGCTCGACGAGACGACGGCCGACCTCGACATCGATCGCGGGCCGGCCGATGCCGGCTTCACCGGAGGAGATCCCTCGAGCGTGGTGCGGATCGGGTCGCTGGGGAAGACGGTATGGGGAGGCCTGCGCGTCGGGTGGATCCGCGCCGAGGGCGATCTCGTCCGCCGCTTCGTGGCGGCGCGCCCCGCGCACGACCTCGGAACGCCGGAGTTCGAGCAGGCGGTCGCCGCCGCCCTGTTATCGGACTTCGCCGGAATCACCGCACAGCGGTCGTCGCTGCTGCGCGCGGGTCGCGATGCGCTCGTCGCCGCGCTGGGGTCGGAGCTGCCGGAGTGGCGTGTGCCGACGGCGCACGGCGGGGTCTCGCTGTGGATCGAACTGGACGCCGCTCTGAGCTCGGCTCTCGTGATGGACGTGCGATCGCGGGGAGTCCTGCTCTCGGCGGGCCCGCGCTTCTCGGTGGAGGGCGGGCACGACAGGCACCTGCGCCTGCCGTTCACGGCGCCGCCCGACGAGCTCGTGCGCGCTGTGACGGCGCTGGCCGAATCGTGGCGACGCGTGAAGGCCGGTGCCCCTGTGTCGATCGTGGAACAGCTCGAGTCGGTCGTCTGACGGGCAGCCCCCGTGCGGCCGCGACGCCGCGGCCGTGGCGCTCTTGCGGCCCGGGCGCCCGTCACCGGGCGAAGCGGATGCAGTCGATCGCGTCGTCGGCCGACCAGAACTCGCCGAGTTCGAGGAAGGCGCGCGTCGCCGCCTGGAAACGCCGTGCGCGATACCGGATGCCCGATCCCTCGGTGAGTGCCTGGAGATGGCCGATCACACGGCCGCCGCGGTCGATGACCCGCCACAGCGACGGTGCTGCAGGCGCCAGGCGTACGGGAACCCCCGGCGCGGGGGTGGGTGCGGCGATCTGGCGCTCTTCGGAAAGTCTCATCGAACTCCTCTCCCCTCGAACATATGTGCGACCTCCGACATCGCTCTCGTCGAGCACGTGCCACCGCTCCTCCACAGAACCCCTGATGCGAAGCTGATCCCCAGAACGGAGGCTGGCGTGCGCGTCCTCGTGTCCCGCCCCCCAGCCTGGTGACACCGCCGGCGCCTGGCGGGCACTCAGGCGCCGGCGGGCACCGGAGACCGTCTCCGGATCGAGAGGAGACCGCCCATGAACGACAGCATCACCATCACCGGCAACATCGCGACCGAGCCGCAGCACAAGCGAACCGCGGCGGGCGTGCCGATCACGACCTTCCGGGTGGCGAGCGGCCAGCGACGCTACGACCGCGCCAGCGACGCATGGGTCGATTCGGAGACGAACTTCTATTCGGTGTCCGCCTTCCGGGGACTCGCCGAGCACGCGTTCCAGTCGTTGCGCAGGGGCGAGCGGGTGATCCTCAACGGCAGGCTGCGCGTACGCAACTGGGACAACGGCACGAAGAGCGGCACCGACGTCGAGATCGAGGCCGACGCAATCGGTCACGACCTGATGTGGGGTACGACGACCTTCGTGAAGGCCGCCCGTGCCGCCTCGGCTCCGTCCGGCGACGCCGCTGCTGCCGACACGTGGGTGGCGCCCGGCACCCCTGCGGGCGACGCGACCGATGCACCGGCGACCGACCCGACGTGGGGCACCCCCGGCGCGGAGGTCGGGCCACGGGAGCCCGCTGACATGGAGACGCCCTTCTGACTCTCAGCGGAACTCGCGATGCCGGGCCCTAGACTCTGTCCGTGGCCCGACATCGCGAGCGTTCCGTCCGCCGCGCGCGGACGCAGATGGGCCCCCGTATGGCCGATCTCGCGCTCGTCGTCGCCGCTGCCTGCGTACTGACGGCGTGCACGGCAGCCGCGCCGACCGCGCCGACCGACCGGGTGCAGACCGGCGCTGCCACGCCCACCGCAACCTCGACGGCTGGCCCGCCGTCATCGACGCCGGTGCTTCTCCCCGACGCCTCGGCCGCCGAGAACCTGGCGTTCTTCTCATCGATCGTCGATCGCGTGTGGGCGACGGAGGATCGAGCCGCAGGTCGCGCCTATATCGACGCGCTCGTCGAGGGTGGCTTCGACAAGGCGGCGATGGAGGTCACCCACGACACCTCCACGGTGGGCAACCCGGCCGAGAGCATCCAGTTCGCCGTCCGGTGGCAGGACGAGTGCCTCGTCGGGCAGGTCGGCCCGGCGACGGGCGACCCCTACACGGTGGTCGTCCCCGTCCTCGCCGAGGGGACCTGCCTCGTGGGCGACACGCGTCCGATCGACTGGTGAGCGCACCTGCGCCCGGCGCGTGCCGCACGGCGGCGGGCCTCGGCGGCGGCGTACGGCCGGTAGGCTGGGACGCTGACGTCGTCAGGCTTAGGAGAACGTTCACAAGACATGGCTGAATACATCTACTCGATGGTCCGCGCCCGCAAGGCGGTCGGAGACAAGCTCATCCTCGATGACGTCACGATGGCGTTCCTCCCCGGGGCCAAGATCGGCATGGTCGGTCCGAACGGCGCCGGAAAGTCGACGATCCTCAAGATCATGGCCGGCCTCGACACGCCCTCGAACGGCGAGGCGAAGCTGAGCCCCGGCTTCAGCGTCGGCATCCTCATGCAGGAGCCCGAGCTCGACGAATCCAAGACCGTGCTAGAGAACATCCAGGACGGCATCGCGATCAAGGCGAAGCTCGACCGCTTCAACGAGATCTCGGCGCTCATGGCCGACCCCGACGCCGACTTCGACGCCCTCCTCGCCGAGATGGGCGTGCTTCAGGAGGAGATCGACGCCGCCGACGCGTGGGACCTCGACTCGCAGCTCGAGCAGGCCATGGACGCACTGCGCACCCCGCCCGGCGATGCGCAGATCGCCCCGCTCTCCGGCGGTGAGAAGCGTCGCGTGGCGCTCACGAAGCTGCTTCTTCAGAAGCCCGATCTCCTGCTCCTCGACGAGCCCACCAACCACCTCGATGCCGAGAGCGTGCTGTGGCTCGAGCAGCACCTCCAGAAGTACCCCGGCGCCGTGATCGCGATCACGCACGACCGGTACTTCCTCGACAACGTCGCTGAATGGATCGCTGAAGTCGACCGCGGCCGGCTGATCGGCTACGAGGGCAACTACTCGACCTACCTCGAGAAGAAGGGCGAGCGCCTCGCCATCCAGGGCAAGAAGGACGCGAAGCTCGCCAAGCGTCTGGCCGAAGAGCTGGAGTGGGTCCGGTCCAACGCGAAGGGCCGGCAGGCCAAGTCGAAGGCCCGTCTCGCGCGCTACGAGGAGATGGCGGCGGAGGCCGACCGCACGCGGAAGCTCGACTTCGAGGAGATCACGATCCCGCCGGGCCCGCGCCTGGGCAGCATCGTCATCGAGGCCAAGAAGCTGCAGAAGGGCTTCGACGGCCGATCCCTCATCGACGGTCTGAGCTTCAGCCTGCCGCCGAACGGCATCGTCGGCGTGATCGGCCCCAACGGTGTCGGCAAGACGACCCTGTTCAAGACCATCGTGGGGCTCGAGCCGCTCGACGGCGGTGACCTGAAGATCGGCGAGACGGTCAAGATCAGCTACGTCGACCAGTCGCGCGCCAGCATCGACCCGAACAAGACGCTGTGGGAGGTCGTCTCCGATGGCCTCGACATCATCACGGTGGGCAAGACCGAGATCCCTTCGCGGGCGTACGTGTCGAAGTTCGGATTCAAGGGACCCGACCAGCAGAAGAAGGCCGGCGTCCTGTCCGGTGGTGAGCGCAACCGCCTGAACCTGGCGCTGACGCTCAAGGAGGGCGGCAACCTGCTGCTCCTCGACGAGCCGACCAACGACCTCGACGTCGAGACGCTCCAGTCGCTCGAGAACGCGCTCCTCGAGTTCCCCGGCTGCGCCGTGGTGATCACGCACGACCGGTGGTTCCTCGACCGCATCGCCACGCACATCCTGGCGTACGAGGGCACCGACGAGGACCCCGACAAGTGGTACTGGTTCGAGGGCAACTTCGAGGCATACGAGGAGAACAAGATCGAACGCCTCGGACCCGATGCCGCCAAGCCGCACCGCTCGGCGTACCGCAAGCTCACCCGTGACTGACGATCCGTCGGCAGGCGCCGCCGAGGGGCGGCGCCTCCACATCCCCATCCACCTGCGGTGGGGAGATCTCGACGCGTTCAATCACGTCAACAACACCTCGATGCTCAAGCTGCTCGAGGAGGCGCGCGTGCGCGCCTTCTGGGTCCCCGAGCCGGGGGAGGACGCCCCCGACACCGCCGTGCTCGATTCGAGCATCTTCAGCGGAGTGCTCACGCTGATCGCCCGTCAGGAGATCGAGTACCTCGCGCCCGTGCCGTACCAGCGGCACCCGCTCGACGTGCAGATGTGGTTCGCGAAGCTCGGCGGGTCGAGCATCGAGGTCTGCTATGAGGTGCGCAGCCCCACCGAGATGGCCGTGGACGGCGCCCAGACGGTGTACGCCCGCGCGACGACGGTCGTCGTCAAGGTCGACGCCGAGAGCGGACGCCCGCTGCGGCTGTCCGCAGAAGAACGGGCGGCCTGGATGCCGTACCTCGGTCAGCCGGTCGCCTACGCCCACCGCCGCTGAGCCGGCGGCAACGGGATTGCGCCCGGGACGGCGCGCTCAGCCCGCCTCGGGCACGCGCACCATGATCTCCTGCGCGACGCTCGCCAGCAGCGATCCGTCGTGCGAGTACACGCGGCCGGTGGCCAGTCCGCGCCCGCCGCGCGCGGACGGGGACTCCTGGACGTACAGCATCCACTCGTCCACTCGACCGAAGCGGTGGTACCACATCGCGTGGTCCAGGCTGGCGACCTTGAGGCCCCGGGTCGCCCACGCGATGCCGTGCGCGCGCAGGATCGACTCCTGGATCGTCAGATCGCTCAGGTAGGCCAGAGCTGCGCGGTGGATCGCCGGTGAGTCGGGGATCGGCCGGCGCACCTTCATCCACACGGCCTGGCTGGGCGTGCGTTCACCCTCGACGGTGAGGTAGATCGGCGACGGCACGTGACGCAGGTCCACCGGACGGTCGGTGAACAGGCGCTTCGACATCGGATGCAGTCCGTGCAGGTGCGACTCGATGTCGGGAAGCTCGTCGGGCGCCGGGACGCCTTCGGGCATCGGCGCCTGGTGGTTGATCCCGGGATCCTCGTCCTGGAAGGACCCGATCATCGAGAAGATCGGCACACCCTCCTGGTACGCCTGGGTACGCCGGGTCGAGAACGACCGTCCGTCGTGGATGCGGTCCACGGCGAAGGTGATGCCCTTCGCCGAATCACCGGGACGGAGGAAGTAGCCGTGCATCGAGTGGACGTGGCGGTCGGCGGGCGTGGTGCGGGCCGCGGCCACCAAGGACTGCGCCAGCACCTGGCCGCCGTAGACGCGGCCCAGCGGCATCGACTGCGAGACGCCCGTGAAGATGTCCTCCTCCGTGCGCGCATCCGATCCCGCGAGGTCCAGCACGGACAGCATCGATGCCACGGGATCGGGGTCGGGCTCCCACTCGGCCTGTTCCACGCGACTCCCTTCCAGACGCGCACGGCGCCCGTCGTTCCGCTTGGTAGCTTAGGGGCGATGCCTCCTCGCCTGATCCTCGCCGACGCCGAGTCGGCGGCCGACGTCCTCACTTTCGCCGGCCGATCGGACCGTTTCACCGATGAGGCCGTGCGGCTTCAGGCGGCGGACGGGGTGCTGGTGATGACCGCGGCCCCGCTGGCTCCGCGCGGAATAGGCGACGCGACCCCGACGGTGCTCGCGATGAGAACGGTCGCAGCCGACCCCGAGCTCGTGTGCGACCTGGCAGTCGAGGCATCCGCTCTGCGTGCTCTCCCCGGCGAGCCGTCGGCTGTCGAGCTGCCGGAGACGGCGCTCTCGCCGGCGTGGGCCGGCATCACTCCGCCGCGCGGCGGCTGGACGGAGCGCGACGGCATCGATGCGTCGGTGCTCGCCGCGAAGGCGCAGGGCGGCATCGCCCGGGTCGCCGGGGCGGTTCCGACCGACGCCGGCGAAGACGTCGTGCGCGCGATCCGCGCGACGGTGTGGGGCGAGCCCGATGACGAACTGGGCGGACTGCCCCTCGGCGTCGCCTACGCGGCGCTCAGCATGGGTTTCATCAGCGGTGCCGAGACCGCGCGCGTACGCGTCAACGGGCCGTGGACCCGCCTGAGCCTGGAGCGCGGCCACGTCGTGGTCCGCGGTCCCGCGGTCATGGGGCTCACGCCGGTGCGGCGCACCGGAGCCCGGGACAGCTGATCGGCTCAGACCCCGGCTGCGGCCGCCCGTCCGGCCACGCGGCCGGAGAAGAGGCATCCGCCCACGAACGTGCCCTCCAGAGCGCGGTAGCCGTGGACGCCGCCGCCGCCGAAGCCGCTGGCCTCGCCCGCCGCGAAGAGGCCGGGGATCGGCTCGCCGCCCGCGCCGAGCGCGCGCCCGGACAAGTCGGTCTCGATGCCGCCGAGCGACTTGCGGGTGAGCACATGCAGCTTCACGGCGATCAGCGGCCCCGACGCGGGGTCGAGGATACGGTGCGGGTTCGCGGTGCGGATCAGCTTGTCGCCGCGGTACGCCCGCGCCGAGCGGAGCATGGCGATCTGCGCGTCCTTGGTGAAGTCGTTGTCGATCTCGCGATCGCGCGCCTCGATCTCGAAGCGGACACGGTCTCCGTCGAGCACCTCGCCGCCGGGGAGCGCCTTCATGCCGGCGATCAGATCGTCGAGGTCGTCGCGCACGACGAAGTCGGCGCCCTTGTCCATGAAGGCCTGCACCGGCCCTGCGGCGCCCTTGCCGAGACGCGACTTCGCGAGCAGCCTGACGTCCTTGCCGGTGAGGTCGGGGTTCTGCTCGCTGCCCGAGAGGGTGAACTCCTTCTCGATGATCTTCTGCGACAGCACGAACCAGGAGTGGTCGTGGCCTGTCGCACGCAGGTGCGCGAGCGTGCCGAGGGTGTCGAAGCCGGGGAAGAGCGGCACCGGCAGACGCTGGCCGGTCGCGTCGAGCCACACCGAGGACGGGCCAGGGAGGATGCGGATGCCGTGATCCGGCCACACCGGATCCCAGTTCTGGATGCCCTCGACGTAGTGCCACATGCGGTCGCCGTTGATCAGGTTCGCTCCGGCCGCAGAGGACACTTCCTGCATCGAGCCGTCGACGTACGCGGGGACGCCGGTGACCATCGTCCGCGGCGGAGTGCCGAGACGCTCCGGCCACCACCTTCGCACGAGCTCGTGGTTGCCGCCGATGCCGCCCGACGAGACGATCGTGGCACCGGCGGTCACGGCGAACGAGCCGACCACCTCGCGCGACGAGGCGTACCCGCGCGCGGCACCGGACGGCGCGAGCACGTCACCCTCGGCCCCCGTCACCACGCCTCCCGCGACGGTGAGGGACGTGACCTTGTGGCGAGGCAGGATCGTGATCCGCCCCTGCGTCTCTGCGGCCTCGACGGCGGACTGGAAGGGTGCGACGATGCCCGGGCCCGTGCCCCACGTGATGTGGAACCGCGGGACGGAGTTGCCGGGACCGGTGGCGGTGTAGCCGCCGCGCTCAGCCCACCCGACGACGGGGAAGAACCGCACGCCCTTCTCGCGTAGCCAGCTGCGCTTCTCCTCGTGCGCGAACTGAAGGTACGCCTCGGCCCAGCGCTTCGGCCAGGCGTCCTCCTCGCGGTCGAAGCCGGCGTTGCCGAACCAGTCCTGGCGGGCCAGTTCGAGGGAGTCCTTGATGCCCATGCGCCGCTGTTCGGGTGAGTCGATGAAGAACAGTCCGCCGAACGACCACCACGCCTGACCGCCGAGGTTCGAGCGGGGCTCCTGATCGACGATCACGACCCGCTTGCCGGCGGCGACGGCCTCGCTCGCGGCCACGAGGCCGGCCAGGCCCCAGCCGATCACGAGGACGTCCGCGGAGTGGGTGGCGGGCGCAGCGGGCATGTCGACTCCTTCGTCGGGTGCGAGGTGGTGCGGGATTCGGGTCAGGGGGTCCCGCCGCCGCGCGCGGGTGGCTCGGCGGTGAGGGGTATGGCCGAGCGCGGGGCGCCCGCGTCGGGGGAGTCGGGACGGGATGCCGCGTCCCGCCCGTTCGCGGCAGGTCCGATGCCGGTCGGCTCGAACGTGTTCACCATCGCATGGGCGGCGCGCTGCAAGTAGTCCCACAGCGTCGCCTCGTGCAGCGGCGAGAGCTTCAGCTCGTCCACCGCCGTGCGCATGTGCGCGAGCCAGCGGTCGCGGGCGTCGGGGTTGACGTGGAACGGCACGTGGCGCATGCGCAGGCGCGGGTGGCCGCGCTGCTCGCTGTAGGTCGTCGGCCCACCCCAGTACTGCTCGAGGAACATCGTCAGGCGCACCTTGGCCGGGCCGAGGTCCTCCTCGGGGTACATCGGGTGCAGCACATCGTCACCGGCGACACCCTGGTAGAACACGTCGACGAGTTTCACGAAGGCGTCGTGGCCGCCGATCTCGTCGTAGAAGCTCAGGGGCGCGGCATCCGTCATGGGGTGCCCTTCGTGTCGTCGTCGGGCGTCTCCGGCGGAGGCGTCTTGGGTGTGCGCTTCGGCTTCCACACGGGGCGCGAGGCGGCGGGCGGGGGAGTGACCGCGGTCGGCTTGGTCTTCGGGGGGTTGGCACCGCGCACGCGCAGGGCGCCCTCGATGCCGGAAGGCATGATCGTGTTGAGCGCCGGCAGGGTGATGCCCGCCTCGTCGAGCGCCTTCTTGAGGCGCACGCGGAGCTCGCGCGCGACGTCGTCCTTGGCGTTGGCGCGGGTCTTCATGACCAGGCGGATCACGAGCGCGTCGCCCGAGATCGACTCGAGTCCCCACACCTCGGGCTGCTCGAGGATGCGGGTGCGCCACTTCGCGTCCTTCGCGAGGCCCTTGGCGGTGCTGAGCATGAGGTGCTCGACCTCGTCGATGTCGGCGTCCACCGGGATCGACAGGTCGACGATGACGCGCGACCACCCCTGCGACAGGTTGCCGATGCGCGTGATCTCGCCGTTGCGCACGTACCAGAGCGTGCCGTTGACGTCTCGCACGTGGGTGACACGGACGCTGACGTACTCGACGATGCCCGAGGCGAGCCCGAGGTCGACGACGTCGCCGATGCCCACCTGGTCCTCCGCGACGATGAAGATGCCGTTGAGCACGTCCTTCACGATGTTCTGCGCGCCGAACCCGAGGCCGGCGCCGACGGCCGCCGTGAGCAGCGTGAGCGAGCCGAGGGCGTTCGGCGCGAGGACGTTCACGATCAGCAGCAGCGCGATGATGACGACCGTCACATTCACGATGTTCTGCAGGATCGAGCCGAGCGTGCGGGTGCGCTGCACGAGTCGCACCGACGCGAGCGGAGAGCGCTCCAGCGCCTGCGTGTCGTCGACGTTTGCCTTCGACTTCGCCCCGTTGACGATGCGGTTGACGACGCGGCGGATGACGAAGCGCAGAATCCACACGACGATGACGGCGCCGATGAGGATGCCGACGACGCTGAGCGCGGCCCAGCCGGCGCTCACGAGGAAGTCCAGGAACTGGGTCCACACCGTCGGCTCCGCGGGCACTTCCGGCTCAATGACATCGAGGTGGATCATCGAGACGATCCTAACGACCGTCGCCCGTGCGTCCGCCGAGCGTGGCGACGCATCGGCGGCACCCGCCGGGCTGCACGCTCAGACTCCGGAGGATGCATCGTCGGGGATGATGCCCATCCGGTGGGCGAGGATCACCGCGTGCACGCGATCTCGGGCGCCCAGCTTCGCCAGAACGCGGCCGACGTGTGTCTTGACCGTCGACTCGCTCACGAAGAGCTCTGCACCGATCTCGGCGTTGGTGAGTCCCCGAGCCATCGCCACGAACACCTCGTGCTCCCGCTCCGTGAGAGCGCTCGGGAGGTCGACTCCGGGGCTTCCGGCGGGCACGGTGTCTGGCAGGCGGTCCCCGAACATCTCGAGCATCCGTCGAGTGACCCGTGGCGCGAGCACGGCGTCGCCGCCGTGAGCCGCCCGGATCGCGGCCGTCAACTCGTGCGGGTGGGCGTCCTTGAGCAGGAACCCGCTGGCACCGGCGCGCAGCGCGGCGAACGCGTACTCGTCGAGGTCGAACGTGGTGAGCACGACGATGCGGGTGACCGGATGCTGCGCGACCAGCTGCCTCGTCGCCTCGATGCCGTCCATGCGCGGCATGCGGACGTCCATCAGCACGACGTCGGGGCGCAGCATCCGCACCTCTTCGATCGCCTGCGCACCGTCGGACGCCTCGCCGACGACCTCGAGATCTGGCTCGGCCTCCAGGACGAGGCGGAACCCCAGGCGGATGAGCTTCTCGTCGTCGACCAGCACGACGCGGATCGGATCAGGCATGGGGTCCCTCCGGCGGGATCTCGGCGGTCAGGCGCCACGTGGCGGGTGAGCTCGGGCCGGCCGCCAGCGTGCCGCCGAGGTTGGCGACGCGCTCCCGCAGTCCGGTCAGACCCCAGCCGCCGTCGCCATCGAGGTCATCCGCGCGCACACCGTCGTTCTCGACGGTGATGCGGATGCCCTCGCCCGTGTAGTCCGTGGTCGCGCGGATGAAGGTCGCGTCGGGTGCGTGGCGCATCGCGTTGGTGATGCCCTCCTGCACGATGCGCAGCACGGCGAGGCGGTGCGCCGTGGGGACGGTGGGCTGCCCTGAGACGGTGAGCGTCACGGGGGCGCCGGCACCGCGTGCCGCCTCGACGATGTCGTGGAGCGAGGCGTCCAGCAGCGGGCCGAGGGGTGCGTCGGCGTCGCCGTCGTCGCTGCGCAGCACGCCCAGCATGACGCGCATCTCGGTGAGGGCGTCGCGGGCGGTCGCCGCGACCGTGCGGCTGACCTCTCGGGCCCTCTGCGCGTCGGGGGTCGCCGCCGCCCCTTCCGCGAGCGCCACGACGACGGTCAGCGAGTGCGAGACGATGTCGTGCATCTCGCGTGCGATCCGAGTGCGCTCTGCGGCCGAGGCGAGCTGCGCCTGCTGGTCGCGCTCGATCACCAGCTGGCGCGAGCGGTCGATGAGCGCGTCGAGGTACCGGCGGCGATTGCCGATGTTGACGCCGATCAGGGCGGCGACGAGCAGCCCGACGATCGTGCTGCCTGCGAGGTTGACGTAGACGCCGGCGCGCGCCGGGTCGAAGAGCGAATAGCCGAGCGCGTTCACGGCGAGGACGCCGGCGGCGACGCCCAGCGCGGTCCAGCAGGCTCGGACGCTGCGGTACACCGCGATCGAGTACAGGGCGATGAGGGATGCCGGACCGCTCACGGCCGCGGCGAAGCCGACCTCCACGACGAGCGTCGGGAGCATCGCCAGGACGAACACCCGGACCGGGATGCGGCGTCGCCACACGAGCCCGACGCAGGCGATGACCGACAGGCCGATCGCGATCCCCACGCCCCATCCGCTGAGCCCGTCGGCGACCGATGAACTGGCCGCGACGGCGGGGAACGACAGCAGCAGTGCGGCGACCGCGATGACGATGTCGGTGGTCAGCGGATGCCGCGCCCAGAAGCGTCGGATGACGCCCGGCGGCCGCGGCAGATGCAGGTCGTCCTCGGTCGGGGCCTGGCCCCGGCCGAGGACGGTAGAGGGAGTCCTGCGCACCTCGCCGACTCTACGCGTCGCGAGTCTTCAGCACCGCGATGCCCCCGGCGATGACGACCGCCGTCCATGCGAGGACCGTCACCAGGGCGGGGGCGGGCTCCAGCGTGATGCCGGTCATCGGCGAACCCATGAAGAGCGACTGGCCTGCGTTCGACGGCAGGTATCCCGCCGCGTCGTGGATCCACTGGAAGGACTCCACTCGAGGGAAGAACATCACCAGGATCGGCGCGACGAACACGAGCCCGATGCCCGCCGCCAGCGCTCCCGGGCCGTTGCGGATGATGAACCCCACGCCCACGCCCATCACCGCGATGAGCGCGAGGTACAGCGCGGCGCCGAGCACCGGAAGGACGGAGCTGTCGGGATAGCCGAGGTCGAGCGGTCCGGTCGGCAGGATCGGTCCCGACACGAGGGCGGCGGCGGTGAAGACCACGACGCTGGAGACGAACATGGTCACCGCGAGAACGATCGCCTTCGCGAACAGCGCGGCCACGCGTCCGGGCGCCGCCGTCAGGGTCGAGCGGATCATGCCCGTCGAGTACTCGCCGGTCACGGTGATCGTGCCGAGGATCATGGCGAGCAGCTGCGTGAGCACGGTGCTGAAGACCACGACCTGCACCGCCTGGCGGTTGGCCTCCACGACCGGCATCGGCGGCACATCACCGGCGAAGCTGGCGAGCGAAGTGGCCATGAGCAGGCTGAGCCCGATCGAGACGAGCGCGACGAGGCCGATCGACCACCACGTCGAGCGCAGGGTCGTGAGCTTTATCCACTCCGAGCGCAGGAGGTGGCCGAACGAGAGCCGGTATGCCGAGGACGCGGACGGCGCGTCGGCGCGGGTCGACGGGGCGGGAACGGTTGCAGTGGTCATCAGAGGTCCTTCGTCTTGTACTCGACGTCGTCGCCGGTGAGGCGGAGGTAGGCGTCTTCGAGGGTGCCGGATGTGGGGGTGAGCTCGTGCAGCGGGATGCCTCGGGCAGCGGCGGTGTCGCCGATCTCGGCGGCGAGCGCGCCCTCGACGTCGATGAGGTCGGCGGCCAGGTGGGTGACGCTCACGCCGTCGCGGGCGAAGACGTCGGCGAGTTCGGTCGCGCGGGGACTGCGCACGCGCACCGTGGCGCGCGTCCACTGCCGCACGAGTTCGTCGGCGGGGGCGTCGGCGAGCACGCGGCCGCGCCCCAGCACGATGATGTGGTCGGCCGTGAGCGACATCTCGCTCATGAGGTGGCTCGACAGCAGGACGGTCTTGCCCTCGGATGCCGCGTACCGCACGAAGCGCCGCACCCACATGACCCCCTCCGGGTCGAGGCCGTTCACGGGCTCGTCGAGGATCAGCGTGTGCGGGTCGCCGAGCAGAGCTGCGGCGATGCCCAGTCGCTGCCCCATACCCAGCGAGAAGCCGCCGGCGCGCTTGCGCGCCACCGAGGCGAGGCCGGTGATGTCGATCACCTCGTCGACGCGGCTGCCGGGGATGCCGTGGGTGGCCGCCATCGCCCGGAGGTGATTCTGCGCGCTGCGGCCCGAGTGCACGGCCTTGGCGTCGAGGAGCACGCCGACCTCGGTGAGCGGCGAGCGCATGCCCGCGTAGTCGCGGCCGTTCACGGTGACCGAGCCTCGGGTGGGACGGTCCAGTCCCACGATCATGCGCATGGTGGTGGACTTTCCGGCGCCGTTCGGGCCCAGGAAGCCGGTGACCTTGCCGGGGCTGACGGTGAAGCTGACATCGGCGACGGCGTGTTTGGCGCCGAAGCTCTTGCTGAGGTTCTCTGCGACGATCATGCTTCGACGCTACGGAGAGACCCCCCTCCGGCACATCGGCCGAGAGGGGGGTCTTCGCGGAGCGGGGTGGTACCGCGGTACTACTGCGCGTCGCGCTCCTGGACTGCCAGGGCGCGCTCCACACCCGCGAGGTTCTCCGCCACGAGGCGGCGGAGCGCCGGCGCCGCGTCGGCGTTCGCCTCGAGCCACGCACGGGTCGCGTCGCGCAGCCGGATGTCGGCGAGCGGTGCGGGGTAGAGCCCGAAGATCAGGTATTCGGCGATCTTGTACGTGCGCGACTCCCACACCGGCAGCAGCGAGGCGAAGTACGGCTCGATGTAGTCGCCCAGCAGCTCGCGGCCGGCCGGGTGCACGAAGCCGAGTGCGGCCGAGCGCACGATCGTGTTCGGCAGGTCGTCGCTGTCGACGAGCGACGACCACGCGGCCGCCTTCGCCTCGGCGGTGGGCAGAGCGGCCTTCGCCTGTGCGGCGAACTCACCGCCCTTGGCGGTGTTGTCGGCCTCCAGCGCGGCGTCGACCTCGGCCGCCGTCACGACTCCTCCTGCGGCGAGTGCGACGAGCAGCTGCCACGACAGGTCGGTGTCGATCTCGAGGCCGTCGAACGACACCTCGCCGTCGCGCACCTGGCGCACCTTCTCGACCTGCGCAGAGGTCGCGGCCGCGCTCGCGAACGCGGTGACGAACTGCAGCTGGCTGTCGCTGCCGGCCGCGGCGCCCTGAGCGAGCTCCCACAGGGCGTCGGCCACCTTCTCGCGTGTGGCCGAGCGCTTCTCGGGAGCGACGTACGCGTTGGCGGCGAGCTGCAGCTGCGCGAGGGTGGTGCGCACGGTGGTCGACTCGGTCTCGGCGCCGATGTTGCGCAGCACGAGGTCGACGTAGTCGGAAGCGGATGCCTCGGCATCGCGCGTCTGGTCCCACGCGGCTCCCCACACCAGCGAGCGGGCGAGCGGGTCGCTGATCTTCCCGAGGTGGTCGATGGCCGTCTGCAGCGAGCGCTCGTCGAGGCGGATCTTGGCGTACGCCAGGTCTTCGTCGTTGAGCAGCACGAGGTCGGGGCGCTGCCGGCCCTTCAGCTCGGGCACCTCGGTCAGGTCGCCGTCGACGTCGAGTTCGACGTGGTGCACGCGCACGAGCGCGTCGCCCTCGACGTTGTAGAAGCCCACGCCCAGGCGGTGCGGGCGGATGGTCGGGTAATCGGCGGGCGCCGTCTGCACGATCGCGAAGCGCGTGATGGCGCCGTCGACGTCGGTCACGATCTCGGGCGAGAGCGTGTTCACGCCCGCGGTCTCGAGCCACTTCTTCGACCATGTCGAGAGCTCACGGCCGCTCGTGGTCTCGAGCTCCGCCAGCAGGTCGGAGAGCTCGGTGTTCGACCACTCGTGCTTCTTGAAGTACGCCGCGACGCCGGCGAAGAACTGCTCGATGCCGACCCAGGCCGCGAGCTGCTTGAGGACCGAGCCGCCCTTGGCGTAGGTGATGCCGTCGAAGTTGACCTGGACGTCTTCGAGATCGTTGATCTGCGCGACGACGGGGTGGGTCGAGGGGAGCTGGTCCTGGCGGTAGGCCCAGGTCTTCTCCATGGCGTTGAACGTGGTCCACGCCTCGGTCCACTCGGTGGCCTCGGCCGTCGCGATCGTCGACGCCCACTCGGCGAACGACTCGTTGAGCCAGAGGTCATTCCACCACTTCATCGTGACGAGATCGCCGAACCACATGTGGGCGAGCTCGTGCAGGATCGTGACGACGCGACGCTCCTTGACGGCGTCGGTCACCTTCGAGCGGAAGACGTAGGACTCGGTGAAGGTCACCGCGCCGGCGTTCTCCATGGCGCCCGCGTTGAACTCCGGCACGAACAGCTGGTCGTACTTGGCGAACGGGTACGCGTAGTCGAACTTGTCCTCGAAGTACGCGAAGCCCTGGCGGGTCTTCTCGAAGATGTAGTCGGCGTCGAGGTGCTGCCAGAGGCTCTTGCGTCCGTAGACGCCCAAGGGGATCACGCGCCCCGACGAGCTGGTCAGCTCGGAGAACGTCGCCTCGTACGGACCGGCGATGAGGGCCGTGATGTACGACGAGATCCGGGGGGTCGCCTCGAAGGCCCACGTGGCGCTGCCGTCGTCGTGCGCCTGGGGCTCGGGAGTGGGGGAGTTCGAGACGACCTTCCAGGCTTCGGGCGCCGTGACGGTGAACTGGAACGTCGCCTTCAGATCGGGCTGCTCGAAGACCGCGTACATGCGGCGCGAGTCGGGAACCTCGAACTGCGAGTAGAGGTACACCTCGTCGTCGACCGGGTCGACGAAGCGGTGGAGGCCCTCGCCCGTGTTGGTGTAGAGGCAGTCGGCGTCGATCACGAGCTCGTTCTCGGCCTCGAGCCCGGTGAGTTCGATGCGCGACTCCGCGAACGCGGTCGCGGGGTCGATGGAACGGCCGTTGAGCGTGATCTCACGGATCTCGCGGGCGATCAGGTCGATGAACGTATCCGCTCCCGGCGTCGCCGAGAAGCGCACGACGGTGCGTGAGGCGAACACCTCAGCGCCCTTCGTCAGGTCGAGCGCGACCTCGTACGAGTGGGTGTCGACGATGGCGCGACGCTCCTGCGCCTCGCTGCGGGTGAGGTTCTCTCCAGGCACTGCTCTGCTCCCGTGGGTGAGGGTCGGTGATCTCGATACGCAGCCGGGGCCGCACTCGATCCGCTGGTCGCAGGGCTGATGGCGCCGGCGACAACCGTCCTAGCCTACGCGCTGTCCTTCTGCGCTTCTCGACGGATGTGGACTCGTGCGTGCTCGATCGCATCGGGCAGATCGGTGAAGAGGTGCTTGTGGTGCCGCAGCGAACTCAGCACGCCCACCGTGCGGAAGAGCTCCTCGTGGCCGGGCTGCACCCCCTTGATCAGCACGGTCACCCCGCGCCGCTCGAGGGATTGCACGATGTCGCTCAGGATGTGGGCGCCCGTCGCGTCGACGAGCTCCAGCTGCGACATCCGCAGGATCACGACGGAAGCCCCCTCCGTGCGCGTGACGGCGTCGAAGACGCGGTCGGCCGCGGCGAAGAACAGCGGGCCGTCGAATCGGATGATCGCAATGCGGTCGTCGCCCGGCTGCGCCGGATCGGGCAGGGGCTCTCGGCTGACGCCGGTGGCGCGCGAGAGGTTGCGCACGGCGAACACGCCTGCGCAGAGCACGCCGATCGCCACGGCGACGATCAGATCGAACGAGACGGTGATCACCGCGGTGATGACGAACGCGAGCGCATCCGCGCGCGTGGAGCGCAGGATCGAGCGGACGGTGGCGGTGTGCACCATGCGGGTGGCCGTCACCATGAGCACGCCGGCGAGCGCGGCGAGCGGGATCATCCCGACCGGACCGGCCGCCACGAGGACGATCAGCAGCAGCACGATCGCGTGGGTGATCGAAGCCAGGCGGCTGCGACCGCCGGACCGCACGTTGACCGCAGTGCGCGCGATGGCGCCGGTGGCGGGCATCCCTCCGAACAGTCCCGACCCGATCGAGGCGAGGCCCTGGCCGACCAGCTCCCGGTCGGGATCGTACGCGCCGGTGTCGGCGAGGGATGCCGCGACGCGTGCGGACAGGAGCGACTCGATGGCGGCGAGTGCGGCGACCGTCAGCGCCGCCGGCGCGAGCGCCACGAGCGTGGCCGGCTCGACGACGGGGAGCGCCGGGGCGGGCAGGGACGACGGCAGGACGCCGATCAGCGCGAGCGGTGCCGACAGCAGCCCGGCCAGTGCGGCGACGAGCACGATGCCGATGAGCGAGCCGGGGAACGACGGGTGGAGCTTCGGGGCGACGATCATGCACACGGCCACGATCGCGAGCGCGCCCAGCGCCCACGGCACGTACGCCCAGTCGGCGCCTGCGAGGGCCTGCACGGCGGCGATCACCGGGTTGGAGCTGTGCTCGTCGGCCGCGGGCGTCTTGGGGGAGACGAGCAGGGGAACCTGCTGGAGGAAGATGATCACCGCGATGCCGAGGGTGAAGCCCTCGATGACCGGCCACGGGATGAACGACACCGCGCGTCCGAGCCGCAAGGCTCCGGCCGCGAGGACGACGATGCCTGCGAGCACGCTCACGGCGGCCACGGCAGCGGCGCCGTGAGCCGCGACGATCGGCAGCAGCACGACGACCATCGCCCCCGTCGGGCCCGACACCTGCACATGCGAACCGCCGAAGACGGCCGCGATGAGTCCCGCGACGACGGCCGTGATGAGGCCGGCCTCCGCGGACAGACCTGAGCTGACGCCGAATCCGAGCGCGAGCGGCAGGGCGACGATGCCGACGGTGACGCCCGCGATCAGGTCGCCGCGCCAGGTGCGGCGGACGAGCCGATAGTCGGCCGCCGAGGGAAGGAGCGCCAGCGTCGCCGCGCGCAGCCGGCTCCGTCGGGGTGAGCGGGACGCGGGAACGATCATGAGCCGGCGTCTCTCCGGCGAGGCGTCGTCGACGGGGCCAGCTCGGGGAGCTCGTCGACGTCGGCCGCGCGCGCGCCGTCGCTGCGCACGATGTCGCGCAGCAGCGCTCGTGCCACGGAGAGCAGTTCGGCGACCTTCTCATCGGCGAGGCGGTAGTAGACGTGGCTCGCGCGGCGCTCCGACTCGACGAGGCGATGACGGCGCAGGACGGCGAGGTGCTGTGAGAGGTGGGATGCCTCGAGCCCCGTCGCGTCCTGCAGGGCGGCGACGCTCACCTCGGCGGACGCGGCGAGAAGCTCGAGGATGCGAATCCGGAACGGGTGTGCCAGGCCTTTGAAGAGGCCGGCCTTCACTTCGTACAGCGGTCGCTGCTGAGGGGATAGTGGCATGATGGAACCATCATATCGCGCCGACGGGTCGGGTCGTCCGGTCGGGGTGTCAGGATGGAGGGGTGACACCTGCCGAGCCGCTCAGCGAGCACGCCCCGACCGTCCCGTTCGCATCGCAGGCCGCGGCATCCGGGGCCCCGCACATAGAGGTTCCCGTCGCCTATGACGGGATCCTCCTCGCAGGCTTCGGGGGTCCCGAGGGGCAGGATGACGTCATCCCGTTCCTGCGCAACGTGACGCGGGGCCGGGGCATCCCCGACGAGCGACTGGAAGAGGTCGCCCACCACTACCGGCACTTCGACGGCATCAGCCCCATCAACGCCCAGAACCGCGCGCTCAAGGCCGCGCTCGAAGCCGAGCTCGCATCCCGCGGCGTCGACCTGCCCGTGTACTGGGGGAATCGCAACTGGGCGCCGTACCTGGAAGAGGCGGTGCAGGATGCCGCGGCATCCGGTCACTCGAATCTGCTCGCGCTGGCGACCAGCGCCTACTCGTCGTTCTCGAGCTGTCGTCAGTACCGCGAGGACTTCGCACGCGTCCTCGACGCCACAGGCCTGGCGGAGTCCGTGACGATCGACAAGGTCCGTCAGTTCTTCGACCACCCCGGGTTCGTGCAGCCCTTCATCGACGGTGTGCGCGACGCCGTCGGCGGCTTCCTGGCCGATGGTCTGCCGCCCGAGTCCGTGCGCGTGCTCTTCTCGACCCACAGCATTCCGACGGCCGATGCCGAGCTCTCCGGCCCGCGCGAGGGCGACCCGCACCACCGCGAGTGGGGCGAAGGAGGGGCCTACGCCGCGCAGCACCTCGCCGTCGCCGAGGTCGTCATGTCGGCCGTCGCCGCCGAGATCCCCGCCGCCGCCCGCGTCGGCTGGGAGCTCGTCTACCAGTCGCGCTCCGGCCCGCCCACCCAGCCGTGGCTCGAGCCCGATGTCAACGACGTCATCGCCGAGCTCCCGGGAGCGGGCGTGCAGGCGGTCGCGATCGTGCCGCTCGGCTTCATGAGCGATCACATGGAGGTGCTCTGGGACCTCGACACCGAGGCGACGGATGCCGCTGCCGAGGCGGGCCTGCGCTCGGTGCGCACGCCGACCCCCGGCGTCGACCCGGCGTTCGTGTCGGGTCTGGTCGACCTCGTCGAGGAGCGACTGCGGGGCACAGTCGCGGCGGACCGCCCGCACCTCACCGACCTCGGTCCGTGGTTCGACGTCTGCCGCCCTGCCTGCTGCGAGAACGTGCGCGCCGGATTCAAGCCCGCCGCGGCCGGCGTCGCGCCCTGACGGTCCGCGCAATCTGCGCGAAGCGCCCCCGCGCCGCTCCCTAGGATTGACCCCATGCGCATCCATATCGCGACCGATCACGCCGGCCTCGAGTTCTCCACCCAGCTGCAGCACCACCTGGCGGCGGCCGGCCACGAGGTCGTCGACCATGGGCCGATCGACTACGACCCGCTCGACGACTACCCGGCGTTCTGCATCCGCGCGGCGCAGGCGGTGGTGCGCGATCAGGCGGCGGGCATCGAGACTCTCGGCGTCGTGTTCGGCGGCTCCGGCAACGGCGAGCAGATCGCGGCGAACAAGGTCGTGGGCGTCCGCGCCGCGCTCGCCTGGAGCATCGCCACCGCCGAGCTCGCCCGCGAGCACAACGACGCGAACGTCATCGCGATCGGCGCCCGTCAGCACACCTTCGAGGAGGCGGCCTCGTTCATCGACCGCTTCATCGCCACGCCGTTCTCGGGCGAGGAGCGCCACGCGCGCCGCATCGCGCAGCTCGCCGCATACGAAGAGGACGGTGCGCTCCAGCCCGACCCTCGCGCGAGCACAGGACAGCCCGACGTGCTCGCTGCGGACGACAGCTCGTTCGACCCCGAGGCAGGCTGACCGAGCGTGCCCGAGGGCCATTCCGTCCATCGCATCGCGCGTCAGTTCGGCCGCAACTTCGTCGGTCGTGCCGTCGCGGCGTCGAGCCCGCAAGGACGCTTCGCCGAGGGTGCGGCGGTGATCGACGGACGCACGGCCACCGCCGTTCGCGCCGTCGGCAAGCAGATGTTCCTCGAGTTCGACGACGACCTGACGCTGCGCGTCCATCTCGGCCTCTACGGAGCGTGGGACTTCGCGGGCGAGATCCTCGTCGACCCGACCATCGCCTCGGCGAACGGCCGTATGGGGCAGACGAACCAGCGCGGCACCGACCTCGCGGACGACGATCCGATCCTGGACGATGCGGGGGAGAACTCGCTCACCTCCATCGGGGCGCCCCGGCGCACCCGCGTGCACGTGCGCATGTCGGAGCAGACCACCGGACTGGCCGATGACGGCGATGTCTGGCCGCCGCCGGTGGTCGGCCAGGTGCGCCTGCGCCTGCTCACGGAATCGACCGCCGCCGACCTGCGGGGGCCGACGGCGTGCGAGCTGCAGACCCCGGATGAAGTGGCCGCGACCATCGCGAAGCTGGGCCCCGATCCGCTGGTCGACGACGTGACGGAGGGGGAGGAGCGGTTCACCACGGTGGTGCGGCGCAAGCCCACGTCGATCGGCCTGCTGCTCATGGATCAGTCCGTCGTGAGCGGCATCGGCAACGTGTACCGCGCCGAGCTGCTCTTCCGGGCGCGGCAGAACCCCCACACCCCCGGCCGCGACGTGCCTGAAGAGACGGTGCGCGAACTCTGGCGCGACTGGGTGCGCCTGCTCGCGATCGGCGTCGAGACCGGTCAGATGATGACGATGGACGACCTCGAACCCGCCGCCTATCGACGGGCGATGGCGAGCCGCGACGACCGGCACTGGGTGTACCACCGCGCGGGGCTGCCGTGCCGCATCTGCGGCACCGAGATCGTCGTCGAAGAGGTCGCCACCCGCAAGCTGTACTGGTGCCCGAACTGCCAGCGCTGAGCCGACCGTAGGCTGGAGCCCATGCGTCAGAACCCGAGCTTCGCCATGACGGATGTCGGCGAGCTGCGTCGCCTCGTCGAGCTCAACCCGTGGGTCACCCTCGTCAGCCAGACGGATGCAGGCCTCGTCGCTTCGCACTACGCCGTGCTGCTCGACGAGGGCCGCGACGACCTCACGATCGTGGGTCACGTCGGCCGGCCCGATGACCTGATCCACAGTCTCGGTGAAGGCGAGCTGCTCGTGGTCGTGCAGGGAGCCCACGGCTACATCTCGCCGGGCTGGTACGCGGACGGACCCAATGTGCCGACGTGGAACTTCGTCTCGGCGCACCTGACCGGTGTGCCGGAGATCCTCAGTCCGCAGGAGAACCTCGAGGTGCTCGACCGCCTGGTCGCACGCTTCGAGAGCGGGATGCCGCAGCCCCGCCTCCTGTGGGAGCCGCCGAACGACGCGGACTACGTCACCAAACTCGAGCGCGGCACCGTCGGATTCCGCCTCACGCCGACCCGTGTCGTCGCCAAGCGCAAGCTCAGCCAGAACCGTCCCGACGAAGTGGTCGAGACGATCATCGCCGAACTCGAGGCGGGCGCAGGGCCCTACGCCGACCCGCGCCTCGCCGGTGAGATGCGGCGCGACCTCGACACCCGGAAGGCCGCCCGATGACCGCTCGGCGCGGCGACAGCCCGGACGTCCTCGCGAACGTCCGCCTGAGCGGTGCCGAGCGCACCGACCCCTTCCTCGACGAGCCGGTCGATGTGCACCTCGCCGACGGGTTCGTCGTCGACATCGCGCCCGCGGGCGCGCTGGCCCGGGACGGCAACGTGCTCGACGCCCGCGGGGCGTGGCTGATCCCCGGGCTGTGGGACCACCACGTGCATGTCGTGCAGTGGGCGCTGGCCGCGCAGCGAGAGCCCCTCGGCGGAGCGACCTCGGCTGCTCACGCAGCCGCGATCATGGGCGCCGCGGCCGCACTGCCCGACGGCCGACGCGTCGGCACGGGGTTCCGTGACGCGCTGTGGGGCGACCTTCCCACGCTCCAGACGCTCGACGCCGCGACCGGCGAGGTGCCGACCTACCTGATCAATGCCGACGTCCACAGCGTGTGGCTCAACACGGCGGCGCTGCGGCGCGAGGGCTTCGAGCCGGACGGCACCGGCATCCTGCGCGAGGACCCGGCGTTCGAGATCTCGCGACGCCTCAATGCCGTGCCGGCGCACGTCGCGGACCCGCTGGTCGAGAAGATGGCCCGGGATGCCGCCGCCCGCGGCGTCGTCGGACTGGTCGACCTCGACATGGCGTGGAACGAGGAGGCCTGGACACGCCGGATCGCCCGGGGTTTCGACACGCTGCGCGTGGAGTTCGGGATCTACCCGGAGTTCCTCGACCGCGCCGTCGCCGAGGGACTGCAGACGGGCGATGCGGCGCGGGGCGCGGCATCCGATCTCGCCCGTGTCGGACCGCTCAAGGTGATCACCGACGGCTCCCTCGGAACCCGCACGGCGGCGACCTCGCACGCCTACCCGGGAGACCCGCACAACCATGGGATGCTCACGGTCGACAGCGCGACGCTCGTCGACCTCATGACCCGCGCGACCGGAGCCGGGATCGCCTCGGCGATCCACGCGATCGGCGACGTCGCGAACTCGGCGGCCCTCGACGCGTTCGCGGCGACCGGCGCCTGGGGCACGATCGAGCACGCGCAGCTGGTCGCGCACGCCGACATCCCGCGGTTCGCCCGGCTGGGCGTCGGAGTGAGCGTCCAGCCCGAGCACGCGATCGACGATCGCGACCTCACCGACACGATCTGGGCCGACCAGACGGCGCAGCCCTATCCGCTGCGGTCGCTCGCCGATTCCGGCGCGAACCTGCTCTTCGGATCGGACGCGCCCGTGTCGCCGCTCGACCCGTGGGCGGCCATGGCGGCGGCGGTCTTCCGCACGCGAGACGGTCGCGAGCCGTGGCAGGCTGCGCAGCGCGTGCCGGCCGAGGTCGCCCTCGGCGCGTCCACCCACGGCGGCTCGGCCGCCCCCGCCCGGATCGAGCCGGGCGCGCGCGCCGACCTCGCCGTGTGCGCGCACGACCCGCTCGGGGCGGACCACGAGCAGCTGCGCGACATGGCGGTCGTCGCCACCCTCCTCGGCGGACGGCTGACCCACCTCGCGTAGGCGGCCCGCCCTCGGATCCGGGGGACAGCCCCCGTCGCGGTCCGGGAGGGGGTCGGATGCCGCCATCCGCGCGCTCTGGCGAGGCTGGAGGCATGGTTTCCGCTCCGCCCTCGCCGCCCCCTCCGCCGCCGCCCCCCGCGCCCTCGACCGCCGTTCCGCAGCGCCGCCGGCGGCGGCTGCTGGCGATCCTCGTCGCCGTTCCGCTCGCGGCCGTGATCGTGATGATCGCCGCCGGTGCGATCTGGTTCGGCGCGAACAGCGCGCGCGCCACGCCGCCCGCGGCGGGCGAGCTCACGTTCGACCGCCCGCTGCACATCCCCGACCTCGCGCCGTCGACGATCGAGGACGGCGTGCGGGTCTTCGAGCTCGACGCCGCCGAGGGACGCACCTCGTTCCTCCCGGGGAGCGAGACGCCCACGCTGGGCTACAACGGGTCGTATCTCGGACCGACACTCGTCGCGTCGCGCGGCGAAGACGTGCGGGTGGAGGTCACGAACGGCCTCGCCGAGAGCACGACCGTCCACTGGCACGGCATGCATCTCCCCGCCGCGATGGACGGCGGGCCGCACACGCCGATCGCTGCCGGGGCGACCTGGCAGCCGGAGTGGACCGTCGACCAGCCCGCCGCCTCCCTCTGGTACCACCCGCACCTCCACGGGCGCACTCGCGAGCAGGTCGATGCCGGCCTCGCGGGGATGTTCCTCATCAAGGATGAGGAGGAGGCGGCCCTGCCGCTGCCGCGCGAGTACGGCGTGGACGACATCCCGGTCATCGTGCAGGATCGGTCCTTCAGCGCCGACGGCGCCTTCTCCGGAAGCATCGGCATGCAGTTCGACGGCGTGCTCGGCGACACGATCCTCGTGAACGGCACCGTCGCGCCGTACCTCGACGTGACGACAGAGCACGTGCGCCTGCGCCTGCTGAACGGGTCCAGTGCGCGCATGTACGACTTCACGTTCGCGGACGGTCGCGAGTTCGCCCTCATCGGCACCGACGGCGGCCTCCTCGAGGCACCCGCCGTCTCGACGAGCGTGCCGCTGTCACCGGGGGAGCGCGCCGAGATCGTGGTGGCGGTGTCGCCCGGCGAGCGCGTCGTCCTGCAATCGCAGGCGCCCGACCCCGCTCTTCACGCCGGCGATGCGTCGTTCGACGTCCTCGAGCTGCGGGCTGCGGCATCCCTCACGCCGTCTCCTGGGCTGCCGGCGACGCTGGCCGATCTTCCGGAGGCGGACGAGTCGGATGCCGCAGCCCGCCGCGCCTTCGAGATGTCGGGGCACAGCATCAACGACCGCCAGATGGACCTCGGTCGTGCGGACGTCGTCGCCACTGTCGACACGAGCGAGGTGTGGACGGTGCGCAACAGCAACCCGCTGCCGCACTCGTTCCACGTGCACGACACGCAGTTCCGGGTGCTGGACGTGGACGGCGAGGCGCCGCCTGCGCGGCTGTCGGGCTGGAAGGACACGATCGCTCTCGAGCAGGGCCGCGAGTACCGCCTGCTCGTGCGGTTCGAGGACTACGCCGACCCGACCACTCCGTACATGTATCACTGCCACCTGCTGTGGCACGAGGACCAGGGCATGATGGGACAGTTCCTGGTCGTCGAACCGGGCCACGAGCCCGACCTGCGACGTCCCGAGGGAGATTCCGATGACCACGATGACCACTGACGGAGTCACCGCTGCCTCCGGCGCGACGAGGGAGGGCTTCTGGGCGGACTACGGTCGCGCCTGGACCCGCACACCCGGCAGCGCCATCTACCTGCTGACCGTCTTCGTGCTGGCGATGGTCTCGGTCAGCCTGCTCGCGTCGCTCTTCTGGACCGGGGTCGGGCTGCTCGTCGTCATCGTCGGGCTGCCGATCGTCGTGGGCACGCTGTACGTCGCCCGCGGGTTCGGCCTTGCCGATCGAGGGCTCCTGCGGCTCACCGGCTTGCCCCCGATCGCCGAGCCGGAGTGGAACCGCGACAAGCCGGGCACCGGTGGATTCTGGATGACGCTCACGCGGCCGATCCGCAACGCCCACTACTGGCTGTACCTCGTGCACGGCATGATCGTGAACCCGGTGATCAGCACGATCTCCTTCGTGCTGACGACGGTCTGGCTCAGCGTCGGGCTCGGCGGCCTCACCTACTGGATCTGGGGCGGGTTCATCCCGCGCGACAACGGCGGCGACTGGGGCCGTTACGTCGCCGACGCGCTGCCGTGGATGTTCGGCGGTTGGTCGGCATGGGCTGTCGAGGTCACGCTGTACCTGATCGCCGGCATCGTCTTCACGTTCACGATGCCCTGGGTGCTCGGCGGCCTCGCCCGCGGTCACCACGCCGTGGCGCAGGGCATGCTCGGTCGCTGGCGGTCGGACGATCTCGCCGCCGAGGTGCGCGCCGAGGCCGCGGCCCGCGGCGCCGCCGTGCACGCCGAGGACGTCGCCCTGCGCCGCCTCGAACGCGACATCCACGACGGACCCCAGCAGCGCCTGGTGCGCCTGCAGCTGGATCTCGCGGCCCTCGAGCGTCGTGCCGAATCGGGCGATGCGGATGCCGCGGCCGAGCTCGCGCGCGAGGCGCGCGGTCACGCGAAGGCGGCCCTCGACGAGCTGCGCGCCCTCTCGAGCGGGGTGGCTCCGCCGCTGCTGCAGGACCGCGGGCTCGCCGCCGCGCTTTCCGCTGTGGCCGCCACCACCCCTCTCGTGGTGCACACCGACATCGATCCGGCCATCGACGTCGTCACGAGCCCCGAGGTCGCCCGCACGGTCTACTTCGTCGTGGCCGAGCTGTTCACGAACGTCGTCAAGCACTCCGGCGCGAGTGCCGTGACCCTCAAGGCGGCGCTGCGCTCGTCGGTGTCGGGTGCGCCGTCGATGCTCGACGTCTGGGTGGTCGACAACGGCCGCGGCGGCGCGTCGTACGTGGCGGGCCACGGGCTGGAGGGTCTGCGCGAGCGGGTCGCGGGCCTCCGCGGCATGCTCGTCGTCGACAGCCCGGCGGGCGGCCCGACTTCCATCGGCGCGCACGTGCCGCTGACTCCCGTCGCATCGTGAGCGCTCCCTATGCTGAGGGCATGGCATCAGGCAGTGAGAGCAGGCCGGTGCGCGTCGTCCTCATCGAGGACTCGGTCCTGCTGCGCGAGGGGCTGGTGCGACTCTTCGACGAGGCCGGCTACGTCACCGCCGGTGCATGGGGCGATGCCGACGACATCGTCCCGCGGGTGCGCGATGCCGACGCGGATGTCGCGATCCTCGACGTGCGGCTGCCTCCGGCGTTCCGCGACGAGGGCATCCGTGCCGCGCTGACGCTGCGCGCGGCTCTGCCGCAGGTCGGCATCCTCGTGCTCAGCCAGTACGTCGAGGGCGTGTACGCACGCGAGCTGCTCGCGGGCGGCGACGGGGGAGTCGGCTACCTGCTGAAGGACAGGGTGACGTCGCTCGAGGAGTTCACCGACGCCGTGCGCCGGGTGCGCGAGCGCGGCACCGTGCTCGACCCGCTCGTCGTGCAGGGCCTGATCGCGGCACGACCCGACCCGCTGGGCACGCTCACCCCTCGCGAGCGGGACGTGCTCACACTGATGGCGGAGGGACGCAGCAACGCGAGCATCGCGGAGCGGCTCTTCATCGGAGTGGGGGCCGTCGAGAAGAACATCAGCGCGATCTTCGCCAAGCTCGGGCTCGAGGAGTCCGGCACCGAGCATCGACGCGTGCTCGCCGTGCTCGCGTTCCTGCAGCGGCCCTAGCCCCGGCGAGACGCGAAACGCCCCGGGACCTCGTCGAGGTCCGGGGCGTTTCGTCTCACTGCGCTCGGCAGGGAGCGGGCGTGGTCACTCGGCGAGGTGCGCGAAGAGGAACCAGCGGTCCTTCTCCAGCGTCTCCTTGATGCCGATCGCGACGTCCTGGCTCGTGAGGTCGAACTCGTCGAGACCGTCGATCGCGGCCTGCGTGTCGGCGATCACGGCGTCCATGTCGGAGATCACGTTGCGGATCAGCGCCTCCCACTGCGTGAAACCCGCCGGAACTTCGGTCGAGGTCTTCCCGGCGATCGTGCTGACGCGCGCGTCGACCGGGAGGCCGAGGGCGACGATCCGCTCGGCGGCCTGGTCGGCCCCCGCCTGCGCGTTGGCGACGAGCGTGTCGAGGAGTTCGTGGATGGCGATGAAGTTCGCGCCGCGAACGTTCCAGTGGGCCTGCTTGCCGTTGACGGCGAGGGCTTGCAGCCCGAGCACGACGGGGGTGAGGAACTGGGCGCTGGCGGCGGCCACGGTGGGGTCGGCAGCGGTGGCGGGGGTGGTGTTCGTCTTGGTCATAGCGGTGGCCTCCATCTTCGGGAGGGACGCCTCGATCGGCGTGCGTCCTCCGGTGGCTGCAACGCTACTCAGCGCCTGGCATTCCGCAAGCAAGACAAGGCTCGGCTAACCGGTGTCGCAGACGCCGTCCTGTCATGCCGGATTGTCAGCCGTCACCGGCTAACGTCGATAGGTGCCTTCCGCTGATCACGACCTCGGGCCGCAGAATCTGCGTGCGCCCGCCGCCACCGTGACCCGCGAGCCGAGCGACCGCTCTCCCGAGCACGCCGAGCCGTCGCGGTTCATCCCGCACGTGCAGGGGCTCCGCGCGATCGCCGTGCTCGCCGTCGTGCTGTACCACTTCTGGCCGGGCCGGGTCACCGGCGGCTACGTGGGCGTCGACATCTTCTTCGTGATCTCGGGCTTCCTGATCACCGGGCACCTGATGCGCGAGCTGGCGGCCACGGGCAGTGTGCGACTCGGCCAGTTCTGGGCGCGCCGCGCGCGGCGCCTGCTGCCGGCATCCCTCCTCGTCCTGCTCTTCTGCGCGATCGTCGCGATGTCGCCGTACCTCACACCGACCTCGGCGCTGCCGAACGAGGTGCAGGAGATCCTCGCGTCGACGTTCTACGTCGAGAACTGGTTCCTCGCGCTCAACAGCGCCGACTACCTCAACCACTCGGGCGACCCGACGACCGTGCAGCACTACTGGTCGCTGTCGCTCGAAGAGCAGTTCTACGTCATGTGGCCGCTGATCATGCTGCTTGCGGCATGGATCGGGGTGAAGTTCTTCCGCGGCGCCCGCCGCCGGGCCGTCATCACGGCCCTCGCGATCGTGACGGTCGTCTCGTTCGTGTTCTGCGTCGTCTTCACGATCACGAACCCGGCCCCGGCGTACTTCGTCACCTTCGGACGGATGTGGCAGTTCGGCGTCGGCGCACTCATCGCTCTGGTGCCCCTGCTCCGCGTCCGCAACGCGATCGGGAGCTTCGTGCTCGGCTGGGGCGGCGTGCTCGTCCTCGTCTACGCGATCTTCACGTTCGACGGGCAGACGCCGTTCCCGGGGTACATGGCCGCCATTCCGACCCTCGGCGCAGCCGCGGTGCTGGCCGCGTCGAACACCGAGCGCTGGTGGTACCCCACCCGGATCCTGGCGATCCGTCCGGCGCAGTTCGTCGGCGACATCTCCTACTCGCTGTACCTCTGGCACTGGCCGCTCATCATCATCGCGCCGTCGGTGCCGTTCTGGGGCCTCACGATCTACCACCGTGTCGCGTTGCTGATCCTCTGCTTCGTGCTCGCGTGGCTCACCAAGAAGTTCGTCGAAGACCCCGCCCGCAGCTGGAAGGTGCTGACGTCACGGCCCGCGCGCGTCACGCTGTGGAGTTCTCTCGGTGCGATGCTCCTCGTGGCGGTCGTCGCGGCGACCGCGTGGTTCGTGAACGCGCCGGCCTACAGCGCGGGCGTGCGCGACATCCAGCAGCTCCAGGAGGACCCGCCGCCGTGCTTCGGCGCGGCCGCGGTGCTCGACGCGTCGTGCGCCGACGCCGACTTCGGCGACACGATCCTCCCCGCGCCCGGATTCGCCGGCATCGACCGCCCGGCCGACGCGCAGTGCTTCGTGCAGCTCACCGACGCCCGCCCGGTCTCGTGCACCTTCGGGTCCGACGACCCCGACGCACCGCGCGTCGCCCTCGTCGGCGACAGCCATGCGTACCAGCTGCTGTCGACCTTCCAGCGCATCGCCGAGGAAGAGGGCTGGCAGCTCGTCACGTGGTTCAAGGGCGCGTGCCCGTGGAACTCCACGCCGCTCTCCACTCCCGGTGCCTTCGGTGCGGCGTGCACGGAGTGGCGGGAGGGCGTCACCGCGGCGATGGCCGACGCCGGCCTCGATGCCGTGTTCACGGCGGCGATCGCGACGACCCCGTACTCATCCGCCGGCTTCGACTCGTCGTACGACGCGGCGGTCGCGGGCTACGTCGACGCGTGGGACGCGATGCTCGACCAGGGCGTCCCGGTGATCACCGTCGTCGACAACCCCGTCTGGGAGACCGACCCGAACAAGTGCCTTCGCACGCGGGATGCCGCGGAGTGCGACGGACTGCGCTCCGATGTGCTCGTGGCGGACGACCCGCTCCGCGACGCTGCTGACCAGCGCGAGGACGTCACGCTCCTCGACTTCACGGACGTGTTCTGCGGCGACGAGCTGTGCGGTCCTGTCGTGGGCGGTGCGAACATCTACCGAGACCAGGATCACCTCACGGTGACCTTCGCCGACACTCTCGCCCCGTGGTACTCCGAGGCGATCCGGAACGCCCTGGCCCAATAGAGTCGGATCATGACGATCGCTTCCGGAGCATCAGTGCTCAGCGCGGCGGGCAGGACGCCCACGCTCGACGCCACATCGTTCATCGCCACCGGCGCCCGTGTCATCGGGGGCGTCACCCTCGGACCGGGCGCGAGCGTCTGGTACAACGCCGTGCTGCGTGCCGACGGCGACACCATCACGGTGGGGGCGCGCAGCAACCTGCAGGACAACGTCTCGGTGCACGTCGACGCGGGAAAGCCCGTCGTGATCGGCGAGGACGTCTCGGTAGGGCACAACGCCGTCGTGCACGGCTGCACGATCGGCGACGGCTCGCTGATCGGCATGGGCGCGGTGGTGCTCAACGGTGCTCGGATCGGCCGCGGCTGCCTCATCGCCGGCGGTGCCGTGGTGCTCGAAGGCTCGGAGATCCCCGACGGGTCGCTCGTCGCCGGCGTCCCGGCGAAGGTGCGCCGTGAGCTCAGCGACGAGGAGCGTGCGGGCCTGATCGCCAATGCCGCGCACTATCTCGCCCACATCGAGGAGCATCTCGACGCGCGGCCCGTCTGACCCACCTCACTCGGTCGGGCGCGGCGGCGGATGATGCTTGCCGCGGTGGACCTCGTACAGGCGCACGTGGCCGGGCCATGAGGGGTCGTTCTCGATCGGCTTGTCGTCCATGAAGAGCGTGATGACGTGCGCGAGCTGCCCGGGATGGCTGAAGTTGATGGCGTGCGCGGCGCCCTCGAGCAGGACGACCAGCACGTGGCTGTCGGTCTGACTGGCGACCTCGTCGACGCGGTGCGCGTGGGGGAGCAGCGGGTCGCGCTGCCCCAGCACGACCAGCGTCGGGATGCGCATCTCGAGCAGGCGCTGCAGCGACGGGTACTGCGTCAGCGCGCGGAACATCCGCATGGTGCTCGGCACGCCGAAGCGGACGTAGTCGGGCACGGCGACCCGTGCCATCCGGGTCGGCTCCCGCGGAGCATCCTTCGACAATTGCGCGATCGCACGTCGGAGCGGCTGATTGAAGAGCCCGCCGGCGGGTGAGACGAGCACCGCTCGGTCGATCCGCTCGGGGTAGTGATGCGCGAACTCGATGATCACCGGGCAGCCCATCGAGTTGCCCACGAGCGTCGACTTCTCGACGCCGCGGTCGTCCAGGAAATCGGCCGCCGCATGGGCGAGATCGGGGATGTCGAGCATGTCGCGCCGCTTGCCGCTGCGGCCGAACCCGGGCAGGTCGGGGACGAAGGTGTGGAACTCGCCGGCGAGACGCTCGGCTGTCGGCAGAAGGTACCGCCCCGAGAGCCCGAAGCCGTGCACGTGGGTCATGACGCGCGCGTCGGCGGGGGGATTCGGCGACTCGCGGAAGAACACGTCGACGCCGTCGATCCGCGTCCACTTCTCGGTGAGGCTCGACGCCGGTCGGCGCGGGAGTCGGCGGGGCTTGGGCGCGCCTGCAGGCGAGGTGGGCGTACTCATCGGTGCTCCCTCACGTTCCGTCCGATCGAGTCCTGAGTCGGATTCTGCCCTTCGCGCACGCCGCCCGGTAGCGGGTCGGCGGAAATCACCCGATGCAGGCGAGAGCCGGTGCGTGCTGGGCCGCGGCGGGGCGGTCACCCCGCCCCTGCCTCGGGCGCGGCGGTGTCAGCCGTCTCGGGTGTCGGCCGCCAGCTCCTTCGCCCTCAGGCTAGGTGCGGGTCGTGGGGTATCCGTGCAATGGGCTGTGGAGGGGATGACGGGAATCGAACCCGCACCATCAGTTTGGAAGACTGAGGCTCTACCATTGAGCTACATCCCCGTGCGCCCGCTGACGGGCACCGACCAATCGTAGTACATGGTGGCCGTCATCCCGCTCCCCAGGTCAGCCCGACGCGCGGCAGAGCGGAGGGAGCCGATCATGGCACGCACGGGCCGAGAGGTCGTCGAAGCGCTCATCGCCACGCTGAATGCGGGCGACGTCGGCGGAATGGACGACCTGTTCCACGAGGACGCGGTGATGGAGTGGCCGCAGTCGGGGGAGCGCATCCTGGGCGGCGACAATCGCCGCGCGGTGTACACGCGATTCCCGCAGCTGCCGACGATCTCGCTGCGGCGGCTGATCGGCGACGGCGATCTGTGGGTCGCCCAGGCCGACCTCGACTACGGCGACGGCGATCCGTACCAGTCGGTCTTCATCTTCGAGCTGCGCGACGGGCGGATCGCGCAGGAGACGGCGTACTGGACGAAGCCCTTCCCCGCGCCCGACTGGCGCGCCGAGTGGGTCGAGCGGATGTAGCAGAGGGGCCCGCGCAGGCGACGGCCGGGCGGGTCGGCTAGACTTCTCGGGGCCGAATGGCGCACGCGTGCGTGCGAACCCGCCCGGGGCGTAGCTCAGCTTGGTAGAGCGCCCGCTTTGGGAGCGGGAGGCCGCAGGTTCAAATCCTGTCGCCCCGACATCACGGCCCCTCACAGAATTCCGACCCAGACCTTCAGCCGCGCATGCGCGCGCGGTCCGATAGAGGAGAACGAACAAGCATGGTGAACAGCACCGTCGAGAAGCTCAGCCCGACCCGGGTGAAGCTGCACATCACGGTCACGCCCGACGAGCTCAAGCCGTCGATCGCGCACGCGTACGAGCACATCGCTCAGGACGTCCAGATCCCCGGTTTCCGCAAGGGCAAGGTGCCCGCGCCGATCATCGACCAGCGCATCGGGCGCGGCGCGGTGCTCGAGCACGCCGTCAGCGAGGGTCTCGACACGTTCTACCGCCAGGCCGTCGAGGCCAACGAGCTCCGCGTCCTCGGCCGTCCGAGCGCCGAGGTCACCGAGTGGCCGGCCGAGAAGGACTTCTCGGGCGACCTCAAAGTCGAGGTCGAGGTGGATGTCCGCCCCGACTTCGAGCTGCCCGCGTTCGAGGGCACCACCGTCGAGGTCGACGCGATCGAGGTCGACGAGAGCGCCATCGATGAGGAGCTCGACCGTCTGCGCAGCCGCTTCGGCACGCTCGTGACCGTCGACCGCCCCGCCGCCACGGGCGACTTCGTCGAGCTCGACCTCGTCGCCACGATCGACGGCGCCGAGATCGACCGCGCCGAGGGCGTCTCGTACGAGGTCGGCTCGGGCGAGCTGCTCGAGGGCATCGACGAGGCCATCGACTCGCTGACCGCCGGTGAGGAGACCACCTTCCGCTCGAAGCTCGTCGGCGGCGACCACGCCGGCGAGGAGGCCGAGGTCGCGGTCGTCGTGAAGTCCGTCAAGGAGCGCGAGCTGCCCGAGGCCGACGACGACTTCGCCCAGATCGCCAGCGAGTTCGACACCATCGGCGAGCTGCGCGACAGCCTCAAGGACCGCGTCGGCGAGCAGTCGGTGTTCACCCAGGGCTCGGCCGCGCGCGACAAGCTCATCGAGCAGCTGCTCGAGCAGGTCGAGATCCCGGTTCCCGCCCAGCTCATCGAGGACGAGGTGCACACCCACCTCGAGGGCGAGGGTCGCCTCGAGGACGACGTGCACCGTGCCGAGGTCGCCGAGGCCAGCGAGAAGCAGTTCAAGACGCAGATGCTCCTCGACAAGATCGCCGAGCAGGTCAACGTTCAGGTCTCGCAGGACGAGCTCACGCAGTACCTCGTGCAGTCGGCGGCCCAGTACGGCATGGCCCCGCAGGACTTCGTCAACGCGCTGCAGCAGGGGAACCAGCTGCCCGCGATGATCGGTGAGGTCGCTCGCAACAAGGCCCTCGCGGTCGCCCTCGGCAAGGTCACCGTCGTCGACACGAACGGCAAGACCGTCGACCTCACCGGCTTCGTCGCCGTCGAGGACGAGGCTGAGGCCGAGGACGAGGTCGCCGAGGAGGCGCAGGAGATCGCGGATGCCGCGGCCGACGCCGACGCCGTGATCGAGGCCGAAGAGGCCGAGAAGCCCGCCAAGAAGAAGGCACCGGCCAAGAAGAAGGCCGCTGCCGACAAGGAGTGATCACTGCATCGCAGTGAAACGGGGGACGGATGCCGCGGCATCCGTCCCCTTCTCCGTCAGAGGAGGACGACGATGACCGACTGGGAAGACCGCGTGGCCGCGGTATGGGCCGACGATGGGCTGGACGACGCGGAGCGCGTGCGGGTGATCGACGAGCTGGCCGCCGAGCGGGGTGAGAACGACGGGCGTGCGCTGTTCGAGCGGGCCGGCGTGCGAGACTCGGCGGGGCTCGAGGCCGAGGCCGAGCCGCTGTACCGGGCTGCGCTCGAGGCGGGCCTCGACGACGACCTGCGCACGCAGGCGGTCATCCAGCTCGCGAGCACGATCCGCAACCTCGGCAAGCTCGACGAGGCGCTCGACCTGCTGCGTGCGGAGTACGAGCGGGATCCCGGCGCGCCGCTGCGCGATGCGGCCGCGGCCTTCTACGCCCTCGCACTGGTGTCATCGGGGGCGGCCGTGCGCGCAGCATCCGTCGCTCTCACGGCACTCGCGCCGCATCTGCCGCGCTACACCCGCTCCGTCGCCGCGTACGCGCGCGATCTCGTCGACCCGCAGGACTGATCTGCCCAGGGCGAACACGGGCGGGTCGCCCGCGGCGCGCCGGTAGATTCGATGGCACGACCACGGAATCAGGAGTACACATGGCCGAACCACTTGTCGCGACGAGCGTCTTCGACAGGCTGCTGAAGGACCGCATCATCTGGCTCGGGTCGGAGGTGCGAGACGAGAACGCGAACGAGATCTGCGCGAAGATCCTCCTGCTCGCCGCCGAGGACTCCGAGAAGGACATCTACCTCTACATCAACTCGCCCGGCGGATCGATCACTGCCGGCATGGCGATCTACGACACGATGCAGTTCGTGCCGAACGACATCGTCACCGTCGGCATCGGCATGGCCGCCTCGATGGGACAGCTGCTCCTCACCGCCGGCACCAAGGGCAAGCGCTACATCACGCCGAACGCGCGCGTGCTGCTGCACCAGCCCCACGGCGGCTTCGGAGGCACGGCGAGCGACATCCAGACCCAGGCGCAGCTGATCCTCGACATGAAGAAGCGCCTCGCCGAGATCACGGCGGCGCAGACGGGCAAGTCCGTCGAGCAGATCAACGCCGACGGCGACCGCGACCGCTGGTTCAGCGCCGACGAGGCCCTCGAGTACGGTTTCGTCGACCACATCCGCGAGTCCGCGACCGACGTCATCGGCGGCGGCGGAACCGCCAACTGAGCGCACCGAAGGCGAAAGAGAGAGAACCCGCAATGCAGACCCCCACCTTCGGACCCAGCGCCCCGCAGGGGCTCCAGATGCCCGGCAGCCGCTACGTCCTGCCGCAGTTCGAGGAGCGCACGGCCTACGGCTACAAGCGCCAGGACCCGTACAACAAGCTCTTCGAGGACCGCGTCATCTTCCTCGGCGTGCAGGTCGACGACGCGTCGGCCGACGATGTCATGGCGCAGCTGCTCGTGCTCGAGAGCCAGGACCCCGACCGCGACATCATCATGTACATCAACTCGCCCGGCGGCTCGTTCACGGCCATGACGGCGATCTACGACACGATGCAGTACGTCTCGCCGCAGATCCAGACTGTGGTGCTCGGCCAGGCGGCCTCCGCGGCCGCCGTGCTCCTCGCGGCCGGCGCGCCCGGCAAGCGTCTCGCGCTGCCGAACGCCCGCATCCTGATCCACCAGCCCGCGATGGGCGAGGCGGGGCACGGCCAGGCGAGCGACATCGAGATCCAGGCTCAGGAGATCATGCGCATGCGCACCTGGCTCGAGGAGACGCTGTCGAAGCACTCGAACAAGACCGTCGCAGAGGTCAACAAGGACATCGACCGCGACAAGATCCTGGGTGCCGAGGAGGCGCTCGCGTACGGTCTGGTCGACCAGGTCCTCACGACCCGCAAGCGCACCCCCGCCGCACTGACGAAGTAGAGCGGATGCCGCGCAGCCCCGTCTCCCCGCACCGCGGGGCGGCGGGGCTTCGCTGTGGGCGGACGCCGCATACTTCACAACGCGTGTCGCAATCCCGCCGCATGTCGGCTCGAACGATTAGGCTCGGAGGACAGCCAGGGGTCTGCCCCGGCGCGACGAGGAGGAGCCGCATGGCACGCATCGGTGAGAGCGCCGACCTGTTCAAGTGCTCCTTCTGCGGCAAGAGCCAGAAGCAGGTGCAGCAGTTGATCGCCGGCCCCGGCGTCTACATCTGCGACGAGTGCGTCGAGCTGTGCAACGAGATCATCGAAGAGCGCATGGCCGAGTCGTCCTCGGGCGTGGTGACCGACTTCGACCTCCCGAAGCCGCGTGAGATCTTCGGTTTCCTCGAGGAGTACGTCGTCGGGCAGCAGGCCGCCAAGCGCGCGCTCTCCGTCGCGGTGTACAACCACTACAAGCGCGTGCGCGCGCACGGCACGATCCAGTCCGCCGAGCAGCGCGCCGACGAGATCGAGATCGCCAAGAGCAACATCCTGCTGCTCGGGCCGACGGGCTGCGGCAAGACGTACCTCGCTCAGACCCTCGCGAAGCGCCTCAACGTGCCGTTCGCGGTCGCCGATGCCACCGCGCTCACCGAGGCGGGCTACGTCGGCGAAGACGTCGAGAACATCCTCCTCAAGCTCCTGCAGGCCGCCGACTTCGACACGAAGCGCGCTGAGACCGGCATTATCTACATCGATGAGGTCGACAAGATCGCCCGCAAGGCCGAGAACCCGTCGATCACGCGCGACGTCTCGGGTGAAGGCGTGCAGCAGGCGCTGCTCAAGATCCTCGAGGGCACGGTCGCTTCGGTTCCGCCGCAGGGCGGCCGCAAGCATCCGCACCAGGAGTTCATCCAGATCGACACGACGAACGTGCTGTTCATCGTCGCCGGTGCGTTCGCGGGCCTGGAAGACATCATCTCCGCGCGCGTCGGCAAGCACGGCATCGGCTTCGGCGCACCCCTGCACAACAAGGGCGACGACCTGAGCCTCTTCAGCGAGGTGCGCCCCGAAGACCTGCACAAGTTCGGGCTGATCCCCGAGTTCATCGGCCGTCTTCCCGTAGTCGCGTCGGTGTCGCCGCTCGACCGCGAGGCGCTCATGGAGATCCTCACCGAGCCGAAGAACGCCCTGGTCAAGCAGTACCACCGCATGTTCGAGCTCGACGGCGTGACCCTCGAGTTCGACTCCGAGGCGCTCGAGGCGATCGCCGAACTGGCGGTGGAGCGCAAGACCGGCGCCCGCGGACTCCGCGCGATCCTCGAAGACGTGCTGGGACCGATCATGTTCGAGATCCCCTCCACCGACGATGTCGACAAGGTGATCGTCACGCGCGCCTCCGTCGACGAGGGCGCGCCCCCGACGCTGGTGCTGCGCGAGAAGCGCAAGAGCGCCTGACCCGTCACGGCCGACGCAGCCGTACGCGGCGCACCCCGGGTGTCGTCGGCCGTCGGTAACGTCGCACGCGTGACCGCGCAGCCCGCCCCTTTCCGCATCCGGGTCGATGACGCCGTGCTCGCAGACCTGCACGAACGGCTCGACCGGACCCGTCTGCTGCCCGACTCGCCTCGCAAGCCGTGGTCGGGCATGTCGGCCGCGTATCTGTCCGCACTGGTGCAGTCATGGCGCACATTCGACTGGCGGGCCCGTGAGGCGTGGCTGAACACGCATCCGCAGTTCGTCGTCGCGATCGGTGATGCCGACATCCACTTCGCGCACCTGCCGTCGTCGCGCGCGGATGCGCCCGCGCTGCTGGTGATGCACGGCTGGCCCCACACCTTCGCCCTGCAGCTCGATTTCGCGAAGCTGCTGCCCGACTTCCACGTCGTCGTTCCGAGCATTCCGGGTTTCGCGTTCTCGAGCCCGTACCGCGACGGCACCATCGACGAGAGGCGACTCGCGTCGACGATGCACCGCCTGATGACCGAGGTGCTGGGCTACCGCTCGTACTCACCTACGGCGAGGACGTCTCGGCGAACGTCAACGACCTCATCGCGTCGCGGCATCCTGAGGTCGTGGCCGGTGTCATCGCGACGCACGCGCACTTCCCGTCGTTAGCCGAGCGTGCCGAGCTCACCGATCCCGACGAACGCGCGTTCTTCGCGCGCATCTCGGCGGATCATGATGAGCACGGCGCGTACGGTCATGCGCAGGCGACCCGGCCCGACACCCTGGCGGCAGCGCCCGCCCGTACTACGAGGGAGCCGACCAGGCCGCAGCGATCGATCCGGTGGAGGTTCCGGCCGCGGTCTTCATCCAGCGTCACGAAGGCGACTACCCCGAGTCCCTCGCCCGCTCCTTCTACCGGGATCTCCGCATGTTCGAGCGGCTCGAGGAAGGCGGCCACTTCACGGTCGCGGAGGTACCCGCCGCCATGGCCGCACGCGTGCGGTCTTTCGCTCAGGAGCTCGGCCTGCGCTGAGCATCGCGGTAGTCGGCGAGCGAGTCTCGATGGCCGATTCCGGCCATCGGACAGTTGGCCGATTCGCGCGACGCGACGAGGGCGTCCTCGCCGGTTGACTCGAGCCATGACTGGACTCGTGTTCTCCACCCACCGTGCTGCGGCGGTCTTCGGCCGCCCCGTCGCGGGCACCGCCGAGGGGCTGAGGCCCTCTGCTGGCCCGCCTGCGGCGCTGCCCGACAGTGTGTTCTCATTGGACGCCCGACTGAACGGACCTCGTCGCTCTGCGAATGGCGGATTCGCCGCCGGCACGATCGCCCGGCACGTCGACGCCGATGTGGTCACCGTCGTGCTGCGGCGTCCGATCCCGCTCCGGCGTCTGCTCGTCGCGCGTCGCGACGGTGGGGGCGGGATCCTCATCCATGCCGGGCGCCGGGTCGTCGCCGAGGCTCGTCCGGGTGCCCTGGCCGAAACCGGCATCCCCGCCCCGCCCTCCTTCAACGAGGCGCTGGCGGCTCGCGACGCGCACCCGCTCGCCGGGCTGCGGCATCCGCTCTCCGACTGCGTGGTCTGCGGGCCACGTCGCGCCGACGGCATGCACGTCACACCCGGATTCGCGCCGGGTCGTCCCGAGCTGCTGGCCGCACCGTGGATCGTGGGGAGCCGCGACTCTGTGGGCGGTGCCGCTCCGTTCCCCGCCGTGTGGGCGGCGATGGACTGCGCGAGCTATCCCGCGGCGGCCCTGCGCGATCGCGAGCTGTGCCTGCTCGGCACCATGACGGCGGAGGTCGAGCGGCGTCCGCGGGTGGGGGAGCAGCTGGTCGTCCACAGCTGGACCCGCGCGCACGAAGGACGGCGCTACGAGACCTCGGTCGCGCTGACGGATGCGGCGGGCGAGATCGTGGCGAGGGCGGATGCGACCTGGATCGCGCTGCGCCATCAGGGTCTGCACGCTCTCCGCATGCGCCGCGGGCACGGGGCGCGTGTTCCATACTGAACACGTGGACGGCACCTCGACGACCCGGCACGCATGGTCGGGATCCGACGATGTCGCCTGGACCGAACTCGGAGAGGGAGAGCCGCTCCTGCTCGGCGGCTGGTGGATGAGTCACCTCGTCCACGACCTCGAGTACGAGCCGATCCGCCACTTCATCGAGACGCTGGCGGGCAGTCGGCGGGTGATCCGGATGGACCCGCCCGGCACCGGCCTCACGCGGTCGCCGCGGGGTGCGATCACAGTCGCGCGCCATGTCGACGCACTCACCGCCGTGCTCGACGCCGCGGGCGTCGACGCGGCGACCGTGCTGGCGGGGTCGTCGGGCGCTCCCGTCGCGATCGAGTTGGCCGCGCGGCATCCCGACCGCGTGGATCGCATGATCCTCTCTGGCGCCTACCTGCGCGGCACCGACATCGCCCCGCAGGCCGACCGCGACGCGCTCGTCGATCTCGTGCGGAGGAGCTGGGGTGTGGGCGGCAGGGTCATGTCGGACGTGTTCTTCCCCGATGCGACGCCCGACGAGCAGCACGCCTACCTGCGACATCAGCGGGCGAGCGGCTCGTCCGAGGCCGCCGCGGCCGCGCTGGCCGAGGTCTACGCCATCGACGCGAGCGCGGCCGCCGGTGCGGTGCGTGCGCCGACCCTCGTGATGCACCGCCGCGGCGATCGCGCGATCCCGCTCCCGCTCGGGGCCGGCACGGCGGCGGCGATCCCCGGCGCGGAGCTCCGCATCCTCGACGGCACCGCGCACCACCCCTGGCACGGCGACAGCCGCGCTCTGCTGCAGCACGCGCTCGCCTTCGCCGGCGTCGATCCGTCGGAGCTCGCAGCGATGCGATCACCGGGGGAGAGCGGCGGCGCACCGCGCGGCGAGGGTCCGATCTCGGCCCGCGAGCGTCAGGTCCTGCTGCTCGTCGCCCGAGGCCGCACCGACGCGCAGATCGCCGACGAGCTGTTCCTCAGCGTCCACACCGTCCACCGTCACGTGGCGAACGCCCGGCAGAAGCTCGGGGTCTCCTCCCGCGCGGCGGCAGCCGCATGGGTCACGGCGCACCCGGACTGACCGCTGGTGCCGGCTGTCCGCTGGGGTGCGCCGGTAGGCGGGCGGGCTGCCGCGTCTCAGGCGACGAGGCCGCGGCGCTCGAGGAGAGGCCGGATGTCGGCATCCCGCCCACGGAAGTCGCGGTAGGCCTCGAGCGGATCCTTCGACCCGCCGACCCCGAGCAGGCGCTGACGGAACCGGTCGCCGTTGTCGCGCGTCAGGCCGCCGTTCTCACGGAACCACTCGACCGTGTCGGCGTCGAGCACCTCGCTCCAGATGTAGGAGTAGTAGCCCGCGCTGTACCCGCCGGAGAACACGTGCGCGAAGTACGTCGACGAGTAGCGCGTCGGCACAGCGGGGTTGTCGAGGCCGATGTCGGCAAGGGCGGCTGCCTCGAAAGACGCCACATCGATGTCGGCCGTCGCCTGCTCCGACGTCAGCGAGTGCCACGCCTGGTCGATCCAGGACGCGGCCAGGTACTCACTGGTCGCGAAGCCCTGGTTGAACGCCTCTGACGCGTGCAGCTTCTCGACGACCTCCGCAGGCAGCGGCTCGTCGGTGTCGACGTGGCGGGCGTAGGCGTCGAGGATCTCGGGCCAGTAGATCCACATCTCGTTGACCTGGCTGGGGAACTCGACGAAGTCGCGGAACACGTTCGTGCCGGCGAAGTGCGGGTACGTCACGGTCGCGAACAGCCCGTGGAGGGCGTGTCCGAACTCGTGGAAGAGCGTCGTGACCTCGTCGAGGGTCAGCAGAGACGGCGTGCCGGGCGCCGGCTTGGGAACGTTCAGGTTGTTCACCACGATGGGCCGCGTGCCGCGCAGGGCCGACTGCGAGACGATGGAGTTCATCCACGCGCCGCCGCGCTTGGTGTCGCGCGTGTAGAGGTCGAGGATGAACAGCCCCAGCTCGCTGCCGTCGGCGTTGTGCAGCTCGAAGACACGCGCGTCGGGGTGGTAGGCGGGGATGTCGGGCCGTTCTGCGAACGTCACGCCGTAGAGATCGGTGGCGGCGCGGAACACGCCGTCCTGCAGCACCCGCTCGGCCTCGAACCAGGGGCGCAGCGCGCTGCGATCGAGGTCGTACTCGGCGGCGCGCACCTTCTCGGTGTAGAACGCCCAGTCGTGCGCCGCGAGCGTGAACGGCTCGAGCTCGGCGTCGACGATCGCCTGGAGGGCGGCCTGCTCCTTGGCGACGTTGCGCGCTGCCGGCACAGCGAGCCGGCGGAGCAGGTCGTGTACGGCCTCGGGTGATCCGGCGGTCTCGTCGGAGGTGATGTACGCGGCGTGGGTGTCGTAGCCGAGCAGCGCGGCGCGCTCGGCACGCAGGCGCACGATCTCGAGCAGCACGGCGCGGTTGTCGTGATCGTTGCCGCGCGATCCGCGCGCGCGCGAGGCATCGAGGATCCGCCTGCGGCTGTCGCGGTCGGTCAGTGAGGAGAGATACGGATGCCCCGTGAACAGCGTCAGGGTCACGACCCACTTGCCCTCGAGTCCTCGGTCCGCAGCAGCCTGGGCGGCTGCCGAGAGCTCACCCTCGGTGAGACCGTCGAGCTCCGCGACGCTGTCGAAGACCACGGCGAGGTCGTTCGTGTCGTTCAGGAGGTTCTTCTCGAACGACGTCGTCAGGGTCGACAGGCGCTGGTTGAGAGCGGTGAGGCGTTCCTTGGCGGCGTCGTCGAGCGCGGCACCGGCATGGGTCATCTCGCGGAAGTGGCGCTCGACGAGATAGCGCTGCTCAGGCCCGAGGCCGAGGGAGTCGAGCTGATCGTGCACGGTCTTGATGCGCCAGTAGAGCTGCGCGTCGAGCTGGATCGAGTCCTGATGCGCCGACATCAGCGGGGCGAGCTCCTCCTCGATCGCCTGGATGTCGGGCGTCGCGTCGGCGGACGACACCGTGTAGAACGTGCGGGCCACGTCGCCGAGAAGCCTTCCGCTCTCCTCGAGCGGCAGGAGGGTGTTCTCGAAGGTCGGCACCGAGCGCACCCGCGTGATGTTCGCGATCTCGCGCGTGTGCTCCTCGAACGCCGCCTGGAAGGCGGGCAGGTAGTGCTCCGGCCGGATCGCCGTGTAGTCAGGCAGACCGTAGGGGAGCGTGGCGGGAGAGAGCAGCGGGTTCTCGTTGGGCATGGCGTACAGCCTAGTCAGGACGACTGCCGATGCCGCCATTCCTTTGCAAATAGTCCGTTGCAAAGAAACACTTGCAAAGAAGTCTTTGCATGGCTACTCTGAACGCATGGCAGAGAACGAGACCAGCGACCAGGCCGAGGCCATGGCCCGGGCCGAGCAGCGCCACAACGAGGACCGTGTTCTCGACTCAGGTGCTCTTCGGGCGCTGGCGCACCCGCTTCGCGTCAAGATCTACGACATCCTCAGCCAGTACGGCCCGCAGACCGCGAGCTCCCTGGCCGAGCGGCTGGGGGAGTCGAGCGGCGCCACCAGCTATCACCTGCGCGCGCTCGCCAAGCACGACCTCATCCAGGAGGCCGCCGACCGCGGCACGGGCCGCGAGCGCTGGTGGGAGCGTCCCATCGGCGGAGTCTCGTTCGCGAGCCCCGACGCCATGACGACCCCCGCCGGCCGCGCGGCCACGCAGGTCGTGATGACCGAGTTCCTGCGCAACCGCAACGACCAGCTCCTCGAGTTCGTCAACCGCGGCATCGGCGGTGAAGACGCGATGTGGCAGGAGGGGACGCTGATCTCCACCGCCACCGCCCGGCTCACGCCCGAGCAGAGCAAGGAGCTCGCGCTCAAGATCATGGCCCTGATCGATGAGGCCGTGGACAACTACCGCAATCAGAGCGGCGAGAACGTGCGGCCGGTCACCATCCGCGCCGACCTCTTCCCGCTCCCCGAAATTGGAGGACAGTCATGACCGCTCTCACTGCATCGCACGCCGTCGTCCGCGCCACCGGATTCGAGCGGATGCTGCTGACCACCGCCGCCGGCCTCGACCGCTTCGTCGCGACCCGCGTCGAGCGTCGCGGCACGACCGACGGCCCCCGTGTCGCGCAGACCGCCGCCGGCGACACCCGCTCGGACGCCCTGGCCATGGGCGCCGTGGGGATGCTCCCGCGATGACCGACACCGTGGGCACCGCGGACCAGACCGAGGGGGCCGGGCGCAAGGGCCGGCCCCCTCAGCCCGTCGCCTCATCGGGCGGCCGACCCGCCGCGAAGCCCCGGCTGGGCGCCGACTTCGGCAAGCTCTGGACGGCGGCAGCCTTCAGCAACCTCGCCGACGGAGTGGGCCGCGTAGCCGTTCCGCTCATCGCCACGACGCTCACCCGCGACCCCCTCGCGATCGCCGCACTCGGTGCGCTGGCGTTCGTGCCGTGGCTCGTGTTCGGCCTGCCCGCCGGGATGATCGTCGACCGCTACGACCGCCGGCGCATCATGGCGCTCGCCAACGCACTGCGCGGTCTGGCGGCCGTCGGGCTCGCGGTCCTCACGGTCACGGGCGCGCTCGACATCTGGTGGCTCTTCGCCGCGACCCTCGTGTTCGGCTTCGGCGAAACGCTGTTCGACAACGCCACGAACGCGATCGTCCCGTCGCTCGTCGAGCGGCGCTCCCTCGACCGCGCGAACGGATTCCTGCAGGCCGCGCAGATCACGATCGACAACTTCATCGCCACGCCGATCGGCGGCGTGCTGTTCGCCGTATCACTGGCGCTCCCGCTCTGGGTGGGCGCGGCCGGCTACCTGATCCCCATCGCCCTCGCCGTGATGCTGCCGCTGTCGGCCGCCCGTCCGCTGCGCGACGCCCCGGCTGCACAGCGGCAGGACGCCCCGGAGCCGGCGGCTGCCGTCGTCGCCGGCGAACCGCTCGCTGCAGCCGAAGGCCTCGCCGAGCAGGCTGCCGAGCAGGCTGGGGCGGCCGCCCCGTCGACGCCCGGTGTGAGCGTCTCCGCCCGCGAGGCGATCTCCTACCTGTGGCACCACCGCTTCCTGCGGTCGATGGTGGTCTTCACCTCGGTCGTCGGCTCGGCATTCTCATTCGCCCAGGCCCCCACCATCCTCTATTTCCTCGACGAGCTCGCCGTCGCGCCGGCCGCCATCGGTCTCGTGACCGCCGGTATCGGACTCGGCGCCCTCGCCGGCTCGCTCGTCGCGTCCACGCTGGTCGAGCGCTTCGGCCGCGGTCCGGTCATGCTCGGCGCGAACATCGTGGCCGCGGCATCCCTCGCCGCTGTGTGGGCGGCACCCGAGGTCGTGACCGGCACGATCGCCTACGGCCTCATGGCGTGTGCGGTCTCGGTGTGGAACGTGCCGTGGGGCGCCCTGCGCCAAGCCATCGTGCCGGGCCACCTGTTCGGCCGGGTGCTCGGGATCATCCGCACGTTCACGTGGGGGCTGTTCCCGTTCGCCACGCTGCTCGGCGGCTGGGTGGCGCGCTACGACCTGCGTCTGCCCTATGTGATCGCCGCGGTGGCGACGCTGCTCGCCGCACTCGTCGCGTCGAAGCTGCTCCTCGAGGCGTCGAAGCACAGCGAGCCCGAGGAGTGAGCGCCGATCAGCCGAAGCCGTCCTCGGGGTCGTTGCGCGCGACGGCCTGACCGTTGTCGTCGAGCGACACGATGATGCCGGTGTCGAGCTCGGCGATCGGCCTCCCCTCGAGCCAGGTCAGCGTCCATCGGGGGCGCGGCTGACCGAGCTGATCGACCGGGATCGTGGCGTCGACCGCCTCGATCCCGGTCCGCAGCGCAGCCGGGACGGACTTGGGGGGCTCGTCGCCCGACGTCCAGCGTGTGCCGAGCTGCATGTCAGGCCTCCTGGGGGGCGAGTTCGATGTCGGTGACGGCGAGCTCGTCGGCCTCGGCGTAGACGATCTCGGCGATGCGGCCGACCGCCTTGAGGTCGCCTTCGGCGAGGCGGAGGGCGTCGAGGGATGCCGGGGGCCCGGCGATCGCGACGCGCGTGACGGGCGTCTTCTGCGAGGCCTTCGCCTCGGTCTTCGCGCGGCGGATGCCGATCAGCGCCTCGCCGACGACCTTCAGCACGGCGGTGTCGCCCTGGGTCCCGAGCGGCTCGGGCCACGACGAGGTGTGCACGGACCCCTCGTTGAACCACGACCACGCCTCTTCGGCGGCGAACGCGATCACCGGCGCGAAGAGCCGCAGCATGGTCGACAGGGCGGTGCGCAGCGCGAGCGCCGCGGACGCCTGGCCCACATCGGTCTGGTTGTACGCGCGCTCCTTGACCAGCTCGAGGTAGTCGTCGCAGAACGTCCAGAAGAACGATTCCGTCACCTCGAGGGCGCGGGCGTGGTCGAACGACTCCAGCGCCTTGGTCGCATCGCGCACAACGCCGTCGAGCGTGGTGAGCATGGACGCGTCCAGCGCGTGCGTGACCTGTGCCCCTTCGGGAACCGGGAACGAGAGCACGAACTTGGCCGCGTTGAGCACCTTGATCGCGAGACGCCGTCCGATCTTGATCTGCGTCGGGTTCTGCGGGTCGAAGGCGGCGTCGGTGCCGAGGCGGCTCGATGCCGCCCAGTAGCGGACGGCGTCGGAGCCGTGCTGGGCGAGGATGTCGGCGGGCGTGACGACGTTGCCCTTCGACTTCGACATCTTCTTGCGGTCGGGGTCGACGATGAACCCCGAGATCGCGGCATCCGTCCACGGCGCGCAGTCGTCCTCCAGCGCGCTGCGCAGCATCGTCGAGAAGAGCCACGTGCGGATGATGTCCTGGCCCTGGGGGCGCACGTCGAATGGCGCCACGAGGTTCCACAGCTCGGGATCGCGCTCCCAGCCGCCGGCGAGCTGCGGCGTCAGCGAGGAGGTCGCCCACGTGTCGAAGATGTCGGCCTCGCCGTCGAAGCCGCCCGGTACGCCGCGCTGGTCCTCGGTGTAGCCGGACGGCACGTCGGTGGTCGGGTCGATGGGGAGCGAGGCGGCGTCGGGCGTGAGAACCCGGGTGTAGTCGCGGTCGCCGTTCTCGTCGAGCCCGTACCAGACCGGGATGGGCACGCCGAAGAATCGCTGGCGCGACACGAGCCAGTCGCCGGTGAGCCCATTGGTCCAGTTCTCGAACCGCACGCGCATGAAGTCGGGGTGCCATGAGACCTCCCGCCCGAGCGCGATGAGCTTGTCGCGGAGAGCCTCGTCGCGCGCGCCGTTGCGGATGTACCACTGACGGGTCGACACGATCTCGAGCGGGCGGTCGCCCTTCTCGTAGAACTTGACGGCGTGGGTGAAGGGCTGGGGCGCTCCCTCCATCTCGCCTGACTCCTGCAGCAGCTCGACGATGCGCTTCTTCGCGCTGAACACCGTCTTGCCCGCCAACTCCGCGTACGCGGCCTTGGCTGCATCCGACGCGATCACGTCGGGGGCCTCGGCCATGACGCGGCCGTCCTGGCCCAGGATCGTGCGGTTGGGCAGGTCGAGCTCGCGCCACCAGATGATGTCGGTCACGTCGCCGAAGGTGCAGATCATCGCGATGCCGGAGCCCTTGTCCTGCTGGGCGAGCGGGTGCGCGAGCACGGGCACCTCGACGTCGAACAGCGGGGTGCGCACGGTGGTGCCGAAGAGCGGCTGGTAGCGCTCGTCGTCGGGGTGCGCCACGAGGGCGACGCACGCCGGGAGCAGCTCCGGACGCGTCGTCTCGATGTGGACGTCGCCCGAGCCGTCGGCCTTGTGGAAGGCGACCCGGTGATAGGCGGCGGGCTGATCGCGGTCCTCGAGCTCGGCTTGGGCGATCGCCGAGCGGAAGTCGATGTCCCACAGCGTCGGGGCCATCGCCTGGTAGGCCTCGCCGCGCTCCAGATTGCGCAGGAACGCCAACTGACTGGTGCGCAGGGTATCGTCCGAGATGGTGCGGTAGGTCTGCGTCCAGTCGACGCTGAGTCCGAGCGAGCGCCACAGCGCCTCGAAGTGCTTCTCGTCCTCGACGGTGAGCTTCTCGCAGAGCTCGATGAAGTTGCGGCGGCTCACCGGCACCTGGTCGGCGGCGCGGCTGCTCTTGTTGTCACCGCCCTCGAACGGCGGCGTGAAGTCGGGGTCGTACGGCAGCGACGGATCGCAGCGGACGCCGTAGTAGTTCTGCACGCGCCGCTCGGTCGGCAGGCCGTTGTCGTCCCAGCCCATCGGGTAGAAGACGGTCTTGCCGCGCATGCGCTCGAAGCGCACCTTCACGTCGGTGTGCGTGTAGCTGAACACGTGGCCGATGTGGAGGCTCCCCGACGCCGTGGGCGGGGGAGTGTCGACCGAGAAGATGCCGGCACGGCCGACTTCGGCGGCGCGGATGCGGTCGAACAGGTACGTGCCCTGCTCTGTCCAGGCGGCGTCCCACTTGTCTTCGAGACCCTCGAGTGCGGGCTTGTCGGGAATCAGCGCGTCGGCCATAGGGGTCTCCTCGTTCGATATGTGCGGCACTGTGTGAGCGTGCCTGAGTGTGGGTTGCCGCACGATTCTACCGGGTCGGCCGGCCGAGCCCGGCGGCTCAGTCCTGGACGTCGATGGCGAGCGCCGCGGCGAACGCCGGCGCGAGCTGCTCGACCTGCCACGGGGTCAGCGTCACCCGGCGCAGCGATGCCACGTCGAGGTACGCCGCGGCGTCGAGCCCTCGGAAGTCCACGCTGTCCGCGCGCATCCCGCGGGTGTCGACCTCACCGGCCCGGGTGTTCTCGAAGCGCACGCGTGTGAGGGTGGCCTGCGGCAGGTCGAGGGTCTCGATCGTGCAGTCGGCCACGAGCAGGTCTTCGACCTTCGCCCCGCCGAGGGAGAGATAGTCGATGCGGATGCCGCGCAGTTCGACCTCGTCCATGCCGGCCGCTCCCAGATCGAGGGTCCCGATGCGACCGCCGGTCAGCCGCACGCGCCGGAGTCGCGCGTCGGCGCCGTGCACACTCGTCGCGCGCAGCGCGTCGAACTCCACATCCACCAGGGTCGCTCCGGTGAGGTCGAGACGATCGACGGATGCCGCGGCGACCGTGCACTCGGTGAGCGCGGCGTGCGAGGCATCCACCTCCCCGTCCAATCCGCCGATGCTCGCCTGCAGATGATCTGCGCGCCGCTCGAGTCCGATGACGTCGGTGAGCTCGCGGGGGAGATCGGGCGCGGAGACGCGCGGGGGCTGCGGATACGCCGGGGGACGGGCCATGCGACGACGCTATCGAAGGGCTGTGCCGACGTGCGGGAGCCGCCGTCGCGAGGCGCGGGAACAATCGGGGCGAGGGGAGCGTTTATCGACCGCGTCCACAAACCGATAGCGTAGAGACATCCCCGTCTCAGACTTCCCGAGGTCAGCCATGCCCGTTTCCCCCTTGCGCCGACGCCTGGCCGTCGCCGCCGCTCCGCTCATCGCCGCGCTCGTGCTCAGCTCGTGCGCGGCCGCCACGACCGACGCCGGCGACGGCGGCGGTGAGGTGGTGTGGGCGATCGAGGGCGCGAACCTGTCGGCCGGCCACATGGATCCCCAGACGAGCCAGCTCGACGTGTCGTCGATGGTGCAGCGCGCCGCGCTGGACTCGCTGGTGTTCCAGGAGGCCGACGGCTCATTCTCACCGTGGCTCGCCGAGAGCTGGGAGATCGAGGACGACGGCGCCTCCTACGTCTTCACCCTTCGCGACGACGTGACATTCCACGACGGCGAGCCCTTCGACGCGGCGGCGGTGAAGGCGAACTTCGACCGCATCGCCGACCCTGAGACCGCATCGGCCCAGGCGGCCAGCATGCTCGGCGGCGAGTTCTATGCGGGCACCGAGGTCGTCGACGAGCACACGGTGCGCGTCTCGTTCACCCAGCCGTACTCGCCGTTCCTGCAGGCGGCGAGCACTGCACTGCTCGGGTTCTACTCGCCGGCGGTCCTCGAGGCGTCGGCCGATCAGCTCAAGGCGGGCGGTCCCGGCATCACGGTCGGCACCGGTCCGTTCGAGCTCACCGAGTACACGCCGGACCAGGAGATCGTCTACACGCGCAACGACGACTACGCGTGGGGGCCGCATGACTCCGGCGCGGCGCAGTTCGAGACGCTGCGCGTCGAGATCCTTCCCGAGGCATCCGTCCGGGTGGGAGTCGTCGAGAGCGGCGAGGCCGACCTGGCCAGCCAGCTGCCCCCGAACCTGGCCGCCGACCTGGACGACTCGCTCACCGTCGACTCGAAGGAGTACCCGGGTCTTCCGTACTCGCTGTACTTGAACGAGAAGCACGGCGTCTTCGCCGACCAGAAGGTGCGACAGGCGTTCGCGCAGGCCATCGACATCGACACGGCCGTCGACGAGATCTTCTTCGGCCAGTTCCCCCGCGCATGGTCGGTGCTCGGATCCACGACCCCGACGTACGACGCGTCGCTGGAGGGCTCGTGGCCGTTCGACGCCAGCGCGGCCGAGACGCTCCTCGACGAGGCCGGGTGGACGGCGCGCGACGCCGAGGGCTACCGCACGAAGGACGGCGAGCGCCTCTCGGCCCGTTGGATCGCGTGGACGCCCGTGCCGGACGACCGAGCCGCACTCGCCAATGCGATCCAGTCCGACCTCAAGGCCGTCGGCTTCGAGGTCGTGCGCGAGGTGCTCGAGCCCGGCGCGTACAACGAGCAGTACGGGCCGAAGACCTTCGACCTCACCGACTGGGGCTTCTCCGGGGTGGATCCCGATCTGCTGCGCAGCCACCTCCACACCGAGGGCTTCCAGAACGCCTCGCAGGTGAGCGACGCCGACCTCGATGCGCTCCTCGAGCGCGGTGTGGCGACAGCCGACACCGCCGAGCGCGGCGAGATCTACGGCGAGGTGCAGCAGTGGAACGCCGTGCACGTCGCGATCGTCCCGCTGTACAGCCCGTCGCTCATCACCGCCGTCGGCGACACGGTGGAGGGGCTCGCCTACGATCTGTACGGGCGCCCGCTGTTCTACGACGTCAGCGTCGGCTGACCCGGCGCCCGGGAAGGGCAGGGCGCAGCACGAGATGACGGCACGGCGGGAGGGTCTCGCGCGCCTCGCGGCGCGAGCCGCGGGGATCGCGGCATCCATCGTCATCGTGCTGTGGGGAGCCGCGACCGTCGCCTTTCTCGCGCTTCGGATCATCCCGGGCGACCCCGTCGAGGTCATGCTCGGCCCGCAGGCGCAGGTGAGCGACGCGGTGAAGGACGGGATCCGTGCCGAGCTCGGCCTCGACCGCCCGCCGCTGGAGCAGTACATCGGCTATCTCGGTCAGCTGCTGCGCGGCGATCTCGGCGAGTCGTATCAGCTGCGGATGCCGGTGACCGAGGTCATCGGCCGTCAGCTCGGCGCGACACTGCAGCTCTCCGCGCTCGCGCTGCTGATCGCCGTCGCGGTGGCGTTCGCCGTGGCACTGCTCGCGCGCGGCCGGGCGTCGCGCGGCGTGGTCGCCGGCGTCGAGCTGGTGGTCCTCTCGTCGCCGGTGTTCTGGATCGGGCTGCTCCTGCTGAGCGTCTTCGCGTTCGGGCTCGGGTGGTTCCCCGTCGCCGGCTCGCGGAATCCTGCGACCATCGTGCTCCCGGCCGTCACGCTCGCCCTGCCGATCGCGGCGCTGCTCGGCCAGGTCCTCCGCGACGGCATCGAAGCCGCCGAGCGTCAGCCGTTCGCCACCACCGTGCGCGCCCGCGGTGCCGGGCCGACGTGGCTCACCCTCCACCACACGCTCCGGCACGGGGCCACCGGCGCCCTCACGCTCGCCGCCTATCTCGTCGGGTCCCTTCTCGGCGGTGCGGTGCTCGTCGAGACCGTCTTCGCCCGCCCGGGGCTCGGCCGCGTCACCCTCGCGGCCATCACCGACCGCGACCTCCCCGTGATCACGGGCATCATCCTTCTGAGCGCGGTCGTCTTCGTCATCGTCAACCTCGTCGTCGAACTCACCTATCCGCTCCTCGACCCGCGGCTGCGGCGCGCACCGGGCGCCGGCGTCGCGCGAGAGCAGGTGGTCGCATGAGCGCGTCCCGCCGGGTCGGCATGCTCGCCGCGCTCGTCGTGCTCGTGGCGATCGCCGCGCTGGCCGTCGCGCCCCAGCTCTTCGCCACGCACGACCCTCTCCAGACCGACGTGCGCGCGACTCTGCTGCCGCCCAGCGCCGAGCACTTCTTCGGCACCGACCAGAGCGGACGCGACGTCTACTCGCGCGTCGTCTACGGCACGGGCCGATCGGTCGGCATCGGCGTGCTGGCGACAGCCCTGGCGTTCGCGGTCGGCCTGACGGTCGGCGCGCTGTCGGGTGTGGCGCCGCGCGTCGTGGACGCCGTCGCCATGCGCGCCACCGACATCCTGCTGGCGTTCCCCGAGTTCCTCATCGCCCTCGTCGTGGTCGCCGTGCTCGGGCCGGGGCCGGTGAACGTCGCGATCGCTGTGACGCTCGCCGCCGTCCCGATATACATCCGTCTGGCGAGGGTGCAGACCCGCTCGCTCCGGCTGGCCGAGCACGTCGAAGCGGCGCGCATCCTCGGCGTCTCGGCGCCGCTGGCGTTCACTCGTCACGTCGTCCCCGGCGTCGTGGGCGCGCTGAGCGTGCTCGCCACCATCGGCATCGGCTCGAGCATCCTCGCGGCGGCCGGGCTCAGCTTCCTCGGCCTGGGGCCGACCGAACCGAGCCCCGAGTGGGGGCTGATGCTCGCCGGCGGGCGCAACGTCATCGGTCAGGCATGGTGGGTGTCGGCGTTCCCGGGTGCGGCGATCACGCTCACGGTGATCGCCGCGACGATCGTGGGTCGCGTCCTGCGAGCCCGGGCGGAGGGGCGCACACGATGACCGGACTGACCGTGCGCGGGCTGAGCGTCTCGATCGGCGACCTGCGAGCCGTCGACGATCTCGACGTCGCGGTGGCCCCGGGGGAGTGCGTTGCGATCATCGGCGAGTCCGGCGCGGGCAAGTCCCTCACCGCCCGCGCGCTGCTCGGACTGTCCCCGGCAGGAGCCACGGTGCGCGCCGACGCGCTCGACATCGACGGCGTCGACGCGCGCGCCCTGAGCGAACGGGCCTGGCGCCGGCTGCGCGGATCCCGCATCGCCCTCGTCTCGCAGGATGCCCTGGTGTCGCTCGACCCGCTGCGCCGCGTGGAGGCCGAGGTCGCCGAGCCCCTCCGACTGCACGGCGAGCGGATGCCGCGCCCCGTGCTCCGCGATCGCGTCCACGCCCTCCTCAGCGAGGTCGCGATGCCCGACCCCGCCCGGCGGGCGCGGCAGTATCCGCATGAGCTGTCCGGCGGGCTGCGGCAGCGGGCGCTCATCGCTTCGGCGCTGGCCGGCGCGCCGGCGATCCTGGTCGCGGACGAGGCCACGACCGCGCTCGACGCCACCGTGCAGGCGCGCATCCTCGTCCTCCTGCGCGCCATCGCCGACCGCGGCGTCGCCGTCGTGTTCATCAGCCACGATTTCTCGGCCGTGCGCGGGGTCGCCGACGGCGTGCTCGTGATGCGTGGCGGGCGCGTCGTCGAGCGCGGCGCGACCGAGGCGGTGTTCGAGGACCCGCAGCATCCGTACACGCGCAGTCTGGTCGCCGCCGCCGCGCACGAGCCGCGGCCGACGTCGGGCGACGTCTCGCCCACGCGGCTCAGCGTGAGCGGGCTGTCCAAGGCGTTCGACGTTCCGGCGGCCGTCGACGTGAGCTTCGCCGTGCCGCGAGGGCGCACCCTGGGCATCGTGGGGGAGTCGGGGTCGGGCAAGACGACCGTCGCCCGCATGATCGTGGGCATCGAGCGTCCGGACTCTGGCGAGGTGCTCCTCGACGGTGAGATCCCGACGGCGGCGGCGCTGCGCCGCATCCAGCTCGTGCACCAGAACCCTGCCGGCGCCCTCGACCCCCGCTGGCGCATCGGCCGGTCGATCGCCGAGGCGCTCGAGGCGGGCGGTGTGCCGCGCGCCGCCCGGCGACAGCAGGCGCTCGCGCTGCTCGCCGAGGTCGAGCTCGACCCGGCGCTGGCCCGGCGACGCCCGTCGGAGCTCTCGGGCGGGCAGCGCCAGCGCGTCGCCATCGCCCGCGCTCTGGCGCCCGACCCCGAGGTGCTCGTGCTCGACGAGCCGGTCTCGGCTCTCGATCCCCTCGTGCGCGAGCGGGTCCTCGCCCTGCTCGCCCGACTGCAGCGCGACCGCGGGCTGACGCTCGTCTTCGTCTCGCACGACCTCGATGTGGTGGCGGCCGTGGCGGACGAGGTCGTCGTGATGAAGGACGGTGTCGTGGTCGAGCAGGGTGCGACCGCGGAGGTGTTCGCCGGGGCGCGGCATCCGTTCACGCGAGAGCTGCTCGCTGCGGCTCGCTCGCTGCCGCCGCGTGCGCAGGGTGCGGCACCCGCGTAGACTCTTCGCAGCAGCATCGATCCGGCCATCACCGGGGAGCTCTCGGAAGAACAGGACTCCGGTCCCCACTAGAACCGAGCGGGTCAGGCCCGTCACAGCCGCAGTGAGAGTGGGTCCCCGCCGTTCGGCGGGGGTCACGCGGGGTGGTACCGCGGCTCGCAAGGGTCGTCCTCGCAGGAAGCATCGCAACCTGCTGGAGTGACATGACCTACCCCAAGTCCTCGTTCGGACCCGCCGCCGACTCCGTCGTGCCGAGCCCGCGCTTCCCCGAGATCGAGCGCGACACGCTCGCGTTCTGGCAGGCGGACGACACCTTCCGCGCATCCATCGCGCAGCGTAAAGGCGCGCAGGAGTGGGTGTTCTACGACGGCCCGCCGTTCGCGAACGGTCTGCCGCACTACGGCCACCTGCTCACCGGCTACGCGAAGGACCTGTTCCCGCGCTTCCAGACGATGCTGGGCAAGAGGGTCGACCGCGTGTTCGGGTGGGACACGCACGGCCTGCCCGCGGAGCTCGAGGCGATGAAGCAGCTCGGCATCACCGAGAAGACCCAGATCGAGGAGATGGGCGTCGCGGCGTTCAACGCGAAGGCCCGCGAGTCGGTCCTCGCCTACACGCGCGAATGGGAGGACTACGTCACGCGTCAGGCGCGCTGGGTCGACTTCGAGCGCGGCTACAAGACGCTCGACCCGTCCTACATGGAGTCGGTGCTGTGGGCGTTCAAGACGCTGCACGACAAGGGCCTCGCGTACGAGGGGCACCGCGTGCTGCCGTACTGCTGGCGCGACGAGACGCCGCTGTCGACCCACGAGCTGCGCATGGACGACGACGTCTACAAGATGCGCCAGGACCCGTCGGTCACCGTGACCTTCCCCCTCGTCGGGATGAAGGCCGAGGCGCTCGGACTCACCGGCGTCCGGGCGCTGGCGTGGACGACGACGCCCTGGACGCTCCCGACGAACTTCGCCCTCGCGGTGGGTCCGGACATCCGCTATGTCGTGCTCCCAGGTGGTCCGGCCGGCGCCGCCGACGTGCACCACGCGCCGGACGGCCGCGCCGACGAGCTCGCTGAGGCGTACGCGCACCGCTACCTCCTCGCCGAGGAGCTGCTGGCCGGCTACGCGAAGGACCTCGGCTACGAAAGCGCCGAAGCGGCCCGCGAAGCCGTCGTCCAGACGGTGATGGGCTCCGAGCTCGAGGACGTGTCCTACGACCGGCTGTTCGACTACTACGCGGATGCCGAGACCTGGGGCACCGGAACCGTCTGGCGCATTCTCGTCGACGACTACGTCACGACCGGCGACGGCACGGGAATCGTCCACCAGGCCCCGGCCTACGGCGAGGACGACCAGCGCATCACCGAGGCGGCCGGCATCCCGCTCATCATGAGTCTCGACGACGGCGGACGCTTCCTGCCGCAGGTGACGGATGTCGCCGGCGAACTGTGGATGGATGCCAATCGCCCGCTGATCCGCCTGCTCCGTCAGGAGGGCCGCCTGCTGCGCGAGGCGAGCTACGAGCACTCCTACCCGCACTGCTGGCGGTGCCGCAACCCGCTCATCTACCGTGCGGTGTCGAGCTGGTTCGTGCGGGTGACCGACATCAAGGACCGCTTGCTCGCGAACAACGAGCAGATCACCTGGGTGCCTGAGAACGTCAAGCACGGCCAGTTCGGCAAGTGGCTGGAGGGCGCCCGCGACTGGTCCATCAGCCGCAACCGCTACTGGGGATCGCCGATCCCGGTGTGGAAGAGCGACGACCCGGAGTACCCGCGCGTCGACGTGTACGGCTCGCTCGAGGAGCTGGAGCGCGACTTCGGCCGGTTGCCGCGCAACGCGGAAGGCGAGGTCGACCTGCACCGCCCGTTCATCGACGAGCTCACCCGCCCGAATCCCGATGACCCCACGGGCGCCAGCACGATGCGCCGGATCGAGGACGTGTTCGACGTCTGGTTCGACTCGGGCTCGATGCCGTATGCGCAGGTGCACTACCCATTCGAGAACCAGGACTGGTTCGAGGAGCACTCGCCGGCCGACTTCATCGTCGAGTACATCGGGCAGACGCGCGGATGGTTCTACGTCATGCACGTGCTCTCCACCGCGCTGTTCGATCGGCCGGCCTTCACGGGTGTCTCGTGCCACGGCATCGTGCTGGGCAGCGACGGTCTGAAGATGTCGAAGTCGCTGCAGAACTACCCCGACGTCAGCGAGGTCTTCGATCGCGACGGGTCCGACGCGATGCGCTGGTTCCTCATGGCGAGCTCCGTGCTGCGCGGGGGCAACCTCGTCGTCACCGAGGAGGGCATCCGTGCCGGCGTGCGGGAGTTCATGCTGCCGCTGTGGAACGCGTGGTACTTCTTCGCGACCTACGCCAACGCGTCCGGTCCCGACGGCTACGAGGCGTCGTGGCGCACCGGCTCGACCGACGTGCTCGACCGCTACATCCTGGCACTGCTGGGAGACCTGGTGCGCGACGTCGCGGTCGACCTCGAGGGTCTCGACTCGACGATGGCCGCGGCGAAGCTCCGCGACTTCGCCGAGGCGCTCACCAACTGGTACATCCGCCGCTCGCGGGACCGGTTCTGGGTCGGCGTGACGGAGGACCCGACGAGCCGCGAGGCGTTCGACACGCTCTACACGGTGCTGGAGACTCTCACCCGCGTCGCCGCGCCGCTCATCCCGCTGGTGTCCGAGCGCGTGTGGCAGGGCCTCACGGGCGGCCGCAGCGTGCACCTGCAGGACTGGCCCGAGGCCGCCGCTTTCCCGGCGGCCGACGACATCCGCACAGCCATGGACGCCGTACGCCAGGTGTCGAGCGTCGCGAACGCGCTGCGCAAGAAGGAGGGCAAGCGCGTGCGCCTGCCGCTCGCCAAGCTCACGGTGGTGGTTCCGGATGCCGCGTCCCTCGCGCAGTTCGACGGCATCCTGCGCGACGAGCTCAACGTCAAAGCGCTGGAGTTCGTCGAGCTCGACGGCGGTGTCGCGGAGCGCTACGGCATCAGCAAGCGCCTGTCGGTGAACGCCCGCGCGGCCGGACCGCGGCTGGGCAAGCAGGTGCAGCACGTCATCTCCGGTGCGAAGGCCGGCGTGTGGGAGGAGGTCGACGGCGGCGTCGTCGTCGACGGCATCGCCCTCCAGGAGGGCGAGTACGAGCTCACCCTCGAAGCCGGCGGGGTCGACGAGGGCACCGCGATCGCGCTGCTCTCGGACGGAGGCTTCGTGCTGCTCGACACCGCGACGACTCCCGAGCTCGAAGCGGAGGGACTGGCCCGCGATGTGATCCGCGCCGTGCAGGACACCCGCAAGGCGGCCGGGTTCGACGTGAGCGACCGCATCCGGCTCGAACTCGCCTTCGACGACGTCGACGATCGCGTCGCCGTCGAGACGGCGTTCGCCGTCGCCGACGTCGCGGGGGAGACCCTCGCGGTCGAGCACGCGCTCTACGGTCCGCGCGGCAGCCTTCCCGACACCGGTCCCGGCCACACGGCCGAGTTCGCCGCGGGAACGTTCGCGAACCGCGGAGCGTTGACGGTCTCCGTGACCAAGGTGGAGGCATCCGCATGAGCGATCGCGATGTGAGTCGGGCCGACGCCGTCTACGCGGCGCTGCTGCAGCGACAGGGTGAGCGATGGGTGCAGCCGCGCGTCGAGCGCACGCGCCGCGTGCTGGAGCTGCTCGACGATCCGCAGAAGACATACCGCGTCGTGCACGTGACGGGCACGAACGGCAAGACCTCGACCAGCCGCATCATCGAGAGCCTCGTGCGCGCACACGGGCTGCGGACCGGGCTGTTCACCAGCCCGCACCTCGCGCGCTTCACCGAGCGCATCATGGTCGACGGCGAGCCCATCGCCGACGGGGCCGTCGCTGACGCGTGGGACGAGATCGAGCCCTTCGTCGCCCTGGTCGACGCCGAGCTCGAGGCGTCCGGCGATGCGCCGCTGACGTTCTTCGAGCTGCTCACGGTGCTCGCCTTCGTCGCCTTCGCGGACGCCCCGATCGACGTGCTCGTGCTCGAGGTGGGCATGGGCGGATCGTGGGACTCGACCAACACCGCCGACGGCGACGTCGCCGTGTTCACGCCCATCGACATCGATCACGCCGACCGGCTCGGCGACACGATCGCGGACATCGCCGCGGTGAAAGCGGGGATCATCAAGGACGGCGCAACCGTCGTGTCGGCGCGACAGGATCCCGCAGCCGAGCGTGTGCTGCGCGACGCGGCCGCCGCACACGGGGCGAGCATCGCGTTCGAGGGCGAGGACTTCGGTCTCGCCGAGCAGCGGCTCGCCGTCGGCGGGCAGCAGATCACCGTGCGCGGCCTCGCCGGCACGTACGACGAGGAGTACCTCCCGCTCTACGGCGGACACCAGGGCTTCAACGCAGCACTCGCGATCGCCGCCGTCGAGGCGCTCATCGGCGGCGCCTCGCAGGCGATCGCCGCCGCCGTCCTCACCGAGGGACTCGCACAGGCGACCGCCCCCGGCCGCCTGCAGCTCGTCGGGATCGCGCCCACCGTCCTCGTCGACGCCGCCCACAACCCGCACGGTGCGCGGGCCCTCGTCGCCGCGCTGCGGGAGTCGTTCGACTTCGACGAGTGGGGCGTCGTGCTCGGGGTGCTGGGCGACAAGGATGCCGCAGGGATCATGGCGGAGCTGGCACCGGTGGCCACCCACGTCTTCGCGACCGCGCCGGCGTCGGAGCGCGCCGAGCATGCCGACCGACTCGCCGATCTCGCGGAGTCGCACGAGCTGCCCGTCACCGTCCACGACGACCTCGCGCAGGCCGCGGAGGCCGCGCGGGCGTGGGGAGCCGACTCCGAACGCCGTGCCGTCATCATCGCCGGGTCCGTCGTGCTGGCGGGGGAGGCGATCACCCTGGCCGACGCAGAGGAATGGAAGAGCGGGTGGGAGCGATGACCGGCACCGCCCCCCGGCAGCCCGCCCGCCGCGCCCGCGGCGCCGCGGAGTCGCTCGCGTCGATCGTGCTCGCGTTCGAGTCGATCATCGCGTTCCTCGGCGGCCTCGTGATCTACGGCCTCAAGGCACTGCCGGAACCCATCGAGCCCTGGTGGGGCATCGTCGCGGGAACCGTCGTGGCCGTGCTGATGATCCTCACCGGCCGCTTCGTGCGCTATCCCTGGGGCATCGCCTTCGGGTGGGTGCTGCAGGTCGTCGTCGCACTCGGCGCCTTCCTCGTTCCGGCGCTCGGGCTGGTGGCAATCATTTTCGGCGGGATGTACGCGTATGCGACGATCAAGGGGGCCCAGCTCGATCGGCGCAACGCGCAGCTCGCGGCCAACCCCCCACACGAAGCCGGAACGGCGAACGGAGACTGACATGGCCACCGAAGAGACCCTCGTCCTGGTCAAGCCCGACGGAGTGGCGCGCGGCCTGACCGGCGCGATCCTCGCCCGCATCGAGGCGAAGGGGTATTCCCTCGTCGACATCCGCCTGGTGGAGCCCGACCGCGGCACCCTCGAGCGGCACTACGCCGAGCATGAGGGAAAGCCGTTCTACGAGCCGCTCCTCGAGTTCATGATGTCCGGCCCGTCGGTGGCGATCCGGCTCGCCGGCAACCGCGTCATCGAGGGCTTCCGGTCGCTGGCCGGCACCACCGACCCGACCACGGCCGCGCCGGGCACCATCCGCGGCGACCTCGGCCGCGACTGGGGCCTCAAAGTGCAGCAGAACCTGGTGCACGGCTCCGACAGCCCCGAATCGGCCGCGCGCGAGCTGGCGATCTGGTTCGCCTGATCCGGCTCAGCCGGGGCCTGATCCGGCTCAGCCGGGGAAGATGCGCTGGAGTGCGTCCAGCTGCACCTGCGCGATGACCGCGATGACGGCGTAGCTTCCGACGGCGAGCAGCGGGAGCCAGCCCATCAGGCGCTCCGACGCCGAGCGGACCCCGGCGGGCACTGTCACGAGACCCGACCGCAGGATGTGCAGCGTCACGGCGTAGAACGTCGGGATCGTGACGACCCAGGTGACCATGCACCAGGGGCACAGCGTGCCGAGCTCGAAGATGCTCTGGCTGATGAGCCAGATCACGAAGCCGAACGCGAAGACCATCCCGAGCTCGAACAGCCACCAGAACCAGCGGGCGAACCGCGCGCCGGCGAGGATCGCGACACCGACCACGATCGGGGCGACCCACCCGGCAAGGCCCAGGATCGGGTTCGGGAACCCGAAGACGCTGCCCTGCCATGAACCGAGATTCGCCGTGCACTGCACCAGCGGGCTGAAGTCGCACGACGCGATGGCGTCGGGATCGGCGAGCAGGTGCAGGCGCTCCATCGTGAGCGCGAAGGCGGCGATCCACCCGATCACACCGGCGATGATCAGCCACACGGCAAGGCCGGTGGGGCGGGTGTGGGTCTGGGCGTGCGGCATGCCTCGGATTATGGCATCGGAGGGTGAGCGGATGCCGCGCCCCGAGCCGTGGGAAATCCCCGGCGTGGCGTCGGCGAGCAATCGGCGGGCGAAAGTGCGATAATGGTCGTCGATGCCCCGCGGCCGCGCCGCGACCCGCATCACCAGAAGACTTCAGGGCGACGAATGCCCTTGGCAGCGTGAGCTCCCGCCGCATGAGCCGGGATCCCGCTGCAGACCGAGTGAGTTCGCGGCACCGCAGGTGCGGCACCGCAAGAGATTTCGCCGGGCGGCGCGCGGTGCCGACCCGCAGGGAGTAAGCCAGTGATGGCCGATGGAACAGATGCAGACCTCAACCCCCAGAACGAATCGGATGCCCCGCTAGCGCCAGGCGCTGCGGACACCGCGGTGACCGACGCCGCGGACGACGCACTCGATCTCGCGGAGGCTGAGACCGAAGCCGTGATCGAGGCCGTCGAGGTTCTCGAAGAGGGCGGCGCAGCGCCCGTGGTGGATGAGGGCGCCGCTGAGGCGACTCCGGACGCCGGGCAGGCCGATGCGGAGCCGGACAGCGAGAGTGCGCTCGAGGCGCCCGCTGCGGCCGAGGCGACGACCGAGCCCGAGACCCCCGGTGAGCCCGAGCCGGAGGCCCCGCTGACAGCGGTCAGCCTCGGACTCCTGCCCGAGGACTTCGTGTCGGAGGTGTCGACGCAGCTTCACTTCTACGCACCCGAGATCGCGTTCCTGCCCTCCGCTCCCGACGAAGAGCGCGAACGCGACACCGAGCAGTCGTCCGGATCGACGCGGCGTCGCAGCCGTCGCCGCGGTGGAGAGGGCCGGGACGAGGCATCCGCTCCGTCCGAGCCCTCCCAGCCGCGCCAGCGCGCCGTCGAGCTCATCACCGAGCCGCAGCGCATCAAGGGCTCGACCCGTCTCGAGGCCAAGAAGCAGCGCCGCCGTGACGGCCGTGAGGCCGGCCGTCGTCGCGCGGTCGTGACAGAGGCCGAGTTCCTCGCACGGCGCGAGTCCGTCGACCGCGTCATGATCGTCCGCTCGAAGAACGGTCGCATCCAGATCGCCGTGCTCGAAGACAACGTTCTCGTCGAGCACTACGTCGCGCGCAATCAGGACGCGTCGCTCATCGGCAACGTCTACCTCGGTCGCGTGCAGAACGTGCTGCCGAGCATGGAGGCCGCCTTCGTCGACATCGGCCGCGGCCGCAACGCCGTGCTGTATTCCGGCGAGGTCGACTGGGACGCGGTCGAGACGGGCAACCAGCCCCGCCGCATCGAGCTCGCGCTCAAGTCGGGCGACAAGGTGCTCGTGCAGGTCACGAAGGATCCTGTGGGTCACAAGGGCGCACGGCTGACGAGCCAGATCTCGCTGCCGGGCCGCTACCTCGTGTACGTGCCGGGAGGAGCCATGAACGGCATCTCCCGCAAGCTCCCCGACACCGAGCGCGCGCGCCTCAAGAAGATCCTCAAGGAGGTGCTGCCGGAGTCGTCGGGCGTCATCGTGCGCACCGCCGCCGAGGGTGCCACCGAGGAGCAGCTCACGCGCGACGTGCAGCGGCTCACCACGCAGTGGGAGCACGTCAGCAAGCAGGTCCAGACGATCCAGGCGCCGGCGCTGCTGCACTCCGAGCCGGACCTCCTGGTCAAGATCGTGCGCGACGTCTTCAACGAGGACTTCACGCGCATGCTCATCCAGGGCGAGGACGCGCTCCAGACGATCACGAAGTACGTCGAGAGCGTCGCGCCCGACCTCCTCGAGCGCGTCGTGGCCTACGAGGGCGACCGCGACCCGTTCGACGAGTTCCGCGTGACGGAGCAGATCGAGAAGGCGCTCGACCGCAAGGTCTGGCTGCCGTCCGGTGGCTCGCTGGTCATCGACCGCACCGAGGCGATGACGGTCGTCGACGTCAACACCGGAAAGTTCGTCGGCTCGGGCGGAAACCTCGAAGAGACCGTGACGAAGAACAACCTCGAGGCTGCCGAGGAGATCGTGCGCCAGCTGAGGCTGCGCGACATCGGCGGCATCATCGTCGTCGACTTCATCGACATGGTGCTCGAGTCCAACCGCGATCTGGTCCTGCGACGCCTGGTCGAGTGCCTCAGCCGCGACCGGACGAAGCACCAGGTGGCCGAGGTCACCTCGCTCGGTCTCGTGCAGATGACGCGCAAGAAGCTGGGACTCGGGCTGCTCGAGACCTTCAGCGAGCCGTGTGAGGTCTGCGCGGGCCGCGGCGTGATCGTGCACCACGACCCCGTGGTCAAGCACCGCGGCGCCCAGGCGTCGGGCGGTGCGCCGTCCGGCCGCCGCTCGCGCGGCGGAGGCGGCGCGCAGCAGCAGGCCACGGGCGGCTCCAACGGCACGCACGTGATCACCGAGGGCGTCAAGTCCGCACTCGCGCAGATCGCCGCATCGACCATCCACCACCACGACGAGGTGCCGGCAGACGAGCCGGCCGCGATCGAGGCACCGGTGGAGCGGCCGAAGAAGGCCCGCAAGAAGCGCGGCGACGCGGCCAAGACGAAGCCGAAGGCACCCAAGACCGAGAAGGACATCCTGCTCGACTCCGTGCTCGAGGCTCTCCCCGAGCCGAAGGCCCCGGGACAGGGCCGGTCGCGCCGTCGCGTGACCACGGCCGCACTCACCGGCACGCCGGTGTCGCACACGCCGTCCGACGACTGAATCCGACCGTCGCGCCGTCCGCCGGCTCCGAAAGGGGTCAGCGGCCGGCGCGTCGCTCCCGCGCTGTCACGCGGAGTCCTGACGCGATCAGCCGCCGCACCAGTTCGTGACCGTCGACGTGCTCGGCGCCGGCGGCGACGAGCCGGGCGTGGGCGTCATCCGGCACGTCGTAGTGATCGCGGTCGAAGCCGCGGCGGGGGATGCCGTTCGCCGCGGCGAACGCGTGCAGCTCGTCGAGATCGCTGTCGCTCACGAGGTGCGCCCACAGTCTGCCGTGGGCGGGCCACCGCGGATCGTCGATGAGGATCGCCACCCCGCGATCATTTCACGAGGGATGCCGCGACACGGTTCGGTCTGCTTTTGGCGTTGGTCGCGGCATCCGGTAAAGTAGTCCTTTGGTGCGTCCCGTTTCGCAGGATATGGCGATGCTCGACAGGCTCAGCAGCCGGCTGGAGCCGTCGCTGCCGCACCAGGACTTCCTCTTCTCGCAAGAGCAGAGTCTCGCAAAGACAACCGGAGCTGTGCGCTCCATCTCAGTAGAAACAGGTGTGAAGTGGTTTACGCAGTTGTGCGCGCCGGTGGCCGACAGGAGAAGGTCGAGGTCGGCACGATCGTCGTTCTCGACCGCCAGGCCGCGAAGATCGGCGACAAGATCGAGCTGCCCGCCGTCCTGCTCGTGGACGGCGACGCTGTCACGACCGACGCCGACAAGCTCTCCAAGGTGACCGTCACCGCCGAGGTTCTCGGCGAGGAGCGCGGCCCGAAGATCGTGATCCAGAAGTTCAAGAACAAGACCGGCTACAAGAAGCGCCAGGGGCACCGTCAGGACCTCACGCGCGTCAAGGTCACCGGCATCAAGTAAGTCCAGGAAGAGACGCAGAGATGGCACACAAAAAGGGCGCAAGCTCCACCCGTAACGGTCGTGACTCCAACGCTCAGCGACTGGGCGTGAAGCGCTTCGGCGGTCAGAAGGTCCTCGCCGGCGAGATCATCGTCCGTCAGCGCGGCACCCACTTCCACCCCGGCGCCAACGTCGGCCGCGGTGGCGACGACACGCTGTTCGCCCTCGCGGCGGGCGCTGTCGAGTTCGGTCAGAAGGGCGGCCGCAAGGTCGTCAACATCGTGGCCGCCGCGGAGTAATCCTCGGACTACGCATACTCGAGGAAAGGGGCGGGCTTCGGCTCGCCCCTTTCCCTTTACTCTGGGGCTGACCCAGACTGCTCGTGAGGGGGAACGCATGGTCACTTTCGTCGATCGTGTGACGCTGCATCTGCGCGCCGGCAAGGGCGGCAACGGCTGCGTGTCCGTGCGCCGTGAGAAGTTCAAGCCGCTCGCCGGCCCCGACGGAGGGAACGGCGGACACGGCGGCGACGTCGTGCTCGTCGCCGACCCCCAGGTGACGACCCTGCTGTCGTACCACCACGCGCCTCACCGCTCCGGCGGCAACGGCGGGTTCGGCATGGGCGATCACCGCTCCGGTGCGGCGGGGGAGTCGCTCGAGCTCCCGGTGCCGGTCGGAACGGTGGTGAAAGACACCTCGGGCGAGACGCTCGTCGACATGATCGAGCCCGGCATGCGCTTCGTCGTCGCGCCCGGCGGCCTGGGCGGTCTCGGCAATGCCGCGCTGGCCAACCCCAAGCGCAAGGCCCCCGGCTTCGCCCTGCTCGGAACCCCCGGGTGGGAGGGCGACGTCCAGCTGGAGCTGAAGACCGTCGCCGACGTCGCCCTGGTCGGGTTCCCCTCGGCCGGCAAGTCCAGTCTCATCGCCGCCGTCTCCGCGGCACGTCCCAAGATCGCCGACTACCCCTTCACGACCCTGCATCCGAATCTCGGCGTCGTGCAGGCCGGCGACGTGCGGTTCACCGTCGCCGACGTTCCCGGTCTCATCGAGGGCGCGAGCGAGGGCAAGGGCCTGGGCCTCGAGTTCCTGCGTCACGTCGAGCGCTGCACCGCCCTGGTGCACGTGCTCGACTGTGCGACGCTCGATCCCGGCCGCGACCCGCTGAGCGACCTCGACGTGATCCTCGCCGAGCTCGGCGCATACCCGGTGCCCGAGGGCCAGACGCCGCTTCTCGAGCGCCCGCAGCTCGTCGCACTGAACAAGGTCGACGTTCCCGAGGCGAAGGACCTGGCCGACCTCGTACGTCCGGAGCTCGAGGCCCGCGGATTCCGCGTGTTCGATATCTCCACCGTCAGCCACGCGGGGCTGCGCCAGCTCACCTTCGCGCTCGGCGAGATCGTCGCCGCGCACCGGGTCGAGCAGGCCAAGACCCCCGCGCCCGAGCGCATCGTCATCCGACCCAAGGGCTCCGCGAAGGAGTTCTGGATCCGCGTCGAGGGCGGCACCTACGGCAACATCTACCGGATCCTCGGCGAGAAGCCGGTGCGCTGGGTTCAGCAGACCGACTTCCAGAACGAGGAGGCGGTCGGCTACCTTGCCGACCGGCTCGAGAAGCTGGGCGTCGAAGACGAGTTGTTCCGTGCCGGCGCGACCCCCGGTGCGACCGTCGTCATCGGCGAGGGCGACGGCATCGTCTTCGACTGGGAGCCCTCGCTCAAGTCGGTCGCCGAACTCGCGACCGCCCCGCGCGGCACCGACCCGCGCCTGGTGCAGAGCAGCCGACGGACGACGGCCGAGCGCCGCGAGCGCTACCACGACATGATGGATGCCAAGGCTGAGGCCCGCGCCGAACTCGAGGCCGAGCGCCGTGCAGCGAAGGACTGGAGCGCGGAGGGCGACGAGTGACGCTGGAGCGCGGCGACCTGGCGCACGCGCGCCGGGTCGTCGTCAAGGTCGGCTCCTCCTCGATCAGCGGTGACAACGCCCAGAAGATCGGTCCGATCGTCGACGCCCTCGCGGCCGCCTATGGTCGCGGTGTCGAGGTCGTCCTCGTGTCTTCGGGTGCCATCGCCACCGGCATGCCGTATCTCAAGCTCGACGAGCGCCCGAGCGACCTGGCCACGCAGCAGGCCGCTGCCGCCGTGGGCCAGAACGTGCTCATCTACCGCTACCAAGCGGCACTCCGCGCGTTCCGCATCGTCGCAGGCCAGGTGCTGCTGACGGCCGGCGACCTCGAGAACCCCACGCACCGCTCGAACGCGCGCCGTGCCATGGAGCGCCTTCTCGGGCTGCGGATCCTGCCCATCGTCAACGAGAACGACACCGTCGCCACGCATGAGATCCGCTTCGGCGACAACGACAGGCTCGCGGCGCTCGTCGCGCAGCTGGTCGGTGCCGACGCGCTCGTGCTCCTGAGCGATATCGAGTGCCTCTACACGCGGCCGCCGGACGAGCCGGGCGCGACGCCGATCACGCGCGTCGCCTACGGCGACGATCTGCACGGGTTCGAGTTCGGCTCCGTCGTGGTCAACAGCGTCGGCACCGGCGGCGCGGCGACCAAGGTCTCGGCTGCGCGGCTGGCCGCGGCATCCGGAATCGGCGTTCTCGTCACGAGTGCCGACCTCGTCGACCAGGCGCTGGCGGGTGCCGAGATCGGCACCTGGTTCCAGCCGAACCCCGAGCCGACCGCGGCCCCGGCGACCGGACCTGTGCGCACCGCCGTCGATAAACTGGTGGGATGACCACCACCGCCACGACTGCCCGCGAGCGGATGCTCCTCGCCAAGGAGGCCTCCCGGAGTGTCGGGCTCCTCAGCGACACCGCCAAGCGCGACGCCCTCGAAGCCATCGCGCGAGGGATCGAGAGCGCCACCGGCGAGATCGTCGCCGCGAACGCCGAGGACCTCGAGCGCGGGCGCAGCGCCGGACTGTCGGTCGCGCTGCAGGATCGCCTGCGGCTCGACGAGCCGCGTGTCGCCTCCCTCGCCGCGGCAGTGAGGGAGGTCGCCGAACTGCCCGACCCCGTCGGCCGCGTCCTCGACACCCGGACCCTCGCGAACGGCGTCGCGCTGACGAAGGTGGCCGTGCCGTTCGGCGTCGTGGGCTCGATCTACGAAGCGCGCCCGAACGTCACCGTCGACATCGCCGCGCTCGCGCTGCGCTCGGGGAATGCCGTCGTCCTCCGGGGCGGAACGGCTGCGGAGCGCACGAACGCCGCCCTCGTGCGGGCGATGCGCGGCGCCCTCGCCGAGCAGGGCATCGACCCCGAGGCGATCCAGACCGTCGACGACTTCGGACGAGAGGGCGCCCGCGAGCTGATGCAGGCGAGGGGCATCGTCGATGTGCTCGTGCCGCGGGGGAGCGCCCAGCTCATCGAGACCGTGGTCACCGAGTCGTCGGTCCCCGTCATCGAGACCGGTGCCGGGGTCGTGCACATCGTGCTCGACTCGACCGCGCGTCTTGACTGGGCGCGCGACATCGTCGTGAACGCCAAGACGCAGCGGCCGAGCGTGTGCAACTCCGTCGAGACCGTACTGGTGGTCAAGGATGCCGCGCCCCGCCTGGTCCCGCCGGTGGTCGAGGCCCTTCGCGGTTCGGGCGTCACGGTGCACGGTGATGAGACCGTGTCGTCGCTGGCGACGGACGTCGTCCCGGCGACGGACGAGGACTGGTCGACCGAGTACCTGAGCCTCGACATCGCCATGCGCGTGGTCGACGACCTCGACGCGGCGCTCGACCACATCCGCCGCTACTCGACCCATCACACCGAGTCGATCATCACGGACGACCCCGCCCACGCCGAGCGCTTCCTGGCCGAGGTCGACTCGGCCGTCGTCATGGCCAACGCCTCCACCCGCTTCACCGACGGCGGCGAGTTCGGCTTCGGCGCCGAGGTCGGGATCTCGACGCAGAAGCTGCACGCACGCGGCCCGATGGGCCTCTCCGAGCTCACGAGCACGAAGTGGCTGGCGCGGGGCGTCGGACAAGTGCGCGACTGACCGCCTAAACTGACATACAGCCTGTGCCCGCAGGCGAATGGAACGGAGCACGAATGACCATCGCCACGATCGTCGCCCTCGCCGCGGAATCCGAGCACCACGGCAACGTCGCCCTCGAGACCGTCTGGTATGGCATCGTCGCGATCTGCGTCTTCGCCGCCCTGGCCGTCGTGACGCTGTCGTACCGCAACGTCGCCAACCGCCACTCGCACAAGGCCGAGGCTTACGCCCGCGCCCACGCCAACGACGTCCAGCACGTGGGGCACGGCCACTAGGCCGCACTGCATGACGGCGTCGGCAGCCCCGAGGATCGGGGTCATGGGTGGGACATTCGATCCCATCCATCACGGCCACCTGGTCGCCGCCAGCGAGGTTGCCCAGTGGTTCGACCTCGACGAGGTCGTGTTCGTGCCGACGGGGGAGCCGTGGCAGAAGGACGGCGTCTCGCCGAGCGAGCATCGCTACCTCATGACGGTGATCGCCACGGCATCCAATCCCCGCTTCACGGTGAGCCGCGTCGACATCGATCGGTCGGGCCCGACGTACACGATCGACACCCTGCGCGATCTCAAGGCGGAGCGTCCCGACGCCGACCTGTACTTCATCACGGGCGCCGACGCCATAGCGCAAATTCTCAGTTGGAGGGACCATGATGAGTTGTGGGACCTCGCACATTTCGTTGCGGTCTCCCGCCCCGGGCATGTGCTCAGCACAGACGGGTTGCCCAGTGAAGACGTGAGTCAGCTCGAGATCCCCGCTCTCGCCATCTCGTCCACGGACTGCCGCGACCGCGTACAACAAGGACACCCGGTGTGGTACCTCGTTCCCGACGGGGTCGTCCAATACATTGCGAAGCACCATCTCTACCGGAGCAAGGAATGACTGAACCCGAGCAGCCGGCGAACCCACCGCTGACGCGCAAGCAGTTGCGCGAGATCCGGAACACCGGGTCCACCCCCGTGATCACCCCTGAGAGCGCTGCCATCGCAGCCGCTCCGCCCGCGCCGGCGGCCGAGCCGGAGGCGCCGCCGGCCCCCACCGAGGCTCCTGCCCAGGCAGAGCCCGAGCAGCCCGCACCGGCCCCGGCCCCCGCGCCGATCGCATCGGCGCACCTCCCGCGAGCTGCCGATCCGGTGGTTGTGCCGCCGGCGCCCGTCGCCGACTCCGCGGTCGACCTCGGAGCATCGCCCCTCACCCGGCGCCAGGCACGTCAGCAGGAGCGCATCCGCACGGCGTCCGTCCCGGTCATCACCCCCGAGGTCGCTGCGGCGCACTCCGCCTCCATGGCGACCCTCGTCACCGAGGCTCCGCCGCTCACCCGCACCGAGCCGGTCAGCCTGCACAGCGGCATGCACGACCTCTTCGGTCTCGCAACGGCCCCCGCGCCGGTCATCCAGCAGGCCCCGGAGCGCACCGCCGGGGCGCCGCGGCCCGAGCCCGTACGCCCGGTCTCGCCGTGGTCCGACGGTCACGCATCAGCCGATCCGGCGCCCGCCGTGACTGCCGACGAGGCCGAAGCCGACAAGGAGCGCAGCGTAAGCCCGCTCCTCGGTGCAGGTCTCCTCGCGGGCGAGCCCGAGCAGGCCGACCTGCCCCCGTCGTTCGACCAGCTGCTCGCTCGCTCCACGGGTGCCGTGTCGATGCCCAACGCGCTGATCCTGTCGCAGGCGCCCGAGGTGTCGCCCATGGTCGCTCCGCTCAGCTCGACGGGCGAGGTGCTCATCACCGGCACATTCAACCTGCCGGAAGGGCTCGGATCGACCGGCCACGCCCGCGGCACGGCCGACGGCAAGGAAGTCGACGCCACGCTCGTCGACGGCGAGCTGCCCGCCCACTCGTCGCCCACCCCGATCGCCGCGAGTGCTGCGATCAGCACCGTGAAGACCGCCGGCGAGGTCATCCGACCGCCCGTGCCCGAGAAGGGCAGCAAGCTCATGCTCACGCTCGCGATCACCGCCGGCGCCCTGGCGCTCGCGCTGGTCGGCGTACTGATCCTCGCTTTCGTCACGGGGGTGCTGTGATGACGGCATCCGCTCAGTCCCTCGACATGCTGCAGATCGCGGCGGTCGCCGCCGACGCGAAGAGCGGAGAAGACCTCGTCGCGCTCGACGTGTCGGAGCCGCTTCCGCTCGTCGACATCTTCCTGCTCGTGACCGGTCGCAGCGAGCGCAACGTCGCCGCGATCGCCGACGAGATCGAAGACCGTCTGCTGGAGGCGGGGCACAAGCGCCTGCGTCGCGAGGGACGGCAGGAAGCCCGCTGGATACTGCTCGACTTCGGCGACCTCGTGGTGCACGTGTTCCACGAGCAGGAGCGCGTGTACTACGGCCTCGAGCGGCTCTGGAAGGACTGCCCGGTGGTCCCGATCGACCTTCCGGCCCGGACGCCCACGGAGTAGTCCGCGGTGGTTCGAAGCACGCCTCGACGTGTTGTAAGCTTGTGGAGTTGCCTCGCGGGGCAGCAGAACAAGGGCCTGTGGCGCAGCTGGTAGCGCACCTGCATGGCATGCAGGGGGTCAGGGGTTCGAGTCCCCTCAGGTCCACCAAAACTCCCGGTAAGGCCCCGAATCTTCACTCCCTGATCAGGGAGCTTGAATGTTTGGTAGTCGTTTACTGGACACTTCGCCGGGTCGCCGCAGTGCGCTCTCGGACCTTCTCGAAGTATCTGGAAGGTACGCGGCACCGCCCGCGCACCTTCGCTATATGGACGGCGTCGGCACCTCAGAGTCGGGACACGGAAACTACGTGTCGCTGGCTGAGCTTGCCGCGCAGCTCAAAGTCTCCGTGCAGACGATCTACGACCTGCGGAGCAAGGGTCGTGGCCCCCGTGGGTTCCGCGTCGGCACGCAACTGAGGTTCCGTGAGAGCGAGATCGACGCATGGGTCCAGCGCATGGAGCTGGCCGACGAGCGGCGTCACGCCGGTGGTGCGTCGTGAACGGCGGGCGGCCACGCACCCTGATCGGCTCGTACGGAACCATCAGCGTGACCAGACGCGGGGCGTCGTATGTGGCGCTGGCGCGCATCCGTGACGCCGACGGGCGCCTGCGCAGGGTGACCGGTGCTGCTCGCACGGAATCGGCCGCTCGCGCGCGTTTGAAGGAGCGTCTCCTCGACAGACCCGGATTCGGGGCCGGCGGCCTCCTCGACCTCAGTAGCTCTTTCCGAGAGCTCGCTGACCTCTGGCTGGAGGATCTGCATCTGCGCGATCTGTCGGACGGCACCAAGAAGAACTATCGTGACGATCTCAGACTCCGAGTGAGGCCGCAGTTCGAGCACTTCTCACTCGGTGAGATCACCACCGGCCGCGTCGAGTGGTTCCTTCGCTCTGAGAGTGCGGTGTCACCCTCACGCGCGCACCACTCGCGGACGGTACTCAACCAGCTCTTCGGTTTTGCTCTTCGGCACGATGCGATCCCGCGGAATCCGGTGCAGGGAACGAGTCCATTGCGCCGGCCGAAAGGCGAGCGTCAGGCGTTGACCGTTGAGCAGATCAACGCGATCCGCGATGCCGCGGCTCGCTGGCGGACCGGACCCGACGTCAAGGGGCCCAAGCCCGATGGTCAGGTGCGCGACATCATCGAGGTGCTCCTCGGAACCGCCTTGCGCATCGGTGAGTGACTCGCACTCCGCGTGTGCGATGTCGAGGACGGTCCCAGCGGGATGACGATCTCGGTGAAGGGGACGGTCGTGTTGCGCACCGGCAGCGGTGCCGTCCGTCAAGATCACCCGAAGACCGAGCACTCCATCCGCCGAATCGCGGTCCCGGACTTCGCTGCGAACGTCCTTCGAGCACGGCTCGCCGGCATCCCGACCACCGACCCGGAACGGACCATCTTCGCCAATCGTGCGGGCAAGCCACTGAGTCCGTTCAATGTGCGACGTACCTTCCGAGCGTTCCTCGAGCTGGCAGATCTCGCGGGGGAGGGGATCACACTTCGCTGGTATCGGCGGACTGGTGCCACGGTCATCGCGCGCGGGGCGAGCGCCGACGCTGCCGCCACCTTCCTCGGCCACGGATCGACAGCGATCACAGAAGGACACTACATCGAGCCCGACCGGACGGTCGACCGGGGGCCGGCGAAGATTATCGAACGTACGTTGCGCCCGGTGAATCCTGAATCTTCGCTGCTCTCGACCGAGGACGCCGAGTCGGACGACCCCGCTCTCGCCTTCCTTAATGAGGAAGATAGCGAGGCGGCATAGCGGCTACTCAAGCGACCCGCCTCGATCCTGCCTGCCCCAACTCGCGATCGGTCCGCCGCTCGGGCCGTGGGCCCGCAAGAACTCGCGGTGAGTGCGCTCGCACGCGAGGCGGAGGGTCGTTGACCATCCAATGACCTCACCACGGAAGCTGGCGCGGTAGCGGACTTCGGTGTCGTTCATCACCCGGCGGATCTCGATGGTGCCGTATGAGCGGCCTTGGGCGTCGATCATCTGCCAGGTTCCGGTTGGGCCCTCGTGCGCGGCGAGAATCGGATGCCAGTCCCGCTGTTCCTTCATCGGTCGTTCCCATCTCCGGCCGACGGATCGACGCTAGATGATGCGGCGGACATCCCGCCCATGCAACTCCATGGGAGGCGTGCGCGCACCTTGATGGCATGACCGATCGAGACCACGCCGACGCCGTCCTTGAGCACGTGGCGGTGCTCGCGTTCCTCTACTACCCCGGCATCCAGGTCGATGACCCGACGTACCGCCTCGCCGACGACACCGAATGGTGTCTCGCGCGACTCGGCGACGTGTCCGACACCGAGCGGGAACGGATAGGGGCTCTCATCGCGCGAGCGATCATCGACCCGACAGCAACGCGCGAAGAACTCTTCACGGCGCTCGCTGATCTCACCGGTGGGCACGCTGCAGGACACCATGCCTGACGAGGCTCGCAACGAGGACGAACGTTCCGCGCGACACGCTGCGCAGCGGCAGGCCTGGAATGACGCGCACCCGGCGTACTACGCCCAGTATCGGGAGCGGAACCGGGAGCATATCCGGAATACGGGTCGCGAGCGTGAGCGTCGGCGGGCGCAGCGCGAGCGAGACGAGAAGGCGCGGCGGCAGAAGGGTATCGAGCGGGCCAAGGAGTGGGCACAGCAGCATCCGGAGGAGCGCCAGCAGGCGCGCGAGCGATACAAGCAGAGGCACCCAGAGGCGTACAAGCAAGCCCAGCGCGACTACTACTACCGGAATCGTGACGCCATTGCCGAGCGCCGTCGGGCGCGAGAGGCTGCGGATCCGGAGAAGGCCAATGAGGCTCATCGTCGGGCGGTCGCCCGCGCACGCGAAGCCGGCCGTGTGTCCGAGTGGACACCCACGCCCTCTCAACAGGAGTCCTATCGCCGGCGAGAGAATGAAGCGCGGCGCCTACACCGTCGTCGCGCTCGTGCCGGACTGCCCGACCGCCGGCTTCACCGGGTGCTTGCTGCAGAGCGGCGTCAAAACGACGCCGCCGCGGAAGCGTTCTTCGCTCGGAAGCGCAGTCGGGAGGAGTTGGCTCGGATCAGGCAACAGGACGTGCCAACCCCACCCGAACTGGTACAGGCCTGGCAGCACCGTTCGGAGACCCACCGAGCGGCCAGGGAGATTCTGGCGATGGCCGATTCGTACTTCATTGATCATGAGGTCGAATTGCGGGCCCGTGTCGCCGAGGTCTCTCGGGCGCGCTTCCGGGCCGGTTTGCTCCCACTCGACGTCTACACCGAGCCGCGTCGCCGTGCTCTCGAAGTAGCGAGCACCGGCTACCTCCGTCGCAGTGCCGCCTCTCCGACTTCATCCCTCGCCGCCTTCCAGTGGCTGACGTCGGATCTTGCGAAGCGGGCGCCCGACATCCTGCTCTGATCTCGTGGCCGTTCTCGATATCGAGCACACTTCATGGCGCCGAGGAGGGTGTCCGCAGCTCGATCGTTGAGCGGACATCGCGCGGGAGCGAGGCCAGAGGAGACCACTTCACGGCCCGTCTCGGACCGCCGACGAGCTCGAACTCGCCACGCTCTCCTGGGTGCACTGGTTCGACCAGAACCGGCTGCACTCATCGATCGGATACCCCACACCCATCGAGAAGTCGAACGAGTGCTGCCTTGAAAACAACGCAGCATCAGCCGGCGGTGGGAGAACTCGCCTCCACTAAACGCGGGGCGATACATGTTGAATCACGTCGATGCGGCCGGGTGGGGTCGCTCAGCGGGGCGATTGGCCTTCGCCGGGAGCCTCCTGCATCGGGTCGACAACCGGCCCTCCGGCCGGCGGCAACTTATGCCGTTGATCTGGAACCGGCTGTGGATCCGGACCGGGTGCGTTCGGGTCTGGCACGGGTGCGTTCGGGGCTGGCACGGGTGCGTTCGGGTCTGGCACGGGTGCGTTCGGGTCTGGCACGGGTGCGTTCGGGTCTGGCACGGGTGCGGTCGGGCTTGGGACGCGTGAGTTCGGGTTGACTGTCCGCTGTTGTGCAGCGGCAACGGACTGGCTCCCAAAGTAGAAGGCGGCGATCGCAACCACTAGAGTGCCGAGCGTCGTCATCAATTGTTGAGCCATCTCAGCAGAGGCGCGGTCTCCCGCGGTGAGCACGACTTCGTACACCGCAGAATCTGCGTCGGATGGGTCGCCAGATATGAGTTCTCGCGAGATTATTTCGGAACTTGAGTACTTGTCGGCTTCGACACCGCTGATGCCAGTGATCACCCGGCGGTCGTTGGTATCAGCGTTGGAGATGAGAAAGACTGAAACGACCGCAAAGATCATTATGAGCATGAGCGCGATGATCGCTCGGATGCTCCCCTCCGGGAGCCCCATCGCTTCTCCTGGATTGTCAAGTCCCAACCGTCGAAAGACGATTGCAGTTGCGGCCAGTCCGACCATGAGGACGGTGACAGACCCGATCACGAGCAACGGTAATGTGAACTCTGGTCGCAAAATGTCGTTCGAACTGAGGACTGCGATCACGCCCATCAGCGCAGCAGCGATTACGACAAAGCCGCCTATGAGTAGGCTGATGACCCAGGACGCACTGAGGTTCGAACTGGTGTTTGGCTTTTCCTTGTCGCGTTTGCGATTGAATATTCCGGCCATCGCGCTCCCCCAACCGCGCGATCACAGCGCCGAAGATGTATTGGCTGAACGATAGGGCTATTCCGGACAGTTCGCCAGTGCATCGAATGAAGGTCTGGCGCGAAGGCGATCGAGTGCAACGTTTCGCGGGCAAGCGGCAGCTCGTCGACCAGCGACGCCGTCGGAAGCATGGCCGCGCAGTAAGGACCCCGCGCGTCCCACTTGCCCGGTCGGTTCTGTAGCGGGGCCGAGATTGCTAGACGTATCCATACCGCCCGCAAGCACTGCGTTGCGTGCTGGGTAGTAGGCGCGCTGAGCGATCGCGTGTGCTCAGGAAGTCGCGGCTTCTCCTGTGGGCTGCTGGGCAGGCAACCGAGCTTCCGCGAGGGCGGTCTCGAGGGCCGCGACACCGGCCTCGTCGCCGAGGCCGATCAGACTTTCGGCCTCGCGGATGCGTTCGGCGACCTCGGGAGGTGTGGACGACGATTCGAGTGCCCAGTTAGCACTGTCCACCATCCCCCTTACATGCATGCTCAGGTAGAAGTCTCCGTCCGCGTGGACGATGTGCTTGAAGTCGGCGACCGCTTCGACTGCCTCTTCGAGGACGCGGGCACCCGCGGGATCTCCGTTGTGCATGAGCGCAAGCCCGCGCTCGATCTCGTCGCCGAGGTCGCTGCGCGTGGACGGGAGGTAGCGAAGAGTCTCCGCCCGGGCGATGAGGTCGCGATCATCTGCCGTGAGGCGGCCGAAGCCGGCGGAGAACGATTGGTTGCCCGTTTCGGCAGTCATGCGCATGACGCCCTTCCATCGAGTTCAGCCCACCGTATCGGCATCCGCTCCCAGGCGGTGACTCACCTCCTCACCGTGGACGGAGAGTTCGTCAAACCCACTTACTCGAAGCGGTTCGGCCCTCGCAGTGAGTCACACCAACGGATCGAACGCGCTCGCTCAGGGATCCCCGGAGCCCGGAGCTCGCTCGCCTTCCTCGCTAACTCGCGATGAAGATTCGCACACCGTTCACCAACGCGACGACTGCCGTGGCAGCGTACGCGGCTGCACCGAGAAAGTATCCAATCGCCTTCTGCTTGGGGCTGGTGTTCAGCTCACCCAGTCCACGCAACACCAGACCTGCGGCGCCGATTAACACGATCACCGCAATCCCAATGCCTATCGCGACCGGGAGCGGAAGGACGGTGGTGAAGACGAGCACGACGCATCCGATGATCGCGAATATCGCCATAGGGAGGAAGAACACCATCATCGGGTCTTCCCGCCATGTGATGTCCGGAAGGCCGGCGGCCTTTCGACTCTCGCGGGCCTCGCCCAGCATTTTGATCGCCAGTTCGTGGCGCCGACTACGCGCGCTCTGTCTCCGCTGGGCCGTCACACTCAGCTCCCGTCTTTCAAAACGCGTGAGCCGCGTTGCTGTCGCTGCGTGCCAGAGTATATGGAGCCACCATGGGCCCGCTGTGCTTGGGTTACACGTGTACGTCCCCGGAGCCGCTCGGACGTGGTCTGCGACGAGAGGACGACCGGAGTTTCGCACCCGCCGATAAACCCCGGGCAGTCTGCCGGCGGCTCCGCGCGCGCGGACGTCCCTCCAGCGTTCGATGCCGCGTCCAGGGATCCACCACTCATCTTCGGACGAGCTCCTACGACCCATACGTATTCGTGGAGTCTGTCCTCCTGTGGAAGCAGCGGCGTTTGACAAACTCCAAGATTGCGCACCTCGTCGCCCGAAGTGTCAGTAGTCGCCCGACCTCATTGCTTCTTGACGACAACGGGTACAGCGTTGCCCTGGGCCGTGAAGCCATGCGCTGGTTGACAATGCCGTGCTCAGCCCGGGTGGTCAGCGAGTAATTCGGCTGACTGGTTCGCTCTCATGGCGGCGCATTCGAACGACTGAGCGTTGTCGCAGTGCTCTTTCAGGAACGCGGCACGCCGCAATGCGACAAAGGCGTAGATCAGCCAGCCAACCCCGTGGAGCATCTGAATGGCGCTGTGAAAGGGTGTGCCCGCTTCAATCGCCGTGACTCGGAAGGAGAGGTCGAACAGCGCGTGCAGCACGATGGGCGGCCAGAGCGAGCCGGTGCGCAGACGCATTGCGGCATAGCCGGTGCCCGCCATCGCCGCGAACGTCACTTGGAGCAGGACGGTCTGCCACGGGGAGCCGAGGAACAGGTTCGCGACGTGCAGCGATCCGAAGAGGGCAGAAGATAGCAGCACCGCTGTCCACGGTCCGCGTGGCAGGAGCCGGGTGAGCAGGATCCCACGGAACGCTGTCTCCTCGACCACGCCTGCGAGCACCACCGACGCGAACGCGAGGATCAGTGTCGGAACCTCCACGTGTCGGAAGCCAGCGGAGAAGCCGATCATCACTGTGAGGGTCGGGAACAACAGCACGAGTCCGTCGCGCGGCGCCGGCAGTCGTCGAAGGCCGAGCGCATCCCATCCGACGCGGACGGCGAACGGGAGAATCATCAGCAGCATCCCGAGCTGCAATGCGACCTGGACCAGGCCGACGCCGCCTGGGCCGGGACGGAGGGTGGGTGTCAGCCACTTGGCGAGGATCCCCATCGCCGTGATTGCCAGCAGGAACAGCGCCCACAGCAGCATTGGGCGTTCGAGGAGCCTGTCGCGAACTGATGGCCGACTCGTCAGCCCTAGCGTCTTGGTTTCGGAGGGCATGATGTCCTCATCCTGCGCAGCACGGTGCATCAACTGGACACTGTCCTTCGGCTCCGGCGGCCCGCGAAGTTGGACACAGCGGCGGCCAGCCGGCGCGGTCGCGTAGACGGGAAGGCGGCGATGGCGACGAGGGCCGCCACGGCGGCCGCGGTGGCTGCGGCAAGGTGAGCGCCAGAGAGGCCTGCTTCGGCGGCGGCCAGCTCGCTTCCCCCTTCGGCGAGGACGGCTGCACGGCGGTACGCATCGATGGCGCCGAATGCGGCGATGCCGAGGGCTCCGCCGATCTGGGCGGTGGAGGATGCGAGCCCTGACCCGACACCCGCGTTGCTGGAGGTCATGCCGCTTGCGATGACGAGGGTGGTGGGGGTGAAGCTGAACGCCACGCCCACGGCCGCGAGGAGGAGGACGGGGAACACCCGTGCGAGGTACGGCATCCCGTGGTCGAGGGAGGCGAACATCAGGTGCGCGACGGCGAGGAGGATGAGCCCCAGCACCGCGACCTTCTCCGGCCCGAAACGTGCGAGCGCGCGCGGCAGCAGCAGCGTGCTGACGGCGAAGCCGGCCAACGAGGTCGGCAGCATGGCCAGCCCAGCGGCCGCCGGGTCGTACTCGAGTACCTGCTGAATGAGCAGGGCGACCAGCACGAAGCACGCGACTCGGGCCGCGCCACCGAGCACGTTGACGACGATGCCGCCTGCGACGCGCGGCTCCCGCAGTGCCGGAAGCGGCAGCACAGCGTCCCGGCTGCGCCCCTCGACGAGAACGAAGCCGGTCCCGGCGATCACGGCGATGGCCGCCGCAGTGAGCACCTCGACCGAGGCCAGCCCCGCATGCGGGAGGCTCAGCACGGCGAAGACCACCGCACCCGCTGCCATGGTCACAAGCGCCGCACCCGCGGCGTCGAAGGGTCGGCGGGCGGCGGGGTGGTCGCGCTCCAGCAGCGCCCAGCCGGCGATGCCGACGACGACGGCTGCGGTGGCGGTGACGAACATGACGCTCTGCCAGCCGAGGCCGCTGGTGAGGATGCCTCCGACGCTCACGCCGAGCGCGCCGCCGACGGTGGACGCCGCACCCCACCAGGCCATCGTCCGGGTCCGAGCGGTGCCGGTGAATGTGGCGAGGATCACCGCCATGGCGGCGGGGCTGAGCATCGCAGCCCCGCCGCCCTGGATCAGGCGGGCGGTCACCAGCACGGCGTCCGTCGAGGCCAAGCCGCCCAGGAGTGAGCCGGCGACGAGAACCGTCGCGCCGGTGAGGAACATCCGGCGGCGGCCCAAGATATCAGCGGCTCGACCGGAGACCAGCAGCAGTCCGCCGAAGGTCAGGAAGTAGGCGTTGAGCACCCACGCTGTTCCGACTGCGGTGAGGCCGAGGTCTTCGGCGATGGACGGAAGTGCGACGTTGAGGATGCTGGAGTCGAGCATCACCACCAGCTGCGCGGCCACCAGAGTGAGCACCAGTGGCAGGGTCCGGTCACGCATGCGCAATCGCCTCCAGGACCGGCAGCTTCGCGGCGCGAGCGGCCGGCGCGACCCCGGCGAGCAGGCCCGCGATGGCGACGACTGCGGCGAGGACGCCCAGCTGCGCGACCGGCACCTCCATGCCCAGCGGGGCGATGGTGGACAGCGCGCCGATGGCGGCGACGCTGGCGGCGACACCGAGGAGCAGCCCGGTGGCCACAGCGACGACCGACACGATGACCGCCTCGGCCTGCACCATCAGCGCCACCGACCGGCGTGACATCCCGACCGAGCGGAGGACGCCGATCTCGCGGGTGCGTTCGACGATGGACAGCGCGAGGGTGTTCGCGATGCCGAGCACGGCGATGACCATGGCGAACGCGAGGAGCACCGTGACCAGTCCGAAGATCTGGTCGACGGTCTGTGTGCGTCCCGCGATGACCGCCGCCTGGTCTCGCACCTGCACGGTCGGGTGGTCCTCGAGCGCGGTCTCCAGGGCGGTGGTGAGCTCCGCGGGAGAGGTGCCGGCCGCTGCCAGCACAAAGATGCTGGCATCCATGTCCTCGGTGAAGAGGACACCGTAGGTGTCCAGGGAGACGAAGAAGTCGGTCTGCAGCGCCTGCGCGGGACCGTCGGCGATGATGCCGACGATGGGCAGGGCGGTCTCACCCAGCCGCGCGAACGTCATCGGCAGCTCGTCGCCCACCGCCAGCTCACCCTCGGTGGCGACGCGCTCGGCGATGACGACGCCTCCGGTGCTCAGCGCGGCGATGTCCCCGTCCACCATCCTGATCTGTGCGACCTCGGTGATGAGCTCAGGATCCAGACCGGTCAGCGCGCTGGTCGTCTTGCCGTCCTTCCAATGCCCGTACTTCAGCCGGGTGGCAACGCCGACGACGGGCACCTCCCGGACCTCGTCGTAGACGGCCGCGTGAACCCCGCCGAGCATCTCCTGCCCCGCGCTTTCGATGACGACGTCCGCGGCGATGACCTCGCGGTACTGCTCACCGGTGGCCGCTTTGACCGAGCCGCCGACGATGGACACGAAGCTCATCAGCGCAAGCCCGAACGCCAGCGCCATCACCGTCGCTGAGGTGCGACGCGGTGCGCGAAGCGCGGCTTCCCGGGCCAGCTGCCCGGGCACTGTCCGCGCGGAGGCCGCGCCGACGAAAGAGACCAGCGGACGCAGCGCGGACGGCGCGATCAGCACGACTCCGACGAGGGCGAGCACCAATCCCACGCCGAGTAGCAGGATCGGCCCCGCGGCCAACCCCGGAAGGGCGGCGACGGCGGAGCCTGCCACCAGCAGGACCGTGCCGGAGACAAGGCGCCCGCGACCGAGACCGCGCGTCTCGGCGGCGCTGCTGCGCATCGCGGCAAGCGGAGACACCGCCGCGGCACGGCGAGCCGGGCCCACCGCCGAGACGAGGGTGACCAGGACACCGACGGTGAGGGCGATGATGACGGTGCGGGTCTCGATGACGAGCTCACCGGAGGGGATGCTGACCCCGAAGACCCCGGCAAGTGCGCGCAGGCCGTAGGTGCTCACGATGCCCAGCAGCACGCCGACGGTCGAGGCGAGGGCGCCCACGAGCAGCGCCTCGACGAGCACCGACGCAAGAACCTGTTTCCCGGTCGCGCCGGTCGCCCTAATCACCGCCAGCTCACGGGTGCGCTGCGAGATGACGATCGCGAAGGTGTTGGCGATCAGGAACGCGCCGATGATGAGCGCCGCGACGCTCATCGCGATGAGCACGACCTGGAGCATCTCGAGGTTCGCCGCCGCCTGCTCGGCGCCGGCTGCGGCGAGGTCTTGCGCGGTTGCGACCTGCACGTCGTCAGCGAGCACATCGGTGAGGAGTGGCTGCAGTTCACCGGCGGTCAGTTCCGAGGTGACCAGGATCTCGGAGAGGCCGTCGCCGAGGCCGAGGACGCTCTGCGCGGTGGTGAGAGTCGAAAGCGCGACCGCCCCCACCGGCGGACCGTCGCCGTCGCCGAACCCGACGAGCCCGACGACACGAGCCTCAACCCGGGTGTCGCCGACCACGGTGACAGCGTCGCCGATGCGCACGCCGAGCGCGTCGGCAGTGTTCTGGTCGATGACGATCTCGCCGTCGCTGGTGGGTGCCGCACCGCCGCGGAGCGGGTATGCGCCGACGGGCTCCTCGACCCAGGTGCTCAGCTGGACGCTGCCGAGGTCGGTGGTGCCCTGCTCCAGGCGGGCGGCGCCCTTGGCGACCGGGACCGCATCTGCGACAGCATCCACGTCGCGGACGGTGTCCAGCGTTCCGGTGGGAAGCGGGTCCCGTTCGACCTCGACACCCATCCCGGAGTCGAATGCGGTGGCGGTACGGACGGTCACGTCAGCGCCTGCCGAGGCGGTGGCGAACTGGTCGTCGAACAGCTTCTGGGCCGTGTCGTTGAGGACGAGACTGCCGGTGACGAAGGCGACGCCGAGCATGACGGCGACGACCGTGAGAGCCAATCGGAGGCGATGGGCGAGGACCTGGGCGAACGCGAACCGGATCATGCCGCCACCCCCTGACGCTCGGCGTCGAAGCGCGCCATGCGCTCGAGGACGGTTGCCGCAGTCGGGTTGTCGTGACCGTCGATCACCTCGCCGTCGGAGAGGAACTCGACCCGGTCCGCGTACGCCGCGGCCGACGGGTCGTGGGTGACCATCACGATGGTCTGCCACAGCTCGCTGGCAGCGCGACGCAGGAAGGCCAGCAGCGCCTGGCTGGAGCGGGAGTCCAGTGCTCCGGTGGGCTCGTCGGCGAAGACGACCTCAGGCCGGGAGATGAGGGCGCGGGCGACCGCGACGCGCTGCTGCTGGCCCCCGGAGAGCTCGGAGGGGCGGTGGTTGAGCCGGTCGGCGATGCCGAGCGTCGCGGCCAGCTCCAGCATCCAGTCCTTGTCGACTTTCTGACCTCCCAGGCGCAGCGGGAGGGCGATGTTCTCCTCCGCGGTGAGGGCGGGCACGAGGTTGTACTGCTGGAAGATGAAGCCGACGTGGGTACGGCGAAGCAGGGTGCGCTGCTTCTCGCTCATGCCGACGAGCTCGGTCTCTCCGAGGCGGATGCTGCCGGAGTCGACCGTGTCCAGCCCCGCCATGGCGTGCATCATCGTGGACTTGCCGGACCCGGACGGGCCCATGATGGCGGTGAACCGGCCACGGCGGATGCTGAGGCTGGCGTGATCGAGGGCCCGGACCGCGGTGTCGCCGGTGCCGTACGTCTTCACGAGGTCGGTGGCCTCGATGGCGAATGTGGTGCTCATTGTGTGTGTCCTTCGGCAGTTCAGCGGGCGGCGGCGAGGTGTCGGCGGTACTGCGCCGGCGTCCACGACGCGGTCATCTTGGTGTTGAGGGTGGCGCCCAGGCGCGCATAGAAGCGCTGCCCGGCGTGGTTGTTCAGGCGGACGCCCCACTGCACGAGCAGGTCGTCTTCGGCGGCGAGGCGGGCCACGGCGGTCATCAGCTGGCTGCCGATGCCCTTGTCGCGGTGGCCGGGTCGGACGTAGAGGTCGTCCAGGGCGAGAAGGTCGCCACCGGTCCAGAGATGGATGCGGCGCACGGTGCTGGTGAAGCCGACCACGCCGGCGTCATCCTCGGCGATCAGGACGCGCACGTCGGGGCGCGCGAGCAGCTGCCGCCACGCCTCCGCGTTCACGTGAACGTGCTCCAGGTCGCCCTCGTGCGCGGCGAGCTCTCGCACCATCTCGTCCAGAGCCACGGCATCCCCGGGGCCGGCCTGTCGGATGTGGATCATGATGCTCCTTACGGTGTCAGTTGTATCCTTTACGGTGTACGGATACGACGTACAGACTGCACCGTACGATGTAAGCTGTCAACTAGGGAGGCCGCAATGGCAGAAAAACTCACACAGATGGGCATCGCACAGGCGGCCCTGGCCGCGATCGACGCGGACGGTATCGAGGGCCTCAGCATGCGCAAGCTCGCGCAGAACCTCGGCTCGTCGCCGATGGCGGTTTACACGTACTTCCCGGACAAGGACGCGTTGCTCGACGGCGTCGCTCAACTTCTGCTCGCCGAGGTCGACACGCCGCCGGAGGACATCCACTGGCGCGACGCCATGCGCTTCATCATGCGGTCCGTGCGACACGTCGCCATGCGCCACCCGAACGCCTCGCGACTCATCAACCAGTTCCCACCGCACACACCCGACGCTCTGGCCTTCGTGGAAGCGGGGTTCCGGAGCTTCCGCCGAGCTGGCTTCGACGAGCTCAGCACCGCACGCTGCTACCGCGCTCTGGCTGCGTATTCGCTGGGCACACTCGACATCGAACTGGGTGGATACTTCTCGCCCGAAACGCGCACGATCACATCGGAGACGCGCGACAGCATGGACACGCCCACGGCAGCCAAGCTCCTCCCGCTTGTAACGGAGATCACGCCAACACTTCTCGCTCAGGATGACGCGGCAGAGTTCGAGTACGGCCTCGAGCTCCTGCTGGACGGGTTCGCCGACGCTATGTCAAGATCCGGCCGCACCGCCTAAAGTCTTGCGGCCTGTTCACCCGCCGCACTGACGGAGCCTCGCCGCAGCTCTTGAACGCGTCGCGCGCCAACCGTCCTCCTGGCGCCGAAGTCGAGCCAGCTCACGAAACCCGCCGGTCCTCCGCCGGGTGCACGTTGGGGTCCCGCTTTCGCTCGCCGCCCGCATAGGGATGGCGGTGCGCGATTACGGCTCCGCACTCGCATTCCTCATCGATGCTGAGATCGAAACGCGTTTGCAGGCGCTCGACGGGGCAATCCAGCAGATTGACGACGCGGTGCGATCCTGGGGACGAGATCGCGTGTCGTCATTCTGGACACCAACGTTCTGCTCTCCGCCGGACCACGCATCACGCGATGGACTGGGACGATGTCGTGGACGAGATCACGAGAGAGGCGAACTTCGTCGTCCCTATCCAGGTCGTCGAGGAACTTGACCGGCAGAAGGACCGCGGACAGGGTGATGCTCGAAATAATGCGCGGGTTGCGTTGAAGTGGCTCGACGACGTCGTCGGCTCAGGGAATGGTTCCGCGTCCTTCCGCCCCGAGGATAGTGATTCCAAGCCACGATTCGCGTGTGGGTGGACCATAACGAGCGGATCCCGCTTGCCGAGGTGGATCGAGACACTATCGATCGAGCGGTGCAATTGGCGCCCTACGGCCGCAAGGTGATTGTCGCGTCGATGGATCGCAGCATGGTCTTTCGATCTCGAACTTTTGGTCTGAACGCCGTGCTCATCGCGGAGGACCAGATTCCGGAGCGGGCGGCGCCCTCATCACTCCGCCAGTGATCGACCGCGACCGGGCCGTGCACCACACGGCATCGGCTCGCTAACACTGATGGATGTCTGCCTGGGCTTCCCGGATCGGGGTTTGTGAACATCGCGATCGCAAGCTGACATCGAATTCGCGATCAGCGAGCGTCCTCCCATTAGCGAAACACCATCCAGGCGTGAGCGCCCGGGTACTACCGAAAGGTCGGCTCGGCCCAACTCGCCCGAGACCAGTCGTCCCGCGGCGATACAGCAAACGAGAGCATCGATGCTCGAAGTCCGATCCGCACCAATCCGCTCACCGCCACATCAATTGACGCGCTCTGGCCAAATGAAAGATCGTGTGCTGCGAGCACGCCACCCGAGAGGACATCCACGACCTCGAATCGGATGGTAGTAGTCGTGTTGCTTTCGTCATCGGGCTGACCCGCAGTCACGGTGATGCGACTTGCCCCAGCGGGGACCAAGTAGTCGACCTGACCGATGGCGTTGTCACGCGACATGATGCACGTCATACCGAACGTGTACGGGACACCTGCAATCGGGGAGATCTCGTTCTCCCACGAATAGCCCGAGTTCCCGGGAACTTTGCACGATGTAGTGTCCGCCGCTTCATGGGTGCTCAGGGGCATGGGTGTGAAGACTGCTGTCTGGACTGCCGAGGGATTCTCGCTGGTTTCCGGTTCTGGCGTCGGCGACTGCGCATCTCGGGGGATTTCGGCGGCAGGAGTCGAATCGCTCGGCGAGCCGGCTTGAGGCCCGCTACCCGGACTACTGCCCGCGAGTGACGCCAAGATCAGCCCGCCGACTACCGTCGCGATCACCGCGGCGGGGATGCCGATCAACGAAACGATCAACAACGTACGCCAGCCTTGACCGGCTTGACTATTCGTTGCCATTCTTCCCCCCAGCAGCATGTTTCTATCGCAGATGGCTCATGTTCGCCTAATCGGGTCAAAGGAAGACATTGGGCGAGCACAGACCCGGTCTGGTGCCGCCGAGAACATCCAGGGATCGGGTGACTCGCCCCGGCGTGTCCGGAGACATGATTCCTTGGAAGGATCTGTCTCATGGGACGTCCCAGTAAGTATCCG
>NZ_JACSPM010000005.1 GCF_014837165.1 Microbacterium gallinarum
TTCAGGCGACGCAGGATGTCGCCGATCTCCTCGCGACCGCTGTCGAGCTTGCCCGACATCGCTTCCATCTCGCCGTAAGAAGCCTTGAAATCCGCCATCGTCATTCCCTTCGTCCGTGGACCGGGTCCGGCCCGGTGACTCCACGCTAACCCGGGACCGCCGGAGTGCCCATGGGGACCATTCCCCATGGCGGACGTCGGGCGCTATTGCGCCAGGTGCCGCACCGCGTCGGTTACGGCGTCGTCGTCCGTCAGCAGCTCGATGCGCTCGAAGAGGTCGATCATCGGCTGCTGCATGATCGCGAGGGTGACGAGGTCCTCGTCGACGGCGTTGAGGACGAAGAGGAGATCGGATGCCGCGGCCACGGTGCGGATGCTGCCGGCGACGCCCTGCGCGGTCTCCGGATCAGCAGCGACGTCCGACAGGCGCACGGTCGCCGCCGACTGCACGACGGTGCCGAAGCGCTCGGAGGCATGCGAGGCGATCTGCGGCGCCGTCGGCGAGTCGATGCCCAGCATCGCGACCTCCTCGAGGTCGACGTCGGCCGGGGCCTCGCCGTACACGCTGAGGAAGGCCACCCCCATCGTGCGGCCGTCCTCGGGAGCGAACCACAGCACGTGGTCGACGTCCTGCGGGCGATCGGAGGCGACGTTGAAGGCGGCACGCTCGAAAGCGGCGCGGCGCTCGGGATCGTCGGGGATGGCGGCGTCCGCGATCGCCGCGGACCAGGCCGCGGCATCCGCCCACTCGAGATACGGGAAGGCCGGCGGCACGCCGATCCACTCGCGGTCGTCGAGATCGATCACGTAGTCCGTCATGCGGGCCGGCCCCACTCGAACGTGCCGATGATCCCGTGCCCGAGCGTCTCGAGCGAGCGGTCGGGCTCCTCGCCGCGATCCTCGGTGAGGACCGTGTAGGCGTACAGCAGGTGCAGGGCTCCGGCGTCGTCGGGCCGCGGGATCATGTAGTGGAGGGTGACGGATGCCGCGGCATCCTGCCCCTCCAGCTGGTCGGCGCGGTCGTACCAGCGGTACCAGCGGGCGCCCGTCGCGTCGACCTCTTCGACGGCGGCGTCGCCGGCCCGGTCGGCCACCGCCCGTGCGAGGCCACCGGGCGCGAACCGCACCGGCACGACCGTGAGCGAGGCCGGGAGGACGGAGTCGTCCATCGTGACGACGGGCAGGTGCACGCCGAGCGCGCGCCGCCGGCGGAGACCCTCGAACATCCGGTGGATGTGCTGGCGGATCGCGAGCGCCACGTCGGCGCGGCCGGCGTCGCGGGCGCCGCGGGTCGCCAGCTCGGTGAGCTCGCGCTCACTCTCGACGTCGGTGCGGAACTCCCGCCAGCCGGGCGGGAACAGCATCGAGAACCCGAGTCCGGACGGCGGTGCGGTCGGTGTGCTCACGCGTCGTCTCCGGGCTGGTCGTCGGTGGCGCCGGACGGCCGCTCCGACGCCTTCGGGGAGGCGGCGGCCGCGGCGGCCTGACGGGCGCGCAGGTCGGCGAGGTCGGCCTCGAGGGTGGCGCGCGCCTTCTTGTCGTAGCGCGCCCTGCGCCGCAGTTCGACCTCCTCGAGGAAGAACGCGTCGCGCTGGACGGGGGCGACCGGCGAAGCCGGCAGCGTCACGCGGCGGATGATCAGCACGATCGCGCCGATCAGCGCGAGGGGGGCGCCGAGCCAGTGCCATCCCATCGTGCGATCCCCGTCGGGGATGCCGCCCGGCTCGGGGTACACCCACGACAGCAGGATCGGCAGGAGGAGGAAGACCGTGAGCGCGTAGACGATCGTGTTGGTCAGCAGCGCCTTGTGCCGGGCGTCCACGACCTTCCACAGCAGAACGGCGGTCAGCAGCGGGGCCAGCGCGACCGGGACCGTCAGCCAGCTGGGCAGCGGGATGAGCGGGAACGGCACATCGGAGTCCCACGCGGACGTGCCGTCGACGGGGTTGGGGATGCCCGATACGAAGATGTTCACGATCGTGACGACGATGAAGACCGCCGACGCGATGAGGCCGATGCTCATCGGCATCCAGCGCGGGCCGATGCTGCGCTCGCGCGCAGCGTCGGCTTCGTCGCCGATGGCGTAGGCGAAGGGCGAGTGCGGCGGGGTCACGACACGAGGCTCGCTCTCCAGCCGCTGTAGCGTTCGGAGTTCTGCGTGGCCATGAAGTCGGAGTTTACAATCCACGTGACCGACGACTCGAAGACGGAGGCGGTCTGCGCGAACTGAGACGGCGCGAACGACGCGACCTCGGCGGAGTTGGCCCACGCGACAGCGTCGTCGCCCACGCGCGAGCCGTTGCGCAGCAGGAAGTTCGAGAAGCTCGTGACCGGGTTGTGCCCGCCGCGCCACAGGTTCATCACCGGGCGGTCGATGAAGAAGTCGCGCATCGAGAAGCGCGAGAGCAGCGCCGACGACCGCATGCCGGACCGCACGGCGTAGTACGCATTGCGTGTGCCCGCCCACGCGTTGTTCCCGAGGCCTGCCAGCCGCGAGAACGGCCCGCCCGACATCGGCGCGTAGCCGAAGCGGGGGAAGGTCGACCGCACGGACGCGCGCATGATGCCGCGACCTGCCGAGAACGTGGCCGAGACCCCCCGCAGCGCGGCGATGCCGCCCCTCGCCCCCGTGATGAGCGGTCGGGCGAACGGGATGACGCCGATGATCGACAGCGTCAGATCGAGCCAGTTGCCTCTGCCCTTGGCGTACTTGAGCACGTTGATCGCGACCATGACGAGGGCGATCACCGCGCCGATGGCGGCGATGGCCAGCGCGATGGGACCGGTCACGAAGATCGCGACCACCGCGAGGCCGACCGCGATCCAGCCCAGGACCGGCAGCAGGTCCTCGCCCCACGCGTCGTTGTTATCGGCCGCGTCGAAGGCGTCCTCGATCCCGTCGACCGCGTCGTCGTAGGCGTCCGACCAGGTCGAGAACTTGCGGTCGAACGTGCCCCACAGTGACGCGAGCCTGCTCTCGGCGTTCTCCCGGGCCGTCTCGGCGCTGGTCTGCGCGTCGAGCGCGGCCTGCTTCTGCGAATCGGAGACGTCGTCCTCCCACGGCATCTCGTAGCGGTGGTCGCGCACGAGCCGGTCGGCGTCGGCCTCCTCCGTCCGGGCCGTCGCCAGGTCGCGATGGGCGTCTTCGATCTGCGGGATGAGCGGGTGGATCCCGGTCTGCGCCGTGTCGAGCTCGACGGCGTACGTCTTCAGCACCGCGCCGGTGCGCTCGTACCGCGTCGCGGCCTTCTCGAGGTCGGGATACGTCTCGCCGGCGACCTCGCGGACGGCGTCGACGGACTCGGCGATCTGCCGCGTGCCCTCGCTGATCCGCTTGAGCTGCGTCGCCGTGCGGCGCATGACTGCGCCCGCGTCGACGAGATCCTGGCCGTAGCGGCGCACGTCGCCGGGGTTGCCCTCCAGACGGCGCAGCAGGTTGTTCTCGGGGGAACGGAGTGTCATCGTGTCCTCACACCGCGTTGTCGGGGGCCGACGACTGCATCGCGGCGGCGGCCTCGGCGTCCCAGTTCTGCCACCCGTCGATGACGTCCTGGAGGTGCTTGCGGATCTGGTCGAGGTTGTCCTTCAACTCGCCGCGCGTGTTGTTCCAGTCGTCCTCGAAGTCGTTCGCCTTGCCGTGGAGCGAGCCGCGGCCGTCGGGGCGGCCGATCGCCTCGGCGATGCCGTCGGCGACGCCGGTCGCGGAGTCGAACTCGCCGATCGATGCGTCGAGCCCGGCGAGGACCTCGTCGAGCTCCTGCATGTTGAGGTAGATGTCTGGCACTTCTTCGCCCCCCGCATGGCGCGGCGGGGCGGCCGAGGGCCGCCGCCGCCGCGAAGTCGTCAGTTGCCGGCGAGTGCCTGGTCGGTGTCCTTGATCGCCTGCTGCATCTTGCGCAGCGACTCACCCATGTCAGCGATGCCCTCGATGGCCTTCTCCAGACCCGTGGTCAGCTCGGTGTAGCCCTCGCCGAACTTGCCCGACGCGTGCTGCGTCTTGAAGTCGTCGCCGAGCAGACGGTCCACATCGCTCTTCAGGCGACGCAGGATGTCGCCGATCTCCTCGCGACCGCTGTCGAGCTTGCCCGACATCGCTTCCATCTCGCCGTAGGAAGCCTTGAAATCCGCCATCGTCATTCCCTTCGAAACCTCGGACCGCTCTGGCCCCACGTCAGGCTAACCGAGCGGGTGAGCGCTTCCCAATGGGGATCATTCCCCATCCGCGGCATCCGCTCGTCTCTACTCCGCGACCAGCGGCAGCTGGACCGTGACGACCTGCCCGTTCTCGACGAAGAGGCCGCGGCCGACGGGGAACTCGTGCCGCTGCACCTTCGGGAAGGGGACCTTGAACAGCGAGTCGCCGTCGTACGTCTCGGGCCGCAGGGCGATGCCGTGGCGTCCGCCCTTGAGCTCGCCGATCAGGCCGTAGCCGCTGCTCAGCTGCGACACGTCGCCATCGGCCACGAGGAAGTGGTCACTGCGGTTGATCGCCTGGAAGAGCTCCTTGAGCGGGCGCTCGGCGTCGGTGTCGCCGTACTCGGTGATGTTCTCGACGACGACCGCGATCCGCTTCGAGGTCGACTCGTCGGCAACGACGTCCTTGAGCTCCTTCGCGAGCGCGCGCACGTCTTCGATGGCCGACACCGCCTGCCGCCACGGACGGTAGTCGCGCAGTGCGGCGCGACGCCCGCCGACGTGGAAGAGCTCGACATCGGGATCGAAGCGCTCCAGCGACGAGACGATGCCGCGCAGGGCGGTGGTCTTGCCGCTCTGCGGCGGCCCCGCGACGACGAACGTGCCGACGGGCTCGAAGCCCTTGGGGCCGAGGGTGTCGTCGCCGATGCCGAGCGCGGGGAACTCCCCCACGCGCGCCGGCAGCTCGGCGACGTCGAGCTCGACCGGGAGCGACCCGATGTTCTTCGCCTCGACGGCGCCCGCCGCCCGCAGCGCCGCGGCGAAGGCCTCGGCGGCGGTGTTCTGCTCGGCGACGTTGGTCGTGCCGCCGATGACGGCGACCTGGGTCTCGAGGCCGTCGACGATCGCACGGCCGGGCACGCTGCGCTCGTTGAGGACGTCTTTCGCGACGCCGAGGATCGAGTACGCGCCCTCGTCGGACATGCGCAGCACGATCCGCTTGGTGACGTTCGCGCTCACCGCGGTCGGCACGGCGCCGTAGCGGTCGGCTGTCGCGACGACGTGCACGCCGAGCGGGCGGCCCTCGCCGAGGAGGCGCATGAAGATGCCGTAGAACGGCGCGCGCGTCGACGACGTCTCCCAGTCCTGCTTGAAGACGCCGAACCCGTCGAGCAGCAGGATGATGCGGGGCTCGGCGGCGTCGCCGGTGATCTGCCGGTACTCGGTGAGGGTGGCGGCGTTGACGTCGGAGTACCGCTTCGCGCGGTCGTCGAGCACGCCTCGCAGAGTGCGCAGCAGGCGCTGAACGCGCTCGACGTCGTCGCCCGAGACGATCGACCCGACGTGGGGCATGATCTCCATCGAGCGCAGCGCGCCGGTGCCGAAGTCGATGCCGTACACGGCGACACGTCCGAGGTCGGGCCGTGCGCCAGCCGCGATGCCGATCGTGCGCAGCGCGGCGCTCTTGCCCGCGCCGCTCGTGCCGTAGACGAGCATGTGGCCGTCGGTGTCGGGCTGGAAGTAGACCGCCTCCTGCAGCTGCCGCTGCGGGATGTCGGCGAGGCCGATCGGGATGCGCTGGTCACCCTCGAGCGGCAGATCGCGCAGATCGATCGTGCCGGCGAGGTCGTCGAGCCACGGACGGCGCGGGGCGGGGATGCCCGCCTCGGCAGCCGCGGCCACGAGGTTCGCGACGAGGCGCTTCTGGTCGTTGGGACCGAGGTCCTCGTCGTGGGTGTCGGACTCGCTGTCGCCCTCGGCCTCCCATAGGGTGACCGAGCCGAAGCGCAGCTCGGCGACCCGCACCTGGGCGCGATCGGGCTCTTCCGCGGTCCAGCCGCCGGCGTACCCGGACTGGAACGGCACCAGGCGACCGGGGCCGGTCTTGGCGATGCCGCGGCCCGGGATCGACGGGTCGAACGTCGAGGCGACCGGGTCGCCCACGACGTCGTTCGAATCGGCGGCGTCGGCCATCCGCAGCGCGACGCGGAGGTTCGTGTTGGCGCGCAGGTTGTCCTTGATGACCCCCGCAGGGCGTTGCGTCGCCATGATCAGGTGGATGCCGAGCGATCGGCCGCGCTGGGCGATGTCGACGACGCCGTCGACGAACTCCGGCACCTCGGTCGCGAGCGCGGCGAATTCGTCGATGACGAGCACGAGCGCGGGCGGGGTCTCGGGGTCCTGGCGCTTCTCGAGTTCGAGGAGGTCCTTCGCCTTCTTGCGGTTGAAGAGGTGCTCGCGGTGGTGCAGCTCGGCGCGCAGGCTGGTGAGCGCGCGCCGCACGAGGTGCGGGCTCAGATCGGTCACGAGACCGACCGTGTGCGGCAGCTCGACGCAGTCGGCGAACGCCGACCCGCCCTTGTAGTCGACGAAGAGGAACGTCACCCGGTCGGGGCTGTACTCCGCTGCCATGCCGAGCACCCAGGCCTGCAGGAACTCCGACTTGCCCGAGCCGGTGGTGCCGCCCACGAGTGCGTGCGGCCCCTGGGTGCGCAGGTCGAGCGACATCGCGTCCGGGCTCCCCTGCCCGACGTACGCCTTCAGCGTTCCGGCACGCTTGAGCCGCGGACGCGGGCCGCGCGCGCGGTCGATGACCGAGTTGTTCTGACGCCACCGCTCGACCGCCGCCTGCGGCTCGGCCGCCATGTCGGTGCCGATGAGGCGCAGCAGCGACACGCTGTTCGGCAGGTCTGACGAGTCGGCCGCGACGGAACTCGAGTCGACGACAGGCGCCAGGCGCTTGGCGAAGATCTCCGCGTACTCGCGCGAGACGCCCTCGATCGCGACCTTCTGAGCGCGATCGCCCGCGCGCACCCAGCCGACGGTGGCCTCGTCGAGGCCGTCGCTCACGTCGATGAACGTGCGACACGACGCCGGCAGCGACTCGACGGTGGGAGCGACGAAGACGGTGTAGACGCCGGCATCCGGTCCCCGCTCGATCACCTGGGTGAGGCGCGGACGGTCGACGGGCGCGTCGTGCGTGACGAACAGCACGAGCGAGACGTCGCCGGCGGCCGACCCGCCTCCGCCGCGCTGCTCGCCGACGTGCTTGCCCAGGGCCATCGAGACCTCGCTCGCGGCGAGCGGGCCGCGGTGCGTCGCCGACCCCGACAGGCGCTCGAGGATCGCCTCCTCGAGTCCGTTGAGCAGTGCGGTGCCGGCGGACTGGCTGTCGGCGAGCGCCATCTCGGCGAACGGCGAGCGCGGGCTGGTGGTGTGGGGCAGCCACTTCATCCACTCCATGTCGCCGGTCCAGCCCGGGTCGACGATGGCGGCGGTGACCACCTCGTTTGGGGCGTGGAGCCCGAACAGCTGCACCCCGAGGCCCCGCACGACGTCGGCGGCGAGCTCGCGGGGTCCTGCGATGCCGATGGCGCCGGCGGACGGCAGCAGCTCGATGACGGGCACGTCGTCGATGTGCGCGAACCGGTCGCGGAGCCTGCGCACCTGCTGCGAGTACTGCGCGATGCCGCGCTGGTCGTTCGCCTCCTGGATGGTGTTGCGGCTGTGTCCCGCGCCGACGCCGAGGCGCAGCCCGAGGAAGTTCCAGTGCTCCGGCCGCCGCGTCCACAGCATCGGCCCGAGCGCCATGGCGTTCTCGTACACGGTCGCCGTCGCGGGCGCCTCGGCCCGCCGGCGCTCGCGCTCGACGATCTCTTCCAGCTCGAGCTGCTCCTCGAGCTCGTCGAGCTGCGTCTCGAACGTCTCGATCTCGAGCTGGAGCTTCTTGCCCTGCTGCGTGCGCTGGCCGATGAAGTTGCCGAGCATCATGAGCGGGGCCATCGCGACGATCAGGAGCGAGGTGGGGCGCTGCGTGACGGCGAACATCGCGAGCCCGAGCAGCACCGGGGCCATGATCATCGGCCACGGGAAGATGCGCGGGTCGGCCTCGTTGGGGATGATCGGATGCCGGAACTCCTGGCCCGCGTAGCGGTCCTCCACGCGCGGCGAGCGATTGAACATGAGCGCGCCGCCGCGCTCCAGCACGAGCGACGCGTCGGTCTCGACGCGCGGCACCAGCGAGAACGACACCTCGGTCGCGCCGATCGTGATCTTCTGGCCCGGGATGACCCGGACGCGCTGCACGAGGCCGCCGTCGACGATGAGGCCGTTGGCGGAGTTCAGGTCGACGAGCTCGATGGACTGGTCGACCTCGACGCGCGCGTGGCGCTTCGAGACGAGCGGATCGTCCAGCAGCACCTGCGCGGGAGCGACGCGGCCGATCACCGTCGAGCCCGCCGGGAGGGGGATCGTTCGACCGGCGTCGGGGCCGCTGTGGATGCGCATCACGGCCGCGGTCACCGCGCCGTCGGCGCCGGCCCCGTGGACGGCGGGCACGACGGAGGCGTCGAAGCCCGAGCCGATGGGCGCGTCGGCGATCGACGCGGACGGGTCGAGGTGGACAGGGCGACCCGCCGGCGAGGCGACGAGCAGCGTGGGCACGTCGCTCGCGTTCACGCCGCCCGGCGCGGCGAGCGCGTCACCCTCGGCGAGGGCGCGCGCCACATCCTGCACGGTCGCCGTCGAATCGGCGGTCACGAGCACGTCGACGGTGGATCCGACGCCTCGACGCAGACCCAGCTTCAGCTTCACGAATCAGCACCTCTCGGAACGAGCTCGAACGTCCTGCCGCCGATCTGCACGGTCCAGCCCACGGGGACGCGCATGCGCTCCCCTGCCGGAACGTCGACGACGTCTCCGCCGGGCGACAGCAGCTGCGTGCCGTTGCGCGAGCCGCGATCGCCGACCCACACCCCCTCGGCGTCCTGCCCGAACGCCGCGTGCGTCTTCGACATGAGTCGCTGCGGGTCGTCGAGCCGCACCACGGCGTCGGCGGTCTCACCCGCGGCGGGCTCCGGGTCGCGGCCGATGAGTCCCAGCACGGGAACCCGGAGCACCGAGCCGTCGTCGAAGCGGATCATGGCCTGCGCCCGGCGCAGCCCGGCGGCCGGCGCGGCGCCTGCCGCCTGCACGACCTCGGCCGGCGTCGGCGCAGCCGGGGCAGTGGCCGAGGTCCGTGCCGGAGCCGGCGTGGCTGCCGGGATGGCGGATGCCGCGGCGGGCGCTGCAACGGCAGCGGCGTCGGCCGCCGGGGGCGCGAAGCTCAGCGCCGCGGGGGCGAAGCTCTGCGCCGTCGGGGCGGCAGGCGGGGAATCCGCTCCGGGCACGCCGTCGATGACGCTGTCGTCGCCCGGCGCGGCGAGCGCCCACTGCGCCCCGGTGCCGCCGGGGCCCACGACGCCGGCGCGCGAACGCGCGTCGGGGATGCGCAGGGACGACTCCGCCGGGGCACCGCTCGCCATCGACGGCAGCTCCTCGGTGTCGTCGGGGCGACCGCGCAGCGCTCGGCGCGCGTGGCGGAGCGCCTTGGCGTCGAACGGGTCGAGCCCCGCGCGCGCGTCGATGACCCAGCATCCGCCGATGCGGTCCAGGATGCTGCGCCCCCTCCGCTGCGGGTCGGCGAGGCTCGACGCGAACAGCACGGCGGGGCCGATGACGACCAGCACGAGCGTGCTCGCCGCCAGGACGAGGGCGCGCAGCACCACTCGCCAGAAGCCCGGACGACCGAGGTCGGTCGCCGAGATCGAGCGAAGGCGCAGCGCGGCCTTGCCGGTCGTCACGCCCCGTCGGCCGTGGAGGATCAGCTGGATCAGGACGAAGAGGCCGGAGAGGAACCAGCCGCCTGCGATGAGGAGAAGGACCAGCAGTGAGGTGTCGCCCAGGGCCAGCATGACCATGCCGGCGATGAGCGGCGCCGCCAGGACCAGCCAGATGGCCACGTCGATCGTGAACGCGAGCGAGCGGTAGCCGAGCCCGGCCGGCACGATCCCGAGCATCGCCGCCGTCTCGGGCGCGACGGGGCTGTCGTCGAGGGGCTCGTCCCGCGTGAGGCGGGCGGGAGCGGCAGTGTCGGTCATCGTCATCCTCAGGTCACCGGTCGCCGTCAGGTCAGCAGGAGCACGAGCGCAGCCGCAGATCCGAGCACCACGGCCGCCGCGGCGAGCACGACGACGAGCATGCGCCGTCGGTCGCGGGCTCGTGCCGCACGCTCCACACTCTCATGATCCGGGACGGGGCCCGTGCGCTGGACGTCCGGAGGACGCACCGGCGCCGGCCCGCGGACGGCGGTCACCGGGGGAACCGGACGCGGCGGGACGGGGGCGCGGAGCGCGTCGACGTCGGGGACGCGTGCGTTCCGCGCGCCGGGCGCGGCGCCGACGGCACTCGGCCCACGACGGGCGTCGCCCGACGCGGCCAGCGGACGCAGCAGGGTCTCCTCGACCTCCGGCGCGGTGTCGGTCGCCGCGGCGGACCGGCGCGAGAGCACGGTGTCGTCGTCCGCGACCGCAGGCTCGGCCGGGACGCGGGCGCGAGCTGAGGGGATCGTGTCGTCCGGCGTGTCCGGCCCATCGGGGTCGGACTCGCCGCGACGGCGCACCGACACCACGGTCTCGTCATCGGGCTCCGGCGCACCGCCCCGACGCGCCGAGATCTCCGTGGCGTCGTCGACCGGGTCGGACTCGCCGCGACGGCGCACCGACATCACGGTCTCCTCACCGACCGGGTCCGGCGCGCCACGGCGTCGCGCGGAGATCACCGTCGCCTCGTCGACCGGCTCGGCGGCGGCCCGCCTGCGGGCGCCGATCACCGTCGCCTCGTCGACGGCGTCATCGTCGCCGGGCAGGGCGGGATCCGCCCCGGGACCGGGTGGGTTCGCGGGGTCGACCGGCGTCATCGGCTCGAATCGTCGGCCAGCAGCCGCAGTTCGGCGTCGCCGAGCAGCAGCCGAGCCGGAGCACGGTGCGCGGCGCCGGGCGGGATCTCGCGCTCGGCGCCATCGGACGCGATGAGGATCGTGCCGTTGGTCGAGTGCAGATCGGTCACCGACCACTCGTCGCCGTTGCGCTCCAGACGCATGTGCGTCTTCGACACCGTGCCGTCATCGATCACGACGAGCTGCGCATCCGGATACGCGGTGCTCGGCGCCGGTCGGCGACCGACGAGCACGATGTCGGCGGTGAGCTCGACCAGACCGCCCGAGGGCACCACGATCGACCACTTCGCCTTCCGGCGGTTCGCGATGACGGTCTCGTCGACGCCGTCCGGGATCTCGGGCAGCACATGCTGAGCCGAGACCGACGCGCGCGCCGACCGCGGGGTGCCGGCATCCGGTGCACCCACCACGGCGGACACCTCGCCGGATGCCTCCGGGAAGGCGTCGCCCTCGGGCAGCGGTGACCGCGCCGGAGCCCACGGCTCGACATCGGGGGCCGGCTGCGCCGCGGGCACCCGAGTGACCGCCGGACGCACGTCGGACTCCTCGTCGGGACGTTCGGCGGCGACGCCGGGGACCGCGGCGATCGGGTGCGGGGCGCCGCTGACGGCCGCCGTGACCTCTCCGGTCAGCTCGACGACGGCGCCGAGGTCGAAGCCGCCCCAGTTCTGGTTGGCGCGCGCAGACGACGCGGGGGCGGGTGCGGACTCCTCGTCGAGCACCGGCGACGGGTCGGCCGGTCGGTGGGGTGCGCCGGGGTGTGAGGGCTCGGTGAAGTCGAAGGATGCCGGGGGCACGGGCCGAGACGCGCCGGTCACCGGCACGAAGGAGATCGGCTCCTCCGCGGCCGCGGCCGCGGAGGCGGGTGCCGTGCGGGGCGTGTCCGCTGCAGGAGCGGGCGGCACAGGTGGTACGGGCGGAGCGGGACGCATCGTGGCCGGCGCGGCGGGGGCCCATGCGTTGCCGGCGGGCGCGGCGCCGGGCAGCGGCGGAGGCGCGCCGGCGTCCGCCGGAGAGGAGCCGGGAACCCGGGCGTCGGTGTGCGCGGTGGAGCGGCGCACCCCCGCGGCGGGCTCGGCGCCGACCCAGCGGGCCGAACCGAATCCGAGGACCGTGGCCCAGACCGGGAAGAGGAGCGCGGCGAGCACGGTCATCCCGACGCCGTGCCCGAACGCGACGTTGACGCGGTAGCAGGCGATCACGACGACGACCCACAGCGCGATGCCGCCCAGCACCGGGACGAGGGCCATCAGCACGAGCCAGGGCGAGAGACCCCCGAGCTGGAGCAGCACGATCACGTTGAGGACCGGAACCCACGCCTTCCAGGTTTCCTCGCCCGACTTGCGGAACACGGCGGAGAGCGCGAGCGCGGTCCAGACGTAGACGGCGGCGACCGCGAGCAGCGAGATCAGGATCCCGGCGACGGTGGCGGATGCTTCGGCATTCATGGCATCGGGCGCGCGGGCTGGACGACCCGGCGCCTCCCCCTCTCGGCGAAACGCGTGCGGGCACCCGGGGCGGGTGCGAGGTGTCGGACGAACGATCTCAACGATACGGTCACGGCAAGCCCTCTCCAGAACCCTCGCTCCTTCGCGAGGCGGCGACGCTCCTCGTCGACCGCCCGCCAGTACTGCGCGGCGTCGGCGTCCGTCTCATCTGCGGACGAGAATACGGCGCGATCGGCGGTGTCGGCGAGTTGCAGCCCCGTGTCGGAGCCGAAGTCGCTCGCGAGCTCCCGGCGGGTGTGCGTGCGCGGCGCCTCGCAGCCGGCGTCGAGGGCGGCGTCCACATACTCCTCCCAGCCCCCGGCGATGCGGGCCGCGGGAGAGGATGCGCGGCGCCGTCCGCGTCGGCGCGCCGCCTTCGCCGCGATGACGACGAGGAACGGCCCGAGCGCGAGCCCGAGGATCAGCAGCGCCACGCCGGAGGTGCGCAGGATCGGCCACAGCCACGCGAGGTCGAGCCCGGCGTCGTCGGCGGCGGGATCGCCCGAGGCCGAGTCCTCCTGGAGCGGATCGGGGGGCAGCACCTCCTCCACGGTGTCGGGCAGCACCTCGGTGACGATCTCCGGGTCGCGCTGCTCCGTCACGTCGAGGCTGGGCGACTCGGCCCATTGCGGGGTGACGTCGACCGTCACCCAGTCCCCCTCGGCCGACTGCACCTCGGTCCAGGCCGACAGGTCTCGCGCCCGGCACACGCCGTCGTCGCACGACGCGAGACCCGGCTGGGGCTCGCCGATGCGGGCGCCGAGCACGACCCTCGACGGGAACCCGAGTTCGCGGGCGATCAGCGCGACGGCGACGGCGAACTGCTCGTCGTCGCCGACGGCGGCGACGTAGTTGCCGGAGGCCTGCGCGCGCGGGTCGTCCTCGCGCTCGAGCAGCCGGTCGAACATCGCGTCGATGCGGGCGAGCGAGTGCCCCGACGCGCTCGGCTGGAACGTGTAGTCGGGCAGCTGCTCGGCCCACACCGGGAGCGGCTCGCCGGGACCTCCCCTGAGACCGTGGCTGAGGTAGCCGCGCTCCCGCAGCAGCGCGACGAGGTCTGCGAGAGCTGCGCCCCCGGTGCCCGAGACGTGGTTCTCGACCCACGCGCGCAGGCTGTCCGGCGCGGCGACGTCGCCCGCGGTCGCACCCGGGGCCTCCAGCTCCGCCAGGGCGGGGACCTCCGGGTCGACGCCGTAGGCGGTGTAGCGGTCGCCGGGAGCGAGCCCGCCGCCGGCCGTCTGCACGCCGGCGGACGCGGCGGCGTTGTAGTAGAAGCGGTCGGCGAGCGACGCGGCGCGCGGACCCTCGAACGCGACGCCTGACAGCCGCCCGGCGGTCGGCATCCAGATCCCGCCCAGCGTCTCGATCTCCACCGTGGCTTCGACCGGCGTGCCGGGTCCGGCATCGAGCGACGAGGGCACGCGCACGAAGCGTCCGGCGTCCGCCGCCCCCTCCCCACCGCTGCGGAACACCTCGCCGTCGTAGGTGTCGAGGGTGGCGACCCGCACGCGCTCCGGCGTCGCGGCGTCCGCGGTCACCGTGAAGAGCACCTGCTGCACGCGGTCGTCCTCGAACAGCGCGCGGTACTCGGCGAGCGGGCTCACGGCTGCGGAGAGGTCGACCTCGGGTCCGACCGCGGTGCGCAGCACCTCGCGTTCCGCTCCGCGCGCGGCGAACGGCACGACGCCCACGGCGAGCACCAGCGCCGCCGCGACCATCCCCGCGCCGAGCGCCGTGCGCCGCCGGTCGGCCCGCGACGGGCGACGCGAGATGCGGACGCCGCTCGACGCCGCGGCGCGCTGCAGCGCGCGAAGGCGCTCGTCGTGCGTGCGCCAGGCCAGCCACAGCAGGCACGACAGCAGGCTCAGCGCGCCGAGTGCGGTCTCGGCCGGGGCGTACAGCGTGACCGGCCCCATCTCGAGGGGGGCGCTCACCGTCGTGCGTCCGAAGAACAGCCCGAACGAGACCATCCCGAGCGCGACGGGGACGGCCAGGTAGGCGATGCGATCTTCGCGCCACGCGAGCAGCAGCAGGAGGCAGGTCCCCGCGAGGAAGACGATCAGCGCCGGAACGAGGAGGTTGCGGTACGAGCCGACGGGCAGCTCGACGGTGACGAGGTCCTTCCAGCCCAGCAGCGCCCCCGACGCGAGGTCGCTGAACCCGCGCAGGAGGTCGTTCGGCCCGCCGAGACGCGACGGCACCGCCAGCGGGACGCCGAGGACGAGGAAGGCGCCGGCCAGCGCGCCGGCGACGATCCAGCCGCTCCACCGCAGTCGTGCGGCCACCGCCGCGAGCGTGGCGGCGATCGAGACCGCGACGGCGACCAGCAGCCCGAACGCGGCCGAGTGGTAGATCGGCCACGCGGCCGCCGCTGCCACACCGACGACCACGAGGGCGAACAGGCTCCCGACGACGATGCGCGGAACGAGCACCGGTCGCCGCTCGGCCGCGGTCGCGGCATCCCGATTCGCACTCATGCCGTCGCTCCGCGCAGAAGGAGACCCGACAGGTCGTCGAGGGTGCCGACGGTGAGGACGGTCAGCGCCGAGAGCGGCTGCATCCGCGGATGCGCGCGCTCGTCGCAGATCACCGCGACGACGCTGGTGTCCGCCGAGAAGGCGAGGGCGGCCTGCTGCAGCCGCGTGAGGGTGATGCGGGACCCGACGACGACGAAGGCGATCGACAGGCGGTCGCCCGACTCGGCGGTGAGCCGGCAGACGTCGGCGATGGGCATGGTGCTCTCGAGCGTCGACACACCGCTGAACCCGTCGAGCATGGGGCGCGGGGAGCCGGCCGGGATGTGCCGGATCGCCCGCAGGCGACCACGGACCACGCGCGGGATCTCCGACCCGGTGACGATCTCGACGTCGCGCGCGTCGCGGACCGCGCGCAGGCCGAGCGAGGCGGCGCACGAGACCGCCAGCTCGAACTCGTCGGGATCGGCGTACTCGTGCTCGGCGACGCCCAGCACGACCGCCATGCGCGAGCGCCGCGACTCCTCGTACTGGCGCACCATCAGCCGCCCGGTCTTGGCGGTCGACTTCCAGTGGATCTGGCGGCGGGAGTCTCCGGGCGCATACTCGCGGATCGCGTGGAACGACATGTCGGAGTCGACGAGCCGGCGGGTCGGGCTGCCCTCGAGATCGCGGATCAGGCCGGCGCTCGTGGAGGGGAGGGAGGTCGTGCGGGGGTGCACGTAGACGTCGTGCACGTCCTCGAACGCGTGCTCGCGGCGCAGCAGGCCGATGGGGTCGCTGCGCACGGTCGTCGCGGGTCCGACGGTCACGATGCCGCGACGCAGGCCGGGGATGTCGAGGGGCTGCGAGACGGTGTGGCCGGGGCGCAGCAGCGGCACGCCGAACTCCACGAGACCCGCGCCGACGGGGATGTCGAGGCGACCCGGCAGGGCGATGCGATGGCCGTCGTTGCGCACGACGATCTCGCCGGTGACGCCGTCGCCGGCCACGACCCGCTCATGCGTGAGCGACAGGTCGACGTCGTACGAGCGTGCCCCGAAGAGGAAGGGGACGGATGCCGCGACCAGCACGAGCGCGGCGGCGCCCGCCACCATCCACTCCACCCAGCCGAAGACGATGCCCAGTGCGAGTCCCGCCGTCGCGGCGAGCACGACCAGCACCCCGGCCGGCCGGATCGTGCGCGCGGCCCACCCGGCCGCCGCCGCGATCCCGCGGGTGAGGGCTGTCCACGCGCCGACGAACCACACCACGACACCCACGAGGGCGCGCGACCGGCCGTCCGACGCCACCGACGTGGCGGTGACCGTCGTGCGGCCCGACGACCCCGTCGAGACGGAGGTGCGGGTGAGGCGGGACTCGGTCAGGCTCATACGGCCTCGCGGCGACTGGGCGGTGCGACGTCGAGCAGAACCTGGCCGATCACGGCCTCCTGCGTGACGCCGTCGAACTCGGCCTCGGGGTGGAGGATCAGACGGTGCGAGAGCACGGGCACGGCGAGCGCCTTGACGTCGTCGGGCGTCGCGTAGGTGCGTCCCTGCGACACCGCGCGCGTGCGGGTGGCCCGCGTGAGGGCGAGGGCGCCGCGGATGCTGACACCCAGCCGCACCTCGTCGGCCGACCGGGTGCTGTCGACGAGCCGGGCGATGTAGTCGAGCACGAGGGCGTCGACGTAGACCTGGGCTGCGAGGTCGGCCATGCCCACGAGCGCCTGCGGGGTGATGATCGGCGCGAGGTCGGCCGTCGCGACCGCGGCGCCGTCGAGGATGCGCACGGTGGCGGCGTGGTCGGGGTAGCCGAGGGAGGTGCGCATCATGAAGCGGTCGAGCTGCGCCTCGGGCAGGCGGTAGGTTCCGGCCTGCTCCACCGGGTTCTGCGTCGCCAGCACGAGGAACGGCACACCCACCTGGCGGGTGACGCCGTCGATCGTCACGCGGCCCTCCTCCATCACCTCGAGCAGCGCCGACTGCGTCTTGGGGCTCGCGCGGTTGATCTCGTCGGCGAGCACGATGTTGGCGAAGATCGGGCCCGCGTGGAACTCGAACACGCCCTCCTTCTGGTCGTACACGCTGATGCCGGTGATGTCGCCGGGCAGCAGGTCGGGCGTGAACTGGATGCGCGTGTTCGTCCCCTGCACCGACTGCCCCATCGCCCGCGCGAGCGACGTCTTGCCCGTGCCGGGGACGTCCTCGAGCAGCACGTGACCCTCGCTGAGCATGGCGGTCAGGACGAGCTCGACCGTGTGGCGCTTGCCGAGCACGGCGCGCTCCACGTTGTCGGCGAGCTGCCCGAACGTCTGGGCGAACCAGGTCGCCTGCTCCTGCGTGATCGTCATGTGTCGTCCTCGTTCATCTGGCTGGGTCGAAGGGGTCACGGCGCGGGCTCCGGAGGCGTGCCGGGATCGCAGGTGGCGCCGAGGGTCTGCGACGCGGGCGCGAGGTTCCAGGCGGCCGCCCACGAGACCGTCACCTGGAGGCCCTCCACGCGCGTCGCTCCCGCGGGCACGGTCCAGGTGCCCGCGGTGTACGGCAGAGCCGCTCCCGCCGCATCGTAGAAGACCGCGCCGGCGTCGGACCACGCGATGCCGGCTTCGCCGTTGCTCGACGAGCTCGTCGGCGACAGGGGCGCGCCCGCCACGCAGGACCCGACGTCCCAGCGCGCCTGCACCTGGTACGGCGCACTGCCCGGCGCGGGCACCACGGGCCCGCGGTCCGACTCGGTGCCCCAGATCCGGTGACGGAAGAACACGCGGATGCCGGGATCGCGGTCGTACACCGACGTGCCCGGGCCCCAGCCCTCGTACACCACCACGTTGAACCGCGGCGGGGCCTGGCCCGGAGCGGGGTCGTCGACGATCCGCCAGCGGGCGGCCTGGCCCTCGATCACGGGGTCGGGCGCGACGCGGAAGGTGTAGCCCTGGGGCGCCGCCCCGGACTGCTGGGCGCGCACCGTCGCGTCGGCGGACGCCGAGCCGAACGAAGCGCCGTCGTACCAGGACTCCACGCACACGTAGTAGCGGTAGTCGCGGCCGTCCTCCATACCGGGGAACGAGGCGCGGTCGCCGCCTGCGACCGGGGTGCAGGAGCCCCGCTCGTCATAGGGGACGATACCGAAGCGCAGCTGCGAGCCCGTGCCGTTCGGCTGGGCGGTCGCGACGGCGTCGATGGTCGACAGTCCGTCGCCCGTCGACCGCGAGACCAGCGACAGCGTGACGTTGAGCGGGGCGCCGACGCCGTTCGCCGTGATCGTCGTCGTCGTGCCGTTGGGCTGTCCGCCGAGCCCGGGCGGGAGCGCGAAGCGCGACAGCGGCGTGATCGTGACGGGGTTCGCCGCATTCGACCCGACGCGGAAGCTCGGCACCCGCACGGTGACGTCGTTGCGGCCGACCGCGACGCGCTGCGTCTCGCCGACGGCGCTCACGATCTCGAGAGTGCCCGTCTCCGCGGCATCCACACCTTCGATGAGCAGCGAGATGATGCCACCCTCCCCCGTCGCCGTCGCGACCGGCGCCCAGGTGATCCGCGTCGGCGCGGCCGGGGTGTCATAGGCCCACGCGACGGTGCGCACGCCGGTGCGCGACTCGCCCACGCCGTTGACCGCGACCGCCTCGTATGTGCGCTCTTCGCCGTTGGGGGCGGTGATGGCCGTGCAGACGCCGTCGGCGGTGCAGTCGCTGACCTTCTGCCCGTTCCAGCGGATGACGAACCCCGACAGGGCCGGGTACGCGAGGCGGGACTCACCCGGGTCGACCCGGAGCGTCACCGTCTGGTCAGCGTAGGCGGTCTGCACCACGCTCGCCGGCGCTTTCGGGTAGCCGAGCAGATCGAGGAGCAGCCGGCCGTCGCGCTCACCGCTCGTTGTGCGGTTCTGCGCGTCGCGCACGGAGAACGTCGCCGAGCAGGTGGCACCGGGGGCGTCGCCGGTCCACGACGCCGCGACGGACGTCGCGGACGCGACCTGGAACGTCACGCCGACGCAGGCGCCGGTCGCTCGCACGTCGACGACCTCGAGCGGAGTGCGCGGCAGCGGGTTGACCTCGCCGCCGACGCCGACCACCGAGATGGTGCACGAGGAGCCGCTCGCCTGCGAGCACTGCTGAGTGGTCGAACCGCCCTGCGGGAGCGTCGAGGGGGCCGCGCCGACGCGCAGGATGAGCCGCACCGGGGCCACCTCCTCGTGGCTCGTCACCGACACGATCGCCGCCTCCTCCGAGCCGGGAACCGCGGTGTCGCTTCCGGTCACCGTGACGATCGATCCCTCGAGCGACACGTCGAATGTCGAGCCCGGGTAGTCCAGGTCGTACCGGATGCCCTCCCAGTCCTGACGCAGCTGCCAGGAGGTCATGTCGCGCAGGTCGAACGTCGAGGTCTCGCCGGGTCCGACGGTCATCGAACCGGCCCTGAGCACCGGCTGCGGGTCGAGTGCGTTCACGACGATGGGCACGGAGAGGTAGGTCCAGTCGTCCTGGCCCTCGAGCCTGACCGGCACCTGGCACGAGTCCGCCCACGGACCGCCGGGGCCGGAGTCGTACCGCACGCTCGTGCCGCTCTCGGCCACACACGCTGCTTCCGCTCGGGCGCCCGACGCGCGCACGTCGCGGCCGACCTCGAGCGTGGTGCCGCGGGGCTTGGCCACCAGGTCGGCCATGTCGAACGTCACCGACTCAAGCTCGGTCACCTCCGGCGACGCGGCCCCGGAGCGGATCGAGAGCGCCAGGTCGTCGTCGCCCGGCACACGCAGGAACGCGTACGTGGTCACCGGGCCGTTGACGCCCTCGCCGGTCACGGCGAACGGGATCAGCCGGGTCCTCGCGGGCAGCGCACCGCTGATGTCCCAGCCGTCGACGTCGATGCCGGGCGGGTCGCCCCACAGCGACACCTCAAGGTCCGAGACGTCACCGCCCGACCAGGTGGCCTTCTCGTCCAGCACGTCGACGCCGTCGGGGAAGTCCTCGCGCGTCTCGGCGGTGAGGATCGTGTCGGTGACGACGGGGTAGTCGGGCACGTTCTCGCGGACGACCTTGACCACGATCAGACCTCGACCGGTGTTTCCGGAGCTCGATTCGACGTCGTAGAGGAACGACATCGTCGTCGGCTCCTCACCGGCCTCGATGACGACGGTCGAGCCGTCGGTGCGTCGCACTCGATCCTCGAGCCGGTCGAACTCGGGGTTGTCGGTGCCGTCCAGGAGAGTCTCCGGAAGGTCGGGACGCACAGCGGTGATCGAGAGCGTGCCGAGCGTCGGGTCGACGTCGTTGGCCAGCGGGCTGACCCGGATGGTGTTGCCCTCGCCCGCCTGCACCTGGACGTAGTCGGTGAAGGTCACGGGGCTGGGGTTCGATTCGGCGTCCAGCACGCCGATGCGCACTCTGGCCTCGCCGGTGTCCCCGAAAGCGTCGACCACGCGGTAGCGGAACGTCACCTGGCCCTTGTCGCCGGCGACGCTCGAGTAGACGATCGACTTGCCGTCCGCCGAGATCGTCGCCGCGCCGCGCTCCGGCTGCGTGACGATGCGGTCCAGCATGACGACATCGCCGTCGGGGTCCATGCCGAAACCGTCGAACTCGATGAGTGCCGACGCCCCGCTCAGCACGCGGCCCTCGAGCCTGTCGGGAACGGGCGCCCGGTTCACCTCGTCTTCGAGCACGCGGATGCGCACGACCGCATCATCGGCGAGCGCCGGAGCGCCGGTCGTGAAGACCCGGTAGTCGACCGCATACTCGCCCGGCTCGTCGGGCGCGAGGTAGCGCAGCAGGTCGCCGGAGGCGAACGCGAGCGCATCGTCGGTCGATGAGACCACGGACGCCGGGTTCAGCGTGGGGCGTCCGCCCGCGGGCGAGATGTCGTTCTCCAGGACGGGGATGTCGATCTGGGCGCCCGCCCGCACGACGACGGTGTCGTCGACGGCGATGGGCGCGAGCTCGGGGGCGAGCGGAAGCAGGTAGACGGTCGCCTCGCCCACCACCCGTGAGCCGGCGTCCTCGGTGCCGTCGCTCACGACGTAGCTCACCGTGCCGAGGCGGCCCGGCTGGCCCGTCGCCGTCGTGCCCGACACGCGGAGGTTGCTCTGACCGACGGTGTCGACGGTCAGGGAGGCGCCTTCCTCGGCATCCGCGACGACATCGCTGAGCAGCAGCACGCGTCGCGTGGGGTTGGAGACCGCCGCGAAGACGTCGAGCGTCGCATCCTGCTGGGGGCGGACGAAGGCGACCACGGGCGACGTCGCCAGATCGGCCGGGGCATCCGCCGCCAGCAGCGTGATGCGGGCCGTCCCGGTCACTTCGCTCGTGCCGTCGGTGACGGTGAAGTCGACGCGGAACGTGCCGGGTTCCTTCGCCGAGAAGTCGAACTCGGTCGTGCCGTCGACCGCCGTGGCCGTGGCCGCCGCGTCGTCGAGCACGCGCACCGAGTCGAGCCGGAGCAGGCCGGCCGTGCCCGTCACGTGCGGCGCGATGTCGACGGTCAGCGCGGTGTCGACTGTGTCGACGACCGCGAAGGACTGCACTTCGAGCAGCGGCTCGGGCGACACCGTGACGACGAGGGACTTCCGGGTGGTCGCCCCTTCGGTGTCGGCGATCGTGACGACGAGCTCGACCTGCTGCTCCGCCCCGCTGCCGTCGTCGCTGTGCTGATAGACGACGTCGCCCGACGGCGTCGCGGCCACGCTGCCCACCGCGCCGGTGTTCTCGACCGACAGCAGGAGGAGCGGGTCGCCCTCGGGGTCGACCCAGCCGGGCAGCACGGGCACGGTGACGGTGCCGCCGCGCGCCACCTCGGGCTCGGGCCATTCGACGAGGCACCGTTCGACGCCGCACCACTGCGGAGCGGTGTTGACGGATGCCGCGGCCGCCGTCAGCGTGACGGTCGTCGTGTCGGAGAAGAGGCCGGATGTGGCGGTGCCGTCGGTCACCGCGTACGAGAACGTCGCCGAGCCGGTCGCCTCCGGCGTGGTCCGCACCGCCAACCGCTGCCCGTTGTCTGTGATGGACACCGTGCCGAAGGCGGGATCGAGGCTCGACAACGACGCGGGGTCGATGCTCAGGACGTCCTCGTTCGGGTCGTGGTCGTTCATCAGCACCGGCAGCGAGGTGAGGCTCCCCGGGCGCACGCCGAAGGCATCGGGCTCGGCGATCGGCGGCTTCGGGTCGATGACGACCGTCAGCTGATCGTCGCTGGGCACGGCGTCGGACTCGGTGCGATCGTCGAGCGACCAGTCCTGGCTGGACTCGATGAGCCGGCCGTCGGGGATGGTCCAGGCCCAGCCCGATCGGGTGTCGTTGAGGATGACGGCGCGGTCGCTCGCGACGAACGTCGGCCGCCGTTCGTCGGCGAGCTCTCCAGTTCCGTAGTCGAGCCCGGTGGCCCCGCTGTCCGAGCTCCACAGGGACCCGCCCTCGGCTCCCACCCCGAGCCACGCGGCGTAGACGATGCCGTCCTGCACGATCGGCCGCGCCGGAACGCCGCGGGGCGCGTCCGGCTCGCCGGCCTCGGTCTCCGGGGCCGCGCCGTCGGCAGGCACGCGCACCAGCACGGAGTCGTCGGCCAGATAGACGCTCTGACCGGCGGGATCGGGCTCGCCCACGACGAGACCGGCACTCGCCACGGTCTGTGTCGGGCCATCCGCGCCGCGCAGCCACACGTCGCCGCTCTCGGTGTCGACCACCGCCCACAGGTCGCCGGCCGCGGTGATGGCCGGTGCGGCGATCTCGTCCGTTTCGATCGGGTCACGGCCCGCCACCTCGCCGGCCTCGATGTCGTAGCGCAGGACGGAGGCGTCCTCGCGCGAGTAGGCGAAGAGGATGCCTCGGTCGTCGACGGCGATCGCGTCCGCACTGTACGGCGGCGCGTCCTCGTCCTCCGAGGGGAAGGGGTCGAGCCGGGCCGGGTCTCCCGCGGACAGCAGTCCCGCGAACACCACGCCGGCGTCGGTGCGGTAGGCGACGAAGTCGCCCGCGGTCGCCACCTCGGTCGTGCCGGCAGGGGTGGACGCCGATGCGCGCAGGGCCTCGTCGTCGAGATCGGTCGGCAGCGACTCGTCGATGCGAGTGACCTTGCTGAGGCTGTCGCTGAAGATGTAGGCGGCATCGCCGCTCTGCACCACGCGGTCGGGGTTGCTGATCCCGCGCACGGTGTCGAGCTCGCGCACGGAGGTGTTCACGCGGGCGTACTGGCGCCCGTCGCCCGTCTGCAGTGCCCACACGGCGGTGTCGACGTCGGGGGTCTCCTGCGCATCGAGCCCCGGCCAGATCACGCTCGCCCCGATGACCACGGCGGCGACCGAGGCCGAGGCGACCAGGCCGGCGACCGTGCGGCGGCGCATCACAGCACCCCCGTCGCGAACATCGCGACGAGCACGGCGGCACCCGCCACGGTGAGTCCGACCACTCCGCCGACGATCCACGGCACGGCGCTGCGACGCGCGGGCCCGGGCGCCGAAAACTCGGTGTCCTCGTCGCGGGCGAGCCCCGAGACCCCGGTCGTGGCGCGGCGCTTGCGTGTCGAGTCGCGCTCCAGGTGCGACCGCGCGGGACCGCGCAGTGCGGAATCGGTGAAGTCGACACCGGCGGATGCGGGCGCCCACTCCTCCTCGGGGATCTCGAGCGAGGTCGGCGACAGTCCGAGCTCCACCTGCACCTCGCGGAGCGCCTCGGCGAAGGCGCGCGCCGAGGCGTGTCGGCGTGCAGGGTCGCGGTTCATGGCGGTCGACAGCACCGTCTGCAGCGACGCCGGCACGTCTGCGCGCGCGATCTCGGTGTAGCTCGCGCGTGCGATCCGACGGCGGAGCAGGTCCTTCGTGTTCTGGCCGCGCTCACGCCGCTCGAACGGACTGTGCCCGGCGAGCAGGGAGTACACCGTGGCGCCCAGGCTCCAGACCTCGCTGGCGATGGAGCCGGCAGTCTGCTCGGCCACGACCTCGGGCGCGCTCCACGGGATCGACATGGCCAGGACTTCGTCGGCGCTCTTCTGGATCAGCGACGAGGAGATGCCGAAGTCGGCCAGCACCGGCGTGCCGAACGTCGTGATGAGGATGTTGCTCGGCTTGACGTCGCGGTGCACCAGTCCGGCGCGGTGCGCCGACTCGAGGGCTCCGGCCATGCGCACGCCGATCGCGAGCACCTCGTCGACGGGGATCCGCTCGATGCGGTACCGCTGGGCCAGCGACCCCGGGCAGTACTCCATCACGATGTAGGGCCGGCCGTCTGCCGAGATCCCGGCCTGGTAGACGGTCACGATGGAGGGGTGCGCCGAGAGGTGCGCGAGCACGTCGGCCTCGGCGTTGAACATGCGGCGCAGGTCGGGATCGCGTACGTCGCTCGGCAGGACCTTCACGGCCACGTTGCGACGCGGCATGTCCTGCTCGTAGAGGAAGACGTCGGCGAAGCCGCCCGAGCCGAGGGGGCGGATGTAGGCGAGTCCCGGCAGAATCGGAGGCGCGGAGGGGAGCCTGGTGGCCACGACTCCTCCTTCGGTTCTCCTGCCGCCGAAAGAGCCGGCGTGCCGATCGCACAGCAAACTCGGCCATGCTAACAAAGTCGTCTCCATGAGCCTGTGCACACCCTGATGCTGTGGACTGCAGACGGTCTCTGCGTGTGTCAGCCCGTCGACGGATCGTGCGGGTCGAACGGCGCGTCGAGCGACCGCGTCAGCTCCTCGAGCATCGCCTCTATCTGCGGCTCGACGTATTCGGTGATCGCCGCCTGGATGCGCAGGCGATGGTGCAGCAGGATCGTGCACACCTCGCGGCCGACCATGTTGGCATAGTCGTCGGCGAGCCCGACCTCCTGCCGCAGGGCGGCCTTCGCCTCGTCGCTCAGCGGCGGCAGCGCCGGGATGTGGGCATCCGCCTCCTCCGCCAGTCCGGAGATCGTGAAGAGGAAGGGCGCACCGGGTACCGGGTCGGGGTCGAGCGGCAGGCCCTCGTACTCGGGCTCGAGGTTCTCGGCCGGCCGATAGGTGCGGGATCGATTGCGCGCCGCCTGCTGGTCGAGCTCGGCCTGCAGCATCGGCAGGTTCAGCGAGGTGTACTCCGCCACCGCGCGGTCGACGATCGTCTTGATGCGCGTCGAGAGGCCGTGCTGCACGCCGTGCGGAACGTCGGCTCCGAGACCCGCCGCCGACAGCACCGGCGACCCGAAGCAGCGGCGGCACGGAGCGACCCGGCCGCGATGCGTGGCGGGCTCCCACCGAGGCAACCACGCCAGCCAGGCGTCCACCGCCTGGCTGACCTGCGTCTCGAGAGAGCGCTCCACGTATACACGGTAGTACCGCACGGCCGCCTGTGCCGGGATTCCGCGGATCCCGTGCGGCCCGTCATTCGTCGAACTCGTCCTCCCACGGCCAGCGCGGTCGCTGTGCGCGCGTGCGGACGAGCGCGATGCCGGCCCAGCCGGCGACGAATCCCGCAGCCCCGATGACGAGCCCGAACCACGACGTGGCGATGCGTCCCGCCACCACGGATGCGATCGCGAGATCGGTGCCCGTCGCGAGGGCGCCGAACCACACCCCGCCCACGTAGCCTGCGAAGCACGCGATCGTGGTCCACGCCGCGCCTCCGAACGAGGCCGGCCGACGGCGCACAGTCGCCCACAGTGCTCCGGCGAACGCCGCCGTGGACACGAGGGTGCCGACGATGCCCGGGACCTGACCGAGGCCGGGCGTGGCGATGACGTCCTGTCCGGTGGCCAGGCTGGTCATCCCGAGCCCGAAGATCAGGAGCGCGATGTACCCGACGGTCGCGAAGACGAGCGCCGTGACCGGGCGGACCGGTCCGCCCGTCGGCTGCTGGTCAGCGGACATCTACTGCCGGACGAGCTGCGGCCCTGCCTCGAGGGTGCGCTCGTACTCGCGCTGGGCCTCGACGTTGAGCTCGGTCACGCGCTTGCCGCGCGAGGCCGCCCAGGCGCCGAACCAGATGGTGAGCTCGCGACCGATGATGAAGGCGGCGATGGCGAGCGGTGCGAGGATGTGCTGCTCCATGAGCTCCGCCCCCTGCGAGGCGGTGATGTTCCAGAACTGCTCCTGGAAGAGCTGGCCCAGCAGGTAGCCGCCCCACGAGGCGAAGCCGACGAGCAGTCCGAAGATCACCCACGAGCCCCAGCGGCCGCGGTTGATGATCGCGCCGAGCAGCCAGAACGAGAAGAAGAAAACGATGACGGGCACCCACAGCACCCATGACGACAGCGCTGCGAGCGCGTGCCCGGCGATGTCGTCGACGTTCAGCTCGCCCGCGATGGCGGCGAGCGCGAGCCACACCGCGAAGTACAGCACGGCGAACGCGAGGGCGGCCACGAGGCCGATCGCACCCGCCGCGGCGCGGTTGCCGCGTGGACGCGGAGCCTCGGGCGCCTGGACGAAGATGGGCTGCGGTGCCACCGGAGACGCGACGACCGTGTCGGCGACCGGCTCGCTCGGTGTGACCGCCGGGGCCACCGCGACCGTCTCGGCGCTCGAGTCGTAGACGGCGGTGTCGGCTGCCGGCGCGGGAGCGCGGTCGTACTGCAACGACGCCGCCTCGGCGGAGTCCCACGGGTCGGGCTCGGCCGGTGCGGCCGCCGGGGCCGGCTCGACGGGAGCGTCCGACGACGCGGTGGCCGGCGCGGTCACGCCGGGATCGGCGGATTCGGCACGCGCGGCCTCCGCCTCCGCCAGCCCCTCGTGCGCACGGCCGACGACATCACCCTCGGGCGTGGGCTCTTCGACCGGCTCTCCGTAGGTCGACTTCGAGTCACTCATCGCAGGCACTCCTCACGCGGGGTTCGATCCCGCACAGTGAGAGTAGCCCGGGGTGCGCCTCGCGCCTGGAAGCCATGCCGACGCGATTCCGCACTGTTCCCACGGTCCGGTGCCGGCGACGGGTCGGCGTGCTGGCCGCCGCACGCGGGACGACGACCTAGGGTGGGCGCATGGCCCACCGAACGTCGCGGCTCGCCGCCGCAGCGGCATCCCTCGTCCTCGCCGTGGCAGTGCTCTCCGCCTGCGCTGCCGAGGCGACCGGCGGCGCCGGCCCGACTCCGACCTCGCAGGCCGAGACGACGGAGGCGACGCCCATTCCGACGGTCACCGCCAGCCCGACGCCGACCGTGCAGGCCGACATCCCCGACGACTGCCGCGCGATCCTCAACGCCTCGGTGCTCGCCGAGCTCGCCGACGTGCCGCTGAACGACCCTGCCTTCGGCCCGTCCGGGCTCCAGAACGACGGGAGCCTGATCTGCGTGTGGCGCGACCCGGCCGCCGACACGACCAGCCTCGTCACGACGATCACCTACGTCTCCCGCGGTCCGGCGCTCGACCTCCTGAACGGACTCGCCGACGACGAGGACTTCACCTGCTACACCCCCGACGGCGGCACGCGCTGCGAGAAGACGTGGGAGAACGAGACCTATCCGGTGACCGACGGCCGCACGCTGTTCTGGCGCGACGGCATCCTCATCGACACGCAGTTCTCGAACCTCGCCCCCGCGGGCTACACCTCGGCGATCGTGACGAGCATCTTCGGCTGACCCCGCTCGCCCGCGTCTCGAGACGGGGCTCCGGGCAGCGCGACAACCGCTTCGGGGATCCGGCTCGCGCCGCTCAGCCGTGTCTCGATACGGCGCTTCGCGCCTACTCGACAACCGCTTCGGGTGTCCGGCTTGCGCCGGTCAGCCGAAGACCTGGCGCTCCAAACGGGCACCGTAGTCCTCGGGATGCCACGCCGTCTCGACGCTCGCCAGCCACAGCCCGTCGCGGAAGACGTGGGTCTCCGTCGCGCCCCCGGCGCCTCCTGCGCAGTGGAGCCCCGCGTCGCTCATGGCGCATGAGAAGCCCTGCCCGCGCAACGCCGCCTCGGCGAGCGCCGGAGCCGCCTCGTCGACCGCCGCGAGCGTCGACACGACCGTGCCGCCGTCGGGCGCCGCCCAGTGGCACGTCACGCGCACGTCGGGCGTGAGCACCTCGAGGAGCGTCGGCACGGTCGTCGACGGCGGGTCGAGATCCTGATCCAGGACCGTGCGACCGGTCCAGGTCATCTCGTTCCACAGGCTGTCCGAGTAGAGCGTGCGGCAGTCCAGGCGGTTCCCCTCCGCCGCCTGGCGCGCGGGCGTGTCGGCCTCCGTCGGCTGCGGTCGCGGGGTGGTCGCGTTGCGGAGCATGTCACCCGCCCACGCCACGGTGACCGGCACCATCGGCAGCGACAGCCAGACGAGCGCGCCGACGATCACGGCGCACACGAGGCCGACGGGCACGGCGATCCACGAATTGCGTCCGCCCACCCGTGCCATGGCCCCCACCACCTCCCTGTCCACGGTAAGCGGCGGGGGACGGATGCCGCGGCGCGGCGCGCAGCGCGCGTCAAAGCACCCGGATACGACGAAGGGCCCCGGCGAACCGGGGCCCTTCGCTACCACTCAGCGTTTAGATCTCGATACGGCGCTGGAGCGCCTACTCGATCTGAGTCGATCGCGCATCAACGCGGGCTTCGCTCGCATTGATCCGCATCGACTCAGTTGTAGTTGCCGCTGAAGTCGCCGTCGGTGGAGAAGCTGTCGAAGTCGACGTAGCTCAGGTCGGCGTCCGAGTAGGCGCCGTCCGAGGCGAAGATGCGGTTGGGGTACCGCTCGCTCTTGGCCTCCTCCGTCGCCTCGACCGAGACGTTGCGGTACTTCGCAAGTCCGGTTCCGGCGGGGATGAGCTTTCCGATGATGACGTTCTCCTTGAGGCCGAGGAGCGGGTCGCTCTTGCCCTCCATGGCGGCCTGCGTCAGGACGCGGGTCGTCTCCTGGAACGAAGCGGCCGACAGCCACGACTCCGTCGCAAGCGACGCCTTCGTGATACCCATGAGCTCCGGGCGACCCGACGCGGGGCGCTTGCCCTCGGCCACGGCCTCGCGGTTCATGTTCTGGTAGCGCTTGAAGTCGACCAGCTCACCCGGGAGCAGCGTGGTCTCGCCGTGGTCGACCACGGTGACCTTGCGCAGCATCTGACGGACGATGACCTCGATGTGCTTGTCGTGGATCGGCACACCCTGCGAGCGGTACACGCCCTGAACGCCGTTCACGAGGTAACGCTGCACCTCGCGGGCGCCCATGACGCGCATGACCTCCTTGGGGTCGAGCGTGCCCACCAGGATCGGCTGACCGACCGTGACGTGCTGTCCGTCCTCGACCAGGAGCGTCGCGCGCTTCAGGACCGGGTAGACGTGCGGCTCGTCGCCGTTGTCGGGCGTGAGGATGACCTTCTTCGCCTTGTCGGTCTCGTCGATCGTGATGCGGCCGTCCGACTCGGCGATCGGGGAGGCACCCTTCGGGGTGCGCGCCTCGAACAGCTCCTGCACGCGGGGCAGACCCTGCGTGATGTCGTCCGCCGACGCCGAACCACCGGTGTGGAAGGTACGCATCGTCAGCTGGGTGCCGGGCTCACCGATCGACTGGGCTGCGATGATGCCGACCGCCTCGCCGATGTCGACGATCTTGCCGGTGGCCAGCGACCGGCCGTAGCACTTCGCGCAGACGCCGACGGCGGACTCGCACGTGAGCACCGAGCGCACCTTGATGGACTCGACGCCACCCGCGACCAGCTTGTCGATGAGCACGTCGCCCACGTCGTCGCCCGCCTCGGCGAGGACCTCGCCCTGGGGGCTGACGACCTCGGCGGCCAGCGTGCGGGCGAACACCGAGTTCTCGACGTTCGCGTCACGCAGCAGCGTGCCGTCCGAGCCCACAGCCGCGATCGGCAGCTCGAGACCCTTGGTCGTGCCGCAGTCCTCCTCGCGGATGATGACATCCTGCGAGACGTCCACGAGACGACGCGTGAGGTAACCCGAGTCGGCCGTACGGAGGGCCGTGTCGGCCAGACCCTTGCGGGCACCGTGCGTCGCGATGAAGTACTCCGCCACCGACAGACCCTCGCGGTACGAGGAGATGATCGGACGGGGGATGATCTCACCCTTGGGGTTGTTCACCAGGCCTCGCATACCCGCGATGTTGCGGATCTGCAGCCAGTTACCACGAGCACCCGACGACACCATGCGGTTGATGGTGTTGTCCTCCGGGAAGTTGTCGCGCATCGCCTTCTGGACGGCGTCGGTCGCCTCGGTCCAGATCTTGATGAGCTCCTGGCGACGCTCGGCGTCGGTCGTGAGACCCTTCTCGAACTGCGCCTGGACCTTCGCGGCCTGCTTCTCGAAGCCGGCGACGATCTCGCCCTTGTTCGGCGGGGTGAGGATGTCGCTCAGCGCCACGGTGACACCCGAGCGGGTGGCCCAGTAGAAGCCGGCGTCCTTGATGCGGTCGAGCGAAGCAGCGACCTCCACCTTCGGGTACTCCTCGGCCAGCTTGTTGACGATCTGCGACAGCTTGCCCTTGTCTGCCTGCTCGCGGACGAACGGGTAGCCCTTCGGGAGGGTGTCGTTGAAGATCGCCTGACCCAGCGAGGTCTCGACGAGGCCGTTGCGCTCGTATGCGGCGATGCTCTCGGCGGTCTCGCCCTCGGACTCGAGGAACGTCATGCCGGGGATGCGGATGCGGACCTTGGCCTGAAGGTCGAGGCTGCCCTCGTCCTTTGCCAGGATCGCCTCGCCGACCGAGCCGAACACGCGGCCCTCACCCTTCGCGCCCTCCTTGACCGTGGTCAGGTGGTGCAGGCCGATGATCATGTCCTGCGAGGGCAGGGTCACCGGGCGGCCGTCCGACGGCTTGAGGATGTTGTTCGAGGCGAGCATCAGGATGCGTGCCTCGGCCTGGGCCTCGACCGACAGCGGCAGGTGCACAGCCATCTGGTCACCGTCGAAGTCGGCGTTGAACGCCGCGCAGACGAGCGGGTGCAGCTGGATGGCCTTGCCCTCGACCAGCTGCGGCTCGAAGGCCTGGATGCCGAGACGGTGCAGCGTGGGCGCGCGGTTGAGCAGCACGGGGCGCTCGCGGATGATCTCCTCGAGCACGTCCCACACCTCGGGACGCGTGCGCTCGACGGCGCGCTTGGCCGCCTTGATGTTCTGCGAGTGACCGAGGTCGATCAGGCGCTTGATCACGAACGGCTTGAACAGCTCGAGCGCCATCTGCTTGGGCAGACCGCACTGGTGGAGCTTGAGCTGCGGGCCGACGATGATGACCGAACGACCCGAGTAGTCCACGCGCTTGCCGAGCAGGTTCTGGCGGAACCGGCCCTGCTTTCCCTTGAGCATGTCGCTCAGGGACTTGAGGGCGCGGTTGCCGGTGCCCGTGACGGGACGACCGCGGCGGCCGTTGTCGAACAGCGCGTCGACGGCCTCCTGCAGCATCCGCTTCTCGTTGTTGACGATGATCTCGGGGGCACCGAGGTCGATCAGGCGACGGAGGCGGTTGTTGCGGTTGATCACGCGACGGTAGAGGTCGTTGAGGTCGGAGGTCGCGAAGCGGCCACCGTCCAGCTGCACCATCGGGCGCAGCTCCGGCGGGATCACCGGGACGACGTCGAGCACCATCGAGGCCGGGCTCATGCCGGTCTGCAGGAACGAGTTGACGACCTTGAGACGCTTGATCGCACGGATCTTGCGCTGACCCTTGCCCTCCGAGATCTGCAGGTGCAGGTTCTCGGACTCGGCTGCCAGGTCGAAGGCCTCGAGGCGGCGCTTGATCGACTCGGCGCCCATGTGGGCCTCGAAGTACTGACCGAAGCGGTCCTGCAGCTCGTGGAAGATCTCGTCCTCGCCCTTGAGCGCGCCGACCTCGAGCGTGCGGAAGTCCTCCCACACGCGCTCGAGACGGGCGATCTGGTCGTCCGCGTTCTTGCGGATCGAGGCCATCTCCTTCTCGGCGGCGTCCTTGACCTTCTTCTTCTGGTCGGCCTTGGCACCTTCCTCCTCGAGCGCGGCGAGCTCCTCCTCCAGCTTCTGGAGGCGGGTCGCGATGCGCGAGTCGCGGCGGTCGGCCAGCGTCTTCAGCTCGAGACGGATGTTGTTCTCCTGCGTCGGGAGGTCGCGGTGGCGCGCCTCCTCGTCGACGGAGATCACCATGTACGCGGCGAAGTAGATGACCTTCTCGAGGTCCTTCGGCGCCATGTCGAGCAGGTAGCCCAGACGCGACGGGACGCCCTTGAAGTACCAGATGTGGGTGACGGGCGCGGCGAGCTCGATGTGGCCCATGCGCTCGCGGCGGACCGAGGACTTGGTGACCTCGACGCCGCAACGCTCGCAGACGATGCCCTTGAAGCGCACGCGCTTGTACTTGCCGCACGCGCACTCCCAGTCACGCGAGGGTCCGAAGATCTGCTCTCCGAAGAGACCGTCCTTCTCCGGCTTCAGCGTGCGGTAGTTGATGGTTTCGGGCTTCTTGACCTCACCGAACGACCAACGACGGATGTCGTCGGCAGTGGCCAGGCCGATGCGAAGCTGATCGAAAGTTGTTGATTCGAGCACTAGTTCTCAGTTCTCCTGTGTCGGAATTCTGTCGTCGGCCGGGTCAGATCTCGTCGATCGACGAGGACTCGAAGCGGCTGGAGATGTTGATGCCGAGCTCTTCCGCAGCGCGGAAGGCGTCGTCGTCGGTGTCGCGGAGGTTGACCGCGGTGCCGTCGGCCGAGAGGACCTCGACGTTCAGGCAGAGCGACTGCATCTCCTTCATGAGGACCTTGAACGACTCGGGGATGCCGGGCTCCTGGATGTTCTCGCCCTTGACGATCGCCTCGTACACCTTGACGCGGCCGAGGATGTCGTCGGACTTGATCGTGAGGAGCTCCTGGAGCGCGTACGCGGCGCCGTAGGCCTCGAGGGCCCACACCTCCATCTCACCGAAGCGCTGGCCACCGAACTGGGCCTTACCACCGAGCGGCTGCTGGGTGATCATCGAGTACGGACCCGTCGACCGCGCGTGGATCTTGTCGTCCACGAGGTGGTGCAGCTTCAGGATGTACATGTAGCCCACCGAGATCGGCGCCGGGAACGGCTCGCCGGAGCGGCCGTCGAACAGCTGCGTCTTTCCGCTCGAGTCGATCAGGCGAACGCCGTCGCGGGTCGGGGTCGTCGAGTCGAGCAGACCGGCGATCTCCTCCTCGAACGCACCGTCGAACACGGGGGTGGCGACCTTCGTGCCGGCCGGTGCCTCGAGCGCCTGCTCGGGCAGACGGGCGGCCCACTCGGGGGTGCCCTCGACCTTCCAGCCCTGCTTCGCGATCCACCCGAGGTGGGTCTCGAGGACCTGGCCGAAGTTCATTCGACCCGGGATGCCGAGCGGGTTGAGGATCACGTCGACCGGGGTGCCGTCCGCGAGGAACGGCATGTCCTCGATCGGGAGGATCTTCGCGATGACGCCCTTGTTGCCGTGACGGCCGGCGAGCTTGTCGCCCTCGGTGATCTTGCGCTTCTGAGCGATGTAGACCACGACGCGGCGGTTGACGCCCGAGCCGAGCTCGTCGTCGCCGTCCTCGGCGTTGAACTCCTTGACCGCGATGATCGTGCCCTGCTCACCGTGGGGGACCTTCAGCGACGTGTCGCGCACCTCGCGGCTCTTCTCGTTGAAGATCGCGCGGAGCAGGCGCTCCTCGGCCGACAGCTCGGTCTCGCCCTTGGGCGTGACCTTGCCGACGAGGATGTCGCCGGGACGAACCTCGGCGCCGATGCGGATGATGCCGCGCTCGTCGAGGTCCTTCAGCAGGTCGGGGCTCACGTTGGGGAGGTCGCGAGTGATCTCCTCCTTGCCGAGCTTCGTGTCGCGCGCGTCGACCTCGTACTCCTCGATGTGGATCGAGGACAGGGTGTCGTCCTTCACGAGGTCCTGGCTGAGGATGATGGCGTCCTCGAAGTTGTGGCCCTCCCAGGTCATGAACGCGACGAGGAGGTTCTTGCCGAGCGCGAGCTCGCCGTTCTCCGTCGCCGGGCCGTCGGCGATGACCTCGCCGACCTCGACGCGGTCGCCGGCCGAAACCACGACGCGCTGGTTGTAGCTCGTGCCCTGGTTGGAGCGGTCGAACTTGCGCAGGAAGTAGTCCTGGGTACCGCCCTCGTCGAGCTGCACGGTGACCACGTCGGCCGAGACCTCGAGGACCACACCGGCCTTCTCGGCGGTGACCACGTCACCGGCGTCGATGGCCGCGAAGCCCTCCATGCCGGTGCCGACCACGGGCGACTCCGAGCGCAGCAGCGGGACAGCCTGGCGCTGCATGTTCGCACCCATGAGGGCGCGGTTGGCGTCGTCGTGCTCGAGGAAGGGGATGAGCGAGGTCGCGACCGACACCATCTGGCGCGGCGAGACGTCCATGTAGCCGATCTCCTCGGCGTGGAACAGGTCGACCTCGCCACCCTGGCCGCGGCGGGCCAGGATGCGGTCCTGCGCGAAGTGGCCGTCGGCCTTCAGCTCGACGCCGGCCTGAGCGACGATGTAGTCGCTCTCCTCGCTGGCGGTGAGGTAGTCGATCTGGTCGGTGACCTTGCCGTCGACGACCTTGCGGTACGGCGTCTCGATGAAGCCGAACGCGTTGATGCGCGCGAACGACGCGAGCGAGCCGATCAGGCCGATGTTCGGGCCTTCCGGCGTCTCGATCGGGCACATGCGGCCGTAGTGCGAGGGGTGGACGTCACGGACCTCGACGCCTGCACGCTCACGCGACAGACCGCCGGGGCCGAGCGCCGACAGGCGGCGCTTGTGGGTCAGACCCGCGAGCGGGTTGTTCTGGTCCATGAACTGCGAGAGCTGCGAGGTTCCGAAGAACTCCTTGATCGCTGCCACGACGGGGCGGACGTTGATCAGGGTCTGCGGCGTGATCGCCTCGATGTCCTGCGTGGTCATGCGCTCGCGGACGACGCGCTCCATGCGCGACAGACCGGTGCGGACCTGGTTCTGGATGAGCTCGCCGACCGCGCGGATGCGACGGTTGCCGAAGTTGTCGATGTCGTCGACGTCGAGACGGATCTCGGCGGGCTTGCCCGCGCGGATGCCGTCGAACGTGACGTCGCCGCGGTGGAGGCGGACGAGGTACTTGATGGTCGCGACGATGTCGTCGACCGTGAGCACCGAGTCGGTCAGCGGCTTGTCGAGGCCGAGCTTCTGGTTGATCTTGTAGCGACCCACCTTGGCCAGGTCGTAGCGCTTCGGGTTGAAGTAGAAGTTGTCGAGCAGCGCGCGGGCGGCCTCGGCGGCGACCTGCTCGCCCGGACGGAGCTTGCGGTAGATGTCGCGGAGCGCGTCTTCCTTGGTGAGGATCGTGTCCTTCGACAGCGTCTCCTCGATCGACTCGAAGCCGGCGAACTCGGCGAGGATGTCCTCGCTGGTGAGGCCGAGCGCCTTGAGGAAGACGGTGACCGACTGCTTGCGCTTGCGGTCGATGCGCACGCCGACCTGGTCGCGCTTGTCGATCTCGAACTCGAGCCACGCACCGCGGCTCGGGATGACGCGGGCCGACACGATGTCCTTGTCGGACGTCTTGTCGGGGGTCTTGTCGAAGTAGACGCCGGGCGAACGGACGAGCTGCGACACGACGACGCGCTCGGTGCCGTTGATGATGAACGTGCCCTTGTCGGTCTGGAGCGGGAAGTCGCCCATGAAGACCGTCTGGGTCTTGATCTCACCGGTCTGGTGGTTCATGAACTCGGCCTCGACGTAGAGCGGGGCCGCGTACGTCTTGCCGCGCTCCTTGCACTCCTCGATGGAGTACTTCTCGGGCTCGAGGTACGGGTTCGTGAACGAGAGCTGCATGGTCTCGCTCAGGTCCTCGATGGGGCTGATCTCCTCGAAGATCTCCTCGAGGCCGCTGACCTCGGGGACATCCGTGCGACCGGCCGCCTGGGCCTCGGCGACGCGCGTCTTCCACGCGTCGTTGCCGACCAGCCAGTCGAAGGACTCGGTCTGAAGCGCCAGCAGGTCGGGGACCGTCAGCGTGTCGGAGATCTTGGCGAACGAGAGGCGGGATGCTCCGCGGCCGTTCTTGGGGGTGGTGGTGGATGCGTTGCGCGCAGCAGCCAAGGGGATTACCTCCGTGGGCCCGGGTAGGGCTCGTTTCCTTGTCGTCAGGTGTGGAGTGCTCAGTCGTCCCCGATTGCCCGCGCGTCACGCCTCGCCGCGAAGCGAGGGCGCGCAGGCACAGCCGACCACCATATGAGGGCAGGGGGAATCCAAGAGCGCAAGGACCCACTATACGCCGGATGACTCGCCATGTCCAGCCGGATCCTTGACGAGCTTCGGATGCTGCGGTATAACCGCGCCGGATGGTGGACGGATGCGGCATCCCGCCCCCACAATGAGCGGATGACGCCGGGGAGTCGAGGGGGCTCGGGCGCGGCGATCCGCACGCCCGATCAGCGTCTGCGCGTGTTCGTGAGCTCGACGCTCAAGGAGCTCGAGGACGAGCGGCGTGCCGTCCGAGGGTCCGTCGAGGCGCTGCATCTCGCGCCGGTGATGTTCGAGCTGGGCGCCCGCCCGCATCCTCCGCGCGACCTCTACCGGTCGTACCTGGCGCAGAGCGACGTGTTCGTCGGCATCTACGGCGACAGCTACGGCTGGGTGGCGCCCGGCGAGGAGATCTCGGGGCTCGAAGACGAGTACCGGCTGGCCCCGCCCGGCATGCCGAAGCTCATCTACCTGCGCGAGTCGGCCGGCCGCGACGAGCGCCTCGAGGGGCTCGTGCGGCGCATCCAGGAGGACGACACCGCTTCGTACAAGGGCTTCTCGTCGCCCGACGAGCTCGCGCGGCTGGTCGAGGCCGACCTGGCGGTGCTTCTCGCCGAGCGGTTCGACGCGTCGCGGCGGGACGACCCCTCTCCCGCGCCGACGCCGACGACCCCGATGCCGGCCGCCTACACGCGCATCATCGGCCGCGAGCACGAGGTCGCGGAGGTGGTGGAGCTGCTGACCTCGGGCGCGCACCGCGTCGTGACGCTGCTCGGTCCCGGCGGCATCGGCAAGAGCCGCCTGTCGCTCGAGGTGGCGGAGGTCGCCCGCGCGCACTTCCCCGACGGCGCCGTGTTCGTCGCCCTCGAGAACGTGTTCGAGGAGAGGCTGCTCCTGCCGACCATCGCGTACGCGCTCGGCATCCGCGACGGCGGCGACCTCCCCGTCGAGGAGAGGCTCGCCCGGGCGCTGTCGACGAAGCGCATGCTGCTCGTGCTCGACAATTTCGAACAGCTCGTGGATGCCGCCGCCCAGCTGGTCGCGCTGTACACCGTCGCACCGCACACGTCGTTCCTCGTGACCAGCCGCGCGGTGCTGCGCGTGCGCGGCGAGCGCGTGTACGACGTGCCGCCGCTGCAGACCGCCGACGCGGGCGCGCCGCACTCGATGACGCGGGCGGCGCGCTCCGCGGCGGTCCAGCTCTTCGTCGAGCGGGCGCGGGCCGTGAAGCCCGACTTCGTCCTCACCGACGAGAGCACGTCGGCGGTCGTCTCGCTGTGCCGGGCGCTGGACGGCCTGCCGCTGGCGATCGAGCTCGCGGCCGCCCGCATGCGCCTGCTGACGCCCGAGCTCGTGCTGGAGCGTCTGCACGGCCCCCGGTCCGTGCTGCGCGATGCGGCGCGCGACGTGCCGGAGCGCCAGCGCACGCTGCGCGCCACGATCGACTGGTCAGCGGGGCTGCTGCGCCCCGACGAGCGCGCGATGCTGTGCGATCTGGGGGTGTTCTCGGCGGGGTTCACGCTCGAGGCGGTGGAGTCGGTCGCGGCGGGCCGCCCATGGGAGCCGCGCGCCGTCGACGCCCTCGAGGTGCTCATCGACAACTCGCTCGTCGCCCAGTCGGAGGTCGACGGCCACGCGGTCTTCACGATGCTCGTCACCGTGCGCGAGTACGCCGTGGACCACTTGCGCGAGACGGGCGACGAGCGCCGGATGCGCGACTCTCATGCCCGGTACTTCCTCGAGCTCGCCCGTCGCGTCGCCCCCTCCCTCGGCGGGGCCGATCAGCGCAGCGCGACCCGCCGGCTCGACCTGGAGCGCGGCAACCTCCGCACCGCCGTCCGCCACTTGATCTCGGTCGGCGACGCCGACGCCGCGACCGAGATCGCGTGGCGGCTGTACATCTACTGGTGGCTGCGCGGCTATTTCTACGAGGTGCGGGTGTGGATGGAGGAGCTGCTGGGTGCGGCATCCGACATGTCTCCTCACGCTCGCGCGGTAGCCCGCTTCTACTTCCTCTGGTCGGAGATGTGGCGGACCGACGAGCGCGACGGCGTCGTGGGCGGCCTGCTCGAGTCGGCCGCGCTGTTCGACGAGGCCGGCGACGATTTCGGGGTGACCATGGCCGAGGCGACCGCGGGGCTCGCCCGGATCACGATGGGCGATCCCGACGTCGCGTCGACGGCCGTCACGCTCGAACGATGCGCCGGCCGGTTCCGCGACGGCGGGCAGCGCTGGGGGCAGGTGCTCGCGCTCATCGCGCTCGGCAGGCTCGAGTGGGCGCTGGACGACCCCGAGGGTGCGGCGCGGCGCTTCGCCGAGGCTGCCACGGCCGCGCGCGAGGGCGGGGGCATCTTCGGGCTCTCGGTCGCCACGCATCATCTGGCCCGCGCGCGCCTGCTGGCGGGGGAGACGGATGCCGCGGCCTTCGGCTTCACGGAGGCGATGCGCATGTCGATGGAGCTCGATCACGACGAGGGCATCGCCTACGCCATCGAGGGTCTGTCGGCTGTCGCCTCGCTGCGCGGAGACGTCGAGACCGCCGCCCTGCTCGCCGGCGCCGCGGAGAGCACGCGCGAGCGGCTGACGATGTTCGACGCACCTCAGTTCGTCTTCCACCTGCGCTATCTCGCGGCCGCCGGCGGCGGGGGACCGGAGGTGGAAGAGGCGATCGCGCGCGGACGCACCTGGTCGCCTCGCGAGGCCGCCTCCTTCGCGGTACGCCGCGTGCCGGCCGTCGTGCGCGCCGGCGTGGAGACGGGCACCGGAGCGGCGCGGGCTGCGGCAGAATCCGGATAGCGCGATCCGGTCGGTGCGTGCAGATCGAGGACACCCGGCCGCGGCGCCGCGCGAATGTCTGGCGCGACCGGCCGCTCCGGGTCCAAGATGTCGTCATGACTGGGGAGTCGTTCCCCGCGATCCGCACTCCCGATCAGCGGATCCGGGTGTTCGTCAGTTCGACCCTGCGCGAACTGGCCGACGAGCGCCGCGCCGTTCGCGCCGCGATCGAGCGGATGCGCCTCGCCCCCGTGATGTTCGAACTCGGCGCCCGCCCCCACCCTCCCCGCGAGCTCTACCGCTCCTACCTCTCCCAAAGCGACGTGTTCGTCGGCATCTACGGCTCCAGCTACGGCTGGGTCGCCCCCGACGAAGAGATCTCCGGCCTCGAGGACGAGTACAACCTCGCCCCCAAGACCATGCCCAAACTCATCTACATCAAGAACGCCGACACCCGAGACGAACGCCTCGCCGACCTCATCGCCCGCATCCAAGCCGACGACACCGCCGCCTACCTCCACTTCCACTCACCCGAAGACCTCGAAGACCACGTCGCCGACGACCTCGCGATGCTCCTCGCCGAACGGTTCGACCAGTCGCAGCCGCCGGCAGCGGTCACCATCGCCGAGGCATCGGAGTCGCTGCGGGCACGCGTGCCCGTCCCGTACACCGAGACGATCGGGCGCGACGGCGAGCTTGCCGAGCTGCGCGCCCTCCTCGGCTCGGGCGACCATCGCGTCGTGAGCCTCATCGGCCCCGGCGGCATCGGCAAGTCGCGACTGGCGATCGAGGCCGCCCAGGCGAACGCCGATCTCTTCCCCGACGGAGTGTTCTTCGTTCCACTCGAAGGCGTGCTCGAGGCGAACCTGCTGCTGCCGACGATCGCCTACATCCTCGGCGTGCGCGACACCGGCGGCGGCACCCTCGAGGAGCGCATCGCCGGCGCCCTCGGGCAGCGGCGCGTGCTCCTCGTCCTCGACAACTTCGAGCAGCTGATCGACGAGGCTCCGGTGCTCGTGCAGCTGTTCACCCTCGCGCCGCGCGCGGTCTTCCTCGTCACCAGCCGTGTCGTGCTGCGCATCCGGGGCGAGCAGGTCTTCGACGTGGACGCGCTCTCCGCGCCCGACGAGGGCGCGCCGGCCACGCTCGACCGCGCCCTCTCATCCTCGGCCTGCCTACTGTTCGCCGAGCGCGCCCAGGCGGCGAAGCCGGGGTTCGAGCTCAGCGCCGAGAACGCTCCGGACGTCATCCACATCTGCCGGCGACTCGACGGGCTGCCGCTGGCGATCGAGCTCGCGGCTGCGAAGCTGCGGATCCTCACCGCGCATGATGTCGCGCAGCGCCTCGACCAGAGCCTGCCGCTGCTGTCGACGTCCGCGCGGGACCTCCCCGAACGCCATCGGACGATGCGATCGACGATCGACTGGAGCGTGAGCCTCCTCTCCCCGGAGCAGCGCGACATGCTCGACGGGCTGGGCGTCTTCGCCGCCCGGTTCTCGCTGGAGGCGGTCGAGGCGATCGGCGAAGGGCGTGCGTGGGGTGACGGCGCGATCGAGACGCTCGCCGCGCTCATCGACGCGTCGCTGGTCAAGCAGATCGACATCGCCGGCCGCTCCGCCTTCTCGCTGCTGGCGATCGTGCGCGAGTACGCGGTGGAGCGCCTCGAGGAGCGCGGCGAGGCGGCCGAGATGCGGATCGCCCACGGCAGGTACTACCTCGACCTCGTGCGCCGGATCGCCCCGGGTCTGCGCGGCCCCCGCCAGGCGGACACCGTCGCCGAGCTCAGCCTCGAGGTGCCGAACCTCCGCGCCGCCGCCCGGCACCTGGTGCGCGCCGGGCTCCTCGACGAGGCCGCCGACTTCGCCTGGTGCCTCCTGCCGTACTGGTGGATCTCGAGCCTGTGGGCCGAGGTGCGGCTGTGGATGCTCGAGCTGCTCGCCCACGACGGCCCGCTCGACGACCGCACCCGCGCCATCGCGACGTTCTTCACGCTCTGGGGCGAGATGTGGCAGCGGCCGAGCGACCAGGTCGTCGACGGCCTGGGCGAGTGCGTGCGGCTGTTCGCGGCGAGCGGGGATCGGGATGCTGCGGCCATGGCGCAAGCGGCCAGGGCCACGACGCGCCTGCAGTTCCCCGGCCTCGACCCGGTCGCCGCCGACGCCGAACTCACCGAGGCCATCGCCACGCTCAACGAGCTCGGCAACGGCTGGGGCGAGGCTCTGGCGGAGGTGGGACTCGGCTTCCTCAGCTTCGTGCGGGGGTCGGTCGGCGATGCACGCGCCCACTTCGACCGCTCCGCCGAGATCGCCGACGCCGAGCAGGACATCTTCACCCGGGCGGTGTCGGGCAACAATCGGGCGCGCATCTTCTTCATGCTCGGCGAAGTCGACACCGCCGAGCAGGAGTACTTCCTCACGCTCGACCTGTCGGCGCGGCTGCGGTTCGCCGAGGGCGCGGCCTACGCGCTCGAGGGCATGTGCGCGATCGCGGCCGTGCGCGGCGACGCGTGGCGCGCCGGCGTCTTCGCCGCAGTCACGCGGACGATGCGCGAGACCACGGGCATCTTCGACATCGAGGGATTCGCCATTCATGTCCCACCCCTCGCGGCGCTGCGCGAGCGCGACCCGGACGGCGTCGCGGGCGGCGAGCGCGACGGCGCCGAGATGACTCCGGCGGACGCGATCCGCCTGGCGCTGCCCCAGGCGGACGCCCCGGCGAGAGAGGCTCTGCAGCGATGGTGAACCTGCAGCATCAGCATCCCGTCATCCGCACTCCCGATCAGCGGATCCGGGTGTTCGTCAGTTCGACCCTGCGCGAACTGGCCGACGAGCGCCGCGCCGTTCGCGCCGCGATCGAGCGGATGCGCCTCGCCCCCGTGATGTTCGAACTCGGCGCCCGCCCCCACCCTCCCCGCGAGCTCTACCGCTCCTACCTCTCCCAAAGCGACGTGTTCGTCGGCATCTACGGCTCCAGCTACGGCTGGGTCGCCCCCGACGAAGAGATCTCCGGCCTCGAGGACGAGTACAACCTCGCCCCCAAGACCATGCCCAAACTCATCTACATCAAGAACGCCGACACCCGAGACGAACGCCTCGCCGACCTCATCGCCCGCATCCAAGCCGACGACACCGCCGCCTACCTCCACTTCCACTCACCCGAAGACCTCGAAGACCAAGTCGCCGACGACCTCGCGATGCTCCTCGCCGAACGGTTCGACGAGTCGCAGGTCGTGGCGGATCCCGACCCGGAGGCGGCCGCGGCCGCGCTCGTCGCGCGCGTCCCCGTGCCGTACACGACCACGATCGGACGCGACGGCGACATCGCGGCGGTGCGCGACCTGCTCGCCCGCGGCACCGATCGGGTGGTGAGCCTCCTCGGACCCGGAGGCATCGGCAAGAGCCGCCTGGCGATCGAGACGGCGCTCGCCACCGAGGACCTCTTCCCCGACGGCACCTACTTCGTGCTGCTCGAGGGCGTGCTCGAGCCCGGCCTGCTGCTCCCCACGATCGCCTACCACCTCGGCATCCGCGACAACGGCGAAGCGGCGCTCGAGGAGCGCATCTCGCATGCGCTCGCCGAGCGCAAGGTGCTCGTCGTGCTCGACAACTTCGAGCAGATCGTCGAGGCCGCGCCGGTGCTCGTGCGGCTGTACACGGTGGCGCCGACGGCCACCTTCCTGGTGACGAGCCGCGTCGTCCTGCGCATCCGCGGCGAGCGCGTGTACGAGGTGCCGCCGCTCTCGACGCCGCCCGGCAACAACCCTGCGAGCGTCGACCGCGCCACCCGCTCCGCCGCGGTCTCGCTCTTCCTCGACCGCGCCCAGGCCGTGAAGCCCGGGTTCGAGGTGACGGCGGAGAACGCCGCCGACCTCGCCGACATCTGCCGACAGCTCGACGGTCTGCCGCTGGCGATCGAGCTCGCGGCCGCGAAGGTGCGGATCCTCACGCCGGCCGGCATCTCCCAGCGGCTCGGGCAGAGCCTTCCCCTCCTCACCGCCGCCGTGCGCGATCTGCCCGAACGACACCGCACCATGCGGGCGACCATCGACTGGAGCGTGAGCCTGCTCCCCGACGAGCAGCGTGAGCTGCTCGAGGATCTCGGCGTGTTCGCGACGCGCTTCACGCTCGACGCCGTCGAGGCGCTGGGCGTGGGCCGGTCGTGGGAAGGGCTCGAGATCGACTCCCTCGCGGCGCTCGTCGACGCATCGCTCGTGAAGCAGACCGAGATGGGCGGGCGGTCGGTGTTCTCTCTGCTCGCGATCGTGCGCGAGTACTCGCTCGGACGCCTCAAAGCCCGCGGTGAAGCGGACCGGGTGCGCGCCGCACACGCCGACTACTACTTCGACCTCGTGCGCCGCGTGGCTCCGGGCCTGGGTGGGCAGGCGCAGGCGGAGGCGGTCGTGCAGCTCGGCCTCGAGCTGCCCAACCTGCGCGCCGCCGTGCGGCATCTGATCTACACCGATCGACTCGACGACGCGGGTGACTTCGCATGGTGCCTGCTCATCTACTGGTGGATCTCGGGGTTCTTCGCCGAGGTGCGGCTGTGGATGCTCGAGCTGCTCGACAAGCAGCACGACCGCCCCATCACGCAGCACACGCGGGCGGTGGCGTGGTTCCTCGCGCTGTGGGGCGAGATGTGGCAGCGGCCCAGCGAGCAGGTGGTCGCCGGGCTCGGTGAGTGCGTGCGGCTCTTCACCGAGAGCGGTGATGAGGGCGCCGCCGCCATGGCCCTCGCCGCCCGGGCGACGGCGCGCGTGCAGCTGCGCGATCCCAACATCGCCAAGGCGGAGAAGGAGCTCCGCAAGGCGGTCGCGAAGCTGCGGGAGTTCGGCAACGACTGGGCGGAGGCGATCACCGAGGTGTCGCTCGGCCGCCTCGCCTGGGTGCGGGGAGAGACCGACACCGCGCTCGGGCACTTCGACCGCGCGACCGAACTCGCCTCCGCCGGCGGCGACATCTTCACGACCTCCGTGGCGGGCAACCTCCGGTCCCGCCTGAACTTCCAGCTGGGCAACATCGAGGAGGCCGAGCGCGAGTTCATCCTTACGCTCCTGCTGTCGGTGCGTCTGCACTACGAGGAGGGCGTCGCGTACAGCCTCGAAGGCATCTGCGCGGTCGCCGCCGCCCACGGCGAGGCCTGGCGCGCGTCGGCGCTGGCCGTCGCCGCCGGGGTGATCCGCCGGCGCATCGGCATCTTCGACGTCGGCGCCTTCACGGTGCACACGCCGTACCTCGACATCCTGCGCGGCCGCGATCCCGACAGCGTCGCCGCCGGCGAGGCGGCGGGGGCCGAGCTGAGCGTGCCCGAGGCGGTGCGCCTCGCCCTTCCCGAGAGCGAGCACCACGGCGTGGCCGAGGCGCTCCGTCACTGGTGACCGAGCGGTCCGCTACTCGGTTCTGCGGGCGTGGCGGAAGCGGATGCGGGTGCCGGGCCGTGCCTGCGCGACGAGGTCGAGCGAGGCATCCGTCACCACCGCGATGACGGGGTAGCCGCCCGTCACCGGACCGTCGGCGAGGAGGATCGTCGGCCGGCCGCTCGGCGGCACCTGCAGCGCCCCCGCGACCATGCCCTCGCTGGGCAGCTCCCCCGTGCGCGCGCGCACGAGCTCGGGGCCGTCGAGCCGCGCGCCCACGCGGTCGGCGTGGTTCGACACCGTCCAGACCGACTCGTACAGGGCCGTCAGCGCCTCGGGCGCGAACCAGTCCGTGCGCGGCCCGGGCGCGAGCTCGATCTCCAGCTCGTCGTCGTGCGGCGCCCCCCACGGTGCGAGCAGGCTGGGGGGAATGGGAGCGGATGCCCCGTCCGCGACGCCCACCGGGGTGCCGGCGCGCAGCGGCTCGGGCCCGAGCCCCGCCATCACATCGGTCGACCGGGAGCCGAGCGCGGTGCGGCCCTCCAGCCCACCGCGGACGGCGAGGTACGCCCGCGCGCCGTGCGCGAACCAGTCGATGTGCAGCTCGCCGCCGCCCGGCCACTCATGCGCTTCGTATGGATCGAGCTCGCGGCCGTCCAGGAGCACCGGTCCCCACGCGCCGGTGACCGCGAACCACAGGTCGCGCCGGGCGACCGCGCGGAAGCCGCCCATCGTGATCTCGATCCCGGTCGCATCCTCGGGATTGCCGACCAGCCGATGCGCGGTCCGCAGCGCGGTGCGATCGAGCGCGCCCGAGCCCGCGACGCCCAGCGCCGCGGCGCCGGATCGGCCGGCATCCTGCAGAGTCGCCAGCAGTCCCGGCTCGGTGACGACGAAGCCGGGGGCCACCGACCCCGACGTCGCTGTCGCGCGCGACGCTGCGAGCGGGGCGAGTTCCGGCACAGCGCGGAACCGCACGCGCATGCCCGGCGCGAGCAGCGCGGGGGACGCGGCATCCGGATCGAACAGCGGCGCTGCCGTGCGACCGATCAGCCGCCAGCCGCCCGGGGTCTCGCGCGGGTACGCTCCCGCGAAGCCCGCGGCGAGACCGACCGCGCCGACGGGCACCCTCGTGCGCGGAGTGGCCAGGCGGGGGACGTGGTACGGCCAGTCGTCGCTGACGAGGTACCCGAATCCCGGCGCGAAGCCCGTGAAGGCCACGGTCCAGTCGGCACCGGTGTGCCGCCGGACGAGCTCCTCGGGCGTCAGGCCCAGCAGGGCGGCGGTGCCGGCGAGGTCGTCGCCGTCGTATGCGACCTCGACCTCGACGGTCGAGTCGGCCCCTGCGGTGTGCTGCTCCGCGGCTGCGGCCGTGCGCTCGGCCCACGTCCGCGCCGCCGACAGGGCGATCGCACGCGGGTCGACCCGCACCAGCACGGTGCGGGCGGCGGGGACGAGGTCGATCACGCCGTCGGGGCGGGATGCCTCGAGCCCGGCGTGCAGGGTCAGCACGTCATCGAGCGTCGTGGTCTCGAGCAGGAACGCGCGCTCGCCGACCGGCCGCACCCGCACGCTCACCACGGCGCGCGCACCTCGATGCCGGCGTCGTCGAGTGCGGCCCGCACCGCCCGCGCCATCTCGACCGCCGACGGCGTGTCGCCGTGCAGGCACAGCGACACGGCGCGCGCCTCGATGAGAGAGCCGTCGACGGCCTGCACGACGCCGTCGCGCACGAGGCGCACGGCGCGATCGGCCACCGCAGACGCGTCGTCGAGCAGAGCGCCCGGCGATGTGCGGGCGACGAGCCCGCCGTCGGGGGCGTAGCCGCGGTCGAGGAACGCCTCCCGGACGAACGGAAGACCCACGGATGCCGCGGCCGTCGCGATCTCGCCGCCCAGACCCAGCACGGGCAGCGCCCGCCCGATCAGGTCAGACTGGTCGGCGATGGCGCGGACCACCGCATCGGCCTGCCGGCGGTCCGCGGTGACGGCGTGGTACAGCGCGCCGTGCGGCTTGACGTAGCGCACCTCGGCGCCGGCGGCGATGAGCGCGCCGAGCTGCACGGCGACCTCCGCCGCGAGCAGGTCGGGAGCGATCGCGATCGCCGTGCGGCCGAAGTCGGCGCGGTCGGGGTAGGCCGGATGCGCGCCGACGGCGACGCCGAATCGGGCGGCCCGCTCGACCGCCTCGCGCATGGATGCGGCATCCCCCGCATGCCCGCCGCAGGCGACGCTCGCGCTCGAGATCACCGCGAACATGGCCTCGTCGTCCGCAGTGGGCACGCCGTCGACGGTCTCGCCGAGGTCCGCGTTCAGGTCGATCGCCGCCATGCCTCCACGGTAACCCCGCCGGATCGTGCCGCGCCGGGCGTTACGACTCCGTAAAGGCTGTGCACGGACGCGTGCACGACAGCCCCGTGGGAGGCAGGATGGACGAATGGCCCGCTCCACCGAACGTCCCGCGGCCGGGACGCCGCTCCTCCAGGTCCGCGACGTCGGCGTCGAGTTCCGCACCATCGATGGTCCGGTGCACGCCGTCGAGGAAGTCGACCTCGACCTCGCCGCGGGCGAGACCCTCGCCATCGTGGGCGAGTCCGGATCGGGCAAGTCGACGACGGCGATGGCGATCATCGGGCTCCTCCCCGGCAACGGCAAGGTCACCAAGGGCAGCATCCTGTTCGAGGGCGAAGACCTCGTCGGGGCACCCGAGAGCGTCATGCGCACCGTGCGAGGCGGCTCGATCGGCCTCGTGCCGCAGGACCCGATGTCGAACCTCAACCCGGTCGTGAAGATCGGCACGCAGATCGCCGAGACGCTGCTCGCCCACGGGCTCGCCACGCGGAAGAACGTCGACCAGCGCGTCGTGGAGACCCTCGCCGCCGCCGGCCTGCCGAACGCCGCCGACCGGGCGAAGCAGTACCCCCACGAGTTCTCGGGCGGCATGCGCCAGCGCGCGCTGATCGCGATCGGCCTGGCCTGCAACCCCAAGCTGCTCATCGCCGACGAGCCGACGAGCGCCCTCGACGTGACGGTGCAGAAGACCATCCTCGACCAGCTCGACCGCATGACGAGCGACCTCGGCACGGCCGTCCTGCTCATCACCCACGACCTGGGGCTCGCCGCCGAGCGCGCCTCGCGCGTGGTCGTGATGAATCGCGGACGCATCGTCGAGCAGGGCCCCGCCCGTCAGATCCTCGAGGACCCGCAGCAGCCGTACACGCAGGCGCTCGTGAAGGCGGCGCCCTCCGTGGCGGCCGTGCGTCTTCGGCCGGAGGTGTTCCGGAAGACGACGACGTCGCCCGTCGACACGGTGGTGCCCGACGCCGCCCCCGCCGCGACGACCGAGCCGCGCAGTCCCGAAGAACCCGCGGCCGCGGCATCCGCTCCCGACAACATCGTCGAGGTCGAGGGGCTGACCAAGGTCTACAAGGTGCGCGGCAGCAAGGAGGACTTCACGGCCGTCGACGACGTGTCCTTCGCGATCCCCCGGGGCGAGACCGTGGCCATCGTGGGCGAGTCCGGATCGGGCAAGACCACGACCGCGCGCATGATGCTCAAGGTGGTCGAGCCGACCAGCGGGTCGATCCGCTTCGACGGTCAGGACGTCGCCGCGCTCAAGGGCCGCGACCTGCGGCAGTTCCGCCAGCGCGTGCAGCCGATCTTCCAGGACCCGTACTCGTCGCTGAACCCGATGTTCTCGATCGAGCGCATCATCTCCGAGCCTCTCGAGTTCTACCGGCGCGGGTCGGGCAAGGAGCGCGCGGCGCGCGTGCGTCAGCTGCTCGACGACGTCGCGCTGCCGCAGTCGATGCTCCGGCGGTACCCGTCCGAGCTGTCCGGCGGCCAGCGGCAGCGCGTCGCGATCGCCCGCGCGCTCGCGCTCTCGCCCGACCTGATCGTGTGCGACGAGCCGGTGTCGGCGCTCGATGTGCTCGTGCAGGACCAGGTCCTGCGCCTGCTGCGCGACCTCCAGCAGGAGTACGGCCTGAGCTACCTGTTCATCTCGCACGACCTCGCGGTGGTGCGCCTGATCAGCGACTACGTCTGCGTCATGAAGGACGGCGCGCTGGTCGAGGCGGCGTCCAGCGAGGAGATCTTCACCAACCCGCGCGATCCGTACACGCGCCGGCTGCTGGCGTCGATCCCCGGCAACGAGCTCGACATCGCCGTCTGACGCATCTCGCCTGCGACACGACCCCCGGAACCGCAGCGGTTCCGGGGGTCGTTCGCGTCGGGCTCAGCTCGCGCGTGCGAACTCAGCGCTTGCGGGTGCGGGGGTCCATCGCCTCGCGCAGCGCCTCGCCGAGCAGCGTGAAGCCGAGGGCGGTGATCATGATGCAGATGCCGGGCAGGAAGGCGAGCCACGGCGCGATCGCGAGCTCCGCCTGGGCATACGTGAGCATGCGTCCCCACTCCGCCGTCTCGGGGCGGCCGCCGCCGAGGCCGAGGAACGACAGGGCTGCGGCCTCGATGACCGCCGTGGCGAGGCTCAGCGTGCCCTGCACGATGACGGGACCGACCGAGTTGGGCAGCACGTGGTTCATCGTGATCCGGCCGCGACCGAGCCCGAGGGTCTGCGCCGAGAGCACGTAGTCGGCGCTCCGCTGCTGGAGCATCGACGACCGCAGGAGGCGCGCGAAGACAGGCACCTGCGCGACACCGATGGCGATCATGACCGAGAACGGAGTCTGGCCGAGCAGGGCCGCGATGGAGACGGCGAGCAGGAGGCTCGGCACCGACAGCAGGATGTCGACGAAGCGCATCAGGATGTTGTCGACCTGGCCGCCGAACATGCCGGCGATGAACCCGATCAGCATGCCGCCGATCAGACCGAACGCGGTCGACACGACGCCGATGATGAGCGACGCCTGAGCGCCCCAGATGAGCTTCGACAGCACGTCACCGCCGAAGCGGTCGAGGCCGAGCGGGAACTGCGGCAGGTCACCGGGGCCGGGGATGTGGGTCGGCGTGATGTACGCCTGACCCGGGAGCGCATTCGGGGGGTACGGGGCGAGCCACGGAGCCAGGATGGCCACGAGGACGAAGAAGAAGACGATGATTCCGCCGACCCAGGCCGAGGGGTTGTGCAGCAGGCGGCGGAAGACGTCGCGCCAGAAGCCACCGCCGCCCGTGCGTGCGCCGAGCAGTTCGCCGTCGGTGATCGCCGTGTCGTCGACGGGGCCGCCGGAAGGGGCGGGAGGCAGCATTGCAGAGGTCATGCGGGACCTCCCGCAGTGAGAGTCACCGTGGCCATGCGGGACCTCCCGCCGTTTGCGTGGAGCGTGATCATGAGACCCTCACTCTCGGATCGATGAAGCTGTAGGACACGTCGACCGCCAGGTTGATGAGGGCGTAGCCGATCGCGATGAAGATGATGAAGCCCTGCAGCACGGCGTAGTCGCGCTCGAAGATCGCGTCGGCCATGAACTGCCCGACGCCGGGATACGCGAACACCTTCTCCGTGAGGACCGCACCGGAGATCAGCAGGCCGGTCTGCAGGCCGACGGTCGTCACCACGGGGAGCATCGCGTTGCGGAGGATGAAGCGATTGCGGATCGTGCCCTGCGACACGCCCTTCGCGCGGCCGGTGCGCACGTAGTCGGAGTTCTGCACCTCGAGCACCGAGGCGCGGGTGATGCGCACGATGATCGCGAGCGGGATCGTGCCCAGCGCGATCGCCGGGAGGATCAGGTGGAGGATCGCATCCCAGGCGGCGTCGAACTCTCCCGTGAGGATGCCGTCGAGCACGTAGAAGCCCGTGGGATGCGTCGCATCGATGCGAGGGTTCTGGCGTCCGTCGGAGGGGAGCCAGCCGAGCTGCACGGCGAAGACGTACTTGAGGATGAAGGCGAGGAAGAACACCGGGATCGTGATGCCGATGAGGCTCGCGACGACGGCGAAGTGGTCGGCGGCCCTGCCGTGGCGGCGGGCGGCCCAGTAGCCGAGCGGGATGCCGAACCCGACGGCGAAGATGAGCGCCGCGATCGCGAGCTCGAGCGTTGCCGGGAAGCGGAGCGCGAACTCCTCGAGCACGAGCCGGCCCGACATGATCGACGCGCCGAAGTTGCCCTGGAACAGCGAGGCGATCCAGGTGAAGTACTGCTCGATCAGAGGCCGGTCGAACCCGTAGAGCTCGTTGATCCGCTCGATGGCCTCGGGCGTCGCCTTCTCACCGAGGATGGCGACCGCGGGGCCGCCCGGGAGGGAGCGCACCCAGAGGAACAGCAGGATCGACAGGCCGAACAGGGTGGGGATGAGATACAGGACTCGTTTGCCGATGACGCGCAGCACTACACAAGACTCCGGGTTCCAGGATGAGAGGGGAACGCGGATGCCGCGGGTCGGGCGTGTGCCCTACCCGCGGCATCCGTCAGCTCGTCACTCGGTGAGGACGATCTGGTTGAACACCTCGTCGTTGACCGGGCTGGCCGGGTACGACTCGACGCGCGGGTCGAAGGCCAGCGACGGAGCGGGGTGGGCCAGCGGGACGCCGGGGTTGAACTCCGCGATCATCTCGTTGATGGCCAGGTACTGCGCCGTCTGCTCCTCGATGTCGGCCGTGCCGCGGGCCTCGGTCAGCGCCTCGAACAGCTCGGGGTTGTCGAAGCCCCACTCGTTCGAGGCCTGTCCGAAGAAGACGCCGACGAAGTTGTCGGTGTCGTTGTAGTCACCGGTCCAGCCGAGCAGGTGCAGACCGTGGTCCGCGCCGCCCTGGATGCGGTCGAGGTACGCCGGGTTCCACTCGTTGCCGGCCGGGGTGACCGTGATGCCCACGGCCTCGAGCTGCGAGGCCAGGTTCGTGAAGATCTGCTCCGGGTTGGGCATGTACGGACGCGACACGTTCGTCGGGTAGTTGAACATGAGGGTCAGGCCGTCGGGGTAGCCCGCCTCGGCGAGCAGCTCCTTGGCGCGCTCCGGGTCGTAGTCGTACGTCGTGACGTCCTCGTTCCAGCCGGTGACCACCGGCGGGATGAACTGCGACGCGACCTCGGTGCCCTCGGGCAGGACCTGGGTGACCAGGGCCTCCTTGTCGATGGCGTGGTGGATCGCCTGGCGCACGAGCGGGTTCGCGAGCTCCGGAACGGCCTGGTTCATGCCGAGGTAGAGGATCGTGAACGGGTCGCGCTGCATGACGTTGTAGCCGGCCTCCTCGAGTGCGGCGGTGTCGGCGGGGGCGACGAGGTCGTAGCCGTCGATGCTGCCCGACTCGAGCGCCTGACGGCGCGCGGTGGTGTCGGTGATGGTGCGGAAGATGATCTCCTCCACCTGGCCCTGCTCGCCCCAGTACTCGGGGTAAGCCGTGAGGGTGACCTGCTCGCCCGGCGCCCACTCGTCGAAGACGAACGGACCGGTGCCGGTCGGGTGCGCGTTGGCGTACTCGCTGAGCGTGGGGGACTCCTCCGTGCCGCCGACGCCGTCGGCGTCGTACTCGGCGAGAGCCGTCGGGCTCTGCATCGAGAAGGCGGGGAGCGACAGCGCCGCGATGAAGCCGGCGAACGGCTGCGTGAGCGTGACCGTCGCGTGCGTCTCGTCGTCGGCCGTGCAGGACTCGTAGACCGCGGTCTCGGGCGAGTCGGCGAAGCCCTTGAAGAGCGAGCCGTAGTAGTACGACAGGCTCTCGGACTGGGCGAGACCGGTCCAGTTGTACCAGCGCTCGAAGTTCGCGCAGACGGCTTCGGCGTTGAAGTCGGTGCCGTCGTGGAACGTCACGCCCTCCTTCAGCGTGAAGGTGTACGACAGACCGTCCTCGGACTGCTCCCAGCTCTCGGCGAGGAGCGGAGCGGGGTCGGCCGTCCCCGGCTCGACGCCCACGAGGCCTTCGAAGATCTGACGCGCGACGCGGAAGGTCTCGCCGTCACTGGCGAAGGCGGGGTCGAGGCCCGAGGGGTCGTTGGATGCCGCGAAGACGAACGTCGAGTCGACGTCGCTCGCCTCGCCGGTCTCGTCGCCGCCGCCGCGCTCGCTGGCGCAGGCGGTGAGCACGACGGCGCCGATGGCGACCGCCGCGGCGCCCGCGAGAAGGCGCCTCTTCGAAGTGTGGAGCATGTGCTGTGCACCTTCCATGTCGTGTGGGCGCCGCTCACGGCATCGTGCAGGCGTGGCGTGGGGGTGCCCTCAGGGGGTGTGATGCATCGACGCTACCTGGACGCGGCCGCTCCGGCGGTTACACGTATGTCTCGATTCTGTTTCGACCGCGCAGACGCCCAGCAGGTCAGCGATGTGCTCGGGGAGCATGCGGTCGCGGGTGCAGATGTGTCAATCCATCCCCGGAGCGGCGGTCCGGCCGCGCTAACGTGAGGGTCATGGCGCGCGGGGGGAACGAAGCATCCGCTCCATCGGCGCGTCTGCTCGACGGGACCATCGCCTCGGTCGTCCCCTCGCCGTTCGGCGGCGGCTGGGAGCTCGACGTCGACGGCACGCCCCAGTCGCATGTCGACCTCGACGACCCCACCCACCTGCACTTCGAATACGTGGCGCGCATGGGTGCGGTGATCGACAGACTGCGGATGCCGGGCCAGCCGCTCACCGCGATCCATCTCGGCGCCGGCGCTCTCACGATCCCGCGGTACGTCGAGGCGACGCGGCCTGGCTCGCGGCAACAGGTCGCGGAGCTCGAGCCGGCGCTGTGGGACCTCGTGCGCGAGAATCTCCCGCTCCCGCGCGGCGCATCGATCCGCGTGCGGATCGGCGACGCCCGCGCGGTGCTGGGCCGCCTGCCCGCGGGGCTGGCCGGAGCGGCCGACCTCGTCGTCTCCGACGTCTACTCGGGCGCCCAGACCCCGGCCCACCTCACCACCGTGGAGTTCTACACCGAGGCTGCGCGGTTCCTCGCCCCCGACGGCGTGCTGCTGGTCAACGTCGCCGACGGCGCCGGGCTCGCGTTCGCCCGCCGCCAGGTCGCGACCGTCGCGGCGGTGCTCGAGCACGTCATCGTGCTCGCCGAGGTGCAGACGCTGAAGGGCCGCCGCTTCGGCAACCTCGTGATCGCGGCATCCCGAGCTCCCCTCCCCACCGAGTGGCTGCCCCGTCTCATGGCGGCCGGCCCCCACCCGGCGAAGGTGGCGCAGGGCGCCGAGGTCGTCGAGTTCGCCCGCGGCGCCCGGGTCGCGACCGACGGCGACGCCACGGACTCGCCGAAGCCGTCGTCGTCGCTGTTCGACCGCTGACCGTCGCTTTCGACGGCGGTGGGATGCCGCGCCCCGGCGTGGCACGGCCGGACAGCGCTCGCCCGGCGGCACACTGGATCCAGCGAGCTGACCGTGTGCGAAGGGAGTCGCTGTGAGCTACATCCGCGGGTACGACCCCGACACCCTCCGCGAGAAGGTGGATCCTCGTCAGTGCAAGGAGCGCCTCGACGAGATCGGCGAGCAGCGCAGTCTTCCGGCGCTGCTCGAGCGCGTGTGGCTGCTGAAGGTGCTCGACCGCAGCGAGGATGCCCTCGTCGTCTCGGAGCAGTCGGTGCGCGTGGCCCGCATGGCCGGCACCCGCAAAGACCTGCTGCGCGCCCGGATCCTGCACGCCTCGGTGCTGCAGGCACGCGGTGCGTACGCCGCCGCCGACCAGGAGCTCACGACCTGCGCCGAAGAGGCTGACGGCCAGGGCTGGACCGGCATCGCCGCGTTCGCCTACCAGCACCGCGGCCGCACGCACTACGAAGCCGGCGACTACGAATCGGCGCGGCGGGACTTCAAGCGGGCGCTCTTCCTGCGCCAGGAGTCCGGCGCCCCCGACGACCAGCTCGAGTCCACGCTGCTCGCGATCGATGCCGCCGACCGGCGCCGGGCCGCGGCATCCGTCGCCAGCTGACTGTCACAGCCACCCCCTACTCTCGCGTTCATGTCGGACCTGCATCGCGTGCGCCTCTGGGCTGAGGCGCTCATCTCGACCCACCTCGATGACTCGTGGTCGTTCGGGTTCGACAACGCCAAGCGCCGTGCCGGGCTGTGCGACTACACGAGCCGTCGCATCAGCGTCTCCCGCTACCTCGCGGCACGCCACGACGACGACACCAACCACCAGACGCTGCTGCACGAGGTGGCCCACGCGCTCGCCGGGCCCGCCGCCGGCCACGGCGCCAAGTGGAAGGCCGTCGCCCGCGACCTCGGCTACGTGGGCGGCACCACGCACACCGGCGAGACGGCCACCGACCTGGCGCCGTGGGTGGGCGTCTGCCCAGCCGGGCACGTCGCGTACCGGCACCGGCGCGCCACCCGCCCCACCTCGTGCGCGAAGTGCGCGCCGCGCTTCGACGAGCGGTTCGCCTTCACGTGGACGCGGCGCGAGATCACTCCGGCGACGCGCCTGGCGGCGATGACCCCGCGCTGACCCGGCGGGCTTCGGGAGTCGCGGCGAACCCGCGACGCTGGTATCCCGGCGTGCGCGTCCCGGCGTGCCCGTCCCGGCGCCCTCGTCCCGGCGCGACGCGCGGGGTCAGAAGGCCCCGAACACGCCCTCGCGAAGGACGGGGACGACGGATGCCGCGTCCACGGCGGCCGCGGCGAGCACCTCGTCACGCCGTCCCGACGCCTCGAGCTCGCGGCCGGAGCCGCTCGCGGTGACGAGGTGCCGGACGGCGCCGCGCAGCGCCCGGAACCCTTCGCCCGCGACCGCGGCGTCAGGCGACGAGTGGTCGATGCCGAGTTCGGCGAGCGCGTCGACGACGGCTCCCGCACCGAGCAGGTCTTCGACGGCGAAGCGCAGCGGGGCGACGGCATCGGCCGAGACGCGCTCCCCGCAGGCGATGACGGCGATGCTCGTGCGGTCGCCGCGCTCGTGCTGGATCGCCATGATCGCCCGCGCCACGGCCGACGCGTTGCGCAGCCCGCCCAGCAGCACGGTGGCGCCCGATCCGGCGGCGGCCTCGGCGACGACCGCGCCGTTGAGGGAGACGGCGTGGGCCGCGGCATCCAGTTCCACCGTCCTGCCGTTCTCGACGGCCTGGATGACCGTCGACGAGAAGCGGAGCACGTCGACCACCACGATGACGTCGCTCGGAGCGACGCGCACGAGACCGTCGACACCCCAGTCGAGACGCACCTGGTAGGAGGACTGGTCGAACAGGTGGCCGGGCATCCGTCCAGCGTACGGCGGCGTGTGTCACAACTCCGCCTCGCCGGGGCGCCCGCCCGCCGCCACCCGCATGGATACGGCACCGGCGGCACGGCCGAGCCGGTGCCAGGCGGAGTCACCGCACGGCAGGCGGCCCGGCCAACCCCGACCAGCCCCGGCCCACCCCGACCCGCCCCGGCCCACCCCGACCCGCCCGCGGCGCACGGTGCGAGACTGGAGCATGCGCATCCTGCTCAAGCTCGTGATCGACTGCGACGCCGACGCCGCGTGGCGGGCCCTCCACTCCCCCCGCGCGGTCGCCGAGCTCTACGGCCCCGCGCTCGGACTCGAGCCGCTCGTACCCGACGGGCTTCCGACTTCCTGGTCGCCCGGCGACGACGTGCCGGTGCAGCTGTCGGCCTTCGGCGTGCCGTCCGGCCGCCAGCTGATCCACGTGAGCGAACGTGTGATCGACGAGCCGGCGGGCCCGGTGCGCATCTTCCGCGACAGCGGCATCCCGCTCACGGGACCGCTCGCCAGCCTCGACGTGTGGGACCACCAGATGGCCGTCTCGCCCGCGCCGGGCGATCCGTCCAAGACGCTCTGGCGCGATCGGCTCGTCATCGGCGGGCCGACGGCGCCCGCACTGTGGCCGGTGCTGTGGGGCATGTGGCAGTGGCGCGGGGCGCGCATCCGCGCCCTCGCGCCGACCTGGGCGCACGACCCCGCGGCCGACGCCGACGCCGACGCCGACGTCGCGACCTGACGTCGGCGTCCCCACCCCGCGGGGCGAGCGGCGCCGAGGGGCTCAGTCGGCGAGGGCCTCGATCGGAGCCACCCGCGTCGCCAGGCGCGTCGGCACCACCGCGGCGACGAGCGTGAGCACGGCGGTCGCGACCACGATCAGCGCGATGGGCAGCCACGGCACCGCCGGAGCGACGAACGTGGGCGACTGCCACGCCGGGGGCACGGCGACCGAGCCGAGGACGGACTGCGCTCCCGCCCACCCGTAGACCGTCCCCAGCACCAGCCCGGTGACGACCGCCGCGATGGTGATGTGCGCGGCCTCGAGCATCACCATGCGACGCACCTGGCTGGTGGCGACGCCGAGCGAGCGCAGCAGCCCGAGCTCGCGGCGGCGCTGCACGACTCCGATCGTCAGGAGGTTGACGAGCCCGACGGCGGCGATCACCGCCGAGACGGCGACGAGGCCCATCATGATGCCTGCGAACATGTCGAGGAGAGCCTCGAAGTCACGGTCGATCTCGCCGCCGCCGGACGCGGCGACGACCGCCTTCACGGTCTCGAGCGCGACGGCGAACATGGTGACGAGCGTCACGCCGATCACCACGCCGATCGCCATGCGGCTCGACCGTTCCGGATAGCGCAGCGCGTTCTCGGCCGCGAGTCGCGAGGTCGCCGAGTCGCCGAACAGCCGGCCGACCAGGCGCAGCACCGGCGGCATGACCATCGTCGAGCCGAGCACAAGGCCGGTGAACGACAGCAGCCCGCCGAAGAACGCGATCACCACGCCGAGGGGCGAGAACAGACCCAGCGCGATGCCCGCCGCCAGCAGCGCAGCGCCCGAGGCGAACAGGCCGATCGCGGCTCCGTTGCGCCCCTTGCGGCGGGTGTACGAGTCGTGGGATGCCTCGACCGACCCGCCGAGCGCCTGCAGCGGCGTCACTGTGAGCACGCGCCGCGACCCCACCCAGGCCGCGGCCCACGTGGTGAGCGCGACGATGATCGCCGGGATGGCGAGCACCGCCTGCACGACCGGGTACCCGACGTCGGGGACCCCGAGGAGCGACTCGGCGAGCGCGATGCCCCCCGCCGCCGCGAGCACTCCCGCGAGGAGCCCGACGACGGCGCCGATCACGCCGACGATGAGTCCCTGACGCGCGATCTCGTTGCGCTGCGAATACGCCGATGCTCCGATCAGACGCATCAAGGCGATGCGCCGGGTGCGGCCCGCGACGATCGTCGAGAAGGTGTTGGCCGTCACGATCGCGGCGACGTACATGGCGACGCCCACGAGGATCACCGTCATGATCACGAGCACGGCGGCCAGCGTCTCGCTGTCGCCGATGTACGGGTCGGCGGCCATGATCGCCGCGAGGTACCCCGTCGCGGTGAGGAGCAGCGCGCCGAAAGCACTGGAGATGGCGGCGACGAGGATGCTCGCGCCCATGCCGCGCTCGCGCAGCCACGCGAGGGGCCGCGCGGCCGGCGGCTGCGGCATCCGCTCGACTCGTTCCGGTGCGGTCACCGCGGTCATGACGCCACCGCCCGCTCGCCGACGCCCAGTTCGCTTGCGAGCATGTACGCCGAGATCTCCTCGGCGGTCTGACGGGGCTTGTCGGCGACGATGCGTCCATCGCCGAGGAAGAGCACGCGGTCGGCATGGCTCGCGGCGATCGGGTCGTGCGTGACCATCGCGATGGACTGACCGTGGTCGCGGCTGGCGGCCGCGAGAAGGCCGAGCACCTCGCGGCCGGTGCGCGAGTCGAGGTTGCCGGTGGGCTCGTCGGCGAAGACCAGGTCGGGCGCCGTCGCGAGGGCGCGGGCGATGGCGACGCGCTGCTGCTGGCCGCCCGAGAGCTCGTGCGGACGGTGCCGCAGCCGCGGGGTGAGGCCGAGCGCCTCGATCAGGCCGTCGATGCGGGCCTTCTCGAGAGCCGTCGGGCGGCGTCCGTCGAGGTCGAACGGCAGCAGGATGTTGCCGAGCGCGTCGAGCGTCGGCACGAGGTTGAACGCCTGGAACACGAAGCCGACGCGACGGCGGCGCAGGATCGTGAGCTCGAGGTCGGAGAGGCCGGTGATGTCGGTGTCGCCGATCCAGGCGCGGCCCGAGCTCGGGGCATCCAGGCCCGCCATGATGTGCATGAGCGTCGACTTGCCCGAGCCGGACGGACCCATGATCGCGGTGAACTCGCCGCGCCGGATGCCCACCGACACCTCATCGAGCGCGCGGACGGTGCTCTCGCCGCGGCCGTAGGTCTTCGTGAGCTGCTGGACTCGCGCCGCGAGCCCCAAGTCGGTCGATGTGATCTCCATGCCTTCGACGCTACGAACGGCGGATGCGGCGGCGCGTCGGCCTGGCGAGGCATCCGCATACATCTGCAGGATGATCTCTTCCGCGCGGCGGAGCGCGGGTCTAGGGTCGCGGCAGGCCACCGATGACGAGGAGACCCGATGCCCGCCACGCCCCTGCCCCCGAGCGGCGACCTGCCCCCCGGCCCGAAGACGTGCGACGCCGGCGGCATGATCGAGATCCATCGGCTCTTCCGGCGCACGTTCGGCGAGAGCCCCGGACTGGTGCGCGGCGTCGCTCCGGGCGACACGGCGCACGGGGCGGCCGTCGCGACGCAGCTCGAAGCGCTGTCGATCGCCCTGCACGCGCATCACGAGGGCGAGGACGAGCGCCTGTGGACCGCGCTCGACGAGCGGGCGCCGTCGTGCGCGACACACGTCGCGCGCATGAAGGAGCAGCACGCCGAGATGCTCGTGCACCTCACCGCACTCGACCGGGCGCTGCCTGCCTGGCGCGCCTCAGCGTCGGAGGCGGATGCCGCCCCCGTGCTCGCGGCGCTCGACGGCGTCAACGCCGCCCTCGCGGTGCACCTCCCCGACGAGGAGGCGAACATCGTGCCCGTGATGGAGCGCACGATCACCGAGGAGGAGGTCGAGTGGTTCGCCGAGCACGGGCGCAAGTCCGTGCCGAAGGGGCAGACCTGGCAGCAGCTCGGCGAGATCCTCGCGTCGCAGCCCGACGGCGGCGACGCGTGGCTGCGCACGCACATGCCGGCGCCCGGCCGGCTCGCGTGGCGCCTGATCGGCAGGCGTCGGTACGCCAGGCACCGCGCCGCCCTCGAGGGGCGCTGACGCTGCGGCGCCGGGGTGGGCGGCGCGGGGCGGGACAGCGGTCCTGAGAACGGTACGACGCCCACCGGCTGCGGGCAACCCGGGCGCGGCCGCTACGCCAGGCCGTGCTCGAAGGCGAACACGACCAGCTGCACGCGGTCGCGCAGACCGAGCTTGGTCAGGATGCGGCTGATGTGCGTCTTCACCGTCGCCTCCGACAGGAACTCCCGCGCCGCGATCTCGGCATTCGACAGGCCACGGGCGGCGAGCGCGAAGATCTCGCGCTCGCGCTCGGTGAGCCCGCCGTAGGCGGGCGGGACCGGCCGGGGCGCGGCATCCGCGAAGTGAGCGAACAGGTCGCGCGTGGCGGATGCCGCGATCACGGCCGATCCCGCATGCACGGTGCGGATGGCGGCGAGCAGGAACTCGGGGTCGGCGTCCTTCAGCAGGAACCCGCTGGCACCCTGGCGGATGGCGCGGGCCGCGGCCTCGTCGAGGTCGAACGTCGTGAGCATGACGATGCGCGGCGGCTCGGGATCGGCGAGCAGCTCGGCCGTGGCGGTCAGGCCGTCCATGACCGGCATGCGGATGTCCATCAGCACCACGTCGGGCCGGGTGGAGCGGATCACGTCGAGCGCCTCACGTCCGTCGGACGCCTCGGCGACGACCTCGAGGTCGGGCTGCGAATCGACCAGCATGCGGATGCCGGCGCGGAACAGCGCCTGGTCGTCGACGAGTGCGACGCGGATCATCGGGCCTCCCCCGATCGTGCGCAGAATCGGAGATCATGGGCGCCACGCCCGGCCGCGGCATCCGTCACCGGTGTGTCGTCGACGATCTCCGCCGTTACGTCGCACCGACCCCGGCTCACGCCGCCGCCCCGATCGGCAGCGAGGCGCGCACGACGAATCTCGCACCCTCGGATGCGGCGGTGAGGCTGCCGCCGACGAGCTGAGCACGCTCGCGCATGCCGATCACTCCGTGGCCCGCGGCGGGCGGCGCCGCCGACTCCCCGACGCCGTTGGCGACCTCGAGCTCGACTCGCGCGGGGTGCCAGGCGAGCCGCACGTCCACGGTGCCGCCGTCGCCGTGGCGCAGCGCGTTGGTGAGCGCCTCCTGCAGGATCCGGTACACCGCGAGCTGCACGCCGGCGGGTGGTTCGCCGCTCGGCGCCGGGTCCACGTCGACGCGCAGGTCGACGCCGGCCCCGCGCACCTGGGCATACAGCGCCTCGAGGTCGGCGAGCGTCGGCTGCGGCCCGTCGGCCTGACTGTGGCGCAGCTGCGTCAGGAGCAGCCGCACGTCGGCCAGGGCCGTGCGAGCGGTGGCCGAGATCGTGCCGAGGGTCGCTGTCGCGACGGAGGGATCGGATGCCCCGGCATACCGCGCCCCGTCGGCCTGGGCGATCACCACCGCGAGCGAGTGGGCGACGACGTCGTGCATGTCGCGGGCGATGCGCACGCGCTCCTGCTCCACGATGGCCTCGGCCTCGGCCCGCTCCTGGGCCCGGCGGTTCTCGCGGGCGCGCAGCGATGTGCGCACGAGGGCGCCCGCCGTCCACGACAGCAGCAGCGCGAACCCGGCGGCGACGAGCACCGCCAGCGCGATGGGGATCGTGCTCCAGGACACGCCGCTGCCCGACCCGAAGTACGGTCCGGCCACGACGTACACCGTGATGACGACGGCGCCGAGGAACGACGAGGCGAAGCCCAGCCAGAACACCCGCTGCGAGCCGTACGCTGCGGTCGCATAGAGCACCGCGAAGATCGCGAGGTCGGCCACGCCCGGCGGGCGGCCGAACGACATCTGCGCGATCGCCGCCAGCCACGCGATGCCGAGCGCGATCGCGGGCGAGAGCCGCCGCACGGCGAGCGCGGACGCGAGCAGCAGCGTCATGATCACCGCCGACAGCACGCTGAACGCGACGCCCATCGGGTCGGTGTACTGGATCTCGAGCGGCACGACGATCACCGCGAACAGCCCGGCCACCACCACGTCGACGACGATCTGGTACGGCTTCAGGCTGCGGAACACCGTTTCACGGTACGCGAGAGCGGATGCCGCGGCATCCGTCCCGGGATGTATCCGACGCCCGGCCACCTCGGTCGCGAGACGTACCGGCTCACGACCCCTGCGTTCCTATGGTCTGCCCAGCCGACCATTGCGGCGCGCGGGACGAGGCTTTACTGTCGCGTCACAGGCCGAAACCGACGGGAAACGTCGAGTCGACAGGATCAGGGGGCAAGGCAGCCCCCAGGTCTCGCCCCCGTCGGTCCCAGCCCGAGGGACCTCGAACGAGCACGGACGGAGACAACATGACGACGGTACGAGCGGCTATTTCGCAGACTTCCTGGACAGGTGACAAGGAGTCGATGCTCGACAAGCACGAAGGATTCGCGAGGGATGCCGCGGCCCAGGGCGCGCAGGTCGTGTGCTTCCAGGAGCTGTTCTACGGACCGTACTTCGGCATCACGCAGGACAAGAAGTACTACCGCTTCGCCGAGCAGGCGGACGGGCCGATCGTGCAGCGCTTCGCGTCGATCGCGAAGGAGCTCGGAACGGTCATGGTGCTGCCGATCTACGAAGAGGCCGAGACCGGGGTGTACTACAACACCTCGGTGCTGGTCGACGCCGACGGCACGATCCTCGGCAAGTACCGCAAGCACCACCTGCCGCACCTCGACAGGTTCTGGGAGAAGTTCTACTTCCGTCCGGGCAACCTCGGCTACCCGGTCTTCGACACCGCGGTCGGGCGGATCGGGATGTACATCTGCTACGACCGGCACTTCCCCGAGGGATGGCGCGAGCTCGGCCTCGCCGACGCGCACATGGTCTTCAACCCGAACGCCACCAAGCCCGGCCTCTCGAACCGGCTGTGGGAGGTCGAAGGACCGGCGGCGGCAGTGGCCAACGGCTACTTCGTGCTGCAGCCCAACCGCGTGGGGCGCGAGGACAACGAGTACGGCGACCTCGCCGTCGACTTCTACGGCACGAGCCAGGTGATCGACCCGCGCGGCAACTTCGTCGGCGAGCGCGGCTCGGGCGACAGCGAAGAGCTGCTCGTGCGCGACCTCGACCTGAACATGGTGCAGGAGATGCGCGACGACTGGCAGTTCTACCGCGACCGCCGGCCCGACTCCTACACCCGGATCGCGAAGCCGTGATGCCCGCGATGCCTGCGAGCCCCCTGAGCCCTCTCACCCACTGCTCCCCTGTCACGAAGTGCCGTCGAGGACGACGCTTCGTGACAGGTGAGCTTCGGGCCTCGACGAAGAAAGAGGACTGACATGACCACCACACTCATCACCGGCGGGACGGTCGTCTCGGCCACCGGACGCGGCGAAGCGGACGTGCTCATCGACGGCGAGACGATCGCCGCCGTGCTGGCACCGGGCTCGCAGCTGCTGGGCACCGACCTGGCGGCCTCGGTCGACACCGTCGTCGACGCCACCGGCAAGTACGTGATCCCGGGCGGCATCGACGCGCACACGCACATGGAGCTGCCGTTCGGCGGCACCGCGGCATCCGACACGTTCGAGACGGGCACGCGGGCCGCGGCGTGGGGCGGGACGACGTCGATCATCGATTTCGCCGTTCAGAAGTACGGCGAGCGCGTGCAGGACGGGCTCGCCGCGTGGCACGAGAAGGCCGCCGGCAACTGCGCGATCGACTACGGGTTCCACCAGATCATCGGCGGGGTCGACGACGACTCGCTCGCCGCGATGCGGGGCCTCCTCGACGAGGGCGTCTCGAGCTTCAAGCTCTTCATGGCGTACCCCGGCGTGTTCTACTCCGACGACGCGCAGGTGCTGAAGGCGATGCAGGTGTCGGCCGAGACCGGCCTGCTCACGATGATGCACGCCGAGAACGGCCCCGCCATCGATGTGCTCGCCGCCCAGCTGGCCGAGGCCGGCAAGAAGGCGCCGTACTACCACGGCATCGCCCGGGCCTGGCAGATGGAGGAGGAGGCGACGCACCGTGCGATCATGCTCGCCAACCTCACCGGCGCCCCGCTGTACACGGTGCACGTGAGCGCCAAGCAGGCCGTCGACCAGATCGCGTGGGCGCGGGACCAGGGCTGGAACGTCTTCGGCGAGACCTGCCCGCAGTACCTGTACCTCTCGCTCGAGGAGCAGCTCGGCGGGTTCAGCGAGGAGTGGGGTCAGTTCGAGGGCGCGAAGTGGGTGTGCTCGACGCCGCTGCGCAGCCGCGGCGAGGGCCACCAGCATCACATGTGGCAGGCGCTGCGCACCAACGACATCCAGATGGTCTCGACCGATCACTGCCCGTTCTGCATGAAGGGCCAGAAGGAGCTCGGGCTCGACGACTTCCGCGCGATCCCCAACGGGATCGGGTCGGTCGAGCACCGCATGGACCTCATGTACCAGGGCGTCGTGACCGGCAAGATCACCCTCGAGCGCTGGGTCGAGCTCACGAGCACGACCCCCGCCCGGATGTTCGGCCTGTACGGCCGGAAGGGCGTCGTCCAGCCCGGCGCCGACGGCGATGTCGTGGTGTACGACCCGAACGGGCACACGACGATCTCGGCGGCATCCCACCACATGAACATGGACCACTCCGCGTGGGAGGGATTCGAGATCGACGGCCACGTCGACACCGTGATCTCTCGCGGCAAGGTGATCGTCGACGACGGCGCCTACCTCGGGTCCGCGGGCGACGGCCGGTTCCTCAAGCGCGGCCTCTCGCAGTACCTCATCTGACGAATCTGCGTTTCGTCTCGCTTCGCTCGCCACCGACCGAAAGGCACGACATGGACTTCGGAGTCGTCCTTCAGACCAACCCACCCGCGGCGCGCACCGTGCAGCTCGCACAGCTCGCGGAGGCCCACGGCTTCAGCCACGTGTGGACCTTCGACTCGCACCTGCTGTGGGAGGAGCCGTACGTCATCCACTCGGCGATCCTCAACGCGACCAAGCGCGTGACGGTCGGCCCGTTCGTGACGAACCCGGCGACCCGGGACTGGACGGTGACGGCGTCCGTCTTCGCCACCCTCAACGAGCTGTACGGCAACCGCACGATCTGCGGCATCGGGCGAGGCGACTCGGCGGTGCGCGTGACCAACGGCAAGCCGGTCACGATGTCCGAGCTGCGCGAGTCGATCCACGTGATCCGCGAGCTCGCGAACTCGCGGCCGGTCGAGTACAAGGGCGCGACCCTGCAGTTCCCGTGGAGCCGCGGGTCGGAGCTCGAGGTCTGGGTCGCCGCGTACGGCCCCCTTGCGCTCAAGCTCACGGGCGAAGTGGGCGACGGGTTCATCCTGCAGCTGGCGGACGTCGACATCGCCGCGTGGATGATCAAGACGGTGAGGGATGCCGCGGCCGCCGCCGGCCGCGACCCCGACGCCATCTCGTTCTGCGTCGCGGCGCCGATGTACATCGGAGACGACTGGCAGCACATGCGCGACCAGTGCCGCTGGTTCGGGGGGATGGTCGGCAACCACGTGGCCGACATCGTCGCGAAGTACGGCGAGCACGGCGCCGTGCCCGACGCCCTCACCGACTACATCGCCGGCCGCCAGGGCTACGACTACAACACCCACGGCAAGGCCGACAATGACCACGTCGACTTCGTTCCCGACGAGATCGTCGACCGGTTCTGCATCCTGGGCACCGCCGAGGAGCACATCGCCAAACTCGAGCAGCTGCGCGCTCTCGGCGTGACGCAGTTCGCCGGCTACCTCCAGCACGACAACAAGGAGGAGACGATGCGGGTGTACGGCGAGACCGTCATCCCGGCGCTCTCGGCCCACGTCACGGCGAAGGCATGACGAGCACCGCCGGCATCGAGACCCAGGTCGCCGCGCCGGGCGATCCGGCCCATCCGGCGCGCGCCCCGCGCCCGCGCGGGCGCCGCTCCGGCCTCGCGTGGCTGTGGGGGATCGTCGGCGTCGCGGCGGTCGTGATCGTGTGGGAGCTGTACAAGTGGCTGGCGCCCGAGGACGGCGTGATCGTCGCCGGGCTGCGCATCCTGCCGCGCACCACCGACCTGGCGATGCCCCACGTGTGGGTCATGGTGGGCCGGCTGTTCGAGCCCGTCACCCGGCAGGAGGGGTCCCCTCCGCTGTGGGGCGTCATCGCGCTCGGCGCGCTGACGACCCTGGGCATCGCGGCGGTGGGCTGGCTCGTCGGGATGATCGTGGGCTTCGCGTTCGCCCTGCTGATGCAGCGCTGGCGCCTCGCCGAGTGGGGACTGCTCCCCTGGATCATCCTCAGCCAGACCGTGCCGCTCATCGCGTTCGCGCCGATCGTCAAGAGCTGGGGATCGCGCATCGAGATCGGCGGCTGGGAGTGGCAGGACTGGATGTCGGTCGCCTTGATCGCGTCGTACCTCGCCTTCTTCCCGATCGCCGTCGGGGCCCTGCGCGGCCTGCAGTCCCCCGACCGCATCCACACCGAGCTCATGCACACCTACGCCGCGGGGTACTGGCCCACGCTCGTGAAGCTGCGGCTGCCGGCATCCGTCCCCTACCTGCTCCCTGCGCTGAGACTCGGCGCGGCGAACGCCGTCATCGGCGCGGTCGTCGCCGAGGTCTCGACCGGCCTGCAGGGCGGCATCGGACGCCTGCTGATCCAGTTCGCCGGCCAAGCGTCGGGCGATCCGGCGAAGGCGTGGGGACCGATCTTCGGCGCCGTCGCGCTCGGCCTGGTCGCGGCGGGCTCGGTGGCGCTGCTGGGTGTGTTCCTGAAGGACTACCGACGAGGAGAGGCGGCCTGATGACCGATACGGCGACGACCACGGAGCCCGTGACCCGGGCGGCCGCGGTGAGCGTGCACGGGGCGTCGAAGGTGTTCCCTTCGAAGGCCGGCGACGTCACCGCGCTCGACGGGATCGAGCTCACGGTCGCCGAGGGCGAGTTCGTCTCGCTCATCGGACCGTCGGGATGCGGCAAGTCGACGCTGCTCCGCCTGATCGCCGACCTCGACGCGGCGACGGCCGGGTCGGTCGAGGTGTTCGGCAAGCCGGCGCATCGCGCTCGGCGCGACCAGGACTACGGCATCGCGTTCCAGCAGGCCGGACTCCTGCCGTGGCGGACGGTCGCGGCGAACATCGCCCTGCCGCTCGAGCTGCACGGCGTCGGAGCCGCCGAGCGCAAGGAGCGGGTCGCACGGCTCGCCGAGCTGGTGGGCCTCTCGGACTTCGCCGACCGGCATCCCGATCAGCTCTCCGGCGGCATGCAGCAGCGCGTCGCCATCGCGCGAGCCCTCGCCGAACAGCCGCGACTGCTGCTGATGGACGAGCCGTTCGGCGCGCTCGACGAGATGACCCGCGAGCGCATGCAGGCCGAGCTGTCGCGCATCGCTGCGGAGACGGGCGCCGCCGTGGTGTTCGTGACCCACTCGATCCCGGAGGCGGTGTTCCTGTCGGATCGCGTGGTCGTCATGTCGCCGCGCCCGGGACGGATCACCGACATCATCGAGACGGGATTCGGAGCGGATGATCTCGGTACGCGGCGTTCGCCGCTGCTCGATCCGGCGGCCGCGATTCGCGACGAGTCGCTGCGCGAGACGCCGGCCTTCTTCGCGAAGGTCACGGCGGTGCGCGAGGCCCTGCACGGCACCCCGGCCGCCGCGCCGCGCGGAGCGGAGGAGCGATGACGACCGTGCGGCACGCGCCGCGCGCGCGGTGGAGCCCTGCCGCCGAGCGCCGCCTGCGCGTGATCGCACCCCTCGTCGTCGGCCTGCTCGGACTCGCGCTGTGGCAATTCCTGGTGACGGTCGTCGGCGTCTCGGACTACCTGCTCCCGAGCCCCGCGGCGATCCTGCAGCAGCTCGTCGAGTTCTGGCCGGCCATCCTGCAGGCGACGATCATCACCGGCACGAACGCACTCCTCGGACTCGTGGTCGGCACGCTGCTCGCGATCCTGCTGGCTGCGCTCGCAGCCCGCTGGCGCGCGGTCGACGGGATGTCGGCGCCGATCGTGGCGTCGCTTGCGGTGGTGCCGATCGTCGCGCTCGCGCCGGTGCTCAACTCGATGTTCGGCGCCGACAGCCAGTTCGGCCGGCAGGCCATCGCGGCACTGGCCGCGTTCGTACCGGTGTTCGTCAACACGCTCCGCGGTCTGCGCCAGACCCGGCCCGTCCACCGCGACCTGATGCACGTGTACGCGGCGTCGGGGCCGCAGACGTTCCGACTGGTCACGCTTCCCACCGCCGCGCCGTACCTGATGACCGGCATCCGGATCGCCAGCTCGCTCGCGGTGATCTCCGCGCTCGTCGCGGAGTACTTCGGCGGGCCGCGCGGGGGGCTCGGCACGTTCATCGCGACCTCCGCCGCGACGAGCGCCTATGCGCGCGCCTGGGCGTACGTCGCCGCGGCGATCGCGCTCGGCCTCATCTTCTACCTTGCGACGGCACTGCTGGAGTGGCTCGTGCTCCGCCGCATCCCGACCGGAGGCGCCCGATGATGCGCCTCCTGGAAAGACGTCCTCGCCCTGCGAGGCCGGCAATGCACCACCGCAGCGAATCCCCGTGAGGGGACGAAAGGAACGACATGAGACACAGCACACGTCGCGCGCTCGCAACAGGCGCGTTCGCCCTGTCGGCCGCGCTCCTGCTCGCCGGATGCTCCGGCGGCGGGGACAGCCCTGACCCGAGCAGCGATCCGGACGGCGGCGAGCTGACCCCGGTCAAGCTCCAGCTCCAGTGGCTGCCGCAGGCGCAGTTCGCCGGGTACTTCGCAGCGATCGATCAGGACTACTTCGAAGAGGAGGGGCTGGACGTCGAGATCATCCCGTCCGGCGGCGACATCGTCCCCCAGGACGCCCTGGCCAACGGCGACGTCGACTTCGCGATCGCCTGGGTGCCCAAGGTTCTCGGATCGATCGAGGCAGGAGCCAACCTCACCGACATCGCCCAGATCTTCCAGCGCTCGGGAACGCTGCAGGTGTCGTGGGCGGACTCGGGCATCGAGTCGGTCGCCGACTTCGAGGGCAAGACGATCGGCTCGTGGGGCTTCGGAAACGAGTGGGAGATCTTCGCGGCCATGGCCGCGGAGGGACTCGACTCGACCACGGTGCAGATCATCACGCAGGACTTCAACATGAACGCCTTCCTGCAGGGCGACATCGACGCCGCTCAAGCGATGACCTACAACGAGTACGCGCAGCTTCTCGAGACGGTGAACCCCGACACCGGCGAGCTGTACCAGCCCGAGGACTTCAACGTCATCAGCTACGAGGACACGGTCGGCGCCATGCTCCAGGACGCGATCTGGGCCGACACCGCGCGGCTCGACAGCGACGAGGAGTATGCCGCGACGGCCGTCGCCTTCCTGAAGGCGGTCATCAAGGGCTGGGTGTACGCACGGGACAACCCGGAAGCGGCCGCCCTCCTCACGATGGAGAACGGTTCGGCGTGGGGACTGAGCCACGAGCTGTGGATGATGAACGAGACCAACAAGCTGATCTGGCCGGCCACTGACGGCATCGGCATCATCGACGAGACGGCGTGGCAGCGCACGGTGGACGGCGCCCTGTCGGCCGTCAACGAGACCGGTGCCCATCTCATCACCCAGGAGCCGCCTGCGAGCGCCTGGTCGAACGAGTACATCCAGCAGGCGCTGGATGAGCTCGAGGCCGAGGGCATCGACCTCACCGGCGAGTCCTTCACGCCGATGAACGTCGTCCTCGAGGAAGGCGGCAACTAGCCGCACCCGGACGTTTCGTTCGCTTCGCTCGCTCAACGACCGGGATCGTCGGTTGACCCCCGGTCGTTGAGCGACGAGCGTAGCGAGGAGACGAAAACGCACTCATCCCCCCAGGAGCACACGATGTCCGACGACCTCGACGCCACGGCGAAGCAACTCGACCGCGAGCACGTCTTCCACTCGTGGTCGGCGCAGGCCGGCCTCGACCTGCCCGTCATCGCCGGCGGCTCCGGCACCGTCGTGTGGGACCACGCCGGCAACCGGATGCTCGACTTCTCGAGCCAACTGGTCAACGTGAACATCGGGCACCAGCATCCCGCCGTCGTGGCCGCCATCCAGCAGCAGGCTGCCGAGCTCGCCACGATCGGCCCCGCGACGGCCAACCTCGCACGCGGCCGTGCCGCGCAGCGCATCCTCTCGAAGGCGCCCGAGGGCTTCGCCAAGGTCTTCTTCACCAACGGCGGCGCCGACGCGATCGAGAACGCGATCCGCATGGCGCGCCTGCACTGTGCTGCCCGAGGGGAGAGCGGCCGGGAGACGGTGCTGTCGACCTACCGCTCGTATCACGGCAACACCGGCGCGGCCATCGTCGCGACCGGCGACTGGCGACGGACGCCGAACCAGTACGCCCGCGGGCACGTGCACTTCTTCGGTCCCTACCTGTACCGCAGCGAGTTCTGGGCGACCACGCCCGAAGAGGAGTCGGCGCGCGCGCTGCACCACCTCGAGCGCGTGATCCAGGCCGAAGGACCCTCGACGATCGCGGCGCTGCTGCTCGAGTCGATCCCGGGCACCGCCGGCATCATGCTTCCCCCGCCCGGCTATCTCGCCGGGGTGCGCGCCCTCGCCGACAAGTACGGCATCGTGCTGATCCTCGACGAGGTGATGGCCGGCTTCGGCCGCACCGGCCGCTGGTTCGCCTTCCAGGGCTACGACGTGGTCCCCGACCTCATCACCTTCGCGAAAGGCGTCAACTCCGGGTACGTGCCGGTCGGCGGCGTGATCATCTCCGACGCCATCTCCGCCACCTTCGACGATCGGGTCTTCCCCGGCGGCCTCACCTACTCCGGTCACCCGCTGGCCGCGGCATCCATCGTCGCCGCCATCGACGCGATGGAGAGCGAGGGCATCGTCGAGAACGCCCGGCGGGTCGGCGCCGACGCCATCGGCCCCGGCCTGCGCGAGCTCGAGGCGAAGCACCCGCTCATCGGCGAGGTGCGCGGCGAGGGCGTCTTCTGGGCCATGGAGCTCGTCGCCGACCGCGAGACCCGCGAGCCGGTGGGCGCCGATGTGATCGGAAAGCTCAAGAAGGAACTGACGTCGAGGGGCCTCATGCCCTTCGCCGCCGACAACCGCATCCACGTGGTGCCACCCTGCGTCGTCACCGACGCGGAGGTATCGCAGGCGATGTCGATTTACGATGAAGCCTTGACGAGCGTCGAAGATGACCTCTTCTGACGCGTGCGCGTCCTCTCACGAGGAGGGCTTCCCAATGAAGGGCAGGAACACACCATGACCGACACGACGACCCTGGAGCGGACCGACGAGTCCACGACGACGATCCTCGAGCACTGGGTGCGCGGGGCCGCCTGGGCCGGCGAGTCCGAGCGGACCGGCCAGGTCTACAACCCCGCGTTCGGCACGGTGCAGAAGCAGGTGCGATTCGCATCGAAGGCGGATGTCGGAGCCGCGGTCGACGTGGCCTCCGAGGCGTGGGCGCAGTGGCGCGACGCCTCCATCGCCAAGCGGCAGACCGTCATGTTCGCGTTCCGCGAGCTGCTCAACGCCCGCAAGGGCGAGCTCGCCGAGATCCTCACCGCCGAGCACGGCAAAGTGCTCTCCGACGCGCTCGGCGAGATCGCGCGCGGCATGGAGGTCGTCGAGTTCGCGTGCGGGCTCGGCCACCTGACCAAGGGTGCCTACTCCGAGAACGTCTCGACGGGGATCGACGTCTACACGCTGCGCCAGCCGCTCGGCGTCGTGGGCATCATCAGCCCGTTCAACTTCCCCGCGATGGTTCCGCTGTGGTTCTTCTCGATCGCGCTGGCCGCCGGCAACGCGGTGATCCTGAAGCCGTCCGAGAAGGACCCGACGGCCGCGAACTGGATGGCCGCGCTCCTCAAGGAGGCCGGGCTCCCCGACGGCGTGCTCAACGTCGTCCACGGCGACAAGGAGGCCGTCGACGCGCTCCTCGAGCACCCCGACGTGCGGGCGATCTCGTTCGTCGGCTCCACGCCGATCGCGAAGTACGTCTACGAGACGGCGACGAGCCACGGCAAGCGGGTGCAGGCCCTCGGCGGCGCGAAGAACCACATGCTGGTGCTGCCCGACGCCGACCTCGACCTCGCCGCCGACGCGGCCGTGAACGCGGGCTTCGGCTCGGCCGGCGAGCGCTGCATGGCGATCTCGGTGGTCCTGGCCGTCGACACCATCGCCGACGAGTTCGTGCAGAAGGTGTCGCAGCGCATGGCGACGCTGCGCACCGGCGACGGCATGAAGGGCTGCGACATGGGCCCGCTCATCACCGGCCAGCACCGTGACAAGGTCACGTCGTACATCGATGTCGCCGGAACCGACGGCGCGACGGTCGTCGTCGACGGACGCGACGCCGAGATCGACGGCGACGCCAACGGCTTCTGGCTCGGACCGACGCTCATCGACAAGGTGCCGACCACCTCGACGGTCTACACCGACGAGATCTTCGGGCCGGTGCTCTCGGTCGTGCGCGTCGAGGGCTACGAGGACGGCCTCGAGATCATCAACTCGAGCCTCTACGGCAACGGCACGGCGATCTTCACGAACGACGGCGGTGCGGCCCGGCGCTTCCAGCGCGAGGCGCAGGTCGGCATGATCGGCATCAACGTGCCGATCCCCGTGCCCGTCGCGTACCACTCGTTCGGCGGCTGGAAGGCGTCGCTGTTCGGAGACGCGAAGGCGTACGGCCCCCACGGGTTCGACTTCTTCACGGCCGAGAAGGCAGTCACCTCGCGCTGGCTCGACCCGTCGCACGGCGGTCTGAATCTGGGCTTCCCCCAGCACGACTGAGCAGGACGGAGCGGATGCCGCGGCCCGACGGGTCGCGGCATCCGCTGTTCTATCGGGGCTGCCCGCCCGGGGCGAACACCCGCAGGGCATCGGGCACCGCGACGCAGCGCAGCCGGAAGCCGCCGGGATCGCGCTCCTCGAGCTCGCCGTCGTGGACGAACACCGAGGGATGCCCCGGCTGCGGCGTGACCTTCAGGTCGAGGCTCGGCACGACCAGCCGCTCCATGTCGGCGTCGCGGGGGAACAGGCCCATCGCGCGCAGCACCGCCGCCGTGCGCTTGCCGAAGGCCAGCGACGCCAGGGCGCGCACGCGGGTGCCGCGCGCGTGGTGGATGCGCACGTCGAGCACCGAGGCCTCGATCTCCTGGCGCTGCATCGTGGCGACGCGGTCGGGGTCGTTGCGGCCCACGCTGACGAACACCGACCAGACGCGGGCGCGCCTGCCGTCAAGAACGATCGTGAGCGGCTCGGCGCTGCCCAGCGCAGACCATGTCGCGGCGGCACCGCCCAGCCACTTGCCGAGGCTGCTTCGGCGTTCGCGCTCTTCGATCAGCTCGGGGTAGGCGCCGACCGACACGACGTTGAGCACGGTGACCGGCTCGTCGTCGTCGGCGGTCGCCTCCACGACACCCACCGGCACGGTGGCGCCGGCGACCAGCGCGTCGATCGCGACGCCGACGTCGGTCAGCCCGAGCGCGCGCGCGAAGTGGTTGAACGTGCCGCCGGGCAGGGCGAGGAGCGGGCGATCGTGCCGGCGCGCGAGGTGGGCCATGCGTGACACCGAGCCGTCGCCGCCGTGAACGCCGAGGACGGCGGGCGCGGCATCCGATCCCATCGCCTCCTCGACGACGTCGGCGAGGTCCTCGCCGTCGCCGAGTTCGCGCACTGCTGCGGCGGGCAGGCGCTCGGCGAACGTCTCGGCGGGATCCTCGCGGATCACCGCCGATCCGGACCGGGAGTTCCGCACGATGAGCACGCCCGTGCCATCGCTGTTCGGTGTCGTCGCCGAGTCCATACCGCGAGGCTACCCACGGCCGGTCGCCGGCCCCCGGGGCTTGCGCCGGCGCCCGCGAGAGGTCATGCGGGGAGGATCGGCCGGTTCTCGTAGAACGTCTGCAGCACCACCGTCGTGCGGGTGTTGACCGAGGCGGCGAGGCGGATGTCGCGGATCAGCGACTCCAGATGGCGCGGCGTGCTCACGCGCACGAAGAGGATGTAGCTCGCATCGCCCGCGATGGAGTGGCACGCCTCGATCTCGGTCAGGTGCTCGAGCATCTCCGGCGCGTTGTCGGGCTGCGCCGGATCGAGCGGCGTGATCTCGACGAACGCCGACAGCGGCTTGCCGACCGCCTCCGCGTCGATGAGCGCGCGGTATCCGGTGATCACTCCGCGGGACTCGAGCCGGCGCAGGCGCGTCTGCACGGCCGACACCGACAGCCCCGCGGCGGCCGACAGCTCCGCGAGCGTCGCCCGCGCGTTCAGCGACACCTCGCGCACGATGATCGTGTCGATCGGGTCGTCGACCGCGAGCGCCGGCTCGGGCGGGACGTCGGAGCTGAGCATGGCTCGAGGATACCAACCGGCGCGTCACGGACAGGAATGTTTCCTGTCGCCGGGCTGAAACGCCGGAAGATCTCCCGTACACTCGGAGGAGTCCACCACGACCGATCGGAGGTTCACCATGCCCACCACGACTTCTGCAGCGCAGGCCATCGTCGGCGAACCCGAGGTCGTCGAGGACGCCCGTGGCGTCGAGACGTCGCCCGCCTGGCTCTCGCTGAAGGCCGCCGCGACCGCCCTGCAGCCCCTGCAGATCAAAGACGGTTCGATTCCGGATGCCGCGGCCCACCCGCAGGCGCGCGAGCACGTCGCGACGATCATCGCGTCGATCGCCGAGCTCGCCCCGCTCTTCCCGCACGATGCGGCCTACCTCGAGGCATCCATCCGCGACTTCGAGCGCTGGATGGGCGAGGACTTCGGCGTCCCCGACTTCCTCGACTCGCTCGTGGCATTCCAGCCGCAGCAGCACCGCGTCGACGGCATCCGCCACCTCGTCGTCTTCCCGATGTACACGCAGAACGGATCGTCCGAGCGCCATGTCGAGGCCGTCCTCGTCGAGGTCATCTGGCCCGATTTCATCGCCGAGCTCGAGACCGAGTACACGAACAAGCTGTTCGTGTCGCTGCGGTTCCTCGACTTCACGCCGGGCTACGACACCAACAGCGCCGTGCTCTTCCCCGAGACGGTCGCCATGCGCGAGATCCCGTCGTTCACATGGGGCGCGATCTTCCAGGACCGCGAGGCCGCGCGCTACCGTCGCGTCGTGCGCGCCGCTGCCGAGATCACGAAGCTCGAGCTGCCCGAAGACGCCGCGCGCATGCTCGACGACCAGGAGCTCGCCGAGAAGACGTTCGTGATGTGGGACATCATCCACGACCGCACCCACATGCGCGGCGACCTGCCGTTCGACCCGTTCATGATCAAGCAGCGGATGCCGTACTTCCTGTACTCGCTCGAAGAGCTGCGCTGCGACCTCACGGCCTTCCGCGAGTGCGTCGCGATCCAGGGACGCCTGTCGGCCCGCGACGACCTGTCGACGGCGGAGACGGAGATGCTCGAGCACGCGAAGCTCGTGCAGTACGCGGTGATCTTCGACCGCATCTTCCGGTTCGCGATCACCGGCTCGCGCGTGCGCAACTACGACGGGCTCGGCGGCCAGCTGCTGTTCGCGTGGCTGCACCAGCGCGGCGTGCTGCACTGGACCGACACGGCCCTCGCGTTCGACTGGGAGGACGTGCCCGCCGCGGTCGTCGCCCTGGCCGACGCGATCGACGAACTGTACTGGCGCTCGATCGACCGCCCGAAGACGGCGCACTGGCTCGCCGCCTACGACCTCGTGCGCGGCACGCTCACGCCGAACCCGGCGTCGGCGTGGGCTCGCGGCCTGTCCGACGACATCCTCGCCGGCCCGCCGAAGGGCTACACCGACGCGGTCATGGACGACGAGTTCCCGCTGTCGATGTTCTTCGAGGCGCTCGACAAGAAGATGAAGCCGGTCATCGAGTCGACGGCCGGGATCACCGGCGCCGATGCCTGATTCCGTTCGGTGTCCACCGATACCTGACTTCATTCGGTGTCCACGGATGCCGGTCGCAGAGGGCGCGCAGGGAGACATCCGTGGACACTGAACGAAGGGGTGACGCCGGGGTCGCCGGGCGGCTCGTGCTGATCGCCGGGGCGACCAGCGCTTCCGGTCTCGCGGCGGCCCGCGTCCTGGCTTCGGCCGGGGCGCAGGTCGTCGCGGTCGGCCGGGATGCCGGCCGGCTCGGCGAGCTGGCTGCCGCGGTTCCCGGCGTCCGCACCGAGGTGTGCGACCTGACCGACGAGCACGATGTCACGGCACTCGCGGAGCGCGTGCACGCCGCCGAGGGACCGGTCGACGGGGTGCTGCACCTCGTCGGCGGCTGGCGCGGCGGGGGCGGACTCGCCGGGCAGAGCGACGACGACTACCGGTTCCTCGAGCGGTCGTTCACCGCGCTGCGCCACGTCAGCCGGACGTTCGACGCCGACCTCCGCGGATCCGAGGCGGCCCGCCTGGCTGTCGTCTCGTCGACCGCGGTCGCCCGCCCGCTCGCCGGCGGCGCGAACTACGCCGCGGTCAAGGCCGCGACCGAGGCGTGGACGCGAGCCGTCGCGCAGGGGTTCACGAAGGGCGCTCGGGATGCGGGCGCGCCGCTGGCCGCGGCATCCGTCATCTTCCGCGTCAAGAGCCTCGACGGGCTCGAAGAGGCGCTCGCACAGCGGTTCGCCGACCTCTGGGCGAGCCGGGCCGCCGAGGTCAACGACACCATCGTCGAGCTGACCGACCCTGCCCTCTGACCCGGGCGCGTCGGCTCGGGCCGACCTGCCGCGGCACCCGCGTACGGTTCTCAGGACCGCCGCCGAGCGCTCGTCGCCCCGGGCGCGGAACCACGCGGTGCCCTCACCTCGACCCGACAGCTCATCCTGAGTTACGACACGCAGCTAGATTGGACCTCCGTGAGCACGATCCACGACCCAAACCTCCGCGGCTTCGCATCCGACAACTATTCCGGCATCCATCCCGAGGTGCTCGCGGCCATCGCGGCCGCCAACGACGGGCACCAGGTCGCCTACGGTGAGGATGTCTACACCGAGCGGCTGCAGTCCGTGATGGCCCGCCACTTCGGCGAGGGCGTCGAGGCGTACCCGGTGTTCAACGGCACCGGGGCGAACGTCGTGGGCCTGCAGTCGATGCTCCCCCGCTGGGGCGCCGTGATCTCGGCGACCACGGCGCACATCAACGTCGACGAGGGCGGAGCGCCCGAGCGCGTCGGCGGGATCAAGATCCTCAGCGTTCCGACCGACGACGGCAAGCTCACGCCCGAGCTGATCGACCGCGAGGCGTGGGGCTGGGGCGACGAGCACCGGGCTCAGCCGCTCGTGGTCTCGATCACGCAGTCCACCGAGCTCGGCACCCTGTACTCGGTCGACGAGATCCGCACGATCGCCGACCACGTCCACGGCCACGGCATGCGGCTGCACATGGACGGGTCGCGCATCTCGAACGCGGCGGCTTCGCTGGACGTGCCGTTCCGCGCCTTCACGCGCGACGCGGGCGTCGACGTCCTCAGCTTCGGCGGCACCAAGAACGGGGCGATGCTCGGCGAGGCGATCGTGGTGCTGAACCCCGAGGCATCCCAGGGTCTCACCTACCTCCGCAAGCTCGACATGCAGCTGTCGTCGAAGATGCGGTTCGTCTCGGCACAGCTCGTCGCGCTGCTCGACGGCGACCTGTGGCACCGCAACGCGGCGCATTCCAACGCGATGGCCCAGCGCCTGCGGGCAGGCATCGAGGCGGGGCTCGCCGACGGGTCCATCCGGGGTGTGGCGTTCACGCACCCGACGCAGGCCAATGGCGTGTTCGCCACTCTGCCGGACGGCGTCGCCGACCGGCTGCGCGAATCCTTCCGCTTCTACGACTGGGATGCCGCGAAGAACGAGGTGCGCTGGATGTGCTCGTTCGACACCTCCGAGAACGACATCGACGCCTTCCTGGCCGCAATCGCGCGGGAGACCGCCCGCGCCTGACGCCGGAAACGCCGAAAGGGCAGGATCCGCCGCTGCGGATCCTGCCCTTTCACGTGTGGGGACGGGTGCGGGCGTCAGGCGCCGGCGGGCTGCTCCGCATCCTCAGCGCGCGGCTCGGCCTCGGCGTCGAACTCGGCGCTCTCGGCCTGCTCTGCGTCGGCGCCGGTGTCGGCGTCGGCGTCGGAGCCGGCGCCACCCTCGGAGCCACCCGCGTCGGACGGCTCCGGCTGCTCGTCCTCGGCCGCCTCGGCGACGGGCGCGTCATGCCCGTCGTGCTCCGCGTCGACGTCCTCCGCGTGCACGACGTGCTCGATGGGCGCGGCGTCCTCGAGGGTCTCGGCGACCGCATCGGTCTCGGTCGTCACGCCGGCCTCGGACGTCACGCCGGCCTCGGCGAGGTCGAGCGGCGCGGTCGGACGGATGAGGTCCTTCACCTCGGCCATGAAGCTCGTCAGCTGATGCTGCTGCCAGCGCAGCTGACGCGTGCGGTCTTCGGCGTCGCGCAGCACGCCCTGCGAGTGGCTCGTCACCAGGTCGATGATCTGCTGCGCCTTGGCGCGGGCCTGGTCGAGCTGCTCGCGGGCACGCATCGCGGCGTCCGCCTCGACCTGCTGGGCCTGGGCGCGCACGAGACGCTCGAAGTCGTCCGCCTTCGCCGACACGCGCTGCGCGTGCTCGAGCGACGCGGCGACCTGGTCGTTGGCGTCCTGCGTGATGCGCTCGGCGTGGGCGACGGCCTGGTTGTGCAGCACGAGGAATTCCTGCTGGGCGTCGTCCTGACGGCGGGTGAGGGATGCCTCGAACTCGAGGGCGCGGACGCGCAGCTCGCGCACCGCCTCCTCCGCCTCGGACCGCGCGTGCGCGGTCTCGCGGGCGACCATCGACCGCAGCGTCGCGACGCCCTTCTCGGCCTCGGAGCGGATCGCTGCCGCCTCACGCTCGGCCTGCGAGACCTTCTCGGCCGCGTGGGCGGCCTCGCGCTCGATCCGCGCCTGGTGCGCCGTGAGCTCGGTCTCGATGCGCAGACGCGCCTGCTGAGCCTCGTGCTGGGCCTGCGAGATGATCGCGTCCGCCTCGGCCTTGGCATCCTTGCGGCGGTTGTCGATGTCTTCGTGCGCGGCGGCGAGCAGTCTCTCGCCCTGCACGGTCGCATTGCGCAGCACGACGCTCGCCTGCTCCTCGGCGACGCGGAGGATCTCCTCGAACTGCGGGCGGTTCGGCGACGCCGACTCCTCGGTCGCACTGACGAGCTCCTCGGTGAGCGCCTGCACACGGTGCTCGGTGTTCGAGAGCTTCGCCTGGACCGCCGCGAGCTCGGCCTCGAGGCGGGCGACGGCATCGCGGTCGCGTGCGGCAGCCGCGGCGACCTCGGTCTCGAGACGCTCCAGCGCCTCCTGGCGCTGGGCGGTCGCGGCGGCGAGCTCGCTCTCGAGGCGGTCGGCCTTCTCGCGGCTCTGCGAGACCGCCGCGCTGGCGCGCCGCTGGTTCTGCTTGAGCAGCGTCACCTGCTCGGTGGCCGCGCGCACGCGGGCGTTGAGGCCGGCGACCGCTGCGTCGACCTCTTCCTTGTCGTAGCCGCGGAAGGCGGTCGTGAAGCCCGCGTCGGCGCTCTGCGCGGCGGGGGTGGCGGCGTTCGCCATCAGGCGGTCGAACGGGTGGGTGCTGGTGTCTTCGGCCGCGTCGTTACGGGCGGGCGAGGCGTTGTCGGACATCGAGTGTCTCCGCTTCTAGGGGATCGGGGTCGGCGATCTCATCGGGGGGATGGAGTGGCGCAGACCCGCACACTCGTCCCAGCGGAGGGTGCATCCGACAGTGGCGAGGGGCGGAGACGACGCCCTCGACGACTCCAGTGTTCTGGGCGCAGCGAACTGCGGCTCGGGCAGGTGAAGACTACTCCGCCGACCTGTGTATTCGGCATGCGCGGCGGCGGGTGCTGTGGATGGCGCGAACACGCCTCGCGGACAGCGGATGGGCGACTCGGGATGCCGCGGCCTCAGGCCCCCGCGAGCCACTCCCGGTAGGCGTCGAAGGAGTACTCCCGGCCGAGGAAGGCCTCCACCAGATCCCGGGCGTCCCGCGACCCGCCGGGCTCGAGGATCTCGCGGCGATATCGGTCCGCGGTCTGCTCGTCCATGAGCCCCCGGTCGAAGCCCGAGAGCAGGTCGCGGGCGATCACGAGGCTCCACTGGTACGTGTAGTAGCAGGCTCCGTACCCCGTGAGGTGGCCGAACCCGGCGTACGGGTGGAGTCCTGGCAGCGGCTGCACCGGGCTGGTCTCGGAGTACAGCCGCTCCGTCTCGGCCTGGAGGTCGCTCGGACGATCGACGTGCAGGCGGTAAGAGACGTTCGCATGCCCGAGCTGGCGCCGCACCTCGAGCGCGCGGCCGAACGCGTCGGCGATGCGCATCTTCTCGACGAGCTCGGCCGGGATCGGCTCACCGGCAGCGTTCGCCGTGAACGAGCGGAGAACCTCGGCGTCCCACGCCCACTCCTCGAGCAGCTGGCTCGGCGCCTCGACGAAGTCCCACTCCGTCGCGACGCCGCTGAAGCGCACCCAGCGATGATCGGCGCCGAGGATGTCGTGGACGAGGTGCCCGAACTCGTGGAAGAACGTCACGACGTCGTCGTGCGCGAGAAGTCCCCGCGAGAAGTTGCACAGCAGCACGGCCTCGGGAAGTGAGCGTCCGGAGACCCCCGGTACAAGCGGGAAGCACGCCGCGTGGCTGAACTTGCCGGCGCGCGGGTGCAGGTCGAGGTGGATGCGGCCGATCCGCTCCCCGTCGCGCAGCACGTCGTAGCTCGCCACGTCCTCATGCCAGGTCGGCACCGCGACGGGCCGGTACTCGACGCCGAGCAGGCGCCCGGTGACGTCGAGCACGCCCGCCCGCACCCGGTCGAACGGGAGGTAGGAGCGCACCAGTTGCGCGTCGACGTCGTACTCCTCGCGCTTGAGCGCGCCGAGCAGGTACCAGGAGTCGGCGATCGTGACGACGTCGGCCTCGGGCTCGTCGCGGCGCAGCCGCTCCAGCAGCCGGGCGTGCTCGACGGTCGCAGCCTCGGCGGACGCGGCATCCAGTCTCGAGAGGAAAGCGGGGATCTCAGGACCCGAGCCGATCATCCTCGTCTCGGTCTCGTAGTCGGCCCAATCGGCGAAGCCGAGCAGCTCGGCCCGCTGGGCGCGCACCTCGAGCAGCTCGGCGAGCACACTGTCGTTCTCGGGCCACGCCAGGTCGTTGTACGCGCTCACGAGGGCCACCCGGGTCGCGCGCTCGGCCGCGAACTCGCGCACCGGCAGCAGGTCGGTGTAGTCGGTGGTGAGGGTGACCCGCCCGTCGGCGTCGACGGGGTGCGCGTCGATGAAGTCCTGCGGCAGCCCGGTCAGGGCGTCGGCGGGCACGGTGATCTCGCGGCGGCCGTCGCGCACGTTCCGGGAGAAGACGAGCGACAGTTCGGTGTCGCGGTCGGTGAGCTCGCGCACGCGCGCCCGCCGCTCGTCGTCGAGGTCGACGCCGCCGCGGCGGAAGTCGCGGCGCAGGTGCGACAGCATGCGCGCGGCGTCGTCGTCGAGCCCCGAGGCATCCGCGTCGGCGAAGACGGCCCAGAGGTCGCGGTCGAGCAGCCGGGCGCTGCTGAGCGCCTCCACCGCCTGCACCTGGGCCTCCGCCGCTTCGCGCACGGCGTCGTCGGGGTGGGCCTCGCTCAGCAGGTAGACGGCGTTGAGGGCCTCGGCCAGCGCCAGGTCGGCGTCGTTCCACAGGTCGAGCCGCTCGATCGTCGACAGCCCGGACCCGGCCTTCAGCTGTTCGTCGAGAGCCCCGACTCGGGCGATGCGCTCGGTCGCGCGGTCGGTGGCGAGGGCCATCCAGCCCTCGGCGTCGGTCGGGAAGGACAGGGGCTCGAGGGCGGCGTTGCTCACCCGACGAGCCTACGACGCGACGTCAGCGCAAGGCGCCCACGCTCGCGAGGGCGAGGCGCACGAGGGTGCCGCGTCCGCCCTCCATCTCTGCGGAGAGGGCATCGGATGCCGCTTCCTCTGGCTTCAGCCACGTGACCTCGAGCGCATCCTGCCGCGGCTCGCACGTGCCGGTGACCGGCACGACGAAGGCGAGCGACACGGCGTGCTGGCGTTCGTCGTGGAACGGGCTCATGCCGGGCAGGGGGAAGTACTCGGCCACCGTGAACGGGAGCGGCTGCGGCGGCAGCAGGGGGAAGGCCATGGGGCCGAGGTCGTTCTCGACGTGGCGGAAGAGCGCGTCGCGCACGGTCTCGCCGTAGCGGACCCGGCCCGAGACGAGGGTGCGCGTGATCTCTCCGAGCGGCGTCGCCCGCAGGAGGATGCCCACCTCGGTGACCGCGCCGACGCCGTCGGTGCGCACCGGCAGGGCCTCCACGTACAGCATCGGCAGCCGGCGACGGGCCTCGGCGAGTTCGATGTCGCTGAGCCAGCCGGGGTTGGCCGCGGCATCCGGTGTCGGCGATCCGAACGTGCCGTCCCCCAGGCTGCGGCCGCCGGAGCCGAACGACGCGCCCACGCCGCCGAGTGGATCGCGAGGTGTTCCGTCGTCGTCGCGCTCGTTGGGGTCGGGATCGGGGGTGCGCACCGGCATGCCTCCTGTATACCTCAACGCCCCGCCGGGCGAGAGTGGGCGGGCGCACCGACGAGGAGGCATCGCGACCCCGGTCCCTGGCACGATGGAGGCGTGAGCACCCCTACGCCTCTCGACGCGGACGCCGTGCTGTGGTCGGCCGACCCCGGCGATCGCGACGGGCGGCCGCTGCTCGTCCTGCTGCACGGCTACGGCGCCGACGAGCGCGACCTGTTCGGTCTCGTCCCCTACCTCCCGTCCGAGTTAGCCGTCGCCGCCGTGCGCGCCCCGCTCGCACCGCCCTTCCCTGCACCCGGGTACTCCTGGTACCCGATCGAGGGACTCGAGACCCGTGATCCCGCGCACATCACGGCCGCGGCACGCGGACTCATCGCGTGGACGGATGCCGCGGCTGCGGCTCATCGCACGATCGGCCTGCTCGGCTTCTCTCAGGGCTCGGCGGTGGCCCTGCAGGCGATGCGGCTCGAGCCGGCGCGGTTCGCGTTCGCGGTGAACCTGTCGGGCTACGTCACTCCCGGCGACCTGCCCCGCGACAGCGAGCTCGCCGAGCTGCGGCCGCCGGTGTTCTGGGGGCGTGGCACGAACGACGATGTCATCCCCGACTTCCTCGTCGCGCACACCACCGAGTGGCTCCCCGGCCACGTCGAGCTGAGCGGCCGGGTCTACCCGGGCCTCTCGCACAGCGTGTCGGAGCAGGAGCTCGCCGACGTGCGTGTGTTCCTCGACAAGCAGCTCGCGCAGGACGACGGGGGACCCGGCTCGGCGTAGCGGGCACGAGATTCCCAGGCGCACGGGCGGAGCATCCGCTATCGTTTCCCCTGGCCTTGTCCCCTCTGTGAGGAACTCCCGTGAAGCTGATCGCCGCGACCGCGCTGTAATCGCGCTGCTCCGTCGATCCTTCCGACGGCCCAGCGCTCCGATTCCGCGCTGACCGTCGATCCTGCCGCTCTTCCTCGGCTTCTGCCGGCCTCCCGCCGGCGCGTGCCGGCTCTTCCGCCGGCGTCGAGGCGATGCTGCGGCATCCCGTGCCAGCGCATGACCGCACCACGGAGGCTTCATGTCCACCCATACCCTCACCCCGTCCGTCGTCCTCGACCGCGTCTCGTTCGCGTGGCTCGACGGCATGCTCGCCCTCGCCGACGTATCCGGCGCCTTCGGCGTCGGCCGCACCGGACTCGTCGGCCGCAACGGCTCGGGCAAGTCCACGCTCCTCCGGCTCATCGCCGGCGAGCTCACACCCGCTGCCGGCAGTGTCGCGACGTCCGCGGACGTCGCGTACCTTCCGCAGCGGCTCACCCTCGACGTCGATCGACCCGTCGCCGAACTGCTCGGCGTATCCGTGCCGCTGTCGGCGCTGCGGGCGATCGAGTCCGGCGACGCCGACCCGCGCCACTTCGACGCGGTCGGCTCCGACTGGGACATCGAGGCGCGCGCGCACGCCGCGCTCGCCGAGGCCGGCCTGTCGCCGGGCATGCTCGACCGACGCGTCGGCGAGCTGTCGGGCGGCGAGGCCGTGCTCACGGCGATCGCGGGGATCCGGTTGCGCGGAGCATCCATCGCCCTGCTCGACGAACCCACGAACAACCTCGACCGCGACGCCCGGGCCCGGCTCGGCGCGATGGTGCGGGGGTGGCGCGGGACGCTCATCGTGGTGAGCCACGACGTCTCGCTGCTCGAGCTGATGGACGAGACCGCCGAGCTCTACGACAACCGGCTGTCGGTGTTCGGCGGTCCGTACTCGGAGTGGCGGGCATGGCTCGACAGCGAGCAAGACGCCGCGAAGCAGGCCGAGAGGGCGGCGGCGCAGGCCGTCCGGCGCGAGAAGCGCGAACGCATCGAGACCGAGACGAAGCTCGCCCACCGCAGCGCGATGGGCAAGAAGGCGCAGGCCGAGAAGCGTGTGCCGGGGATCGTCGCGGGCGGCCGCAAGATGTCGGCACAGGTCTCGGCCGGGAAGCTGCGGACCGAGGCCCGCGGCAAGGAGGCGGAGGCCCGCGAGGTGCTCGACGCCGCCGGACGCCGCGTGCGCGACGACGACACGATCCGCATCGACCTGCCCGATCCGGGGGTTCCCGCGGGGCGCCGCATCGCGACGCTGAGCGACGGGCACCGGTCGTGGGTCGTGCAGGGGCAGGAGCGGGTCGCGCTCGTCGGCGCCAACGGCGTCGGCAAGACGACCTTCCTCGAGGCGTTGGTGGGGGACAACGTCAAACGGCCGGGCGAAACCGGGGCCGCGGGGGCTGTTCCGGGGCCGGAGGCGGGGAATCTCCCGACCGTTTCACGCCCCTCTCGCCCGCCCGGCGTCCCAGAGCCAGGAGACGCGACGCAGGGGGACGGCGACACGCCGCCCGAGGCGCCGGTGTTCCCGACGCTGGTACAGGGCGAGCTGCACACCGACCGGGTCGGCTACCTGCCGCAGCGGGTGGACGGGCTCGACGAGCGCGCCTCGGTGCTCGACAACGTGGCGGCGGCTGCCTCCGCGGTGCCGATTCCCGAGCTTCGCAACCGGCTGGCCCGGTTCCTCATCCGAGGGGCAGCGGTCGAACGGCCGGTCTCGACCCTGTCGGGCGGCGAGCGGTTCCGCGTCGCCCTGGCGCGGCTGCTGCTCGCCGACCCGCCGCCGCAGCTGATCGTGCTCGATGAGCCGACGAACAACCTCGACCTCGACACGGTCGGGCAGGTCGTCGACGCCCTCGCCGCCTACCGCGGTGCGGTGCTCATCGTGAGCCACGACGACGCGTTCCTCGAGCGGCTGGGCATCGACCTCAAGCTCGAGCTCGGCCGCGATGGCGAGCTCACCGAGCGGTGACGGCGGCGCTCGGCATCCGGTTCCTTCCGCGGAACCGGATGCCGAGCGCGCCGAACAGGGCCATCATGAGCACATGAACCAACTCGTCCGGCCCCGCGAGGGGCGCATGATCGCCGGAGCGTGCCTCGCCGTCGCCAACCGGTTCGGAGCCAACGTCGTCGCGGTGCGGATCCTCACGGTTCTCGCGACCGTGTTCTTCGGCCTGTCGATCTGGGTGTACCTGCTGCTCTGGGTGCTCATCCCCGCCGAGCGCTGACGTCAGGACGATCGGCGCCGACGTCAAGCCCGCCCCGATGTCGCCGCCAGCAACCAAGATGGAGGGATGAGCGACGTGCTCGAGCGGTTCAGTCCTGCCACGCAGGACTGGTTCCGCGGCGCGTTCTCCCGCCCGACCGATGCCCAGATCGGCGCGTGGGACGCCATCTCCAAGGGCAAGAACGCGCTGGTCGTCGCGCCGACCGGGTCGGGCAAGACGCTGTCGGCCTTCCTGTGGGCGATCGACCGCGTCTTCCGTGAGAAGGACGCGAGTGTGCCGGCGGCGCCCGCGAAGGGTCGGAAGAGGCGAGCGGATGCCGCGGCCCCGCCCACCCGCATCCTGTACATCTCCCCGCTCAAGGCGCTGGGCGTCGACGTCGAGCGCAACCTCCGCTCTCCGCTCGTCGGCATCGGGCAGTCCGGGCGGCGGCTCGGCGTCGCGGTGCCCGACGTGTCGGTCGGCGTGCGCTCCGGCGACACCACGTCGAGCGACCGGCGCAAGCTCGTCACGGCGCCGCCCGACATCCTGATCACGACGCCGGAGTCGCTGTACCTGATGCTCACGAGCGCAGCGGGCGAGACCCTCAAGGGCGTGCACACCGTCATCGTCGACGAGGTGCACGCGGTCGCCGCGACCAAGCGCGGCGCGCACCTCGCCGTGAGCCTCGAACGCCTCGACGCCCTGCTCGACAAGCCGGCCCAGCGCATCGGACTCTCGGCGACGGTGCGCCCGATCGACGAGGTGGCGCGGTTCCTCGGCGGGTCCGCGCCGGTCGAGATCGTCGCACCGAAGTCGTCGAAGGCGTTCGACATGCGGGTGGTCGTGCCGATCGACGACATGCTCAACCCGCCCCCCGCACCCGGCGCGACGGCGCCCGCGGACTGGGCGCCGGCCGCGACCGGCGACGGCACCGGTGACGGCGAAGTCATCGACGAGGACTGGTTCGCCGACGGTTCGAGCGGCCGCGCGCGGGCGTCCGGCGCCGGCGAGACCGAGGTGACAGGCTCGGTGTGGCCGCACGTCGAAGAGGCGATCGTCGACCGCATCCTGCAGCAGCGCTCGACCATCGTCTTCTGCAACTCGCGCCGCCTCGCCGAGCGCCTCACCGGACGCCTCAACGAGATCTACTCCGAGCGGCTCGGGCTCGACCTGCCCGAGGCATCCGTCCCCGCCGCGATGATGGCACAGGCCGGCGCCACGGCCGGGGCCGACCCCGTGCTGGCCAAGGCGCACCACGGCTCGGTGTCCAAGGAGCAGCGGGCGCAGGTCGAGGAGGAGCTCAAGTCCGGGGTGCTGCGCTGCGTCGTGGCGACCAGCAGCCTCGAACTCGGCATCGACATGGGCGCGGTCGACCTCGTGATCCAGGTCGAGGCTCCGCCGAGTGCGGCGTCGGGCCTGCAGCGGATCGGACGCGCCGGCCACCAGGTCGGCGAGGTCAGCCGCGCGGCACTCTTCCCCAAGCACCGCGGCGACGTGCTCCACACCGCGATCGTCACCGAGCGCATGCTCGCCGGTCAGATCGAGGCCATCGCGGTCCCGCAGAACCCGCTCGACATCCTCGCGCAGCAGACTGTCGCGGCGTGTGCTCTCGCGCCGATCGACGTCGAGGGCTGGTACGAGACGCTCAAGCGCTGCGCGCCGTTCCGCTCACTCCCCCGCTCGGCATACGAGGCGACGCTCGACCTCCTCGCGGGGCGGTTCCCGTCCGACGAGTTCGCCGAGCTGCGGCCGCGGCTCATCTGGGACCGCGACCACGGCACCCTGACCGGTCGCCCCGGTTCGCAGCGGATCGCGGTGACGAGCGGCGGCACCATCCCCGATCGCGGGCTGTTCGGCGTGTTCGTGGCCGGTGAGTCGCAGAACGCCCGAGTCGGCGAGCTCGACGAGGAGATGGTGTACGAGTCGCGCGTCAACGACGTGTTCACGCTCGGCACGACCAGCTGGCGCATCGTCGAGATCACCCACGACCGCGTCAACGTCGTGCCCGCGTTCGGGCAGCCCGGCAAGGTGCCCTTCTGGCACGGCGACGGGATCGGCCGGCCTGCAGAGCTGGGCGAGGCGCTCGGCAAGTTCTCGCGCGAGGTCTCGGCGGCGAAGCCCGACAGAGCGCAGGAGCGGCTCAGCGAGGCGGGGCTCGACGACTACGCGCAGGGCAACCTGCTCGCCTATCTGGCCGAGCAGCGCGAGTCCACCGGCACCCTCCCGACCGACAAGCAGCTCACGGTGGAGCGAGGACGCGACGAGGTCGGCGACTGGCGCGTCATCCTGCATTCCCCGTACGGCATGCAGGTGCACGCGCCCTGGGCGCTGGCGGTCAACGCCCGCATCCGCGAGCGTCTGGGGGTCGAGGGCTCGGCGGTCGCCAGCGACGACGGAATCATCGCGAGGATCCCGGATGCCTCGGCCGAGCCGCCCGGAGCGGAGCTGTTCGTCTTCGATCCCGACGAGCTCGAGCAGATCGTCACCGATGAGGTGGGCGGGTCGGCCCTGTTCGCCTCGCGCTTCCGCGAGTGCGCGGCGCGGGCTCTGCTCATGCCGCGACGCAACCCCGGCCGCCGCAGCCCGCTGTGGCAGCAGCGGCAGCGGTCGGCGCAGCTGCTCGAGGTCGCGCGGCGCTATCCGACGTTCCCGATCATCCTCGAGACGCTGCGCGAGGTGCTGCAGGACGTCTACGACGTGCCCGCACTGCTGCGGATCTCACGCAGCATCGGGGATCGCCGCATCCGGCTCATCGAGACCGAGCCGTCACAGCCGTCCCCTTTCGCCCGCGACCTGCTCTTCGGATATGTCGGCGCGTTCATGTACGAGGGCGACTCACCCCTCGCGGAGCGTCGCGCCGCCGCGCTCTCGGTCGATCCGGCCCTGCTGTCCGAGCTGCTCGGCAAGATCGAGATGCGCGAGCTGCTCGACCCGGACGTCATCGCCCAGTTCGAACGGGAGGCGCAGCGGCTCGATCCCGAGCGCCGCGCCCGCGGCCTCGAGGGCGTCGCCGACCTGCTGCGCCTGCTCGGTCCGCTCGACGCCGCCGAGGTGGCCGCCCGCCTCCAGCCCACCCGAACCTCCACCGAGCCGAACGGCGACGGGACGAGCCGCGCCGACACGATCGCGGCGACCGAGGGCGACGCCGCCGCTCTCCTCGACGACCTCGTCACCGCACGTCGCGCGATCCGCGTCACGATCGCCGGAGTCCCTCGGGTGGCCGCCGTCGAAGACGCGGGGCGCCTGCGCGATGCCATCGGAGTGGCGCTGCCCGTCGGCATCCCGACCGCGTTCCTCGAGCCCCTCGCCGATCCGCTCGGCGACCTCGTCGCGCGCTACGCCCGCACCCACGGACCCTTCACGGCGGATGCCGTCGCCCAGCGGCTCGGCGTCGGCATCGCGGTCGCCCGCCACACGCTGCAGCGGCTCGAGTCGCAGGGCCGGCTGGCCAGCGGGTTCTTCCTCCCCGCGTCGACCACAACGACCGGTGACGACACCGAATGGTGCGACGCCGAGGTGCTGCGCCGACTGCGGATGCGCTCGCTCGCCGCCATCCGGGGGAGCGTCGAGCCCGTCCCGCAAGACGCGTATGCCCGCTTCCTGCCGGTGTGGCAGCACGTCACTCGTCCCCTGGAGGGAGTCGACGGGGTCGCGGCGGTGGTCGAGCAGCTCGCCGGTGTGCCGATCCCGGCCAGCGCGTGGGAGGCGCTCATCCTGCCGGCACGCGTCGCCGACTATTCGCCCGCCCTGCTCGACGAGCTCACCGCCACCGGCGAGGTGGTGTGGTCGGGGCACGGCAGTCTTCCGGGCCGCGACGGCTGGGTGTCCCTGCATCCCGCCGATGCGCTCCCGCTGACGCTCACCGTCGCCGACGACGAGATTCCGGACGGGTCGCTCGACGCGCAGCTCCTCGCCGCGCTCGACGCTGGGGGCGGCTACTTCGCCGCACAGCTCCGCCAGCTGACGGGAGCCGAGAACGAGCAGTCCGTGATCGACGCGCTCTGGCGGCTCACGTGGGCGGGCAGGGTCACCAACGACACGTTCGCCCCCGTGCGCACACTCGTCGGCGGCGGATCGCAGGCCCATCGCATCGCACGCAAGACGCCGCGCACCCGGCTCTATCGCGGCGCGGCGGTGCGCACCGTGGCGGCATCCGTCCCCCCTCGGCCGCCGGCGATCGGGGGGCGCTGGTCGCTGCTGCCGACGCCCGAGCCCGACCCCGCACTGCGCGCCACCGCAGCGGCGAGCCTGCTGCTCGACCGCTACGGCGTCGTCACCCGCGGCGCGGTCCAGGCCGAAGGGCTGCCCGGCGGGTTCGCCCAGGCCTACCGCGTGCTGGCCGGGTTCGAAGAGGCCGGGCACTGCCGGCGCGGCTACGTCATCGAGAAGCTCGGCGCCGCGCAGTTCGCCGCCTCGACCACCGTCGACCGCCTGCGCGAGTTCGCCGCGCTGTCCGACCCGCCGCCCCTGCGCGCCGTGACCCTCGCTGCCACCGACCCCGCCAACCCGTACGGCGCGGCGCTCGGGTGGCCGGCGCTCGAGGGCGTCGGCCATCGCCCGGGGCGCAAGGCGGGCGCGCTCGTGGTGCTGGTCGACGGCTCACTCGTGCTGTACCTCGAGCGGGGCGGCAAGTCCGCCCTCGCATTCAGCGGTGACGAGGCGGCCATCGCTGCGGCGACGCGCGACCTCGCCGCGACGGCGCGCGCGCGTCGGCTCGACACCCTCACCATCGAGCAGGTCAACGGCGCGTTCATCCACGGCACCGGGTGGGGCCGCGCCCTCCGCGAGGCCGGCTTCGTCGAGTCCCCGCGTGGGCTGACGCTGCGCCGCCTCACCGCGGGCGACGCCGAGCGCGCCGCGCGGCAGAGCGCCGGAACGCCGAATGCCTGAGGGCGACACCGTCTACCGCACGGCTCGACGGCTGAACGAGGCCCTGGCGGGTGCGACCGTCACCCGATTCGAGCTGCGCGTGCCGCAGGTCGCCGCGGTCGACCTGACCGGCAGCGTCGTGCACGGCGTCGTGTCGCGGGGGAAGCACCTGCTGCACCGGATCGGCGATCAGACCCTGCACACGCATCTCAAGATGGAGGGCGAATGGCATGTCTACCGACGCGGCCAGCGCTGGCGCAATGCCGCGTTCAAGGCGCGGGCGGTCATCGGGGCGACCGCGCCCGACGGCACGGAGTGGGAGACGGTGGGCTTCGACCTCGCCGACATCACCGTCGTGCCGACGTCCGCCGAGGACACGCTGGTCGGCTACCTCGGCCCCGATCCCCTTGCGGCGGACTGGGATGCCGTCGAGGCGGCGCGGCGGCTGGGCGCCGACCGCCGCGCGGTGCACGTCGCGCTGCAGGATCAGCGCAATGTGGCCGGCTTCGGCAACGAGTACGCCAACGAGATCCTCTTCGTGCGCGGCATCCTCCCCACCACTCCTGCGGATCAGACGGATGCGGCCGCGATCGTCGACCTCGGCACGCGGATGATCCGCGCCAACAAGGACCGCAGCGGGCGCACGTTCACGGGCGATGCCCGACCCGGTCGCTCGACCTGGGTGTACCGCCGCGAAGGGCGCGAGTGCCGACGCTGCGGCGCGATCATCCGCGGCGGGTCGCTCGGCGCCGACCCCACCAAGGAGCGCATCGTCTTCTGGTGCCCGGTGTGCCAGACCGGTCCGGCAACCGGCTGACTCGACGCCGGCGGCCTTCTCACGGACGATCTGTCGGCCCCTGAGCACCGGGCGGTCGCCCGCGCGCCGTGAGCGCCCCGAAACCCTGCGGTTTCCTCACCGTTACACAACTCCGGACGATCTGTCAGGCCGGACGGTTGGAGACCCCGGATCGTCCGGTTCGGCCACCGGCACGTTGCGGGGGGTGAACCGCCCGCTATTGAATGACCCACACATCCCATCCGGTCGTGCAGCGTCGCGCGACCCGCAGCAGGAGGACCTCATCAGGTGACCACGGCGACTGACGCGGAGACCGCTCCGGCGACCAACCCGGCCTCGACGGACGGCCGCGGCGCCGTGGTCCTGTCCGGGATCACGAAGCTCTACGGCGACCAGGTCGCCGTCGACGACCTGTCGCTCACGGTCCAGCCCGGAGAGTTCATCTCGCTCCTCGGCCCGTCAGGGTGCGGCAAGACCACCACGCTGCGCATGATCGCCGGATTCGAACACCCTGATGCCGGGGACATCCGGGTGTCGGGCAAGTCGGTGCTGAACGCTCCCCCGTACCGCCGCGACGTCAACACCGTGTTCCAGGCGTACGCCCTGTTTCCGCACCTCAGCGTCGCCGAGAACGTCGCGTACGGCCTCCAGCAGCGTCGCACTCCGAAGGCCGAGATCCGCGACAAGGTGACGCAGGCGCTCGACCTGGTGCAGATGCACCGCTTCGGCGACCGCAAGCCCACTCAGCTCTCCGGCGGCCAGCAGCAGCGCATCGCGCTCGCGCGGGCCCTCGTCAATCAGCCCTCGGTGCTCCTCCTCGACGAGCCCCTCGGCGCGCTCGACCGGCAGCTGCGCGAGGAGATGCAGCTCGAGCTCAAGCTGCTGCAGGCCCGCCTGGGCATCACGTTCATCTTCGTCACGCACGACCAGGGCGAGGCGCTCTCGATGAGCGACCGCATCGCGATCATGCGTGCCGGTCGCATCGAGCAGCTCGCCGACGCCGACACGGTGTACGCACGACCGGCGTCGGCGTATGTCGCGGCGTTCGTCGGGCAGCAGAACTTCTTCCGCGGCCGGATCGAGGAATCGGGCGCGGCGATCGCGTCGCCGCACGCCCTGGTGCGCGCCGCGAAGGCCACGCTCACCGGCACCGGTCAGGGGGAAGCCGCCGTGCGGCCCGAGTACATCCGGATCGCGGCCGACGACCCCACGGAGACCACCGATGCCAACACCGCGCGCGGTGAGCTGATCGGGGTCTCGCACCTCGGCGACACGATGCAGTACCTCGTGCGCCTCGGCGACGAGCAGAGCCTCATCGTGCGACGCCCGACGCCCGACGCCCCCGCCCTGCAGGTCGGCGACCCGGTCCTCTGCACGTGGGCGGCGCATCACGTCCTGCTCTTCCCCGCCGACGACGCCGCCCAGGAGGGCGGCTACGTCGCACCCCCGACCACCGTCTGAAAACCGCCCTTCCCACAACCGCACAGCCGCAGCACCCCGCTCACCCGGCTCCCCGACCCGAACCTGGAGACCACGATGACCGACTCACGCAACCCGATCCGCATCCTCGCGCCGGAGGGCGCGGCGCCGTCGATCATGCGCGAGCTCTCGCGCCGCCGGTTCCTCAGCATCGCGGCCATCGCCGGTTCCGCTGCCGCGCTCGCCGCGTGCGCACCGAGCGGGGGCGGCTCGCCGCAGCCGCAGGCGACCGGCGGCGACCTCGAAGGCAACCTGTCGGTGTACACGTGGGGCGACTACGACTCCCCCGACGTCGTCTCGGGCTTCACGTCCGAACTGGGCCCGAAGGTGACGCTCGACTCGTACAGCTCGAACGAGGAGCTCATCGCGAAGCTCGTCGCCGCGAAGGGCACGTCGGGCTACGACATCGTCGTGCCGACGGGCGTGTTCATCCCGCAGATGATCGAGAACGGCCTGTTGATGAAGTTCAACAAGGACCTGCTGCCGAACATGTCCAACATGGACCCCGCCTACCTCGGCCGCGCGTGGGACCCCAGCAACGACTACTCGGTCTGCAAGGCGTGGGGAACGACAGGCTTCGTCTACGACAAGAACGTCATCACCCGCGAGCTGACCACGTGGGCGGACTTCTTCGACGCCGCGCAGAACGAGGCGAGCGGCAAGACCTCGATGCTGGACGACCCGGCCGGCACGATCGGCTCCTACTTCTGGGCCAACGACACCGACTGGAACACCGAAGACCCCGACGAGCTCGAGGCCGCGCGCCAGTTCCTGGTCTCCGACATCGCCTCGCACATCTCGGCGTTCGACTCGTACCCCAGCACCGCGATCGTGCAGGGCTCGCAGGTGCTCATGCAGTCCTGGAACGGCGAGGCTCGACTCGGCATGCAGGAGTCGGGAGACCTCGACCGCTGGCAGTGGGTTCTGCCCGGTCCCCAGACCGAGCTCTGGATGGACAACTGGGCTATCGCCACGGGCGCCCCGCACCCCGAGGCCGCGCATGCGTTCATCGACTACTCGATGTCGCCCGAGAGCCTCGCCCTCAACCTCGACTACATCGGCTACAACGTCGGCGGCAAGGACATGGACACGAGCGGCATCGAGCTCAGCGAGTTCATCTTCTTCACGCCCGAGCAGCTCGAGACGATGCACGAGCAGGAGCTCAACGACTCGCAGACCACGCGCGTCGAGATCCACAACGAGATGAAGGCCGCCGCGGGTGCGTAGCCGCGCGGCAGGAGCCGCGCTCGCGGTGCCGGCGTGGGCATGGCTCCTGCTCTTCTTCGTCGCTCCGGTGGCGATGGTCGTGTGGTTCAGCTTCGGCTACAAGCCGGGCATCTTCGGCACGCACGCGAACGACATCCTGTCCTTCGACCGCTACGTCGAAGCCGTGTCACCCACGTTCTTCGCCACGTTCCAGAACACGCTGTGGGTGGGGATCCTCGGCACGGTGCTGTGCTTCCTCATCGGCGCGCCGGTGGCGTACTGGATGGCGTTCAAGGTGCGGCCGGATCGCCGCGGCATCCTGATCGCCCTCGTGCTCGTGCCGTTCTGGACGAACTTCCTCGTCCGAACCATCGGCTGGCAGGTCATCCTCGCGCCCGAGGGGTGGCTGTCGACCGTGCTGCAGTCGATGGGCGTCCTCGACGGTCCGCTCGCTCTCATGTACACGCGCACAGCGGTCGTCATCGGCGTGGTCTACAACTACCTGCCGCTCATGATCCTGCCGCTGTTCGTCGCGTTCGACCGGGTGGGCCCCGCCCTGCGGGAAGCGTCGAAGGATCTCGGCGCAGGAAAGTGGACGACGTTCTTCCGCGTCACGCTGCCGCTGTCCCAGCCCGGCATCATCGCCGGCGTGCTGCTGGTGTTCATCCCGTTGATGGGTGACTACATCACGGCGACGGTCCTGGGCGGCGCACAGGGCAACATGGTGGGCCAGCTGGTGGCCAGCCAGTTCCAGACTGCTCAGAACTGGGCGCTCGGGTCAGCCATGGCCGTGCTGCTCATGCTCGTCATCATGCTCACGATCGCCGTCGCGGGGGTCGTGATCTGGCTCGTGGCCCTGCCGTTCCGCACCCGCAATCGGCTGGTGCTGGGGTCGGCGCCCGCGACCGCGCGAGTGAACGACCCGGCCGAAGCCCCCGCGGAGGTGGCGACATGACCCAGACGATGACCGAGACGATGCTCCGGGCCCAGACGCCGGCCGGCGGGCGGGGCAGTGCGCCACGGCGCAAGCGCTCGTGGTCCGACATCGCCTTCAACGTGTGGGGCGTCCTCGTGATGCTCTTCCTGTTCCTGCCGATCATCGTGATCGTCATCTACTCGTTCAACACCGGGCGCCTCCTGGTGTCGTGGGACGGATTCGGCTTCGACGCCTTCCTCACGATCCTCGAGAAGCCAGCGATCCAGAGCGCCGTCCGGGTGTCCCTGATCACCGCGTTCATCGCGGCGACCATCGCCACGGCGCTCGGCACGCTCGCCGGGATCGCGATGGCGCGTCACCCGGGCAAGTGGGTGTGGTGGTTCCTGGGACTGCTGCTGCTCGTCTCGGTGACCCCCGAGATCGTCGACGCCGTCGCCCTCCTCCCCTGGATGGTGCTCCTCGGCCAGGACCTCGGCCTGACGATGTTCAACGACGGCATCGTGCGACTCTCGGTCGGATCCTCGCTCTTCGCGACGGCGGTGGTCTCGTACATCGTGCGCGCGCGTCTGGTCGGCATGGACGCCCACCTCGAAGAGGCGTCGGCCGACCTCTACGCGAAGCCGTTCACGACGTTCCGTCGCGTGACGCTCGCGCTGGCGATGCCCGCGGTCCTCGCCGGCTTCCTGCTCGCGTTCACGCTGAGCCTCGACAACACCATCGTCGCCGCCTTCGTGCAGGTGTCGGGGACGACCCCCTGGCCCGTCTACGTGCTCAGCGCCGTGCGTTCGGGGCTCCGTCCCGAGATCGCCGCGGTGTCGACGATCATGCTGCTGCTCACGCTCATCGCCCTCGCGCTGGTCGCGCTGGTGCTCAAGCGTGCCGGCGACTCCGCGACCCAGATCGCCCGCACGATGACGGGAGGCTGACCGCCGTGCGGTACGCCGATCTCGTCTTCACCGGCGGTCCGGTCTTCACGGCGAACACGGTGCGCTCGCGTGCCCGCACGGTCGCGGTGGCGGACGGCAGGATCATCGCGGTCGGCGGCGACGACGTGCGCGACCTGATCGGCCCCGGGACCGAGCTGGTCGACCTGCAGGGGCGGATGCTGCTGCCGGGGTTCCAGGACGCCCACGTGCACCCCGTGTGGGGCGGCCTCGACATGCTGCGGTGCGACCTCTCCGAGCACGGCACGGCGGCGGAGTACCTCGACGCGATCGGCGCCTACGCGGCCGACCACCCCGACGACGAGTGGATCCTCGGCGGCGGCTGGCAGATGTCGGCCTTCCCCGGCGGAACGCCGACGGCGGCGGCGCTCGACACCGTGGTGGCCGATCGCCCGGCGTTCTTCCCGAACCGCGACGGGCACGGGGCCTGGGTCAACTCGGCGGCGCTCCGCCTGGCCGGGATCGACCGCGACACGCCCGATCCCACCGACGGGCGCATCGAGCGCGACGCCGACGGCACCCCCTCGGGCACCCTGCACGAGGGCGCGATGAGCCTCGTCAACCGCCACCTGCCCGACGAGCCGCTCGAGCGGCTCACCGAGGCGCTCCTGGTGGGCCAGCGCTACCTGCACTCGTTCGGCATCACGGCGTGGCAGGACGCCATCGTCGGGTCGTACGGGGACGCCGGCGACCCGGGACCGGCGTACCTGCGGGCCGCTGCCGACGGCACGCTGACGGCACGCGTGGTGGGCGCCATCTGGTGGGATCGCGCGCAGGGGCTCGAGCAGATCCCCTCGATCCTCGAGCGTCGCGAGCGGTACCGCGGCGGGCGCTTCGCCGCGACATCCGTCAAGGTGATGCAGGACGGGGTCGCCGAGAACTTCACCGCCTCGATGCTCGAGCCGTACTGCGACGGGCACGGGCACTTCACCGACAACTCGGGCCTCTCGTTCGTCGACCCGGCCGTCCTGAACGAGGCGGTCCCGATCCTCGACGCCGAAGGGTTCCAGGTGCACTTCCACGCGATCGGCGATCGTGCCGTGCGGGAGTGCCTCGACGCCGTCGAACACGCGATCGGCCGCAACGGACACGGCGACAACCGTCACCACATCGCGCACATCCAGGTCGTGCACCCCGACGACGTCCCGCGCTTCCGGCAGCTCGGCGTCGCGGCCAACATGCAGTCGCTGTGGGCCGCCCTCGAGCCGCAGATGGTCGACCTGACGCTGCCGTTCCTGGGCGAGCCCCGCAGCGCGTGGCAGTACCCGTTCGGCGACCTCCTGCGCGCGGGCGCCGTGCTCGCCGCCGGCAGCGACTGGTCGGTCTCGTCGCCCGACCCGCTCGCGGCGATCCATGTCGCCGTCAACCGCCTCGCTGCCCCGGGCCACGAGGAGGGCGAGTACGAGGCCTTCCTCCCCGAGCAGGCGATCGACCTCGCCACGTCGCTGACGGCGTACACGGCCGGCTCGGCCTGGGTGAACCACCTCGACGAGACCACCGGGACCGTCGAGCCGGGCAAGTACGCCGACCTCGTCGTGCTGGACCGCGACCCCTTCGATGGTCCGGCCGAGGAGATCGGCACGACGCGGGTGCTGCAGACGTTCGTCGAGGGATCGCGCGTGTACGCCGCGCCCGACGCGTGAGCCGGCCGAGACGGCGGCTCGGGCAGAGGCATCCGCTCTCCCCACCTGCCCGCATCAGGTGATCTGACGGAAACAGGGCGAAATCGACCGATCCGTCCTGTGTTCGCCAGATCACCTGTTCTCGGCAGCCGACAGCCCCCAAGATCGAAGCAGACAACACCGAACAGGGAAGTGATACCCGTGGGCACGACCGTCTTCGAACGACAGCGGCCGGCAGCATCCGTCATCCGTCACAGCCTCTCCGGGACGCGTCAGGGCGTCTTCTGGCTCGATGACCTCCCCGTCACCCCGGCTCGCGTACGCGTGAGCGGGGAGTCGACGGCCGACCTCGTCGTGGTCGGCGCGGGGTACACCGGTCTGTGGACCGCACTGCAGGCCAAGCGCCGCGATCCGTCGAGCCGCGTCGTCGTGGTCGAGGCCCGCACGGTCGGCTGGGCCGCTTCGGGGCGCAACGGCGGGTTCTGCGAGGCGAGCCTCACGCACGGGCGCGACAACGGCCTGAGCCGCTGGCCCGACGAAATCGACCGCCTCGACGAGATGGGGCTCGAGAACCTCGACGGGATGGGCGAGGACATCGCCGCGTACGGCATCGATGCGGACTGGGAGCGCGTCGGCTCGCTCGGCGTCGCTACCGAGCCGCACCAGCTCGAGTGGCTGGACGAATGGGCAGCGGATGCCGCATCCCGCGGCGAAGAGGGAGTGCTGCGTCTCAGCGAGGCCGAGGTGCAGGCGTCCATCGCCTCCCCCACCTATCTCGGGGCGGTCTGGGAGCAGCGCTCGACCGCCATCGTGCATCCGGGCAAGCTCGCCGCCGGGCTCGCGCACGCCGCCGAGGAGGCGGGCGTCGAGATCTTCGAGAACTCGCCCGTCCACGCACTGGACGACGCCGGCGACAAGGTGCGGGTCGTCGCGACCCACGGCCGCATCACCGCCGGGCGCGTGGCGCTGGCGACCAACGTCTTCCCGTCGCTGCTCAAGCGCAACCGCCTTATGACCGTTCCGGTCTACGACTACGCGCTCATGACCGAGCCGCTGTCGTCGGAGCAGCTCGCCGCGATCGGCTGGAACGATCGGCAGGGCATCAGCGACCTGGCGAACCAGTTCCACTACTACCGGCTCAGCCGCGACAACCGCATCCTGTTCGGCGGGTACGACGCGGTCTACCACTACGGGCGGCGCATCCGCACGCAGTACGAAGACCGCCCCTCGTCCTTCGAGAAGCTGGCTGGCCACTTCTTCACGACGTTCCCGCAGCTGGACGGCCTGCGCTTCACCCACAAGTGGGCCGGTGCGATCGACACGTCGACCCAGTTCTGCGCGTTCTACGGCACCGCGCGCCAGGGTCGCGTCGCGTACGCGGCGGGCTTCACGGGCCTCGGTGTGGCAGCGACGCGATTCGCCGCCGACGTCATGCTCGATCTGCTCGCCGGCGAGCGCACCGAGCGCACCGAGCTCGAGATGGTGCGCAGGCGCCCGCTGCCGTTCCCTCCCGAGCCCGCTGCCGCCATGGGCATCAACGCGACCCGCTGGTCGCTCGACCGGGCCGACCACAACCGCGGCAGGCGCAATCTGCTGCTGAAGACCCTCGACGCCCTCGGACTGGGGTTCGACTCATGAGCGAGCTGGACGCCGGAGCCCTCATCTCCGCGGGCGAGGTGGAGGTCCCGCTCGTCCCCGTGCCGCCCGCGCAGGTGGTCGCGGGGTCGCCGTCCACGGGATCGGTCGACCTCGACGAGGACATGGGCATCGGCGTGTGGGAGATGACGCCCGGTGCGATGTCCGACGTCGAGATCGACGAGGTGTTCGTCGTCGTCGCCGGCTCCGCGACGGTGGAGTTCGTCGATCCGGCCCTGCCCTCGATCGAGCTCGAGGCAGGCGCGATCGTCCGGCTAGAAGGGGGGATGCGCACCGTCTGGACGGTGCGCGAGACCCTCCGCAAGGTGTATCTCGCCTAGCCCCGCCTCGCCCGGATGCCACGATGGAGGCATGCGTGCAGTCGTCTACGACGCCTTCGGCGTCGCACCCGAGGTCCGTGACGTACCGAGACCGCCGGCGCCCGATGGCGGCGTCGTCGTCGAGGTGCGCGCGACGGGGCTGTGCCGCAGCGACTGGCACGGCTGGGCCGGCCACGACGACGACATCTCGCTCCCCCACGTGCCCGGGCACGAGCTGGCGGGCATCGTCGCCGACGTGGGCGAGGGCGTCGAGAGGTGGGCCGTCGGCGACCGCGTGACGGTGCCGTTCGTGTGCGGCTGCGGGCGCTGTGAATGGTGCCGGCGGGGCGATGCGCAGGTGTGCCCCGACCAGACGCAGCCGGGCTTCTCACACGACGGGTCCTTCGCCGAGTTCGTCGCGCTGCATGCGGCCGACGCGAATCTCGTGGCGATCCCCGAGTCGGTGAGCTTCGAGGCCGCCGCGGCTCTCGGGTGCCGCTTCGCCACCGCCTACCGCGGGCTCGTGAGCCGTGCACGACTGGTGGCCGGCGAGTGGGTCACCATCGTCGGCGCCGGCGGTGTCGGCCTGAGCGGTGTCATGATCGCGAAGGCGCTCGGCGCTCGCGCGATCGTCGTCGATCGTCATGGGGCGGCGCTGGATGCGGCATCCGCTCTCGGCGCCGATCACGTCGTTCTCGCCGACGGTCGGGACGTCGCGGCCGCCGTCCACGAGCTGACCGACGGAGGAGCGCATGTCTCCGTCGATGCCGTGGGCAGCGAGCAGACGTGCGCGGACGCGATCCACAGCCTCCGCCGACGTGGACGGCACGTGCAGATCGGCCTGCTCCCGCCCGTCGACGGCCACCCTCGCGTGCCGATGTCACGCGTCATTTCGTGGGAGCTCGACCTCCTCGGCAGCCACGGTATGGCCGCGGTCGACTACCCCGGCATGCTGGCGCTCATCGAGTCGGGCGCTCTGCACCCAGAGGCGCTCGTGGAGCGCGTCGTCGGGCTGCCGGAGGCTGCCGCTCTGCTGCCCGCGTTCGACTCCGCGATGCCCGCCGGCATGACGATGATCGACCCGCGTCGGGGGTGAGACGACTCCACGGGTCGAGCGGACTCAGCGGCCCGCCGAACGGCGCACCAGCAAGGCGAGGTGCAGGGCGGTCTGGGTCTCGCCGTCGTCGAGGTCGACGCCGAGCAGCTCCTCGATGAGGGCGATGCGCTGGTAGAACACCGAGCGCGACAGATGGGAAGCGGATGCCGCGGCCGTGCGGTTGCCCGGATGTGCGAGCATCGCCTCGAGCACGTCGAGCAGGTCTCCGGTGCGGGTGAGGTCGTGCACGATCAGGGGCGCCAGCATGCGCTCGCCGTGCTCGAGCACGCGGTGGTCGTCGCGCAGCGCCGTCACGAGCTGCACGAGCGGGCGGTTCTCGGCCCGGCGCAGGTGCGGCCCCTTGCCCGGACGCCGGCGCCGACCGCGGGCGAGGTCCACGGCGTCGTGGAGGGAGGCGAGACCTGCGTCGAGGCCCTCGGCGGCACGGCCGACCGAGAGGGTCAGGCGATCGGTGTCGGCCCCCGCCTCCACGAGCGCGGCGGCGAACGCGAGAGCGGCGGGATCGTCGAACACCGTGTCGGCGGGCAGCGACAGCAGCAGCGTGGTCGCCGGTGCGAGCACGCCGTCGGGCGCCGAGCCGGCGAGCGCGCGCCCACGCAGGGCCCGGGCCGCGGCATCCGCTCGCTCTGCCGTCACCGCGGCACCCGAGACGACGACCCCGTACAGGCGCGCGCCCCGCAGCGGCAGTCCGGCCGCCTCGAGTCGCGCGGCGGCACCGCCGGCGCCGGCGAACCGGCCCGCCAGCAGGCCGTCGACCAGGCGGCGCCGGCCGATACGGCCCCACTCGTCGGACTCGCCGTCGGCGAGACGGCCGACCGCGAGTGCGATGGCGCCCTGCTCCATCACCGCGGTGCGTCCGGCGGGGTGATCGGGTCCGGGAAGTGCGATGAGGGTGCCCCAGCGCACGCCGCGCGCCTCGACGGGCACGACCAGCCAGTCCTCCGGGCCCGGGGGCGCGCCCCGCTCACGGCGCTGCTCGGCCCGGCGGTGGGCCGAGCGCGAGCGCAGCTCCCACTCGGTGAAGAGCTCCTCTTCGAGAGCGAGCGGCACCTCGGCGGCGACCACCTCGTGCCCCCGGTTCTCGAGCACCACCGGGGCGCCGAGGGTCTGGGCGAGCTGGTGCACGATGAAGTCGGCGGGCGACCCGCGCAGCACGAGCGCGGTGAAGCGCTCGCGCACCTCGTCGCGCGAGCGCAGGGCGTCGCTCTGGCCCGTGATGATGCGGCCGTGCACGGCCTCGGTGATCGTGATGAACTTCAGCTCGCGGTGCAGCACGATCAGCGCGAGGTTGCGCTCGCGGGCCGCTTCGACAACGACGGCGGGCACGTAGCGGTAGTGCGTGCCGAGTTCGAGGATGAGCCCGGAGAGCCCCGCGTCGGCGAGCCCGCCGATGAACCGGCGGAGGTCGGCGGGATCTTCCGGCCACGACGATCCCGTCGACAGCAGGAGCTCACCGCCGTCGAGCAGCGGGGCGACGCCGGCGCTGTCCGACACGTGCAGCCAGCGCACACGGGCATCGAGCGCATCGTCGCCGACGAGCACCTCGGGGACACCCTGAGCGACGGCATCCAGCGCGATCACCTCGCGTACGGTCGGGAGGGTTTCAAGCGCGGATCCTGCGACCAGACGATCCGTACGGATCGGTTGATCTTCGCGACGGTCGGGCACCGTTGCACCAACTTCTGCTCTGACAAACTGGGCCGACCCAGCCTAATCCATCTCCGGTCGATCTGTCCGGAGACGACCCGGGAGCCGCCATGACCGACACGCTCTCGCGCGCCGCGACCTACACCGACCGCAACGGCGCCGCCCATCCCCTGCCCGATCGTGAAGCCGACGCCCGCGTCCGCGCCGACGATCGTGGGCATGTCTTCCACTCCTGGAGCGCACAGGCGGTGATCGATCCGCTTCCGATCGCCGCCGGCGACGGCTCGACGTTCTGGGACTACCAGGGCAACGCCTTCCTCGACTTCAGCTCGCAGCTGGTGAACCTCAACCTCGGGCACCAGCATCCCGACCTCGTCGACGCCATCCAGCGGCAGGCCGGGCGGCTCGCCACCATCCAGCCGTCGATGGCGAACGACGTCCGAGGCGAGCTCGCGCGCCGAATCGCCGAAGTCGCGCCCGACGGCATGGACAGGGTGTTCTTCACCAACGGCGGCGCCGACGCCAACGAGAACGCCGTGCGCATGGCGCGCCTCGTCACCGGCCGTCGCAAGGTGCTGTCGATGTACCGCAGCTACCACGGCAACACGTCCACGGCGATCGCACTCACGGGCGACCCGCGACGGTGGCCGAACGAGCCCGCCGACGGCTCGGTCGCCAAGTTCTTCGGCCCGTATCCGTACCGCTCGGCATTCCATTCCGCGACGCCCGAGGAAGAGACTCAGCGCGCGCTCGAGCACCTCGAGCAGACCATCGTGCTCGAGGGCGCGTCGACGATCGCGGCGATCGTCATCGAGACGATCGTGGGCACCAACGGCGTGCTCGTGCCGCCGCCGGGCTACCTCGCCGGCGTCCGCGACCTGTGCGACCGGTTCGGCATCGTGTACATCGCCGACGAGGTGATGGTCGGGTTCGGCCGCGTCGGCGAGTGGTTCGCCTTCCAGGCGTTCGATGTGGTGCCCGACCTCATCACGTTCGCGAAGGGCGTGAACTCGGGGTATGTGCCGCTCGGCGGGGTGGTGATCTCGGACCGCATCGCCGCGCACTTCGACACGATGGCGTTCCCGGGCGGGCTCACCTACTCCGGGCACCCACTCGCCTGTGCGGCGGGCGTCGCGACGTTCGAGGTCTTCGAGCGCGACGGCATCCTCGCGCGCGTCCGCGATCTCGGAGCGCGCGTCGTCGAGCCGCGACTGCGCGAACTGGCCGTCCGGCATCCCTCGGTCGGAGACGTCCGCGGAATGGGCCTCTTCTGGGCCATCGAGCTCGTGCGCGACCGCGAGAGCCGCGAGCCCCTGGTGCCGTTCAATGCGAGTGGGGCGGATGCTGCGCCCGTCGCCGCCGTCGCGGCAGCATGCAAGCGCGACGGCGTCTGGCCGTTCACGCACTTCAACCGCGTGCACGTCGCACCGCCCCTCGTCATCTCGGAGGACGAGCTCCTGCGCGGGCTGGACGTGATCGACCGCGCCCTCTCGCACGCGGACGAGCACACGCGCTGACGCGCCGCGTCGCCACGCTCAGCCGGCGACGACGGTGTCGCCCACGCGGATCACCGCCGGCGACGCGGATGAAGCCAGGTCGGGCACGAGCCACACCCCGAACCACGTCTTGCCGTCCCAGCGGCGGTGCTTCGCGAGCGTGCGGATCGGCTCCTTGCCGCGCACGAGCGTGTCGGGGTCGATGGTGGTCATCACGCAGCGATCGCACACGCCGTTCACGCGGAACCGCACGTCGCCCAGCTGCACGAAGGGCCAGGAGTCCTCGGCGAAGGGCGACGCCGGATCGCCGTCGACGACGACGTTCGGACGGAACCGCACGATGTCGAGCTCCGGCGTCCCGTCGTCGGTCCACCGGTTCAGCTGCGCCGTCGACGACTCGCTGGCGAGGAGCAGCGGCCCGACGTCGGCGAGGGACACGCGGTCATCGGGGTGCCCGCCGTGCGCGGGGTTCACCGGCCGCACTCGGGGGTCGGGCTGCCATACCAGCTGCACCGGGCGGCCGAGGCGCTCGCTCAACCAGGCGTCGGCCGCGGCATCCGCCGGCAATGCCGAACCCTGACGCGAGTGGCCGACCCGGATCGGGGCGGCGCTCACGGGCTCGGGGATGCGCAGCTCGCTCCCGTGACGCCCGTCCGACAGCACCAGCGCACCGTCGTCGAGGGTCGCGGACAGGCCGAGCATCTCGTTCGCCTCGCGCGCGGTGACCGGCTCGCCGTCGGGGTCGACGACCGCCCAGCGGCGATCGCCCTCCAGGCCCCACGGCAGCACGCCGGCGACGTCGACGTCGAGGCCGGCGAACGACTTGACGGGATAGAGGCGGATGCGGGTCACCTGCATCGAAGAACGCTATCGCGCGATCGGGGCGGTTCGTTCCGCTCCGTCGACCCGACGGCGGGACGGGGCGCGGGAGCCGGGGGCATTCAGCCAGCTGAGCACGGTGAGCATGACCAGTTCTGCCCGCGACGCCTGACTCAGGACGGTCCAGGTGCGCGCGTCGTGCGGATCGGCGATCATGGCTCCTTCTCGTTCCCGGACCGCGTCTCGGTCTCATCAGGGAAGAGGCGCTCGGGCATCCTCACGTACATCCCTCGCCATCACCCTCACAGGCGCGGAAAAAGCAAGAGGGGGCGCATACCGCGCGATTGGTATGGAATCCGAAGCGGGCCGCGTGACGAACTACTGGTGCATCCGTGGGAACGGATGCACGGGAATGAATAGACGAGGTTCGTCGTTATTTCTGTACTCAGCACGATTCGGTGCTGCAGGAGGGGACTGTGGGCAAGAACTACATCGACATCGAGAACGACCGGGGCGAGACGCTGCGCTACCGCAAGCACGTCAACGGTCGCGGCCTGATCGCGCACGGCGCCAAGGTGCACCCGAGCGCCATCGTCGAAGCGGGGGCGTATGTCGAGCCGGGGGTTCAGATCGCCGCGGGCGCACACGTCGGCCGCGGCGCGTGGGTCGAGTCGGACGCCGTGATCGGTCCCGACGCCGACATCGCACCCCACGCCCACATCGGACCCCGCGCCGCGATCGGCGCCGGAGCGAAGATCGGCGTGCGCACGCATGTCGGCAGCGAGGCCCGTGTGGCCGTCGGATCGCTCATCGGCGACGACGAGACCATCGCCGACGGCGAGCGCGTGGCGACCGATCAGCGCGGTCTCCGCCTCGCCGCGTGACGCCCGCCGAGTCGCCGGCCCGGGCGGCGTGACGGCCACGCCCGCTCGTCAGCACCGGCAACTCGCAGGGTGACCGCGCTCCGAGGCGTCCGGAGGTCTGAGGGCGCGCTATCGTGACGCGCATGAAGGGCTTCGTCACGGCGGTCGCCGTCGTGCTCGGATCGGTCCTCGTCCTCGCGATCGGCGTCGCCCTCGCGGTGTGGGTGCTCCTGAGCGTCGGCGCCTTCGACGCGCCCGCCGAGCCCGCGACCTCTTCAGGCACCGAAGCCCCGGTCGCCGACGGCATCCCGTCCCGCCCCGCCGAGGCCTTTCCGCTGACGGTGCGGTACGTCTTCGACGGCGACACGATCGAAGCGCAGGCGACGCAGCCCAACACCATCGTCACCACCACGGAGCCGGTGCGCATCCGGCTGATCGGCGTCGACACCCCCGAGGGCACGCCCACGCCGGAGTGCTGGGCGGATGAGGCCCGCGCCCACCTGCGCGAACTCCTTCCCGAGGGCACGACGGTCTGGGCGGCACCCGACACCGAGACGTCGGACCGCTACGGCCGCTACCTCTTCAACCTCTGGTCGGACGACGGCCGATTCATCAATCACGAACTCGTCGCCGCCGGAGATGCCGAGGCGATCCGCGTCGGCTCCAACGACGCGTTCTACGACCTTCTCACCGACGCGCAGACGCAGGCGCAGGCATCCGGAGCCGGCAGATGGGCCGCGTGCGGCTGAGCCTCCGGGCGGCTCAGGCGAACAGGAACAGCACGAAGCCGATGAGGGGCAGCGTGCCCTGCGTGAGCGCGGCGCGCAGGTACTTCATGCCTGTCGTGAGCAGGACGAGGGATGCCGCGACCATCGACCCGAGACTGAACAGCACCAGTGCGAGCCCGGCCGCCCGCAGCGCCGAGTCGTCCGCCCCCGACAGGAACAGAACGAGCCCGATGGCGGTGCCGACGGCGAGGAACAGGTTGTAGAACCCCTGGTTGTAGGCCATGGGCTTGGTGATCTCGGCGGCGGCCTGGTCGGCGACGCCGAACCGCTTCCAGATCTTCGGCTGCGTCCACTGCACGCTCTCCATCACGAAGATGTACACGTGGAGCAGGGCTGCCAGCGCGGCGAAGACCGTGGCGATGATCGCGATCATGACCGAACGATAGCGCCCGGCTACGCTGAAGCCCATGGCACGCAGCGGAAAGTCGCACGCGCGACCGGGCAAGTCGGGGCGGGATGCCTCGCCCCGCCGCAGCGGCAAGGGCGGCAAGCCCGCGGCTTCGAGCGGCAAGGGCGGCGCTTCCGGCGGCAAGGGCGGGCGTCCTCCGCGCCGACAGCCGGCCGCCGCGGCGACGCCCGAGGTCTCCGCCGCGCCCTTCCGGCTGGGCGCGATCCCCGGCGCCACCCCCGGGAAGTGGATCTCGGCCTGGCGTGACCGTGTGCCGGGTGTCGAGCTCGAGCTCGTGCCGCTCGAGGTGTCCGACCAGCGACGCGCGCTCGTCGACGGCGAGGTCGACGCCGCTCTCGTGCGCCTGCCGATCGATCGTGACGACCTGCACGCCATCGCCCTGTACGAAGAGATCCCGGTCGTCGTGATGGCGGCGGACTCGCACCTGACCGCGGCCGATGAACTCGACCTCGAGGACCTCGCCGGCGAGGTGGTGATCGCGGCACGCGACGATGTGCTCGGCATCCGGGTTCCCGACGCCGTCGAGCCCGCCTTCGCTCCGCCGGCCGACACGGCCGAGGCGATCGCAACCGTCGCCGCGGGCGTCGGGGTCGTCGTCGTCCCGATGTCACTCGCGCGGCTGCACCACCGCAAGGACGTCGAGCACCGACCGCTGCGCGACGGACCGACGTCGACTGTCGCGCTGTGCTGGGTCGCCGATCGCACGACTCCGGCCGTCGAGACGTTCGTCGGCATCGTGCGCGGACGCACCGCCCACTCTTCGCGCGGCTGAGCGGGAACGGGGTCGGGGGATGTCGCCGACCTGGGTCTCTGCGACATCCCCCGCCGGTCCTGCTCAATGACCGCACGTCCCCAGACGCTCTCCCCAAGAGGGCGGTCATCCGCTCCCAGCGGCGGCACCCCCAGATGCCGTCGTGCATGAGCAGTTCCACTGAGTCAGAGCGCTCCCGCGGCGCCTTGATACATCGGCGCCGAAGTTTTCTCCGGAATTCTCAGAAGCCCGCGCCGTGCACCTGGAACGGCGCCACGATTCCGGTGCTGTCGGCCGCGCGGGCGAGTGCCTCGGCCGGCGGCACCCCGGCCACGAGCTCGGTGTGCATCGCGCCGAGCAGCTCGCAGGCCGCATCGTCGGCGACGATGACCGGGGCCGCGATCACGCAGCGCGTTCCGGCATGCAGCCAGATGCGAGTCATGCCGATGGCTTCCTCGCCCCAGCGCAACGACGAGCGCCCGACCTCGCAGGCGGAGAGCACGACGGTGTCGGGGACCTCGGGCATGCGGTCGATGTCGTAGCCGAACAGGGTGCCGTCGACCAGCTCGAGTCCCGAGAACAGCGGGTTGTCGACCGTGTGACGTCCATGTGCGGCGACATGGAGCAGGTCGACGTTCGCCGCCAGGTCGGTGACGTGATCGACGGATGCCTCGTCCCCGCCCAGGACGGTGGCCCCCGGCCACGCCGTGGCTGCGGTCGCGACCTCCTCCTCGCCACGGGCGACGCGCGGTCCGACGGCGAAGCCTGCGCGTCGGCGCGCGCCGGTGTCGCCCCGCGTGCGCATCCACCGGGATGCCGATGACGCCATCGTGAACGCGTGCCCGCGCATCGCGGGAAGCATCGCCCACGGGATGCCGCCGAGGATGCCGGGGATGGTGATCACGAGCCTGCGGCGGCCGGCACGCGCGACCGCATCCGCCAGAAGGATCCTCGACAGCTCGTCCAGGCGCGAGTCGAGGGATCGCCGCACGACCGCGGCCATCGGCCCGCTGCGCACCGAGGCCGCCATGTCGAGATCGGCGCGGAGCCCGCCGAGAAGGAGGTCGGGATCCCACTGCCGGATCGGCACGACGTGATCGCCGTCGGCGGTCACCACGAGGGCGACGAGGGCGGTCCTGGCGTAGAGATACGCGATGTGGGCGGTGTCGGCCGGAAGGGCGCTGCGCAGCTCGTCGAGCGTGGCCGGACGATCCACGTGGATCGCACCCGTGGCCGACCACTGCCGCTCCCGCGCGCGCTCCCGCAGCGCCGCAGCACGGGGCCGGGAGAGCCAGTCCTCGCCGGGGTCGTCCGCGCGGATCATCCGCAGTTCGGCGAGCTCCTCGGCGAGGCGGGGGTCCGGCGGCGGTCGCAGGGGCGTGACCTGCTGGCTCAGGTGCCTCGCGCGCTCCGACCACTCGAACAGGACATCGGGCCGCCCCGACTCGATGGCCGACCCGAGCCCGGCGAACATCAGGCCGGTCGCGTGCATGCGGAACGAGGTCTGCAGATCGAGACTGCCGAAGGACTGCTGCCACTCGGTCAGCATGTCGAGGCCGTTCGCCGCGTGCCGGCGCACGAGAGCGGGCCTGCCCGCCGCGCGGGCACGTGCGGCCCGGGCCTGGTGGGCGAGCAGCCGCACCTCCATCGACGCGGAGACCGACGTCCGAACGGGGCGCGTCGACGGCTGACCCTGCTCGGCGAGAGCGAGATCGTGGGCCAGGCGGAGCGCCGCCGCCTCGTTCAGGAAGCGGTGGCGCTGGAGCGCGGCGACGACGTCGGCGACCTCGCCCGCCGACGGACGCTCGACGGAAGGCGGCAGCTCCGGTGCGAGCAGCGCGCGCAGCCTGATGCCCTCGGCGCGCACGCGCCACGCCTCATTCCCGAAGGCCTCGAAGCCGGCGGACGCGGCGGCGGCTGCGGTGCCGGCGCGCTCGGGTGCGTGGTTGAGGAGCGACCGCGCCAGGTTGAACTCGGCCATCGCGCGGTCCAGCGGCATCCCCAGCTCGCCGAACGTCGCCGCGACGCGCTCGAGGATCGCCTCCGCCTCGGAGGTCTGGCCCGCATCCCGGAGCACCTCGGCGCGATCCAGATCGCCGACCGCGGCGCCGACCGCGGTGTCGCCGGCGAGCGGCGCCGCGGCGACCATGGCCTGCAGTGCGCCGACCAGGTCGCCCGAGAGCATCGCGACGTAGCCGAGGTTGTGCCGCGCCTGCGCCTCGGCGACCGGCATGCCGGCCGCGGCATATGCCGCCGCCGCGCAGCGCAGGTCGTCTTCAGCGGCGTCCAGGCGGCGGTGCTGCATCCGCACCAGGCTGCGGTTGACCCGCGTGTTCGCCTCGGCGACCGGGTCGTCGGCGAGCGCCTCGATCGCGCGCGTGAGCCAGCGCTCCGCGTCGGCGAGGCGGCCGGCCTCCTCGGCCAGTGCGCCGAGCTGGCCGGCGAGGATCGCGACGGTGTGGTCGCTGAGACCGGGCTCGGCGATCGCGTCGCCGCAGATGCGTTCGGCGTCGGCGACGTGCCCGGTACGCGCGAGCACGTAGGCCCGCGTGCCGGCGATGCGAGCCCGGAGGTTCGCATCGCCGGCATCGCTCTCGGCCCGGTCGAGCACCTGAGCGGCCTCGTCGTAGCGACCGCGGTTGACGAGGTCCACGGCCTCACGGTGCAGCGCGTCGGCCGAACGGGTCATCCCCCTATCTTGGCGGGAACAGCGTCCGTCGTGGCGGCTACAGCTTCGGTGTGAACTCCAGCTTCTTCGCCTCCTCGCGCAGAAGCTTCTTGATCTCGTCCTCGCTGGGAGCACTCGCCGTCGCCGTGGTCGCCGTGCTCGCGGTCGCCTTCGGTCCCATCAGGACCGGCGCGATCGCCTGGGCGAGCTTGCCCGCAATGTACGGCGCGGCGAACGACGTGCCGCTCCAGATCGCGAACCCGCCGCGCCAGTCGTCGGGGTCGAGGCTCTGCCGCGGCAGCGGCTGGGCGACGCCCGGCAGGTCATAGAGATCATCGCGTGTGCCCGCCTGGATGCCACCGAGGAATCCGGGTGACGTGCTGAAGACGGACACACCGGGCGCGTAGGTCTTGACCCAATCACCGACGTTGCTGAAGAGCGCGATCGTCTGGCTGTTCGGATTCAGTGCGCCGACCGACACGTGGGGCGCTGCTTTCGCGAGCGCGGCGGCTTCGTCCCGCTTGGCCGGGAACTGCCAGAGTGCCGCCGGGAACGCCGGGCGTTCGGTGGAGTCGTTGCCGGCCGAGCACACGACCGCGCAGCCCAGCATGCGCGCTTCCTCCAGCAGCTCGCCCAGCGTGGCGTCGAACAGCTCGTCGTCGGGGGTCTCGTGGTAGTAACCCAGCGAGATGTTCATCACATCGACCTTCTGGCCGGCGCGCATCGCGTCGACCAGCCGCCGCACCGCCTCGAGGAACTCCCCTTCGAGCACAGTGCCCTGACTGTTCGCCACGCGCACGGCGATGATGTCCGCGTCGGGGCAGACCTGGCGCACGATGCCCGCAACGAACGTGCCGTGACCTGCCGCCTCGTCGAGGAACCCGTCGAGCGGGCCCGACTGATCGGGGTAGACCTCGGGGTCCGTGTTCGGGTCGTGGTCGCCGATGGGTCCCTTCGGCGACATCGGATCACGGGTCACGATCGGGTCTTCGAGCCACGGGTGGTCGCCGCAACCGGTGTCGAAGACAGCGACGACGGGCCGGCGCCCGGAGAACCTATCGTCGTCCGTCCGCACGGGCTTCGGTCCGACGTAGGTGATGATCTCGCGGCCGCCGCTTCCCGGCTCGGCGTACGCGTCGGGGCCGGGAGCGTTGGTGCGGCCGTACGGGTTCGTCCGACCGTAGGGGTTGGTGCGACCGTACGGGTTGGTCCGGCCGTAGGGGTTGGTGCGGCCATTCGCCCCCAGCGCGAGCACGTGGTCGAGGCCGACCCCGCGGGAGAGCTTCCTGCTCTCCCGCTCGGTGCGCGATGCGTCGTCGGCCCGGGGGAACTTCTGCCGTGCCGCCTTCAGCAGCCGCCACGCGTCGACGGGCGGCACGGGCTGGTCGTCGACGTCGACCTTCGGATCCTGCGAGATGTCGGCGCGATACAGCGGTGGAGTGCGGCGTTCACTGCGGTCCGCACGTGCCTCCTCCTCGGCGGCGGCGAGATCGAGTTCGCTCTCCTCCCCTCCTTCTGCGGGACGGGTGAGCGGACGGATTCTCACCGACCAGCCGAACGCGCGGGCAGACTCGCTCAGATCGGTCTGGATGCGCTGCAACTCCTCGCCGGCGCTCACGAGGAGATGGGTGGGTGCGTACTCGGTCGGATAGGCGGGAACGCCGGGTTCGGGCTCGACGGCCGGGTCGAGCACGACACCGAGAGGCTTCGTCGCCTCGTATCGTGAGCGCCACGTCTCGTTCGGCGGGCGGCGGGGCGGCTTCTCGTCAGCCATGGATCTCCTTGATCATCGGGCGGAGCGCGGCCCCAGCCGCGGCATCCGCATCCTCATATTTCGAACTGCGGTGTTTCGAAGTCGCGAAGCTCGCCGGTGGAGTCCTTCACCACCATGCGCAGCCGCGCTACGCCAGGGGTCACGTCGTCGAAGGCGAAGCGGCCGTGCTCACCCGGCTCGGCCGACCACTCCCGGTCGCCCTGCACCAGCCGGATGGCCAGGGCGGTGGCATCCACCCAGCCATCGACTCGGCGTCCGCCGTCTTCGGTGGCGCTCGCGTGCAGGAGCACACTGGTCGTTCCGTCGCTGAACTGCAGCGTCGCCGTATCGGCCTCGCCGCGCACGGCGGCCAGGGATCCCTCGACCAGGGTCAACAGCGCGTACTCGCGGGTGAGGTCCTCGACGGCCACTGCCGCGACCATCCGGTCCACGAGGGTGGCCGGCACGGGATCGACCCCCTCCCACATCGCCCGCATTCGTGCGAAAAGCGCCGCATCCGCGGCGAAGTCCTCATTGTCCATCGTCCTGTCCTTCCCATCCTGAGCCCTCGAGCTCTGCCCGGAGCTTGGCGAGACAGCGCTGGCGGGTCGGTCCGATGGACCCGATGGGCATCGCCAGGTCCTGCGCGATGCGGGCATAGTCGGGACGGTCCTCGAACGCGACGATCCGCAGCAGACGCTGGCATCGTTCATTGAGCGTCGAGACGGCATCCCACAGCCGACGTGTGGCGTCGTCTGCGGTGGCCGTCTGCTCGGCGGATTCGTGGACAGGCAGGTGGGGTTCGAGCGCTTCGGCTTCCGTCGGGTCCGCCCGACGCTGCTGCTTGCCGACGCGCCACGCCTCGCGGCGTGCACACATGGTGAGCCACCCCGACACGGCCTGCGCGTCGTGGATGGTCTCGTGACGTCGCACCAGCGTCAGCCACGTCGTCTGCACGACGTCCTGAGCAAGTGCGTGGTCGAGCCCGTACGCGCGCACGACATGCCACAGGGGCGGTGTCATGAGCCTCACGAGCTCGTCCATCGCGCGGCTGTCGCCTTCGCGCCAGCGCACGAACAGGTCCGCCGCGCGTTGCCATCGCGCCGGCTCGACAGAGTCGATCGTCTCCGCCGACTCTCCGTGCGACGTTCCCGGGTCGCGCGGGTCCTCCGGCGGCGGCGAGGCCCCAGCCTCGGCGTCCGCGTGCGTCATGACGCCAATTCTGTCCACACTACGAGGAGAGCGATAGATCCCCCCTGATACAGCGTGTCGCGGGATTCCGGGGCGTCGCGTGACGGAGGGGCCGCCGCCTAGACTTCTGCGCATGACGACCGCGCCGCTGCTCTATGTCTGCGTGCGGCCGCAGCAGGGCGCGGCGGCCGCCGAGTACGAGTCGTTCCGCACCGCGATGAGGCTCGACGACGCGGCGGTCCACCGGATCGATCTCGTGCGCGAGCCGCTCCCCGACGACGTCTTCGACCGGTACAGCGGCTTCCTCGTCGGCGGCAGCCCGTTCAACGTCGCCGATCCCGAGTCGACGAAGACCGACGTGCAACGGCGTCTCGAGGGCGACCTCGAGCGGATCGCACGGCGGGTGGCCGACGGCTCGGCCGGTCACGAAGGACCGGCGGCGCTCTTCACCTGCTACGGGATCGGCGTGGTCACGCGCATGCTCGGGGGCGAGGTGAGCCGCGCGTTCCCCGAAGACACCGGCCCGGTCACTATCGAGCTCACCGACGCCGGCCGCGGCGACCCGCTGTTCGGCGGACTAGCCTCACGCTTCACCGCGCTGACCGCGCACAAGGAGGGCACCGCCGCGCTCCCGCCGGACGCGACGCAGCTCGCGGTGAACGCCGCGTGCCCGGTGCAGGCCTACGTCGTGGGCGACCGCCTGTACGCGACGCAGTTCCACCCGGAGCCCACCACGAAGGCCTTCACGGAGCGCATGGCGGTCTATCGCGACGACGGCTACTTCGAGGCGGAGCACTACGACGCCGTCGCGGGGCGCGTGCTCGCGGCATCCGTCACCGAACCGGTCCGGCTGCTGCGCGCCTTCGCCCAGCGATTCGGCCCGGCCTGATCAGACCTCGGCGTTGCGCACGTCGGCGACGCGATGCACGAGCGCGCCGGCCAACGGCACGAGCAGCACGACCGCGGCCACGACGATCGCGGCGACGCCGATCGGGGTGCTCTCGGGCTCTCCGGCGAGGCGTCCGACGCCGATCCACGTGAGTCCCCACGACATCGCCAGGCCGGGGGCGATGCGCCAGCCGCTCGCCCACGCCAGGCCGATGCCGATGACGGCGACCACCACGAGGACGGCGATGCCCCACAGAGCGGAGTTCTCTCCTGCCTCGGCGGGGACGATCGTGGTGAGCCACGCCGAGGTGTTGGCGACCGTGGCGAGGGTGACCCACCCGAGGTGCAGGCCCGTCACGCCATCGATGAGCAGGGCATCGAGCACGCCGCGCCCGGGATTGAGGATCGTGGCGCGGAAGGTCACGCACAAGAGGGCCAGCAGCAGCACGATCGAGAGAACAGTGAGCGGCAGGGTCAGGAACTGCGCCGTCACGAGCCAGAGCCCGTTGAGCACCATCGTGCCGGCGATGAGCCAGCCCACCGCCCGCTGCCGCGAGCGCTCACGCTGCCGCGGGAACGCCTGCCACACCGTGTAGGCGAACAGCCCGACGTAGATCACGGACCAGATCGAGAACGCCGTGCTGGCGGGTGCCAGGTACGAGCCCTCGGCCGAGAGCGCGCCTCCCTGCAGGTCTTCGACGGACCTGCCGCCGAAGAGGCCCGAGCCGACCGTCGCGGCGACGATCATGAAGCTGAAGGCGCTGATGACGACGATCTGGCGAGTGAGGTCCTTGGCGGCCATGCCCTCACGCTACGGAAGCCGGCCGACCCTTCCACCCCTGTTGACAGGGGACGGGCAGTCCCCTACGAGGTCAGGCGCCGGCGGGCGGGTCGAGCAGCAGGCCGATCCGCTCGTCGAGGTAGCGATCGAGGGGCATGAAGCCGCCGGAGGCGCTCCACCGGATGCTCGGGACGCCGTCCACGAGGGCGAGCGGGTCGGTCGACGCGCCCGAGCCGGCCCGGGTGCCGTCGAGGGCGGCGGGATCCAGCATCCGCCACCCGATGTGCACGGTCTCGCCCTCCTCGAACCCGCCGCGATGTGCGGCCGAGGCGAGTTCGCCCCGGCGCCGCTGCGATTCGGCGGTGTACCCGCGGATGGCTTCGCTGCGGGCGCGGATGATCTCGCCCGTGGCGAGCACGGTGTCGTCGGTCAGCAGCAGCGCCCCGAGGTGCCACGCCGTGCCCGCGCGCACGATCCGAGGGGCGCGGGCGATCCCCAGCACGCGGCGCGGCGAGACGAGCTCCCCGAGGGCCTCCCGCGGCGCCGGGGCGAGGCGCTCGCGAGCGGCGTCGAGGATGGCGGCGACACTCATGCCATGTCGTCCTCGACCGGCACGGTCGATCCGCTGCGCCGCTCGCCGCGGATGCTCATCGCAACAAGGGGGAAGAGCAGCACGGAGAGCATGCCCGCGCCCACGAGCAGCGCGGCCGCCGCCGACGAGAGGATGCCCTCGTCGAGGCCGATGGCCGTCACGGCGACGATGATCGGAAGCGCCGTGGCACCGAGCAGTGCGACCGACAGCCGATCGCGGCGGGTCGACCCCTCGGGTGCGGCGAGCATCGAGGGGAGGCCGCGCACGAGGAACAGCACGACGAGCACGACCGGCAGCAGCAGGAGGAGGATGGGCTGCGCGATGAGGGCTTCGAGGTCGAATGTGACGCCGGTGTAGATGAAGAACACCGGCACCAGGAAGCCGAACGCGAGCGCCTCGACCTTGCTCTCGACGGCAGCACGGTCGGGCTCGGCGGCGTCGCGCATGAGCAGGCGCCAGACGATGCCCGCGGCGAAGGCACCCAGCAGGATGTCGAGGTCGAGCACCACGCTGATCGCGATGAGCCCCGCCAGGATGACCAGCACGACGCGGATCGCGAACTGCCCCGAGGTGTGCAGCGTCGAGTTGACGAAGCGGTGCATCGCGCCGCGCGGCACGTGAAGCGCGAGCCAGATCGCGAAGCCGGCCAGCAGGACGAACAGCAGCAGCACGACCGTCGACACACCGGGCGCCCGGCCGCCGAGGAACACCGAGATCGCGATGAGCGGCCCGAACTCGCCTACCGCCCCGATCGCGCCGATCGCCTTTCCGAACGGCGTCTTGAGCTCTCCGGCGTCGCGCAGGATCGGCAGGATCGTGCCCAGCGCCGTCGAGCACAGTGCGATGCCGATGATCACGGCCTCCTCGCCGGGCACGAAGATCCAGGCCAGCCCCACGCCGATGAGCAGGCTCAGCAGCCATCCGAGAGATGCCCGCCGGCCGGTCCGGCCTCGGAACGCCGCGAACTCGATCTCGGAGCCGGCGACGAAGAACAGCATCGCCAGCCCGAACTCCGAGAGGACGTCGATGAAGGCATCCGGCTGCGCCCACCCCAAGACGCTGGGACCGACGAGGATGCCGAGCACCAACTCGAACACGACGATCGGCACGCGAACCCATCGCGCCAGTCCGCGGGCTGCGAGCGGGGCGAGGACGCCGAGGATCGGGATGATCAGCAGCGTCGGCTCGAGATCGTCCACGGACTCACCCTAGCGACGGGCGGGGCCGGTCGTGACGCCCACCGGCGCCGGCCGGAAACCGGAGGCTCAGGCCTCGATCACGCGCACCGGCCGGGGACGCATTGGCGTCGCCGGGTGCACCGCGCCGCGGATCTCGCGATGCAGCCGCTCCATGCGCTCGTCCAGCTCGGCGGCCGTGTCGGCGGCGTCCTTGAGCTCGTCGAGCAGTCCGGCGGGCACGTTGGTGTCGTACTTGTAGTAGATCTTGTGCTCGAGGCTCGCCCAGAAGTCCATCGCGATCGTGCGGAACTGCACCTCGACGGGCACCTCGACGCGGCCGCTCGAGAGGAACACCGGCACCTCGACGATGGCGTGCAGGCTCTTGTACCCGTTCGACTTCGGCTCCGCGATGTAGTCCTTGACGGTGATCACTCGGATGTCGTCCTGCGCGGCGAGCAGGTCGAACAGGCGGTACGCGTCCGAGACGAAGCTGCACGTGACGCGCACGCCGGCGATGTCGGTGATGTGCTCGCGGATCGAGCCGAAGTCGGGGTCGATGCCCTTGCGCTGCACCTTCTCGACGAGGCTGTCCGGCGACTTGACGCGGCTGGCGAGGTGCTCGATCGGGTTGTAGTCGTGCACGAGCTGGAACTCGTCGCGCAGGATGCCGAGCTTCGTCTCGACCTCCTGCATGCCGAAGCGGTACTCCATGAGGAAGCGCTCGAACTCGTCGCGCATCTCGCGCAGCTCGGCGGCCGAGACCGTGATCGAGGTGTCGTCGGGACTCGATGCGCGCGCGAGGGGCGCCGGGGTGGCCATGTCCCCCACGCTAGGCAGGCCGGCTACGAGACACCTGTGAGATGCCTCAGCCCTCGAGCGCGCCGCGCGCGCGTTCGGCGTCCTTCGCGGCCGATCGGGCTCGGGATGCTGCAGCCCCCCGCTCCTCCTCGACCTGCCCGAGCGCCGCCTGGGCTCTCGCCTGCTCCTCCTCGAGCCGATCGAGATCGCGGCGCAGGTCGTCGATGCGCTCGGAGACGTGGTCGACGCGCTCCTGCAGCTTCGTCCGCTGCGCCTCGATGCGGGCGAGCTCGCGCTCCGCCTCGTTCGCGAGGCGCTCGGCTTCGCGCGCGGCCTTCTCCGCGGCCTTCCGCGCGCGCCGCTCGGCGAGGTCGTCGCGCTGCCGAGGTGCGGCGACGCCGGGGAGCGAACCGCCGACCGCGTCCGCGAGGTCGGCCTCCTCGAAGGCGCCCGCCTCGAGCGGAGTGACGAGGCGACCCGTCATGACGGCGGCAGCGGCCGCGGCATCCATCACCGCCGCATTTATCGTCTTCTCGACGTCATCCCGCGCCGCGGCGCTGACGGTGACGCCGGCATCCTTCGCGAGGCCGGTGGCCTGGGTCGCGAGTGCGGCGACGAGGGCGCGGCGCTGGCGTCCGAGCCGCGAGAGCTCGGCGGCGTCGAGATCCTCCTGCGCCTCGCGCAGCGCGGCCGAAAGTTCGAGCGCCTCGCCGAGCTGGCCGCCGCGAGCGAGGAGGTTGACCGTCCACGCGGCCACGGTGGGCTTGCGCAGCCCTTTCACCTGCGCGGCGATGGACCGGTCGGCCATGCCGGCACGGGCGTTGCGCGCTGCGGTGAACTCGGCCGGCGGGAGGACGTAGAGCTCGGCCGCTATCGCGTCGAGGTCGGAGCGCTCCGGCATGGGTTCATTGTGTCAGGGGCGGCCACCGAGAGGTCGGGGAACGGGCGGGTTCGGGGGACGGGCGGGTTCGGCGCCGCGAGGTTCGGGGAGGGTTCAGCCCGCGAGAACCGAGGCGGCCTGGCGTGCGGCGCCGAGGGCGACGTACTCGCCGGGCTCGGGCACCTCGACCGCAAGGCCGAGCACGAGGGGAGCGATCGCCCGCACGGCCTCGGACTGCGCGCCTCCGCCGATGAGGAGCGCGCGATCGAGCGGCACACCGAGGCCGCGCAGGGCGTCGAGGCCGGCCGCGAGTCCCGACAGCATCCCCTCGACGGCGGCGCGCGCGAGGTTCTCCCGGGTGGTGGAGGCGAGCGTCATCCCGGTGAGCGACGCCGTCGCGTCGGGCAGGTTCGGGGTGCGCTCCCCCTCGAAGTACGGCACCAGCGCGAGGCCGTCCGCCCCGGGCGACGCGGCCAGCGCGAGCCGCGACAGCTCTGCGTGGTCGACGCCGAGCAGACCCGCGATCGCGTCGAGCACGCGCGCGGCGTTGAGCGTGGCGACGAGCGGCAGGAAGCGCCCCGTGCAGTCGGCGAAACCGGCGACCGTGCCCGTCGGGTCGATCGTGCGCTCGTCGCTGACGGCGAACACGGTGCCGCTCGTGCCGATCGACACGACGACGTCGCCCGGTCCGGCGCCCAGTCCGAGCGCGGCGCCGGCGTTGTCGCCCGCGCCTCCGCCGACGCGGCGTCCGTCCGCGTCCTCGACCCACTCGTCGGGGCCGAGCACGCGCGGCAGCAGCGCGTCGTGCCCGAGCCCCGCCGCCAGGAGGTCGCGGTCGTAGCCGCCGGTCTCGGGGTTCCAGTAGCCGGTGCCCGAGGCATCCGATCGATCCGTCACGAGCTCGTCGAGGACCGGTCCACGCGGCGACTCACCCGCGGGGCCGAAGCCGCGCAGGCGCCAGGTCAGCCAGTCGTGCGGGAGCGCGACGGCCGCAACGCGCGCGGCGTTGCCGGGCTCGGCATCGCGCAGCCAGCGCAGCTTGGTGAGGGTGAAGGATGCCACGGGCACCAGTCCGGTGCGCCGGGCGAGCTCCTCCGCACCGAACTCGGCGGTGAGGTCGGCCGCCGCCGGCGCGGAGCGGGTGTCGTTCCACAGGAGCGCCGGGCGGATGACCCGCCCGCCCTCGTCGAGCACGACCATGCCGTGCTGCTGGCCGCCGACGGCCCACGCCTCGACGTCGGCGAGGCCGCCTGCGTCGGCGATCGCGGCCTGCAGCGCTTCCCACCACGCGGCGGGGTCGACCTCGGTGCCGGCCGGGTGCGATGCACGCCCCTGGCGCACGATCGCGCCGGTGGCGGCGTCGACGATCACGACCTTGCAGGACTGGGTCGACGAGTCGACTCCCATGACGAGCGGCATCGCTCCTCCTTCACGCGGTGGCGCGAACCAGGGGATTCTTCGCGAGTCCGAGGGTGGTGCCCCCGGTCTCGGCGGGAATCCCCTGGTTCGGGCGAGGATGGATCAGCGGGCGCCGAGCAGGTGCTCGGTCGCGAGCTGCTGCAGGCGCACGAACCCGGCGCCCTTGCCGCCCAGGTACACGCTGGGGTCGAAGTCCTCGTAGGCCGAGCGATCGGCGAGGAAGTCGTCGTAGCTCTCCCCCGGGTTGAGGGTCGGGGTCGCGAGCTCGTCGACCTTCGCGGCGGCGAGCGCCTCCTGCACCTCGGGGTCGGCGCGGAACGCCGCGGCGCGCTCCTTGAGCAGCAGGTAGGTGCGCATGTTGGCGGCGGCCGACTCCCACACGCCGACCTCGTCCTCGGTGCGCGAGGGCTTGTAGTCGAAGTGGCGCGGGCCGTCGTAGGCGGGCACCCCACCGGGGCCGCCGTTCTCGAGCAGGTCGACGAGGGCGAAGGCGTTGTGCAGGTCGCCGTGGCCGAATACGAGATCCTGGTCGTACTTGATGCCGCGCTGGCCGTTGAGGTCGATGTGGAAGAGCTTGCCGTGGTACAGCGCCTGGGCGATGCCGGCGGCGAAGTTGAGGCCCGCCATCTGCTCGTGGCCGACCTCGGGGTTGAGGCCGACGAGCTCGGGACGCTCGAGCGAGTCGATGAACGCGATCGCGTGGCCGAGCGTCGGCAGCAGGATGTCGCCGCGGGGCTCGTTCGGCTTGGGCTCGATCGCGAAGCGGATGTCGTAGCCCTTGTCGGTGACGTAGTCGCCGAGCAGGTTCACGGCCTCGCGGTAGCGCTCCAGCGCCTGGCGGATGTCCTTGGCCGAGTCGTACTCGGCACCCTCACGGCCGCCCCACATGACGAACGTCTTCGCGCCGAGCTCGGCACCGAGGTCGAGCTGGCGGAAGACCTTCCGCAGCGCGAAGCGGCGCACGTCGCGGTCATTGGCGGTGAAGCCGCCGTCCTTGAACACGGGCGCGGAGAAGAGGTTGGTCGTGACCATCGGCACGATGAGGCCGGTGTCGGCGAGCGCGCCCTTGAGCCGGTCGATCTGCTTCTGGCGCTCGGCGTCGGTGGACCCGAACGCGAACAGGTCGTCGTCGTGGAATGTGAGGCCGTAGGCGCCGAGCTCGGCGAGCTTCTCGACCGCGTGCACGACGTCGAGCGGGTTGCGGGTGGGCCCGCCGAAGGGGTCGGTGCCGTTGTATCCGACGGTCCAGAGGCCGAAGGAGAACTTGTCGGCGGGAGTGGGGGTGGGCATGACGCTCCTCGATTCGGCGGCGAACCAGGTTCGACGGTGAACTAAATGTTGTTGAAAACAACCTATAGCATGAGCGGATGCTGCGTCCACTGCGTCATCCCGAGAATTACGCTTCTCCATCCCGATACTTTCGGCGCTAGCATCGTCCCATGGCCGATACGTCACGGGTGACCCTCGCCGAGATCGCCGCGGAAGCGGGGGTCTCGCTCGCGACCATGTCGAAGGTGCTGAACGGCCGCACGGACGTCTCGCCCGCGACCCGCGCCCGGCTCGAGGAGCACCTCGCGCGGCACGGGTACCAGCGCCGCACCTCCGCGCAGCGCAGCGAGTTCGTCGAGCTCGTGTTCCACGAGCTCGAGCCGATCTGGTCGATGGAGGTCATCGAGGGCGTCGAAGACGTCGCGCACGCAGCCGGTCTCTCCGTCGTGCTGACGGTGAGCGGAGACCGCCACTCGCCCGCGCCCGACTGGATCGACGGCGTCCTGCGCCGGCGACCGGTCGGCGTCGTGCTGGTGTTCAGCGACCTGGAAGCCCGTTACCGCGAGAAGCTGCGGTCGCGCGGCATCCCGTTCGTCATCGTCGACCCGGCGGGCGATCCGTCGCCCGACGTTCCCTCGGTGGGTTCGGCGAACTGGTCGGGCGGTCTCATGGCCACGCGGCACCTCATCGAGCTCGGGCACCACCGGATCGCCGCGATCACCGGCCCCGAGGACATGATGTGCTCGCTGGCCCGCGTCGACGGCTACCGCTCGGCGATGAACGCCGCCGGACTGCCGATCGACCCGGAGCTGATCCGCTTCGGCGACTTCCACCCCGGCGGCGGAGAGCACCACGGCCGCGAGCTGCTCGCGCTGCCCGACCCGCCGACCGCCATCTTCGCGGGAAGCGACCTGCAGGCGCTCGGCGTCATCGCCGCCGGCTCGGCCGCGGGACTCCGCGTTCCCGACGACCTGTCCGTCGTGGGCTACGACGACATCGCGCTCTCCCGCTGGATGAGCCCGCAGCTCACCACCGTGCACCAGCCGCTGCGGCGTATGGGCGAGGAGGCCACGCGCCTCGCGCTGCGCCTCGCCGACGGCGCCACCGCCGACACCCTGCGCATGGACCTCGCGACGCACCTCGTGGTGCGCGACAGCAGCGCCCCGCCGCCGCCTCGCTGATCAGCCCACCGGGTCGGGTGTCGCAACATCGGAGATCCGGGCGACACACGGGGGCGAGGCATCCGTCGCCCCGCGTGTCTGTCGCGATCTCCGATTCTGCGGCCTCCCCCGCGCCGCGCACCACCGGGAGGGGGCACGGGTGTCGGTGCGGTGCTGGGGCGCCTCCTCAACCGGCGGGGCCGGGCATACCGGGGGGCCGGGCATACCGGGGGCCGGGCCGGCCGGGGGCCGGGCATACCGGGGAGCCGGGCTGGCCGGAGGGCGGGCATACCGGGGAGCCGGACCGGAGTCAAGCCTCCTCCTCCGGCGGGGGAAGCGGCGCATGATCGCTTCACGCGAAAGGAGCGCGCCCATGGTTCTGGAACTGCCGACGTCGTCGCCACGCCCGACCGCCCTGCGCTCCCGCGGAGTCCGCACGCTCCGCGAACTCCCGCCCCGCCGGCCGCAGCAGCCCGCGCCGCTTGACGCCGTCGTGCGGTGGGTCCGCACCGGCGACCGCTACGAGGTCCGGGTGCGCGAGCACCTCGTCGGCTACATCGACGTGGTCGGCGCGGTCTTCGTCGTGCTGGCCGGCGCCCGCTACGACCGTGCCGTCGAGGTGCTCCAGACCCTCGACTTCGACGCGGCCGTGCGGGCGATCAGCTCTGCGGAGGGCTGACGGCGACCCTCACTCCGGGGTCACCCCGACCTGCGCGTGCAGCGCGCGTCCGCTCCCGACGTGGCGCACGTCGCCCGTCACCCGCACCGTGCGGGTTGCGACGATCTCGGCGCTCGAGCGGCCGAAGCCGAAGTCGATGGCGCCCGGCTCGACGCGCCGACGGCCGTCCGCGCCGGTGAACGACACCAGGTCGGCCGGCACCTCGAACGACACGCGCACGCGCTCACCGACCCGCAGCGGCACGCGCGCGTAGCCGATGAGCCGCTGCACGGGACGCACGACCGAGGCGACGGGATCGTGCACGTACAGCTGCACGACCTCGACACCGTCCCGCTCGCCGGCGTTGCCCACGTGGATCGACACCGTGACGGACCCGTCGGCGCTCATCTCGGCTGCCGAGGCCGCGGCATCCGCCCACACGAAGTGGGAGTACCCGAGACCGTGACCGAACGCGAACGCCGCGGTGGGGTCGATGTTCGACACCTCGCTGCGGCGCGCGAGCGCTGCCGCGAGATAGGTCGACGGCTGAGCGCCCGGGTCGCGGGGCACGCTCACCGGCAGCCTCCCGCTCGGGTTGACCCGGCCGCTCAGCACGCCGGTGATCGCCGCGGTGCCCTCCTCGCCGGCGAAGAACGTCTGCACGATGGCCGCCGCGCGCTCGGGAGCCGACCCGAGCGCGTAGGGGCGCCCGGCCAGCAGGGTCACGACCGTCGGCGTACCGCTGTCGAGCATGGCGTCGAGCAGCGCCTGCTGGGTCCCGGGGAGCGACAGGTCGGCGACATCGCAGCCTTCGCCGCTGGTTCCGCGGCCGAAGAGTCCGGCACGGTCGCCGAGTGCCAGCACGACGACATCGGCTTCGGATGCCGCGGCCGCGGCCTCCTCGAAGCCGACGGTCTCGCCGCCGTCGACCGTGGTGCCCTGCGCGTAGACGATCTCGGCGTCGGGGAACTCCGCGGCGAGCGCATCCTGCAGGGTCGGCAGGGATATGCCGATGGGGACTTCGGGATGCCGCACCCCGACGTGCGACGGGAACGAGTAGCAGCCGAGCACGGCGTAGGGGTCTGCGGCGGTCGGCCCGACGACGGCGATGCGCTTCGGGCGGACCAGAGGCAGGGTGCCGTCGTTGGCGAGCAGCACGACGGCCTCCTCGGCGAGACGCCGGGCGAGGTCGCGGTTGGAGGCGGGGTCGAGGTCGACGCTGCCGCGCACATCCTCGCTCGTGCCGGCACGGTCCGCGAGCGCGGACGGCACCGGCGACCAGGCGGCGTCCAGCATGCCGAGCTCCGCCTTCTGCCGCAGCACGCGCCGGAGCGCGCGGTCGATGAGGCCCTCGTCGACCTCGCCGTCCTCGACGGCGCGTACGAACGCCGCCCCGAAGGTCTTGACGGTCGGCAGCTCGACGTCGATGCCCGCGGCGAGCGCGTCGCGCGCAGCTTCCGTCCACCCCTCGCTGTAGCGGTGGAGCTCCTTCAGGAAGGCGATCGAGAAGTAGTCCGCGACCACCGTGCCCTCGAAGCCCCATTCGTCGCGGAGCAGTCCGGTCAGCAGTGAGGCGTCGGCGGCCGTCGGGATGCCGTCGAGGTCGGTGTAGGAGTTCATCACCGAGCGGACCCCGCTCTCGCGGATCGCCATCTCGAACGGCGGCAGCAGCACGTCGGCGAGCTCGCGGGGGCCCACCGAGACCGGTGCCAGGTTGCGCCCGCCCTTGGAGGCGGAGTAGCCGACGAAGTGCTTCAGCGTGGCGATGACGCCCGCCGATTCGACGCCCTGGATGTAGGCGGTCGCGACCGTGCCCACGAGGTACGGGTCTTCGCCGATCGTCTCTTCGACGCGACCCCAGCGGGCGTCGCGCACGACGTCGAGCACCGGCGCGAGGCCCTGGTGCACGCCGACGGAGCGCATGTCGTCGCCGATACGGCGACCCATCTCGCGCACCAGGTCGGGGTCGAACGACGCCCCCCAGCTCAGCGGCACCGGGTAGGCGGTCGCGCCCCAGGTGGCGAACCCGGCGAGGCACTCCTCGTGCGCCAGTGCGGGGATGCCGAAGCGGTTGGCGGCCATGATCCGCTGCTGCGCGCGCTGGAGCGAGAGTGCCCCCGTCGCCGGGTCCACCGGCGCCGTGCCGAACGGCCGCGTGAGCTGCCCGAGCCCCATCGGCAGGATGGCGTCGAGGTCGACGTGGTCGTCCATGTCGTGCTGGTGCGGGGCGACGTCCTCGCCGTCGTCGGAGGCTCCGACCCACACGCCGTACAGCTGCGCCACCTTCTCGGCGACGCTCATCTCGGCGATGAGCGCGTCGACGCGGTCGTCGATCGGCAGCGTCGCATCGCGCCAGGGCGCGACGCTCTCGATGCCTGTCTGGTTCGAGAGGGTCATCCCTTCACCGCTCCTGTCAGTCCGCCGACGATCCGCTTCTCGGCGACGAGGAAGAACGCCAGCGCCGGGATCATCGCCAATGAGGTGTACGCCAGGATCGCGCCGGTGTTCTGCGAGTACTGGCTGGAGAACTGCGTCACGCCGAGCGGGAGCGGCCACAGTTCCTGCGGCAGGCTGCCCGTGCTGATCACGAGCAGCGGAAGCAGGTAGCCGTTCCAGCTCGCGACGAAGGCCAGGATGCCGACCGTGATGAGGCCCGGCTTGGCCAGCGGCAGCATGATGCGCCAGAAGAACCCGATGCGCGAGGCACCGTCGATCATCGCCGCCTCCTCGAGCTCGGCGGGGATCGCCCGCAGGAACGGCACCAGGATGATGATCGTGGTGGGCAGGGCGAACGCGATGCCCGGGATGATCACGCCCAGGTAGGTTCCGTGCAGTCCGAGCGTGCGCAGCAGCAGCGTGAGCGGCAGCGCGGCGACGGTCAGGGGGAACATCAGGCCCGCGGCGAACAGTGTGTAGAGGCCTTGACGGCCGCGGAACTCGTAGCGCGCCAGCACGAAGGCGGCCATGATGCCCGCGACGACGACACCGACGGTCGTCGAGACGGCCAGCACCGTGCTCGCGAAGACGTTGCCCCAGAACCTCGGAGCGCTGAGCACAGCGATCCAGTTCTCGAGGGTCCACGGATCGGGCAGGCCGGCCGGGTTGGCGTTGATGTCGGCGGTGGTGCGCAGGCCGCCCATGAAGACGTAGATCACGGGGCCGATGGCGATCGCCGCGATGACGAGCGCCACGAGATAGACGAACGGCTGGCCCCAGTCGAATCCGCGGCGGACGGGCAGGACGTCGCGCGGCTCGGTCCCGCCGGTGACGATGGTGGTGGTGGCCGACATGTCAACCCTCCCCTCTCTTGCGTCGGACGCCCGGCTCGCGCGTGCGGCGGGCCGAGGATCCGGTGATCGATCCCGCGAGGTCGCGGCGCAGCGCGAAGCGCTGATAGACGAGTGCGATGACGAGCGAGATGACGAAGAGAATCACGGCGATCGCACTGCCATAGCCGGGCTGCCCGGCGAACTGGCCCTGCTGCACCATGTAGGTCGCCATGGATTCCGTCGCGATCCGCCGCACGGCGGGCGCGACGGTGACCCAGATCATGTCGAAGACCTGCAGCGAGCCGATGATCGACAGGAACGCCCAGATGCGGATCGTCGGGCCGAGGAGAGGCAGGGTGATGTACCGCTGGATCTGCCACCAGCTGGCGCCGTCGATGGCCGCGGCCTCGGCGAGCTCGTCGGGCACGCCCTGGAGGCCTGCGAGCATGAGCAGGATGGCGAAGCCGATGTACTTCCAGGTGAGGATGAAGAAGATCGTCCAGAGCGCGAGATCCGGGTCCGCGAGCCAGTTCTGGGCGAGTCCACCGAGTCCGATGGCCTCGAGCGTCGCGTTGACCGCGCCGGTCGGCTGGAGGATGAGTCGCCACGACAGGCCCGCGATGACCTCGGCGAGCACGTAGGGGACGAAGATCAGCAGGCGGAAGACGCTGCGGCCGCGCATGCGCCGGTTGAGCAGCAGCGCGATGCCGATGGCGATCGGACCCTGCACGAGCAGGGACATGATCAGGATGAAGAAGGTGTTGGCGATGGCTCGCTGGAACTCGGGTGTGGTCAGCGCCCGCACGTAGTTGTCGAGGCCGATGAACCGGCCCGAGTCGGCGAGGTTCTCCCACCGGAACGCGGGAGGCAGGTTGTAGAGGCTGTAGACCGCCGCGAGGATCACCGGCAGGATCACGAACCCCAGGAACAGCACGAGCGCGGGGGTGATGAAGAAGAAGATCTCGAGGCGCTTGCGGGCCTCGCCGCGCCGCCGAGGGCGCGTGGGTGCAGGGCCCGGGCCCGCGGTGACCGCGGGCCCGGGCGTGGTGAGAGTGGTCATGTCTACAGCGTCGCCGCGGCGTCCTGCATCCGCTTGACGATGTCCTCCGGCGTGCCGTTGCCTGCGAACAGGTTGACGATGCCTTCGTTCATGGCGTTGCCGACAGTCGTGCCGAACGCGGTGTCGAACCAGAGCTGGACGAAGGATGCCTCGGCCAGCCCGGCTGCGACGGCCTTGAGGTTCTCATCCTCGAGCCCATCCTGTGCGGCGGGCACCGTCGGGATGCCCGAGCCGCTCTCGGCGAAGCGCCGCTGGACGTCCTCGGACATGATGTAGGCCAGCAGGTCGGCGCACTCCGGCGGTGCCTCGGCCGCGCAGCCGAAGCCGTCGCCGCCGCCGAGTGCGGCCGTCGGGTCGCCGGCCGCGCCTTCGATGCCGGGCATCGGGAACCAGCCGAGGAAGGCGGGCACCTGCTGGTCGGGGGTGAGACCGCCGATCGTGCCGGCGTTCCAGTGGCCCATGAGCTCCATGGCGGCCTGGCCGTTGGCGATCATGCCCGCGGAGCTGCCAGCGCCCTCCTGGGGCACGGTGCCGAGGAAGCCGTCCTGGAACGGCTCGATCCCGAGGAACTCCTCGAGCTGCTCGCCCGCCTCGACCCAGCACGGGTCGCTGAAGTCGAACTCCTCCTGACCCGCTGCGAGGGTCTCGGGCGAGCAGGACTTGAGCGCGAACTGGTACCACCAGTGCGCGGCCGGCCAGCCGGCGCCGGCTCCGACCGAGATCGGAACGACGCCCGACTCGCGCAGGTCGGCCACCGCGTCGACGAGGTCGTCGAACGTCTCGGGCACCTCGACGCCGGCCTCTTCGAACATGTCGGTGTTGTACCAGAAGCCCTCGATGCCGAAGGTGAAGGGGACGGCGTAGGTCTCGCCGCCGACCTGCCACGGGTTCACCGTGGCGCCGACGCTCTCGATGGTGTCGGGGATCAGGTCGTCGAGGGGCATCAGATAGCCGTTCTCGACCTGGTCGCGCAGCTCGCCGCCGGGCCACACCTGGAAGAGGTCCGGCGGGTCGCCTGCCGCGAGCGCGTTGGGGATGAGCGTGCGCTGCAGCTCCTCGTTCTGGTAGCCGACCTGTTCCACGTTGACGCCGGGGTTGGCCTCCTCGAACTCGGCCGCCACTTCCTCCCAGACGTCGGGCAGGGGACCGTTGGTGGCGTTGTGCCACCAGGTGAGCGTGACTTCTTCGCCGTCGCCGTCTCCGTCGTCGCCGCCCCCACCGGCCGTACAGCCGGCGAGTGCACCGGCGGTGAGGCCGGCGGCTGCGATCACGGCGAAGACGCGCATCCTGCTGCGTGTGTTCATCCTCGAACCTCTCGAAAGTTTCGACGTCTGCGTCGAAAGTGATGTGGACGTCCTCAGAGTAGGCCGCCCCACATTTGGAGTCAAGCGCAACAAATACCGATCCGATCACGGTGGCGGCCCTACAGTGAGGGGGATGACCGATCCGTCCCCCGCCGCCGAAGGCGTGCGCCAGCGAAACCTGGCCCGCCTGCTGCGGCTCGTGCACCTCGACGGCCCGCTGTCTCGCGCCGCGCTGACCGAAGCGACCGGGCTGAACCGGTCGACCATCGCCGACCTGGTCGCAGAGCTCGCACGCGAGGGACTCGTCGAGGAGCGCGCACCCGATCCGTCACGGCGGGTCGGCCGCCCCTCCCCGGTAGTCGCCGCCGCTCCCCGTGTCATCGCCGCCGCAGTGAACCCCGAGGTCGACGCCGTGACGCTGGCCGCGATCGGACTCGACCGCGAGATCGTGCTGCGCGAGCGCATCGACGTCGACCACCTGGTCACCCCGGAGGAGACCGCGGCGATCATCGCCGAGCGCATCGCGGCGTGGCGGGAGGGCGGACTGAGCGGGGCGCGCATCGTCGCGGTCGGGCTCGCCGTACCCGGTCTCGTACGCGCAGCGGATGGCCTCGTGCGCGACGCCCCCCACTTGCATTGGACCGACGCGCCCGTGCGCGATCTCGTCACCGCGGCCACCGGGCTGCCGACGGTCGTGGGCAATGACGCCAGCCTCGGCGCCGTCGCCGAGCACCTCTACGGCGCCGCGCGCGGCATCGACCACGTCGTCTACCTCAACGGCGGTGCGAGCGGCATCGGCGGCGGGCTGATCGTGCACGGGATGCCGGTGGCCGGCGCCGGCGGCTACGCCGGCGAGTTCGGGCAGAACCGGCCCGGCATCGCGTCGAACGCGGACCGGCGGGCGGGCGAGGGGGTGCTGGAGGACGAGGTCAGCCGCGCACGGCTGCTCGCGGCCGTGCGGCTGTCGGCCGCCGACGAGCCGACTCTCGCCGCGGCGCTCGCGGCATCGGATCAGCCCGACGTCACGGACGAGCTGACGCGGCAGCGCGGCATCCTGGCGACCGCTCTGGCCAACGCCGTGAACGTGCTCAATCCGTCGGTCGTCGTGCTGGGCGGCTTCCTGGCGACGCTCGCCGAGCACGACGTCGAGGGGCTCACGGCCGCCGTCGGCGCGCAGGCGATGACGGCGAACATGGAGGGCCTCGACATCCGCGTCGCCTCGCTGGCCGAGGACCGGCTGCTCATCGGCGCGGCCGAGGCGGCGTTCGAGAGGCTCCTCGCCGACCCCAGCGGCGCGTCGTCCCCCGCGTCCTGAGCACTACACCGCTCGCGCGGCTCGGTCAACGGGGGTGAGGGATGCCGCGGCCCGGCCCAGTCTGGGGAGGTACAGGAGGGCCTTTCCCATGACTGATCCGAACACCTTCCCAGGCACACCGGGAGCTCCGGGCGGCACACCGGGAGCTCCGGGCGGCACACCGGGAGTTCCGGGGGAGACACCGGGGCCGTACCCGACCGAGCCGCCCGTCCCGACGCCGGACGAGCCGCTCGCCCCGAACCCGCAGGAACCCACGTTCCCGTCGCCCGACGAGCCCAGCGTGCCCCGTCCGCCGGGTCAGGAATAGGCGACCGCGGACCCGCTGACGCGGACCGCGACCACGTCGGCGACCCGGGGAATCGACCCGGCGGGCACGCGTGCCAGGAGGGCTCCCGCCTCGCTGTCCAGGTGGACGAGTGCGGCGTGCCCGCCATACTGCACGCGGGTCACGCGGGCGGAGATTCCTCCTTCCGGCGCCAGCTCGAACTGCTCCGGTCGCAGCATCACGGTGACCGGGCCGCTCGCCGGCGGCGAGATGACGAGATCGCCGAGCGGAGTGGACGCCGCCGACCCGGTCGCGACGCCGTCGGTGAAGACGGCCTCTCCGACGAACGTCGCGACCCAGGGCGAGACGGGATGCCGGTAGAGGTCGACAGGCGTGCTCTGCTGCACCACCCGACCGTCGCGCATCACGACCACTGTGTCGGCGATCAGCAGGGCCTCGTCCTGATCGTGGGTGACCATCAGGCAGGTCACGCGCAATCGCCCGAGCAGCGTGCGTACGTCCTCGCGCAGCTCGCCGCGGAGCTGCGGGTCCAGCGCGGCGAACGGCTCGTCGAGCAGAAGCAGCCGGGGCTCGGCGGCCAGGGCGCGCGCCAGCGCGACCCGCTGGGCCTGGCCCCCCGAGAGCTGGTCGGGGTATCGGGAAGCGAGGGCGCCGAGGCCGGTCAGTTCGAGCAGCTCGCCGAGCACGCGCTCGTCGTCGGTCGTCCGAAGGGCTTTCCCTGCCCGGCGCCGGCGGGCCCGGAGCCCCGCACGACCGAACGCGACGTTCTGCGCGACGGTCAGGTGCGGGAACAGCGTCGCGTCCTGGGGCACCCAGCCGACCCCGCGACGCTCCGGAGGCACGACGACCGCGGCGGCATCCGTGACGATCTCGCCGCCGAGTTCGACGCGTCCCGCTCGCGCCGGGATCAGCCCCGCGATCGTTCGCAGCAGCGTCGACTTGCCGCAGCCGCTCGGGCCGACGATCACTGCGAACGCACCGTCGTGCACGCGCAGCGACACATCCGTCAGCACATCCGCACCGCCCAGGTCCACGACGACACCGTCCACCACGAGCTCGCTCATACCGGCCTTCCCATCTCGACACGCTCCTCGCGCGGCGACAGCAGCACCGCCGGAATCGTCGCGAGCACGACGAGCACGACCGCATAGGGTACGGCGGCTCCATACTGGGCGATGTCGGTCCTCGCCCACAGCTCGACCGCAAGCGTCGTCGTTCCCGTGGGGCGGAGCATGAGCGTCGCCGGCAGCTCCTTCATCGCGGTCACCGCGATGAACAGCGCCGCCACCAGGATGCCAGGTCGCGCGAGGCGCATCGTCACGCGCCACCACGTCGCGAGCGGGGCATGCCCGAGAGTCCCGGCGACGTCACCGAGCGCACGGGGGACGCGCTCGATCGACGAACGGATCGTGCCGACCGCCTTCGGCAGGAAGAGGATGCCGTAGGCGAAGGCGAGCAGGATCGACGTCTGATAGAGCGCGGGCACGGCGACCAGCGAGAAGAACACGAGTCCGAGTCCCAGGACGATTCCAGGCACCGCCAGCGGCACGGATCCCGCTGTCTCGAGGATGCGCGACACCCGCCCCGCGTACCGCGCGGCGAGCGTCGCGATCGGCAGGGCGAGGATCACCGCGATGATCGCGCCGGCGACGGACAGGACGATCGTGTTCCCGGTCGCCTCGGCGAGGGCCGAGGCATCCGTCCCGTCCACCGTCTGCGCATTCAGCAGCCGCGCGATGAGGCTCGCGACGGGCACCGCGACCGCGCCGACCGGCGCGATGAGAAGTACGACGGCGGCGACCGGAACGGTCCACCCCGTGAGGCCCGGTGGCCTGGCGCCCGCACGTCCGACGGCGAACTCCCGGCGCGGGCGGAGGCGCCGCTCCGCCGCGAAGATCGCGAGCGCGATGAGCACGAGCACGCCCGCGAGGACGGCGGCGTAGTACCGGTCGAAGCTCGCGCCGTACGCCTGATGGATCGCCGTCGTCAGCACCGGATAGCGGAACAGCGCGACCCCGCCGAAGTCCGCGAGCACATACAGGCAGGTCAGCAGCGCACCGGCGAGCGTCGGGGTGCGGATGCCGGGCCACACGACCGAGACGAACGTGCGCACCGGACCGTGGCCGAGCGTTCGGGAGACCTCGGCGAACGCGGCGGGGGCGCCCCGGAGGGCGCCGACGACGGGGAGGGTCACATACGGAACGGTCACGAGGGTGAGCACCGCCCACGACGGCCAGAACCCGTGGATCCCGGGGAAGGTCGCGAGCCAGCCGAACGCCGCGAGGTACGACGGCACCGCGAGCGGCAGCACGGCCGCCACCGCGAACAGACGCGGCGCGGGCAGTCGGACGCGGCTGAGGGCGAGTGCGCCGGCGACTCCCAGCGCGACGGCGGAGAGGGTGACGGATGCCGCGAGCACGACCGTGTTCGCGAGCAGAAGGGGGATCCGGGGGCGCTCCAGCACCCGGATCACGCCCTCCCACCCCGCTTCGCCGATGCGGACGCCGAGGTAGATGAGCGGGATCGCCGCGAGGACGGCCGACAGCCCCGCCGCTGCGATCAGCAGCAGCGGGGCCTTCCGGCGAGGACTCGAGGTCGAGCGGTCCACGACGCCTAGATGAGGCCGTGCGCGGCCAGGAGCTCCTGCGTCTCGGAGACCGACTCGAGGTCGCTGAGGTCGAGGTCGGGGTTCACGAGGGTGTCGAGCTCCGGAAGCCCCTCCGGCGCGGCGACGCCGGGCACCAGCGGGTACTCGTGCGTCTGCTCGACGAAGTACGCCTGACCGTCCTCGGACAGCAGATACTCCACGAAGGCGACGGCATCGGGATCGCCCTGTGCGCCGGCGAGGATCGCCGCTCCCGTGACGTTCATGATCCCGCCCGCGTCACCGGGGAGGAACTTCAGCTGTGCGCGCATGTTCTCCGCACCGACCTCCTCGGCCGCCTCGTACCAGTAGTAGTGGTTGATCAGGCCGAGCTGCGCCGCGCCGGTGTTGACGAGCTCGAGCGAATCACCGTTGCTTTCAGTCAGCACCGGGGCGTTTGCCGCGATTCCTGCGACCCACTCGTCCGCCGCCTCCTCGCCCTCGAGGACGCGAAGGCCCGTCACGAAGGACTGGAAGCTGGCATTGCCCGGGGCGAACGCGACCTTTCCGTTCCACTGCGGCGCCACCAGATCGTCGGTGGAGTCGGGCACCTCGTTCGCGGTGAGCTGGCTGCCGTCGTATGCGATCACACGGGCGCGCCCCGTGATGCCGACCCAGCTGCCATCCGTGCTGGTGAAGCCCGCGGGGACCGCGTCGGCGAGCTCGGCGGGGATCGCCGAGGCGAGGCCCGCCTGGGTGAGCGCGCCGAGCGCGCCGGCGTCCTGCGAGAGGAACACCTCGGCGGGAGTCGCGTTCCCCTCCTCGAGCAGCAGCGCCGCGATCTCGCCCGTCGAGCCGTATCGCGCCTCGACCTCGATGCCCGTCTCTTCCGTGAACTGCTCGATCAGCGGTCCGATCAGATCCTCGCTGCGGCCCGAGTACAGCGTCAGCACGCCATCGCTCTCGATGGCGGCGCCATCCTCCGACGGCGCGGAGCCGGGGCCCGACGGCGTGGCTGCGCAGCCGGTGGTGACGAGAGCGACGACGGCCAGTGCCGCCATCGCGGTGCGTCGAGGGGTCATGCAGGATCTCCTTCACGAACGGATGACTGGATCAGGTAAGCCTAACCTTAGTCCGTACGCGTGAGCGAACATATGACGCCCGACTGCGCGCCGACGCCGCCGAGCCGGAGGCGCGTCAGCGCGTCCGGCTCGGTCGGTGAGACCGCACCAATTGTCTGCCGGGGCCACTGACGCAGCCGATGGCCCACGGCGTAGGGTCGGGGACACGTCCTACGGAAGGCCCACCCATGTCGACCACGACCGAACGCCACGCCCGCACCGAGGCCGAGCTCCAGCAGATGGCCAAGGATCATCTGTGGATGCACTTCGCCCGCCAGTCGGTGATGACCGAAGGACCGGGCGTCCCGATCATCGTCAAGGGCGAGGGCCACCACATCTGGGACTCGCAGGGCAGGAAGTACATCGACGGCCTGGCCGGCCTGTTCGTCGTCGCCGCCGGTCATGGCCGCAAGCGCATCGCCGAGGTCGCCGCGAAGCAGGCCGAGCAGCTCGCCTTCTTCCCGATCTGGTCGTACGCGCACCCCGCCGCGATCGAGCTGGCCGACCGCATCGCCGACTACGCGCCCGGCGACCTCAACAAGGTCTTCTTCTCCACGGGCGGCGGCGAGGCCGTCGAGACCGCCTTCAAGCTCGCGAAGTACTACTGGAAGCTGCAGGGCAAGCCCACTAAGCACAAGGTGATCTCGCGGTCCGTCGCCTACCACGGCACCCCGCAGGGCGCGCTCGCGATCACCGGCATCCCTGCCATGAAGGCCATGTTCGAGCCGCTGACCCCCGGCGGCTTCCGCGTGCCGAACACGAACTTCTACCGCGCCGAAGACATGGGCGCTCCCACGGGCAGCCTCGAGGAGTTCGGCGTGTGGGCCGCGGACCGCATCGAGGAGATGATCCAGTTCGAGGGTCCTGACACCGTCGCGGCCGTCTTCCTCGAGCCGGTGCAGAACTCGGGCGGATGCTTCCCGCCCCCTCCCGGCTACTTCCAGCGGGTCCGCGAGATCTGCGACAAGTACGACGTGCTGCTGGTGTCCGACGAGGTGATCTGCGCCTTCGGCCGAATCGGGCACATGTTCGCGTGCGACGCCTACGGGTACCAGCCCGACATGATCACGTTCGCCAAGGCGGTCACCAGCGGCTACGCGCCGCTCGGCGGCACCGTCGTCTCGGACCGCATCTACGAGCCGTTCGCGCACGGCGACACCGCGTTCTACCACGGCTACACCTTCGGCGGTCACCCCGTCGCGGCCGCCGTGGCGCTCGAGAACCTCGACATCTTCGAGGAGGAGGGCCTGCCCGAGCGGGTGCGCGAGAACTCGCCGATCTTCCGCCAGACGCTCGAGAAGCTGACCGACCTGCCCATCGTCGGCGACGTGCGCGGCGACGGATACTTCTTCGGCATCGAGCTGGTGAAGGACAAGGCGACGAAGGAGACGTTCGACGACGACGAGTCCGAGCGGCTGCTGCGCGGGTTCCTCTCGAAGGCTCTGTTCGACGCCGGCCTGTACTGCCGGGCCGACGACCGCGGCGACCCGGTCATCCAGCTCGCTCCGCCGCTGACCATCGGACCGAGCGAGTTCACCGAGATCGAGCAGATCCTCCGCTCGGTGCTGACGGAGGCCTGGACCCGGCTCTGAGTCGCAGCATGACGCCCGGCGGGAATTCCCGCCGGGCGTCTGCGCGTTCCCCTACGGCATGACACGAGTCGGAATCATCGGAGCAGGACACATCGGATCGACCCTCGCGCGCGGCCTCGCCGAGCGCGGCTACGAGGTCGTGATCAGCAATTCGCGCGGTCCCGAGACGCTCACGGCGCTCGCCGGCGAGCTCGGGCCGAATGTCTCGGCAGGAACTGTGACGGATGCCGCGGCATCCGGTGACGTCGTCATCGTGACCGTGCCGCTCAAGGCGCTGGATCAGATCCCGGTCGAGCCCCTCGCGGGCAAGATCGTGCTCGACACGAACAACTACTACTGGGAGCGCGACGGGCGGATCGCCGCGCTCGACGCCAAGCAGACCACCACGACCGGGATGCTGCAGGAGCACCTGCCCGACTCGAAGGTCGTGAAGGCGTTCAACCACCTGTACTCGACGGACATCCTGACGACGGGTGCCCCCTCGGGCACTGAGGACCGGCGCGCGCTCGCCACGGCGAGCGATCACCCCGACGCCGTGGCGTTCGTCACGGAGCTGTATGACGAGTTCGGCTTCGACACCGTCGACATCGGCTCGGTCGCCGAGAGCTGGCGCGTCGAGCGCGACCAGCCGGCGTACGTGTCGCGGCAGACGAAGTCCGAGCTCGAGGCGAACCTGGCCCGCGCGACCCGCTGACGCTCCGCCGCCCCTCCGCCCCTCCCCCCAGTTCGTCGTCCACGGATGCAGGGTCCGCAGCCCGGCTGAGGCCGCTCCTGTGGACAACGAACAAGGGGCGGGGCGGGGCCGGGCGGGCGAGGAACGCGTCAGAGCGTCGCGGCGTAGGGGTCGAAGTCGGCCGGGATCGAGCCCACCGCGTCGATCGTGCTCTGCACCGGCACGAAGGCGCCGGACTCGACGGACTCCTCGATCGAGAGCAGCGTGTCGAGCACGTGGTAGCCGAAGCGCCCCGTCGCGACGTGCGGGCGCCCGGCGCGGATCGACCGCACCATGTCCAGCAGGCCCAGGCCGCGCCCGGCGAGAACGCCCTCCTGCTCGACCTCCACGATCTCCTGCACGACCGGCGCCGGCGGCACGATCATCTCGGCGAGCGGTCGCGTGATCGTGATCGGACCGCCGAAGGTGTTCGGGTCGGGGATGACGAGCGTCCCTTCGGTGCCGGTGATCTCGACGATGCCCTGGCGCAGCAGCGGGGAATCGGTGCTGTACAGACTCGACGCCTGGCCGCCCTGCTCGAACTGCGTCAGCACCGAGACGGTCGAGGGGATCTCGACGGGGAACTCCTGTCCGGCGAGCGGGCCGACCTGCACGACGCGTGAGTCGGTGGCGCGCAGGCCGACCGCTGCGACCGCCGCGACCGGACCGAACACGTGGACGAGCGCCGAGACGTAGTACGGACCCATGTCGAGCAGCGGACCGCCACCGACGGCGTAGAGGAACGCGGGGTTGGGATGGAAGATCTCCGGCCCCTGCCACTGGAACGTCGTCTGCGCGAACAGCGGGCGCCCGATGTCACCGCGGGCGATCGCGCGCTTCGCCGTCTGCACGCCCGGTCCGAGCACCGTGTCGGGCGCGACGCCGACGCGCAGGCCCGCGGCATCCGCCTTCTCGAGCATGCGCAGCGACGACGCACGATCCACGCCGATGGGCTTCTCGGTCCACACGTGCTTGCCGGCGGCCAGGATCGCCTCGGAGACCTCGACGTGCACGGCGGGGATCGTGAGGTTGACGACGATCTCGATGTCGGGGTCGCCGAGCACGAGGTCGACGCCCCCGGCCCTCGGCACGCCGTACTTCGCCGCCTGCTCGCGCGCCCGGTCCTCGAGCAGGTCGCCGATCGCGAGCACCCTCACGTCGGGGAAGGCCGTGAGGTTCCGCAGGTACTGGTCGCTGATGTTCCCCGCGCCGATGATGCCGACGCCGACGGGCGCGCCCATCAGGCCGCCGCCCGCTCGTCGAGGAAGACGCGGCTCTGCTCGATCGCGTCGAACAGGTCGCCGGCGTAGGCGTCGAACTCCACGATGGCGAATTCAAGAGCGGATGCCGCGTCCAGCGCCGAGTTCAGCGGCACGTTGCCCGTGCCGGCCGGCACCTGGTCGGCGGGCGGGTAGGCCTTGATCGCCTCGGCGTCGAGCGTGCCGTCCTTGACGTGCACCGCGACGACGCGGTCGCCCAGCGTGGTGAGCAGCGCGGCCGGGTCGACTCCCGCGCGGGCGGCCCAGTACAGGTCGACCTCGAGCACGACGCGGGGGTCCAGCAGCTCGGCGAGCAGCTCGAGGCCGGTCTGCCCGTCGATCTGCGCCTCGAGCTCGTGCGCATGGTTGTGGTACCCGACGCGCAGTCCGCGGTGGGCCGCGATCTCGGCGGCGGCGTTGAGCAGGCGTGCGGTCTCCTCGATCTGCTCGCGCGTCTCCCAGCGGGCGGGCTCGGTGTACGGGTCGATGACCGTGCCCATGCCGAGGATCTCGGCGGCATCGAACACCTCGTCGGGCGTCGGCACGGGGAGTGTGGTGCCGCTGCCGTCGGGGTTCACGAAGGAGGTCGACGCGAGGAATGCGTGGCCGGTGGGGGCGGCAAGGCCGTGAGCGGTGAGGGATGCCGCGAGCGGGGCCGCGCGCCGGACGAAGTCGTAAGGCTCGACGGCGGTGAACCCGCGCCGGGCGACCTCGGCGAGGGTGCCGTCCAGGTCGGCCTCGAGGGCGTCCTTCACGGTGAACAGCTGAACCGATGTGAGTGCCGTCATGGAACCTCTCCTGTGGTCGACGTCGACGTGCGCCCGATGGCGCCACGTGAGCACGCTAGCACAAAACCTCCACACGGAGGTTTTCATTCTGGCTAGGATGCCTGCATGCCCGAAGAGCCCGCGGTCGCCGCCGACGACGACGCCTCGTCCCGGCCGCGCGGGCCGTATGCGAAGGGCCTCGCCCGGCGACAGCAGATCCTCGACCGTGCCATCGAAGTGTTCGCGCGGCGGGGGTCGGCCGGTACCAGCCTGCGATCGATCGCCCAGGAGATCGGGGTCTCGCATGCCGCGCTGTCGCACTACTTCTCGTCGCGCGAAAGCCTGCTCGTCGAGGTGTACCGCGAGGCGGAGCGCCAGCAGGTCGAGGCCGAGCCGCACGGCCTCGACGCGTCGCCCGTCGACATCATGACCGCATCCGCTCGACGCAACCACGCCGTGCCCGGGCTGGTGCAGCTCTACTCGACGCTCGTCGCGGCAGCCCTCGAAGCCGGCCATCCCGACGCCACCGCCTTCGCCACCGAGCGCTTCGCGGCGGTGCGCGCCGACCTCGTGCAGCGCGTCGAGCGCGGGCAGGCGTCGGGGCGCATCCGTGACGACGTCGATGCCGAGTCCGTCGCATCGCTCGTCATCGCGGCGTCCGACGGGCTGCAGACCCAGTGGATGCTCGACGAGTCGGTCCCCCAGTCCGAATCGCTCGATCTTCTCGCGCGACTGCTGGAACCCCACCCCCGGCGCGGCGGCAAGGCATAGGATCGCGGCGTGGGGACCATCTACTACGGCGGCTCGGCGACTCCGATCCACATCGAAGACCGGGCGCTGGCGCATCTCAAGGTCGTCATCACGACGAAGCTGCGGCGCGGGGAGAGCTTCACCGTCTCGTGGGAGCACCCGGACGATGAGCCGCGCGGGCGCAGCACGCTGTGGCTGCATCCCTCCATCCCGCTGCGCTTCGTCTTCGACGACCCCGAACCGACGAAGCTCAGTCGGCAGTGGGTCGAAGACCTTGCCAACTCAGCCAGCTCCTCCGGTGGCATCACCCTCGTCGCGGAGCACATCGACACCGCGCCCGAGCCGACGAGCGGCACGGCGGAGGGAGATGTGACGCTCGGCGCGGTCGAGGTCGACAGCCTCGATGTCGGCACCCTGCGAGTGGCGGGCACCGAGTTCCCCGGCGACGAGCGCTGAGGCTCTCAGGCCTCTTCCGGCGCGGCGTCCTCGGCGGGCTCGGGGACGATCGAGAGCCCGGAGGGGCCACTCGCGGAGAGCATCAGGTCTTCGATCCAGCGCCGATTGACCCGCGGCTGACGGCTGCCGAAGAAGTGGAACTGCAGCGGCACGGACGGATGGATCCAGAAGCTGCGACGACCACTGCCGTCGCCCACCTCGACGTCGAACATGAACGGCTCCCCCCGGCGGAGCTTGTTCATGATGACGATGCGCAGATGCGCGAGGGTCCGATCGTCGATGTCGACCGAGTTCGCCGTCGTGTCGTAGATGAACCTGCCCATGCGAGGAGCATAGAGCGCCGTGTCAGCGCGGCGCGAACGCGGCGGCGAACAGGCGCCGGGCCCTTGCCGCGACGGCGGGCCGGGCAGGCGGGTCGGTGCGGGCCAGCTCGGTGGCCAGCATCCCGGCCGCCATCGTCACGTCCTCGGCGTCGATGTGGTCGCCGATGCGGCCCGCACGGTGCTCTCGTTCGACGAGCGACGACACCACCACGGCGAAGCGCTCGCCCAGCGGCTGAACGCGCGGGTCGGTCAGGTCGGCCGTGATGAGCGCGAGCAGCGCGGTGGACTCGACGGCCTGCGCCACGACTCTGTCGAGCAGGTCGTCGATCGTGCGGTCGGGACCGGAGATGTACTCCTCCAACTCGGCGACGTTCTCCTCGAACACCGCGACGGCGAGCGCCGTGCGGTCGGGGAAGTGCCGATAGAGACTGCCCTGCCCGACGCCGGCGCGCTTGGCGACAGCGCTGAAGGGCGCGGCGAGGCCCCCGTCGGCGTACACCTCTCGAGCGGCGGCGATCAGGGCTCTGCGATTCTCGGCGGCGGCGGCGGGCCCACGGTTCGCACGGGGGGATGCGGTGCTCTGCACGGGTGTAGCCTAACTCCGGACAATGATGTCCGGTTACGAAAGGAACTCATCATGGGCAACCCGAAGCCCCTCACCGGGGACTCCTCGATCGCCGAGTGGCTGGCCGATCCCGCCGGGAACGCGATCCTCACCCACATGCTCGCGCAGAGCGGGCAGACGCCCGAGGTCTTCACACCCGTGCGACGCCTCGCGATCAAGCGACTCGTGAAGCTCAGTCGCGGCTCCTTCACCCAGGGGATGCTCGACGACCTGGTCGCTCGTGCCGCCGCGGGCGACGTGCCCGAGGGCGCCACCGGCGCTGCCCCGGCCGTCACCGCCGACGCTGCCGACGGTGCCGACGACGCCGTGCCGACGGTCGCGCTGCGTGAGTGGACCGAACGCATCGACCAGGGCCGCTTCGCCGGTCAGACCGTGATCGTCACCGGGGCCGGCTCGGGCATCGGCCGCGCCACGGCGTCCCGCATCGCGCGCGAGGGCGGTCGGGTCATCGCGGTGGACGTCAGCCAGGAGCGCCTCGACGAGTTCGTCGGCGAACACCCGGGGGCCGACATCTCCGCCCTCGCCGCCGATATCACCGACGACGAAGCGATCGCCCGCATCGTCGAGACGGCCGGCGACACCATCGACGGTCTCGCCAACATCGCCGGGATCATGGACGACATGACGCCGGTGGGCGAGGTCTCCGACGCCGTCTGGCAGCGTGTCTTCCGCGTGAACGTCGACGGCACGATGAAGCTCATGCGAGCGGTCATCCCGACGATGCTCGCTCAGGGCGGCGGCTCGATCGTCAACACCGCATCCGAAGCCGCGCTGCGCGGCTCTGCCGCCGGTGCCGCCTACACCGCGTCCAAGCACGCCGTCGTCGGCCTCACCAAGTCGAGCGCCTTCATGTACGGTCCCAGCGGCATCCGCGTCAACGCGGTCGCCCCCGGCGCGACGATCACCAACATCGAGGCGAGCTTCGCCTCGCCGCTCGGAGCGGAGCGCGTGCGCACCGGCATGGCGGTCATGTCCGACCCGGTCGAGGCCGATGCTCTCGCGGCATCCATCACCTTCCTGCTCTCCGACGACGGCGTGAACATCAACGGCGTCACGCTTGCGAGCGACGGGGGCTGGTCCGCGGCCTGACGCGGTAGCGGAGAACGCTGCGCGGCTGCTCCCGCGGCACGGCGCTCCCGATGCCCGGCGAAGCGATTCGCCGGGCATCGGCCGTGTCAGAAGGGCCAGACCAGGGGCACGTAGAGCACGGCGAACAGCAGGAAGATCACGGCGAGCGGGAGCCCGAGCTTCCAGTAGTCGCCGAACCGGTAGCCGCCGGGCTCCATCACCATCAGGTTGACCGGGGTCGCGATGGGAGTCAGGAACGAGGCGGCCGCCGCGACGGTGAGCGCCATCATGAACGGCTGCACCGACAGATCGAGGGATGCGGCGACCGACACCGCGATCGGAGCGACGATGAGCACCGTCGCGGTGTTGCTGATCAGCTGACCGAGCACGACGGTGAGCAGGCACAGCGCTGCCAGGGCGACGTGCGGTCCGCCCGCGCCGAGCATGGAGAGCAGCCCATCCGCGATGAGCGCGGCGGTGCCGGTCTCGATGAAGGCCGTCGACAGCGGGATCATGCCGGCGATCAGCACGATCGTCGTCCACGAGATCGACCGATACGCCTGCATCGGCGTGACCGTCCGCGTCAGCACCAGCGCCATCGCCGCGAGCAGTCCGGCGACGACCGGCGGCACGACGCCGGTTGCGAGGAGCACGATCATCGCGGCGAGCACGACCAGCGATCGCTTGGCGCCGCGGCCGAGCGGCACCGAGCGGCGCAGTCGCGCGGGCGGGTCGACGACGAGCACGCCCGTCTTCTCCGCGTGCCGGGTGAGGTCGTCCCACGTCCCCTGCATGAGCAGCACGTCGCCCGCCTGGATCGTGATGTCCTGGCCCTTCAGCTGCTCATCACCGCGACGGGCGGCCAGGATCACCAGTTCGCCGTTGGGCGCGGCCATGCCGCAGTACACCGTGGTGCCGATGAGAGGTGACCGCGGCGGGATCACGACCTCGCTCACGCCGTTCTGCGGTCCCATGATCAGGCCGGTGTCGAGGCTGAGCGAGTACTGCTGCCGCAGCAGGCGCGCGTGCCGCACGAGGTCGAGAGGCATGCTGCTGACGGTGCGTACGGGAAGCAGCGGTTTGCCGAACAGGGCCATGAACGCGACCGTCACGATGACCAGGGGAACACCGACTAGCGCGAACTCGAAGTAGCCGAAGGCGCGACCGCCGTTCTCGGCGGCGATCTCCGAGACGATGACGTTCACCGGGGTGCCGGTGAGCAGCAGCAGCGAACCGGCGGAGGCCGCGAATGCCAGCGGCATGAGGAGCTGCGAGGTCGGGATGCCCGCGCGGGACGCGACGACGACCACCAGGGGCAGGAGCGCGGCGACCGCGCCGTTGATGCTGATCAGCGCAGCCGCCCCGGCGACGAGCATGCAGATGAGCACCAGGAGGGGGAGGCGGCGGGTGCCCGCGCGGCCGATCACCTTCTGCCCCGCCCACGCCGTGACGCCCGACGCATCGAGCGACTCGCTCACCACGAAGAGAGCCGCGATGAACAGGACGGTCGGGTCGCCGAAGCCGGCGAGCGCCTGCGGCAGCGTGAGCACACCGGTGAAGAACAGCGCGAGCGAGACGCCGAGCGCGACGACTCCGAGGGGCACGCGATTGCTCACGAAGGCGACGATCGCCAGTGCCAGGATGATCAGCGTCGCCGCGACGGGGTCCACTCGCCCACCCTAGCCAGCGTGTCCGGCGGACGTCAGGCGACGCGGAGCGGCCGCGAGCTCAGCCGCGGAGCACCGCGAGCCCGGCCACGTCGTAGGCCACCTCGACCGCCTCGAAGATCGCGGCGTCGATCGTGCGGGGCGCGTAGGCGTCGCCGATGGTGACGACGCGGGGCGCGGCATCCGACAGTCCGTCGATCACGACGGAGGCGCGCGGCTCGACCGCCACGACGGCGTCGAGCCCGGTGAGCGTCTCATCGACGCCGGTGAGCGTGTCGGCGAGGTCGACCGTGCCACTGCCGAGGGCGGTCACCGACTGCGCCGTGCGGCGCCGGAAGCCGCCGTGCGCGCGCAGGCGCTGCAGCAGGAGCGGCCGGTCGTAGCCCGCGCCGATATGCGGGAACACCGACTCGAACGGCGTGACGAGCTCGAGTTCGTCGACGTGGTCGAGCAGGGTGAGCACGATGCCGGCCGCGTACGCCGTGCCGTCCGCGTCGACGACGGCGATCCGCGATCCGACGCGTGCAGGGGCGGATGCCGCGGCGAACGCGTCGACCGTGCCCTCGAGGGGGAAGCCGCCGGCGTACGCGCCGCCCAGAGCGAGCGACGAACGGCGCGGCGCCGTCGCCCCGGTGGCAAGGACGATGCCGTCGGCAGCCTCCGCGCGCAGATCGGCGGCGGTCGCGCGCACCCCGAGCCGTACGTCGACGCTCGCATCCGCGAGATCGCGCACCAGGTCGTTCACGAGCAGGCCGACGCTCTCGCGGCCGGGGACGCGCCGCGCGAGCCGCAGCTGGCCGCCGAGCTCCTCATCCGCCTCGAGCAGCGTGACGTCGTGCCCGTCGGAAGCGAGCTCGACCGCGGCGCGCATGCCTGCCGGTCCGCCGCCGACCACGATCCACCGCTGCGCGACCTCGGCGCGGGGGCGCTCCGCGCGTTCGCGCTCCCGGCCCGCGAGCGGGTTGACGGTGCACGACATCGCCAATCCGCGACTGCCGCGGCCGAGGCATCCCTGATTCAGCCGGATGCAATGACGGATGCCGCCGGCCCCTGCAGCACCGGTCGCGCCGGTGAGCTTCAGTCCGAGGTCGGGGTCGGCGATCTGAGCCCGCGTGAGGGCGACCATGTCGGCGATGCCCGACGCGACGACCTCCTCGGCCTCTTCAACCGACTGCGCGGCGCCGACGCCGAACACCGGCACGTCGGGGTCCGCCGCCTTGACCGCCGCCACGTCGTCGCGCAGCCACGCCACAGGCATGGCGGACGACGGGAAGACGTAGTGCACGTTGTGGTACCCGCCGGCGGCGAGGTCGAGGAAGTCGATGCGCGCTTCGGCACGGAGGCGCGCGATCACCTCGCGCATCGCCGCGCCGTCGAGTCCGTCGGCGTGGAACTCGTTCGCGACGATGCGGATGCCGACGGTGAAGTCGTCGCCGACACGTGCGCGCACGGCGCGCAGCACCTCACGCGGGAACCGCGTGCGGCCCTCGAGGTCGCCGCCGTACTCGTCGCGCCGGGCGTTGTAGAGCGGCGAGAGGAACTGGTGGAGCAGGTACCCGTGCGCCATGTGGATCTCGACGCCGTCGAACCCTCCGTCGCGGGAATGCGCAGCCGAGGTCGCCCACCCCTCGATCACCGAGGCGATGTCGTCGTGGCTCATCGCCCGCGTCGCGTGCGAGGTGGAGGGAGACAGTATGCGCGACGGGGCATACACCGTGCGCGGTCCGTCGGGTCCGTCGGGCTGCGCCTGCGCGCCGTGGTGGTTGAGCTGCACGAAGACGCGCGCACCGGCGTCGTGGATGGCGTCGGTCATGCGACGGCTGGCCGGAACCGACTCCGGCCGGAACGCGTCCTGGAAGCCGCGGATCGAGCCCGACGGATGCACGAAGTGGTTGCCGGCGATGAACAGGCCGCAGCCGCCCTCCGCCCGCCGCACGAAGTACGCCGTCTCGCGGTCGGACTCGACGCGGTCGGAGTACTGCTTCGAGTGCGCCGTCTGCATGATGCGGTTCGGAACCGTCACGGCCCCGATCCGCAGCGGCTGGGACAGCAGGCTCTCGGTCATCCTTCGAGCCTACGACCCCGGTGCCCGCTGCTCACCTGTCGCGAAGTGCTGCCCGCGGCGGCACCTTGTGACAGGTGAGCGGCGGCGACTCGGGCGCGGGCTGCTCACCTGTCGCGAAGTGCTGCCCGCGGCGGCACCTTGTGACAGGTGAGCGATCCCGCGCTGGGCTCAGAGCGCCGGGCTCAGAGGGCCGAGAGCGCCTGATCCAGGTCGGCGATGAGGTCGTCGACGGTCTCGATGCCGACCGACAGCCGCACGAGCTCCTCGGGGACGGCGAGCTCGGTGCCGCGCACCGATGCGTGGGTCATTGCATCCGGGTAGTTCATGAGCGACTCCACACCGCCCAGCGACTCCGCCAGCTGGAACAGCTTCGTCGACTCCGCGAGACGGCGAGCGGATGCCGCGTCCGCCAGTTCCGCGGAGACGATGCCGCCGAAGCCGCTCATCTGGCGGGCGGCGAGCTCGTGACCGGGGTGTGCGGGCAGGCCGGGGTAGTGCACGCGGGCCACCTTCGGGTGCGCGTCGAGGAACTCCGCCACCGCCTGCGCGTTCTCGCTGTGGCGCTGCATGCGCACGGCGAGCGTCTTGATACCGCGCGTGGTGAGCCAGGCGTCCAGCGGACCGGAGACCGCACCCACCGCGAACTGGTGGAACTTCGCCTGCTCGTAGAGAGCGTCGTCATTGAGGATCAGCGCGCCGCCGACGACGTCGGAGTGCCCGCCGAGGTACTTGGTCGTCGAATGGACGACGACGTCGGCGCCGAGCGAGAGCGGCTGCTGGAGCGCCGGCGAGGCGAAGGTGTTGTCGACGACGATGAGGGCGCCGGCGTCGTGGCCGAGCCGTGCGAGCCCCGCGATGTCGGTGATGTGCAGCATCGGGTTGCTCGGCGTCTCGACCCACAGGATCCGCGCCGGTCGCTCGGCGAGCGCGGCCCCGACCGCGGCGAGGTCGCTCATGTCGACGATCCGCAGACCGATGCCCCACGGCGCGAGCACCCGGGCCAGCAGGCGGTATGTGCCGCCGTAGACGTCGCTGCCGAGCAGCACCTCGTCGCCGGGCGTGAGGACGGATCGGAGGAGTGCGTCCTCGGCGGCGAGCCCCGAGGCGAACGACAGACCGTGCGCGCCGCCCTCGAGCGCGGCGAGCTGTGACTCGAGAGCGGTGCGCGTCGGGTTGCCGCTGCGGCCGTACTCGAAGCCTTGGCGGAGCCCGCCGATGCCGTCCTGGGCATACGTCGTCGAGAAGTGCACGGGCGGGATGACCGCGCCGGTCGTCGGATCGAAGGTCTGTCCGGCGTGGACGGCGCGGGTCTCGAATCCGCGAGGGGCGTTCGTGTCGGTCATGCCTGGGTTCCTTCGGATCGGGGTTCGGGCTGCTCGGCGACCGGCTCCGGTGCGTCGACATCGAAGCCTCGTGCGCGCATCCAGCCGTCGTCGTAGATCTTGCTGAGGTAGCCGCGGCCGTGGTCGGGGAGCAGCACGACGACCACCGCGTCAGCAGGCAGGTCGCGGGCGACGCGCAGCGCGCCGACGACGGCCATCCCGCTCGAGCCGCCGACGAGCAGCGCCTCCTCGCGGGCGAGTCGGCGCGTCATCGCGAACGACTCGGCGTCGGGGACGCGCACCACCTCGTGCGCCACCGTGCGGTCGTACGTCTCAGGCCAGAAGTCCTCGCCGACGCCCTCGGTGAGGTAGCCGTGAACCGGACCGCCGGAGTAGATCGAGCCCTCGGGATCGACCCCGATCACGCGCACGGCGTCATGGGACACGTCGCGCAGGTACCGCCCGGTGCCGGTGATCGTGCCGCCCGTGCCGATGCCCGCCACGAAGTGCGTCACCCGGCCGTCGGTGTCGCGCCAGATCTCGGGCCCGGTCGTCTCGTAGTGGCCGCGGGGACCGTTCTGGTTCGCGAACTGGTTCGGCTTGAACGCGCCGGGGATCTCGCGGGCCAAGCGGTCCGACACGCTGTAGTACGAGCGCGGGTCTTCGGGCGGAACGCTCGTCTCGGTGATGACGACCTCGGCGCCGTACGCCTTCAGCACGGCGACCTTCTCGCCCGCGAACTTGTCGGGCACGACGAAGATCATGCGGTACCCGCGCTGCTGCGCGATCAGCGCCAGGCCGACGCCGGTGTTCCCGCTGGTCGGCTCGACAATCGTGCCGCCCGGACGCAGCAGGCCGTCACGCTCGGCGGCGTCGATGATGTTGCGGGCGATGCGGTCCTTGGCGGAGCTGCCCGGGTTGAAGTACTCGACCTTCGCGAGGACCGTGGCGGCGATGCCGTCGGTGACGCGGGTGAGCTGGACGAGAGGGGTGTTGCCGACCAGGTCGGCCACGCTCTTGGCGTAACGCACGGATGTGTCCTAGGTGGTGTCGCCGCGCGGGGCGCGGACGGGCTGTCGGGGTCGCGGAAGCGTGCCGGCGGCACTCAGCGACAACAACGACAGGTCAACACGCGGTCAGTCTAGCCCGGCGTCCGTGTTAGCGTGAGCGCGGTCGACGGAAGGCGGTGGGCATGAGCGAGTCTCTGGGCATTCTGCTCCGCCTGCTGCTCGAGGTGTTCGGTGCCGTCGCGGTCCGCGAGCCCAGCGCACTGGTGCTCGCCGCCGCGCTCGCGGCGATCGCGATCGTCGCCCTCACCGCCGCGTCAGTCGAGCTTCCCGCCTCCGCCGTCGGGTCGTCGCCGCACCCGCGCCGCGCGATCGACGTGTCGGTGAGGCCTGCGCAGAGCGATCCGGATGCCCCCGGACACTCGCGTCCGCGCGCGCCGGGATTCGCGGTCCCGGCCGCCTGACCCGTTCCGCGCCGTCCGCGCTCCCCCGTCCGCGGGGTGCCGTCGGCGTCTGCCGACGTCGTCGTGGCCGCATGCGACCACCTCGGCATCGACGAACGGACCACCCTTGGACATCTACGCCTTCCCCCCTGTCGCCGCGATCCTCGACGCGGCCTACGCCGTGCTCATGCAGATCACGGTGCTCCTCGAACCACTCGCGGGTGCGGCTGCAGCCGCGGCATCCGTCCTTCTCCTCACCCTGCTGGTGCGCGCCGCGCTCGTGCCCGCCGGAGTGTCGCAGGCCAAGGCCGAACAGACGCGCAGCCGGCTCGCGCCGAAGCTGCGCGACCTGCAGAAGCGGTACGGCCGCGACCGCGAGCGGCTGCAGCGCGAGACCATGAGGCTGTACGCCGACGAGAACACCTCGCCGTTCGCAGGCTGCCTGCCCCTCGTGGCGCAGGCGCCGGTCATCGGGGTCGTCTATGCGCTCTTCGCATTCCCGACGATCGCGGGCCATGCGAACGCGCTGCTGTCCGAGACGCTCCTCGGCGTCCCGCTCGGCGCGAGCCTCTTGGGATCGATCGCCGCCGGTACCGCGACAGCGCCGACCTTCGCGGTGTTCGGCGCGCTGATCGTCGTGATCGTGATCGCCGCCGAGGTCACGCGACGCGCGTTCCGACCACCGGTGACGGACGGAGCGGATGCCTCGCCCCTTGCGGGCGCGGGATTCGCGCGTGCCGTCGGGGCGCTGCAGTTCACGACCGCGATCGTCGCACTGTTCGTCCCGCTCGCAACGGCGATCTACCTCGCGACCACCGTCGTCTGGACGCTGGTGCAGCGCGTGATCCTGCGCCGCCGCTACCCGCTCGCCGCGCCCTGAGGGTCAGCGGTCGGCGACGGGCGCCGGCCCGCCGGCATCCGAGGATTTCGGCTCCCGCCCGTACTTGACGACCATCGTGAGCAGGCGGACACCCGCGCCGAGCACGATGAGGTTGAGGATCATCTGCACCGTCACCACCACGCGCGCGACCTCGGCGACGGCGCTGATGTCACCGAACCCGACCGTCGCGAAGATCGTCACCGTGAAGTAGAGGGCGTCCATGCGCGACAGGTCGCCGGTGAACGCGCCGGGGTCGTTCCGCTCCATCAGGAAGTACATGGTGGCGAAGAGGAGGAGATAGATGGGGGCGATCACGGCGAGGGCCTCGATCGCGCGCACGCCCGGATCGGCGGAGCGGATGATCGCGAGCACCTGCCACACCGTCACCCCGGCGAGCACGCCGGCCGCGACGACGATCGCGGCCGGCACGGGGATCGTGTCGATCCAGTCGAGCGGCACGAGGAAATAGAGCGTGACGAGCACGGTCGCCGAGAGGAGCGCCCGCAGCAGGCCGACGGCGATGACCTTCCGGCGCTGAGACCGGGTCAGCCGTTCGATCGGCGCTTCGTCCATGCGTGCGGCGTCCTCTCCCCCGGCGTGCGCAGGGCGCGGCTCCGCCACGGTGACCTCAAGGGTGCCGGTCGACCTGCGGCGGTGCATCACCCGCCGGGAGTGAACTCGCGGCGTCTCGCCGCCCCCGCCGCAGTGGGATACTCGACAGACCGGCCGCCAGTGGCCGTCACCATCATGAGCACCTCGAATCAGAGTCGCATCGTCGCGAGCATCAGCGTCGTGGGGGCCGGCCGCGTGGGCCGAGCCGCCGCCGCCGCGTTCCGCGCCGCGGGCTACGAGGTGCACGGCCCGACCGTCCGGGGCGAGCGCATCGCACCCGCGGACGCCGTGCTCCTGTGCGTCCCCGACCGCGAGATCGGCGACGCGGGCGCGGCCGCGCGCGGTGCCGCGCCCTTCGTGGGCCACACGTCCGGCGCGACGCCGCTGGTCGAAGCGGGCGTCGACTTCGGACTCCATCCGCTGCGGGCCTTCGTGGGCACCGAGGACGCCGACTCCTTCGACGGCGTCGGCTGCGCCGTCGCCGGCACCTCGCCCGACGCGCTGCGGGTCGCCGAGGAGCTCGCCCTCGCCGTCGGCGGCCGGCCGTTCGAGGTGCGCGACGAGCAGCGTGCCGGGTATCACGCCGCCGCCTCGATCGCGTCGAACTACCTCGTGACACTGCAGGCGGCCGCCGAGACGGTGGCTGCGGCATCCGGCCTTCCCGAGGGGTTCCGCTCGCACCTCGTTCCGCTCGTGCGCGGCACCGTCGAGAACTGGGCCGCCCACGGGCCCCGCGAGGCGCTCACCGGGCCTATCGTGCGCGGAGACGAGGCGACCGTGCAGCGGCAGCGGGCCGCGGTCGAGGCATCCGCTCCCGACCTTCTTCCGCTCTTCGACGAACTGACCGACCGCACGCGCTCACTCGTCGGCACGAAGGGGATGCCGGTATGAGGATCGTCCGGACCGTAGCCGACGTGCGTGCCGCCGTGCGCGACGCGCGATCGCGGAGCGCCGCAGTGGGACTCGTGCCCACGATGGGCGCCCTCCACGACGGTCACCTCTCGCTCGTCCGTCGGGCGCGGGACGAGAACGACCTCGTCGTGATTTCGCTGTTCGTCAATCCGACGCAGTTCGGGCCGAACGAGGACCTCGCGTCGTATCCGCGCGACGAGGCGCGTGACGCCGAACTGGCCGCGGCGGCGGGTGCCGACATCCTGTTCGCTCCTCCGGTGGACGAGGTCTACCCGCGCGGGTTCTCGACGACCATCCACATCGCCGGCATCACCGACGTGCTCGACGGCGCCCATCGCGGCCCGCACCATTTCGACGGGGTGGCGACGGTCGTCACGAAGCTGTTCCAGATGGTGGCGCCGGATGCCGCGTACTTCGGCCAGAAGGACGCCCAGCAGGTGCTCGTGATCCGCCGGCTCGTGCGCGACCTCGACATGCCGGTGCGCATCGTCGCGTGCCCGATCGTGCGCGAGGCGGACGGGCTCGCGATGAGCTCGCGCAACGTCTACCTCGATCCCGCCGCCCGTGAGCAGGCGACCGCGCTCAACCGCGCTCTCGAGGCGGCCGACGCCGTCGTCCGCAACGGCGAGACCGGGGCGGATGCCGTGATCGCGGCCGCGCGCGAGGTGCTGGCGCGTGCCGGCATCGAGCCCGAGTACCTCGAGCTGCGGTCGCCCGACGACCTGGCCGAGCTCGACCGCGTGGACGGCGGAGCGCTGCTGGCCGTCGCCGCGCAGGTCGGCAGGGCACGACTCATCGACAACCGAATCCTGGAGGCCACCGCATGAGCGCAGGATCCTTCCCCACCGCCGACAAGCCCGCCCGCCCCCGCATGACCTTCGGCGCACTCGCCGCGATGAAGGAACGCGGTGAGCCGATCGCGATGGTCACCGCCTACGACTATCCGAGCGCCCAGATCGCCGAGGCGGCGGGAGTCGACATGGTGCTCGTCGGCGACTCGGCGGCGATGACCGTGCTCGGGCATGAATCGACCGTGCCCGTGACGGTCGACGAGATGCTGATGCTCACGGCCGCCGTTCGCCGCGGACTGTCGACACCGCTGCTCGTCGCCGACCTGCCGTTCGGGTCGTACGAGCAGTCCGACGAGCAGGCCGTCAAGACCGCGCAGCGCTTCGTGAAGAGGACAGGCTGCGACGCTGTCAAGATCGAGCGCGGCGGCTCGTCGGTCGACCGCGCCCGCGCGATCGTGGCCGCGGGCATCCCGGTGATGGGGCACGTCGGTCTCACGCCGCAGACGGCGGCGAGCATCGGCGGCTACCGCGCGCAGGGCCGCACCGCGGAGGAGGCCGTCGCCCTGTGCGAGAGCGCGATCGCCCTCCAGGACGCCGGATGCTTCGCGATCGTGTTCGAGGCGATCCCGACGCCCGTGACCGAGGCGATCATGCCGCAGCTCTCGATCCCGGTGATCGGCATCGGCGCCGGACCGAGCACCGACGGCCAGGTGCTCGTGTTCCACGACCTGCTCGGCATCTACGACGGTCACACCGCCCGGTTCGTCAAGCGTTACGCCGAGCTGCGCGGCGAGATGATCGGCGCCGTCTCGGCGTACGCCGAAGAGGTGCGCACGGGCGCCTATCCGCAGCCCGAGCACGGGTACGGGATGCCGGCCGACGAGTCCGCTCGCCTGCGCGCGATCCTCGATTCGAGCGCTCCGCCGCAGGTGCGCACGCGCCGGCCCGGGGCGTAGCGATCACTGTGCGCGGTCGCCCCGCGCACGGCTGTGCCCCCGGCCGGAACCGGGGGCACGCGGCACGCCAGATCAGCGATCGTTGGTGAAGGCGTCCTTCACGTCGTCGCCGGCCTGCTTGATGTTGGCTTTGGCCTGATCCATCTTGCCTTCGGCCTCGAGTCGTTCGTTGTCGGTCATGTCGCCGACCGACTCCTTGACCTTGCCCTTCATCTCCTCCGCGCCGTGCTTGATGTCATCTCCTGCACCCATGGCGTTCTCCCTTCTCTGGATGGTCCTTGCGAGGGTCTTGAGTCACACGCCGTCGGCGTCGCGGTCCACGCCGAGTCGATCGACCCGGCGGTGATAGCGCATCCCGAGGATGCCGCCGAGGATCGCGCCGCCGAGGGTGACGATCGCCGCCACCACGGCGGTGATGATGCCTGTGAGCGTCGCGTCCATCGGGAAGCGCGGGAATCCGTCGAGCGCCGACAGGATGTCCCACCGGCTGCCGGCGGCGAGGCTGAGCAGCGCCACCACGATCGCGATGACGATGCCCCACAGCCAGACGGCGAAGCCCTGCGCAGCACCGCTGAACCGCGCCATGCGCCCGGCGACGTAGCCGCCCGCGAGGTACGCGACGAACAGGGCGATCCCGATCGCGATGGCCCCGACGATGCCGACGGTGTCGGGGTTGTCGGATGCCGCGTCCGCGACCTCTTCCACCGTGGTGCCGGTCTCGATGCCGATGGCGGCACCGACGGCGCCGACGATGGCCGAGAGCAGCACGACCGCTCCGAAGGCGGCAAGCCAGCCGAAGAACGCCGAGCCGAACTTCACGCCACCGAAGCGGTTGCGCTCCTCGGCGAGTGCCCGGCCGTGCGACAGATCCGCCGGCGCCACCGGTGCGGCGGCGACCGTGTCGGCGTCGTGCACGGTGCGAGGTGCCACCGGTGCGGCGGCGACTCTGTCGGCGTCGTGCACGGTGCGATCCCGGTCAGTGCGCGCGTCGTTGTCGTAACTCATGCGGCGAGATTAGGCCGCTTGCGCTCGCAGGGGTCCCCCGTTGCGGCGAAGGCGCGGAAGGCTTATCCTCCCGCGCCCGCGAAGCGTTTTCCGGTCGGGCCCGGTGCCCCTGTCCCGGGAACGTGCGCTTCGCGCGCACTCGATCGACCGGGTGAGGTCGGGCAGCGGTCAAACCGTCGGGAGAAACGCCGTCGCGAGTTGCCGGTGCGGGCCGTTGAGGCCGAAATCTCCCGACGCTTTGACAGGGAGCGCACCAGCTTCAGGAGATGCGGTGACGGGAGTCCGGAGAGGCCGCGGTGTGGGCGCTTCACGCGCAGTCAGACGATCGAGTGGTCGTGGATCTCCGACGAGGTGCTGGTGCCGTTCAGCTCGAGGTAGAGCTGGCGCTCGGTTACCGAGAGGGTCATGGTGTTGCGGCGGGCGATCGCCGCAACGGCCGCATCGATGAACCCGGGGTCGAAGCTGTGCAGCACGATCCCCTCGGCGTTGTAGATGCGCTTGCCCGCCCACGGCGCCATCACCTTCGCGGGATCGCGGTGCGTGTACACGACGGTCCGCTCGGCGAGCCTGCTGCCGTGGTGGAGACGCTCGGCGTCGGGGGCGCCGACCTCGATCCACGCGGTCACGCGGCCGGTGAGGTCGCGCACGAGCACGGCGGGCTCGTCGGTCGCCGAGATGCCCTCGCTGAAGGCGATGCCCTCCTCGTACTCGAGGCAGTACGCGAGCACGCGCGTCATCATGAACGCGTCCGTCTCAGACGGATGCCGCGCCACACGCAGCGTGAGGTCTTCATACACACCGCGATCGACGTCGGCCAGGGACACGTCGAAGGTGTGGATGGTCGCGCCGAGTGCCATAGCCGACGAGCCTAGACGATGCGGGGTCGGGGAGCGGGCGGCGGCGGAACCTCCTTGGCCGCGATGATGTCGGCCCGTGCGATGCGCTCGACACCGCGCTTTCCGTCGACGACGACGGTCTCGGCATCCGCTTCCAGCAGCTCTCCGAGCGCGTCGGTCGCCTGCCCCGAGGGCAGCAGGTAGCGCACGACGACCCGGTGGCCGGGCTCGGGAAGCGTCACCATGCGCCGGGCGCGTAGTCCTTGAGGAACACGCCGAACAGGTCTTCGCCGGCCTCGCCGCGCACGATCGGGTCGTAGACGCGGGCGGCCCCGTCGACGAGGTCGAGCGGCGCGTGGAAGCCCTCCTCGGCGAGACGCACCTTCGTCGGGTGCGGGCGCTCGTCGGTGATCCAGCCGGTGTCGACGCTCGTCATCAGGATGCGGTCGGTCTCGAACATCTCGCGCGCACTCGTGCGGGTGAGCATGTTGACGGCCGCCTTGGCCATGTTGGTGTGCGGATGCCCCGGCCCTTTGTACCCGCGGTTGAAGACACCCTCCATCGCGCTGACGTTCACCACGTATGTGCGCCGAGCCGGGCTGGCGGCGAGCGACGGGCGCAGTCGCGAGATGAGGAGGAAGGGCGCGGTCGTGTTCGCGAGCTGCACCTCGAGCATCTCGAGCGGGTCGACCTCGTCCACCCGCTGCACCCACGAGTTGGAGTGGTCGAGGTCGGGGATGAGCCCGCCCGCGTCGATCGCCGTGCCCGCCGCGAGGCGGTCGAGCGAGCTCGAGCCCGCGGCCATCGCCTGCTCGGTGAGCTCGTCGGCGCGCGCGGCCGCGGCGGCGAGGATCGGGTGCGCGGTGACCGACCGCTCCAGCGCCTGCGGATGCTGGTCGTTCGTGTGGCCGAACGTGACGAGCTCGGGCAGCGGGCCGTTCGGCAGCGGCGCGAGTTCGGCGTCGACCAGCGGCTGGTATGCACCCGGCGAACGACGGACGGTCTGCGTCGCGTTGTTGATCAGGATGTCGAGCGGTCCGGCGGCGGCGATCTCGTCGGCGAGGCCGATCACCTGCGCCGGATCGCGCAGGTCGATGCCGACGATCTTGAGCCGGTCGATCCAGTCGCCGGCGTCGGGCAGGCCGCTGAAGCGGCGCACGGCATCGCGCGGGAAGCGGGTCGTGATCGTGGTGTGCGCGCCGTCGCGCAGCAGTCGAAGCGCGATGTACATGCCGATCTTCGCGCGGCCGCCGGTCAGCAGGGCGCGCTTGCCGGTCAGGTCGGTGCGGGCGTTGCGCTTCTCGTGGCTCATCGCCGCGCAGGTGGGGCAGAGCTGGTGGTAGAACGCGTCGACCACCGTGTACGGCTGCTTGCAGATGTAGCAGCCGCGCGCCTTGAGGAGCGTGCCGGCCGTCGGTGCGGTCGTGGACGTGCTGATCGGGATGCCGCGCGTCTCGTCGTCGATCCGGTCGGGTGCTCCGGTGGCCGTCGCCGCGACGACGGCCTTGTCGGCCTGGGCGATCGCCTCGCGGATCTCGCGCCGCCGCTCCTTCTTGACCGCCTTGAACATCGCCGCGGTCGCGCGCCGAACGGCGATGAAGTCGGGGTGGGTCTCATCGAGCCCGGCCATGTTCCCGAGGACGCGGAGCGTCGTCTCGAGGTCGGCACGGTCGATGCCGCTCGGCGGGAGGTCGGCGGCGGGGGTCTGGTCAGGCACACGCGATTCTACGTCGGCCCGCATGGGCGCGACCTGTTAGCGTGCCGGGGTGACCACCCCGCCCGACGAGCCGACGCCGCCCCGCCGCATCCACGTGTCGGCCGCGGTCATCCTCGACGAGCACGGCCGGCTGCTGCTGGTGCGCAAGGAGGGGACGACGGCGTTCATGCAGCCGGGCGGCAAGCCCGAACCGGGCGAATCCCCGGATGAGACCCTCAGCCGCGAGCTGGCCGAGGAACTCGGCATCCATGTGCCCGTCGACGACCTCCGCTCGCTGGGCGCCTTCACCGCCGCGGCCGCGAATGAGCCCGGCTGCCTCGTCGTCGCCGACGTGTTCGCCGCCGACATCCGCTCGCAGAGTCCCACGGTCGGCGCCGAGATCGCCGAGCTGCGCTGGATCACGCGCGCTGACGCCGAGTCGCTCGAGGTCGCGCCTCTCGCGCGCGAGAACTTCCTGCCCGACTGACGAAGCCGCGAGGGGCGACCCTCAGGCCGTAGGAACCGCGACCGGCGTCGCCGCCGCGAGGCTGGTCTCCCGCCGCACGCGCATCCCCTCCGCGATGGCCGCCAGCGCATCACCCAGCGACGGGTACTCGTCGACGCCGGCACGGCCGTGCACCCAGAGCACGTAGACGATCTGGTCCTTGCACTCGAGGTAGGCGACCACACGGTGGGGATCGCTCCGCTCTGCGAGAGCGTCGCACGCGACCCACCCGCCGTTGCCCACCCAGACGAGGTCGGGCCGGGGATCGCCCCCGGTGATCACATGCGTCATCTCCATGGCCATGCCTCCTCGCACTCGCCCGGCGTCCCACACGCCGGCCCCAGCATCCCAGCCCCCCTGCACGCGGTGGGAGGTCTTGACGAGCACCTGAATGTCTGAGTCGAAAGTGCCTCGAGGCCGATGCCGCGTCCCGACGAGCGGCGATGTAGCACAGCCGCCGCGGGCGCCGCACCCCCTGGCACGGGCGCCGCGCACCTGCGAGCGTGGCGGAATGCTGATCGACGACGGTCTCCGATTCGCCGCACGCGGCTACGACTTCAGCGCGAGCATGTGGCGCCGAGCACGTCGGGGGGCGCGCGCTGTTCCGATGCAGCTCCTCTGGCGGGAGGCGCTGTTCGTGCGGGGTGCCGACGGCGTCGACGTGTTCTACGACGACCGGCTAGTCGCACGCCACGGCGCGATGCCCTCGATCGTGCAGGAGACCCTGTTCGGTCACGGCTCGGTGCACAGCCTCGACGGTGACGACCACCGACACCGCAAGGCGACGTTCGTCGACGTCGCGTACGAAGACGCCCAGGTCGAGCGGCTCACTCCGCTCCTCGAGCGCGAATGGCAGGCGGAGCTCGCGGACTGGATCGCCGGCGGTCGCCGCTCCGCGTACGACGCGGCGGTGGGGGCGCTCGGTCGGGCGATCACGACGTGGGCGGGACTGCCGGGCACGGCGGCGGCGCGCACCCGATGGTCGGCGCGACTCGCCCAGATCGTCGACGGGTTCGGCGCCCCGTACTCCCCCGCCTTCCTGCAGGCGCAGCTCAACCGCGCCTGGTCGGACCGCCACGCGGCACGGCTCATCGAAGCGGTCCGCGCCGGCTCGCTCAGTGCTCCGCCCGGCACGGCGCTGGCCGAGTGGGCGTGGCACACGAACCGAGACGGTGCTCTGCTGACGCCGCATCTCGCGGGCGTGGAGCTGCAGAACAGCATCCGCCCGATGGTGGCCGTCGCGCGGTTCGTGGCGTTCGCGGCCAAGCGGCTGCGTGAGCAGCCGGAGTGGCGAGGACGCATCGCCGCCGAGACCGGCGAGCGTGGGTCGCTCGTCGGCGGTCCGCTTGCCCTCGCGTTCGCGCAGGAGGTGCGCCGCGTGTCGCCCTTCGTGCCCATGCTGCCGGGGTGGGCGATCGCCGACGTCGAGCTCGACGGCCAGCGCGTGGGCAAGGGCGGACGCGTCGTGCTCGACATCCTCGGCTCGAACACCGACGACGAGTCGTGGGCCCGCCCCGGCGACTTCGACCCCGAACGGTTCGTCGGCGTCGACGACTATGAGGCTCTGCGCGCCTTCGTCCCGCACGGCGGAGCGGAGGTGCGCACCGGCCACCGCTGCCCCGGCGAGAAGCTCGCGCTGGCCGGACTCTCCGCGGCGATCGCCGTGCTGAGCGACCCTCGGCTCACGGTCCTCCCGCAGGGTCTGAGCGTGAACCGTCGGCGTCTGCCGACCAAGCCGTCGTCGGGCGCGAAGGTGCGCGCCGCAGGTACGGGCGGGCGCTGTCCCTTCCACGGCTAGGCGGGCGGCACGCGCGATGCGCCGGTCGCCAGGCGCGCGCCCCTCGGGGCGCCCAGCACCCTCCGGTCAGGCCTTCGCCGGCATGGTGTAGGCCACGTGCACGCGCCCGATCTCCCCGTCGAATGCGAAGGGCATCCGGTCGGCGTACGCCCGCGACACGGCACCTCCGTACGCGCGGCCGATGTCGAGGCAGTCGTTGGCGGAGAACAGCAGGGGCGCGCTCACCGGGACGGTGCCCGATGCGACCTCGGCGCCGTCGACGCGCAGCACCACGGAGAGAGGTCCCCCCGGGCGCGGCTCCACATACGACGTCTCGATCTCGATCGTGTGATCGCCAGCTGGGAGGGGATCGGATGCCGCGACCGTCGTCCGCTGCACGAGGAACAGGTTGTACTCGTACGTCAGAATGCCGTCGACGACGAACGCCGTCAGCCCGCCGCCCGCTCCGCCCAGCTTGTAGAGCACGCCGTTGGCCTTCTCGCCGACCGTCACCTCGATGGAGACCGTGTTGGGCTTGTTCCCCAGCGCCGGCGCGCAGAACTCCGGCACGCGCACGGTGTCACCCGTCATGTCCCACTCCGTGTACGGCGGTGAGATGCGCAGTTCCGGGTGGAACGGCACGACCCACAGACCCCCGCCGACCGGAAGCACTTTGTTCTTCGCCGCCTCGATCGCGAAGAGCTCCTTCATCGCGGCGAGCCTCTCGGGATGCTGGGCGGCGAGGTCGTTCGCCTGGCTCCAGTCCGCATCGACGTTGTAGAGCTCCCACACGTCTTTGTCGGGCGTCCATGTGGCGATGCCGGGCGGCACACCCGGAACCCAGGGAAGTCGCGGACCGGTGGTCGATGCCATCCAGCCGTCCTCGTAGATCGAGCGGCTGGCCATGATCTCGAAGTACTGCACGCGATGCCGGCCCTCGGCCGCCTTGTCGTCGATCGAGTACGCGAAGCTCGTGCCGTCGATGGGATCCTGCGGGATGCCGTTGACCGTATCGGGGTGCGAGATACCGAGGATCTCGTAGATCGTCGGCGCGAGATCGATCACGTGGTGGAACTGCGTGCGGGGCTCGGGATCGTGCTCGATCCGCGCGGGCCACCGGATGAACATCGGGTTGCGCGTGCCGCCCAGATGCGACGCCATGAGCTTCATGCCCTGGTAGGGCGACGACCCCGCCCAGGCCCACGCCGCGTGGTACTGGTTGTCGGTCGCCGGCGTGCCCAGGGCGTCGAGGCCGCCGAGCTCCTCGAGCGCGGCGATGTGCTGGTCGACCGTCGTCGGGATCATGTTCTGTGCGAGCAGTTCGCTGATCGTGCCGTTCTGCCCCTCGCCCGACGAGCCGTTGTCGCCCCAGATGTAGACCACGATGGTGTTGTCCGCGTACCCGAGGCTCTCCAGCTCGTCGACCACGCGCCCGGCCTGCACGTCGGCGTGCTCGCCGAAGCCCGCGCACAGCTCCATGAGCCGCGCCTGGAACGGCTTCTGGTGATCGGGGATGTCGTCCCAGCCCTGCAGCGACTCCGGCCGCGGGGTCAGCACCGCGTCGTCGGGCACCCAGCCCGCCGCCTTCGCACCCGCCAGAGCGTCTTCGCGATAGGCATCCCATCCATCGTCGAAGACGCCCTTGTACTTGTCGGCCCACTCCTGGTGGACGTGGTGCGGCCCGTGGATGGCGCCGGTCGCCCAGTACATGAAGAACGGCTTGTCGGGTGAGAGCGCCTTGTGGTCGCGCAGCCACGCGATGGCGTCGTCGGCGATGTCCTCGCTGAGGTGGTAGCCCTCTTCCGGCGACTTCGGCGGCAGGACGCTCGTGGTGTTGCGCACGAGGTTCGGCTCGTACTGAGAGGCCTCGCCGGCGAGGAAGCCGTAGAAGTACTCGAACCCGTTGCCCGTCGGCCAGTTGTCGTAGGGCCCGGCCTTCGTCGTCTCCTCGGCGGGGGTGTTGTGCCACTTGCCCCACGCCGCAGTCGAGTAGCCGTAGTTGCGCAGCACCTCGGGGATCGTCGCACTGCTCTTGGGGATGTGGCCCGAGTAGCCGTCCCAGTCGTTGGCGAGTTCGGCGATCTGCCCCGCCCCGACCCGATGGTGGTTGCGACCGGTGAGCAGAGACGCGCGGGTCGGCGAGCACATCGCCGTCGTGTGGAAGCGGTTGTAGCCGATGCCCGTCTCTCGGATGCGTTCGAGCGTCGGAGTGTCGATCCTTCCGCCGATCGGCGCGGGCAGCGCGGGCCCGGCGTCGTCGATGAGGATCACCAGGATGTTCGGTGCGTCGTCACCGAGGTGCTGCTCGGGCGGAAGAGGAGAGTAGGTCGACTCGGCGAGGGTGCGACCGGCATAGCTGCCCGACGGCTTCGGGGGGAACGGCAGTGACCGGGCGGGGGGAAGCGGACCTCCCACGATCGATGTCTTGTTCTCTTCGGTCATCTCGATGCCCTCTCGTCACAGTCCGTGTCGTCCGGCCGAGGTCGCGCAGCGGTGAGGATGCGGCCCCCCGGTCACAGGACTGGAGCGTAGGGGGGATGCCTCGGGTGGGGCATCACCCGCATCGGGCGATGGCGAAGCGCGCCACGGCCGTCCCCACGGCCGAGCGGTTGTCAAGCCCCGTCCGTGCTCGCAGGCACGAGGGCGACACTTCGACGCGGTGGCGCCGGCCACCCCACGAAGGAGTGCACCATGTCGACCAGTTCAGGACGGGCCCCCACCACCGAGCCGCGACTATCCTCACCCACGGCCGACGACGGCCCACAGGAGGGTTCGGGCGCGCAGCCGGGCAGGCTGCGGGGGTTCCGCCTCACACCCGACATCGAGGAGCTGGACGACTTCGAGCTCGACGAGATCCCCAAGGTCGTCGCTCGTGCGAGGCGACACGGCGACTTCGTGTGGCTGCATCTTGTCGAGCCCGAGGAGGAGACCGTCGAGCAGGCTCGCACGATCCTCGGCGTCCATCCGATCGCCGCCGCCGACGTGGCCTCCGGTCGGCAGCAGCCGAAGGTGCAGAAGTTCGCGGAGCATCTGTTCGTCATGCTGTGGAGCATCCTCGAGCACGAGGAGTCGGACGCGCTGGTGCTCGGCCAGACGTACCTCTATATCGGCGAAGGGTGGCTGCTCACCGTGCAGCGGTCCGAGGGCGGGAAGCTCCCCGACCTCCGCGCACTGCTCGAAGAAGCGCCCGAAGACCTCCGCAACGGCACCATGCCTGCCGCCTACACGATCATGGCGAACGTCGTCGACGGGTACGCGAAAGCCGCCGCCGACGTCGAGACCGAACTCGAGGAGCTCGAGGAGCAGGTGTTCAACGACGCGACGGCGGAGGACCACCGGAGGATCTACAAGATCCGCAAGGACATCGGCCGTGTCGACCGGGCGGTCTCGAGCATCGCCGCCGCGCTGCGCGAGAGCACCGATCATCTCGAGTCGCTGACGGTCGGCAACGAGCACATCGTGCCCTACCTCCACGACCTCCTCGACGACGCCGCCGGCACGGCCGCTCTCATCAACAACCAGAGCAAAGCGCTCGACGCGATCCTCTCCAGTCACGAGAACAACGTCGCCGCGCGGCAGAACCAGGACATGCGCACGATCTCCGCCTTTGCCGCGCTCCTCGCGCTGCCGACGCTGATCGCCGGCCTGTACGGCATGAACTTCAAGAACATCCCGCTGGTGCAGTGGCAGTACGGGTGGGTGGCCATCGGCGTCGCGATGGTCATCGTCGACATCGTCATCTACGTCATGTTCAAGCGCCGGAACTGGCTGTGATGCCGACGCGGAGAAGGGATGCCGCCGCCCGCGGCGCAGTCCTTACGCCTGCCCGCCTTCGGCGACCTCCCGGGCGGTGTCGGCGGGGGCGTTCTGCGCCCTGCTGAGCAGGACGAACGGGATCGCGACGGCCGAGATGACGCCGCTCCAGATCAGCGAGGTGCCGTAGCCCCCGACATCTGCCGCTCGTCCCAGCACCGGCTGGATGACCACACCGCCACCCGAGCCCATCAGCGAGTCGAACGACAGCACCGTCGCCCGCTGCTTCGACGGGATCATGTCGTTGAGGTAGGCGCGATGCACGGGGTCGTCGATCGCGGAGGCGATGCCCCACAGCGCCACCAGCACGATCGCGAGCCAGAAGTCGCGCACCAGCCCCAGTCCGAGCAGCACGAGCGCGCTCGCCACGGTGGCCAGCAGGATCGCCGAGGTGCGACGGCGGAAGAGCCTGCGCACCCACGGGGCGAGTGCCCCGCCGACGATCGCCGCGCCCGAGAGCAGCGCGGCGGCGAGCCCGGCCACCGTATACGCCTCCTCGTCACCCCAGAGCTCGAGCAGGTACGGCTGCAGCGCGTAGAAGACGTAGATGCCGACCCCGGCGGTGAACGGGCTGGCGAGCATGAGCCAGCGCACCGGCGGGTCACCCAGCCCATAGCGGAACGAAGCGCGCAGGACCGTGCGCGTCGCGCGCAGCGGCGTCTCGCTGCGATCCGGCGTGAAGCCGAGGTCGCGCATCAGCAGGGCGGCGACGACGAACATCAGCAGCAGGATGGCGCCGCGGATCACGAACGGCACGCCGAGGTTCGTCGCCTGCGCGACGATGCCGCCGAGTACCGAGCCCGACAGCATCGCGATGCCGCCGACGATCTGAGCGCGCCCGAAGACGGTCTCGAGGCTGCCGGTGTAGCCCGTCGCCTTCAGCGCATCGACGAGCCAGGCATCCACCGCGCCGGAGAAGAAGGTGAAACCGAGCCCGAGCAGCACCGAGACGATCGCCCAGGCCCAGAACGGCGACTGCCACACCCACAGCAGCCAGTACATGACGGTCGTGACCGCCAGCGTGATCGTGCCCAGCAGATACGACGCCCGTCGACCGACCGTGTCGGCCACGACGCCGGTGGGGATCTCGAAGATCAGCATGCCTGCCGTGAAGAACGCGTTCGCGGAGAACGCCTCGAGGTTCGAGAGTCCGGCGTCGAGGAGGAAGAGGGTGTTCACTCCCCAGATGAACGACGCGGCGAGGGTGTTGCCGAGCATCAGCGTGTAATAGGTGCCCTGCACTCGCCGCGGGGTGGGCATCGGGCGCGCGGCACTGACGTGGGAGATGACGGCACCGCCCCTCTGCGAGAGCTTCGACGACACCGCGACAGTAGTCCCGTCGGCGGTCAGCGTCCACGGGGTGCCGCGAAGCTCGCCGGGTCGGCCCGACCGGCACGCGGTAGGTTCGAGGCGACGAGCCGCAGATCCGTCGGGAGGCGATGCGATGGCGACGACGCTCACCCCCGAGAAGGGCACCGAGCCGGATGGCCGTCGCCCGCACCGGAAGACGGCCGCACGGGTCCGGGTCACCGTTCTGGTGGTCGCGCTCGTCGGTCTCGTGCTCGCCGCCCTGGTGCTGTTCGCCTGGATGGTCAACGAGGAGCACTTCGAGCGACCGAGCGCGGAGTTCGACGAGCTTGCGAGCACGATCGACAGCCTCCCCGGTGTCGAAGCCGTCGAGAAGGAGCGCTGGGTCGAGGCGCCGACGTTCGCGAACCCGACGTCGTGGATGGCGGTGACCGTGGACCAGGCGGGTCTCCCCGGTGTGCTCGACGCCGCGTGCGCGACCGGATACCCCGACGCCGTGATGTGGTCGCTCCACGTGCGCACGCCGTCAGGTGCCGACGTATCGGTGCACGGCGACTCGCCCTCCCGGAGCGCGGTCGGCAGCGGCGCACGGTGCCCGGACTTCGGGTTCGATGCGGTCGAGGTCGTCGACGAGCTCGACCGGGTCGCACCCGGGCTCGCCGTTCAGCCGGCGAGGTGGGACGCGACCAGGTTCGCGTTGGTGGAGGGCGAGGAAGCGCCATCCGCCGGATTCACCCACCTGCTGCCGCTCGTCGCGCACGCCGAGGATCTCGTCGCCGCGGCCGGTCTCGATGCCGGCACCGTGGTGGAGATCAACTCCTCCTCGCTCGGGGTCGCCGTTCAGCCGGACGAGAGCGACCGGCTTCTCGCGCTGCTCACCGAGCTCGCCGACGAACACGCCGTGAGCAGCTTCTGGGCCGACGGCCGGGAGACGAACACGCAGGCGAGGGTGCAGATCGTCGCCCCGGAGCCGCAGCACGACGCGATCGAGGAGCTCGTCCGGGAATCGGACCTCGACATCGCCGACCTGCCCGTGCGCTTCCTCGAGCAGTGAACTGACGTGGAGCTCACGCCGCGCGACGCCCCTTCCTCGCGAGGAAGATCGTGAAGCCCAGAGCGACCAGGGCGGTGAGGCAGAGAAGGCTGAGTCCGATCGTGTAGCTGTGGGCCTCGGCGTTGTACGTGGCACCCATCACGAGCGGCGGGAAGTAGCCGCCGAGCCCTCCGGCGGCGCCGACGATGCCGGTCACGCTGCCGACCTTCTCCGCAGGGGCGCGCTGGGCGACCCAGGTGAAGACGGCACCGGTACCGAGTCCCAGCGCGAGCGCCATGAGGACGAACGCGGTGCCGGCGGCGAGTTCGGGGGGTGGCTGCAGAGCGATCACCACAGCCATGACGGCGGCCCCGCCCAGCGAGATGCTGAGCACGGCCGCCGGTCCGATGCGGTCGGAGAGCCATCCGCCGACGGGTCGCGCGATGACCGCGGCGATGGCGAAGCCTGCGGTGCGCGCGCCGGCATCGGCGAGGTCGTAGCCATAGACCTCCTTGAGGTACGTCGGCAAGTAGGTCGAGAACGCGACGAAGCCGCCGAAGGTCACCGCGTACAGGAATGCCATCTGCCAGGTCACGGCAAGTCTCGACGCCGCCTTCAGCTTGGGCATGACCGGGGCGGTGTTGGGCTTCCACCGCGGCGAGTCGCGCATGAACAGCCACACGATGAGTGCGACGACGAGGAGCGCGCCGGCCATGATGAGGTGGGTCGGGACATAGCCGAACCACGCCACCATGCGCGGTGTGAAGAACGCCGACAGAGCGGTGCCGCCCATGCCCGCGCCGAAGAGGCCCGTCGCGAACCCGCGCTTCGACGGCTCGTACCAGGCGTTGACGAAAGGGATGCCGATGGCGAACGTCGTTCCGGCGATGCCCAGCAGGAACCCGAACGCGAGCATCAAGGCGTACGATCCCATGACCCCCGCGAGCGCCACGAGGACGACGGGCACGGCCGATGCCGCGGTGAGCAGGGTGAACATCAGGCGGCCGCCGAATCGGTCGGTGAATGCCCCGGTGAGGATGCGCCCCAGCGAGCCGACGAGCACGGGCGTCGCGATGAGCAACGACGCCTGCGTCGAGTCCAGCCCCATCTCGGCGGTGTACTGCACTCCGAGAGGGGCCACCAGGTTCCACGCCCAGAAGGTGATCGTGAACGCCAGCAGCGCCAGCAGAAGGTTCTTGGTGCGGCCGGGCAGCGCCTGAACGGCGGCTTCCGCCCGGGCGGAGGCATCCGTCGTCATCGTCGTCCTCCTGTCTTGGTGCCGCTGCGGCCGGCCTTGCGATCGGGGGTGCGGTCAGTGGTCCCGACGGGCGCCCAGCCGCGCCGGATGCCACGGGCGGTCGTCGGCCGCCCGTCGCGTGAGCGGTACACGATGTACGGGCGGAAGAGATAGTGCACCGGCGCCGTGAACGCGTGCACGAGCCGCGTGAACGGCCAGAGCATGAACAGGAGCATTCCGATCACCGTGTGAACCTTGAAGTCGAGCGACGACGCGCTCATCGCAGCGATGTCGGGCTGGAAGACGAAGAGCGAGCGGAACCAGGGCGCCACCGTCTCGCGATAGGTGACCTCGTGCGGCGGTCCCACGACGCTCAGCACCGTCGTCGCGAGTCCCGCGACGATCGCGGCGACCAGCACGATATACATCGTCTTGTCGTTCTTCGTCGTCGCCATGAACACCGGTCCGGTGGTGCGACGTCGATAGATCAGGATGCCGACTCCGACGAGGGTTGCGAACCCCGCGATCGTGCCGAGGCCGAGTGCGGCGAGGTGGTACATGTCCTCTGAGACGCCGAAGGCGTCCGTCCACGCCTTCGGGATGACGAGACCGACGACGTGGCCGATGACGACGACGAGGATGCCGAAGTGGAACAGCGGCGAGCCGATCCGCAGCAGCCGTGACTCGTACAGCTGCGACGAGCGCGTCGTCCAGCCGAACTGGTCGTAGCGGTAGCGCCAGATCGTGCCGCCGACGAGCACCGCGACCATGATGTACGGCAGGATGCCCCACAGGAACAGGTCCATCAGTGCCTCCCCACCGGTTCGAGCGGCAGCAGCCGCGGGTCGTGCGGGTCGAGACCGACCGACTCTCGCGGCGGTCCGGCCGCGGCCATCGCCATCGCCTGCTGCCGGTCGGCAGGCGAGCGTCCCGGAAGCGTGTCGCACACGGCGGCGACGACGCCGGTGTAGGGCGAGCCGCGCTCGCCGAGCGCGAGGCGGATGAGCTCGAGACTCGGCCGGTACTCCTGCAGCAGCGCGCTGCCCTCGCGCGGGGAGTGCCGGGCGAACTCGAGCACCAGCGGCAGGAAGTCGGGGAGCTCTCCGGTTCCCTCGAGAGCGAGGCCCGCCTCGCGGTAGCGCCGCTTCAGGTCTGCGAGCACGGCGCCGCGACGACGGGTGTCGCCGTCGGTCCAGTAGCTCAGGTAGAGCGCGTGGCGTCGCGACATGTCGAACGTGTCGACGTAGGCGGCCTGCACCTCGTCCGGCGGCGTGCTCGCCCACCAGTGAAGGAGCGGGGCGAAGGATGCCGCGGCCTGCGGTGCCGCCTCGCGCAGCGCGGCGTCGATCATCGCCGCCGATCCGAGTACCGCGTCGTCGGGGTAGCTCAGGCACAGTGACGCCGCCTGGTGGACCACGCGCGCGTTCATGACGAGCCCTCTTCCGGGGCATCGGGTCGGTCGTCTCGTGGCGGGAACAACCCCGGTGGCGACCCGTTGCCGTCCCAGTTGAGCAGGTTCACCCGGCCGCGCAGCGACTCGCCGCTCGCCGCCGTGTCGGAGGTCTGCCGCTCCTTGAGCGCCTGGAAGGTCTCCACGGCGACCGGGACGGGTCGGCCGCTGGCCTCGCCGAACATGCCCGACTCGCTTGCGTAGGGCCCGCCGTCGAAGTCGAGCGAGCAGCCCAGCTCTTCCAGCTCGTGGGCTCGCTCGTAGTGCGCTGTGGGGATGACATAGCGGTCTTCGTACTTCGCGATGGCGAGCAGGCGATACATCTCGTAGATCGAATCGCCGGTCATCCCGACCGCCTGCGGAATCGACTCGTCGCGCTCCCGGTCGAGGGTGATGTCGCGAAGGTACGCGCGCATGGCGGCGAGGCGTCGGAGCACGATGGTGATGAGGTCGGCGTCTCCGGCGGTGAAGAGCTCGGCGAGGTACTCGACCGGAATGCGCAGAGCCTCGATGGCACCGAACAGCGTGCCCGCCGCTTCGGCGTCGTGACCCTGATCCCGCAGCAGGTCGACGATGGGCGACAGCGGCGGGATGTACCAGACCATCGGCATCGTGCGGTACTCCGGATGCAGCGGCAGCGCCACCCGGTAGGTCTTCGCCAGGGCGTACACCGGCGACCGGCGCGCGGCATCCATCCAGTCGTCGGGGATGTCACCCTGCGCGCGCACCGCCGCGATGACCTCGGGGTCGTCGGGGTCGAGCATCAGGTCGAGCTGCGCCTCGTAGAGATCCTGGGGGTCGGGTGTCGACGCCGCCTCGGTCACGCGGTCGGCGTCGTAGAGGAAGAGGCCGAGGTAGCGGAGGCGTCCGACGCACGTCTCGGAGCAGACCGTGGGGATGCCGACCTCGAGGCGCGGGTAGCAGAGTGTGCACTTCTCGGCCTTGCCGGTCTTGTGGTTGAAGTAGATCTTCTTGTACGGGCACCCCGTGATGCATTGGCGCCAGCCGCGACAGCGGTCCTGATCGACGAGCACGATCCCGTCCTCGGCTCGCTTGTAGATCGCGCCCGACGGGCACGACGCCATGCACGAGGGGTTCAAGCAGTGCTCGCAGATCCGCGGCAGGTAGAACATGAAAGTCTTCTCGAACTGCAGCTTGATCTTGTCTTCCGACTCGCGCCGCACCCGCTCGACGATGGGGTCGAGATGGCCCATCTCCGAGGCGCCTCCGAGGTCGTCGTCCCAGTTCGCCGACCACGTGATCTTCGTGTCCTCGCCGGTGATGAGCGACTTCGGCCGTGCCACCGGGAAGTCGTCGCCGAGCGGCGCGTCGATCAGGGTCTCGTAGTCGTACGTCCAGGGCTCGTAGTAGTCGGCGAGCTTCGGCTGCACCGGGGACGAGAAGATCGTGAGCAGGCGCTTCAGACGACTGCCGGTGCGCAGCGCCAGGCGTCCGCGTTTGTTGAGCGTCCACCCGCCGCGCCACTGCTCCTGGTCCTCGTAACGGCGCGGATAGCCCTGACCGGGGCGCGTCTCGACGTTGTTGAACCACACGTACTCGGTTCCCGCGCGGTTCGTCCACGCCTGCTTGCACGTCACCGAGCAGGTGTGGCACCCGATGCACTTGTCGAGGTTCATCACCATGCCCATCTGGGCCATCACACGCATCAGTACGTCACCTCCTGCGAGCGGCGGCGCACCGTCGCGACCATGTCGCGCTGGTTGCCCGTCGGGCCGAGATAGTTGAACGTGTACGACAGCTGCGCGTACCCGCCGATGAGGTGCGTCGGCTTGACCAGAAGCCTCGTGACGGAATTGTGGATGCCGCCGCGCCGACCGGTCGCCTCCGACTTCGGCACGTCGATCGTGCGCTCCTGCGCGTGGTGCACGTACACGACGCCGGTCGGCATGCGGTGCGACACGATCGCCCGCGCGACCAGCACACCGTTGGAGTTCACGCACTCGACCCAGTCGTTGTCGGCTGCACCGATGGCCGCGGCATCCGCCGGACTCATCCACACCGTGGGTCCTCCCCGTGAGAGCGACAGCATGAACAGGTTGTCCTGGTACTCCGAGTGGATCGACCACTTCGAGTGGGGCGTGAGATAACGCACCACGACCTGCTGCGCGCCATCGGGCCCGAGGGTGGGCTCGCCGAACAGGCGGTGCATGTCCAGCGGTGGGCGATAGATGGGGAGGGCCTCCCCGAGGTCGCGCATCCACGCGTGATCCAGGTAGAAGTGCATCCGCCCGGTCAGCGTGTGGAAGGGCTTCAATCGCTCGATGTTCACGGTGAAGGGCGCGTACCGTCGCCCGCCCGTCTCCGACCCCGACCACTCCGGCGACGTGATCACCGGCACCGGTGCCGCCTGCGTCATCGCGAACGTGATGCGCTTCTCCTCGGAGCCCTCCGCGAGGTCGGCCAGCGGCTTGCCGACGCGTTTCTCGAGGGTGCGGAAGCCCTGCGACGCGAGTTCGCCGTTCGTGGTCCCGGAGAACGCCAGGATCGCCTCGGCCATCTTGACGTCCGTGTCGATCGCCGGACGCCCCTCGGCGGCACCGCCGAGCATCACGCCGTTCTTCTGTGCCAGCCGCTGGACCTCGTGCGAGACGTCGTAGGTCACGGCCTTGATGGTGAAGCCGAGCTCGTCTGCGAGCGGTCCGACGGTGGCGAGCTTGTCGGCGATCGCGGTGTAGTCGCGCTCGACCACGGTGAACTGCGGCATCGTCTTGCCGGGGACGCCGACGCCATCGCCGCGCGACCAGTCCCGCACCGCACCGCCCGGCTGCGACGTCTCGCCGGGCGTGTCGTGCTGCATCGGCACGGAGACGAGATCCCTGCGCGTGCCGAGATGCGTCCGAGCCTGCGCCGAGAACTCGACGGCGATGGCGTGGAACAGGTCGAAGTCGCTCTTCGCCTCCCACGGCGGGTCGATCGCCGGGGTGAACGCGTGCACGAACGGATGCATGTCGGTCGATGACAGGTCGTGCTTCTCGTACCAGGTCGCCGCAGGGAACACGACGTCCGACAGCAGCGTGGTCGAGGTCATGCGGAAGTCGGCCGAAACCAGCAGGTCGAGTTTCCCCTCCGGGATCTCGTCGTGCCATTTCACGTCGTTCGGTCGCACGGCGGCTTCATCGGTCGCCATGACGTTGCTGTGGGTGCCGAGCAGGTGCTTGAGGAAGTACTCATTGCCCTTCGCGCTCGACCCCATGAGGTTCGAGCGCCACAGCGTGAGCAGGCGCGGCCAGTTCTCGGGGGCGTCGACGTCGGCGATCGCCGGCTGCAGTTCGCCGGACTGGAGCTGCGAGGCGACGAAGGATGCGGCATCCGTCGCCTCTCCGTGGGCCACGGCCGCGTCGGCTCGGTCGGCGAGGTCGAGAGGGTTGACGTCGAACTGCGGGTAGAACGGCATCCATCCGAGCCGCGCGGACTGGGCGATCGTGTCCGCGGTGTGCATCCCGGTGAGATGGCCGTCGGCGAGCGGTGAGGCAAGGGCGTCGGCGGAGTAGCCGTCGAAGCGCCACTGGTCGGTGTGCATGTACCAGTACGCGGTGCCGATCATCGTGCGCGGTGGACGACTCCAGTCGAGCGCGTTTGCGAGCGACAGCCAGCCGGTGATCGGCCGGCACTTCTCCTGGCCGACGTAGTGCGCCCATCCGCCGCCGTTGCGCCCCATGGAACCCGTCAGGATGAGGAGCGCGAGGATGGAGCGGTAGGTCGCGTCGCCGTGGAACCACTGGCAGATGCCGGCACCCATGATGATCATCGACCGGCCGTTCGACTCGACCGCGTTCGCCGCGAACTCCCGGGCGATGCGCGTGCACGCTTGTGCGGGCACGCCGGTGATCTCCTCCTGCCACGCGGGAGTGTAGGGGGAATCGGCGTCGTCGTACCCGGTCGGCCACTCACCGGGCAGTCCGTCACGGCCGACGCCGTACTGCGCCAGCATCAGATCGAGGACGGTCGTGACCAGGATGCCGCCCACCCGCGTCGCCGGGACCCCGCGGCGCAGCACCTCGCCGGAGCCGTCTGCCGAGTCGAACCGCGGCAGGAGCACCTCGACATCGACGGCCGGGGAAGCGGCGGGCAGGTCGCGGATCGACAGCGCCGGCTCGACTCCCTCGAGGTCGAGGTTCCAGCGACCCTCCCCCGACGCGGCGTAGCGGAACCCCATGGAGCCGTTGGGAACCCGCGGTTCGCCGGACGCGGCATCCAGCACCACGGTCTTCCACTCCTCCTCGGGCGTCTCTCCGCCGAGGTCCTTCGACGTGAGGAACGTGCCGGGCACGTGAGCGCCGTCGCGCTCGATGAGGCGCACGAGATGCGGCAGATCGGTGTACTGGCGCGCGAAGTCGGCGAAGAAGGGAACGTGGCGGTCGACGTAGTTCTCCGTGAGCACGACATGACCCATCGCCATCGCGAGGGCGGCGTCGGTGCCCGCCTGGCACGGCAGCCACTCGTCGGCGAACTTGGTGTTGTCGGCGTAGTCGGGGCTCACCGTCACGACCTTGGTGCCGCGGTAGCGGACCTCGGCCATCCAGTGGGCGTCGGGGGTGCGGGTCACCGGCACGTTCGAGCCCCACATCATGAGGTAGGTCGCATCCCACCAGTCGCCCGACTCGGGCACGTCGGTCTGGTCCCCGAACACCTGCGGACTGGCGACGGGGAGATCGGCGTACCAGTCGTAGAAGGACGTCATCACGCCGCCGACGAGTTGCGTGAACCGGGTGCCGACGCAGTGCGACACCATCGACATCGCCGGGATGGGCGAGAAGCCCGCGACGCGGTCGGGACCGTACTCCTTGATCGTGTGGACGTAGCCGGCTGCGACGAGCTCGACGGCCTCCCGCCACGACGCCCGCACCAGACCGCCCTTTCCGCGAGCCTGCTGGTAGCGACGACGGGTCTCGGGGTCGCGGGTGACCTCGCCGAACGCCTCGACGGGATCGTTGCCGCGGGCCTTGGCGGCGCGGTACTCCTCGAGCAGCACGCCCCGGACGTACGGGTACCGCACCCGCGTGGGCGAATAGGTGTACCACGAGAACGCAGCCCCGCGGGGGCAGCCGCGGGGCTCGTATTCGGGACGGTCGGGTCCGACGCTCGGGTAGTCGGTCTCCTGGGCCTCCCACGTGATGATGCCGTCCTTGACGTACACCTTCCACGAACATGAGCCCGTGCAGTTCACGCCGTGCGTCGAGCGGACGACCTTGTCGTGACTCCATCGGTCGCGGTAGAAGGCGTCGCCCTCGCGCCCGCCCTCGAGGAAGGCCGCGCGATGATCGGCGGTCTGGTCCCATCGGGTGAAGAAGCGCCCTGCCGCCAGCAGCGCATCGGAAGCCGGCCCGTCCACACCGATCTGGGGCGTCATGACTCGGACCCTAGTGAACGTTTTCCTGCCGCACCAGAGCGGTCGTGGAGCGCGCCCCCGGGCCGGGCCCCGGTGGCGCGGTCCGGGGCCTTCGGTCTAGAAGGCGCCGATGCCCTTGCCGATGAGAGCCACGCCGATCACCAGAAGCAGCACGCTCATGATGACCGCGTTCTCCTTCTCGAGCCAGCCGCGCAGCCCGTCCAGTGGGGCGCGCAGCCGGTCGGCGGCGATCAGGTAGGCCACGACGGGAACGAGCACAGTGGATGCCGCGATCACGGTGAAGATGGCGATCACCGCGATCGTCGACCCGAGGTCGAGTCCTGCGGTGCCGATGTCGACGCCGGCTCCGGCTGCCATCAGCAGGTTCTTGGGGTTCACCGCCGAGAGGAGGAAACCGAGCCCGATGGCGACCGGGAAGGTGATCCTGTCGATCGCCGCCATCCACTTCGGGAGGGCCACCGGCTCGCCGGGTTTGGGTCGTCCCCGCCACTGACGCATCGCCACCAGGAGCAGACCGACGCCGAGAATGATCTGAACGGCGCCCCGGGCCGGGTTCGCGGCATCCGAGTCCGGCGGTGCGATGACCGACGCGAGCAGCGTGAACACCGTGACCGCTGTCACGATCCCGACGATCCAGCCGAGCAGGAAGCCGACGCTCGTCACCCGCGCGCGCGGCGAGAGCAGCATGAGGATCGCGGCGATGATCGGGATCGGGCTGATCGCGACACCGAGGGCGAGGGGCAGGACGGCTCCGATGGCGGCGTTCACGCGAACTCCTCCGTTGCGAGGGCGAGGTGCGCGCGCCGAAGACGGCCGAGCCACCGACGGGGAGCGCGCTGTGGACGAGGCTAGCGCGTGACGCCTCCGCTGTGGGGCGGCCACCGGAGGAGAGGCCTGACCCGCATGACGCGGGCCAGGCCTCTCTCGGGTCAGGCGCTCTGCGCGGAGTGCCGGCCTTCGGCGATCTCCTCGACGACCTTCGCGTTGAACGCCGGCAGATCGTCGGGGGTGCGACTGGTGACGAGACCGTCCTCGACGACGACCTCTTCGTCCACCCAGGTCGCACCGGCGTTGCGGAGGTCGGTCTGCAGACTCGGGTAGCTCGTCAGCGTGCGGCCGTCGACGACCTTCGCCTCGACGAGCAGCCAGGCGGCATGGCAGATGGCGGCCACCGGCTTGTGCTGCTCGAAGAATGCCCGCGCGAAGTCGACGGCGTTCCCGTCCATGCGCAGGTGGTCGGCGTTGACGACTCCACCCGGCAGCACGAGCGCGTCGAAGGCGCCGGCGTCCACGTCGGCCGTCAGCTCGTCGACGACCTGCCTGTGGCCGTTCTTGCCCTCGATCTCGCCCGACTCGGGAGCGATGAGAACGGCCGTGGCTCCGGCATCCGTCACCGCCTGCCAGGGGGAGGTGAGCTCGCTGTCTTCGAATCCGTCGGTCGCGACGAAGGCGACGCGCTTTCCACTCAGATCAGTCATGGCTCCACGCTAGGAGCGCGGGGCGGGCGGTCGGAGGGGGTTGACAGCATTCACCCCGGGCAGGCCTGCACGTCGACGCGGTGCTTCTCGATCACGCGTGCCAGGGCGTCGACAGAGCGCGTCGCCCGCGCGGCATGGACACCGCGGTTACCCTCGAAGCATGTTCCGCGACGAGGCGCCGCCGCCGCACACCTGCGGGTGGTCGCCGCACTACCGGCGGACCGTCTCGAACGACGAGTGCGCGCGGTGCCGGGCGGAGGACGAGCTCATCCTCGATACCCAACGCATCGACCAGAAGAGGCGCGCACGGCTGTACCGGCCCGCTCGAGCCACAGTCGTGGACCCGCCGACGCGCGAGGTCACCGTCGCCCGCCCGGGCGAGCCGGCACTCGTGCGCCACCGGCAGACGTACGTCGCGCCCGCCGAGGAAGTCCCGCTCGACAGCACGCATCTGCCGAGCATCCCGCCCCACCGGACGGACTGAGACCGGCGCCGCCCCGCGGTGCCCGCTCGGGTGTACGGTCGCCACGTGTCCACCGATCTCCCGCCCGCCGACGACGCCCGGCTCGGCATCACGCTGAGCGGCGGCGGCGCGTTCGGAGCGGCCCATGTCGGCGTGCTCCAGGTTCTCGAGGAGCGAGGCCTGCGTCCGGGAATCGTGACGGGCACGAGCTCGGGCGCCCTCGTCGGATCCGCCTTCGCGTCGGGGATCGGCGGAGACGAACTCGAAGAGATCGCGCGACGCTTTCGCTGGAGCAGGATCGCGAAGTGGAGCTTCCAGCCGCGCTGGGGGCTGCTCGACACCCAGGTCGTCGCGGAGGCCATCCATAGGCTGCACGGCGAAGACCCCCGGATCGAGGACCTGCCGCGCAGGTTCGGGGCGGTGGCGACAGACCTTCGCACGCGCCGGGCCGTCGTCATCGACAGCGGCCCCTTGAGTGAGGCGCTGCGCGCCACCATCGCGGTGCCTGGACTGCTTCCGCCCGTGCGGCTCGGCGGCCGGCTGCTCGCCGACGGGGGGCTGGTCGACAACGTCCCGCATTTCGCCGCGCGCAGGCTGGGAGCCGATCGCGTCATCGTCGTGCACCTTCACGCCAAGTGGGAGAACGCGCGCATGATGCGCACGAGCACGAAGCTGTCGGACCTCGTCGCCGACCCGTCGGTCATTCTCATCCAGCCCGAGATGGAGCGGATGGCGCAGTGGACGATGCGCGATGTGCCGCGCCTCATCGCCGAAGGGCGTCGGGCGGCGACCGCAGCACTCGAGCAGGCTGCCCCCGACGACCGCATCGCCCGCCCCGAGACTGCTTAGCGACAGCTCGGGGCCGAGCGAACGGGCGGCGGTGTGAGTGTCCCCACCCCGCTCCATCGGGCGGACGATCGACGGCCGGAGGGCTGACCCGCGCGCTACGAGTTGATCTGCTCGATCACATCGTCAGCGGACTCCTCGATCGCCTTGCGCAGCCGCTCGTAGTCGTTCGAGTCGATCGCCTTGCTGATGCGCTTGTCTGCACAGTCGAGTGCATCTTCGACCCGGTCCGCCCACTTGTCATCGACGACGGCGACCACCGCGGAAGTCCCCGGTGCGAGGTACTCGTCGACGTCGACGCCGAACTGCTTCTCCTCGTGGCTCTTCCTGATCTTGCCGAGGATCGCTCCCACCCCGGCACCGACGGCGGTCGCCGCCAGCAACGGAGGGGCGAACAGGCCGAGCACGGCGCCCGCACCGGCGCCCCATGCAGCGCCGTGACCGACGGACTTGTCGCCGTGCTCCTTCACCCGGACTTTTCCGTCCTCGCTGCGCGAGAGCACCACCGCACCGACGATCTCGTAGCCGCCGGAGTCCTGGCCGCTGCGCAGCGTGTCATAGTCCTCCGATGCCGCTGCCTCGGTGTCGTACGAACCGACCACCAGCGCGAGATTCTTCGAGCCCATCGCTATCACCTTCCATCCACGTCCGAAACGACCGGCGGCCGCCTCGTGGACCGCAGTCCCGACGACGACGCGAGCCTACGACCGGGATGCCCTCGGCTCGTCCCCCGTCACGGGTGACGTGTCGCCGTGAGCAAGGCGCGGTCGACGTCGTGATGACCGCGGGGCGTGAAGCTTCGACGCCCTCCTCAGCGCCTTCGTCGTCGCGCGGTCAGTGGGTGTCTTCGGCTTCGATCTCGGTGCGGTTGCCGGACCAGAGGGTGTGGAAGGTGCCGGGCTTGTCGATGCGCTGGTAGGTGTGGGCGCCGAAGAAGTCGCGCTGTCCCTGCACGAGGGCGGCGGGCAGGCGTTCGGCGCGCAGTCCGTCGTAGTAGGCGAGCGAGGACGAGAAGGCAGGGGCGGGGATGCCGGCTGCCGCGGCGGTGGCGACGATGCGGCGCCAGGCGTCTTG
>NZ_JACSPM010000006.1 GCF_014837165.1 Microbacterium gallinarum
CAAGACGCCTGGCGCCGCATCGTCGCCACCGCCGCGGCAGCCGGCATCCCCGCCCCTGCCTTCTCGTCCTCGCTCGCGTACTACGACGGACTGCGCGCCGAACGCCTGCCCGCCGCCCTCGTGCAGGGACAGCGCGACTTCTTCGGCGCGCACACCTACCAGCGCATCGACAAGCCCGGCACCTTCCACACCCTGTGGTCCGGCGACCGCACCGAGATCGAAGCCGAAGACACGCACTGATCGCGTGACGACGAAGGCCCTCGCCGAGCCGGCGGGGGCCTTCGTCGTCGGCTGCGTCAGCTCGGTGCGACGTTGTGGTTGCGGCAGAAGCGGTTCTGCGGGTCGAACCGGCGCTTGATCTCGGCCAGGCGCGCACGCGTCTCAGGTGAGTACATCCGAGTCACGATCGCGGGATCGGTCGTGACGGTGAAGTTGCCGTAGAGCCCGGCCCCCAGCGCCTCGATCGCGTCCCACTCGGCCTGGATGAGCGGGCGGTTGCCGTCATGGACGAGCCCCGGGATGTCGAAGGCGCCGGCCATCGCGAACCAGCTCGCGGTGCGGGCCGGGAACGGGGTGTCGTCTTGGGCGACGTCGCCGAAGGCGCCGCCCAGGGAACGGAGGAAGAGCACGGACGCCTGGTTCGCCTCGCGGAACGACACGAGCCGGTCGATGGCGTCGTCGGTCAGTGCGTCGAGCAGGGTGTTTCCGCCGACGAAGCCCGGCATGGGCTGGTCGGGGTCGGCGGGCGGTGCGTCCATCAGGATGTCGGGGTAGCTTCGCGCGCGGAGCTCGGTCTCGGTGACAGCGTCGAGCGCGAGGAGCGGCGCGAGCGCGGCGCGGGCCGCGTCTTCGTCGTCGCCGATCCAGCACGCCGTGATCGTCGCCCCGGCCGGAGCATGCGGATCCATCGCCGGGACGTCCATGTAGGTGACCGTGAGATCGCGCGGGGCGGTGCTCATCGTGTCGCGCAGCGCACGCAGCACCGGTCGCGCGTCGCCGTCCACCCCGAGGGTCGCGAAGACGACCGACGTCAGCGGGTGGGCGCGGAAGTCGAATCGTGTCACGACGCCGAAGTTGCCGCCGCCGCCGCGCAGCGCCCACAGCAGGTCGGCGTGGGATGCCTCGTTCACCTCGAGCACGTCGCCGCGCGCGGTCACGACCTGGGCGCCGACGAGCTGATCGGCGGCGAGCCCCCACGCGCGCACCATCCAGCCGATGCCGCCGCCGAGGGTGAGGCCGCCGACACCGACGGAGGCGGTGTCGCCGGAGCTGACGCCCAGCCCGTGCCGGGCGAGTTCGGCGGCGACCGCGCCCCACGTGGCGCCACCGCCGACCTGCACCAGCGTGCCGTCGACGCGGATGTCATCCAGACCGCTGAGGTCGAGCGTGAGGCCGCCGGGGACGGCACCCCACACGCTGTGTCCACCGCACCGGATCATGACGTCGAGACGTTCGGAGGCGGCGTAGCGTACGCCGGCACGGACGTCGTCGACGGTCGAGGCACGGACGATGATGGTCGGCTCTCCCACACCGGAGTGGAAGGAACGGGCGGCATCCCAATCGGCGTCGCCGGGCTTGACGACCGTTCCGGCCGCCAGATCTGTCAGAGAGAGATCAGTCACCCGCGTCACGCTAACGGGCGGCACCGACATCCGGTAGACCCGTCCCTGCCACGGACCGCAGGGTGCCCGCCAGGCTAGGGTCGGACGATGACCCCCACGCGAGTGCTCTACATCGGCGGAACCGGAACGATCAGCGCGTCGTGCGTGAAGCGCAGCCTCGCCGCCGGTCACGACGTGACCGTCCTCAACCGCGGCTCGGCACGGCGTCCGCTCCCGGACGGCGTCCGCGAGCTGGTCGGCGATGTCCGCGACCCGCAGTCGGTGCGCGATGCCGTCGGCGACGCGGAGTTCGATGTGGTCGCCGAGTTCCTCGCGTTCACGCCGGAGCACGTGCAGCAGGACCTCGACCTCTTCGAAGGGCGCACCGCGCAGTTCGTCTTCATCAGCTCGGCCTCCGCCTACGAGAAGCCGCCGCGCCGCCTGCCGGTGACCGAGTCGACGCCGCTGCGCAATCCGTTCTGGCGGTATTCGCGCGACAAGATCGCGTGCGAGGACCTGCTCGTCGCCGCGCACCGCGAGCGCGGTCTGCCCGTGACGATCATCCGCCCGTCGCACACCTACGACGAACGGCTCCTCCCCACCCTCGGCGGGTGGACCGACATCGCCCGCATGCGAGAGGGCCGCCCCGTCGTCATCCACGGCGACGGCACGAGCCTGTGGACCATCACGCACAGCGACGACTTCGCCGTGGCGTTCACCGGGCTCCTCGGCAATCCCGCCGCGATCGGTGACGCGTTCACGATCACGGGCTCGCACGCGCCAACGTGGAACCAGATCTACGGCTGGCTCGCCGACGCGGCCGGGGTGCGGCATCCCGACTTCGTCCACGTCGCCTCCGAGACGATCGCCGCGTTCGAGCCCGAGCTCGGCCCCACGCTCATCGGCGACAAGGCTCACTCGATGGTCTTCGACAACGCCAAGGTCACTGCTCTGGTGCCGGACTTCCGCACGACGATCACGTTCGACGAGGGCGCGCGCCGCATCCTCGCGCACTACGACGCGCACCCCGAGGAGCAGCGCGTCGATGCGGACCACGATGCGCTGTTCGATCGCCTCGCAGCCCACGCCCGCTCGGCGGGCTGAGGCGCGCCGCACTCACAGCACGCGCATAGCTCGCTCCATAGGAAGTGCATAGGAACGCGAGCACAATGGACGCATGACCAACGCCTCCCCTGCCCTCCTGCGTCCCGACGGGTCGCCGCTGCGCGTGCTCGTGGTCGACGACGAGCAGATGCTCACCGACCTGCTGTCGATGGCGCTGCGCATGGAGGGGTGGGAGGTGCGCACCGCGGGCTCGGGCTTCGAGGCGCTGCAGGCGGCGCGGGAGTTCGCCCCCGACGCGATGGTGCTCGACGTCATGATGCCCGACCTCGACGGCATGGCCGTGCTGCAGCGGCTGCGCCAGTCGGGCGACGACGTGCCCGTGCTCTTCCTCACCGCGAAGGACGCCGTGAGCGACCGGGTCGCCGGACTCACCGCGGGTGGCGACGACTACGTCACCAAGCCGTTCTCGCTCGAAGAGGTCGTGGCGCGTCTGCGCGGACTCATGCGCCGCGCGGGCACCGCCCACGCCTCGGGTGCCGAGCCGATCCTTCGCGTCGCCGATCTCACGCTCAACGAGGACAGCCACGAGGTCGAGCGCGCCGGTGACGAGATCGACCTCACCGCGACCGAGTTCGAACTGCTCCGCTACCTCATGCGCAATCAGCGCCGCGTCGTCTCGAAGGCGCAGATCCTCGACCGCGTGTGGAACTACGACTTCGGCGGCCGGTCCAGCGTCGTCGAGCTGTACATCTCGTACCTGCGCAAGAAGATCGATCAGGGTCGCGAGCCGCTCATCCACACGGTGCGGGGAGTCGGCTACATGATCAAGGCGCCGTCATGACCGACGCGCGGGGCGACGCCTCCGCGCAGTCGTCGGCGCCCGCAGCCGCGCCGATGGTCGACCCCGACGCCGAGCCGGATGCGGGCGACGGCACCACCGGTGCCGGCGCCGCAACCGCTGTCGATGCCGACGACAGGACGGGGACGGATGCCTCGGCCGCGGCATCCGCTCGCCACCCCTGGACTCTGCAGCGCAAGCTCATCGTGACCGTCGTCGCGATCACCTCGTTCATCATGGTGCTCGTCGGTGTCGCGACGAGCGCGATCCTCGGCGGCGTGCTCGAGGACGGCCTCAACAGCCGGGTCACGAGTGCCGCCGAGCGCACCGCCGTGCTGGTTCGCGGCTACATCGCGCAGGGCTGGACGGCGCAGGAGATCCTCGAGGAGCAGCCGCAGCAGCCCGGGTTCCTGCTCGCGATCCAGACGCCGCCGAATGCCCCCACTGCGGCGGTCGTGGAATCCGACACCACCGTGACGGAGCTCACCGACGACCAGATCGGCGACCTCGCCGACGGGCTGCGCAGCGAGACCCCGTCGGTCGTGACGATCGACGGGCTCGGCAGCTTCCGCGTCGAAGGGCAGCCGAGCGGTGCGTCGGTGGTCGTCGTCGGCATCTCGCGCGACGAGGTCGCGAGCTCGATCGGCCGGATGCTCACCACGATCGGACTGCTCACCGCGGGCGGCCTCATCCTGCTCGCCCTCGCGACGGCGTGGACGATCCGCGCCGGCCTCGCGCCGTTGCGCGCCGTGGCGGCGACCGCCGAGCGCGTGTCGGCGCTCCCCCTCGATCAGGGCGAGGTGTCGATCCCCGAGCGCGTGCCCGCGCACCAGGCTGACCCCCGCACCGAGGTCGGGCGGGTCGGCGAGGCGCTGAACACCCTGCTCGATCACGTCGGCACGTCGCTCACCGCCCGTCAGCGCAACGAGGAGCGCATGCGCACCTTCGTCGCCGACGCGAGCCACGAGCTGCGCACGCCGCTCGCGTCGATCCGGGGATACTCGGAGCTCTCGCTGCGCGCCCTGTCGAAGGACCACGCGGCCGCGACGATCGAGACGACCGAGTCCTCGCTCGAGCGCATCCAGGCGCAGTCGCTGCGCATGACCCGCCTCGTCGAGGACCTGCTGCTGCTGGCCCGCCTGGACGAGGGGCAGGAGCTCGTCTACGGCGCCGTCGACCTCACGCGGCTCGCGCTCGAAGCCGTCGGAGACGCGCGGCCGGCGGGTCCCGACCACACCTGGGTGCTCGAGCTCGCGGATGAGCCCGTCCAGGTGGCCGGCGACGCCGGGCGCCTGAACCAGGTGGTCGCGAACCTGCTCGCCAACGCCCGCACGCACACCCCCGAGGGCACGACGGTCACGGTCGGCGTGGCGCGCGACCGAGGTACGGCGGTGCTGCGCGTGCACGACGACGGGCCGGGCATCGACCCCGCGCTCCGCGACGAGCTCTTCGAGCGCTTCTCGCGCGCCGACCGGTCGCGTGCACGCCAGACCGGCGGCACGGGCTTGGGGCTGTCGATCGCCCGCGCGATCGTCGACGCCCACGGCGGCTCGATCACCGTCGAGAGCGAACCCGGCTCGACGACCTTCGAGGTGCGCCTTCCCGCCCGACCCCGCGACCCCGGGCCCGCGGCGAGCGAAGCGGTGGACGGCGCGGCTGCGGACGGCGCGTAACCCCGCGCCGCAGCATCCCCAACTTCACCCGCGCCGATCTGCGCGGTCGAGGCGATCCCGACCACAACTCGGCGCGGTTCAGCGAGCGCCCTCGAGTCTCAACCGCAGCGAAGTGCGCGTCGGCAACCGCCGGCACGGCCGAATGCCGCGGTCGAAGCGGATGCCGCGGGGGTCAGTACCCGCTGAAGGCGTCGGTGGTGATCGAGCGGGCGCGCTCGAGGGCGGGCGAGAGGTCGGCGATCAGCCCCGCTGGACCCGAGATGTAGGCGTGGCGGGACGCGATGTCGGGCACGACGCGCATGAGGCCCTCGGCGTCGAGCCGCACGCCACGGGCCCACATCCAGTTCGCGGGAAGATCGGCGGGCCGGTCGCGCGTGAAGACGATCACGGGGATGCCGGATGCCTCGATGTCTTCGCGGTACGCGAGCTCCGACGCGTCCGAGGCGACGTAGACGAGGATGATGTCGCGCTCCTCGGCCGACGCCCGCACGTGGCGCAGCTGCGAAACGAACGGCGTGACGCCGATGCCCGCCGCGACCATCAGGATGGGAGCCGCCGGCCGCTTGGGCAGCACGAAGTCGCCCCACACGCCGGTGATCGCGAGGCGGTGCCCCTCGGCGACCTGCGCGAGCGCCTTCTTGTACGAGCTCTGCGGCTTGGCCGACGCGACGCCGTTCTCCTTGAACGCCACGCGCAGCTCGGGCAGGTCGTCGGGCGCCGACGCGATGCTGAACTCGCGACGCGTGCCGCGCGCGTCGGGGTGCGCGTGGGGAACCTCGAGCTCGAGGTACTGACCGGGCACGAACGAGAGCCGGTCGTGCACGCGGAACGTCAGTTCGCGGACGGTCGGCGTCCGGTCGGCGCGCGACGCGAGGGTCAGGCGCACCGCCGTGCGCACCGCGAACGCGAACGCGATGGCGTTGCCGATGAGGAGCGCACGCTCCTGTCCGAGCGAGATCTCGCCGAGCGGGATCGGCCATCCCGCGAGCACGCCGACGATGCCGGCGACGGTGAACTGCTGCCAGCGGCGAGGCGGGAGGGTCAGCGGCTCGGACAGCATGAACGCCCCGAGGAACAGGAACGGCGACGACCACAGGATCTGCCAGAACACCGTCATCGCGTCGACGTCGAGCCCCGCCGCCTGCGACTGAGCGGCCGTGCGCAGCACGGCGATCGCGACCGCGGCCACGAGGAAGACCGCGACGACGCGCAGCTTCTCGGTGCGCCACAGCACCGCGAGTCCGAGCACGATCACGGGGCCGGCGAGCGCCGGCGTGCCGACCCACCACGACGACGCGCCCAGATCGGGCCACGCGATGCTCAGCAGCGTGAGCACGGTAGCGCCCACCGCTGCGGGGTTGAAGATGTGCCGGCCGCGCCACGCGAGGACGTACTTGGAGAGGGATGCCGCGGCCCCCGCGATCGCGATGCCGGCGAGGCCGGCGACCTCGAGCGTCGGGCGCAGGACGAACAGCAGGATGTGCGCGGTGATCAGCGACGACTCGATGCGCCACGGCAGGTGCAGGATGCGCTGGGTCGCGGCATCCACTCCCCCGCACACGATCGAGAGCACCGCGAGCGTCGCGATCAGCTCCAGGGGATCGGGGCCGACGAGGTCGAAGAACGACAGCGCGAACGCGATGACGGCGAGGGTCGCGAGGGCGACGTACACGACGCGGTACATCGAGACGCGCCCGAGGAGGGCGAAGACGCGGTTCCAGAGCGAGGTGAGCGAGGTGATCACGTCACACCACCGGGAGGGGCTCGTGGGCACCGGAGGGCAGGATGACGCGGATGCCGTCCCCCGGCCGCACCACGCCGCCGGACACGACGACCGACATGACGCCCGTCAGGCGCACGGTCTCGCCGTCGTCGTCGAGGTACACGAGCTCCTTCATCAGGCCATTCGAGAGGCCGTTGATCTGCGAGCACGGGTTGCGCAGCCCGGTGATCTCGACCACCGCCCCCTCACCGATCTCGAGTCGCGCGCCGCGCGGGAGCCCCAGCAGGTCGACCCCGACGGTCGTGATGTTCTCGCCCAGCGCGCCGGGCTCGACCCCGTGCCCGCGTTCGGCCATGAGGTCGAACAGCTCGGAGTGGATCAGGTGCACCTGGCGCAGGTTCGGGCTCGAGGGGTCGCGTCTCACACGCGAGACGTGCTGCACCGTCGCGCCCGCATGCGCATCGCCTTCGACGCCGTAGCCGGCGATGAGGGTGATCTCGTCCCGAGTCGGCTTGCTGAAGCGGTGGGCATCGTCGCGCGCGACGGCGACGACCTGTGCGGAGGATGGCGACGGGGTCACCTCTCCACGCTAGCCTCTCGCGTGAACAGGTCGGCACCGCAGCCGGGCGACCACTCCACGCGCCCGTCGGTGGTCATGCGCACCCACTCGACGCCCCACGTGTGCGCGAGCCGCGGGCCGCCGTCGAAGAAGAGCGCCGTCGCGATGGCGTCCGCCCGCATCGCCGTCGGCGCCACGGCCCACGTGGCCGCGACCGTCCTCACGGGTGCGCCGGTGCGCGCGTCGAGCACGTGATGAAGACCGTCGCCCCAGGCGCGCCGGTTGACCGCCGACGCGCAGAGCGCAGCATCCGCCACCGCCCACACGCCGATCGCGCGCCGTTCGTCGAACGGGTGCTCGAGTCCGATGCGCTGCGGGGCGCCGCGGACCGCGATGTCTCCCCCGGCGTCGACGACGATCGATCCGTCGACGGCGTCCGCGACCTCGGCGGCCACGAGGTCGACGAGCCGCCCCTTGCCGAGGGCACCGACGTCGATCGTCGCAGGGCGATGGAGGGTGAGGATGCCCCGGTCCCAGGTCAGCGCCTCGGTCCAGTCCGCCGGGGCGGCGACGGGCTCACTCGCCGTGAGGGCGTAGTCCGCGCCGTAGCCGAGTCGCTCGAGCGACCGCCCCACGAGCGGGTTCACTGCTCCCGACGTGGCCGCCGACAGCTCCGCGTAGGCGTCGAGCATCGCCGCGGCATCCGCCGGCGCGGTGACCGAGCCGCCGGCAGCACCGAGTTCCGAGACGATCGAATCGGGGCGGAACCGCGACCACTCCTGGTCGAAGCGCTCGACGAGGGAGAGCACGTGGCGGCGCACGGCGCCGCCGAGGGGCTCCTCGGTGACGACCTCCCACCCCGTGCCGATCGCGTCGAACCGCCAGGGGACGACGGCGGGATGCGCCGGCTCCGAGCCGGACATGTCAGGCGGCCGCTTCGGCCTTGATCGTCTCGATCGCCTGGTTGAAGCCGCCGCTCGTGAGCGACGACCCGGCGACGCGGCTGACCGAGATCTCGTCGATGTCCTTGCCGACCACGACGTCGGAGATGCCGCCGATGAACTCGCCCTGGTACTCCTCGGACTCGGACTTCTGCGGATCGCCCACGACCTCGACGGCGGTGATGACGTCGTTCTCGAGCGTCACGGTGACCGAGATCTGCTCGACGGTCTCCGGCGTCTGGTAGGACCCCTCGGCGGTGTAGGTGCCGTCGGCGTACGTGCCTCCGCCGCCGCCGGTCGAGCCGGTCGAGCCGGTCGACCCGTCTCCGGTGTCGCCGGTGCCGCCGTTCTGCCCGGTGGTGGCAGCCGGCGCGCACCCCGCGAGGACGACGGCGCCGGCTATCCCCACGAGAGCGGTCGCGACGCGGGCGGTGGCGGTCTGGCGGGATGCGGGGGGACGGATCATGGTGTCCTTCTTCTGCCGGGCCTCGGACGCGGGTGCACCGCAAACGCTAGCGGCTGCGTCCCTGCATCGTCGCGACGTTTCCTATGAGTCACCTCTGAGGAAGGGTGCGGCGGCGCACCGCCTTGATGCCCTCCACGGCCAGGAACACGGCGACCGAGAGCAGCGCCGGAAGCACCCAGGACGAAACGGTGAGAGGTCGCGACCCGAACAGATCGTTCATGAACGGCACGTACGTGTAGAACAGCTGCAGCGCGATGAGCGCGAAGGCGGACCACCACACCACGCGGTTGCCGCGCAGCACGTCGATGGTGAGGCTCGACATCCGGAGGAAGCGGCAGTTGAGCAGGTAGGCGAGCTGACCGAGCGCGAGCATGGCGACGGCCTCGGTGCGGGCGTAGGCGAGATCCGCGCCGCCCGCGAGCGCCACGGCGAACACCCCCAGCGTCACTCCGCCGATGAGCAGCGAGACCACGAGCACCAGTCCGATCTCTCGCCGGTCGATCAGGGGACCGCCGGGAGTGCGCGGCGGGCGGGTCATGATGCCCTTCTCGGCGGGTTCGTACGCGAGGGCGAGCGACAGCGTGATCGCGGTGACCATGTTGATCCACAGCACCTGCACCGGCGTGAGCGGAAGCGTGAAGCCGAACACCACCGCGACGAGGATCACCAGCGACTGCGCGCCGTTCGTCGGAAGCAGGAAGACGACCGATTTGCGCAGGTTGTCGTAGATCCGGCGCCCCTCGCGCACCGCGGAGCGGATCGTGGCGAAGTTGTCGTCGGCGAGGACGATCTCGGCGGCCTCCTTCGTGGCCTCGGTGCCCTTGATCCCCATCGCGATGCCGACGTTCGCACGCGTGAGGGCGGGCGCGTCGTTGACGCCGTCGCCCGTCATCGCGACGACCTCGTCGTGCGCCTGCAGCGCGCGCACGATGCGGATCTTGTGCTCGGGGCTGGCCCGCGCGTACACGTCGACGTCGCGCACCACCTCCTTGAGCTGCTCCTGGCTCATGGCCTCGAGCTCCGCGCCCGTGAGCACGGAGACGTCATCGTCGTGAGCGAGGCCGAGAGCGCGGCTGATCGCCACCGCGGTGCCCGCGTGGTCGCCGGTGATCATCTTCACGCTGATGCCAGCGGTGTGGCAGTCGGCGATCGCCTCCACCGCTTCGGGGCGAGGCGGATCGAGGATGCCCCACACCCCGAGGAACTCGAGGTCGTCGAGGTCGTCCACCGTCAGCGCGCCCATCTCCGCCGACACCGGCCGGCGGGCCGCCGCAAGCACCCGCAGGCCGCTTCGGCCGAGGTCGTCGATCACGGACTCCCACAGCCGGATGTCGAGGACCTCCGGACCCGACGCGCCGCGCTGACGCACCGAGCGCTCGAGCAGTCGGTCGGGGGCGCCCTTCACCAGGATCGCGCGGGACCCCTCGGCGCCCTCGTTGAGCGTGGCCATGAACTTGTTCGCCGAGTCGAACGGCACGACCGCGACGCGGGTGCTGCCGGCGGACTTCACGCCGCCCTTCATCGCGACGACCTTGAGCGCGCCCTCCGTCGGCTCGCCGACCAGTGCCCACCGGCGCTCCCCCGGAGTCGACTCGTCGGCGACGATGTGCGCATCGTTGCACAGGGTCGCCACACCGAGGATCGCCGCGAGGTCGCGGCCGTCACCGGCGTGCCCGCGGGCCCTGATATCGCCCTCCGGGTCGTACCCGAGCCCGGTGACGTCGTAGGCGCCCAGAGGCGTGACGATGCGCTCCACCGTCATCTCGTTCTTCGTGAGGGTGCCGGTCTTGTCGGAGCAGATCGTCGTTACGGAGCCCAGCGTCTCGACGGCGGGGAGCTTGCGGGTGATCGCCTTGCGCCGGGCCATCTGCTGCACGCCGATCGCGAGGGTGATCGTCACGAGCGCGGGCAGCCCCTCGGGGATCGCGGCGACCGCGAAGCCGATCGCTGCGGAGATCAGCTCGTCGAACGGCATGGCGTGCAGGAACCGGCCGATCGCGAGCATGATCGCGGCCATCCCCAGGATCACGAGGGTGAGGACGCGGCCGAACGAGTCGAGCTGCTTCGTCAGCGGGGTGTCGAGCGACCCCGCCTCGCCGACGAGCGTCTGGATCCTGCCGATCTCCGTGCGCTCCCCGGTCGCCGTCACGATGCCTCGGCCTTGACCGGCCGACACGATCGTCCCCGAGAACGCCATCGACGCGCGATCCCCCACACCTGCGTCGGGCGCGACGGGATCGGTGTGCTTCGACGACGGCACCGACTCGCCGGTGAGCGCGGCTTCCTCGACGCGCAGCTGGAAGGCCTCGAAGAGGCGGACGTCGGCGGGAACCTTGTCGCCGGGCATGAGCCGCACGACGTCTCCCGGCACGAGGTCGGCGGCGGGCGCCGTGGCCCACGCGCCGTCGCGGCGCACGCGGGCGTCGGCGGACAGCATGCCGCGGATGCCGGCGAGGGCCTTCTCGGCGCGGCCCTCCTGCACGAACCCGATCACGGCATTGATGACGGCGACGGCCATGATGACCCAGAACTCGAGCCAGTCCGCCATGATCGCCTTGATCACCGCGGCGCCGAGCAGGATGTAGATCAGGGTGTCGTTGAAGTGCGCGAGGAAGCGCAGGATCGGATGCGTGCGCCGGGGCTCGGGCAGGAGGTTCGGCCCGACCTCACGCAGCCGGTCGGCCGCGGCATCCGACGAGAGTCCTGCGGTCCTGGTCGCGAGCGCCGTCTCGACCTCGCCGACAGACAGCGAGTGCGGGCGCTCGACGTCGTATTCGTCGACCGCGCGCGGCTCGATCATGGCTCGGCTCAGGCCGCCCCGTCGAACATGCTCGTCACCGAGCCGTCCTCGAAGACCTCGTGGATCGCCCGCGCGAGCAGAGGTGCGATCGGAAGGATCGTCAGGCTCGGGAAGCGCTTCTCGTCGGGGATCGGGATCGTGTCGGTGACGACGACCTCGTCGATGGCGTCGCTCTGCAGGCGCTGCGCTGCGGGATCGCTGAAGATCGGGTGCGTCGCGGCCACGATGACGCGCACGGCGCCGTTCGCCTTGAGGGCCTCAGCGGCCTTCACGATCGTGCCGCCGGTGTCGATCATGTCGTCGACGAGCAGGCAGACCCTGCCATCGACGTCACCGACGATCTCGTTGACCGTGACCTGGTTGGCGACGTTGGGGTCACGACGCTTGTGGATGATCGCCAGCGGGGCGCCGAGGCTGTCGGACCACGTGTCGGCGACGCGCACCCGTCCGGTGTCGGGCGAGACCACGGTCAGCTTCTCGCGGTCGTCCGGCGAGAGCGTCTCCTGGAAGTACTCGAGCAGCACCGGCTTGGCGAAGAGGTGGTCGACCGGGCCGTCGAAGAACCCCTGGATCTGGGCGGCGTGCAGGTCGACGCTCATGACGCGGTCGGCGCCGGCGGTCTTGAGCAGGTCGGCGACCAGGCGTGCGCTGATCGGCTCACGGCCGCGACCCTTCTTGTCCTGGCGCGAATACGGGTAGTACGGCGCCACGACGGTGATGCGCTTGGCGCTCGCCCGCTTGGCGGCGTCGAGCATGATGAGCGTCTCCATGAGCCACTCGTTGACCGGCGGGCCGAAGCTCTGGATCAGGAAGAAGTCGCACCCGCGGATCGACACCTCGAAGCGGGTGAGGATCTCACCCGAGGCGAAGGTGCGGTATTCGGTGGGGACCAGCTCTGTGCCGAGCTGTGCGGCGACGTCGGTCGCCAGGGCGGGGTGCGAGCTGCCGCGGGCGACGACGAGGCGCTTCTTGGTCTTGGCGACCAGTCCGGGCGCGATGTCCTTGTCGCGGTCGAGCTCAACGGTCTTCTTCTTGCGCCCCATCGTCCGCCTTCTGTGCGGACCGAGCCTTGGCGGCGACATCCGCCGCCCCGGTTCCCGGTCTGTTCTTCTCGACCCACCCCTCCACATTGCGCTGAGGGGCCACGCTGAGAGCAAGGGCACCGGCGGGAACATCCTTGCGGATGACCGCCCCGGCCCCGGTCTTCGCGCCATCTCCGATCCTAACGGGCGCGACGAAGACGTTGTGCGAGCCGGTGTGCACCTCATCGCCGATCTCCGTGCGGTGCTTGGTCAGATCGTCGTAGTTCGCGGTGATCGCACCGGCGCCCAGGTTGACCCCGCTGCCGATGGTCGTATCGCCGATGTACGACAGGTGGGGCACCTTGCTGCGCTCGCCGATCGTGGAGTTCTTGGTCTCGACGAAGGTGCCGATCTTGCCCTTGTCGCCGAGATACGTGCCCGGGCGCAGGTACGCGAACGGCCCGACGTTGGCACCCGCGCCGATGACCGCGAGCGTCGCGTCGGCGCGCGTGACGACGGCGTTCTCGCCGACCTCGCACGTCACGAGACTCGTGTCGGGGCCGATCAGCGCACCCGCGCCGACCGAGGTCGCACGCAGCAGGTGCGTGTTCGGCAGCACCGTCACGTCGGGGGCGAGCGTCACATCGACGTCGATCCAGGTCGTCGCCGGGTCGAGGATCGTCACACCCTCGAGCTGCCAGCGGCGCACCGTGCGCGCGTTGAGCAGCCGCGCCGCCTCCGAGAGCTGGACCCGGTCGTTCACGCCCAGCGCCGCGGCGGCGTCGGGCGCGCTGGCCGCCGCGACGACGAGGCGCGAATCGCGCAGCAGCGCCACGACGTCGGTGAGGTACTTCTCGCCCTGGGCGTTGGCAGTGCCCACGAGCGACAGGTGGGCGCGCAGCGCCTGCACCTCGAACACGTAGACGCCGGCATTGATCTCGTGGACGGATGCCTCGTCCTCGGTGGCGTCCTTCTGCTCGACGATGCGCGTGACCGAGCCGTCGGCATCGCGGATGATCCTGCCGTACCCGGTGGCGTCGTCGAGAACGGCGCTGAGCACCGTCGCAGCGGCGGCACCCTGGCGGTGCGCGGCGACCAGGGAGGCGAGCGTGTCGGCCTCCAGCAGGGGCACGTCTCCGCTCAGCACGAGCACGTCGCCCGTGAAGTCGTCGAGCGCGTCGAGCGCCAGCTCGACCGCACGGCCGGTGCCGGGCACCTCGTCCTGGTCGACGACCACGACGCCGGGCGCCGCGTCGACGACCGCGCCCGCGACGAGATCGCGCTCGTGGCGCACGACCACGACCACCCGATCCGGACCGAGTGCGAGGGCCGTGTCGATCACGTGACCCACGAGCGGGCGCCCGCCGATGCGGTGCAGCACCTTGGGAGTGCTCGACTTCATGCGCGTTCCCTGGCCTGCGGCCAGAACGATCACGGCGAGACTGCGGTCGTCGTTGTTGTGGGTCATGCTCCGCCGCCAGGATTCGAACCTGGGCCTCACAGCTCCAAAGGCTGTCGTGCTGCCGTTACACCACGGCGGATCGCCGCGGTCCGCGGCCGTCGTCAAGTCTGCCAGACCCGCCCGCGGGCGCCTGCCCCGGGCGTTGCCGCCGGGGCGTCACGGGTGCGCCCTGCGCGACCTCGATAATGGGGGCATGGCCAAGGAGACCGACGAGGTCGATCGCATCGTCCAGGCGTGGGTCGCCCAGCGACCCGACCTCGACTTCTCGCCCCTCGAAGTGCTCTCGCGCGTCGACCGTCTGTCGCGACACCTCGACCGGGCGCGACGCGACGCCTTCCGCCGCAGCGACCTCGAGCCGTGGGAGTGGGACGTGCTGTCGGCGCTGCGCCGCGCCGGGGAGCCGTTCCAGCTCAGCCCGAAGCAGCTCCTGCTGCAGACGCTCGTCTCGAGCGGCACGATGACCAACCGGATCGACCGGCTCGTCGGGCGCCGACTCGTGCACCGCGTGGCGGACCCCGACGACGGGCGCAGCATCCTGGTCACCCTCACCGGTGAAGGCAAGACGCGAGTGGATGCCGCGATCACGCGGCTCGTCGACGCCGAAGCGGTGCTCCTCGCCACACTGTCGCGCAGCGACCGCGACCGGCTCGCCGGATTGCTGCGCAAGCTGAGCCTCGGCTTCGACGTCTGACTGCGGTCAGCCGAGCTGCTCGGTGAGCTCGAACCAGCGCAGCTCGACGTCATCCCGCTCGGACTCCAGCTCGCCGATCTTCGCCATCTCGGCGCCGAGCCCGACGTAGTCGGACTGGGCGTGGTCGGCCAGCGCCGTGCGGGCCTTCGTGATCTGCGCCTCGAGCTTCTCGAGCCGGCGCTCGAGGGCCGTGATCTCCTTCTGGGCGGCACGCAGCTCGGCCCCGCTGAGCGCCGGGGTGGACGATGCCGCGGCGGGCGCGGCATCCGTCGCCCTTCCTCCCGTCGCCGCGGCCGCACGCTCACGTTCACGCAGCCGCAGGTACTCGTCGACCCCACCGGGCAGGTGGCGCAGGTGACCGCCGAGGATGGCGTACTGCTGGTCGGTGACGCGCTCGATGAAGTAGCGGTCGTGCGAGACGACGAGGAGCGTGCCCGGCCACGTATCGAGGAGATCCTCCATCGCGGCGAGCATGTCGGTGTCGAGGTCGTTCGTCGGCTCGTCGAGGATCAGCACGTTCGGCTGCTCGAGCAGGATCAGCAGCAGCTGCAGACGGCGCTTCTGGCCGCCCGAGAGATCCTTCACCGGCGTGGAGAGCTGGGCGCTCGCGAACCCCATGCGCTCGAGGAGCTGACCGGGGGTGAGCTCCTGCGCCCTGGAGCCGCTTCCGAAGCTGTAGGTCGTGCGCAGGCGGGCGATCACGACGCGCACCGGGTCGTCGAGGTGCTCTTCGAGCTCGTCCAGGCGCTGCGTCAGGGTGGCGACCTGCACGGTCTTGCCGCGCTTGACGCGACCCGATGTGGGCTCGACGTCGCCCGAGACGAGGCCGAGGAGCGTGGACTTGCCCGCGCCGTTGACGCCGAGGATGCCGGTGCGCTCGCCGGGAGCGATGCGCCACTCGACGGGGTGGAGCACTTCGCGGTCGGGTCCGCCGTCGAGCGCCGGGTAGCTCACCGATGCGTCGAGCAGGTCGACGACGTCCTTGCCGAGCCGGGTGACGGCGAGGGACTGGAGTTCGGTCTTGTCGCGGATCTCGGGCACGTCCGCGATGAGGGCGTTGGCCGCGTCGATGCGGAACTTCGGCTTCGACGTGCGCGCCGGCGCCCCGCGGCGCAGCCACGCGAGCTCTTTGCGCGCGAGGTTCTGCCGACGCGCCTCGATGGCCGCCGCCTGACGGTCGCGCTCGACGCGCTGAAGGATGTACGCCGCGTAGCCGCCTTCGAAGGGCTCGACGAGCTGATCGTGCACCTCCCACGTGCGGGTGCAGACCTCGTCGAGGAACCACCGGTCGTGCGTCACGACGAGCAGACCGCCCTGGTTCGCCGACCAGCGGCGCTTGAGATGCTCGGCCAGCCAGGCGATCGCCTCGACGTCGAGGTGGTTCGTCGGCTCGTCGAGGAAGATGACGTCGTGGTCGCCGGCCAGGAGTGCGGCGAGCGCCACCCGCCGGCGCTGGCCGCCGGAGAGCCCGGTCACCGGACCGTCCCAGTCGAGTCCCTGCAGCAGCCCGGCGAGGACGTCGCGCGTGCGCGCATCGCCCGCCCAGTCATGCTCGGCGCGATCGCCCACCACCGACTGCGCGATGGTCAGCGTGTCGTCGAGCGTGTCAGCCTGATCGAGCACGCCCACCCGCACACCGCTGCGCACCGTGACGCGTCCGGAGTCGGGTTCGAGGCGTCCCGCGAGCATCGCCAGCAGGCTCGACTTGCCGTCGCCGTTGCGACCGACGATGCCGATGCGGTCGCCCTCGTCGACGCCCAGCGAGACGCCGTCGAAGACGACCTTGGTCGGGAACTCCAGGTGCAGGGCCTCGGCCCCCAGAAGATGTGCCATGTCTCTTCAAGGCTAGGCGAGCGCCGGCGTCTCCGATCACGCCCGCCCGCGACCCCGCCCCCAGTCGCGCGTCAGTACCAGATGCTCAGGCGCGGTGCGACATGCCACGAGAACACACGTGCGGCAGCCGAGGCATCCGTCGACCGCACCCGGCCCGCGGCGGCCAGCGTCGCGAGCGACACTCCGCCGAGGTACGCCGCCGAGAGCTCCTCGATGCCGAGCGACACCTCGACGGCGCCGTCGGGCGCCGCTGCGCCGTCGGACCACGTGCTCACCGTGCCGCGACCGCCGTCGTCGACCGTCAGGAGGAAGCGGCCGCCCGCGTGGCCCAGCACGTCGGTCACGTCGAGTGCGAGCGCGCCGGGTGCCCCGTAGCGGCGCCCCTCGAGCGCCGCCGGCACGTCGAGGATGCGGACGTACTGGTGGTCGCGCAGGGTGACGGTCGCCGCCCGCTGGTCGGCGATCATCCACCGCAGCGGCTCGTCGACGGACAGCTCGCCGGCGTTCACCTCGGCGACCAGGTCGAGCTCGAGCAGGAAGCGCCACAGCGCCGCGTACGCGTCGTCGGTCTCGGCCAGGAGGTACCCGACGTGCACGCTCGCCTTGGTGAAGTCGTCGTGGTTCTCCTTGACCGTGTAGACCGCGACGCCGCGCACCACTCCGGACGCGTCTGTGTACTGCACGGCGCGCTTCTCGCCCGCCTTCTCTGCGGTGGGGGTGGTGCCTGCGAAGCCGTCCCAGAAGCTGCCCTGCACGTCGATCTCGCCCGCGACGCGCAGCCGCACGCGCTCGTGCAGCGGTGCCACGAGCTCGCGGAACCGCTGGCGGGGGATGAAGTCGACGCGGCCGTCGGGGCGCGGGCCGATCCACGTCGCCCGCTTCGTCTCGATGCGCCACGACGCGCTCGCCGCCGCTGGGGCGAAGCCATAGCGGCCGTAGAGGGTCGACTCGCTGACCGTGAGCATGGCCAGCGGGGCGCCTGCAGAGACTGCGGCGCCGAGCTCGCCCTCGAGCATCGCGCGCGCGATGCCGCGGCGGCGGTGCGTGGGTGCCACGGTGACCGCCGAGATCGCGCACGACGGCAGCGAGGCGCCGCCGGGCACCGTGAGCTGCCCGATCCACGAGGCGATCGTCGCGACCGGGGCGTCGGCGACGGGCGCGGCGGCATCGTACACGCCCGTCACGCGACGGTACGCGCTGCGCTCCCGGCTCGACGCGACCTGTTCGTCGCTGCGCTCGCCGTCCTGGAAACCGCGCGCCACCGACTGCAGCCACTGCGGGTAGTCGTCACCCGTCACCGGTACGAGGCGGTAGTCGAGCCCGTTCTCGGCGAGCCGGGCGCGCGAGCGCTCGTTCACGGGCGCCACCAGGTAGGCCGCGGCATCCACCGTCGCCGAGTCGGCATCGCGCCGGGTGTCGGTGTCGAACGTCATCGTCGTTCCTTCCATCGAAGTCGTCTGTGGAGTGTGCGCGGCGGCTCAGCCGATGACACGGGCGCCGGCGACGGGCCCGTGAACATGCAGCGCCTCGAGGCCAGCGGCCGAGAGCGTCACCTGCAGCTCGAGCGCCGACTCGGGATCTCCGGTCAGAAATGCCAGCGTAGGCCCGGACCCGGACACGAGCCCCGCAAGGGCCCCCGAGCGCTCCCCCAGCTCGAGCGCGGCGCGCAGCTCGGGCCGGAGCGAGAGCGCCGCGGCCTGCAGGTCGTTGCGGATCTGCTCGGCGAGTGCGGCCGGGTCGCCCGCCCGCAGCGCGTGGAGCACGCCCGTGTCGACATCGGGGGCGCGGCCGCTCACGCTGATGCCGTGCTCCGCACGCAGGGTGTCGAGGTGCGCATACACCTCGGGCGTCGACAGGCCTTCCGACGACGGCACGACGACCCAGTCGAACCGGCCCTGCGCGAGGGCGGGGCTCAGCTGATCGCCGCGGCCCGTGCCGATCGCCGTTCCGCCCATCAGTGCGAACGGCACGTCGGCCCCGAGCCGCGCGGCGAGCTTGTGCAGCTCGGCGGTGCCGAGCTCGGCACCCCAGAGCGCATCGCATGCGACCAGCGCAGCCGCGGCATCCGCTGATCCGCCGCCCATGCCGCCTGCCACAGGCACGTTCTTCACGATGTCGAGGTGCACGCCGCCGCGGTGGCCGATGCGCTGCGCGACCATGCGAGCCGCGCGCACCGCGAGGTTGCGGTCGTCGGCGGGCACGCCCTCGACGTCGACGGTGCCCGAGATCGTCGCCGTGAAGTCGTCACTGGGCGACGCCCAGACGTTCTCGTACAGCGAGACCGCCTGGTACGCGGACGCGACGTCGTGGTAGCCGTCCTCCTGCACGCCGCCAACCTCGAAGAACAGGTTGAGCTTCCCGGGCGCGCGCACATGGACGCGGTCGGTGACGACGGCTTCGCTCACGAGGTCGCCGACCTCGCCCACAGGTCGACGTCGATGCCGTCGGAGAGCGCATCGATCTGCTCGAGCTCCTCCGCCGTGAAGCCGGGCCCGTCGAGCGCCGCCAGGTTCTCGTCGAGCTGCGCGGGACGCGATGCCCCGATCAGCGCCGACGTGACCACGGGGTCGCGCAGCACCCACTGGATCGCCATCTGAGCCAGCGTCTGGCCGCGCTCCTTCGCGATCACGTCGAGACCACGCAGCTTCGCCAGCCCGTTCTCCGACAGTGCGCCGTCGGGCATGGACGAGCGCTGCTGCGCGCGCTGGGCGGGGCCGTCGCCGAGGTACTTGTCGGTGAGGAGGCCCTGCGCAAGCGGCGTGAAGGCGATCGCGCCCATGCCCTCCTGCTTCAGCACGCCGGTCAGTCCGTCCTCGACCCAGCGATTGAGGATCGAGTACGCCGGCTGGTGGATGACGAGGGGCGTGCCGAGAGAGCGAGCGACGGATGCCGCGACCGCCGTGCGCTCGGCGCTGTAGGACGAGATGCCGACGTAGAGCGCCTTGCCCTGGCGCACCAGGGTGTCCAGCGCTCCGACGGTCTCCTCGATCGGCACGTCCGGGTCGACGCGGTGCGAGTAGAAGATGTCGACGTAGTCGACGCTCATGCGCCGGAGCGACTGCTCCGCGCTGGCGAGGACGTACTTGCGCGCACCGCCGTTCCCGTACGGACCGTGCCACATGTCGTAGCCCGCCTTCGACGAGATGATGAGCTCGTCGCGGTAGCGGCCGAAGTCCTCGCGCATCATGCGGCCGAAGTTCGTCTCGGCCGAGCCGTACGGCGGGCCGTAGTTGTTCGCCAGATCGAAGTGCGTGATCCCCCGGTCGAACGCATGGCGCAGCAGAGCCCGCTGGTTGTCGAACGGGATGTTGTCGCCGAAGTTCCACCACAGGCCCAGCGAGATCGGCGGGAGGGTCAGGCCGGAGGTGCCGACGGGGCGGTAGACGGCACCGTCGTAGCGGTCGTCCGCGGCGGTGTAGGGGCGGTGGAGGTCTCCGCCGTTGGCACGGTATCGCTGCTCTTCGGTCACCGGTCAAGGCTAGCGGCGCATCGCCTCGACCGCAGGGGGTCGGAGCCGTCGACCGGCTCGACTCGCAGAGGCACATCGAGACATCGCATGTCAAGGGTCATGCGCGGAAACGTGCCCGTAACGGACTGTGCTTACTGTGAGGCTAGGGACCGGTTCGCCCGGTCTCGAAGAAGGAGGTTCCCCTTGCCCCAGCTGTCCGTCGTGCCCACCCCCCAGGACACATGGTCGACGCTCCTCGGCCGCACCGACATCGCGCTCCACGACGGCATCCTGCACGTCGTCCACGACGACGTCACGCCTGTGGAGGCCCGCACGGCCGACCTGCTCCTGGTCGCCGACACGCTCGAGGGCGCGGGCATCGGAGTGATGCTCATCCGGCACGGTCGCTCCGTGCCGGCCATCGTCGTCGACCTCGCCGCGCGCGACGCGGCGCTGGCGGCGCTGGCCGGGCTCGGTGAGCTCGAGCCGCTCTACGTCAAGCAGAAAGGTCGGCCCCTCCAGCGGGCGACCGAGGTGGAGGTGTCCCGCAGCGGCCCCTCCGCCCTGCGCGTGTATCGGCCGCGCATCGCGCGCACCGGCGGCCTCCGCTACGGCTCCGCCCTCGGCGCCCGCGTCGAGTTCTGGCGATTCGGCAGCGACCTCGTCGAGGCGCCGCACGACAACGCGTACACCCGGCGGCTGACGCCGGCCGATGACCTCTCGTTCTCCCGGGTCGAGCGCTTCGGCCGCAGCTGGCGCACGATCTCGGGCATGTTCGACCTCCAGCCTCATGAGTTCTCGCAGGACGTCGACATCGTCTTCTCATGGGTCGACGGCTCGTCGAGCGACTTCCAGCGCCAGCGCGCGGCGCGCATGGCCGAGTACGTCGTCGGTGAGGGCGACGACGGGCCCGCGCGCTACCGCCACGTGGATGAACTGCGCTACGCCCTGCGCAGTGTGCACATGTACGCGCCGTGGGTCCGGCGCATCTTCATCGCCACCGACTCGCCCACGCCCGCATGGCTGCTCGATCACCCCAAGGTGACCGTCGTGCGCAGCGAGGAGTTCTTCGCGGACCCGTCGTCACTGCCCACGCACAACTCGCACGCGGTCGAGGCGCAGCTGCACCGCATCCCCGGGCTCGCTGAGCACTTCCTCTACTCGAACGACGACATGTTCTTCGGCCGCCTCGTCGAGCCCGAGCTGTTCTTCACCCCGGCGGGCGTGACGAAGTTCGTCGAATGCGAGGTGCGCATCGGCTCCGGCGACCCCGCCGCGCATCGCAGCGGACACGACAACGGGCTCCGCGTGAACCGGGCGCTCCTCCAGGACCGCTTCGGCCGCCGGATCGTCCGCGACCTGGAGCACTGCGCCACGCCGCTGCGGCGCAGCGTGATGGCCGAGCTCGAGGAGGCGTTCCCCGACGACTTCGCGCGCACCGCGGCATCCCGATTCCGCTCCGCCACCGACATCTCGGTCACCAACAGCCTGTACCACTATTTCGCGCTCATGACGGGGCGCGCGGTGGCGACCAGGGAGCCCCGCACCCGCTATGTGCAGACCACGCTGGCGGCGTCGCTGCGGCGCATGGAGCGACTCGCCAAGCGCACCGACGTCGACATGTTCTGCCTCAACGACGGCGGCGAGACCGAGGTGCCCGAGCAGCTGCGCACCCGCGTGGTGCGCGAGTCCCTCGACCGGATGTTCCCCGTCCGCGCGCCGTGGGAGCGCGACGAGGTCAGCGCGGCAGAGCGATCGGCTCGGTCGGCGCATCCCTCCGCACGTCGCTGAACGGACCCACCCCGGCCAGCATCAGGCGCCGCTGCGCCTCGTCGGCGTCGATGTGCTCGAGCGTGCGCGGCGCGTCGACCGGCACGACCGAGTGCACCACCGTGTCGTCGTAGAGGTGCACGAGGTTGAACGCCTGCGCGCCGTCCTGGGGCCGCGTGCCGCCCGTCGGCACCGTGAGGTCCTGGGCGTAGCAGGTCGACGACGCGACAGACACCGGAATGCCGGCGAACGTGGCGAAGGTCGAGTAGTGGAGGTGGCCGGCGATGATCGCGCGCACGTCGCTGCCGCGCAGCACGTTCCTCAGCCGCGACTGGTCGCGCAGCTCGACGCTCGCCGCCAGCGGCAGCACGCTCGGCACGGGCGGGTGATGCATAGCGAGGATCGTGCCGAGCGGCGCCGGGGTCTTCAGCACGTCGGCGAGCCAGACGAGCTGCTCCTCCGCGAGTTCGCCGTGGTGGTGCCCGGGGACGGTCGAGTCCAGCGTGACGATGCGCAGTCCGTCCAGCTCGTCGACGCGGTCGACGGGCTCGGCGTCGCCCAGCTCGTCCCACAGCGCGCGGCGGAAGGTCGCGCGGTCGTCGTGGTTGCCCATCACCCAGATCACCCGGGCGCCGACGCGGGCCGCGAAGGGCTCGACGAGTGCGCGCAGGTCGGCGTACGCCTCCCGCTCCCCCTGGTCGGCGAGGTCACCCGTGAACACGACGGCGTCGGGACGCACGGCGCTCGCCTCGATGACGGCGAGTGCCCGCGACAGCCGGTCGGCGGCGTCCACGAGGTCGAACAGACAGGATCCTCCGGCACGCAGGTGCGTGTCGCTGAGGTGCAGCAGGATCCGCTCGGGCGCCGGGTACTCGGCGGTGCGCATCGCGTCTTCTCCCCCGCCCTGCGGTCGAGTCAGGACTGCCCGCAATGTTACGGGCGTGTTTCGGGGCGTCGGGGAAGGCGCGGGGAACGTTGAGCGAAATCTAAGCTCGCAGGGCCCTCGCGATGCGCACGAAATCGTCGATCGACAGCTCCTCGCCCCGTGCGGTGGGGGCCACCCCGGCGGATTCGAGGAGAGCGGATGCCTCGGCCGCCGTCCCGCCGAGAACGCCGGCGAGCGCCTGCCGCAGCATCTTCCGGCGCTGCTGGAACGCGGCGTCCACGATCGAGAACGTCTGCCGGCGCTCGTCCTCGTCGCCGCGCGGGCTGGGGTCGCGGTGGAAGCCGACGAGCACGCTGTCGACGTTGGGCACGGGCCAGAAGACCTGACGTGACACGGTGCCGGCCAGGCGCCACGGTCCGTACCAGGCCGCCTTCACGCTCGGCGCGCCGTAGACCTTCGAGCCCGGAGGCGCGGCCAGGCGCTCCCCCACCTCGGCCTGCACCATGACCACACCGCGCTCGAGGCCGGGGAAGGTCTCGAGGAAGTGCAGCAGCACCGGCACGCTCACGTTGTAGGGAAGATTGGCCACCAGCACCGTGGGGTCGCCCGGCAGCTCGCGGACACGCAGCGCATCGGCGTCGACCACGGTGAGCGCACCGTCGGCGACGCCGTGCGCGGCCGCCGTGGCCGGCAGCCGCTCGGCGAGCCGGTGGTCGATCTCGACCGCCGTCACCGTGGCACCGGTCTCGAGGATCGCGAGAGTGAGGGACCCGAGCCCGGGACCCACTTCGACCACCCGATCGCCGGGCACGACCTCCGCGACGTGCACGATCTTGCGGACCGTGTTGGCGTCGACGACGAAGTTCTGGCCCAGCTTCTTGGTCGGGGTGACGTCGAGGTCGGCGGCGAGCGCGCGGATCTCGGCGGCTCCGAGCAGGGACACGGGCATGGATTCACTGTACCCAGGGGGGAGCGCGAGGCGTGCCGCGCGGGGGGGTGCTGCGCGCGGGGCGGTAGTGCACGAGAGCGCGCCGCGCACGTCCTTGACAGCCGTGCGCGGGTCGCGCCAGGGTGGGCGGACACGGGCGGTTCTGCTGTCGGGCTGCCTCGAACGAGGAGGTTCGACATGAGCTCAGCCCCAGCATCCGGTTCCGACATCTCCGTACCGATCGCGCGTGTCGTCCTCGTGGCGGCGACGGCGGCGCTCGGCGGCTTCCTCTTCGGCTTCGATACGGCGGTCATCAACGGCGCGGTGAGCGCGATCGGCGAGCAGTTCGGGGCAGGGCCCTTCCTGCTCGGGTTCTCGGTCGCCTCGGCGCTGATCGGCTGCGCGATCGGAGCCTGGTTCGCCGGTCGCATCGCCGACCGGTTCGGGCGCGTGCGCGTGATGCTTCTCGCCGCCGCGCTCTTCGTCATCAGCGCGCTCGGATGCGGATTCGCGTTCGGCATCTGGGACCTGTCCTTCTGGCGCATCGTGGGCGGACTCGGCGTCGGCGCAGCATCGGTGATCGCGCCGGCCTACATCGCCGAGGTGTCGCCGCCCGAGCATCGCGGGCGCCTCGGGTCGCTCCAGCAGATGGCGATCGTCACCGGCATCTTCGTCGCTCTTCTCACCGACGCCGCGATCGTCGCCGCCGCGGGAAGCGCGACGGCTCCGTGGCTGCTGGGGCTCGAGGCCTGGCGCTGGATGTTCCTGTCCGAGCTCGTCCCCGCCGTCATCTATGGGCTCCTCGCCCTCACGATCCCCGAGTCGCCTCGCTACCTCATCGCGCGCGGCGAGATGAAGAAGGCGAAGGAGGTGCTCACCAGGTACGTCGGCGGCAACGTGGAGAAGACGTCGACCGACATCCTGAAGACGGTCGAGGGCAAGCCGGACCGCCCGCGCTTCTCCATCCTGCGCGGTTCGAAGTTCGGGCTGCTTCCCATCGTGTGGATCGGAATCGGGCTTTCCGTGCTGCAGCAGTTCACCGGCATCAACGTGATCTTCTACTACTCGTCAACGCTGTGGCAGGCGGTCGGCTTCACCGAGCAGGACTCCCTGACGATCACCGTCATCACTTCCGTGACGAACATCGTCACCACGATCGTGGCGATCCTGCTGATCGACAGGATCGGACGCCGGCCACTGCTCCTGGTCGGGGCGATGGGTCAGTTCGTGTGCCTGGCCGTGCTCACCGTGGTGTTCGCGACGGCGCCCATCGTGAACGGCGAACCGGTTCTGGAGGGAGCCGCGGGCACCACCGCCCTGCTGGCTGCGAACCTGTACGTGGTGTTCTTCGGAGCCTCGTGGGGACCGGTGGTCTGGGTGCTGCTCGGCGAGATGTTCAGCAACCGCATCCGCGCCGTCGCACTGTCGGTCGCCGCCGCGGCGCAGTGGGCGGCGAACTTCGTCATCTCGACCACGTTCCCCGCGCTGGCAGCCGTCGGCCTCGGCCTGGCCTACGGCGTCTACACGTTCTTCGCCTTCGTCGCGATCTTCTTCGTCATCAGGTTCGTGCGCGAGACCAAGGGCCGCACGCTCGAGTCGATGTCGGACGACGGCCGCAGCGAAGTGCGGACCTGAGCGCAGCGAGGCGTCATGATCACGCGGTGTGCGGCGCTGCTGACCGTGGCCGTCGTCGCCTTCGCGATGAGCGGCTGCGCTCTCGCAGAGACGCCAGGACCGGCGGCGGCCACTCCGGCCCCAGACCCGCCCGCTCCCTCTTCGCTGTCGCCTTCGCCGGTCGCCGGCGCGCCGGGCGACGCGGCGACATGGGTGGTCGTCGATCCCGCCGCGATCGGGACCGGCACCACCGAAGTGCGGATCGCGGCCACCCGACTCGGGTGCTCCAGTGGCAAGACCGGTGAGCTGCGCGGCCCGCGGGTGTCCTATGGCGCGGACGAGGTGGTCATCGAGGTCGACGCCGAGCCGCTCGGCGCCGGAGCCTTCGAATGCCCCGGCAACGACGCCGTGGAGGTGGTCGTCGCCCTGACCGAGCCGCTCGGCGATCGCTCGCTGGTCGACGGAGCGTGTCTCGAGGGCGAGGCCGTCAGCACGGCGGCGTGCGCTGACGGTCCCGTCCGATGGCCGTGATCCCCGCTCGGAACCTGCCCGTCACCAGGCGGCCGTAGTGTGAGGTCGCGTGCCTGCGGAGGCGCTCGTAGGATCGTGGGATGCCTTCGCTCGGCGACCTCGTCGCACCCCGCCGGATGGGCCGCGACTTCCGCTGGCTCCTCGCGTCCTCGTGGACCAGCAACCTCGGCGACGGCATCGCGCTCGCAGCCGCGCCGCTGCTGATCGCCTCACTCACCTCGTCGCCGATCCTGGTCGCCGCGGGAGCCATGCTGCAGTACCTGCCGTGGCTCCTCTTCGGCCTGCTCGCGGGGGCCGTCGCCGACCACCACGACCGCCGGCGCCTCGTCATCATCGCGAACGCGACGCGCGCCGTGATCGTCGCCGGCCTCGTGGCTTTCCTGGTGACCGGGTACGCGAACGTGTGGATCGTGCTGGCCACCGCCTTCCTCTACGGCACCGCGGAGGTGTTCGCCGACTCGGCGGGCAGCACGCTGCTCCCGATGCTCGTCAGGCCCGCCGACCTCGGCATCGGCAATGCGCGCATGCAGGCGGGCTTCCTCGTGGCCAACCAGCTCGCCGGTCCCCCACTGGGCGCCTTCCTGTTCGCCGTCGGCTCGTTCTGGCCGTTCGTCCTGCAGGTGCTGTGCGTGGCGCTGGCGGTGGTGCTCATCTCACGCATCGCGCGCACGCCGGTTCCCGAGCATCCGGAATCCGATTCCGAGTCGAAGATGCACGCGATCCGCGAGGGGCTGCGATGGCTCCGCCACAATGCGCCGGTCCGCACCCTCATCGTGATCATCCTGGTGTTCAACATCACGTGGGCGGCGCCGTGGGGAATCCTGGTGCTGTACGCGACGGAGTACCTCGGCATGGGCCCGGTCGGCTACGGAGCGCTGACCACCGCGTCCGCCCTCGGCGGATTCATCGCGATCTTCGCGTTCGGCTGGCTCGAGAAGCGGGTCTCGTTCTCGACGCTCATGCGAGTCTGCCTCTCGCTGGAAGTGCTCATGCACCTCGGCTTCGCCCTGACGACGTCGCCCGTCGTCGCCTTCGTCATCATGTTCGGCTTCGGGCTCTATGCGTTCATCTGGGCGACGATCTCGACCACGGTGCGCCAGCGCCTCGTGCCGATCGAACTGCAGGGACGCATCGCGTCGGTCAACATGGTCGGCGTCTTCGGCGGGCTGGTGATCGGGCAGTTCATCGGCGGTGTCCTGGCCCAGCTGTTCGGACTGACGGCGCCCTGGTGGTTCGCCTTCGCAGGGTCGCTGATCACGCTCGCGCTGGTCTGGCGCTCCATCTCGCACATCGCCGCCGCCAAGCCGGTGCTCGACGAGGGGTCCGTGGCCGTGGTCGAGGCCGAGGGCGAGCCGGGTGCGGGTGGGATGCCGCTGCCTGACTGACCCGGTCGCTCCATTGGCTTTTTGTTCGAATGTCAGAGGGGGATGTCAGTATGAACTATGGCGTTCTTCTCCGATCTCGATCAGCGGCTCGCTCTGCTGCGCGAGGTCCTCGGAGGCGACCTCCGTCCCGAGCGGCTTCCCGTCGTGCTCGACCGGCTCGACGATGACGACATCGTCGCGGTGATCGCCGCGGCCACCGAGTTCGTGCGCGCCGGCGAGAAGGTTCGCATCGCCGCCGCCGGCGTCGCGGCGGCACGATCCGCGCGCGAAGCGGGCCACGACGGACTCGCCCAGCGGCGAGGCCATCGCTCCCCCGCCACGCTCATCCAGGAGATCACCGGCGCGACCCGGGCCGAGGCGGTGAGGCACGTCCGGCTCGGCGAGTCGCTGCGCTCCGCGGCGGGTCTCGATCCGGTTGGGGAGGAGGCGGTGACGGATGCCGCGGCCCCGACTGATCCGCGCGACGGCGGCGCGGGGCCAGAACCCTGGCATGCCCCGCTCGGGCGTGCGCTCCTTGCGGGCGTGATCGGTTCGGCTCAGCACGACGCCATCTATCGCGGCCTGGGTGAGCCGCCGGCGTTCGGCGACGACGACGTCGCGGCGCGGGCCGCCCGTGAGGCGTGGACGGTGGCAGCCGAGCAGCTCATCGACGAGGCGCGGGAGCGCACCGTGGAAGAGCTCGGTCGCACGGCCCGCACGGTGCGCGATCAGCTCGATCCCGAAGGCGCCCAGAGACGGTTCGACGAGAGGTTCGACGCGCGCTCGTTCCGGCTGTGGCGCGACGCCGAGGGTGTGCGTCGCGGGTCGATCGTGTTCGACGACTTCGGCGGAGCGTGGGCGCAGACGGTGCTCGACGCCGCCCTGCGGCCGCGACGCGGCGGCCCGAGATTCGTGGATCCCGAGGAGAAAGCCGACGCCGACGCCCTGGTCGCAGACCCGCGCACGAACGATCAGCTCGCGTACGACCTGCTGCTCGATGTCTTCCGCGCGGGTGCGCTCGCCGACGGGAAGGAGGTCTTCGGCACGCGTCAGGCTGGCGTGCGGGTGGTGATCGCCGATCCGTCGCTCGCCGCGGCGACGGCAGGAGCGCCCGCGGTGGGTCTCATCGAAGACGACCAGACAGCCCTGCCCGCCTGGCTCATGTCGCAGCATGCGTGCGACAGCGGTTCCGTGACCTGCACCATCGACGGCGTCGGGAACCCGCTCGACGTGGGAAGAGAAGCTCGACTCTTCACGCCGAAGCAGCGCATCGCGCTCGCGGCCCGCGACGGCGGATGCCGGTGGCGCGGATGCGACCGTCCCGCCTCGTACTGCGAGGCGCATCACATCGACCCGTACGCCGGCGGCGGTCGCACCGACATCGATCGTGGGATCCTGCTCTGCCGTTTCCATCACATGGAGCTGCATCACGGCGGCTGGCGGATCACCCGAGAAGGGCGCGCGGACTTCATGCTGCATCCCCCGCCCGGTCGGGGACACCCGATCGCGCTGCGTCCTCGCCTGGCCCTCCGCTACGCGTGGGCCGACCTCTCCCCACCTCCCCGACGCTTCCGCCCCGCAGCCGCGTGAGAGGGTCGAAGGGATGCCCGATCTCACCGTGACCCACCTCCGCCCGTGGCGGGCGAGCGATGCGGAGGCACTGCATGCAGCGTTCGCATCCACCCCCGACCTCTCAACGCAGACCGGCGGGGCAGACCTCGGCACGATCGAACGAGCCCGCGAGTTCATCGAGACGCACCTGCGATCCGACGAGCGAACCCGCATATGGGCGATCATCGACGACGGCACCGCGGTCGGGAACGTCGGGCTCTCTGCGATCGAACGACGACACGACACCGCGTGGGCCTACTACTGGCTGGTGAACTCCGCCCGCGGCCGCGGACTGGCCACTCGAGCACTCGTCTCGGTCAGCACCTGCGCGTTCGCCGACGGGATCTTCCGACTCGAACTCGGCCACCGAGTGAACAACCCCGCCTCATGCCGAGTCGCAACGCGGGCGGGCTTCGCAGCCGAAGGCATCGAGCGTCAGAAGCTCCGGTACGGCGACCAGCGGTACGACGTCGAACGCCACGCACGACTGGCCACCGATCCGGCTCCGAACATCACTCCCCTGCCGCTGCTCGCTCCGCCGAGAACCCCCTAGCCGACCCGCTGCCGCGAACCGAGTCCACGCACTCTCGCGACCCTCACTCGAATCTTCGTCAGCGCGAGGTCACCGGACGCTCGCGTGAGGTACGAGGGACGCCGCTGCTTGCGCAGCCGCAGCTCAGTCGTCCGTCTCCCAGGAGTGTTCGACGGTGGGCAGGATCAGGACGCGCCCTGCGAGGGCCGTGGGATGCTTCGCCATGTACGCCGCCGCCTGCTCGATGGACTCCGCCTCGAGGATGTCGTAGCCGGCGAACCACTCCTTGAACTCGGGGAACGGCCCGTCCGTCACGATCGTGCGCCCGTCGCGGACGACGACCGACTTGGCGCGATCCCGCCCGGCGACCGGGCTCCCGAGCCCGACTGTGCCGGCCTCGACCCCTTCGTCCGCCCACGACTCGAGCATGCGACGGTCCTCGCCCTCGGCAAGGGCCGAGCCATCGGCGTCAGTGAGGTGGAGTACGAGGTACTGCTGAGTGGTCATGGTGTCTCTCCTTCGATGCGGTGCCGCAGGTCGCTGCGGCGACGGATCAGGTGCGCGGCCTCGGCGGAGTTCGCTGCGAGCGTGATGGCGCGGTCGTAGGCGACGAGCGCGTCGTCCGACCGGCCCACGCGGGCGAGCAGTTCCGCTCGTGCCGTGTGGAAGCCGTGGTGGCGGTCCAGCGCGCCGCCCAGACGCTCGACCATCGCGAGAGCGACCTGCGGCGAGTCGTACTCCGACACGGCGATCGCCTTGTTGAGCGTCACGACCGGGCTCGGGTCCACGCGCTCCAGGGCGTCGTACAGCGCCACGATGCGCGCCCAGTCGGTGTCGCGAGCGTGCGCGGTAGACGCGTGGACGGCGTTGATCGCCGACAGCAGCTGGTAGCGGCGCATCGGGCCGTCCCCGCGGGCCTCGGCATCGACGCGCTCGCGCACGAGAGCGAGGCCCTCGTCGATCAACGCGCGGTCCCACGCTCCGCGGTCCTGCTCGTCGAGGCGCACCAATGCGCCCTCCGCCGAGACGCGGGCGGCGGCACGGGACTCGGTCAGCAGCATGAGCGCGAGCAGGCCGGTCGCCTCGGCGCGGTCACCCGAGTCGGGCGGGAGCAGGTCGCGCACGAGCCGCGTGAGCCGGATCGCTTCGCCCGTGAGATCCGGCCGAAGCGGGCCGGACTCGTGATCGGTGGCCAGATACCCCTCGTTGAAGATCAGGTAGAGCACCGTCAGCACGCTGTCGGTGCGCTCGGCCAGATCGCCCCGCTCAGGCATCGCGAAGGGCACCCGGGCCGCACGGATCCGGGCCTTGGCGCGACTCAGCCGCTGCCCCATGGTGGTTTCGCGAACGAGGAAGGCACGGGCGATCTCGGTCACCGTGAGCCCGCCGACGATGCGCAGGGTGAGCGCGACGCGCGCCTCGATCGGCAGCACCGGATGGCAGCACACGTACACCAGTCGCAGCCGGTCGTCCTCGATCGCGCCGACGTCGTCGGCGTCCGAATCGTCGGCGAGCATGAGCGCCTCCCAGTGCAGGTCGTCTCGCCGAGCCTCACGCCGCAACCGGTCGATGGCCTTGCGATACGCCGTAGTGGTGATCCAGGCGCCGGGGTTGGGCGGCACGCCGTCGACCGGCCACCGCTCGACCGCGACGGCGAAGGCCTCGGCCGCCGTCTCCTCGGCGATGTCGAGGTCTCCGAAGCGACGCGCGAGGCCGGCGACCACGCGTGCCCACTCGCTCCGGTGGGTCGACGCGATCGCCGCCGCGACGTCGGCGCGCCGGGTCAACGCCCGATCCCCCGCCGGCTCGCGCGCGGGATCAGGGCCCGACTCCGTCGCCGGCTCGCTGCGGACCATGACCGACCTCTCCACTCCGTGATCGCACGATCGCGACCCTCACCAGATCGACGATCGGACCTCGTCCGATTCGACACCGCCGCGGAGGAAAAGTCCAAGAACCCGCGATCCGGCGCACGTGTCGAATCGCGCCGTCGCCGTTCGTGGCATGAGAGAGGCGGATCACCGGATCGGCCACGACGAGAGGTGACGGCACCCCATGTACAGCACGATGACCGCCGACGACGCGCGCGAGTACGCCGATCGGATCCGCGAGGCCCGGCGGGAGCGCCGCCGGGCGCGTACAGCGCGCCGGCACGCCTTCTGGACGAACCTGAGCGAGTTCCTCCTGTCGATCCCCGCCGGGGTCGGCATCCGCATCGGCGGCTGACTGAACGGGGTCGGATCAGCCGTCCGCAGCCACCAGCTCGCCGAGGCGCGCGCCGAGCTGCGCCAGGCGCGGCACCCACGGGCCGGCCATGTCTCCGCCCGCCGCGCCCCGCTGCAGCGCCTCCGCGAACGGGACCCAGGCGCTCTCGCACACCTCATCCGGATCCAGCGTCAGCACGGGATCACCCGCCACCCGCGCGACGTACAGATCGAACAGCGCCTGCCGCTCGACCAGACGACCGACGAACTCCAGCTCGTCGACGCCGACGCGCACCCCCGCTTCCTCCTCGAGTTCCCGCACGGCACCCTCGGCACTCGACTCACCCGACAGCGCACTGCCCGCCGGGAACTCCCAGCACAGCGGCCAGTCCTTCATCGCGGCTCGCTTCGTCATGAGCACGAGACCGTCACCCCGCACGACGCACACCGACGCAACGACGTGGAAGACGCCCGACGGAAAGTCCGGATCACCGCGACGGAACCGCTCACCGGTGGGGTTGCCCGCGGCATCCGTCAGATCCCACAGTTCACCGTCCACGGATCAATCCTCGAACGAGCCGTACACCTCGAGCGTGTTCGCGGCGACCTGCGCGCACAGCTCGTCCACGTCTACCCCGAGCTCTTCGGACATGAACCGCAGCGTCACGGGGATCAGGTACGGCGCGTTCGGGCGCCCGCGATGGGGCACGGGCGTGAGGAACGGAGCATCCGTCTCGACCAGAATCCGATCTCGCGGGATCACAGCCAGCGCATCCCGCAGATTCTGCGCGTTCTTGAACGTCACGTTGCCGGCGAACGACAGGTAGTAGCCGCGCTCCCCCGCGATGCGCGCCATCGCCTCATCGCCCGAGAAGCAGTGGAACACGGTGCGCTCCGGCGCCTCCACCCGCTCCAGCGTCTCGAGCACGGCGTCGTGAGCGTCACGATCGTGGATCTGCATCGCGAGGCCGTGCTTCTTCGCCAACGCGATGTGCGCCTCGAACGAACGGAACTGCGCAGGCACGCCGTCCTCCGCCGTGCGGAAGAAGTCCAGCCCCGTCTCGCCGATCGCACGCACGCGCGGCTGCGCGGCCAGTTCGTCGATCACGGCGATCGCCTCATCCAGCCGCCCGGCCGCCTCGTACGCCGGTGCCTCGTTCGGATGGATCGCGACCGCAGCGAGAACACGGGGGTGGGATGCCGCGGCCCACGCCGACCAGCGGCTCGACTCGATGTCCCCGCCGGCCTGCACGACGCCGATCACGCCCACCTCGTCGGCCCGCGAGAGCTGTTCGTCGAGCGACAGCCCGACGCCGTCCTCGATCTCGAGGTGCGCGTGGTTGTCGTACGCCGGAACGGCGAGCGGCTCGGGCGGCGCGGGATAGCTCACGTCGCGCGTGCCCTTCTCGCGGGTGCGGACGTACTGCGACGGATCCGCGCCCTCCGCCGGGTACGGCACCGCAGGCGACGACATCAGACCGACTGCTCCACACGCGGGAACAGCGGCGCGAGCCCGTTCACCGACGTGCCGGGCTTCAGCACGCCCCAGGCGCCGGCCTCACGGATCGGCTGGTCGTGCAGACGACCGATCGACTCCGCGGCGCCGAGCGCGATCCAGAGCTTCTCCGTCGACTCGGGCATCACGGGCGAGAGCAGCACCGCGAGCGCACGCAGACCCTCGGCGGCCGTGTAGAGCACGGTGCCGAGGCGCGTGCGCTGCGCCTCGTCCTTGGCCAGCGCCCACGGCTCGTTCTCGGTGATGTACAGGTTCAGCGCGTCGACGATCGTCCAGATCGAGCTGATCGCCTCGTCGATGCGGAACCGCTCCATCGCCGCATCGGCCGCGGCTGCGGCATCCGCCACCGTCTTCTGGATGTGCAGATCGGCCTCGGAGTACTCGGCCGCCGGGGGCACGACGCCCTCGAAGTAGCGCTCGACCATCGCCGTCGTGCGCGACGCGAGATTTCCGAAGCCGTTCGCGAGCTCGGCCTGATAGCGGGCCGACAGGTCCTCCCAGGAGAACGACCCGTCCTGGCCGAACGCGATCGCCGACAGGAAGTAGAAGCGGTAGGCGTCCGAGCCGAACACGTCGGTGATCTCGGTCGGCGCGATGCCGGTGAGCTTCGACTTCGACATCTTCTCGCCGCCGACGAGCAGCCAGCCGTGCGCGAACACGCCGCGCGGCACCTCGAGTCCTGCGGCCATCAGCATCGCCGGCCAGATGACGGCGTGGAAGCGCAGGATGTCCTTGCCGACGATGTGGTACGCCGGCCAGCGACGGGCGAACTCCTCGGGGTCCGTGCCGTAGCCGATCGCCGTGGCGTAGTTCAGGAGGGCGTCGACCCACACGTAGATGACGTGAGACTCGTCCCACGGAAGCGGGATGCCCCAGTCGAACGCCGAACGCGAGATCGACAGGTCCTTCAACCCGTTCTTCACGAACGACACGACCTCGTTGCGGGCCGACTCGGGGCGCACGAAGTCGGGCACGCTCGAATAGAGCTCGAGGAGCTTGTCCTGGAACTCGCTGAGCTTGAAGAAGTAGTTCTTCTCCTGCAGCAGCTCGAGCGGCTTGGAGTGGATGGCGCAGACCTTCAGCCCCTCGAAGGGACCGGTGCCGTCGACGATCTCGGACTCGGGCTTGAACTCCTCGCAGCCGACGCAGTAGAGCGCCTCGTACTCGCCCGCGTAGATGTAGCCGCGGTCGTAGATCGCCTGCACGAACTGCTGCACGCGCTCCTCGTGGCGCGGCTGCGTCGTGCGGATGAAGTCGTCGTTGGCGACGTCGAGCGTCTCGAGGAGCGGAAACCACGCCTCGGTGACGAGCTTGTCGACCCACTCCTGCGGGGTGACACCGTTGGCCGAAGCCGCACGCATCATCTTCTGGCCGTGCTCATCGGTGCCCGTGAGCATCCAGGTGTCGTCGCCCGCCTGGCGGTGCCAGCGCGCGAGCGTGTCGACGGCCACGGTCGTGTAGCCGTGGCCGATGTGGGGCACGTCGCTCGGATAGTAGATCGGCGTCGTGATGTAGAAGGACTGGCGGCCGGAAGTCACCCGAGGATTCTAGTCGTGCGGATGCCGCGGCCCGGCCTTCGTGACATCGTCAGCCTCGCACGGCCAGTGCCGCCTGGTACAGCTCGCGCGAGGAGTGACCCGTGTGCGCAGACACCTCGCCCGCGGCATCCTTCAATCTCGTCCCGGACCGCACCAGCTCGAGAACCTGCGTCACGGCGTCCGGGAACGCGACCTCACGCGGCGCGGCACCCGCGACGACGATGACCAGCTCACCGCGCACGCCATCCGCCGCCCACGCGGCCAGTTCGTCCAGCGTTCCGCGTGCGACCTCCTCGTGCAGCTTCGTCAGCTCACGGCAGACCGCCGCGCGACGATCGGCGCCGAACGCGGCCGCCATGTCGGCGAGCGTCGCGGCCACGCGCGTCGGCGCATCGAAGAACACCATCGTGCGCGGCTCGTTCGCGAGGGCACGCAACGCACCGGCGCGCTCACCGGGTTTGCGCGGCACGAAGCCCTCGAACGTGAAGCGATCCGTCGGCAACCCCGCGACGGCGAGCGCCGTGAGCACGGCACTCGGACCGGGGATCGCGGTGACGACCACTCCCGCCGCCGCCGCAGCCGCGACGAGACCGTAGCCCGGATCGCTCACCGTCGGCATACCGGCGTCGCTCAGCACCAGCACATCGCGATCGCGCGCCAGCTCGACCAGCTCGGGCGCGCGGTCCTTCTCGTTGTGGTCGTGCAGTGCGATGAGCCGCGGACGGTTCTCGACGCCGAGCGCCGCCAGCAGCCGCTGCGTCGTGCGGGTGTCCTCGGCGGCGACGACGGTCGCGGTCTGGAGGGCCTCGATGAGACGCCGCGAGGCATCCCCGAGATTTCCGATCGGCGTGGCCGCGAGGATGATCACGCGCCCCAGCCTACGGCGCGGGCACGTCGTCGGGCACGGGCTCCACCTGGTCCACGGCGGCCTGCAGGCGGCCCAGCGTGTCGATCACGATGCGCGTCTCTTCGGGCGACAGGTCGATGACCGCCTCCAGCATGCGGCTGTGCATCGCCCCCAGCGTGCGGCGCACCTCCTCGTCGGTGTCGACCGTCGGCGTGACCATGATCCGGCGCTGGTCGCTCGGGTGCGGGCCGCGGCGCACGTGGTCGGACTTCTCCAGCCGATCGATGATCGCCGTCACCGACGCCGTCGACACGGCGAGGTACCGCGCCAGCTCGGCCGGCGACACGACGCGGTCCTCGCGCTGCGCCTTGAGCAGGTACCGGAGGGTGAGCAGGTCGTTCTCGCCCATCGCCATCGACTCCCGCGTGCGTCGGCGCATCGCCACCTCGGCTGCCCGGTAGAGACGGAAGGCCTGCAGCAGCTCGATCGCGCGCCGGCGGCGGTCGTCGGCGCCCTCGCCGTACCAATAACCGCTGTTGTGCTCCACGCAGGAATCATACGAGCGGTGCTGTCCACCGGGCGCATGCCGTGCACGAAAGCCCCAGGTGGCGCACTCCTAGAATGTGCGGGTGACGCACCCCGCCCGGCTGGACGCCGACCCGCCCGCCGAGCCGGCGGCCGGGTCCGAGCACGTCGCCGCGCACACCGAACCGCTGCTCCCCCCGGTGCGGCCGAGCCTGTACGAGCGCTTCACCTCGCGCCTCGCCGACGACCCGCGCGCGCGGCGCCTGTACGCGTGGCTCGGTCCTGCGCTCGTCGTGCTCCTCGCCGCCGTCCTGCGTCTGTGGAACCTCGCCGCCGCGCACGACCTGATGAACCAGTTCGACGAGACGTACTACGTGAAGGACGCCTGGACCCTCTCGCAGCTCGGATACGAAGCCGCGTGGCCCGCCGAGGCGAACGCCCGGTTCCTCGCCGGCGACGTGAACATCTTCACCACCGATCCCGCGTTCGTCATCCACCCTCCCCTCGGCAAGTGGATCATCGCGCTCGGAATGATGGTGCTCGGTCCCGAGAACGGGTGGGGGTGGCGCATCACGACCGCGCTTCTCGGCACCGCGGCCGTGCTCGTGCTCATGGTGATCGCGAAGCGGCTCACGCGCTCGACGACCTTCGCGATCATCGCCGGCCTCCTCATGGCCGTCGACGGCCTCGCCATCTCGATGAGCCGCGTCGCGCTGCTCGACACGCCCCTCATGTTCTTCGTGCTGCTCGCGTTCCTCTTCGTGCTGCTCGACCGAGAACGCACGATGACCCGCATCGCGCAGACGGTCGCCGCGCGCTACGACGGCGACGAACCGCCGGCGTGGGGTCCGATCCTGTGGAACCGGCCGTGGATCCTCGCCGCGGGAGTGGCGCTGGGCGCGGCATCCGCGGTCAAATGGTCGGGCGTGTGGGTGCTCGCCGGACTCGGCGTGTACCTCGTGGTGACCGACGCCCTCGCGCGCCGTCGGGCCGGCGTGCTGTTCTGGCCCAGCGACGCGATCCGGCAGGGCGTCGCGACCTTCCTCCTGCTGGTGCCGGTCGCCGTGGCGGTGTACGTCGCCTCCTGGTCGGGCTGGCTGCTGAGCGACGGCGGCTACAGCCGCCACGCCGCCGACGCCGACCCCGCGACCGGCGTGTGGTCGTGGGTGCCGCTGTCGCTGCAGAGCCTGTGGCTCGACCACGTCACGATGTTCACCTCCGCCTCGCAGATCACATCGGGCCACTCCTACGCGAGCCCTGCCTGGCAGTGGCCGCTGCTCGTCCGCCCGACCGGGATGTATTACCACCACGACGCCCTGGGCGTCGACGGCTGCGCGGCCACGAACGGCTGCTCGGAGGTCGTGGCCAGCATCCCTAACCCGCTCATCTGGTACGCCGGCGTCGCCGCGGTGATCTACCTGGCCTACCGCTTCGTCGTGGCGCGCGACTGGCGCCACGCCCTCGTGCTCACCGGCATCGGCGTCACGTACGTGCCGTGGCTGTTCTACCCCGAGCGCACGATCTTCCAGTTCTACACGGTGCTGGTGCTGCCGTTCATGCTGCTCGCGCTCACCTTCGCACTGCGCGACATCGCCGGCCCGCAGCACGCCGACGCCTACCGCCGCCATACCGGGCAGCGGCTCGTCATCGTGTTCCTGGTGGTCGCCCTCGCGCTGTCGGCGTTCTGGTACCCGGTCGTCACGGCGATGCCGGTGCCGTACGACTTCTGGCGGCTGCACAACTGGCTGCCGACCTGGGTCTGACGGCTCAGCCGGAGAGATCGGCCGGGTCGGTCACCGGCAGCCGGCACGCGAAGTCACGGCAGTCGTAGGCCGTGGCGACGCCGCCCTGCGCCACCTTGCCCTCGAAGAGCGAGAATCCGGCCGAGGCGAACGCGTCGGCCTGCGCGGGCGCGACCACGGCGACGACATCGGCAGGGATGCCGCGAGCCGCCGTCGCGAGCGGCCCGCTCGCCTCCTCGCTCACGACCACGACCTGGCGCGGCGCCACGACGAGCGCGGCAGCCGTGCGCAGCAGCGCACCGTAGGCGAGCGGTTGGCCGAGCGCGGCGGACGCGTACGTTCCGACGACGCGCTCGGCGGCCTCGCGCCACGCGTCGCCGGCGCCCAGCATCCACAGCGAGAGCGCGGCATCGGCCAGCGCCGCAGGCCCCGACGGCTCGTCGCCGTCGGACGCGGCATCCGGTGCCCCGACTCCCTGCGCGGCGAGCACGGGGTCTCCTCCGCCCGGCACGGTGAGGGACCCGTCGGGCGCGACGCACGCGGCGACGAGCTCCCGCGCCCGCACGGCGTAGGCCACGTCACCGGTCGCGAGCGCCAGACGCACGAGGCCGCCGGCGAGCTGCCCGTAGTCGGCCAGGGTCGCCGACGCCCGCGACGGGATCTCGTCGAGCGACGCGCGCACGAGCCGTCCGTCCGCGGTGACGTTCGTCTCGAGCACGGCGCCGGCGGCCCACTGCGCCGCTTCGATCCAGCGCGGTTCGCCCAGGCGCGCCCCGGCGCGAGCGAGCGCGCCGATCGCGAGGCCGTTCCACCCGGTGACGACCTTGCCGTCGACGGCAGGAGGCTCGAGGTCGCCGCGGGCCGCGGCATCCCGCGCGTAGTAGCCGCCCTCGCTACGGGCGCCGTCGATCCACGACTCCGAATCCTGCGCGGCGCCGAACCCGCCGCTCGACTGCTGCAGCACGTCGAGCAGGAATCCCGCGACTCCGCGCGCCGTCTCGTCGTCACCCGCGTCGAGGGCGACCTCGAGCAGCTGGGCGTTGTCGGTCAGCATCCGCTCGTAGTGCGGCACCGACCAGTCGCGACGCGTGGCGTACCGGAAGAACCCGCCCTCGACGTCGTCGCGCAGCGGTGAGGCCGCCATCGCGGCGAGCGCCCGGTCGGCGACAGCGGATGCCTCGGCCGCCGCCTCGCGCACCGCGCGGGCCTGCAGGAACCGCAGCGCCGTCGCGACGGGGAACTTCGGGGCGCTCGGATCCGCACCGCCGAATCCGCCGAACTCGCGATCCTCCCGCGAGGCGAGCACGCGGGCGGCGTCTGCCAGCTGTTCGATCGAGGGGAGAGCGGATGCCGCGCCCCCGCCGGCTCGCACCTCGGCGAGCGCCGACACCACCGCGTCCGCGGTGCCGTCGATCTGATCGCGACGCTCCTCCCACGCCTCGCGCACGGCGGCGAGCACCTGCCGGAAGGCGGGCATGCCGCCGCGCGGCTGCGGCGGGAAGTAGGTGCCGGCGAAGAACGGGCGGCCCTCCGGCGTCGCGAAGACGGTCAGCGGCCAGCCCAGGTTCGCGGTGAAGGCGCCGGCGGCCGCCATGTAGGCGGCGTCGACCTCGGGATGCTCCTCGCGGTCGACCTTCACGGCCACGAAGCCCGCATTGACCTCGGACGCGGCGGCCGGGTCGTCGAACGACTCCCGCGCCATGACGTGGCACCAGTGGCAGGTCGAGTAGCCGATCGACACCATCACCGGCACGTCGCGGGCGCGCGCCTCGGCGAACGCCTCCTCGCCCCACGGGAACCACGAGACCGGATTGCCCGCGTGGGCACGCAGATACGGGCTCGTGGACTCCGCGAGACGGGGGTTCATGGCAATCCGGTCAGTTCACCTCGTCGGGGTGGGCGCTCACGCGACCCGCGCCGTCGGGCTGCTCCATCGCGTCGATCGCCGCGATCTCGGCCTCGGTGAGCTCGAAGTCGAACACGTCGAGGTTCTCCTCGAGTCGCTCGCGCCGCACCGACTTGGGGAAGACGATGAACCCCTTCTGCAGGTGCCAGCGCAGCACCGCCTGGGCGGGCGTCTTGCCGTGCGCCGCGGCGGCGGCCGCGACGGGCTCTGCGCCGAAGAGGTCGTACTTGCCCTGACCGAGCGGACCCCACGACTCGATCTTCACGCCGTTCGCGGCGGCCCAGTCGGTGATCTCACGCTGCTGGTAGGCGGGGTGCAGCTCGATCTGGTTGACGGCGGGGACCACTCCGGTCGCGCCGACGATCTTCTCGAGGTGGGGAACGAGGTGGTTCGAGACGCCGATGGAGCGCGTGAGCCCCGCGTCGCGGATCTCGATCATCTTCTCCCAGGCGTGCAGGTAGTTGTCGGCGGCGGGGGTCGGCCAGTGGACGAGGTACAGGTCGACCTTCTCCAGGCTGAGCTTGTCGAGGCTCTCGCGGATCGCGGCGTGCGGCTCGTCGCCGTCGTGGCGGTCGTTCCAGAGCTTGGTGGTGATGAAGAGCTCGTCGCGCGCGAGGCCGCCGGCGGCGATCGCCGCACCCACGCCCTCCTCGTTGCCGTAGATGGCGGCGGTGTCGATGTGCCGGTAGCCGACCTCGAGAGCCTCGGAGACGGCTCGCTCGGTGTCGTCCGCCGGAACCTTGAACACGCCGTAGCCGAGCTGCGGGATCTCGTTGCCGTCGTTGAGCTTCACAGTGGGGGTCGATGCCATGACGTCCAGCCTACGAGCGCCGGAGCACCCGTGGCCGCGACCAGCTCAGGCGAATAGACGAGATCAGGCCGATCGGCGCAGAATCCGCCTGTTCCGGTCGAATCGCCTGACTCGGTCGACGGCGGGTCGGCGCCAGAGCGGACCGCCGTCATACGATGGAGGGCTATGTCTGCGCCCGAACCCGTCATCTCGTACCCGCCGGAGCTGCCCGTCAGCACCGCGCGCGACGAGATCGCGCGCGCGATCCGCGAGAACCAGGTCGTGATCGTCGCGGGCGCGACCGGCTCGGGCAAGACGACCCAGCTGCCGAAGATCTGCCTCGAGCTCGGCCGCACCCGCATCGCCCACACGCAGCCGCGGCGCATCGCGGCCCGCACCATCGCCGAACGCGTCGCCGAGGAGCTCCAGGTCCCGCTCGGCACGACCGTCGGCTACAAGGTGCGCTTCACCGACAAGGTGTCGGACGACACGCGCATCGCGCTGATGACCGACGGCATCCTGCTCAACGAGATCCACCGCGACCGGCTGCTGACGCGCTACGACACGATCATCGTCGACGAGGCGCACGAGCGCTCGCTCAACGTCGACTTCCTCATCGGCTACCTCCGGCGCGTGCTCCCCCGCCGCCCCGACCTCAAGGTCGTCATCACCAGCGCGACGATCGATCCCGAGAGCTTCGCCAAGCATTTCGCCGCAGCCGACGGCACCCCCGCCCCGATCATCGAAGTCTCGGGCCGCACCTATCCCGTCGAGGTGCGCTACCGCCCGCCGTCGCCGTCCGGCAAGGACGAGTCCGACGATGTCGACGGCATCACCACCGCGCTGCGCGAGCTCGATCGCGAGCCCGCAGGCGACGTTCTGGTGTTCCTGCCGGGCGAGGCCGAGATCCGCGACGCGATGGATGCCGTGCGCGGCATGTATGCGAAGGATGCCGCTCCCACCGAGGTGCTCCCGCTCTACGGACGGCTCAGCGCCGCGGAGCAGCACCGTGTGTTCGAGCGGTCGGCCGTCGCCGGCGTGCGCCGCCGCGTGATCCTCGCGACCAACGTCGCCGAGACGAGCCTCACCGTGCCCGGCATCCGCTACGTCGTCGACACCGGCACCGCCCGCATCTCGCGCTACAGCAACCGCAGCAAGATCCAGCGCCTGCCCATCGAGCCCATCTCGCAGGCGTCGGCGCAGCAGCGGTCCGGACGCGCCGGTCGCACGAGCCCGGGTGTCGCCATCCGCCTCTATGCCGAAGACGACTTCACCGCGCGCGACGAGTTCACCGAGCCGGAGATCCTGCGCACGAGCCTGGCCTCGGTCATCCTGCAGATGCTGTCGCTGGGCTTCGGCGACATCTCGTCGTTCCCCTTCCTCATGCCGCCCGATTCCCGGGGCGTGAAGGCGGCGTTCGACCTGCTCGTCGAACTCGGCGCCGTGCGCGCCGGACGTGGCGGCGGCTCCCCCGCGCTCACCGACCTGGGTCGCGAGATCGCCCGCCTGCCGATCGACCCCCGCTTCGCGCGCATGCTCATCCAGGCACGTCGCACGAACGTGCTGCGCGACGTGCTGGCGATCGTCGCGGGCCTGTCGATCCAGGACGTGCGCGAGCGCCCCGAGGAGCGCCGCGAAGAGGCCGACCGGCTGCATGCCCGCTTCGCCGACCCGACGAGCGACTTCCTGAGCCTGCTCAACCTCTGGAACCACCTGCAGGAGAAGCAGGCCGAACTCGGCTCGAGTGCGTTCCGGCGTCTCTGCCGCCAGGAGCACCTCAACTACGTCCGCGTGCGCGAGTGGGCCGACGTGCACCGCCAGCTCAGCGCCATCCTCGGCCTTTCACGCAAGGCGTCGGCCGCCACCGGCCCGACCGCCGATCCCGACGACATCCACCGCGCGATCCTCTCCGGCCTGCTGTCGCAGATCGGCATCCTCGATGACCGCACCACCGCCAAGACCGCCCACCGCGGCGGACGCGGCACCGAGCGCCCCGAGCGACGGTCCGCCGAATACCTCGGCGCCCGCGGCACCCGCTTCGCGATCTTCCCCGGCTCGGGCCTCAAGAAGCAGCGGCCCACCGCGGTCATGGCAGCGGAGGTGGTCGAGACGTCCCGCCTGTTCGCGCGGACCGTGGCGGCGATCGACCCGGAGTGGGCGGAGCCGCTCGCCGGCGACCTCGCGAAGCGCCAGCTGAGCGAGCCGCACTGGTCGAAGGCCTCGGGCGCGGCATCCGCCTACGAGAAGGTGACGCTCTTCGGCGTCGACATCGTGCCGCGACGCCGCGTGCAGCTGGCGCGGTTCGACCGGCCGTTCGCCCGCGAGCTGTTCCTGCGGCATGCGCTGGTGGAGGGCGAGTGGGATGTCTCGGCCCTCGACAAGCGGCTGACGGCGTTCGAGCGGCGCAACCTCGAACTGCGCCGCCGCCTCGAGAAGATCGAGGAGCGCGAACGACGTCGTGACATCCTCGTCGGCGACGAGGCCGTGTACCGCTTCTACGACGCCCGCATCCCCCGCGACGTCTTCGACGTCCGTTCGTTCGAGGCGTGGTGGCGCGACACGGCGGAGCGCACTCCGCGACTGCTCGACATGACCGAGGCCGACCTCGTCGACGACGCGTCGCGCGGCGACGAGCGCGACTTCCCCGCGCGCTGGCAGCAGGGCGACCAGGTGCTCTCGCTCGCCTACCGGTTCGAGCCCGGCGCGCCCGACGACGGGGTGACCGCGGTCGTGCCGCTCGCCCTGCTCGCCCAGCTGCGCCCCGATGGCTTCGACTGGCAGGTGCCCGGGATGCGCGACGAGCTCATCACGGCGCTGCTGCGCGCGCTTCCGAAGGCGATCCGCCGGCACGTCGTCCCGGCCGCCGACTGGGCGGCCACCTTCGGCGCAGAGCTCGCAGGTCACGGCCCCGAGTCGCACGAGGGACTCCCGCCGACGGGTCTGCGCGAGGCGCTCGCCGCGCGCATCCAGCGCGTCGCCAACCAGCCGGTGACGGCCGCGGACTTCGAGCTCGACCGGGTGCCCGGCCACCTGCTCGTGTCGTTCCGCGCCGTCGACGGGCGCGGCAGGGCCGTCGATTCCGACCGCGATCTCACGGCGCTCCAGAGCCGTCTCGCTGACCGGGCGCGGTCGGCCGTGTCCCGGTCGCTGAGCGAGCGGGGCGAGCCGAACCGCCGCGGGCCCGCCGCACCGTCGCCGTCAGCACCGACTGCGGCAGGCACGACCTCGACCTTCACCGAGCGCACCGGCCTCACCGAGTGGACGTTCGGCGATCTCCCGGACGTCGTCGACACCCGCGTCGCGGGCGGCGTGGTGCGTGGCTACCCCGCGATCGTCGACGAGGGCGCGACGGTCGCCCTCCGCATCGAGGCGACCCCCGAGGCCGCGGTGACGGCGACCCACGCCGGCGCCCGGCGACTGCTCCTGCTCGCGGTGCCCTCCCCTTCGGCCTACGTGCTCGACCACCTCACCTCGGCGGAGAAGCTCGCGCTCGCGGCATCCCCCTATCCGTCCGCGAAGGCGCTCGTCGAGGACGCACGCGTGGCGGTCGCCGATGCTGTCATCGCGCGCACCGCGCCCGACGGCGTCGTGCGCACGCGCGCCGGCTTCGATGCGGTGCGCGACGCGCTCTCGTCGGTCGTGGTGGACGAGCTCTTCCAGACCGTGTCGCTGACGGCGAAGATCCTGACGGCGGCGCGGGAGGTCGAGCGAGCCGTGCGCGGCCAGAACTCGCTCACTCTGCTCGGCGCCCTGAACGACGTGAAGAGCCAGGTGGCGGGCCTGGTGTTCCCCGGCTTCATCTCGCGCACCGGCACCACCCGGCTCGCGCACCTGCCGCGTTATCTGCGCGGCGCGCTCGACCGTGTGAAGGCCCTCGCCGACAACCCGGGACGCGACCGCCAGCGCATGTCGGAATTCGAGCGGGCGGCAGCGGCGTTCGCCGAGGCGGGCGGCGTGGTGCCGCCGCCGGCGGGCCAGGCTCCGGCGCTCGACCGCACGCGCTGGCTGCTCGAGGAGTACCGGGTCAGCCTGTTCGCCCAGCAGCTCGGCACCGCCGAGCCGGTGTCGCTGCAGCGCATCCAGAAGGCGCTGCGGGAATAGGGTTCCAGAACGAGGAGGTTGCCCCAGCCATGGCCACTGCGATCGTCTACACCGAGTTCGGAGGACCCGAGGTCCTCCACGCCGTCGAGATCTCCGCGCCCACCCCTGCGGCCGGCCAGGTCGCGATCCGCGTCGAGGCGGCGGGGGTGAACCCGATCGATGCCAAGCTCCGCTCCGGCAAGCGCGCGTCGGCCGACATCGTCGAGCCGCGCCGCGTCGGCAACGACGGCGCCGGAATCGTCACCGCCGTCGGCGACGGCGTCGACGGATTCCGGCCGGGCGACGCCGTGGTGTTCTCCGGTGCATCCGGCGCGTACGCCTCCGACCTCCTTGTGTCCGCCGACCGCGTGCACTCCCGTCCGCCGCAGGTCGACGCGGCGACCGGCGCCGCGCTCGGGATACCCGTCGGCACGGCCTACCAGACCCTCCGCTCGCTCTCGGTGGGCTCGGGCGACACCCTCCTGCTGCACGCCGGCTCTGGCTCCGTGGGACAGGCCGCGATCCAGCTCGCCGTGCTGTGGGGCGCCACCGTCATCGCCACCTCATCGCCCCGGCGCGCCGAGGCGGTGCGCGCGCTCGGCGCCACGCCCGTGCCGTACGGCGACGGACTCGCCGACCGCGTGCGCGCACTCGCACCGCAGGGCATCACGGTCGCGATCGACGCCGCGGGCACCGACGAGGCGCTGCAGACCTCGACCGAGCTGGTCGCCGACAGGTCCCGCATCGCGACGCTCGTGAGGGGTCGGGATGCCGCCTCCCTCGGCATCCGCGCCTTCTCGGGCGGCTCGCCCGTGCCCCTCACCGCTCAGCAGCAGGCGTGGCGGGGAGAGGCGGTGCCCGTCGTGCTCGCGCTGCTGGCCGCCGGACGCTTCACCGTCGAACTCGGCCCGTCGTTCCCGCTCGCCGACGCCGTCGACGCGCATCGTGCGGTCGAGGCCGGAGTCGACGGCAAGATCACGCTCGTCCCGTAGCCGCACCGCCGCCGCCGGTCCCGGGTGGCGTTCTTCCGCGCAGCCGCGAGCGGCTCACCTGTCGCGATGTGCCGGCGCAAGCGGCGCTTCGTGACAGGCGAGCAGATGCCGCGCGCGGGCGAGCAGAGCCCGCGCGAAGCGAGCGCGGCTCACCTGTCCTGATGTGCCGCCGCAGGGGGCACTTCGTGACAGGTGAGCAGATGCCGCGCGGGCGAGCGAAAGCCCCGGGCCAAGCGGGCGCGGCTCACCTGTCCTGATGTGCCGTCGCAGGTCGTGCGGCCGGCTCCGGTCCCGTCGCGATCGGGCGTCCCGGGGTGTTCGACCACTGGCTCCACGAACCCGGGTAGATGCGCAGGTCGAGCCCCGCGAGTTCCGCGGCGAACACGGCCTGCGCGGCCGTGACACCCGACCCGCAGTACGCCGCCGCCGCGACGCCGGGCGTGAGGCCCGCCTCGGCGAACAGAGTGCGGAGGGCCGCGGCATCCCGGAATCGATCCGCCACGACGTAGTCGGTCGTCGGCAGGTTCACGGCACCGGGGATGTGCCCGGCGATGGGGTCGATCGGCTCGACCTCGCCGCGGAAGCGCTCGGGCGCGCGCACGTCGAGCAGCACGCCCTCCGACGGCAGCGCTGCGGCCTCGTCGATCGACAGCACGGGCTCGGAGATCGGCTGCAGCACGACGTCGCCCGGATCAGGCTCGACCACGCCCTCCTCGACCGGGAGCCCGGCTGCCTTCCAGGCGCCGAACCCCCCGTCGAGCAGGCGCACGTCGGCCACGCCGGTCCGTGTGAGGAGCCACCACGCGCGCGACGCGCCGAGCGAGCGCGCGTCGTCGTAGACGACCACGGTGTCCCCGGCGCGCAGTCCCCAGCGACGGGCCGCCGCCTGGAGGTCGTCGAGAGCGGGAAGCGGGTGCCGGCCGTCCGTGGCGCGACCGTGACGCGACAGCTCGGACTCCAGGTCGACGTAGACGGCGCCGGGGATGTGACCGGCGAGATGGTCGGGGCGGCCGTCCGGCTTGTCGAGGCGATACCGGACGTCGAGCACGCGCACTCCGTCGCGAGACGAGAGGCGGTGGTCGAGTTCTGCGGGGGTGATCAGCTGGGCCACGCCTCCATCCTCACATCCATGCGGCGTGCAACAGTTCGACACAGGCGGGTCCCGGGCGCCGCACGACCCGACAATGGATCGCATGTCCCCGTCCTCTCGCGCGTTCGCGACGGCACAGGTGCAGGCGGGTTACGACGCCGGCATCGCCGAGCACACCGCCGTGCCGTCGATCCACCAGTCGAACGCGTTCGAGTTCCGGTCGCTGAGCGAGGCCCGCGACCTCTTCGCGCTGCGCCGCGACGGCAACATCTACAGTCGCGCCGCGAACCCGACCGTGCTCGTCTTCGAGAAGCGCGTCGCCGAGCTCGAGGGCGGGGTGGCCGCCGCCGGCGTCGCGTCGGGGCAGGCGGCCGTGGCCATCGCGCTGCTCGCGCTCGCCAGGCAGGGCGAGCACATCGTCGCCGCGCGTCAGCTGTACGGCGGCACCGTCGACCTGCTGCAGGACACCTTCGCCGACTGGGGTATCGAGGTCACGTTCGTGGATCAGGACGACACGGATGCCTGGGCCGCGGCCGTGCGTCCCACCACGCGCGCGTTCTTCGCCGAGTCGATCACCAACCCGATCGCCCAGGTGCTCGACGTGCGCGCCGTCGCCGACCTCGCGCATCGCGCCGGGGTGCCGCTCGTGATCGACGCCACCGTCGCGACGCCGTACCTGCAGCGGGTCAAGGACCTCGGGGCGGACATCACGGTGCACTCGGCGACGAAGTTCCTCGGCGGACACGGCACGTCGCTCGGCGGCGTGATCGTCGACCTCGGCACCTTCGACTTCACGGCGGAGCCCGAGCGGTGGCCGCAGCTGACCCGCACCTACCCCCGCGTGCCCACCGGCAGCCTCGTCGAGCGGTTCGGCGCGACCGGGTCGCCCTACATCGCGCTGGTGAAGACCAAGTACGTTCACGACCTCGGCCCGTCGCTGTCGGCGTTCAATGCGTTCCAGTTGCTGCAGGGCCTCGAGACGCTCGACCTGCGCATCGCGCGCCACTCCGCCAGCGCGCTCGAGGTCGCGCGGTTCCTCGAGGGCCACGACGCCGTCGCCCGCGTGCACCACCCCGGGCTGGAGTCCAGTCGGTGGCACGCCCTCGCGATGGAGTATCTGCCGCGCGGCGCGAGCTCGGTCTTCGCGTTCGATCTGCCGGGCAGCGATGACGCCGAGGCCGACTTCGCGCTCGTCGAGGCGTTCATCGCGCGCCTGCGCCTGGTGAAGCTCGTCGCCAACATCGGCGACGCCCGCAGCCTGGTCGCCCACCCGTCGTCGATGACGCACAGCCACCTGTCACCCGCGCAGCTCGCCGACGCCGGGATCACCCCGACGACGATCCGCCTCTCGATCGGCCTCGAAGACCCGGCCGACATCGTCGCCGACCTCGCGCAGGCGCTCGTCGGCGTGACGACCTCTCCGGCCGCCCGGGCTGCGGCCGCGGCATCCGCGTCTCAGCTCGCGGCGAGCAGCGCCCGGTAGAACCCGATCCCGCGAAGCCACACGTCCACGCGGATGCGCTCGTTGTGCGAGTGCAGCGCGTCGCGCTCGGCGCGCGTGAGGTGGAACGGCGTGAAGCGGTACACGTGCTCCGAGATCGCGGTGAACCAGCGGCTGTCGCTCGCCCCGAGCTGCAGGTAGGGGGTCGTCACCACGTCTTCGCCGAGCGACGAGGCGACGGCGGTCGCGAGGCGTCGCCACGCGTCGCCCTGCCACGGCGACACCGGCGACGGGTCGGAGCCGTGCCGCACGTCGATCTCGACCTCGGGGTCGCCCACGACGCGACGCACGCGCTCGGTGGCGCCCGACACGGTGTCGCCCGTGAGCAGCCGGACGTTGATCGACGCGTTCGCCGTGGTCGCGAGCACGTTCTCGCCCGGCGCGCCGCTGAGCTCGGTCGCGACGGCCGTCGTCCGGACGATCGCGTTCATCTCCGGTCCCAGCCGCGCGAACACGGTCGCGACCAGCGGCCCGGTGACGGCGAGGCTGCGGAAGAGCGAGCGCAGGGGCTGAGGGGCGTGCGGGGCGATGGTCGAGAGCATCGCGCGCACCGGCGGGGCGAGACGCGTCGGGAACGGATGCCGGTGCAGCCGGTCGATGGCCCGCGCGAGGCGCGCCGTCGCCGGCACCGCGGGCGGCGTTGATGCGTGCCCGCCGCTCTCGCGGGCGGTGAGCAGCAGGGTCATCACGCCGCGTTCCGCGACCCCGACCATGGCGGTCGGCACGGTGACGCCGGGGATCACGCCTTCGACGACGGCTCCGCCTTCGTCGAGCACGAGAGCCGGACGGATGCCGCGTCCCCGCAGCACCTCGACAATGGCCTTGGCCCCGCCCCCGGCCGTCTCCTCGTTGTGACCGAACGCGAGATACACGTCGCGCGCCGGCGCGAAGCCCTCGGCCGCGAGCTGCTCGACGGCCTCGAGGATCGCGACGAGGGAACCCTTGTCGTCGATCGCGCCGCGAGCGTGGATCGCCGCCTCCGCTCCCTCACCCGCGATCTCCGCGGCGAACGGGGCGCGGTCCCACTCCGCCTCGACGACGGGGACGACGTCAGTGTGGGCCATGAGCACCATCGGTGCCGAAGCATCCGCCCCCCTCCAGCGGAACAAGAGGGAATGGCCGTCGACGACCTCGCGCCGGAGCGACGCGTGCACCGCCGGGTACAGCCGTTCGAGCGTCTCCTGGAAGGCGTCGAACGCCGCCCAGTCGGTCTCGGACTCGTCGGCGTGCGACACGGTGGGGATGCGCAGGAGCTCGCGGAAGCGATCGACGGGGGATGCCACGCCCCGAGCCTAATCCGGCGGGGTGCGCCGCCCGAGGCGGGGGCGTGCCCCGCGCCGCCCGCACGGTCGCTACGCTCGGGACCATGACCTCTTCCTCCCCCTCGCCCGGCCTGCGCTGGGGCATCCTCGGACCGGGCGGCATCGCACGCGCCTTCGCCTCCGATCTGCGCACCGCCGGCCTCGACCTCGTCGCGGTCGGATCCCGCAGCGCCGACTCGGCAGGCTCCTTCGCGTCCGACTTCGAGGTCGCCCACGTGCACGGGTCGTACGATGCCCTCGTCTCCGACCCGGACGTCGACATCCTCTACATCGCGACGCCGCATCCGTTCCACGCGGAGCAGGCGATCCTCGCGCTCGAGCACGGGAAGCACGTCCTCGTCGAGAAGCCGTTCACCCTCACCGGCGTCGAGGCCGCCACGGTGCGCGACGTGGCGGCAGAGCGGGGTCTGCTCGCGATGGAGGCGATGTGGACGCGCTACCTGCCGCACATGATCCGCATCCGCGAGGTCGTCGCCTCGGGCGCGCTCGGCGACATCCGGATCGTGATGGCCGATCACACCCAGAAGATCTCCGACGACCCGGCGCACCGCCTGAACGCCCTGGAGCTCGGCGGCGGAGCACTGCTCGACCTCGGCATCTACCCGATCTCGTTCGCGTGGGACATCCTGGGCGAACCGCTCGCCATCACCGCGTCTGCGCGGCTCGGCGAGACCGGCGCCGACACCGAGGTCGCGACGATCATGTCGCACGCCTCCGGCGCCCTGTCCACCTCGATCTCGGGATCGCGCTCCGCGGGTCCCAACACCGCCTCGATCATCGGCACCGAGGGCCGCATCGACATCGCCTCGGTCTGGTACAACGCGACGTCCTTCCGCCTCGTCGCGCCCGACGGCAGGACTCTCGAGGAGTATGCGTCCGCGATCAAGGGCCGTGGCATGCAGTTCCAGGCGCTCGCCGCGGAACGCCTCGTGGCGGCGGGCCTGACCGACAGCGACGTGCTGCCGATCGACGAGACCGTGGCGATCATGTCGACGCTCGACGAGATCCGCGAGCTCATCGGCGTGCGCTACCCCGGCGAGGAGTGACATGACCGACCTGCAGAACGCCCGCGTCGCCGTCTACCTGGACTTCGACAACATCGTCATGAGCTGGTACGACCGCGTCCACGGCAAGAACTCGTACTCGCGCGACCGGCAGAAGATCATGTCGGATGCCGCGGACCCGGCCATCGCCGAGCGCCTCGCCGCCGCCATGATCGACGTCGGCGCGATCATCGACTACGCCACGTCGTTCGGCACGCTGGTGCTCACCCGCGCGTACGCCGACTGGTCGTCGCCGGTGAACGCGGTCTACCGCTCGCAGCTCGTCGCGCGCGCGGTGGACCTCGTGCAGCTGTTCCCCGCCGCGGCGTACGCGAAGAACGGTGCCGACATCCGGCTCGCCGTCGACGCCGTGGAAGACATGTTCCGCCTCCCCGACCTCACTCACGTGGTGATCGTCGCCGGCGACTCGGACTACGTGCCGCTCGCCCAGCGCTGCAAGCGCCTCGGCCGCTTCGTCGTGGGCGTGGGCGTCGCGGGGTCGACGGCGAAGTCGCTCGCCGCGGCCTGCGACCAGTTCGACTCGTACGACGCCCTTCCCGGCGTCGCCGCGCCCGAGCCGGCGAAGAAGGACAAGGACGACTCGACGCCGTCGCGCCGGCGGTCCCGCAAGGCCGCCGCGCCCGATCCGGTCGAGGCCCTCCTCGAGCGTGCGCTGCGGCTGGAGAGCGACAAGGAAGACGTCGAGTGGCAGCACGCGTCGGAGGTGAAGAGCCTGATCAAGCGACTCGATCCGGCGTTCAGCGAGAAGGCGCTGGGCCACAAGAGCTTCACGGAGTTCGTGCGCGCGCACCCCGCTGTCGCCGAGATGGACGACTCGGGCAACATCGTGCTCATCCGCCTCGCCGCCGACCGCGCGTAGGCGTCCGCCACACGTGAGGACATTCTCATCCGGCGTCCTTGAAACCTGAATCCGCCTTCATGTAGCGTCGCTCCGGCGGCCTCTCGGCCGCATCGCGCTCTACGAGGAGGTATCAGCGCATGGCATCAGCCACGGCATCCCCCGACCAGCAGTCCAGTCTGCGCAGGGTCGTCACCGCATCGATGGCGGGCACCGTCGTCGAGTGGTACGAGTTCTTCCTGTACGCGACAGCGGCGACTCTGGTCTTCAACGTGGTCATGTTCCCGCCGTCGGACGACCCGTACACCCCGATCATCGCCGCGCTCACGACCTACGCCATCGGCTTCGTCGCGCGTCCGCTCGGCGGCATCGTGTTCGGGCACTTCGGCGACAAGTACGGCCGCAAGAAGCTGCTGCAGCTCGCGATCATCCTCGTGGGCGTCGCGACGTTCCTGATGGGCTGCCTCCCGACGTTCGACCAGGTCGGGTACTGGGCCGTCGGGCTCCTGCTCTTCCTGCGCTTCGCCCAGGGCTTCGCCGTCGGCGGCGAGTGGGGCGGCGCCGTGCTGCTGGTCTCCGAGCACTCCCCCGACCGCTCGCGCGGCTTCTGGGCGTCGTTCCCCCAGGCGGCGGTGCCGCTCGGCAACCTGCTCGCCACCGTGGTGCTGCTCGTCCTGAGCAACACGCTCTCGCCCGAGGCGTTCCTCTCGTGGGGCTGGCGTGTGGCTTTCTGGCTCTCCGTCGTGATCGTCGCCGTCGGCTACTACATCCGCACGCGAGTGACCGACGCCCCGATCTTCACCGAGGCGCAGAAGCAGGCCGAGGAGTCGAAGCACACGCGCTACGGCGTGGTCGAGGTCATCAAGCGCTACCCCCGCGGGGTGCTCACCGCCATGGGCCTGCGATTCGCCGAGAACATCATGTACTACCTCGTCGTGACGTTCTCGATCGTCTACCTGCGCACCGCGCTGCAGCTCGACGTCGCCGCGATCCTCGGCTACCTCGTCATCGCGCACATCGTGCACATGGTGGTGATCCCGCTGGTCGGCGCGCTCGCCGACCGCGTCGGCCGCAAGCCGGTGTACTTCGCAGGAACCGTCCTGGCGGCGGCGTGGGGCTTCATCGCCTTCCCGATGTTCGACACACGCGACCCGATCATCATCATCGCGGCGATCTGCCTCGGCCTGATGATCCACGCGCTCATGTATGCCCCGCAGCCGGCGATCATGTCGGAGATGTTCCCGACGCGCATGCGCTACTCCGGGGTCTCGCTGGGCTACCAGGTCACGTCGATCGTGGCGGGCTCGCTCGCGCCGATCATCGCGACTGCGCTGCTCCAGCAGTACGGCACGTGGCAGCCGGTGGCGGTCTACCTCGCGATCGCCGCGGCGATCACCCTCGTCGCCGTCGTCTCCATGCGCGAGACGAAGGGGTCATCGCTCCACGACCTCGACCGCGTCGACGAGGAGCGGCTGGCCGCCGATCGCGCCGCGGTGTGAGAGCCGAGCGGATGCCTCGTTCCCTTGCGACGGGGCATCCGCTCCTCTCTGCCCGAAGGGCCCCGACGAATGCCGCGGGGCCCTGACGAATGCCCGGAGCCGCCCCTGATCTGGGGAATCACGCGTCGGGTACAGTGTGGTTCGTGGCACGCCGCAACCCGCCTCCCGGCTCGCAGACCTCGCTCCGCGAGGCCAATCGCGCGCGCCTGGTCGAGTCGCTCAAGCGCCACGGCCGCCTGACCCAGGTAGAGCTGGCCGGCTCGACGGGCCTGTCCCCCGCGACGGTGTCGAACATCGTCAAGGAGCTCACCGCCTCCGGCCTGCTGCACACCTCGTTCACGTCGCGCAGCGGTCGCCGCGCGACGCTGGTGTCGCTCGCCCGCCAGCTCGGACTCGTCGCCGGCGTGCACTTCAGCTCGCGTCAGCTGCACATCGCGATCGCCGACACTGCGCGCGCGATCGTGACGCAGTCGTCGCTTCCGCTCGCCCTCGATCACCGCCACGACGCGGAGCTCGATCGCCTCAGCCTGCTCCTGGGCGACATGATGGAGTCGCTCGGGGGCTCGCTGTCCGACCTGCTCGCGGTCGGCCTGGCTCTTCCCGCGCCGATCGATCCCCGAACCGGCATGGTGTCGACGCCCGGGCTGCTGCGCGGCTGGGAGGGCGTCGACGTCGCCGAGAGCCTCTCGGCCCGCATCGGGCGTCCGGTCTATGTCGACAGCGAGGCCAACCTCGGCGGCCTCGCCGAAGCCCGCGAAGGCAGTGGGCGCGAGGCATCCTCGTCGGTGTTCATCCGTGTCGGGCACACCATCAGCGCGGGCCTCATCGTGGGCGGCGACCTCTTCCGCGGCGTCAACGGCAAGGCCGGCCAGATCGGCCACGTCACGATCGACGAGAACGGCCCGATCTGCCGGTGCAGCAACCGCGGGTGCCTCGAGACGTACGCCGGCGGTCCCGCGCTGCTGTCGCTGTTCCCCGCCGGTGAAGGCATGCAGCGGCTCGGCGATCTGCTCCAGGCCGCCGAGGCGGGCGACGGCAGCTCGCGACGGGTCATCGCCGACGCCGGACGCCACATCGGCATCGCCGCCGCGAGCCTGTGCAATCTCTTCGACCCTGAGCTGATCGTCATGGGCGGCGAGCTGGCCCAGGCGGGCGAGATCCTCATGGCGCCGATGCGGCACTCGCTGGAGCGCACCGCGCTGCCCTCTGCCGGCGGACTGCCGGAGATCGTCGGCGCCTCGTTCGGGGAATGGGCCGAGACCCGCGGCGCCATCGCCATCGCCCTCGACCACGTGACGGTGGACGCGCAAGCCCTCCCCCATTCGGCGTAGGGCGTGGCGATGTCGGGATCAGGACGAGAGGTTCTGAGGAAGGCGATCGGGCGCGCGGCGGCCATGACGGCGCTGCTGCTCGCGGTCACGGGTGGCGCGGCCGCGTGCGCGGACTCCCGGCCCGGACCTTCGTCGAGCAGCGGGTCGGACTCCATCGCGCTCCTGCTGCCCGACGCCAAGACGGCGCGCTACGAGACGTTCGACCGGCCGTTCTTCGAGGCGCGTGTCGCCGAGCTCGGCGACTACGACGTGCTGTACTCCAACGCCGACCAGGACGCCGCGAAGCAGCAGCAGCAGGCGGAATCCGCGCTCACGGCGGGCGCCGGCGTGCTCGTCCTCGACGCCGTCGACGCCAACGCCGCCGTCACCATCGTGCGCTCCGCGAACGCCAAGGGCGTGCCCGTCATCTCGTACGACCGGCTGATCGCCGGAGGGGACCTCGCGTACTACGTCTCGTTCGACAACGAGAAGGTCGGCGAGCTGCAGGCCGCGGAGTTCGTCGATGCGGTCGAGGATGCCGGGGGCGGCGGCATCCTGATGGTCAACGGCTCGCCGACCGACAGCAACGCCGCGCAGTTCCGCGAGGGAGCGCACCGCCTCATCGACGCGAGCGGGCTCGACGTCCTGGCCGAGTACGACACCCCGGACTGGAGTCCCGACAAGGCGCAGGCGTGGGTCGCGGCGCAGATCGCGCAGCACGGCGACGAGATCGTCGGCGTCTACGCGGCCAACGACGGCACGGCCGGCGGCGCGGTGGCGGCGCTCAAGGCCGCGAACGTCGATCCGTTCCCTGTCGTGACCGGTCAGGACGCCGAGCTGTCGGCGCTGCAGCGGATCATCACGGGCGACCAGCACATGACCGTCTACAAGGCGATCAAACCGCAGGCGGAGCTGGCCGCCGAGGTCGCGGTCGCCCTGCTGAACGGCGAGGAGGTGACGGCGCCCATGCGGGTCGACGGTGTGCCGACGACGCTGCTCGACCCTGTGGCGGTGACCGTCGACAACATCCTCGAGACCGTCGTCGCCGACGGGTTCTGGACCGTGGCGGACATCTGCACCCCGCAGTACGCCGATGCGTGCGAAGCCGCGGGCATCGGGTAAGGTCCTGACCTTGGCGAGGAGGGCATGAGCGGATGTCGACGACACAACCGCGGGCGGGGCGCTCGCGCGAGCGCGTGCTCACCATGCGCGGCATCGGGAAGCACTTCGGCGCGGTCAAAGCGCTCACCGACGTGGACTTCTGGGTCAACGAGGGTGAGGTGGTCGCGCTCGTCGGCGACAACGGCGCCGGCAAGTCGACGCTCGTGAAGGTGCTCGCCGGCGTGCACGCGCCCGACGCCGGGACGATCGAGTTCGACGGTGCGCTCGTCGACATCCCGAGCCCCGCCGACGCCCAGGATCTCGGGATCGCCACGATCTTCCAGGACCTCGCCCTGTGCGACAACCTCGACGTCGTCGCCAACCTGTGGCTCGGGCGCGAGCTGCGCGACGGCCTGGGCCTCGACGAGGTCGACATGGAGCAGCGCACGTGGACGCTCCTGCGAGAGCTGTCCGCCAAGATCCCCTCCGTGCGCATCCCCGTGGCGTCACTGTCGGGCGGCCAGCGCCAGACCGTCGCGATCGCTCGGTCGCTCATCGGCGATCCGCGCATCGTGATCCTCGACGAGCCGACGGCAGCTCTCGGCGTGGCACAGACCGCCGAGGTGCTGAACCTCATCGAGCGTCTGCGCGAGCGCGGGCACGGGGTGATCCTCATCAGTCACAACATGGCCGACGTCATGGCCGTGGCGGATCGCGTGGTCGTGCTGCGCCTGGGCCGCAACAACGGGGTGTACAACGTCGCCGAGGTCACCAGCCAGACGCTCATCGCCGCGATCACCGGCGCCGCCGACAACTCGGCTGCGCGCACGGCCGCCGAGCGGGTCGCGACGAGCGCGTCGCCCTCGGAGACCCCCGTCGAAGGCGAGTCAGCCGACGACGACGGACCGGCGGCCGAGATCATCCGTATGCCGCGCTCGCGGCCGCGCCGTCCGTCGCCACCGAAGGACGGTCGTCCGTGAGCCGCGATCAGCATCCGCTCGCACCCGGCGCGGACGCCGACCCGCGGCTGCTGAGCGTCGAGGGCCTGCGCGGAGCGGTCGAGTCGCTGTTCGCTCGCATCCGCGGAGGCGACCTCGGGGCAGCGCCCGTGGTGGGCGGGCTCATCGTCATCTGGCTGATCTTCCAGGCGCTCAACCCGGTGTTCCTCTCGAGCGAGAACGTCGTCAATCTCACGATGCAATGCGCTGCGATCGGCACGATCGCGCTCGGGGTGGTGCTCGTGCTGCTGCTGGGCGAGATCGACCTGTCCGTGGGGTCGGTGTCGGGCCTCGCCGCCGCCGTCCTGGCCGTCACCTTCGTGCAGCTGAACTGGCCTCTCGTGCTCGCACTCGTGGCCGCCGTCGGCGTCGGATGCCTCGTCGGCCTCCTCTACGGCTTCCTGTACACCCGCTTCGGGCTGCCCAGCTTCGTGATCACACTCGCGGGGCTCCTGGGGTTCCTCGGGCTCCAGCTGTGGGTGCTCGGCGACACGGGCACGATCGGGCTCCCGTTCGATTCCTGGATCGTCGAATTCGCGCAGGACTGGTTCCTGCCCCACTGGGCGGCATATCTTCTCGTCGTCCTGTCGGTGGGCGCGTACGCCTGGGTGCTGCTGCGCCGCGCGCGACGACGCGCGGCGGCCAACCTCGTGAGTCAGAGCAACCTCGACATCGGATTGCGCAGTGGTGGGCTGCTGGTGTTCCTGCTGTCGACCGTGTGGTACTTGAACCTCCACCGCGGTGTCGGCGTGATGTTCGTCTTCTTCATCGCTCTCGTCGTGGTCATGAACCTCGTGCTCACGCGCACCCGCTGGGGCCGCGCGGTGTACGCGGTCGGCGGTTCCGTCGAGGCCGCGCGGCGCGCCGGCATCCGGGTCGACCGCATCTATCTCTCGGTGTTCGCGATGTGCTCGATGCTCGCCGCCGTCGGGGGCATACTCGCCGCGGCGCGGCTGGCTTCGGCCGGTCAGAGCTCGGGAACCGGCGATGTGAATCTCAACGCGATCGCCGCGGCGGTCATCGGCGGTGCGAGCCTCTTCGGCGGCCGCGGGTCGGCGTTCTCCGCACTGCTGGGGATCATCGTCATCCAGTCCATCTCGTCGGGCCTCACGCTGCTGACCCTGGACTCCTCGGTGCAGTTCATGATCACCGGCGTTGTGCTCGTGCTGGCGGTCATCGTGGACTCGATCTCGCGTCGCGCGCGGGCAGCCACGGGCCTCGCCTGACGCGACTCTGGGTTCAGAGCGCAAATTCGTCGTCGTATCGTTTCGACGCACCCCGACGATTCGTTGTGCGAAATGGCTCGGTGTGACCGTTCCCACCGGCATTGTGCACGAAACTTTTCGATCCGAGGGTGGGTGAACGCTTTCTCGAACGGTCGAACGGACGGCGTTGCCAAAGCGTTACGTTCAAGACTTGACGCCAAGAACCCTCCTCGAAAGGATCGCTTCAAGCGCGAAGTGCGTCAGGGACGATCCTGGGGCTCGCGCACTTCAATGACGAAAGGCGAATGATGAAGAAGTCTTCACTCCTCACCGTGGCCGCCCTCACGGGCGCCGCCGCGGTGATGCTCGCGGGCTGTGCCGGCGGCTCCGGTGGGACCCCGACCGACGGCGGCGACGACGGCGGCGAGGCCACCGGCGGTCGCGCGTGTGTGATCCTTCCCGACGCGGCGTCCTCGCCCCGCTGGGAGAACTTCGACCGCAAGTACCTCCAGGAGGGTCTGGAAGGCGCGGGCTTCGAGGTCGACATCCAGAACGCCCAGGGCGACGTCGCCAAGTTCGCGACCATCGCGGACCAGCAGCTCACTCAGGGCTGCGGCGTCATGCTGCTCGTCGACTACCAGGGCGCGGCTGAGGCTGTGGCCACCAAGGCCAAGGCCGAGGGCATCCCGGTGATCGCCTACGACCGCCCCTTCGCCGGCGCGGACTACTACGTGTCGTTCGACAACGTCGAGGTCGGCCGCCTCCAGGGGCAGACGGTCCTCAACGGCCTGGAAGCCGCTGGCGTGGACCCGGCCGCGGCGACCGTCGTGTACATCGGCGGCGACCCCACCGACGGCAACGCGAAGATGTTCCACGACGGAGCCGTCGAGGTCATGGAGGCCGCGGGAATCGAGCCGGCGGCCGAGCCGCCGGGGGCGTGGGACCAGGCGAAGTCGCAGACCAACTTCGAGCAGGCCCTCACCAGCCTGAACGGCCAGGTCGACGGCGTGTGGGCCGCCAACGACACCAACGCCGCCGGTGTCATCAAGGTGCTGCAGGACAACAACCTCGAGGGCGTCGCCGTGTCGGGTCAGGACGCGAACGTCGCGGGTCTGCAGAACATCCTGCTCGGCTGGCAGACCGCCACGGTCTACAAGCCGGTCGCCGACGAGGCCAGCGCCGCCGTCGACACCGCCATCGCCCTGCTCAACGGAGAGACCGTCGAGACCGACGCCGAACTGGAGGACGGCACGCCGTACATCCAGGTGACGCCGGTGCTCGTCGGTCCGAACGAGGTCAAGGACGTCATCGCCGCAGGCGACGCCGCCTACGACGACGTGTGCACGCCGGAAGTCATGGCCGCGTGCGAGGAGTTCGGGGTCACCGCCGAGTAATCTGTCGGGCAAGAGCCGCGAGGGCGTCGCGTCATCACGGACGCGACGCCCTTGCGCGCTCGCACCGACACTCTGCAAGGAAGCGAGTATGTCAGACACGATCACAGCCACAGAGCCGATCATCGAATTGGTCGGCGTCAAGAAATCGTTCGGCCCCGTCAGCGTCCTCAAGGGCGTCGACCTCAAGGTGTACCCAGGCAAGGTGACCGCCTTGGTCGGCGACAACGGCGCCGGCAAGTCCACACTCATCAAGGGGCTGGCCGGGGTGCAGCCGTACGACGAGGGCGAAGTCCTCATCGACGGTGCCCACCGCGACCTCCACGCCCCGAGGGATGCCTCGGGCCTCGGGATCGAGGTCGTCTACCAGGATCTCGCCCTGTGCGACAACCTCGACATCGTCCAGAACATGTTCCTGGGCCGCGAGGAGACCTCGATCGGCACGTTCGACGAGGGGCGCATGGAGAAGGAGGCGTCCGACACGCTGCGCTCGCTGTCGGTGCGCACGGTGAAGTCGGTGCGCCAGAAGGTGTCGAGCCTCTCGGGCGGACAGCGGCAGACCGTCGCGATCGCGCGGGCGGTGCTGAAGAAGGCGCGGGTCGTCATCCTCGACGAGCCGACGGCCGCCCTCGGCGTGGCCCAGACGGAGCAGGTGCTGAACCTGGTCAAGCGGCTCAGCGAACAGGGGGTCGCGGTGATCCTCATCAGCCACAACCTCGCCGACGTGTTCGAGGTGGCCGATGACATCGCCGTCCTGTATCTGGGCCAGATGGTGGCGCAGATCCCGGTGAGCGAGACCACCCGCGACGACGTCGTCGGGTACATCACCGGCACCAAGACCCTGGGCGGCGTCAGCATCGTCGACACGTCCACGCTTCGCACCGAGGAGGGGGCGCTATGAGCAGCAATGCGACACGCACGGAGGCCGCTCCCGACCCGCTCGCGAGCGACCTGATCGGCAGCGGCGTCGAGGGCGGCGTGGTGGACCAGGCACGAGCCTGGTGGCAGCGCGTGCGCAGCGGCGACATGGGCGCGCTGCCCGCCATCGGCGGTCTCGTCGTCCTCGGCATCCTGTTCACGGCGCTGAGCCCGTTCTTCCTCACCGAGCGCAACTTCGCCAACCTCCTGAATCAGGCGGCGACGCTGGTCGTGCTGGGCATGGCACTCGTCTTCGTGCTGCTGCTCGGCGAGATCGACCTCTCGGCGGGTGTCACCGGCGGAGTCGGGATGGCCCTGTTCGTCGTGCTGAACTCGCAGTTCGACGTCCCGTGGCCCCTGGCGCTGCTTCTGGGCTTCGGGTTCGGCTTCCTGATCGGTGCCTTCATCGGGTTCTTCGTGGCGAGAGTCGGGATCCCGTCATTCGTCGTCACGTTGGGCCTGTTCCTGGGTCTGCAGGGACTGGCGCTCGTGATCATCGGCCCGGGCGGTCTGTTCCGGGTGGAGGTGCCCGAACTCATCGCTCTGCAGAACGGCAACCTCCCGGTGTGGGGCGGCTGGGCGATGCTCGCGATCATGCTGATCATCTCGGCCGCGACGTCGTTCTGGGATCGCGCGCGCCGCGCCCGCGCCGGCGTGCCGAATCGGGCGATCTCGCTGGTGTTCATCAAGCTCGCCGTCATCGCGGTGCTCGGCGGCACCGTCGTGTACATCCTGAACCAGGACCGCGGCCAGTCCGTCAACGCGGTGCAGGGAGTGCCCAACGTCGTGCCGATCGTGCTCGTGATCCTCTGGGTCGGCACGTTCGTACTGGACCGGACGAAGTTCGGCCGCTACATCTACGCGATCGGCGGCAACGCCGAGGCTGCACGCCGGTCGGGTGTCAAGGTCCGCTGGATCAAGTGGTGGGCGTTCGTGATCTGCTCCAGCCTGGCGGTCTTCTCGGCTCTGCTCAGCGTCTCGCGCGTGGGAACGGTCGACGCCACGGTCGGTCGCGACATCGTGCTGAGCGGCGTTGCGGCGGCCGTGGTCGGCGGCGTGAGCCTCTTCGGAGGCAAGGGCCGCCTGATGCACGCCGCCATCGGTGCGCTCGTGATCGCGACCATCACGAACGGCCTGGCACTGCTGAACCTGCCCGCGGGCGTCAACCTGCTCGTCACGGGTGGCGTGCTGATCCTCGCAGCCACCGTCGACGCCGTGTCCCGCCTGCGCGGCAACGGCGCGCGCACCTAGCGGGTCTCACCGTCGGAAGGCGCCGGGCGCGGCATCCGCCCCGGCGCCTTTCGTCGTCCCGGGGGGCCGTGTCAGGACGCGGCGATGATCTCGTCCACCCACGCCGGCACGAGGTCGCCCGCGCGGCCCGCGCGGGCGTCATCGAACGGCACGACCGCGTCGCTGGCGACGAGGTTCAGCTCGACGGTGCGTGCTCCGAACGCCGACGCGAGCGCGACGTACCCGGCCGCGGGATACACGGCGCCCGAGGTGCCGATCGAGGCGAAGACGTCGCATGCCACGACGGCCTGCTCGATGCGGTCGAGCTCGTATGGCACCTCGCCGAACCAGACGACGTCGGGGCGCAGCATCCGCTCACCGCAGACCGGGCACGGCGGTCGCCACACAAGGTCCGCGTCCCACACCGGCCGCGCACCGCAGGCCAGGCACAGGGCGCGCCGCAGCTCCCCGTGCATGTGCACGAGGTTGCGCGTGCCCGCCCGCTCGTGGAGGTCGTCGACGTTCTGCGTGACGACCAGGAGCTGCTCCCCCAGCGCGAGTTCGAGGCGGGCGAGCGCGTCGTGGGCGGCGTTGGGGTGGACGGATGCCACGGCGCGCCGCCGCGCGTCGTAGAACGCCTGGACGGTGTCGGGGTCGCGCTCGAAGGCCTCCGGCGTCGCGACGTCCTCGATCAGGTGGCCCTCCCACAGCCCGTCGGCGTCGCGGAAGGTGGGCACGCCGCTCTCGGCCGAGATCCCGGCGCCGGTGAGGACCACGATGCGCATGGATCCAGTGTGCCCGGCCGGGGCACGCGAAAGACCCGGACCAACAGAGCGGTCCGGGCCTTCCGCTGCCGGGTGGCTTACTTCAGCTTGAACGACGCGGTGAGCTTCGAGCCGTCCTGCGTGGTCATCGTGACCACGTAGCAGGCGCCGGGCTTCTTGGGGCTCTGCCAGTTCTGGATGAACTGCCCGCCCGTCGTGTCGTAGCGGAGCGTCGTACCGCCGGTGGTCGTGACCTCGATCTCATCGAGGACCGTCGAGCCGCTCTGGCACGACACCTCCTTCTGCGTGAAAGAGAGGACCGCCGAGGTGCCGACGAGCTCGGTCGCTCCGGCGAACACCTCGAACTTCAGGGGCACGGTGGAGCCGCCCTTGACGCTGTTCCAGACGCCGTTCATGTCGACCGGCTGGAAGAAGCCCCGCAGGGTCCATGCCGACACCGAGTACGACCGGGTCTCGGTCGCCGAGTTGCCCGACGGGTCCTCGTCGGTCGTCGCGGTGAGCGTGTGCGCCCCGACGGATGTGCCGTAGCCGGTCACCTCGCACGCGACCGGGCCTGCCACGAGGTCGAACGCGTTGCACGAGCCGGGGGCCGGCACCGATCCGAAGATGTACGTGCCGCCGCTGGCAGGGCCGCCCACCCACGTGATCGCCGGCGGCGTCGTGTCGACGACGGTAACCGCGAACGAGGCCGAGCCCTCGTTGCCCGCTGCGTCGATCGCCGTGCAGTCGACCTGGTGGCCGCCGAGCGCGAAGGTCGAACCCGAGACCGGCTCGCACGTGACGTCGACCGGGCCGTCGACCAGGTCGGTTGCCGTGACCGAGTACGAGATCCCCGCGCCGGCAGGTCCGGTGGCCTCAGCCGTGATGGCGGCGGGAACCTCGATCGCCGGCGGCGTCGTGTCGACCACGGTCACCGTGAACGAGTTCGACCCGGTGTTGCCCGCGGCGTCGGTGGCCGAGCACGTGATGGTGTTGATGCCCAGGGGCAGCGTCGTGCCCGAGCCCGGCACGCACGTCGCGGCGATCTCGCCGTCCACGGCATCCGCGGCGGTGGCCGCATAGACCGCAGCCGCGCCGGACGGCCCAGCCGCCTCGACGATGAAGCTCGCAGGCACGGAAACGGCCGGAGCCGTGGTGTCGTGGACGGTGACGTCGAACGAATCGTCGGCCAGGTTTCCGCGGCTGTCGATCGCCGAGCACGTCACCGGCGTGATTCCGAGCGGGAAGACGTCGCCAGACTGGCGCGAGCAGTTCACCGCCACGTCGCCGTCGACGAGGTCGAACGCGGAGGCGTCGAACACGACGACGGCACCTGCCGGGCCGGTCGCCTCGGCCGTGATGTCCTCCGGCACGACGAGTACCGGTGCGCCGGTGTCGGCGATGGTCACCATGAACGAGCGTGAGCCCGTGTTGCCCGCAGCATCGCTCGCGCTGCACGTGACGGTGGTCTCCCCCACGGGAAAGCCCGTACCCGACGGGGGTGAGCAGCTGACCGCCGGCGACCCCGACACCGCGTCGGTCGCGGTCGGGTCGGTCCATGTCACAGTCGTGAGCGGGCCGGATGCCTCGAACCCCAGGTTGCTCATCGAGCCGACGACGGGAGCCGTGGTGTCCTGCACCGTGACGGTGAACGACCCCGCGCCGGTGTTGCCGGCGGTGTCGGTCGCAGAGCACGCCACGGTGGTCGTCCCGAGCGGGAAGGTCGCGCCTGACGCGGGCGCGCACGTCACCGCAGGCGCGGCGGGTGCCGTGTCATCGGTGGCCGCGGCCGAGTAGGTGACGAGTGCTCCTGCCGCGCTCGTCGCCTCCGCCGTGATCGGGCCGGGCAACTGGAGCTGCGGAGGGGTGGCGTCCGTGATGCACGGCGCGGTCGTCCACGTGACCGCGACGGCATTAGTGCCCGAGACCGGCCCGCCGGCGTTGTTGACGCCGCTGTACGAGAACGTCACGCTGCCCGATCCGCCCAAGGACTTGGCCGGCAGTGTCACGACTGCGGCCAGCGTCTCGTCGCTCAAGTCGTTCTGCGTGTTGTCGGACGCGCTCCCCTGCCATTCTGGCTCGAGCGTGATAGTCGTGTCCGCCAGCGTGGCAGCCATCCCCTCCGTCGCCGACACGAACCCGACCGTCACCGTGGAGCCGTTGGCGAAGACGCCGTTGTTGGCGTTGGCGTTCGGATTGCCGTTGCGCCGCGCCGCGATCAGCACCGTGAACTCCACGGGCTTGTCGGTACAGGCCTCGACGGATGCGGCTCCGGCTTGCACGGGCGACAATCCGTCACCATCGATCGCGAGCTGATCCGCGAAAGCCGCGGAACCACCTCCCGCGACGAGCAGACAGGCCACGCCGAACGCGACCATGTTTTTGAGCGCACGAGAACGCGCCATGTGAATCCCCATTCTCCCCACCGGCGGCGCGTGTTCGCGCGCACTCGGTCCCAACGCACATCGTGGCATGGGCGATTCAGCGCCGACCAGTCCGTCTGCCTCAGCGTGCGCTCAAGGTCGGCTCAGCATCGGCTCAGCCGCGCAGGAGTGCGCGCAGCGATGCGATCGTGTCGGCTTCGCCGGGACCCTTGTCGGGCCGATAGCCCTTCACCCGCGCGAAGCGCAGGGCGACTCCCCCCGGATATCTCGTCGATCGCTGCACACCGTCGATCGCGATCTCGACGACGGTTTCGGGCCGCACGTGCACGGCGTACGCGGACCGATGCGTCTCTATCGTCGGGAAGTGCTCGGTCTGCCAGCGCAGGAGCGCGTCGGTGAGGCCTTTGAACGTCTTGCCGACCATGACGAAGCCACCGGGCTCGCCGTAGGCGCCCTCGGGATCCCTCGCGCCCAGATGCAGGTTCGACAGCTGGCCGGTGCGCCGGCCCGAGCCCCACTCCACCGCGAGCACGACGAGATCGAACGTGAGCACGGGCTTGACCTTGAGCCAGCTCTTCCCGCGGCGCCCCGCCGCGTAGGCAGAGTCGATGCCCTTGACCATCACGCCCTCGTGCCCCGCGGCGAGCGCCTCGCGCGAGAACTCCTCAGCACGGGCGGGGTCGTCGGTGACGATGCCCGGCATGCGCGACGGCCCGGCCACCCGCTCGAGGACGTCGAGCCGCGTGGCGAGCGGCTCGTCGAGCAGGTCGCGCCCGTCGACGTGAAGAATGTCGAAGAACCAGGGCCGCAGCACGACCGCGGCGCTGCTTTCGGAGCCGAACCGTGCCATCGTGTCTTGGAAGGGGCGCGGGCCGCCGTCCTCGTCGAGCGACAGCGTCTCGCCGTCGAGGATCATGCGCTCGGCGGGCAGCTCGCGCACGGCGTCGACGATCTCGGGCACGCGATGGGTGATGTCGGCGAGGCTGCGGGTGTAGACGCGCACGTCGTCGCCGTCGCGGTGCACCTGAATCCGCGCGCCGTCGAGCTTGTACTCGACGGATGCCGCTCCCCCGAGCGCCCCGATCGCCTCGCCCGCCGATCCCGCGGTCGAGGCGAGCATCGGCATCACCGGACGCCCGACCTGCAGCCCGACGGCCTCGAGTTCCTCGGCCGACCCCGTCAGGGCGAGCTCGGCGGTGGCCCCGAGATCGCCCGACAGCATCGCCGCGCGGCGCACGGCCGCGGCATCCTTCCCCGATGCCTTCGCGACCGCGTCGAGCAGCACGCCCTCGAGCGCGCCGGTGCGGAGTTCGCCGAGCGTCACCCGGGCGATGAAGTCCCACTCGGCCGCCGTCGCGCGCTCGCTGAGCGCGGTGAGCTCGGTGCGACGTGCGGCGACCGACCCCGGTCCGTCGGTGACCGCGAGGCGATCGAGCGCTGCGTCGACGTCGAGGACCGTGAGCGACGGCTCGACGGCGTGCGGCGTCTCGAGCGCCGACAGACTGCGCCACCCGACGCCGAGGCGGCCCTGGCGCGGGCTCGCGGTGAGGAACCCGATCGCCGGCGCCACCTCGTCGGCGGCGAGGCCGCGGAGCACGTCGGCGAGCGCGGCGATCTTCGCAAGGCGCGATGACGTCGCGGCGACGGCTTCGGTCGCGACGACGACCTCGGTGAGCAGCATGCGGGAATTCTCGCACCCGGTCGCGACACGGCGGACGCCCTGGCGCACCCGCGGCCGACCCGCTAGGAGCCCCCGCCTACGCGGTGCCTGGACCCGGGCGATCCGGCCTAGACGACCGCGGCCGGCACCACTCCCGCGCGCAGCACGCCGTCGTGCAGCTCGAGAACGCGGTCGGCGCGGAGCATGATCGACGGGTCGTGGGTCGACAGGAGCACAGCGACGCCGTCCTCGTGCGCGATCGAGGCGATGAGGTCGATCATCGTCGCCGCGGTGTGCGAATCGAGCTGACCGGTGGGCTCGTCCGCGAGCACGATGCGCGGAGAGCCGGCCAGGGCGCGCGCGATGCCGACGCGCTGCTGCTGACCGCCCGAGAGCTCCGCCGGTCGCTGCTTGGCGTGATCGGCCAGGCCGACGCGCTCGAGCAGCCGCGTGACGCGCTCCGACCGCTCTGCCGGCTCCGTGCCCCGGATGCGCATCGGCAGCTCGACGTTCTCTTCGGCCGACAGCGCGCCGATCAGCCCGAAGGACTGGAAGACGTAGCCGATGTCGTCGCGCCGCACCGCGTCGACCTGCTTCTCGGGCGCCTCCGTGAGCACGACGTCGCCGACCCGCACCCGGCCGGTTGTCGGCGGCTGGATCCCGCCCAGGACGTGGAGCAGGGTCGTCTTGCCTGCCCCCGATGGTCCCACGAGCACGACGAGCTCACCGGGGTGCAGTTCGAGCGACGCGTCGGACAGCGCGTGCACGTCGCCGGCGGGGGTGCGGTGGACGACCGACAGATCGGATGCCTCGAGCACGGGCTCGCTCATGATCCCTCCTCCTGGTGTGATCCCTCGCGACGACTCCGTCGCGTCGCGGGCGCCTCGCCGTCAGCGGGCGCCGGAGTCGCTGCGGGTGGGGTCTGCCGACCGTCGCCAGGCCACACGCCCACGTGGTCGGGATTGAGCTTGAGGCGCACCCGCTCGCGCAGCGACAGCTGATGCATGTACTCGGTCGGCAGCTGCAGCCGCCCGACCTTGTCGAGCACGACGAACTCCTCGGCCATGTCGTGCTCGCGACCCTCGTCGTCGGTGTGCGTCCACCGCAGCACCTCGGTGGAGGTGCGGCCGTCGCGGATCTGCACCGTGCGCTGCACGTGCTCCGAGACAGCCGGATCGTGCGTCACGATGAGTGCGGTCGTTCCGAGCTCGCGGTTGACCGTCTCGAACGTCGACAGCACCTCCGCCGACGCATGCTCGTCCAGGTCGCCGGTCGGCTCGTCGGCGAGGAGCACGCGCGGGTCGTTGGCCAGAGCGACGGCGATCGCGACGCGCTGCTGCTGACCACCCGACAGCTCGGCGGGACGCCGCTCGGCGACGTCGGCCACGCCGGCGAGCTCGAGCAGCTCGGTCGCGCGCTCGGGATGTTTGCGATCGCCGCCGATCGCCCGCGCGAGCTGCACATTCTCGCGGGCGGACAGGTAGGGCAGCAGGTTGCGTGCGGTCTGCTGCCACACGAAGCCGACCACCTCGCGCCGGTACGTCACGCGGTCGCGCGCCGAGAGCGACGGCAGGTCGCGCCCGGCCACGCGCGCGGAGCCGGCAGTGGGAGCGTCGAGCGCGGAGAGGATCGACAGCAGCGTCGACTTCCCCGAGCCGGACGCGCCGACGAGGGCGACGAGCTCACCGCGGTCGATCACCAGGTCGAGGCCCTGCAGCGCCTGCACCTCGATGTCGGCGACGGCGAAGATCCTCACGAGTCCTTCGCACACGATGTCGGGTTCGGTCATCAGTCCTCCTCGGTTCGGAGCACGGTCGCCATCGACGTCGTGCGGGCGCTGGCCACGCCGCCGACGACGGCGAGGGCGAGCGCGACCACCACGACGGCGATGAGGGTGCCGCTCAGGGCGGGGTCGACGGCGATGCTCGGCTGACCGCCGCCGCCGGTGAACGGCCGCAGGTCGATCGAGGTCACGACGAGCAGCGGCAGCACGGCGCCGAGCGCCACGCCGCCCACGAGCGCGGTGACGCCGAGCGGTACGAACTCCCACGCGACGACGCCGCGGGATCGGGCCCGGTCGAGACCCATGCTGCGCAACAGGGCGATCACGCGCGAGCGCGCATCGCGCGAGACTCCCGCGACGAGGAGGAGCGCGACGACCGACAGCGCGACGGCGACGGCGAGCGCCGACAGCAGCACGAACCGCAGGGCCGAGACCGCCGGGGATGCCTGGATCTCGGCCGTCGACTCCTCGAGGATCCGCGTCGAGTGGGCCGAGCCGACGAGGTCGCCGAGCTCGTCGGCGATGGCCGCGGCATCCGCTCCTGATGCGATGTCGATCATCACCGTGCGCGGGAAGAACCCGAACCCGGTGAGGGCTGCGTAGTCGGCCCGATCCATCAGCACGAACTTCTCGGACCCGGTGACGCCGAGCACGCGGTCGAGCGTTCCGACGACGTCGACCGGCGAGGTCACGAAGGTGGTCTGCCCCTCCCCCAGGTCGGCCGCGAGCACGCTCGACTGTACGATCTGCACGGGGTCGGATCCGGGCGTGATGAGTCCGGCGGGCAGCGCCCCGACCATGCCGCGTTGCACGGCGGCGAGCGTGTCGACATCGGACACCGTGACCTGCACGCTCTCACGACCGCCCGGGCCCGCAACGGTGACGTAGTCGCCACGCAGCACGCCGACGGCATCGTCGACCCCCTCCACCGCGCGCATGGAGTCGATCATGTCGTCGTCGAAATACGGGCCGGCGAGTCGGATGTCGCCGCCGACGTCACGCTGCGCGGCCACGACCGCACCGCGGTCGACGGTGGCGAGCACGAGCGACGAGAACACGGCGATGGCGACGGCGACGAGCATCGCGAGGACGGCCGTCGTGCCCGCCGCGGAGTCGCGCAGGTTGCGCGCCGCCCCGACGAGGCCGACGACGCCCCGGCCGCGGCGCGCGACCCGGAGGGCTGCGGCGATCGGGATCGGATGAAGCCGGACGACGATGAGCGCCACGGCGACCGTGGCCAGCAGCGGCGCCGCGACGACGAGCGGATCGATCCCGTCGGTGGCCGATCCGATCCCGCGCAGGAACAGCTGCACGACGGCAACGGCGGCGAGCAGCAGCACGACCGCCTCGACGATCCGCACCGCCTTGCTGCGCACCGGGGCGTCGAGGTCGGCGCGTCCGCGCTCGAGCAGCGCGGGGCGAAGGGTGAAGGCGAGCGCGACACCCGGCACGACGCCGACCGCGACCGCGAGGAGCGTCGGCACCGGCCCGGCGTCATTGGGTGTGACGGCGATCGCGACGACCGCCGCGAGGATCGCAGCGGGGATGCCGAGGATGAGACCCTCGCCGAACAGCAGTCGACGCAGCCGGCCCAGCGGCGCGCCGCGGGCGGACATGAGCGACAGATCCGCCCGGCGGCGGCGGATCATGAGGGCGGCGGCGAGGACGACCAGCGAGACGCTCACCGCGAGCGGGCCGACCGCCGCAACGGCGAGGATCGCGCTCGCGGAGTTCGCGCGGGAGAGCGCGGTCGACAGCACGTCGACGATCTCGCTCTGGAAGCGCACTCGCAGCTGACCCGTCTCGTCGACGGGGACGCTCGTCGACGTCGCCGCACGCAGCGCGGAGAGGAGCTCGACCGGCTCGGCTCCGAGTGCCGCGCCGCCGTCCACCGGGTACCACGCCTGAAGCTCCGCGCGCAGGGCCGGGACGATCTGAGCCCACGACTCCGGATGCACCCAGGCGACCGACGTGGCGGTGGGGCGCCGGTTGCCGTCGTCGAACACGGTGGCGGTGAGCGAAGTGGGCAGGTGAGCCCATCGATCGGCCTCGGGATCGATCGCCCCGACGGTTCCCACGAGCTGGATCTCGACCGCTCCCTCGAGCCAGTCCTCCACCGACGTGACCCGGGTCGACGGCGGTGCGCTGCGCACTTCGCCGATCGGCCACTGCATCGTGGCGGCCGCGGCATCGCTCAACACGATCTCCACGGGCCCCGTGCCGCTCCACGGCCGGGGCCAGGCGCCGTCGACGAGCTCGACGCTCGACTGCATCGCCGGCTCGGCGAAGAGCTGCACGATCGAGATGGGCGCCTGCGGAGGAAGGTTCTCGGGATCGACGCGCAGATCCTGCGCGTACGCGGCGAACTGCGCCTCGCCGACGAGCGGTGCGAGGGCCGGCTCGAGCGACGCCCGGTTGTCGGCGAGCAGCCGGCCGACCGCGCCGAACACGTTCTCCGCACCCTCGTCCCAGCCCCCGGTGACCTCGGGATCGTTCGCCGGGCCGAGGGCGGGTGAGCCGATGAGGCTCGCCGACAGGTCGCGCGAGATCGCCGGCATATCGGAGACCTGGTGTGCGACCTCGGCACGGACGACTCCGACGAGGGCGCGCGGGGCGGCCGCGATCACGAAGGCCGCGAAGGCGGTGAGCGCGATGATGACGAGCGCGGCGCTGCGAGGCGTCGCGAAGCGGCGGCGGGTGAGGGCGGACAGACCGGGCGACCTGGTCACTCGTCCTCCCTCATGAGCGGCGCGAGGCGGGCGGGGGCCTGCACTGTCGCGACGATGACGGCGAAGACGGCGACGGCGGCGAGGATCGCCAGGACGAGCACCAGCGGGTCGGCGCGCAGAACGATGGGATAGGACTCCGGCACGCTGCCGTACGCCGCGCGCACGAGCGGCGCCACGATGAGCCATGCCGTGGCCGCGCCGGCCGCGATACCGCCCACGGCGCCCATCGCCACCGCGAACAGGTCCTCCTGCGCGCGCAGCCGCGAGGCACGGCGACGACCCAGGCCCATCACGGCGAAGAGGGCGAGCTCGCGCGAATCGGCGCGGCTGCGGGTGCGTCGCAGCACCAGCACGACGACGGCGAGCACGACCGCGCCCGCGGCGGCGAGGAAGAACGCCGCAGCCGTGCCTGCCGCGTTCTCGGCCGACCGCGGATCGGCCACGATCGTCACCGTCTGCGGGAACTCCTCCGAGACGGCCGCCGCGGTCGCCCCGGGGTCATCGGTGGACAGCCACACCTGGGTCGGCACGACGTCGAACGGGCTGGCCGTCGAGATCGTGCCGAGGTCGACGAGCATCCCCTCGCCGGTGGTCGATCCGGGCAGAACCGGGATCACGTCGACGATCTCGAAGTCCGCCTCGAATTCGGGCTTGATCACCTCGAGCGCGATCGAGTCGCCCACCTCGAGGCTCAGCGAGGCGGCGAGCTGCGCGGTGATGACCGTCGGAACCGCGGTCGGGATGCCGGCGGCCACCGCCTGGCTGTAGGGCTGACCCTCGCTCGCCTCCGGTGCGAACGCGATGCCGGCATCGGTGACCTCGACGACTCCGGGCGTGCCCGCCGCCGGACGGAACTCCGTCAGATCGACGTCGACCCCACCGCTCGTGACCTCGGCGATCTCGCCCCCGCCCGGCACGTGGCCGAGCGGGTGGTAGGCGATCGCCAGAGCTGCGAGCGACCACTCGTCGTCCGAGGGCAGCTCGAAAGTGAAAGTCTCCTCGTCGCGCACGTCGAGGTCGGTGAACGTGTTGCCGTCGTCGTCCTCGATCACCGAGAGATCGGCGTTGCTGAAGCCGAATGTCGCGACGGCTCCCGCTGAGGAGACCACGGTCGCCCGGCCGTTGAACGCCGGAGATCCCTGGGGGATGAACTCTCCGTCGAACTCGACCGGCTCCCCCGGGGGTGCCACGAGAGTGAGGGAGAACGCGTCGCCCTCGAGCGCCGCGCTCGTCTCGGGGAGCGTGAGCTCCGCGCCGAGTGCGGCCGGATCGATCGTCCCATCCGCGTCGAGCATGACCGCACCGAGCTGTGGCGCCTGGACGGCGAGGATGGGGATGCGCTGATCGGCGCCCTGCGCGCTCATCGGGCGCGCGAGCATCGCCGCATCGGGTGCGCCGACGGCCGCGACATCCGCCGCGGCGACGTCCTCGGGGATCGTGCCGACCTTCAGGTCCGCGCCGACCCGCAGCGCCTCGGGGGCGTCCCCGAGGGCGGTGAGGCTGGCCTGGTAGGCGCCTGCCACCGTGATCGTGCCGATCGCGAACGCGACGACCGTGATCGACAGGGCGTGGCGTGCCGGGCGGCGCGACGCGAGCCGCAGCGGGGTGGCCGGCGATACGGACCGACCGGGCGCGAAGGCCGCGCCTATCGCCCGTGCGATGGGCGTCGCGAGGGCCACGGCGATCAGCGCGGCGAGTCCGAGAGCGAGTGCGGGAGCGACGGCCACGAGCGGATCGAGGGTCGAGCCGCCGTCGCCCCGCTCGACGACGGGGGTTCCGGACTGCACGAACTGCCAGACCGCGAGGGCGGTGACGACCGCCAAGAGCACGATGAGTCCGATGTCGGCCACGGCGCGGGCCCTGGCCGATCCGCGCTCGGCGCCGCGTGCCGTGGCCACGGCCACGACGGTCGCGACCACCGCCGCGATGCCCGCTGCGACGACCGGGGGCATGAGCGGGCTCGCGGGCGCGGCGCCCCACACTCCCGCCACGAGCACGCCGAGGAAGGCGCCGGCCAGGCCGCCCACCACGGCGACGATCACCGACTCGAGCGCAGCCAGCCACACGAGGTCGCGCCGGCGCGCGCCGCGCGCGCGCAGCAGCCGCGTCTCGGACTCGCGCGCGCGCACCGACTCGAGCGCGACGGCGCCGACGACGACGGCCGTCAGCAGACCGAGCAGACCGAGCGCGACCGCCGTCGGCCCGCGGCGGGCCTCGAGGCCGTCGCTGAGCTCGGCGAGTGTGTCGCGCAGGCCGCCCGACTCCTGAGGACGGTCGCCGGTCGCCTCCTCGACGGCGTCGCGCAGACCGGCGAGCCCGTCGACGAGTCCGACGGCCTGCGCCCCGGTGATCCTGTCGAGGTCGGGCGTGAGCACGACGGCGCCGTCGTCGGCTGCGATCGCGAGGGCTCCGGCGGCACCCGCGTCCGCGACCGAGTCCGCGGCGGCGTCGGCGGCCTCGTCGGCCGAGACCCCGGCGTCGAGGGTCAGGACGATGCGACCGCGATCACCTGTCGCCGCGGCGAGGGCGGAGCGCGCCTCGCGGGTCTCGACGGTGCCGATGAGGCCGGCGACGGCCACGAGGAGCAGCGCGGCGAGAGCGGAGACCACCCCGAGGGTGAGGAGCGGGGTCGCTGCGGCGCGCGCCCTGGCGAGGGCGAAGCGGAGTCCTCCGATCACGCGGCCGCCCTTTGCACTCTGGCACTCTAACCCAGGCGGGCGGCGGCATCCTCCGCGCTGTCACGCGTTGGGGAGAGGCTCCCGACGACGTCCGCGAGAGCCAGGCCCGCCTCGGCATGCGCGAAGCGGTACCCGGCATCCTCCAGCACGCCCGGAAGCACCCAGCGGCTCTTCAGGACAAGCTCCGGCTCGGTGCGCAGCACCCACATCGCGGGCTCGAGCATGAAGCGCCACGCGGGCAGACCGACCGGCGCACCGACCAGACGACGCAGCGTCTCCATCAGCGTGGCGTTGTCGATCGGGTCGGGTGCCGCGAGGTTCACCGGTCCGGCGATGTCGGGGTTGTCGCGAATGAAGCGCACACTGCCGACGACGTCGTCGATGTGGATCCAGCTGAAGCGCTGCCGCCCATGCGAGCGATGCGACGGCGCTCGGCCGTCGCCGGTCGGGCGCGGGCCGATGCCGCGATAGCGGCGATGCGGGAACCAGCGACCGTCGTACTGCGGACCGCCCAGGCCGAGCCGGGCCAGCCGCACGAGCAGCCGGGTCGCGGGTCCGTCGCCGAGGACGATGGCCATGCGCAGCGAAGCACGTCGCGTGGCGGGGAGATCGCCGGCGAAGAACTCGTCCTCCCACGTGCGGGCGACGTCGACCGAGAAGCCCGACCCGAGCTCGCCCTCCGCCTCCGTCTGCGGACGGTCCATCGCGTATCGATAGATCGTGGCGGTGCTGGCATTCAGCCATAGTGCAGGCGGGGCAGCAGCATCCGTCACCGCTTCCCGCAGGAGGCGGGTCGTCTCGACACGGGATCGCAGGATCTCGTCGCGGTTTCCATCGGTGTAGCGGCAGTTCACCGACTTGCCCGCGAGATTGATCAGCAGGTCGGCTCCGTCGACGGCGCGCTGCAGACTCGCAGGATCCGACCAGCGCCCATCCGGTCCGCTGCGGCCGACCAGCCGGATGTCGTAGCCGTCGCCGGCGAGCGCGGTGCGCAGCGCGCCGCCCACGAACCCGGAGGCGCCGGCGATCACGGCGACGGGGCGGGTCACCGCGCGGCCGTCCTTCCCGCTCGACGCTCCGGCCACGTGCTCCACAGCGCCCAGGCCACGAGGACGGGCTGAAGGAGCAGGCGGACGAACCGCGCCCGGTCGGTGCGCATCAGCGGGGCATCGCGGCGGGTTCGCCACTGATGCACGTTCCCGGGGAACACGGCGATGAAGAAGCCTGCGACGATCCAGCCGATCCGCCCGCGCTCGCGCGGGAGTGAGAGAAGCGCGCCTCCCAGCATCAGCTCGACCGCGCCGGACGCCACCACGATCGCGTCCTTGTCGGTGCGCAGCAGCGCCGTCGCCCAATCGGGCACCACGATGCGGTAGCCGCGGCGTCCCCACGTGAGGTGGGACGCCCCGGCGATGAGCAGCAGTGCCGCGAGCACGGTGCGCGCCACGACTTTCGGTACGGAATCGGTGCGGGTCGCGGATCGAGCGGTCATCGCGCCCAGTCTGGCATCTCGTGACTCCGACGACCGCCGTTCTTCCACTGGTCATGTTCGCCGCCTACCGTTGAGGTGCGGTCGACCTCGCCGCTGATCACGCGAGTGCGTCGCTGCATCCCCCTGCGCCGTCCACAAGACGGCGTCCTGTTCGAAGGAGAACGATGTCCCCCCGCATCCGCGGCGCTCTCGCCGCCCTCACCGCCGCCGCCCTCATCGGCGCCGGCTCGGCTGCCCCTGCCCTGGCCGCGCCGCCCTCGCCCCACAAGCCCGACGTGCTCTACCAGAAGGAGCCGCTGCGCGTCGCGACCTACAACCTGTCGCTCAATCGCAACGCGGAGGGCCAGCTCGTGAGCGACCTGTCGACCGGCGACAACGCGCAGGCGCGCACGGTGGCCGAGGTGATCCAGCGCGCTGCGCCCGATGTCGTGCTGCTGAACGAGTTCGACTACGTCGAGGGCGGGGTCGCCGTCGACCTGTTCCGCGACAACTACCTCGAGGTCAGCCAGAACGGCGCTCCGGCGGTCGAATACCCCTACGCCTTCGTGGCGCCGTCGAACACCGGCATCCCGAGCGGGTTCGACCTCAACAACAACGGAACCGTCGGCGGAGGCGACGACGCGTTCGGCTTCGGCATCTACCCAGGCCAGTACGGCATGGTCGTGCTCTCCCAGCACCCGATCGTGACCGACGACGTGCGCACGTTCCAGAAGTTCCTGTGGAAGGACATGCCCGGCGCCCTGCTGCCGGACGATCCGGACACGGTGCTCCCGGCCGATTGGTACTCCGCCGAAGAGCTCGAGGTCTTCCGCCTGTCGAGCAAGTCGCACTGGGATGTGCCGGTGAAGGTCGGCGACCACACCGTGCACATCCTCGCCTCGCACCCGACCCCGCCGACCTTCGACGGGCCCGAGGACCGCAACGGCACGCGCAACCACGACGAGATCCGGTTCTGGGCCGACTACGTCGCGCCCGGCAAGGGCCGCTACATCTACGACGACGACGGCCTGCGCGGCGGACTGCGGCCGGCGTCGTCGTTCGTCATCGTCGGCGACCAGAATGCAGACCCCCTCGACGGCGACTCCGTCGACGCCGCGATCGACCAGCTGCTCGGCAGCCACTGGATCCGCGACGCGGAACCGACGTCGCAGGGTGCCGTCGAGGCCTCCGCGCTGCAGGGCGGGGCGAACGCCACGCACCGGGGCGACCCGAAGTACGACACCGCCGACTTCAGCGACACCGCGCCGGGCAACCTCCGTGCGGACTACGTCCTGCCGTCGTGGACGCTGCAGCCCGTCGCGTCGGGCGTCTTCTGGCCCGTGACGGCCGACCCGCTGTCGCGTCTGACCGGGGTCTTCCCGTTCCCGAGCAGCGACCACCGGCTGGTGTGGGTCGACGTGAAGGTGCCGCGCACCGGGCGCTGACCCGTCAAACGGGGGTCGCCGCGGTCATCGGGCCGCGGCGGCCGCCCGCGCCGCGTCGACGAAGCGCAGATAATCGTCGGCGGTCTCGCCGGCGGTGATCGCGCGCAGCACGACCTCGTCGGCCGACGCCCGGTACGCGGCGATCCGCGCGCCCTGATCGGGCCGGATCACCGTGTCGAGCGCCTCGATGCCCAGGCGGGCGAAGTTCGCGGCGTATGCCGGGTACGAGGCATACGCGGCAGCCTCCCGCTCGAGCCGCGGCCCGGCATCGGCGTCGAGCGCGGTGCGCACATAGACCGCGACGTGGGCGTCGGCGGCGACCTCATGGGCCGCATCGGTCTGCCGCGCGGCGACGTCGGGCGTCAGCCAGCTGAGAAGCAGACCGTCGGATGCCGCGGCCCCGAGTCGCCGCATCTTCGGGCCGAGCGCACCGATCACGACGCGCGCCGACGATCCCGCCCGGAGTGCGGCCGCGGCATCCGCCACCAGCGCCAGCGCTCCTTCGCGGCGACCGCCGGAGCCGATGCCGAGCAGAAGCCGGTCTTCCGGCAGCGCGAGGGCCGAGACTCGGTCGAGGATCTCGGCCGGCGGACGCCGGTCGACCGGGACGACACCGGTCGCGAGCACGAGGGACTCGGTCTCGCGCGCGGCGGCGGCGAGCACCGCGAGCGCATCGCTGCCCGGCGTGTCGTTGACCCACAGCGCGTGGAACCCGGCGGCCTCGATCGCCGGCGCCAGGCGTGCGGCGAGCTCGGGTCCGACGGCGGCGGCGACGCCGATCGACAGCGCGCCGGTGCCGGTCATGCCGTGCGCTCCGCGACGAGACGCGACACCTCGGCTGCCGACGCGTAGAACGCGGCCGCGTCGACGCGCGAGGCCGGGAGCAGCACGACGTCGTCGACCCCGGCGTCGAAGAATTCGCCGAGCGCCGTGGCGACCGCGGCCGGATCGCCCCACACCGCGCGCTGATGCGGATCGGGCTTGTCGCCGACGTCGGCGAGCGCCCGTGCCTCGGCGTCGGGGCCGAAGGCGGTGATCACGAACGCGACGACGTCATGGTCGCCCTCCCGACCCGCCGCGGCGCGCGCACCGCGGATCGTCTCGACCGACGCGCGCACTTCGGCCGGTGTGTGGTTGCTGTCGAGCACGACACCGTCGGCGACCTCGCCGCACAGCTGCAGCGTCTTGGGACCCTCGGCCGCCGCGTACACGAGCGGTGCCGTCGCGGGTGGCGTGTCGAGCCGGACGGCGTCGAGCGTGACGTAGCGGCCCGCGGTGTCGACCTGCTCGCCGGCGAGCAGCGACCGCAGGGCCGGGACGTACTCGCGCATGAGGGTCAGCGGCGAGGCGACGCGCGCGCCCACCTGCCCCATCCACGGCAGCACGCCGTGCCCCACGCCGGGAAGGAGCCGGCCGGGGAACAGCCGCTCGACGGTGGCGATCTCCATCGCCGTGGCGGCGACGTTGCGCAGCGGCATGGGCGAGATGCCGATCCCCAGCCGCAGCTGCTCGGTCCAGGCCAGCGCGGCCGCAGCCGTCGCGAACGCCGACGTGCGGAAGCAGTCCTCCCAGATCCACAGCTCGGGCAGCCCCTCGCGCTCGGCGACGACCACCGCGTCGCGGAACTCCTCGGGTGCGTGCGTGTACGGGTTGAAGATCGCGCCGATGCGTGCCATTGCTCCAGCCTGGCACGCCCGCACGACGTTGCTGTCGCCGCCGCGCGAACCCCTGCTCACCTGTCACGAAGCGTCGGCGCGACCGGCAGATCGTGACAGGTGAGCAGGGTGGTGCGGGGCGTCAGGCGGCGAGGGCGTCAGGCGGCGAGGGGCGTCAGGCGGCGATGATCGCGGGAGCCTCGGCCCTCACGATGAGCTCGCCGGACGCGGCATCCACCGTCACCGATCCGCCGTCGACGAGCGCCCCCGTCACGAACAGGTCGGCGATGCGGTCGTCGACCTCGCGCTGGATCAGGCGGCGCAGCGGACGCGCGCCGTACTCGGGCTCGTACCCGTGCTCGGCGAGCCAGTCGGTCGCGGCGTCCGTGACGACCAGCCCCACCTCGCGCTTGCCGAGCCGAGCCTCCGACGCGCCGAGCAGAAGCCCGACGATCTGACGCAGCTGCGGCTGGTCGAGCTTGCGGAACAGCACGATCTCGTCGATGCGGTTGAGGAACTCCGGTCGCATGGCCTCGCGCAGACGCGCCATGACGCGGTCGCGCAGGTCCTTCTCGGAGCCGAAGCCCGTCGATCCGCCGCCGTCGGCGATGAAGCCGATCGCGCCTCCGCGCGAAGCGAGGAACTCCGAGCCGAGGTTCGACGTCATCACGACCACCGTGTTGCGGAAGTCGACGGTGCGCCCCTGGCCATCGGTCAGGCGCCCGTCGTCGAGCACCTGCAGCAGCAGGTTGAACACGTCGGGGTGCGCCTTCTCGATCTCGTCGAACAGCACGATCGAGTACGGATTGCGGCGGACGCGCTCGGTCAGCTGGCCCGCCTCGTCGTAGCCGACGTATCCGGGAGGCGCCCCCACGAGACGCGACACCGTGTGCCGCTCGCCGAACTCGCTCATGTCGAAGCGGATCACCGCGCCCTCGTCGTCGAACAGCGACGCGGCGAGCGCCTTCGCCAGTTCGGTCTTGCCGACGCCGGTCGGACCGAGGAAGAGGAACGAGCCCACCGGCCGCCGGGCGTCGCCCATGCCGGTGCGGTTGCGGCGCACCGCCTTGGCGACCGCGGCCACGGCGTCGTCCTGGCCGATCACGCGATCGTGCAGCTCGTCCTCGAGCACGGCGAGACGCTCGCGCTCGGACTCGGTGAGGCGGTTGAGAGGGATGCCGGTGGCACGGCTGATCACCGCGGCGATCTCGGGCTCGCCGACCACAGCCTCGTCGCGACCGGCGGCTCCGGTGGCCGTGATGTCGTCGAGCCGGGCCTGCACGGCCGCGATGCGGTCGCGGATGCGCGAAGCCTCCTCGTAGTGCTCGGCCGAGACCGCGGCGTTCTTGTCGGCCTCGAGCGTGGCCAGGTCGGTCATCAGCGCGCTGACGTCGACCTTCGCCCCCAGCCGCAGGCGCAGCCGCGCGCCGGCCTGATCGATCAGGTCGATCGCCTTGTCTGGCAGCACGCGCTCGGTGAGGTACCGGTCGCTGAGCTCGACGGCCGCACGGATCGCCTCGTCGGTGTACGCGATGCCGTGGTGATTCTCGTAGGCCGGCTGCAGGCCGCGCAGGATGAGCACCGCGTCCTCGACCGAGGGCTCGCCGACCCGCACAGGCTGGAACCGGCGCTCGAGCGCGGGATCCTTCTCGATCACGCGGTACTCCTTGAGCGTCGTGGCTCCGACGAGGTGCAGGTCGCCGCGCGCGAGGCGGGGCTTGAGGATGTTGCCGGCGTCCATGCCGCCGTCACCGGCGCCACCTGCGCCGACGACCGTGTGCACCTCGTCGATGAACACGATGAGCTCGCCCTTGTGGGCGGCGATCTCATCCATCGTCTTGGTGAGGCGCTCCTCGAAGTCGCCGCGGTAGCGCGTGCCTGCGAGCATCGCGGGCAGGTCGAGCGCGACGACGCGCTTTCCGAGCAGCTGCTCGGGGACGCCGCCTTCGACGATCGCCTGCGCGAGACCTTCGACGATGGCGGTCTTGCCGACGCCGGCCTCGCCGACGAGCACCGGGTTGTTCTTGGTGCGCCGGCTCAGGATCTCGATCGTCTGCTCGATCTCGTCGGCGCGCCCGATGACGGGGTCGAGTTCTCCGGCTGCAGCCTGCGCGGTGAGGTCGGTGCCGTACGTGTCGAGCAGGGGGGTGTCGGATGCCGCGGCATCCGCCTCTTCCTCGGTCCGCGGCTCCCCGCCCGTGGTCACGGTCTCGCGGAGCCCCTGCGTGAGGGCCTCGGCGGTGACGCCGGCGCGCGCGAGCACCTGCCCTGCAGGTGTGTCCTGTGCGAGGACGAGAGCGAAGAACAGGTGCTCGGGGTCGACGTAGGTCGAGCCCGACGAGCGGGCCACCTGGAACGCGTGGAACAGCGCGCGCTGCACCGACGGCGTGATGACGGCACCGTCGACGTCGGCCGGGGCGCTCGCGCCGGGCAGGCGCTCCTCGGTCGCGCGGAGGATCGCGCGCGGGTCGGCCCCGATGTGCTGGACGGCGTCACGCGCGGGCGCCTCGTCGATGAGGACGCGCAGCACATGCAGCGCGTCGAGCTCGCGCTGGCCGCGCTCGAGCGCGAACCGGCCTGCGCGCTGGAGCAGCTCCTGGGTGCGCGCGCCGAGGAACCGGCTGAGGTCGATGGACCGCTCGGCGCGAGCGCGCTCCCCTGCCAGATACCGCGCCAGGAACTCGTCGAACGAGCCGCCGTTGTCGTCGGCGCCGGCGGACGGGGTGAAGTCTTCGGGCATTCCGTTTCTCCTGAAAGTTGAGGAAAGGACTGTCAAGTTTAGGAACTTGAGCGCAGTCGTATCAACTTCAAGACTCTGCGGGGGCTGTGTATTCCCAGACCCGGTCCGCGCTCTTCGCTCCCGGTGCCGATTTCCGTGCACGGCACGGATGTCGCCGCGGCGCTTCCCGAGAACCCTGGGATGCGTCCACAGAACCAGAAGGAGAAGGACACATCATGACGGATCTGAACACGATCGTGATCGACGAGGCCGATCAGGCCCTCAAGGCCAAGCACCGCGCGATGTGGGCGTCGGGCGACTACCCGACGCTCGCCCACGACCTCATCTGGTCGCTCGGCCCACGGGTGGTCGAGGCCGTGGACGTCCGCGCCGGAGAGCGCGTGATCGACATCGCGGCCGGAAGCGGCAACGCGGCGATCCCCGCCGCGAAGCGCGGAGCCGACGTCGTCGCGACCGACCTCACGCCCGAGCTGTTCGGCGACGGCCACCGCCGCGCGCAGGACGCGGGCGCGGAGCTGGAGTGGCGGCCGGCGGACGCCGAGGCGCTGCCGTTCGGCGAGGACGAGTTCGACGTCGCGATCTCGACGGTCGGCGTGATGTTCGCACCGCACCACGAGCGCAGCGCCGGCGAGATCATCCGCGTCGTCCGCCCCGGCGGACGGATCGGGCTCATCAGCTGGACGCCGCAGGGCTTCATCGGCCAGCTGTTCGCCGCGCTGAAGCCGTTCAACGCGCCGCTTCCTCCGGGCGCTCAGCCGGCGCCCCTGTGGGGCGACGAGGCGCACGTGCGCGAGCTCTTCGGCGATCGCGTCACCGACGTGCGCGCGGTGCGTGAGAGCGTGCGGTTCGACCGCTTCGCGACAGGCGAGGAGTTCCGGGCCTACTTCGCGTCGCACTACGGGCCGACGATCGCGGTCTACAACCGCAACGCCGACGACCCGGCCGCGGTGGCGGCCATCGACGAGGCCCTGCGCGGCCTCGGCGACCGCGCCATCGAGCGCGATGGAGTCATCGACTCCGAGTTCCTGCTGTTCACCGCGACGGTCCGCTGACCGCCGCACGACCGAGAGGAGGCGGCTGTGGTGTACGCCCACGACGCCTATGCCCTGCACGCGATAGCTCAGAACGAGCTGATCCGCGAGCTCGAGCTCCGGCGTCGCGCCGAGGAGCGCGCCGAACTCGAGCCTCCGGTCGTCTCGGCGCGCACCGCGAAGGCGCCCGGCGGCATCCTGTTCCGCCTCCTCCCGCGTCGCGCGTGAGCGCACATGCTCCGCCGGCGGCGCGTCTCCGCGCGCTGCCGGCGGAGCGCGCCATCCGACCGGTGCCGCGCGCTCGCGCCCGTGAGTACACTGGGCGCGTGCTGGGGCCGCCCCTGACGCCGCGCGAGAGCGCGGTCCTCGCCGCCGTGGAGCGACGGCTCACCAACCCCGAGATCGCCTCGGAGTTGTTCATCTCGGTGCGCACGGTCGAGAGCCACATCGCAAGCCTGCGCCGCAAGCTCGGGGCCGAGAGCCGCGCCGACCTGGTCTCCGCCGCGCGAGAGCTGCGCGATGCCTCGGTGCGCGTACCGGCCAATCCGTTCCGCGGTCGGGGCCGCGACGTCGCCGAGCTGGAGGCGGCCGTCCGAGCGGGCGACCTGCTGACCCTCGTCGGCCCGGGCGGCGTCGGCAAGACCCGCCTCGCACTCGAGTTCGCCAAGGCGCAGGATGCGCGCACCCCGGTGATCGTCGAGTTCGAGCACGCCACCCCCGGCGATGTCGTCAACCGCATCTCGAGGGTGCTCGGGCTCGAGGCATCCCCCCATGAAGACCTCCTCGCCTCCGTCGGCATCGCCCTCGCCGCGCAGCCCTACCTGCTCGTGCTCGACAACGCCGACCATGTCGGGCCCGCGACGCGCTCGATGATCGCCCGGCTGCGCCCGCTCGCACCCGGGCTCAAGGTCCTCGTCACCTCGCAGACCCCGCTCGGGGGCGACGACGAGCACGTGCACCTGGTGCCCCCGCTCACCGCCGACGGCGTCGACGCGCCCGCGAGCGCACTGCTGCGCGACCGGCTGTCCGCCCACGGGCACGCGCCCGCGGCCCAGGACGACCCGTTCGTCGACCACATCGCGACCCGGCTCGACGGGCTCCCGCTCGCGCTCGAACTCGCCGCGTCCGCCGCACGCCACCTGCCCCTCGCCGAACTGTCCGCACGCCTCGACCGCGACTTCGCCATGCTCGACCGCGCGACGCCGGAGGGCCGGCACCGCAGCCTCGAGACGGCGTTCGAGTGGACGTGGCACCTGCTCGACGACGAGGAGCGCGACGTGCTGCAGCGGCTCGCCGCACTTCCCCGCACCTTCGACATCGACCTCGCGGTCGCGGTCAGCCATGAAGGCGCCGAACGCATCGTGCTGCGCCTGCTCGACCGGTCGCTGCTCGTTCCCGCATTCGGCGACGGCGGCCGCTGGCGCCTGCTCGCGGTGATGCGCGAGTTCGTGCTCGCGCGCACCGATCCGGACGTGGTCCGCGACGTGCTCCGGCGCCACGCCGAGATGGTGACGATCGTGTCGGAGGGCTTCATCGCGCGAGCACGCACCGACGCGAGCAAGGAGGCGATGGGGCTATCCGTCATGCTGTGCCCCGAGGTGAACGCCGCGCTGCGCTGGTCGCTCGCGGAGCGCGACCCGGTCGCCGTCCGGCTGTCGGCGCTGCTCGCCGTCGGCGTGGAGCAGTACGGATCGGATGCCGACAGCGTCGAGGCTCTGTCGCTCGGCGCGCACGACGACTGGCTGCTCGAACGAGCCACGCCGTCCCAGCTGCTCGTGCTGGGCAACGCCCTCGCGTTCTTCGACATCGAGGTGGTGAGCAGGCTCGCGGAGCGCGCTCTCGCCGCCGCCGACCCCGCCGATCCGCACGAGCTGCGCGCCGCCCATCAGCTCGCCGGGCTCGCCGCCGCCTATGGTTCGGACCCCGCCGCCGCACTGCCTCACCTCGACACCGCCGAGCGTCTCGCGATCGAGCACGACGACCCGTGGGATGCTGCGGCCGCACGCCAGTTCCGCGGTGTCGCGCTCCGCAGCATCGCCGTGCAGGAGGGGCGGCGCAGCGACGTCGCCGACGCCGTCGAGGCCTTCGAGGGTGCGATGCGCGCGTACGCGCGCGCCGGCGACGAGACCCACGTCAACAACGTGCGGTTCATGATGGCCCTCACCGCGGCCGAGTCGGGCTACGACTCCGAGCGCGCCGCCCGCTGGGCCGCCGAGTGCGTGGCCTACTCCGAGTCGACCGACAACGAGCACGAGCTCGCGCACGGCCGGCTGGTGCAGGCGACTCTCGGGCTGGACGAGAGCGGCGAACTCGGCGAGCTGCTGGTGTCGTTCCGCCACTTGGGCGATCTGCGGTGCGTCCACCGCGTCCTCATGCTGCGCGCGAACCGCGCCGCCGACCCGCGCAGTCGCGTCGCCGCACTGCGCGAAGCCTCGGCGATCGCGACGGCGGCGGGCGACAGGGCGCGTCAGATCGCGACGGTCGAGGGTCTCGTCCGGGCGCACCGCGACGCCGGTGACGACGGCGCGGTGCTGGCTGCGCTCGACACGCTCGCCGACCTCGCCGGACGCAGCGCCGCGGTCGCCGCGTGCCCGCCCGGTCAGCTCGGCGCCTTCCTCGGCGAGAGTGCTCGCACCTGACGGCGCGGGCGATGCGGACGACCCCGGAATGTCCGGCCCCGGGCGTAGCGTGAGGGCCGCCGGCAGGCGCCGCGCCTTCCGGCGGAGAGAGAGGACCCAGTATGGACTGGAAGATCGAACTCATCCACGTGCCCGTCTCCGACGTCGACCGGGCGCGCGACTTCTACGTCGGCATCGGCTTCCACCTCGATCACGATCAGACCCCGTTCGAAGGGCTGCGGTTCGTGCAGCTGACGCCGCCGGGCTCGGCGTGCTCCATCGCGTTCGGCACCGGCCTGGGCGGCACGCTTCAGCCGGGTCAGCAGGACACGATCCAGGTGGTGGTGCCCGACGCCGACGAGGCGCTCGCCCACCTTCGTGAACGGGGTGTCGACGCGCAGGGCGTCGACGAGCAGGCGTGGGGCCGGTTCGTCACCTTCGCCGACCCCGACGGCAACGCCTGGACGCTGCAGCAGCTGCCGAGTCGCGACTGATCGGCTCGTCAGGGCTCGCGCTCCACCGGTAGCCTCGTGCCAGATCCACCGAGGAGCACGAGATGAGCGCCGACCCGAGCGCGAGCCCTGACCCGAGCACGGACACCTTGACTCAGCCCGCCCCGCCCGACATCTCCGACGCGCTCGCCGCGCGGCTGGCCCGCGACGTCTGGGGCATCGAGGCATCTGCGCGGGCACTGGGCAGCCACCAGGATCGCAACTTCCTCCTCGAGCGCGACGACGCGCCCCCGCTGCTGCTGAAGATCGCGAACCCCAGCGTGACCGCGGTCGAGCTCGAGGCGCAGTCGGCGGCTGCTGCGCGCATTGCAGAACGGGCAGGATGCCGCGCCCCGCGTGCGCTCGTCGCCGACGGCGCGACGGTCCGGCCGGTGACGGTCGACGGCGTCGAGATGCAGGCGCGCGTGCTCGAGTTCCTCGAGGGCTCGACCCTCACCGGTCACCTGTCGCGCGCGGCGGTCGAGTCGCTGGGCGCCTTGGCCGCCCGGGTCGCCCTCGCCCTCGAAGACCTCGAGGCCCCCGCCGCGGAGCGCAGCCACCAGTGGGACCTCCGCCAGGCGCCGGGCGCGCTCGCCGAGATGCTGCCGTTCGTCGACGATGCCGCACTCCGCGAACGACTCGCGGACGCGTCCGCGGCGGCGTGGGCCGAGGTCGGCGCCGTCGCAGCGGAACTGCCTACGCAGTTCATCCACGGCGACCTCACCGACGACAACGTCGTCACCGCCGACCGCATCACCCGCCTGCCCGACGGCGTGATCGACCTGGGCGACCTCAACCGCACCTGGGCCGTCGGCGAGCTGGCCATCACCGTCTCGTCGCTGCTCCACCACGACGGCGTCGACCTCGCGGCCGCGATGCGCGCGGTGACGGCCTATCACCGCGTGCGGCCGCTCAGCCCGCCCGAGCTCCGCGCACTGTGGCCGCTGGTCGTCGTGCGCGCGGCGACGTTGGTCGCGAGCGCCCACCACGTGCTCCGGACCGACCCCGCCAACGCGTACGCCGCCGGAAACCTCCTGCACGAGCGTGCGATCTTCGACGCGGCGACGTCGGTGCCGCTCGACGTGGCGACCGCCCTCGTCCTGCGGACGCTCGGGCAGTCCGCGCCCGAGCCGGGGCTCCCGCCGGCTCAGCCGCTCCTGCCGTGGCTGACCGCCGACGACGTCGTCGTGGCGGACCTGTCGCCGACGAGCCCTCACCTGCACGAAGGGCGCTGGCTGACGGCATCCGCCGAGCACGATGTGATGAGCGGATGCCTCGACCGCGCCCGCGTCGTCGCGGCGAGGTTCGGCGAGGCCCGGCTCACCCGCTCGCGGCCGCTCGCTCCCGACGAGCCGCACAACGTCGCCCTCGGCATCGAGCTGCGGTTCGCCGGCCGGCAGCCGCTCGCGGCGCCCTGGGCGGGCGTCGTCGCGGTGACGTCGAACGGCGTGCTCGTCGGCACCGGCAACTGGACCCTGCGCCTGGACGGCGTGCGCACGGCGCTCGCCGACGGCAGCGCCGTCGAGGTCGGCGATCTGCTCGGCGAGGCCGACGGGTCGCTCTGGGTGCAGGTCGTGCGCGCGGGCGCCGACGCACCGCGCTTCGCGCCCCGCAGCCTCGCCGCCGCCTGGCGGGCGGTGGTCGCCGATCCGAGTCCGCTCGTGCCGGGGCATCCGGCACGTTCCTCCCCCGGCACTGTCGATGCGGCGGCGCTGCTCGCTCGCCGCGAGGCCGTGTTCGCCGACGTGCAGGAGCACTACTTCGACGACCCGCCCGTGATGGTGCGCGGCTGGCGTGAGCATCTCGTCGACGCCGACGGCCGTGTCTACCTCGACACGCTCAACAACGTCACGTCGGTGGGGCACGCGCACCCGAGACTCGTCGATGCCGTCGCCGAGCAGTGGCGGTTGCTGAACACGAACTCGCGGTTCCACTACCCCGCTGTGGTCGAGTTCTCGGAGAGGCTGGCGGCGCTGCTCCCCGAGCCGCTCGACACCGTCTTCCTCGTGAACAGCGGCTCCGAGGCGGTCGATCTGGCGCTGCGTCTGGGGCAGGCGTGGTCGGGGCGACGCGACGTGCTGGCCGTGCGCGAGGCGTACCACGGGTGGACCTATCTGTCGGATGCGGTGTCGACGTCGGTCGCCGACAATCCCGCCGCGCTCGAGACCCGCCCGGAGTGGGTGCACACCGTGCCGGCGCCCTACGGCCACCGCGGCGCCTCGCCTGCGCGGTACGCGGACGGCGCTGTCGCCGAAGTCGAGCGGCTCGCAGCCGGGGGAACCCCGGTCGGCGCGTTCATCGCCGAGCCGATCTTCGGCAACGCGGGCGGCGTCGCGCTTCCCGACGGCTACCTCGCCGCCGTCTACGCAGCGGTGCGGGCCCACGGCGGGCTCGCGATCGCCGACGAGGTGCAGGTGGGATACGGGCGCCTGGGCGAGTGGTTCTGGGGATTCGAGCAGCAGGGCGTGGTGCCCGACATCGTGACCGTCGCCAAGGCGATGGGGAGCGGGCATCCGCTCGGCGCCGTCATCACCACCCGCGAGATCGCCCACCGTTACCGCGAAGGAGGCTACTTCTTCTCGTCGGCGGGTGGCAGTCCGGTGTCGAGCGCGGTCGGCCTCGCGGTGCTCGACATCCTCCGAGACGAGCGACTGCAGGAGAACGCGCGCGAGGTCGGCGGATACCTCAAGGCGCGGCTCGAAGAACTCGGGCAGCGGCATCCGCTCCTCGCCGCCGTCCACGGCTCGGGCTTCTACCTCGGCCCGGAGTTCGTGCGCGACCGCGCCACGTGGGAGCCCGCGACGGCCGAGACTGCGGCGATCTGCGCCCGGCTGCGCGAACTGGGCGTGATCGCGCAGCCGACGGGCGACCACCAGAACATCCTGAAGCTCAAGCCGCCGATGTGCTTCTCACGCGAGAGCGCAGACGCCGTGGTCGCCGCGCTCGACCGGGTGCTCACGACGGGCTGGTGAGCGCAGGACTGCGTCAGTGGCGGCCTCCGGGAGGGCCGATCACCAGCAGCGCCGCGTACAGGACGACGACCGCCGCCGCGATGAGCACGACGAGCAGCCACGCCCGGTTGAGGAACCAGCGCATCAGACGGTCGTGCCACGCGGCGTCCCGCGGGTCATCCGTGGCGGCGAGCCGCCACGCGCCGGTCAGGCGACCCGAGCGATGCAGCCACAGCTCGGTCGGGATCGTGGCATACGGGATCACGGCGCTCACGACCGCGACGACCGTCGGCCACACGCCCCAGCGCTGATTCAGGGCAACCAGGATCGCCGTCGCCCCGTAGGAGAGGAACACGAATCCGTGGATCGCGCCGCCCACCGTGACACCGATCGCGAAGTCGCTCGTGGCGCGGAGGATGAGCGCGGCGATGAGCAGCGTCCACGAGATCGCCTCCGCGACGGCCAGGACTCGGAAGAGGTTCAAGGGCGTGCGGAACACAGGTCTCCTTCGGGTGGGGATGCTTCCAGCTTAGGTTCGCCGGAAGGTCGGGCCTGCCACGACGAGCGTCCCCGTCCGGGCGGACGGGCACGCGGGCGACGGGCTAGCGTGGGACGGTGGAGTACTCCCCCGCCGCGCTGCGGCGCTGGCCCGACCTCGAAGGTCCCGATCTGCCGGCCGCGGATGCCGCGGACCGGCTGATCCTCGATGAGTCCGCCGACGCGCGGCGCGATGCCGGCGACGGGACCGTCGTGGTCATCGGCGACGGCTACGGCGCGATCGCGCTGGGTGCGGCGAGCGAGGGTGCGCGCGGTATCCGGGTGCATCAGGACGCCCTCACGGGTGAACGGGCGCTGGCGGCGAACGCCGAGCGGTTCGGCCTGGCCGGAGCCGTCACGTCGCACCGCCTCTCCGCCGATCTCGTCGCGGGTGCGCGGGTGGTGCTCCTGAGGCTCCCCCGGTCTCTCGACGCGCTGCGCGACCTCGCAGGGCTGATCGCGGCGCACGCCGACGACGACGTCACCGTCTACGCCGGCGGCCGGATCAAGCACATGACTCCCACCATGAACGACGTGCTGCGCGAGCACTTCGCGCGCGTCGACGTGAGCCATGCTCGGCAGAAGTCCCGCGTGCTGATCGCGCGCGGCCCCCACGACGGGCGCGAACCGGAGCCTCGGACTGACACGCACGACGGCCTCGTGGTGTGCGCGTTCGGCGGCGCGTTCGCCGGCACATCGATCGACATCGGCACCCGGCTGCTGCGGGAGCACCTCCCCGAGCTGGGCGCGCCGGCGGGCTCCGTGATCGACCTCGCCTGCGGGACCGGTGTCGTGGCGACGACCCTCGCGCTGCGGCATCCCGAGCTCCACGTCATCGCGTGCGATCAGTCGGCCACCGCCGTGGCGTCCGCGCGTGCCACCGCAGAGGCGAACGGCGTCGGCGATCGTGTCGAGGTCGTGCGCGACGACATGCTGCGCTCGCAGGGCGACGCCACCGCGTCCTTCATCGCGCTCAATCCGCCGTTCCATGTCGGAGCGGCAGTGAGCGAGGGCGTCGCGCCGAGCATGTTCGCCGACGCCGGGCGGGTGCTTCAGCCGGGCGGCGAGCTGTGGACGGTATGGAACTCCGCGCTGCAGTACCGGCCCGCCCTCGAGCGGCTCGTCGGACCGACGCGTCAGATCGCGCGCAACGCGAAGTTCACGGTGACCGCGTCGACGCGGCGCTGACTCGCCCGAGGGCGAGGGCGCATCACTCCTCGGTCGCCGGTGGCGGTGAGAACGCGACCCACGCGCCGTCGCTGCACTGGTAGAACATCGGCGTCGTCGTGTCGATGAAGATGTCGTCGCCCTCGCATGCCGGGTCGGCGGGCTCACCCGAACCGAGGGTCACCTGGGTGCCGGGCGCCCCCGCTTCGCCCTGCTCCCCTTGCTCGCCCTGGTCGCCCTGGTCGCCCTGGTCGCCTTGGTCGCCCTGCTGCCCCTGCGCTCCCGTGGCCCCAGTCGCTCCGGTGGCTCCGGTGAGGTTCGCGGCAGCCGACTCGCGGATGTTGCCGACGCGCGTCCAATCGTCTTCGAACAGGTAGACGTCGGCGGTGGCGATGTCGATGTACACGTCGCCCGCACTGCCCTTGCCCGACTCGGGCACGCCGGTCCCGGCGCGCACCGCGGACCCGGCCGGCAGGATGTCTTCGAGTGCGGCCTCGTAGTCCTCGACGGTCGGTGTCTCCTCGGGGGTGGCGGAAGGCTGGGGAGTGGATGCCGCGACCGGCGCCTGATCGGCCGTGTCGACGGAACGCGCCAGCCACGAGCCGAGGAAGGCCGCGAAGAAGGCCAGGACGACGATCGCGAGGCCGAACCACATGAGGGTCCGACCGGTCACGCCGGCGGACGGCGGTGGGGTCGCCGGCGCGGCAGCCGACGGCTTGGTGATGGGAGGTGTGCTGTCGCTGCTCATGGGCGCGTCTCCATTCGCCGTTCCCCAGGGCGCCGGCGGCGACGCCGGGCGGTGTGGTGCCCACTGTAGGGAAGCGCCGACGCGGCAGGCCTCACCCGGTCAGGATGATCCACGCGGCGCAGGCCGGCCCGCGGCATCCGCTCATCATCCACGCCCCGGCGGGATCTGTGCCGCCTCCTGACCCGATCGGGGAGGGGCCAGGAGGCGGCACGAGCCGAGCCCGAGGGTCGCGGCTCGAAGACGGTTGGGGACGTCTTGCCAATGAGACGACGGTCCCCCTGCATCTATTACGCGAGATGCGAGGAAATGTCGGGCCGCCGACACGCAACCGGGCTCCGGGTGCTGGGGACACCCGAAGCCCGGCCATCGCGAGTTATCGGTTCGTGCCCCCAAGGCCACGAGCCCCGGCGATGTAGGGACGTGGGTGTGGGGACACCCATCGTCCGGCGGATGCTGGGGACATCCGCATTCCGACCATATCGCTCCGTGCTCACCCGGAGGGGGTATCACGCGCTCTGGTTGACGGAGCGTGTCGCGGCGCGGTAGGGGTCGACCGGAGGGGCGGGCGTGCGAGGCCAGGTCCAGGCGGAGCGCAGGATGAACGCCAGGAGAAGCACCTCGATTCCGATCGAGAGGCCGTAGAAGGCTGCCCACTCCCACGCCGCGCCTGCGGCGTTGAAGATCGAGTACGGGATGAGGAGCGCTGCCACGACGAGATTCACCGTCCGGTTCGCTCGGGCAGGGAGCGTCATCGAGAGGACGACCATGAGTGCCGGGACCGACACCGATGCGAGGAAGACGGTCAACAGCGTCGCACTGATGTCGAACCTCCAGATGAAGCCATCCAGGATTCCGTCGAGGACGCCGGGCTTGTAGAAGTTCAGCACGTCGACGTAGACGTAGAGGAAGACGAAGCTCGTCCAGGCGGCGGCGAGCTTGCTGCGCACCGGCATCGGCGGGTCGTCGAGCGGGTTCTTCGTGTGGTCGGTCATCGGTCTTCTTTCGTCAGGACACGGTTCGTACACCGTACGTCGTACGCTGTACTATGGTCGTACGCTGTACGGTTGTCAAGTCGTCCCCCCAGAGTGAGGAGATCCCGTGCCCCCGGAACAACGCCAAGACGCGCCGGATGCGGGGCTGAGCACGCAGCGGGTGGTGGCGGAGGCGGTCCGGCTCGCCGACCGCGAGGGGGTCGACGGGCTGAGCATGCGACGGCTGGCCGGTGTGCTCGACGCGGGCGCGATGTCGCTCTACCACTACGTGGCGAACAAGGAGGAGCTGCTCGACGCCATGGTCGACACGGTGTTCGACGAGATCGAACTGCCGAGCGACGGCGTCGACTGGCAGTCCGCGATGCGACGGCGGGCGGTGTCCGTCCGATCGGTTCTCGCACGCCATCGGTGGGCGATCGGCCTGCTGGAGTCGCGGACATCACCGGGGCCGGCGAACCTCCGCTACCACGAGGCGGTGATCGCGTGCCTGCGCAAGGCGGGCTTCTCCGTCGCGATGGCGACGCATGCCAATTGGCTGCTCGACAGCTACGTCTACGGGTTCGCCCTGCAGGAGGCCGGACTGCCGTTCGACACCACCGACGAGCTCGCGCACATGGCCGAGGACGTCTACCTCCCCCAGCTTCCGCCGGACGAGTTCCCGTACCTGAATGAATCGGCCGCTGCGCTCGCCGCGGCCGGGCAAGGACCGGACGAGGAGTTCACCTTCGGGCTCGAACTCGTCCTCGCGGGCCTGGAGTCTGTGCGAGCCTCGGCACAGCCGGACGGATGAACGAAGAGGGACGGATGCCGCAGCATCCGCCCCTCCTCGAGTCACGCGCGTCGCGTCAGAAGTCCCAGTCCTCGTCTTCGGTCGCCTCGGCCTTGCCGATCACGTACGACGAGCCCGACCCCGAGAAGAAGTCGTGGTTCTCGTCGGCGTTCGGCGAGAGCGCCGACAGGATCGCCGGGTTCACATCGGTGACCGACGCCGGGAACATCGCCTCGTAGCCGAGGTTCATCAGGGCCTTGTTGGCGTTGTAGTGCAGGAACTTCTTCACGTCCTCGGTCAGGCCGACGCCGTCGTAGAGGTCCTGCGTGTACTGCACCTCGTTGTCGTAGAGCTCGTACAGCAGCGAGAACGTGTAGTCCTTGATGTCGTTCCGCGTGGCCTCGTCGACCTTCTCGAGTCCGCGCTGGAACTTGTAGCCGATGTAGTACCCGTGCACGGCCTCGTCGCGGATGATGAGGCGGATGAGGTCCGCCGTGTTGGTGAGCTTGGCGCGGCTCGACCAGTGCATCGGCAGGTAGAAGCCCGAGTAGAAGAGGAAGCTCTCGAGCAGGGTCGAGGCGACCTTGCGCTTGAGGGGCTCGTCGCCGCGGTAGTACTCCATGACGATCTGAGCCTTCTTCTGAAGGTTCGGGTTCTCGACCGACCAGCGGAACGCCTCGTCGATCTCCTTCGTGGAGCACAGCGTCGAGAAGATCGACGAGTACGACTTCGCGTGCACCGACTCCATGAACGCGATGTTCGTGTAGACGGCCTCCTCGTGCGGGGTGAGCGCATCGGGGATGAGCGACACGGCGCCGACGGTGCCCTGGATCGTGTCGAGCAGGGTCAGGCCTGTGAACACGCGCATCGTGAGGGTCTGCTCCTCGGGGGTGAGCGTGTTCCACGACTGGATGTCGTTCGACAGCGGCACCTTCTCGGGCAGCCAGAAGTTGTTCACGAGGCGGTTCCACACCTCGAGGTCCTTGTCGTCCTGGATGCGGTTCCAGTTGATGGCCTGGACGTGGTCCAGGAGCTGGAGCTTCTCGCTCATCGTCCTTCTTCTCTCAGAGTTCCGTGGCCGTCACAGCGTGCAGGAGACGCACTCGGTCATGTCGGTGCCCTCCAGCGCCATCTGACGCAGGCGGATGTAGTAGATCGTCTTGATGCCCTTGCGCCAGGCGTAGATCTGGGCCTTGTTGATGTCGCGCGTGGTCGCGGTGTCCTTGAAGAACAGCGTGAGCGACAGACCCTGGTCGACGTGCTGGGTCGCGGCGGCGTAGGTGTCGATGACCTTCTCGTAGCCGATCTCGTACGCGTCCTGGTAGTACTCCAGGTTGTCGTTCGTCATGAACGCCGCCGGGTAGTAGACGCGGCCGAGCTTGCCTTCCTTGCGGATCTCGACCTTCGCCGCGATCGGGTGGATCGACGACGTCGAGTTGTTGATGTACGAGATCGAGCCGGTCGGCGGCACCGCCTGCAGGTTCTGGTTGTAGATGCCGTACTGCTGGATCGACGCCTTCAGCTCGCGCCAGTCGTCCTGCGTCGGGATGTGGTGGCCGGCGAACATCTCGGCGACCTTCTCGGTGGCGGGGACCCACTCCTGGTCGATGTACTTGTCGAAGAACTCGCCCGACGCATACTTCGAGTCCTCGAACCCGTCGAACGTCTCGCCGCGCTCGATCGCGATCTTGTTCGAGGCCCGCAGCGCGTGGAACAGGATCGTGTAGAAGTAGATGTTCGTGAAGTCGACGCCCTCTTCCGAGCCGTAGTAGACGTGCTCGCGGGCGAGGTAGCCGTGCAGGTTCATCTGGCCCAGGCCGATCGCGTGCGAGCGGTCGTTGCCGTCCTCGATGGAGCGCACCGAGGCGATGTGGCTCTGCTGGCTGACGGCGGTGAGAGCGCGGATGCTCGCCTCGACCGTCTTGGCGAGGTTGCCGCCGTCCATCGCGAGGGCGATATTGAGCGAGCCCAGGTTGCAGGAGATGTCCTTGCCGATCTGCGCGTACGAGAGGTCCTCGTTGTACGTGGTCGGCGTGTTGACCTGCAGGATCTCGGAGCACAGGTTGGACATGTTGATCCGGCCCTTGATCGGGTTGGCCTTGTTCACCGTGTCCTCGAACATGATGTACGGGTAGCCCGACTCGAACTGGATCTCGGCGAGCGTCTGGAAGAACTCGCGCGCGTTGATCTTCGTCTTCTTGATGCGCGGGTCGTCGACCATCTCGCGGTACTTCTCGGTGACCGAGATGTCGCCGAAGGGCACGCCGTAGACGCGTTCGACGTCGTACGGCGAGAAGAGGTACATGTCTTCGTCGTTCTTGGCGAGCTCGAACGTGATGTCGGGCACCACGACGCCCAGCGACAGCGTCTTGATGCGGATCTTCTCGTCGGCGTTCTCGCGCTTGGTGTCGAGGAAGCGCATGATGTCGGGGTGGTGCGCGCTGAGGTACACCGCGCCGGCGCCCTGACGCGCGCCGAGCTGGTTGGCGTAGCTGAAGCTGTCTTCGAGGAGCTTCATGACGGGGATGATGCCCGACGACTGGTTCTCGATCTGCTTGATCGGCGCACCCGACTCGCGGACGTTCGACAGCAGGAGCGCGACGCCGCCGCCGCGCTTGGAGAGCTGCAGCGCGGAGTTGATGCCGCGGGCGATCGACTCCATGTTGTCTTCGATGCGCAGCAGGAAGCACGAGACGAGCTCGCCGCGCTGAGCCTTGCCGGCGTTGAGGAAGGTCGGCGTGGCCGGCTGGAAGCGGCCGCTGATGATCTCGTCGACGAGCGAGATCGCGAGCTCCTGGTCGCCGTCGGCGAGCGCGAGGGCGGTCATGACCACGCGGTCTTCGAAGCGCTCGAGGTAGCGCTTGCCGTCGAAGGTCTTGAGCGTGTAGCTCGTGTAGTACTTGAACGCGCCGAGGAAGGTCTCGAAGCGGAACTTCTTGCCGTAGGCGAAGTCGTCGAGCTCCTGGATGAACTCGAACGGGTACTTCGCGAGCACCTCGGGCTCGTAGTACTCCTTCTCGACGAGGTAGTCGAGGCGCTCCTTCAGCGAGTGGAAGAAGACGGTGTTCTGGTTCACGTGCTGCAGGAAGTACTCCCGCGCGGCGCGCTTGTCGGCGTCGAACTGGATCTTCCCGTCGGCGTCGTAGAGGTTCAGCATCGCGTTGAGGGCGTGGTAGTCCATGCCCTCGAAGCGCGCCTCTGTCTTCAAGTCCTTCTCTGTCACTGCAGCGTCTGCCATCGTTCCAATCCCTCGCTTACGCGTTCCACGTCTTCAGGCGTGCCGAAAACCTCTAGCCGGTACAAGTGCGGCACATGACACTTGCGGCTGATGATGTCACCGGCGATGCAGAAGTGCTCGCCGAAGTTGGTGTTGCCCGCGGAGATGACTCCGCGGATCAGGCTCCGGTTGTGCTCGTCGTTGAGGAACCGGATCACCTGTTTGGGAACGGCGCCCTTCTCCTCGCCCCGGCCCTGGCCTCCGCCATACGTCGGCGTGACGAGGATGAAGGGTTCGTCGACCACGAGGGCCGGATCCGTCGGATGCAGCGGGATCCGGACCGCTCTCGCCCCGAGCTTCTCGATGAAGCGGGCCGTGTTGCCCGAAACGCTTGAGAAGTAGACGAGGAGCGGTGCCGCGGTCGCCCGCCCGGCAACCGCGTCTCGCTGTGCGATCGCGGTTGCCATGGCGTCACGCGAGTCGCGAGGCGAGCTCGTCGATCTTGTCGGGACGGAAGCCCGACCAGTGGTCTTCATCGGTGATGACGACGGGCGCCTGGAGGTAGCCCAGCGCCTTGACCTGCTCGAGGGCCGAAGGGTCCTCCGAGAGGTCGTGGATCTCGTATTCGATGCCCTTCGAGTCAAGGGCTCGGTAGGTCGCGGTGCACTGCACGCACGCGGGCTTCGTGTAGACGGTGATCGCCATGTTGATCGTGTCTTTCCCCTCAAATCCGCTCATTTTCCGGCAGGCCCCCCGCCGGGAGTCCAATACTACATATGGGTACCGACATTGGATAGCACCACAAGGGCTAGTAGTTACATCCGTGTGATTTTCCACCGCTCTCCCCATGTACAACACAGGTTGTCCACCGTTTCATCCACAGGACGCCCCCTGATCTGGAACCTGAAAAAGGCCTGAATCACAGGCGTTTCGGATGCCGCGGCAACGGCTCTCCACAGGTCTGACGCTAGATCGCCCCTCCGACATCAAATCTGCCTGTGGAGAGACGTCTTCGGCGTGTCGCGGCGTGTCGGGTCGGCGCCCCCGTCGAAGCGATCGAGCGACCCGATCTCGCCGCCGCCGGAGGCCGCGCTAACGTTGTTCCGTGGCGGGCTACCGGGATCTTCTTCGCACTCCGGGCGTCGGCCGCATCATCGCCGCTCAGCTGACCGCGCGCTTCCCCAACGGGATGACGAGCCTTGCGATCCTGCTGCACATCGAGCACGTCACCGGCTCGTACGGCGCGGCGGGTCTCGTGCTCGCGGCCGCCTCGATCGGGCAGGCGATCGCCGGACCCGTGACCAGCCGCTGGATGGGCCGGTGGGGCATGCGCCTCGTCATCACGTCGACGATGATCGTGTGCGCGCTGTCGATCACCGCGATCGCCCTGCTCGCACTGCCGCTGCCCGGGTACATGGCCCTCGGATTCGTGAGCGGCCTGTCGACGCCGCCGATCCAGTCCGCCGCCCGGACGATCTATCCGAAGCTCGTCACCTCGAAGCAGCTGACGCCGCTCTTCTCGCTCGACGCGTCGCTCCAGGAGATCATCTGGATCATCGCGCCCGTGGTCATCACGCTCGTCGCGACGCAGATCGGCACCGTGCAGGCGCTGCTGCTGATCGTCGTGATCCTCATCGGCGGCGGATCGTGGTTCATCCTCTCCCCCGAGGTCGGGCGCGTCCGCATCCCGCGCAGCCGCCGCAGCATCGGCAAGGTGCTCACCAAGACCCCGGTGCTGCTCGCGACCGTGGTCGGGTTCCTCCTCATCGGCGCCTGCTCGGCGGTGGAGGCCGGCGTCGTCGCGACGTTCGACCACGGCGGCCTCGAGGCCGGAATCGTGCTCGCCCTCTTCTCGGTCGGCAGCCTCGCCGGCGGCCTCGGGTTCGGGCACATCCCGATCGGGCCGTGGGCGATGGCCCGCCGACTCGCGATCGTCACCGTCGGCCTCGCCCTCACGATCGTCTCGCTCAACGTGTTCTGGCTGGGCGGCACCCTCGTGCTGGCCGGCATCGGCATCGCCCCCGCCCTGGCCGTGCTGTTCGCCATGACGTCGGCGAGCGTGAAGTTCAGCGACACCGCAGAGGCGTTCGGCTGGGTCGGCACGGGCCAGCTCATCGGCGCAGCGGCCGGATCCGCCATCGCCGGCTTCCTGATCGACGACCTGGGCCCGACCGGCGCCTACGTCGCCGCGACCGCCTTCGCCGCGGCGGGCCTCCTCGTGGCGGTCGCCTTCGTACGCGGCTTCCCCGACCTGCGCGGCCGCGACGCGAGCCCGATCCCCGACACCGAGCCGGTCCCCACCGTCACTTAGCCCCCGGCCCGCCCCGCCCGTCGCGCCCACCGCGCCCGGCCCGCCCCGTCCGGCGCGCCCACCGCGCCCATGCCCGCCCTCCCCGCCGAGACGACGCATCCGCGACGAGACGTCGCGCCGCACACGCCGTCTCGTCGCAAACACGCTGTCTCGGCGCACCCCGCCCACCGCGCGCACGCCCGGCACGCACCCCACCCGCACGACGGGGTCAGGCGATCCGGCGCAGCATCTCCAGCAGTGCGAGCGCATACGCGTCGGCGGGATCGGGGTAGTCGAACACGCGCTTCTCCCCCGCGAGCACGATCTCGACCTCGTAGGTGTCGGGCAGGCGGCGCAGCGCCCGGAACGCGGCGCCGAGCATGTCGCGCAGCTGGCTCTCGTGCGGCAGCCACAGGGCATCCTCGAGGGCGACCGAGTCCAGCGCCCACTCCGTCGTGCCGTTGAAGGCGAGGATGCGCCCGGTCGGATACTCGCGCGGCTCGATGGTCATCTCGCTGACCGTGAAGACGTCGGCCTCGAACTCGGGCTCGTCGAGCTGGAACCGGTCGCCCGATCGCGGGTGCCACACCAGCCCGGCGTCGCGCAGGGCGACTGCCAGTTCCGTCGAGATCATGCCACCATCCTGCCGCGGCACGGCGCACCCGCGGGCCGCTCCTAGGCTGGAGACCATGCCGTCACCCGTCGTCCTTCCGCGTCTGTCCTGGGGTGCGCCCGATGCATCGCGCCGTGCCCTGCTCGTCCACGGCCTCGGATCGAACGGACCGCTGATGTGGCGTTACGGCGTCGCGCTCGCCGATGCGGGCTGGCGCGCCGACGCCGTCGACCTGCGCGGTCACGGAACCGCGCCGCGCGCGCTCGACTACACGATCGCCGCGTACGCCGCCGATCTCGCGGCCACGCGTCCGGCCGACGGCACGGCGTGGGAGCTGGTCGTCGGCCACTCGCTCGGCGCGGCGGCCTCGACCGTGGCGGTCGCCGCCGATCCCGCGTGGACGCGCCGGCTCGTGCTCATCGACCCCGCGATCGCCCTCACCGACCGCGACCGCGAGATCGTGCGCGCGAGCCAGGAGGAGTCGTTCGCCGATCCTTCGCCGCGCGCCGTGCGCGAGGCGCACCCGCACTGGCACGAGCACGACGTCGAGCTCAAGGCCCTGTCTGCGCAGCAGGCGAGCCGCTGGGCGGTCCAGCAGACGAGCGTGCAGAACGCGGCGTGGGATGTGACGGATGCCGCGACCGCCCTCGCCGTGCCCACCCACGTGATCGCGTCCGACCCCGCGGTGTACAGCATCTTCCGCGGGAAGCCTGCCGAGTCGGTCGTCGAGGCCAACCCGCGCATCACGATGTCGGTGGTCGCCGGCGCCGGTCACTCGCCGCACCGCGACAAGCCCGAGGCGACGATCGCGCAGTTCCTCGAGGCACTCGAAGCACTCGATACCTGAGCGGTACGTCGACCGATCCGGGAACCGGATCACTGCACGACGTACTCGCTCCCCTGTCCGACGTCGACCACGACGCCCACCCAGCTCGGGATCGCCGTCGACAGGGCAGTCTGCAGATCGCCGATGTCGGGCACCTGGCCGTCGTCGGTGGTCACGTCGACCGTCGCATCCGCGCCGCTCCAGGAGACGTCGTAGACGCGTGCGCCGGGCTCCTCCGCGAGCCACGTGGTGGTGATGGCCTGGATCGTCGAGGTCCAGCGCGTGAGTGCGACCGCGACGATCGAGTTCGCCGCCAGCGGGACGGTCACCACGACGGTGAGCACCGTCACGACCGCATACGCGCGGCGGCGGTTGGCGGTGGTCGACGATCCGGGTCGCGCGCGTAGCCGCCCATCGTGAAGACGATCGTGCCGGCGATCACGAGCGCGAGGACGTTCGAGAGGAACAGCACGAGCGCCCCGAGTGCGTCACCCCACAGCCCCTGCCCGGCGCACACGCCGACCACGCCGAGCGGCGGCACGAGCGAGATCGCGATCGCCACGCCGGGCAGCACGGCGCTGAGGTCCTTGCGGCACATCGCGAATCCGCCCGCGAAGCCAGTCGCGAGCGCGGCGACCAGGTCCATGAGGCTCGGCGACGTGCGCCCTTCGACTTGCGAGTTCGCGGCGAGGCTCTCGGGCGTCGCGACGAAGAGCGCGAAGACGAGACCGAGCACCACCACGATCACGAGCCCGACGAGCACCCACAGGATCGAGCGGATCACGAGGCTGAGGTGCCCCGTGACGATGCCGAGCCCGATGCCGAGGATCGGAGTGCCGAGCGGCGCGATGATCATGGCACCGATCACCGTCGCCGTCGAGTCGGTCAGCACGCCCGCGATCGCGATCAGACCCGCGAGGGTGAGCATGATGAGGAAGCCGCTGCGTTTGGCGAGCGTGTCGCCGTGGCCGAGGTCGAGGGCGTCGGTGAGCTCCTCGACGGACTGCCGCTGAGCGGTGGGGATGAGGGTCTGGGTTAGCCGCGACATGTCGACTCCTCACTGTCTGCGATCATCGTGGCACGCAGCGCCCGCGAACGGAGGGAGGCGGGAGAATGGCCGGGTGAACGACTTCGACCCGACCGCGTACCTCCCCGACGATCTGCTCGAGCGCATCCGCGAGCGGGCGCCGCGGCACGACCGCGAGAACACGTTCCCCGAGGCCGACCTCGACGAGCTGCGGGATGCCGGCTACCTCGCGATCCTCGTGCCGGCAGAGCTCGGCGGCGCGGGTCTCGGGCTGGCCGAGGCATCCGCTCTCCAGCAGAGACTCGCGGGCGCCGCACCTGCGACCGCCCTCGCGATCAACATGCACCTGGTCTGGACCGGGGTGGCCAAGGTGCTGTCCGACCGGGGCGTCGACGCGCTGCGTTTCGTGCAGGAGGGCGCCGTGGCCGGCGACGTGTTCGGGTTCGGCATCAGCGAGGCGGGGAACGACCTCGTGCTGTTCGGGAGTGGGACGGATGCCGCGCCGCAGGCCGACGGCGGCTACGCGTTCACCGGCACGAAGATCTTCACGTCGCTCGCCCCGGTGTGGACGCAGCTCGGCCTGCACGGGCTCGACACGACGTCTCCTGACGGTCCGAAGATGGTCTACGCGTTCGTGCCCCGATCGGAGGAATCCGCCGGGCGGATCGTGACCCGCGACGACTGGGACACGCTCGGCATGCGGGGCACGCAGTCGCGGACCACCGAGCTGCACTGCGCGGTCGCACCGCCTGAGCGCGTGGCGCGGCGCATCGACCCGGGCCCGAACCCCGATCCGCTCGTCTTCGGCATCTTCAGCGTGTTCGAGTTGCTGCTGGCCTCGGTCTACACCGGCATCGCCCGGCGAGCGCTCGACCTCGCGGTCGCGGCGGCGGCGAAGCGCACCTCGAAGCGCACCGGCAAGCCCTACAGCCAGGACCCCGACATCCGCTGGCGGATCGCCGGCATGGCGCTCGCCTACGATGCCCTGCCGCCGCAGCTCGACGCGCTCGCGCGCGACGTCGACGGGCTCGCCGACCACGGGACCCGCTGGTTCTCTCTGCTTTCGGGCATGAAGCACCGCGCCGTCACGGCCGCGAAGACCATCGTCGACGACGCCGTCCTGGTCGCGGGCGGCTCGTCGTACTTCGCCTCGAACGAGCTCGGCAGGCTGTACCGCGACGTGCTCGCGGGCCTGTTCCACCCGAGCGACCCCGAGTCGGCGCACTCGACCGTCGCGACCGCCTGGCTCGGCCCGCTCGAGGACTGACGCCCGCGTCGACGCGCTGCGCTTGCGCCGAGCGGCCCGCCGGTGCGTGTTTCGGACGGACCCCTCCACCACGGGTCGGACGGCTGGATAGCCTCACTCCCACGCGGCGGGACTACGTGCCCCGAGGAGGCCGCGGTGTGAGGAGCACGGTCATGGGCACCATGTACTACGGGGATTCCGCAATCCCGATCCGTCTCGACGACGTGACGCTCGCCCACCTGAAGGTCGTGATCGCGACGAAGCTGCGACGGCGGGAGAGCTTCACCCTCTCGTGGGTCCATGTCGAGGGTGAGCCCGGGGGCCGCAGCACGGTCTGGCTGCACCCCGCCATCCCCCTGCGCTTCGACTTCGACGAGCCGGAGCAGCCGCAGCTCGACAGAACGCTCATCCACCATCTGGCCGCTCAGGCAGGGGCATCGGGCGGGATCGTCCTTCCCGCACCGCACCAGGCGTGACTCAGCCGCGGCGCACGGTGTCGCTGGGACTGCGTCCGTAGCGCTCGCGATAGAACGCGGCGAATCGCGACGGGTGGGCGAAGCCCCACGTGCGGGCGACCTCCGCCACCGTCTCGGGACCACCTGCGCGCAGCTGCTCGTGCGCACCGGCGAGGCGGAGGCCCCGCAGGTACTCCGTCGGCGTCGTGTCGAGCGCCCGGCGGAAGGCGGCCTGCAGTCCACGCGTCGACATGCCGGCCGAGGCCGCCACGTCGTCGATCGTGATCGGGTCGGCCACGCGGGACTCCATGAACGATATCGCGCGGCGCACCGACCGCGGTGCCGGTCCGGGCTGAGCGGACCGCTCGAGCGCCTCGGCGAACGTCGTGGAGAAGGCGCTCAGCGTCGCATGGAGCGCATGTCGGCTCAGCTCGGCCTCCAGCAGCGCCTCGGACTCATCCGACCGTGACGCGGCGACGAGCGCCGAAAGCACGTATGACTGGGTCCTCTCCCAGTGGGCGCCGAGGGCGGCGCTGCGCGGTGCGGGGTCGAGGACGTCGAGCACGAGGCCGTCGTCACCCGACATGAGCCGGGCGGTGTGCTGTGCGCTCTCCAAGTCGAAGATGAGCGCGCGCACGGTGGCGGTTCCGTCCCACGCGGCCTCGGCTGCCGCACCCGACGACGCCCACGGCAGACGCGTGTCGAACTGGCGCCGAGGCACTCCCACCCAGCCGTCGTCGGTCGCGACGCGGCAGGCCATGAGCTGGCCGTGCGGCTCGATCGACGAGCGCACGCTGCCGGAGAGCTGATACGCGACCGCCGACAGTCCCTCGACGGCCGCGGACTGCCACGCGAGCTCCGCGCTGACGTCGGGACCCGGCTCGCGCAGCCGAGCCGACGGCACGAACTCCCGCCAGGTCTGCTCGACCGCGTCGAAGCCGGTGGCGCGCAGGCTCAGCACTTCGACCACGAATCCACCTCCCCCTGCGCCCGACATCATCGTCGCGCCCCACTGACGAAGTAGATAGTAAGCGAGGCCGCGGTGATCCGGGCTCTCAGCGTCAAGACCCCGGACCGCACCGACCCCGCGTGCGAGGATGTGCGCATGTCCCCGACGCCGACGGCCCTCCTCAGTCCGGCGGACCAGGAGCGCCGGCGCGGCCTGAGGCTGATGAAGGGCGTCGCCCTCGGAGCGCTTCTGTTCATGGCCGTGCTCTTCGCGTTCGCGTTCGCGTTCCAGCAGCAGATCCCCGCTCTCGCCTACCTCCGCGCGTTCGCCGAAGGCGGCATGGTCGGGGCGCTGGCGGACTGGTTCGCGGTGACGGCGCTGTTCCGGCATCCGCTCGGCATCCCCATCCCGCACACGGCGATCATCCCGAACCGCAAGGACGAGATCGGCCAGAACCTGGGCGAGTTCGTCGAGACGGAGTTCCTGCGCGGCGACGTCGTGCGCACGAAGCTCGAGGCGACGGCGATCGCGGCGAGACTCGGCGAGTGGCTGGCCGAGCCCGCACATGCCGAGCGCGTGTCGGCCGAGGCATCCGCTCTGGCCTCCGGCGTTCTGCAGGCGCTCAGCGACGACGACGTCCAGAGCGTGATCGAAGACCTCGCCCGCGAGCACCTCATCGCGCCGGAGTGGGGACCCCCGCTCGGCGCCTGGCTCGGGCGCATCGTCGAGTCGGGCGCGCATCACGGGGCCGTCGACCTCGCGTTCGACACCGTCGCGGCGTGGCTCGACGCCAACAAGCCGGCTTTCACGGGACTCGTCTCGCGTCGACTGCCGTCCTGGCTGCCGAGCGTCGCCCACCGGCTCGTCGACGACACCGTGTACAGCGAGGCCGTCAAGCTCGTCGCCGCCATCCGGCTCGACGCGCAGCATCCCGCCCGCCGCGCGATCGACGGCTACCTCGACCGGCTCGCCGACAACCTCCAGCACGACCCCGGCACGATCGGCCGGCTCGAGGACGCCAAGTCCGGCGTGTTCGACAGCCCGCGCGTGCGCGAGCTCGCGGCCGAGGCATGGAACACCGCGAAGGCCGGGCTCCTCGCATCGCTCGCCGACCCGCAGAGCGGGCTGCGGATCCGGGCGGCTGCGGCGCTCGCCGAGATCGGGGAGAGGTTGACGACGGATGCCGCGCTCCAGCGCCGCGTGGACGTGTGGGTCACCGATGCCGCCGTCTTCCTCGTGGAGCGCTACCGCCATGACATCGCGTCGATCATCACCGACACGGTCGAGCGCTGGGACCCTGCCGAGACGACGGAGAAGATCGAGCTCATGGTGGGCCGGGATCTGCAGTACATCCGCCTCAACGGCACGATCGTCGGCGCCCTCGCCGGCCTCGTGATCTTCACGATCGCCCACGCGCTGCTCGGCTGAGGCGGCGGGAGAGCGCGGCGTCGGGCGCCGCGGCGCGTCGGCGTCGGGCGCGGCGGGCGCTAGCCTGGTCCCGTGGCCAGCGCTCCGTCGACCGAGCTCCTCTTCAGCTACGGGACCCTCCAGCATCCCCAGGTGCAGCTCGACACGTTCGGCCGCCTGCTCGACGCCGAGGACGACGTCCTTCCCGGGTACACGGTGGACTACGCCGAGATCGAGGACCACCGCGTCGTCGACCTCTCGAAGCAGACGGTGCACCCGATCGTGCGCGAGACGGGCAGCCCGCTCGACAAGGTCGTCGGCAAGACGCTGCGCGTCACGGCCGACGAGCTCGACGCGGCCGACGAGTACGAGGTCGCGCTGTATCGGCGGGTGTCCGTCGTGCTCGCGAGCGGACGACGCGCCTGGGCGTACGTCTCGGTGTGAGCCGCGCTTCGGAGTAGCGTCGACCCTGTGACGCTTTCGCACGATCCGCTGTGGCCGCGCGCCGGCGGCTGGCCTTCTCCCGACGAGGCTGAAGGGTGGGATGCCGCGATCCTCGGCGTGCCCGCCTGGCGCACGTCGCTCTCGCCGACGGGCGCCCACGCGACGCCCGCGGCGGTGCGCGAGGCGCTCCGCCGCTACAGCCCGACGCTGATCGGACCGCCACCCGTCGATCTGTCCGAGGCGCTGCGCATCGCCGACGCCGGCGACATCGCGTCGCCCGACGGACCGGAGGGCGAGGCATCCGTGCGCACCGCGGTCAGCGGGCTGATCGCCGACGCCGGGCTCGTGATCGCACTCGGCGGCGACAACTCCGCGACGTACGCGGTCGCGCAGGGCGCGGGGGCCGCGGGACTGATCACGATCGACGCGCACTACGACCTGCGCGACGGCGTCTCGAACGGCTCACCGGTTCGCCGGCTCGTCGAGGACGGCCTCGATCCCCGGCGCATCGTGCAGCTCGGCATCGCCGACTTCGCCAACTCGGCGGCCTACGCGCAGCGCGCGACCGACCTGGGGATCACGGTCGTCACGCTCGACGAGGTGCGCCGCCGTGGCGCCGCCGACGTCATGGCCGAAGCACTCGAGATCGCCGGCCGGGGCGGCGGCGCCGTCCACCTCGACATCGACGTCGACGTGTGCGACCGATCCGTCGCGCCCGGCTGCCCGGCCTCGGTTCCCGGTGGTCTCGCGGCGTGGGAGCTGCGCGCGCTCGTGCGGGGCGCAGCATCCGATCCCCGTCTTCGCAGCGCTGACATCGTGGAGGTCGACGCGACGGCGGACGCTCCCGACGGACGCACCGTGCGCCTCGCCGCGCTCTGCGTGCTCGAACTCCTCGCAGGAAAGGCGGTCGCGGCATGATCCGGCTCGCACTCGTGCGCCACGCGAAGTCCGACTGGGGCGATGCGTCGCTCGACGATCACGACCGGCCGCTCAACGAGCGCGGCCTGCGTGACGCGCCGCGCATGGCCGAGCGGTTCGCGGCGGGCGGCTGGCGTCCGGCGGTCATCCTGTCGAGCACCGCGCTGCGAGCGCGTACGACCGCGCAGTTCTTCAGCGAGCGCACGAAGGTCGCCGTCGAGCAGCAGGAGGAGCTCTACGGGGCGCCGGCGTCGCGGATCCTTCGCGCGGCCGTCGAGTCGCGCGCGTCGTGGGTCATGGTCGTCGCGCACGACCCGGGCATGACCACCCTCGCCGAGCGGCTGTCCGACGGCGGGATCGCCGCCATGCCGACGTGCGCGGTCGCGACGTTCACGTGGGCGACCGACGACTGGGACGTCGCGACGTCGCTGGATCCCGACGAGTGGACGATCGACACGCCGCGCTGAGCGCTGTCTCTCAGGCCACCTCGACGCCGTCCTTGAACACGCGGTCGATGAGCGGAACCCCGGGTCGGTAGGCCAGGTGCACACGCGTCGGAGCGTCGAGCAGCACGAGGTCGGCGCGACGGCCGGGCTCGATCACGCCGACGTCGTCCCGGCGCAGGGCGCGCGCCCCGCCCGCGGTCGCCGCCCACACCGCCTCCGCCGGCGTCATGCCCATCTCGCGCACGGCGAGCGCGATCATGAGTGGCATCGACGAGGTGAAGCTCGAGCCCGGATTGCAGTCGCTCGCGAGGGCGACCGTGACCCCCGCGTCGATCAGCCGGCGCGCGTCGGGATAGGGCTCCCGCGTCGAGAACTCGACCCCCGGCAGGAGCGTCGCGACGGTGTCCGACCCGGCGAGAGCTGCGACGTCGGCGTCGTCGAGGTAGGTGCAGTGGTCGACGGATGCCGCGCCCGCGGCGACCGCGAGCCGCACGCCGTCGCCCGGTCCGAGCTGGTTGCCGTGCACGCGCGGCAGCAGGCCGTGCGCGACGCCGGCGGCGAGGATGCGCCGGCTCTCGTCGGCGGTGAAGGCGCCGCGCTCGCAGAACACGTCGATCCAGCGGCTGTGCGGAGCGCACGCGCGGAGCATCTCCCCCACGACGAGGTCGACGTACTCGTCGCGGCGGTCGGCGTAGTCGGCGGGCACGACGTGCGCGCCCAGGAATGTGACCTCGGGCGTGACCTCGGCGGCGAGCCGGGCGAGGCGGGCCTCGTCGTGCACCGAGAGCCCGTAGCCCGTCTTGACCTCGAACGTCGTCGTGCCCTGGTCGTGCAGCTCGGCGACGAACCCGGCGAGCCGGGTGCGCAGCTGCTCGTCGCTCGCGGCGCGCGTCGCGGCCACCGTGCGCCGTATGCCGCCGGCGGCATAGGGCGTCCCGGTCATGCGCGCCTCGAACTCGTCGGCCCGGTCGCCGCCGAACACGAGGTGGGTGTGACTGTCGACGAACCCCGGGATGACGGCCCGCCCGCCCGCGTCGACGACCTGGACGTGCCCGCCACCGCCGGCGCTGCTGGGCGAGACGTCGAATCCGTCACGAGACGTCGTCTGCGGCGCGCTGTCTCGTCGCAGAAGATGGGTCTCGGCTTCGGCGGCCGAGCCGACCCACGCGATGCGCGAGCCCTCCACCAGCACCGCCGCATCGCGCCGCAGCCCCGTGGGGTCGCCGTCGCCTTCGACGTTGGTGGTGAGCTCGCCGATGTTCGTGATGAGCGTTGCGGTCACAGCATCCCTCTCTCCCTGCTGTTCAGTGTCCACAGGTGCAGGGCCGACAATGGCAGCGACCCGGCGTCTGTGGACACTGAACCGGACGACCTCAGGCGTCGAGCATCGGCACCTGGAGGCCCCGCTCGCGCGCGACCTCCTTGGCGCGGTCGTAGCCGGCGTCGACGTGTCGCATGACGCCGGTTCCCGGGTCGTTGGTGAGCACGCGCTCCAGCTTCTCGGCAGCCAGAGCGGTGCCGTCGGCGACGGTGACCTGACCGGCGTGGATGCTGCGCCCGATGCCGACGCCGCCGCCGTGGTGGATCGACACCCACGCGGCGCCGCTCGCGGTGTTCAGCAGGGCGTTGAGCAGCGGCCAGTCGGCGATCGCGTCGGAGCCGTCGGCCATCGCCTCGGTCTCGCGGTACGGGCTCGCGACCGACCCCGAGTCGAGGTGGTCGCGGCCGATGACGATCGGGCCGGACAGCTCCCCCGAGGCGACCATCTCGTTGAACTTGAGGCCTGCGAGGTGGCGCTCCTGGTAGCCCAGCCAGCAGATGCGGGCGGGCAGTCCCTCGAAGTGCACGGCGTCACCGGCCTTGTCGAGCCAGCGCACGAGCCCCGCGTTGTCGGGGAACAGCGCCTTCACGGCCTCGTCGGTCTTACGGATGTCTTCGGGGTCGCCCGAGAGCGCGACCCAGCGGAACGGCCCGCGCCCCTCGGCGAACTGCGGGCGGATGTACGCCGGCACGAATCCGGGAAACTCGAACGCGCGGTCGAACCCGCCCAGCTGCGCCTCGGCGCGGATCGAGTTGCCGTAGTCGAAGACCTCGGCGCCGGCATCCTGGAATCCCACCATCGCCGCCACGTGCTTCGCCATGCTTCCGCGGGCACGCGCGGTGAACCCTTCGGGATCGCGGGATGCCTCGGCCTTCCAGTCTTCGAAGGCGATGCCCACCGGCAAGTAGGCGAGAGGGTCGTGGGCGCTCGTCTGGTCGGTGACGATGTCGACGGTGAGCTCGCCTGCGCGGTGGCGCGCCAGCACGTCGCCGAAGACCTCGGCCGCGTTGCCGACGACGCCGACGCTGAGCGCCTTGCCCGCGGCCTTGGCGGCGACGACGCGCGCGAGGGCGGCGTCGAGGTCGGTCGTGTACTCGTCGAGGTAGCCGTGCTCGACGCGTCGGGCGAGGCGCGACTCGTCGACGTCGACGATGAGCACCGCTCCCCCGTTGAGGGTGACGGCGAGCGGCTGCGCACCGCCCATGCCGCCGGCGCCGCCGGTGAGGGTGAGCGTGCCGCTGAGGTCGTCCCGGCCGAGCGACCCGGCGACGGCGGCGAACGTCTCGTACGTGCCCTGCAGGATGCCCTGCGTGCCGATGTAGATCCACGAGCCGGCCGTCATCTGGCCGTACATCGTGAGGCCGAGCTGCTCGAGCTTGCGGAACTCGGGCCACGTCGCCCAGTCGCCGACGAGGTTCGAGTTGGCGATGAGCACGCGGGGCGCCCACTCGTGGGTGCGGAAGACGCCGACCGGCTTGCCGGACTGCACGAGCAGCGTTTCGTCGGGCTCGAGCTCGTCGAGGGTTCGCACGATCGCGTCGAACGCCTCCCAGCTGCGCGCCGCCTTGCCGGTGCCGCCGTAGACGACGAGGTCTTCGGGATGCTCGGCCACCTCGGGGTCGAGGTTGTTCATGAGCATGCGCTTGGCGGCTTCGGCGCCCCAGCTTTTCGCGGTGCGCTCACTGCCGCGCGCGGCGCGCACGGTGCGGGCGGTGTCGGTCGTCGTCATGATCGCTCTCTTTCGGTGGTCTGCAGTTGCTCGGAACAGGTGATCTGGCGAGGACAGGAGGTTCTGCGTCGGATCGTCCTGTGTGGCTGAGATCACCTGTTCTGGGGAGGTGGAAGGGGTGTGGTGGACGGGGCGGAACGGGCGGGGCTGGATGCGGTGGCCCGGAGGGCGGCCGCGGCGACGGCGCCCGAGGCGACGAGCTCGGTCACGGTCTCCATGTCGGGCGAAAGGAAGCGGTCGGCGCCGGGGCCGTCGACGCCGGCCTCGCGGACGAGGTCGCGCACGGCACCGGTCGCGGCGCCGGGCTGGAGCGGGGCGCGCAGGTCGAGTGCGCGGGCGCCGGTGAGCACCTCGATCGCGAGCACGCGGCCGAGTCCGTCGATGCCGCGGCGCAGTTTGCGTGCGGCCGCCCAGCCCATCGAGACGTGGTCCTCCTGCATCGCGCTCGAGGGGATCGAGTCGACGGATGCCGGCACCGCGAGGCGCTTCAGCTCCGAGACGATGCCCGCCGCGGCGTACTGCGCGATCATGAGGCCCGAGTCGACGCCGACCTCGTGCGCGAGGAACGGCGGCAGGCCGTTGCTGCGCGCCTTGTCGAGCGCGCGGTCGGTGCGGCGCTCCGAGATCGATGCGACGTCGGCGACGGCGATCGCGAGGAAGTCGAGCACGTACGCGACGGGTGCGCCATGGAAGTTGCCGTTGGACTCGACGCGGCCGTCGTCGGTGATGACGGGGTTGTCGACGGCGGCGGCCAGCTCGCGTGCGGCGATCAGCCGGGCATGCTCGACGGTGTCGCGGGCGGCGCCGTGCACCTGCGGCGAGCAGCGCAGCGAGTACGCGTCCTGCACGCGCGTGCAGACGGCGGGATCCCTGTGCGACGCGACGATCGGCGATCCGGCGAGCACCGCGCGCAGGTTTGCGGCCGAGACCGCCTGGCCCGCCTGCGGACGCAGCGCCTGCAGGTCGGCGGCGAACACCGCGTCGGTGCCCAGCTGCGACTCCACCGACATCGCGGCGGCGACGTCGGCCGTGTCGAGCAGCACCGACAAATCGTGCAGCGCGAGCAGCAGCATCCCGAGCATGCCGTCGGTGCCGTTGATGAGCGCCAGTCCCTCCTTCTCGCGCAGGACGAGAGGGGTGAGGGATGCCGCGCCCAGCGCGTCCGCCGCGTCGACCTCGACGCCGCCGGCGTCGCGCACGCGCCCCTCGCCCATCGCGGCGAGCGCGACATGCGAGAGCGGGGCGAGGTCGCCGGAGCAGCCGAGCGAGCCGTACTCGCGCACGATCGGCGTGATGCCGGCATTGAGCATTCCCGCGTACATCTCGACGACCATCGGGCGCACGCCGGTGTGGCCAGTGGCGAGCGTCTGCAGACGCAGCAGCTGGAGCGCGCGCACGACCTCGCGCTCGACCTCGGGCCCGGTGCCGGCGGCGTGCGAGCGGATGAGGCTCGCCTGCAGCTGCATGCGGCGCTCGGGAGCGATGAACGTCGTCGCGAGAGCGCCGAATCCGGTCGAGATGCCGTAGTGCGGGTCGGGGTCGTCGGCCAGGCCCTCGACGAGGGCGCGCGTGGCGGCGACGCGCGCGAGCGCCTCGGGGGCGATCACGACGAGCGCGTCATGGCGGGCGACGGCGACGACGTCCTCGGGGCGCAGGGGTGCCGCGCCCACGGTGACGACGCCCGCACGGCGGTCGGTGACGGTGGTCATGCCGGTGGTCATGCGTCGATTCCACACCGACGGGGTGGCGCGCGACAGGCCGTGGTGGGATCCTGTGTCTGGCATGCCAGACAACTCCATCCCGCCCCAGGTGCCCGCCGCCGACCAGACGCTGCGCATCCTGTCGTTCCTCGCGCGCCAGCGCGGACCCGTGGCAGCGAGCACGATCGCGACGACCCTCGGCATCCCGAGGTCGAGCACCTACCACCTGCTCGCCGCCCTCGAGGCGCACGGCTTCGTCATCCACCTGCCGACCGAGCGCCGGTGGGGGCTCGGCACGGCAGCCTTCGAGCTCGCCGGCGGCTACTCGCGCCAGCAGCCCCTCGCCCGGCTCGGCCGCCCGCTGATCGCGGCGCTGGCCGACCGCGCGGGCGAGAGCGCGCACCTCGCCGTCATGACCGGTCGCGACGTGCTCTACATCGTCGAGGAGCGCGCACCACGTCGCCCGGCTCTCGTCACCGACGTCGGTGTGCGTCTGCCGGCCCACCTCACCGCGACCGGCCGCGCGATGCTCGCGGCACTCCCCCGCGAGCAGGTGCGAGCGCTGTACCCGGATGCCTCGGCCTTCGCGGATCGCACGGGGCGCGGTCCGTCGCGCCCGAGCGAGCTGCGCGACGTGCTGCGCGAGGTGCGCACGCGCGGCTGGGCGATCGAGGACGGCGAGGTCACGCTGGGCCTCCGCTCGGTCGGCGTCGCCGTGCGCGACCACGCCGGGTGGCCCGCGGCCGCGATCGCGCTGACGTGGCCGGTCGACGACGCGCGCGACGAGGCCGCGCTCGGGGGGCTCATCTCCGAGGCCGCCGCCGAACTCGAGCGCCGGATCGGGCGGGCGTAGCGAGCGGGTCCGGGCGCCCGTCGCGCCGGCGGGTCAGTCGACCTTCGCGATCGTGCCGCCGGTGAGGCGCACCAGCTCGTCGAACGTCAGCGGGAAGACGGTGTGGGGCGTGCCGCCCGCGGCCCAGATCTCGTCGAAGGCGGCGAGGTCTTCGTCGATGATCGTGCGGAGGGGGGACGGATGCCCGGTGGGCGCCACTCCCCCGATGGCCTGACCGGTCGCGTCCCGCACCTGCTCGGGCGTCGCGCGCTGGATGCGCTCGCGCCCGAGGCGCTCGGCGAGGGCGCCCGTGTCGACCCGGTGGGCGCCGCTGGTCATGACGAGGAGCGGCTCACCGTCGGACCAGAACACGAGGCTGTTCGCGATCGCGCCGACCTCGATGCCGAGGGCCGCCGCGGCGAGCGGAGCGGTGTGCGCGGCATCCGGAAGCACGACGATGTCACCGGAGATGCCGACGGCGCGAAGCGAGTCGTGGACGAGGCGGCTGCGCGCGGGCAGCTCATGAGGCGCAGTCATCTGCCCAGCCTAGGAGGTGAGCCGGCCGGTCGCCGCGCACCGAGTGGGCTCACCAGGCTGCGCAGTGTGCGGCGGGAAGAGGGCGCAGTTGCCCGCTGTGGGCGCAATCTGCGTCATTGTGCGCGGGGTGGTTGAACACTTCGCGAGGTGATGGTGCAATAGAGGCGGATGCCGCAACGCCGTGGCGTCCGCAGCGCACTGCCCACAAGGCCCGCCGAAGGAAGAACGCGATGACGCACACCCTGCCCCTGCCCGACTTCACGCACGAACGCGTGGAGGTGATCACCGGACGACGCAGCGGTCTGTTCATCACCGTCGCGCTTCACTCCTCCGTGCTCGGCTCCGCCCTCGGCGGCGCGCGCCTGTGGACGTACCCGCACTGGAGCGACGCGCTCGGCGACGCCCTGCGCCTGTCGGCGGCCATGACGCTCAAGAACGCGGCTGCCGGGCTCGACGCCGGCGGCGGCAAGTCGGTCATCGCGCTCCCCGAGGGGACGGTGCTCGATGAAGAGCGCCGCCGCGCGGCCTTCCTCGACCTCGGCGACGCCGTCGAGTCCCTGCACGGCCTGTACCGCACCGCGGAGGACGTCGGCTCGACGACCGAGGACATGCTCGTCGTGAGCGAGCGCACCGAGCACGTGGTCGGACTCCCCGACGCCGTCGGCGGTTCGGGAGAGCCCGCCGGCCCGACGAGCCTCGGCGTGTACGAGTCGCTGCGCGCGACGCTCGAGCGCGTGACCGGTTCGAGCGCCATCGCAGGCCGCCGCATCACCATCTCCGGCCTCGGCCAGGTCGGCAGCCGCCTCGCCGTGCGGCTCGCCGCCGAGGGCGCCACGCTCACCGTGACCGACGTGAACCCGGCGAAGCGCGATCTCGCACGCGAGTTGGGCGCCGACTGGACCATGCCGGGCGAGGAGCACCTCGTGCCGTCCGACGTGTTCGTGCCCGCCGGCATCGGCGGACTCCTCACCGACGATGTCATCGACGCCCTCGACTCGAGGGCCGTGTGCGGTCCCGCGAACAACCCGCTCGCGGCCCGTTCCGGCGCCGACCGCCTCGCCTCGCGTGGCATCCTGTACGCGCCCGACTTCGTGGTGAACGCGGGTGGCGTCATCTACCTCGACCTCGAGGCGAAGAAGATCGGCACGCGCACCGAGGTCATGGAGCGCGTCGCCCAGATCGGCGACACCGTTCGCCGCATCTTCGACGAGGCCGAGTCGCGCGGCGTGACGCCGCTCGAGGCCGCCGAGGGCCTCGCGGCCGAGCGTCTCGCTGCCGGCGAGCGCGGGCACGCACTCGCGGTCTGACGCCACCGCCCACAGCGGAGTTCGGGGGTTGGGCCCCGGGGAGGTCTTCGGACCTCTCCGGGGCTCTTCTCTTCGGCCGAGAGCCCGGGGGCGTTCGTGCGCGCGTCGGGCGGAGTGGGTGGCGTGGATTCGGGCGCGCAGGGCTAGGTTTGCGCCATGGCAGGCGTGTGGCTCGCCGCGATCAGCGGCCTCATCGGCGGCGGAACTCTGCTCGTGGGCGCCGCGGTCGCGTGGTTCGTCGACATACCGCAGCGGGCCGTGGCCGGCATCATGGCTCTCGGCGCGGGCGTGCTGATCTCGACACTGGCATTCGAGCTGGTCGAGGAGGCGGCGGACGTCGGCGGCCTGATCCCGACGTCGATCGGGTTCCTCGCCGGCGCGGTCATCTACATCGTCGCGGACTGGCTGGTGTCTCGGCCGAAGGTGTCGCCGTCGTCGTTGCCGGCGAACATCGTGGCGCGTCGCGCCACGCTCGCGGGTGGCACCGGTGCGGCGATCGCGATCGGTGCGCTGATCGACGGCATCCCGGAGTCGATCGTGATGGGACTGTCGGTACTGCAGGGCGGCATCAGCATCCCGATCGTCGCGGCGATCGCGATCAGCAACTTCCCCGAGGGTCTCGGCTCGACGGCCGCGCTGAAGAGCAGCGGCTCGAGCGGACGGAAGATCGCGCTGCTGTGGGGCAGCATCGCCGCCGTGACGGTCGTGGCGGCGGTGCTCGGTTACGTCGCCTTCCAGGCGGCACCGGCACAGCTGGTCGCACTCATCACGACGGTCGCGGCCGGCGGACTGCTGGCGATGGTGTGCAACACGATGATCCCCGAGGCGTTCGAAGAGCAGCGCACCCTGACCGGCCTGTACGCGACCGTCGGCTTCCTCGCCGCATTCCTCCTGCACGAGCTCGCGGGCTGACCCTGCCGGTTGAGTGCGTCGCACACTCGACCGGCAGGGGGCCGCGCAGTCGACCGGCGGATCAAGCCCGTTCGACCGGGGCCACCAGCTCCGTCACCCATTCGGACTGCGGGCGGTCGTCGGGGGCGTGCACGTAGACCTCGCGAGTGGGACCGGCGATGCGATAGCCGTCCTCGACGACCTGCTCCATGAGCGCCATCCACGACCGGCCGATCGACGGCATGTCGCCGCGATGGGTGAGCACCGCCGCCGTCTCGATCGCGGGCAGCTCCACGACGTCGTAGCCCTCCGCCGCCACCGGCGTCTCATCCGCCGTGAACGACACGTGCACAGCGAGGTCCTCACTGTCGGGCACCGCGTGGTACCAGAACACCCCCGGCTCCCGCGGTTCCCTCCCCGCACCCTGGATCGCGCCGACCAGCCGCCCCAGCAGCGGATCGATCACGGGAGAGACGTTCTCGGGCCCCATCCCGGGTGCGCGCCCCTCGACGGCGTAGACGGTCACGGGCTCGACAGGGCGATACTCCACGTCAGTCATGACGTCGGCTCCTTCCAGACGACGGAGACGTTCGTCGAGGCGATCGAGCCGCGCGCGGTCGGCGTCGATCGACGCCTCGATTGCGGCACGTCGGCGCATGAGCAGGTCGCGCAGCGCGGCATCCTGATCTTCCGCAGCCAGCACGGCGCCGATCTCGTCCAGCCCGCAGCCGAGGTCGCGAAGCTCGACCAGTCGCAACAGCGCCCCGAGCTGCGCGTCGGCGTAGCTGCGGTAGCCGGTGCGGGGATCGACCCGGGCGGGCTGCAGAATGCCGATCTCGTCGTAGTGCCGCAGCATCCGCACGCTCACTCGCCCATGGGCGGCGAACTCTCCGATGGTGTACATGGTGGAGACCACGTTCGACCCTGACACAGCGTGAGAGTCAAGCGGAAGAGCGCAGACTCAGGCCGAGGCTGTCCAGTCCTGCTCGTCGTCGACCGACTCAGCCGGCGCTGCACTGAGCGACAACCCGTGCAGCGTCTCGAGCGCGGCGTTGACCTCGTCGATGCGACCCTCCACGGCGAGCTCGCGGATGCGCACGGAGGGACGGTGCAGCAGCACGCCCGCGAGGTGCCGCAGCGCCGCCTCGGTCTCTTCGCCGGCGCCGCGGGCGCGTGCCCGGGCGATCTCGGCGTCGACGATCGCGAGCACGTCGCTGCGCAGCGCCGTGATCGCGGGTGCCGCGGCACGGTCGGCCGCGAACTCGGCCGCCGCGTCGCCGACGATGATGCGCGCGTCGGCGTGGGCGCTGAACTCCTCGAGCGGGGCGTGGAGGCGGATCGTCTCGAGGTCGAGCAGCTCGACGCCGTCGACGTCACCCACTGCGGGGTCGACGTTGCGCGGGAGCCCGAGGTCGATGACGAGCACGCGGCTCCCCGGCACGAAGGCGTCGGCGTGCACGACGGCGTCCGCGGTGCACGTGATGACGACGTCGGCGGCGGCCGCAGCATCCGCGAAGTCCTCCACCGGCTGCAGGCCGTACTTCACCGCGAACGCGGCGGCACGACCGGACGGTGAGAACACCCGGATGTCGGCGGCACCGCGCGCGCGCACGGCCTCGACGGTGCGCGAGGCGTAGCGGCCGGTGCCGACGATCACGACGCGCGACGCGGCCCAGTCGGCGATGCGACTGGACGCGAGCTCGAGGGCGAATCTCACGAGGGAGCGGTGCGTGCCGCGCAGACCCGTGTTGTTGCGGATCCCGCGGCTGGTGTGGGTGGCCTTCTGGAAGAGGCGTTCGAGCTCTCCGCTCGTGGTGCCCTCCTCCCGCGCGGCGTCGAGTGCGCGTCGCACCTGACCCGAGATCTCGTCTTCGCCGACGACCATGGACTCGAGCCCGCTGGTCACCGCGAAGAGGTGGGCCGCGGCATCCGCTCCCGAATGCACGGTCACCGAGGTGCGCAGGCTCTCGATCGGAATATCGGATGCTTCGGCCATGGCTTCGACGACGGATTCCACCGCGACGGCCTGGCCGCCCGTGAGCGGTTCGTCGATGTCGAGGTAGGCCTCGAACCGGTTGCACGTCGCGAGGACGACCGCTCCGGCGACGAAGATCTCGTCGTCCACGAGGGTCCGGGTGGCCGCGGGAGCACCCTGCGACAGCCGCTCCAAGACGTCGAGACTCGCGTTCCGATGGTTCGCGGTCAGACAGAGGAGCACCCGACCAGCTTAAGGCACGTCCCCGACCTTCAGCGAAGTGCGGCCTCATGATCTGCGAAGCGGGAGCCTAAGGTTGACTGCGTGCCGCTGGAATCGTCCCACCCCACTCTTGCCGACAGCTATGCTGTTCCACCCCTGATCCGCGCCTATCGCGGCGAGCGTCCCGAGACGGCTCCGGTGTGGTTCATGCGGCAGGCCGGGCGGTCGCTCCCGGAGTACCGCGAGCTGCGCGTGGGCACCGACATGCTCGACGCGTGCCTGGATCCCGAGCTCGCGAGCGAGATCACGCTGCAGCCCGTCCGCCGTCACGGCGTCGACGCGGGGATATTCTTCAGCGACATCGTCATCCCGGTGAGGCTCGCCGGCGTGGACGTGCGCATCGTGCCCGGCCGCGGTCCGGTGCTCGAGCATCCGGTGCGGACGGCGGCGGATGTCGCGAGTCTGCCCCCGCTCGACCCTGCGGCGCTCGAGCCGATCCGCGAGGCCGTGCGGCTCACGGTCGCCGGGCTCGGCGGCACGCCGCTCATCGGCTTCGCCGGCGCCCCGTACACGCTCGCCTCGTACCTCGTCGAGGGCGGTCCGTCGAAGGAGCAACTGCGCACGCGCGCGCTGATGCACTCCGATCCCGAGACGTGGGCGGCGCTGCTGTCGTGGTGCGCCGACATCACCGGCGCGTTCCTCGAGGCCCAGCTCGAGGCGGGGGCGTCGGCCGGCCAGCTGTTCGACTCGTGGGCCGGATCACTGAGCCTCGCGGACTACACCGCGCACGTCGCACCGCACTCCGCACGCGCGCTCGAGCGGGCGAAGGCCCTCGGCGTGCCGCTCGTGCACTTCGGCGTCGGAACCGGCGAGCTGCTCGCCGCGATGCACGGCGTGGGCGTCGATGTGATGGGCGTCGACTGGCGCATCCCGCTGGACGAGGCATCCCGCCGTCTCGGGGCCGACGTGCCCCTGCAGGGCAACATCGACCCTGCCCTCCTGGCCGCGCCCTGGCCTGTGCTCGAGGCGCACATCGTCGACGTGCTCGAACGCGGCCGCGCGGCGAAGGCCCACGTCGTCAACCTCGGGCACGGCGTGCCGCCCGAGACCGACCCGACGGTGCTGACGCGCGTCGTGGAGTTCGTCCGCGCGCATGGCTGACTTCTCCGTCGTCGGCGGCGGCGTCGCAGGACTCGTCGTCGCGCGGCGGCTCGCGCTGTCGGGTGCGGACGTGGTCGTGTACGAGGCATCCGATCGCCTCGGCGGCACGGTCGCGCCCCAGGACGTCGCGGGAATCGGATTGGATGCCGGTGCCGAGAGCTTCGCCGTGCGCGGCGGCGTCGTCGCGGCCCTGCTCGCCGAGCTCGGGCTCGCCGACGACATCGTCGAGCCGCGGCCCGGACCCGCCTGGCTGCAGCCCGCCACCGGACCGGCGGTGCCCCTGCCCGCGACGGCGCTGCTCGGCATCCCGGCCGACCCGCTCGCCGACGACGTCGTGCGCGTGGTCGGCGCAGACGCGGCACGGCGGGCCTCGGCGCTGGACGGACGGGGCCCCCTCGGTGCGGTGCCGGCGTCACTCGGGGCGCTCGTGCGCGAGCGGTACGGCGATGCGGTGCTCGAGCGACTGGTGGCGCCCGTGGTGCACGGCGTGCACTCGGTCCATCCGGACGAGCTTCCCGTGGCGCGAGCCCATCCGGGGCTGCCCGACGCGCTCGTGTCGGCGGGCTCGCTCGGCGCCGCGGTCGGGCGGCTGCGTGCGGACGCTCCCCCGGGTGCGGCGGTCGCCGGGATCCGCGGCGGCGTCAACCGCATCGTGCCGGCCCTCGCGGCCGACCTCGAGCGTCACGGCGGCGTCGTGCGCCTCGGCACGCGTGTCGACGATCCTGCGTCGCTCGACGGCACCGTCGTGACCGCGGCGCCCGGCCTGGTCTCTCCGGCCGGCGTCGGACGCCGGATCGACCTCGTCACCCTGGCGGTGGAACAGCGGGAGTTGGATGCGGCGCCCCGCGGCTCCGGACTGCTCGTCGCCGCCGGAGCCCCGGTGGCCGCCCGCGCGCTCACCCACGCCACGGCGAAGTGGGACTGGCTGCGCGAGGCCGCCGGCGACCGGCACGTGCTGCGGCTCTCCTACGACGTGACGCCGTCCGACCCTTTCGAGACCGCGCGGCAGGATGCCGAGACCCTGCTCGGCGTCGAGCTGCCGGTGGTGGTCGACGCGGCGGTGGTCACGTGGACCCGGCCGGCCCCGGCCGAGGCATCCGACCTCCTCGTGGTGGGCGAGACGGTCGCGGGCTCGGGGCTCGCCGGGATCATCGCCCACGCCGACCGCACCGCCGCCGAGCTCCTCGCCCGCTGACGCCGGCGCCGCTGACACTGGCACCGCAACCCGCCGCGCCGCGCCCTCCCCGTCAAACGGTCGGGTCGAACCGGCGCGACACGCCCGCACGGCCCGGCCTCCGCGGCGTTTCTCCCGACCGTTTGACCCCGGGCCCCGGTGCCCGGCCGCCGCCCCGCACCGAGTCCAGAGCCCGGGGGGGGTGGGACGGCGCTGCGCGCCTACTCAACAGGCGGGAAACGGCGCTTCGTGCCTACTCGACCGACCCCGTCCCCGGGCGGGTGGAAGAATAGAGGCCATGAGCGATTCCTCGGCTGTCCCCCCGTCCGAGAGCGAGACGCTCGGCTACACCCTGTGGGCCGTGTTCCGCCGTGACCCGCACCACCCCGCCCCCGCGGGCGATCTGGCTCCGGCCGTCGCCGAGGTCGAGGCATCCGGAGTCACCGTCCGCGGGTTCTACGACGTCTCGGGCCTGCGGGCCGATGCCGACCTGATGGTGTGGCTGCACGGCACGGGCGTGGCTCCCGAGTCCATCCAGGCCGCGCTGCGCACGCTGCGCCGTGCCGAGCCGCTCGCGTCGCTCGTGCCGGTGTGGAACGCGATGGGCGTGCACCGCGACGCCGAGTTCACCGCGAGCCATCTGCCGGCGTTCATGCGCGACAAGGAGCCCGAGGCCTGGCTCACCGTGTACCCGTTCGTGCGGTCGTACGACTGGTACATCCTCCCCGAGGACGAGCGCCGCCAGATGCTTGCCGACCACGGTCGCAAGGGCGCCGAGTACCGTCAGGTGCTCGCCAACACGGTCGCGTCGTTCGCGCTCGGCGACTACGAGTGGATCCTCGCGCTCGAGGCCCCCGAGCTCGTCGATCTCGTCGACCTCATGCGTCACCTGCGCCAGACCGAGGCCCGCCGTCACGTGCGCGAGGAGGTGCCGTTCTTCACCGGGCGTCGCATCGGTCTCGACGAGATCGCCGAGGTGCTGGCGTGACCAGCCTGCGCATCGGCACGCGCGCCAGCACGCTCGCCCTCACGCAGACGGGCATGGTCGCCGACGACCTCGCCGATGCGACCGGGGTGAAGACCGAGATCGTCCGCATCACCACGCACGGCGATCGCACGAACGAGCCCTTGTCACGGGCCGGCGGCGCCGGGCTCTTCACGGGCGCACTGCGCGACGCGCTCCTGGCCGACAAGTGCGACGTCATCGTGCACTCGCTCAAGGACCTCCCGACCGCGCCGCATGATCGCATCGTCATCGCGGCGATCCCGGCGCGCGAAGACCCGCGCGACGCGTTGTGCGCGCGTGACGGCCTCACGCTCGAGCAGCTTCCCGCCGGTGCGCGCGTCGGCACAGGCTCGCCGCGCCGCATGGCGCAGCTGCGTGCGAAGCGGCCCGACATCGAGGTGGTCGACATCCGCGGGAACGTCGAGACCCGCCTCGGCAAGGTGACGAGCGGTGAATTGGATGCCGTCGTCCTGGCCGCCGCCGGACTCAACCGCATCGGGCGCGCCGACGTCATCACCGAGCACCTCGACGCCGACCGCTGGCCGACCGCGCCCGGCCAGGGCGCGCTGGGGGTCGAGGTGCGCCGGGGCGAGGAGTACCTCGTCGAGACGCTCGACCACGCCGAGACCCGCGCCGCCGTCGAGGCCGAGCGCGAGGTGCTCGCCCTGCTGGAAGCCGGCTGCTCGGCTCCCGTCGGCGCCCGCGCCGTGGTCGACGCCGGCCTGCTCCTCCTGTCGGTCAGCGTCTACAGCCTCGACGGCACCACGACTCTGACGTCGTCGCATGCCATCGCCTGGCCGGACGACGACGGTGATCCGTCGCGCGAGGTCGCGGCATCCGTCGCCCGTGAACTGCTCGACGCCGGTGCCGCCGGCCTGACCGGAGAGCGCCCATGAACAGTGCTTCTTCCGAGGGGGCCCGCCCCCTCGGGCACCCCCGGCCCCGCCGGCTGCGCGCGACGCCCGCGATGCGCCGGCTCGTCGCCGAGACGCGCCTGCATCCCGCCGACCTGATCCTGCCCGTCTTCGTGCGCGAGGGGGCGGGCGAGCCCGTGCCGATCTCGTCCATGCCGGGCGTCCTGCAGCACACGACCGACAGCCTCAAGAAGGCGGTGACGGATGCCGCGGCCGCCGGCATCGGCGGGATCATGCTGTTCGGCGTGCCCGAGCACAAGGACGCGATCGGATCCGGCGCGACCGACCCCGAGGGCATCCTGAACGTCGCGACGCGCATCGCCGTCGCGGAGGCCGGGGATGCGCTCGTCGTGCAGACCGACCTGTGCCTCGACGAGTTCACCGATCACGGCCACTGCGGCGTGCTCGACGCGAACGGCTACGTCGACAACGACGCTACGCTCGAGCGCTACCGAGACATGGGCATCGCCCAGGCCGAGGCCGGGTCGCAGCTGCTCGGGCTCAGCGGCATGATGGACGGCCAGGTCGCCGCGGTCCGCGACGCGCTCGACGCGACCGGGTTCGGCAACACGCCGATCCTGGCCTATGCGGCCAAGTACGCGTCGGCCTTCTATGGCCCGTTCCGCGAGGCCGTGCAGTCCTCGCTCGAGGGCGACCGCCGCACCTACCAGCAGGACCCCGCGAACCGCCGCGAGGGCCTGCGCGAGGTCGAGCTCGACCTGGCCGAGGGCGCCGACATCGTGATGGTCAAGCCCGCGATGAGCTATCTCGACGTGCTGGCGGATGCCGCGGCATCCAGCCCCGTCCCCGTCTGGGCGTACCAGGTGTCGGGCGAGTACGCGATGATCGAGGCCGCTGCGGCCCACGGCTGGATCGACCGCCGCCGGGCGATCGAGGAGTCGGTGGTCGGCATCCGCCGTGCCGGCGCCGATGCGGTGCTGACGTACTGGGCGGTCGAACTGGCGGGATGGATCCGATGACCACGCACACCTCGCACACCACCAACGCAGAGGAGTTCGCCCGCGCCCGCGCAGCCATGCCGGGTGGCGTCAACTCCCCCGTTCGCGCCTTCGGCTCGGTCGGCACCACGCCCCGCTTCTTCGTGTCGGCCTCGGGTCCGCGCGTGACCGACGTCGAGGGCCGCGAGTACGTTGACCTCGTCGGCTCGTGGGGTCCTGCGATCCTCGGGCACGCCCACCCCGCCGTCGTGAAGGCGGTGCAGGATGCCGCGGCCCACGGCCTCGGCTTCGGCGCGTCGACCCCCGGCGAGACCGCTCTGGCCGAGCTCATCGAGGCGCGCGTGACCCGCGACGGCGCTCGACCGGTCGAGCGCGTGCGCCTCGTGTCGACGGGCACCGAGGCGACGATGACGGCGATCCGCCTCGCACGCGGCGCGACCGGCCGCGACCTCATCGTGAAGTTCGCCGGGCACTACCACGGCCACTCCGATGGTCTTCTGGCCGAAGCCGGATCGGGCGTCGCGACGCTCGCGATGCCGGGCTCGGCGGGCGTTCCGGCGCCCATCGCCGCGCAGACGCTCGTCGTGCCGTACAACGACCTCGACGCGCTGCGCGAGGTGTTCGACGCGCGCGGCGACGACATCGCCGCGATCATCGTCGAGGCCACCCCCGCCAACATGGGGATCGTGCCGCCGGCGCACGGCTTCAACGCCGCGATCGCCGACCTCGCGCACGCTTACGGCGCGCTGCTCATCCTCGACGAGGTGCTGACCGGCTTCCGCGTCGGCACGGCGGGCTGGTACGGCATCGACCCGGTGCCCTTCGTCCCCGACCTCATCACGTTCGGCAAGGTCGTCGGCGGCGGGCTGCCGCTCGCCGCGATCGGCGGCTCGGCGGCGCTCATGGAGCTGCTCGCTCCCCTCGGCCCCGTCTACCAGGCCGGCACGCTGAGCGGCAATCCGCTCGCCGTCGCCGCCGGGCGCGCGACCCTCGACCACCTCGACGCGGACGCGTACGAGCGGATCGACCGTGGCGCTGAGCGGATAGCGGATGCCGCGGCATCCGCTCTCTCGGAAGCCGGCGTCACGCATGTCATCCAGCGCGCGGGCAACCTGTTCTCGATCCAGTTCGCGGCCGAGCCGCCGACGGACTACGAGACGGTGAAGGCGCAGGAGGCGTTCCGGTACCCGCCGTTCTTCCGCGCGATGCTCGACCAGGGCGTCTCGCTGCCGCCGTCGGTGTTCGAGGCGTGGTTCGTCTCGGCCGCGCACGACGACGAGGCCGTCGCGCAGATCGTCGACGCGCTTCCCGCCGCCGCGCGGGCTGCGGCGGAGGCCACGCCGGACTGACGGTCCCGGGCTCCGGGTTCGAGGTGCCCAACGTCGGAGATCGTGACCGACACGCCGCTCGCCGGCCGCTGGTCACGGCGTGTTGCGCAGAATCTCCGATCTTGCGCCCGACGCGCCGGGTTCGGCCCCGGGTGCGCAACGTCGGACTGACCTTCGCGGCAGAGGCCACGCCGGGCTCACCTTCCCGGCCTCCGGGGTGCCAAACGGCGGAGTTCCTGGGCGCCACGCCGCTCGCCGGCCGCTGGTCACGGCGTGTTGCGCAGGATCTCCGATCTTGCGCCCGACGCGCCGGGTTCGGCCCCGGGTGCGCAACGTCGGACTGACCTCCGCGGCAGAGGCCACGCCGGGCTCACCTTGCCGGCCTCCGGGGTGCCCAACGTCGGAGATCGTGGCCGAAACGCCGCTTGCGGGCGGCTCGTCGTGGCGTGTTGCGCAGGAACGCCGACGTTGTGCACGCCGACGCCGACGCAGCCGGGCCTCGCCCCGCGCGCAGGGTGCACAGAGAGAAACCCCCGACCTGTCGGGGGTTTCTCGGTGGTGGTGGACCTGAGGGGAATCGAACCCCTGACCTCCTCGATGCGAACGAGGCGCGCTACCAACTGCGCTACAGGCCCGTGAACCTCAGTTAGGTTATCACGCTCCGATAGGCCTCCCCGACGGGTCGCGAGCACCCCGAACCGCGCCCCACGAGAGGATGGAGGCATGCTCCCCGTCACACCGAATCGCGTGTCCGTCGTCCGCAGCGTCCGGCTCGAGACGGGCGGCCGCGGCGGCTCCGCATACGACGTGTTCATCGACGCGCAGGGACTCATCACGGCAGTCGAACCGACCACCGGCACCCCGGCCGGCCCCGGCGAGGTCTACGGGCGCGACCTGCTCGCCCTCCCCGGGTTCGTGAACACCCACGCGCACATCGACAAGTCGTGGATCGGCCACCCCTGGCAGTCCTACGGGGGCGAAGGCGGCACCGACGGCCGCATCCGCCATGAGCGTGCGAGGCGCGACGAGCTCGGCATCCCGAGTCTGGACATCACCCGTCGTGTGCTGGCGGAGTTCGTCCGCTTCGGCACCACCGCCCTCCGTACGCACGTCGACGTCGACCTCGGGCTCGGGCTGCGCGGCATCGAGATCGTCCGTGAAGCCGTCGCCGACTACGACGGCGCGATCACCGCTGAGATCGTCGCCTTCCCGCAGGACGGCGTCCTCCGCCGCCCCGGCGTGCTCGACCTGCTGCGCGCGGCCGCCGAGTCCGGCGTCGAGCACATCGGCGGGCTCGACCCCGCGAGCATCGACCGCGACCCCGTCGGCCAGCTCGACGGGCTGTTCGACATCGCCGCCGACACGGGCGTCGGCATCGACATCCATCTCCACGATCCCGCCGAGCTGGGAGCCTTCCAGTTCGACCTGATCCTCGACCGCACCGAAGCCCTCGGACTCACCGGCCGCGTCAACATCGCCCACGGGTTCGCACTCGCGCAGGTCGACGCCGCGCGCCGCCGGGATCTCCTGCAGCGGATGTCGCAGCTCGACGTCACCCTCACGACCGTCGCTCCCCTGCGGCTGCCCCAGCTGCCGCTGCACGAGCTCGACGCCGCGGGCGTGCGGTTCGGCTTCGGCACCGACGGCATCCGCGACCTGTGGAGTCCGTACGGCACCGGCGACCTGCTCGGCATCGCGTGGCAGTACGCCCGTTCCTCGAGCCTCGTGCGCGACGAGGATCTGCGCCGCGTCGTCGAACTCGCCACGACCGACGGCGGCCCCTTCACCGGCACCGGACGCGACACCCTCAGCCCCGGCGACCGGGCCGACATCGTGCTCATCGACGCCGAGAACGCGATGGACGCCCTGGTCCGGATGCCCCCGCGCGAGCTCGTGCTGGGTGGCGGACGCGTGCTCCACCAAGCCTGAGCCTGCCGAGTTGCCGGTGCCGGCGGGTTCGACGCCTTCCAGCCCGCCGGGATGGGCACCTCGCCGTACGGGGGCACTGAGCCTGCACACCGGGCAAGGCCGCGCGCCGTAACATCGGACCCCGCGCCCGACACGCCGGTTCCGGATGCCGCGCCCCAGCGCGCCGCGCACGATCTCCGATCTTGCGACCGGCGCGACCCGGGCGCCAGACCCTCAGCTCCCTGCCCAGCTCAAGCCCGCCGAGTTGCCCGAAACAGCGGGTTCACAGCCGCCCAGCCCACCACCAGTGGCAACTCGACCCCGGCGGCAGGCCCGACGGGCCGTAACCCCGAAGACCCCGCCGGCCCTACTGCCCGGACGCCCGCCGTGCCAGCAGCCCGCGCACGTGGGCCTCGATCTCGGCGTCGTCGACGTATCCCATTCCCGCGAAGTCCGCGCGGGCGACGCGCGCCGTGTCGATCGACGGCGGACGCTGCGCCTCGGCCCTCTCGCGCATGGCCTCCTCGAGCGCTGCCTGGCGCATCGACTCCCGGGCGGCCTCGACGTCGAGGATCGTCGCGGCCCGCGACCCCGCCGACGCAGTGAGCGGCCGGGGCAGCTCGCGCGGCGCCCACGCACGCGACGCAGGCTCCAACGCGACGTCCTGCACGCGCACGTCGGGCCGCGCGACAGGCACCTCGACGTGCACGGCGGCCCGCGCCGCCACCCGGGCAAGACGGTGAAGAACGAGAGCGGATGCCGCGGCCACGGCCACACCCGCCCAGAGCCAGGTCTGCATCCCCGACGAGAGAACTTCGAACACCCCGAAGCCCGCCACCGCGAGCCCCAGCACACACAGCAGCGTGGCCGTCAGGCGGAACCGGCGCCGAGCCCGCGCACGCCTCGCCGCCGGGGCCGATCGCGCGGCGGAGACCTCCGCCCGGGCGGCAGCCTCCGCGGCCTCGACCTCGGCGCGAGCTTGAGCCTGTGCGGCGGCGCGGTCGGCGCGTGCATGCTCGAGCTCGATGCGGGCGGCGGCTTCGGCGCGCTCGCGCTCGGCGCGCTCCCGTTCCCGCTCGACCCGCGCGGTGGCCTCGGCAAGCTCGCGCTCGGTGCGCGCGCGCTCGAGGTCGACCTTCGCCTGCTCGAGGGCGGCCGACTCGCGCTGCGCGAGAGCCTGCCGGGCGAGGCGCTGCTGCGCCATCGCCGTGCGCGCGTTGAGCTCGAGGTGGACCTCCTGCGGCATCTCGCTCGTCTCGGCGAGCACGCGGAGCGCCTGGTTCAGTCGCACCGCGTTCCGCTCGGCCGCGTCGAACTGCCGGCGGCTGTGCCACGACGGAAGCAGATAGACGAGCCACAACAGCACGGCGACGAGCACGATGACCCCGCCACCCAACACTTGCCCGCCCATGTGCACAACGGTATGTGAGGGGATGCCTCGGCCGAGGCATCCCGTCGCGTGTCGCTCTAGGCGTGCAGACGATCGGCGGGCGGCACGGTCGCCGCGTCGTGCGGCGCATGCCCCGACACCCACCGCTGCAGCACGCCCTCGGGCACGTCCTCGCGCACGAGCGCGAAGGCGTAGTGGTCGCGCCAGTCTCCGTCGATGTGGATGTACCGGCGGCGCAGGCCTTCGTACCGGAAGCCGAGCTTCTCGACCACGCGCAGGCTCGCCTGGTTCTCAGGGCGGATGCAGATCTCCATGCGGTGCAGGCGGAGCTCGGTGAAGCAGATGTCGGTCGCCATCGCGACCGCCGTCGGGGTGATGCTGCGTCCGGCGAACCGCTTGCTCACCCAGTAGCCGATCGTGGCCGAGGCGAGGGATCCTCGCGCGATGCCCCACACGTTCAGCTGACCGGCGATGTTGCCGTCGTGCTCCATCACGAAGGGCACGCCGGCGCCGTCGCGGTACTGCTGCAGCAGGCGTCGCACGCCGAGTCGCATGTCGAACGAGACGGGGCCGTCGGGGCTCGTCGCCTCCCACGGCCGCAGCCACTCGCGGTTCGACAGCAGCTCGGTCTGCAGCTGCCGGGCGTCACGCTGGCGCACGAGCCGGATGGATACCGGTCCGTGCCTGCGAGGAGCCGTCAGGTCCACATGACCCCCTCGTACGGGCGGCGCTAGAGCTTCGCCGCGAACTCCTTGAACCAGGGACGCAGATCGGGTCCGAGATCGTCACGATCGGCGGCGAGCTGCACGATGGCTTTGATGTAGTCCACCCTATCGCCGGTGTCGTACCGGCGACCCCGGAAGACCACGCCGTACACGCCGGGGCCGTTCTCGTCGGCGGCGAGCTCCTGCAGCGCGTCGGTGAGCTGGATCTCGCCTCCCTTGCCCGGCTCGGTGCGCTCGAGGATCTCGAACACGTCGGGGCTCAGGACGTACCGGCCGATGATCGCGAGGTTGGACGGCGCGTCCTCCTTCTGCGGCTTCTCGACCAGACCGGTCACCCGGACGATGCCCTCGGTGTCGGTCTCCTCGACGGCGGCGGCGCCGTACATGTGGATGTGCTCGGGGTCGACCTCCATGAGGGCGATGACGGTCGCGCCGCGGCGCTCGTGCTCGGCGATCATCGTGGTGAGCAGCTCGTCGCGCTCGTCGATGAGGTCGTCACCGAGCATCACGGCGAACGACGAGTCGCCCACGTGCGCCTTGGCACGCAGCACCGCGTGGCCGAGACCCTTGGGCTCGCCCTGACGGACGAAGTGGATGTCGGCGAGGTCGCTCGACTCGAGCACACGGTGCAGGCGATCGGTGTCGCCCTTGTCCTTCAGCTTCTCTTCGAGTTCGGGCACCGAGTCGAAGTGGTTCGAGATCGCGTTCTTGTTTCGGCCGATGATGACGAGGATGTCGTCGATCCCCGCCTGCACCGCCTCCTCCACGACGTACTGGATGGCCGGCTTGTCGACGACCGGCAGCATCTCCTTGGGCATCGCCTTGGTTGCGGGGAGGAAGCGCGTGCCGAGTCCGGCCGCAGGAATGACAGCCTTGATGGAAGTGTGGGGCATGCGAGCATTCTAGGGTCCTCAGGTTCGAGCTCCCCGCGCGTTGACACCCGATGATCGGCCGCTATATGCATCGAGGCGGCGAACGGCACACCCGGCGACGCCTAGAATCGAGGGCATGTCCGACGCCATCGCCGATGCGAAGCGCGCGCTCCGAGCAGAGTTGCGGGAGCGTCGGCAGCTGTTGACCCCGCAGGCCCGCGAGGTCGCGGCCGCCGGCATCACGGAGCAGCTCGATGCGCTGATCGCCACCCACGGCGCGACGTCGATCTCGTGCTTCCTCTCGACCACGACCGAGCCGGGCACGCGTGAGTTCGTCGCCGGGGCCGTGGCACGCGGCATCCGGGTCCTCCTTCCCGTCACGCGCACGGACGGCCTGCTCGACTGGTCGGTCGCGACGCCCGACCTCGACATCGCCGAGGGCATGTTCGGACTCCCCGAGCCCGTCGGCGAGCTGCTCGGACCGATCGCCGTCAACGACGTCGACCTGCTCGTGATCCCCGCCGCCGCCGTCGACCGCACCGGCATGCGCCTGGGCTGGGGCCGCGGCTACTTCGACAAGACGATCGGGTCGATGGAGCGCTGCCCGCCCGTGTACGCCGTGGTCTTCGACTCCGAGGTGCTCGACGAGGTTCCGAGCGACCTCCACGACCAGCCCGTCAGCGGCGTCGTGACACCGACGCAGACCATCGTCCTCGCGCCCGCCCGGCGCTGAACGACCGAGAGAGAAATGCCCACCTACGCCTACGCCTGCAAGCAGTGCGGACACCGCTTCGACGCGGTCCAGTCCTTCGCCGATCCCGCCCTCACGGAGTGCCCCGAGTGCGGCGGTCCGCTGCGCAAGGAGTACGGGTCGATCGGCGTGACCTTCAACGGGTCCGGCTTCTACCGCACCGATTCCCGCGCAGGAGAGAAGAAGGGGACGGATGCCGCGGCCCCGGCCTCTTCATCGTCCTCTTCGTCTGCGAGTGGCGGGTCTTCGCCGTCTTCGACATCATCGAAGTCGGAGGCGAAAGCCTCCCCCGCCTCGACCGGGTCGTGACCGGCGGAAGCCGGAGACAGTGAGGAGCATCACATGATCAAGGGCTTCAAGGAGTTCATCCTCCGCGGAAACGTCATCGACCTGGCGGTCGCGGTCGTCATCGGCGCGGCGTTCACGCTGATCGTGAATGCGATCGTCGCCGGCCTCATCAACCCGCTCATCGCGCTCGTGTTCAACGCGAGCAGTTTGGATGCCGTCGGCTGGACGGCGACCAACCTCAACGGTGACCCGGTGTTCTTCGCGTTCGGAGCGATCATCGGCGCGATCATCAACTTCCTCGCGGTCGCGGTCGTCGTGTACTTCGTGTTCGTCTACCCGATGAACAAGTGGAAGGAGCGCGCCGCCGCTCGTGCCGGCATCTCGGAGGAGGAAGCCGCCGAGCTTCCCACCGAGCAGGAGCTCCTGGTGCAGATCCGGGACCTCCTGTCGGCGCAGCCCAAGGCATAGCGGAGCGGCCTCGTCTCGCGCTGCCCCGTTCGACCGCGCCGAGGTGCTCTCGCACGCATCCGTGTAACGCAGTTCGGCGCGGTCGAGTTCGTGGGTCTCACGTTCGACCGCGCCGAAGTGCTCTCGCACCGATTCGTGTAGCGCAGTTCGGCGCGGTCGAGCGAGGAGCCGCCGCCTCGCAGGTGCAGGGGTTTCGATACGGCGACTCGCGCCTACTCAACCGGCGGTGCAGGGGGTTTCGATACGGCGCTTCGCGCCTACTCAACCGGCGGGGGGCGCCGACACCCGCGCAACCGGCGGGGGCGAAGTCGCCCGGCGGTGCGGGGGTTTCGATACGGCGCTTCGCGCCTACTCAACCGGCGGTGCAGGGGGTTTCGATACGGCGCTTCGCGCCTACTCAACCGGCGGGGGCGCCGACACCCGCGCAACCGGTGGGGGCCCGCCGCCGCGCGCCCGCACGCGCCCCGGCCTCAATAGTGCGGGGGGACGTCGCGCTTCAGGCGCTCGTCGTTCGACCCCGAGGCACCCGCGTCGGCCGCGCCACCGGCATCCGGGTCCTCATCCCCCACCACCGGCTCGGCGTCGGTTCCGGGCGCGGGCGTCAGCTTCACGCGGCGCGAGCCGGGTACCCGCTCGACGCGCTGGCGGTCAGTCGGTGACATCGATCGGCTGTGTGTCGGCCTCGACGCGTGGCGCCTCGGGCGGAACGCCGAGCATCGCGGCGATCCGCTGGGCGACGCCCGCGGGGTCGCTGTAGAGGTCGAACGAGTGCACGCGCACGTAGTGCCAGCCGAGCCGGCGGAGGATCTGCGGGCGCAGCCGGAGCGACTCGCGCAGCGACTCGCCGGTCGTCTCGGGGTCGCTTTCGACCACGACCGCCTTGCCGTCGTACTGCGCGACCAGCGGCAGCAGCCCGCGGTAGTGCACGTCCACCGACAGGCCGACGCGGCGCAGCTCGCGGGCGAGCGCGCGCGTCAGCGGATCGGCCAGGTCTTCGAGGCGGGCCTCGCGCGCCTTCGCGGCGATCCCGCCGAGGATCGACATGAGCGTCGCGGCGCCGTGCTCGAGCCGCCCGTCGTCGAACGCCGACGGGCGGATCGACGACACGATCACCATCGAGCGCCGGGCACGCGTCATCCCGACCGTCAGCAGTCGCTCGCCGTCGGGCGTCGAGAGGTCGCCGAAGTCGCTCAGCACGCGGCCGTGCTTGGTCAGGCCGAAGCCGAGCGAGAAGATCACGCGGTCGCGGCTCTCGGCGACCGACTCCTCGAGCGTCAGCACCGCGAACGGCTCGGCGGTGTCACGCGAGACGAAGTCGGCGACGTCGGAGCGTCCCGAGAAGGCCCGCTCGACCGCGGCGCGGATGCGCTCCGCGTGCCGCACGCTGGCCGTCACGACCATGAGCGATTCGGTGCCGCGGTTGACGGCGTGCTCGACGACGAGCGTCACGACGCGGTTGACCTCGGCGTCGGGGCTCTCGACCGCGCCGGTGATCGGGTCGGGCGCTCCGGTGCCGCCCTCGACGTAGTCGACGCCGAGGCTTCCGCGGCCGAGGTACGAGCCGGCCCAGGGCAGCGACACCAGCTCGCCGCCGTAGAAGGCGTCGTTCACCAGCTCGGCGAGGTCCTCGCCACCGGCCCGATAGCTGCGGGTCAGGGTCTCGACCGGAAGCAGCTCGGCCAGGCGCTCGAACACGCTGGTCGAGTCGAACGGCTCGGCCCCGTCGGCCGGCTCCTCTTCCAGAGGTGCGCCGGCGGCGACGCGGAACGGCGTGGGCTTCTGCGTCACCGGATCGCCGAACACGACGACCTGCCGGCCGCGCCGCAGAGCGGGAGCGGCTTCGGCGATGCACAGGGCCGCGGCATCCGCGATGATCACCACATCGAACTCGGGCGACGCCGGAATCTCGGGCACGTCGTACGGAGAAGACAGCCAGACCGGCGCCAGCACGCGCGACAGGTGCGGGGCGGCGTGTACGAGGTCGGCCGCGGTGACTCCGCCGTTCTTCAGCGCGGTCTTGAGCGCCGTCGCCTCGCCGGAATGGTCGACGATGCCGATGCGCCACTGCGTGGCCAGCTGAGCGGCGAGAAGAGGGCCGGATGCCGCGGCATGCGCCTCGTCGACGAGCCGGAAGTCGCGCTCCAGGCGGTCGACCACGGCGGTGTTCGCGCCGAGGACCGCGCGGTCGGTGCGCAGCAGCATCTCGAGCGCCGACTGCCACCATGCGTACTCGAGCTCGTCGGCGACCTGCGACTCGGGCACGTGGCGCACCGAGAGCTCGGTGAGCAGCGGCTCGAGCCCGAGGCGGGCGAGGTCGGTGCGCAGGGTCGCGCGCTCCTTGAGGTTGTCGAACACATCGGAGTCGGCGGCGAGGCCGGCGAGGGTGCGCACGAGGTGCTTCACGGGAAGCGTCGCGAGCTTGTCGGCGCCGGTGCGTCCGAGCACGTCGTCGAGCTCGGCGAGCTCGGCTTCGACGCGCGCCCACGCGACGTGCACGTCGGCCAGGCCGAGCGGCACCTCGGGGATCACGCCCGCATCGACGAAGCGCTGCCACTCGGTGCGCTGCTGCTGGATGCGCACGAGCGCCTCGTACATGTCGGGCACGTGCACGCCCGGGCGCACGTACTCGCGCGACAGGCGCTTGAGCCGGCGGCGGTTCGGGCCGCTCATGTTCGGGGCGTCGCGGCGCGGTGCGTGCGCCTGGATGAGCTCGCCCAGCGGGCGTTCGAAGACGGTGAGGCTGAAGCGGTCGAGCGAGTCGCGGATGCCCTGCAGCAGCCGCAGGTACGCGCCCAGTTCGGCGATCGTCTGGAACGGCCGCATGCGCGTCTGCGCGATCAGCTCGTACCCGCGCTCGAGCAGGCTCGGCACGTCGCTGCGGTGCAGCTTGCCGGCGAGCGCGTGCGCGGCGCGGGCGTGCTCGGGCTTGGCGAACGAGACGCCGTACCAGGGCGAGTCGTCGGGTCCGAAGCGGAACTCCCCCAGCCGCGCGGCGGCGGCGAGCTTCTCGGCGGCCTCGGCGCGTCCGTCGGCCAGCCGCTCGAGCGTGAGGGCGTCGAAGCGCGCCGCGGTCGAGGGGGCCGGATCGTGTGCGGCGAGGGTCGCGAGCGCACGCAGGATCTCTAGAACAGAGACACCGAGCGACGGATGCTGCGCCGTCACGGCTCCGCGATAGTCGCGCAGCACGCCGCGCAGCCTCACGAGCGCGTCGTCGATGTCGGCGATCTTCGGCGCCTCGGCCTTCTCGTTCCGGCCGATGGCGCGGATGAGGTCGCGCTGGAGCGTGCGCGGCGAGACGGCGAGTCCGGGCAGGCCGATGCCCGCAAGACGGTGACGGATGCCGTCGAGCGTCGAGCTGCGCGCACTCACGACGAGCACGCGCTTGCCGTCGCGCACGAGGGCGCCCACGGCGTTGATGACGGTCTGCGTGCCGCCGGTGCCGGGCAGCGTGTGCACCGCGAGCGACTGGCCTGCGGTGATCCGCGCGAGGACGCGCTCCTGCTCGGAGTCGGCGTCGAGCAGCAGCGTGTCGGCGGCGGGCGGGCGCTCGTCGGGGCTGGTCGGCTCCGGCGCGACGCGACGCAGTGTGATCGCCTCGCGGTCGGCGGGATGGCCAGCGAGCGCATTCAGTACGGGGTGGTCGAGGTCTGCGGCATCCCGCGCCATCGCGTCGCCGACATCGGCGAAGCTCGACACCAGCAGGCGCGGCTTGACGACGTAGGACTCGATCCACGACGTGAGGGCACGCAGGTGGTCGATGACCGGCTGCGGCTTGAAGACGCCGCCGTCATAGGCGAGAGCGGCGAGCCCTGCGCCGTCGAGCTCGATGCCGAAGTGCGTGAGCATCGCGCGGACGAGTTCGGGGTTGACGCTGAACGAGCCGTGGAGCTTGAGCTCGAAGTCGGAGTGGTGGCGCCGGATCGCCAGCGGACGCAGCAGGATCGGGGCCGAGCACTCCATGCCGCCGATGCGCCAGTTCGCGAGCCCGACCGCGAGATGCACCGGCTCGAGCCCGCGCGTGGTGCGCAGCTCGGTGTTCTTGGCTGTGATTCGCTCGGCGGCGAGCCGCGCGTTGCGCAGCGCGACCTCGTCGCGGAAGAGGTTCGAGAGCAGCGTCGAGCGGCCGGTGATGAACTGCGGAAGGCTGCCCGGGTGAGCCTTGGTGATCTCGATGGACGAGTCGCCGGCGTCGGTGAAGTGCAGCAGCGTGGAGCGCCCGCCGAGGTCGGCGGACTGCACGCGCAGGCGCTCGCGGTCGGGGTCGGCGATGTGCGCCACGACCACATCGGGCTCGGCGAGGCCGAGATCGCCCGGCGTCACGACGCTCCCGGGCACGGCGTCCTCTGCGCCGGCCACGACGCTGCCTTCTGCTCGCCACACGCAAGCCACACTAAGCGGCGTGTCCGGATGCCACTTGCAACGGAGCCGAGTTTCGCGGTATTGGACACGCCGGGTCATCAGCCCTTCCTCCCCACGCTCGCTCCGGGGCTCGGCGTGCACAGTCCGCGGTCGTCCGGGTGGGTGTGGGGAGGGTCGGGGCCAGGATGGTCCCATGACCTCCCCGGACTCGCCTCGCTTCCGCGTCCATCCCTCCCCCGTGGGCGACATCCTCATCGTCACCACCGACGAGGGCATCGTGACGCTCCACCCCTTCGACGGTCCGCTCGGTGCCGAGCTCGAGTGGGTGTCCCTCGCCCTCCGGGCGGTGCCGTTGCCCGATGACGACGAGGGGACGGATGCCGCGACGAGCGCCCTGCTCGATGCGGCGATCACGCAGCTCGACGAGTACTTCGACGGCGATCGCCGGTCGTTCGACCTCGAGCTCGACTGGCGCCTGGTGCGGGGTTTCACGCGTGATGCGCTCGAGGCCGTGCGCGAGATCCCCTACGGCGAGACCGCCGGCTACGGCGAGGTCGCGATCGCGGCGGGCAGCCCGCGCGCGGCGCGTGCCGTCGGCACCGCGTGCGCGACGACGCCGTTCTCGATCGTGGTGCCGGTGCACCGCGTGGTGCGCGCCGACGGCTCGCTCGGCGAGTACGGCGGCCGGCCCGACGTGAAGAAGTACCTCATCGACCTCGAGCGCCCCGCGGGCGTGGAGGTCCCCGAACGCCCCGCGGGCGTGTAGGGCCCCGCACGCGTGGAGGTCCCCGAACGCCCCGCGGGCGTGTAGGCCGCCCGCGGCGCATCCGCGCAGACGTTCCCCGTCCGCGCGAAACACGGCCCGGGCGTTCCCGCCCGGGCCGTGCCGATTCACTGCGGTGACTCGCGGCTAGTGGTTGGTCGCCTTCTCGGCACCGAAGCCGGTGAGCGACCGCACTTCCATCTCGGCCGCCTTGCGCCGGTCCTCGGCCCTGGTCGAGGTCACCGATCCCAGCCAGCCCAGGAAGAACCCGAGCGGGATCGAGACGATGCCCGGGTTGTTGAGCGGCCAGATCGCCGTGCCCACCTTGAACACGCTCGTCTCCGTACCCCAGAACACCGGCGACAGGAAGATGAGGATGATCGCGGCGGCCAGACCGCCGTACATGCTCCACACCGCCCCGCGCGTGGTGAACTTGCGCCAGAAGAGCGAGTACAGGATCGTCGGCAGGTTCGCCGACGCCGCAACTGCGAAGGCGAGCGCGACAAGGAACGCCACATTCTGCCCCTGCACGCCGATGCCGCCGATGATCGCGAGGATGCCGATCACGATGACCGTGCGGCGGGCGACCTTGACCTCGCCGTCCGGCGGCACGTCGCCCTTCTTCACGACGTTCGCGTAGATGTCGTGCGCGAATGAGGCCGCGGCGGTGATCGTGAGTCCGGCGACGACCGCGAGGATCGTCGCGAACGCGACCGCCGAGATGAAACCGAGCAGGAGGGGCCCGCCGAGTTCGAGCGCGAGGAGCGGTGCAGCCGAGTTGACGCCACCCGGCGCCGCCGCGATGACCTCCGGGCCGACCATGGCGCCGGCACCGTAGCCGAGCACGAGCGTCAGCAGGTAGAAGAGGCCGATCAGCCAGATCGCCCACACCACCGACCGACGCGCCTCCTTGGCCGTCGGCACCGTGTAGAAGCGCATCAGCACGTGCGGCAGACCCGCGGTGCCGAGCACCAGGGCGATCGCCAGCGAGATGAAGTCCCACGGGTTCGCGCCGTACTGCAGGCCGGGTCCGAGGACCGCCTCTCCCTGCGGCGACGCCGCCACCGCGCTCTCGAGCAGCGTGTTGAGGCTGAAGCCGTTGATCGCCAGCACCCAGATCGTCATGACGAGCGCGCCGCCGATGAGCAGGAACGCCTTCACGATCTGCACCCAGGTCGTGCCCTTCATGCCGCCGATGAGCACGTACACGATCATCAGCACGCCGACCACGGCGACGACGATCGACTGCCCGAGCGTCTCGGTGATGCCGAGCAGCAGCGAGACCAGACCGCCCGCGCCGGCCATCTGCGCCAGCAGATAGAAGAAGCACACCGCCAGCGTCGTGATGGCCGCGGCCATGCGCACCGGACGCTCCTTCAGCCGGAACGACAGCACGTCGGCCATCGTGAACTTGCCCGTGTTGCGCATGAGCTCGGCCACGAGCAGCAGCGCCACAAGCCATGCGACGAGGAAGCCGATGGAGTAGAGGAATCCGTCGTAGCCGTTGATGGCGATGGCCCCGCAGATTCCGAGGAAGGATGCCGCCGACAGGTAGTCGCCCGAGATGGCGAAGCCGTTCTGCGGGCCGGTGAACGAGCGCCCGGCGGCGTAGTAGTCGGCCGCCGTCTTGTTGTTGCGGCTCGCGCGGATGACGATGAACAGGGTCACCGCCACGAACGCCCCGAAGATCGAGATGTTCAGGATGGGGTTGTTCTCGACCGTGTCGACGGCGGCCGAGATCGCAGCGAAGACATCGTTCATACGGAGGCCTCCTGACGTGCCTCGAGCTCCTCGCGGATCTCCTCAGCGATGGGGTCGAGCTTGCGGTTGGCGTACCAGACGTACGTCATCGTGATGGCGAACGTCGTCACGAACTGGCCGAGGCCGAAGATCAGGCCCACGGTGATGTCGCCCCACACGCGCTGCGCCATGAACTCCGGCGCGAACGACGAGAGGAGCACGTACGCGAAGTACCAGACGAGGAATGCGACCGCCATCGGGAACACGAAGCCGCGCTGCTTGCGCTTGAGCTCTGTGAACCGGGGCGACTCCTCGACCTCGATGTAGTCGATTCCGCCGGGTGGGGCGGTGTCTGTCCGAGCATCGGACATGTGGCCTCCTTGCCTCATGAACGGGCGCTTCTTCGCGCCGGGTGGGGGTCTCCGGGCGGCGGGACGAGCGCTCAACCCGGGTGGTAGGGTCGACGCTACGAAAAGCGGCGAGGACGCCGTCACCCCCGGAAGTAGGTACCGCGTGAGCGGCTCCCCCGCAGGCGAGAAGTCGAACCGCAACGACGGTGACACGCAGCTGCTCGCCCGCGCGGTGAACGACCTGGTGCGTCGAACCCACTTCCCCGTCGCCTTCGGCGGCCTCGAACGCGGCGACGCGATCCACGTCACCTCGATCGCCGGCGCTCGCACGCGCAGCCTCGAGGGACTCGTGGTGCAGGCATCCCGCGGACTCGGCGGACGCGCCCTCGTCGAGAAGCGCCCCCGGCTCGCCCTCGACTACCGCTCGTCGCGCAGCATCACGCACGACTACGACCGCGCCGTGCTGGGCGAGGGCATCTCGACGCTGATCGCGATCCCGGTGCTCGTCGGCGCGCGGGCGCGCGGCGTCATCTACTGCGGCTCGTGGTCGTCCGCCCCTGTCGGCGACGTCGCGGCGCGTCCCGCGTTCGCGGTCGCCGAGGAGCTCTCCAGTGAGCTGCGCATCCGCGAAGAGGTCGACCGCCGGCTGGCTCTGGCTCCCCCGGCCGCGCCGGCCGCGGCATCCGTTCTCGCTCCCGCCGCCCGAGAAGAGCTGCGCCAGACCTATGCGGAACTGCGCAGCATCGCGGCCGGCGTCGACGACCCCGCGCTGCGCGATCGGCTCGCGCGGCTCGAGCAGCGCCTCGCGGCATTGTCGCAGTCCGAGAAAGAGCCGGCGCTCGAACTCGACGTGCGCCTTTCGCCGCGTGAAATCGACGTGCTGGCGTGCGCCGCACTCGGCGCGACGAATTCCGAGATCGCTGCGACCCTTTCCCTGCGCGAGGGAACGGTCAAGTCGTATCTTCAGTCGGCAATGGCGAAATTGGATGCCTCGACCCGCCACGCCGCGGTCGCCAAGGCCCGCCGCGCCGGCCTCCTGCCGTAGCGCGAACCCCGCGAAAATGCCCGAGTCGGGGCGGAATTCGGAAAGATCGACCCGAATTCCGTAGGGTATCCGATTTCCCCAGCTCCACAATTCGGGTGCGAAAGGGGAATGGACGCGCGTAAAGTGCCATTCATGGCTCGCAGAATTGTGCATCAGCTCGTCGACGACCTCGACGGCTCCGTCCTCGAAGTCGGAGAGGGTGAGACCGTCCTGTTCTCTCTCGACGGCGTCGCCTACGAGATCGACCTCACCGAGGGCAACGCCGCGGCGCTCCGCGACGCGCTCGCCCCCTACGTCGCCGCCGGACGCAGCGTCGGCTCATCGCGCGGCGGTGCCGGCAGCGGCGGAGGCGCCGCGCGCAAGCGGCGCCGCACCGGTCAGCAGGACTACGGCGCCATCCGCGAGTGGGCGAAGAAGAACGGCCACCAGGTGTCGGAGCGGGGCCGGGTGCCGGCATCCGTTCTCGAAGCCTACGAGGCGGCGCACTGACGCACGCCGCCTCGCAGACGTCACGACGCGGGCGCGCGTGAAAGCAGCCCGAGGATCTCGTCGACCTTGTCCTTCGCGTCGCCGAACAGCATCTGCGCGTTCTCGCGGTAGAACAGCGGGTTCTGCACGCCCGCGTATCCCGACGCCATGGATCGCTTGAACACGATCACGTTCGATGCCTCCCACACGCGCAGCACCGGCATGCCGGCGATCGGGCTGCCCGGGTCTTCGGCCGCGGCGGGGTTGACGGTGTCGTTCGCGCCGATGACGAGCACGACGTCGGTGCGCGCGAGGTCGTCGTTGATCTCGTCCATCTCGAGCACGATGTCGTAGGGCACCTTGGCCTCGGCCAGCAGCACGTTCATGTGCCCCGGCAGACGGCCGGCGACGGGGTGGATGCCGAACCGCACGTCGATCCCCCGGTCGCGCAATCGCTGCACGAGGTCAGCGACCCCGTGCTGCGCCTGTGCGACGGCCATGCCGTAGCCGGGGGTGATGACGACCGACGATGCGCTGGTCAGCATGTCGGCCGCGGTCTCGGCGTCGACCTCGCGGTGATCGCCGTACTCCGCCTCGGGCCCACTGGGTGCCTCGATGCCGAAGCCGCCGGCGATGACGGAGAGGAACGAGCGGTTCATCGCCTTGCACATGATGTAGCTCAGGTACGCACCCGACGAGCCGACGAGCGCGCCGGTGACGATGAGCAGGTCGTTGTTGAGCAGGAATCCCGCCGCGGCGGCCGCCCAGCCCGAGTAGCTGTTGAGCATCGAGACGACGACGGGCATGTCGCCGCCGCCGATCGAGGCGACCAAGTGCCAGCCGAGAGCCAGGGCGAGAGCGGTCACCGTGACGAGCAGCCACAGCTCGGGCGTGATCACGTACCAGACCGTCAGCACGAGGAAGAGGGCAAGGGCGCCGAGGTTGAGCGCGTTCTTGCCCGGCAGCATGAGCGGCTTGGACGAGATGCGCGCCGACAGCTTGAGGAACGCGACGATCGAGCCGGTGAAGGTCACGCCGCCGATGAAGACGCCGATGAAGACCTCGGCGTGGTGGATGTCGGCGAGCGTACCTTCGAGGCCGGTGTCGTACAGTGCGCCGTTCCAGCCGACGAGCACTGCGGCGAGACCGACGAAGGAGTGGAGCAGGGCGATGAGCTCCGGCATCCCGGTCATCTCGACGATGCGCGCGCGCCACAGACCGATCGCACCGCCGATGAGAACAGCCGCGACCAGCAGCACGAGTCCGAGGGTCGCCGCCGGGTCGGCCCACGCGTCGGCGGCCACCAGCCACACTGTCGCAAGCAGCGCGATCGTCATGCCGACGATGCCGTAGGTGACGCCGCGGCGGCTCGTCTCGTGCTTGCTGAGCCCGGCGAGGCTCAGGATGAAAAGGAGTGCGGCGACGATGTAGGCGGCGCCGGCCACCTGGCCCGCGACGGCGATCATCGGGTCTCACCTTTCTGGAACATCGCGAGCATGCGCCGCGTGACGGCGAAGCCGCCGAAGATGTTGATGGATGCCAGCAGCACGGCGACCGCGGCCAGGATCTGCACCGTCAGGTCGGGCACGGTGATCTGCACCATGGCGCCGACGACGATGATGCCCGAGATGGCATTCGTCACGCTCATGAGGGGCGTGTGCAGCGCGTGGGCGACGTGGCCGATGACGTAGAAGCCGACCACGACCGCGAGCGTGAGCACGAGGAAGTGCTGCGGTAGGGGTGGTGGCGCGAACGCGCAGATGGCGAAGAGCGCCGCGATGCCCGCGACGACGAGCCCGGTCTTCGTGCCGCGCGACATGGTCTTCTTCTCGAGGACCGGTGCGGACGGTGCGGCTGCGGCCTTCGCGGGCGCGGCCGAGACCTGCACAGGCGGCGGCGGCCAGGTGACCGCGCCGTCCTGCACGACCGTGACCGTGCGCTGCACGACGTCGTCGAAGTCGAGGTTGAGCTCGCCGTCCTTGCCGGGAGTGAGCAGCTTGAGCAGGTTCACCAGGTTGGTGGCGAAGAGCTGGGATGCCTGCTGCGGCAGGCGCCCCGGAAGGTCGGTGTAGCCGAGGATGACGACGCCGTTGTCGGTTACGACCCGCTCCCCCGCGACCGAGCCCTCCACGTTGCCGCCCTGGCCGGCCGCCATGTCGACGATGACGCTGCCCGGGCGCATGCTCGCGACGTCGGCCGCCGTGATGAGGCGCGGCGCCGCGCGGCCCGGGATGAGCGCCGTGGTGATGATGATGTCGACGTCGGCGGCCTGCTCGGAGTACAGCTCGGCAGCGCGACGGTTGTAAGCGTCACTGGTGGCCTTGGCGTAGCCGTCGGACGAAACCTCCTTCTGCTCGTCGGGCACGACGACCTCGAGGTACTCTCCGCCGATCGACGCGACCTGGTCGGCGACCTCCGGCCGCGGGTCGGTCGCGCGCACGATCGCGCCGAGGCTCGACGCTGCGCCGATCGCGGCGAGACCGGCGACGCCGGCGCCCGCGACGAGCACCTTGGCCGGCGGCACTTTGCCCGCCGCCGTGACCTGGCCGGTGAAGAAGCGGCCGAACTCGTGCGCCGCCTCGACCACGGCGCGGTAGCCGGAGATGTTGGCCATCGAGCTGAGCACGTCCATCGACTGCGCGCGCGAGATACGCGGCACGGCGTCGAGCGCGATCGCCGTGATGCCGCGTGTGGCCAGTGCCTCGACGAGATCGGGGCGCAGCGCCGGGCTCAGGGTCGCGACGATGGTCGCTCCGTCGGCGAGGCGGTCGATCTCGGCCGGCGTCGGCGCGTTGACCTTGAGGATGATCGGGCTCGCCCAGGCTTCAGTGCTGTCGACGACGGATGCCCCGGACTCTTGGTACGCCGCGTCGGGGAACGAGGATGCCGCGCCTGCGCCGGATTCGACGACGACGTCGTAGCCGAGTGCGATGAGTTTGGGGACGGTGGTGGGAGTCGCGGCCACCCGGTTCTCACCGGGGGCCTCGGCGACGATGCCGATGCGGGTCATGCGTTCCTCTGGATCAGGTGCTGGTTCGCGTCCACCCTGGCAGAGGCCAGGGACGATCAGCCTCGCATTACACCCCGCGCCGCGGCAAGAATCCCCGATCTTTGCGGATCGCGAAACCCTGCCCCCGCCGGTTGAGTAGGCGCGAAGCGCCGTATCGAAACCCCCCGAACCAACACCCCACCCCGCTCCCGTCATCCCACCCGCCGGTAGAGTAGGCGCGAAGCGCCGTATCGAAACCCCCCGAACCGCCGCGGAGCCCCGACGCCGCAGCATCCCGAACCTGGCATTCCCCTCCAAATGCCGCTCTCACCTTGCCCCTCGCGCCGATTCTCGGAATCGTGGCCGGTCCGCAGTCCGCTACGGAAGGAAGAACATCATGCTCACGATGACCCAGACCGCCGCTGAGGCAGTCAAGCAGATCGTCGCACGGGTTCCGCAGGTCGAAGACGGAGGCGTGCGCATCCGCGACGCGGGCAACGACACCGGGTTCGAGCTGAGCGTCGCGGGCGATCCGCAGCCGCTCGATACGGTGGTCGTCACCGACGGCGCGCGAGTGTTCCTCGACGAGACCGCCGCAACGGCGCTCGACGACCGCGTGCTCGATGCGGAACTGTCGGAGGACGGCTCGGTGCGCTTCGCGCTCGGCCTCCAGGACTGAGTTCCCCTCGGCTTTTCAGCGGCCCCGGCGCTTCGGCGTCGGGGCCGCTGCCGTTCCGGGGATGTCAGCGGCAGAGCTCGAACACGTAGCCCGGATCCCCGGGCGGGACGAGTTCGCGGTCGCGCAGCACGGCTGAGGGCGGCATCCGCTCGTCTTCACACGCTTCGCGGAACTCGCCGGCGTCGGAGTACTCGACGGCGATCACGAGATCGCCATAGACGTCGGTGTAGGCGTCGCACTCGTCGAAGGCGGCGCATTCCTCGGCGATGGCGAAGTCGAAGCCCGCTCCATTGCGCAGTGCGGCCGCGTCTTCGGCTGCGTTCTTCTGGCCAGCCGCGAGTCCAGCGTCGTGCGCGATCGCGACGAGCACTCCGGCGAGCGCGAGGTTGTCGTCGAACGTGAGCGCACCACCGCTGCGGGCGTAGGTGTCGAGGTTGTCGAACTCGACCGCGTCGTAGCCTGCGGCCGCGCATCCCTCGATCAACGGCCGCACGACCTCGGCGATCGCTTCGCGTTTGTGATCGGATGCCGCGTCCAGCAGCGCCTCGTCGGGCCACCCCGGGTCGAAGACGGTGTCACCGTCGGCGTCTCTGAGGAGCAGCTCGTCGGGCCAGTCCGCGAGCTCGCCCGGCTGCGTCTGGAACGCGTTGACGTAGCAGATCGAGTACACGCCCTCGGCGGGAGGGTCGGTGCGATCGCGCACGACGACCGTGACGCCGGCCGGCGGGGGGTAGGCGCCGCCGAGCTGGTAGTCGGGAGCTGCACCGGCAGGAGGAAGGGCGATCTCGGTCGGTGGATTCGTCGTGCAGCCGGCGAGGGTCGCGGCGGCGATGACAACGAGGAGAGCGGATGCCGCGCCCCTGGGTGCTCTCACCGGTGCGACGCTACCCCACCTCCCGGGCGCGGTCGGCGGCGAGGGTAGACTTTCGTGGCCAGCCTCTGTAGCTCAATGGAAGAGCAGTTCCGTCCTAAGGAAACGGTTGGGGGTTCGAGTCCCTCCAGGGGCACCGCCTCTTTTTGCCTCTGACCAGGTTGTTCTTCTGAGGTCAGACCACTCAGAATGCGTTTTTGGCCGCTTTTTGGCCGCATTTGAGAATGCTATGAGCCGAAACCGACGCAGATTCGACGCCCTTCACGGAGCGTCGTTCGATGCCTCAGAACGACGAAATCGAGCATTTCTGGCGTCCTGAGCCTCGTCGAAAAGTTGAGCAGTCTGCTCTCCGGCGTTACGTCGGTCGGGCGTAGCGGGTCTGCGGACCCGCCGGCAGCGCCACGAGCGGCATGCCCTCGTTGAGGCGCGATGCGACGGCATCCAGATCGTCGTCGAAGAGGTCGGCGTAGGTGTCGAGCGTCATGGCCGCCGACGCGTGCCCCAGCATCCGCTGCACGGCCTTCACGTTGGCGCCGGAGCTGATCGCGAGCGACGCGGCGGTGTGGCGGAGGTCGTGAGGCGTCAGCCGCGGGATCGATGGGTCCACAGCCTGCGCGCGGCGGACCGCGTTCGCGAACCATCCCTGTGCGCCTGAGTTGCGCATGTGGTTGACGCCGTCGCCGAACAGCAGCCCTTCGGGACCTTTGCCGGCGCAGGCCTGCTCGATCATCGGAGCGAGGCGCTCGGGGTAGGGCACCGAGCGCTTCTCGTGCGTCTTGGGCGTGCCGACGTGGATCTCGTACGCGATCATCACCGCGTTCTCCTCGATGACGAAGCGCCGACGCAGTCGGTTCACGCTGCGCACCCGCAGCCCCGTCGCCTCGCCCCAGCGCAGACCGGTGTAGGCCAAGGTCAGGACCATCGTCGGACGCGCCGAGCATGCCGCCAGCGTCGCCACCTGGTCATGCGAGAGGTAGACGCGACGCTTGCCTGGTCCGCTCCGAGGGAGATTGCGGATGTGTCGCGCCGGATTGTTCGCAAGGCGACGATCATCGATGGCGACATCGAGGATGCCTGCGAGGACTCCCAGGGCGCGGAGGACGACCGTGCGCGACTTCTCCGTCGCGAGCTCCGACACCCAGTCCTGAACTTCAGACCGCCGGATCGACCAGATCTCCCTGTCTGCCCAGACTGGAGCGACGTGGTTCTTCCACGCCCGCTCAAGCGTCATGTAGTACGAAGGCTTCGACATCGGCGGCTGCTTCGACCGCAGCCAGCTGTCGGCGAACATCCGCACCGGCACTCGCGACGCCACGGGATCGATGTACTCGCCCTTCGACTTGGACACGGTGACCATGGACAGGTAGAGCTTCGCCTCGCGCATCGTCGTGAAGCCGCGCTTCTGCCCTTCGGTGCGATCAGGCTTGCGGTAGCGCACGCGGTAGCGGCGGCCCTTGGCCGTTTCGTACGGCGTGATGGTGCCCATCTCGACCTCCGCTCACTCCGGCTCGATGGTCAGTATCGGCCTAGTGTCGGACACTGGTTGGACGCCGTCAACGCCGCCGATGACCGATGTGGATAGTTGACGGAAGACGCCGTCAACTGGCGTTGGGGTCGAGGGGCGCCTCCCTCCGACGCCGAGAGTGTAGCGATCGGTCGCGTCTCCGTTCTCGCCGCTCACTCCTTGCAGACTCCGCGCTGGCGCGCTCCGCTTAGCAGCCGTTCGACGACGAGCACTGCGCCGCGCCCGATCGCTGGGGCGGCTGATTGTCGGAGCAAGGATGGGTATGAGACGGCGCTACCCCCGCGATGTAAGGTTCTCGACTCAGCTGCGACCGATCTCGAATCCGAGAGTTTCGAGTCGCCGTCGCGCGTCCCAGGACTGGAACTGCTTCGGTTCGATACCGAGCGCGATCCCGAATGCCTGCTTGACGGGCCAGCGGATGCCCTCCACCTCGACCCAATACGCCAGGACATTCCCCGGAGTGTGCCCTTGAAGGCGCTCGACCACCATCTCTCGCGAAAGTTCGCGATGTTCATTGTCCAGCGTGAAGTGGATCGTGCCGTGTTCGCCGGAGGGTTCGGTCTGGACGAGACGATCATGTTCGCCCATCACCTCCATGAACCACTCGAGTGCGTCGATGACCCTCTGACGGTCCGCGACGTCAGCGAGGACATCGACCGAGAACGTCGGCCGCACTTTCAGCTTCGAGTCCTCGATCGCGACTCCTCGCGCCCGGTTGAGGCGACGTCGGAACTCCTCGCGCATGCGAATGTCGTCGAACGGTGGCCGACTCGCCAGCCATTGAAACACGACCTCGACGCTGCCGTAGCTGTAGATGACCAACGGCCAGATGTGAGACGCCGATCCAGGTTCCCGCACGTGAAGGAACGCGCCGATGTCGGTCGAAGTGCCGAAGGTGACGTATCCGCCGAAGCCCCGCCAAGCTCGCAGTACTTCGATAACCCCGTGGATCGTCGCCGGAGTGTACCTTCCCGCCATCTGGGCCAGATATGCGTTCTCTCGCTCATCGGAATCATCGAATTCGCCGTCGGTAGAACTCGCCTCGATCTCGACGCCCAGGAGACCGGCGAGGTCTGCGACTTCTAGCTTGCACTGAACATCAGCTCGTCCGTCGGCGCCGAACTCGATCCCTTCCTCGATCAAAACGTCCTTCGGGTCGCGACCCTCGTTCGGACTGCCCGGCGACCATCGGAAGCCGGGCGAAATGGTTCCTGCCGCTTGCAGGACGCGCCACGCGTTCGAGACGATGTTCTTCCCGAGGAACACACCGAGTGGAACCGGATGGGTGCCGGCGATAGTTGCGACATTGCCATATGTCGTCCAGCGTCCTTCGGGGATGGACTCAATCACCTCGGTTGCGAGCTTCCAAGCCACGCCGGACTCCACAACATCAGTCTCGGCGAGCGGTGCGACCCACGTGGTCCGCACGGTCTCGGCCAGCGCAGCTCCGCGACCGAGGATCTGCTGCCGACCCCAGGTTTCCGCTGCCGCGATCGGCTTATTCAGCGCGATGTTGCTTTCGGCGAGAAGCACTCGTTTGGCCGCGAATGGTGCGTTGCTCAGCTCGGAGTTGTATCCGGTCAGCGTCAGGTTGGCAAGGGTATGAAGATAAGCCTCGTGCAGGTCGTCGACCGTCGCGAACTCCCCGAGGTCGAGCGAGAGGCTTTCGCGCCACGCGTCGGTCAGCGTCTGGGGCATCACGTGCTCGATCGTCGCAGAAGCGAGCGACGCAGGTTCCTTGCCGGCATGGATCCTCTCCAGCCACGTCAGCAGAGTCTTCCGTTGCGTGGGCCGACCCGAATAGTAGAAGGGCTTCGCGATGATGGCGTCCGCGACCTGACGGTCAGTGGCATAGAACTTGCGGCCGGTGGACAAGTAGCGAAGCAGCGAACTTGAGATGTCGGCGGAGTCCATTTCGCCAGGAGCGCGGAGAAGGATGCGAGAAAGGGCGCTCGTCGGCGCATTGACCAGCAGTCGCCGCACGAAGTACGACTCGAGAACCGCCAGGGCCTTAGCAGCTTCCCCCTCTTCGGAGAGCCCGGAATCCTGAAGGCTCAGAATGTAGAGGACTAGCGGGTCGGCGGCGATCGAACCCCACTCTTTCAGGCGCTCGAGCCGCTCGCGTAGTGCGGACTCTCGACACCGTTCGGGGTCACGGATCTGCGTCAGGAGTTCGGCTAGCCTGGCGTACCGCCGAACCTCGGCCTCTACTTCCGCATCGGTCAAGCGAGAGAGACGGGCCTCCTGCAGCGAATAGATGTCACCCTGCTTCGCCTCAGGCGTCGACCAAGTGATGTCCATCCAAAACAGCGCCTCAAGATCGGCGGAGGTGAGCAGTGTTTGCATCGGGAGCCACACGGATGCGTACACGTCCTCACCGCGCGAACCGAGTCGCATGAAGATGTAGTTGCGGAGCAGGTCGCCCTGGGTGAGCTTCATCCCCGTGTTATTGAGCGACTCGAAAATCCTGTAGACGTTATCGTCATGGCCGGCCGTGATGGCGACGAACACGAGTCCGTCGAGAACCGCCGATGCGATGCGGTCGATGTCGTGTGGGTCCTCGGGGTCATCGGCCTCGACGAGCCGCGTTCGGAAGAAGCGATAGGCGTCGATGACGCCGGAGTGCATTCCATCGAGAACCGCGTTGTCGACGAGTGCCCTGAACGCCGTTCGATCCGCCTGAGTCGGGAGGAGCTTCAACCGATCGTCGCCGTGCTTGAAGCGGTCGGTGAGATACGTCTCGTGGAGGCGAGCCACCTTTTGAGGAGCATCCGGCTCGGTCTTCGCGATGTGGTCACGGATCGCCGCGATCAGAACCGAGAGCGTCGTGAGACGCTGCTGACCGTCGACGACCAGGAACTCCGAGCCGCCCGGGCCCACGCCGCCTGTGGAAAGAACGAGAGAGCCGGTGAAGTGGGTGGCGCGAGGATCATCGACGCGCGCATCAGACAGATCCACGACGTCACTCCACAATCGGCCGAGCTGCTTGAGGCTCCAGGAGTACGTCCGTTGGTACAACGGCACGCGGTATTGCTTCGCGCCTTCGAGGACCTGCTGAAGTCGGATCTCTTGTACGTGCATGTTTCCTCGCGCTTGGGTTGTTCCGCTTGTGAGCCTAGCGACGGCGCCGTCTGAGTTACTTGCAGGCGCACCGCTTCTGCCCCGGTCGTGGACCACCCGCGCCGCCCTGAGAGTCGAAGAGGCCCTATCATCGGCCGTGGGCGCCGGGGAACGGGGAATTCGTGTCGACAAGCACGTTTGAGCAGCAACTGCTGTGGCGAGCGTCCAGATGGCGCAGCTTATTGGAGGCGCACCCGAATACCTCCGCGCCGGCGTCCACGATCCGATCGCTGGGCATCTACAGCGGGTTCCGCGGGGTTTGGGTCGACAAGCAACGCACAGCCTCGACCGCGGTCCCCTCCGGCATCACGATTGGAGTCCGGCACGACGGGTCGAGCTACGCGGACCGTCTCAGTGACACCGGCCTGATCTACAAGTTCCCTGATACCGAGCGCAGGGGGCACGACGAACTCGAAATCGAGGCAACCCGCACCGCGATGCGCCTCGGTCTGCCGATCTTCGTCGTCAGCGGGCACAAAGACGCCCCCACGCGGGAGGTGCGCCTCGCCTATGTCGAAGCGTGCAACGATGAGGCGCACGAGTTCCTCCTCGTTTTCGTGCCTCAGCCGATCCTCGGGCCTTTGCGCCCAATGCTCGCGCACGAATCGGCTCCGGAGTGGCTCGCGAGGCGCCTCGCTTCGCGGGCAAATGAGCGTCGGTTCGCATTCGAAGTTATGGAGCGGTATGGGCCGTGTTGCGCGGTCTGCGACATCAATGCTCGTCCTCTCCTCGCGTCCGCCCACCTGCGCCCGAAGTTTGCGAAAGGAACCGACGATCCACAGAACGGACTTGTGCTCTGCGCAAATCACCATCTCGCGATGGACGCAGGGCTGTGGCGCGTCAACCCGAAGGAAGGCAGCGTCATCGCTCGTTCTGGAGTGGACCTCGACAGCATCGGCGTCCGGCGGCGCGACCTCTCGTTGCTTCGCGCGCATCCGAGCACTGAGTCGCTCGAATGGCTATGGAAGCTCGACTTCAAGCATGTCCACTCCGCGATGCGGCCACGACGCACGTCTAGGAACTAACGCTTAGCCCCGCACAGCCGCCTCGATCTGATCCGCAGTCTCCCTGGGCGCTTGATGCTCCCAGAAGCGCATGACGCGCCACCCGGCGTCTTCGAGATGCCGATCCGTGTCGCGGTCGCGCTCGATGTTCGCCGCGAGCTTCGGGCCCCAGTAATCGGCGTTCTGCCTCGGAGAAGTCCCATGCAACGGACAACCGTGCCAGAAGCATCCATCGATGAACACCGCGACTCGCGCTCGGGTGAAGGTGATGTCGGCCCGGCGTCGAATGCCCGGCACCGGCGCGAAGTCGACTCGGTAGCGAAGGCCGCGCGAGTGCAACTCCCGGCGCACTGCCAATTCGGTTGACGTGTCACGACGCTTGTTTGCAAGCATCGATTTTCTCGTGCCCTCTGATGTTGCCCACGACTCGGCCATAGGTCACACACTGCTCGGATTCATGATCGCCTTCGCGTCGCAGCGTGGCAGATCGCGGATGCGCAGCGGTGGATTCAACGCTGGGTAGCCTTCTCCAAGGCACTCGCTCTATCCGGCTAGCGCGTACTCAAGGTCGTTGATGTGTTCTTGCACAGCCGCCCGGAACCCTGGGTACTGACCCAGGTTTCCCCGCTGCAGACGGCTCCAGAACCCCTTCGCACCTCGCAGGCTGAGCGCATCGGCGTTCTGGGTATCGATGATGTCTCCGAGGTGGCTGTAGTCCGCATGCATGGGGAACTCACTGAGAGACTCCGGGACGGCGATCATGCCCTTCTGACCCGCGGCAGCAGTTGGCCAAGATCCGCTCCCGGGCGTCCACGGTCGGAAGTCGGTAACCGGCTCGCCAGGATCATTCAGCCTGCTGCCCACCCAGCGCGAAACGCCCACAGTTACAGCGTTCCCAATGAGCTTCCATCGTGGGCCGTTCCTTCTGGGTGAAAGATGATCGACGTCGGTCCACCCGCGGTCAAAGCCCTGCATTTCCTCCGCGTCCTCCACCGAGGGCTTCACAAGACGACGTCCCGGTGCAGCGTCGCGCACCCACACTGCGGGAGGTGAGGGTATGCCAACCGTCGACCCACCCTTGAGGGTAGGGACCGCGTCCTGTGCCCAGCCGAGGCCGCGCAGCCCCTCGGTCCAGTAGAAACCGAACATGTCCTCGCGGAAGTCCTCGGACCTGTCCCCTGCGTCGTCGGCGAACAGGATTCGGCGCGGGTCCAGATCGACAGAAGCGAGCAGGATCACCCTGCGCCGGCGCTGAGGGACGCCCGTGAATCGAGAATCAACAACGCGATAGGCCCACGCGTACCCAAGCGCCTCGATCTCCGAGATCAAGTAGCTCATTGCCTTTCCACGATCGAGAGCGAGCATGTTCGGAACGTTCTCTATAAGGAGAGTCGGAAGAGCACCTCCGCGATGCCGCGCATCCTCCAGCAGTCGGAAGACATTCACTACAAGGCCGGAGTTAACCCCGCCGATCCCAGCAGTCCGGCCAGCCTGCGACAGATCCGTGCAAGGAAAACCGGCGGTAACGAGGTTCGTGCCTTCAGGGAGCCGCTTCATCTCGCGAACGTCAGGTTCGATGGGCACCCCGTGGAATCGCGCCCGAAGGACGGACTGCGCAGGCTCCCACCACTCGCAGAAGGTAAGCGTCTCGACCTGGTTCCCGAGTGCGCGCTCAAGACCGAGTTCGACGCCCCCGATCCCGGCGAACAGGCCGGCCACCTTCCACGAAGTACTCGTCATGCTTCTAACTCCTAACCAACATCAAACGGTATCTCTGATCTGCCCGAAGCTCGAGTCGACCGGCCGCTGGCGACGATATCGCGACCCACCGACGATCCATGCCCTCGGGGAGTACCAGCCGCCGGGAGCATACCCCTGCACCGACCTGGACACCGCGAGATGCGGCTTACTGGAACCCTCTCGTGCATCGCGCACGCGGAGGGGTCCCGTCGATCGACTATCTAGGGCGTCTCGTCTCGCAGACGGTCTTCATCAACGGCGCGCGTGAGCGCGAGCTCGAGTAACTACGTGGTGCACGGGCCTGTGCTTCGTGGCGCTTCTGACCAGGTCCAGATCACCGATAACGTGTCGACCGTGGATTCACCGTTTGCGGAAAACCTTGAACACGTCCGAGAAGCTCTTGAGTCGGTAAACATCTCGGCGCCGAGCGTAAACAAGTTCCACCGACTGGATGGGGTGTTGGCGGCGGCTGCGGGGCTATCCCGTGGAACCGTGACGTCCGTCACTATCTCGAAGCCGGGCAACTTCTCGGTGCGCAGCACGCAGTCGTCACGCGCGCAGCAGGCCTCGCTCCTCGTCGGAGTATGCGTGGACGAGACCGTAATGGAGGACACCAAGGACGCCGCGCGCAAGGACGTGCTGACGGGCGGCCATCAGGCGGTCATCTTGATGCATGAATCGGAGAGCGGGACTTGGGATCTCGGATGGGGTGTGCGTTCTAGCGACGAACGCACTGCGACGACTGCCACCCAACTATCAAACGCATACGGCATCTCGTGGGAGATCGTCCAGTCGGAGCAGCCTCATGTGGAGGCGTCGTCGACGACCGCACCATCGACGCCTTCTGGACCAGCGCGGCTCGTCCTCGATGACCGAACGCTCCGGATGGTGAGAACGTCCATCGCATCGAGATCGGCCACCATGCTGGTTGGCCCGCCCGGGACCGGCAAGACTCAGCTGATTGAAGAGGTCGTGCGGGAAGTGGCGCAGGCGCCGGCTTCATTTGGGATGTCAATGGCGCACGACCGCAGGATCGTGACCCCTGACGAATCCTGGACCACGCGTGACCTGCTGGGTGGCGACACGGTCGACGACAAAGGACGAATTCGCTTCGCCATCGGCCATCTATTGGAAGCCGTCTCGCGAGACGAGTGGCTGGTGCTGGACGAAGCAAACCGCGCGGACATGGACCGCATTTTCGGTGGCGCGCTGACGTGGCTCTCCGGCCAGGCGGTATCGCTGGGTCGGGTATCCGCCGACCCCAACGCTGGCGAGATCTCGCTTGGATGGACCGACTCCGTTATCTCGGAGGTCACGCAACTCGACGAACTGATGGCCGATTCGCCGATTGAGCCGGTCGAGTTCCTTGCCGGTGCCGAATGGCGACTTCTCGGAACCTACAACGCGCTCGACGCAGTCCGCGTTTTTCGCTTCGGGCAGGCGCTTGGTCGCAGGTTTGCCCACGTGCCGATAGCGCCTCCGGATTCACTCGGCTTTGAGAGCGCACTTGCTGTTGAACTTACGCAAGTCCCTCCGGAATTCCGCTCCGAGGTGAGGACTCGGGTGGTGACGCTGTACGCAGCCCATCGCGCGAAGCACAGTACAGCACTGGGTCCCGCCCTCTTCCTTGGTATCCCGCGGTATGTGGCTGCCGGGATCGGGCTCGGCCAGGGGACCGTAACGGAACTGGTTGCGGAAGCCTACGTGACCAGCTCCGGGGCATGGCTTGCGCGTATCGACGACACCGTACTGGACGCACTCGGTGCGGCTTTGTCTACTGACGAAGGACTTGAGGGCCAATGGAGTTGGGTGACGACACAGCTGCAGGTGTTGCGCTGAATAGCTCGATCACGCATCCGGGCCCAGCGATCCCGACCGCAGGTCTACACGAGGCTCTCGCGAGCTTCAGTGGACTGGGCCAGCTGTATTCTGCCGTGGCTGAGCTAGCCTCCGGGGAGCATGAGTGGAGTGCCTCAGCGGTGCGCACCCGAGCCAATCGAGTTCTTATGGCGCACCTGATTCCTCTCGTCACCCGATTGCCAGATTCGGCGGTCGCGTGGATCGATGCGCTGCCCGCGCAGTCTGAGCGACGACGTGAAGTGAGTGCTGCGCCAACCGGCAAGGTAAATTGGGCCCGAAGTCGACAACAAGGATGGCCTCCGAGCGAATTCCATACAGTCGTACGGGAGCGGACGCCGGACAGCATTCTTACCTCGGTGTTCGGCTGGGTTGCCGAGGAGCTGATGGCGATCCAGCAGGACGCCATCAGGGTTGCATCGGATGTGGACATATCTGTCAGGCCCGAGCTATCGGCGATCCGCCTAGCGTGGGAGTCGCTTCAGACCACGTATGGCGAATTCACCCAACCGGATCGTGAAGAGTTGGGGGCTCTGCGTGCATCAGGCCGCCCATGGTTCGGACTTGCCGACGTCGCGGAGGTGATTATCTCCAAGCGCGCACACATGGCCGATGTCGCTCGTGAGCTGCTACTTCCCGCGGCTGAGCTTCGCGGCGCGCTCTTTCATCTCGGATGTCTCGGCGAAGTGCTGCTCGCCCTCCGCGGGCAAGGCTGGGCAATTTCTAACCTTCGACCAATCGGCATCGGGTCAGGCCCGATCTTCGAAGCCCACAATTCTCGCCGGACGCTTGAGATCTGGTACGAGGTCGCCGCGGCGTTCCGGTACTACAACAGCCGGTCGCCGTACGCGCAAGCTCTGGAGCAGCTGGGCGCAAAGGGGCGTCCGATCGGCGCCGACATTGGACTGTTCGAATCGAATGAGCGCGCACTTCTCCTCGAATGCAAGTATTCGGCGAAGTCGGAGTATGTGCTTCGCAACGGATACGAGCAGGCGGTCGCGTATATGACCGAATGCCACACGGCACTAGCGGTCGATGTCGAAGGCGTGGTCGTCGGCCCGCACGGAGTCGTGAACGGGGAGGCAGAAGTCGCCACTTCCGTGGGTCCGATATCGCTGCTTGCCGCCTCTGGCCTGGAGGAGCGGGTTGCAAAGTGGACCTCGGCAAATCTTGTTTCGGAGCGGCACACATTGGACGGGCGACCGCTCGACCGCGAATGAACCTACGCCGGCTCGTCCAGCAAGCCGCCGTGCGGAGCTTCGCCGAGCCGCTCCGCAACCGTCCGCCCAGTCCCAGGGCTAACCTGCAACCAATCGCGAGTCGAACCTCGTGGTCGGAGCCGAGCTGGCCAGGTCTACATACGCATGGAGCGACTCGACACCCGATCGATGCGCGACCACAATCACCGTCACCTGACAAGCACAATGCAAGATCGATGCACGCAGGCACCCAGGGTGAGCGACAGCCTTTAGAAGCACTCCCCCGCACATACCTGCACACCAGAAAAATACCTGGATAATGGCAAAAACGCACCCTATTCTGACGCCATGCGAGGAGGCCTCGAGCGTTGGAAGCGAGGGGTCGAATCCCGAGGGGTTCGACAGGCGATCGGCTACGCGCTCGAGGGCATCTGCGATGCTCACCTGCACCACTCCCCCGGCGTTGACGCGCTCGAAGCGTATGGTGCGGCATCCAATTCGACGGTCTCACGGTTCATCGTCGCGAGCGGCAGGATCGGGAAAGACGAGCTCACCGCCGGCGGCCTTCGTGTCTGGCTCACCGGGCACGATCCCGTCACGGGAGTGGAGCGCGGCCATCAGCGGCTGAGCCCCGACGCCGACCTGCTGCTCGACGGAACGCTCAACCACCCGAAGTCGTACAGCATCGTCGCGCTGCTGCATCCGGAACTCGCGGCCGAGTTCGAAGCGCTGCAGGACCGGCTGCGTGACCGCATCCTGCTCACGTGGCAGACGGAGCTTAACGCGCGGCGCGGGCACGGAGGGCTCATCCGCGAGAAGATCGCCCGCATCGAGGTCGTCGAGCTGCAGCATCGGCGCTCGCGCGCGCTCGACCCGCACATCCACCGTCACCTCTGGCTGAACGTCAAGGTGCTCGGCGCGGACGGCAAGTGGTCGAACCTCGACTCGCGTGTCGCGATGAAACTGCACACCGTCGTCAACGCAGAGGGCGAGCTCGCCGCGCGCACAGATCCCGCCTGGATCGCCGCGCTCGCCCGCCACGGGTACACGCTCGACGACACTGGCGAGATCGCCGAACTCGCCGGCGCTGTCCGACCCTTCTCGCGTCGGTCGGCGCAAATCGAAGGCAACCGCGCGCGCCTGATCGCTGAGTGGTCGGCGGCGCAAGGAGGATCTGCGCCGAGCGTGGAAGTGCTGCAGCACATCGATCGGAACGCGTGGGCGCTGTCGCGTCCGAACAAGCCGGCCGAACTCGACGAGGCGTCGTGGGCGGCGCGCGTCCGCGACGAGATCGGCGCGATCGATCCGAGTCTGATCATCGCGCGCGCACCGATTCCGGTTTCTGCAACAGACCCCCATGCAGTCGACCTGGATCTGCTCGCGGCACAGGCGGTCGTCGACGCGGACGAACGGTCCACATCATGCGGCGGGAGATTCAGCATCTTCGACATCCGCGCCGGCGCGATACGCGCGCTCTCGCGCACTGGCGTCGTTGCCGAGCGCGACCGGCTTGATGGCGCGATCGCCGAGATCACGGAGCGTGCCATGCGTTCCGTCTATCGGCTCGTTGCGGATGATCCGCCGCCGCACGTGAAGGCGTTCATGGCGACCGAGACCGTACGCGCCAAGGTGCGTCTCGCCGGCCGTTTGGATGTGCTCGCCCAACCGGGGCGTTCCCTGCTGCCGGACGAGTTGCTCCGGTTCATGCCGAACGAGGATCTGTCGGCAATGGATGCGTCGCAAACCGTTGCCGCGTGCGCCATCGCCGGCACGGACGGGCTCGTGACGGTGACCGGCCCCGCCGGCACGGGCAAGACGACGATGCTGCGCGCTGCGTTCGCCGCGCTCACGTCGCAACGGCGACGGATGCTCGTTGTCGCGCCCACGCGAAAGGCGGCATCGGTGGCGTCTCGCGAGGTCGGGGCCGCAGCATCCAGCATTCATGCCCTGCTTTCGGATCACGGTTACCGATGGGGCACCGACGAGGCCGGCGCGAAGGTGTGGACCACGCTTCGAGTGGGAGAAGTCGATCCCAGCACGGGCGCCGTATACGGCGGACCAACCCAGTACGTGTTGCGTTCTCGCGATCGGATCGTCGTCGACGAAGCCGGCATGGTCGACCTGCCGACGGCGAACGCCCTCGTCGAGCTCGCGATCGAGCAGGGCGTCGGGTTGGCGTTCGTGGGTGACACGCATCAGGCGCTACCGGTCGGGCACGCGGGCGCGATGGGTTCCGCGATCCGGCACGCGAATGCTGCGGTCGAGCTCGACACGGTGCACCGGTTCCGCGATCCCGACTACGCGGCGCTCACGCTGAGGCTCCGCGATGCGGGTGATCGCGAGCGTGCGCTGGTAGTTGCGGGCGAGCTTGCCGAACACGGTCACCTCGACCGGGTCGAACATCACGACGCGGCGCGTGAGCGCATGATCGACGCGTACTTCGACTGGCACGCACGCGGCAAGCGGGTGACGCTGGTATCTGGCACGAATGCCGAGGCGGATGCGATCAACGACGCCATCCAGCAGCGGCGAGTCGATCAGGACGAGCTCGACGTCCGCGTCGCCGCGTGGGGAATCGGGCAGCAGCGCATCCTCATCGGCGACACCGTCCAGACCCGTCGCAACGACCGGCTCACGGGGGTCGAGAATCGCGCGCAGTGGACCGTGCGCAGCATCCGCGACGAGTACGTCACTCTTGTCTCGGTGGGTGACAGCGGCGAGGTGGCGCGCGTGTCCACCGAGTACGCGCGCGAGCACCTCCAGCTCGCCTACGCCTCCACCGTGCACGGTGTGCAGGGCGACACCGCCGACGCGTCGGTGGTCGGGCCGGATGTCGACGCCGCGGGACTCTACGTGGGCCTCACGCGCGGGCGGTTGCACAACGTCGCGATCGTCGTGGCGCGGACGGATGCCGCGGCCCGCGAGTGCCTCGCCGAATCGATGCAGCGCGGCACTCCGGAGTTGACGATGCAGGATGCTGTGCGCGCGGCCCAGGCGGAGGTGCGGCGCGCGGCGCGGAACCACGAGGCGGCGATGGGTACGGGGCCGGTGGTTGGGGCGCCGAGTGCGGGACGCGGCATCGGGATGTAGCGGCGTCCCATCCGCGGGGCGTCAGCGGGCAGTCTTTCGGCCCGGCTATTCGGGCGAGGTCGGATGCGTCATGAAAGGCGCTCGCGACATCTCCTCGCCTGTCTTGGTGAAGGACCGCTAACCGGACGCGTAGGCAGATCGATCTGCGCACTCGGCCTGATCAGACCGACGCCACCACACTTCCCTGTAGAGCTTCGGCAAACATGGCGCGCAGCCTTTCAGCCGATGCTGTATCAAACGAGGATCTGGAAATCACAACAACTCCGACCGGACGGACTAGTGTCGCGTTGACCCCGGCTGCAACCTCTTGAGCTTTGCCTTGGATCCGCTCGGCCTCCCCGCGATCGGCGTCGACAATCAGAAAAAGGACGCCTGAGCATTTCGCGGGCGGAAATCGATGAGAGGTGGGGCCGGTGTATACGGAGCGGATGGCGAACTTCCCGGTCGCCTCCGCTAGGCTGCTCATCCCTTCTCGTAGCACTCTCACCACGCTTGAGTTCCTCGACACCACTTTGAGCTCGATCCCGAATGGACCCCACAGGCCCTCAGTGCGCGGGTCCACAAGAAAATCCAGAATCGTGCTGCCCGAGCGACCCTTCTGTCGCACATTCGTCAAGACATCGAACGCGCCATCGAAGGCCCTGCGAAGGAGGTCGGCGAGTCTTCGCTCGACCTCGGCATAGACGGCGAGGGCGCTGCTGAACCGACCTTCTTGAGCATTGGTCGGTGACGTGCTTGTTGGCGGTAGAGGCCTTGAGGGTTCAATGTGCCCCTCAACAGAAGACGTCACCGTAACCGTTCCCGCCAGCTCCGCGGCCTCCTCGTCCGTCCGGGCCGTGACTTCCGCGGTCGGAGCTTCCTCGAATTCGCCGCGCGCCTTGAGCAACTCGAAGTCATCTTTCTCGTCCTCGACGCGCTGGCGGGCTGCCCACCGAGAAATAGACCACCAGAGGGCAGCGACACCGATCAAAAACAACATGAGCGCGAGCGCGACAACAAACACCTGAGCTAGAGCAACGCCGCTCTGCCTTAACTCAATCACCTGGCGGGCCGTCGGCGTCAGCGCTTCGAGTTGCTCCTGCGAAATCGTCAACACAACCAGGCTGTTGATGAACAGCCAAGGCACCGTCACGGAGGCGACCAATGCGATGATCCCGAGCGACGCCACGAATCGGTAGAGATTTCCGTACTGGACCGGTGGCACGTACCCATCTAAGCGAAGGTGGTTCTCACTTCCTGCTCGCCACGCTGCGGCCCCAAGATCATCTAGCCGGTCGGACCGTAACGTAATCATGAGGCACTGCTGGGCGGAACGAACATCGAGCGCCCGGGCGAGGACCCTCGAAGTCCACTCATAAGCGCGCACCCTTTGAGGATGCCTAAATCGCCGACTTGTCCTTGACCAGATTCGGTGAAGCCTAAGCCTTCGAATCGATGATCCCCTTGATAACCACGTCGGCGAGGTGATCTTCCCGGATCCCATCTAGGAAGCTCTCGGACCAGGGCAGTCGATCATGGTTCGCAGCTACGAGGCCTGCGATGTCGCTCTTGTACGCCTCGGGTGCTTGAGTCCTAAGCGCCCGGGCGTCTTCGGCACCGAGCGTTCCGTTCGCGGCGAGGACGCGTGCTGCCTCAAGCCGCGGGAGCCAACCTCGCGCGGGCTCACTGAGGTACCCAGTTACAGCGTCGACCGTCGCCTCATTTGCGGACGAGACGCATCGGCTGAGAACGCGAAGGACCCAAGCCTGCTGCCAATCCGTCATACAGCTCGTCCCCATGAGGAACTCACCGCAGATCAAGGCCACGCCACGCGGGTCGGCCTCGCACATACTGAGGAGGTAGGAGCAAAGCTCATCCGTCTCGTCGGGGAAATCGCGCAACGCGCCAAGGATCGTTTCGAGCGGTCCCGTAGCTCTCACGCTGGCCAAGCGCTGCAGACAGTAAACGATTCGAGCATGGCGCAGCTGTGCCGGGAGATCGCCCTCGCGATTGATCGCATCGCGAAATAGCTCTTCGAGTACCTCTTGGGCAGAGGGATTCAGGAACGGAGCAATGAGGTCCCTGAACTCCTCGGCATCCATGGAGCCGTGATAGAAGTAGCGCCACTGAGCGTTCGACCAGTTCTGCAGCGCCGCCGACACTTAGAGCGGGCCCGGAACCGCAGAAGCTGTGGGGTCACCGACGTCCGAAGTACGCGTCGAATGCGCGGTCACACATACCAAGTTCTGGGAAGTCAGCCCCTAAGCAGCGCCGACGTCATCTGGCGACCAGCTCGACCCCGAACTCTCAACCGAACCGCACGTCGAGGCCCCGCATCCGTTCGCCGCGCCCTAACGGACCGGCAGATCCGCATGCCGTGACAGCGCTCGAAACGACACACTAGCGACTCCGATATGGTCGCCAAGTGTCGACTAGAGATGAACTTCGTATCGCCGTCGGCCGCGGACTGCTTCTCGAGGACGCACTGTGGATGGGGGACGTTCTGACGAGCGCGCTCCGTCACGACGGACCGGGGCGCGTGATGGCTTCGCTTCTCCTGTCCGGGCACGTGTCGCGCATCGTGTACGAGGGACGACAACTCATCGCTTCCTCAAACCCCGACGTTGCTTTGCCCGGGCTTGTTGCCCTCCTGCCGCCCGAGGAGCACCCCTCCATAGCTTTGGCCCGCCACGCAACGAAGATGCTCGACAATCAAACCAGCAAGAGCAAACCGCTCAAAGAGTTCGAGGGCGAGATCCATCGAGCGTGGATGTCGCAGCGGGCCCTGCTCTTCAGGGACGTCAAGCCCGGGTTCACCTGGCTGCAGCCGGACCTTGGTTTCTACACGCTCGACGGATACGTCGTCGGTGCGACGATCCCGCTGCACATGCGCTTCGGCCTCGATGCCGTGCCACCCGAGCACTACCCCGACTTTTTCCAGAAGTTTGGCGAAGACCTGATTACCTCCTTGCGGATCTACGCCTGCCTTTCCGGCAGTGCGGACGCTTTAGTCACGACTGTGGAACTGTCCGCCGTTGACGCGGTCGAAGACAACGACAAGTTCGTCAAGCGCTATCTCAAAAGGGCATACGACAGCGCTCTAAACCTGGACCAGAAGCTCCTCCTGCTCCTCATTGAGTCCGAGGTCAACACCGCGACCACTCTCGTCCCCCTCCTCACAGGCGGCCACGTGACAGCCGGGTTCCGTGCGCGACTCATCAGCCTGTGGCACGCGTTGTCGTCTCTGACCAAGGTCTTGGACGCGCACCCAGGAGCGACATCGCCCGGGCGCGACAGACTCCATACCCTTGTCAACTCAACCGACGCCACGCGACTGTCCGCGCAGGGGATGCAGATGGTTAGGAACCGGAGCGTGCATTACGAAATCCGGGGGAAGGTAGAGCTCGCGTTCCCCGACCGCCCAATGTTCGGAATCATCGAAAGCCTCACGGACGAGACATTCGAGAGTCTCGACGCGCTCGTGCGCGGTCTCAGCGCTGATCTGAGGATGGCCTTGCGGGAGTGGAGAGAATCGTGACGATGTCACGCCGCGGCCAGAACTTTGGATCCCCATGGCAAGCCCGCGCAGTCTGGTCCACACGAGCCTCAATCTGCCCGAAGACGACCTGTAGAGCGCAGGTTCACCGAAGTGCCGCGAACGTCGACGCCCCCCTTGCGCGCGTCGCACGTTCGGGGATCGATTCGATCGGACTGTCGGACCGAGCCGATAGCGTCAGACCGAGATCGGGAGGGTGTTGATGAAGCCGGAAGTTGCCGTTGTCGAGCTGAAGAAGCTGAAGGAACAGGCGGTCGAGGACCCACTCGTGCAAGCCTCCACACCGCAGCACAAGGAGTGGAAGGCCAAAGTCGTGGCGGTGCTCGAACGCAGCCTCGGTGCTGATTCGTCTACCGTGCAGCAGTTCAAGAAACTGAGCTATCACATCGGCTTCTACAGCGGCGCCCCTGGGGAGGCGGAAGAAGACGCTCGGTACTTTCGTGGTCGCGTTCAGGATGCCGCTGGTCTGATCGAGGCGGCCATTTATGAGCTCGAGTTGTCCGTTGGTGCCCCCGCAATCGAAGGTGGTAGCTACGACTCGGGCCTATGGGACCACGTCAAGCATTCCGTGGAAGAAGAGCGGTGGGAGCAGGTGGCCAGCGCAGCCGCAATCTACGTTGAGGACAAAGTGCGTCGATGGGCCGGCAACCCGACCAACCAGGACGGTGGGAAGCTGATCGGTCAGACTCTATTCGCCAAAGCGCTCGGACCGGACGGCGTGCTCGCGCTGGGGAGCCAGCGCAACGAGACGGAGGGCTGGCGCAGCCTCGGAACGGGAATGGTCGCGGCCATCAGCAACGTCGATCGTCACAATATTCAAGAGCGGGCTGACGCGAAACAGTATGCACTCGGGGTGCTGGGCCTCGCGAGCTTACTACTCACCCAAATCCGCTACGAGCACGCCGACGCGATAACGCCAGCAGCCGGGTCGCGCTGACGTAGGAATAGGCGCGCACGGTTCCACTCGACAACGATCGCTAATTCGCATCGCCCGCAAAGGGATCCATGACAATGGATCTGCAGGCTTATGACCCGGATCTGGCTATCCTGAGCTGCGTGCGCCGAACCGACCATCCACTCCCCTCCGCTTGGGATCGATCCGGGCTTGAAGCACTCGGGTTCACGGGCTTCGTTCCACTAGTCGGACTGAATCCTCGCGGAGTGCCTCAGGGACACGGGGTCTACGTCGTGTTGCGTCCCGACATTGAACCCCCCCCACACCCTCCTTGAGGAGAACCCGGTCAGACGAGCGCGCCTTCGCAAGTACACGCTCGATGATCTCAATCGTCGTTGGGTTGCCGGCACACCCGTTGTCTACATCGGCAAGGCCATGGGACAAGAGGGACTCCGGGATCGCCTCAAACCCTTCAGCAAGAAGAGCGCTAGCCACTCGGGTGGTCGTGCGATCTGGCAATTGCAGGAAGCCGATTCGCTGCTTGTGTGCTGGAAAGAAACTCCCGGCTACCCTGCTGACCGAGTCGAGGACGACCTCATTGACCAATTCAAGGCTGTCTACGGGCTCACCCCGTTCGCGAATGTTCGCGAAGGGGGACATCACTGAGCGCTGTTTGGCGTTCGGACGCATCGGCCCCGCTTCCGCGCACTGCGCGTATGCGGATCGGCGACGCGTTCGACCCTGGCAGCCTCGGATCTGCCGCGCGACATCGATACGGTGTAGCCGTGGATGATCGCGTCTCGCTCATGGCCTCTTCCGACGAGCCCATCGCGCCCGGTACTGACCCGCCACTAGGCGCAACACTGACGGAGATGGTCAGCCGCATCGGATGGCCAACTTGGAGCGGAAAGGTTTACCACTACACCGACGGCTTCGGCGCCCACGGGATACTCGAGAAGCGCCGAATATTCGCAACAGCGGCCTTCGCTCTCAACGACACAGGCGAGTTCCTGTATGGCTTGGAACGACTTCGGAGCGGTCTGGAAAGGCGGCCCCGGACCGCGGCTTTCGCCGCGGCCCACGATGAGGTCAACTCGATCCTCGAGAATCTCGCGGCTTCGGGACCTATGGCGCCCGCTTACATCTTCTCGACCTCCACAAGCCCCAGGGTTCTCTCGCAGTACCAGAATTATTCGATCGGTCAGGGCTACTCTCTCGAATTCGACACAAGTCGAGAACTCGTGGCGCCGAACACGGGTCTGATAACAGGCGCTTGGCTACGTGTTGTCTACGACCTGGACAAACAAGCTCAACTGGTTGATTCGACACTCACGCGACTGGTGGATGAGCGCGACCAAGAGCGAGAGTTTCTAGATCAACGCATCACGCACATCCTTACGCTCGCCGCACTTTCCATGAAGGACGACGCGTTCGCCAGCGAGCATGAGGTGCGAAGGGTATGGATGACTTGGTCGGCACCGAAGTACCGCGTCAGCCGTCGCGGACTTGTGCCCTACGTCGAACTCGCACACGAGTGGCCCAACGCTCCGGGGGTCGTTCTCTTTGGTTGGGAAAGCAACGCAGGGCAGGACGCCCTCCAGGACCATGCCGCACGACCGGACTCGATACTAGACATCGAGACCGCATTTGTCGGACCGCCCGCCGGTCTCGACTTGACCGCAAAGGCGCGCGCTCTCCATGGGCACGCACGACAGACGGGCAGCCCGAGGTTCGAAGTGTTCGATCCAGGCATCGCCTTCGTCGGGTAACGCAGCGAGGCAAACCAGACCTGTACCACACCCTGCTTTTTCGCCTTGCTAGCGCCGGCGGAGAGGTGCAGAACCACCCGCGGCCTGCCTGAGGCTCCGGCCGAGGTTGATTCACGTGAGCCCGACCACCGGCGTGCATGGCGCGCAGGAGGATCGCCTGGCAGCGCCAGCAGGGTGCGCTTCGTGTCAGCCCACGCAGATATGGTCACGTTATGTCCAATGCGTCTGACTTCCTGCAATTGCTGGTCACCGTTCTCTCGGTGCCAGCGATCGCGGCGGGAATTAGCTGGCTGGCCCGGCGCTTCAGCAAGGAAGCGCGATTGATCATCAAGCTCGAGCGGCTGGCAGCGATCTATCCGAATCTTCCCGACGGCCCGATCCGGGAAGAGTTCGGCCGCCGGGTAAGCGAGGCTGGCTCGGAGTTGAATGCGCGATTGGACCCCCTCTTCAAGCGTGAACGCCGCCGAAAGTGGAAGGTCATTGCGTGGGTTCTTGCGGCTTCTGTTGTCCTAGCCTTCCTGGTCCCCGGGGTCCGTGGCGAAGGCGTGGGCAACGTAGTCGGAGTGGCGCTCGGACTCGCCGCGGTGGGCGGGTTCCTGCTAATCGAGCGAGACACAAAGCGCCAGCGCGCGGCAATCGCCGCCGCCGAGCAAGCAGACACGCTGTCAGGGTAGCGAGCTCAATTCCGCGCGCTAACGTAAGGATCGCATCCACAGGGTCTGCCGGTCCACGCGCGGGAGGGCACCGCGGAGCGCACATGCCCCCGAGCCATCGACGGCCCGCATCGGAGCCGCATGCGTGCACCGCCCGGTTAGGGATCGGTGTCGGCGTCGGGTTAGAAGGCGGGAGTGTCGCAACAGTTGATCACTTCTCCGCAGCTTGGTGGGGACAGTCGTTCGAACAGTCCGCAACGACTCCCCGGCAAGTTGACGCGCATCGAGTTCGGAGCGATGGTGGCCATACGGGTCACGTCCGCGGCTTCACAACGAGAGCCACCGAGACCCTCAGCAGTCTCGAGCGACTATTCCTTCCCAACAGAGTTCATGGAATCGATGTAATCCTCCAAGAGCCCATGAGCAGCAAGGAATCGCCAAGGGTTACTTGCTGCCGCAAAGTCGCGATCAGCATCCTCGATCCTGCACCATGAGCAGCGATCGCCTTCTTCAAGAGGCTCGCCGCACACCTCGCAAGCGTGCTCGGGTTCTGAGATCGCCCCTTCCGCAAAGACGCGAGACGAACCGTCCGAAGCCAAGAAGAATGGGGTTATATTGTTTCGCCCAACCCTGCACTCATACACTTCGCAACCAATATCCGCGGCGTACGAGCGCAGTTTAGCCTGCGTTTCGGCGTCAGCGTTCGAGCCAAGGACCACTGCGGTCACACAATGGGGCGGAATCGAAAGGAGTGACGCTCCATCCACTTGAACGAGGTCGTTCGCATTGTTAAGGACGAGACGTGACTCGCCCCGGCATGTCCGGAGAGCGGTTTGCTGGTGTCAGCCGGCTTGTTCAACCGGTTCGATGCGAGCGTA
>NZ_JACSPM010000007.1 GCF_014837165.1 Microbacterium gallinarum
CGATCAAAAAATGACCGACGAGGTTATTTGGCATTTGACAAGTGCACGCTGTTGAGTTCTCAAGGATCGGACGCTCCCACCAACCGGCCACATGGCCAGCCCGGCAGGGCAACTTCACAATCTTATCCATCTCGTTCCGTCTGTCAAACCGACGCGCCGAAGCCGACAAGCAACAGCAGCGATCGATGACCGCGGTCCACGAGAGGAGGACTCCCATTCTAGACCCGAAGGCCAGCACCCTGATAGAGGCTGCGTTCGAAAGGAAGGTGGTCCGCCGCTTGAGGGGGGTAAGGCTCTCAGCCTCTCCGCTTCCCTGTGGGGCGAACAACAAGAACATTACCCGGCCATCCCCGCCCCGTCGAATCCGTCCCACACCCCGGGCGTGTCGCGCCCGGCGAACCCCACCGACGCGGACGAAGAAGCCCAGATCGAACGGCATTCGCGCGCGCCGCGCCTGTCAGCACGCGTCCCGCGACGCAATCTCACCCCGGCTCGCTGCGCCGCGCCGCTAGCGTTGAGGCATGAGCGATGAGCGATGGGTGTGGGGCGTGGGCCTCGCGACGACGGCGGACGACGGCACGGTCCTGGACACCTGGTACCCCTCCCCCGAAGCGGGACGCATTCCGCTCGGATTCGACCCCGCCATGCCACCCGACGCGCTCGACCGGCTCGCCGTGCCCGACGCACGCCGCGCGGTCACCGTCGAGGTCGTCACGCTCGAGGTCGACCTCGCCGCACCGCCGACCTCGACGTCGGACGCGTACCTGCGACTGCACGCCCTGTCGCACCGGATCGTCGCCCCCAACGAGGTCAACCTCGACGGGATCTTCGGTCACCTGCCCAATGTCGCGTGGACCAACGCCGGCCCGATGCATCCCGACACCCTCACACGTCAGCGTCCTTTCCTCGCGCGCGAGGGAATCCAGCTGCAAGGTCTCGACAAGTTCCCGCGACTCCTGGACTACGTCACCCCGCCGGGAGTGCGGATCGCGGATGCCTCGCGCGTGCGCCTCGGCGCGTACCTGTCCCCCGGCACCACCGTCATGCATGAGGGCTTCGTGAACTTCAATGCCGGCACCCTCGGTCAGAGCATGGTCGAAGGTCGCATCTCGCAAGGTGTCGTCGTCGGCGACGGAAGCGACATCGGCGGTGGTGCGTCGATCATGGGAACGCTGTCGGGTGGCGGTACGCACAAGGTGTCGATCGGAGCCCGTACGCTGCTCGGCGCGAACGCGGGCATCGGCATCTCGCTCGGCGACGACTGCGTCGTGGAGGCGGGCCTGTACGTGACCGCCGGCTCGAAGATCGTGGTCGCGGACGAACCGCCGCGTGCCGACGGGTCGCGTGTGACGGTCAAGGGTGCGGAGCTGTCGGGGCTCGACGGCATCCTGTTCCGTCGCAACTCCCTCACCGGGGCGATCGAAGCCGTCCGGCGGATCGGCCACGGCGTGACCCTCAACGAGGCGCTTCACGCCTGAACCGGACGGCGGCCCCGCGTCAGTCGCGGATCCGCACCGACAGGCAGGTCACACAGCCCTCGAGCTTCTCGAATTCGCTGACGTCGACGGTGAGAACGTCGAGGCCGCGAGCCCGATGCTGCGCGGCCGTCACCGGGGCATCCGCTGACATCAGCACGGTCTGCGAATCGAGGACCACGACCGCTGTGCCGTGCTCCTCGGGCACCGGGACGAACTTCTCGAACGCGCCTGGTGCGTCCACGAGCGACGGGAAGCCGACCACCGTGCCGTCGGGCAATGCCGTCACGCCGGACTTGAGGTGGAGCACCTTGCTCACCGGCACAGCGACGACCTCCCAGCCGTCGGGCGCCAGCGCTTCCCGGAGCTGCGCGGTCCCGGCCGCGTTCGTGCGCGACGACGCGCCGACGTACACGGTGCGCCCGATCTTGAGGACATCTCCTCCGTCGAGGGTGCCCGGTGCCTCGATCGTCGAGAGACGGAGACCGGATGCCTCGACCGCGGCGCCCACGGAAGCCGCCTCGCCGCGCCTCGACTCCGCGCCCGCGCGGCAGAGCACGGCCAGGTCGCCGAAGACCACCACCGCATCCTCGACGAACACGCCGTCGGGGTGGCTGTCTGCGGGGGCGACCTCGATCACGTCCCAGCCGCGGGATCGGAAGACCTCGACGTAGGCCTCCCACTGCGTCGGCGCGAGCGCCGGATCGACCGGAACGCGGTCGAGATGCGTGAGCTCGCCCTCGGCGAGCAGTGGAGACGGACGACGGACCAGGAGCCGCGGCATCCGCTCAGCCACGCAGGATCGAGGCTCGGGCGGCAGCGCGCTCGTCGTCGGAGATGACACCGCGCGCGTGGAGGGTGTCCACTTCAGACAGCCGCTCCTCGAGCGACCTGGCGGGTCCGGCGTCGACGGCCGCACCGGGGCGCAGGAGGTCGCTGTCGACGACCTTGGCCGCCAGGGCCGCATCCACAGTGAGCGGATCGTGACCCGCCTGCTTGAGGATCGCGTACTTGCGGACACCGACGTAGATCGAGAAGCCGATCCCGACGAGCACCACGATCACGAACAGTGCGAAGACCACCGAGAACTCGGCAGGAATGCTCGGCGAGCCGAAGCCGGGGTCGTCAGGGGGAAAGAAATCGGCGCTGACCATGGCCACACCCTACTGCCCGGCGATGGCGTCGCCGCGCAGCACGGGCGCGGACTCAGAGTCCGGGGTAGCTGCGCTCGCCCGCGCCGGTGTACAGCTGCTGCGGGCGACCGATCTTCGTCTGCGGGTCTGCACCGGCCTCACGCCACTGCGCCAGCCAGCCGGGCAGGCGGCCGATCGCGAACAGCACGGTGAACATGCGCGTGGGGAAGCCCATCGCCTTGTAGATCACACCCGTGTAGAAGTCGACGTTCGGGTAGAGGCGGCGGTCCTGGAAGTACGCGTCGTTGAGCGCGATCTCTTCCAGCTCCTTGGCCAGGTCGAGCAGCGGGTCACTGACGCCGAGGGCCGACAGCACCTCGTCGGCCGACTCCTTCACGAGCTTGGCGCGCGGGTCGTAGTTCTTGTAGACGCGGTGCCCGAAGCCCATGAGCTTCACCCCGTCTTCCTTGTTCTTGACCCGCTCGACGAAGCGCTGCACGCTTTCGCCGGAGTCGCGGATGCGCGCGAGCATGTCGAGCACGGCCTCGTTGGCCCCGCCGTGAAGAGGGCCGTAGAGCGCATTGATGCCGGCCGAGATCGACGAGAACTGGTTGGCGCCGGTCGATCCGACGAGCCGCACGGTCGAGGTGGAGGCGTTCTGCTCGTGGTCTTCGTGGAGGATGAGCAGTCGCTCGAGCGCCCGCGACATCACCGGGTCGACCTCGTAGACCTCGGACAGCACGCCGAAGTTGAGCTTGAGGAAGTTGTCGACGAATCCGAGCGAGTTGTCGGGGTAGAGGAACGCCTGGCCGATGCTCTTCTTGTGCGCGTAGGCGGCGATCACCGGGAGCTTCGCGAGCATGCGGATGGTGTTCAGCTCGACGTGCTCGGGGTTGTTCGGGTCGGACTGGTGCTCGTAGTAGGTCGACAGCGCGGACACCGCCGACGACAGCACCGACATCGGGTGCGCCGTGTGCGGGAGCGCCGAGAAGAAGCGCTTGAGGTCCTCGTGCAGCAGCGTGTGGCGACGGATCTTCTCGTCGAACTCGGCCAGCTCGGAGGCGCTCGGCAGCTCGCCGTAGATCAGCAGCCACGCCACCTCGAGATAGGTGCTGTTCTTCGCGAGCTGTTCGATCGGATAGCCGCGGTAGCGCAGGATGCCCTGGTCTCCGTCGATGTACGTGATCGCCGACTTGGTGGCAGCCGTGTTGACGAACCCGTAGTCGAGAGCGGTGTGCCCCGTCTGCCGGGTGAAGGTGGAGATGTCCACGCTCGGCGCGCCGTCGCTGCCCCGCAGCAACGGGAATTCGGCGGTCGTGTCACCGATCGTGAGGGTGGCCTTCTCCTGCTGGGTGCCCGCTTCGCTCACGGCGCCTCCTCGCGATTTCTGGTCGTGCCGGGGGTGTCGTCCGTCTCGCGGACGCACAGGAGGCGTCTTCCGAGGACGGCAGCGGGGACGGGGAATGCCGCGCCGCCGCGTTTCCTACAGCCTAGCCCGCTCATGCGCCTACTGCGGACACAGCCAAAGGGCGGCGGCATCCGATGGAGGAAACCTCAGGACATCTCTGCGAGCCGCGCCGCCGCCGCGGCGATCCGCTCGTCGGGTGCGGTGAGCGACAGGCGGATGTGCTGCGGGAAGTGAGATCCGTAGAAGTGCCCCGGCCCGGCTAGGATGCCGAGGTCGGCGAGCCTCCCGAGGCTCTCCCACGCGTCGCGCCCCTCGGTCGCCCACAGGTACAGGCCGGCCTCGCTGGCGTCGATCCGGAATCCTGCCCCCTCGAGCGCGGGCTTGAGCAGCGCGCGCCGGGCGCGGTAGCGCTCCTTCTGCTCGGCGACGTGCGCGTCGTCGCCGAGGGCGACGACCATGGCCGCCTGCACGGGCGCCGGGAGCATGAGTCCGAGGTGCTTGCGGGCGGTGAGCAGTCGCGCGACGATCTGCGGGTCGCCGGCCAGGAACGCGGCGCGGTAGCCGGCGAGGTTCGACTGCTTGCTGAGCGAGTAGACCGACAGCACGCCCTCGAGCGACCCGTCCGTGACACGCGGGTCCAGGGCCGACGGGATCGGGGCAGCATCCCACGGCGCCGCCCAGCCGAGTTCGGCGTAGCACTCGTCGGAGGCGAGCACGGCGCCCAGCTCACGAGCCCGGGCGATCGCCGCGCGCAGCTGCGCGACATCCAGCACCCGCCCGTCCGGATTGCCGGGCGAGTTGAGCCAGACCAGCCGGGTCTCTGCTGGCCAGTCGGCCGGGACGTCGGAGGAGCACGGCGTCGCGCCGACCAGACGGGCGCCGACCTCGTACGACGGGTACGCGGCGCGGGGGTGGACGACGACGTCGCCGGGCCCGAGGCCGAGAAGCAGCGGCAGCAGCGCGACGAGTTCCTTCGAGCCGACCGTCGGCAGCACGTTCGCGGCGGTGAGACCGGGCACGCCGCGACGCCGCTCGTACCACTCGACGATGGCCGCCCGGAGTGCGGGTGTGCCCATGGTCTGCGGATAGGCGTGCGCGTCGGTCGCCGCGCGCAGGGCATCGGCCACGACGGGCGGTGTCGCATCGACGGGCGACCCTACGGAGAGGTCGACGATGCCGTCGGGGTGGGCGCGGGCGCGCTCCGCGTACGGCGCGACGGCGTCCCAGGGGTAGTCGGCGAGATCGGCGACGCCCATGTCAGGTCCCCGCTCCGACGCGGCGCGTCACGGAGCCTGCGGGGGAAGAGCGGCGATGATCGGGTGGTCCTTGTGGATCACGCCCACCTTGGCGGCACCGCCGGGCGAGCCCACATCGTCGAAGAACTCGACGTTGGCCTTGTAGTAGTCCTGCCACTCGTCGGGAAGGTCGTCTTCGTAGTAGATCGCCTCGACGGGGCACACCGGCTCGCACGCACCGCAGTCGACGCACTCGTCGGGGTGGATGTACAGCGAGCGGTCGCCTTCGTAGATGCAGTCCACCGGGCACTCGTCGATACAGGCCCGGTCCTTGACATCCACACACGGAAGAGCGATCACATACGTCACGATGCCAGTCTAGTTCTCCGCGAGAGGACGGATGCGGTCGGGCCAGGCCACCACGATCGCGACGAGGATCGGCAGAGCGAGCGTCCACACGCTTCCGAGCGCGCCTTCGGGAACGATGACGGATCCGCCCGGCCCTTTGCCGGAGAACACCAGGGTCGACGTCATCATGCCGAGTCCGGTCGCCAGCGCCGCCCATCGATCGGCGGTGAGGAAGCGCACCGCGACGAGCAGTCCGGCGCAGCCGATGATCGCGAGCACGAGTCCGAGCGGGAACCAGCCGAGCTCGTACGAGTGCGCGATCGTGCCCGCCAGGCCATAGACCGCACCGACGAGCAGGGCCACGAACCACGTGCCCACGCGGGCGGGGACGGAGGAGCGCACCCGTCGACTCTACTGGCGGGTCGGCCCCACGCCGGACGTCGCTATGCCGCCCAGCCCCACAGTCGCAGCAAGGCCGCGGTGAGTGCGGCGGCGGCCACCACCACGAGGAAGGGCGCCCGCAGCAAGAGCAGCCCGGCGGCGACGAGCACGGCCGGGATGCGGGCATCCACCACGATCTCCTGCCCGGCCCCGAGGGTCTGCACCGCCACGAGCGCCGCGAGGAGGGCGACGGTGAGAAGGTCGGCGATCCTCATCGGCCGCGGGGCCTCCACCCACTTCGGCGGCACGAGATAGCCGACGGTCTTGAGCGCGACGCACACGATCGACGCCACGAGCATCGCGGTCCACAGGGTCACGGCAGTCCCTCCCGCTCGGCGACGTCACGGGGCTCGTCCTCCGCCGACCCGATCGGATCGTCGGAGCCGAGCCAGTTGAACCAGCCGACGACGATCGCCACCGTCGCCGCGATGATCACGGGCAGCCCCGGCATGAGGACCGGCGTCAAGACGGTGGCGATCGCGGCGGCGGCGATCCCCACCACGATCGGCTGCCGGCGGCGCAGGCGCGGCCACAGCAGCGCGAGGAAGGCGGCGGCGGCCGCGGCATCCAACCCGTACGCCCGCGGATCACCGAGGACGTCGCCGAGCAGGGCGCCGGCCAGCGTGGAGAGGTTCCAGCCGATGTAGATGCCGATGCCCGTGACCCAGAAGCCGACGGTGCGCGCATGATGCGTGGTCTGCGCGAGCGAGACCGCCGTCGACTCGTCGATCGTGAACTGCGCGGCCGCGGCCCGGCGCCAGAAACCGCTGCCGATGACGGGAGACATGCGCATGCCGTACGCGACATTGCGAACGCCCAGGAGCGCCGCCGAGGCGATGGCCGCCGGCGCCGCGGCGAGGCCGCCTGCACCGATGACCCCGACGAACGCGAACTGTGAGCCGCCCGTGAACATGAGCAGGCTCATCACGCAGGTCTGCCAGACGTCGAGACCGGATGCCACGGCCAAGGCCCCGAACGAGATCCCGTACGCGCTCGTCGCCAGTGCCACGCCGACGCCCTCGCGCGCCGCACGGCGCGCTTCGCCGGCGCTGTGCACGTCGTCGAAGCGGGGATCGAGAGTCACCCGATCGATGCTACCGAGCGGCTCCCCCGCGCTCCGCGGGCCGCAGCGACATGCGTGGCACGATTCCTGCCGAGTTTCCCCGCAGACGGCGGATGCCGCGACCCGCCGCCCTGCAAGGGGCGGGGTCGCGGCATCCGGTCGATGCTTACGCGTTGGCGTCCTGGCGCTTGAGACGCGAGAGGGCGCGACCGCGCTCGGTCGCGTCGAGGATGACCTTGCGGATGCGCACCTTCTCGGGCGTGACCTCGACGCATTCGTCGTCACGGGCGAACTCGAGGCTCTCCTCGAGCGAGAGCTGGCGGGGCGGCGTCATCGACTCGAACGTGTCGGCCGTGGAGGAGCGCATGTTGGTGAGCTTCTTCTCCTTGGTGATGTTCACGTCCATGTCGTCGTTGCGCGAGTTCTCGCCGATGACCATGCCCTCGTAGACCTCTTCGGTCGGCTGCACGAAGAACGACATGCGCTCCTGCAGGGCGATGATCGCGAACGGCGTCACGACGCCGGAGCGGTCGGCCACGATCGAGCCGTTCTGCCGGGTCACGATGTGGCCTGCCCAGGGCTCGTACCCGTGCGAGATCGCGTTGGCGATCCCCGTGCCGCGCGTGGTCGTGAGGAACTCGGTGCGGAATCCGATGAGACCGCGCGAGGGGACGATGAACTCCATGCGCACCCAGCCGGTGCCGTGGTTGGTCATCGTCTCCATGCGGCCCTTGCGCGAAGCGAGCAGCTGCGTGATCGCGCCGAGGTACTCCTCGGGGGCGTCGATCGTCAGGTGCTCGAACGGCTCCTGCACCTTGCCGTCGTCACCCTTGCGGGTGACGACCTGGGGCTTGCCGACGGTGAGCTCGAAGCCCTCGCGGCGCATGTTCTCGACGAGGATCGCCAGCGCCAGCTCGCCGCGGCCCTGCACCTCCCACGCGTCGGGACGGCCGATGTCGACGACCTTGAGCGACACGTTGCCGACGAGCTCGCGATCGAGACGGTCCTTGACCATGCGGGCCGTGAGCTTGTGGCCCTTCACCTTGCCGACGAGCGGCGACGTGTTCGTGCCGATGGTCATGGAGATGGCCGGGTCGTCGACGTGGATCGCGGGCAGCGGCCGGACGTCCTCGGGATCGGCGATCGTCTCGCCGATGGTGATCTCCTCGATGCCGGCGATGGCGACGATGTCGCCCGGGCCGGCGGACTCGGCCGGGTACCGGTCGAGTGCGCGGGTCTTGAGCAGCTCGGTGATGCGGGCGTTGGAGTGCGACCCGTCGTGGCGCACCCACGCGACCGTCTGGCCCTTCTTCAGGGTGCCGTTGAAGACACGCAGCAGCGCGAGGCGGCCGAGGAACGGGCTCGAGTCGAGGTTGGTGACCCAGGCCTGGAGCGGCGCCTCGTCGTCGTACGACGGTGCGGGGACGTGCTCGAGGATGGCTCCGAACAGCGGCTCGAGGTCGTCGTTGTCGGGCAGCGCGCCGTTGGCGGGACGGTTGCGCGATGCCGCGCCGGCACGGCCGGACGCGTAGACCACGGGCACGTCGAGCAGCGCGTCGACGTCGAGATCGGGCACGTCCTCGTGCAGGTCGGACGCGAGTCCGAGCAGCAGGTCGTGCGCCTCTTCTTCGACCTCGGCGATGCGGGCGTCGGGGCGGTCGGTCTTGTTGACCAGGAGGATGACGGGCAGCTTCGCCTCGAGCGCCTTGCGCAGCACGAAGCGGGTCTGCGGCAGCGGACCCTCGCTCGCGTCGACGAGCAGCACGACGCCGTCGACCATCGACAGGCCGCGCTCCACCTCGCCGCCGAAGTCGGCGTGACCGGGGGTGTCGATGACGTTGATCGTCACCGGGACGTCGGTGTGCGCGCCGCTGTACGTGATCGCCGTGTTCTTGGCGAGGATCGTGATGCCCTTTTCGCGCTCGAGGTCGTTCGAGTCCATCGCGCGCTCTTCCATGTGCTCGTGCGAGCCGAACGAGCCGGTCTGACGGAGCATGGCGTCGACGAGCGTCGTCTTGCCGTGGTCGACGTGCGCGACGATCGCGACGTTTCGGAGGTCCGGACGGAGGGCGCGCGCCATGAAAGAAATCCTTGCGAAAGTGGAGAGGGCCGGGATGCCGGCATCCCCAGCTTATCGCAGGCAGCCGAAAGCGACCTGAGGGTGCGCACGCGCACGCCCAGGTCGCTTCCGGGTGGTTCTAGTCCTGCTGCGCGAGAAGCGCGGCACGCGCCTCGCGGCGGACGCGCTGCTCGGTCGGGTCCGGCACGGGGACGGCCGCGAGGAGCCGCTGCGTGTACGGGTCCTGAGGGTTGCGGAGGATCTGCTCCTTCGAGCCCTGCTCGACGATCTTGCCGTGCTGCATCACGACGATGCGGTCGGCGAGCAGGTCGACGACCGCGAGGTCGTGCGTCACGAACAGCGTCGCGAACTGCTTCTCCTTCTGGATCTGCTGCAGCAGCTCCAGCACACGCGCCTGCACCGACACGTCGAGCGCGCTCGTCGGCTCGTCGGCCACGAGGACCTTCGGGTCGAGCGCGAGCGCTCGGGCGATGCCGATGCGCTGACGCTGACCGCCCGAGAGCTCGTGCGGGTAGCGGTTGCGGAAGTCGCGGGGCAGCTCGACCATGTCGAGCAGCTCGGTCACCCGGCTGGAGATCTCCTTGCGGTCACGACCGGCCAGCTCGAGCGGCTCGCCGATCGACTCGCCGACGGGCCAGCGCGGGTTCAGCGACGAGCCCGGGTCCTGGAAGACGATGCCGAGCTTCCTGCGCACCGCGCGCAGCTGCTTCGGGTCGACGCCGACCATGTCCTGACCGGCCACCCGCAGCTGACCCTCGGCGATCGGGACGAGCCCGACGATGGCGCGCGCGATGGTCGTCTTGCCGGAGCCGGACTCACCCACGAGTCCCACGACCTCGCCGGGCTGGATGGAGAGCGACGCGTCGGCGACCGCCCGGAACGCCGGCACGCGGCCGCGCTTCGGGTAGTCGATCGACACGTTCTCGAGCAGCAGCGCCGCCGTGGAGTCATCGCGGTGGCTCGCGTCCTCGGCGACGGCGGTGCCGAGACCGAGGTGCGGCACCGACGCCATGAGCGCCTTGGTGTAGGGATGCTCGGGCGCGGTGAACAGCTTGGCCGCGGTGCCGTGCTCGACGACGTCGCCGTCCTTCATCACCATGACGTCGTCGGCCATGTCGGCCACGACGCCCATGTCGTGCGTGATGAGGATGATCGCCGAGTCGAGCTTCTGGTGCAGGTGACGCAGCAGGTCGAGGATCTCGGCCTGCACCGTCACGTCGAGCGCCGTCGTCGGCTCATCGGCGATGAGCACACGCGGGTCGAGCGAGATCGACTGCGCGATCATCGCGCGCTGACGCTGACCGCCCGACAGCTGGTGCGGGTAGGAGTTGTACGCCTTGGTCGGGTCGGGCATCTCGACGAGGCCGAGGAGCTCGATCGCACGGGCCTTCGCCTGCTTGCGCGTCATGCCGGGGCGGTGGGTGAGGATCGTCTCGGAGATCTGGAAGCCGATCGTGTAGACCGGGTTCAGAGCCGTCATCGGCTCCTGGAAGATCGCCGCGATTCCCTCGCCGCGCACCTGGCGCAGAACCTCGTCACGGGCGCCGACCAGCTCGCGACCGGCGAGCTTCGCGCTGCCGGTGACGCGGGCGTTCTTGGGAAGCAGGCCCATGATCGCCATCGAGCTCGTGCTCTTGCCCGAACCCGACTCGCCGACGATCGCCAGGACCTTGCCCGGCATCAGGTCGTACGTGACATGCTTCGCCGCCGCCGCCCAGCCGCCGCCCACCCAGAACTCGACTCCGAGATTCTTGACGGACAGCACCGGGCCGCCCTCCTGCTGCGGGACGTGTCCGCGCATGCGGGCACCCTCTTTCATGCTCATCGAACCGTCTCCCGTGTCAGGATGGGCAGATGCCCGAACCGGTCACTTTTCGTCCGCGCGGCGGTCAGATCGTCGCCTGGGTGGCGATCGGGATCTGCGCCCTCGGTCTTGTCTTCATCGCCGTCACGGACGGCGTGCCGAGCCTCATCGTGTGGGCTTGGCCGATCGTTCTCGTGGCCTGGCTGGCGTGGATCCTCTACATCCGACCGCACGTCCAGATCAGCGAGGGCTTCATCGAGATCGGCAACGTCTTCCGCACGCACCGTGTGCCGTGGGGCGACGTGGCCGATGTCGACTCGCGCTACGCGCTGACCGTCCGCACGCCCGGCGGCCGCAGCATCCGCGCCTGGGCAGCTCCCGCGCCCAGCGCTCGACAGGCCATGACGACGAACCGCGAGGAGGTCGCCCGCACGCCCGGCGAGGGCGACACGCGCCGTCCGTCGGATGCCGAGGGCACCGCCAGCGGCGACGCGACCGCGCTGGTTCGCCGCACCCTCGATCAGTACCGCCGCAGCGGCGGCAGCACCGTGCCCGGCGGCACGGTCTCGACGCTGAACGTTCCGATCATCGCGGTGACCGCGGTGCTGATCGCGGCCGCGGTGCTGAGCCTCGCCCTGCCTCACGGCTGATCACCCCGCTCACGGCGTTCCTCGACGGCCGGCGGCTCGGGCAGCGCACCGCCGCCGAACTCGTCCATGTACCGCTCGTCGTCAGACGACGTCGGGCCCTCGACCATCTGCACACCCTGCACCGACGGGATGGCCGCCACCGCACGGTTCGACTTGCGCCGGCTGACCTTGCCCTGCTGACGCGGGTCGAAGGCGTCGCGCAGACCGTCGCCGATGAAGTTGATGCACAGCGCCAGGATGACGATGAACAGACCCGGCCACCAGAACAGCCACGGCCGCGTGCGGAACGCCTCGCGGTACTCGCTGATGATCTGGCCGAGCGACACATCGGGTGCCGTGATGCCGAAGCCGATGAAGCTCAGCGCGGCCTCCGTCAGCACGGCTGCGCTCATGAGCAGCGTCGTGTTGACGATGATGATGCCGACCGCGTTGGGCAGGATGTGGCGGAAGATGATGCGGCCGTTGCCTGCACCGGCGACCCGGGCCGCATCGACGAACTCGCGTTCGCGCAGGGCGAGGAAGTCGCCTCGCACGAGTCGTGCGAGACCTGTCCAGCTCAGCACACCCAGGAAGATTCCGAACACCACCGCGCTGCTGCCGCCGAGCATCTTTCCGATGATCGAGCCGATGACGATGATCGGGATGATGATGATCACGTCGGTGAAGCGCATGATCAGCGAGTCGGTCCAGCCACGGAAGTAGCCCGACAGCGCGCCGAACAGCACACCGAGGATGAGCGACACGATGCCGACGAGGAACATGACGGTCAGCGACTGCTGGGTGCCGCGCATGACCTGGGCGAAGATGTCCTTGCCCAGGGTGTCCTGGCCGAAGGGGTGCTCGCCCAGGGCGAAGGGCCACAGCGACAGCGTGGGCTGTCCGCCGTTGACGACGGGATAGCTCGTCCACCAGTCCAGCGGCCACCAGCCGGGGATGCGGAAGCCGTTGATGTCGAGCGTGCCGTCGCCGCTGGCCTGGAGCTTGCCGGTGCCGCCGATGACGGTGCCGACCGAGGTGAAGGCCAGGATGATGACGAGGACGAGCACGACCAGGGCGATCATCGCTCCGGCGTGACGGAAGAACCGGCGGCGCACCAGTGCGCCCTGGCTCATGCCGGCGACGGCCTTCTGCTCGATCGACTGCTCGCTGCCGCGGTCCTGCGGCGCATCGGTGGGGATTGTCGTAACCATGGTCAGCTCACCCGGATCCGGGGGTCGAGGGCGGAGTACAGAAGGTCCGCGATGAGGTTGAAGATCACCGCGAGGATGCCTGTCACCACGAAGAAGCCCATCACGAGGTTGACGTCACCGGCGTTGAGGCCGTCGACGAACAGCGCGCCCATGCCCTTCCACGCGAAGATCGTCTCGGTGATGACGGCGCCGCCGATGAGGGCTCCGATGTCGAACGCGATGATCGTCGCGATCGGGATGAGGGCGTTGCGCATGGCGTGGCGCATGACGACCGTCCGCTCCGTCAGGCCCTTGGCGCGCGCGGTGCGCACGTAGTCCTGGTTCATGACCTCGAGCAGGCTCGACCGTGAGTAGCGGGTGTACGCGGCGATTGAGACGAGCGCCAGCGCGATCGTCGGAAGGACGAGGTGCGCGAAGCCGTCGAGGATCTGGAACCACATGTCGCCCTGAAGACCCGGGGTCTTCGCGCCGATGGTCGCGATGACGCCGCTCTGCGGAATGCGGTCGACGTAGTCGGTGTAGACCAGCATGACGCGGTCGACGACGATCACGAAGAACGTGATGAAGCTGACGATCGCCGCCGTGCGGGCCGCCTCCTTCTTGCCGTCGCCGCCGACGAGCAGGCCCACCCCGATGCCGATGCCGATCGACACCAGGCCCATCAGGAACAGCATCCACCCGGTCGGCACGTAGAAGAACAGGTATTGGAGCGGGAAGTAGAGCGCCGCCCAGATGCCGACCACGATCAGCGTCGAGTACAGCGTGCGGCGGTTCGCGAGGCCTGTCGACAGCGCCGTCACGCCCACCGCGGCACCGATGCCGGTGATGATGACGCCGACGATGCCGATCGAGGGGGCCGCGAACCAGTTCGTGAAGCCCAGCAGCGCCAGCATGCCGCCTGCCGCCACGAAGGCCGAGGCGAAGGTGATGAGGCGCCGCTTCCACGAGCCGCCGATGATCGCCATGAAGATCAGGCCGGCGATCAACCCGGTGAGGAGGATCGCTTGGATCGTGATCACCGGATTCGACAGGAACTCGTTGAACCGGATCGCACCGAACTCCTTCAGGAGGACGGCGATCCAGAAGATGGGGAGCGAGTAGACGATGAACGTGAGGAACGTCACCGAGTAGTCGAATCCGCTGTACTGGCGGAGGGCCGTCAGGATGCCGATCGTCAGGCCGAAGATGATGGCCACGATGGTGGCCGCGGTGACCAGCTGGATCGTCGATGATGCAGCGGAGGCCACGGCCTCGGTCACGGGCTGGTTGCTTCGGGTGAAGGCGATGCCGAGATCGCACTGGCCGATGAAGCACTTGGCGGCGCCGCCGAGCCACGTGAAGTACCGGACGGGAGCAGGGAGATCCAACCGCAGCAGCTCAGTGCGGTTGTCGATCATCTCCTGACGGTTCGGGGCGTTGCTGCCCTTGAGGTCTTGGAGGGGGTCGGTCCCGATCGCCGTCAGGTTGTAGACGATGAACGAGGCGACGAGGAGAACGAGGGCGATGGCGCCCAGTCGTCGCAGGATGAAGGTCAGCACGGAAGCCCTCTCGGATATGGGGCTGAAAGCATGATTTTACGTCCGTCCCGGAGCGCCGGTACGGCGCCCCAAAACTACTACGAGGGAGGCTGAGCGACACCTGTGTCTGTCGCGCAGCCTCGATGGACATGACTGTGGGTGCCAAGGGTTCGCCTCGGCACCCACAGTTCGAACGATGTCTGCCGGGGTGGACGGCTCAGCCGCCCACCCCGGCATGGCATGGATTACTCCGCGCCAGCACCTGCCGGGGTCCACTCCCAGAAGTTCCAGAAGTAGTCCGGGCTCAGGGGCATCTCCTTGACCTCGGTCACCTTGTCGCTGTTGACCAGCAGACCCGGGAACTGGAAGATCGGGAGCGTCGTGGCGCTCGCCCAGATGCCCGCCTCGGCCTGCTCGAGCAGATCGGTCTGGGCGTCGTAGTCGGACGTGACGTTCAGCGTGTGGAGAGCCTCGGTGACTTCCTCGTCGCAGAACGCGTTGTAGTTGCCGCCCTTGGCCATCGGGTCGTCGTAGCAGGCGTAGATCTGGTCGGATCCACCCACCGCGAGGCTGGTCTGCGACCAGGCGAACAGCGTGGCGTCGTGCGGGTTGATCGGCTCAGCGGCCGGGTCGGTGAAGACCCAGTCGGGCTCGCTCTCGTCGACCAGCTGGAAGCCGGCCAGAGCTGCCGAAGCGGCGATCAGCTCGTACTCCTGGCCACGACGGACGTTGCCCTCGGGGTACCAGAAGCCGACCTCGACCGGACCGGTCACGCCGGCCTCGGCGAGCAGCGCCTTGGCGCCCTCGATGTCGACCTCGGCGTAGTCAGCCGAACCGTTGGTCTCCGTCAGGATCGGGTAGCGCTCGACGTCAGCCTGCGAGACGAGGTTGGTGTTGCGCACCTCGGCCTCGGGGTTCAGCGGCTTGATGATCTTGTCGACGATCTCCTGGCGGGGAACCGTCTTCAGGAACGCCTGGCGAACCGCGAGAGCCTTCGCCTCGTCGCCACCGTAGGTCGCGGGGTCGAACGGACCGCCGTTGTTGACCGTCAGGTCGACGTGCTCGTGCGACGCCTGGACACCGGTCTGCACCGTGGCGGTGTCGATGTCGTTGGCGAGCTGGAGGATGTCGGCCGTGGGCTGACCCGACCAGATGTCGAGCTCGCCCGACTCGAGAGCCTGCAGCGCGGTGGTCGAGTCGGCGATCGTGCGGATCGTGATCTTCTCGAACTTGGGCGACGGGCCCCACGTGAACAGCGGGTTCGCGGCGATCGAGATGTACTGGTCCTCGACGATGTCGTCGACGATGTACGGGCCGCTGGTCAGCGCGGCAGCCGGGCTGTCGGGCAGCGTGGTGTAGCCGTACTCGTTGCTCCATGCGTCACCCAGAGCGGCGAGGGTCTCCTCGTCGCCGTCGGTGATGGCCGTGACGACCTTCTCCTTGGCGGTCTCGGCGAACTCCTTGGCGGCGTCGCTGTACGCGGTGAAGTCACCCTCCTCGCCCGACTCCTTCCAGGTGTCGTACGCGGCCTGGACGTCCGAGTACTCGTCCGGGAAGGCGAGCGCGTAGGTGCCGTGGGCCGAAACGCCCAGCGGTCCGACGAGCTCCCAGTCCACGTACGGCTCGTCGTAGACGAACGTGATCTCCTTGTCGCCGGTCTCCGGCGTCTCGGTGACCAGGCTGTAGCCGGTGCTCGCAGCGGGCGAGAACGCGTCGTTCACGTTGCCCGACATGGCAGCCCACTGCAGGAGCATGTCGGCCTCGTCGATCGGAACGCCGTCCGACCAGACGGCGTCAGCCGTGATGGTGTACTTGACGGTGAGCGGATCTTCGCTGACCTGCTCGTACTCGCCGAAGTCGGTGTTGCGCACCAGCTCGGGGGTGTTGTTGTAGTACGCGAACGTGGTGTCGGTCATGTACTTGACGTTGCCGTTGGCCGTGTTGTTGCCGGCCGAGCTGTCGTCGTTGAAGTGGAAGAAGCCCGAGTTGTACGCGGTGGTAATCTCGGTGCCTTCCACGACCTCGGACTGGTATGGGTTTCCGCAGCCGGAGAGCACGAGTGCTCCTGCAGCCACGACACCCACGCCCGCCATAAGACGCGCGATCTTCACATTTCCTCCTGTGCAAGGGTTGAGTGCCCAGCCTGTGACAGCGCTGGACACGGACACGGACACACTAAGCACGCTCCGGGGGCAGGGCAAAACAGAACAGCAAACCGTTACATATCCTTAACTCAGCGCTACGTGGGTGTGACAATCTGACAACGTGCACGCTTTCGCGTCTGGGAATCTGCCCGACCCCCACCCCATGGATCATGGGTCCCGAGTACGTCTGAGATGGGAGATCGCGCTCGTCCTGCTGCTCTCCGTCGGGCGGTCGGCCATCTACGCGGTGCTGGGGCTGATCCAGGCGCTGCAACGCGAGGCGGCGCTCGGCGACCAGACCACGTCGCTCAATCCGTCCGCCGGCGCAGAGGAGTTCTGGGACGTCCTCTACCAGTTCCTCGGGCAGGGATTCGCGCTCGTTCCGGTGGCCCTCGCGATCTTCTTCCTGTGGGAGCCGGGCACCTCCGCGTTCCGGCGCATCGGCCTCGACTTCCGTCGCTTCGGCGGGGACGTCGGCCGCGGCATCGCGCTGGTCGCGGTGATCGGCATCCCCGGGCTCGGGCTCTATGCGCTCGGCCGCGCTCTCGGGCTCACCGTGCTGGTGGAGGCATCCCCCCTCGACACGTCGTGGTGGACCGTCCCGCTGCTCCTGCTGGCGGCCTTGCGCGCCGGACTCACCGAAGAGGTCATCTTCATCGGCTACCTCTTCGACCGGCTGCGCCGGCTCGGCTGGGGCTGGTGGGCCGTCATCCTGTCGACCGCGGCCCTGCGCGCCGCCTACCACGCCTACCAGGGCTTCCCGTCGATGGTGGGCAACTTCGCGATGGGCGTCGTCTTCGGCTGGTGCTACCGCCGCTGGGGCCGCGTCATGCCGCTCGTCGTCGCCCACACGGTGATCGACGTCATCGCCTTCGTGGGGTACCCGCTCGCAGCCGCGCTGTGGCCGGGCCTCTTCGCGCCGGCCCCGGCCCCGTCGGGCAGACCGAGCCCCACCCCGACCGCGTAGGGCGACGGGATGCCGGGGGCCCGGCATCCCGTCACTCCGGCGTGTGTCAGGCGAAAGCCTCGATCGGCGGGCAGGCGCACACCAGGTTGCGGTCGCCGTAGGCCTGATCGATGCGGCGCACCGGCGGCCAGTACTTCGTGCGCACCAGCGAATGGACCGGGTACACCGCGGTCTCGCGCGAGTACGGATGCGTCCACTCGCCGGCCACGACGGACTCCGCCGTATGCGGGGCGTTCGACAGCGGGTTGTCTCCCGCGGGCCACTCCCCCGCCGCGACGGCGTCGGCCTCGGCCTTGATCGCGATCATCGCCTCGATGAAGCGCTCGATCTCGCCGAGGTCCTCGGACTCGGTCGGCTCCACCATGAGCGTGCCCGCGACCGGGAACGACATCGTCGGGGCGTGGAAGCCGTAGTCGATGAGGCGCTTGGCCACGTCGTCGACCGAGACCCCGGTCGCTTCCTTGAGCGGGCGGAGGTCGAGGATGCACTCGTGCGCGACCAGGCCGCCCTCGCCCGCGTACAGCACCGGATAGTGGTCCTTGAGGCGCAGCGCGATGTAGTTCGCCGCGAGCACCGCAGCCGCGGTGGCGTCCCGCAGACCCTCCGCGCCCATCATGCGGACGTACGCCCACGAGATCGGCAGGATGCTGGCCGAGCCGTGCGGTGCGGCCGAGATGGCGCCGCCGTCGAACACCCCGCCGGCGTGGTCCTTCCGCTGCGACAGCGGGTGGGACGGCAGGTGCGGCGCCAGGTGCGCCTTGGCCGCCACCGGACCGACGCCAGGTCCGCCGCCGCCGTGCGGGATGGCGAAGGTCTTGTGGAGGTTGAGGTGGGACACATCGCCGCCCAGGTCGCCGAACCGCGCGTAGCCGAGCAGGGCGTTGAGGTTCGCTCCGTCGACGTAGACCTGGCCGCCCGCGTCGTGCACGGCCTGGGTGATCTCGAGCACGTCGTGCTCGTACACGCCATGCGTGGACGGGTAGGTGATCATCAGCGCCGCGAGCTGATCGGCGTGGGTCGCGATCTTCGCCCGCAGGTCGTCGAGGTCGACGTTGCCGGCCTCGTCGCACGCGACGACGACCACCTTCATGCCCGCGAGCACCGCGGACGCGGCGTTCGTGCCGTGAGCGGAGGACGGGATGAGGCACACCGTGCGCTCGACGTCCCCGTTCGCCCGGTGGTAGCCGCGGATCGCCATGAGCCCCGCGAGCTCGCCCTGCGAGCCGGCGTTGGGCTGCAGCGAGACCGCGTCGTAGCCCGTGACCTCGGCCAGCCACACCTCGAGCTGCTCGATCATCGCGAGGTAGCCGTGCACATCGGCTTCGGGAGCGAACGGATGCACGCGGGAGAACTCCGGCCACGACACCGCAGCCATCTCGGTCGCCGCGTTCAGCTTCATCGTGCACGAGCCCAGCGGGATCATGCCGCGGTCGAGCGCGTAGTCGCGGTCGCTCAGCTGCTTGAGGTAGCGCATCATGGCCGTCTCGGACCGGTGCGTGTTGAACACCGGATGGGTGAGGTACTCCTCGACCCGCGCGAGCTGCGACGGCACGCCGGCGAGCGGCGGGGCGTCCGCATACGGGATGTCCCGCACGTCGTTCTCGTCGGCCTCGGGCAGCCCGAACGCCCACGCGACGGCCGCGAGGTCGTCGGCGGTGGTCGTCTCGTCGACCGAGATGCCCACGGTCGCGTCGTCCACCCAGAACAGCTGGTACCCCTTCGACCTCGCGCGCTCGATCACGCGACGCGACGGTCCGGGCGTGACCACGCGGATCGTGTCGAAGAACGAGTCCGAGACGAGATGCAGGTCGTACTCGCGCAGGCGCTGCGCGAGCGCCTCCGCCTTGCGCGCGACGTCGGTCGCGATCCCCCTCAGCCCGGAGGGGCCGTGGTAGACCGCGTACATCGAGGCCATGACGGCGAGGAGCACCTGCGACGTGCAGATGTTCGACGTCGCCTTCTCGCGGCGGATGTGCTGCTCGCGCGTCTGCAGCGCGAGCCGGTAGGCGGGGTGGCCCGCGGCGTCCTGCGAGACGCCGACGAGGCGGCCGGGAAGCTGGCGCTCGAGACCTGCGCGCACGGCCATGTAGCCCGCGTGCGGACCGCCGAAGCCCAGCGGCACGCCGAAGCGCTGCGTCGTGCCGACGGCGACGTCGGCCCCGAGGGCGCCGGGCGAGCGCAGCAGGGTCAGTGCGAGCAGGTCCGCCGCGACCACGACGAGCCCGCCGTGCGCGTGGACGGCCGAGACGACCTCGGTCGGGTCCCACACACGACCCGAGGCGCCGGGGTACTGCACGAAGGCGCCGAACGCCTCGGGAACGGATGCCTCGGCGAACGACGTGTACGCGAGCTCGATGCCCACGGCCTCGGCGCGGTGTGCGAGGAGCGCCTTGGTCTGCGGAAGCGCGTCGGTGTCGACGAGGAACACGTTCGACGGCGACTTCGACGCACGGCGGGCGACGAGCATCCCCTCCACAACCGCGGTGGCCTCATCGAGCATCGAGGCGTTCGCCGTCTCGAGGCCGGTGAGGTCGGTGACCATGGTCTGGAAATTGATGAGGGCCTCGAGGCGCCCCTGCGAGATCTCGGGCTGATACGGCGTGTAGGCGGTGTACCAGGACGGGTTCTCGAACACGTTGCGGCTGATCACCGACGGCGTGAACGTGTCGTAGTACCCGAGCCCGATCATCGGCCGGGCGACGCGGTTCTGCGACGCGAGTATGCGCAGCTCGGCGAGTGCCTCCGCTTCGGTCGCGGCGGGTGGGATGTCGCTCGTCGAGCGCGGTGCGACCTGGATGGATGCCGGCACCGCGCGCTTCACGAGCGCGTCGACGGTGTCGTAGCCCAGGGCGTCGAGCATGACGCGCTGGGCCGCGGCGTCCGTTCCGATGTGGCGCTCGGCGAAGGCGCCCGTCATTCGTCGCCGCCTGTCAGGGCGACGTACGCATCGCGGTCGAGGAGGTCCGCCACGGCCGCGGCGTCGACCTTGAGCTTGACGAGCCATCCGGCGCCGAACGGGTCGGAGTTGACCAGCGACGGGTCGTCGACGACCGCCTCGTTGACCTCGACGACCTCGCCGTCGAGAGGGGCGTAGAGCTCGCCGACCGACTTGGTCGACTCGATCTCGCCGACGACCGTGGCGGCGGTCACGTCGGTGCCCTCACCGGGGAGCTCGACGAAGACGACGTCGCCGAGCTTGTCGGCCGCGTAGTCGGTGATGCCGACGGTCGCGACGTCGCCGTCGAGAGCGATCCACTCGTGCTCGGCGGTGTACTTGAGGCTGTTGAGGTCGGTCATGGATTCCTCCGATGGATGCGGGCGTCGGTCACTGGGCGCGACGGTAGAAGGGAAGGGCGGTCACTGTGGCGGGGATGCGGGTCCCCCGCACGTCGATGAAGAGCTCGGTGCCGGGCTCGGTGAGGGCGGGCGACACGAAGGCCATGGCGATGGGATGACCCAGGGTGGGACTGAGCGCACCGCTGGTGACCTCGCCCACGACGTCGTCGCCGTGCAGCACCGGGTAGCCCGCGCGTCCGGCGCGGCGCCCCTCCGACACGAGGCCGACGAGCACGGGAGCATCGGCGGCGACGACGGACTCGAGCGCCGACCGGCCCACGAAGTCGGCCGACTTGGTCTTGAGAGGCACGACGCGGCCGAGACCCGCCTGGGCGGGGATGATGTGGCGCGTCAGCTCGTGCCCGTAGAGAGGCATGCCCGCCTCGAGGCGCAGCGTGTCACGCGACGCGAGGCCGGCCGGAACCAGCCCGAACGGCTCCCCCGCGGCGAGCAGGGCGTCCCACAGGGCGGGGGCGAGCTCGGCGTCCACGCTGATCTCGAAGCCGTCCTCGCCGGTGTACCCGGTGCGGCTCACGAGCACGGGCGTGCCGCTGAAGCGCATGCCCATCGCCGCGTAGTACGGGAGGGTGTCGAGCGTGTGGCCCATGGCGAGCGCGTCGTCGTGCGCGAGGCCCTCGGCGGCCTGCAGGATCTCGCGGGCGCGCGGACCCTGCACCGCCAGCAGCGAGTCGGGCAGCTCGACGAGCTCGGCGTCGAAGCCCTGGAGACGGTCGAGGAGGGCGGAGCGCACCGCATCCCGATTCCCCGCATTCGCGACGATGAGGAACTGCTCCTCGGAGATGCGCGTGACGATGAGGTCGTCGATGATGCCGCCGTCGGGCGCGAGGATCATCGTGTACTTGGCGCGCGACAGCTTCAGCGGAGCGGGGTCGAAGGCGAGCGCGTAGGCGAGGAAAGCCTCGCGGTCGGGTCCGGCGACGCCGAACTGCGCCATGTGCGAGATGTCGAAGAGCCCTGCGGCCGCGCGCACGGCGTGATGCTCCGCCAGGTCGGAGCTGTATCGCACGGGCATCGACCAGCCGCCGAAGTCGGTGAAGGATGCGCCCAGCGCGGCGTGGCGGTCGTGCAGCGGAGTCGTGCGGGGGTCTGTCATGAGTTCTCCCGTGTCGCGATCGGGCGGACGCCGGACGGCGCCGTGGAACTCCCCCTCTGTCATGGGCCTGAGAGTTTCGCCCGCAGCTCCCTCAGGAGGTGCGGGGTTTCACCTTCGGCGGAGACCGAGCGTGCTTCGCTCGATTTCACTTTCCAGAGTCGGCCGGATCCGGACGGTACGCGTACCTGAGAGATTGGCGGGGAGGCTTGCTCCTTCGGTGCTCGACAGCGTGCTGCCGAGGCTCTCCCGCCCGGGTCGTAGGCCTTGTTGACTTGCGCTGCCAGCATACCGGGCGACAGGGCCTCAGCCGGTGCAGCGTCCCGAAGAGACGGCGCCGGTCAGGGAGGGGGCCTCCGCGGCGACCGGAGTGAGCTCGGCCATCGTCATCGCGTAGCCGCGCTCCGGGTCGTTCTCGGCGCGGGCGAAGACGACTCCCGCGACCGCTCCGTCCTCGGTCAGCAGCGGCCCGCCGGAGTTGCCGGGACGCACCGGCGCCTGCAGCGAGTAGATCTCACGCGGCGCCGACGATTCGTCGTAGATGTCGGGCACCGGGGCGGTGCCGGCAGACAGCACGCCTGCCGAGACCATCGAGAACGGCCCGCCGAGCGGGTAGCCCAGCACCACCGCCGGCGACCCCGCCTCGAGGGTCGGCGCGAAGGGCAGGGCGGCCACGCCGAGGTCGTCGACGGCGATCACGGCGAGATCGTCGACGGGATCGAAGTAGACGATGCGCCCCTCGCGCGCCCGCACGCCCGGCAGTTCGACGACCGGCTGCTCGACGCCGGCCACCACGTGCGCGTTCGTCACCACCCGGTCGGGGGCGATGACGAAGCCGCTGCCCGTCGCGCTGCGTCCGCACGAGTAGGCGGTTCCCGATACACGGGCGACGGATGCCGCAGCCTGCGTGAGCTCGGGATCGTCGAGGTCGACGGGCTGAATGGTGACCGGTCCCGACTCGAGCAGATCGCCGAGGGCCGGCAGTCCCTCGTCGATCACGAAGCCGCGGAGTTCCGCCAGCGCGGCCGTGACCGGCGCCGGGGTCACGCGATCGATCGTGCGCAGCACCGTCGACGAGGAGAGCGCGGACGAGACGATCGGCATGCCTGTCGCGGCGAGGCTCGCCCCGGTGAGCGAGATCGCAAGGGCGGCGACGACGACGCCCGCGACCCCGCCGAGGATGCGGTCGACGGCCCGCAGCGGCGTGCGATCGACGCCGCGACGCAGCGCGGACCCGGCCAGCGCCCCGAGCGTCGCTCCGCAGACGATGAGCGCCGCGGACGCGAGCAGCACGACGAGAGGCCGCCATTGCTGCCACGGCCAGGCGTCGTTGATCAGGGGCACGAGCCAGTACGCCGCGAAGCCGCCCGCGCCCAGCCCGAGCAGCAGTCCGACGCTGCCCGTGAACCCGCGTCCGAGGCCCACGGCGAGCCCGACGACGAGCAGCACGATGAGCACGATGTCGACGACGGACATGCATCCTCCTGCGGGTGATCGACGCTCTGCCGGGAGCGCCAGGCTACGCATCCAACCTGTGTGACGACCCTCATTTGCCCTTCGTGTCACGATGACACTAAGATGGAGGCGGAGTAAGAGTCGTCATGACAAGAACCAGTACCCTCAGCCCCGTTCCCCCCGCCGACGCCGCGGCCGAGCCGACGCGCGTCGCCGTCTCGACGGTGATCTTCACGCTGCGCCGCCTTCCCGGGAGCGAGACCGCGAGCGTCGCACTCCCCCTCGTGCGGCGCACGCGTGATCCGCACGAGGGTCTGTGGGCGCTTCCCGGCGGGTGGCTCGATGCGACGGAGGGACTGGATGCCGCGGCATCCCGCACCCTCGCCGAGACGACCGGGCTGGCGCCGAGCTATCTCGAACAGCTCTATGCCTTCGGGGCCGTCGACCGCTCCCCCAGCCGCGTGGTGTCGATCGTCTACTGGGCGCTCATCCGACCCGACGAGATCGCCGACGCGAGCGACGAGAACGTGCAGTGGTTCGATGCCGCCTCGCTCCCCGGGCTCGCCTTCGACCACAACCAGATCGTCGACTACGCGCTGTGGCGCCTGCGCAACAAGGTGGGCTACAGCCGCATCGCGCACGGCCTCCTCGCCGACGAGTTCACCCTCGCCGAGCTGCGCGAGGTGTACGAGGCCATCCTCGGCCGACGCCTCGACCCTGCGAACTTCCGCCGGCAGGTCGAGAACTCCGGAACCCTGATCCCGACCGACCGCTTCCGCACCGGCAGCCACCGACCCGCACGGCTGTACCGGTACAACCAGGACGTCGAACTGGCCGATCGCGGCCCGCTCGACCGCCGTCAGTGAAAGAGCACGCCATGTCCGCCGTCAACATCACCCTGCAGCCCCGGCCTCTGACCGACGCCTCGGTCGACCACGCGATCCAGGCGATCGTGGCGGGGGCCTCGACCGCCGAGACCTGCAACACCGACCTCGCCTCGGGTCCGTGGGACTTCGACACCCGCCCCGGCTACGGTCCGGGGTCGTCGATGGGCGACGTGATCCCGACCGGGTCGCCGCGCCAGGGAGAGCTGCCGCGCGAGTACCGCGAGGCGTCCGAGGTGGAACTCAACCAGCGCATCCGCGCCGCGAAAGCGATCCTCGGCGACCGGGTGGTCGTGCTCGGCCACTTCTATCAGCGCGAAGAGGTCGTCGTGCACGCCGACTACGTGGGCGACTCGTTCCAGCTCGCGAACGCCGCGCTCGAGCACCCGCACGCCGAGGCGATCGTGTTCTGCGGCGTGCACTTCATGGCCGAGACCGCCGACCTGCTGTCGCGTCCCGAGCAGGCCGTGATCCTCCCGAACCTCGCCGCCGGCTGCTCGATGGCCGACATGGCCGACATCGACCAGGTCGAGGAGTGCTGGGAGCAGCTCGCCGAGGTCTACGGCAACATGGACACCACCGATGCCGACGGCCTGGTCCCCGTCATCCCCGTCACGTACATGAACTCGTCCGCGGCCATCAAGGGCTTCGTCGGCCGCCACGGCGGCATCGTCTGCACGTCGTCGAACGCGCGCACCGTTCTGGAGTGGGCGTTCGAGCGCGGACGCCGGGTTCTGTTCTTCCCCGACCAGCACCTCGGCCGCAACACGGCCAAGGCGATGGGCGTGCCCCTCGACCAGATGCCGATGTGGAACCCGCGCCGGCCGCTGGGAGGATCGGATGCCGCGAGCCTCACCGACGCGCGGGTGATCCTGTGGCACGGCTTCTGCTCGGTGCACCGCCGCTTCTCGGTCGACCAGATCGAGAAGGCCCGCGCCGAGCACCCCGGCGTGCGCGTGATCGTGCACCCGGAGTGCCCGATGGAGGTCGTCGACGCAGCCGACGAGGCCGGCTCGACCGACTACATCCGCAAGGCCATCGAGGCGGCGACCGAGCCGACGACCTTCGCCATCGGCACCGAGGTGAACCTCGTGCAGCGCCTGGCGGCGCAGCATCCCCAGCACGAGATCTTCTGCCTCGACCCCGTGGTCTGCCCGTGCTCGACGATGTACCGCATCCACCCCGGCTACCTCGCCTGGGTGCTCGAGGGTCTCGTCACGGGCGAGGTGCGCAACCGCATCACGGTCCCTCAGGACGTCGCCGACCCGGCACGACTCGCCCTCGAGCGGATGCTGGCCGCCAAGCCCCCGGCAGCACCCGCCGCCGCATGGGAGAACGCGTCATGACGACGCACGCGGTGGTCGTCGGCAGCGGCATCGCCGGGCTGACCGTCGCACTGCACGCCGTCGAGCACGGCTGCCGGGTCACACTCGTCACGAAGGACGTGCTCGACCACGCCAACACCCGGTTCGCCCAGGGCGGCATCGCGGGGGTGATGTTCGACGACGACCGCGTCGAAGACCACATCCACGACACGCTGGTCGCCGGCGCCGGGCTCAGCGACCGCGAGGCCGTGCGCGTGCTCGCCGAGGAGGGCCCCGCCCGCATCCGCGAGCTCATCGACATCGGCGTCGGGTTCGACCGCGGCGAGGACGGCGGCTTCGTCAAGGGCCTCGAGGCGGCGCACTCGTACCCGCGCATCCTGCACTCGGGCGGCGACGCTACGGGCACCGCGATCGAGAAGGCGCTCGTCGCCCGGCTGCGCGCGAGTCGCGTCGACGTCATCGAGCACGCGTTCCTCGTCGACCTGGTCGTCGACGGCGGCCGGGTACGCGGCGTCGACCTGCTCGTGGGCGACCGCGAGGCGACAGTCGACACGGCAGCGGTCGCCGGACGACGCGGGATCGTCGCCGCCGACGCCGTCGTGCTCGCGACCGGCGGTGCGGGCGAGCTCTACGCGCACTCCACCAACCCCGCGGTCGCCACGGGCGACGGCATCGCCGCCGCACTGCGCGCGGGCGCCGACGTGCGCGACCTCGAGTTCTTCCAGTTCCACCCGACGGTGCTCGCCGCCGGCGCCTCGTTCCTCGTATCCGAGGCGGTCCGCGGCGAAGGGGCGACGCTGATCGACGAGACCGGTCGGCGCTTCGCGTTCGACGCGCACCCCGACGGCGAGCTCGCTCCCCGCGACGTCGTCGCCCGGGCCATCGCGCACCAGATGGACCTCCAGGACGGACGCCCCGTCCTCCTCGACGCGACCCACTTGCACGGCGATGACCCCGAGGAGCGAGCAGCCTTCCTCGCCCGGCGCTTCCCGACGATCGACCGGGCGGTGCGCGAGCGCGGCCTCGACTGGGCGCGGGAGCCGATCCCGGTGACGCCGGCGGCGCACTACCTGATGGGCGGGGTCTCGACCGACCTGTTCGGCCGCTCCTCGCTGCCCGGCCTCTACGCCGTCGGCGAGGTCGCGTGCACGGGCGTGCACGGCGCGAACCGCCTCGCCTCGAACTCGCTGCTCGAGGGCGCCGTGTTCGGCGCGCGTGCCGGTGACGTGATCGCGTCGGATGCGGCATCCCCCGACTGGCCCGCCGCGGCAGGCCAGTCGGCTCGGCCGGCCGGCGGCGAGCCGTCGGGTGCTGCGCCGGCGGGCGACGACCGCGTCGACGTGCCGCCCTTCTCCCGTGCCGCGCTGCAGGAGCTGCTGTGGGACGACGCCGGGCTCGTCCGCGACGAAGCGGGCCTCGGGCACGCGGCATCCGTCCTCTCCCTCTGGCGGACGCAGTCGCGCGAGCCGCACACCGAGCTCGAGTACGAGAACGAGAATCTCCTCGTGGTGGCCGAGCAACTCGTCGGCGCCGCCCGCGCCCGCCGCGGGTCGGTCGGCGCACACTACCGGCGGGACGACCCTGTGACGTCCGCCCCGATACGCCAGGAGGCCGTCGCATGCTGAACCGCGCCACCATCGACCGCGTCGTCGCGGCCGCGCTCGAGGAGGACGCGCCCTGGGGCGACATCACGAGCGCGTACCTCATCGTCGAGACCGCGATCGCACGGGCCGATCTGGTCGCCCGCGAGAGCGGCGTCTTCAGCGGCGGCGAGGTGTTCGAGGCCGCGTTCCGCCTGACGGATCCGCGCATCGAGGTCGACCTCGTCGTCGAGGACGGCGAGTGGTTCGAGCGGGGCGACGTGCTTGCGACGGTGGAGGGCCCTGCTCGCGGCGTGCTCACGGCCGAGCGCGTGGGGCTCAACTTCACGCAGCGGATGTCGGGAGTCGCGACCCTCACCGGCCGCTACGTGGCCGAGGTGGCGCACACCGGCGCCCGCATCGCCGACACCCGCAAGACGACGCCGGGGCTGCGCGCGTTCGAGCGGCATGCAGTTGTGAACGGCGGCGGCCACAACCACCGCTATTCGCTCTCGGATGCGGTGATGGCCAAGGACAACCACCTCGCCGTCCTTGCCCGCAAGGGCGTGTCGATCACCGCCGCGCTGCAGGGTGCGATCGCTCGCCTCCCCCACACGACCCACGTCGAGGTCGAGGTCGACCGGCTCGACCAGATCGAGGCCGTGCTCGCGGCGGGCGTCGGCACGATCATGCTCGACAACTTCTCGCTCGACGATCTCCGGGCGGGGGTCGCCCTGGTCGCGGGTCGCGCGACGGTCGAGGCATCCGGCGGCGTCTCCCTCGAGACGGTGCGCGCGATCGCCGAGACGGGCGTGGACGTCATCTCGGTCGGCGCCCTCACCCACTCCGCCCGTGCGCTCGACCTCGGACTCGACGTGCGGATCGATCTCGCTGAAACGCCCGTATGAGCATGCTCTACCTCGACAACGCCGCCACGACGCCCGTGCGTCCCGAGGTGCTCGAGGCGATGATGCCGTATCTCACGCAGTGGTTCGGCAACCCGTCGAGTCACCACACCGTCGGCGAGGCGGCAGCCGGTGCGCTGGCCGAGGCGCGCTCACGCGTGGCGCGCGTGCTCGGGATGCGCGCGAGCGACGTCGTCTTCACGTCGGGCGGCACCGAGGCGAACAACCTCGCCGTGAAGGGAATCGGCATCGGCGCCTGGCAGGCGAGCGGTCGTCGGCACGTCGTGACCACGCCGATCGAGCACGAGTCGATCCTCGAGTCGGCCGCCTACCTCTCGCGCGTCCATGGGTTCGACGTCACCCATCTCGCAGTCGATCGCTTCGCGAGAGCGGATCCGGATGCCGCGGCCGCGGCCCTCCGCGAGGACACCGCGCTGCTCTCGCTCGGGTACGCGAACAACGAGGTCGGCACGATCCAGTACGTCGCCGCGATCGCCGCGGTCGCCAGCGAGCACGGGGTGCCGGTGCACGTCGACGCGGTGCAGGCGGCGGGCTGGCTGCCGCTGTCGGCCGCCGAGCTCGGAGTCGACGCGATCTCGCTCGCCGGGCACAAGGTGGGAGCGCCGAAGGGCACGGGCGTCCTCGCGGTGCGCGGGCGCGTTCCCCTCGAGCCGCTGATGCACGGCGGCGGGCAGGAGCGCGGCCGTCGCAGCGGCACCGAGGACGTCGCCGGAGCGGTGGGCCTGGCGACGGCGCTCGAGCTCGCCGAGGCGGACCGGGCCGAGGCATCCGCTCGGGTCACCGCCATCCGCGACCGGTTCGTCGCCCGCGTTCTGGCGACCGTTCCGTCGGCGGAGCTCACCGGTGACCCGGTGCACCGGCTGCCGGGCACGGCCAGCTTCACGTTCGCCGGCACCAGCGGCGAGGCGGTGCTGCTCGAGCTCGAGCGGCGCGGCGTGGTCTCGTCGAGCGGATCGGCGTGCGCGGCCGGGAGCGACGAGCCATCGCACGTGCTCGTCGCGATGGGCATCGACCCCGAGGTCGCCCGCACCGCGGTGCGCTTCACCTTCCCGCACTGGCTCCGCCAGCCGCTGGACGCCGTCGCCGACGCGGTCGCGGCCTCCGTCGCGGCCGTATGATCGAGCGGGTGACCCCGCCCCGCGCACCCGTCGTGACCGTCATCGTTCCCGGGTACGACGTGGCCGAGTTCGCGCCGGAGGCACTGGACTCCCTGCGCGCGCAGACCCTCGAGGACTGGACCGCCGTGCTCGTCGACGACGGGTCGACAGATGGCACCGGCGCGATCTTCGACGCCGCGGCCGCCGATGATCCGCGATTCCGGGTCGTGCACCACCGGTCGCAGAGCGGCCTCAGCGCCGCGCGCAACACCGGGCTCGATCTGGTCGAGACGCCGTTCGTCGCGTTCCTCGACGCGGACGACCGGTACACCCCGCGCGCACTCGAGCTGCTCGTCGGCGCGGTGACCGAGAGCGGAAGCGACGTCGCGGTCGGCGCGTACGTGCGACTGCGGCCCGACGCCGTCGGCGGCTACGCCGCGGGCGACGTGCAGCCGTGGGTGGCGGCGGCGACCGACCCGGCCCGCCGCGGCGCGACGCTCGAGGACCACCCGGACGTGGCGGGCAACATCGTCGCGTGGTCGAAAGTGAGCCGCCTCGCGCTGTGGAAGCGGACCGGGCTGCGTTTCCCGGTCGGCAAGGCGTACGAGGACCAGATCGTCGCTCAGGAGATGTACACGCAGGCACGCGGGTTCGACGTGATCCCGGAGGTGGTGGTCGAGTGGCGCGAGCGCGCCGACGGCTCGTCGATCACGCAGCAGAAGGACGGGCTGCCCGTGCTGCGCGACTACCTCGAGGCCCTCGCCGGCGGGATCGCGGTGCTGGATGCCGCGGGCCACGCGCGAGCCGCGGCATCCCGGGTCCATCTCATCCTGGCGATGGACCTTCCGCCCCTGGTGCAACTCGGCCGAGAGCACGCCGACCCCGCATACCGCGCGGCGCTGGGCGACTTCGTGCGCTCCCTGGCCGCGCGATCGCCCTCTCCGGTCTCCCCGCCGGTGGCCGACGCCCTGGCCTGGTGACCTGGCGCCGAGGTGCCGCCGACCGCGGGAGACGCCGCCGACGGCGAGAGGCAACTCGGCCGGAGCAGGTCAGGTGCCGGGGACCTCGGGCGTGGGCACCCACGGCTCGGCCGGGACCGGCGCGACCGCGGGGGTGCGGGGTGCGGGCTCGACCGGGGGGCGGTCGGCGCGCCGGTCGGGGTGGTCGGCGGGCGGGTCGGACTCCTCGGCCTCCAGGATGCGCGACGCCGCGAGCTGCTGCGCGGCCAGCTCGGCATAGAGGCCACCGTGCTCGATGAGCTCGGTGTGCGTGCCCGACTCGACGATGCGCCCCGCCTCGATCACGTGGATGACGTCGGCGGCGATCACGGTCGACAGGCGGTGAGCGATCGACAGGGTCGTGCGGCCGCGGGCCGCGGCATCCAGCGCCTCCTGCACCACGCGCTCCGAGACGGTGTCGAGTGCGGAGGTGGCCTCGTCGAGGAGCAGCACGGGCGGGTCCTTGAGCAGCACGCGGGCGATCGCGATGCGCTGCTTCTCGCCGCCCGACAGCCGGTAGCCGCGCTCGCCGACGACGGTGTCGTAGCCGAGGTCGAAGCCCTCGATCACGTGGTGGATGTTCGCGGCGCGGCAGGCCGCCTCGAGCTCGGCGTCGGTCGCCTCGGGTCGCGCGTAGCGGAGGTTCTCGCGGATCGTCGCGTGGAACAGGTAGGTCTCCTGCGACACGATGCCGACGTGGTCGATGATGGACTCCTGCGTGAGATGCCGCACGTCTTCGCCCGCGAACAGCACAGCGCCCGCGGACGCCTCGTACATGCGCGGCGTGAGGTACAGGACGGTCGTCTTGCCCGCGCCCGACGGCCCCACGAACGCCACGTGCTGGCCCGGGTCGGCGGTGAAGGTGACGCCCTGGAGGGTCGGGCGGGCGCCCTCCGCGGCATCCGGATACCGGAAGACGACATCTCGGAACTCGATGCGGCCGATCGGACCGGGAGCGTGGGCGACGTCGATGGCGTCGGGGGCGTCCTGGATGGCGGGCACCAGGTCGAGGTACTCGAAGATGCGCGCGAACAGCGCGGCCGAGGTCTGCAGATCGAGACTCACGCGCATGAGGCCCATGAGGGGCATGAGCAGGCGGGCCTGCACCGTGGTGAACGCGACGATCGTGCCCGCCGTGATGACCGCCTCGCCCCCGGTGATGAAGTACCCCGCGACGAGGTAGATGACCGCCGGGACGCTGGCCATCAGCACCTGCACGACGGCGAAGAAGCCCTGACCGCTCATCGCCCGGCGCACCTGGAGCCGCACCTGGTTGCGGTTCTCGTCGGAGTAGCGCGCGGACTCGGCCCGCTGCCGGTTGAACGACTTGGAGAGGAGGATGCCCGAGACGCTCAGGGTCTCCTGCGTGATGGCGGTGAGCTCGGACAGCGACTCCTGCGTCTCGCCCGCGATGCGCGCCCGCACCTGGCCGACGCGTCGCTGCACGACGACGAGGATCGGCATGAGGACGACCGCGATGATCGTGAGGCGCCAGTCGATGATGATCATCGCGATGAGCGAGGCGATGACGGTGACGACGTTGCCGAGGATGCTCGTGAACGTGTTCGTCAGCACACCCGAGACGCCGCCCACGTCGTTCTGGAGGCGCGACTGGATGACGCCGGTCTTGGTGCGTGTGAAAAAGCCGAGCTCCATCGACTGCAGGTGATCGAAGAGCGTCACCCTGAGATCTCCGGTGACCTTGTTGCCGATGGTCGACGTGAACCACGTCTGCAGCACGCCGAGCCCTGCGGAGAGGAGGAACAGCACGATCATGAGGCCGACGAGCTGCCAGAGGAGCGGGATGTCGGGCGGCCCGCCGTCGACCGGGAAGAGGGCGTCGTCGAAGATGCGCTGGACGATGAGCGGCGGGATGACCGCGATGCCGGCGCCCACGATGACGAGCACGCCCGTGATGGCGAGGGGCCACGCGTACGGGCGGAAGAGAGCCATGACGCGACGGCGGAGGTGGGGGATCTTCGGCGCGGCTGCGTTCAGCTTCTTCTGCGATTCGATGTCGACGCCGCGGAATCCGGGATGGCCTCCCCCGCCGCCACCGCCACGCATGCTCACACTCGAAGCCTACTGACGGCCTCCCCCGCTCCCGCTAGGCTTGCCCCATGGTCTCCACTCCTGATAACCCGCAGCACGACGGCTCCGACCTGGCTGCGCTTCGCGAGGAGATCGACGCCCTCAAGGCCATCCCCGAAGAGGACCTGCTCAACCCGCTCCCTCCCTTCGTCGAGGAGAACGAGCCCACGCCGCACGCGACCGACGCGATCGGAAGCGAGAAGTGGGATCGCCCCGCGTCGGAAGAGACGCTCGAGAACTGACCCCCGTTCTCGCGGGGCCACCTCGCCCCTGACGAGAAGCCGGATCGGATCCGGTCCCCGCGGGAATGTCGTGTCCGACCCCGCCGTTATGATCATGGCTTGCCGTTCTCGTGCGGCCGTCTCCGGCCATCCGCGCATGGCGGACTCTTCGCCATCATCCATGGCCGACCTTCGCCCTTCGATCCCATGAGGAGCCGCCCTATGGCCGCCACCGACATGCATCCCGCCACCGACGGCATCCGCGTGGCCCCCGACCTCACGCCCAAGCTCGGCCCTCAGGAGAGCCGCGTCATCTGGTTGCTCCTCGCGGCCGCCTTCGTCGCGATCCTGAACGAGACGACGATGGGTGTGGCGATCCCCCACCTCATCACCGATCTCGGCATCACTGCGCTCTCGGCGCAGTGGCTCACCACCGCGTTCATGCTGACGATGGCCGTGGTCATCCCGATCACGGGCTTCCTGCTGCGCCGCTTCACCACCCGTACGATGTTCATCGCCGCGATGGGGCTGTTCTCGACCGGCACGCTCATCGCGTTCCTCGCGCCCGGCTTCCCGGTGCTGCTCGTCGCGCGCGTCGTGCAGGCGTCCGGCACCGCGATCATGATGCCGCTGCTCATGACGACGCTCATGACGGTGGTGCCGCCGGCGATCCGCGGTCGCATGATGGGCCGCGTCAGCATCGTGATGTCGCTCGCCCCGGCGATCGGCCCCACCCTCGCCGGCGCGATCCTCAACAACTTCGAGTGGCGCTGGATCTTCGGCATCGTGCTGCCGATCGCCATCGTCGCGCTCGTCGTGGGCGGCCGATGGATCCACAACCTGGGCGAGACCACGCGCGCACCGATCGACGTGCTGTCGGTCATCCTCTCGGCCCTCGGCTTCGGCGGTCTCGTGTTCGGACTGAGCCAGCTGGGCGCCGGTGGTCACGGCGGTGGAGCGGAGGCCGCGGCCGCGACGGCCACGTCGACGACGACGCTCATCGTGTCGCTCACGATCGGCGTCGTCGCGCTCGGCCTGTTCGGCTGGCGTCAGGTGCTGCTGCAGCGCAAGGACGACGCACTGCTCGACCTGCGGGTGTTCCGCAGCCGGAACTTCTCGCTGTCGATGGGGCAGATGGTGATCATGTCGATGGCGTTCTTCGGCGCGATCACGGTCGTTCCGCTGTACCTGCAGGACGTCCTCGAGGTCGACCCGCTGACCACGGGTCTCGTGGTGCTCCCGGGCGCGCTGGCGATGGGCCTCGCCGGCCCCTTCATCGGCCGCATCTACGATCGCTGGGGCACCACCGTCCTGCTCGTACCGGGCGCCGTCATCACGTCGTCGATGCTCTGGGTCTACACGACCTTCGGCGTCGACACCCCGGTGTGGCTCGTCGCGATCGTGCAGACGGTGCTGTCCCTTGGACTGGCGCTGTCGTTCACGCCGCTGTTCACGGCGTCGCTGGCGTCGCTGCAGCCGAGGTTCTACTCCTACGGCTCGGCCGTCGTCGGCACTGCGCAGCAGGTCGCCGGTGCAGCAGGCATCGCCCTGATGTTCGGCGTGATGGCCGCGGCCAACAGCGCCGCGACCGAGGCGGGCGCCGACGCACTCACCGCGGGTGCCGCGGGCACGCACGCCGCGTTCCTCACAGCTGCGTTCCTGTCGCTGCCTCTGCTGGTGGGGGCGTTCCTCATCCGCAAGCCGGCCGACCAGCCGATGGGTGCACCCGTCGCGCACTGATCCGCGTATCACCGAGATGCCCCATCCCCTCGACGGGGGGTGGGGCATCCGGCATTCTGGGATCCGCCACCGAGCAGCAGGAGGCACCGATGATCATCCAGACACCCGCACCCGGGAGTGTGACCGGCCACGCGGCCGAGATGTACTCCGGCGACATCGCCGACGTGGGGTTCGTCCTCTCCCACACGCAGGCGCTGGCGGTGAATCCAGACGCGCACCACGCCTTCGAAGGGCTCGTGCACGCGATCGTGCCCTCGATCGGTATCCGCGTGTACGAGCTGGCGACTCTCGGCGCGGCACGTGCGATCGGCTCGTCGCACTGCCTGCTCGCGCACGGCCGCAAGACCCTGCGCGCGGAGCTCATGGACGAGGATCAGCTCGCGCGGGTCGCGCGCGACTACACGTCCGCCGGGCTGAGCGAGGCGGACGTCGCGGTGATGGCCTACGCCGAGAAGCTGTCGCGCGATCCGCGCAGCATGACGGATGCCGACTCCGAGCGGCTGCGCGCCGTCGGCTTCAGCGATCGGCAGATCGTGGACATCACGCTCGCCGCAGCGGCGCGGAACTTCCTCAGCCGGGCGCTGCTCGCCCTTGCTGTGCCGACCGACGAGGTGCCCGACCTGGGGCCCGAGCTGGTCGACGCGCTGCTCTCACCGCTCGACTCGGCCCGCTAGCCCGCGGCACCCGTCGCCGGGCGTACCCGGCGTCGCACCTGCCGCCGGCGTCGCGCCTCGACTCGGCCTGCCCGCCGGCGACGTCAGTGGTGGATGACCGCCTTGAGGAGGATCAGGATGCCGCCGAACGCGGCGGTGAGCAGCGCGCTGACCAGGCGCGCCCACCAGTGCGTGCTCCAGCGTGCGACCGCGGTCCATCCGAGACCGCCGAGGATCACGGTGTTCACGACGAGCGCCGACCACAGCGCCGTGTCATCGGGGATCACTCGCAGTGTGCCCAGCAGCAGGACGATGAGCGGTGCGATCGACGCGAGCAGCATGCCGGACGACTGCTTGGCGGCAGCGCCGAGGCTCGACCGCAAGCCGCGCTGCCCCTCGCTGACGGCGAGGCGTCCGAGGGTGCCCGCGTACACGTGCGCCGCGTAGAACACCACGACGGTGATGGCGACGGTGAGGAACGCTATCAGGGAGGTGCTTCCGGCACTGACGACGATCATGCCCGACACCAGGATGAGGCCGTAGATGGCCTCCTCCGACATGAGGACGCGCGCGATGCGCGGCGTGATGTGGAGCTGCTCGTCGGACATCGCAGTCAGCGTCGCGCGCGAGGGGTGACGGGTCAGTCGGTGCTGCAGCTGCCGCCACCGCAGCACGACCCTGCGGACTCGACGACGGTGAGGAGGTTCTTCTCCTCGGCGACGGGCTGGAGCGTCGGGGTGGGCTGCTGCGAAGAAGTCATTCCGCCATGCTACCCGCGGTGACGCCGAGCCGGCCGCATGACCGGTCAGAGCACCTCGCCACCGGTCTGGCACGTCGGGCAGTACTGCGCGGTCGTGCTGGCGAACGAAAAATCGCGGACGGTGTCGCCGCATACCGGGCACGCCTCTCCGGCCCGGCCGTGTACGCGCATCGCAGCGACCTTGGCCGCCTTGAGGAGATCGATCGGGATGCCGCGCCGGGCGTCGATCGCGCCGCGCACCGTCTCGATCGTCGCGGTGCAGAGGCGGGAGCGGGCGTCGTCGTCGAGCGCCGCCGCGTGAACGACGGGCGACACCTTCGCCAGGTGCAGGATCTCATCGGAGTAGGCGTTGCCGATGCCCGCGATCGACTCCTGCTCCTGGAGGATCGCCTTCACCTGCTTGCGGCGTCCGCCGAGCGCGACCTCGAAGTCGTTCTGCGAATACGACGCGTCGGCGGGATCCGGACCGAGCTTGGCGATCGCCGGCACCGCGAGCGGATCGTCGACGACGAACAGGCCGAGCGACACCCAGGTGCCGGCATCGGTCACCTGCATCACCGATCCATCGTCGAGCGCGACCTCGGCGAGCGCAGGCGGGGCGTCGACCGGCAGCTCCCCCGACTCGGAATCACGCCACCGCACCCACCCGTGGCGCCCCAGCGACACCACCAGACGGGTGTCGTCGCCCACGGCGAGCGCGACGTGCTTGCCGTGCCTCTCGGCGCCGCCGAGGGCTCGTCCCACCAGGGTGGACGGCGGGTTCTGGCGGGTCTTGACGGTGCGGAACTCGAGGATGTCGACCTCGGATACCGTGCGACCGCGCACACGCTCGTCGAGGAACTCGGCGAGTGCCTGCACCTCAGGAGACTCCGGCATGAGCCCATCCTGGCACCGGGTCCCGACACCGCGGCACGCGCGACCGGGATCCCCCGGTCAGCCGAGCGGCTTGCGCAGGAAGACCTGCTCGATGCCGTCGTCCTCCTCCACCCGCGTGGTCTCGCGATAGCCGCACCGCTCGTACAGCCGCAGGTTGGCCTCGCTGAGCGATCCGGTGAAGAGCTCGGCCTCGCGGCATCCGCTCGCCCGTCCCCGCTCTTCGACGGCCTCGAGCAGCCGCGATCCGAGTCCCTCACCCTGACGGTCCGGCGCGATCGCCAGGCGACCGACCAGCAGGAGTTCGCCGTCCGCCTGCGCACGCACGGCGCCCACCAGCCTCCCGTGGTCGACGGCGACGCACCCGAGGTTCTCGACGAGTTCTGCGCGCAGCTCGTCGAGGGTCTGCGTGAGCGGCGGCATCTGCACGCTGTCGTAGATCAGCGCCTCCTGCACGAAGGCTGCGCGCTGCAGCGTCAGCGTCTCACCGGCGTCGTCGGGGCGGATGTCGCGGATCTCGATGTCATCGGAGCGGGGCATGCTTCCTGTCTAGCGCGGCACAGAGGACCGAGGCACGCGCTTGACGGGAAGACAGTTTGAGGCCAAGCGGGTAGACAGTGCGTGCGCGGAAGTCAACCCCCTCGCTCCTTCGCCGACACCGCCCGCATGATGCCTGCGATGAAGGAGCGGACCCGACGAAGGAGCGGACCCATGACGATCGAGGCTGCACCGGTTCACCATCTGGAGCTCGTGCCCATGGGGGACGGCGCCTGGCGGCTGTGCGACCGGTCGCGGGTCCGACTGGGCGGCGACGAGGACGGCACCCTGCTCGCCTACATCGAGCGGCTTGCCGGCGGCGAGTACGAGGCGGTATGGGTGTGGCGCGGAGCCGGCGTCGAGACCTTCCCCTCTCTGGAGGCCGTGCTCGTCGCGGGCACCCGGCGCCTGTCGTCGACGGTCGGCAGCGATTCGAAGCCGGTCCCGATCCCGCACCGCGCCCCGCTCTCCTTCCGCTGGACTCGGCGCTCTGCTCGCTAGCCGCGCGGTCTGCGGGTGTCAAGGGAGTTGGCTCGGGTCCCGCCTGCGACGACAGTGGTGTCGGCGGCCCCGCCCCCGTGATCGCCCCGATCCGGGGCCGTCGCGGAGGCTGACGATGGGAAAGTTCATCTACGACGGCTCGGTCAAGGTCGATTTCGACGACCGAACGCTGGCGCATCTTCAACTCGTCATCGGCACGAAGCTGCGCCGTGGCGAGCCGTTCCACTTCACCTGGAAGGACGATACGAGCATCGGCAACGGCCGGACCACCGTGTGGGTGCACCCGCGGTGCACGCTCGTGTACAAGTACTACGGGAGTCGCAAGCCGACGATCAACATGGCCTGGATCGAGGCGCTGGTGTACACCGCCAATTCGCCGGCAGGCCTCTACCTCGTGCCGGAACCCGCCGAGAGCTCGCTGGAGATGCACGATGAAGAGAATTGACATCATCTACGGTGGCGAGCACTACAGCGTCGGCGGCCGTGATCTCGAGTCGCTCCGCGCCGAGATCGAGGCCGGGCTCGCATCCGGCGGGGTGGCGTGGATCACGGTCAACGACGGCGAAGGCGCGCCGCGATGGGCTCACCTCATGCTCACGCCGGGCGTATCGCTCGCCATCATCCCGATCCCCGACGACGCCCCCGAGGTGGCCGGCGGATCACTGTGGGACCCCGACGGGAATGAGATCCATCCCGAAGCGCGACCCGAGCCGTAGGGCACTCAGCTCTCCCAGCTCCAGTCCATGTCCGGAGGCGTCTCGGTGTCGGCGCGCGCGGTCGGATGCAGACGCCGGGTCAGCGCCTCGAGGCGCTCGACGACTTCGAGACGGTCCGGCTCGGCGAGATGCGTGTCCACCTGGCGGGCGACGATCTGGCTGGCCGGCCCCACCAGGAACACCGCGGTCGTCACCGTACCCGCCGCGTCGACGACCGGGATCTCGACCGTGGCCCCCGTGCGCCCTTCGGCGAGCGCGGCTCCGTACTCGAGGAGGGCGTCCGCGATCGCATCGCTCGTGAGAAACTCGCTCCCCGCATAGATCAGCGCCTTCATGTGCCATGTCTAACGAAGGTGGAACAGAGTCGCATGGGGGTTGCGCCATCGGAAGGCGGTCGCTACCGCGGGCGCGACACCCTGTCTGCGGTGAGTTCAGAAGAGGGTGAGCGGATGCCGCGCCCCGCGCTGCTCTCGTCCGTCACCACCGTCCCCATCCCCCGGTCCTCCGCATCGAGCAGGCGGGTGATGCCGTGGAAGTCGCGCATCAGGACCCACTTCCAGGCGAAGTCCGGCAGGAGCGCGGTCAGCTGCAGCCAGCCCGCGATGTCGCCTTCGTAGCGCGCGTGCACGCGTGTGCCGCCGCCCTCGGGCACGCACAGGTACTCGACGCGCGAGTTCCACGGCGAGGTCGAGTGCCATACGACGCGCTCCCCCGGCTCGATGCTCTCGAGCACGTCGGCGAACCGCACGCGGAACGGGCCGATGCGGTCGACCGCCCACCAGCGGCTCCCGACGTCGGGCGGGCCGTCGCCGATGCGCTGGCGGAAGGCGACCGCCGGCGCGAAGTCGGGCCAGCGGGCCGGATCGGCCAGGAGCGGGTGGACGCGCGCCGGAGGGTGGGGCAGGAGCACGTCGAGCACCACGCGCCGCCACATGGTCGTCACACCATCGCGGGAACAGGACGGTCAGGGTAGAGGTCGCGCATCGCGCGGTCGTACTGCCGCTTCAGCAGCAGCTGGTACAGCACGCGCAGCGGCACCGGGATGTTCGCGCGCATCCACTCCTCGCGCTCGTCCTCGGGCACGCTCGCGATCAGAAGGCCCGCCTGGAGGGCCATGATGTCCTTGCCCAACTCCTTGCGGTGCGCGGCGAGCTCCGACCGCGTGTGCTCCTCCATCCAGTCCCACTCCTGCTGTGAGAGCACGGCGCCCGCGACGGGCATGATGGTCGCCTCTTCCTGCCGGAGGTGCGCGGTGAGCGTCTCACGCAGCGCGTCGATGTCGCGGGCGAAAGCCTCGCCGAGCTGCGGGTCGGCCGACGCGACCCAGGGCTGCAGCTGCGGCTCGACGATCGCCAGCTGCCGGGCCACCTCGGCGTGCTGCGCCTTCATCTGCTCGACGTGCACCGCGCACGCCGGGTCGCGCGACGTCAGCCGATCCCACAGCGCGAGGTCCTCGGTCTCGTGGTGCATGTGCAGCGCGAAGAAGTCGAGGTGCGCGTAGCGCCCGACGATCACCGCACGGGCGGTGTCACCGGGCCGCACCTCGCGGATGAGCTTCGGCAGCTCGCTGTAGAGCCAGCGGAAGATCCTGTGCACGAGGATCAGACCGGATGTGTCGCACCCGGCCTCCTGGCCCTCCGGCATCGCCCCGGATGACGGCAGCTTGGTGACCATGTCGCACTCCCCAGTGTCGTCCGCCGGTCACCCGCGCCGCAGAGTCTGCGTCGCGGACAGCCGAACGATACACCCGAGAGGACGGCACGCACAGCACCCCTGCGCAGCCCCGCTGCCTCGTGGGTCCTGATCAGCTGCGCGGCGGGTTGGCCGGCAGCCACTCGTCGAGAGTCGTCGCGAACACCTGCACGCCGTCCACGGGCATGAGCGTGCGCTCCTGCATCCTCGCACCGAAGTACTCGGCCTCCGGATCGGTCACGACCTCGCGGAGATCCTTCCGGAAGGCGAGCCCGCGTCGCACCATCTCGTCCAGGCCCATGATCTCGGGGCCGGCGATCTCGACGTCCGCGTTCAGAGGTGCGCCGACGGCCGTGCGGGCGACAGCGGTCGCGACGTCCTCCGCTGCTATCGGCTGCACGAGGTTGCCGGGCAGCCGCAGCGCGTCGCCGTTCGCCGACACCGCGGCGATCCCGCCGATGAACTCGAAGAACTGCGTCGCGTGCACCAGCGTGTAGGGAATGCCGGACGCGCGGATGAGCTCTTCCTGAGCCGCCTTCGCCGCGAAGTATGCGATCGTGTTGGGGCGATCGGTGCCGACGACGGTCAGCGCGACGTAGTGCCCGACACCCGCCTCCCGCGCGCCGGCGACGATGTTGCGTGTCGAGGTCGTGAAGAACGACATCACGTCGTCCGGCGCGAAGGATGGCGAGTTCGACACGTCGACGACGACGTCGGCCCCCTGCAGTGCGTCGGCCAGCCCTTCGCCGGTGAGCGTGTCCACGCCCGACTGCGGCGAGGCGGAGAGGGCTTCGTGCCCGTGCTCGGTCAGCTTCGAGACGACCTTCGCGCCGATGAGCCCGGAGCCTCCGATGACGACGATCTTTGCCATGATGAGCCTTTCGTTCAGAAGCGCGACGAGCCGCGCTCACCATCTCTGACCGCGTCCGCACCGGATCTGTGACGGCCGATCAGCAGCGCCAGCGCGTCAGCTTGTCGGGGTTGACCACGAGCCATGCTTCGACGACGAGGCGGCCACGAGAGCGGAGGCCGAGGACCCCCGTGACACGACCGTCGGCGCAACGAACGACTCCGGCCGCGCCGTTCACCGCCTGCACACGGAGTGCCGCCGGAGCGGACAGCGCCTCCGCGAGATACGCCGAGGCCGCCGATCGGCCTTCGAGCGGCGAGCTCGGCGCCCCCACGATGCCGCCGCCGTCGACGGTGAGCCGGATGCCGGGGTGCAGCATCCGGCACAGTCCGCGTTCATCGCGGGCTTCGGCAGCGGCGACCAGCGCACGGACCACGCGTTCGTGCTGCGCGGCGCGAGGAGGCGAGCTCCGCGGGGAGCGATGCGACCACGACGCGCAGGGCCACCCGCTCACGCCCCGGCCCGGGAGACGTGCCGGAGCTTGTCCGGGCTCATGATCCAGTGGATCTGACGGATGCCGTCATCCGCCGCCGTGATCATGGCGACGGTCGTGACGATCCCGCCCTCGGAGATCGTCGCCGCCGGCTGACCATTGAGCTCGACCCAGTCGATCCGCTTCCCGACCCAGAAGTGGCTCGAGAAGGCGGCGATGAACTTCGCGACGCGGCTGCGGCCGGCGACCGGGATCCGGGCGGCGAGCTTGACGCCGTTGCCGTCGGTCGTGCTCACGACGTCCTCGGCGAACAGCTTCTCGAGATCGCTCACGTCCCCCTTCTGGGCGGCGGCGAGGAAGGCCTGGAGCAGGCGTCGCTGCTCGGCGGCGGCGACCTCGGCGCGGCGCGCTGACTCGAGGTGCTTGCGGGCGCGGCTCACGAGCTGGCGCGCGCTCGCGACCGTGGCGCCGATGATCTGGCCGATGCGGTCGTACGGGTAGTCAAGGGCCTCGCGCAGGATGTACGCGGCGCGCTCTGTCGGGGTCAGCCTCTCCAGCATCAGGAGGATCGCGAACTGCAGGGCCTCGCCGCGCTCGGCTCCGAGGGCCGGGTCGGCGTCCGTGTTCACGGGCTCGGGCAGCCACGGCCCGATGTACGTCTCGCGACGCGCGTGCGCGGACTGCGTCGCGTTGATCGAGAGTCGCGTCGCGACTGTCGCGAGGAACGCACCGGGTTCGCGGATGTCGGAGCGATCGGCGTTCTGCCAGCGGATCCAGGTCTCCTGCACGATGTCTTCGGCGTCGGCGACCGTTCCGAGCATCCGATAGGCGATGCCGAAGACGCGTCGACGGTGCTCGTCGAAGACGACGACCGCGTGCGCGATGTCGTCGGGGCCTTCTGCGTGTCGTGTGCTGTCGCTCATGGCGCTTCCGCTCCCGTCGCCGCGCTCAGCGTACGCCCGCGCGTTTCCAGCTACGACCGGATGCCCCGCCGAGATGTGACAGCCGAGGCGACATCCGTCGGTGCGGTCACATCCTCCGGCCGCGTTCGGTCATAGCTCGCAGCACGGTGACATCCCATCGTCGAAAGGAAACCGACATGTCCGCTCAGAAGCCCACCATCGTCCTCGTCCACGGTGCGTTCGCCGAGTCGTCCTCATGGAACGGCGTCATCGCCCAGCTGCAGCAGCACGACGTGCGAGCAGTCGCCGTCGCCAATCCACTGCGCAGCCTGGCCGGTGACGCCGCCTACGTCCGCGACGTCCTCGCCTCGATCGACGGGCCGATCGTCCTGGTCGGCCACTCGTACGGCGGCCTCGTCATCACCGAGGCCGCCTCCGGAAACGATGCCGTGGTCGGCCTCGTCTACGCCTCCGCCTTCGTGCCCGACACCGGCGACAGCGCCTTCAGCCTGTCGACGAGCGCCCCGGGCAGCACCCTCGGCGATGCCCTCGACGCGCACCCGGTCTCGACCGGCGGCGTCGAGTTCACGATCCGCCCCGACGTGTTCCCGCACCAGTTCGCCGCTGACGTCTCCCCGGAGATCGCGGAGCTCATGGGTGCGACGCAGCGCCCTGTGACCGAGGCCGCGCTGTCGGAGGGTCTCCCGACGAGTCGTCCGGCCTGGCGCGACATCCCGTCCTGGCACGTCTTCGGCGACCAGGACCTCAACATTCCGGCGGCGGTGCTGCGCGCCGGCGCAGAGCGCGCCGGATCGCGGGGCACCACCGAGATCGCCGGCGCCTCGCACGCGATCTCCGTGTCACACCCCGCGGCGGTGGCCGCCACGATCGCGGACGCCGGCAGGGCCTACGTGGCGAGCCTCTCGGCCGCCGCGTGATGGAACGGCGGCGCCCCGGCAGACGATTCGATCGCCGGGGCGCCGCCCCAGCCGAGGAGCACCCATGCCCACGACATTCACCACTCCGCTCCGCACCGTCGACGCGGGTGACCTCACCGTCGCCTTCATCGACGCGGGCGACCCGAACGGCGAACCGGTCGTGCTGCTGCACGGATTCCCGTACGACATCCACAGCTTTGTCGACGTCGTCCCGCTGCTGACGGAGGCCGGCTTCCGCGTTCTCGTCCCCCACCTGCGCGGCCACGGACCGACGAGGTTCCGCGACGGCAGTGCGGCGCGCTCAGGTCAGCAGGCAGCGCTCGGCGCGGATCTCCTCGCCTTCCTCGACGCGCTCGCGCTGCACGAGCCGATCCTCGCGGGCTATGACTGGGGCGCACGCGCGGCGTGCGTGGTCGCCGCACTGTGGCCCGAGCGAGTGGGCGGCCTGGTATCGGTGAACGGCTACCTGATCCAGGACATCGCGGCCGCCGGCATCCCTCTGGCTCCCGATCGAGAAGCCGGGTTCTGGTACTTCTGGTACTTTGCGACCGAGCGTGGTCGCACCGGCCTCTCGCGCGACGCACGCGGCATCGCGGACGTCATCTGGCGGCGCAACTCTCCCGCCTGGACGTTCGACGCCGCGACGCTCGATCGCACGGCTGCGGCCTTCGAGAACCCCGACTACGTCGACGTCGTCATCCACTCGTACCGGCACCGCCTGGGACTCGCGGCAGGCGTCCCCGAGCACGAGGAGCTCGAACGACGGCTCACGGCGCTCCCGCCGATCTCGGTGCCCACGATCACCCTCGACGGTACGGCCGACGGGAACTTCCCGGCGACCGACGGCTCCCAGCACGACCGCTTCTTCACCGGTCTGCGTGAGCATCGGCAGATTCCGGGTGCCGGCCACCATCTGCCGGCGGAGTCCCCGCACGCGTTCGCCGAGGCGGTCCTCGACGTGGCCGAGCCGCCGGGCGACGGCGCCGGCACGCCCTGAACCGATCGCGGCCGCCGCGACGTGTCCGCGCCCCCTCGTACCCTCGGAGCATGCGGTGCGTGGCCTTCATGCGGAACGTCAACCAGGGTCAGCGCGGTCACCCGTCGACCGCCGACATCCTGGCCGGATTCGCCGACGCGGGATGCCCCGGCGCACGGACCTTCCAGAGCAACGGCACCATCGTGTTCGAGTCCGACGAGCCCGCCCGGGTGGTCGAACTCGCGGAAGAGGCGATCGGCGTCCGCTCCGGCGTCGAGCGCGACATCCGGTGGATCGGCCTTGCGGAGCTGATCACGGTCGTCGACGCGCACGGCTCGACGCCCGACGCGCGCCGAATGGAGTTCACCCTGCACGGCGGCGGTCCGATCGACGTCCGGTCGCCCGAGATCGTCGCCCTCACGAGCGAGCACCACTGCTCCGTCGTCGACACCGGGCCGGGGTGGGCCGTCGTGCGCAACGACGTCGATGGCGAAGGCCACGCGACCCCGGTGCTCGAGCGACTGACCGGACGGCGCGCCACATCGCGCGGCCTGCCCACCGTGATCCGCATCGTCGCGCGATTCGGCGAGTGAGACGCGGACGACCCGACGTGGCACCCGCGAGGAAGATCCTCGCTCACGTCAAGGGGGTGCGCTCGAGCGCCGACCGTACAAGAGTGTGCGCATGACTCTCCACCGCGCGCACCTCCACGTCGCGCCCGACGACCAGCTCGCCGAGGCGATCGATCACGTCGTCGCCGAGCTGGAGGACGACATCCGTCACGGCCGGGTGGCCGACGACGTCAGCCGGCTCCTCGGGCGCCGGCTGGAGGCGGCAGGCGTCTCGCTGCCGCCGAACGCGGTCGAGGACCTCGCCGAGCTCATCGAGGCGGACGTCTCGCTCTGACCGCATCAGCGGCGCGCGGCCGGGACCGCGACCACTCACTCCATTGACGCGCCCGGCGCCGCCTGCTCTCATGGGCGCATGGAGTCGATCGTCGGCGTCGACTACCTCGTCGTCGGCGCCGGGGCGATGGGGATGGCGTTCGTCGACGCCCTCGTCGCCGCCGACGAGGATGCCTCCGTCGCGATCGTCGACCGTCGACACGGTGCGGGCGGCCATTGGCTCGATGCGTATGGCTTCGTGCGCCTGCACCAGGCGTCCGCGTTCTACGGCGTCGCCTCGACCCTGCTGGGCGAAGGACGACTGCAGGCGAACGGCCCCGAGCGCGGGCTGCACGAGCGCGCGACTGCGAACGAGGTGTGCGCGTACTACGACCGCGTGCTCTCGCGACTGACCGCCACCGGCCGGGTCGAGTTCCACGGCCGCAGCGAGTACCTGGGCGAGCGCCGCTTCGCCTCGCTGCTGAGCGGCACACGGTTCCACGCCCCTCGCGCGCGCCTCGTGGATGCCCGGTACCTGGCGCCCGACATCCCGTTCCTCACTCCTCCGCCGTTCGCGGTCGAGGAGGCGGCGCAGGTCGTCACGGTGAACGAGCTGGTGCGCCTCGACCGGGCGCCCCGGCACTACGTCGTCGTCGGCGCCGGCAAGACCGGGACGGACACGTGCGTGTGGCTGCTGCAGCAGGGCGTCGATCCGAACGCGATCACCTGGGTGCGACCACGCGATCCGTGGATGCTCAACCGCGCGTTCGTCCAGCCCGACCCGGCCATCTTCCTCGCGATGGCGGCCGACACGATGGCCGCTGCAGCGGCGGCGACCAGCCCCGACGACGTGTTCCTTCGGCTCGAGGACGCCGGCATCATGCTGCGCATCGACCCGACGGTGCTGCCGACCATGGCGAAGACCCCGACCCTGGCCGCATGGGAGCTCGCCCTCGTCCGCACCATAGACGACGCCGTGCGCCGGGGGCACGTGCGCTCAGTCGCACCCGGCCGCCTGCGCTTCGCCGACGGCGATGTGCGCGTGCCGTCCGACACGCTCGTCGTGCACTGCGCCGCCGAGGGGTTGAAGTACCCCGGACTGCGCCCCATCTGGTCGCCGGACGCCATCACCCCGCAGCCCGTGCGCGTCGGGTTCCCGTGCTTCGGCGCGGCCATCGTCGGCCACGTCGAGGCGACGCGCGACGACGACACCGAGAAGAACCGAGTCTGCCGTCCATCGCCCTTCTCGAACACGCCCGCCGACTGGGCGGCCATGCAGGTCATCGGCGGCGAGGCGTCGCTGGCGATGACGAGCGAACCCGACCTGCGGGCGTGGGCGAACGAGACCCCCCTCAATCCGGTGCGCATCCCCGCCGATCGCGCCGCCGATCCGGCGGTGGTCGAAGCCAGGGAGCGCCTCAAGCAGAACATCGCGCCCGGCCGGGCGCGTCTGCTCGAGCTCGCTCGCCCGGCGTAGACAGGCCGCGTCAGCCGGCCGCCGCGAACGCCGGCAGGTCCAGGGCGCCGGCGCGCGCGGCTTCGACCGCCGCGCGCACCGCCCCCACCGAGACGATGTCGCCGCCCAGGGTCGATGCGACGATCTCGGGCACCGGCAGGTCGAGTTCCTGAGGCAGCGCCCGCACGGCCGCGTCGATCACCGGCCCCGCTCCGTCGGCCACCGCCCCCGACACGATGATCCGAGTCGAGTCGAAGAGGCTTCCGAGCACGCCGGCGATCACGGCCAGCGTCTCGCCGACCTGACGCGCGATGTCGAGGGCACCGGGATCGCCCCGCTCCGCCAGTCCGAGCACGGCCTTGCCGTCGATCTGAGCCGGGTCCATCGCGCGGAGCGCGCTCGCCGCGGGCAACGTCCCCTCTGCCTGCGCCGTGCGAGCCAGCGACGCCGCCCGGTGCCCGAGACCCCACGCGCCCTCGACGCCGTTCACGTGATCGAAGGCCACCATCTCGGCCGCACCGCCGTGCGCGCCCCGCAGCAGACGTCCGTCGACCCAGACGCCGGCTCCGAGCCGCTCCCCCGCCATCAGTGCGACGAAGTCGTCGCACCCGACCGCCGCGCCGACGGCGCGCTCGGCCACCGCCGCCAGCGACGCGTCGTTCTCGACGCGGACGAGCGGAGCCCACGCGCCGAAGAGCTCGGCGAACTCCGGGTTCATCCGCCGCCAGAACCCGTCGCGATGCGCGGGCGACTCACCGCGGGCGCTCACGGGCGCGGGCACGCCGATGCACAGCGCCGCGACGTCGGGACGCGAGAAGCCCGACTCTGTCAGAGCCGCGTCGACGAGTGCGGCCGTGGCCTGCCGTCGCTCCTCGCCGGAATCATGCTCTCGGTCGACTCCCAGACGCCGCACCGCGACGGAGTCACCCCGCAGGTCTGCCAGCGTCACCGTGAGGCTCGCGCGTCCGGCGTCCACGCCGACGACGAGCGCGGCGTCCGGCCGGAAGGCGAAACGTCGCGCCGGCCGTCCCTTGCTGTACTCCCCCACCGCGCGGGCGTTCGGCAGCTCGACGAGCAGACCCCGCCCCACGAGCTCTTCGAGCACGTCGATCGCCGTCGAACGCGTGAGCCCGACCGCCTCGAGCACGTCGGAGACGGTGAAGACGTCGGTGTCCCACGCGAAGCCGAGCACAGCGTCGAGGCTGGCCCGGCGGAGGCGGGAGGCACTGAGCGGCGGCTGAGACAAGACCATTGACCTTTCGCTGGTTCTCCTGCAATCTTGGATTAACCGGAGTTGATTTGCTAGCTAAATCTACTCTCCGAAACAAAGATCGCCCCAGCGATCATCGGAAAGGGACAACGACGTGCCTGTGTCATCCGTTCTCCGTCGCGCCGCAGCCGCGGCTGCCGTCCTCGCCCTGACGGGCTCCGCCCTGGCCGCGTGCGCCGGCGCATCGTCCGGACCCGCCGAGGTGAGATTCCACCTGAGCAAGCCCGAGGCGATCCCCTACTTCCGCGATCTCATCAAGGAGTACAACGCCAGTCAGGACGAGGTGGTCGTGGTCTTCGACACCTCCTCGAACCTCCAGGCGGGGTTCCTGCGCGGTGATCCGCCCGACCTCGGCCTGCTGAACTACAACATGGAGATGGCCCGCTTCATGGAGCGCGGGGCGCTCAGCGACCTGAGCGACATGGCCGAAGCCGAGCGCATCCTCCCCGAGGTGCAGGATCTCGTCGATCAGTACGCGACCTACCCGGGACGCACGAGCGTCCTGCCGTATTCGGTGATGGCGGCATCCGTCATCTACAACAAGCGCATCTTCGAGGAGCAGGATCTCGAGGTGCCCACCACGTGGGACGAGCTCATCGAGGTGTGCGAGGCCCTGAAGACCGCCGGGATCACGCCGATCTACGGCACCTTCAAAGACCCGTGGACCGTCGGACAGGGCTGGTTCGACTACGCCGTCGGCGGCCAGATCGATGTGGCCGACTTCTACGCGCAGCTGAACGAGCTGGGCACGGAGGTCGGGCCGGACTCCCCGGTGTCGTTCGAGAAGACGCTCGCCGCGCCGGTCGAGCAGATGACCGAGCTGGTGAAGAACTATACGAACGCGGATGCCGCGAGCCGCGCGTACGGCGACGGCAACCTCGCCTTCGCCAAAGAGGAGGCGGCGATGTACCTCCAGGGTCCATGGGCGTTCGGCGAGATCGACAAGACGAACCCCGACCTCGACCTCGGCACATTCCCGCTGCCGATGACGGACGACCCCGACGACTTGAGGGTGCGGGTGAACATCGACCTCGCGGCATGGATCCCCGAGGCATCCGACCAGAAGGAGGGTGCGCGCGACTTCCTCAGCTACCTGTTCCAGAAGGACGTGATGGACGAGTACAACGCAGCCTTCCTCGGCTACGGCACCACGACCGACTCCGCGCCCGTCAGCGACGAGCGCATCGTCGGCATGAAGGAGTACTACGACGCCGCGAAGTTCTACCAGGGCGCCTCGAAGGCGATCCCGCTGACCATCCCCACCGACAACTACATGCAGGGCATCGTGACCGGAGCCGACGTCGAGAGCACCCTGCGCACGCTCGACGCCGACTGGGCCCGACTGGCGCTGCGCCAATAGCGCGAGACGAAGGGAACGCATTCATGGCAACGACCACCGCGGCCGTCACGGAGTCGCAGACCGACAGTCGCCGGGCGGAAGAGCCCGCCCCGCAGCGACGCCGCAAGGTGGAGGGCATCTACTACGCCTTCCTCCTTCCCTCGCTCATCCTGTTCACCCTGGCGATCACGATCCCCGCGGTCATCGGCATCTTCTTCAGCTTCACCAACTCCATCGGCTTCGGGGACTGGGAGTTCATCGGCCTCGTCAACTACCTCGCGGTGTTCACCGATCCGGCGATCCTGCAGAGCTACCTGTTCACGTTCTGGTTCGCCTTCGTCACGGTGATCGTCGTCAACGTGCTGGCGTTCCTGCTCGCCGTCGGACTCGTCTCCCGGGTGCGCCTGAAGACGGGCCTGCGGACGATCTTCGTCATCCCGATGGTGATCTCGGGCATCATCATCGCCTACGTCTTCAACTTCCTGTTCTCGAACTCGGTGCCCGCGCTCGGGCAGGCCTGGGGAATCGGCTGGATGAGCGAGAGCATCCTGGCCAACCCCGACCTCGCGTGGGTCGCGATCGTCATCGTCACCGCGTGGCAGGCGATCCCGGGCACCCTGCTCATCTACATCGCCGGCCTCCTCGCGATCCCCGGCGACGTGTACGAAGCAGCCTCGATCGACGGCGCGGGGAAGCTGCAGCAGCTGTGGCGCATCACCCTTCCGCTGGTCGCCGGATACGTCGTGATCAACGTCATCATCGGCTTCAAGGACTTCCTCAACGCCTACGACATCATCGTCGGCCTCACCAACGGCGGCCCGGGGACGGCGACCCGCAGCATCGCGATGACGATCTTCACCGGCTTCTCCGGCGGCGACTACGCCTACCAGATGGCCAACGCGACGATCTTCTTCCTGATCGCCATCACGCTGTCGCTCCTCCAACTTCGCCTGACTCGCGGAAGGAACGTGTTCTGATGACCACGCAGCCCGCCCTCGCTGCCGAGGACATGACCGCCGAGCGCGTGCTCGACGGCGACGCCCCCCGCAAGCCCGCCCGCTCCCGTTCGCGTTTCGCGATGGAGCGCGTGAACTGGTCCGGCACGATCGTGCTGGCCCTGTGCGCCATCACGGTTCTCATCCCGCTCTACGTCACGGTGACGATGGCGTTCAAGACGCAGGGGCAGGCGGTCGACGGCAACGCGTTCTCGCTGCCCGCACCGTGGAGCGTCGAGGGCTTCGTCACGGCGTGGGAGCTGACCAACTTCCCCCGCGCGTTCATGATCTCGCTGTTCATCACGGTCTTCACCGTCGCCGGCACGATCCTGCTGGCGTCGCTCGCGTCGTTCGCGATCTCGCGCAATTGGGATCACAAGCTGTTCCGGTACTCGTTCTACTACCTGCTCGCGGCGATGTTCCTGCCGTTCCCGGTGGTGGCGCTCCCCCAGATCCAGCTGACGGGGCTCGCCGGGCTCGACAACCCGATCGGAGTCGTGATCCTCAAGATCATGTTCCAGCTGAGCTTCAGCATCCTGCTCTTCACCGCTTTCCTCCGCTCCATCCCCGCCGAACTGGAGGAGAGCGCGCGGATCGACGGCGCGTCGACGTGGCAGACGTTCTGGCAGCTCATCTTCCCGCTCCTCGCACCGATGAGCGCGACGGTCGGCATCTTCGCGTTCCTGGCCTCGTGGAACGACTTCATGATGCCGTCGCTCATCATCTCCGACCCCGCGTCGCAGACCCTGCCGGTGGTGCAGAACATCTTCCAGACCCAGTTCAGCAACAACTACAACGTGTCCTTCGCCTCGTATCTCATGGCGATGGCACCCGCGATCGTCGTCTACCTCTTCACCCAGCGATGGGTCGTGGAAGGCGTCACCCAGGGAGCCGTCAAAGGCTGAGGCCGCGGCATCCCCTCACTCCAACGAACCCACCGAAAGGAACCGCGTCCCCGTGACGACCGCGCACTCCGCACCCCTCACCGCCCAGCTCAACGACCTCGAGATGCCCGCCTGGTGGCGACAGGCCGTGGTCTACCAGGTGTATCCGCGCAGCTTCGCGGATGCCGACGGCGACGGCATCGGCGACATCCGGGGCGTGACCTCACGCGTGCCGTATCTGAAGGAGCTGGGCATCGACGCCATCTGGCTGAGCCCGTTCTACCCGTCGGCGCTCGCCGACGGCGGCTACGACGTGGCCGACTACCGCAACGTCGACCCGCGGCTGGGCACTCTCGACGACTTCGACGACCTGCTCGCCGCGCTCCACGCGGCGGGGATCAAGGTGATCGTCGACATCGTGCCGAACCACACCTCCGACCAGCACGCCTGGTTCCAGGAAGCGCTGACGGCGGGCCGCGGCTCAGCCGCGCGCGCGAGGTACATCTTCCGCGACGGTACCGGCCCCGACGGCTCGGAGCCTCCCGCCGACTGGGTGTCCGTGTTCGGCGGATCGGCGTGGCAGCGCGTCGACGACGGGCAGTGGTACTTCCACAACTTCGCCGTCGAGCAGCCCGACCTCGACTGGTCGAATCCCGAGGTGCGCGCCGACTTCGTGAAGACCCTGCGGTTCTGGTCCGATCGCGGCGTCGACGGCTTCCGCATCGACGTGGCCCATATGCTCACGAAGGACTTCGTCGACCCGCTGCCCTCGCAGGCCGAGCTCGACGCGATGCCCCGCGACGGGAACCACCCGATGATCGACCGCGACGACGTGCACGAGGTGTACGCCGAGTGGCGCGCCGTGTTCGACTCGTACGACCCGCCGCGCACCGCGGTGGCCGAGGCGTGGGTCGAGCCCTCGCGCATCCCGCTGTACGCCCGCGCCGAGAGCCTCGGGCAGGCGTTCAACTTCGACCTGCTCGAAGCCGACTTCGACGCGGGCCAGTTCCGCCGCATCGTGGGCGACAACCTCGAGCTCGCCGCGACGTCGGGCTCGTCGACGACGTGGGTGCTGTCGAACCACGACGTCGTGCGCCACGCCACGCGCTACGGGCTCCCCGATGCCGAGCGCGACTCCGCCGGCCGACCCACGCGAAAGCACGGCAACGAGTGGCTGCTGTCAGGGGGGACGCAGCCCGCTCTCGACAGGGAGCGGGGAAGCCGTCGTGCCCGCGCCGCCGCCCTGTTCGTGCTCGCCCTGCCGGGCTCGGCCTACATCTATCAGGGCGAGGAGCTCGGCCTGCACGAGGTGGCGGCGATCCCCGAGGCGGATCGACAGGACCCGACGTTCTTCCGCAGCCCGGGCGAGGACATCGGACGTGACGGATGCCGCGTGCCCCTGCCCTGGTCGGCGGACGGGCCGTCCTTCGGCTTCGGCACCGGCGGCGCCCACCTGCCGCAGCCGGCCTGGTTCGCCGACTACGCGGTCTCGGTCCAGCACGACGACTCGACGTCCTCGCTCGCGCTCTACCGCGCGGCGCTGGCGATGCGCCGCCTGCTGCAGACCGACGAGTCGCTGACCTGGGTCGAGACGGGCCGCGACGACGTGCTCGCATTCCGCCGGAGCAACGGGTGGACCGTGTTCACCAACTTCGGCACGGAGCCGTTCGAGCTGCCGGACGGGCCGCCGATCTCGCTGTCGAGCAGGCACCGCGACGAGCGCATCCTGGCGGGTGAGACGACCGTCTGGATCGCCGGGGCGTAGGACGACGGATGCCGCGGCCCGCGCCGGCCGCGGCATCCGTCCCCTCTCTCCCGAGGGTGCCGATAGCCTGAACGTGCGCAGATCCGCGCTCCGGAAGGCTCACGTGAACATCACCCTGCTCCAGCGATTCGTCGCCGTCGTCGACGCCGGAGCCCACGTGCCGCGCGCCGCCGAGAAGCTGGGCGTGCCGCTCGCCTCGCTGCACTCGTCCATCGACAAGCTCGAGGCCGAGGTGGGGCATCCGCTCTTCACGCGCAGCAAGTCCGGCTGGACGCTGACGCCCGCCGGCACGCTGCTGCTCGACGAGGCGCGCGCCCGGATCGCCGCCGAGCCCGCGCCCGCCGCGAAGCCGGCGGTGCGGGCAGGCGGCAAGGCCAAGGCGTCGAAGGGCAAGGGGCGCGCGCCCGCGGTGAAGGGGCAGCCCAAGCCCTACAAGAAGCGGCAGGGCCGCTGACGACGGAGCGTCAGTCCCAGTCGAGGTACTCCTCGATGATGACGGCCGTCTCGATCGGCTTCGTTGACGGGAAGAAGTGGCCCTCGCCGTCGAGCGTCTTCACGCTGGCGCGCTCGGGCGCCGTGGTCTGCAGCTGCTCGCCGATGGCCGGGACGGTGACGTCGTCGGCCGAGCCCTGCACGATGAGCACCGGGATCACCGGCGCGAGCGGGATGTCCTCGTCCTCGACGCCGAGCAGGAGCAGCCCGTTCGCGCGCTCGTGGTGTGCCGCGACGGCCGCCCGAGCGACCGTGCCGCCGAAGCCGTGGCCGCCGATCCACGAGTGGTCGAGGCCCAGGTGGTCCATGACCGCGATGACGTCGTCGGCGTGCTCGGCGGCGGCCAGGCGGCCACCCGATCCGGCGCGGTAGCCGACCCGCACGACGTGGAAGCCCGCCTCCTCGGCGAGGTAATGGCCGACCACGCCCAGGGCGTCCTGGCCGCGCTCCGGGACCAGCACCAGCTTGACCGGGCCGTCGCCCTCCTCCACGAACGGGATGGCGCGCCCGTCGGGCTCGAAGGTCTGGATCTCGGTCATGAGGGAGGTCCTCTCGGATTCGGGGATTTCGATGAGCCGGCGCGCCCGCGAGTGGGCGAAGCCCGCGCGGCGGGTGCGCGCCGCAGGCGGAGACTCAGACGTTGAAGCGGAACTCCACGACGTCGCCGTCCTGCATGACGTAGTCCTTGCCCTCGAGACGCGCCTTGCCCTTGGCCCGCGCCTCGACGACCGAGCCGGTCGCGACCAGGTCGTCGAACGAGATGACCTCGGCCTTGATGAAGCCCTTCTCGAAGTCGGTGTGGATGACGCCTGCGGCCTGCGGCGCCTTCCAGCCCTTGCCGATCGTCCAGGCGCGGGCTTCCTTCGGCCCTGCCGTGAGATAGGTCTGGAGGCCGAGCGTGTCGAAGCCGATGCGCGCGAGCTGGTCGAGACCCGACTCATCCTGACCCGTCGACGCGAGCAGCTCTGCGGCGTCCTCGGGGTCGAGGTCGATGAGCTCCGACTCGATCTTCGCGTCGAGGAAGACGGCCTTGGCCGGCGCGACGAGCGCTGCGAGCGCCGCGCGGCGCGCCTCGTCGGTCAGCACGGCCTCGTCGACGTTGAAGACGAAGATGAACGGCTTCGCGGTCAGGAGGCCGAGCTCGCGGATCGGCGACAGGTCGACGTCCGAGGCCGACAGCAGCTCACCGCGCTGGAGCGCCTCGCGGGCCTCGACGGCCGCCGCGAGCACCGAGGGATCGAGCTTCTTGCCCTTGACCTCCTTCTCGTACCGCGTGATCGCCTTCTCGAGCGTCTCGAGGTCGGCGAGCTGCAGTTCGGCGTTGATGGTCTCCATGTCGTTCTTCGGGTCGACGGTGCCCTCGACGTGCACGACGTCGTCGTCGGAGAAGCCGCGCACGACCTGCGCGATGGCGTCGGCCTCGCGGATGTTGGCGAGGAACTTGTTGCCGAGGCCCTCGCCCTCCGATGCGCCGCGCACGATGCCCGCGATGTCGACGAACGAGACGGCGGCGGGCAGGATCCGCTCCGAGCCGAAGACCTCGGCGAGCTTCTCCAGGCGCGGGTCGGGCAGATTCACGACCCCGATGTTCGGCTCGATCGTCGCGAACGGGTAGTTCGCCGCGAGAACCTGATTCTTGGTCAGGGCGTTGAAGAGGGTGGACTTGCCGACGTTGGGCAGTCCGACGATTCCGATGGTGAGAGCCACGGGAGTTCAGTCTACGTGGGGCGGGATGCCTCGACCGGCGGTCCCTGCCCCCGGGGCATTGCCCGGCCATCCGCCCGGGACGATACTGAGCGCGTGGACGAGTGCTGCATCCCCGGCCCTCCGAGCGGCTACGACCGCGAGTTCGACGACCGCTTCGCGCGGCGGCTCGCGCGGGAGTACCGCCGGGACGGTCTCACGGCCAGCGCGCAGCTGATCCTCGACTTCGCCGCCTCGGTCGGACTCGAGGGGGCGTCCGTGCTCGAGATCGGCGGGGGCATCGGCGACATTCAACTGGAAGCGCTCAAGCGCGGGGCCGCGCACACGACGAACGTCGAGCTGTCGTCGGCGTACGAACCCGAGGCCGCACGTCTGCTGGACGAGGCCGGACTGCGCGGCCGAGCCACGCGGGTGCTCGGCGTCGACGTCGCCGGCGAGCCGGAGGCGGTCGAGCCGGCCGACATCGTGGTGCTCCACCGCGTCGTCTGCTGCTACCCCGACTACCGCGGACTGCTCGGTGCGGCCGCGGACCATGGCCGGCGCGCCGTCGTCTTCAGCCACCCGGGACACGGTCTCTAGACCCGGATCGGCTCGCGCGCCATCAACGCGCTGCACACCCTCACCCGGAACCCGTATCGCTCCTTCGCACACGACCCCGAGGCGATGGAGTCGGTGCTGGCCGTCCACGGGCTGACACCCCGCTACCGCGGGCGCAGCGGGCCCTGGCACGTGGTGGGCGCCGTCCGCGCGTGACCCGCGGTGCACGGGGGTGCCGGTGAGGAGTGCGGCCGGCCCCGGGTCTAGGTGGGCCGGGAGGCGTCGACCGGCGCCACCGGATCCACGCGCCACCGCATCAGCACGTTCCCCGACGAGTCCCACGAGTGGGTGCCGAGCAGCTTCAGCGCCACGGGCGGGCGCGCGTCGAACAGCGGCACGCCCGACCCCGCGATGAGCGGGAACGTCACCAGATGCAGCTCGTCCACCAGTCCCGCGTGCATCAGGTCGTTCCACAGCCGCCGTCCGAGCAGGATCAGGATGCCGGCGCCCTCGCCTTCCTTCAGAGCCCGGATCGCCTCTCGCGCCTGCGCCACCCGCACGATCCGCACGTTCTCGTAGGGCTCGAGGTCGGCCTCGGTGATCGTGTCCGACACGACGAGCTTCTCGACGCCGAGGATCAGCTCGGCGAACTCGTGGCGGATGGGCGAGGCGCCGGGATCCTGCGTCACCCCCGTCCAGTAGCCCAGATTGCCCAGCGCCGACCGGCGACCCGACAGCACGAGCGTCCCGGCGTCGCGCAGCAGCCCCGTGGTGTAGTGGTCGAACGTGTCGGCGCCGGCGTAGTCCGGGTGCTGGTGCTCGAAGAACGAGGCGATGTCGTGGTCGTCGTCCTCGTACCGGCCGTCGACGGTGACGAAGTTGCAGACGGTCAGCGTGCGCATGGCGTCACGCTAGCCGGGTCGGACGCGTTCCGATACTCGGCGGCAGGCCGTTCAGCGATCGATGCGGCGGATGCCGCGGAACGCCTCGGTCCGGTACGGGAGATCGACGACGACCCCGCCGCTGTCGGTCATGCGGCACGCGCCGTCGAAGAGCTCTCCGACGTCGCGGAGGATGCGCTCCCGTTCGTCCGCGGGCGCGGTGATCACGTAGCTGCGCGACGCGACCATGTCCAGCAGAGCGTCTCGTCCGATCGTGCGGGTCCAGCTCCACACGCGCTTCTCGAGATCACCGATCGGCTCCCCCACGACCGGGCCGCCCTCGGCGATCATGCGCTCGGCGCTCGAGGCGTGCATGATCGCGGTCAGGCCGCTGACGAAGGCGTCGGACTCGTCGCGCACGTTCCAGATCAGCCCCAGCACGCCCCCCGACCGCAGCACCCGGCCGCACTCGGCGGCGGCGGCGAGCGGATCCACCCAATGCCATGCCTGCCCGAGCAGCAGCGCGTCGACGGAGGCGTCGGGCAGCGGCATCCGCTCCGCCGTCCCCACGAACGTGGGGACGCCGTGCACGTTGTCGCGCAGCGCGGCGAGCATGTCGGGGTCGGGGTCGATGGCGACGACATCGGCTCCGGCCTCGACGATCGTGCGGGTGAGCTTGCCGGTGCCGGCACCGACGTCGGCGACGCGCAGCGCGCGGGCCTCCGCCCGCACCGGCGCGAGCAGCCACTCGACGGCCTCGCGCGGGTAGTCGGGCCGCCCCGATTCGTACGCGCTCGCGGCGGCTCCGAACGACCGGGACATCTCATCGCGACTGGCCATGCTCCGAGCCTAGGACGCTCGATGCCGGTTGCGCGCGGCGCGCCTGCCACCGGCTCCGCCGGCCGCGGGTGAGGCTGGGCGCGTGGCCCTGGACTTCACCGCGATCGACTTCGAAACGGCGAATCCGAGCAATGCCTCGGCCTGCGCGGTCGGGCTCGTGAAGGTGCGCGGCGGCCAGGTCGTCGCGCAGACCGGGTGGCTGATCCAGCCTCCCGCCGGACACGACCGGTTCTTCGAGCTGAACACGCGCATCCACGGCATCACCGCCGACGACGTGATCGGCGCGGCGACGTGGACCGGCCAGCTCGCCGCCATGGACGCATTCATCGGCGGGGACGTGCTCGTCGCCCACAACGCCGGGTTCGACATGGCCGTCATCAAGCGGGCGTGCGAGGCGACCGGCGACGACTGCCCGCCCTACCGCTACGCCTGCAGCCTGCAGGTGGCGCGCAAGGTGTACCAGCTCGAGTCCTACCGCCTGCCCTTCGTCGCGGCGGAGGCGGGATTCTCCGAGTTCTCCCACCACAACGCCACCGCCGACGCGCTCGCGTGCGCTCACGTCATGATCGACGCAGCCCGCCGCCTGGCCGCGGACGACATCGACCTTCTCACCGAGTACTGCGGGGTGCGCGTGTCGCAGATCGCCGTGGCCGAGGCGCCCGCGGTCTCCTTCGCCGTCGCGTAGCGGGCGCGTCCCCGCTGCGATGTCGGGGGCCTCCGTCATCCTGGGCGCATGGACGCACTCCTCGTCTCGATGATCGCCGTCGCGACCCTGCTCGTCGGCGCCCTCGCGGGCTTCACCGCCGGCCTGGCCCGCGGGGCCGCGCGCGCCGCGCGCGAGCAGGCCGAGCTGCACGCCCGCCTGGCCGCGGCCGAGGCCACGCGACAGGGCGTGCAGGCCCAGCTCGACCACCAGCAGGTGCTCTACCGCGAGCTCGCGAGCCAGGCCCGCCACGACCAGGCGACGCGCGAGGAGCGCGAGCGTCGCGAGCAGACGGTCCTGCGCGCGCTCGCGCCGGTGCACGAGACGCTCACGGCCATGCAGGCCAAGGTCGGAGAGCTCGAGCGCGACCGGCACACGCAGTTCGGCACGCTCGCCGAGCAGCTGCGGCGCGCGCACGAGTCCGACGAAGCCCTGCGTGCGACCACCGAGTCGCTCGCGAGCGCGCTGCGGTCCGGGTCGACACGGGGGGTGTGGGGCGAGACCCAGCTGCGCCGGGTCGTCGAGGCCGCGGGCCTCACGCGGTACGTCGACTTCGATCTGCAGACATCGATCCGATCGGATGCCGGCGCCGGCCGCCCCGACATGGTCATCCGGCTCCCCGGCGACAAGGCCATCGCCGTCGACGCGAAGGTCCCGCTCGACGCCTACCTCGAGGCCAGCGCCATTCCGCTCACCGCGCAGGGCGCGGAGGCCGCGCGCCGGCGCACGCTGCTCGACAAGCACGTCAAGGCGGTGCGCGCGCATGTCGACGCGCTCGCCAAGAAGGCGTACTGGTCCGGCCTGTCGTCGAGCCCCGAGTTCGTGGTGTGCTTCGTGCCGAGCGAGTCGCTGCTCGCGGCGGCCCTCGAAGAAGACCCGTCGCTGCTCGACCATGCCTTCGGGAAGCGCGTGGCCCTCGCGTCGCCCGTCAACCTGTGGGCGGTGCTGAAGACCGTCGCCTATACGTGGACGCAGCAGGACGTCTCGGCCGAGGCGCGCACGCTGTTCGAGCTCGGCAATCAGCTGTACGAGCGGCTCGGCTCCCTCGCGGGCCACGCAGACGATCTCCGCCGAGCGATCGAGCGCACCGTCGACAGCTACAACCGGTTCGCCGGATCCCTCGAGACGCGTGTGCTCGTGAGCGCGCGCCGCTTCCCGGGGATCGATGCGACGAAGCTCGAGGCGCTCGGCGAGCCGGCGACGATCGAGAAGTCGCCGCGGCGTCTCACGGCACCCGAGCTCCTCGACGCGGCCCTCGACCTCGAGCGCGCCGGTGATGATGCGGGCGAGACCTCGGGCCGCGCGTCGACGGCCGACCTGGGCGACCTGCGGGCGCGGATCGCGCCCACTCAGGACTGATGCGGCTCAGGCTCCGCCGGGCACGAAGCTGAGGAGTGCGATCACCGCGGCGGACACACCGACGAACGCGCCGACCATCCACCACGCGCTGATCTCATGGCCTTCTTCCCGGCGCACGCGCAGGAGCACGTCAGGGCGACGTGACGGATCGGCCGTGTTCGCCACGGCGTTCGCCACAACGGCCTGTGCGCCGGTCTGCGGCGATGGACCGCCTACCTGTCCGGACATCGAGAACTCCCTCGCATGGAAACACGAGTCGGCGTCGACCCAGATTCGATTCTGCCAGAGTTCCCCCCGGATGACGTCCCGATCCTGTCACACCAGTCACATCTGTCACACCAGTCACATCTGTCACACCAGTCACAGGCGCCCTCCGACGCGGCGTGCTGTTACAGCCACTTCGAGACGAGGTGCTCCGAGGTGATGCGGCGGAGGGTGCCCGAGGCGCCGCGCAGCACGACGCTCTCGGTGTAGACATAGCCGCCCTCCCGGCGCACGCCGTCGACGAGCTGGCCGTCCGTGACGCCGGTGGCGACGAAGATCGTGTTGCTTCCCTTCACGAGGTCATCGGCCTCGTACACGTGGCCGTCGAGCTTCAGCCCGGCGTCGATGCCCCGCTGCTTCTCGTCGTCGTCGCGTGGCCACAGCCGGCCCTGGATGTGTCCGCCGAGCGCCTTGATGGCGCAGGCGGTGACGATCCCCTCGGGACTGCCGCCGACTCCGACGCACATGTCGGTGCGGGCGTTGTGGCGTGCGGCGTTGATGCCGCCGGCGACATCACCGTCGCTCATCAGGCGTGTGCCGGCACCGGCGGCGCGGATCTCGTCGATGAGCTGGTCGTGGCGCGGGCGGTGCAGCACCGAGACGACGATCTCGTCGACCGGCTTGCCGAGCGCCTTCGCCAGTCGCCGGATGTTCTCACCGATCGGAAGGCGGATGTCGACAACGCCGACACCGGCCGGGCCCGTCACGAGCTTGTCCATGTAGAAGACGCTCGAGGCGTCGAGCATCGTGCCCTGATCGGAGACCGCGATGACCGACAGCGCGTTGTTGCGACCGGCGGCCGTGAGCGACGTGCCGTCGATCGGGTCCACGGCGACGTCCGCCTTCGGTCCTCGGCCGTTGCCCACCCGCTCGCCGTTGTAGAGCATGGGCGCTTCGTCCTTCTCGCCCTCGCCGATGACGATCGTGCCGTCGAAGTTCACCGTCGTGAAGAAGGCGCGCATGGCGTCGACCGCGGCGCCGTCGGCGTCCTCCTTCGCGCCGCGACCGATGAACGGCACCGCCCGGATCGCCGCCGCCTCGGTGGCACGCACGAGTTCGAGTGCGAGGTTGCGGTCGGGGTGGAGCGGGCTCATGTCAGCGGTCAGACTCACCATGACCCCCAGCGTAGCCACCGCGCCTGCGCAAACCGCAGACTTTCACGCCGCGAGCGTCGAAGGAATCGCGATTCTTTCACACCGGCTCAGAACGCCTGCGTGCATCCGTCACGCGGGGATGCGGCATCCGCTCTCTCGATCTGTCGGCGCTAAAGTCGAGGGAAGCCCCCAACCGACCAAGGAGCACCCATGCCCGTCGCCACCCCGGAGCAATACGCCGACATGCTGGACCGCGCGAAGGCCGGTGGCTTCGCGTATCCCGCCATCAACGTCGCCAGCTCGCAGTCGATCAACGCCGTGCTGCAGGGTCTCACCGAGGCCGGCTCCGACGGCATCATCCAGGTCACCACGGGGGGCGCGGACTACTTCGCCGGCCACACCGTCAGGGCCCGCGCGGCCGGTGCGCTGGCGTTCGCGAAGTTCGCCACCGAGGTCGCCAAGGCCTACCCGATCACGGTCGCACTGCACACCGACCACTGCCCGAAGCCTGCCCTGGCCGACTTCGTGCTGCCGCTCATCGAGGCCTCCGAGGAAGAGGTGAAGGCGGGCCGCAACCCGATCTTCCAGTCCCACATGTGGGACGGGTCGGCCGTGCCGCTCGATGAGAACATCGAGATCGCGAAGGACCTCCTCCCCCGCCTCAAGAACATCAACGCCATCCTCGAGGTCGAGATCGGCGTCGTCGGCGGCGAAGAGGACGGTGTGCAGCACGAGGGCTCGAACGACGCGCTCTACACGACCGTCGCCGACGTCACCAAGGCCGTCGAGGCGCTCGGCCTCGGCGAGAACGGCCGGTACATCTCGGCACTCACCTTCGGCAACGTGCACGGCGTCTACAAGCCGGGCAACGTCAAGCTCAAGCCCGAGCTGCTCGGCGAGATCCAGGAAGGCATCGCCTCCGCGTTCGGCACCGGCCCGAAGCCGCTCGACCTCGTCTTCCACGGCGGCAGCGGCTCGACCGACGCCGAGATCGCCGAGGCCGTGGCCAACGGCGTCGTCAAGATGAACATCGACACCGACACCCAGTACGCGTTCACGCGCTCGGTCGCCGGCTTCATGTTCCAGAACTACGACGGCGTGCTCAAGGTCGACGGCGAGGTGGGCAACAAGAAGGCCTACGACCCGCGCGCATGGGGCAAGATCGCCGAGTCGGCGATGGCGGCCCGCGTCGTCAGCGCCACGCAGCAGCTGGGATCGGCCGGCAAGAGCCTCGCCGCCTGAGGCGCGTCAGACAGACGAGCGGATGCCTCGGCTCCGCCCCTTCGCCGGGGCGGGTCCGGGGCATCCGGCGTTCCCGGGCCGTCACTGCGGTGCTGCGCCGTCGTCCGGCGGATCGAGCTCGGTGCGCATCAGCACCTTGCCCGTCCGGAGCGAGCGGATCTCCACGGCTGCGATCTCGTCGACGTCGAGCGCCGTCGAGGCGCTGAGGCGCGCCGTCGAACCCGGCAGTGCCCGCCACGTGGAGACCTCGCTCGTCGTGCCGTCGACGCCGGTGAGCACCAGCGAGTACGGCCAGCCCTCGGCGGGAACGTCGTCGCCCGCCGGCTCGGTGTAGCGGCAGGTCATCTCGATCCGCGTCCCCCACGGCGCGTCCGCGAGTTCGACCGTCGCGGAGAGCGGCAGGTCCACGAGCGGCTCGAGGGCGACGACCTGGATGCCGCGCAGCGCCGGCGCGATCGCCGTCGTCACGGCCAGCATCACCGCGATGAGGATCGCCGCCGCTGCGGCGAGCCCGCCGGCCCACCATGCCCGACGGCGGCGCTGCGCCTCGCGGGTCCCCTGCTCGATCAGGCGCGCGCGGGATGCGGCATCCGGACCCTCCTCCCCCACCGCGGCGGTGAGGAGCGACATCGCGCGGTCAGGCGGCACGCGCGAGAGCAGGCCCTGCGTCGACGCGAGGTCGGCGAGCGCGGCACGGCAGGCGTCGCAGCCCTCGAGGTGCTCCTCGAACAGTCGGCGGTCGGCCGGGCTGAGCGCACCGAGGACATAGGCGGCATCCCATTCGGCGAAGCGCGCGTGGTCGGGACTCATCGCGTCACTCCCTTCTCCTGCAGCGCGAGCCGCAGCGCGCGCAGGCCGTAGTGCAGGCGGGACTTGACCGTTCCCTGCGGGATGTCGAGCTCGTCGGCGATCTCGGCCACCGTCAGCGCGCCGAAATACGCGCGGATGACGACAGCCCGATGGTCGGCGGACAGCGCGGCGAGCGCCTCCTCGATGAGGATCGCCTCGAACAGGGCGTCGGTGGCGTCGGAGGTCGCGGTCTCGGGTGGTTCGGCGACGCCGATCTCGCGCCGACGCCGCGCGGAGCGCACATCGTCGATCACCAGATGCCGCGCGACGGTGAACATCCACGAGCGCGTGGACTCCGGGGCCTGCGCCATGATCCGCGGGGTGCGCCATGCGCGCAGGAGGGTCTCCTGCACGACGTCGTCCGCACCGGCCCGATCGCCGGTGAGATGCACGACGTACCGCCACACCGGCGCCGCATGGGCGTCGTAGAGCGCGGCCAGTCGCGTGGCGTCGTCGTCCGGCATCCTCACCTCCCGTAGGAGTCACGAAGTGTCGCAGGCCCAGGTTCACCGGGATCCGCTGTCGGCACCGCTATCGTCCCCGATATGGACCTCCTTCGCACCGATGTGGTCATCGAGATCGCCGGTCTGCCGCTGCATCCGCTCATCGTGCACGCCGTCGTGGTGATCACACCGCTGACGGTGCTGGCGCTGCTGCTCGGCACGTTCTGGCCCGCCGCCCGCCGGCGTCTGGGCATCGTGACCCCGCTCGCGGCGCTGCTGGTGCTCGTCCTCGTCCCGATCACGACCGCCGCGGGCGAGTCGCTGGCCGACCTGGTCGGCGAGACCGACGCCGTGGACCACCACGAGGACCTCGGCGAGCTGCTGCTGCCGTGGGTCATCGGACTGTTCGCCGTGGCCGCTGCCCAATGGGCCTGGTACCGGTGGGGCAGGGAGCGCGCCGCGAAGCGGTCCGCCACGGTGGCGCGCGTCGTGACGATCGTCATCGGTGCGATCGCCGTGCTCGTCGGCGTCGCCACGACGGTGCTCGTCGTGCTCATCGGCGACTCGGGCGCGCGCGCCGTGTGGGGCGGGATCGTCGGCGCCTGATCGCCGTAGAGCGGCGGGGACGGTCAGCGGAGGCTGCTGACCATCGCCTCCCACACTGCGGGGTCGTTCATCAGGGGCACGAGCACCAGCGTCGCCGACGCGAAGGTGAACACCACGCCTCCGACGAGCGGGATCCACCACGAGACGCGCCCGCGCCGCACGCTGATCCACGACAGCGCGGCGGTGATCAGCCACCCCACCGCGAGCACGATGGCGGCGGCCACACCCCACGGCCGCCCTGCGGACGGGTCCGTGAGCGTCGCGTCGACGCCCAGAATGTCGAACATGCGCTGCGCGTACTCGTTGAAGTCGGCGAGCGCCGGGAAGGTGTAGACGACGTTGATGAGCCCGTACACGAGGAGGGCGAAGGTCACGATCCGGTCGACCGGTCGGGTGCGGGCCCGCGCAGTGGCCGTGGGCGCGCCCGCCGGCTGCGGCGCGGCGACCGGGGCGGCGGACTCGACCACCGGCGCGGGCTCGTAGATCAGGCTCGCGTCGGGCTGTGCGATGCGCGCCCGCTGCTCCTCGGGGGTGGCGTACTCGCCGAACTGCGGCCGCGGTCGCGGGTCGGGTGCCGGGACGGCGCCGCCGGCCTCGGTCACCCGCGGCTCCGGCCGCCGAGCGCACGGTCATCGCGCGCGCCCGCGGCGTTCGTGCGGAGCTCCTTCGGCAGCGAGAACTGCAGGTCCTCCTCGGCGGTGCGCACCTCTTCGACATCGCGGTAGCCGGCGCCGGCGAGGTCCTCGAGCACCTGCTGCACCAGCACCTCGGGCACCGACGCACCGCTGGTGACGCCGACGGTCTCGACTCCCTCGAGCCACGCCTGCTCGACCTCGTCGGCGTAGTCGACGCGGTACGCCGCCTTCGCGCCGTACTCCAGTGCGACCTCGACGAGCCGCACGCTGTTGGAAGAGTTCGCCGACCCCACGACGATCACGAGGTCGGCGTCCTTCGCGACCTTCTTGATCGCGACCTGGCGGTTCTGGGTGGCGTAGCAGATGTCGTCCGACGGCGGGTCCTGCAGCTGCGGGAACCGCGTGCGCAGTCGCCGCACGGTCTCCATCGTCTCGTCGACGGAGAGGGTCGTCTGCGACAGCCACACGACCTTCGACGGGTCGCGCACCTCGATGGTGTCGGCCTCGTCAGGCGAGTTCACGATCGTGACATGGTCGGGCGCCTCGCCGGCAGTGCCCTCGACCTCTTCGTGGCCCTGGTGGCCGATGAGCAGGATCTCGAAGTCGTCGCGTGCGAAGCGCACCGCCTCGCGGTGCACCTTCGTGACGAGCGGGCACGTGGCGTCGATGGCGAGAAGACCGCGATCGGATGCCGCGTTCACAACGGCCGGCGAAACTCCATGCGCGCTGAACACGACGTGCGCGCCCTCGGGCACCTCGTCGACCTCCTCGACGAAGATCGCGCCCTTGGCCTCGAGCTCGGTGACCACGTGGATGTTGTGGACGATCTGCTTGCGCACGTAGACGGGGGCGCCGAAGCGGTCGAGGGCCTTCTCGACGGCGATCACGGCACGGTCGACGCCGGCGCAGTAGCCGCGGGGCGACGCGAGCAGCACCCGCTTCTGTCCTTGCACGGGGATATCCTGAAGGCGTTCGCGCCGCCGCGGGACGCGGGGGACGGGCATGCTCACAGGGGTACTGCCCACGGTGCTGGTGCTCACCCCTCGATTCTACGGGCGGCCCCTGTGCGCGGGCCGAAGAGCGACCCGCCCGCCGCACGAGAGGACCGCATGACGACCTTCCAGCCCGAGCCCGTCGCGGGCGAGGCGCCCCCTCCCGACTCGGTGCGCCCGAAGGACTCCACGCCGCAGGCGCCGACCTCGGTGTCGCGGCTCAACGAGACGATCCGCGGCTTCATCCAGACGTGGGGCTCGGTGTGGGTCGAGGGCGAGATCACGTCGTGGAACGTGCGCGGCGGCAATGTGTTCGGCCGGCTGAAAGACAACGCCGCCGACGCGACGATCTCGTTCCGCATCTGGTCGTCGACGCGCGAGCGCCTTCCCGACGACCTCAAGGTCGGCGACCACGTCGTCACGTGCGTGAAGGCGGACTTCTTCGCCAAGTCGGGTGACTTCAGCTTCGGCGTGTCGGCGATGCGCCACGTCGGGCTCGGCGACCAGCTCGAGCGTCTGGAGCGGCTGCGGGCGCAGCTGCGGGCCGAGGGTCTCTTCGACCCGTCGCGCCGCAAGCCGCTCCCTTTCCTCCCCCAGACCATCGGCCTCATCACGGGCGAGAACTCGGACGCCGAGAAGGACGTCCACCGTAACGCCGAGCTGCGCTGGCCGCAGGTGCGGTTCCGCACGAAGTACGCCGCGTCACAGGGTGAGCGCTGCGTGCCCGAGACGATCGCGGCGCTCAAGGCGCTCGACGCCGCCCCCGACGTCGACGTGATCATCATCGCGCGCGGCGGTGGCGACCCGCAGACGCTGCTCGGCTTCAGTGATGAGCGCCTCGTGCGCGCCGTCGCCGCGGCATCCACTCCCGTCGTCAGCGCCATCGGCCATGAGAACGACCATCCGCTCCTCGACGACGTCGCGGACCTGCGGGCGTCGACGCCCACCGACGCGGCCAAGCGAGTGGTGCCGGATGTCGCGGAGCAGCGCGCTCTCGTCGCGCAGCTGCGGTCGCGACTCACGTCCCGGCTGACGCAGCGGGTGTCGCACGACATCGCGCAGCTCGAGCAGCTGCGCTCCCGGCCGGCGCTGCGCTCCCCCGAGTCGATGATCGCCTCGCGCGCGCAGGAGGTCGAGCTGCTCACGGCGCGCGGCCGTGACCGCGTCGACCGTGCCCTCGAGTCGCACGCGCGCCGCACCGCCGAGCTCCGGGCCACGCTGCGCGCCCTGTCGCCGGCTTCCACCCTCGCGCGGGGCTATGCCATCGCGCACCTGGCCGACGGCGTCATCGTGCGTGACGCGTCGCAGGCGCCGGCATCCACGCCCGTCGTCGTCACCGTCGGACGCGGCTCGTTCGCGGCGCGGTCCGACGGCGAGGTCGCCGAGTCGGCCGGTGCGCCGTCGGATCCGACCGCCGCAGGAGACGCTCCGGCGCCGAACTAGGATGGAACCCATGACCGAGTCGACCGGTGCACCGTCCGACGTCGCCTCCCTCTCCTTCGAGCAGGCCCGCGACGAACTCGTGCGCGTGGTCGCCGAACTCGAGCAGGGCGCCCCGACGCTCGAGCACTCGCTCGCCCTGTGGGAGCGCGGCGAAGCCCTCGCCGCCCGCTGCGACGAGTGGCTCCTGGGCGCCAAGCGCCGTCTCGACGCGGCACGCTCATCGGCCGAGTCCGCCGCATCGGAGCGTGGGTGATGACGAAGGAACCACGCATCGTCGCCGAGCTCGGCCGCCCCGAGACTCCCGATGAGACCGCCGCCCGCAAGGCCGAGTCCTCGCGCGTCCACCGCGAGGCCCAGAACACCCGCAACCTGATCGCGGCGCTCGTCGTCACCATCGGCATCGTCCTCGTCATCGTGCTGGCGGTCCCCCGCGGTGAGCCGCCGGCACGCGAGCCCATCGACGTCTCGGCCGTAGCCGAGCGCGTCGGGTCCGCCGAGGGCCGCGCCCTGATCGCACCCGACGCACCCTCCTCGTGGCAGGTCAACGCCGCGTCCGTCGAGGGCGACGTTCCGCGCGCATGGACGATCGTCTACGTCGACGAGACGTGGTTCGTGCGCGTGGCGCAGGGCTTCGACGCCGACCCTGCCTGGCCGGCGCGCGTGCTCTCCGGGGCGAGCCCCGAAGGCACGGTCGAGGTCGACGGCGTGACGTGGGACCGATACGACATCGCCGATCCCTCGCGCGCCGGGAACATCACCGGCGCCCTGTCGACGCAGGCCGGACCCGACACCGTCCTGATCTACGGCAAGGCCGATGACGCGACCCTCGAAGAGGTCGCGGCCGCCGTCTCCCCCGAGGTCCGCGAATTGCAGGAGGAAACCGAGTGAGCGAACCGTCGCCGAGCAAGGTCTGGAACGAGATGCGGCGCGGCAACGACCGCTTCGTCGCGGGTGAGCCGCGTCACCCTCGCCAGGATGTCGAGCGGCGGCACGATCTCGCTGCCGGCCAGCGTCCGCGCGCGGCCCTCTTCGGCTGCTCCGACTCCCGGCTCGCCGCTGAGATCATCTTCGACAAGGGGCTGGGCGACCTGTTCGTGGTCCGCAATGCCGGCCAGGTCATCTCCGACTCGGTCGTGGGCAGCCTCGAGTACGCCGTCGCCGTCCTCGGAGTGCCGCTCATCATCGTGCTCGGTCACGACGAGTGCGGCGCCGTCGGGGCTGCCATCGACAGCACCCGGCCGAATGCCCCCGAGCTCCCACCGCACATCTGGCGCCAGATCGCCCCCATCGTCCCGGCGGTGCACCGGGTCGTCCGCGCGGGCACGGTCGACGGCGTCCCGCCCGCGACGATCGACGCCGAGCAGGTCGGCCGCGAGCACCTTCGCGACACGTGCGGCGAACTGCTGCACTCATCTGAGCTCATCAGCGACGCCGTCGCCGAAGGCCGCCTGGCCGTCGTGGGCGCGAACTACCGACTCGCCGAAGGCACCGCCGTTCCCGACGTCATCGTCGGGAACGTCGACGAGGAAGCCTGACGCACACTCGCCACCAACGGAGGAACGACGAAGTGACCGACATCGAATACCGCATCGAGCACGACACCATGGGTGAGGTCCGCGTCCCCAAGGACGCCCTCTACGCCGCGCAGACCCAGCGCGCGGTCGAGAACTTCCCCATCTCGGGCGACCCGCTCGAGCCCGCGCAGATCGTGGCGCTCGCCCGCATCAAGAAGGCGGCCGCCCTCGCGAACAAGGGGCTCGGCACGCTGGACGGCGCGATCGCGGATGCCATCGCGCGCGCCGCCGACCGCATCATCTCCGGCGAGCACGCCGACCAGTTCCCGATCGACGTCTACCAGACCGGCAGCGGCACGTCGTCGAACATGAACATGAACGAGGTCCTCGCGAACCTCGCGACGCAGGACCTCGGCTCGACGGTGCACCCCAACGACCACGTCAACGCGTCGCAGTCCTCGAACGACGTGTTCCCCACCTCGGTGCACATCGCCGTCACCCAGGAGCTCATCGACGACCTCATCCCGGCCCTCGACCACCTGGCGGTCGCGCTCGAGGCCAAGGCCGAGGCCTGGAAGTCCGTCGTGAAGTCGGGCCGCACCCACCTCATGGACGCGACGCCCGTCACCCTCGGCCAGGAGTTCGGCGGCTACGCCCGTCAGATGCGCCTCGGCATCGAGCGCGTGCAGGCCGTCCTCCCCCGCGTCGCGGAGGTGCCGCTCGGCGGCACCGCGGTCGGCACGGGCATCAACACCCCCCTCGGCTTCCCGCAGAAGGTGATCGAGTTCATCGTCGCCGACACCGAACTGCCGATCACCGAGGCGAAGGACCACTTCGAGGCTCAGGCGAACCGCGACGGGCTGGTCGAGGCATCCGGGGCCCTCCGCACCATCGCCGTCTCGCTCACCAAGATCAACAACGACATCCGGTGGATGGGCTCGGGGCCGAACACCGGACTCGGCGAGCTGCACATCCCCGATCTGCAGCCCGGGTCGTCGATCATGCCCGGCAAGGTCAACCCGGTGGTGCCCGAGGCGACGCTCATGGTGTGCGCGCGCGTGATCGGGAACGACGCGACCGTCGCGTGGGCCGGCGCATCCGGCTCGTTCGAGCTCAACGTCGCGATCCCCGTCATGGGCACCGCAGTGCTCGAGTCGATCAGCCTGCTCGCCAACGCCTCACGCCTGCTCGCCGACAAGACCATCGACGGTCTCGAGGCCAACGTCGACCGCGCCGCCGCCTACGCGGGCATGTCGCCGTCGATCGTGACGCCGCTCAACAAGCTCATCGGCTACGAGGCCGCCGCGAAGATCGCCAAGCACTCGGTCGCCAACGGCATCACCGTGCGCGAGGCCGTCATCGACCTCGGCTACGTCGAGCGCGGAGAGCTCACGCTGGAGCAGCTCGACGAGAAGCTCGACCTGCTGTCGATGACGCACCCGGGCTGAGCATCCGATTCGTGCCGCAGGAGCCTCCCGCGGGCGATAATCAGGGTGTGACCCGCTCGACGCCCAGGCCGATCCCGGCCCGTGTGAGGATCCTCGCCGCGATCCTCGCCGTGGCCTGCGTCGGGCTGGCCGTCGTCGGGAGCGTCACCTTCCTCGTGCAGCGCGAGCGCGTCGTGCAGGAGGTGGACCACCGGCTCCTGGCGCAGGTCGAGGGCCTCCGCACGCTGGCGAGCCCGCCCGCCGACCCGGATGACGAGCCGGCATCGGACGACGGTGCGACCACCGCGAGTGAGATCTTCGACATCCGCGAGTACACCTCGATCGACCCCTACCTGCGAGATGTCGTGGCCAGCTTCGTGCCCGCTCGCAACGAGGGATCGGTCGCGGTGATCGACGGTGTCGCGCGCTATCGACCCGGCACATTCTCGGGCTTCGACATCTCCAGGAACACCGAGCTCATCGACCGGGCCATCGCGGAGACCTCCGACGGCGACACCAAGACCGGCACCATCGCCACCGCTGACGGCTCGTTGAGGTACATCGCCGTCCCGGTGACGATGGCCGGCGATGATCGCGAGGGCCTGTACATCCGGGCGGTCGACATGGGCGCCGAACTCGAACCCGTCACCGCGGCGATGGCGACCTACGTCATCGCGGCCCTCGCGGTGCTGGCCGCGATCGGCGTCGTCGGCTGGTTCGTCACCGGCCGCCTGCTGTCGCCGATCCGCCTCATGCGCGAGACCGCAGACGCGATCACGATCGCCGATCTGTCCCCGCGGCTGTCGACGCAGGGCAACGACGACATCTCCGACCTCTCGCGCACCGTCAACTCGATGCTCGACCGCATCGAAGGATCCGTCGATGTGCAGCGTCAGCTGCTCGACGATGTGCGCCACGAGCTGAAGACCCCGATCACCATCGTGCGCGGACACCTCGAGCTCATGAACCCCGGCGACGCCGGAGATGCCGCGTCCGCGCGTGAGATCGGCATCGCCGAGCTCGACCGCCTCGCCCGCCTCGTCGAGGACATCGACCTGCTCGCCGCCGCCGAGGGCGACTCGTACGTCATGCGCGACGTCGATCTCTCCGCCCTCACCGCACGCGTGGGCGAGCTCGTCGCCGTGATCCCCCAGCACGCGTGGACGATCGAGGCGCACGCCGAGGGCGTCGTGCGAGGCGACCAGGACCGCCTCCTCCAGGCGTGGCTCCAGCTCGCCGACAACGCGGCGAAGTACACCCCCGCAGGCACGCCGATCGAGATCGGCAGCTCACTCGACGACACCGGGGCCCGACTGTGGGTCCGCGACCACGGAGCGGGCATCCCCCCGGCGTCACGCAGCCGCATCTTCCGGCGCTTCGACCGCGCCCACGGCAAGCGCACCGTGGGCGGCTCGGGACTCGGCCTCGCGATCGTCGACGCGATCACGAAGGGTCACGGCGGCTCCTGCGCGGTGACCGACACCCCCGGTGGCGGCGCCACCTTCACCATCCACCTTCCGCCCGCCGCCGCCGAGCTTCCGGCGCCGGTGAGGGCGGGCGACGTTCTGCAGCGGGAGACATCGGCATGACACGGATCCTCATCGTCGAGGACGAGCCGCGCATCGCGTCGTTCGTCAGCCGCGGTCTCGAATCTGCGGGCTACGAGACCACTGTCGTCGAGGACGGCGCGGAAGCCCTCGCGGTCGCGCTCCGCGGCGACGCCGACCTCGTGCTGCTCGACGTGGGCCTGCCCACGATGGACGGCTTCGAGGTCCTCCGCGAGCTGCGCTCCCGGGGATCGGTCGTGCCGGTGATCATGCTCACCGCCCGCTCCAGCACCCGCGACACGGTCGAAGGACTGGATGCCGGCGCCAACGACTACGTGCCGAAGCCGTTCACCTTCGAAGAGCTGCTCGCGCGCGTCCGCTCGCGCCTGCGCGAGACCACTCCCCAGGTCGGGGTGGCGGTGTCGCACGGCGACGTCGTGCTCGACATCCTCGCCCGGCGCGCGACCGTCGGCGGACGCGACGTCGACCTCTCGGCGCGCGAGTTCGCCCTCGCCGAGCAGTTCCTGCGCAACCCTGGCCGCGTGCTCAGCCGTGAGCTGCTGCTGAGCCGCGTGTGGGGCCTCGACTTCGATCCCGGCTCGAACGTCGTCGACGTGTACGTGCGCTACCTGCGTGGCAAGCTCGGCCCGGACCACATCATCACGGTGCGCGGCGCGGGCTACCGCTGGGAGTGACTCCGGCGCACGAAGAAGCCCCCGGCGCTGGGGGACGCCGGGGGCTGGGAAGGGCCGGACTGGGGGATCCGGCCGTATATCAATCGCGTCGGTCTGGGGAATCGCGCGATCGATGCTTCTTCGCGCCGACACCGGGCTTCGTCGACCGGTCGTCGGCGTTCGCTCCCGCGTGCGCGGGGCGCTTGTGGGAGGATCCGGCCGCGGCGGGCCGGTCCTTCGAGCTGTGTCCGCTGCCGTTCGCGGCACCGTGGCCACGGGCGGCTTCGCCGACCTGGCCGAGGGAGCTGCCGGATCCGACCAGGCCCTGACGCCCACTGTCGTCGCCGGGGTCGCGGTCGCCCTGTCCGCCCGGGGCGCGGTCTCCGGACAGCGGGCCGCGGGCCTTCTCGAGCCGGTCGATCCAGGCGTCGATGCGCGCCTGCGACCAGCCGAGTCGCTCGGCCCACTTTCGGGCCGCGTCCCACGACCGCGATGCCTCGGCCTCGGCGACCACCTCGTCTTCGGTCGGCGACTGCGAGGGCCGAGCGGCGTTCGTCGCCGTGGGTGACGAGGCCGGAGGAGCGGCCGGCACCACCTCGGGCGCAGGCGCAGGCACGACCTCGGCGACGCGCGTGCCACGGGTCTCGGCAACGCGATCGGTCGTGGTGGCCGGCGCGGGCTCTTCGCCCGCGTCATCGCCCTCGGAGTCGCCGGCCGACGCCGGGACCACCACGGCAGCCGCATCGATCGTCGAACCTGCGGCGTCCGAAAGCGCCACGCTGTTGGTGAGGGCGACGGCGCAGATCACGGCCACGCTCGCAGCGACGACAGACATGCCGCCGACAGCCAGCCGCGTCCGACTCTCCACGCTTTCGCCTTCCGTCCCCAGTGCGACGAGTGCACCTCTTCCATGGTGACAGACCGTCTCGCGCAGGACCGGCGTGTGGAATGAGACTCTTCTCATGATGGAAAGCGATGTCCGGCCAGTCCGGACATGCGGAAGGGGCCGGGATGCAGCATCCCGGCCCCTTCTGAATCGTCAGGCGAGTTCGCCCGCTTCGAGCAGGTCGGTCACCAGGGCCGCGATGGCCGAGCGCTCCGACCGCACGAGGGTGACGTGGCCGAACAGGCCGTGCCCCTTCAGCGTCTCGATGACCGATGCGACGCCGTCATGGCGGCCGACACGGAGGTTGTCGCGCTGTCCGACGTCGTGGGTGAGCACGACCCGCGAGTTCTGGCCGATGCGGCTGAGGACGGTGAGCAGCACGTTGCGCTCGAGCGACTGCGCCTCGTCGACGATCACGAACGCGTCGTGCAGCGACCGCCCGCGGATGTGCGTGAGCGGAAGCACCTCGAGCAGCCCGCGCTCGACGACCTCCTCCAGCACGTTCGACGAGACGACCGAGCCGAGGGTGTCGAAGACCGCCTGGCCCCACGGGTTCATCTTCTCCTGCTGGTCGCCGGGCAGGTAGCCGAGCTCCTGCCCGCCCACCGCGAACAGCGGGCGGAAGACGATGATCTTGCGTTGCTGCTGCCGCTCGAGCACCGCCTCGAGCCCCGCGCACAGGGCGAGGGCCGACTTGCCGGTGCCGGCGCGACCGCCGAGCGAGACGATCCCCACCTCGGGATCGGTCAGCAGATCGATGGCGATGCGCTGCTCGGCCGAGCGGCCGTGCAGGCCGAAGACCTCGCGATCGCCGCGCACCAGCTTGTACGCACCCGCGCCGGTGACCCGGCCGAGCGCCGATCCGCGCTCGGAGTGGATGATGAGGCCGGTGTTGACGGGCAGTCCGCGGACCTCGTCGCTGCTGGCGACCTCGCTCTCGTACAGGTCGCTGATGTCGTCGCCCGAGACGTCGATCGTCGCGATGCCGGTCCAGCCCGAGTCCACCGCCTGCTCGGCGAGGTACTCCTCGGCGATCACGCCGAGCGAGGCGGCCTTGACCCGCATCGGGAGGTCCTTCGAGACGACGGTCACCTCCTGCCCGTCGGACGCGAGGTGCATCGCGACGGCGAGGATGCGGCTGTCGTTGTCTCCGAGGCGCATGCCCGAGGGGAGGACGCCGGCGTCGGTGTTGTTGAGCTCCACGCGCAGCGTGCCGCCCTCGCCGACCGGAACGGGGAAGTCGAGGCGGCCGTGCTCGACGCGGAGCTCGTCGAGGTGCCGGAGCGCCTGGCGCGCGAAGTAGCCGATCTCGGGATCGTGCCGCTTGCCCTCGAGCTCGGTGATCACCACCACGGGGATCACGACGTTGTGCTCGGCGAAGCGGAAGAACGCCCGCGGATCGCTCAGCAGCACGGAGGTGTCGAGCACGTAGGTGCGGAGATCCTGTTCCAGATCCGCGGCCTGTGCGACGTCCTGACGGTGCTGCTCGTGTGGTGCTCGTGTGGTCACAACCCACTCCCGCCCCGGGTGGAGAACCCGGCAGTCACGAGTCGACCATGGGTCACGAGTCGTGGTCCGAAAGGCCGACTCGAACGGGCGCCTTGCCCGATGTGATGAACGTACGTCCGCGCCATGGCTCGACCCGTGCACGACACGCGCACGAACGTGTCGAGCAGGTTAATTCCCGGGATGCCGCACCCGCGGCATCCGGGATCACCAGACGCGTGCGGACGAGAACGCGGCCAGCGCGTCGCCGAACAGTCTCAGCGTGTCGGCGCCGGTGCCGACGTGCGGCGAGACGCGGACGAGCCCGGAGCGCACCGTGACGGTGAGTCCATGGTTGGCGAGCGACGCCGCGAGCGGAGCGGCATCCTGCGGCGCGGGCGCCAGCGTGACGATCCCGCCGCGGCGCTCGGGCTCGCGCGGCGTGACGACGGGAACCTCGTAGCGGTCGGCGTAGTACATCACGGTGCGCGTGCGTTCCGCGAGCTCGGCCTCGACGGTCGCGACGCCGACGTCGGTCAGCTCCTGCAGCGACGTGGCGAGGCGGGCCGCCGCCAGCGTGTCGATGCCGCTGACGCTGAAGGCCTGGGCGGAGGCCGAGGGCGCGGGCACGACGTCGAGCGGCAGGCCGCCGTCGACCCCCGCGAACCCCGAGAGGACCGGCGCGATGCGCTCGAGCGCCCGCTCGCCGAACCAGGCGAAGCCGGTGCCGCGCCCGGCGCGCAGCCACTTGTACCCGTTGGAGCAGACGACGTCGGCCGCCGTGTAGTCGGCGTCGATCGCGCCGAAGCCCTGGATCGCGTCGACGATGAGCAGCCGGTCGCCGAGGACGTCGCGGAGGGCGGACAGATCGGCGCGATAGCCGGTGCGGAAGTCGATGAGGCTCACGGCGAGCGCGCGCGTGTCGTCGGTGAGCGACGAGCGCACGAGGTCGGGCGTGATGTAGCCGTCGACGGGCTCGAGCCATTGCACGTCGATCGAGCCGAGGGATGCCGCGGCCCGCGTCGCGGCGACGGTGAGGCTCGGGAACTCGCCGCGTCCGACCATGAGACCGCCGGCGAGGCCGTAGATGGCCTGCATCAGGCCGTAGGTGGTCGACGGCTGCAGGACCACCTGAGAGGCATCCGTGCCGATCAGACCCGCGACGAGGTCCCGTGCCTCGCGGGCGTGGTCGTTCACGAGCTGGATGCTGGTGCGGCGCCCCGAGCCCAGGAGCTCGGTGTCGGCCTGCGCTTCCGCGCGCACGACCGGAGAGAGCGGTCCGAACGCAGCCCAGTCGAGATACCCCGGTTCCCCATCGAACGACGCCAGATACGTATCCAGATCCGTCACTGACACATCATGGCACGCGGTGCGCGAACGCGGGGGTCGTGCCGGTGCGGGCGGATCAGCTGCCGTACCGCCGATCGCGGCTGGAGTAGTCGCGGATGGCGCGCAGGAAGTCGACCTCGCGGAGGTCGGGGCCGAGCGCCTCGACGAAGTAGAACTCGGAGTGCGCCGACTGCCACAGCAGGAAGTCGCTCAGCCGCTGCTCGCCCGAGGTGCGGATGACGAGGTCGGGGTCGGGCTGACCGCCGGTGTAGAGGTGCTCGCCGATCTGCTCCGGCGTGAGGCTCGCCGCGAGCTCCTCGAGCGAGCCGCCCTCCTCGTCGTGCTGGGCGATGATGCTGCGCACGGCGTCGACGATCTCGCCGCGGCCGCCGTACCCGACGGCGAGGTTGACGTGGAGGCCGGTGTGGTCCTTCGTGCGCTCTTCGGCCTCGGCGAGCACGCGGGCGAGCTCGGGAGGGAGGAGGTCCAGGCGCCCGACGGGCTGGACACGCCAGTCGGGCTCGAGCGACAGCTCGTGCGCGAGCTCGGCGATGATCTCGATGAGATCGGCGAGCTCGCGCGAGTCGCGCTTGCGCAGGTTGTCGGTCGACAGCAGATACAGCGATACGACCTTGACGCCGACATCGTCGCACCACCCGAGGAACTCGTGCATCTTCGCGGCGCCGGCGCGGTGGCCGTGGGCGGCGGAGTCGAAGCCGAGCTGCTTCGCCCAGCGGCGGTTGCCGTCGATCATCATGGCGACGTGACGCGGCACCGAGCCGGGCTCGAGGCGGCGGCGCAGGCGGTTGATGTAGAGACGGTAGAGAGGCCCCCTGCCCTCGTTCGACCCTGTGCGCGCCACACGCCTACGCTACCTTCCACCCGGACGCCGCCCTAGCGTGGCACTCGGTGCCGGGCGCTGCGAGACCGCCTATGTTCCACTCACGGCATGCCGCGCGGCCTAGTCTTGATGGATGAGCCGTCGCAGCCGCCTCCCCCGTGGCCCGGAGGTCCCCGAGCTTCCCCTGATGGACGCCGCGGCCGTCGACGCCGCCAACCCCGAGATCAAGCCCTCCTGGCGCGGCTGGATCCACGCCGCCACCTTCCCTGTCGCCATCGTCGCGGGCATCATCCTCATCACGGTCGCCCAGGGCGGTCCGGCGAAGTGGGCATGCGCGGTCTTCATGGCGACCTCGCTGCTGCTGTTCGGCAACTCCGCGCTCTACCACCGCTTCAACTGGAGCCCGACGACCAAGGCCGTCCTCAAGCGCATCGACCACGCGAACATCGTGCTGCTCATCGCAGGCACGTACGCGCCGATCGCCGTGCTCGCCCTCCCGCCCCAGCAGGGCACGATCCTGCTGATCGTCGTGTGGTCAGGGGCCCTGCTGGGCATCCTGTTCCGTGTGTTCTGGATCAACGCTCCGCGCTGGCTGTACGTCGCGCTCTACCTCGCGCTCGGCTGGGCTGCGGTGATGTACCTGCCCGACCTGCTGCGCGCCAACGTGACGATGATGATCCTCGTCGCCGTCGGCGGCCTGCTCTACACCGGCGGCGCCGTGGTGTACGCGATGAAGCGCCCGAACCCGTGGCCGGGGCACTTCGGCTTCCACGAGATCTTCCACGTGTGCACGGTCCTGGCGTTCCTCTGCCACTGGGCGGCGTGCCTCATCATCGCCGTCGACCCGTTCTCGCCGTCGCTCGGGCTGTCCGGCTGACCCGAGCGGGCCGGGGCGCGGCATCCCGAACCGATCAGGCGGTGGGATGCGGCACTCAGCGCTGCGCGTCGCCGGTGGGCTCGTCGGGGTCGACGCCCGCGTCGTCGGTCTCGGTCGACTCGACCGCACGGTCCGCCTGACGCTCGGCCTCGAGTTCGTCGAGGAGGTCGGCCCGCACGCGACCGCGTCGGATGCGACGGATCATGTCCCAGACCAGCACGATCGTGATGACCGCCACGAAGGCCGTGATCACGAAGCCCCACGCACCCGGCGTCACCTTGGCGGGGTCGATCATCGTCGGCGTCGGCGTCGGGGTCGCTGTCGCCGCCGCGAACGCGAGTGCGGCGAGTGCGTCGTGCATGGGGAATTCCTCGTTCTGCCCGGATCGGGCGGTGCGGGTGGCCACGGCCGCGCTCGGAAGCGCATAGCCTGGAACTCCAGCCTAATCTTCCCGACGGACCGGCCATGACGACACAGCAGATGCTCGACGAGCGCTACGGGCGCACGCGCTCCCCCGCGCGGCGCTGGATCGTCGGTGCGGGGATCGCCGTGGCGGTCGTCCTGGTCGCACTCTTCGGCTGGATGACCGTGTCGGGGTCGCTCGACGCCGTCGACTCCGATGCGACCGGGTTCGAGGTCGTCGACGCGCACTCGGTGGTGCTGAGCTTCCAGATCACCGCTCCCCCCGGACGCTCGGTCGCCTGCGCGATCGAGGCACAGGACCAGGAGCACGGCGTCGTGGGGTGGCGCGTGGTCGAGATCCCGGCCGGCGAGAGCCACTCCCAGGCACTGCGCGAGGTCATCCCCACGACGGCCGAGGCGACGACAGGTTTTGTCAACTCCTGCTGGGTGACGTAGTCTGGGCCGACCGCAGTCGATACGCGCCCTGGCCGAGAGCCGGGGCGTTTGACATATCGACCGTCCCCCGCAGACCGAAGGAGTCAGACGTGTCCAGCGATGCCCCGGTGACCTTCCTCACGCAGGATGCCTACGACCGGCTCGCCGCCGAACTCGAGCACCTCTCGACCACCGGCCGGGAGGAGATCGCGAAGCGCATCGAAGCCGCGCGCGAGGAGGGCGACCTCAAGGAGAACGGCGGCTATCACGCGGCGAAGGACGAGCAGGGCAAGCAGGAGGCGCGCATCCGCACGCTCCAGCATCTGCTGAAGACCGCGACCGTGTCGGAGGCCCCGCAGTCGACCGGCGTCGTCGAGCCCGGTACCGTCATCACGGCCATCGTCGCCGGCGGCGAAGAGGTCTTCCTGCTCGGCAACCGCGAGATCGCGGTGGGGTCCGAGCTCGACGTGTACAGCGAGGCCTCTCCGCTCGGAGCCGCGATCCTCGGGCGCAAGGAAGGCGAGAAGACGTCGTACACGGCACCCAACGGCCGCGAGATCGCCGTCGAGATCGTCAAGGTCGAGACGTACGCCGGCCAGTAGCCGCCCGGCCGGTCAGTCCGGCATGACGGTCGGGAGATAGCCGGCCTGCTCGAGCACCGAGATCACGTGGGCTCGGTGCTCCTCGCCGCGCGTCTCGACACTCAGCTGCAGGATGACCTCGCTGATCTGCAGTCCCTGCCCGTGGCGGGTGTGCAGAACCTCGATCACGTTGGCGCCCGCCTGCGCGAGCAGCTCCGAGACACGGGCGAGCTGACCCGGGCGGTCGGGCAGCGGGATCTGCAGCGTCATGTAGCGACCCGAGGCCGACAGCCCGTGGGCGACGACCCGCTGCAGCAGCAGGGGGTCGATGTTGCCGCCCGACAGCACGCTGACGACGGGTCCGGCAGCCTGCACCTTCCCGGCGAGGATCGCGGCGACGCCGACTGCGCCGGCGGGCTCGACGACCTGCTTCGCCCGCTCCAGCAGCACCAGGAGGGCACGCGCGATGTCGTCCTCCGTGACCGTGACGACGTCGTCGACGAGGTCGCGGATGATCGCGAACGGCAGGTCGCCCGGGCGGGCGACGGCGATGCCGTCGGCGATCGTCGGGCGGGTGGCGACCTCGACCGGATGCCCCGCCGCGAGCGACTGCGGATAGGCCGCCGAGTTCTCGGCCTGGACGCCGATCACCCGCAGCGTGCGTCCCTCTGCGGCGGCGCGGGCCTTGACGGCTGCCGCGACGCCGGCGATGAGGCCGCCGCCGCCGATTCCCAGCACGATCGTGTCGAGGTCGGGGAGTTCGTCCATGAGCTCGAGCCCCAGCGTGCCCTGGCCTGCGATCACGTCGGGGTGGTCGAACGGGTGGATGAACACCGCGCCGGTGCGCTCGGCGAACTCCGCGGCCAGGCGCAGCGGCGTCTCGACGGTGGCTCCCTCGAGCACGACGTCCGCCCCGTAGCCGCGGGTGGCGAGCAGCTTGGGCACGGGAACGCCCAGCGGCATGAAGATCGTCGCGGAGATGCCGAGCGACTTCGCGGCGAGCGCGACGCCCTGCGCGTGGTTGCCCGCGGAGGCTGCGACGACACCGCGCGCACGCTCCTTCTCGGTCAGACGCGACAGGCGATAGGTCGCGCCGCGGATCTTGAACGAGCCGGTGCGCTGCAGGTTCTCGAGCTTCAGGTGCACCGGAACGCCCATGAGCTCGGAGAGGTGCAGCGACTCGTCGAGCGGCGTATGCGTGATCACGCCGTCGAGCGTGGCCGCGGCATCCGCGAAGTCGGCGAGGGTCGGTGCGGCCAGGTGGCGCGCAGCGGGCGAGGTCGTGCTCACGTAGGTCTCCTGCTCGGGCGCGGGACGGTGCTCCAGATGAGATCGCCCGTGGGTCTGACACCCGTCTCCCACGATCGCTGGCCGATGTACACCGCCACGACGTTCACGAACGCTGCGAGGGGCACCGCGAACAGTGCGCCGGGGATGCCGGCGATCATGGCGCCGCCGGCCACGACGAGGACGACGGCGAGCGGGTGGACCTTGACGGCCGAGCCCATCAGAAGGGGCTGAAGCACATGGCCCTCGAGCTGCTGGACGCCGAGCACGACGATCAGCATCCACAGGGCGATCCAGGGACCGTTGTAGACGAGGGCGAGGAAGACGGCGATGGCGCCCGTGACGACGGCACCGACGATCGGCACGAACGCGCCGAGGAAGACGAGGACGGCGACCGGGATCGCCAGCGGAACGCCGAGGAGGAACGCGCCCAAGCCGATGCCGACCGCATCGATCGTGGCGACGAGGAGCTGCGTGCGGGCGTAGTTGACGACCGTCACCCAGCCCGCACGTCCGGCGCCGTCGGCGGCGGGGCGCGCCTTGCGCGGGAAGAGCCGCAGCGTCCATCGCCAGATGCCGGCGCCGTCGGCGAGCAGGCAAAGCAGGATGAAGAACGCCAGGATGCCGCCCGTGAGCACGTGGCCCAGCGTGCTGCCGAGGGCGAGCGCGCCCGACCACACCAGCTCGGCCTGCTCCTGGAGGAAGCCCCACCCCTGTGCGAGCAGGTCGTCGATCTGCTCCTCGGTGAGGTGCATCGGCCCCTGGACCAGGTAGGTGCGGAAGTTGTCGACGGCCTCGACGGTGCTCGCCTGCACATCCGACCACTGACGGGTGATCTGCCAGGCGACCAGCCACAGCAGGCCGCCGACGACGGCGAGGGTGCCGACCACCGAGATCACGATCGCAAGCCATCGAGGCACTCGATGCCGCAGCATCCACGTGAAGACCGGCCACAGCAGTGCGGTCACGAGGATGCCGACCAGGAGCGGGATCACCAGCAGCTTCAGCTGGATGACGAGCCACACGGCGACGCCGATGGCGGCGGCGACGACGAGGAAGCGCCACGAGTAGGCCGTCGCGATGCGCAGACCGCGCGGGATCGTGCCCGACAGCTCGGTCGAGACGACCCTGTTCCGGTCGCGGAACGCGTCGAACAGCGAGCCGCGTGGCTTGTCGTCGGAGCCGCTCATTCCGCCAGTCTAGGCGCGTCGCATGCCGCGCGAGTCATGTGCCCGCAGGGTGCGCGAGGGTGTGCCGGCACCTGTGTCCGGGGTCCTGGCTAGGCTTTCGCGCGTGAAGTCGACCCTCAGTGCCGCGGAGGCGCGCCGTATCGCCCTGGCGGCCCAGGGCTTCGCGCGGCCGCTCCCGGCGGTCGCGGGAACGCGGCAGCTCAACCTCGCGCTGGCGCGCATGGCGACGCTGCAGATCGACTCGGTGAACGTCTTCGCACGCTCGCACTACATGCCGCTCTTCTCTCGACTGGGCCCCTATGATCCCGCGGCGCTCGACCGCCTGCTCTTCGCCCGGCGCCCGCCGTACGTGGAGTACTGGGCGCACGTCGCGGCCTTCATCCCGGCGGCCGACTGGTCGCTGTTCCGCTTCCGCATGGAGGATCTGAGGGCCAAGTACGGCACGAAGGCCGACGGCTGGTTCCAGACCCACCGTCAGACGGTGGACTGGGTGCGCGCCGAGCTGGTCGACCGCGGCCCTCTCCGCCCGGCGCAGATCGAGCGCGACGCGCCGACGGGTGCCCGCGGTCAGTGGTGGGACTGGGACGACGTGAAGAACGCGCTGGAGTACCTGTTCATGTTCGGCGAGGTCGCGATCGCCGGTAGGCGCGGTTTCGAGCGCCGGTACGGTCTGGCGGCCGATGTCATCCCCGCCGACGTGCTCGCGGCGCCCGTCCCGCGCGACGACGCGATCCGCGAACTCGTGCGTCGCGCGGCGGCCGCCTACGGCGTGGCGACGGCCGCCGACCTCGCCGACTACTGGCGGATCGCCGACCGCCCCGCGATCCTGGGCGCGATCGCCGATCTCACAGACACGGGCGAGCTGCTGCCGGTGACCGTCGAGGGGTGGACGACCGCCGGAAGACCGGCCAAGGCGTGGGTGCACCGCGACGCCGCCCTCCCCCGTCGCGGCGACGCGACGGCGCTGCTGACGCCCTTCGATCCCGTGGTGTGGTTCCGCGACCGCGCCGAGCGCCTGTTCGGCTTCGAGTACCGCATCGAGATCTACACACCCGCGCCGAAGCGGCGGTACGGCTACTACTCGCTGCCGCTCCTCGTCGGCGACGACCTCGTCGGGCGGATCGACCTCAAAGCCGATCGAGCAGCATCGACCCTGCGCGTGCAGTCGGCATGGTGGGAGCACGGAAGACCGACGGATGCCGCGGCCCGCGTCGCCGACGAGCTCAGGGCAGCCGCACGCTGGCAGTCGCTGGAGCACATCTCGATCTCGCGGTGGGGCGACGCCGTCGACGACCTCGCCGACGTGATGCCCGAGGCAGAGCGCCACGTCACGGGGCCCGCCGAGCCTGTCGCGCTCGCCGCCGACGAGCCCGCGGGCTAGCGTGGAGAGGTGAAACGCGCAGCGGTCGTCGGCATCGTCGGCGGCGTCGCGGCACTCGCGCTCGCGGCGGCCGGGGTGTGGTGGTTCACCAGCCGCCCGCCCACGGCTCAGGCCGCCGCCGAGTCCTACCTGCGCGCCCTCGAGACGGGCGACGTCGCGGCGATCGCCGGCCTGCGTGACGACGATCTCGGCGCGGACGCGCAGTCCCTCGTCGAGGAGGCCTTCGCCGGTGCGGCCTCCTACGTCTCCGACGCGGAGATCCTCGAGGTGCGTGCCGGCGACGACGGCGTGGCCGCAGTGCAGGCGGAAGGGCTGCTCGGCGGCGAGCGGCACACGCTCAGCTTCACGATGCGCGACACCGGCGACGGGTGGAAGCTCACCGGCGACCACCTCGGTGTGCTCCAGGCGGAGACGATGCTCACCTCCGTGCCCGCCGGCGACGCGATCTGGGTGGGTGGGGCGCTCGCCCCCGCAGCGACGGAGCTGATGCTCCTGCCTGCCGTGTACGACGTGCAGGCGGCACCGCGCGGCATCCTGGCAGGAACGGCGACGGCGGCCGTGAGCACCGATGCGCCGGTCGCCGTCACGATCGACGCCGTGCTCTCCCCCGAGGCGACCGCGCTCGCGCAGGCGCAGGTCGATGCATACGCGGATGCGTGTGCGGCTCTGGCCGCGAGCATCCCCCGCAACTGCGGCCTGCGCGTGCCGTGGGCGGCAGACCTCGCCACCCTCGACTCGATCGCATTCCGCATCGACGAGCATCCGGTCATCGCCCTGCAGGAGGACGCGGCCGGCTTCGACGCGACCGGCGGCGTGATCGTCGCGACCGCGTCCGGCACGACCCACGGCGGCGAGTCTGCGAGCTTCACGTATCGCGCCGACGACTGGGCGCTGCGCGGATCGATTCGCTTCTCGGGCGATGACATGATCCTCGCCGTGCGCTGATCACGCCTCGCGCAGGCCCTGCACCTCGAGGCCGAGCCACTGGGCGAGATCGTGGATCTCACGGTGGACCGCTTCGGTCGTCAGGGCGTCGAACGGGGTGTCTTCGTGCACGGCGAAGACCCGCAGCACACCGGCCTTGCGGTCGGCCTTGGCGTCGAGTTTGCCGACGAACCGGTCACCGTGGAGGATCGGCAGGGCGAAGTAGCCCCAGCGCCGCTTCGCCGCCGGCTTGTACATCTCGAGCAGGTACTCGTACCCGAAGATCTCCTCCAGCCGCTTCCGGTCGAACACGAGCCGGTCGAACGGCGACAGGAGCGCCGTGCGAGGCACGAAGTCGTCGACTGCGGCGAGGGCCTCGGGATCGAGTCGCCACGTGCCCGCGGTGTCGTCGATCACGGCTTCTTCGCCGACCCCGCCGACGTCGATCGGCTCGATCGGCTGCGACAGGCTCTTCGCGCGCGCGACGCCGTACGAAGTGAGGCGTCGCTCCGCACGCTCCCGTGCTGCGTCCTCGGGTGAGACCACCGGAAGATCGGTCGGATACACGCGCTCGGCGAGGTCGAACAGCCGGCCGCCGGAGTCGCGCGACGAGATGGCGACGTCGCCGCGCAGCACGAGCATCTCGAGCAGCTGGAGCGTGTTGCGGTTGTCCGTCCACCCCGACGAGCGCCACGACACCTGCGCGGTGTCGGCGATGTCGGCGGGACGCAGCGGGCCCTCTGCCCGCAGCTTCGCCATCACCTCCCGCCGGAACACGTCGTTGGCAGCCAGCCACTCCCTCGCCTCGCGCGACTGCGGGCGCTTCGCCATCTCGGGTAGCAGCAGCGGCAGGTCGGCCATGGTGCGATAGAAGCCGCCCCATTCGAAGACGGCGCGGTCCTCTTCGACGAGCCGCACGAGATCGGCCGGCTGGTACGGCCAGCCGAGCCGCGACCACAGGATGAGGTCGGCGCTCGGAGCGATCGCCGCAGTGGGCTCGATGTTCACGACGGTCAGCGCGTCGATCGTCTCGACGATGCCGGCGGGCCGGTCCGCTGACAGCAGCTGTGCGCGCACAGCGATGCGCCGTGCCTGCTCGCGCGTCAGCCGGTGGGCCATGGGGAGACGCTAGCGCGGGTCGGGGACGCTCCGCGGCCCGTCCTTGCTGTCTGGATCTCGATACACCGGCGCTTCGCGGCGGCACTCGATCTTGACCCGGCGCGCATCAACGTCGCTTCGCGACATTGATCCGCGCCGCGTCAAAACTGGACCCGCGGCGGTTCGGAGATGGCGGCGCCGTCGACGACCTCGAAGAACTCGCGCTCGTGGAAGCCGAGGTTGCGGGCGAAGAGATTGTTCGGGAAGACCTTGATCTTGGTGTTCAGCTCGCGCACGCCGCCGTTGTAGAACCGGCGCGAGGCCTGGATCTTGTCTTCGGTGTCGACGATCGACTGCTGCAGGTGCAGGAAGTTCTGGCTCGCCTGCAGCTGCGGATATGCCTCGGCGACCGCGAACAGGGACTTGAGCGCCTGCTGCATGTGCCCCTCGGCGACGCCCGCCTCGGCGGGCCCGCCGGCCGAGAGCGTCTCGGCCCTCGCACGGGTGACGTTCTCGAAGACCGCCTTCTCGTGCGCCGCGTAGCCCTTCACCGCCTCGATGAGGTTCGGCAGCAGGTCGGCCCGGCGCTTGAGCTGGACGGTGATGTCGCTCCACGCCTCATCGACCCGCACATTCAGTTGGACGAGCGAGTTGTACGTGGCCCACAGGTAGATCCCGACGATCGCGGCGAGAGCCACAACGATCAGGACCGGGATCAGCCATTCCCACATTGCCGGATACTCCGTTCGAGGTTTCCCTCATCCTAGCGAGGGCGGCCGTTGCCGTCTGTGCCGGTGCCTCGGACTCTCAGCCGTTACTCACCGAGGACGCGCTGGAGGTAGGGGTTGGCGAACACGCGCTCGGGGTCGAGGCGATCGCGCAGCGCCACGAAGTCGACGAAGTGCGGGTAGCGGTCCTTCAGGATCGCGGCATCCAGCGTGTGCATCTTGCCCCAGTGCGGACGGCCGCCGAAGCCCAGCATGATCTGCTCGACGGCCTCGAAGTACTCGGTCGGATCCTCGCGCCAATAGCGGTGGACGGCGATGTAACCCGATGCCCGGCCGTGCGCGGTCGACATCCACCGGTCGTCCGCGGCGGCGAAGCGCACCTCCACGGGGAACGAGATGCGCCAGCCGCGGTCGTCGAGGAGCGCGCGGAGGGCGTCGAACGCCGGTCGCACGTTCTCGACGGGCAGCGCGTATTCCATCTCACGGAACCGGACCGATCGTGAGGTCGCGAAGACGCGGGACGAGACATCCGTGAACTCGCGATCCCCCCACAGCTTCACCGACAGGCGATTGATGGGCGGAATGGTCGCAGGGATCGCCCTCGCGACGCTGCAGGCCACCTGATGCAGCCCGCTGCCGACGAGCGTGTCGTCGACCCACTTGCCCACCGCCGGAAGCGGGTGCCTCGGGGCGCCCTCGGGCAGGCGCGTGTTCGTCTTGGTCATCGCCCGGTCGGTATGCGGGAACCAGTAGAACTCGAAGTGGTCGGCCTCAGCCATGCGCGTGTCGAGCTCGTCGAGCACGACGTCGAGGTCTTCGGGCTGCTCCACGGCGTGCAGGACGAACGCCGGCACGCACTGCACGGTCACGTCGACCAGGATGCCGAGCGCCCCGAGGCCGAGGGCCACCGCCGGGAGCAGCTCGGCGTTCTCGGTGTCGCTGACCACCAGGAGATCGCCGGATGCCGTCACCAGCGTCGCTCCGACGATCTGGGCTGCGATCCCGCCGAAGCGTGCGCCGGTGCCGTGCGTTCCGGTCGAGATGGCGCCCGAGATCGACTGGCGGTCGATGTCCCCCAGGTTCTCCATCGCGAGACCATAGGGTGCGAGGAGCTCGGGGATCTGGTGCAGGCGCGTTCCCGCGTGGAGGGTGACCTGCGACCGGGCGACGTCGATCGCCACAAGGCCGCTCAGGTCGGCGAGGTCGAGGAGCACGCCCGGCGCGACGGCGATGCCCGTGAAGCTGTGACCGGCACCGACCGCCTTGACCGGGAGCTTCTGCCGTGCCGCAGCGGCGACAGCACGCTGCACCGCGTCGGCGGTGCGGGGGAACTCCACTCGGCGCGGGCGCACCGACTCGGAGCGGGCCCAGTTCTGCCACTTGCCGCCTGGACGCGTCACAGGAACGCCTTTCCCTCGCCGCGATAGGTGGGCACCTCGCCGATGAGGCGCTCACCGTCGACGACGTGATACCGATCGACCCGCTCCGCCAGCTCGCCGCTCTTGGAGTGCCGGAACCACACGCGGTCTCCCACGTGCAGATCGCGGGCGGCGTCGCCCCTGAGCGGCGTCTGAACCTCGCCCGCTCCCTCGCGCGGCAGGGTCGTGAGGCCCTGCGGCCACACCGGCAGCGGCTGCCGCGAGGCGACGGGCGGGCCGGAGGCGATCCAGCCGCCGCCGAGCACGGTCGCGACGTCCGGCGCGGGCTTGCGCACGACCTCGAGCGCGAACGCGGCGGCCGGTGCGAGCTCGAACGACCGGTAGCCGTCGAAGAGGTGACCCGCGAGGAGTCCGCTGCCGGCGGTGAGCTCGGTGACGGACTGATCGGATGCGGTGAACTCGAGCGAGCCGGTGCCGCCGCCGTTGACGAACTCGAGCGGGGCGACGTCGCGCAGTGCCGCCACGATCTCGGCTCGGCGCTCGAGCAGCTCGCGGGACGAACGGCGCTGCATCCAGCGGATCATGCCGTCGCCCGACCCGGTGTCGTCGCCCTGGCCGGCGATCTGCGCCTCGTACATCATCAGCCCGACGAGCCGGAAGCCCGGGCGGGCAGCGATGCCGCGGGCGAGTGCGGCGACCTCGCCCGGCTCATGCACGGGTGACCGGAAGACGCCGATGTGGCCGAGGCCGGGAGCCCGCCACGACGCGTCGGCATCGATCGCGACGCGCAGCTCGGGGCGCGCGCCCGGTGCGGCGACGGCGTCGATGAGATCGAGCTGCGCGAGGTCGTCGACCATCAGCGTCACGCGACGCGCTGCGCGCTCGTCTGCCGCGAGGGAGGCGATGGCAGCCCGGTCGGCGGTCGGATACCCCACGACCACGTCGTCGTGCGCCTCGGCGAGCCAGAGCGCCTCCGGAAGGGTGAACGCCAGGATCCCCTGATAGCCCGCCATCGCGAGCGTCGCGTCGATCGCCTCGCGCACGCGCACGGACTTGCTCGCCACGCGGATCGGCACGCCGCCGGCGCGCACGACCATGTCGAGCGCGTTGTACCGGAGCGCCGGCAGGCTGAGCGTCGCGACCGGACCGGAGACATCGCGGACGGCATGCGACAGACCGCCCCAGAAGGACGCGGGTTCCTTCCACGGCTCCGTCGCAGTGGCTGAGGACAGCAGATCGAGGCTCATACGGCCCGCTTCGGGTGCGCGCACATGCGCACCAGCCTAGAGCCCGGGGCGTGCCGGGACCGGACGCCCTGTGGATGTGTCGCGCTCCAGGTCCGACCGCAGGCGCCGTCCGGTCTCGCGCATCGCGTCGAGGACGGTGTCGCGCGCCGACCGGTCTGCACCGGACTCCCACTCGGCGAGGACGGCGTACGCGATCGCGCGGTCCCCGGACCGCACCGCACCCACGTCGGCGCGGACACCGCTGTCGGTGCCGGTCTTGTTCCACAGCACGACTCCGCGGTCGACGTCGCGGTGCGCGAGCGGATCCAGGCCGAACGCCGAGGCGACCATCGACAGATCGGTGCCGAGCGAGAGCCAGTCCCGCACCAGCGCACTCACGTCGGGGGCGACGGCGTCGCCGCAGTCGATCGCCGCGACGAGGGAGGCGAGCTCGGCCGCCGATCCGTGCGAGAGGGCGGGCGGATGCTGCGGCCCGCGCGCATCCCGGACCCGGTCGAGCAGTGCGGTCCGACCCAACCCGAGCGACGCGGCGAGGTCGGCGACGGCATCCAGCCCGACGACGTCGAGCAGCACGTTGGTCGCGAGGTTGTCACTCACTGCGCCGACGAGCTGTGCGGCGTCCGAGGCCGCGAGGGAGGAGGCCTCCATCACGTGCCACAGCCCAGAGTCGGCGACCGTCTCGCCGCCGCGGGCGACGGGAGTCGACGGGTCGAGTGCACCGGTGCGGAAGCGGCGCGACAGCTCGAGCAGCAGCAGCACTTTGCCGATGCTGGCCGTCGACAGGACGCGGTCGGGCCGATGCGCGGCGAGCACCTCGCGCGAACCGGCGTCGAGGACGCAGGCCGACCAGCGCAGGCCGATCGAGGGGTCGTCGGTCAACGCGTCGAGCAGCACGTACCCCCGGTGGGACTCGAACCCACACTGAAGCGATTTTAAGTCGCCTGCCTCTGCCGATTGGGCTACGGGGGCGCCCGCCGGAGCGAACGCCTCCACGCTACCGCCCGGCAGTGCCGGGCACGGGAGTCAGCGGGTGACGGTCGCCTTCTCGGCGGTCGCCTTCTCGGCGGCGGCCTTGTCGGCCGTCACCTTCGCGGGCTGGTCGGCCCTCTTCCCCTGCTCGCGCGGCTCGGCCGGCGGCGTGGCGGCAGGCTGCGGCGGGCGCGGGCGCGCGGCGAACTCCTCGAACACGTAGCGCGGGCTCTGCACCGTCGACAGGTTGACCAGGTCGCGGCGGAGCCAGAGGTTGTTCCACCAGCCCCACAGCACGCGCCACTTGCGCTCCCACGTCGGCATGGCCAGGCCGTGGTAGCCGCGGTGGGCGACCCACGCGATGATGCCCTTGAGGGCGAGGTTGCCCGACTGGAAGACACCGTTGTAGAGGCCGAGGCCGGCCACGGCGCCGAGGTTCTTGTGGAAGTACTCGCGGGGCACCTCTCCGCGGAGGACCGCGACGAGGTTCTTCGCGAGGAGCTTCGCCTGACGCACAGCGTGCTGCGCGTTGGGGACGCAGTAGCCGCCGACACCGCCGCCCGAGAGGTCGGGGACGGCCGAGACGTCGCCTGCCGCCCAGGCGCCCTCGACGATCTCCTCGTCGGAGCCGACGCGCAGGTCGGCGCGGGTGCGGATGCGGCCGCGCTCCTCGATGGGGAGGTCGCCGCCGCGGACGACGGTCGGGTTGGCCATGACGCCCGCGGTCCAGATGATGAGGTCGCTCGGGATCGTCTCGCCGGTGGAGAGCTCGATGTTGCCGTCGACGGCGCCGGTGACCTGCGTGTCGAGGTGCACGTACGCGCCGCGCTTGGCGAGATCCTTCAGCACCCACTCGCTCGTCTTCAGCGACACCTCGGGCATGATGCGGCCCATCGCCTCGATGAGATGGAAGTGCGTGTCGTCGAAGGTGAGCTGCGGGTAGCTCTTGACCAGCGACGAGGCGAGCGAGCGGAGCTCGGCGAACACCTCGATGCCGGCGAAGCCGCCGCCGACCACGACGACCGTCAGCAGGCGGTCGCGCTCGGGGCCGGGGGGCAGGACCGAGGCCTTGTCGAAGTTCGACATCAGGCGGTCGCGGATCGCGACGGCCTCTTCGATCGTCTTGAGGCCGATGGCGTTGTCGGCGATGCCCGGGATCGGGAACGTGCGCGAGACGGCGCCGGCGGTCACGACGATCTGGTCGTATTCGAACTCGTACGGGTCGCCCGCGATCGGCGTGATCGTGGCGACCTTGTTCGCGTGGTTGATGCCGGTGACCTTGGCGGCGACCACGGTGGTCTTCTTGAGGTGACGGCGCAGAGCCACCACCGAGTGGCGGGCCTCGATCGAGCCGGCCGCGACCTCCGGGAGGAACGGCTGGTAGGTCATGTAGGGCAGCGGGTCGACGATCGTCACCTCTGCTTCACCCTTGCGCAGATGCTTCTCGAGCTTCCAGGCCGTGTAGAAGCCTGCGTATCCGCCACCGACGATGAGGATCTTGGGCACGGTGTTGGTCACGTTTGGAGGCTCCTCCTGGGTCAGCGGCTCGGCGCGCGGGACGTTAATCGGATGCGTCGGACAGCTGCGGTGACGCCGAGCGCCACCAGTATAGCCGCCGCCGTGGCCACCGAGAGCGGGAGCGTCCCGTAGAGCAGGGTCTGACCTGACGGCAGAAGGGGCGATGCGGCGCGCTCCGCGCTGTCGGGACGCGGCAGCGGCGGCACAGCGACCGGCTCGACGGGCTGCTGCGGGACGGGGTCGCTCTGTGCGCGGCGGTACAGGCGGATCCACTCGGAGAGGCTGCCCATGGGGTTCGCGTCGACGGACGGCACCTTCGCCGACACGGCGGCCGCGGCATCCACCAGCCCGTACCCGTACAGGGGATCGTGGACCGCCGTCGAGCCGGCCGGCGGACGGGCGGTCTCGACGATGCGGTTGATGACGTTGTTCGCGTCGAGGTCGGGGTGGGCCGCCCGCACGAGCGCGGCGATGCCCGCCACGATGGGCGCGGCGCCGCTGGTGCCGTTCCACAGCACCAGACGGCCGTCGGCCGAGACGCCGACGAGCTCCTCGCTCGGCGCCGAGACGCCGATCGTGATCCCCTGGGTGGAGGCGTCGACGCTGGCCTTGCCGTCGGGGTCCACGCCGCCCACCGTCAGCACGCCGGGGATGGTGGCCGGGGCGCCGACGCGGGTGGTGCCGCTCCCCCGGTTGCCGGCGGCGACCACCACCACGACGTCGTTCTGGAACGCATAGAGGAAGGCGTCGTCCCAGCTCTCGTCCCAGTCCGGCACGTTCGTGGTGAGCGACATGTTGATGACATCGGCGCCGTGGTCGACCGACCAGCGGATGGCCTCCGCGATCTGCTCGGTGAACGACTTCGTCGCCGACGACCCGAACCCGACCGAGACCGAGAGCAGCTCCGCCTCGGGGGCGACGCCGATCATGCCGGTGTCTTCGCCGGTCCCGCGACCGGCCGCGAGCGATGCCACCCACGAGCCGTGGTTGGAGTCGACGGCGCCGACCGGCGTGCGCCCGTCGGGGGTTCCGACCCCCGAGACGTCCGTCCCGTCGACGACCGCGCCCTCGAACTCGACCGGCCCCTTGCCGATGCCGGTGTCGATGATGGCGATCGTGACGCCCTCGCCGCGGGTCTTCTTCCACGCCTCGTCGATGCCGTAGTCCTCGAGCCAGTACTCTGCGGCGCGCACCGGATCCTCCTCCGGCGCCTCGGGCACGGCGACGGCGGCCGCGGGCGCGGCGGTGACGAGCGTCAGCGCCGCGGCGGTCGCGGCCACGGCCGCGAGGAGGCCACGCCTCATCCGGCCGCCCCGGGCTGGGCGCAGACGCAGCGGTCGGGCGACCACGACGAGAGAGCGAGCGCGCGGTCGCCGATGGGGTTGACGCCGGGTCCGGCGGCGAGGGCGTGCCCGGCGAGGGCGTGCAGGCACTTGACGCGGGTCGGCATGCCGCCGGCGGAGATGCCCTCGATCTCCTCGACCTCGCCGTAGGCGGCACGATCGCGCAGATAGGCCTCGTGCGCGCGCGCATAGTCGGCGGCGAGCTCCTCGTCCTCGGCGAGCGCATCGTTCAGCTCGCGCATCGAGTGCGCGGCTTCGAGCACCGACATCGCGACCGTCGCCGCGGGATGGGTCAGGTAGTAGAACGTGGGGAACGGCGTACCGTCGGGCAGCCGTGGCGACGTGGCGACGACGGTCGGGTTGCCGCACACGCACCGCGCAGCGATGCCGACGACGCCACGGGCCGGCCGGCCGAGCTGCTCATGCAGGACGGCGAGGTCGGCGTCGGTGGCAGGGGGGAACGGCGAGGTCGTCACGTCGCCAGGCTAGCGGGGGCTCCTGGCAAGGCGCTGATCGGGATGCCCGTCGGCACGGGCTGTCCGGACGGCGAGGCCCGTTCGCCGTCAGGGAGCGTCGGTCGGCGTCGGGGTCGGCTGCTCGTCGGGCACGCCCACAGTGGGCGCCTTCACCGTCTGGGCGAGTCCGGCCGACGTCACCGAGCGCACGAGCTGCGACATCCAGTCGGTGCGCGTCTGCTCCACCTCGTCGCTCACCGGATCCTGCTCCTGCGGCACGAGCTCGGCAGGGAGATCGTTGTCGACGAGGTAGACCACCTCGCCCGGACGCACGTAATACAGCCGCTCGCGCGCCTGGGTCGTGATGTAGGCCGGGTCGGCCCAGCGGTCGCGCTGCGCCTCGAGGTCGGCGACCTCCTGGCGGCTCACCTCGACGGCCGCTTCGAGCGCCGCGATCTGCTGACGCTGGTCGACGTAGGTGCCGATCGTCGGCACGAGCACGAAGGCCGCCAGGACGACCAGGCCCAGCATGATGACCATGAAGCCGGACAGACGGATGCCGCCCAGCCACTGCCGCACGTCGACCGGGCCGCGCTCCGGGCGGCGCCGCGGGGGACGGGAAGGGGGAGCCGTCGTCTTCGCCACGGCTCCCCCTCTCGTCAGCGTGTCAGTCCTGGAAGCGCGGGAAGGCTGCGCGGCCGATGAACGTCGCCGCGTCGCCCAGCTCCTCCTCGATGCGCAGAAGCTGATTGTATTTCGCGACGCGCTCGCTGCGGGCGGGCGCGCCGCTCTTGATCTGACCCGCGCCGGTCGCCACGGCGAGGTCGGCGATCGTGGTGTCCTCGGTCTCACCCGAGCGGTGCGAGAGCATCGCCGTGTAGCCGGCGCGGTGCGCCATGTCGACCGCGTCGAGCGTCTCGGAGAGCGTGCCGATCTGGTTGACCTTGACGAGCAGCGAGTTCGCGACGCCGCGCTTGATTCCGTCGGCGAGGCGCGTCGGGTTGGTGACGAACAGGTCGTCGCCGACGAGCTGGGTCTTGGTGCCGAGCGCCTCGGTGAGGGCCTTCCAGTTGTCCCAGTCGTCCTCGGCGAGCGCATCCTCGATCGTGACGATCGGGTAGTCGTTCACCAGACCGACGTAGTACTCGGTGAGCTCGGCGGCCGTCCAGTCCTTGTTGTCGAGGCGGTACACGCCGTCGTTGAAGAACTCGGTGGCGGCGACGTCGAGACCGAGCGCGATGTCGGAGCCCGGCGTGAAGCCGGTCTTCTCGATCGCCTTGACCAGGAAGTCCAGGCCCTCCCGATTGCTGGGCAGGTCGGGGGCGAAGCCGCCCTCGTCGCCGAGGCCCGTCGCGAAGCCGGCGGCCTTCAGCTCGCCCTTCAGCACGTGGTACACCTCGGTGCCCCAGCGCAGCGACTCGGAGAACGTCTCGGCGCCGATGGGCGCAAGGAAGAACTCCTGCATGTCGATGCCGTTGTCGGCGTGCTCGCCGCCGTTGATGACGTTGAACAGCGGGACGGGCAGGATGTGCGCGTTCGGTCCGCCGAGGTAGCGGAACAGGGGCAGGTCGGCCGAGTCGGCCGCGGCCTTGGCGACGGCGAGCGAGACGCCGAGGATGGCGTTCGCGCCGAGGCGCGACTTGTTGTCGGTGCCGTCGACCTCGATGAGGATCTCGTCGATGATGCGCTGCTCGCTCGCGTCGACGCCCTCGATCGCGGGGCCGAGCTCGTCGATGACGGCGGCGACGGCCTTCAGCACGCCCTTGCCGCCGTAGCGGCTCTTGTCGCCGTCACGCAGTTCGTATGCCTCGAAGGCACCGGTGGACGCGCCGGAGGGGACGGCTGCACGCTGGACGATTCCGTCGTCGAGGAGCACCTCCACTTCGACGGTCGGGTTACCGCGCGAGTCGAGGATCTCGCGCGCGCCTACAGCCTCGATAAGTGCCACAGGGGGACTCCTTGCTTGTGGAGGGTGGTTCTTCGGAGCATCGTCGGTCCGCGTCCGAGTCTAGTGACCGGGATGCCACCCCACAGGCGCCCGCGTCATGCGGCGCCGTTCGACGCGGGGCTGTTACACCAGGACGGCGAGCGCCACCCCGTCGTACCCCTTGAGGTCGAGGGTCTGCAGCGCCGTGGCGTCGAAGCGGGCATCACGTCCGAGCATCTCCAGGCCGCGCTGCACGCCGATGATCTGCGGGTTCTCGGTGGCGGGATTGGCCACCTCTCCCCCGCGCACGGTGTTGTCGACGATGACGACCGTGCCGGGCCGTCCGAGCCGCGCCGCCCAGTCGAGGTAGATCGTGTTCGACTCCTTGTCGGCGTCGATGAACACCAGATCGAACGGTTCGGCCCCCTCGAGGGTCGGCAGCACGTCGGCGGCCCGGCCGAGCCTCACCTCGACTTTCTCGGCCACGCCGGCGCGCTCGAGGTTCGCTCGCGCGATCTCCGCGATGCGGGGCTCGGCCTCGATCGTGATCACCTGACCGTCCGACGGGATGCCTCGCGCCATCCAGATCGTCGAGTAGGCGCCGAGCGTGCCGATCTCGAGCACGCGTCGCGCCCCGCTGATGCGGGCGATCAGGTGGAGGAACTTGCCATTGACCGGCGCCACCTCGATGGGAGGAAGACCGGCCGCGCGCTGGTCGGCGACCGCGTGCTCGAGGCCGGGGTCGTGCCCGACGAGGGTCTCGGTCAGATAGGCGTCGACGCGGCGCCACAGCTCGGGGGTCGGGTCGCTCATCCCCCCAGCCAACAAGCGGTCGGGGGCACGCGTCAAGGGCGCGCGGTCTGCGCCCGGCCGACGAGCGCGGCCAGCAGCCCCGCCCCGGTCTGTGCGTCGTCGACCGTCACCACGAGCGGGCGGCCGTGCCGGCGCTCGACCTGGATGGCTTCGCCGGCATGGAGGACGATGCCGAATCGACCGTCGATCCCGAGCCGGAAGCCCCAGCCGCCGAACTCGGCGGCCGGGTCGACGCGCACGACCGAGACGGACTCGATCTCGGCCAGCGGCACGGAGAATCGGGGAAGGCCGACGAGGGATTGCACACGCAGACCCGATTCGGTCACGCTCACCCGGAACACGAAGGTCGTCGCGGCGAGCACGGCGAACAGGAGCGCGAGCGCCGCGAACAGCCACCAGAGCTCTCCCCCGGAGACGCCGAACACGACGGCGAGGACAGCCATCAGCAGGGTGACTCCCGCGATCGCGACCATCGCCGCACGCGACATCGTGGTGGTGCGCAGCCACGCGGCCCGCTCCCCCTCGGAGAGGGCGACGGCGGAGACGGCCGCTTCGCCGGAGCCGCCGCTCACGGTGACCGCGGGCTGGGCGAACCAGCCCGCCGCAGCGGCGATCGCACCGGCGACCAGCCCGGCGACCAGCGGCAACCCGATGCTCGGAGCGTCGCTCGCATCGGCGAGGCCGCGCTGCGTCGCGAACGACACGGTCACCAGCACAAGCAGGAAGGCGGTGGTCCCGCAGGACAGGGCGCCCAGGAACCGCAGAGTCGGCCCCCACTCGCCCGACCTGCGCGTGCCGAGGGCGATCACACCGAACAGCGCGGCGAGTCCGTAGCCGACCGCGGCCGTCAGCAGCGGCACCGACCACGCGGGCCCGAACCCGTCGGGCTCGCCGCCGCGACCCCAGTGGATCGCGACCGTGGCCGGCACCTGGGGCAGCCACGTCAGCAGGAGGATCACCGCCACGGTCGTCAGAAGCACGGGAATCCAGACCGCGACGATGGCGTAGGCGCGGCGGGCACGGCGGACATCGCTCGAGGCGGCGAGAGGGGTCATCGGTGTTCCTTTACGAGAGAGGCGAGGGTGTCGGGCGAGAGCCCGAGGGCGCGGGCGCGGCGCGCGAGGGCGGCGATGTCGTCGTACAGCTGGGCGAGCGGGGTCGCGGCATCCGTCACCACAGCCCCCCTCCCGCGACGCATGTCGACCAGACCCTCGTCGCGGAGATCCTGGTAGGCCCGCAGCACGGTGTGCAGATTGACGCCGAGCGCGTCGGCCACGTCGCGCGCGGACGGCAGTCGGTCGCCGGGACGCAGCCGTCCGGTGGCGGCGTCTGCGCGCACCGACGCGGCCACCTGCGCGAAGATCGGGTCCTCGCTGGCGGGATCGATTCGGATGAGCACGCGACTATTCTATAACAAGTAGAACAGTGGGCGCGACCTGCGCTGAGCATTGTCGTCTGGCGACAACGGATGTCGCCTTCCTGCGGAGGCTTTGGCACGATGGCCCGCATGCGCATGACTCCTCGTCGCCTCGCCCTCGGCATGAGCCTGTGGACCCCGAACCTCTGGAGCGGCATCCGCGTGAAGAGATTCGCCGACGACTGGACCAGCGCCACCGTCGAGCTCCACGTGAACCTCATCACCCGCAACTACGTCAAGACGGCCTTCGGCGGCTCGATGTCGGCGATGACCGACCCGTACTTCTTCATGCTCGTGATGCACCAGCTCGGAAGCGACTACGTCGTGTGGGACACGCGCGGTGAGATCGAATTCGTCAAGCCCGGACGCGGCGTGCTCACCGCCCGGTTCGAGGTGCCGCGAGAGAAGGCCGACGAGCTGCGCGAACGCGCCCGCGGCGGTGCGAAGGTGCTCGAGTGGTTCGACACGGACATCACGGATGCCTCGGGCGACGTCGTCGCGCGCGTACGACGCGAGGTCTACGTGCGCGAGAAGAAGCGCGTCACGGCACAGGTCGCCCGCTGACGCCGGCCACGCGTTCACCGGCGTGCGCTAGTGTCCCCGCGTGACCAGCCCGTCCCTGCAGCGCCGCCTCGGTCTCGGCGACGCGGTGTTCATCGGCCTCGGGTCGATGATCGGCGCCGGGGTCTTCGCCGCCTTCGCACCCGCGGCGGCGGCGGCCGGGAGCGGCCTTCTCGTCGGACTCGCGATCGCCGCCGTCGTCGCCTTCGGCAACGCGACGTCGTCGGCGCAGCTGGCCGCCGTGCACCCGACCTCGGGCGGCACCTACGCCTACGGGCGCGCGGAGCTCGGACCGTGGTGGGGGTTCATCGCCGGGTGGGGATTCGTCATCGGCAAGACGGCCAGCTGCGCCGCCATGGCGCTCACGTTCGCGGCGTACGCCGCACCGCCCGGATGGGAGCGGCCGATCGCGATCGCCGCCGTGGTGGCCCTCGCGACGGTGAACTGGTTCGGCGTCACGCGCACGGCGCAGGCGACGCGCGTGATCGTCATCGTCGTGCTGCTCACGCTGGCAGTGGCGGTCGCCGCGGGCGGCGCGGCGCCCGACAGCGCGCAGTGGCTCAGCCCTCAGGCTCTGTGGGCGGACGGCGTCTACGGGATCCTGCAGTCCGCCGGGCTGCTGTTCTTCGCCTTCGCCGGCTACGCCCGCATCGCGACGATGGGCGAGGAGGTGCGCGATCCCGCCAAGACCATCCCGCGCGCCATCGTGCTCGCGTTCGCGGGCGCGCTGATCGTCTACGCGCTCGTCGCGTCGACCGTGCTCTCGACGCTCGGCCCCGACGCCACGGCGGCGTCGAGTGAGCCGGTCGCCGCGGCCGCCGCCGCGTCGGGCTGGGCATGGGCGGCGCCGGTCGTGCGGGTCGGAGCGGCCGCGGCATCCCTCGGTGCTCTCCTCGCCCTCATCGCAGGCATCGGACGCACCGCGTTCGCCATGGCGCGCGAGGGCGACCTCCCCCGGTTCTTCTCTGCCGTCCACCCGCGCTGGCATGTGCCCCACCGAGCCGAAGCGGCGATCGCCGCCATCGTGATCGTCGCCGTGACGCTCGTCGACCTCCGCGGCGCGATCGGGTTCTCGTCGTTCGGTGTGCTGCTGTACTACCTGGTCGCGAACCTCGCCGCGTTCCGCCAGGGCGCGCAGGCGCGGCGTTACCCTCGCGCGCTGCAGGTCGTCGGCGCCGCCGGGTGCGTCATCCTCGGTCTCACGCTGCCGTGGCAGAGCGTGGTGGCCGGCGCCGTCGTCGTGATCGCCGGAGTCGTCTACCGGATGCTGCGACTCCGGTTCAGCCGAGCGGCTTGAGCTCGAGCGATCCCGGCGCGGCCCCGGCCGACACCGTCGCGAACGCCGTGTAGCCGTCGCCCGTCGCGCGCTCGAGCAGCGCCTTGAGGTTCTTCGTGCGGTGCTCCAGACGCACCCGCGAGCCCGCCGTGATCAGCGCGGCCTTGTGTGCGAGGAGCTCCGCCTCGGGCACATCGCGGTCGTGCACGAGCACCACGGCGGGACGGGTGTCGTCTGCGGCCGCGTCGACGAGGTCGACGATGCGCTCGAAGCCGATCGAGAAGCCGACCGCCGGCACGTCCTGGCCGAGGAAGCGGCCGATCATGCCGTCGTAGCGCCCGCCGCCGCCGAGCGAGTAGTCGGCCGACGGGTGGGCCAGCTCGAAGATCGTGCCGGTGTAGTACCCCATCCCGCGCACCAGGAACGGGTCGAACACGAGCGGGATGTCGGCCGCGTCAGTCGTGGACGCCGCCCGCGCTGCCGCGACCGCGTCTCCGATGCCCACCAGGTGCGCGACCACGTCGTCCGGGGCGTCGGCGGGCAGGACCTTGCGGATCTGGCGCTCGCCGAACGGGTTGTACTCGAGCGTCATCGGGCGACTGAGGAAGGCCTCGAACGCGTCGACGGCGGACCCCGTCGCCCCGCGCTCGCGCAGCTCGGCGGCCACGCCGACGGCGCCGATCTTGTCGAGCTTGTCGATCGTGATGAGCACGCCGGGACGCTCGTCGGGAGCGAAGCCGAAGCTGTCGAGCATCCAGTCGAGCACGCGGCGGTCGTTGATGCGCACGCTGCCGCCCTCGAGGCCCAGGGCGTCGAGGGTGTCGAGGGTGGCGACGATGAGCTCCGCCTCGGCGCGGGGCGAGGCATCCCCCATGATGTCGATGTCGCACTGCATGAACTGCCGGTAGCGGCCCTTCTGCGGGCGCTCGGCGCGCCACACCGGCGCGATCTGGATCGAGCGGAACACCGTGGGCAGCTCGCCGCGGTGGCTCGCGTAGAAGCGCGCGAGAGGCACCGTGAGGTCGTAGCGCAGGCCCAGGTCGGTGAGCTGCGACGGGTCGTCGGCGGCCGCCCGGACGGCGTCGGCGTCGAGACCGCGCTTGAGGACGTTGTACGCGAGCTTCTCGTTGTCGCCGCCGATCCCGGCGTGGAGGCGGGCGTACTCCTCCATGACGGGCGTTTCGATCTCGTCGAACCCGTGCACCCGGTAGCGGTCGCGGATGACGGCGAGCACGCGCTCGCGGCGGGCCTTGTCGGCGGGGAGGAAGTCGCGCATACCGCGCGGCGGGTTCACGGATGCCACGCCTCTATCTTTCCAGGTCGGCGCTGCCGGCCTCGCCCGGTGTCCGCGGGGCCGTCCGCGAGACGACGTGTGTGCGACGAAACGGCGTGCCTGGTGCGCCGTCTCGACGCGGAAGTGGTGTCTCGCGGGCGGCGGGGTCAGGGGGGTCAGGCGGTCTCGGCGGAGCGGATGGCGGACGACAGGGCGCGCAGGCGTTCGCGCAGGGCCCGCTCGGCGTCCCAGCCGTTCGAGCGAGCCGACGCCACGAGGGCGAGCAGCGCGTCGCCCAGCTCGGCTTCGGACGACGGCGCTCCCCCGGCAGCGGGCACGGGCGGCGGGACATCGACCTGGGCCGCCTTGCCCAGGAGCTTCTGTGCGAGCGCCAGGCTCGGCATCCGCTCGCTCACTCCGTCGAGCACGCTGGTGCGCGCGCTCTTCTCGGCGGCCTTCGCGGCGTTCCAGTGCACGAGCACTTCTTCGGGCGTGTTCGCGACGGCGTCGCCGAAGACGTGCGGATGCCGCCGCACCATCTTGTCGGTCAGCCCGCGTGCGACGTCGTCGATGTCGAACGGGTCGGCGGGGTCGCGCGACGCGATCTCGGCATGGAAGAGCACCTGCCAGAGCAGGTCGCCGAGCTCCTCGCGGAGCTCGGCACGGTCGTCCTCCTCGACGGCGTCGATCAGCTCGGCGCTCTCCTCGACCAGGTACGGCACCAGCGCACGGTGGTCGATCTGCTGCGTCCACACGCAGCGGTCGCGCACCGCGCGCATCGTGTCGGCCGCCTCCCGCAGCGGATCGGTCGCGGGCGTCGCGTCGGTCATGCGATCTGTCCTTCGTGGCTGGCGGGCGGCGGCAGCTCGTCGTCGGCGATCGGCGCCGTGCGGCGGTAGTGACGTGCACGCTGCGCCACGAGGATCGCCGCGAGCACGATCGAGATCATCGAGCCGCCGAGCACACCGAGTGTGGCCTCGTCGCGCACGAGCGGTTCGTCCGCGAACGCGAGCTCCGACAGCAGCAGCGACACGGTGAAGCCGATGCCGCCCAGGGCGCCGGCGGCGATGAGATCGAGCAGCGACAGGTGCGGCGCGGCGCCGCGATTGCCGATGCGCAGCGAGATCCAGCCGGCGATGGAGATGCCGATGATCTTGCCCACGGGCAGCGCGACGAGCACTCCCCAGAACGCCGGCGACAGCTGCGACGGCGTCACCGACGGAATCACGACGAAGGCGGCGGAGAAGGCGAACAGCGGCAGGACGATGCCGTTCACCCATGGCTCGAGCGAGTGGCGCACATGCAGCGCGGGTCGCTGCGCCATCGCGAGGCCGAGTGCGACGCCCGCGATCGTCGCGTGCACGCCCGACAGGTACACGAGCACCCAGGTCGTGACAGCCAGGATCACCAGGACGATCGCGATCGGCAGCCGGTTGCGCCTGACGAGCTGGCGGCTGAGGACGCCGAAGATCGCCACGGCCACCGCGGCGAGCGCGAGCAGCCCCACATTCACGTCGTCGGTGAACAGCACCGCGATGAAGATGATGCCGACGATGTCGTCGAGGATGGCGAGGGCCAGGAGGAAGATCCGGATGCCGGATGGCAGACCCTTGCCGAAGACGGCGAGCACGCCCAGCGCGAAGGCGATGTCGGTCGCGGTCGGGATCGGCCAGCCGTCGACCGCTTCCGACCCGCCGGCGAACAGCAGGAACACGGCAATCGGCACGACCACACCGCCGGCTGCGGCGATCGCGGGCTGCATCGCTTTGCGCGCCGAGTTCAGCTCACCGTTGGTGAGCTCGAACTGCAGCTCGACGGCGACGATGAAGAAGAAGATGGCGAGCAGGCCGTCCTGCACCCAGTGGCCCACCGACATCTCGAAGACCCCCGGAATGCCGACGTACGCGCCCTTCACCGCCGCGATCGCCGGGCCGAGAGGCGAGTTCGCCAGCACGAGGGCGAGGATCGCCGAGGCCAGGAGCACGATGGCCGGGAAACGGGCGGAGCGGAGCAGGGACACGCGGGTCCTTTCGTCGGGGTGGTCGGTCGGCGCGGCGGCGCATCGCCGACCAGACTTCCCGGCACACCGTGGTCAGTCTATCGGCGGCCCGCCACGCCGCCGCGGACGTCACACAACGTCCCCGCGGACGGCGGCGCGGCCGCTCGCCAGTACCGTGGACGGATGCGCGAACTCACCCAGACCGAAGCGATCGACCTCGTGGGACGCTTCGAGGCCGAGCAGGAGATCCCGGAGCAGATGCGCGCGGATGTGCGCATGCTCGGATCGCTCCTCGGCCAGGTGCTGCGCGAGAGCGGATCGCCCGGTCTCTACGACGACGTCGAGCGGCTGCGCATCGCGACGATCCAGGCGTACACCGACGAGACGCCCGAGGCGTTCGCACGGGCCGCCGCCATCGCAGACTCCTTCACGGTCGCGCGGGCCGACGAAGTCGCCCGCGCGTTCACGGCCTACTTCCACCTCGTGAATCTCGCCGAGGAGCACCAGCGGGTGCGCATCCTCCGCGAGCGCGACGGCCGCCCCGACCGCGAGCGCGCGACCGACTCCGTCGCCGCCGCGTTCATGCGCCTTGCCGCCGAGGTGGGCGACGACACCGCCCTCGCGCGACTGCAGGCGCTGCGGTTCCACCCTGTCTTCACGGCGCACCCGACCGAGGCTCGTCGCCGCGCGGTGTCGGCGAGCATCCGGCGCCTCGCCGCACTCCTCGAGGACCACGACGCCTCGCTCCGCAACGGCGCCGACCAGCGACGCGCCGAGCGTCGCATGCTCGAGGAGATCGACACCCTGTGGCGCACCGCGCCGCTGCGGCCCGAGAAGCCCTCACCGACCGACGAGGTGCGGGCCGTCATGGCGGTGTTCGACGAGACGCTGTTCACCGCCATCCCGCACGTGTACCGGCGCGTCGACGACGCGCTCCAGGGCCCGGCGGCCGGCGGTCGCGCTCCTGTGGTCCGCCCGTTCGTGCGGGTGGGCTCGTGGGTCGGCGGCGACCGCGACGGCAACCCGTTCGTGACGGCATCCGTCACGCGCACCGCGGCGAAGATCGCCAGCGAGCACGTGCTGCTGGGGCTGGAGCGCACGGCGAGCCGGATCGGCCGCACGCTCACCCTCGACGCGGCCACCACCCCGCCCAGCGCCGCGCTCGTGGCGCTCTGGCAGCGGCTGGCGGCGGCCGACGACGAGGCCGCAGCCGAGATCGCGAAGCGCTCCCCCAACGAGCCCCACCGCCGCATCATGCTGCTGCTCGCGCGCAAGCTCACGGCCACGCGCGAGCGCGACGCCGACCTCGCCTACCGCGACCCCGAGCATTTCCTCGCGGACCTGCGCATCGTGCAGGACTCGCTCGTGCAGGCCGGGGCGGCCCGGCAGGCGTACGGCCACCTGCAGCAGCTGCTGTGGCAGGTCGAGACCTACGGCTTTCACCTGACCGAGCTCGAGGTGCGCCAGCACTCCGCGGTGCACGCCAAGGTGCTCGCCGAGCTCGATGCCGGCGGACCGCGCTCCGAGCAGACCGAGGAGGTGCTCGACGTCTTCCGCTCGATCGCCTTCCTGCAGGAGCGCTACGGCCCCCGCGCGGCCGGACGCTACGTCGTGTCGTTCACGCAGTCCGCAGACGACCTCGCCGCGGTCCATCGTCTCGCGCGGTACGCGGCCGGAGCCGACGGCGACGTGCCGGTGCTCGACGTGGTCCCGCTGTTCGAGACGTTCGCCGACCTGCAGGCCGCGCCGCGCATCCTCGCCGAGATCGTGCAGCACCCCGCCTTCGCCGAGCGCCTCACGGCGACCGGCCGGCGGCTCGAGGTGATGCTCGGCTACTCCGACTCGTCGAAGGATGTCGGACCGGTCGCGGCGAACCTCGCGCTGTACGAGGCGCAGGCGGCCATCGCCGCCTGGGCGCAGGAGCAGGGCATCGAGCTGACGCTCTTCCACGGACGCGGCGGAGCCCTCGGCCGCGGCGGCGGGCCGGCGAACTCTGCGATCCTCGCGCAGCCTCCGCACTCCGTCGACGGCAGGTTCAAACTCACCGAGCAGGGCGAGGTCATCTTCGCCCGCTACGGCGACCCGGCCATCGCGATGCGGCACATCGACCAGGTCGCCGCTGCCATCCTGCTCGCGTCGTCGCCCTCGAACGAGGAGCGCAATCGCGCCGCGGCAGAGCGCTACGCCTCGGTCGCAGCGACGCTGGACGAGGCATCCCGAGCACGCTTCTTCTCGCTCGTGAAGGCGCCCGGGTTCGCGCCGTGGTTCGCGCGCGTGACGCCGATGGAGGAGGTCGGATTGCTCGCCCTCGGCTCGCGCCCGGCGCGACGCGGCCTGTCGGTCGAGTCGCTCGAGGATCTGCGCGCGATCCCGTGGGTCTTCGCGTGGACGCAGGCCCGCATCAATCTCGCGGGCTGGTTCGGGCTCGGCACCGCGCTGGAGGCGGTCGGCGACGAGCAGCTGCTGCAGCGCGCCTACGACGAATGGCCGCTGCTGCGCACGCTGATCGACAACGTCGCGATGAGCCTCGCCAAGGCCGACGACCGCATCGCGCGCCACTACCTCGAGCTGGGCGACCGCGACGATCTCGCGTCCCTGGTGCGCGAGGAGATGTCGCTCACCCGGTCGTGGGTCATCCGCGTCACCGGTGGCACGGAGCTGCTCGGCAACAAGCCCGTGCTGCAGCGTGCCGTGAAGATGCGCAGCCCGTACGTCGACGCGCTGTCGCTGCTGCAGCTGCGCGCGCTGCGGGCTCTGCGCGACACTCCCGAGGGCGCGCCGGTCGACCCCGAGCAGCAGCGGCTACTGCTGCTCTCGGTGAGCGGCGTCGCGGCCGGCCTCCAGAACACCGGCTGACACGCGCGTCGCTTCCGCGCTTCCGGATCGCCGGGGTTACCGTGGCCGCATGGCACGGATCATCGTCGCCGAAGCATGTCCCGACTGCGGGTCGCTCGATGTGCGCGCGAGCGAGCCCCGGTGGTTCCGCGTCGACCTCGATCGACGCGGTGACCTCGACGACGGCTGGGTCGAGCGCCTCGAATTCGAGTGCCGCGGCTGCCGCCTGGTCTGGGACTGAAGAGCGACCGCTGAGGGATGCCGCGGCCGCGGCATCCCGAACGCTCGATGTCTGGGCGACTCAGTCGAGCCTGCGGTCGTCGACGTGCCGGGCGAGGCTGCGCCCGTAGCGCTCGGTGAGCTGCACCATGAGGTCGGGCGTCTCGCGATCGAGGCCGAAGACGTAGCCCGGGAAGTCGAGCTCGCGCTGGGCCGCCCAGATCTCCTCGTGGCGGTCCGACGGGAGGATCTGCACCGGGTCTCCGATCGCCACCCAGCCGATGGGCACCGTCGACTCCGCCGGCAGGGTCGTGCGCAGGTGCACGACGCCGTTGATCCGCACCTCGCTGCGCGCTCCGATGCGGGCGCCGTTGAACACGCGCGTGCCGGTCGCGAGGAAGACCTCCTCCTCGACGACCGCGCCTGAGACGCTCGCCATCGGTCCCACCAGCACGTGGTCGCCGATGTGCACCGGATTCGTCGAGGTCGCGCGGATGAGGGCGTTCTCCATGACGATGACGTTCGTGCCGAGCGTGATCGCACCGCCCTCGGCGGTGATGACGGCGCCGTGCAGCACCTGGCAGTCGGCGCCGATCTCGACGTCTCCGCTGATCACCGCGGTCGACGCGATCACGGCGTCGGGATGGATGCGGGGCTGCGCCCCGAGGTGCTCGAACCGCATGGTTCCTCCTCGATCGGTGCCAGCGTAGCGGCCCGGAACGTCACACGCCGAGACCCGGCCCTCCAGCGGGCGTAGGCTGGAACAGCCCGTCCCCGGCGCGCTCTCCCGCGCCTGCCCCGGCGTCCCGTGTCACCCCGCGGATCGCCCGGATGCCCGCTCACCCGCGGGCCCGGCGCCATGCGACGCGGCCCCCGATCAGTCCCGAAGAAAGCTCCATCCGTGACCGACACTCTCGTCGCCCTGCCGTCCGCCGTCCGTACCGTGTTCGACACCGTGCAGGCGCGCAATCCCCACGAGCCCGAGTTCCAGCAGGCCGTGCACGAGGTGCTCGACTCGATCGTGCCGGTGCTGGAGCGGCATCCCGAGTTCGTCTCCGGCGGCATCGTGGAGCGCCTGGTCGAGCCGGAGCGGCAGATCATGTTCCGCGTCCCCTGGGTCGACGACCAGGGCACGCTCCAGGTCGACCGTGGCTTCCGCGTGCAGTTCTCGTCGGTGCTCGGGCCGTACAAGGGCGGCCTGCGCTTCCACCCGACCGTGAACCTGTCGATCATCAAGTTCCTCGGGTTCGAGCAGATCTTCAAGAACGCGCTCACCGGCCAGGGCATCGGCGGCGCCAAGGGCGGCAGCGACTTCGACCCGCATGGCCGCTCCGACGGCGAGATCATGCGCTTCTGCCAGTCGTTCATGAACGAGCTCTACCGTCACCTCGGCGAACACACCGACGTGCCCGCCGGTGACATCGGCGTCGGCGCGCGCGAGATCGGCTACCTCTTCGGCCAGTACCGCAAGATCACCAACCGCCACGAGTCGGGCATGTTCACCGGCAAGGGCGTCCAGTGGGGCGGCGCCGAGGTGCGCACCGAGGCGACCGGCTACGGTGCGGTGTTCTTCGTGCAGAACATGCTGGCGGTGCACGGCCAGCAGCTCGCCGGCCGCCGCGTGGGAGTGTCGGGCTCGGGCAACGTCGCGATCTACGCGATCGACAAGGTCCATCAGCTCGGCGGCATCCCGGTCACCGCGTCGGACTCGTCCGGCTACGTCGTCGACGACGCCGGGATCGACGTCGGCCTGCTCCGTCAGGTCAAGGAGATCGAGCGCGGCCGCATCGCCGAGTACGCGGCACGCCGCGCGAGCGCGCGCTTCGTCGAGGGCGCGCGGCCGTGGGAGGTCCCGATGGACGTCGCCCTGCCCTCGGCGACCCAGAACGAGCTCGATGAGCTCGACGCCTCGGCGCTGATCGGCAACGGCGTGCGCGCCGTCGCCGAGGGCGCGAACATGCCGTCGACCCCCGGCGCCGTCGCGGCGTTCCGGGAGTCGGGCGTGCTGTTCGGTCCCGGAAAGGCCGCGAACGCGGGCGGTGTGGCGACCTCGGCACTCGAGATGAGCCAGAACGCGGCGCGACAGCGCTGGACCTTCGCGGACAGCGAGGAGAAGCTGCGCTCGATCATGTCGGACGTGCATGACGCCGCGTTCGCCGCCTCGGAGCGCTACGACCGACCGGGCGACTACGTCGTGGGGGCGAACGCGGCGGGCTTCACGCGCGTCGCACACGCGATGCTCGCGCAGGGCGTCATCTGACGCGCTGCGTCGGCCCGGGGACGCCGCCGCGCGGGCGGGTCACCGCTGCAGCCGCGGCTTCTTGCGGCCGAGCATGTACGGGAGTCCCTCGCGCACCGCGGTGAGCGTGCTCCCCAGTCGACCCCGCCATGACGGGTCCGGGAGGGGCGGCAGCTCCCCGTCGAGCTGCGCCACATCGGCGAAGTACGCGCGGACCGTCCCGATCCCCTCCAGGTCGGGGGTGATCTCGCCCAGCGAATCCGGCAGTGCCCCGGCATCCGTCAGATACAGATCCTCCGACAGCAGGACGTACTCGGGGATGGGAACCGAGTTCTTCAGCAGGCGGTGCACGAGGATCACGTCGATCCCGACGAGCTTGTCCCTCCCGCGGATCGTCTGCGTCGCCACCTCCCCGACGTGCGCCACGAACTTGAGCTTCAGCTCCCCCACCTGCTTGCAGCCCCCGCACGGACACAGGTTCTTCGCCACGTAGTGGCGCTCGACGTGGAACGCGCGGTGCATCGCGGCCGCCGTGCGCAGCACATCGGTCACGGTCGTATCGGGGTCGCGCGCATCCACCTTGCGCGACAGGAACGCGGCATCCCCCTCGATCTCGACGAGGTCGAAACCCGGCGCCGCGCCGATCATCCTGTCGAGCATCCTGGCCGTGTTGACCTCCGCGTGCGCGAGGGTCATGCGGTGCGAGCTCATGTAGGCGGTGTAGCCGCCGATGTCGGCGATGAGCAGAGCGGCGCGGGCGGAGGTCATGCCTCACCCTCCCATCCGGGCCGCGCCTTCTCAACGGCCGAGGCTGACACGATCATGCCTGCGGCCCGTCGGACGGCTCACGGGGTGCGAAGCGGCCGAGTTGGTCGTCCACCCCCGCCGCTGCAGCCTCCGCGCTCGGCAGGTAGCCGAGGACGACTGAGACGAAACGGTCGGCCCCGAGCGCCTGCAACCGGAGCGCACTCCGCGCGAGCACGGTCGCCGTTCGGCGCGTGCGGCGCAGCAGCGCGATCTCGCCGAAGCCGTCGCCCGGCCCGAGCTCTGCGACGATCCTGCCGTCGCCGCGCACCTCGGCCTCGCCGGCCTCGATCACGTAGTAGCGGTCGCCGATGTCGCCCTGCGAGACCACGGTCTCGCCGGCGGGCACCGACAGGGGTTCGAGACCGCGAGCCAGCTGCTCGATCGTCGGGAGCGGCAGGGGGCGGAACATCGGGACGCGACGCAGCAGCGTGACCTCGTCATCCAGCGCGCCGACCGCGCCGTCCATCCGCCGCAGCCGCCACCACGACGCCAGAGCGAGCAGCGGGCAGAGCAGCCCGATCGACACGAGCGCGACTTCGACGCCGAACCACGCGATCACGGCCGACGCGAGGATCGCCCCGACGCCGATGGACACGGCGACGAGGCTCTCCAGCACGCCGAACACCCGGGCCAGGACCGCGTCGGGAGCCAGCCGGGCGATCAGCGTGAACCCCGCCACGTCGATGAGCGCATTGCCGACACCCACGAACGCGAGCACGCCCAGCGCGGCGGCCTGCTGAGGGAAGACGCCGATGAGCGCGATGGGCAGCCCCCACAGACCCACCCCGACGGCGAACCACGCCCCCAGCCGGCCGGTCCCGACGAGGAACGATGCGCCCAGCGACCCGAGGACCGCCCCGACGCCGACCGCCGCCATGAGGGCCCCGACGCCGGGGTCGCCGGTGCCGAGCAGCTCGATGGCCACCACCACCGAGAACACCGTCAGCGCGCCGCGGGTCAGGGACTGGGCCGCCGCCAACCCCAGGATGAGGAGCAGATCGCGACTCTGGATGACGGCGCGGACGCCCTCGACCGCTTCTTTCATCAGATCGGGACGGGGCGGGGCTGCGGGCCGCGGCGGAGCCGTGTACCGGACGCGCGCGAGCAGCAGCGCCGCCCAGAACGAGGCGGCCGCCGCGACGGCGAACACGACGGACACGTCGGCGACCGCGAGCAGCACGGCGGCCAGGAGCGGCCCCACGAGGGTGGCGACGGAATCGAGCAGGCCGCGGACCACATTGGCGCTGGCCAGTTCGTGGCCGGTGCGGCACAGCGTGGGCAGCAGCGCGGAGTGCGCGGGTCGGAAGAGCGTCGCGGCGATCGTCGAGAGCACCGCGAGCGCGTACACGACGATGACCGGGCCTGCCAGCGCGACCATCAGCGCCGCGACGGCCGTCGCGATCCCGCGGAGCGTGGACACCACGACGAGCACGCGCTCCCGCCGGCCGCGGTCGGCGAACGGGGACAGCAGCGGCGCGAGCAGCGCGGACGGCAGCATGCGCAGCAGTCCGACCAGGCCCAGCGCGAGGGCGCCGCCATGGTCGTACGCGACGACCCCGAGCGCGACGGTGAACGCCCACTCCGCCGTCCACGCACCGAGGAAGCTCAACTGGGCGCGGCGCAGGTTCGGGTTGCGCCAGTTGCTCGAGAAGGCCGCCGCGGCCTCGCCGAGCCTGGTTCGGCCTGCCCCAGGACCCATGCGGCGACTATAGAGCGTGCAGCCCATTCGTCACAGCAGGAATCCGCGGCACGGGCGACGGCGCCGCCCGTGACCCGCGGACGCGCGGCTGCCGCGTCAGGAGGAGCCGTTCCCCGCGGCAGATGCCTCGGCCGCCTGCGGCACCGGCCAGAGCTGGTCGAGCAGCTGACTCACCCACGCGATCAGGTCGGCGTCGGCGACGCGCTCCCCGCCGGCGGTCGGCAGCGGCACGACGAGCGCCTCGCCGCCCTGCAGCAGCTTCGCCTTCGGGTGCAGCCGCTGCAGCCGCACACGCATCGAGTCGGGCAGGTTCGCCGGTGCGATCCGCAGGTTGGGACCCATCGCGACGACGTCGGAAAGACCGGCCCGCGCGGCGCGGCGCCGCAGGCGCGCGACGGCGAGGAGTCCTTCGACGTCGGCGGGCGGCTCGCCGTAGCGGTCGGTGAGCTCCTCGACGACGAGGTCGATCGCGTCGTCTTTGGCGGAGAGGGATGCCGCGGCCGACAGCTTCTGGTACGCCTCGAGGCGCAGCCGCTCGCTGTCGATGTACGACTCGGGGATGCGGGCCTGCACCGGCAGCTCGAGCCGGAGCTCGGCGGGGCCTTCGACGTCGTCGCCGCGGAAAGCCGAAACGGCCTCGCCGATCATTCGGAGGTACAGGTCGAAGCCCACGCCGGCGATGTGGCCGGCCTGCTCCGCGCCGAGCAGGTTGCCGGCGCCACGGAGCTCGAGGTCTTTCAGCGCCACCTGCATGCCGCTGCCGAGGTCGTTGTTCACGGCGATCGTCTCGAGCCGGTCGGCCGCCGTCTCGGACAGCGGCTTGAGCTCGTCGTAGAGGAAGTACGCGTACGCGCGCTCCCGTGCCCGGCCCACGCGGCCGCGCAGCTGGTGAAGCTGCGACAGGCCGTACTTGTCGGCGCGGTCGATGATGATCGTGTTCGCATTGGAGATGTCGAGACCGGTCTCGACGATCGTGGTGCACACGAGCACGTCGAACCGCCGCTCCCAGAAGGCGTCGACGACCTCCTCCAGCGCGTGCTCCCCCATCTGGCCGTGCGCCACGGCGATGCGCGCCTCGGGCACGAGCTCGGCGAGCTCGGACGCCACCCGCTGGATCGACTGCACGCGGTTGTGGACGAAGAACACCTGGCCCTCGCGCAGCAGCTCGCGACGGATCGCCGCCGCGATCTGCTTGTCGTTGCGGGCGCCGACATACGACAGGATCGGATGCCGGTCCTCGGGAGGGGTCTGCAGCGTCGACATCTCGCGGATGCCGGTGACCGCCATCTCGAGCGTGCGCGGGATCGGCGTCGCACTCATCGCCAGGATGTCGACATTGGTCTTGAGCTTCTTCAGCTGGTCCTTGTGCTCGACGCCGAAGCGCTGCTCCTCGTCGACGATCAGGAGGCCGAGGTCTTTGAAGAGCACCTTCTCGGTGAGGATGCGGTGCGTGCCGATGACCATGTCGACCGTGCCGTCTGCGAGGCCGTCGACGACCTCGCGCGCCTGCTTGTCGGTCTGGAAGCGCGAGAGCGCCTTGACCTTGACCGGGAATCCCGCGAAGCGCTCGGTGAACGTCTCGAGGTGCTGCTTCACGAGAAGCGTGGTCGGCACGAGCATCGCGACCTGCTTGCCGTCCTGGATCGCCTTGAACGCGGCACGCACGGCGACCTCGGTCTTGCCGAATCCGACGTCGCCCGACAGCAGGCGGTCCATCGGGATCGGCTTCTCCATGTCGGCCTTGATCTCGTCGATCGTCTGGAGCTGATCGGGCGTCTCGGCGAACGGGAACGCCTCCTCGAGCTCGCGCTGCCACGGGGTGTCGGGCCCGAAGGCGTACCCCTTGGCCGCCATGCGGGCGGAGTAGAGCTTGACGAGCTCGACGGCGATGTCGCGCACGGCCTTGCGCGCCCGCCCCTTCGCCGCGGCCCAGTCGCTGCCGCCCATCTTCGACAGGCTGGGCGCCTCACCGCCGACGTATCGCGAGAGCAGGTCGAGCTGGTCGGTGGGGACGAACAGCTTGTCGCCCGGATAGCCGCGCTTGGACGGCGCATACTCGAGCACGAGATACTCGCGCACGCTCTTCACGGGGTTGCGGCCGCCGCTGGACACCTCGCGCTGTGTGAGCTCCACGAACTTGCCGATGCCGTGGGTCACGTGCACGACGTGGTCGCCGGGCTTGAGCTGCAACGGGTCGACGACGTTCTTGCGGCGCGACGCGAGCTTCTTGACGACGCGCTGGTCGCCGCCGATCGTGCGGCCGTAGAACTCGGTCTCGGTGAGCACGGCGAGCTTCGCGTCGGGCACCTCGAAGCCGCGCTCGAGCACCGACACGATCAGGTGCGCGACGCCCGGCTCGGGTGCGGCGAGCACCTCGTCGACCTTGCGGGCTGCGATCCCGCGCTCGGCGAGCACGTCGCGCGCACGCTCGACGAGGCCCACGCCGGACGCGGCGACCACGACGCGCCAGCCGTCGGCGAGCAGCTCGCCCACGTGCGCGGTCGCCCCGTCGACGTTGCCCTGGAACGAGGGCACCGGTGCGGCGGCGACGCGGACCGCCGCAGCCGCCTCGAGGGCGACGTCGATGTCGAGCAGGCCCTCGGCGGAGGCATCCGCTTCTCCGGAATCGAACGCGCTCAGCGTCCACCACACGTCGTCGCGCGCCTGCGCGGCCTCGCGCAGCGCCGGGAGCGTGAGGAAATCGCCTGCCCCGAGGTCGATGGGGGTCTGGGCACCGGCTGTCGCGGCGCTCCACGCGGCCTCGAGGAACTCCCGGTTGGTGTCGCCGAGAGTGATGGCGCGTGTGACGGCGCGCTCGGGGTCGACGAGCGCCACCGCCGCACCCTCGGGCAGGTAGTCGACGACGGTGACCAGCCGGTCGACGACGGCGGGGAGCAGCGACTCCATGCCCTCGACCGGGATGCCTTCCGACATCTTCTCGAGCATCCCGGCGAGCCCGGGGAACTCGTCCTTGAGCTGACGGGCGCGGCCGCGCACCGCCTCCGTCAGCAGCAGTTCGCGGCTCGCGATGAGCGAGACCTCGCGCACCTCGCCGGGCAGCGACCGCTGGTCGGCGACCGAGAACGCGCGGATCTGGTCGACCTCGTCGCCGAAGAACTCGATGCGGTACGGGTGGGCCGCCGTCGGCGGGAAGACGTCGAGGATGCCGCCGCGCACGGCGAACTCGCCGCGACGCGACACCATGTCGACGCGGTGATAGGCCAGCTCGACCAGGCGCAGTGAGACATCGCCCAGCTCGTGCCCGCGGCCGCCGACGACGAGGTCGATCGGCGGCACGTCGGTGAGGCCGGCCGCGAGCGGCTGGATCGCTCCGCGCACCGACGCCGTCACCACGAGGGGCGTCTCGCCGTCCCAGCGCGCGATGCGCCCCAGCACATCGAGGCGGTTGCCGACGATCTCGGGGCTCGGGCTCAGCCGCTCGTGCGGCAGCGTCTCCCACGCCGGGAAGTGCAGCACCTCAGCACCGGGCAGCAGCGCGCCCAGCGCCGGCCCGATCGACTCGGACCGGCGTCCGGTCGGTGTGATCAGCAGGATGACCGGCGGCTTGCCGGCGGCGCGGCGGCGCTCGAGGAGGGCGGAGAGCAGCGGTGCGCCGAGGCCTTCGACCAGCGAGAAGTCGGCATCGACGGATGCTGCGGCGACAGCATCCCGAAACGACTCAGCTTGTTCGAGGGCGCGCACGATCCCGGGAACTGTCACCGGACGAGTCTACGCGCGGCCGCCGACACCGGGGCGGCGGTGGGAGAGCAGTCGGATGCCTCGGCCCACGCCTCATAGGATGAGCGCGTGAGCGACCCCGCCGAGCAGACGACCCCGCCGACGCCCGACCCTGCCCCGCCCGTGGCGCCCCCGGCGGCAGCTCCCGCCGCCCCCGCCGCGCCCGCGCCGACCACCTGGGCCGCACCGTCCGCGCCCCCGTTCGGCGCGCCGTCGGCGGTCGCCCCTTCCCCCACGCCGGCCGGCTCGGCGTCGCCCGCCGGCGGCGCCTACGCGCCTCCGGCCGGTTACGCACTTCCCGCCGGCTACGGCACGCACGCGCCCGCTCCCGGGGCGCCGGGTGCGCCCTACGTGGGCGCGCCGGGCGCGGCATCCGCTCACCGGCCATCGGGACGCGGGCTCGGCGTCGTCGCGTTCGTGCTCGCGACCGTGGTCACCGTCGGCGCCGCGCTCGGCGCCGCGATCTCCGCGTTCGCGATCGGCCTCGGCGCCGGGCGCGAGATCGCCGGACGCCCGTTCACCGCCGACTTCGACTGGTCGGTGCTCGCGCCCGTGCGCGAGTCCGTCCTGCTCGCCGAGGTGTCGTTCTGGCTCGGGACGGCGCTCGGCGTGTGGGCTCTCGTGCAGGGGATCATCGCGCTGGTCAAGGATCGCGGCCGGGCGTGGGCGATCGCGGCGATCGTCGTGGCGGCGCTGGGCCCGATCGTGTTCTTCACGATCCTGCAGGGATTCCTGACCGCCGGGCTCGGCGCCGGCACGGGCATCGGCGGCTGACCGCGCGCCGCGTCAGGCGCGCGGCGAGTGGTGCTTCTGCTGGGCGGCGAGCAGTCCCTCGTCGACGAGCTGCTCGACGGCGTCGGCGGCGTCGCCGAGCAGGATCGGCAGGTTCTTGCGCTCCGCGGCGCCGAACGGGTCGAGCACCCAGTCCGCGGGATCCTGACGGCCGGGAGGGCGGCCGATGCCGACGCGCACGCGCGCGAAGTCGCCCGAGTCGAGCGCCTTCGCGATGTCGCGGACGCCGTTGTGCCCGCCGTGACCGCCGCCGGTCTTGAGCTTGATGGAGTCGAACGGGATGTCGAGCTCGTCGTGCACGACGACCACGTGCTCGGGCTCGACGCCATAGAACTTGGCGAGGCCTGCGACCGGGCCGCCGGAGACGTTCATGAAGGTGTTCGGCTTGGCGAGGATGAGCTTCGCTCCCCCGGGCCGCAGCCAGGTCTCGGCGACGCGCGCGTTCGCCTTGTGGGCTCTGAACGACTCACCGCGCCGCGCCGCCAGCTCGTCCAGGACGAGCTGTCCGACGTTGTGACGGGTCAGCTCGTACCGCGGTCCCGGATTGCCCAGTCCCACGATCAGCCACGCCTGAGCCATGTCTCCCCTTTCGACGGCGAAGCCCGCCCCCTCGATTATCGGGGACGGGCTTCGACGGATGCTGCGATGAGTCCTTACTCGGACGCGGCCTCGCCCTCGGCGGCCTGCTCGGCCTCCTCGGACTGCTCGGCGGCGACCTCGGCGTCGGCCTCGGCGATCTCGTCCTCGGCGGCGAGCGTCGCGGCCGGGACCGAGACGGCGACGACGAGCGTCTCGGGGTCGGCGATCAGCGTCGCGCCCTTCGGGAGCTTGAGGTCGGCGGCGGTGATGTGCGTGCCGTCCTCGAGGCCCTCGACGTCGACCTCGATGTTCTGCGGGATGTGGGTCGCCTCGACCTCGAGCGCGATGGTGGTCGCGTCGAGGTTGGCGATCGTGCCGGCGAAGGGCTCGCCCAGGACGACGATCGGCACGTCGACCTGGACCTTCTCGCCCTTCTTCACGACGAGGAGGTCGATGTGCTCGATGATCTGGTGCACCGGGTCCTTCTGGACGTCCTTGACCAGCGTGAGCTGCTCCTTGCCGTTGACGTCGAGCTCGAGCACGACGTTGGCACGGCGGATCAGCAGGGCCATCTGGTGGCCGGGCAGCGCTACGTGCAGCGGGGCGGTGCCGTGGCCGTAGATGACGGCGGGGATCTTGCCGGCGGCGCGCAGGCGGCGGGCGAAGCCCTTTCCGAAGTTCTCGCGGACCTCGGCGTGGACCTTGGTGTCGGTCTCGGTCGACATGGTTTCTCCTCGCGGGCGTGAGCCCGTTCTGATCGCGGGTCCGCTCAGGTGGCGGGCCCAGGTATTTGGGGGTTTCTCGACTCGAACGCACACGCGTGAGGAAAGCCATGGGCCTGCTCCACCGCGTCGATCACGGATGCCGCATCCCGCCGGTCAGGCGGGTGCGAGGCATCCCTCGCCGAAGTTCAAGGGTCGAGTCTACCAGCCGGGACGACGGCGCCGAAGCCGGGTGCCGGATGCCCGCTCGGCGCCACCCCGGCGAGCGGACCGGGGCTGCCGCTACGATGAGGACCGCACCCTGTTCCGCCCACGGAGGATCCCGATGGACTACGGCTTTCTGTCTCACGCGCTGCTCTGGCTGATCGGCGCGATGGCCGCCCTCGGCGCACTCCTCACGGCCGGCGCGCTCTGGTCGATGGGCCGCGCGAACTACCGCAAGGACTGATCTCCGACGCACAACGGGCGTCGGGTCGCGGTGAGGATCACGCCCCTCCCACGTAACACGGGTACGCCAGACTCTAGGCTGGAACCCTCCCCCTCTCGAACCTCAGGAGTGCGTGTGTCTTCGAACGAGCCCGCGGCGCAGACGAACATCTCGACCGATCGCGACGACCAGCCCGGCGCGACGCGGGAGCACGAGGGGGCGCCGCGCCCCGAGGAGGTCTCTCGTCCGGCGCCGGAGCCGACCGGCCCTGAGGCGGTCGTCGCACCGACGGCGAACATCGGCGTGGTGGGCCTGGCGGTGATGGGCTCGAACCTCGCCCGCAACCTCGCCAGCCGTGAGGGCAACACGGTCGCGATCTACAACCGCAGCCACGAGAAGACCGACACGCTCGTCGCCGAGCACCCCGAGGCCGAGTTCGTGCCCGCGTTCTCGTATGACGAGTTCGCCGCGTCGCTGCAGAAGCCGCGCACCGCGATCATCATGGTCAAGGCCGGGCGTCCGACCGATGCGGTGATCGACGCGCTCGTCGACGTCTTCGAGCCCGGCGACATCATCGTCGACGGCGGAAACGCGCTGTTCACCGACACCATCCGCCGCGAGAAGGCGGTGCGCGAGACCGGCATCAACTTCGTCGGCGCCGGCATCTCCGGCGGCGAGGAGGGCGCACTCAACGGCCCGTCGATCATGCCCGGCGGCTCGGACGAGTCGTGGGTCACCCTCGGCCCGATCCTGAAGTCGATCGCGGCGATCGCCGAGGGCGAGCCGTGCGTGACGCACATCGGCCATGACGGTGCCGGGCACTTCGTGAAGATGGTGCACAACGGCATCGAGTACGCCGACATGCAGCTCATCGCCGAGGCGTACGACCTGATCCGCCGCGGCACCGGAAAGTCCCCCGCCGAGATCGCCGACGTGTTCGCCGAATGGAACCGTGGCGAGCTGGAGTCGTACCTGATCGAGATCACCGCCGAGGTGCTGCGTCAGGTCGACGCCGCCACCGGGCAGCCGCTGGTGGACGTCATCCTCGACCAGGCCGGCGCGAAGGGCACCGGCGCGTG
>NZ_JACSPM010000008.1 GCF_014837165.1 Microbacterium gallinarum
CGATCAAAAAATGACCGACGAGGTTATTTGGCATTTGACAAGTGCACGCTGTTGAGTTCTCAAGGATCGGACGCTCCAGCGCACGACGGATCTCGGACCCGCCGCACCAACTGGGCAACTTCACAATCTTATCTCGCCGTCGCGATCCCGTCAAGTCGACCGGATCCCTCGGAGCGAGGCTCCCACCGGTCCGGCGAGCCGGAGATCTGCCGAAGCGAATCTTGGTGGTGGGGGTGGTTCGCTGCTTGAGGGGAGCCAGGCCTTCCGGCCTTCCGCTCTACCCTTTGGGGCGAACAACAAGAACATTACGCGAGCTCCGCCCGCACGTCGAATCGGCGGCGCAGCCCGGGCGTGTCGCGCGCGGACGCGCTCACGTGCGTACGAGGAGAACCCCTGATCCGCCCGGCGTTCAGCCCGCGACGACCGGGCGGCGGCGCCGCGCTCGCACCAGCTGAACCACGACGCAGAGCACGAGGGTCAGCACTCCCCACACCGCGCACGCCGGCGGCAGCACGCGGTACGCCAGGTGCTGCACGGTGAACTCCGCCGTGAGTGGTCCGAGCATCGCGAGGCCGGCGAACCAGGCGCCGACGAGCACGATCGGAAGCGAGATCCACCACGTCACCCGCAGCCACGACGGCAGCACCCGGTCGACGGCGGGCGCGGCATCCGCTCTCCTCAGCCAGAGCAGTCCCCACACGCCGATGATCGCGAGCCCCACGACGCTCGAGCCGTGCTGCAGCCACTTGAGCCCGAGCAGAGGACCCCACTGCTCGGCGAGGGCGGGGATCGCCGCCACTCCGCCGCGTCCTTCGTGGGTGAAGAGATCCCACACGATGTGGCTCACCACGCCGATGACCAGCGACAGCACGAGGAGCAGGATGCCGGCCCAGCGCACCCGCCAGCGCGCCGCGTGGGCGTCGGAGTCGACCCGCGTCACGGCGAACGTCTCGCGAACGCCGTCGAGCGCGCCCCGATCCCACTCTGCGGGCAGACGCGAGGCGAGCGGGCCCGGCGAGAGCTCACGCGCCGCCGGTCGCAGCACCGATCGCCACACCAGGAGCAGAACCAGCGCGAGCAGCACCGTCGCCGGCAACCACACGAGGTCGTGCGTCACGCCGTAGTGGAGCGGCAGCCCGCGGACGAAGAGGGGCAGGTCGGGTGCCATCGCGCCGATCGCGATCGCGGCCGGCACCAGCGGCGTGCGGATGAACGGCAGCGCGACGACCGCATGGCTCGGCGTGAACGGCATGCCGCTGCGGGGTCAGCCGTTCACGAAGACGCCGGCGAGCGTCCTCTTGCCGCGGCGCAGCACCGACACGCCGCCGGGCAGCGCGCCCGTCACGAGCGCCGCCTCGTCGACCTTCACACCGTCGAGCGACACGCCACCCTGGGCGATCGCGCGCCGCCCTTCGGAGAGGCTCGAGACGAGTCCGGTGTCGACGAGCGCCTGCAGCACGCCGGTGCCCGATGCGACCGTGGCGTTCGGCAGCTCCTCGAGCGCCTCGCGCAGCGTCCCGGCGTCGAGGACCGTCAGGTCGCCCTGGCCGAAGAGCGCCTCGGACGCCGCGATGACCGCGGCTGCGGCATCCGCTCCGTGAACGAACGCCGTGACCTCGCGGGCCAGGCGGCGCTGGGCCTCGCGCCGGAACGGCTCCGCCGCGACGAGTCGCTCGTACTCCTCGATCTCGTCGCGCGTGAGGAACGTGAAGATCTTGAGCCGCGAGATCACGTCGGCGTCGTCGGTGTTCAACCAGAACTGGTACATCCGGTACGGGCTGCACATCGCGGGGTCGAGCCAGATGGCGTTGCCCTCGCTCTTGCCGAACTTGGTGCCGTCGCTGTTGGTGATCAGCGGCGTGCCGATCGCGTGGACGTGCACGCCCTCGACGCGATGGATCAGGTCGGTCCCGCTCGTGAGGTTGCCCCACTGGTCGCTGCCGCCGGTCTGCAGCACGCAGCCGTACTGGCGGTACAGCTCGAGGTAGTCCATGCCCTGCAGGATCTGGTAGCTGAACTCGGTGTAGCTGATGCCGGCCTCGGAGTTGAGGCGGGCGGCGACGGCGTCCTTCTTGATCATCGTGCCGACGCGGTAGTGCTTGCCGATCTCGCGCAGGAAGTCGAGCGCCGAGAGCGGCGCCGTCCAGTCGAGGTTGTTCACGATGCGGGCGGCGTTCTCGCCCTCGAAGCTCAGGAACCGCTCGACCTGCGCCCGCAGGTACCCGACCCACTCCTCGACGGTCTCGCGCTCGTTGAGCGTGCGCTCGGCCGTCGGGCGCGGATCGCCGATGAGCCCGGTCGAGCCGCCGACGAGGCCGAGCGGCTTATGGCCGGCGAGCTGCAGCCGGCGCATCGTGAGCAGCTGGACGAGGTTGCCCAGGTGCAGGCTCGGCGCAGTCGGGTCGAAGCCGCAGTAGTACGTGATCGGGTCGCCGGCGAGAAGGGCGCGCAGCGCCTCCTGATCGGTGGACACATGCACGAGCCCGCGCCACACCAGCTCGTCCCAGACGTTCTCGAACGACGGGTCGTTGGCGGGGGCGGTCGCGCTCACAGAGCTGTTCGACACGCGTGCCAGGCTATCAGCGCGGCGCCCCCGTCCCGTTCTCAGGCGGGCTCGTCGAGGCGCGCGAGCTGCTCGGGCGAGAGCTCGAGCCGCACGGCGTCCATCGCGACATCCAGCTGCTCGAGCTTGCTGCCGCCGAGCATGGGACGGATGCCGCGAGCGACGTGCCACGCCAGCACCGTCTGCCCGCGCGAGGCGCCGAGCTCGGCCGCCACCTCGTCGAGGGCTTCGAGCCGCGCCGCCGTGCCCGGGTGGTCGTAGATGTCGGGGATCGCCTTGGCCGGGTTGTCGTAGGCGCCCGAGAGCAGCGGCGTGTACGCCCACACCTCGAGCCCGTGCGTCTGCGCGTAGTCGCGCTGCTCGTCGCTCAGCACGCCGAACGGGTGGTTGGTCGGGTTCGTGCCGGGCCGCGGCCGCAGGTACGTGCTGTTGTGCTGCAGGGCGTCGATGGGCGTCGCGCCGAGGTGCCGCGCGTGGGCGCGAGCGCGCTCGACCCGCCAGGCGGGGTGATTGGATGCTCCGACCCGCGCGACGCGGCCGCTCTCGGTCAGCTCGGCCAGCGCCTCGACGGTCTCCTCGATCGGCGTCGTGCGGTCTTCCATGTGCAGCCACAGCAGATCGACCGACTCGAGTCCGAGACGGTCGCGGCTGCCGGCGAACGCATCGCGCACCGCGCGCGTCGAAAGGCCCTCGCGGCGCATCGGGAAGGCATCCGCCCACAGCGGTTCGGCACCGAGCTTGGTCGCGATCTTCACGCGCTCGCGCACGCCCGGGCGCGCGGCGAGCCAGCGCCCGAGCACGCGCTCGCTCGCACCGCCCCGCCCGTCGCCGGATGCCCAGAAGGCGTAGCAGTCAGCGGTGTCGATCCAGACGCCGCCGCGTTCGACGAAGCGGTCGAGAAGCGCGAAGGACGTCGTCTCATCGACGGCGGTGCCGAACATCATGGCGCCGAGGACGAGAGCGGACGTGGGAGAGGTCGAAGCGGTCATGGATCCAGCCTGCAACCTGGAGTCCGCTCCAGGTCAAGTCCTATCCTCGGATCCATGACGACCTACACTCCGGCTCAGGCCGCGGAGCTGTCCGGCTTCTCACTCGACACCCTCCGCTACTACGAGCGCGAGGGCATCCTGCCGCCGGTCGCTCGTACGGCCGGCGGGCACCGGACGTTCACCGACGCCGATCTGGGCACCCTCGGCTTCCTCAAGTGCCTGCGCGAGACCGGCATGCCGATCGAGAAGCTGCGGCGCTACGGCGAGCTCTGCCGTGACGAGACCACCGTGCCCGACCGCGTCGCCCTCCTCGAGGAGCACGCGGCTGCGGTCCAGCACGAGCTCGACGCCTTGCTCGCCCAGCAGGCCAGGCTCGCCGAGAAGCTCGCCTGGTACCGCGGCGAGCTCGCCTCGCGTCAGGCGGCGGAGACCTCGTCGTAGAGCCCGATGATGTTGCCCTCGGAGTCCTTGAGGTAGACGTATCGCGCCGTCTCGCCCATCGGCTCGATCTCGCCGAGCTGCTCTCCGCCGTGGGATACCGCCAGGGCGACGGCATCCTCGATCTTGTCGACGGTGAACACGACGGTCGGGTGCGGAGTCGGGCCGCGCATGTGGAGATCGCCGTTCACGCCTTCACCATCGGGCTGTCGCAGCATTCCCATCTCCTCGCCCCACGGTTCGTACTGGTACCCGAGCACGCTCCGATAGAAGGCCTGGGCCCGCGCGATGTCGTCGACCGGGATCTCGAAGTGCTCCATCTTCGCCATGGCGACCACGCTCCCACGGGCATCGGACAGAGGGAAGGGCGATCATGAAGGTAAGTGTGCACGCTTAATCTCTTGCTTTTTAGTGTAGGGCCTTATGTTGGTGATGCTCACAGGCTAAACTGAACTGACTTCAGCCCCAAGGCAAAAGGAGCGGCCATGTTCGTGGTGACGGCGGACCAGCGAGACAGTCAGGTGAGCGACGACCTCGTCCCCGCCGGCCTGCACGCGATCACCGCTGCGGCCGGCCCGCGACTCGCGCTCGCCCCCGAACGGACCGCAGGCGACGAGATCCAGACCGCGATCGCCGATGCCGCCGGCGCCCTCGAGATCGTCCTGCAGCTCACCAGGCTGGGCACCTGGAGCGTGGGGATCGGGGTCGGCCTGGTGGAGGAGCCCCTGCCGGCCAATGTCCGCGCCGCGCGCGGGCCGGCATTCGTGCACGCGCGCGACGCGGTGGACCGTGCGAAGCGCGCACCCACCCGCGTCGCACTCACCGCAGGCCCGGAAGGACAGGACCCCGAGGCCCTGCTCCGCCTCCTCATCGAACTGCGAGACCGCCGCACCGCCGAAGGCTGGGAGGTGCACGATCTGCTCGCGGAGGGCCTGAACCAGCGCGATGCGGCGCGGCGACTCGGCATCTCGGAGGGCGCGGTCAGCCTGCGCGCACGCAACGCCGGGCTCCGTACGGAGGAGGCCGCCGCGCCGGCAGTGCAGCGACTCCTCGCGCGGCTCGACGACGAGGTCAGCCGGTCGCGCGCCTGAGCTCGTCGATCACGTCGAGGAGCTCTTCGTCGCTCGTCGCCGGGGCTGCGACGTCTTGCTCGGCATCGACCACAACGGCCAGCCAGGGCGTCTCATACCCCGACGACAGGGTCACCGTCGCGTCGGCCCGCACGGCGCCGGAGGCGAACGTCAGCCACGAGCGCAGCAGCTCCGCTCGTGCCCTCGCCCGCACGTCGCCGTCCCGCGCGGCCAGCACAGCCACCGCTTCGGCGGGGGTCGTGACGGTCACGTCCTCGGAGAACACGCCCGAGACCGCCTGCACGATGTCGAGGTAGTCCGCACTCGCCACGGGGTCCGACGCGTCCAGCACCGCGTACTCACGCACCCACCTGGCCGTCGACTGGGCGGTCGTCGCCGATCCGGTCACGACGACCGTGGCCGAGGCATCCGTCTTCGCTCCGTCGTCGTCCGTCACCGACACGCGCACCTTCTCGACTCCAGGGACCGCGAACGTGTACTCGGCCACGTCCGCGGCCTCGACGGGGAAGGTGCCGAACGGGCTCAGCGGTGGGTCCGCGACCTGGGGCGTGACGGCGAACGCCGACCGCCGGCTGTTCGACCAGCCGAACGACAGGTCGTCACTCCCTGCATCCCTCGCGCCGGCCTCGGCATGCACGGCATCGCCCGGCGCCGACACGGCGTATTCGCCGCCCGGGAAGGCGAGCGCACCGTCGACCTCGAGCGACACGGCGGGAGCCACGCTCGCGATCTGCAGCGGAACGGCGTGCGCACCCACCCCTCCGTCGTCGTCGGTCGCCGTCACCGTCACCGGGAACGCGCCGTCGTCGCCGTAGGGATGATCGACGCCCGCCGCCAGCTCGGCGATCGTCACCTGCTGCGCGGGACCGCCGTCTCCCCAGTCGATCTGGGCGGCGACGGTGTCATCGCCGGGATCGGAGACCGTCGCGCTCACCCGCCCGATGCCGCCCTCCTCCGCGGAGACGGCCACCACCTCGACCGACGGCGGCACATTGCGCACGACGACGTCGACGGACGCGGCATCCCACCGTCCTTCCATCCGGTCGTAGACGGTAAGCGTGGCGGTGCCCTCGAAGTCGTCGGCGATGACGACCTGCGGCTGGGCGACGGGATCCACGTCGAACGAGGCGAGCTGCCAGCGGTAGATGAGCGGCTCGCCCTCGGGGTCGGCGCTCGCCGCGCCGTCGAGCGGCACCGACTGCCCCTCGTCCACGACGAGCGTGCCGGCGGAGAGCATGGCTGCGGGCGGCGCGTTGTCGCACGCTCCGGCAAGGTACTCACCCGCGACGAGAGTCGAAGACGGGATGCCGCACACCCGGGCGGCTCGGCGCGCACCGTCGTCGGGCGACGCCGAGGGGATGCCCCGTGCCGACGCGTCCGCGGTCGCGGGAGGCACGACGACCTCCCACCGCAGCGGCTGGTCTCCCGACACCGTCCCGAGTTCGGTCCCGGCGTCGATCCAAGCACGCTCGGTAGGCACGGCGTCAGACGGCACGAGCCCGGTGTAACGCGTGGACTCGCCGGTCGGGTGCTCGATCCAGACCGATCCGGCGGGTGGCGACTCCGCGGCCTTCTCCGCCGTCTCCGCCGTCTCCGCCGTCTCCGTCGCAGACTGCGGGGCGGCTGCTGCCTGCAGCCAGCCTCCGGCCGCCGCCACGACCGTCGCGCCGTCGCCTGCCGAGAGCTCGTAGGCCCCGGTCGCCGACCCGTCGTCTCCGACCTCGACCACGGCGCCGTCGGCGAAGGGCAGCCGGTACCCGCCGTCCGATGCCTCGAGCAGGTGATCCTCGGCCACGGCGACAGCGCCGCGCTGCTCGGCCTCCGCCGATGCCCGCGCCGACGCCGATGCCGCCACGGCGGCCCAGCTTCCCGCGACCACCACGGCCGTTCCGACCGCTGCTCCCAACAGCGCGCCGGCGCGCATCACCCGAATGCGTGACACTTCTCCCCCAGTCCCCTGCGGGCGGCCGCACAGCGACCCACCCTCAGAACGGCACGAGCACGTGCTTTCGCTGCGTCCCCACGACGCACAGCACGGCTCTTCCCCTTGCCGTTCTCCCCTGCCGACACGGTACGCCCACCTCGCCGATATCGCCAGTCGGCCGTCCGACCCGCATGCGAGACTGAGCGGCATGGTCATCCCCCCCGATCTGCTCCTCCCCCTCGCGCTGTCGCTGTTCCTCTTCGTCGCCCTGAGCCTCGCGCTGATCCTCGTCGTGCTCACCACCCGCAGCCCGCGGGAGATCCCGCTTCTGATCGCCGGCGGACTCGTCATCCTCGCTCTGCTGGTGGTCGTGGTCGCCCCGGTCAACGTGCCGCCGTACATCGCGGTGATCATCGCCCTGCTCGGCACGGCCCTCGCGGCCGCAGGCGGAAGCCCCGTGACGCGGCGCGTGCTCGAGGTCGCGACGCACGGGCGGGTGCCCGAGGGCGACAACGGCGGGATCCTGCTGCGCCCCGCGACCGTGGCGGGGATCGTCGCGGACGACGCGCCCGCGCGCGAAGTGCTCCGCGGCGGCACGACGATCGGCTACCTCGAGCGACTCGGCGTCGCGATCGCGATCATCGTCGGCTTTCCCGAGGCGCTCGCCGTGGTCGTCGCCGTGAAGGGCATCGGGCGCTTCTCCGAACTCGCCGCCGCCGAGGCGCGGGAGCGCTTCATCATCGGCACCCTCGCGAGCCTGCTGTGGGCGTGCGTCGTGGGCGGCCTCGTGCGGCTCGCGATCTGGTGAGCGCGGTTCGCCGGTCCTAGATGCCGAGGACGTGCGCGGCGGACTGGATCCGCTCGACCAGTTCCGCCCGCTGCTCGGTGACCCGCACCGGAGCCGTGCCGCCCGCACCCGTGCGGCTCGCGACCGAGCCCTCGACGGTGAGCACCTCGCGCACCTCCGGGGTCAGCATCGGGGAGACGTCGGCGAGCTGGGCGTCGGTGACCTCGTGCAGCTCGATGCCGTGCTGCTCGCAGACGCGCACCAGGTGGCCCGAGATCTCGTGGGCGTCTCGGAACGGCACGCCCCGCTTCACGAGCCACTCGGCCACGTCGGTCGCCAGCGAGAATCCCTGCGGGGCGAGCTCGGCCATGCGGTCGGTGTGGAACCGCAGCGTCGCGATCATGCCCGCGAACGCCGGCAGCAGGGTCTCGAGCGTGCGGACGGAGTCGAACACCGGCTCCTTGTCCTCCTGGAGGTCGCGGTTGTACGCGAGCGGCAAAGCCTTGAGCGTCGCGAGCAGGCCGGTCAGGTTGCCGATGAGGCGGCCGGACTTGCCGCGCGCGAGCTCGGCGATGTCGGGGTTCTTCTTCTGCGGCATGATGCTCGAGCCCGTCGAGTAGCCGTCGTCGAGCGTGACGAAACGGAACTCCCGGGTGTTCCAGAGGATGATCTCCTCGGCGAGCCGCGACACGTCGATCCCGATCATCGCGGTGATGAAGGCGAACTCCGCGACGACGTCGCGCGCGGCGGTGCCGTCGAGCGAGTTCTCGGCCGGGCGGGCGAGACCGAGCTCGCGGGCGACCAGCTGCGGGTCGAGGCCGAGCGTGGATCCGGCGAGCGCACCGCCGCCGTAGGGCGACACGGCGGCCCGGGCGGACCAGTCCCCCAGGCGCTCGAGGTCGCGCACGAGCGGCCAGGCGTGTGCCTGGAGGTGGTGCGCGAGCAGCACCGGCTGCGCGTGCTGGAGGTGCGTGCGGCCCGGCATGACGGCATCCGGGTGCGCCTCCGCCTGTGCGACCAGCGCGTCGACGAGGTGGAGGATGTCGCGCGCGATGATGCGCGAGTGGTCGAGCAGGTACATCCGCACAAGGGTCGCGATCTGGTCGTTGCGGCTCCGGCCGGCGCGGAGCTTGCCGCCGAGCTCGGCCCCGACCTCGCCGATCAATGCCTGCTCGAGTGCGCCGTGCACGTCTTCGTCGGAGTCGGCGGGGCGCAGCGTGCCGTCGCTGACCGATCGCGCGAGGGCGTCAAGACCGTCGTGCATGGCACGCTCCTCATCGGCGGTGAGGTACCCCGCTGCCGCGAGCGCCTTGGCGTGAGCGTGCGAACCCGCGATGTCGTAGAGCGCGAGGTCCCAGTCGAAGTGCGTGGAGCGGCTCAGCTCGGCCAGCTCCGGCGACGGCCCCGTCGCGAATCGGGCGCCCCACAGTGCGCCCTCGTTGGTCCCGTCGCCCTTGGTGTCGCTCACCGGACCAGCCTACCGAGGCCACGCGGCGTCGCCCTGCGGCGTGACGTCGGCGACGAGGCGCGCAGAGCGGTCGACGCCCCACTCGAGCGGACCTCGCCCGACCAGCAGCGCCCACGCGGTGCACACGACGACGGTCGAGATCGTGAGCGGCCAGAAGGGCTCGAGCGCCCGGAAACCGGCCAGATCGCCCGGCCGGTCGAGCACGGCGAGCGCGACCAGCCACCACACCACGAGCTGCCCGACGTACGCCGTGAGCGGCATGGCGCCGACCGCGCGCAGCGGGAGCACCACCCATACGAGCGCCGTGCGGCACAGCAGCAGGCACGCCGCGATCACGGCGAGCGCGAACCCTCCCGACCCGATCACCTCGAGAAACCCGGTGGAGTGCGGCTCGGCCGTCCACAGCGCCTCGGCGAACGACGCCGGATCGGCGTCGGCGCCCGCCGTCGCGGCATCCGCTCCGTATCCGATCAGTGCGAGCGCAGCACCGGCTCCCAGCATGCGCAGCTGGACGGAGGTGCGAAGGATGCCGGCGCGTGCGACGCCGAGCCCGGCGAGGAGGAACACGATCCACGTCGTGAACGGATAGTGCCAGCCGATCGCGCGGGAGAGCGCATCGCCGGACGTCGTCTGCCACAGCGGGAGATCGTCGAGCGCGACCTGGACGACGGGCATGACGACGGCGAGCACCGCCGCCACGAGCAGGAGCGTCCGCGCGCGGAGGGTCAGGAGCGGGACGGCGAGGAAGAAGAGCAGTGCGTATGCGGGCAGGATCACGTACACCGGCACGCCGGTGAGGACGAGCACGATGCCGATCAGCCAGATCAGGATCGCGCGCACGATGAGCCGCAGCCGCGCCTTCCGGAGCTGCTCGCCTTCCGGCGGTGTGCGTCCGCCCGTCGCGAGCCCGATCGACACTCCCGCGAGCGTGGCGAACAGGATCGACGAGCGCCCGTCGACGACGGCGAGCCAGGTGGCGGCATCCGCCCAGTCGAAGGGCTCGGTGATCCAGAGCAGGTGCGCCGCGAACATGCCGAGCACGGCCAGTCCGCGCGCGAGGTCGACCCCCGCGATGCGCCGCGGTCCGTTCAGCCGCGCCCAGCGGGAGGCCAGCCAGCCGCGCGATGCGGTGTCGGGCCCGCGTTCGCGCGCGTCCTGCGCTCTCGGTTCGCGCTGCTCGCGCTGTCCGTCCGACGACCCGGCACCCTCCACCGCGATGCGATCAGTCCTGGCGCAGCAGCCAGACGAGCAGGGCCTTCTGCGCGTGGAGCCGGTTCTCGGCCTCGTCCCACACCACGCTCTGCGGTCCGTCGATCACCTCGGCGTCGACCTCGTACCCGCGGTCGGCGGGCAGGCAGTGGATGAAGATCGCGTCGTCCTTGGCCAGCGCCATGAGCTCCTGCGTCACCTTGTAGGCGCCGAGGTCGCGCAGGCGTGCCAGCTTCTCCTCCTCCTTGCCCATCGACACCCAGGTGTCGGTCACGATGACGTCGGCACCGGCCGCCGCCTCGTTGGGATCGGTGTAGAGCGTGACCGAGCCCCCGGTCTCGGCGGCGCGACGGTCGGCGTCGGCGATCACGTCGTCGCGCGGCGCATACGACTCGGGCGACGCGACGCGCACGTGCATGCCCGCCGTGACGCCGGCCAGCACGTACGAATGCGCCATGTTCGACATCCCGTCGCCGAAGAACGCGAGCGTCAGTCCCTTGAGCTCACCCTTGTGCTCCTTGATGGTGAGGAGATCGGCGAGCAGCTGACACGGGTGGAAGTCGTCGCTCAGCGCGTTGACCACGGGCACGCGGGTGCCCTCCGCCATCTGCTCGAGGCCCGACTGCGCATAGGTGCGCCACACGATCGCGGCGACCTGGCGCTCGAGCACGCGCGCCGTGTCGGCGGGGGTCTCCTTGCCGCCGAGCTGGCTGTTGGCCGTCGAGATGATGAGCGGGGAGCCGCCGAGGTCGGCGATGCCCACGGCGAACGACACACGCGTGCGCGTCGACGACTTGTCGAAGATCACGGCGACCGTCTGCGGGCCTTCGAGCGTCTTGAGCTTCCAGCGGTCCTTCTTGAGCGCGACCGCCAGGTCGAGGATCTCGTCCTGCTCGGCCTGCGTGAGATCGTCGTCGCGCAGCAGATGGCGGGTCATGCGTGGACCTCCGTGGTGTTCTCCAGCAGCAGGGCGTCCTCGACGGTGCGCACCGACGCCGTGAACAGCTCGACGAACTCGTCGAGCTCGACATTGCCGATCGTCAGCGCCGGCACGAGGCGGATCGTCTCGTCGTTCGGGGCGTTGATCACGAGGCCGTGCTCCTGGGCCGCGGCCACCACGGCCTTGGCGACCGGATGCGTGAGCGCGATGCCGAGCAGCAGACCGCGTCCGCGCACCGAACCGATGAGCGCCGAGTCGATGCCGAGGATCGCCGCGCGCAGCTGGTCGCCGCGCTCAGCCGCGTTCGCCACAAGTCCGGCCCGCTCGATCTCGCCGAGCACAGCGCCGGCCACGGCCGTGCCCAGCGCATTGCCGCCGAACGTCGAGCCGTGCGTGCCCGGGTAGAACAGCTCGCTGGCGGCGCCGAACGTGATGAGCGCGCCGATCGGGAAACCGCCGCCGATGCCCTTGGCGACCGTGATCGCGTCGGGGGTGATGCCGGCGTGCTGGAACGCGAACCAGGCCCCGGTGCGGCCCGCTCCGGTCTGAATCTCGTCGACGATGAGCAGGGCGCCGTGGCGCTCCGTGATCTCGCGCGCGGCCTCGAGGAAGCCGTCGGGCAGGTCGATCACGCCGGCCTCGCCCTTGACGGGTTCGACGAACAGCGCGGCGACGCGATCGTCGATCGCGGCCTCCAGTGCCTCGACGGTGGAGTCGATGAACTCGACGCCCGGGGTCATGGGCAGGAAGGGCTCCTGCATGTACGGCTTGCCGGTCAGCGCCAGCGTGCCCATCGTGCGGCCATGGAACGCGTCGTTCAGCGCGAGGATGCGCGGGCGCTCGGCGCCGCCGTGCAGACGGGCCAGCTTGAAGGCCGCCTCGTTCGCCTCGGCGCCCGAGTTGCCGAAGTACACGCGGCCGGAGTCGCCCGTGCCGGCGAGGCGCTTCAGCTGCGCGGCCAGCTCGAGCTGGGGAGGCGTGGCGAAGTAGTTCGACACGTGCGCGAGGGTGGCCGCCTGGCGGCTGATCGCGTCGACGAACACCGGGTGGGCGTGGCCGAGCGAGTCGACGGCGATGCCGGCGAGGAAGTCGAGGTACCGCTTGCCGTCGGCGTCCCACAGGTACGAGCCCTCGCCGCGGACGAACATCGCCATCCGCTCGCCGAAGCTCCGGACGAGGTCGCGCCCCGCGTCATCCTGCCACGTCATCCGAGGACCACCTCTGTTCCGATTCCCTTGCTGGTGAAGATCTCCACGAGGACGGAGTGCGGCACCCGCCCGTCGATGATGGCCGCCGTTTCGACGCCGCCCTCGACGGCTTCCAGGCACGCCTGCATCTTCGGGATCATTCCCGACTCGAGCGAGGGCAGCATCGCCCGCAGCTCGGTCGAGGTCAAGTGCGACACGAGCGAGTCGCGGTTCGGCCAGTCGGCGTACAGGCCGGGGACGTCGGTGAGGACGACGAGCTTCGCGGCGCCGAGAGCGACGGCGAGAGCGGATGCCGCGGCATCCGCGTTCACGTTCAGCGAGTGCCCCGGGTGGTCGAGGTCGGGGGCGATGCTCGACACCACGGGGATCCGCCCCGCGGCGAGCTGGTCGAGCACCGGCTGCGGGTCGACCTCGACGACGTCGCCGACGCGCCCGAGGTCGTGCTCGACGCCCTCGATCACGACACTGCGGCGTCGGCCGCCGAACAGCCCGGCGTCTTCGCCGCTGAGCCCGGCCGCGTGCGGGCCGTGCGCGTTGATCTTGGCGACGAGCTGCGGATTGATCTGACCGGTGAGCACCATGCGCACGACCGAGATCGCCTCCGTCGAGGTGACCCGGTAGCCGCCCTTGAACTCGCTCGGGATCGCGAGGCGGTCGAGCATCGACGAGATCTGCGGTCCGCCGCCGTGCACCACGACCGGCTTGACGCCGACGTAGCGCAGGTACGCGATGTCGGCGGCGAACGCGTCCTGCAGCTCGTCCGACACCATCGCGTTGCCGCCGTACTTGATGACGACGATCTGGTCGCTGAACCGCTGCAGCCACGGCAGCGATTCGATGAGCGTGGCCGCCTTGACGCTGGCCTCGTCGGGATCGGTGTCCTGGATCTGTGTCATGAGGAGTACGCGCTGTTCTCGTGGACGTAGTCGTGGGTGAGGTCGTTCGTCAGGATCGTCGCGGTCGCATCGCCCACCTTGAGGTCGATGACCAGATCCGTCGCGCGCGGGGTGAGGTCGACGTCGTCGCGCGGCGCGTCCGGACCGCCCTGCGAGCACACGCGCACGCCGTTCATCCACACGTCGACGTCGTACGGGTCGAACGCCGCCGCGGTCGTGCCGATTGCGGCGAGCACGCGCCCCCAGTTCGGGTCGTTGCCGAAGATCGCCGCCTTGAAGAGGTTGTTGCGGGCGACCGACCGCCCGACCTCGACCGCATCCTCCTCGGACTCCGCGCCGCGCACCTCGATCGTGATGTCGTGGCTCGCGCCCTCGGCGTCGCCCTGCAGCTGCTTCGCGAGGTCTGCGCTCACCTCGGCGAGCGCCGCCGCGAAGTCGTCCAGGTCGGGTGCGATGCCCGAGGCGCCGCTCACGAGCAGCGTGACCTGGTCGTTCGTCGACATGCAGCCGTCCGAGTCCAGGCGGTCGAAGGTGCGGCCCGTCGCCGTTCGCAGTGCGGCGTCGGCCTGCGCGGCGTCGAGCACGGCGTCGGTCGTGATGACCACGAGCATCGTCGCGAGGCCGGGCGCCAGCATCCCGGCCCCCTTCGCCATGCCGCCGACGGACCACCCGTCGCGGGCGACCACGGATCGCTTGGGACGCGAGTCGGTGGTCATGATGGCGAGGGATGCCGCCTCCCCGCCGTCCGCGGACAGGTCGGCGATGCCCTGCTCGGTGCCCGCGAGAACCCTCGCGCGGAACGTCTCGTCACCGGTGCCGATGAGGCCTGTCGAGCAGACCAGCACGTCGCCGGCGCTCACTCCGAGCAGCTCGGCGGCCTTCTCGGCCGTCTGGTGCGTGGTCTGGAAGCCGAACGCGCCGGTGAAGCAGTTGGCGCCGCCGGAGTTGAGGACGATCGCCTCGACGACGCCGTCCTTCACCGCCTGCTCGGACCAGATGATGGGGTTCGCCTTCGCGCGGTTCGACGTGAACACCGCCGCGCCGACCTTGAGCGGCCCGCGGTTGACGACGACCGCGACGTCGGGCTTGCCGGTCGACTTCAGGCCGACGGCGACGCCGGCCGCCTCGAAGCCCCGGGGTGCGGTGACGCTCATGGGGTGATTCCGTTCTCGCCCCGTACGCCGGACCGAGTCTCTCGGCTCACGTTGGTCATGGGGCCACCCCGTTCACGGAGAGCGCGGTGCCTTCAGCGAGACCGAGCGCGATGTTCATGGACTGCACGGCGGCTCCGGCCGTGCCCTTGACGAGGTTGTCGACGGCGGTGACGACCACGACGCGGTTCGCGGCGCGGTCGATCGCGAGGCCCATCAGCGCGGTGTTGGCGCCGACGACGTCCGCCGTCCGCGGGAACTGGCCCGCGGGCAGCAGCTGCACGAACGTCTCGTCGCCGTAGGCGGACTCCCACGCGGAGCGGATCTCGGCATCCGTCGCGCCGTTCGCGATGGGGGCGGTGGAGGTGGCGAGGATGCCGCGGGCCATCGGCACGAGGACGGGAGTGAAAGAGATGCGGATGCCGTCGGCCGGCGTGCCCGCCGCGGCGAGCGCCTGGCGGATCTCGGGGATGTGACGGTGGGTGCCGCCGACGGCGTACGGGTTCGCGCTGCCGAGGATCTCGCTCGCGAGGAGGTTCGGCTTGAGGGCCTTGCCGGCGCCGGACGGTCCGACCGCGAGCACCGTGACGATGTCGCCGGGGTCGATGACGCCTGCGGCGACACCCGGGGCGAGGCTCAGCGAGACGGTCGACGCGTTGCAGCCGGGGGCGGCGATGCGGGATGCTCCGACCAGCCGCTCGCGCTGCTTGGCGCCGCCCGTCAGGAGCTCCGGCACTCCGTAGACCCACGGCTCGTGGAAGTCACCGCCGTAGAACGTGTCCCAGTCGGCGGCCGACTCGAGCCGGTGGTCGGCGCCCGCGTCGATCACGAGGGCCGCGTCGCCGAGAGCGTCGGTGTACTGGCCCGACTGCCCGTGCGGGAGGGCGAGGAACACGATGTCGTGCCCGGCGAGGATCTCGGGCGTCGTCTCGGAGAGAGTGAGGTGCGCGAGCGAGCGCAGATGGGGTTGGTGCTGGATGAGCGGCTGTCCCGCGTTGGAGTGCGCGGTCACGGTGCGGATCTCGACGTCGGGATGCGCGGCGAGGATCCGCAGGATCTCGCCGCCCGCATAGCCGGATGCGCCGGAGACGGCGACCGAATATGTCATGGATTCCACCTTAGAGTCTGGGTGCGGGGGCCGGAGACGGCGACGCCCGCTCGCAGACGTCCGGGAGGACGGCGTGCAGGGTCGCCTAGAGTCGGCGCTCGCCCAGACGGCGTCGGCGCGCAGGGGCTGCGCTCGGAGCGAGCGTCACGAGTCCCTGGGTGGCCGAAGGCATGCGGCGACGATAGCGGCCGGGCCGCGGCATCCGCAAATCCTGTGTCACGCCGCGAAACGACGTTCCTGCGACGAGACGACGTCCCGCGGGCGTCGTCTCGTCACGGATGCGACGTCTCGCGCTCGCTACGCCAGCTCGGCGAGGAGGGCGAGCTCGTCGGCGCGCGAAAGCCCGGAGCGCCGCTCGCGGTCGAGGCCGCGCTCACGCTCGTCGTCGAGCGTGCGCTGCAATGTCTCGGTGAGGGGGCGCAGCCGGCCGCCGAGCAGGCGATACGCCGCGTTCGAGCGTGTCCAGAAACCCGGCATGCCTGCGGGGAGCCACAGCGGCAGCGACCGCGGACCCATCCAGTACGCCACGCCGTGCGCCTCGAGCCAGTCGTCCGTCGCCGTCACGAGACGCCCCGACTGCCCGGCAATTCCGCGAGCCTCCGCCAGCAGGCGCTCGAGCGGCACCGGGTCGCCCACCGCATTCGCGACCCCGGTCCAGCGCTCGCGTCCGACGCCCTGCACGAAGTCGGCGAGGTCGTCGACGTCGATGACCTGCTCGCCTCGGTCCGTGGCATCCGGAATCAGCACATCCTCCCCCGCGGCAAGCGCGAACCGCCCGACCCAGTACCCGAACCGGTCGGTCGGGTCGCCCGGGCCGACGATCAGACCCGGACGTACGATCGCGGCCCGGAACCCCAGGGCGGCGCGGACGGATGCCTCGGCCCGCACCTTCGCGCGGCCGTAATCCTCCTCCTCGTCGGGTCCCGCGGGCGCCAGCACGTCGGCCGACTCGTCCGCGCCCGGCTCGTCGTTCTCGGCGTACACCGACACCGTGGAGATGTACGTCCAGTGCTTCGCGCGCTCGGCGACGGCGTCGAGCGCGGCGGCGACGTGGACCGGCTTCGACGAGATGTCGACGACCTCGTCCCAGTCGCGCGATGCCACCTCGTCGTACGCCCCCGGTTCGTCGCGGTCCGCCGTCACGAGGTGCGTGCCGTACGGTGCGGGTCGCCCGCCTCGGGCGATGCAGGTGACGGATGCCCCGGCATCCGCCCACTTCTCCGCGATGCGCCCGCTCAGCCAGCCCGTCCCACCCAGCACCAGTACGTCGGTCATGCTCCCACCCAAGCAGACCGGCGAGGCGGCGGCGAGCATCTCCGCTCACAGCGGACCGCGCAGGGCCGTGTGCCGTAACTCCGCCTGCCCGCGGCGGCGCGGCATCCCCGCCCGTGCGCGGCATGTACCGTAACTCCGCCTCCCCGCGCCGCCCGCCGGCCGGGCGCCGGCCCGGGGCGTGCCGCAACTCCGCCTGGCTGTCCAGTGCGGGGCCCGAGCCTCCGCGTTTCCGGCCGTTGTTGCGCCGCCAGCCCGACGCCAGGCGGAGTTACGACACGCGACGCCGGTGAACCCCACCCCCGCCAGGCGGAGTCACTGCGCGCCCGCCCGCGAGCCATCGCGCCGTCCCAGGCGGAGTTGCGACACACCCCGCTCGCGGAACCGCCCAGGCGTCAGAGGCCCCTGCCAGGATGGCGGGATGCTGACCACCGTCGCCGTCTCGGGCTACCGCTCGCTGCGCGATGTCGTACTGCCGCTCGGCGCCCTGACCGTGATCACCGGGCCGAACGGGTCCGGCAAGTCCAACCTGTACCGCGCGCTGCGGCTCCTCGCCGCCACGGCGACCGGGTCGCTGGTGGCCTCGGTCGCGCGCGAGGGCGGACTGCCGTCGCTGCTGTGGGCCGGCCCCGAGCAGGGCGGCTCCGAGGGCACGGTGCGCAAGGGGCCGGTGGCTGTGCGGCTCGGGTTCGCCTCGGATGAGCTCGGCTATCTCGTCGATCTCGGCATCCCGCAGGTCGATCAGCGCAGCCTGTTCGCCCGGGATCCCGAGCTCAAGCGCGAGCAGGTGTTCGCGGGGCCTGTGGCGAAGCCGGCCACGCTGCTCATCGACCGGCTGCGCGGTGCGACCCGCGTGCGGGACGGGGCCTGGGTCGCCCTCGCCCAGCAGCTCGCGCCGTTCGAGAGCATCGTCACCGACCTCGCCGACGGCGACACAGCACCCGAGCTGCTGTCGCTGCGGCGCACCCTCGGCGGGTGGCGGTTCTACGACCACTTCCGCGTCGACGTCGACGCGCCGGCGCGCCAGCCCCAGGTCGGCACCCGCTCCCCCACCCTCATGCACGGCGGTGAGAACATCGCCGCGGTCTGGGCCACGATCCACGACGCCGGGCACGGGCGTGCGCTCGACGCGGCGGTCGCCCGGGCGTTCCCGGGCGCGCGGGTGAGCGTCGAGGCATCCGACGGACGGTTCCGTCTTGTGATGCGCCAGCCGGGCCTGCTGCGGCCGCTCGAGACCGGCGAGCTGTCCGACGGCACGCTGCGCTACCTTCTGCTGTGCGCCGCGCTGCTGCCCGCACGCCCCGCGCCGCTCATCGTGCTGAACGAACCCGAGGCGAGCCTGCACCCCGACCTGCTCGAACCGCTCGCCGAACTCGTGGTCGAGGCATCCGCTCACTCGCAGGTCGTCGTGGTCACGCACGCCGAACGTCTGTCGGCACCCCTGGAACGGGCCGGCGCGCTGACGCACCGCCTCGAAGCGCACCCCGACGGCACGCGGATCGCCGGTCAGGGCGTCCTCGACCGCCCCGCGTGGACGTGGGGCAGCCGCTGACCGGTCCGACCCGGGATCCCCGCGCTACTCGCGCAGGGTCGCTCCGAAGCGCTCGGCGGCCGTCGCGACGCCCGCGAGCTTCGCCTCGGTGGCCTCGGCCGCCGTGAGCGTGCGGTCAGGCGCGCGGAAGCGCAGGGCGAACGTGAGGCTCTTCGTGCCCTCCTCGACTCCCGGACCGCGGTAGTCGTCGACGAGTCGCAGCGACTCGAGCAGCTCGCCCGCTCCCTCCAGGAGTGCCGCGCGCACCTCGGAGGCCGGCAGGTCGGCGGCGACCACGAGTGAGACGTCCTGCGTGGCGGCCGGGTATCCCGACAGCGACGCCGCGACGACGCGCTCACCGGCGAGGGAGAGGACCAGGTCGAGGTCGAGTTCGGCGACGATCACCCGACCGGGCAGATCGGATGCCTCGGCCACAGCGGGCAGCAGCTCGCCGACGTAGCCCACCTCGGTGCCCGCGACCGACAGCGCTCCGGTGCGTCCCGGGTGCAGCGCGGCGCGCTGTCCCTGGGCGACGTCGATCGCGACGCCCGCGGCGGCGCCGATGGCGCGCACCGCGTCGAGGGCATCCGCGAGGTCGGCGGCGACGGGAGCGATGCCCGGCTGCTTGGCGACGAGGTTGCCCGCGAGGAGCACCGCGATGAACCGGTGCTGCGGCGGAATGGACGCGTCGAGCTCGGCCAGGGTCGCGGCATCCGGTCGCACCGCCAGCGGCGGCACGTGGGCGGTGCCGTACGCGACACCGGGCTTCGGCAGGAAGACGACGCCGGTCTCGAACAGCGCGAGATCGGTGAGCCCGCGGGCGACGTTGCGGTGCGCGACCTGCAGGAGGCCGGGCACGAGCGAGCGGCGCAGGAAGGGCGCCTGCCCGTCGAGGGGGTTGGCGAGCTTCACGCTGGGCAGTTTGTCGCCCGAGGCCGAGCCGTGCAGGTCGTTGAGCTCCTCGGTCGTGAAGCCGAACGACGGCGTCTCGACGTAGCCGGCGGCCGCGAGCGCATTCGCCACGCGACGGCGCCCCTGCTGGGCGGGCGTCAGACCGCGGCCCGACGGCGGCGTGGGCAGGATCGACGGGATGCGGTCGTAGCCCTCGATGCGGGCGACCTCCTCGGCGAGCGTCCACTTGTCGGTGAGGTCGGGGCGCCATGACGGCGGGTGCACCGACCAGTGGTCGCCGGTGTCGTAGACCTCGCAGCCGATCATCTCGAGCGCGGCGACGATCTCGCCGGTCGTGTAGTCGACCCCGATGAGCTTCTCGACGAAGCCGCGCGGCAGGTCGATGCCCGCGATCTCGACAGTGGTGAACAGCGCGCCGCCCACCTCGGTGTCGAGCGTGCCGCCCGCGTACTCGACCATGAGGTCGGCCACACGGCGGGCCGCGACGAACGGGATGAGCGGGTCGACGCCGCGCTCGAAGCGACGGGATGCCTCGCTGGGCAGCTTGTGGCGTCGGGCCGTGCGCGCGATGGAGACGGTGTCGAAGACCGCCGCCTCGATGAGCACGTTGCGGGTGCTGCCGCTCATCTCGGTCGTGCCGCCGCCCATCACGCCGGCGAGACCGATCGGACCGGACTCGTCGGTGATGAGGAGGTCCTCGGCGTGGAGCGTGCGCACCTTGCCGTCGAGGGTCTCGAGCTGCTCACCCGGCGTCGCACGGCGCACGGTGATGCCGCCCTGCAGCTTGTCGAGGTCGTAGCCGTGGATGGGCTGACCGAGCTCGAGCATCACGTAGTTGGTGATGTCGATCAGGATGCCGAGCGAACGCACGCCCGCCAGGTTCAGGCGCGCGATCATCCAGGCCGGCGTGGGCTTGGTGGGGTCGACGTCGCGCACGATGCGCACGGCGAACTCCGACGCGCCCACACGGCCGCGGATCGGGTGGGCGTCGTCAACGGCGACGGCGAAGCCGGAAGCGGGGTGCTGCAGCTCGCCCCATTCGCGATCGCCCGGGTCGCGGAACGCGGCGCCGGTGGCGTGCGCGTACTCGCGGGCCACGCCGCGCACCGACAGGGCGTAGCCGCGGTCGGGTGTGACGTTGATCTCGATCGCGACGTCGTCCAGCCCGAGCAGCGTGATGGCGTCGGTGCCCACCGGAGCGTCGATGCCGAGCTCGACGAGGCGCAGGATGCCGTTGTGCTCGTCGCCCAGGCCCAGTTCACGCGCCGAGGCGATCATGCCGTCCGACACGTGGCCGTACGTCTTGCGTGCGGCGATCGGGAACGGCCCGGGCAGCACGGCGCCCGGCAGCGTCACGACCACCTTGTCGCCGGCGAAGAAGTTGCGCGCACCGCAGACGATGCCGTGCACGGCGTCGCCGCCGTCGGCCGCGGTCTCGCCTTCGGGCGCGACTCGCACCTGGCACCAGCGGATCGTCTTGCCGTTGGACTGCGGCTCCTCGACGAAGTCGAGCACCTCTCCCACGACGATCGGACCCTGCAGCTCGAAACGGTGCACGTCCTCCTCTTCGAAACCGACGCTCACGAGCGCCGCGAGAACGTCCTCGGGCGTCGCGTCCGCCGGGACGTCGACGTACTCACGCAACCACGAAAGCGGGACGCGCATCAGACCACCATTCCGAACTGCTCGCTGAAGCGGACATCGCCTTCGGCCATGTCGCGCATGTCCTGGACGTCGCTGCGGAACATGAGCGTCCGCTCGATGCCCATGCCGAACGCGAAGCCCGAGTACTCCTCCGGGTCGATCCCCGCCGCACGCAGCACGTTGGGGTTGATCATGCCGCAGCCGCCCCACTCGATCCATCGCGCGCCGCCCTTGAAGGTCGGGTGCCACAGGTCGAGCTCGGCGGAGGGCTCGGTGAAGGGGAAGTAGTTGGCGCGGAAGCGCGTCTTGGCCTCAGCGCCGAAGAGCACCTTGGCGGCGTGGTCGAGCGTGCCCTTGAGGTGCGCCATCGTGATGCCCTTGTCGACGACGATGCCCTCGAACTGGGTGAAGACGGGCAAGTGCGTCGCGTCGAACTCGTCGGTGCGGTACACGCGGCCCGGGCACAGGACGTACAGCGGAAGGTCGCGCTCGAGCATCGAGCGCACCTGGACGGGGCTGGTGTGCGTGCGCATCACGAGGTGACGCTCCACCGGGTCGACGAAGAACGTGTCCTGCATCTGACGCGCCGGGTGGTCCTCGTCGAAGTTCAGGGCGTCGAAGTTGAACCACTCGTGCTCGAGCTCGGGGCCTTCCGCGATCTCCCACCCCATGCCGACGAAGATATCGGAGATCTGCTCCTGCAGGAGGGAGATCGGATGCCGCGCCCCGGTGCGTGCCCGCTGGGCCAGCGCCGTGATGTCGACGCGCTCGGCCTCGAGCCGGGCGGCGGTCTCGGCCTCGGCGAGCTCCGCCTCGCGCGCCGCGAAGGCCTGGTTCACGCGCCCGCGTGCCTGGCCCACGAGCTTGCCGAACTCGGCCTTCTTCTCGTTCGGCACGCTGCGCAGCTGCGCGTTCAGCTGGGCGAGGGGAGAACCCTCGGCGCTGTGGGCGGACCGGGCGGCCTTCAGAGCGGCCGTGTCACCGGCCGCGGCGACGGCGTCGAGGGCCGACCGCACGGCGGCTTCCACCGCCTCGGGAGTGATCTCGTGAGCATCAGACACGAGAACCGAGTCTACCGACGGCGGATGCCCCGCCCCGCCGCGTCCGGCGCCTCAGATGCCGGCTCCCCTGCCTCCCCGCTGGGTGACGATGAGCTCGGTGTCGGTGATCTCCTGCGTCGGCTGCTCGGCCTGGGCGATCCTCACCCCGGCCGACGAGCGGCGCAGTCGCTTCTCGACCGTGTTCGCGACGAACGACAGGATCAGGCACAGGCCGATGTAGATCGCACCGACGATGATCGTCGCGGGGATGATCGGCGAGTCGAGCGACGACTGCGAGCCGATGAAGCGCGCGTAGAACAGCAGCTCGGGGTACGTGATGATGAAGCCGAGTGCGGTGTCCTTCAGCGTCACCACGAGCTGGGCGATGATGACCGGCATCATGGCCCGGATCGCCTGCGGCAGCAGCACCAGCTTCATCACGCCGGCCTTCCGGAGTCCGATCGCATAGCCCGCTTCCTGCTGACCGCGGGGAAGCGACTGCACGCCGGCTCGGATGACCTCGGCGAGTACGGAGCCGTTGTAGGCGATGAGCGCGATCACGACGGCCCAGTACGGGGCCATCCGCACGCCGATGACGGGAAGTCCGTAGTACAGCAGGAACATGAAGACGAGGACCGGCACCGCGCGAAGGAACTCGACGATGGCCCCGACGGGCACGCGGATCCATGCGTGATCCGACATGCGGCCGATGGCGAGCGTGAAGCCCAGGATCAGGGCGCCGACGGCAGCGACGGCGAACGCGGCGAGCGTGCGGAGGGTGGCGAGTCCGATCTGGACCCAGACGTTCGTGTAGGTGAAGGCCTGCCACTTCTCGGCGGTGAACTGGCCGGTGTCGTAGAGGCGCCACAGGAAGAAGCCGAGGACGGCCGCGACGACGGCGACGGTGACGACGCCGAGGATGCGGTTGCGGACAATCGCCCGAGGACCGGGCACGTCATAGAGGACGGAACTCACCGCGCGACCCTCCACTTGTTCTCGAGCGCTCGCTGGGCCCACGAGAGCAGCAGGACGAGCGCGACGAAGATGATCATGACCCAGATGATCACGAGCATCTGGTTGGCGCCGCGCTCACTGAGGTAGTTGCGGGCGGCGCCGAGATTCACCACGCCGAAGCCGGCGGCCACGGTGGTGTTCTTCAGGAGAGCGATGAAGACGCTCATCATGGGCGGGATGACGGATCGGAAGGCCTGCGGCATCACGACCAGCGTCATCACCTGACCGAAGGTGAGGCCGACGGCGCGGGCCGCCTCGGCCTGCCCGACCGGCACGGTGTTGATGCCGGAGCGGATGGTCTCGGCGACGTACGTCGCCGTGTAGATGCCGAGAGCGCAGACCGCCAGCGTCAGCGACACATCCGCGGTGAGTCGGAGTCCGAGCAGCGGCGGCAGCGCGAAGGCGAACGCGAAGAAGACGAGAGTGAGCGGGGTGTTGCGGATCGTGTTCACGTAGAGCGATCCGATGCTCCGCGCGACGGGGATCGGCGAGACGCGCATCGCGCCGACGATGATCCCGAGGATGAGAGCGAGGAGCCCTCCCCCGAAGAACAGGATCAGCGTGCCGATCAGACCCTCGGCCCAGACATCCCAGTTGTCGGTGATGACGTTCAGCGGCCCACTCCTCTCGTGTCAAGCCCAGCGGCGGGGGGGGGGGGGGGGGGGGGGGGGGGGGGGGGGGGGGGGGGGGGGGGGCGGGGCGGGGGGGGGGGGGGGGGGGGGGGGGGGGGGGGGGGGGGGGGGGGGGGGGGGGGGGGGGGGGGGGGGGGGGGG
>NZ_JACSPM010000009.1 GCF_014837165.1 Microbacterium gallinarum
GGAGCGTCCGATCCTTGAGAACTCAACAGCGTGCACTTGTCAAATGCCAAATAACCTCGTCGGTCATTTTTTGATCGTTTGAGATTCCTTTGGATCAAGTCCAGCCTCTTTGTGGGGTTGGCGTATGGATTGTCAGTGATGGCATCCGTTTGGTCAGTTTCGAACTCGCTGCTCGACTCGTTTTCCCGGGTTGTGGTGGCAAACATTTTTTATGGAGAGTTTGATCCTGGCTCAGGATGAACGCTGGCGGCGTGCTTAACACATGCAAGTCGAACGGTGAAGCAGAGCTTGCTCTGTGGATCAGTGGCGAACGGGTGAGTAACACGTGAGCAACCTGCCCCGGACTCTGGGATAAGCGCTGGAAACGGCGTCTAATACTGGATACGAGCAGCGGAGGCATCTCCAGCTGCTGGAAAGATTTTTTGGTCTGGGATGGGCTCGCGGCCTATCAGCTTGTTGGTGAGGTAATGGCTCACCAAGGCGTCGACGGGTAGCCGGCCTGAGAGGGTGACCGGCCACACTGGGACTGAGACACGGCCCAGACTCCTACGGGAGGCAGCAGTGGGGAATATTGCACAATGGGCGGAAGCCTGATGCAGCAACGCCGCGTGAGGGACGACGGCCTTCGGGTTGTAAACCTCTTTTAGCAAGGAAGAAGCGAAAGTGACGGTACTTGCAGAAAAAGCGCCGGCTAACTACGTGCCAGCAGCCGCGGTAATACGTAGGGCGCAAGCGTTATCCGGAATTATTGGGCGTAAAGAGCTCGTAGGCGGTTTGTCGCGTCTGCTGTGAAAACCCGAGGCTCAACCTCGGGCCTGCAGTGGGTACGGGCAGACTAGAGTGCGGTAGGGGAGATTGGAATTCCTGGTGTAGCGGTGGAATGCGCAGATATCAGGAGGAACACCGATGGCGAAGGCAGATCTCTGGGCCGTAACTGACGCTGAGGAGCGAAAGGGTGGGGAGCAAACAGGCTTAGATACCCTGGTAGTCCACCCCGTAAACGTTGGGAACTAGTTGTGGGGTCCATTCCACGGATTCCGTGACGCAGCTAACGCATTAAGTTCCCCGCCTGGGGAGTACGGCCGCAAGGCTAAAACTCAAAGGAATTGACGGGGACCCGCACAAGCGGCGGAGCATGCGGATTAATTCGATGCAACGCGAAGAACCTTACCAAGGCTTGACATACACGAGAACACCCTGGAAACAGGGGACTCTTTGGACACTCGTGAACAGGTGGTGCATGGTTGTCGTCAGCTCGTGTCGTGAGATGTTGGGTTAAGTCCCGCAACGAGCGCAACCCTCGTTCTATGTTGCCAGCACGTAATGGTGGGAACTCATGGGATACTGCCGGGGTCAACTCGGAGGAAGGTGGGGATGACGTCAAATCATCATGCCCCTTATGTCTTGGGCTTCACGCATGCTACAATGGCCGGTACAAAGGGCTGCAATACCGTGAGGTGGAGCGAATCCCAAAAAGCCGGTCCCAGTTCGGATTGAGGTCTGCAACTCGACCTCATGAAGTCGGAGTCGCTAGTAATCGCAGATCAGCAACGCTGCGGTGAATACGTTCCCGGGTCTTGTACACACCGCCCGTCAAGTCATGAAAGTCGGTAACACCTGAAGCCGGTGGCCCAACCCTTGTGGAGGGAGCCGTCGAAGGTGGGATCGGTAATTAGGACTAAGTCGTAACAAGGTAGCCGTACCGGAAGGTGCGGCTGGATCACCTCCTTTCTAAGGAGCATCTGGCACTCTTCGGGGTGTCCAGGCGCCGGATCAGACCGACTGTGTCTGCCGGTTAGCTCATGGGTGGAACATTTGACGAGGCTCCGTTCGGGAGATCTCCTGCTCAGTACGGCCTTCGGGTCTGGAACGGTGGGGGTGATGCTGGCGGGGCGTGCACGTTGTTGGGTCCTGAGGGACCGGGTGCGGTGGCTTTCGGGTTGCTGCGACTGGGACTTCTGGGCCCATCCTTCATGCCGGCTGGTGCCGGCTGCGGGGTGGGGACCGCCCGTACTTTGAGAACTACACAGTGGACGCGAGCATCTTCGAGCCGACGTATGTCGGTTCGTATTGATGATCTTAAAGATCATTAGTCAATTTCTCACCGTGGCCTTCGGGTTGCGGTGTCGATTCTTGATGAAACTCATGTGATTTCAAGTCTTTAAGAGCAAACGGTGGATGCCTTGGCATCTGGAGCCGAAGAAGGACGTAGCAATCTGCGATAAGCCTCGGGGAGTGGATAAGCACACTGTGATCCGAGGGTGTCCGAATGGGGAAACCCCGCTGGGCGGCGTGCCGACCCAGTGACTCCCGCCTGAATATATAGGGCGGGTAGAGGGAACGTGGGGAAGTGAAACATCTCAGTACCCACAGGAAGAGAAAGCAACCGCGATTCCGTTAGTAGTGGCGAGCGAAACCGGATCAGGCTAAACCGAGTACGTGTGATATCCGGCAGGAGTTGCGTATTCGGGGTTGTGGGACTTTCCGTGCTGTTCTGCCGAGCAGCGAACGTGATGCGGCGATATAGGTGAACGGTCTTGAAAGGCCGGCCAGAGTGGGTGCCAGCCCCGTAACCGAAATGTCGGACGCAGCGTGGAGAGTATCCCAAGTAGCACGGGGCCCGAGAAATCCCGTGTGAATCTGTCAGGACCACCTGATAAGCCTAAATACTCCCAGATGACCGATAGCGGACAAGTACCGTGAGGGAAAGGTGAAAAGTACCCCGGGAGGGGAGTGAAATAGTACCTGAAACCGTTTGCTTACAAACCGTTGGAGCCTCCTTAGTAGGGGTGACAGCGTGCCTTTTGAAGAATGAGCCTGCGAGTTAGCGATATGTGGCGAGGTTAACCCGTGTGGGGTAGCCGTAGCGAAAGCGAGTCTGAATAGGGCGATTCAGTCGCATGTCCTAGACCCGAAGCGAAGTGATCTATCCATGGCCAGGCTGAAGCGACGGTAAGACGTCGTGGAGGGCCGAACCCACTTAGGTTGAAAACTGAGGGGATGAGCTGTGGATAGGGGTGAAAGGCCAATCAAACTTCGTGATAGCTGGTTCTCTCCGAAATGCATTTAGGTGCAGCGTTGCGTGTTTCTTGCCGGAGGTAGAGCTACTGGATGGCCGATGGGCCCCACCAGGTTACTGACGTCAGCCAAACTCCGAATGCCGGTAAGTGAGAGCGCAGCAGTGAGACTGTGGGGGATAAGCTTCATAGTCGAGAGGGAAACAACCCAGACCACCAACTAAGGTCCCTAAGCGCGTGCTAAGTGGGAAAGGATGTGGAGTTGCTTAGACAACCAGGAGGTTGGCTTAGAAGCAGCCACCCTTGAAAGAGTGCGTAATAGCTCACTGGTCAAGTGATTCCGCGCCGACAATGTAACGGGGCTCAAGCACGCCACCGAAGTTGTGGCATTGACATTATTGGTAGGCCTTCGTGGTCCAGCCGTGTTGATGGGTAGGAGAGCGTCGTGTGGCCAGCGAAGCGGCGGTGTGAACCAGCCGTGGAGGCCACACGAGTGAGAATGCAGGCATGAGTAGCGAAAGACGTGTGAGAAACACGTCCTCCGAAAGACCAAGGGTTCCAGGGTCAAGCTAATCTTCCCTGGGTAAGTCGGGACCTAAGGCGAGGCCGACAGGCGTAGTCGATGGACAACGGGTTGATATTCCCGTACCGGCGAAGAACCGCCCAAACTAATCCAGTGGTGCTAAGTGCCCGAATTCCTTCGTACGATCCCTTCGGGGTGAGGCGGGGGAGCTAGCGCACGACCCCATGCTGGTGCGGTTAGCGTATTAACAGGTGTGACGCAGGAAGGTAGCCCAAGCCAGGCGATGGTTGTCCTGGTGCAAGTGCGTAGGCCGAGTCATAGGCAAATCCGTGACTCATACAGGCTGAGACACGATGCGGATGAAAAGTGGGTGATCCTATGCTGCCAAGAAAAGCATCGACGCGAGGTTCTAGCCGCCCGTACCCCAAACCGACTCAGGTGGTCAGGTAGAGAATACCAAGGAGATCGAGAGAATCGTGGTTAAGGAACTCGGCAAAATGCCCCCGTAACTTCGGGAGAAGGGGGGCCTTCGACGTATTAGGACTTGCTCCGAAAGCGTTTGGAGGCCGCAGAGACTAGTGGGTAGCGACTGTTTACTAAAAACACAGGTCCGTGCCAAGTCGCAAGACGATGTATACGGACTGACGCCTGCCCGGTGCTGGAAGGTTAAGAGGACCGGTTAGCCGCAAGGCGAAGCTGAGAATTTAAGCCCCAGTAAACGGCGGTGGTAACTATAACCATCCTAAGGTAGCGAAATTCCTTGTCGGGTAAGTTCCGACCTGCACGAATGGCGTAACGACTTCCCAACTGTCTCAACCGCGAACTCGGCGAAATTGCATTACGAGTAAAGATGCTCGTTACGCGCAGCAGGACGGAAAGACCCCGTGACCTTTACTACAGCTTGGTATTGGTGTTCGGTGTGGCTTGTGTAGGATAGGTGGGAGACTGTGAAGCGGTGACGCCAGTTACCGTGGAGTCATTGTTGAAATACCACTCTGGTCACTCTGGATATCTAACTTAGAACCGTAATCCGGTTCAGGGACAGTGCCTGGTGGGTAGTTTAACTGGGGCGGTTGCCTCCCAAAAAGTAACGGAGGCGCCCAAAGGTTCCCTCAACCTGGTTGGCAATCAGGTGGCGAGTGTAAGTGCACAAGGGAGCTTGACTGTGAGACTGACAGGTCGAGCAGGGACGAAAGTCGGGACTAGTGATCCGGCAGTGGCTTGTGGAAGCGCTGTCGCTCAACGGATAAAAGGTACCTCGGGGATAACAGGCTGATCTTGCCCAAGAGTCCATATCGACGGCATGGTTTGGCACCTCGATGTCGGCTCGTCGCATCCTGGGGCTGGAGTAGGTCCCAAGGGTTGGGCTGTTCGCCCATTAAAGCGGTACGCGAGCTGGGTTTAGAACGTCGTGAGACAGTTCGGTCCCTATCCGCTGCGCGCGTAGGAAGTTTGAGAGGATCTGACCCTAGTACGAGAGGACCGGGTTGGACGAACCTCTGGTGTGTCAGTTGTTCCGCCAGGAGCACCGCTGATTAGCTACGTTCGGGATGGATAACCGCTGAAAGCATCTAAGCGGGAAGCCGGCCTCAAGATGAGACTTCCATGCCTTCGGGCGAGAGGCTCCCAGCCAGACTACTGGGTTGATAGGCCAGATGTGGAAGCGTGGCAACACGTGCAGCTGACTGGTACTAATAAGCCGATGACTTGATAACACACCGTTTCATGGTGCTAGCGTCCACTGAGTGGTTCTCGATGTACGGTCGAGAACCGCACCAAACAATGCAATCGTTTGTGTGCAGACTGAAACATCAATAGTGTTTCGGCGGCCATAGCGAGAGGGAAACGCCCGGTCACATTCCGAACCCGGAAGCTAAGCCTCTCAGCGCCGATGGTACTGCAGGGGGGACCCTGTGGGAGAGTAGGACACCGCCGGACTTCCATTACCGAAATGGCCACCCAACGCAGGGTGGCCATTTCGCGTTAAC